>NZ_JWLL01000004.1 GCF_000814025.1 Tateyamaria sp. ANG-S1 | reverse complement strand
CCCCTTCCCTTCACACCCCCGCCCCGCTATCTCACCGCCCAAGCAAACAAGGGGGCCACCACCATGGCACTGGGCAAATTCAACGCATCCGAGGCCGAAGCCCGCATCTACGCCGACTGGGAAGCGGCGGGCTGTTTCAAGGCGGGCGCCAACGCGCGCACCGACGCGGCCACCTATTGCGTGATGATCCCGCCCCCCAATGTCACAGGCGTCCTGCACATCGGCCACGCCTTCAACAACACGCTGCAGGACATCATGGTCCGCTGGCACCGCATGCGCGGCTTCGACACGCTCTGGCAGCCCGGCACCGACCACGCAGGCATCGCCACGCAGATGGTCGTCGAACGGCAGTTGATGGAAACCCAGCAACCAGGCCGCACCGCTCTGGGGCGCGAGGCGTTCACCCAGAAAATTTGGGACTGGAAAGCGCAATCCGGCGGCACCATCCGCGACCAACTCAAGCGCCTCGGTGCAAGCTGCGACTGGTCGCGCGAAGCCTTCACCATGTCCGGCGCACCGGGTGCGCCTGCGGGCGAAGACGGCAACTTCCACGACGCCGTCATCAAAGTCTTCGTGGAGATGTACAACAAGGGCCTGATCTACCGCGGCAAGCGGCTGGTCAACTGGGACCCGCATTTCGAGACGGCCATCTCCGACCTCGAAGTCGAAAACACCGAAGTCCCCGGCCACATGTGGCACTTCAAATACCCGCTCGCGGGGGGGGAGACCTACACCTATGTCGAAAAAGACGAGGACGGGAACGTCACGCTGACCGAAGAGCGCGATTACATCTCCATCGCCACAACCCGCCCCGAAACCATGCTCGGCGACGGCGCGGTCGCAGTTCACCCATCAGATGAACGCTACGCCCCAATCATCGGAAAACTCTGCGAAATCCCGGTCGGCCCGAAAGAGCACCGCCGCCTGATCCCCATCATCACCGACGAATACCCCGACCCCGACTTCGGCTCGGGCGCGGTCAAGATCACAGGCGCCCACGACTTCAACGACTACCAGGTCGCCAAACGCGGCGGCATCCCGATGTACAACCTGATGGACAGCAAGGCCGCGATGCGCGCCGACGGCAAACCCTACGCCGAAGAAGCCGCCGTGGCCCAGGCCATCGCCAACGGCGACCAAGAGTTCGACGAGGCCATGGTCGCAGCCATGAACCTCGTCCCCGACGCCTACCGCGGCCTCACCCGCGAAGAGGCCCGCAAACGTGTCGTCGCCGACATCACGGCCGAGGGCAACGCGGTCACGCACAGTATTGAGACCGATGAGGGCACCGAAGAGGTCCCATACGTCGAAAACAAACCCATCATGCAGCCCTTCGGCGACCGCTCCAAGGTGGTCATCGAACCCCTGCTCACCGACCAATGGTTCGTCGACACCGCCAAGATCGTCGGCCCCGCCCTCGACGCGGTCAAAAACGGCGACGTCAAAATCCTCCCCGAGAGCGGCGAGAAGGTCTACTACCACTGGCTCGAAAACATCGAACCCTGGTGCATCTCGCGCCAGCTGTGGTGGGGGCACCAAATCCCTGTTTGGTATGGGCCAAACCGACGTTTCGAAGACAAAGACGGATCCAGGGTTATGGTCCACGACTTCGAAAAGCCCATCGCACTCTGTGGTGCAACTTTCGAGGACGCCGCCGCAAGCGCTCGTGAATACTACCGCTCTTCGGAAACGCCCGAACCGGAAATGATCAGCGAAGTTTCTTCGCGGGAAGACGCAGTGGCGGGCAGCATCGCCCGCTCCGCCTGCCTCTACCGCGACCCCGACGTCCTCGACACTTGGTTCTCCTCCGGCCTCTGGCCCATCGGCACCCTCGGCTGGCCCGAGGACACGCCCGAACTCGCAAAATACTTCCCCACCTCCGACCTCATCACCGGCCAGGACATCCTGTTCTTCTGGGTCGCGCGCATGATGATGATGCAACTGGCAGTCACCGACAAAATCCCCTTCGACACCGTCTACCTCCACGGCCTCGTCCGCGACGCCAAGGGCAAGAAGATGTCGAAATCCACCGGCAACGTCATGGACCCGCTCGACCTGATCGAGGAATACGGCGCCGACGCCCTGCGCTTCTCCTCCGCCGCCATGGCCTCACTCGGCGGGACACTCAAACTCGACATCCAGCGCATCGCTGGCTACCGCAACTTCGGCACCAAACTCTGGAACGCCGCCAGCTACGGCGAGATGCGCGGCGTCTTCGACCTGCCGCACAGCGCAGACGTGCCCGAGACCAAACACCCGCTCAACCGCTGGATCAAAGGCGAGATCGCCAAGACGCGGCAGATCGTCGATCAGGCCCTCACCGACTACCGCTTCAACGACGCGGCCTCGGCGCTCTACGCCTTCACCTGGAACACCTTCTGCGACTGGTACCTCGAATTCACCAAACCCATCTTCGACGAAGGCGCACCCGAGGACATCGCAGAAACCAGGGCCACCTACGCCTGGGCCCTAGACCAATGCCTGATCCTGCTGCACCCGATCATGCCCTTCATCACCGAAGAGCTCTGGGGACAAAAGGACCGGCCCGAAAAAGGGAATGGCACAAACAAACTAGTCCACGCCGACTGGCCCACCTACACCACCGATCTGGTGGACGCGGACGCCGACGCAGAACTCAACTGGGTGATCAAACTGATCGAAGCCATCCGCTCCGCCCGCGCCCAGATGCACGTCCCCGCAGGCGCCTACATCCCTTGCGTGGTCAAGGGTTTCGAGCCGCAAGCCAAAGCCGCCTACGACCGGAACAAGGCCCTCATCCACCGCTTCGCCCGGCTTGAGTCGCTCGAAGAAGCCAACGACTTCCCCAAAGGCACCGTGGCGCTCGCCATCTCCGGCGGCACCTTCGGCCTTCCCCTCGCCGACGTCATCGACGTCACCGAAGAAATCGCACGGCTCGAGAAAACCCTCGGCAAACTCGCCAAGGAACTGGGCGGCCTACGCGGACGGCTCAAAAATCCCAAATTCGCGGAAAGCGCACCAGCAGAAGTGGTCGAGGAAACCAAAGCCAACCTCGCCGCCCGCGAAGAGGAAGAGGCCAAACTCCAAGAGGCACTCACCCGCCTCAAGGAACTCTGACGGCAATCATGGGGGCTGCCGCCCCGTCGCCCCAAGGGGCGCCTCCCCGCCCGTATTTGTCAAAGAGAAGAAGCCCCAATCCTCTTCTTCTGGCTGAAAATACCTCGGGGAGTTTGAGGGGCAGAGCCCCTCATTCACAAAATAAATCGCGTCGCGGCTTGCCGCGTCCGCATTAAAACGGGCCGACCCGACAAAACCGGATCGGCCCTTCGCTTCAGTCCGCCAGCCGGACGATGTCCCGCATCAGCCCCTCGGCCCCGTTATGCACGGTCAGCCGCTCGACCTTGCCGGCAATCGTCTCCAGCGCTTCCAGCTCTTTCAGCCGCAGCATGACGGGGTTTTCCGCCATCACCTTGGCCGTGTTGAGCAGCGACCGCGTGGCGTTCGTTTCCTCCCGCCGCCGGATCACGTTGGCCTCGGCCTCTTTCTGGGCCGCAACCACCTGGTTCAGGATGTCCCGCATCTCGCCGGGCAGGATCACGTCTTTCAACGCGATCTCACCCACCTCGATGCCCAGACCGGCCATCTCCGACCGAACCCCGGCCGCAGCCTCGGCGCTCACCGACACCTTGTCCGCCAACACCTCGTCCAGCGTCAGCGCCCCAAGTGTCTTCCGAAACGCCAACTGCAACGACAGGTGAAGTGCTGCGACAAAGTCCTTGGCGTCGGCCACCGCCCGCATGGGGTCGGTCACCCGGTAATCGGCGCTCAGGTTCACCCGCAGCGACACCCGGTCCCGGGTCAGGATCTCCTGACCGCCGACCTCATGGGCCTGCCACCGTGTGTCCACCAGCTTGATCAGGTGCTTCCGACCCAGCATCCAGAACCAGTGCGTGCCCGCAGGCACCTGCCGCGTGACCACCCCATCGACCGACAGGATGCCCACGTGACCGGCAGGCACCTCGGTCGAGGTCAGCGCCCGGGTCAGACCCGACCGCATCAGCCGTTGGGCCAGGGCTACAGGCACCTCGTGACCGTCCGACAGCTCAACCCGATCTACCGTCCAGGGTCCCGCATCGGTCCAGACAAAGGTCCGGTGATCCGGTGTCACCACCTCGAACGCCCGGCCATCCCGGTTCAGGATCGCCACCTCGTCCGCACCGGTCCGCACTTGCGTCAGATGCGCCTCAACCAGATCGGGCCGCGTTTTCACTAGCGCGTCGATGTACTCCGATGTGAAGTGAGGTTTCGACATGTCGAACACCAGAACGTCCGTATTGCGCCGAGCAATACCGTGCCGTCCGGGGCCCAGAATGGTGTCAAACCGGCCCTTGCGCATCACCAGCGCCCGCTCGGTTTCCGTCAGGGTCAGCATCCGCCGGCCCATCACAAAATCTATCACTGTCATGTCGTCTCTCCTTCATATCTTTCGGATCATCGTCGTCGCAAAGCGCGAACTCCTTTTGGTTTTCAGGGGGTTGCAGCCAGAACGGCTGACAGGTGTAAAGCCCCGCGAAGGGCAGAAAAGACCCGGAGCCGCCCCGCGCCAAAACCGAAGGTGAAGCCGGGGGCGAGCGGACGCCGCAGCACAGATCGGGGCATGGGGCGGATCGAAATCCACCCGGCCCGGACCGGCACGTCGAACGTCATCACCCCCGCGCCCGACCACCGGTCAGAGCAGGTGCGGACCCTTTGGCACAGCCACCGAAGCGACCAAACCGCGAGGTCCACCCCTGCTGGGGCAACCCCGGATCCGAAAATGGTGAAGCCCTTTCAGGCCCCTATGGGAGTCGAACCCAAAGTGTTTCCACTTAACCCATGGTCGTTGTGACGGGAGTCGAACCCGCGACACTCAGATTAACAGTCTGATGCTCTACCGATTGAGCTACACATCGTGCGTGGACCTAAACCACGTCCCTTTGGTCAACCCGGCCCTGGCATACGAGGTCGGCAGCGCCGCCCGCACCGGAAGAGTGATCACCTCTTGCCGCGAGGGTCCGACCTGATCTGTCGGGAGGCGCTGTATCGGCGGGGTTAGGGATTCGATCAACGCCGGTGTTTACGCAGCGGCAGCCCCTGTGGCGCCCGCGCAACAATATTGCGCACTCGCGCAATAAATGAAAAGGCGCAAGCCGTGTATCAAGTTCGAAACGGGCACTCGCCTCCCCGCTGCGGACAGAAAGTTGCGCCAAAATCCGAACACCGCCCGTTGCGTTAACACCTGCCGCAGCGCCCGATGGGGGTGCACAGGGGCTGTACGCATGCTGCACGGTAGGTGACACCTGTCACCAGCCCTCAATCTCTATAAAAACAGGGTAAACCGCGCCCCGCGACTCACCCCTCGAACACAGGTGCCCGCTTCTGGATCTGCGCCGCCACGACCTCCATCTGCTCCGCCGTGCCGATCAACTCCGCCTGCACCCGGCTCTCCTCCAACAACACCTCATCGGCCCCATGGGTCTCTGCATAGCAGATCAACGCCTTGGCCGCTCGCAGCGCGGACGGCGACTTCAACGTCAACGCCTCCGCCAACTCCATCGCGGCCGCCACCGGATCGTCCGCCAGGTCCGTCACCAACCCCCAAACCTCTGCTTTCTCAGCAGAAATCGGCTCCGCCATATAGGTCAGCTTGCGCAGCACATCCGACCGCACCAAACGGGGCAGCAGCACCATGCCGCCCATATCCGGCACGATCCCCCACTTCATCTCCATCACGGCAAAGCGCGCATCCCGCGCCGCAATCCGAATATCCGCGCCCAGCGCCAACTGCATGCCTGCGCCAAAGCACACACCATGCACGGCAGCAATCACCGGGATCGGACAGCGCGCCCACACCATCGCCACCTCCTGCCACTGGTTCGTGGTGCCGTCCCCATGGGTGCGCGGCATCAGCAACGCATTGGAATCCTTACCAATCATCGCCCCCAAGCCGCCCACATCGATGCCCGCGCAAAACCCCTTTCCCTCGCCCGAGATCACGCACACCCGCGCCTTGCTCTCAGCCACCTCCAGCCCCGCCGCAATGATCGCATCGATCATCGCCTGATCGACGGCATTCATCTTGTCCGCGCGGGTCAGGCGCACATGGGCGATATGGTTGTCGTAGGTGACAGAAACGCGGTCAGACATGGGGGCACTCCTCTTTGCCAACACCCAACCGCATCGCCGCACCCAGCACCAGCAAAACGTAAGGGCATTGCCCCGGACCGGCGCCCACGCTACCCCTTCGCACCATGACAGACCTCCGCCTGACCCCGCTCGCCGCCAGCCTGCCCTCGACCGTCCCCTTCGTCGGCCCCGAAGCCCAGGAACGCGCGCGCGGCGCGGCCTTCGACGCCCGCCTCGGCGCCAATGAAAGCGTCTTCGGCCCCTCCCCGGCGGTCGCCAAAGCCATGGCACACTCAGACATCTGGAAATACGGCGACCCCGAAAATCATGAACTGCGCCAGGCACTTGCCACCCATCACGGGATCGACCCGGCGAACATCATGGTGGGCGAAGGCATCGACGGCCTGCTCGGCTACCTCGCCCGCCTCTTCGTCGGCCCCGGCGACCACGTCGTGACATCGCTAGGCGCCTACCCCACCTTCAACTACCACGTCGCAGGCTACGGCGGCACGCTCCACACGGTGCCCTACGCGGACGACCACGAAGACCCCGCCGCTCTCTTCGCCAAAGCGGCAGAGACGCAAGCCAAGCTCGTCTACCTCGCCAACCCCGACAACCCCATGGGCACATGGCACGACGGCGAAACACTGACCAAAGCGCTCGACGACCTGCCCAAAGGCACCGTGCTGGTGCTGGATGAGGCCTATATCGATTGCGCCCCGCCCGGCACCGCGCCCGACATCGACGCAAACGATCCGCGCGTGATCCGGATGCGCACGTTTTCCAAGGCCTACGGCATGGCAGGCGCGCGGGTCGGCTACGCCATTGGGGCGCCTGACCTGATCAACGCCTTCAACAAGGTGCGCAACCATTTCGGCATGAACCGCGCCGCCCAAGCCGGCGCGCTCGCAGCCCTGAACGATCAGACATACCTCGCAAAAACCGTGGCCCAAATCGCCGCCGCCCGGACCCAAATCGACGACATCGCCCGCAGCAACGGGCTCACCACCCTGCCGTCGGCCACCAATTTCGTCGCCATCGACTGCGGCCGCGACGGGGCCTTTGCCAAGGCGGTACTCGACGGTCTGATCGCCCGCGGCATCTTTGTCCGCATGCCCTTCGCCGCCCCGCAAAACCGCTGCATCAGGGTCAGCTGCGGCAGCCCCGCCGACCTCGACGCCTTCGCCGCCGCCCTCCACCTTGCGCTGGAAGACGCCAACAGGGGCTGACAGCCGCGCGCCGTGGACTATAGTCAAAGCGCACCCATCGCTCTCAGGGGACGCCATGAACGACCACCACACCGGCACCGCACCGAACTATACCAAGGCCTGCATCGTCATGTTCGGGGTCAACATCACATGGATCCTCGTGGCGATCTGGGCGATCTGGGGGCTGATCGCGGCCATGCTGCTGGCGCTTGGGGTCAACCACCTGATTGAACGAGGCAAGGTCTGGGCCGCCGAGCGACAGGCCGCCTCCATCCGGCGGGGCAAGCCACTCTAGCGTGTGAAACCCCACAAACAACTGACACAACCGACGGCGAAAGCATGCAGGACCATACGATCCGCGTCATGCAAATCTGGCCCAAACAGCAATCATTTCTGCCCTAATCAGACTTTGGCGCACCGAGCAACGAAGGGGGCCTTCGAACTCAAATCGACTGATGCTGCAAGAAATACGAATGTCGGCTTTAACTCTGTTTGGGCACAAAGCACGCAACTGGTCTCGCAGCCGTCTTTGGGTACGTTGATTGTGCATTCAGGCTGGGCCGATCTTTATCATTTGGCGCATCGGCTGGTCACCAGAGATGTGACATGGACCAGTTACACTGGCAATCTCAGGTATCTGGCGGTGAGTGCGGCAATCCAAAATGACCGATTGGATATGCTGCTCGCACGGCGCCGCAAGATCAGCCGTTGATCAGCCCACTTTTGGCAAACAGCTCTTGGACCTGTGCAGGGCTGTTGCCCTCTCGCGTGATGACGACGTGGAGGGTGTAGTAGCCACTGTTGTCGTCGAACGCGTCGCTCTTGTCGAATGCGACCAGGGCAGCCTCGCCACTGTCGAGTTTGACGGTGCCGTTCATCGTGCCGTCTAATGCATCACGGCACAGAAAGAATGAGTTGTAATCGTCCTTCACCAGCGACGGTGTGTACGAGACGAGACGACCGCGTTTGTCATAATCGCTTGCGTCGTGTCGGCCGGGTTGCGTGTTATCGTTGCTGAAGATTGTACTTCTCGCTTCAGGCATGCAAACGATAACGCCACCTTCGTCGTGTTGGAACGCACCGTTCGGATCGGCCCCGAAAGCGTCACGGTGTTTGCCATCGGAAGTCTTATCGACAAAATACTCAGCGATTTCAGTCGTCGCGGTATTGAACACCGGGGCCGCGGCCGCAAATGCACCATCGGACACCACCGTTAGGCCAACTTGAGTGATTGCACCGACAACGGCGACAACACCCGCAATCGGGCTCAAATCCGTAGCACTGAAAGAGCAAACTCCTTCTGCAAAAGTGACAGCCAGATTGTCACCCTGAAGCATGCCCTCAATCACAATGCCTCTGGGGTCGTTACTGCTTAACGTGACCCAGAGCCCGTAACCAATCAATTCCCCATTCTGGTATTGCGCGTCTATCACTCCCAAGTTGATGATATTGCTGAGCTTATCAGAATCCGTGGTGGCCATTTGATGCTCCATGAACGTTGAAGAGTGCCGAACGTAACAACCGCATTGGCAAATTCATCAACAAGAGGATGAGGTCTGGGCAGAGCGGTAAAAATGAGGTTGGGGCATTTTCTGTGCAACGTCAGCTTCACAAATTTAGTCTGCCTTGCAAGGAAAAATCAACCCAAGATAGTATTGCATTTCGGAACACCTTTGGGTTTCCCAAAAGTGCCCCTCTCTCAAGTTCCGGCGCCACCGAGCCCGTTGTCGCGGTGTATATGTTTGTGATCTTCCGGTTGCTGGCTGACACAAACAGCAGACCGTTTTAAAAGACGCATCTTTCCCAGACATCAGCGGCGTTACCAGCGGTATTTCCAACCGATGATGAGTAGCCACAGTGGCGACAGTGGTGCACGCTGAAAGAAGCCGTTCGCGACGATCCCAACAATGCCCGCTTCGTCCGCCTTGCAGGCGTTACACTTCTGTCGGGCCAATCATCACAATGTGGAATCATTTGTTAAATACGGCGCTGGATGGAGGACATCAGAGAAGCCAACAGGGGCCGATGGGTCGGTCCTTCGCGCAAATGTCAAAACTGCCTGCCCCCAAGTACTGTCCGCAAACGCCGGCATGTAGAACGCGCAATCCTTGCGGATCGGATGGACCGCGGCACGCAGGGCCGAACACTCGGACCACTGCGCATTGTAACGACAGCAGGTGCTCTAGATCTTCGCAATCTCAGTAGCGGCGGCGTCCAGCGCACCTTGACCATGCGGCACGCCCAGCGCGGTCAGACCGGCCTCGATCCCGCCCAGCAGACCCATGATCATCTGCCCGTTCACATGGCCCATATGGCCAAGCCGGAAGAACCCGTGCCAGGCCGGGTCGCCCGGCGGTGCCATGCCCAGACCAATGCCAAGGGTCAGACCCAGCTTGGCTTCCGTCCAGTCGCGCAAGGCGGTGGCGTGCGGCGCCTCAAGGCGCAGGGCGGTCACCGCGCAACTGCGCTCTGCGGGCGCGGCCACGTTCAGCTCCAGCGGCCCCTCCGCCCCCCATGCGTCGCAGGCAGCCCAGATGGCGCGGGCCAGCCGTTCGTGACGGGTCCAGATCGCCTCCATCCCCTCGGCATGGATCATATCCAGCGCGGTGCGCAGACCATAGAGGTGATGGGTCGGCGCGGTCCCGTTCCAGTACATAAAGAACTCTTCGGGGTTGGCGCGCGGCGACCAGTCCCAATAGCGGCTCACCCGTGGCATCGCACGGCGGACCGCATCCGCCTTGTCGTTGAAAAAGACAAACGCCATGCCCGGCGGCACCATCAGCCCCTTCTGGCAGCCCGCCACCATAACATCGACGCCCCAGGCGTCCATCTCGAATCGGTCACAGCCCAGCGACGCGATGCAATCCGCCATCAACAGCGCCGGGTGACCGATGTCGTCCATCACCCCGCGCAAGGCCGCCACGTCGTTCCGGATCGAGGTCGAGGTGTCCACATGCACCGCCAGCACCGCCTTGATCTTGTGGCCCGTATCCGCGCGCAAGGCTTCCGCGATCCGGTCCAGATCCCAGGGCGCCCGCTTGCCATGATCAATGATCCGGGCCTCGGCCCCCAGCCCCTCGGCCATCTCCGCCCAGCCATGGGCAAAGCGGCCCGTCGCGGGGACCAGAACCGTCTCCCCCTCCGCCACCGTATTGGCCAATGCAGCCTCCCACGCAGCATGGCCATTGCCGATATACATGGCCACATGCCCCTCGGTCCGGGCCACACGGCGCAGGTCGGGCACAAGGCTGGCCGCGATGTCCACGATCTCGCCCGCATAGATGTTGGGCGCAGCCCGGTGCATCGCCTGCAACACCGCCTCCGGCATCACCGACGGGCCAGGAATGGCCAAATACTCACGTCCGCCCAAATGCTTGCCCGATGATGTCATGGAAACGCCCCGCCGTATTGAAGTCCCGCGCACAGTAGCGCTGCGCCAAGCGGCGTCAATCGACCCCGGCACACATCAGGGCCGCCGATAGCGCTCTGCCAGCCTTTCGGGACTGACGCCCGCAAAATAGCGCATCAACGTCCACAAATTACGCGCCCCACGGCGCAGCCAGCCCTGACGGCGATACTTGTCCGCACTGGTCACAGCCACCGCATCCAGCGGCACCAACGCGCCGCGCAGCGCACGGGCCATAGCGACATCCTCCATCAGCGGAATGTCTGCATAGCCACCCACACGGGCATAGTGATCACGCCGGACCAGCAGCCCCTGATCGCCATAAGGCAACCCGAACAGACGCGACCGCAGGTTCGCCCATGCCGCCACCAAATGCCCGCCGCGATCAAAGCGCAGCCTGAAATACCCCGCCTCCCGCCGCCCCAGATGCGACACCACAGCGTCGGTCCAGCCGGGCGCAAGGCAGGTGTCGGCATGGATCACCAGAAACCACTCCGCCCGCGCCACGGCCACACCCCGGCGCAACTGCCCCCCGCGCGACGCAGGGCCAGAAACAATCTCCGCCCCCCACGCATCGGCCAGCACAAGGGTATCATCGGTCGATCCCCCGTCACTGATCACAAGCTCCGCAATCAACCCCGAATCCACCCCCTCCATCAACGCCTCCAGACAGCCGCTCAGGCTGGTCCCGGCATTCAAGGTCGGCACGATGACAGAGATGGGTGCAGGCACGCCAAGGCCCCTTTCGATTGGTCCACGCGCTGCTATATGACAAGGGACGCCCGCAAAAGGAACTCACATGTCCGACCGTCACATCTTCCGCCTCTCCGGCCCCGACACGCACAGCTTCCTGCAGGGGCTCGTGACCAACGACGTGGACGGGCTGAAAGACGGGCTGGTCTACGCGGCGCTGCTCACGCCGCAAGGCAAGTACATGGCCGACTTCTTCCTGATCGCCGACGGCGACGCGGTCCTGCTCGACGCCCACGCGGACCAGGCGGACATACTCCGCCAACGGCTCACCATGTACAAATTGCGCGCCAACGTCACGCTGGAGGACACCGACCTGCACCTGCACCGCGGCACCGGGGACACCCCGCCCGACGGGTTCGCCGACCCCCGGCACGCCAATATGGGCTGGCGCGCCTACCGCGACACCGCCCAGACGGACGACACCACCGATTGGACAGCGCTCCGGGTGGCACACATGATCCCCGAAACGGGTATCGAACTGACCCCCGACACCTTCATCCTTGAGGTCGGGTTCGAAGCACTCAATGGCGTCGACTTCCGCAAGGGCTGCTATGTCGGCCAGGAAGTCACAGCCCGCATGAAACACAAGACAACCCTGCGCAAAGGGCTGGCGTCGGTCCGGGTCACAGGGG
Organism: Tateyamaria sp. ANG-S1; assembly: GCF_000814025.1. Taxonomy (GTDB): domain Bacteria; phylum Pseudomonadota; class Alphaproteobacteria; order Rhodobacterales; family Rhodobacteraceae; genus Tateyamaria. The sequence continues at coordinate 241,118 of NZ_JWLL01000004.1, read as the reverse complement.
CCGCTGACACCGGCACCGAAATCAAATCAGGCGACAAACCCGCCGGAACGCTCCTGTCACGCGCGGGCGACACGGCCATCGCCTATCTCCGCTTCGACCGGGCGGAGGGCGACATGCAGGCGGGTGAGGCCACAGTCACCCGCGCCGACTGACAGGTCATAAAGCGCACCCCTTGCCGTCATCCTGTCCGCATCTGCACGGCAGGCGAGAGGCCGTGCATCCTGCCCCGGACATCCATCACAAAAAGCGGCAAACGCGATCAGCTATGCCGCAACCCGAACAGTACGACGCCCCAACAGGGCAAGCGCCAGCACCACGATCCCACCCGACATCATCGCCAGCGCCGCCCAGCCAAGGCTGGACAGAACCCACCCCGCCGCAAAGGCGCAGACAGTCGACACAAGTGCAATCACCGTATCATTGGCCCCCTGCACAGCCGCCTTCTCCTCCTCGGACACGGCGGCATCCAGCATCGTGGTGGCCCCGATGAACCCAAAGTTCCACCCGACCCCCAGCACGATCAGCGACCCATAGAAATGATGCGCCGACAGGCCCAGTGCGGCACCTGCGGCGGCGGCCACAATCAACGCCAGCCCGACCATCGCGACCCTGTGCGCGCCAAAGCGCTGGATCAGAAAGCCAGTGAAAAAGCTGGGTGCAAACATCGCAACGATGTGCCAGCGGACCACATCACTGGCCGTCGCGTCGCTGAACCCGCATTCCACCATGGCAATCGGTGTTGGGATCATCAGAAAAACCATGATGCCCTGCGACACCGCCGCAATGGCCACCGCCCGTGCAATCGCAGGGCGGCGCAGCGCGGCCAACCCGGTCAACCGCTTGCCCCCCTGATCCGTCCGCACCCGTGCAGGTCTGGGCATCCGCACAATGGCAAGGGGAACAAGACCCAGAACCGCAATCACCCCCACTGCCGCATAGGCACCGACAAACGGGATGGGCGCGAGCATGTCCTTGGCCGCGATAAACACCTGCGGGCCCACGATGGCCGCAATCAGCAATGAACTCAGCATAAGCGAGATTGCCACCGGTCGCATCGTGGCCTCCACCACCTCGCCCGCTGCGAACCGGAAATACTGAAACGACGACCAACCGGCGCCCATCAGAAAATGCGCGACGATGAGCAACGCAAAATTCTGCGCATAAACAGCCTGTATCGCCGCCCCTGCCCCGACCAACGTGATCAGCGCGCCAAGGGCAAACCCGGCCCGCCGTCCGAACCGTCCCATCAGCAATGAAAACGGGGCCGCCGCAAACAGGGCCGCAAGCGTCTGAAACGACGATGGCACGGTCGCCAGCGCAGGGGACGGGGCCAGCATCAACCCCGCCAGACCGCCCAGGATCAACTGCACCGGAAACGCCGCCCCCAGAACCGTGTTGGCCAGCAACAGCCCGGCGAAGTTTCGGTTTTGCAAAATGGAGGCGACGGGCATGGAAAACGGGCTTTCACAATCGAACGGTTTTCACATGTTATAGGTCGGTCCGCGCGGGCTTCATCGGTTGCCCGTGCAAAGCAGATAAGGGCACGCTACTGCGGCTCCGCGTGGCGGGCAAATGGACGCGGATTAACCACTTTGCGGCCCTCAAGCGCGCGCCGCTGACGAAAATGCGCAGTTTCGAGGTCAAAATGTGCAGTTTCGAAAATTCAGTCCGATTTGACAGGGTTTGCGCCGGTCAAAAACACGCAGTTTCAGGGGCAAAATATGCACTTTGCGCGTTTGCAGCGCAGTCAGGTGTCTCTCATCGCCAGCAATTTGCGGGGTTAACGCATCGCGCGCCCCGTTGCGTGGTAAACACGGCGCACGCTTGACGTGGGACAGATGCAACACGGGCACTCGCCCCGATTGTGCGAGGCGGTGCCATGCGCTGCGTGCAAGTCCTGGTTAACGGCTCATGAACAGGGCTGACGCGCGATCAGGCGCGTTCGGCGTATTCCATGGTTTCGGTGTTGACGACGATATCCTCGTCCTGGCCCACGAACGGGGGCACCATGACCTTGACGCCATTGTCGAGGATCGCTGGCTTGAACGAGTTCGCGGCCGTCTGGCCTTTGACCACCGGCTCCGTCTCGACGATCTTGCAGGTCACCTTTTGCGGGACGGTCGCGTTCAGCGCCTCTTCCTCGTAGAACTCGACCACGATGGTCATGCCGTCCTGCAGGAACGGGCGGCGGTCGCCCAGAAGCTCTGCGGGCAGTTCGATCTGCTCGTAGGTGTCGGCATCCATGAACACCAGCATCCCGTCATTTTCATACAGGAACTGCTGATCCTTCTGTTCCAGCCGCACCCGCTCGACCTTGTCGGCACTGCGGAAACGTTCATTCAATTTGGAACCATTGCGCAGGTTGCGCAGTTCCACCTGAGCAAAGGCACCGCCTTTGCCGGGTTTGACGTGGTCGACTTTGACAGCGGCCCAGAGCCCGTCATTGTGCTCAAGTACGTTTCCGGGGCGGATCTCGTTTCCGTTGATTTTAGGCATGTGGCAAAACCATGGCGAAAGGTTGATGAAAAGTTGATGCTCCCTATATCTCGCGTGGGGTGGCCCGGCAAGACAACGAAATGCGGTGCTGCATACGCAGCAGGCTATGCGCTGATTGCAAGGGAGCCATGCAGAAACGGGGTATCCGAATCGGCTATGTTCGTCCATAACGAGCGCCACGCCGGAAAGACAAGAGCAAGAATAAAGGAAGGACGACGAATGAAAGATTTCGTTGACGGCACGGCCTTTAATAACGAACAAGGCAACCGTGCACGCAAACTCTTCGCAGCCGTTGTGTTGGCTGCTCTCGACGATGCCATCGCCGATGACAAGAAATATGGTAACGGCCCTGAGCAGATTGCCCGCTGGGCACGTTCGCGCGATGGGCGCGAAGTGCTGAGCTGTGCAGGTATCGACCCGAACGAACGTGTGGTCGAAGGGCTGATGGAATTTGTCGGCAAAGGTGTCCGGACATCGGTCGCGCTGAGCCGCGAAGAATCCGAGCGCCGCAATGCCGCGCAACAGGCCGAAGCTGCCTGACAAAACAACTGCTGCCTAAAAGAAAGCGCGTCCGCATGGGCGCGTTTTCTTTTTCAACTAGCTATCGACGAAAAAGAACAGCCACTGCCGAACAATCCAGAACTCCGCGAGCAGCAGAAGCAGAACTATGCCGCTTGCCCAAAGCGGCAGCGCACGACGCCACAGGACGACCACGGCGACGGTGGCCACTCCCGCCTCAAGCGGGGCCAGGACAGAGGCACCGTGCTTGGTATCCCAATAACTGACCGGACTTTCGAACACCCAGTTGCTGATCGGCCAAAAATGCGGTCGCCCATCGTCATGGTGAAGCGGAAAGTCCAGCGCCAGATGCAACAGGGCTGCGCCGGTTAATGCAACGGCCCAATCGGATTTTCGCCATATCGCAATGGCTAGCAGCACGCCCCAGATCACAAATGAGTTGTCAATGGCAAAGACCGTTTGCCATGAATCCGAAAAGTAGAGGTCGTTGAATACGACACTGGGCGGGATGCCGAGTATGTACAAGGACACCCCCGCCATCACATAGAGCGACAGATCAGGCAGGAGTGCGCCGCCGAGCGCCGCAACAAATACACGTTTGTCGGCGCCCTGCCCGAAAGCAGCGGCGCCGATCAAGAGATGTGCGGGGGTGTTCACGATAGTTCAAGCGGGCGGTACACGCCGCCCTGTCTTACTCCAAGTCCTGCGCCGCAAGGGCGCGATGAATCTCGCGCCGGACAAGTTTGCGCACGTTGCGCGTGATGCGTTCACCTAAGGCACCCTGCAATTCCTCGCGTACAATGTCGCTGACAAGATCACGCAGCGCGTCCTCGTCCAGCACATCCTCATCTGTCGAGAAAAACTGCGCATCTTCCACGGGTTCCGTGACGGGTTCTTGCGGCTCTATGTGCGTTTCGACGGGTTCGGCCATATCTTCGGCATCTTCCCATTCGAGGGTCGGCGGCTCCGTTCCCGCATTCTCGCCATCGCCGGCCATGTCCGGTTCAAACTCTTCGGTCTGCCCGGCGATCAGCGTCTCTAGGGCAGCGATCTTTGCGCTCAGCGGTGTCGATGCCGCTTCAACAGCGGGTTCCGACGGCTCGGGCTGCGCCTCCTGCTCGGGTTCGACATCGGCAAAGGCATCCTGAATGGACATCAGCGTGTCATGTTCAAGATCGACTTTGTCCAGAGCGATCGGCGCTTCGTCCTCTGCTGACCGTACTTGCGTCGTATCATCCGCATCGCTGTTCTCTGCGTCCGCGGGATCGTCATCTGTGGGTGTAAGAACGAGCGGGGGTTCGACACCCGCCTCTGAAGCGACAGGATCGTCATTCGAGGCACCTTCGGTGTCGGGTTGCGCTTCCTCGGCAGTTTCCGTTGTCAGTTCTACCGGTTCCGTGTCCGTCTCTTCCATGACACGCAACGCTGGCGTCAGGACCAGACGGTCCGGAGGTGCTGGTGCTTCATCCTTGGTTTCGGGACGGTTGTCGTCAGACACCAAACGGCGAATGGACGCCAAAACGTCCTCCACCTCGGTGTTGGTCATTGGGTCAGACATGTTTCTCGTACCACTCTCAGCCTCAATCAAAGTCTACCGCGCGGGCGAGAGTCGCACAATACTGTGCAGAAAAGTCTAATCTTCTACTTGCAAGGCCCGCAGAACCTGGTCGAGCTGCCTGCCTTGTCTCGACCGCTTGACCGGCGCATTCCGCACCAGATTATAGTACGCTGACGGATCATAGATCTGCACCGGCAGCTTGAGGTTTTGCGCGGTCAGCAGGCCCATGGATTCCAGCACGGCGTAGGCGGCAATATACTGATCGGCCTGCGCCGATATACGATTTGTCTCTGCATCCAGCAGGTTCTGTTCGGCATCAAGAACATCAAGGGTTGTCCGGGCACCCAGCGTTGCCTCCTCGCGCACGCCCTGAAAAGCGATACGGGCGGCACGGATCTGTCGCTCGGACGCGGCCAGGCTCGCGCGCGCGGCGTTGAAGTCTGAGATTGCGTTCACCACGTCCTGTTGGACGCCATGCCGGACGTTGTGTAGGTTGCCGCGTGCGGCATCACGGTTTGCAATCGCCTGACGCTCAAGGGCAGACAGGCGCCCACCCTGATAAATCGGTCCTGTCAGGTTCAGGCCGATCGAGGCTTGCTCCGTACTGTCGTCGCCGCCGATTTCTTCGTCGACACTGACGCGACCGCTCAGGGACAGGACCGGCAGCTTGTCCTTGGCCGCAGCCGTCACAAGCAACTCGTTTGCAGAAACCTGACGGCGTGCCGTTTCCATTTCAGGGTGGTTGCGCACGGCAACGGATTGGGCTGTATCAATTCGAGTCTCGGTCCGAGGCAGCGGTGGCAAGCCCGACAGACGGCCGGGCTGGCGACCAACGACATTGGCATATTCAGCCTGCGCCTGGATCAGGTTGCGTTGCGCATCGGCTAGGTTGCTGCGCGCCTGCGCAACGGCCGCTTCCGCCAGCGATACATCCGTGCGGGTCACCTCCCCCACTTCGAACCGGTCATTGGCGGCGCGCAATTCCTGTTGCAAGAGGCGCAAGTTGTTCTGGCTGAGCGACACGAAGTTTTCCTGTCGGCCCACGTTGAAGAATGCGGATGCCGCGCGCAAAAGAAGCGCTTGTTCGATATTGAGCAGGGTTGCGCGTGTCGCCAGCACCGTTTCCTTCAACGCTTCGACCCGCGTGGCATCTGCCCGAAAATCGTAAAGCTGCCAGGACGCCGTCAGTTCAAGGGATATGGTTGTGGTATCAATCGACCGCGCAACGCCACCTGTGCTCTCAGAGGTCGTGTCGCCAACAACCTGCGCCAGATCCGCTGACCAGTTCACAATGGGGCGCAGGGCCGAGAGTGCAATTGGCACATCTTCGTCGGCAGCTCGCAGAAGCGCGCGGTTCTGCTGCAGAAGACCGCTATGGGTATATGCCCCAACCAAGGCGTCAGCCAAGGTATCGGCCGCGCCACGTGTAGACGCAAAGGACACGCTGATTGCCGCCGCAAGCCCCAAGGTCAAAGCAGTCGTTTTTAGAAATCCGCGCCCGGTCTTACGTTTCATGTCCACCTGCCCTTTTGTATCTGCCCGACCGATGCCTGTTTTTGCGATCAAAGCGTGAATGCGTTCTGCTTTTCAAATCCTGGTAACACGGGCGCACCCGCGTTGAATGCACGGCGCCACGAGACCGCTCCGTCGATCTTGTAGCCGATCCGAACCTCTCCCAATGCCCCATTCATGAACAAGCACCCGATGCGCCCGCCATCCTTGAGTTGCGCCAACAATGACTCGGGGACGTGGGTCACGCCGCCTTCCACGACGATGACGTCGTAGGGTCCATGCTCAGCGGCGCCGTCCTTGAGCGGGGCAACATGTGTAATGACGTTGTCCACACCGGCGGACATCAGCGCATCCTGCGCTTCGGACGACATCGTTTCGGTGTCTTCAAGGGCCACAACCGCTTGTGCCATGTGCGCGATGACAGCCGCCGAGTAGCCAAGGCCGGCCCCCACATCGAGCACAAGCTCATCCCGAGAGATATCGAGCGCGTCCAGCATCTTGGCCAACGTCCGTGGCTCCAGGATAACCCGGCCGTCGCCAAGGTTGAGGTTCTCGCCAAGATAGGCTGTCTCTCGCAGGGCCGCGGGAACAAAGTCCTCCCGCTGGACTGACAGCATGGCGTCGATGATCGGGAACTTGGTGACGTCGGACGGCCGGACTTGCGTGTCCACCATCATCGTGCGCCGGGTCGAGAAGTCGGGCATTGCAGCTAAACTCGTTGGTTCAGATTCTTCTCAACAGGTGTGCCACAGTCAGGCCGCATGGGCAACGGAGCAGGAACACCTTGCGGCATTATTCCCCGAGCATGTGCCTTGTCGGCCTTGCACGCGACATTCGAATGGGCTATCGCCCCGATCACACCACGGATGGCGAGTTGGCGGAGTGGTGACGCAGCGGATTGCAAATCCGTGTACACCGGTTCGATTCCGGTACTCGCCTCCATTTGTTTTCAAACACTTAGCTGTCTCCTTCTTGTGCCCCTGAGGGGGTGTTTACAGTTGCGTTTATAGTTTCGCTCTCGCGACGCTGCTTTTCGCGCTTCAGTAAGTCGAGGACTTCCGCGCTCTCAGCAGGCGAAACGGCGGCATAATGTTCGATCACGGCGGCGGCGTAGCGAAGCGACCAACCCATGTGATTTGCGATTTGGTTAAGCCCTAGGCCCGCCCGCAAGAGCCTAGTGGCTGCTGTTCCGCGTGTATCTTGCAGCCTCAGAGATGGATCGCTGACTTTGTCTGCAATGCGGTCCCGGTATCGTGTGATGGCTCGGCTGGCCGATGTTGGCTGGAGCGGCTTGCCTCGGTCATTGACCAACAAAACAAGCTGATCCGCAGGTGTTTTATCAATCAACTGCCGAAGCTCTGGCGTCACCGGGATATGCGCCACACGCCCTCGTTTCTGTGTCCTCACCCGGAAACGCTCTAAGCCTTCAAAGCTCTCAAGGTTGCCGCGCGTAAGCCGCCTCCTTCTCTTCCAGCTCTATGCGTGTTCGAAACAAGCCTGAGTGATTGGTCATATCGAACATGCGCAGGTATTTCACCGGCCATGCTTTCACCTCTGTGCCCGAAGATCGATCGACCAATGGCAGAGCGTTATCATAAACGACAGTTGTCAGATCGGCATCACGCTTTGAGCGGAAAATCGGCGCAGTTCCGGTGTTCGGATTTACGCGTGCGAAGTCATCAGCGCTTAGCGAGAACCTGACACCTTCCTCCACAAGGTCGGACACGTCATGTAGAAAAAACGCACACTGGGCTGCATACTCTGTCGGAGCTGGTGAGGCGACCAACGCACAGAATTTGAAGCTTCGATGAACGTCTGGGAAAAATGGCCCGCCGGTTCGTCCCTGCCTTCCGTTTTCAAAGTCGTAGAGTGTCTTCAGTCGTCCCTCTGTAGCCACTCCCTTAAAGAAAGGCGCGGCAGTCTTGTCAGACGCAATACCGGAAGGAACTAGCAGACCTATAAGTCCGTTTTGTTTAACCACGGTCATCGCCCGCTCAACGAAGAGCGAATAAAGGTTTATGTCTCCGCCGGATAGCAAGGGGAAGTCTCCCCCTTTGCGCGCCATGCGTGTTCCAGCCTCTGTCCGCTCGGACGCCTTGGCATAGTCTTGGGCCAAGGGATCATCTGCCTTTTCCAGGGCGTCGATCATCTTCTTACGATCAGCCGCACGCGCTGCCATGGCAATTTTAGGACGGCGCTCTGCAAACCACTCAACCTGTTGAAGCTTCATGCGGTCCCATGGTGGATTGCCGATCACTGCATGAAAACCGCCAGTAAGCTCGTCTTCTTCCCAATCCGACCAGATTCCAGGGAAGGTCACTTGCCAGTTGAGGAAATTTTCCTCAGCAATGAGAACCTGCGCTTGCAAAAATACATTGGAAAACAAATCGAACTTTTCAGCAGCGCTCATGCGCCCTTTAAGTGTCTCATCCGCGGCCTTTGCCTTGGGTCTTGTGAGCTTTCGCTTTCCCAATGCGATATCGAGCGGGTCGCCAAACTCGCCGTCAAAGAAAGCTTGCAACGCTGTCTTCTGATCCTTGCCCTTGATGTCGACCCAGTCGATTGCATGGATCAACTTGAGCAACGCATCGAGCGGCGCGGTCATGTCTTCGACTTCGGCAAAAACGTCTGCCCATCGATGTGCCTCGGCAATCTCCGCGTCGGTCAGCCCTTCAACAATCGGCATCTTGGATGCTGCTCGCAGGGCGCGCTTCATCGGCTCATGAAGCAAGAGTGGCGTGCCATACGTCGCGGCCTTGTCGATACCCTTCTTCACCCAAGAGCCAAAAAGGCTGTCACCACAGCGAAGATGGTGATCGAGGAAGGAAAGCGGGGCACCGACGGTGAACGTGTGCAGCCACAGCGCCACCTTGGCGAGCTCCACAGCCATTGGGTTCTTGTCTACGCCATAAATGCAGCGTTTGAGTACCATACGCCGGATGATGTGCCGATCATCGAGCTGTTCCTCGTCTATCGTCCAGTCCCGCTCGTCAGCATTGGCAAGGATGGTATTGCGTATTGTGTCGATGCGCTCACCAAGAGGAGAAATGTAGTCGCCCCATTCCTCGGGCGCATCGAGCTCTGCCTCAGCCATGGCAGTGATCACTTGGTCGGCCATGAAGTCCACTAGGGTCACAAGGAAGTGGCCTGAGCCCATGGCCGGGTCACAGATCTTCAGGTCCAGAAGCTCAGTCGCGGGATCGAGGCGCTTGAGCTGGCCGATCTTGCGATGATCGGGCAAGTCGCCCTGTGCTAGCTTTGCGATCTTGTCCCTAAAGGCGCGTTTGCGCTCTTCGACAAGCGGCTCAAGTGTCTCTACGAGGATGAGCTGGACCAGGTTATCCGGAGTGTAATAACTGCCCGATCCTTTACGCGCGAAAATGTTGGGCTGAACAGTGATGTCTTCGCCGTCGCGCGTCACCTCGTATTCGAGAAGCCGCTCGTAAATCGAGCCAAGCTGCTGTACCGAAAGGTTGCGATAGTTGATATACTTTCGCCCGTCTGGCGTCACTTCGAACGACAATGCGTCGATCACGCGCGCCATGACCGCATCAGGGATACGGATATTAGTCAGGATCGCATGTCGTTCTTGATTGAAAAGCCCACCATTGTATGGTGGCAGACCGATTGATGAATCTCCTTCATCGACGATCCTAAATAGTTCAGTCGCTGCGCTCCAATAAGTCGCAACAGACTCAGAAAAAATATCCTTCTTGTCTTTACGCTCTTTGACATCGAGGCGCACCTTGTTGCGCAGCCCGTAGTCGTCATAACGCGTGTCCTTGACCGGTAATAGATTGCGGTCTTCGGCATAAAGAATGAACAAAAGGCGGTAGAGCAGGATGAGTGCGGCTTCACGCACTTCCTGGAGTTCAGCATCGGGCGCAGCCTTTACGATGGCGCGTACGAGGTCGGGGAACACTTCACCGAAAACCTTGTTCGAGAGGTCTTCGGCAACGCGCTCTTCGTAGAACTTGCCTTCTTTAAGGGCTTTTTCGTGGAAGCTGCGCGGATCAGCGCCCGCAGGCACGAACGCTTCGCGCCGGAATACAAGGTAGAAGACCTTCAGCCAGTGACGGCAATCGGCCGCATTGAGCGCGAAAAGCCCGTCGTTGTGCCCTGGCAGGTCCAAGATCGCGGCAATATCAAGCTCGAAGAATTGCTCGGATACCGATCGCGCGCCCAAAAAGTAAAGCCGCCATTTCGAGCCGTTTGTCAGGATACCCCAACGCAGCGTGCCGTTGGTGATGTCGTCGATACGACGCAAGTAGCGCAGCATCTGGGTTGACGGGGCGGTCTCTTCCCCGCGCCGGCCGGAGCGGCGATCAAGTGGCCGCGCCCATCTCTTGGATTCGACCACGGCGCGGCCGAACTCGTAGCGCTTCCATTCTTCGGGAAAGCCGTTCGCTTGGATCTTTGCTTCGGCGCTCTCAAAAAGCAAACCATCCGGCACGTCTTCACGGCTGCGCGGCGATAGGTTTTGCTGGCGAAGGGATTGTGTCCAGCCAAGCGCTTCTAGGATGGGCCAGATCAGATCATCTTCCGTCTGGCTTTCGTTAGGTGTCTGAGAAGTCGGGAAGCCATCAAAGACCGCTCGAAGAGACGCACCGAACTGGTCGAGATCAGCATCGCCAAGGGTATTCCACTCGGAAACGCTTTGAATGCTTTCAGTCAAAAAGTCGGACGTGAATAGGCTGCCCTGGCTTGCGATCTCACTGCTCAAATCGAAACGTCCTGATGTTTTCGCGAAGGGTAGCAGTTGCTGGAATGCCGTGCAGCAAGATTGTGAGGAGACTATGTTTTGGATGTCCGCTTTGGTCGTTGCGTCGGGTTCATGTCACATGGGCAGCGAAAGTCAGCTTGGCGCCGTCAAAGGCAGATACAAAGCCTTTGCAGACCCAGCCGACTTGCCTAAGATTCCGCCCAGCAGTCACAAGAACACAGGCGCCTGACATGACCCTCACCCGCAGAACGCTCCTGCTCGGCTTAGGTGCCGTAACCCTCTCCGCCTGCGCTGACACCGCACCGGTCAGCAGCCTGGCCACCACCGGCCTGCCCGCGGACCTGCGCCCCACCCCCAACGCCGCTTACGACGCATGGGTCGCCAGCTTCCGCAGCCGCGCCGAAGGGCAAGGCATCTCGCAATCCACGCTCAACGCCGCCTTTCGCGGCACCGGCTACCTGCCCGGCGTCGTGCGCCGCGACCGCAACCAGACCGAGTTCACCCGCACGCTCGAAGACTACCTCGCAATCACCGCCTCGGACGAACGCATCTCCAAAGGCCGCGCCGCCTTCGACCGCCACCGCTCGACCCTGAACGCGGTCGAGGCGCGCTACGGCGTACCCGCCAACATCGTGACCGCAATCTGGGGCTTGGAAAGCTTCTACGGCGAACGGCGTGGCGACGTGCCGGTGATCTCCGCCACCTCCACCCTCGCCTTTGACGGCCGCCGTGGCGCGTTCTTCGAACGGCAATTGGTCGAAGCGCTGCGCATCCTGCAATCGGGCGACGTGACACCTGCGAACATGACCGGCTCCTGGGCGGGTGCCATGGGGCACACGCAATTCATCCCGACGTCCTACCAAACGTTCGCCGTGGATTTCACGGGCGACGGGCGGCGCGACATCTGGTCCGACGACCCCAGCGACAGCCTAGCCTCCACCGCCGCGTACCTGTCGCGCAATGGCTGGCAGTCGGGACAAAGCTGGGGGCGCGAAGCGGAGGATGGCGCGTTGCAACCCCAACCGGGCGGCCCGCGCTTTGCTGTGACGCGCAATTTCCGCGTCATCAAAACTTACAACAACTCCGATAGCTACGCCATCGGCGTCGGTCATCTCGCCGACCGCATCGCAGGCGGTGGCCCGTTGCGCGGGAGCTTCCCACCCGACCAGTTCGGGCTGACCAAGGACGACCGCATTGAGCTCCAGCGCCGCCTGACAGCGCGCGGGTTCGACACGGGTGGCGCGGATGGCGTGATTGGCAACAACACCCGCGCCGCGATCACGGCCTACCAGACGAACGAAGGATTGGCGGCAACCGGCGATCCCTCGCCGGAGTTGCTGCGCCGGTTGGGCGGTTGATGCTGGATCTGTCCCCGCAGGGAAGGGCTAGCTGGTGGCTGTAACCCGCGCGCTCAGGCGCAGCGCGTGGGACGGGTCGTCGGCACAGACCGGCATCACCGGAACATAGGCCGCGCGGATTAGGCCCGCGATGTCTGGCCGCAGCACCGTTGTTTCACCGGCCACCGCGAGCGGTGAGCGTTCGCGGAAGGCCAGGTCGGACCACAGAAGGATGGACTGCACCGTCTGGCTGAGCGCGAGTGTCTCCGCGGGGACAGCGCTCAGATGTTTGTCCATGCGCAGGAACACGAAACAGGCCTTGATCGCGCCTGCCTCGTCAAAGCGGAAGATGCGATATTGGTTGGCATCGGCAGCCTGCAGGCGCGATACCAAGGGCGCGAGGTCGGGAACGAGGCGGTCGAGGCCTGGGACCTCGGGCAACTCTGCCCAGTCGGAGAAAAAGAACCACATGAAGTTCGAGCCAAGCTCCGGGTCGGTCTCGGCCATCTCGTGGCCGGCCAGTTGGCACACGGCTTCGACGGCGCCTTTGATCACGCCGAGGGTTTCTTCCTGCACGCCGAACACTACCGGGGCCAGGGGGCGGCCCCAGCGGGCGAAGGTGTAGTCGCCGCTGTCGCGGGTGAAGAGCGCTTCTATGTCGTCCGGTCGCATCGTTAACCTTTGATTAATCGAACAGATCACCTGTGGGGCGTGGTGCTTCGAGGCCCAGATGGCGCCAGGCGCGTTGGGCCAGCATCCGGCCGCGCGGGGTGCGTTGGATCAGGCCTTGTTGCAGCAGATAGGGCTCAATCACCTCTTCCAATGCGTCACGACTTTCGCTGAGGGCGGCGCTGAGGGTTTCGACGCCGACCGGGCCGCCGCCATAATGCTCGGCCATCAGCTTGAGATAGCGGCGGTCGGCGCCATCGAGGCCGAGGTGATCGACGCCCAGACGGGTGAGAGCAGCGTCGGCCAGTTCTTGGGTTACGCGGCCGTCGCCATCGACCACGGCAAAGTCCACAACACGGCGCAAAAGCCGCCCGGCGATGCGTGGGGTGCCGCGGGCGCGGCGGGCGATCTCGCGTGCGCCGCCTTCGTCTGCGGGGGCGCCAAGGGTGCGGGCGTTGCGTTCAACAATCGTGAACAGCTCGTCTTCGGTGTAGAATTGCAGGCGCGTCGGGATGCCGAAACGGTCACGGAGCGGTGTAGTAAGCAGGCCCATACGGGTGGTCGCACCGACTAGCGTGAAGGGCTGGAGTTCAATGCGGACGGTGCGGGCTGCAGGGCCTTCGCCAATCACGAGGTCCAGCTCGAAGTCTTCCATCGCGGGATAGAGCACTTCCTCAACCGCCGGGTTGAGGCGGTGGATTTCGTCGATGAAGAGGACATCGCGCGCTTCGAGATTGGTGAGGATCGCGGCGAGGTCACCCGCCTTGGCCAGCACGGGGCCGGAGGTCATGCGGAAGTTCACGCCCAACTCGCGCGCCATGATCTGGGCGAGCGTCGTCTTGCCCAGACCGGGGGGGCCGTGGAACAGGGTGTGGTCCATCGCCTCGCCCCGCTGTTTCGCGGACTGGATGAAGACGCGCAGGTTGGCGCGCGCTTCGGCCTGGCCAACGAAGTCTTCGAGCAGTTGGGGGCGCAAGGCGCGGTCGAACCCACCCGCATCATCGTCAGGCAGGGGCGCACCGCGCAGGGTTGGGTCGGAGGCGTCGGTCATGATGTCCTAATCGTAAGACGGAGGTGTCCTCCGCCCACCCTCTACCCTTTCGGAGCCAAAAGTTTCAACGCGGCGCGGATCAGCGCGGGGGTGTCGGCCTGCGGGTCTTCGCCTGCGGCCTGGGCGACGGCGGCGGCTGCGTCCGATGGGCCGTAGCCGAGATTGCCGAGGGCGGAGAGCGCGTCTGCTTGTGCCGAGGATGGCGGGGTGGCGACGGCGACGGGCTCGATCACGTCAGCTTCGGCGGGGGCGTCACCGGTGGCTTCAGCCACGGTGCCGCCCATTGCCATGACCGACGGTGCTTTGTCCTTGAGGTCCAGCACAACGCGCTGTGCGATCTTGGGACCGATGCCTTTGGCCGCCTTGACCGCGTTCCAGTCGCCAAGAGCGATAGCGCGGCTGACGCCGTCGGGGCCAAGCGTGCCCTGGATGGCCAGCGCGGCTTTGGCACCCACGCCCTGCACGGACATAAGAAGGCGGTGCCATTCCTTTTCAACGAGCGTCTGGAAGCCAAAGAGCTGCATGAGGTCTTCACGGACGACAAGGTCGGTGAAGAGCGCACAGGCCTGGCCCACGGGTGGGAGTGCAGCAAGCGTGCGGTCGGAACAGTACACGATGTAGCCCACGCCGCGCACGTCGATCAGCACGTGATCGGTGGCCTTGTAGTCGATGCGGCCCGAGAGTTTGCCGATCATGCGCGCGCCCTTGCGACAGCGGCGGCGAGCCTCTGTCCGGCCCCGTGATGGGCGTGGCAGATGGCGATGGCGAGCGCATCGGCGGCGTCTGGCCCTGCGATGTCGACGCCGGGGAGTTGGACGCGGACCATGTGGCCGACTTGGCGTTTGTCGGCATGGCCGACGCCCACAACCGTTTTCTTGACCGCGTTGGGGGCGTATTCGCCGACGCTGAGTCCTGCCCGGGCGGGGGCGAGCATGGCGATGCCGCGAGCCTGGCCAAGCTTCAAGGTGCCTGCCCCGTCCTTGTTCACAAAGGTCTGTTCGACAGCCGCCGTGTCGGGTGCGTGTGTCGCGATGACGGCGCTGATCTGGTCAAAGAGGCTGAGGAGGCGCAGGGACAGGTGATCGCCCGTCGAGTTGCAGATACCGTTGGCGACATGGCGCAAACGCGGGCCATCGGCGTCAATGATGCCCCATCCCATGTGGCGCAAGCCGGGGTCGATGCCCAGAATTCGCATGATGTGCCGCCCTCGCCCGAATGCATTTCGCTTTTTTCTTGGCGTAGCACGAAAGGCGAACATCCGCCAAGGGTTAACGCGCGTGCGCGGTTTGCGACATGCGTGTTGTCCGTTTTCGACATCGCGCGCTCAGCGTGGTCAATCTGGGACGATACAAGTGGCTGAAATTACGGCAAGTGCAAAAATTTTCGTCATATTTTCTGAGGGTTACAGCATTAACGTGTCATGCAGCCAGTGCATAGCGCGTATGAGATTTGACAGCTTGTAGCAAGTTTTCATCGCGCCTAAATGCGCAGCACAACGCCGAAGAGTTTGGCATAAACATATCGAAAAAGGACTGCTGCAATGGCTGCTTTCGACACCACCCGCCCCGCGTATGGCGCTGCGCCCGTTGCAGGCCAATTCAAAGGCGTCTTCGCCAAACTGGTTGCCCAAGTGGTTGCCTGGAACGACGCCCGTATGACCCGCAACGCCCTGAACGCCCTGACCGACCGTGAGCTTGAAGACATCGGCCTGGTCCGTGGCGACATCGATGACGTGGCAAACCGCCACTAAGACGTCCACACTCTCCCCCAGATTGGACGCGCTGTGACAACAGCGAAAGCCGCGGACCCTCAGGGTGCCGCGGCTCTTCTTTAGAAGGTCGTCCGGATCACTTCACGAAGGGGTCGATAAACCCTGCGATGAACTGCGTGGCCGGGTCGGCCTGCATCAGCTTGGAGCCGAGCTGTTCGAGATGCGCGCCCTGCTGCAGCTTCGCAACACGCTCGTTGTAGGTGATCTCGCCCAGCGAGGCGAGCATCAGCGCCTTGAACACGAAGAACCCTGCCGCAAGGGCGAGCAGCCCTTTGAGCGGGAAACCGCGGCGCACATGCCGCTTCGGCTTGACGACGATCAGGCCGTCGCCGCGCATCTTGGTGGTGTATCCATTCGCCATCGCCGCGTGTTTGCGGCCAAGCCCGTTCAGGCGCTTGCGAAAGTGTTGCTGAGTCTCGACCATCGGCAGCCTCGTTAACTCTGAACCAGCCCCCACCGGTTACGACATAACATGTGGCCCTGAAATGTGGCGAAATCTGGGCAAATGCGTCAAAAGCCGTTAAAAACCCTGCTGAATTATGGCTTTTTTTGAAGGGTCAGCGTGGTCCATTCACCAATCTCTTCGCGGTGGGTCAGACTGTTTCCCTGCTGGACATAGTGCCCTAATACCTCATCCGCCTGTTCGTTGAGGATGCCGGACAGAATCGCGTGCCCGCCTAGTGTAAGCCGTTCTGACAGGTCGGGTGCGAGCGCGATCAAGGGGCCTTTGAGGATATTGGCAAAGATCAAGTTAAAGGGACCGGCAAGGTCGGGGTGATCGAAGCCAGCGGCTTCGGCCAGTTTGACCCGCCCTTCCATGTTGTTCGCTTGCAGATTGGCGCGGGCCACGTCCACGGCCTGGGCGTCGATGTCGCTTGCGATGATGTCGGCGTTCCAGATCGCTGCAGCACCCATCGCCAGCACGGCTGTGCCGCAGCCGATGTCGGCCACCTTGCCCGCCATCACACCGGCGTCCACAAGCCGGTCGAGCGCCTTGAGACAGCCCAGCGTCGTACCGTGGTGGCCGGTGCCGAAGGCCATCGCCGCTTCGATCAGCAGGGGGTGTTTGCCTGCGGGCACCTTGTCCGCATCGTGGGAGCCGTAGACGAAGAAGCGCCCGGCCTCGACCGGGGCAAGCTCGCGTTTGACGTGGGCGACCCAGTCGGTTTCGGGAAGTTCGGAGACGGTGAAGGGTTTGGCGTTCATGGCTGTGGTCAGCAACAGGAGGGCCGTGTCGTCGGGACGGTCGGTGAAATAGGCGCCGACTTCCCAGAGGCCGCTGTCATCCTCGACCTCGAAGACGCCGATGCCCGTGGGTTCGGGATCAAGGTTTTCGAGGGCTGCGCCAAGCGCTTCGGCCTGCGCCTTGCCGTTGAGCGTGGTGAGGGCGGTCCATGTGGGCATGATCGTCTCCGTTGCGGTTGCGCGGAGCCTTAGCGGCGCGCGCCTACCCGGGCAAGCGATCTATTCGGCGGGTGTGGGCAGCGCGCCGGTGAGCCGGGTTTCATGGCCGGGTACGGGATGGCGCGGGATCAGGAGGGCGAGACAAAGCGAGGTGGCCGCCATGCCTGCGGCCAGCAGGAAGACTGCGCCGGGCGAGAATAGCCAAAGAAGGCCCAGGGGCACGGGCAGGCCCACGGCTGCGATGTGGTTGATGGTGAAGGCCACGGCCGCCGTTGGCGCGATGTCGGCGGGGTCCGCGATTTTCTGGAAGTAGGTTTTGAGCGCCAGCGCGAGACCGAAGAAGATGTGGTCGAGCACATAGAGTGCCGCGGCGATCATCAGCCCCCATCCCATGAAATATACGCCACCATAGGCGAGGAAGACGCAGACGAGGCCCGCATATTCGACAACCAACGCCTTTTGTTCGCCAAAGCGCGCCACGATGCGGCCCAGCAGCGGTGCGACCAGGATATTCACCATGAGGTTGATGAGGTAGAGCGCGGTCAGCTCGTGGACTTCGAAGCCGAATTTTTCGACCATCATGAAGCCCGCGAACACCATGAAAATCTGGCGCCTTGCGCCGGACATGAATTGCAGCGCGTAGTAGAGCCAGTAGCGGCGGCGCAGGATGAAGGTCTTGAGTTGGGGGGTCGGTGCCTCGAACTGCGGGTAGGCGAACGTGGCGAAAATCGCTATGGCCGCCGTGATGCCACCGCCCACCATGTAGACAGTGTTGTAGGTCAGACCCAGCGGTTCCCAGAGGATCATGATGACGAAATAAACAAGGAAAGTGGCGGTGGAGCCCGCCGCCATGAGCCACCCCAGCATTTGCGGGGCGCGGTCCTTGGGCAGCCATTGCAATTGCAGGGATTGGTTGACCGTTTCGTAGTAGTGAAAACCGATCGATGAGATAAAGGTCAGAGCGAGAATGCCACCCATCTCCGGAAACTGCGCCGTGAGCGCCGTAGCGACGCCCAGCATGACAAGCGACACAAGCCCCAGCACTTGTTCGCGCATCACCATAATTACGAGGATCACGCCCACGGCAAGGAAGCCGGGGATTTCGCGGATCGCATGCAGGAGGCCAATGTCGGCCCCGTCGAAATTTGCGGCGTCCACCACGAAGTTGTTCAGCAGCGCCAGCCAGACGGAGAACCCAATGGGCATGGCGAACGCCATCAGGAACAGCAGCGCCGTGGGGCGCTGCCATCGCGGCAAGGTCTGCGCGTCCTGGAGTGTCACAAATCTGGCCATCGTTTTGAATTACGGCCTTTGCATCACAAATACGAGAGCCGAAAGCGCACAGGTGGCGGTCCGAAACCGCACAGGTGCCCGCAAGCGCATATTCCGGGTTGCGAGTGGCAGTCTATCCGACGCACGGTGACGTCATGCTGCGCACGGATGTAAAGACCCAATTCGGTGACCTCACCCTGACAGAAGATCGTGGCGCTATCGTGCGCATGACTTGGGGGGTGTCTGGTCGTGCAGATCGGTCCGCTGTGTTGGATGCGGCAGTGGAACAGGTGCGCGCCTACGATTCGGGGGAGCTGGAGGTCTTTGATCTGCCGCTGGACGTGCGCGGGTCGCAGTTTCAGCGCGATGTCTGTGCTGCCATGTCCGAGATCCCCTTTGGGCAGAGCATCACCTATGGCGATATTGCCAAGCGCCTCGGTGCGCCCGCGCAGGCGGTAGGTCAGGCCTGTGGCGGCAATCCCATTCCCATCATCATTCCCTGTCATCGGGTGATGGGGGCCAAGGGGCTGACCGGATTTTCAGGTGAAGGCGGGGTTGAGACCAAGGTGGCGCTCTTGCGCCATGAGGGTAGTTTTCTGATCTGAACGTGGCGGAAACCGGCGCGGTTTCCGGTTCGTTTTCCGGCGCGGAAAACNNGTTTTCCGCGCCGGAAAACGGTTCAGCGTTGTGGAAAGAGCTGCTGAGCGATGCCTGCAAAGAGCAGATAGAGCGAGGTGATCACCAGACCCCAATGTGCCCAGCTTTCGGGATGGAAGTCGACCCAGGCCGCCCAGCCCGCAAAGAACGTCCATGCAAGTGCCATCGGCAGGCTGAGCCAGCGCCAGCGTTCGGTGCGCACGGGGTGGATGAATTTGACGGGCAGGAACATGCCCACCGCGAGGACCGTGACCAGTGCAAGTGAAGCCCAGAATGTCGGCTCGAGTGCGAAGATCACAAGCACCACCATGTTCCAGCAGCCGGGGAAGCCGGAAAAGGAGTTATCCTTGGTCTTCATCCGCGTGTCGGCGAAATACATCGCACTGGCGAAGGTGATGAGGATGATCGCGACCCAGCCTGTCCAGCCCGCCATGAGGCCCGAGGCGAAAAGGGCGAAGGCCGGGATGAAGACATAGGTGAGATAGTCGATGATCAAGTCCAAAAGGACGCCGTCGAATTCGGGGGCGTTGGTCTTCACGTCGTATTTGCGCGCCAGTGGCCCGTCGATGCCATCGACGAAGAAGGCCACGACGAGCCAGAGGAACATGAGGTCCCACTCCGCCTCGACCGCGGCGAGCATGGCCAGCATGGCAAAGACCGCACCGGTGGCGGTGAGAAGGTGAACGCCGAGCGCGCGCATTTGCAAAGTCATTCGGGTCTCATGGTCGATTGCGGGACAGGTTTCAAGACGGACGCGACGTGTCAGGCCTTGGGGTGAGCCTTGGCGTAGACTTCCATCAGGCGGACAGTGTCGACGGCGGTGTAGGCCTGGGTCGTGGACAGAGAGGCATGGCCGAGGAGTTCCTGGATCGCCCGCAGGTCGCCGCCTGCGTTCAGAAGATGCGTCGCAAAGCTGTGGCGCATGGCGTGGGGCGTGGCGCTGGCGGGCAGACCCAGTTGCATGCGCGCGTTGGCCATGACCTTCTGGATCGCACGGGGCGCGAGGGGTCCGCCGCGGATGGCACGGAACAGCGGGCCGTCAGCGGGGAGGTCATAAGGGCAGGCGTTCATATAGGTATCGACCGCGTCGCGTGCGGCGTCGATGACCGGGACGATCCGTTCCTTGCCGCCCTTGCCGGTGATCCGCAGCACTTGGGGCAGTGGCGCTTGTCCGGCGGTCAGCGACAACGCTTCTGAAATGCGCAGGCCGCAGCCCCAGAGCAGTGTGAGGACGGCTGTGTCGCGCAGGCCGATCCAGGGTTTGTCGGATTGCAGGGGGGCGATGTCGAGAAGTTCGCGTGCCGCACTTTCATCGAGCGGGCGCGGCAGTTTCTTGTTGAACTTGGGCGCTCGGGTGCTGAGGACGGCGGTGGGCTCGAACCCTTCGCGACCCGAGAGCCATTTATAGAACGCTTTGACCGCCGACAGCTTGCGCGCCAGCGAGCGGGCGCTGACGCCCCCTGCCCGCGTGCGGGCCATCCAGGACCGCATGTCGCGTGTGTCGATCCTTGCCAGCGCGCCGAGGCCCTGCGTCTGCCCGGAGTGTTCGGTCATGAAGGCCAGGAATTCGGTGATGTCGCGGCCATAGGCGGTGATCGTGTTGTCCGCCGCCCCCTTGATCGCGCGCTCGTGCGCCAGAAAGTTCTCCAGCGCGTCGCGGGCGGCGGGGGAAATAAGGCTCATCCCAGCCAGCGCCGCATCGCGCGTTCGAAGACACCTGTGAAGAAGGACAGCAGGTCGGTGCCCTGTTGCGGGCCAAACATGTGCGGGTCTTCGGCGCCCATGACCAGAAGGCCCGGCAGACGGCCGTCGCCGAAGTCGAGCTTAAGGCACGCCTCGGACCGGATCCAGGTGGCATCGTCGCCGTAGATTTCCGGGTCGGCATCTTGCAACTGGCGCAGGGTGACCTGCCGGACATTGCCCCCACGCCCGTCGGTCAGGTAGGTGTCGATGAAGCCGGGCTCGGCCACGCTTAGCACGCCGCCCAAACGCTGCAAGGCGGGGTCCTTGTCGTTTTGCACCGACTCCAGCACCAGTTTGACCGCATCGACGCGCAGTATTTCGGCCACTTCGCCGCCCAAGTCGCGCAGGAATGCCTCGAACTCCATGGGGTCGAGCATGCGCAGAATGGCGCGGTGAATCTGGTTTGTGCCTGCGAGGTTTTCATAGGCCGCGGCGATAACCGAGCGGTGGGTGTCCTCGAGCCGGTCCAGCCGCGCCTCTAGCCGTTCCATGGCGAGGCCGCGCAGGTCCACGATATTGCCTCCCATCGCGCGCTCGTTCGCTGCGATGAGGGCGTGCATCAAATCCTTGTCGTCTAAAATGACATCGGGTCGGGAAATAATCGCCTCACGCAAGGCGTCGTCAATCTTGGGCTGGCTGCTCATACCGTACCTGTTTTTGGTCTTAACAGAATTTATATCACAGGCGATTCGCGAAATCTGCCCCGAACTTGGAATAATTGTCCGGATGCAGGCGTGTTGTTGCTGGACCGCTCCAAAGTGACGCTACGACCGGGGAAGCGCGCCTGCAACTTCCCCGTGAACGGCCCTGCCCGCCCTGTCATATGCGGCCCATGAATATGGTATCCGAAGCCACTGCTCACGGACCTGTGCCCCGGATTTTTCCGCTGGGGCCGGTTGCGCTTCGTGTGTTGCTAAGGCGGGCCGGAAAGCCCTGATTTACAGGATTTTCTGTCCCGTCTTGGCCCAGTCTTTCATAAAAGCATCAAGGCCCTTGTCCGTCAGCGGGTGCCCGGCGAGCTTCTTGATCACATCGGGCGGCGAGGTGATGACGTCGGCACCGATCTTCGCACAGTCTTGGATGTGGTTCACCGACCGGATTGAGGCGGCGAGGATCTCCGTCTCGAACCCGTAATTGTCGTAGATGGTGCGGATGTCTTCGATCAGTTCCAGACCGTCGATATGCATGTCATCGAGACGCCCGATGAAGGGCGAGATGAAGGACGCGCCCGCCTTGGCAGCAAGCAGCGCCTGGTTGGCGGAGAAACAAAGTGTGACGTTGACCATCTTGCCCTCGCCCGACAGCACCTTGCAGGCTTTGAGCCCGTCCCATGTCAGCGGCAGTTTGACGGTGATGTTGTCGGCGATCTCGGCCAGTTTGCGGCCCTCGGCGATCATGGCATCAGCCTCAAGCGCGACCACTTCGGCGCTGACGGGGCCGTCGACCAGATCACAGATTTCCTTGGTCACCTCGAGGATGTCGCGGCCCGATTTCAGGATCAGCGATGGGTTGGTGGTGACGCCGTCAACCATCCCCAGATCGTTGAGTTCGGCGATGGCGTCAATCTCGGCTGAGTCTACGAAGAATTTCATGTGCGGCCTCTCTTGATGGCTTGGCGTTTGCTTGACTTGCCTTTACCTCATGGCAGGTGAAGACTGAACCCCTCATATGTTGGCGCTAACATGATGCCGTCATTTTATGACGAAGGCATGTTGGTCGCCGTGCTCACGACGCAGCCGCTCGACCGGGCGCTGGACTACAAGGCACCCGAGGGTGGGTGCCATCTGGGCGCATTTGTCGAGGTGCCACTTGGCCCGCGCAAGGTGCTAGGTGTCGTTTGGAGACCGGGCAAGGGTGACTACGATTACGCCAAGGTGCGGTCGGTGCTGCGGGTGCTGGATGCGGCCCCCATGCGGGACGAGATGCGCGCGTTCTTGGAAAAGGCGGCCGCCTATACGTTGACGCCGATGCCTGCGATGCTGCGGCTCGCCACCCGTGCACCGGGATTAGGTGATCCACCGTCGATGCGAAAGGTGTACCGGCGTGGACCGGATGAGCCGGACCGGATGACAGACGCACGCCGACGCGTGCTGGACTTTCTGAGTGAGTACGGTGACTTGTCGTTCACGCTTAAGGAGCTGGCTGAACTGTCTGGCGTGACATCATCAGTCATCAAGGGGTTGGTGAAACAGGGAGCTGTGGCCGAGGAAGACAGCCCGCGCGATCTGCCCTTTCCGCCGATGGACCCGTCGCGCCCGGGCAAAGCGTTGACCGAGGATCAGGCGCGTGCGGCGGGGCACATTGCGCAGGCGGTGCAGTCGGGCGCGTATGGCACGACCCTGCTGCGCGGTGTGACCGGGTCGGGCAAGACCGAGGTGTATCTGGAGGCCGTCGCCGCTTGCCTGAAAGCCGGGCGACAAGCACTTGTTTTATTGCCGGAAATTGCGCTGACCGCAGAGTTTCTGAAGCGGGTAGAGGAACGATTTGGCGCGCGTCCTGCCGAATGGCATTCCGGGGCCACCATGACCGAGCGGCGGCGCATCTGGAAGATGGTTGGTCAGGGTCAGGCGCAGCTTGTAATAGGGGCGCGGTCAGCACTGTTTCTGCCCTATCAGAACCTCGGCCTGATCGTGGTCGATGAGGAACACGACACCTCCTACAAGCAGGAGGACGGGGTTCTGTATAACGCGCGGGACATGGCGGTGTTGCGGGCGTCGATGCTGGGGGCGCAGGTGGTTCTGGCCTCGGCCACCCCGTCGTTGGAATCGTGGGCCAATGCGGAAAGCGGGAAGTACACGCGCCTCGATCTGGAGGCGCGGTTTGGTCCTGCCGTGATGCCGACCATGCGCACCATCGACATGCGGGCGGAGAAGTTACAATCGAACCGCTGGGTGTCGGAGGAGTTGAAGCGCGCGGTGGAGGCGCGGCTGGAGGCGGGCGAGCAGGCGATGCTGTTTTTGAACCGTCGCGGCTATGCTCCGATCACCCTGTGTCGGGCCTGCGGGCATCAGGTTGGGTGTGACCAGTGCGATGCGCGGATGGTTGAGCACCGGTTCCTGAAGCGGTTGATGTGCCATCAGTGCGGTGAGACGAAGCCGATGCCGACGGTCTGTCCGTCCTGCGAGGCAGAGGACCGGATGGCGCCTGTGGGCCCCGGTGTGGAACGGTTGGGCGAGGAGGCAGTGGAGTTGTTCCCCGATGCCCGCGTGGCGGTGCTGAGTTCGGACATGTATGGCTCGGCCCGGGCTTTGAAAGCCGAGATTGAGCAGATTGCCGAAGGTGGGGCCGACGTGATCATCGGCACGCAGCTTGTGGCGAAGGGGCACAATTTTCCCAACCTGACCCTCGTTGGCGTCATCGACGCCGACCTCGGGTTGCAGGGGTCGGATTTGCGCGCCGCCGAGCGGACATTTCAGTTGATGCGCCAGGTGGCGGGGCGTGCGGGCCGAGCGGAGAAGCCGGGCACGGCGATGTTGCAAACCTATCAGCCGGAGCATCCGGTCATTCGTGCCATTCTGGCAGGGGACGAGGAAGGCTTCTGGCGGGCCGAGGCCGCACAGCGCGAGGCCGCAGGTGTACCGCCCTATGGCCGGATGGCAGGCATCATCCTGAGCGGCCCGGATGTGGCGCAGGTGTTTGATGCAGCCAACGCGTTAGCGCGGAATGCGGGCGCGTTGCAGCGGGTGGGTGCGCAGGTCTTTGGCCCGGCCCCTGCCCCGATTGCACGCATTCGCGGGCGGCATCGCGTGCGGCTCTTGGTGAAGGCGGGCAAGGGTGTCGCACTACAGGGTGCCATTGCGCAGTGGGTCGGTCAGCTGCGCCTGAAGGGTGATCTGCGTCTGGCCGTGGATATTGATCCGCAGAGTTTTTACTGATCCAGCGGCCGGCTGACGCCGACGACATAGTTTAGGGGGCACAGCCCCCGGCGCGATGCGCCTCCCCCCGTCGTATTTTCAGTCAGAAGAAACGGGCAGACCGAGGCGAATTGGGCCGCGGGCTGTCAAAGCATTGACCGGGTTGCCCTTTTGCGTGATCGCAATGTTGCCGTCGTCGGCCAGCGTTTGTGCAACACGACGCACGTCAGGCATCAGCGGACGCCAATCGTCGGTAAGCGCGCGGGCTACTTCGGAGGGGCAAATAGTCTTGCCCGCCCCGCGTTCGTAGACTGCATTGAGGATTGCTGCCCCGATCTGCGCA
Source organism: Tateyamaria sp. ANG-S1 (assembly GCF_000814025.1). GTDB lineage: Bacteria > Pseudomonadota > Alphaproteobacteria > Rhodobacterales > Rhodobacteraceae > Tateyamaria. Next base: position 216,209 of record NZ_JWLL01000004.1, on the reverse strand, counting down.
TCATTCGCCATCTTGCGCCATGTAAGGCGGAGGTGTCCTCCGCCTAGCCCAGCGCCGTGTTGCAGCGCCCGCAGACGTCGGGATGGGCATGCAGCCCCACATCTGGCAGCACCTTCCAACAGCGGGCGCATTTGGTGCCTTCTGCTTTTTCAAAGACAACGCCGACGCCTTCCGCTTCCGGCATACGGAACGCTTCCGCCGGAGCCGGATCGGTGGTCACTTTGATCTGCGAGGTGATGCAAATGTCGGCGAATGGCAGATCCTGAAGAGCGGCGGCGAGGTCGGCGTCTTCGACATGTACGACCGGAGCCGCTTCGAGCGACGCGCCGATGACCTTGTCCGTCCGCTGAATTTCGAGCGCCGCAGTTACAGCGCGCCGGGCGCTGCGGATGCCCGCCCATTTCGCGGCCAGTGCATCGTTGCGCCACGCCGTGGGCGTCTCCGGAATGTCCATCAGGTGGACCGAACTGTCGTCGCCCGGGTAACGCTCCAGCCACACCTCCTCCATCGTGAAGACGAGGATCGGTGCCAGCCAGGTGGTCAGCCGGTGGTAGAGCAGGTCGAGCACGGTGCGCGCCGAGCGCCGTTCCAGCGTGTCGCCATCGCAATAGAGCGCGTCCTTGCGGATGTCGAAGTAGAAGGCCGACAGGTCCACAGTGGCGAAGGTGAAGACGACCGAGAACACGCGCTGAAAGTCGAACTTCTGGTAGCCCTCGCGCACGACCTCATCCAGTTCGGACAGGCGGTGCAGCACCCAGCGTTCAAGCTCCGGCATGTCTACCGGGTCGGTGCGGTCGGCGTCTGTAAAGTCCGATAGTGACCCCAGCATAAACCGCATCGTGTTACGCAGGCGGCGATAGCTGTCTGCAACCCCTTTCAGGATTTCAGGCCCGATCCGCTGGTCTGCGGTGTAATCCGTTTGTGCCACCCAGAGCCGCAGTATGTCGGCGCCGTATTGCTTGACGACCTCCTCGGGCACGATCGTGTTCCCGATGGATTTGGACATCTTGAGGCCCTTTTCATCGAGCGTCATGCCGTGGGTGACCACGTTTCGGTAGGGCGCGCGGCCCGTGGTGCCGACCGATTGCAAGAGCGAGGAGTGGAACCAGCCGCGGTGCTGGTCCGTGCCTTCCATGTAGACGTCGGCCACGCCGTCATCGGTGCCATCCGCGCGGTCGCGCAGGACGAAGGCATGGGTGGAGCCGGAGTCGAACCACACGTCGAGAATGTCGGTGACCTGTTCGTATTCATCTGGGTTCACGAGGTTGCCAAGGAAACGTTCCTTGGCGCCATCGGCATACCAGGCATCGGCGCCCTCGGCCTCGAACGCCTCTACGATGCGTGCGTTGACCTCTTCGTTCCTGAGCAGGAAGTCTTCGTCCGTGGGCAGCGCCCCGTTCTTCGTAAAGCAGGTCAGCGGCACGCCCCAGGCGCGTTGGCGCGACAGCACCCAGTCGGGGCGCGCCTCCATCATCGAATGCAGACGGTTGCGGCCAGAACGCGGCACCCAGTTCACGTTGTCAATCTCAGTTAACGCACGTTCACGGATGGTGGTGCCGTGCGTGTCCTGCCCATCGCCCACAGCTTTGTCGATGGCAGCAAACCATTGCGGCGTGTTGCGATAGATCACGGGCGCCTTAGACCGCCAAGAATGCGGATAGCTGTGCTTGATCTTGCCACGGGCAAGCAGCCCGCCCACCTCGGCCAGCTTGTCGATAACGGCGGCGTTGGCGTTCCCCTCTTTCCCGTTGGGTTTCAGGATGGCCTTGCCGCCAAAGAACGGCAGGTCATCGCGGAAGCGCCCGTCGGGGTTCACGTTGTAGGTGATGACCTGTTCGAGCATGCCCAGCTCACGGTAGAGGTCATATTCTTCCATCCCGTGGGAGGGCGCGCAATGGACAAACCCGGTGCCTTCGGTGTCGGTGACGAAGTCCGCAGCACGGAAGTCGCGGGTGTCGTCCCATTCGCCGTTCGCGTCTTCGGCGCCTTTCAGCGGGTGGGTCAGCGTCATGTTCGCAAGCTGCGCAGGCGTGACGTCCCGCAGACGGCGGTACATCGTGTCATCGAGCCGCGCGCGACCCAGCACGTCGGCCGCCAGGTTGTCAGCCAGGATGTAGCGGTCGCCGATGCGCGCCCAGCATTCTTCCGGTCGTCCAGTCACTTCGTAGAGACCATAGGAAATGTCAGGCCCAAACACGACCGCCTTGTTGGACGGCATGGTCCAGGGCGTGGTGGTCCAGATCACCACATAGGCGCCTTCGAAATCGGTCGTGGCCTTCTGTCCAGCCTCAAAAATGGCAGTGGCTTCGCCGCCCCCCATCTCTTCACCGGCCAGCGCAAGGTCAGGGGCCTGGTATTCAGCCACGCGGAACTTCACCCAGATGGTGAAGCTGTCCTTGTCGTGGTACTCAACTTCCGCCTCGGCCAGCGCGGTCTGTTCCACCGGCGACCACATCACAGGTTTCGAGCCCTGATAGAGTGTGCCGTTCATGAGAAACTTCATGAATTCTTCGGCAATCACCCGTTCCGCATGGAAATCCATGGTCAGGTAGGGCTGATCCCAGTTGCCGGTGATACCCAGACGCTTGAATTCCTCGCGCTGGATGTCGACCCATCCGGCGGCAAAGTCCCGGCACTCGGCGCGAAACTCGTTGATCGGCACCTGGTCCTTGTCGCGGCCCTTCTTGCGGTACTGCTCCTCGATCTTCCACTCGATGGGCAGGCCATGGCAATCCCAGCCAGGGATATAGCGCGCATCGCGGCCCATCATCTGGTGCGAGCGGACGATCATGTCCTTGATCGTCTTGTTCAGCGCGTGGCCGATATGCAGATGGCCGTTGGCGTAGGGAGGACCATCGTGGAGAGTAAAAGGCTCCCTGCCCTCCTTTTCCCGCAAACGGTCATACACCCCGATGCGCGCCCAACGCTCAAGCCATCCGGGCTCCCGCTTGGGCAGGCCCGCGCGCATGGGAAAGTCGGTCTTCGGCAGATTCAGGGTGTCTTTGTAATCAGGCGTGTCGGCACACATGGCTCGTGTCCTCGGAAAATCGGTCAGTTGGGGTATAGCGGTTCGGTGCGATGGCTCAAGCACCTATGATCCCGGCGGCTCGTCGGTCAGGTCAGAGCGCCGGGGATGTAATTCGCTGAATGAGGCCGGTGTGCATCATGAAACGCCTTATAGGCAGAGGACACAACGCTCACAAGTCCCCCTTCCCTGTTTCAAAAAAATCCCGGAGCGCGAGGCAGCGCCTCGCACATCGCGCCCACCAGAGGTGGGCGCAAAACATCACATGCGCGCTTTGCGCGCTCAATTCTGCATATGCCGCGTCTGCGCCCAGCGGTTGAGCCAGGCAAGTGCCGCCAGCGACAGGCCCAGCACAACCAGCGACAGGACGCGGACGAGCCCATCCAAACCAGAGATGTCGATCAGGAACACCTTGGCCACAGCAAGCCCGATCACGGCCAGCCCCGCCCGGCGCAAACCCGACGCATTCCGTGCCAGCGACTGGTAGAACAGGACAGCGCCGGTCAGCAGGATGGCGACAGTGTAGCTATAGAGCTCCGGCTGCAGATAGCTCCTCGACAGCTCCATCGACGCAGGCCCCTGCCATAGATGGCGGATGGTCGCGAAGACCCAGACGACCGCCAGACCAACAGCCGCGGCTCCGAAACCCCAGCGCAGTATCCGGTGCCGCAGACGCCATGCACCGAAGCCGAGAAGCAGGGCGGGAAAGAGATATGCCGGGATCAACGTGTTCAACACGGGCAGACCGGCAACGTCACCACCCCAACTGCTCAGAAGCGGAGAAAAGACCGTCAAGCCCAAACCCAGTGCGCCGCAACCAATCAACCCAAAGGCCAGCGCCAGTCCGGCGCGGACCCAGGCCAGGATGCCGCCCAGGTTCTCGATCCGCAAAAGCTGGACAAGCATCAGGCTCAGCCAGATCACGGCAAACAGACCCATCGCCCAATGCGTGTCGGTATTGCTTCCCGGCAGGACGTGATCGAGGAAGCGGATCAGCAGCAGCGACACCGTCGTACCCGCCGTCGACCACCCCGCCGTGTCCAGCATGATCCGTGCGGTCTTGCGCTCAAGCCCACGCAGCAGAACAAGGGCAGCGACAAAGGTGGCCAGTGATCCCGCATAGGCCAGCAACATCTCCCACAATGGTGCGTCGAGGGCCCATTCGAGACCCGGATCGCCGACCAAACGCACACCGACCGCGGCCACGCCGACAGCAATGAAAACCTGCATGAGCGGCAGCTTGAATTGCCGGTCGAGCCAGGCCGCCACCAGAACCGTCATCGCAAGGGCAACCGTCAGGGCAGCCAGCGACAGAATCAGCACGAGCGCAAACGTGATGGACGCCAGCGCCGATAGCACAAAAAGCGACGCGCGCAGACGGTCCGGGGCATCCGAGCGCGCAAAACGCAACGCGAGGCTGACCATGAAAGCGGCGAGCACGATGGCGTGCAGTGCCCATGGATATGCCCCGATTGTTAGAGCGGGACGCCATGTGACCTCCAGCGCGATTGCCATCACCGGTGCTGTCAGCGCGGCCGACAGCCCCGACATCAGGCCTTCGCCCGGACGCAAGGCGCGCATCGCCATCGCCCCGGTCAGCAACAGTCCAACCGCCCACAGCATGCTCACCGCCCATGGAAAATCTGCTTCGGGGTTTGTGGCGTATGTGTCGGCAAAGGCTGTCCACACTGGCCCCATCTCGCCCCCTTCTCGGGCGACAATGGCAAGCACCGCGGCCACCGGCAGCAGGGCGATGTCCTGCAACGCTGGGGCTGTGACCGACCAGTAGATGAGGGCGACAGACAGGATCACGAGGCTGACCAGCGCCATCCAGAACGGCTCGGTTCCTGCGGCAGCGCTCCACTGGATCGAAGCCGATGCGGCGGGCCATGCGATGGAGGCCGAGGCCGCAGCAACCGCGCCCAGTGCGAGCCAGGTTGGAAAAGCGGGCTTTTCTCCGTTGCCACCCCGCAGGAAGACATGGACCAGCACGCCGCCGTGATCGGGCTGGAACGACCGCGCGGGGATAAGGATCGACAGGACAGCCAGCACCGCCACATAGGCTTGAAAGCCCAGAGACAGATCCACCTCCCCGCCCAGGACCGTCAGCCACCCCATGACCAGCCCCAGCGCGACGCTCAGAATGGACACCCAGGCCCAGCGCCGGATCGTGTCGATGCCCAGCCCCACGGCCGTGATGATACCGAAGTAGACAAAGAGCCAAGGTGTCGGCGGCACGGTGCTGCCGACGAACATAGGCGCCACAAACGCGCCCACAACGCCGACCGCCGCAAGCAAGGGGCCATAAAGCCACCCAAGCCCAACACCCAATAGACCGACCGCTGCCATCCCTGCAAACGCGACCTCGACCCCGATCAACTCATAGAGCAGCCGCGCCGCTGCGATGCCGCCGAACAGGGACACGAGACCTGCCCCGGAAAAGACCGACGGGATGTAGGCCGTCGCGGTATCCACACCGTCGCCGTACCGGCGGCGGATCACCTCCCCACCTGAGATCAGGGCGCCGCCGAAGCCGAGGGCCGCTAGAACGCGGGCCGTGGGCGGGAACAGGTCGTTTTCGATGCCATACTGGACCAGAAACAAGCCCGCGAGCGCCAGAGAGAGGGCGGAAACGGCATAGAACCAGTTTGCCACAATCCATGTGCCGAACCGCATCAGGGGTGTCGGCTCCGGTGGCTCGGTCCGGGGTGCGGGCGTGTCGGGGGTCGCGCCGTCTGCCGCATTCTCCGCTTCCGCTTCCGCTTTGCGCTGCGCGATAACACGCGTCGCCGCCGTTTCGGCAAGCGGGGGGAGCGGCGGGGCCTCTGTCGTCTTGGCCTGTTCCCACGGGGTATCGGGGACCGCATCCTTTTCGACCTTAGCGTCATTCGCGCGCGCGGCAGGCGGGACATCGCGCGCTTGGCGCAGCTGCCCTTCCAGCTCGGCAATGCGACTGCGCAGGCCCGATACGGCGATCAGCAGATAGATGACCGCGACGGGAATGGCGAGGATCACAAGCCCCGCCAGCATCAGCAAACCTTCCATCTGCACCCTCCAACACCGGTGGAGGTCAGGTTAGATCACCCGAACGCCCGGAAAAAGGCACGGTTTTCCGGACCTTTGCAGATCGCTGGTCAATACCCAATGCGTAGGGTCTAGCGGTCCGCGATATGCGCCCAGACGGCCGACATGACCACGGACCCTTCGCCGACGGCACTTGCCACGCGCTTCACAGAGCCTGCGCGCACGTCACCTACGGCAAAGACGCCGGGGCGCGAAGTTTCATATCCGCTGGCGGCACCGACGTCGGGCCCGGTTTTCACAAACCCCCTGTCGTCCAGCTCCACCAGGCCGGACAACCATTTGGTGTTGGGCGCAGCCCCCACCATGACAAAGAGCGCCTTGGTGTTCAGCCGCCAGTCTTGTGCGCCACGCCGATCGCGAACGGTGATCGCGTCGAGCCGATCCTCACCATGCAGTTCCTTGACTTCGGTGCAGATGTGAATGGTGATCCGGGGATGGCTTTCGAGCCGCTGTAACAGGTAGTCGGACATGGACGCGGCCAGGCTTTCGCCGCGCACCAGCACGTGCACATGCTTGGCACTGCGCGCCAGAAACATGGCCGCCTGCCCGGCCGAGTTGCCACCGCCGATCACGGCCACTTCGGTGTCCTTGCAATAGCGTGCCTCGACATCCGTGGCGGCATAGTAAACCCCGCTGCCCTCAAGCTCTTCCAGCCGGTCGAGCGGCAAGCGGCGGTATTGCACGCCGGTGGCGACGATCAGCGCCTTGGCCGACACCCAGTCGTCGTTGTCGAGTTTGATGTGAAAGAGGTGTTTTTCGCATTGCATCAGTTCCGTGGCGCGGACCGGGACGGCAAAGCGCGTGCCGAACTTCATCGCCTGTACTTCGCCCCGCCCGACGAGGTCACCGCCGGAGATGCCGGTGGGAAAACCCATGTAGTTCTCGATCCGGCTTGACGTGCCCGCCTGCCCGCCAATGGCGAGGTCTTCGAGCACGACAGCGCACAGCCCTTCGGCCCCGGCATAGACGCCCGCTGCCACACCGGCAGGTCCGCCGCCGACGATGGCCACGTCATAGACGTCTTCCTTGCGCAGCGTCATGTCGAGGCCGAGCGTCCGCGCCACTCCGCGCGGCGTGGGCGGGTCGATCACCTGGTGCTTGGCAAAGACCACCGCCGGATGGGTGCGGTTGATGCTGCACTGGCTGGCAAGGTCATTGCCCTCGGCGCTGTCGATCTCGACCTCGACGAAAGGGATGCGATTGCGGGAGGCGAAGCTGGCGATCCGACGGACATCGCGGTCGACCTCGCCCCCTATGAGGGTCAGGCCACCCTCGGACAAATCCAGCATGCGGCGGCGGCGCGCGGCAAACACCGTTATGATGATGTCGGACATTTCGGGCATGTCGGCCATCAGCTTGAACATATCCTCGCGCGCGACGCACAAAAGCTGCGTGTCCTGCACAGCCCGCGCGCCCATGAAGGCATGGCCCCCGTTCAGAAAAGCCAACTCGCCAAAGAACTGGCCGGGCCCGAGCGTTGCATTGCCATAGCGCTTACCGGTCTGGGAGTTCACCGCCTCAGTCTCGCCCGACAAGAGATAGTGGAAGGTGTCGATCCGCTCCCCGGCGCGCTGGAAGTATTCGCCTGCTTTCACATCGACCAGCGTGCCAACACGGCGCATGGCGGCGACATGTTCATCCGTCAGCGGGGTCCGCACCATTGTCGCAAGGTCCGGGGCAAAGGTCTCCATGGCTTACTCCTGTCAGGTGCTGCGTTGCGTCTGAAATAGGCCGCTCAGCGCCTGTTTCACCAGACGACGTGCCTTGGGGCGTTCACCGGCTTGAAAGGCGAGCGGGCGGCAGACTTCGATGGCGGCCACACCGACACGGGCGGTGAGCGCGCCATTGACCAGCCCCTCGCCGAAGCGACGTGATAGCTTGCCGAGGATGGAGCCGCCCAGCACCGGCTCCAGCATGTCGTCGCCCACAGCCACAGCACCGGTTGCAACCAGATGTGCCATCACCGCGCGGGTCAGACGCCAACTGCCCACGACACCCCCGCGCCCGCCATAGACCTCGGCAATGCGGCGGATCATGCGCAGGTTGGCGGTGAGGGCGACGACGACATCGGCCAGCGCCAAGGGGACCAGTGCGGTCACGGTTGCGACCTGTCGGGCGGCGGCTTCCACCTCGCGCTCTGCGGCTCGGTCCAGCGGACCTACAAGCGTGTCTTCGGCCAGGGCCAGCAGACCCTCGGCATCCATCTGGTCACCGCGCAGCTCCGCAAGGCGCGCGCGGCCCCATTCCGCTTCCGGACGCGCACGGTAGAGCGCGTCGAGCCGGTCCACCACCGCCCGCGCGGCGGGCAGATCGTTCTGTTCCAGCGCTTGCGCCGCATCGTGGCGCAGACCGTCAAGCCGGGTCAGACGCCGCAGGGCCGCAAGTTCGCGCAAGGCAACAATCAGCAGCGTCAGCACAAAGGCTGCCATCAGCCCGGAGAACGCCCATCCGACCAGGGGCGCGCGTGCGATCCAGCCTGTCACGAAGTCCCAGGCGGCTGCACTGAGTACCGCTGTCAGCAGCGCGCCTCCAAGCCCCCAGAACAGCCTGCCAAGCCTTGAGGGTTTGCGCGCAGCGACGCGGGCTGCCATTTGCATGGCCTCCCCTCGTGGTGCAACCAGCGGCACAGTGTCGGGCACGGGCGGTGCATCGGCCACTTTTGGTGCCGGTTCATCCTCAATCTCGATCAGGACGGGGCCCTTGGCCATCACGCACCCTCCTTGTACCAGTCATATCGTATGTCGGGCAGGCCTTCGTCGTTGCGGACACCGTCCGTACGCTCAACCTCGACAAAGCCATGGCGCAGGTAGAAGCGCTGTGCGCCCGTGTTTGTCTCAAATGTCCAGAGGGTCAGGTGGTCACTGGCGGCCTGCATTTCGGCCAGAAGGTCTGCGCCAATCCCCTGCCCTTGCGCCCCTGCATCGACATAAAGCGCGTGCACATCCGCACCATTTCGCGCGGAAAAGGCGCAGATTTGCCCGCTTTGCTCGGCCACAGTCACCCAGCCGCGTTCGATCATGTGCCCGGCAAAGGACAGATCTTCCGCCCGCGTGTGGATGCGGGGCATCCAAGCGGTGCAGTCGATGAAACCCGACAGGATCGCACCCACGGCGCCTGCATCGGTGGGTTGGGCGGGGCGCAGATGGGTCACAGCTTGTCCCCGAACAGGAACTGCGCGGCGCGGTCGAGCCGGATGTGGGGCGGGCCGTCGCCGGGGCGCAGGGTCATGGCCGCCGGGGCAAAGCGCATGACCTCGTAGTCACCGCTCAGCCAGTCCTGCGCGCCGTTCGCTGCAGGTGACAGGATGTGCGACGGATCATCAGGCAGTGCGCCGGGGTAGAAGGCCGCCTGCTTGCCCGTCTCTAGCAGCGTGCCGCGCACCACGTCGAGCGGCGCGCCGCCATGCTGCACCGTTTCTTCGGTTGTGGCGCGCAGCGCGGCGATAGACAGCGCCTGTGTGTCCGCCCCGGCAAAGCGGGCACGGTCGCGGGCCTCGCGCGTGAGGGCCTCCATGATGCCGGTCAGCTGCGCGTGTTGGGAGTGATGCACGTGATCTGCCTTGGTCGCGGCGAACAGGATCTTTTCCACGCGCTTGCCGCGGAAGATCTGGCTCAGGAACGCATTGCGGCCAGGGCGGAAGGCCGACAGGATTTCGGACATCGCAGCGCGCATATCCTCGACCGCGGCGGGTCCGTTGTGGATCGCACCAAGGGCATCGACCAGCACCAGTTGCCGGTCGATGCGGGCGAAGTGATCACGAAAGAAAGGACGGACGACCTGCGCCTTGTAGGCTTCATATCGCCGCGCCATCTCGCGTCGCAGTGACCGACGTGGCGCATCTCCGGGCGGGAGAGGCGCAAAGGTCAGAACAGGTGAGCCCGCAAGGTCGCCCGGCAACAGGAAGCGGCCCGGCGTGCAGTCGTAGTATCTGGCAGCCCGTGCGGCGTGCAGGTAGGCGGTGAAGGTCGCGGCCAATGTCTTGGCCTGCGGCTCATCCAAGCGCGCGGCGCCATCAACCTCTGCAAGGGCTGCGCGAAAGTGTTGCGCGCTGACGCGTGTTTCAAGACGCGCAAGGGTGGCGGAAGACCATTCGTCATAGCTTTGATCCAGAAGACCCAGATCCAAAAGCCACTCGCCCGGATAGTCGATGATATCCAGATGCACCGTGCGCGGCCCCTGAAGCCCTGCCAGCAGCCCGTTCGGCTTGACCTTGAGCGACACACGCAACTCGCTGACGGCGCGCGTGCTGTCGGGCCATTGCGGCGGGTGACCGGTCAGCGCGCCCATATATGTTTCGTAGTCAAAGCGCGGTACCGTGTCGTCGGGCTGGGGCTGCAGGTAAGAGGCGATAATGCGCCCCTCGCTTGCCGCCAGAAGGTGTGGCATGCGCCCCTGATCCAGCAGGTTGGCGACCAAGGACGTGATGAACACCGTCTTGCCCGACCGAGCCAGCCCAGTGACCCCCAGCCGGATGGTCGTGTCACCAAAAAGGTCCGCCCCGGTGTCGTAAATGCCCTGGGCCACATCCCGCACCCCATCGGCGATCGTCGTCAGAACCACGTAGCATCCCTTCGTTCCTTGCGCCCATATGTAGGGTGTTGTGCGCTGTCCTGCCAGACAGGCGTTGCGTGGGTGGCACCTGCGGGAGCCTCCGGCGGGGATTTTTTGAAACAGGGAAGGAAGGACCGCCGGCGCGCCGTTGCAGGGCACGGCGTTTGGGGCTAGGTCGGTCGCCATGCCGCGCTATGCCCTGAAAGTCGAATATCACGGTGGTCCCTTTGCCGGGTGGCAGCGGCAGGCGGATCAGCCTTCCGTTCAGGGCGCCATCGAGGCCGCCCTTGCCAAGCTGGAGCCCCGCGCGCACACTATCGCGGCCGCAGGGCGCACCGATGCAGGGGTGCACGGGCTGGCACAGGTGGCACATTGCGACATGGCAAAGGATTGGGACCCGTTTCGGCTGTCCGAAGCGCTGAACCATCATCTGAAGCCAAACCCCGTGGCCATCGTGGACTGCGCCCATGTCCCCGATGACTGGCATGCACGGTTTTCGGCGGCGGAACGGCGGTATCTGTTCCGCATCCTGATGCGCCGGGCGCCCGCCACGCATCTCAACGGGCTTGTCTGGCGGGTCAACAACGCGCTGGATGTCGCGGCCATGCAGGCGGGGGCCAATCACCTGATCGGGCGGCACGATTTTACCACCTTTCGGTCGTCGATCTGCCAGGCCGATAGCCCACTGAAAACGCTCGACCGGCTGGATGTGACCCGCGTTGACGGCCCGCACGGTCCGGAGGTGCATTTCGATGTCCGCGCCCGATCCTTCCTACACAACCAGGTGCGCAGTTTTGTGGGCACGTTGGAGCGTGTTGGCGCAGGAGCGTGGGCGCCGGACGACGTAAAGCATGCGCTGGAAGCCTGCGAGCGCGCGGCCTGTGGGCCGGTTTGTCCGCCAGAGGGACTATATCTGGCAGGTGTTGGCTATCCTGATGACCCTTTTGGGGCGTCAGTCCAGCTCCATCAAGCCAGCACCGGCACCGCCTGAACGCGACGCCTCACTGTCGGGAACGTAGGTGTTGGCCGCCAGTTCGGTCATCAAAGCGGCGAGAGATGGTTCAAGATGCAAGCGCTCTGGCCGCCCGCGTGTGCTGGGCTCTGTCAGCGACAGGTTGATGCGCAGCTTGGCTCCTGCGACCTCAAGCTCGGACTTACAGGGCAGCCCGGTGATCCAACTGACCAGCATGGCGCGCGTGCCTGCATCTTCTTCCTTGGTGAGGACCGGCTTGGACGAGATCGAGGCCGCTTCGACAATGGTTTCAACCTTGTGGGCCAGCCCCACGATCCGGTCCGGTTCCGATAGCGCGGCCGCGACGGCCCCCTGCGGGCCGTCATCGGCCACGTGACGCGCGACCATCGCGCCAAAGGCCAGTGCCTGTGCGGCCGGCACACCGGCCCCGCTGGCCGCTTTCACACCCAGGTTCTGCACTTCGGTCCATGACATGCTCATCGCTCCATCACCGGCAGCCACCAATCATCCATCTCGGGACGCAGTTCATTTGCCAAAGGTGCGCCCTGTGCCAGCGTGATGCGTGTCCACAGGTCGGACTTTGGATCAAACTTTGTCGCACCAAAGAAGCTGAGCTTGCAGCGCAACATATCAATGGGGCGACAGGTCGCAGCGATCAGATTGTCGCGAATTTCGGCATAGGGATAGCAGGCGAGCAAGGCCACACGGGCGATGGCATGTACGTGTTCAGGGTGCGTCGCGGTGAACGCAGAAACCGGCTCCGATTGCTCCGGCAAGTCCGCATACAGCTTTGCAACGCGGCGCGCGGTATCAAGCGGGCTTTCGAGCTCCGCCCCCGGCTCGGTGAAGCGGTCCCCGAGGCGCGGTTCAAGCTTGGCCGCACTCACATACCAGAAGCGGCCGCAATGCTCGGCTGCACTGTAGTCAAGCCCGAGCGCCCAGGCCCAGTCGCTCGAAATCGCAGCTTTCACTGCGTCCGTATCTCGGAAGGGTGCCACGAGCGCACCAAAGGGATCGCCCATATCAGCGGCAAGATCATCGACATCTTCCGGGCATACCTCAAGCAGCAAGGCGGCCAGTAGTTCTTGTAGACTGGCCGTTTCGCTCTGCGCTGCGTGCCAGAGTGAGGCGAAGGACGCAGGCGCATCGAAGTGGTCTAAAAAACGATCCCAGTCCGCCTCAAGGTGGCGCAGGACCGCGTTGTGCTCCTCTGCCGGGACATGCCAGTCCGCCAAATGCGCGCGGGCGCGGCGCGCCAAGTCCTGCAGGCGATTTATCTGTTCATCTGTGATAGCGGCTCGCCCAATCACACGGGCCAGAGCCGTCTCGCGTGCCTGCATCCAATTATGAAGCAGAACGGGGTGGTTGACGAGAAATGGGGCCATCCCGAGGCCTGTGGCATTTCCGATGCCAATATGGCGGGCCAATCGGGGATCTAGCGCAGCACCCCCGACATGCTGGACAAGATCCAGTGTGAAATGACGGATCAGATAGACCGTCAGCATCTCAGCCGCAAACGGGCCGTCGAGGCCCGGTCGATCCGCAATCAGATTCCTGTCGGCGATCCCGAATTTTCCGTTACCGTAAACAGCCGTGGTGCGCATCAGATAGCCGATGTCGCGGATCATGCGGGGATCGGGCTGCTGCCCGGATTGCAAGGCGGCCACGGTCGCGTCCCACATGCGCATGGACTTGTTGGCGCGGCTCAGGACCAGATCGCGCGGGCCGAAGCGTCCCGCCTCTTGCTTGGGGGCCTGCGTAGCAATCCGGTCAAGGTCGTTGGGACCGGGCACACCGTCAAAAAGGACAAAGGCCGCGTCCCAGGCCGTCGCGATCACACGGTCGCTGCGCTGGTCATCCGGCAGGTGACTAGAGATCGCCACCAAAGAATACGTGTGGTCGCCCAGACTGATGGAGTAGACCGCCTGCCCGTACCCATCGGGCGACATGTCCCAGACGCTTCGCAAAACGGATGCGCGCTCGGTACATAGACGCCGGACAAGAACGCGCAGAAAGGACAACCGCGTCGGCATCATCTGTCCCATGCGCGACAGGCGCATCACCGTTTCGGGTGGGCGCAACGGCACGGGTGAGGGCGCGTGATCCTTCATACATCCGAGCTTTGACGCTTGGCGCGCGTCACGCAAGTGTTTTCCGACGCGGAAAACAGGTGGAAAACGACGCGTTTTCCGGTTGAGCGAAAGACTGGCACGCTGCCCGGTTTCCGCGCCGGAAACCTGACGGAAACCGCGTCGGTTTCCGGTGTTACATCTTTTGCTGCGTGTATTTCTTCAACTCGGCCCGCGCGACCTGCCGCCGGTGCACAGCGTCCGGACCGTCGGCCAGACGCAGCGTACGCTGATGGGTCCAGGCGATGGCCAGGGGTGTATCCTGGCTGATGCCTTGCCCGCCATGCATCTGCACCGCCTCGTCAATCACCTTGAGCGACACGCGGGGGGCCACCACCTTAATCTGGCTGATCCACGGGGCGGCAGCCCGCGCTTCACCCTGGTCCATCATCCACGCAGCCTTGAGGCAGAGAAGCCGGGCCATCTCGATCTCCATCCGGCACTCGGCGATGATGTCATAGTTCGCACCAAGCTGGGCGAGTGGCTTGCCAAACGCTTCCTTGGACAACGAGCGCTTACACATCAACTCCAGAGCCGCTTCGGCCTGCCCGATGGCGCGCATGCAATGGTGAATGCGGCCCGGCCCAAGGCGACCCTGGGCAATCTCGAAGCCGCGCCCCTCACCCAGCAGGATGTTTTCGGCAGGCACGCGGACATCTTTGAAACGGATATGCATGTGCCCGTGGGGCGCGTCATCATGGCCGTAGACCAGCATCGGGCGCAGGATTTCAATACCTTCCGTCCCCGCGGGGACAACGATCATCGACTGGCGCTTGTGTTTGGGCAGGTCGTCCCCACCCGTCTTAACCATGACAATGTAAACCTTGCAGCGCGGGTCCCCTGCGCCGCTGGCCCAGTATTTCTCGCCGTTCAGGACATACTCGTCACCATCGCCGACGCAGCACATCGAGATGTTGGTGGCATCGGAGGACGCGACATCCGGTTCCGTCATCAGATAGGCGGACCGAATTTTGCCTTCGAGCAAAGGCGCAAGCCAGTCGGCCTTCATCTTGTCGGTGCCGTAACGCTCGAACACCTCCATGTTGCCAGTATCGGGGGCAGAGCAGTTGAACACTTCCGCACCAAGAGGAGTTTTTCCCATTTCTTCGGCGAAATGGGCGTATTCGACCGTGGTCAGGCCAAAGCCCTTGTCGCTATCGGTCAGCCAGAAATTCCACAGGCCCGCCGCCTTCGCCTTGGCCTTGAGCCCTTCGAGGATTTCGGTCTGCCGATCAGTGTATTGCCAGCGATCCCCCTTGGCGACTTCGGCGGCGTATTCTTCCTCCAGTGGCATGATCTCGTCCCGGATCATGGTGGCCACCCGGTCCAGCAAATCGCGGTTTTCGGGGCGTAGCGTGAATGACATGTCCATGGGTGATCTCCTCCTGCTTACGGGCAGCGTGGCGGATCAACCGGGCGGTGTCTACTGGATGCGCAAGTGACGCTAGGGCATTTGGTCAGGCGGCGCGCAGGCCTAGGATCGCGCGTGCCTGAGCTGGTGTAGCGACGGGGCGGTCATGCTGGGCGCAAATATCGACCACCCGTTCAACCAGCGCCGCGTTTGACGGGGCCAGCGTCTGCTTATCGAGGCGCACGTTGTCCTCAAGCCCTGTCCTGGCATGCCCGCCGGCGGCCACAGCCCATTCATTCAGAACGATCTGGTTTGCACCGATACCCGCCGCACACCAGGGCGCATCGGGAAAGAGCGTACCCACCGTTTCGACGTAAAACTCAAACACCCGCCGATCCACCGGCATCGCATTTTTGACCCCCATGACAAACTGAACGTAGGGCGTGTCCTTGATCTGGCCTTTGGCGTGCATGTCTGCGGCCCTGAAGATATGGCTCAGGTCAAAAGCCTCTATCTCGGGCTTTACGTCGTGCGTGATCATCTCAGACGCCAACCAATCAACAAGATCCGGTGGGTTTTCATAAACGCGCGTTGGAAAATTGTTCGATCCGACAGACAGCGAAGCCATGTCGGGGCGCAAGGACAGCATGCCGCCGCGCGCCTTGCCCGCCCCCGACCGTCCGCCGGTCGACATCTGCACGATCATGCCGGGGCAATGCTTTTCCACACCCTCCTTGAGCAGCGCGAACTTGTCTGCGTCCGAGGTCGTCGATCCATCATCGTTGCGTACATGGGCGTGGCAGATGCTGGCGCCTGCCTCGAACGCTGCATGTGTGCTTTCGATCTGCTCGGGCACGGTGATGGGGACGGCCGGGTTGTCGGATTTCTGCGGGACGGACCCGGTGATGGCGACGCAGATGATGCAGGGCGCGGACATTGCGATTTCCTCTTGCGTGTTGTGCTGGGGCACAGTTCAGCAAAGCGCTCACCACGTCCAGTCGCGAACGCCACCCAAGTGATGCGATGTTTGGGTTTTTTCCTCCAATCATAGAAGACACCAAGCGCTTGCAAAATGTGCAGAAATTAGGGGCTTCGGGCCTGGTCAGGCACCAAAATCTTGCGTTTTCAGCCCGTTCCGGACAGCCCGGTTGCGATACGGGACAGAATATGCACGCTAAGACCCATGGCAGCAGACCAAAAGTACTTCGACGAAATGTTCGGCCATGGCACCGCAGCGCGTGCCCCCTATGTCGACTACTGCAATTGGTTCAAAGATGAGGACACAGCGCGGCTGTTGTCCAAGTCGGAAGAGGCCGAAGCGTTGTTCCGACTGATTGGGGTCACCTTCAACGTCTACGGTGATCCAGACGCTACCGAACGGCTGATCCCCTTCGACCTCGTGCCTCGCATCATTGCCGCACGCGAATGGGCCAAGGTGGCTAAGGGGATCGAACAGAGGGTCCGCGCCCTCAACGCCTTTTTGCACGACATCTACCACCGCCAAGAGATTGTGCGCGCAGGCCGCCTGCCCGCCGAGATGATCGCGCGCAACGACGCCTTTCTACCCGAAATGATCGGCGTCTCGCCGCCCGGTGACATCTACACGCATATCGTCGGCACCGACTTGGTGCGCACCGGCGACAACGAGTTCTTTGTGCTGGAAGACAATGCACGCACCCCGTCGGGCGTCAGCTACATGCTCGAAAACCGCGAAACGATGCTGCACATGTTCCCGGAGCTGTTCAGCAAGATCAAAGTGCAGTCGGTCAGCCAATACCCCCGCGCTTTGCGCAAATCTCTGGCCGCCTGCGCGCCCGATGCTTGCGATGGTCGTCCAACGATTGCCGTGCTGACGCCTGGCATTCACAACTCCGCCTATTATGAACACGCCTTCCTCGCCGACCAGATGAGCGCGGAACTGGTCGAGGGCCACGATCTGCGTGTGGTGGACGGGCGCGTCGCGATGCGCACGACACGAGGGTACAAACCCATCGACGTGCTCTACCGCAGGGTGGACGACGAATATCTGGATCCGCTGAACTTCAACCCCGACTCGGTGCTTGGCGTGCCGGGGATCATGGATGTCTACCGGGCAGGCGGGATCACCATTGCCAACGCGCCAGGCACGGGCATTGCCGATGACAAAGCGATCTACAGCTACATGCCGGACATCGTTGAGTTCTATACCGGCGAAAAAGCAATCCTAAAGAATGTACCAACACACCGCTGCTCGGACCCTGACGCACTAAAATACGTGCTCGACAACCTGGCTGAGCTGGTGGTCAAGGAAGTGCACGGCTCCGGCGGCTACGGGATGCTCGTTGGCCCTGCCGCCTCAAAGAAAGAGATCGAAGCCTTCCGCGCCAAGCTGGAGGCAAGCCCAGGCAACTACATTGCCCAACCGACATTGGCACTCTCAACGGTCCCGATCCTGACGGACGCCGGGCTCGCGCCTCGGCACGTGGACCTGCGCCCGTTCGTGCTGGTGTCACCGGACCGGATCGATATCACACCGGGCGGGCTGACGCGGGTGGCCCTGACCGAAGGGTCGCTTGTGGTGAACTCCTCGCAGGGCGGCGGCACGAAAGACACCTGGGTGCTGGAGGAGTAACGCAATGCTGGGCAAGACTGCCGGCGGGCTCTTCTGGATGTTCCGCTATCTCGAACGGGCCGAAAACACCGCGCGCATGATCGACGCGGGCCTGCGCATTTCGCTGACACGGTCCAGTGCGGCCGAAAGCGAATGGACCTCGATCCTGTCCTCGACCGGTGCGCGCGCGGCCTATGAGGCCACACACGGGGCCCCCGACGGGCCAAAGGTCATCGACTTCCTGCTGCGCGATCCGAACAATCCCGGCTCGATCATGGCCGGGATCGAATCCGCGCGCATGAATGCGCGGGTCGTGCGCACCGCGCTCACGCGCGAGGTGTGGGAGGCGGTGAACGAGTGCTACATGGTGCTGAAACGCCTGCTGGCGCAGCCGATCGAGGATCGCGACCTGCCCCGCGTGCTTCAGATCATCCGGCAGCGCAGTGCCTTTGTGCGGGGAGCGTTGCACGGCACGATGGTGCGCAATGACATCTACAATTTCGCCCGCATCGGCACCTTCTATGAACGGGCCGACAATACGGCACGCATCATCGACCAGAAATATTACATCCTGCTGCCGTCGGTGAAACTGGTCGGTAGCCCATCGGACAATGTGCAATGGGACACGATACTACGCGCCACATCCACCACGCGGGCCTACCAGACCCTGCACGAGGGGGATGTGGACCCCCGCGCCATCGCCCGCTTCCTCATTCTGGATGGCCGCCTGCCCCGCAGTCTCGCCTTCTGCTACGGCAAGATCGGCGACAACCTGGGATATCTGGAGCAGGAATACGGCATGCGCCACACCTGCCAGTCCCTGGCCGACGCGCTGTGCGCCAAGTTCCGGTCCCATGACATGAACGCCATCTTCGACTATGGTTTGCACGAGTTCATTTCCGACTTTCTGCGCGACAGCGCTGCATTGGGTCGCCAGATCGAGATCGATTACCGTTTCATTGAATAATTCCATGCGCCTGACTGTCCTGCACAAGACCCACTACACCTATGACGCCCCTGTGCCCTACGGGCTGCAACAGATCCGCCTGCGGCCCAAGTCGCGCCCCGGACAGGTGGTCGAGGATTGGCAGATCGACGTGGCGGGCGGACAGGTCGAGGTGTCCTTTGAAGATGAACATGCGAATTCTGTCGACCTCGTCAGCTTCGCCTCAGGCCAGAAAGAGATCGAGATCACCTGTTCCGGCACGGTCGAGGTTGAAGACAAGTCCGGTGTCGTCGGTCCGCAGGGTGGCTATGTGCCCCTGTGGCTGTTTCGGCGCAGCACCTCGCTGACCAAACCGGGCGACCGCATCAAGGGCTTGATTGCTGATGCACCCAGCGACGGGGGCGATCTGGACCGCTTGCATGCGCTTTCGGCACATGTGCTAAGTGCCGTGCCCTATTCAACGGATCAGTCCGCGTCCGATCTAACGGCTGAGGCGGTGATGGAGGCAGGCCACGGCGTCTGCCAGGATCATGCGCATGTGTTCATCACCGCAGCCCGTGCGCTCGGGTTTCCGGCGCGTTATGTCTCGGGCTACCTGATGATGAATGACCGCGTGGATCAGGATGCGAGCCATGCCTGGGCCGAAGCGTATGTCGATGGCCTTGGCTGGGTCGGCTTTGACATCTCGAACGGGATTTCCCCCGATGCGCGATATGTGCGCGTGGCCACCGGCCTCGACTATCGCGACGCCGCCCCTATCTCGGGTTTACGTTATGGTAACGCTGCGGAAGATATGTCTGTGACCTTGCAGGTGCAGCAGCAATAACGCAGATTTGGCCCGACTCGGGCGGGGACACACAAAATATGACATATTGCGTAGGGATGCGGCTGGATGCCGGGCTGATCTTTATGGCCGACACCCGCACCAACGCGGGCGTCGACAACATCTCGACCGTCAAGAAGATGCACACCTGGGAAATCCCGGGCGAGCGGGTGATCGTGATCATGACCGCGGGCAACCTGGCGACGACACAATCCGTGATCTCCCTTCTCGACGAGCGGTCAAAAGCTCCGGAAGAGCGCAAGCCTTCCATCCTGGAAGCCCCGTCCATGTTCCAAGTCGCGCGTGAGGTCGGCCGGACGCTGAAAGAAGTGATTGCGTCCAACGCCACCACCGGCATGGAAGCAGATGGCGCCTTTGGCGCGACGATGATCATCGGTGGTCAGATCAAGGGATCGGAGCCGCGTCTGTTCCTCGTCTATCCTGAAGGGAACTTCATCGAAGCCTCGGCAGACACCCCTTTTTTCCAGATTGGTGAGGCGAAGTATGGCAAGCCGATCATCGTGCGCGCCCATGATCCGGCGATGCGGTTCGAGGATGCTGTTAAACTTCTGATGGTGAGTTTCGATTCCACCATCAAATCCAACCTGTCGGTGGGCCTGCCGCTCGACTACGTGACCTACACCGCCGACAGCCTCTCGATCACCCACGCGGAACGGATCGAGCCGGATGACCCCTATTTCCAGACCGTATCCAACGGCTGGGGCGAGGCGCTGAAGGTTGCCTTTGATCAACTGCCCGAGTTTTCCTTCGACTGATCCAAAGGTCGCCTTGCGGCGACGACATGTTTGAGTTGGGGCTCTGCCCCAAACCCCGAGGTATTTTCGGCCAGAAGAAAGTGCGGGTGCATGTCAGTTGGCAGATAGCTGCAGATGAGCTGGCTTTGCGGCTGACGTCGAAGTGGCCTCCGCGCAACTCAAGGGAAAGCATTAAGAGGCGATTGGCTATGCGGTCGCGTGCGCCTTCTCTGCGACGCTACCGCGCGCAAGCCAAAAGCGCGTTGATGTCCAGATGCTCTTCGAGGTGATCGGCCAGCGCATCCAGCGTCGCCTCAACCGTTGCGGTATAGGACGCATTGCCGGGACTGACATCGAACCCGGCGAGCCAGGCGCGCCGAAACCCGTCGTCTCGGAACATGCCGTGCAGATAGCTGCCAGACACGCGGCCATCGGCGCTGATCGCCCCTTCGTTCTGTTCTGCCACCCGTGCAAAGGGCCGCGCACGGTCTGGGCCGTCACTGCGCCCGATGTGGATTTCATAGCCCTGAAAGCTCTGCCCGCTGGGCATATGCACCGCCTCGACCGTTGTGAGGCGCTTGTCATCGAACATCAGCGTGTCGACCTGAAGCAGACCAAGGCCCGGCGTCGCCCCTGCGGGACCCTCGATCCCCTCAGGATCGTCCACAACCCGGCCCAGCATCTGGAAACCGCCGCAAATACCCAGAACATGACCGTCGCGGCGGACATGGGCCCGCACATCCTCGTCCCAGCCCTGCTGCTTGAGGAATTGCAGATCCCCCCGCGTCGACTTGCTGCCGGGGATGATCACGACATCTGTATCGGCAGGCAGCGGTTGGCCCGCATGCAGCATCGTCAGACGCACGCCCGGCTCCTGCGCCAGCGGATCAAGATCATCGAAATTGGCAATCCGCGACAGCTTGAGGCAAACGATATGCAGCCCGTTCGGACGGTTGGGCGTCGCGATGTCCAGCGCGTCCTCCGCCGGAAGCCGCCACGCCTCTCCAAACCATGGCACGACGCCGAACCCGCGCCAGCCCGTTTGCTTTTCGATCAACGCATAGCCGTCGTCAAACAGGCTGGGGTCGCCGCGAAAGCGGTTGATCAGGAAGCCACGGACAAGGGCGGCGTCCGCCTCGTCAATCACGGCCTGCGTGCCAATCACTTGGGCGATCACCCCGCCACGGTCGATATCCCCGACCAACACAACCGGACAGTCAGCGGCACGGGCAAAGCCCATATTGGCGATATCACCAGCGCGCAGGTTCACCTCGGCCGGGCTGCCCGCCCCCTCGACCAGCACCAGATCGTGATTTGCCTTCAACCGGCTGAAACTGTCCAAAACAGGCGCCATCAGCGATGGCTTCAGCTTTGCATATTCCCGCGCCTTCACGGTCGTCATCCGCTTGCCCTGCACCACAACCTGACTGCCCACATCGGTTTCGGGCTTCAGCAGGACGGGGTTCATGTCTGTATGCGGCTCCAACCCGCTGGCCATCGCCTGCAGGGCCTGCGCCCGCCCAATCTCGCCACCGTCAACGGTCACGGCGGCGTTGTTCGACATGTTCTGCGGCTTGAACGGGGCCACCGACAGCCCGCGTTTTCGGGCGGCACGGCATAGTCCGGCAACAAGCATCGACTTGCCGACATTGGATCCGGTGCCTTGGATCATCAGGGCCGTCATTCCATGGGCTCCAACTTGCGCCGCATGACAAAGACGACCCCTGCAATGCCCCAAAGCGCAAGCTCGATGAGCATGATCCAATGCAGGACAAATGACATCACCCAATGATCCTGTGTTGGTGGCACAATCACCAAAGGACCCGAAAACGAAAAATCACCCCACCCCCATGACACCGGACCGGCAATTGTATCCAGCACCATGTGCAAAAGAGCGCCAAGGGCCACCCCGATCAACAAACGTGACGTGAGTACGAGCCCAAAGAACAGAATGGCCGCCCAAAGCGTCGGGTCATGCGTAAGGTACGTGTGATGATGCACCGCGCCACCGTCCACGACATGGAACCAAAGCATGTCCAGATCAGGTACAACAGCACCCGCCATGATCGCCCAGAACATCACCGGATCACGGAAGAAACTGCGGTCCAGCGCAGAGGCCAGCAAGTATCCCGCAGGTAAGTGACCGATGATCATAGACGACCCCTCGTAGGGCGCACGCGCCGTGCGCCCGGATCAGAACTCGACACCTTTCTGTGCCTTGACCCCAAGATCCTTGAACGGGTGTTTGACCAGCGTCATCTCGGTGACCAGATCCGCCGCCTCGATCAATTCAGGCTTGGCATTCCGACCTGTCAGCACGACGTGTGTCATCGGGGGTTTTTCATTCATTAGGAAATCAAAAACCTCGTCGATGTCCAGATAATCATAGCGCAGTGCGATGTTGATCTCGTCCAGCAAAACGAACTGTATCTCGGGATCAAGGATCTGTTCCTTGGCGATCCGCCAGCCGTTCTCGGCCGCCGCAACGTCGCGTTCGCGGTCCTGCGTTTCCCAGGTAAAGCCTTCGCCAGACACGAAGAACCGGCACTCATCGCTGAATTTCTCGCGCAGAAACGTCTTTTCCCCCGTATCCCAGTTCCCCTTGATGAACTGAACAACCGCACAAGGCATCCCGTGCGCAATGCAGCGCATGACCATTCCGAAGCCCGAGGATGACTTGCCCTTGCCTGGCCCCGTATGAACGATGATCAGGCCTTTTTCCTCGGTCTTGGTCTCCATCATCTTGTCGCGGGCCGCCTTGATCTTCTTCATCTTGGCGTTGTGGCGTTCGGTGATGTCGTCCATGGCGTCCTCCGGGGTTTCGCACCTGTTGGTGCCATCATTTTGCGGCAGGTGCCAGAGGGGGCCGGAAATCAGGCCACCCGGTCCAGAAAGGCACTCCGGCCATCGCGGGTCTGATCCGTGAAGTGAAAGGCATCCCACCCTCGGGCCTGTGCCGCGTCAACGTTGCGCTTGGTGTCGTCAATCAGGACATGGGCCGGGGTTGGTGCCTCGCTCCAGTCCTCGATATGGGTGAAGTACTCCGCATCAGGCTTGGCATGTCCGATCCGACCCGAGGCAAAGATGCGCTCGACCCGACTGCCGAAGCCCATCTGGTTTTCAATGTAACCCGCGCGTCGCGGCTCATTGTTCGTACCGATCACGTGGCGCACGCCAGGTCGGTTCAGGTGCGCCAACACCTCTGCATCCGGCAAAGCGTCCTTGGCAAACCAATAGGCCATGAACGCATCCGCATCGACGTCATGTCCTGCAAAGTCGATCCACTCCACCAGCTCCGCCCGCAGGTCTGCCTGCCCGCGCATGACCCTTCCGATGCGGTCGGGGTGAAACAAATGGCGCGCCAGTGCCGCCAACTCAATGCCCTAATCTGCCATCAGCGTGTCGCCCCAGACAAATCGGCCTGCCACGATATTGGCGTTCAGCACGCCGTCAAAGTCCCAGACGATGATCTTTTGTGACATGGCGCACTCCCTCTGCGACCAAAATAGGACAAGCGCCGCGCCGTCACCATCCCGAACACGCTTGACTCTGTTTGCACCGCCCCGCACTACAGTCGTGTTGGTGCCCGCGGTTCGCTGTGGGTGAAAAGGGAATGCCGCGGGTCGAAAGGCCCAAACGCAGCCGCCCCCGCGACCGTGACCGGAAAGGGTGCTCCACGCCACTGGCCAAGGGCCGGGAAGGCAGGGCAGCCGCAGAGGCAAACGCCTCGGGATCCGCAAGCCGGGAGACCTGCCAGCCAAAGAAGGACGAAACCGGACGGGGTGTGCCGGGTGTCGGGACACCACGGCCATTCGCCGCCCGCCATCTGCCATGCCGTCCCCGCGACTGGGAAATGAGATGGCCGAATTGCCCCCCGTAGAACTCTTGGTCTGCGTCAAATGCCGCCGCGAGCTGGACGTGCCCGAAGACGGCACACGCCCCGGCGAAGCGCTGCATGCCGAACTGGCAAACCGCACCATGCCCGAAGGCGTGACACTTAAAGCCGTCGAATGCCTGTCCAACTGCTCCTCCGGCTGCTCGGTCGCCGTGCGCGGCGGTGCCCAGCGCTGGACTTATGTCTATGGCAACCTGATGGAGAACCGCGACGCCGACATGGTCGTCGAAGGTGTGTCGAAATACGCCGCCACCCCTGACGGCCTCGTTCCCTGGCGCGAACGCCCCGAACATTTCCGCAAAAACTGCATCGCCCGCATCCCCCCGCAGGAGTTCTGATATGGCCAACCTCAACAAGACCCCCGTCACCGTCATCACCGGTTTTCTCGGCTCCGGCAAGACAACTCTCGTCCGCCACCTGATGCAGAACCCGCAGGGCAAGCGCCTAGCCATCGTGGTCAACGAGTTCGGCGACGTGGGCGTGGACGGCGATATCCTCAAATCCTGCGCCATCCCCGACTGCCCCGCAGAAAACATCATGGAACTGGCCAACGGCTGCATCTGCTGCACCGTGGCCGACGACTTCATCCCGACGATCGAGGCGCTCATGGCCCTCGACCCGCAGCCCGAACACATCCTGATCGAAACCTCCGGCCTCGCGCTGCCCAAGCCCCTTCTCAAGGCCTTCGACTGGCCCGACATCCGCAGCCGCATCACGGTCGACGGCGTGATTGCACTCGCCGATGCCGAAGCGGTTGCCGCAGGCCGGTTCGCCCCCGACGTGGCCGCCGTCGATGCCCAGCGCGAAGCGGACGACAGCCTCGACCACGAAACCCCGCTGTCGGAAGTGTTCGAAGACCAGATCAGCTGCGCCGACATCATCCTGCTGACCAAACCCGACCTCGCCGGCCCCGATGGCGTCGCCAAAGCCAAGGAAATCATCGCCGCCGAGGCCCCCCGCCCATTGCCCGTCGTCGAAGTGGCCGAGGGCGTCGTGGACCCCCGCATCGTACTGGGACTTGAGGCGGCAGCCGAAGACGACATGGACGCCCGGCCCAGCCATCACGAGCATCATCACGACCACGATGACGACCACCACCATCACGACCATGACCACGACGACTTTGACAGCGTGATCATCGACATCCCCGAAGTGGACGATCCCGCAGACCTCGTCGCTCGCATCGAAGCCATGGCGAAGACCCGGAACATCCTGCGCGTCAAAGGCTACGCCGCCGTCACCGGCAAGCCCATGCGCCTGCTCGTGCAAGCCGTCGGCGCCCGCGTCCGCCACCAATTCGACCGCCCCTGGGGTCCGAACGAAGCGCGCCAGGGCCGTTTGGTCGTGATTGCAGAACATGACGACGTGAATGCGGCAGCGATCCGGTCCGCATTGACGGATGTTCCGGCAGCCGCCGAATAGGAACCGCCCACGATGCACGTCGTCTTCCGCGAAAGCCACGGGCTTGAAGAGACCGAGACACCCACCGATCTGGGGCAGACGCCCGCAGATCTGGTGGTGCTGTCCTTCTCCGACAGCGACCTCGGGGCCTTCGCGGCGGCGTATCACAGAGCGGACGGCAAGCTGCCGACACTTCGGCTCGCCAACCTCGTGGGCCTCAAACACCCTTTGTCCGTCGACACCTACATCGAACAGACGCTGGAAGGGGCAAAGGGCATCCTGATCCGCCTCATCGGCGGCGTCCCCTACTGGGCTTACGGCCTGCAACAGGTCGAAGCGCTGTGCCGTCAGAAAGGCATCGCCCTCGCCGTCCTGCCTGCCGATGGCCGCCCCGACCCAAGGCTGGACGAGGTCTCAACCCTCCCCGTCTCCACCCTCCGCCGCCTCGCCCATCTCTGCGACACGGGCGGTGCGGTCGCGGCCCAAGCAGCACTGGCCCAAATGGCTCTCGCCTCCGGCCTATACGCTGGCCCCGTCAAAGGGGCGAAAACCCTGCCAGCGGTCGGCGTATGGACGCCAGAAGACGGCGTGGCATGCCCTCTGATCCAAGCCGCAGACGACAAACCGCTCACCCTCGTCACCTTCTACCGCGCCTACCTCGCCGCCGCGGACCTGTCGCCCATCGAGGCCACATTCGCCGCCCTACGCAAACGCGGCTTCCGCGTCCTCGGCCTCTTTGCCCCCTCGCTCAAGGCCCCCGAACCGGCGGCATGGATGGCGCGACAGATCGCACACCTGAAGCCGAGCGCCATCGTCAACGCCACCGCATTCTCGGGCATCGGTGCCAACGGCGCCTCCCCGCTCGACGCAGGTGATGTGCCAGTCTTCCAGATAGCCCTTGCCACCTCCACCCGCGACGCATGGGCAGAAGCCGAACGCGGCCTCTCTCCCGCTGACCTCGCCATGCACGTGGTCCTGCCGGAAGTGGACGGTCGGCTCTTCGGCGGTGTTGCCTCGTTCAAAGAACCGCAGGCCCGCGACGAAGCCCTGCAATTCGCGCGCTATGCCCACGCGGCGGACACCCAGCGCATCGAAGCCGTGGCCGACCGGGTCAACGCATGGACCGACCTCGCCGCTACCCCAGCACAGGACCGCACCCTCGCCCTCGTGCTCAGCACCTATCCGGGCAAAGATTGGAACATGGCGCACGCCGTCGGCCTCGACGCGCTAGCCTCGGCCGAAGCGATCTTGTCCGACCTGAAAGACGCAGGCCACGGAACAGACGCCGCTCCTATCGCGCCCGCTCTCGAAACTGAAACGATCCGCTGGGCGTTGAAAGATTACCAAGCCGCCCTCGCGAACCTTCCCCAATCCCTCCAAGACGACCTCCGGGCCGCATGGGGCAGCCCCGAGGAGGACACCGACGAGGGCCACTTCCACTTCCCGGCCACGCGCCGGGGCAACGTCCTCATCGCCCTGCAACCCGAACGCGGAAAACCCAAAGCACGCGACGACGACTACCACGACCTGTCCCGCGTCCCGCGCCACGGCTACGTCGCCTTCTACCTCTGGCTCCAAAGCCAAACGCAAGCCCTGATCCATATCGGCGCGCACGGCACCCTCGAATGGCTGCCCGGCAAGTCGGTCGCTCTTTCCGATGAATGCTGGCCCGAAGCCCTCACTGGCACCCTGCCCGTCATCTACCCCTTTATCGTCAACGACCCGGGCGAGGCCGCCCAAGCCAAGCGCCGCATCGGCGCCGTGACCCTCGGCCACCTGCCGCCCCCGATGAAGGACAGCGCCACGCCCGACCGGTTTGTCCGGCTCGAAACCCTGCTTGACGAATTCTCAAACGCAGATGGACTCGACCCAAAGCGCCGCGACCGACTGCAAGAGGACATCCGCGCCGAAGCCCAAGCCATCGGCGTCGAAAACGACCTCGGCCTTGACCGCGCCGCGTGTAGCGCGGAGGCGATCACCCGCATCGACCGCTTCGTCTGCGACATCAAGGAAAGCCAGTTCGGCGACGGCCTGCACATCTGGGGCCAAGGTGCCGACACCGAACGCACCGCCCTGATCGACGCGCTGAACGGAAAGCGCATAGCGGGTGGCCCCTCCGGCTCCCCCCATCGCGGCCGACGCGACGTCCTGCCCACCGGCCGCAACCTCTACACCACCGATCCGCGCAGCGTGCCCACCCGCGCCGCTTACGCCCAAGGCGTGAAACTGGCCGAAGAACTCGTCCGACGCCACCTGCAAGAGGAAGGCGACTGGCCCCGAGGGCTGATCGTAGACCTCTGGGGCTCCGCCACCATGCGCACCGCGGGCGAGGAATTCGCCATGGCCCTCCACCTGCTCGGCGTCAAACCGGTCTGGGACCAAGGCTCCGAACGGGTCTCGGGCATCGAAGTCCTGCCCATCACCGACCTCGACCGCCCCCGCATCGACGTCACTCTGCGCGTCTCCGGTCTCTTCCGCGATGTGTTCCCGACGCTCTCTGCCCTCTTCGGCCAAGCCGTCCGCGCGCTCAGCCAACGGGATGAAGCCCCCGACTGGAACCCCTACGCAGGCCACGCCCCCGCAGCCCGCGTATACGGCCCCGCCCCCGGCAGCTTCGGCCTCGGCATGGGCGCCGACATCGAAACCTTCACGGAAGAGGCCCGCACCGCCGCAGGCCAAGCCTGGCTCGCCGCTAGCGCCTACGCTCTAGACGGGCCGAAGACTGTCAAGGATGAGGCAGGCATCCGCGCCCGCGTGGCAGCCGCCGACAGCTTCGTCCACCTGCAGGACCTGCCCGAAACCGATGTCCTTCTCGCCTCCGATTACGCCGCCCACGAAGCAGGCTTCGCCGCCGCCCAGGCGGTCACGGGCGGCAAGGCCTCCCTCTACCACCTCGACACGACCCAACCCGACCGCCCCCGCGCCCGCACCCTGCCCGAAGAGATCGCCCGCGTCGTCCAGGCCCGCGCCACGCAACCGGACTGGCTCGCGGGCATGATACGCCATGGCTTCCGCGGCGGGGCCGAGATTGCCGCCACGCTCGACCATATGGCCTCCTTCGCGCACCTCGCTGGCGTCGTCGGCCCGCACCTTTTCGACGCCTACCACGACGCGACCCTGGGCGACCCCGAGGTCGCAGCCTTTCTCCAAGACGCCAACCCCGGCGCCTACCAGGCAATGCAAGACCAGTTCGCCGCGCTGGATGCTGCAGGCCTCTGGCACACCCGCCGCAACTCCATCCGCGCCAGCCTGGAAGCGGCGCAATGAGTGTCAAAGGTTGGTGCCCCGGCGCCTGGCGCCCCATGATGTCTGGCGACGGGCTCATCATGCGCATCCGCCCCCGTCTAGCACGGCTCACCCGCGACCAGATCCTCGGCCTCTGCGCCCTGTCGCAAAGCCATGGCAACGGCATCATCGACCTCACCAGCCGCGCCAACCTGCAAATGCGCGGGATCAAAGACGACGATCACCAAACCGTCCTCACAGCCCTCCAAGACCTCGACCTGCTGGACACGACCCCCGAGGCCGAAGCCAAACGCAACATCGTCACCACCCCGCTCTGGCAGGACGGAGACCTGACTACGCGCCTCCACGCCGCCATCCTCGACACCTTGCCGCAGATGCCGACGCTTCCCGCCAAAATGGGCATCGTCATCGACACCGGTACGCAACCGATCCTGACTGACACCTCCGCCGACTTCCGCTTCGAATGCAGCGCAACCGGCCTGATCCTGCGCGCCGACGGCGCCCTCACAGGCCAAGCGATCAGCGAAGCCGAAGCGCCCCGGGCTCTCCTCGACCTCGCCAACTGGTTCCTCGACACAAACGGTGCAGCCGCCGGGCGCATGGCAAAGCACCTGAAATCGACACCACTGCCCGACAACTGGCAAGACACGGCGCCCAATCAAGCAGCACAACCGCCGCAACCCGGAGGCACCACCTACGGCGCACCCTTCGGCAGCATCGACGCTGCAGCCCTCGCCGCCCTCATCCAAAACAGCCAAGCAACCGCCCTCCGCGTCACCCCATGGCGGCTCTTCACCCTCGAAAACGCCCAACCCTGCGCCCCACACGGCTTCATCACCGACGCAAACGACCCGCTCCTGCACACCCACGCCTGCCCCGGCGCGCCCGCCTGCGCCTCCGCCACCGTCGACACACGGGCACTTGCCCGCAAACTGGCCAAACCCGGCCTCCACATCTCAGGCTGTGCGAAGGGCTGCGCCCACCCCCGCCGCGCCGCCACCACGCTCGTCGGCAACGACGGCACGTTCGACCTTGTGGAAAACGGCCATCCATGGGATGCCCCGCGCGCGACCGGCCTCACGGCCACAGACCTCCTGACGCCAGCGAGCTAAAATGCCCTACGAATACGAAACCGATGGCGCGGCCATTTACCTGCAATCCTTTGCCACGATCCGGGCCGAGGCCGACCTCGACCGCTTTGACAAAAACGAAGAACAGGTCGCCGTCCGCATGATCCACGCCGCAGGGCTCGTGGGGCTGGAACAGCACTGCCGCTTCTCCCCCGGCTTCGTCCAATCCGCCCGCACCGCCCTCGAAGCAGGCGCCCCCATCCTATGCGACGCCCGCATGGTGAGCGAAGGCATCACCCGCCCCCGCCTGCCCGCAGATAACCAAGTTATCTGCACCCTCCACAATGACGGCGTCCGCGAGCTGGCAGCTGAGATGCAAAACACCCGCTCCGCCGCCGCGCTCGAACTCTGGCGACCTCACCTCGAAGGCGCCGTCGTCGCCATCGGCAACGCCCCGACGGCGCTCTTCCACCTCCTGAACATGCTCGAAGACCCCGACTGCCCCCGCCCCGCCGCCATCATCGGCTGCCCCGTAGGCTTCGTTGGCGCGGTGGAATCCAAAGACGCCCTCTGGGCCGACCAACCCGTCCCGTGCTGCATCGTGCAAGGGCGGCTGGGGGGCAGCGCCATTACCGTCGCCGCCGTCAACGCCATCGCAAGCCGCAAGGAATGACTGCGATGCGCAGTTCAACCACATCCGCCGGAACAGTGCACGGTGTAGGCCTCGGCCCCGGCGCGCAGGACCTGCTCAGCGTCCGTGCCGACCGGCTGGTGCGGAACGCCAAGCACGTCGCCTTCTTCCGTAAGGCGGGCCGCCCCGGTCAAGCCCGCCGCATCGTGAACGGGATGCTGGCGGATCACGCCATCGAATTTCCCATGGAATACCCGGTCACGACAGAAATCCCGCTGACCGACCCGCGCTACAATGAAATCATGTCGGCGTTCTACGCAGACTGCACCGCGCACCTGCGCAGCCTCGCCGAAGGGGGCGAAGACATCGTCGTGCTGTGCGAAGGCGACCCGTTCTTCTACGGCTCCTTCATGCACCTCTACACACGGCTCGAACCCCACGTCCCGGTGCAAGTCGTCCCCGCCATCACCGGCATGTCGGGCGCATGGACAGCGACGGGTGCGCCCATCACTTGGGGCGACGACATACTGACGATCCTCATGGGCACGCTCGACGAAGACACGCTCGTGGACCGCATGGAACAAGCCGACGCGCTGGTGGTGATGAAAATCGGGCGCAACATCGACAAGGTGCGCAGCGCCTTGCACCGCGCAGGCAAGTTCGAGGACGCCTACCTGATCGAGTACGCCGCGATGCCGAACCAGAACGTGCAAAAGCTGTGCGAGGCCGAGGGCAAAGTGACCCCCTATTTCTCGATCATCGTTGTCCATGGACAGGGCCGCCGCCCGTGACCGGTTGGGTGCGCATCGCGGGGCTCGGGCCGGGGGGTGACGCGCTCATCACGCCCGAAGTGTCTGATGTGCTGGCCGAAGCCACCGACATCGTCGGCTACACCCCCTACGTCGCCCGCATCGCCGAACGCCCCGGCCTGACGCTGCATGCCAGCGACAACCGGGTCGAGATCGACCGCTCCCGCCACGCCCTCGACATGGCCTACGAAGGCAAAAAGGTCGTCGTCGTGTCCTCCGGCGATCCCGGCGTCTTCGCCATGGCCGCCGCCGTCTTCGAGGCCGTCGAAGCGGGCCCCGGCCACTGGCGCACCCTCGATATCTCCGTACTGCCCGGCATCACCGCCATGCTCGCCGCCTCTGCCCGCTGCGGCGCACCACTGGGCCACGACTTCTGCGCCATTAACCTCAGCGACAACCTCAAACCGTGGAGCCTCATCGAAAAGCGCCTGCGTCTCGCGGCAGAGGCCGACTTCGCCATGGCCTTCTACAACCCGCGCTCGAAATCCCGGCCCGAAGGTTTCGTGCGCACGCTCGACGTGCTGAAAGAGGCATGTGGCGATACCCGCCCTGTCATCTTCGCCCGCAACGTCACGCGGCCCGATGAAGAGATCAAAATAGTCCCCTTGCCGGACACGACCCCCGACATGGCCGACATGCGCACCATAGTCATCGTCGGCTCATCCCGCACAAGGATCATCGAGCGTGACGGGGCACCAATTGTCTACACCCCGAGGTCGACGCCGGAATGACGCAGCCAGTCCATCACCTCGCCCACGCTATGCGCTTCCTGTCGCTCCGGCACGGCAGGCCGGTCGATCATGACAACGGGCAAGCCAAGGCTGCGGGCCGCCGCGATCTTGGCATAGGCACCCGTCCCGCCCGCGTTCTTGGACGCGACCAGATCAATCCGGTGCTCTTTCATCAACGCCCGGTCGTCGGCCTCTGTGAACGGCCCACGCGACACCAGCACGTGATGGTCCGGAAAGGGCGGCAGATCCTTCGGTGGATCAACCAGCCGGAGCAGGTAAAAATGCTGCGGGTTCGGCGCGAACTCCGCCAGATGCATCCGTCCCACCGCCAGCATGACCCGCTTGGCGGGCTGATCAAGGGCTGCAACCGCGCCCGTGATGTCCGGCACATGGGTCCAGCGGTCGCCATCCTGCTCGCTCCAAGGCGCACGGGTCAGCGCGATGAGCGGCACATCGGCTTGACCACATGCCTCAACCGCATTCCCGCTCATCTGCGCGGCAAAGGGATGCGTCGCATCAACAACATGCGTGATCTTTTCAGCCTTGAGATGGTCAACAAGCCCCTCAACTCCGCCAAAACCTCCGATCCGCTGGGGCAAAGGCTGCCGCTTGGGCCGGTCCACACGTCCCGCAAAGCTGACTGTTCCGGTCAGCCCACGCTCAGCAGCAGCGTTGGCAAAGGCCGTTGCCTCGGTCGTCCCGCCCAGGATCAAAAGGTTCGCGCGCATGTCTGACCCCTGGCTCACAATCATCGGCATAGGCGAGGACGGAGTTGCCGGTCTGGGCCAGGCAAGTCAAGACGCACTGGCGCAGGCAGAGGTCATCATGGCCCCCCAACGCCATCTGGATCTGGTGGTTAATGCGCCATTAACCACAAGTGTCCCCGCGGGGACAAATCTCATCCCCTGGCCCGTTCCTTTCGCCGACGGTATCGCCACCCTCGCGTCCCTGCGGGGACAAAGGGTCGTTGTCCTCGCCTCCGGAGACCCCTTCTGGTTCGGCGCAGGCTCCGTCATCGCCCGCAGCTTCAGCGCTGGCGAATGGACGGCCTTACCCGGCCCTTCCTGCTTCTCCCTCGCCGCCGCGCGGCTGGGATGGGCACTCGAAAAAACCACCTGCCTGGGCCTGCACGCCGCGCCCATGGCCCGCCTGCGCCGCCACCTTACCCCCGGCACGCAACTGATCGTAACACTGCGCGACGGTGAGGCCGTGTCCGAACTTGCAAACTACCTCGTCGCGCAGGGCTTCAACGACAGCGCGCTGCATGTGATGGAACACCTCGGCGGGCCACAGGACCGCCTTACGACGTGTCGCGTTGATGCTGTCGCGGACACGTTTGAACATCCCGTTTGCGTGGCCGTCGAAGTGGCGGGGAGGGGCACTTCGCTGACCGTGGCGACTGGTCAGAAAGACGACACGTTTCAAAACGACGGACAAATCACCAAACGCCCCGTTCGCGCGATCACCCTGTCCACCCTTGCCCCCAAGCCAGACGAGCATCTGTGGGACATCGGCGGCGGATCGGGCTCCATCGCGCTGGAGTGGCTTTTGACGCATCCAACGACGACTGCAACGACGATCGAGCCACGCGCGGATCGGGCGGCGCGTATTCGGACGAACGCGGTGGAGCTTGGGGTGGAGCATCGTCTTGACGTTGTCGAAGGTGCGGCACCAAATGCGCTGGATGGATTGCGCATGCCGGATGCGATCTTTGTCGGCGGGGGATTGTCTCAACACCTGCTGGACAAGGTGCTGACTTTAAATGCGCGGCTTGTCGTGAACGCCGTAACTCTGGAGGGTGAGGCGCTGTTGACCGCAGCACAGGCCGAGCACGGCGGGGAATTGATGCGCATCGCGCTCAGCCATGCGTCCCCGCTGGGACCGAAACGCGGTTGGGCATCGGCTTACCCGATTGTGCAGTGGAGCCTTGAGCGATGATCGTGGCCGGGTTCGGATTTAGCACCAAAGCTACGGCTGCCAGCCTTGCAGATGCTTTGGCGCAGCATGACGTGACGCCGGATGCGGTGGCGACGCTTGAGACGAAGGCTTCTGCGTTGCAGTCTTTCGCCAGAGCCAAAGGGATTCAGACGATAACCGTCAGCGCTGTGGATGCAAAGGCACAAACGACAGTGACGCACTCCGCCCGCAGCAGCGCGGAAAAAGACATGCCCAGCGTGGCGGAGGCCACGGCACTTGCCGCCGCGGGGCCGGGCGCCACGCTCATCGGATCGCGCACCATTTCACATGATCGCATGGCCACCTGCGCCATAGCCGAAGGACAAGACACATGACCGTTCATTTCATCGGCGCGGGCCCCGGTGCGCCCGACCTTTTGACCCTGCGGGGACGCGACCTGATCGCGGCTTGCCCCGTCTGCCTTTATGCCGGGTCGCTGGTGCCCGAAGCCATCCTCGGCCACTGCCCTGAGGGGGCGAAGATCGTGAACACTGCGTCCATGGATCTGGACCAGATCATGGCGGAGATCGAAGCCGCCCATATGGCGGGCCATGACATCGCGAGACTACACTCAGGAGACGTGTCCGTATGGTCAGCCATGGGCGAGCAGTTGCGTCGGATTAGGGCGGCGGGCATTCCGTTCACCGTGACGCCGGGCGTGCCGTCATTCTCGGCCGCGGCCGCGGCACTTGGGGCAGAACTGACCCTGCCGGGCGTTGCGCAGTCGGTGGTGCTGACGCGGACGCCGGGGCGGGCCTCGTCCATGCCGGACGGTGAGACCTTGACCAACTTTGCCGCCACCGGTGCCACGCTGGCCATCCACCTGAGCATTGGCAATCTGGATCAGGTCATTGCAGACTTGACGCCTGCGTATGGTGCGGACTGCCCCGTGGCGGTTGTCTACCGCGCAAGTTGGCCGGATGAGCAGATCATTCATGCCACTCTGTCGACGCTCAAGGATGCGATGCACGATGGGATCAGCCGCACGGCGTTGATACTTGTGGGCCGCGCCATCGGGGCGGAGAGTTTTGACGAAAGCTGCCTCTATTCAAAGGATTACGACCGGCGCTATCGACCGCAAAGCGCGGAGAGCCCCTGGGCAAGCTGGAGCCATGGCGATGATTAAGGGGCTTATGATCTCTGCGCCTGCGTCGGGCACGGGCAAGACGACGGTGATGCTGGGTCTGTTGCGGGCGCTACGGGATGATGGGCTTGTGGTTCAGCCCTACAAGTCGGGGCCGGACTATATCGACCCGGCCTTTCACCTCGCTGCCGCAGGGCGGGCGTCGTTCAACCTAGACACATGGGCGATGGATGATGCGCTGCTTGGTGGTGTGGTGGCGCAGATGAATGGCGCGGATATTTGCGTGGCCGAGGGGTCCATGGGTCTGTTCGACGGGGTTGCCACGCGCGGTCAGTCGGGGTTCGGGTCAAGTGCGGAGACGGCGCTGACCATGGGTTGGCCAGTGGTGCTGGTCATCGACGTGGGTGGACAAGCGCAATCGGCAGCGGCAACGGCGCTGGGGTTCAAGAGCTACAATCCCGACCTGCCCTTTGCCGGGGTGATCCTGAACCGGGTGGCGAGCCCGCGACACGAACGGCTAACGCGGCTGGGGATGGAGCGCGCGGGCGTGAAGGTGCTGGGTAGCCTGCCCCGGCGCGGTGACCTTAAGCTGCCAGAGCGCCATTTGGGGCTGATCCAGGCGGTGGAGCATCCGGATCTTGAAGCCGCGATTGCGGGATACGCGGAGTTCTTGCGCGAGAATGTTGATCTGGACGCGATCAGGGCGGCGGCGCAAGCTGGCCCTGCGCTTCACGCGCATCCGCTGCCCAAGCCACCTGCGCAGAAGATCGCGTTGGCCCGTGATGCGGCGTTTTCCTTTACTTATCCGCATCTTCTGGAGGGTTGGCGCGCGGCAGGCGCTGAAATCGCGCCTTTCTCGCCTCTGGCGGATGAGGCGCCCGCCGAAGACGCCGACCTCGTCTGGTTGCCTGGCGGGTATCCTGAATTGCATGGCGGAACGCTGGCTGCGGCTTCCACCTTCAAGGCCGGGCTGCGTAAACATGCGGAGACGCGGCCCATACATGGCGAATGCGGTGGCTACATGGTGCTGGGCGCTGGATTGACCGACAAGGACGGCACGCGCCACGAGATGACTGGCCTCTTTGGTCTTGAGACGAGCTTTGAGAAGCGGAAGTTCCATCTGGGCTATCGGCGCGCGGTGCTGGACACGCCGATGCCGGGATTTGAGACCGGTGCGGCGCTGCGCGGGCACGAATTTCACTACACGACCATTCTGGATGAACCGGACGAACCGTTGGCCCAAGTGGCGGATGCCGATGGCAATCCCGTGCCCGAGACCGGATCGCGCAAGGGCCATGTGACCGGCACGTTCTTTCACCTCATCACCGGAGAGGCGGGATGACGGGGTTTGTCAGTTTCGTCGGCTCCGGCCCCGGTGATCCGGAACTGCTGACGCTGAAGGCCGTGGACCGGTTGAAGCGAGCCGATGCGGTGTTGTTTGATGACCTGAGTGCGGGGCCCATCCTGACCCATGCGCGCAGTGGGGCCGATCTGGTCGGTGTGGGAAAGCGGGCCGGTCGCCCGTCGCCCAAGCAGCATCACGTGAGCCAGTTGCTGGTGGACTATGCGCAGGACAATGCCCGCGTTGTGCGCCTCAAGTCAGGGGATGGCGGCACTTTTGGCAGATTGGAAGAAGAGACCGACGCGCTGAAGGCAGCGGGCATTGAATACGAGATTGTTCCCGGCGTGCCCTCGGCCTGTGCGGCCGCCGCGGCGGCGGGCATTCCATTGACCCGGCGGCTGACCGCGCGGCGCGTACAGTTCATCACGGGCCATGATGTGCGCGGGGCCTTGCCTGAGGATCTGAACATGGCAGCGTTGGCCGATCCGCAGGCGACGACGGTTGTGTTTATGGGGCAGCGGACCTTTCCCGCGTTGGCAGAAATGCTGATGGATGGCGGGTTGCCGGGGGACACCCCTGCGCTGCTCGCTGAAGGGGTGTCTACTGACGCGCAGGCATTGCACCGGATGAGTGTGGCAGACCTCGCCGCACGGTTGCAGGAGGGGGTGAGCGATGCCCCTGCCCTGATCCTCTACGGGGCGCTGGCGGAGGGGTAACTACCTTGGAGCTATTTCTGATTGGTATCGGCACGGGCAACCCTGATCACCTAACAGGCGAAGCGCGCCGCGTGATGGCCGAGGCCGATCTGTTTTTGGTGCCGCACAAGGGCGCAGGGAAGAGCGATCTTGCCGATCTGCGCACACAGATCATCTCGGATGTGCGCGATGACGCCACGGTCGCCCTGTTTGATATGCCGGTGCGCGACGACAGCCTGCCCTACATCGCCCGCGTTGATGCTTGGCATGACGAGATTGCACGCATCTGGACCGAGACGATGGCGCAGCATCCTGAGGCCCGCAAAGTTGCGCTGCTCGTGTGGGGCGATCCTTCGCTCTATGACAGCACGTTGCGCATCGCGGCGCGGTTGGAGCCGAAGCCGGAGATACGGGTGGTTGCCGGGATCACCTCGATTCAGGCGCTGACGGCGGCGCATGCGATCCCGCTCAACACGCTCAACGCGCCTGTGACGATCTCGACCGGGCGGCGGTTGCGGGATCATGGCTGGCCCGAAGGGTGCGAGACGCTGGTCGTGATGCTGGATGGTGATTGTACGTTCCAGACACTGGACGGCGATCGCTTTGACATCTGGTGGGGGGCGTATCTAGGGATGCCCGAGCAAATCCTGGAACACGGGCGCCTGGCGGATGTGTCGGAGCGGATCATTGCGCGGCGGGCCGCCGCGCGGGCGGCGCATGGGTGGATCATGGATACCTATCTGCTCCGCCAACTGCCCGAAAAATAGGCGCTTTTTCGGCGAATTTTCAGGCATTTGGCCGAAGGGCTAGCCGAAGGCGCCCAAGAATGGTCATATCAGGCGACTTGAGCTGCCGCGAACCTGAATGACTGCCCACCTGCCCCTCACTGCTGCGACGCCTGCGCAACCGCGCGCCATAGGCTCTGTTCGGCTGTCGACCAAGCCGGTTGACGGGCGCACCGCGATTGACGGGCTCTACCAACAAGGTGCGGCCAAGGCCGTCTTTCCACGGGCCGCGCATGGCATGACAGCTGTGCTGCTGAACACGTCGGGCGGTGTGACGGGCGGCGACCGCTTCGATTATGCTGCTACCGCTGGTGCAGGCACGCATCTCACGTTGACCACGCAGGCTTGCGAGCGCGCCTATCGCGCACAACCGGGCGAGGTCGGGCGGGTCGAGACCCGCCTTACTGTCAAAGACGACGCGACGCTTTGGTGGCTGCCGCAGGAGACGCTGATCTTTGACGGCTGTGCGATGTCGCGTCGCCTGTCCTGCGATCTGGCCCCCTCGGCCCGCGCCTTGATTGTCGAGCCGATGTGTCTGGGCCGGATCGCCATGGGCGAGGACGCCGTGCAGGGCCAGTTTTCGGACCGGATCGAGGTCAGGCGCGATGGCGCGCCGCTGGTGCTGGATGCCTGGTCGCTGTCGGGCGATATGACGGCACAAATGGCGCGCACGGCCATCGGTGGCGGTGCGACGGCGATGGTCAGCCTGACCTATGTGGCGCCGGACGCAGAGGCGCAGCTTGATCCCATCCGCGCCCGTTTGCCCGAGACAGGCGGTGCCAGCCTGTTGACCGACGACACCCTTGTCCTGCGCGCCCTTGCCCCGTCCGGCTATCACCTGCGCAAGACACTTTTGCCCATTCTCAACCACCTGACCGGTGGTCATCTGCCCATCTGCTGGAGACTCTAACCCATGCAACTCACCCCCCGCGAAAAGGACAAGCTGCTGGTCGCCATGGCCGCCGAGGTGGCACGCAAGCGGCTGGCGCGCGGCGTCAAGCTGAACCACCCTGAGGCCATCGCCCTGATTACGGACGCCGTGGTCGAGGGCGCGCGGGATGGACGCTCTGTCGCCGATATGATGGAGGCGGGCGCACAGATCATTACCCGGGATCAGTGCATGGAAGGCGTGCCCGAGATGATCCACGACGTGCAGGTCGAGGCGACCTTTCCCGACGGCACCAAATTGGTGACCGTGCACAATCCAATCCGTTGAGCCGCTGCCAACCCAAGGAGAAATACCCATGAAAGTACTACGTTTCGCGGTCGCCGCACCACTGTTCATGGCCACCCCGGCCTTGGCCCACCCGGGCCCCCACACGCATCCGCACGGATCAGAACCGTGGCTCGTTGCCATGGGTCTGGCCCTGATCGCGGTGGCGGCAGTGATCATGTGGCGGCGTAAATGATCCCCGGCGAAATCATCCCCGCTGATGGCAGCATTGAACTGAACACCGGGGTTCACGCAATCACGCTGCATGTGGCCAATACTGGCGACCGCCCCGTACAGGTGGGCAGCCACTACCACTTCGGCGAGGCGAACGCGGCGCTAGAGTTCGACCGCGATGCGGCGCGTGGGATGCGGCTGGATATCGCAGCGGGCACTGCGGTGCGCTTTGAACCCGGTCAGGCGCGTGATGTGCAATTGATCCCCATCGGCGGGGCGCGAAAGGTGTATGGATTTAACCAGCAGGTGATGGGCGACCTTTGAGCAGGGCAACCCCAACGGGAGGAGAGACCCATGTGTGATGTATGTGTGATGAACGCGGTCAAGGACCGGATGCTGTCGCGGCGTGATCTGTTCAAGGCGAGCGCCGCTGTCGGAGCGGCAGCAACCGTCGGGATGGCTGCAGCCCCTGCGGCCATGGCGGCAGGACATGGTGGCGTCGTGGACATGAGCCACAAGCTGAGCCCTGACTTCCCCACCTTTTTCGGTGTACCCGGCATTTCGATGGAGCAGAGTTTCAACTTTGCCGAACATGGCTTCAACCTGATGAACCTTGCCGTGAACGAGCATACGGCCACCCATATTGATGCCCCTTTGCACTTTTCAGCGGATGGCACATCGGTCGACGAAATCCCGGTCAGTGATCTGGTGATCCCGCTATGCGTCGTGGATATCGCGGCAAAGGCGGCGGAAGATGCTGATGCGCAGGTGACCCCGGATGATCTGAAGGCCTGGATCGCGGCCAATGGCGACATTCCCGACAAGGCGTGCATTGCCATGCATTCCGGGTGGGCTGCCAAGTCGGGCGATGCGGCGGCTTATGTGGGCAATGATGCCGATGACGTAAAGCACTTCCCCGGCTTCCACATCGAAGCGACCCAAATGCTGCTGGAAGAGACGACTGCCGTCGCAATGGCGGTGGACACGCTGTCTCTTGATCACGGGCCGTCGCCGGACTTTGCCACCCACTATGCGTGGTTGCCCAGCGGCCGCTACGGCATTGAGAATTTGGCCGGTCTGGATCAGGTGCCTGCTGCCGGAGCGACCCTTGTCGTGGGTGCCCCCAACCACGTTGGCGGCACGGGTGGTCCGGCCCGTATTTTTGCGATGGTCTGATGGCGACCCTGCCGCTCATATCCGACGAGGAGGCCAGCGCCGAGGTGCTGGCCGTTTTTGAAGATATTCGTGCGGTGCGCGGGACCGACTACATCAACAATTTCTGGCGGGCGCTGGCGCATGATCCGGCGCTGCTGGCCGCCACCTGGGGACGCTTGAAAGAAGTTATGGGACCGGGCGAGCTCGATCCGCTGGTCAAGGAGATGCTCTATATCGCGGTCTCCGTAGCAAACGGGTGTGAGTATTGCATCCACTCCCACACCGCCGCCGCGCGTACCAAGGGGATGACGCCTGCGCAGCATGGCGAGGTGATGGGTGTTATTGGCATGGCGATGCAGACCAATGGGCTGGTGACAGCGATGCAGGTGCCAGTGGATGAGGTGTTTGAGATATGAGCCGACTCAACGGCACTGCATACAACGACGCTGGGCTGACGGCACAATGACCGCTCAAATCAGCCTTAGCCACGACTATACCGCCTCTGCCAAAGACGTTTGGCGCGTGGCTACCGATTTTGCTGCACTGGCCGAGGTCTGCCGCCCTCTGATCACCTTTGAAGGCTTGCCGGAGGGGCGATGCGAAGCCGGACAGCACCTGTCTGTCGGCGTCCGCCTGTTCGGCCTGTTGCCTGCGCAGGACTATCAAATGGAAGTCGTTGCACAGGATGACGTCGCCATGACCCTTCAGTCCGCAGAACATGGTGCTGGCGTCAAAAGCTGGCGCCATCATTTGACGGTCACGCCGACCGAGACTGGCGCGCGGCTCACCGACACCATCGACATTGATGCAGGCCCCCTCACACCGCTTTTCGCGTGGTGGGGTCGCAAGCTTTATGCCCATAGGCACAAGGGGCGACTGCGCCTGCTGGCCGAGAACACTCCGGATTGATCCAAGGATACCGCTATGCCCACATCCATTTCCCGTCGCGACTATGCCGCCATGTTTGGCCCCACCGTCGGCGACAAGGTACGTCTTGCCGACACTGAACTGATCATTGAGGTTGAGCGTGACCTGACCGCCGAAGGTGCGGGCCAAGCCGCGACCGGGGGTAGTGGTGACAACGCCATGCTTTATGGCGAAGAGGTCAAGTTTGGTGGTGGCAAGGTCATTCGCGACGGGATGGGGCAGTCTCAGGTCACGCGGGCCGATGGGGCCGTCGATACAGTTATCACCAACGCACTGATCGTCGACTGGACTGGGATCTACAAGGCGGATGTGGGCCTTAAGGACGGGCGCATTGCCGCCATCGGCAAGGCGGGCAATCCAGACACGCAACCCGGCGTGAACATCATTATTGGGCCGGGAACCGAGGCCATTGCGGGGGAGGGCAAGATCCTGACCGCGGGGGGCTTTGACAGCCACATACACTTCATCTGCCCGCAACAGATT
Source organism: Tateyamaria sp. ANG-S1 (assembly GCF_000814025.1). Classification (GTDB taxonomy): domain Bacteria; phylum Pseudomonadota; class Alphaproteobacteria; order Rhodobacterales; family Rhodobacteraceae; genus Tateyamaria. The sequence continues at coordinate 174,385 of NZ_JWLL01000004.1, read as the reverse complement.
GACGACGCTCTGCATTCTGGTCTGACAACAATGCTGGGTGGCGGGACCGGGCCTGCGCACGGCACGCTGGCCACGACGGTGACCCCGGGGCCTTGGCATCTGGGCCGGATGTTGCAGGCGGCGGATGCGTTTCCGATGAACCTGGCTTTCGCGGGCAAGGGCAATGCGTCGCTGCCAGCGGCGTTGGAAGAACAGGTCAAGGCGGGCGCTTGTGCGATGAAGCTGCACGAGGATTGGGGGACAACGCCGGGAGCCATAGATTGCTGCCTGTCGGTGGCCGACGACATGGACGTGCAGGTGATGATCCACACCGATACGCTGAACGAGTCCGGCTTTGTCGAGAACACAGTGGCCGCCATGAAAGGCCGCACGATCCACGCCTTCCATACCGAGGGTGCGGGTGGCGGGCACGCGCCGGACATCATCAAGATTTGTGGGGAGGAGCATGTGCTCCCCTCCTCCACCAACCCGACGCGGCCCTTTACGGTGAACACGCTCGAAGAGCATCTCGACATGCTCATGGTCTGTCACCACCTCGACAAGTCGATCCCCGAAGACGTCGCCTTTGCCGAGAGCCGCATCCGGCGCGAGACCATTGCCGCCGAAGACATCCTGCACGATATGGGGGCGTTCTCGATCATCGCGTCGGACAGCCAGGCCATGGGCCGTGTGGGTGAGGTGATCATCCGGACGTGGCAAACGGCGGACAAGATGAAGAAACAACGCGGGTCTCTGCCGGAGGAGACCGGCGACAACGACAACGCCCGCGTGCGCCGCTACATCGCGAAGTACACGATTAACCCGACAATTGCGCATGGGATCAGTCACGAGATCGGTTCCATTGAGGTCGGCAAGCGGGCAGACCTTTGCCTTTGGAACACGGCGTTTTTCGGGGTGAAGCCCGAGATGGTGCTGCTGGGCGGGACGATTGCCTGTGCACAAATGGGCGACCCGAATGCGTCGATCCCGACGCCGCAGCCGGTCTATACCCGTCCGATGTTTGGCGCCTATGGGCGGTCGGTGGAGCGCTCTGCCGTGACCTTCGTGTCGGCGGCGGCACAGGCCGAAGGGGTTGGCGCGGCGCTTGGGCTGGCGAAGGACACGGTGGCTGTGCAAAACACGCGGAACATCGGGAAGAAGGACCTGAAGCTGAACGACGCGACGCCTGAGGTTGAGGTGCATCCAGAGACCTATGAGGTGCGGGCGGATGGCGAATTGCTGACCTGTCAGCCTGCGGAAGTGTTGCCGATGGCGCAGCGGTATTTTCTGTTTTGAGGATTGTCATGGCACGGATCACTCAACTCGCATGTTTGCTTGCGCTGCCGGGAACAGCGATGGCTTGCCCCACTGCGGCTGACCTAGGTACGGGTATCCGGTTCGAACTCGCCAGCGGCGAGTGGGAAACGTTCCGCCGCATCTCCGACACGGTCATCGAGGCGATGTTCTACTATGAGCCGGGCGAAGCAACGCAGGTTTCGCTGAGCCAAGGGGTCTATATTGTCAGCATAATCGAAGTTGAGAGCAGCGCACTTGTCCCCGGCACGCGCGAGACATTTACCTATCCGCTGCGACCCGGCGAGATGCCCGACCCTGCCGATGGCGGCGGTTGGAACGTTGAGGCGACGCTGTTGTCGCCGGGCGGTCTCGACCGGGAAATCCAGAGCTACACATTCGGCACACCGCGCAGGCAGGGCTATGGCGCGTGCTTTTACGAGATGATCCCGATCACCTATCGCTACCGCCTTGAGGGTGAGGACGAGGCCGGGACGGACGAACTGCATTACCTTCCGGAATTGGGCATCAGCTATCTGGCTGCGTCTCGGGGCAGCGACTACAACGACCGGTATGACTATGTTGCGATTGAGGTACTGGAGCGATGATTGCTGACCTGATGGTCAACATCCCGCCCTCACATCAGGTGATGCGAGACGCGGACCGCCATACCTTCATCAAGACATTTGGATATGCGTGCGCAGAAACCCTGCCATGCGCCTACACGTCTGACCAAAGCAACGGCAAAGCTTAAATTACTAAGGGAGAAACAAAACAGGTGTCCCATGACCCTCTTCCAGCGGATCGCCGCTTTTCTGTCCCGCATCAGCTTGCCGCACGGCGCACTGGTGCAAACGCAGGCTGTCTATGCCCTCAGCGATGCCGAACTCAAGGCGCGCGGATTAAAACGGCGCGAGGCGGCACGGCAGATCATGGTCAACGGGGACTGGTCGTAATCGCGGGGGCCACCCCATGTTGACGGCGCAGCACTACCACGATCACACGCATGGAGAGGTGAGCGATCACGTGTCGCTGACCTATGAAGACCGTTTCCTGCGCCGCAAGGTGCTGACCCTCGCCTCTGGGGCGCAACTGCTGGTCGACCTGCCACAGACCACTTCGCTTGACCATGGCGGGGCGCTGATCACCACCGACAAGGCTGAGATCCGGATCGAGGCGGCACCCGAGCCATTGCTGGAAGTCACCGGTGACAAGCTGCACCGGATCGCCTGGCACATCGGCAACCGCCATACCCCCTGCCAGATCGAGGACACCCGCCTGCTGATCCAGCGTGATCACGTGATGGCAGATATGCTGGCCAAGATCGGGGCCACCACGCGCGAGGTTGTCGAGCCATTTACGCCCGAAGGCGGGGCATACGGCCACGGGCGTACCCACGGCCACGATCACTCGCACAGCCACTCATGAGCCACGCGCTGACCCTAATGCAATGGCTCTCCCCGGCCTTTCCGGTCGGGGCGTTCGCATATTCGCATGGGCTGGAGCAGGTGATCGCGGACGAGGTTGTCGCGGATGCGGACACGCTGCGGGACTGGCTGGGCGATCTGCTGGAGCATGGGTCGGGGCGTGCAGATGCCATCCTACTTGCGGCAAGCTATCGCGCAGACGATCCTGCAGACGTGGACGCCACGGCCCGCGCCTTTGCCGCCGGGGCCGAGCGGTTGAAGGAGACCGACCTGCAAGGCGCAGCGTTTTGCGACACCGCCAGCGCTGTCTGGGGGATCGAGATTGCCGGTCTGACCTATCCCGTCGCTGTGGGTGCTGCGGCGCGCGCGGTAGACATTCCTCTAGCCGAGACGGTGCCACTCTACCTGCATGCCTTTGCCTCGAACCTCGTGTCAGTCGCGCAGCGCGCCCTGCCCCTTGGGCAGACAGATGGGCAAACCGTATTAGCTGCCTTGTCCCCCATCATCGCGGAGACCGCGCAGGAGGCCGAGAAAATCCCGCTAGAGGCTCTTTCATCCGCCAGTTTTGCTGCCGATATTGCAGCCATGCGTCACGAAACCCTGCAACCGAGGATTTTTCGCACATGACACAGCTCAATGGCCCGCTTCGCATCGGTATCGGTGGTCCCGTGGGTGCGGGCAAGACGACGCTGACCGCCGCGCTTGCCGCCGCCCTCAAGGATCAGCATTCCATCGGGGTGATCACCAACGACATCTACACGCAGGAGGATGCGGAGGAGTTGATGCGCCGTCAGATCTTGCCACAGGACCGTATAATCGGGGTGGAAACCGGGGGCTGCCCACACACCGCCATTCGCGAGGATGCGTCGATCAACCTTGCCGCCGTAGCCGAGATGCGGGAACGGCATCCGGATGTGGAAGCCATCCTGATCGAGAGCGGAGGCGACAACCTGTCGGCAACGTTCTCGCCCGAGTTGGCTGACATCACGCTCTATGTCATCGACACGGCGGCGGGTGAGGAAATCCCGCGCAAGGGTGGCCCGGCCATCACCAAGTCGGATCTGCTGATCATCAACAAGACCGACCTCGCCCCCCATGTCGGCGCGTCACTGGAGGTGATGAAGCAGGATGCAAAACGGATGCGCGGGGAACGGCCCTTTGTCTTTGCAGCGCTGCGTCACGGCACGGGTGTGGACGAGATCATCAGGCACATCCGGGCGTTGTCGGGGCTGGGCCTGACACCTGCGTAGGGGACAAAGGCGGAGGACACCTCCGCCTTACGATGTTTTCCTCAGACGAAGTCGGTGTGCTTTGTCATCGGCATTTCGCGGACCCGCTGGCCTGTTGCGGCGAAGATGGCGTTTGACAATGCGGCTGCAGCGGGTGGCACCATCGGCTCGCCCATGCCGCGCACGGTGTCGCCGTTTTCCAGACCGCGGACAAAGATCTCGGGCGATTGCGCCAGGCGCATCCCCTCGAAGTCGTAGTAATTGCGCTGGTCCGCCATCCCGTCGGAGTAGGTGATTTCCGAGTTCATGGCGTGCCCAAGCGCCCAGTTGATCCCGCCCTGCACCATGTTTTCGAAGTTGATGGGGTCGATCACACGGCCCACTTCAGCAGCGACCCAGACCTTGTTGATCTTGATGGCGCCATCAATGTTGCTGACCTCGACCACTTCGGCTGTGGGCACCCCGAAAGACATGCAGAAGGCGACGCCGCGACCCTTGTTTGGTCCAAGGTCACTGCCCCAACCGGACATTTCGGCCACCGCTTCCAGCGCCTTGCGCGACGGATCATGCCAGCAGAGGCGCAGCCGTTCTTCCATCGGGTCGGCGCCCGCCGCGTGGATCAGTTCATCCAAGAAAACATCGTGGAAGAACCCGTTGGTGGATGCCCCTACCGCCCGCCAGCTTGAGATAGGTGCCAGTTCGGGCGCGCGGTATCCGGTGACGCGGTAGTTCGGGATCTGCATGGGTTGTTCCCATGCGCCAGCCACGATTTGTAGGTCAGGCCCCGGCGTGGGCATGCCTTGCCGCCCCATCTGGCTTGCGATGACCGAGGGCATAGCGATGCCGAGGTCATAGGCTTCGACCCGGCCATTCTTCACCGTGCCGCGCCCGCGCGCCATGGCGATCTGGCGGGTGTCGTTTTGCAGCGTGTCCTCTTCCCGGCTGTAGGTCAGCTTGACCGGTGTGCCCTTGATCTGCATCGCGATCTGGGTCGCCTCGCGCACCACGCGGTCCTCAAGCCGGTGGCCGAAGCTGCCGCCCATCACCAGCACGTGGACAAAGATCTGATCGGTGTCGAGGCCTGTCAGCTTGGCGACATTGCTTTGCACAAAGCGCGGGATCTGGGTGCCGGTCCAGACATCGGCGCGGTCGTCCGTGACCTGCACCACCGCCGAAATCGGTTCGAGCGGGGCGTGGGCGAGGTATGGCGCGCGATATTCGGCTTCGATTATCTCTGCGCCTTCCAATGCAACGTCCACGTCTCCATCATCGCGGAACCGGCTGTCCTGCTGGTCGGCGTGGAAACTGTCGGAAAGAGCCTGCCAATGCTCCGCCTGTTCAGCTGGGTAGGTGGCGGGCGCCCAGTCGATATCGATGGCATTCACGGCCTGCATGGCCCGCCATGTGTTGTCGGCGACCACAGCGACCCCATCGGGCAGTTCGACCACGTCTATCACGCCGCGCATGTCGCGGGCTGTTGTTGCGTCATAGCTGTTCATCGCGCCGCGTCGCGGGCTGGTGCGGACGGAGGCGTGGACCATGCCCTCAACCTCAAAGTCGATGCCGTAGCGCTGGGTGCCCGTCGATTTGGCGCGGATATCGATCCGCTCCATCTCTTTGCCCACAAGCCGCCAGGTGGAGGGGTCGCGCAGCGTCACGTCGTTGACCGGATCGAGCGTGGCGGCCGTAGCGGCAAGCGCGGTATAGGCCAGCGTGCCGCCGCCGGGCAAGATGACCTCTCCTTTTGCGGTCTTCAGGTCGGCGACGTTCGCGCCCGTCTCTTGCGCCGCTGCTGCCTTCAGCGTTTCGCGGGCCACGGCACCTGCAAGGCGCAGCTTTTCGAAGCTGTCGGGCACTGTGGTGGAGCCGCCGGTGATCTGGAGGCCCATGAACTTCATCATCGCGTCCATGATCCCGCGGGTTGTATCAGCCATGAGGCCATCATCCGTGGAGCGGAACGGCGCTGCCTCCGCACTCAGCGCGGTGTTGTAGTAGGCCGAGTCGGGCATGCCGGGATCCACGCGCACCTGATCCAGTTCGACATCCAGTTCCTCGGCAATCAGGGCGGCTTGCACGTGATAGGCCCCCTGCCCGCTATCGGCACGTGGCGTGATCAGGGTGATGCCGGTGCTGTCGATTTTTACATAGGGCGTCAGCGCCGCCTCACCCTCAGCCAGATCAGCCAGAAGCGGGTTCGTGACGGGGCGCTTGTATGCATAGTAGCCGAAGGCCACGCCACCCACGACAGCGGCAGAGCCAACAAGGAAACTGCGGCGGGCGATTTTTCCGATGCGGCTCATCCTCAGACCTCCTGCAACTTGGTGGCGGCGGTTTTGACGGCGGCGCGGATGCGTGGATAGGTGCCGCAGCGGCAGAGGTTGCCGTTCATCGCGTCGTCGATATCGGCATCTGTTGGCACAGGGTTTGTGGCCAGCAGAGCGGCAGCCTGCATGATCTGTCCAGACTGGCAGTAGCCGCATTGCGCGACCTGATGTTCGACCCACGCCGCTTGAACCGCATGCATCGCATCTGGTGTGCCAAGTCCTTCAATCGTCGTCACATCGCCCCAGACATCGGCGACAGCCGTCTGGCAAGAGCGCACCGCTTCGCCGTCGATATGCACGGTGCAGGCACCGCATTGCGCGACACCGCAGCCATATTTGACGCCCTTGATGTTCAGCTCATCCCGCAGAACCCACAGCAGGGGCATGTCGTCCTCGACATCCACCTCATGCTCTGTCCCGTTGACCGTGAGTTTCATCGTGCGCTCCTGAACAACCTTGGTTTGAACATAAAGCTAGGCGACGGGAGGCGATTGGAAAACCTGCAGATCGCGCCAATGCGGTCACAGATCGCGACGTCACTTGCATTTAGATCGCTTATGTCAGGGACGTTTGCGCACATATCCCAAAGCATTCGGCGATGGCCCGAGGCACTGAAACACCAACAGGGCAAACGCAATAAAGCTGCTGGACACTTGCCCCGCCACTGTGCAGCAGCCGCCTATTAAGGCAGCGGGCTACCACAAAGCGAACCGGCCATACCCACGAGAGTTGCCCACCAAACGTGTGGCGCGGCGTCCGGTCTAAAATTCAACGACGGCGCGGATCGACTTGCCCTCGTGCATCAGGTCAAAACCGTGGTTGATCTCGTCCAATGTCAGCTTGTGGGTGATCATCGGATCAATCTCAATCTTGCCGTCCATGTACCAGTCCACGATTTTCGGCACGTCAGTGCGCCCCTTGGCGCCGCCGAAGGCTGTGCCGCGCCAGACGCGGCCTGTCACGAGTTGGAAAGGGCGGGTCGAGATCTCCGCACCGGCAGGTGCCACGCCGATGATGATGCTTTCGCCCCAACCCTTGTGCGCGGCTTCCAACGCGGTGCGCATCACGTCCACGTTGCCGGTGGCGTCGAAGGTATAGTCGGCGCCGCCCTTAGTCAGTTCCACCAGGTGGGCCACCATGTCGCCCTCAACCTTTGACGGGTTCACGAAATCGGTCATGCCGAAATGCTCACCCATCTCAACCTTGTCGTCGTTCAGATCGACGCCCACGATCTGATCCGCGCCCGCCATCTTGAGGCCCTGGATCACGTTCAGACCGATGCCGCCCAGACCGAAGACGATGCAGCGGCTGCCAATCTCGACCTTGGCTGTATTGATCACGGCACCGATGCCGGTCGTGACCCCGCAGCCGATGTAGCAAATCTTGTCAAAGGGTGCGTCCTTGCGGACCTTGGCGAGCGCGATCTCAGGTACGACAGTATGGTTGGCGAAGGTCGAGCAGCCCATGTAGTGGTGGATCGGCGTGCCATCGAGCATCGAGAACCGGGTGGACCCATCGGGCAGCAGCCCCTGACCCTGCGTGGCCCGAACCTTCTGGCAGAGGTTGGTTTTCGGGTTCAGGCAGTATTCGCATTCGCGACATTCGGGCGTGTAAAGCGGGATGACATGGTCGCCCACTTCGAGGGTCGTCACCCCCTCGCCCACTTCGATGACAACGCCAGCGCCTTCGTGACCAAGAATTGCAGGGAAAATCCCTTCCGGGTCTGCACCCGAACGAGTGAATTCGTCTGTGTGGCATAGGCCGGTTGCCTTGATCTCTACCAGCACCTCGCCCTTGCGGGGGCCTTCGAGGTTCACCTCCATGATTTCGAGTGGTTTGCCAGCTTCAACGGCCACAGCAGCGCGGGTTTTCATCATGGTGTGTCCTCCCAATTCATATTTCTGTCATGTGAGCCAGCGGACGCGCCGTCTGTCAATGCAGAGAATACAGCACACAGCGCTGGAAGGGACAGACAAGAGCGTGCGATGCGATGACGTGTTTACGATACGCTCCATCCCGAGACGTGCATATGGCGGCATCAAGGCAGAACCACCCAGACCATGATCAGATAGGTCCATTGGTGCAGCGCCTGATCCAGGCCGAAGGCGCGCCAGAACCCGCCTTGGCTCGGGTCGTGGCCGGTGTGTTCGGACCACCGCCCCTTGCCCCAGTCGATGTGGAAATGCGCGACCCATTCTGCGATCGCGACGACGAAGCCAAGCCAGACCGGCACCCCCACCAGCACCATGGCGACAAGCGATCCGACGGCATGGAGCCCGGCGTGTTGCAGCCGTCCGAAATGCATGTAGACACCCCGGTTCGCCAGCATCCGCGGTGTCTGAAGGTAGAAGTCGGCGAACAGATGCTTGGCCTGCAGCAGAAACAGCAGGGCCAGGGCAAATGTAACGGGGTCGGTCAAAATGTACCTCTCGCAAGCCTTCCACCCTCACCCTAGGACGGGCCGGGCTGTGTCGCAATCGTCCTGTCGCGCGCCTGACGCACCATTGATTTCAGGCTCGGGCCGTTGATAGGCTACGGTTGGGCGCCTTGCCCGCCCTTTTCAGTACGTGGACCGGCACCATAGAACGCTCCCTCTTTCGATTTATCTGGATCTATTCAAAGCGCGACCAGCTGATCCTGCTGGCGGTGACGCTGATGCTGTTTCCGCTGCTCTATCTGACGCTGGAGCTGCCCAAGCGGATCATCAACGATGCCATCGGCTCCGGTTCCGCGACTGTATCGGCCCATGGTTTCGAGTTCGACCAGATCACCTACCTGATGATCCTGTGCGGCGGGTTCCTGCTGGCGGTGCTGTGTCATGGTCTTCTGAAGATGCGGATCAATACGATGAAAGGCGTGCTGGCCGAGCGACTGCTGCGCCGGTTCCGCTACACCCTGATCGCCCGCATCCTGCGCTTTCCGCAACCCTATTTCGAACGCACGAGCCAAGGTGAATTGGTCAGCATGGTCACTGCTGAAAGTGAGCCTATGGGTGGGTTAATGGGCGATGCGATTGCCCAGCCGGTGCTGCAGGCCGGTCAGATGCTGACGATCCTCGGCTTTCTCTTTTTCCAGTCGGTGGCGTTTGGTCTTGCCGCCATCGCGCTGATCCCGCTGCAAGCGTGGTTGATCCCCAAGCTGCAACGCCAGATCAACCTGCTGAACAAGAGCCGCGTAATCCAGGTCCGCGCGCTGGCGGCGGAGATTGGCGAAGGGGCCGCAGGTGCAGGCACCCTGCGCGTCAATGGCGGTTGGCGCTACCGTATGGCGATGATCGGCAATCGGTTAGGCAACCTCTTTGCCATCCGGTTCGAGATCTACCAGAAGAAATTCTTCATGAAGTTTCTCAACAACTTCATCACACAGCTGACCCCGTTCTTCTTCTTTTCCATCGGTGGTTACCTGGTCATCCAAGGCGAGGTGACGATCGGCGCGCTCGTCGCCGCACTTGCGGCTTACAAGGACCTGTCGAGCCCGTGGAAAGAATTGCTGGCCTACTACAACCAGGTCGCCGACATGTCCCTGCGGTGGGAGACCATCACTGAACGCTTCGCGCCAGCGGGCATGATCGACGACGACCTGTTCTACGGCCCCGCCCCCGAAACGCCGCGCCTGACCGGGGACATCGTGCTGGATCAGGTCACGGTGCGCGATGGCGACGGGAATGCCGTGCTTGAGGACATCTCGCTCACTGTACCTGCAGGGACAAGCATCGGGATCACCGCCCCAAATGACGAGGACCGCCGCGCATTGGCCGAGGTGCTGACGCGCGAGACACTGCCCACCAGCGGCTCCGTCACCCTTGCAGGCCACGATATCCGCACCCTCCACCAGACCGCGATTGCCAAGCGGATCGGTCATGCGACCTCGCGGCCGATCATGTTTCAGGGCAGCTATGGGCAAAACGTGATGATGCCCATGCGGCTTGCCCCGACCGAAGCAGCCGCCGAAAGCGATTTCAGCCGCGAGGCTCTGCGCGCAGGCAACAGTGCCGACATGCTCGACGCTCAATGGCTCGACCCTAGCATCGCGGGCGTGCCGGACAAGGACGCGCTGCGGGCCTGGTGGTATACGCTGATTGCGGGCAGTGGCAGCGGCGACGCCCTGACCCGGCGCACCATGGACCAGACCTTTGATGCGGAGCGCAACGCCGAGCTGGCCGAAACTCTGGTCGCGCTGCGCCCCAAGGTCGCGGCCGCCGTGGCAAAGGCCGGGCTGGACCGCCATGTGCACAGCTTCCATCCCGACAGCTACAACCCGGCGCTGCCGATTGCGCAGAACCTGCTATACGCCACGCCAAAGATCACGATCACGCCCGAGGTGGTCGAAGAGAAGCTGGACTTCCTACGCCTGCTGCACGACCTGTCGCTGGCGTCAAATCTGGAAATGCTCGCGCGGAACATTCTGGAAATGCTGCGCCAGACCTTTGGCCCGAACGGCACCGATCACCCGCTGTTCCAGCGCGTGGGATTGCAGGCCGAAGTCTACAACGCAGCGCTGGAACTGGTGGAGCGCAAGCCGGAAGGCTCCGACATCTCGGACAAGGAACTGGCATTGCTGCTGAGCGTGCCTGCCAACGTCACCGCGGAACAGGTGGCCGCCGCCTTCCCCGAAGAGGTCCGCCAGCGAGTGCTGGATATGCGGGTCGCACATGGGGCGACACTGCGGGCGCAAATGGAGGACATCTTTGTCCCCATCGAAGCTGACAAACACGTGCATGGCCTGTCCGTTCTCGAAAACGCCCTGTTCGGCAAAGTGGCCGACAGTGCAGGCGCACGTGCGGACGATTTGCGCGGCATTGTCGTGGATGTGCTGACCGAGGCAGGCATGAGCCATCTTGTGCTTGAGCTGGTCTTTGACGTGCCAATCGCGCTGGGTGGCGCCAACCTGCCCGCACTTTTTGCGGAACCGCTTGCCATCAGCCGCGCCAGCATCAAGCGCCCCGACATCCTGATCCTTGATGAGCCTATGGCGAGCTATGGGGACGAGATACGCACCTCCCTGATCGAAAAACTGCGTGAGCTTCTGCCGGATGCGACGCTGGTTTTCCTTGGTACATCCTTCGAAGACGACCAGGTCTTTGATACACATGTCGAGGTGGTACAGGGCCGTCTACAAGGCGCAGAAGGAGAACGCGCCGACATCGGCAGCGACGCCAGCGCCGATCTGGCACGCAAGGTCGAGGCGCTGCGGCAAGCACCCATGTTCGCGGGGCTCAAGCGCCGCCAGCTGCGTCTGCTGGCCTTTGGTGCGCGGTGGTACAGCGCACAGCCGGGCGAATACGTCTTTCACAAGAACGACGATCCGACCGATGGCGCGTACATGATCACCGAAGGCGAAGCAGACCTCCTGCTGCCGCAGGACGGGTCAGAACACACCTTGATCGCGACAGTAGGGTCCGGTGCCTTGGTCGGTGAATTAGGCCTGATCCGCAGCGAGCCCCGCGCGCTCGACATGCGTGCCAAATCTGACCTCACGTGCCTGCGCATCGGGGAAGAGGAATTCATGGCCGTGGTCGAGAACGACGCAGCTACAGCCTTCCGCCTGCTGCAAGTGGTGGCGGGTTACGTCACAACCTGATCACGATCCCGCCCAGCACGGTATCTTCACTGGAACCTTCCGCACAAGTTTGGCATTGACTGCGTAAGGGATACCCGCGCGCTGCGCGCGGTGGAGTGCTGCGATGTATCGGACTGTCTGCCAGGTTTTGGCAGTGATCGGCGCCACGTTTGGCGCGGCGGGGGCCGCATTGGCCCTCACAGTTGAGGTACGCGCACCCGATGATCTCGCTGGGGAATTGCGCGCGGCCTCATTGACCGCAGCTTTGCCGGAAGAAGACACAGCCCCCCGCGCCATCGACGTCATCAGCGCAGCACAGGCGGACTATGCCCGGCTGATAGGGTTGCTTTACGACAAAGGCTATTTCGGCCCCACCATTTCGATCACCGTGGATGGGCGCGAGGCTGCCAGCCTGTCGCCGGTTTCGCCACCCGGCGCGGTCCGCTCCGTGGTCGTGACCGTAGATCCGGGCAAGGTTTTTACCTTCGGCACTGTGACTGTCAGCCCCACAGCAAAGGGCACAGAGCCCGTTTTTCAGGCGGCCCGTGGCGAAACTGCCAACGTCTCTGCACTTCGCACCGCGACAGAGGCAGGGATCGAAGGATGGCGGCAGCAGGGCCATGCCAAGGCCGCCGTGTCAGATCAGCAGATCGTTGCAAACCACCCGGCTGGCCAGTTGAACGCCGACATTCGCCTGGACCCGGGCCCGCGCCTGCGCCTCGGGCGTCTTAACATAGAGGGCGAAAGCAACGTCCGCGAGAAGCGCCTGCGCGAGATTGCGGGCTGGCCCAGCGGAGAAGTGTTTGATCCCGACACGCTGGACCAGGTCGAGGGGCGGTTTCGGCGGACCGGTACCTTTGCCAGCGCCAGCCTGACCGAGGCCGATGTGCCCAACCCCGATGGCACGCTCGACATCACCGCCCAAATCACCGACCAACTGCCGCGCCGCTACCGCTTTGGCGCAGAATACGGGACCACTGATGGCGTCAGCGTCAGCGCGCTCTGGCTGCATCGCAACATCTTTGGCGGCGCTGAGCGTTTGCAGATCGACGGTCAGATCTCCGGCGTCGGTGGCGATACGGATGGCGTCGATTTTCGGCTTGGCGCACAACTGTCCCGCCCTGCCACCTGGCGCACGGACCTTGAGGCCGTCTTGCTGGCCGAGATCGAGCAGCGCGATGATCCAAACCTGTTCTCCCGCACCGGTCGGCTTGAGTTCAGTACAGTCTACTTTGCCAGCGAAGACCGCGAATACAGCTACGGCGTGGGCCTGCAACGCGCACGCACGCGCGACGACCTGGGCGAACGGGACTACACCATCCTGACCTTCCCCATCAAAGCCACCTTTGATCGCCGCGACAATGAGCTAAACGCCACCGCCGGATACTATGCCGAGGCCTCGTTGCGCCCGTTCATCAACATCGACGGCACCAGCGACGGCGTTGTGACAACGCTTGACCTACGCACATATCGCAAGTTTGGCGACCGCGTGGTGCTGGCCGTACGCGGGCTGCTTGGATCGGTTGCCGGTCCGTCCATCGAAGAGGCCCCCGCAGACTTTCTGTTCTTCTCCGGCGGCAGCGGGACGGTGCGCGGGCAGGACTATCAATCGCTTGGCGTCGAGCTGAGCCCGGGTGTGACCATCGGCGGGCGGTCATTCTTGGGGCTTTCGGGCGAGATGCGGGTCAAGACCGGCGAGCGGTTCTCGGTCGTAGGGTTCTATGACGCGGGCTATATCGGATCAGAAAGCTTCTTTGACGGCTCGGGCGAATGGCACACCGGATTTGGCGCCGGGGTGCGCTACGACACAGGGATTGGCCCGATCCGATTTGATGTGGCGCTGCCCGGCTCCGGCCCCGGTGACAGTTCCGGGGTCGAGATTTACATCGGCATCGGGCAGGCGTTCTGATGCGGCGACTGTTCTGCATATGGCTGGTCCTGCTTTGGCCGATCGCAGCATCGGCGCAAGAGGGTGAGGATCGCGGGTTTATCGTCGGGCTTCTGGAAAGCAGCCTGGGCGGTGAAGGGCGCACGGTCCGCATCGACGGCTTCGCAGGCGCGCTCAGCAGCCGTGCCACCATCGAACGGATCACCATCGCCGACAGCGAAGGCATCTGGCTGACCCTCGAAGACATTGCGATGCAGTGGAACCGTGCGGCCCTGTTCCGCGCGACAATCGACATTCAGGAACTGCGCGCCGCGCGCATCGACCTGCCGCGCCTGCCGGTCGCGCAGGGCACTGATCTGCCCGCACCCGAGGCGACACCTTTTGCCCTGCCGGACCTGCCGGCAGCCATCCGCATCGCGCAGCTTGATCTCGGTGCCGTATCGCTTGGCGCACCTCTGCTTGGCGAAGCGGCGGTACTGTCGGTGTCCGGCGCGGCGGAGCTGGCCGACGGTGCGGGCAGCACAACGATCAACGCAACACGCACGGACGGCGCGCGCGCCAGCTTCGATGTCACCGCGGCCTATGCCAATGACACCCGCGATCTGACACTGGATCTGGGGCTGAGCGAGGCCGAGAATGGACTGATCTCCGGCCTTCTGAACCTACCGGACCGCCCAAGTGTTGATCTGACGGTCAACGGATCAGGTGCGCTGAGCGACTTCAACGCGACGCTGGACCTCCGCACAGACGACACACCCCGGCTGGCGGGTACGCTTGCACTGCAAAACCAAGCGGACGGGCCAATGGCGTTTGACGCCGCGCTGGATGGCGACATCTCCGCCCTTGTCTTGCAGGAATACCGAGACTTTTTCGGCACTGATGTTGGCCTTGCGGCGCAAGGCAGCACCGATGCAAACGGTGCGCTCACGCTCGAAAGCTTCGCGCTCACAGCCCGCTCGGTCGCGTTGGCGGGCCAGGCCAGCCTGAACAGTGACGGCTGGCCCACGCTGCTCGACATCGAAGGGGCGCTGCGCGACCCCGACGGCACGCCGGTCACCCTGCCCGGCACCGGTGGCACCACCATTGCCGAAGCGGCCCTCGACATCGCCTTTGACGCGGCGCGCAGCGATGCCTTGCAAGCCCGGATCACAGCAACGGATCTCGATCAAAACGACGACGCGGTGAATGAGGTCGCGCTGACCTTTGACGGCACGCTCAGCAGGGATGTGGACGCCATAGGTGCGCTGGAGGGGCGGCTGGATCTGCGCGCCAATGGCATCGCGCTCTCGGACACGGGCCTTGCCCGTGCGGTGGGTGACACGGTCAGCGGTGGGCTCAACATCGCATATGCCGACGACGCGCCGCTGCGTTTGGCGAACCTGGCTCTCACCGGCGCGGCGTGGGCCCTAGGCGGCACAGTCGAGGTCAGCGGGTTCGATGACGGGTTCGAAACCAGCTTTGACACCAACCTGTCCGCGCAGGATTTGTCGGCATTTGCAGACCTTGCCGGGGTGGCGCTGTCGGGCGCGGGCGACCTGTCGGCCTCGGGCACCGCCGCACTGGGTGGGTTTTTCGATGTGACCGTGACCGGCCAGACGCGCGATCTGGCGGTTGGTATCCCGCAGGCTGACCCTGTGCTGGCTGGGCAAACGGACGTGGTGCTTGCGGCGCGGCGCGACACGACCGGGACCGTCCTCGACCGCCTGACGCTGGAAAACGAGGCGCTGGACCTCACGGCATCGGCTGATCTGCGCACCGGCGCGTCGGTCGCGCGGTTCAACGCCTCGCTGGCGGATGCGGGGCTTGTCACCGAAGCGGTCGCGGGTCCGATCACCATGGATGGTACGGCGACGCAGACGGGTGAGGTCTGGGACATCTCCGGCGCCTTGACCGGCCCTCTTGAGACGACTGCGACAGCGACGGCACGCGTTGCGGGCGACCAAACCGACATCTCGCTTGATGCGCGCGTGGCCGACCTGCAAGCGCTCGTCCCACAGATCAACGCGCCAGTGCGCCTGACGGCAACTGCCGCGCAACGGGACGGCGCGTGGCAGTTTGACACCACTATCGACGGTCCGGCCGAGGCACGGGCTGCAGTTACGGGCCTCTTCGACGGAACACGACTGTCGGCCCGCTATGACGTATCCGCCCCGAACCTGTCGGCCTTTGCCCCCGGTGTGCCAGGCGGTGCCGCGCTGAACGGCGATGTGCGCCAGACGGCAGAGGGCTGGGCGTTCGACACCGCGCTGAGCGGTCCCTATGACAGCAGTGGCACGCTTTCGGGCACGTTCGAAGACACGCTTGTCACGGATTTCGACCTGTCTGTGCCCAATGTGGCCGCTGTTGCACCCGGCGTGCGCGGTCCGCTGAACCTGGACGGCACGTTGACGCAAACGGCGACCGGTTGGGACGTGGTGACAGATGTGGCAGGCCCTTACAACAGCACGGGCCGCGTCTCGGCCTCGCTCACTGACGGGGTCGCAGCGGCGCGCTACGCGCTGAGCCTGCCGAATGTTGCACCGCTCGTGCCCGGTTTGAGCGGCGGTGCGTCGGTCAACGGCACGCTGCAACAGGTCGGAGACGCCTTTGACATCGACACGCAGATCGCTGGCCCCTCCGGAACGACGGCTACGGCAACAGGGCGTGTCCAAACCGACGGTACCTTGAACCTGAGCACCCAAGGCCAGCTTCAACTGGGCCTTATCAATCCATTCATCACACCCCGCAGCATCCTTGGCACAGCACGCTTTGACCTGGCCATGAACGGCCCGCCCGCGCTCGGTTCGGTGTCCGGTCAAATCACAACACAAGGTGCGCGGGTGGCCACACCGAACCTGCCGGTGACGATTTCGGATCTGTCCGGCGTCGTGCAGCTTTCAGGTGGACAGGCCGCGCTCGACTTCAACGCAGCCATTGCAGAGGGCGGGTCGGTCGCCATCTCCGGTCCCATCACACTGAACGGTGGGTATTCTGCGCAACTGGCTGTGGCGTTGAACGCTGTCCTGCTGAAAGACCCGACACTCTACTCCACAACTGTAGACGGACGGGTCGATCTGCGCGGGCCGTTGACCGGGGGGGCCGCCATTTCAGGCGCGCTCAACCTTGGTGAAACAAACGTACAAGTTCCCTCGACCGGGATCGCGAGCTTTGGCGCAATCCCCGACATCACCCATATCGGGGCCACGCGCCCCGTCATGCGCACGCAAGCCCGCGCCGGGCTGATCCGGGAAGAAAGCGCAGGGGGCACCGGGGCAGCCTATCCGCTCGACCTGACGATCAACGCCCCCAACCGCATCTTCATCCGCGGTCGGGGCCTTGACGCGGAACTGGGGGGCAGGCTGCGCCTGTCCGGCACCACGGCGGACATCATCTCGACAGGACAATTCGACCTGATCCGGGGGCGGCTCAGCATCCTCGCGCAGCGCTTCACCCTGGACGAGGGGCGTGTCACCCTGCAAGGCCGGTTCGAACCGATCCTGTTGTTCGTCGTTGAGACCGACACCTCGACCGGCACGGCACGCATCATCGTGGACGGACCAGCAGACGATCCCGATGTCCGCTTCGAAGCCACCCCCGAAGCGCCCGAGGATCAGGTCCTGGCCCAGATCATCTTTGGCCGCGACATCAGCCAATTGTCTGCGTTCCAGGCGTTACAACTGGCCAGTGCGGTGGCCAGCCTCGCCGGTGCAGGTGGCGAAGGAGTGGTGTCACAACTGCGGGGCTCGTTCGGCCTCGACGACCTGGATGTGGCGTCGGATGAAGAGGGCAACACGGCCGTGCGCGCAGGGCGCTACCTGTCGGAAAACGTCTATACCGACGTGACGGTGGGCGGCGCGGACGGACCGGAAGTGTCGCTGAACATCGACCTGACCCCCAACATCACCGCGCGTGGATCGGTGGGTGGCGATGGCAATACGGGCATCGGCATCTTTATCGAACGGGACTACTAGGCCCGGGCTGTTCATCCTGACGCCGGTACTGTATCCCTCCGGATACAATTGAAAGGCACAGCATGACAGATCGGGACATGTCGCAGGGCGAAGCCGCCTATGCCCAGCTTCTTCAGGCGATACGCACAGGCGAATTCGCCCCCGGTGATCGTTTGCGCGAAACCGATGTGGCCGACAGGCTGAACCTGTCCCGCACGCCCGTCCGCGAAGCGCTGCGCAGGCTCGAAGCGGACGGCATCGTGGAACACCGACCCCGGCTTGGCGCTGTCATCCGCCAGCTCAGCCACGCGGAACTGGTCGAGCTTTACGAGATGCGGATCGTACTCGAGCGCACAGCCGCCGAGATGGCCGCTAAGCACGCGGCGGCTGCCGAAGTGGACGCCTTGCGTGACCTGAATGCCGCCATCGCCAAGAGCGCCCCCACCGAAGCGCCCGCGCTGAACCAGGACTTCCACCGCGGCATCTACCTTGCGACCCGCAACCGGTTCCTTCTGGACGCCGCGCGGGCCCTGAACAACGCGCTGATGTTGATGGGGCCAACCACTCTGGCCGATCAGGAACGGATCGACGTGGTCACGGCGCAACATGACGACATCCTCAAAGCCATCGCCGCAGGCGACGCCGCCACCGCCGGAGAGGCGGCGGAAGCGCACCTGCAAACCTCGCTGCGCTACAGGCTCAGGGCACTGGCCCGGTGATCCGGATTGCCCTGACTTTTGGCATTGCAGGAACGGGTGTTGCGCTCTTTCATTGGGCGGACCTCCCACTGCCCTGGCTGCTGGGGCCGATCTTTGCCTGCCTGATCAGCGCGTTGCTGGGCGTGCGGATGAAAAGCATCCGGCTGCTCAACGAAGGGATGCGCACAGTTCTGGGTGTCGCGGTGGGCGCGACCTTCACCCCGGTCCTTCTGGCGTCAATGCTGGGCATGTGGCCGACACTGATGCTGATCCCCGTGATGACGGTAGTCATCGGCCTGATCGGTGTGCCCTATTTCCGCAGGCTTTGGGGCTTTGACTTTGCCACCAGCTACTACAGCGCCATGCCGGGCGGTCTACAGGACATGCTGGTCTTCGGAGAGGAAGCCGGGGGCAACCCGCGCAGCCTGTCGCTGATCCACGCGACGCGGGTGATGGTGATCGTTGTCGCCCTGCCCTTTATCCTCCAAGGGGTGTGGGACGCAG
This sequence comes from Tateyamaria sp. ANG-S1, assembly GCF_000814025.1. Taxonomy (GTDB): domain Bacteria; phylum Pseudomonadota; class Alphaproteobacteria; order Rhodobacterales; family Rhodobacteraceae; genus Tateyamaria. The sequence continues at coordinate 155,555 of NZ_JWLL01000004.1, read as the reverse complement.
ACCTCAGCAACCCGCCCGGCGCGCCCGCCGCGTCCCTGGGCCTCGATCAATTGGCACTGATGGTTGCGGCAGCACTCATCGGCTGGCGCGGGGCAAAAGCGATTGGCATGTTCGGTGCCTCGATCCTCGGACCCCTCATCGTCGCCGCCGCCATGGCGCTGACCGGACTGCTGCAACACCGCCCCCCGGCAGAGGCCATCTGGGCGGCGCAGTTTTTCATCGGGATGACCGTTGGCGTGAAATACACCGGCATCACCATGGCAGAGATCCGGCGCGATCTGGCTGCGGGGCTGGGGTTCTGCGTCATCCTGATCGTATTGACTGTGATCTTTGTCGAAGGGGTCTATACGGCCGGTCTCGCCCCGGGGATGGAAACACTCCTCGCCTTTGCCCCCGGCGGGCAGGCGGAACTCACGGTGCTCGCACTGATTGTCGGAGCGGACGTCGCCTTTGTCATTGCACACCACGTCTTGCGCATCTTCGTGGTGATCCTCGGCGCGCCGCTCTTTGCGCGACTGTTCCGCTAGTCGCGCAAGATCCGGCGCGAGATGTCGGCCATCAGCGCCTTCTCCTGTTCGGCGGTCAGCTCCAGCTCGTGCTTGCCGTCGATTTCCAGAAAGGCGTGGCCATGCACGAACATGTGCAGCATAAGGCTGCGCCGCTCAATCTCGGTTTCGGGCGTGTCCTCGGGCATGGCAGTCCGGATCTCGCGTTTGACGATGGCAAGACAGCCATCGCCCCGCGCCTGCATCTCGGCGTCGCGCTCGTGCCCCTCGGCGAGACCAAATATAAGCCGAAACACGCCGGGTTCGGTGCGGGCGAAATCAGCATAGCACAGCCCCAGTGCAGTGACCGGCGCCAGAGGGTCACCTGACGCCGCTTGGGCCACCTGATCCATCCGGTCCCGCATCCGGTCGATTCCCGCAAGCGCAACCTCGCGTACGATCTCGGCCCGGTCACTGAAGTGCTTGTAGGGGGCGGCAGAACTCACTCCGGCGCGCCGCGCGGCCTCGGAAATCGAAAAACCATCAGCGCCCTTCTCTTCGACCAAAACCCTCACAGTTTCAATAAGATGCGCGCGCAAATCACCGTGGTGATACTGCGTGCGAGGGGTGTTTTTCCGGCTCTGCTCCAATTTTTATTGCCTTCTTCCCTTGCCAAAGTAAGTGGCTATTACATATGTCTCGAAACACAAGTAAGCACCCCTTACTTCCTGTCAAGGACGGATACAATGCCCAACGACCGCGTCAAGGATACACCGAAACTACCGCTTTGGAAGCGCACCTTGCGCCGGGTCGTGACCCTCACCGGCACCGCGTCGGTGGTCGCCATCGCAGCTGGCGCAGTCTGGATCGGTAGCGCCACCTTAGCCACTCGTGCTGCCGCCGTAGACGCCCCGCCACCGGCCCCCATTGCCACGGTTGCCGCCATGCGGGTTAGCCCATCCAACGCCTTGACCGTCACCCGCGCCTTTCACGGACAGGTCGAGGCGGCACAGACCGTGTCGCTCGGGTTCGAGCAGAACGGGCGCCTGAACGTTCTCGACGTGAACGAAGGCGACCGCGTCCAGGCTGGCCAGGTGCTCGCCCGGCTCGACACCCGCATCCTGATGGCCGAACGTGCGCGACTGGTTGCCGCGCGCGACGCACTGGAAGCGCAGGCCGAACTCTCCCGCCGCACCACAGACCGGCAAAGAGAACTGCGCAACCGCGGGTTCGCCTCGGATCAGGCCGTGGACAACACGGCCCTAAACCTTGCCGCCCTGCAAGCCCAGATCGCCGAAGTGGACGCAGCCATAACACAGGTCGAGGTACAGCTTAGCCAAACCGAATTGCTCGCCCCATTCGACGGCGTCGTTGGCGCGCGCCACGTGGACCCCGGCGCGATCCTGTCCGTCGGCGCGCCGGTACTCGACATCCGCGAAGACACCGCGCCCCTGTTCCGCGTCGGCATCGACCCAAAGTTGGCAGCGACCGTACGCGAGAAAACCGCCACCATCACCTTGGACGGCGCGGACTACGACGCCACATTTGTTGGCTTCCGCGCGGACCTTGATGCACAGACCCGCACCCGCACCGCCCTATTCGAGATCGACACGACCGATCCCGTCTACCTCTCCTCCGGCACATTGACGCTGCAAGGGCAGTTGGATCAAACCGGTTATGCCGTCCCACTGCGCGCCCTGCGCAATGGCGTCCGCGGCTTGTGGACCGTCATAGTCCTGTCGCCCGAGGAGGGCGCGACTTACACTGCCCAGGCCGCCGCCGTCGAAGTGCTGCAGATTGAGGGCGACACAGCCTTTGTCCGCGGCACGCTACAGGGCGACGCGATGGTCGTGCCCGACGGCACCCACCGTCTGGTCCCGGGTGATCAGGTCCGCGTGACCGGAGCGGAGTGATGGAAACCCTCACCTTCCGCCAGCCCCGCCTCGTCGCCCTTGCCCTGCTGGTCATCATTGCGGCGGGCCTGTCCTCACTGCTGGCCATCGGACGGCAGGAAGACCCGACAATCACCAACCTCTTCGGCACTGTGACAACCATTGTGCCCGGCGCCGACCCCGCGCGAGTCGAGGCGCTGGTGACGCAACCCATCGAAGACATCCTGCGCGAGGTCTCCGAAGTCGATGTGATCGAAAGCACGTCATCGACGGGCATTTCCATCGTGTCAGTCGAGTTGGGCGTGATGGTGCCGGACAATCGTATCGAAGAGGTCTGGGCCCAAATCCGCGATGATCTGGTCGAGCTGTCGCCGACCCTGCCCGCCGACGCGCAAGAGCCAGAGTTCGATACTGAAGGCGGCAGTGCCTTTGCCGCCATCGCGGCCTTTTCCGCCGATCCCGGCGCCCCCACAACGATCCTGGGGCGCTACGCGCGCGATCTGGCCCAGGAACTCCGCAACATCCCCGGCACCGAACTTGTCGAGTTGTTCGGCGCGCCCGAGGATGAGGTGCTGGTCACGCTTGACCCCGTGGCCACCGCCGCCCTCGGCCTGACGGCAAGCGATATCTCCCAAGCCATTGCCCAGGCCGATGCCAAGGGCCCTGCCGGACGGGTACGCCCGGCAGGGTCGGACCTGCTGATCTCCGTCGCGGGCGAGGTACAGGCGCTTGACCGGCTGGGCGAGATCGTCGTGCGCCGGTCTGATGCAGGCGCTGTCACCTACCTGTCTCAAGTGGCCGAGATCACGCGCGGCCCAAGGATGCCCGAAGCAGACCTCGCCATCTACAACGGCAAACCGGCCGTGCTGTTGGGCGCAAAGTTGGAAAGCGGCCTACAGGTCGACAAATGGGCCGCCTTCGTGCGCGAGGAAATCGAGAGCTATCAGGCCAACGTCCCCCTCGGCGTCTCGCTGGATCTCACCTTTGACCAGTCGGGCTACACCGCCGAGCGCTTGCAAGAGGTCGGCCTGAACATGGCCATCGGCGTGGGCCTTGTGGTCGGCGTTCTGCTTCTGACCCTTGGCCTGCGGTCAGCCATGATCGTGGCGCTGATCCTGCCAGTGGTCACGCTGGCCACGCTCTTCACCATGAATTTCATCGGCCTCGCCATCCACCAGATGAGCGTCACGGGCCTGATCGTGGCGCTCGGCCTGCTGGTTGATGCGGGTATCGTGATGACGGACGAGGTGGGGCAAAGGCTGGAAAAAGGCATGAGCCGCCTCAAGGCCGCGGGTCAGTCCGTCAAACGGCTCTTCGCGCCGCTCCTCGCTTCGACAATCACCACGGCGCTGTCCTTCACCCCGCTGATCCTACTGCCCGGTCCGGCTGGGGACTTTGTCGGCTCCATCGCCATTGCCGTGGTGATCATGCTTGGCTGGTCTTTCGTCGTCGCCATCACCCTGACCCCCGCCATCGCCGGGCACCTTCTGCCCGCAAACGGCACACGCGGCGGGATCAAGGGCTGCGCAATCAGCCGCGCCTTTGCCGCCTCCCTACGCTGGTCTGTCAACAACCCGGTCCGCTCCATCGCGCTGGCGCTGATCCTGCCCATCACCGGTTTTCTGTCCATGCCAACACTCACGGCACAATTCTTCCCCGGCGTGGACCGCGACCAGTTCTATATCGAGGTCGATCTCGCCCCCGGCGCAGGCATCGCAGACACGCAGGATGTCGTAGCGCGACTGAACGACCGGCTTTTGGCAGATGACCGAATCCAGCAGGTGATGTGGACAGTTGGCCGCTCGGCACCGGCCTTCTACTACAACATCGTCGGTGCACGCGAAAACGCACCGGGCCACGCGCAGGCCCTGCTGACAACCCAATCGCCCGAAGCGACCGAAGAGGTGCTGCGCGACCTGCAAGCCACCCTATCGCTCACCGCGCCCGAGGCGGAGATCCTTGTCCGTGGCCTCGTCCAAGGCCCCCCGGTCAACGCACCTGTCGAAATACGGCTGGTTGGCAAAGACCTCGCCGACCTGCGCGAAACAGGGGACGAGGTGCGGCGCATCATGTCAGGCGTCGACAGCGTCCTTATCACACGCGGCACCATCGGCAGCGGCGCGCCCAAGGCGGTCGTGACCGTGAACGAAGCCCAGGCACAACTGCTCGGCCTCGACCTGCGCCAGATCGCGGGCCAATTGCAGGCCGGGCTCGAAGGCGTCACCGGCGGCTCCATGGTCGAAGGGGACGAGGAACTGCCCATCCGTGTCCGCCTGGGCGACGACACACGTGGGTCCATGCAGGCCATCCGCGACCTGCCCATCCTGCGGCCTGACGCGGCGCAACTCTCGGCACAAGGGCGCTGGCCTGCCCTGCCCCTCTCCGCCGTGTCCACAATCGAGTTGGAACCTGCCGCCAGCAGCATCACCCGCCGCAACGGCGAACGGGTGAATACGGTCCAAGCCTTCATCTTGCGCGATGTGCTGCCGGAGGAAGCGCTGGTTGAGGTGCAAGCCGCCCTCGACACCAACGGTTTCGCAGTACCGGCAGACATGCGCCTCGAGCTTGGCGGCGACAGCGACGCGCGCGCCGACACGCTCAGCGATCTGCTCGCCTCAATGGGCCTGATCGTGACGCTGTCGATTGCCGCCATCGCACTCACCTTCAACAGCTTCCGGCTCACAGCCGTCGTGCTGGTGGTCTCCGGCCTCTCCGCTGGGCTCAGCCTCCTCGCCCTCGCGGTGTTCCAGTACCCCTTCGGCATCAACGCCATCATCGGCGTCATCGGCTCCATCGGCGTGTCGATCAACGCAGCCATCATCATCCTGACGGGCTTGCAAGAGGACGACCTCGCCGCCAGCGGCGACAAAGACGCCATGGTCGATGTGGTCATGGGCTCCAGCCGCCACATCGTCTCAACCACGATCACCACCTTCGGCGGCTTTCTCCCCCTGATCCTCGCCGGTGGCGGCTTCTGGCCCCCCTTCGCAATGTCGGTGGCGGGCGGTGTGCTGCTGTCCACAGTGGTCAGCTTCTACTTCACGCCCCCCGTCTTTGCCCTGATCCACCGGGTCCGCCGCACGCCCGAGGTCGAAGACCAACCGGCGCACGACAAGGATACCCCCTTCGTCCTGCACCCGCCCTACAGCCAAGCCGCCGAATAGCGGGCGCACAAAAAATCAGTCGGCCCCGCTTCGGCAGGGCCACACCCTCCCCTACCTGCTTGCCAATCTGGCGCGAGTAACGAAAACTCGCGCCAGAACACAAACACGGGGAGATTTCCATGAAACTCACATCCATCCTGTCCACAGCCCTGCTGCTATCAAGCACGGCCATGGTCAGCGCAGAGACGCTGAAATGGGCACGCGCAGGCGATGCCCTCACCCTCGACCCCCACGCCCAGAACGAGGGGCCGACACACACGATTCGGCACCAGATGTACGAACCGCTCATCATCCGCGACGTCACCGGCGCGTTTGAACCGGCACTTGCGACCGAGTGGGCACCCAAAACCGATGACCCGACTGTTTGGGTCTTCAAACTGCGCGAAGGCGTGACCTTCCACGGCGGCGAAGAGTTCACCGCCGAAGATGTTGTCTTCAGCTTCCAACGTGCAAAACAGCCCAACTCGGACATGAAAGAACTGATTGGCTCCATCACCGAAGTACGCGCCGTAGATGACTTCACCATCGAAATGGTCACAGACGGCCCGAACCCCATCCTGCCCTCGAACCTCACCAACCTGTTCATCATGGACAAGGGCTGGACCGAAGCGAACAACACCGTGAACGTGCAGGACTTTGAAGGCGGCGAGATCACCTACGCCACGACCAATGCGAACGGTACGGGCCCGTACATCCTGCAAAGCCGCGAGCCTGACGTCAAAACGGTGATGACAAAGAACGAAAGCTACTGGGGCATCGACCAGTTCCCGCTTGAAATCACCGAAATCGTCTACACCCCGATCCAGAACGCCGCGACGCGAGTGGCTGCGCTCTTGTCGGGTGAGGTGAACTTCCTCCAGGACATGCCCGTACAGGACCTCCAGCGTGTTGAATCCGCCGACGGCCTGACGGTCAAGCAGGCCCCTCAAAACCGCGTGATCTTCTTCGGCATGAACCAGGGTGCGGATGACATCGAGGCCGACAACGTGGACGGCGCCAACCCGCTCGCGGACGTGCGCGTGCGTCAGGCGATGTCCAAGGCCATCAACCGCGACGCCATCCGCCAGGTGGTGATGCGTGGCCAGTCCGAACCGGCAGGCATGATCGCCCCGCCCTTCGTCAACGGCTGGACGGCTGAAATGGACGCCGAAAGCTCCACCGATGTGGACGCGGCCAAGGCGCTGCTGGCCGAGGCCGGGTACGAAGACGGCTTCTCCATCCGTCTCGACTGCCCAAATGATCGCTACATCAACGACGAAGCGATCTGTCAGGCCGCCGTCGGCATGCTGGGCCAGATCGGCATCACCGTGAACCTTGATGCCAAGCCCAAGGCGCAGCACTTCCCGCTGATCACCGATAGCAAGACGGACTTCTACATGCTGGGCTGGGGTGTTCCGACCTACGATTCCGAATACGTCTTCAACTTCCTCGTCCACGGGCGGGAGTCGGACATCGGCACATGGAACGGCACAGGCTTCGACAACGATGATCTGGACGCCAAGATCAAATCACTGGCCTCCAACACCGATCTGGAAGCGCGCAACGCCGACATCGCCGCCATCTGGCGCGTGGTGCAGGACGAACAGCTTTACATCCCCATCCACCACCAGGTGCTGAACTGGGGCATGGCCGATGGCATGGGGATCGAGGTTGATCCCGAAGACCAGCCCAAGGTGAAATACTTCTCCGTCAACTAAGCGTTGGCTTGAAAGACCAAAGGCGCCACCACCGGTGCCGCCTTTTTCTGTCCGGTTAACTGCGCGGGATTGGGGGTATGGCGAACTGCCCCCGACACGCACGACCAGACCGGTCTCTCTCTATTGCAGGTTCAACGAGGTCTATGGCACCCGTTGCGTTGACCGAGACATAGCCCCATCCCGCGCCGCAACCGCCATCAAAGAGCCGCAGGCAGTCGGTCCGGCGCGCCCACTCTGTTTGAAGTTTCGATGGTGGCCTGCAAGCCTCGCCATCCAAACCCCATCCGCGACAGGCGCGAGTGGCTGGCATGTCCGCAGTTTTGTCGCGTCACGGATCGCGCAGACGTCACAAAAAGCGCCCCGGCCCAAAGCCTACCCAGCGCCCAATTTGCCGAATTCCAACAATTCAGGCATCGAGCCCACATGCCAATTCAGGCAAGACATGCGACGCTTGTTGCGGCCACATAGTCAACTTCTGCCTCTGTCATCTCCGGAAAAATTGGCAGCGAAACACAACGCGCAGCGATCCGTTCAGCAACTGGTAGAGACCCGGCGCGACAAGACTGCGCGAAATGCGCATGCCGGTGCAACGGTTTAGGGTAGTAAATCGCAGTGGCGATGCCACGATCGGCCATCTCAACTCTGAACCGATCCCGATCATCCACCAGAATTGTATAGTAACCAAAAACGCTCCGGGCCGCGCCCAAGTCTTCGGCTGGCACCGTCGCGGAACTTCCCGCGAGTACGGCTGAATACCGTGCCGCAATCTCTCGGCGTCGGGTATTCATCTTGTCGATGTGCCCGAGTTTCATGTGAATGACCGCAGCTTGAACTTCGTCCAGACGGCTGTTGAACCCCAAAACCCTGTGTTCGCCGTCTGCACTTGCCCCATGGTTGCGAAGCTCCCGGATGCGGCCCGCGGCAGCAGGATCGTTCGTCGCGATCATGCCGCCGTCGCCAAGCCCCCCCAGTGTCTTCGTCGGATAAAAGCTAAAGGCCCCTGCGTGACCTATACTCCCCACCCTCTGATCCTTGACTGTTGCGCCAAAGGCCTGTGCACAGTCTTCAATGACCACCAGGTTGTGACGCCTTGCAATCTCCAGCAACGAAGACATATCCGCCGGTCGCCCGAACAGGTGAACGGCGATTATCGCGCGTGTCCGCTCTGTGATCGCAGCTTCAAGATGTGCGGGGTCCATGTTGTAAGTCTCTTGATCGATGTCGATCAGAACAGCCGTCGCACCCACATACTCAATCGCTTCAACGGTCGCAGCAAAGGTGAACGGTGTCGTGATGACCTCATCACCCGGAGAGATCCCCATCGCCAAAAGTGCGAGATGCAGCGCATCGGTCCCCGAACCGACCGCAACGGTGTGTTGAACACCAAGGTAATCCGCGACCGCCGCTTCAAGTGCGCGCACGTTCTCGCCCAGAATGTACTGCCCGCTTCTGGCTATGTCAGTGAACGCAGCGGCGGCTTGCGTGCTGACCCCGTCATAGGCCCTGCCAAGATCCACGAAGGGCACCTTCATGTCCCGCACTCCCGCTCGACGAGGGCCGATATCTGTTCCGCGGTCCCAAGGGATTCCATGGCGGTCCGGCCACTCACCAACGGCGGTGGCCCACCCGCAACGGACGCGATAAAGGCGCGTGATTGCGCCAGCATGGAGTCGCTTTCTTCGAAAGTCAGGGACTTCATCTCGACGTCGTCGGGGCTCTTGCATGGCCGACCAGCGACCTTATCGAAGGTCCGCACGGACCTGTTCAGCAGATCCAGCGACGCATAGGACTGCTCTTGGAACACACGAATGGACCGCTCAGTCTTAAGGCTGATCCGCGAACTCGTGACGTTTGCAACGCACCCGTTTTCGAACTGAATACGCGCGTTCGCAACGTCAATACTGTTGGAAAACACCTTTCGCCCAACGGCATCAACACGCACCGTCGGTGACCGAACGAAGCTGTGGATCAGATCAATGTCATGGATCATCAGATCGAAAACGACGCTGTCGTCCAATGATCTGGGGCGATACGGCGCAATACGATTGGATTCGATAAAAAGTGGTTTCTCAATACAGTCGGCAAGCGCAAGGACAGCCGGATTGAACCGTTCCTGGTGCCCGACCTGCAGTATCCTTGATCGACCTTCTGCCAAGGCAACAAGCTGCGATGCCTCATCCATCATCGCAGTAAATGGCTTCTCGATCAGGACATCTATGTCGTTTTCAAGCAGGGTGTGCGCGATTTCGAAATGGCTCGCCGTCGGTGTCGCGATTGCGACGGCATCGACTTCACCATTCAGATCCCGATAATCCGCGACTGCATCGATCCCGTGACCTAATGCAACCTCTGCCGCGCGTTCGGAAACCGGGTCGACGACCGCGACCAACCGGCACTCGTCGAGCGCCGCAAATTTCTGTGCGTGCCGCTTTCCTTGCTCGCCCAACCCAATAACCGCAGTCCTACAGAGTGTCATTCTTCAACCACCTCCGCATCCAAACGCTTTCGACGGGGTCCGCTGTCCAAGACTGTGCTCAGACACCCAACGTCATGGCCGATGTAAGGTCGCATTGGGCGTCAAACTACCCGCATAGATTGTCACACCATGTCCCACCCAGACTTGCGGGCCACAGCACGTCATCTGGAAGGTCAGCCAGTATTTCAAAACCTGTTGGCCAAGCTCGGGATCAATGGTCGGCATCGGCACGATTTTACGGCTTGCGAAAGTTCACGATCCTTGGACGATCGCCACAGCCTGGCTTTGCTCGCCCGTTGTTTTGATCGAATGCGGCTTGTCCACTGCCTGTGGTGTGGCATCACCCTTATCCACTGTCTCCGATTGCACATCGATTGTGACGTCCGACACATTGATTTCCGGAGGCCTCAGTATGTCGCAACAAACAGCGCGCGTCGCCTTACCGCCAGCCGCGTCAGAAAGTCAGATCGTGACCTCATCTTGGGAGGGTTTGGCTATTCTGGACAACACAGCTGCAGAAACGCCGCTTCTTTCATCACTAAGCGAAATTATAATTTTAATTCAGCCATTTAGGATTCGGCGAGCGATCCTTAATCTGGATCTCATTCTGTAAATGGTCTGGACGCAATGCTGCCCGTCAGCAAGGCGGCGCCCACCAAATGTAATAGAAGGGAACGAACGTAACGGGCCTCAACAGCTTATATTCGTTTGCCGCGCAGCATGGATTGTATTGCGCCCAAACGGAGCCGTCCCACATCGACAAAAGAAGACACCCTTCTATTTTGCATCCCGCTCGGGTCTACTCGTCCACACAGGCCCGTCTCGCGCCCCAAGAAAGGATGCCCATGTTTCGCTACACTCTCCCCCTTGCCCTCGCGCTCGCAGCGCCCCCGGTTCTCGCCGAAGAGTTCAACTGGGCCGAAACCACCGACCCGCAAACCATGGACCCGCACGCTGTCAATTCGGCCGCCGTCCTGGGCTTCCTGAACAACGTCTACGAAGGGCTCGTCCGCCGCGGCAAGGACATGACCATCGAACCCGCCCTCGCAACCGCATGGGAACCCATCGGCGCGGGCGAAGGCTGGCGGTTCACCCTCCGGCAGGGCGTCACCTTCCACGACGGGGCTGAGTTCAACGCCGACGACGTGATCTTCTCCTACCAGCGCGCCAGCGATGAAGCGTCTGACACGCGCAGCTGGTTCGCCCCCGTATCCGAGGTCATCAAGGTCGACGACTACACCGTCGACATCATGACCACCGCCCCGAACCCGATCTTCCCCGACAGCATCGCCAACTGGATGATGATGGACAGCGGCTGGGCCGAAGCGAACAACACCGCCCTGCCCGACAAGGAAAGCGGCAACTACGCCACGCTCAACACCAACGGCACCGGCGCGTTCAAAGTCACAGCGCGCGAACCCGGCCTGCGCACGGTGCTGGAACCCAATACCGACTGGTGGGACGAGGCGGAACACAACATCACCCGCGCCGAACTGACCCCCATCCAGAACCCGGCCACCGCCGTCGCGGCGCTCCTGTCCGGTGACGTGGACATGATCAACCCTGTGCCCATCCAGGACGCCCAGCGCCTCGCCGCTGCAGGCAACGTGCAGGTGATCCAAGGGATCGAAGCGCGCGTCATCATGCTCGGCTTCCCGCACGAAGCCGACGCGCTGAAGTTTTCCAACGAAACGACGGATACCAACCCGTTCGCGGACCCAAGGGTCCGCCAAGCGGTGGCCCACGCCATCAACGTGCCCGCCATCCTGCAAACCATCATGCGCGGCAACGCCGAACCCGCCAGCCAACTGGTCAGCCCCGCCATGCGCGGCTACTCGGCGGCCCTCGCCGACCGCCCTGCCTACGACCCGGACCAGGCCAAGGCCCTGCTGGCTGAAGCAGGCTATGAAAACGGCTTCTCCTTCGGCCTCAAATGCCCCAACGACCGCTACCTGAACGATGAAGCCGTCTGCCAGGCCGTCACGGGGATGCTGGCGCAGGTCGGCATCACCGCCGTACTCGACGCCATGCCGGTTCAGAACTACTGGCCCGAACTGCGCGCCGACAATTACGACATGTACCTGCTGGGCTGGTCCCCGGGTACATTCGATGCCGAACACCCCATCCGCTTCCTCGCCTCGACCCCGAACGAGGAAAAGAAGCTGGGCAGCTGGAACTTCGGTGGCTACTCGAACGCCCGCGTGGACGAACTCCTGCCCATGATCCAGTCGGAAATCGACGACACCAAGCGCCAAGCCATGTTGGATGAGGCCACCAAAATCCTGCAGGACGAAGTGGCCTACGTGCCCATGTACGTCCAACCGCTGGTCTGGGGGGCAAAGGCCAATATCGACCTGACCCAACGCCCGGACAACTTCTTTATCCTGCGCTGGGTCACGATCAACTGAACGAACACGGGCGGGGTCTCCCCCGCCCGCCTTCCTTGATCACTGGGCGCGCAGCAACGGGGTGATCTTGCGGATCGCGACACGGCGATTGATGCGCTCCGCTTCATTGGTCCGCACCTTCAGGTTCGACTCGCCATAGCCCTGCACCACAAGGTTTTCCGGCGGAATGGCGAAATACTCCGTCAGCGCAAGCGCCGTCGATTCCGCGCGCCGGTCCGACAGGGCCAGGTTCATGGCCGCCCCGCCCACGGCATCGGTGTGCCCTTCGATCAGGAACACGGCCCCCGGATCAACAGCGATCTCGTCGGCGATCAACTGCCCGATCTCGGCCAAATCACGCGCCTCTTCCGGCGCAATAACGGCAGAGCCGCTGGCAAAGTTCACCGCTTCAACGTCGATCTCGGGCACAAGGTCGCGCACCGCACGAATCTGACGCACCTGCTGCAGCGAATAGGCGCGGTCGGTCGGGTTCTCCAGCGCAGCCAGGGCCGCCCGCAACTCATCGTTGTCAGACGCACGCAGGGCCGGACGAACATCCCCTGTGGGCAATGTCGCTACGTCCACCGGCTGCACGGTCTGCGTGTCATCGAACAGCATGACCTCGCGCCCATCAGGCAGAATGCGCGTGCGCATCAGCGTCTGACCGGTAGCCGAGCGGATCGTCACCACACGCGATCCATCCTCGCGATTGACTATGGTGCGGGTCGATCCGTCATCAAACTGCTCGGTCGATACGCGCGCACCGGGACGGCGCAGCAACTCGTCGTCGTTCTTAAGCACGCGGTACCCGCCCTGCCCGTCCTGCAGAACAACGCGGTCGTCCGACGCCACGACAACATCATCATCCTGGTTGAGAATTGTGGCAACAGCGGCCACGCCCAAAGCGCCCAGCGCGAATTTTTCAAGCTTTGACAGCCCGTCATCGTCCTCGGCCACCGCCTCGGCGCGCGCAAACTCTTCGCTAGAGGACCGCGCAGTCTCTTCGGTGACGGTCTCAACCTCCGCACCCTCGCTCGCCTCGGCGGCAACAGGGGCCGCAGCGGCCTCGGTTTCGACCTGCGCATTGGCCGCGGCAGTCGTATCGGCGGTATCGTCCTGCACAACCTCCGGCTCGGCCTCCGCGGTCGCGTCTTCGGCGGGTGCCTCATCCGCCGGAGTCTCGACCACCTCGTCCGTGGGTGCGCCTTCGGCAGGCGTCTCAACAACCTCCTCCGCCGGAGCCTCCTCAGCAGGCGTTTCAACAACCTCTTCAGCCGGGGCGTCTTCCGAAGGCGTTTCAGCGACATCGTCAGCAGGCGCGCCTTCTGTCGGTGTTTCCGCAGTCTCTTCTACCGGCGCGTCTTCAGCAGGTGCTTCGGTCACACCTTCTGCCGGGGCCTCCTCCGATGGCGTCTCTACCACCTCCTCGGCTGGAGCCTCCTCGGCCGGCGTTTCAGCGACGTCATCGGCAGGCGCCTCTTCCGCAGGCGTCTCCACAACCTCTTCCGCCGGTGCATCCTCCGCAGGCGTTTCGACTGTTTCTTCAGCAGGGGCGTCCTCTACGGGGGCATCCGCCACACCCTCGGTCGGGGCCTCTTCGGCAGGTGTTTCAACCATCTCCTCGGCAGGCGCTTCAACACCCACTTCAGCGTCCGCAGCAACGCCCTCCTCAGCTTCAATCAAGGGTACGCAGGATGCCACACCTTCCGTCACCACCTGCGTTTCACCTTCGGCACAGGCGGCTGCATCCTGTGCAAAAACCGGCGGCGTACCAAGCATAAGGGCGGTGATGGACACCGTCTGCATCAATCGGGAAAGCATCATAAGACCTCCTGTGCTGTCCGCCTACCCAACCCCGCACCGTGCAAGAGGGTTCCCGCACCATCACCCGAAGCCCACCGCAATCGGCTTGACCCCGCTCATAGGTGCGCGGATAACCGATGGATCATCCGAACTCAGGATCCTTGATGCTCTCCTTTGTCATCCAGCGCGTTGCGCAATCCTTTCTCGTTCTTCTGGTCGTGGGCCTCGTCGCCTTTTCCATGTTCCGCTTCGTGGGCGACCCCATCGACAACCTGCTCGGGCAGGAACGGACCATCGAAGATGTCGAACGGCTGCGCGCGCAGCTCGGCCTCGATCAGCCCTTTGTCGTGCAGTACTACCGCTTCCTCGAAGGGGCCGTGCAGGGCAATTTCGGCGTCAGCTACAGGCAAGGCCGCCCCGTGGCCGAAATCCTGCTGGAACGCGCCCCTGCCACGCTGGAATTGGCCGCCGTCTCGGGCATCCTCGCTATCGGCCTTGGCATCGCCCTCGGCGTCTTCACCGCAATCCGACGAAACGGGCTATGGGCGAACGTGATCATGTCCGCCTCTCTCATAGGCGTATCCCTCCCCACCTTCCTCATCGGCATCCTGCTCATCTACCTGTTCTCAGTCGAACTCGGCTGGCTGCCCAGTTTCGGGCGGGGCGAGACTGTGAGGATAGGGAACTGGACCACCGGGTTCCTGACAGAAAGCGGGCTCAAGGCCCTGATCCTGCCCGCCATCACCCTCGGCCTCTACCAGATGACGCTGATCATGCGGCTCGTCCGATCCGAGATGCTGGAAGTGCTTAGACAAGACTACATCCGCTTCGCCCGCGCCCGAGGGCTCAAGGAACGCGCGATCAACTTCCGCCACGCCCTGAAAAACACCCTTGTCCCGGTGATCACGGTCACCGGCCTGCAACTGGGCAGCATCATCGCCTTCGCCATCATCACCGAAACAGTGTTCCAGTGGCCAGGCGTAGGCCTTCTTTTCATCAACGCGATCCAGTTCGTCGACATCCCCGTGATGGCCGCATACCTCATGCTGATCTCGGTCATGTTCGTCGGAATCAACCTGATCGTGGACCTACTCTACTTTGCCATCGACCCGCGCTTGCGCTTGGACCGGGCCGGAGGACACTAAGATGACCGACGCCACCCAAACCCAGACACAGTCCAAAGCACCCACGCACCTGCAACGCTGGGCCGACAGCGACTTCTACTACCAGTTCAAGCGCTCGCCGGTGGCCATCGTCAGCTTCACCGTCGCGATGCTCCTGATCCTCGGCGCAGTCTTCGCCCCGCTCATCGCCCCCTACAACCCGTTCGATCCGGCCTCACTGAACCTGATGAACGGCTTTTCCAAACCGATGGAGCCCAACGCCTTCACCGGCGACACCTTCTGGCTGGGCACCGACGACCAGGGGCGCGACGTCTTCTCAACCATCCTCTACGGCATGCGCATCTCGCTCTTCGTGGGCGTCGCCGCCGTGCTCTTCGCCATGGTGCTCGGCATCACGCTCGGCCTCGTCGCAGGCTATGTCGGCGGCTGGACCGAAACCATCATCATGCGCATCGCCGACGTACAACTGACGTTTCCTAGCATCCTCGTCGCCATGCTGATCTTCGGCATCGCCAAGGGCGTCACGCCCGTCGAATACCGCGATCAAATGGCCATCTGGGTCCTGATCATTGCCATCGGCTTGTCCGACTGGGTCCAATTCGCCCGCGTCGTCCGCGGCGCGACCCTGGTTGAAAAAAGCAAGGAATACGTCCAGGCCGCCCGCCTGATCGGACGCTCAGGCCCCGCGATCATGGTCCAGCACATCCTGCCCAACGTCCTGTCGCCGGTCCTCGTGATCGCCACAATCTCGCTGGCCCTCGCCATCATCGCCGAAGCCACGCTCAGCTTCCTCGGCGTCGGCGCCCCACCCACACAGCCATCGCTGGGCACCCTGATCCGCATTGGCCAAGGCTTCCTCTTCTCCGGCGAATGGTGGATCCTCTTCTTCCCCGCCTGCACCCTCCTGGCACTGGCACTCAGCGTCAACCTGCTGGGCGACTGGCTGCGTGATGCGCTGAACCCGAGGCTCAGATGACCCGCTCCGCTCCCGCATCCAAAGCATACTCGCCGGCCCCCGTGCACCACTCGGCCCCCACGGCCAACCAATGCACGTCACCATCGGGCAAGTGCACAACCACACGCCCCTCCTCGACCGTCAGGTTGTTCATAGACACGAGGCTCAAAAGCAGTCCAAAGGATTGGGCCGTCAAACACATCTCAAATACTCCAGTGTCAGCGGCCCGTCTCGGGGCCGTACTGCGGATCAATCTGCGCAAGAAAAGACGCGGGCGTGGCGTGCGGCGCACCTGTGCACCATTCGTTGACCACGTAATGCCACTCCACATCACCGGCGGTGGCATGCACCGTAATCGTATGGGCGTCGCCCGTGACATAAGCCATCCCGAGAATGTTCAGAAAGGCGGCCAAAGCTTCAGTTGTCAGGCACATGGGCGTTCTCCTCGCGCTGCGCGGTTGCCCTCCCTGTCGTGCTATGCCGTGAACGTGCCAAGTCGCGAAAAGGTTGCCCAGACAATTCACGCCGCATCGCAGCAAAAATGCTGCGCATGCGAAATAACGCCTAATTCCTGTGCAAATCCAGCGATGGAGCGCCTGCACCCATGACCACCCCCCTCCTCAACATCTCTGACCTCTCCGTCCACTACCCGACGCGCAAGGGCACCTTCGTCGCCGTCAACGGCGCGGATCTCACGGTCGCACCAGGCGAAATCCACGGCCTCGTCGGCGAATCCGGCGCGGGCAAATCCACCATCGGCGCCGCGGTCATGGGCCTGATTGACCCGCCGGGGCACATCGCGGGCGGCACAGTCAACTTCCGGAACGAAGAAATCTCCGGCCGCGACGCCTCGGCCATGCGCGCGCTGCGCGGCGCCAAGATCTCCATGATCTTCCAGGACCCGCTGACCTCCCTCAACCCGCTCCTCACGGTCGAAGAACAGCTGACTGAAACCATCGAAGCGCACCTGAAACTCGGCGACAAAGCGGCCAAGGCCCGCGCCGTGGAGCTGCTCGACCGCGTCGGCATCCCGGACCCAGCCGAGCGCGTCAAACAGTACCCCCACCAGTTCTCCGGCGGCATGCGCCAGCGCGTGGTCATCGCCCTCGCCCTCTGCTCGGAACCCGATGTCATCATCGCGGACGAACCCACAACCGCGCTCGACGTCTCGATACAGGCCCAAATCCTCGACCTGATCAAGGAACTCGCGCGCGAACGGCAAGTCGGCGTCATCCTCATCACTCACGACATGGGTGTCATCGCCGACACCACCGACCGCGTCACGGTCATGTATCAGGGCGAAGTGGTGGAAACGGGCACGACCAAACAGGTCATGGGCGCGCCAAAACACGAATATACCAAGTCCCTCATCGCCGCCGTCCCCCGCGCCACACTCAAGGTTCACCGCTTCCCGCAGCTTTCCTATGGCGGTCGAAGCACCCGCTTCGCGATCGAAGACCTCGCGCGTAACTGGCCGACGCCCCCCAAATCCAAAACCGGCACGCTGGTGCAGGTGGACGGGATCACCAAGGAATTCACCCAACGCGCCTCCATAATACCCGCATGGCGCAAGATGTTCACAGCCGTGGACAAGGTCAGCTTCGACATCCGCGAGGGCGAAGTGTTCGGCCTCGTCGGCGAATCCGGCTCCGGCAAATCCACCGTCGCCCGCATGATCGCCACGCTCTACGACACCGATGGCGGGCACATCTACTTCGACGACACCGACATCACGCAACTGGCCTCACGCGCCGAACGCGATGCCTACCGCCGCCAAATCCAGATGATTTTCCAGGACCCATTCAGCAGCCTCAACCCGCGCATGCGCGTTGACGCCATCGTCGCTGAACCGGTCCTCCACCACAAACTCCTCACCGGCAGCGCCGTCCAAACCCGCGTCGACGAACTCCTCGACCGCGTGGGCTTGGGCGCCGAAGCAGGCCGCAAATACCCCCACGAATTTTCAGGCGGCCAGCGCCAACGCATCTCCATCGCCCGCGCGCTCGCCACCCAACCGCGCTTCCTCATTTGTGATGAGCCCACCTCCGCCCTCGACGTCTCGATTCAGGCGCAGGTGCTCAACATCCTCAAGGACCTGCAGGAACATCTCGGCCTCACCATGCTCTTCATCAGCCACGACCTGCCCGTGGTGCGCCAAATGTGCGACCGCGTCGGCGTCATGCGCCAGGGCCAAATGGTCGAGGTGGCGGATACCGAACAACTCTTCGCAAACCCCAATGCAGAGTACACCAAGGAACTCCTGCACCTCATGCCAAAACTCGAAGGCCTCTCCACCGAAGGGCTCGAAAACGCCTAACCCTTTCTTCTGGCCAAAAATACCTTCGGGGGAGCTCGAGGGGGCAGACAGCCCCCTCGTCAGCAAAAATAGATCGCGCGCGCGCAAGCGCACATTCAAAAAAGGCGGAAAAGCCAGCCAAACACCACGGTTAAAAAGCGGTTAACGCGCCCTCCAACTCATTGAGAACACAAGCTTTCACCTTTTTGTCCCCGCGGGGACACATCACCCCCGCCGTGCTTTCAGCTCCACCACATTCGCCCCGTGCGGCGCGCCGAAGTCATCAAACATCTCACGCAGATCCAGCGTGCTTTCCTGTTCGATCTTGTCGAAATGCGTCCTCAACCAACGGTCCGCATAATCCCGCCCCATATCGCGCAGATGGATCAAAAACGCCCATTCCGAATTCAGCTTGGAGGACGCATCAAGCGCCAGCATGTCCTCGCACCCATCGATCATGTGCATGTTCATCACCCGGTAGTCCTTGTCCGACAGCGCCCCTTCCTCGATCAGGCGGTGGATCAGGTCGATGGTCCGCAAATCCCGCAAAAGCGAGGCGTTGAACGTGATCTCATTCACCCGGTTCTGAATATCCCGCGCCTGCCGCGGCGTGCCCGGACGCTTCAGCGGGTTGATCTGCACGATCACAATGTCCGAGGACGGCGAATGGTCGATAAAGGGAAACAGCACCGGGTTCCCCATGAACCCACCATCCCAATAGGGCACCCCGTCAATCTCGACCGCCTTGAACATGTTGGGCAAACAGGCCGAGGCCATGACCACATCCAGCGTCACCTCGTGCCGGTGAAAGACCCGCGCGCGCCCCGTCTCAACATTCGTGGCCGAGATATAGAGACCCATGTCATCGCATTTCGCGACCTTGTCGAAGTCGACGAACCGCTCAACCACATCGCGCAGCGGATTAAAGCCCATCGGGTTCAAATCATAGGGCGAGGCCATCCGGCTCATCATATCCATCATCAGGTAACCGGGTGAGGCATCCAGCGACCAGGACCCCAGCATCCTATCAAGTGGCGTCCGCTGGATCGGACTGCCCTGCCCCGCCACGCTCACCGCGCGCCAGAAATCTTCCAGCGCCTGCCGCGCACCCGCCGCACCTGCGTCATACATGCCTTGCGTGGCGACCACGGCGTTCATGGCCCCGGCAGAGGTGCCGCTAATGGCCTCGATCCACAGCCGGTCCTCCTCGAACATCCGGTCGAGGACGCCCCAGGTGAAGGCCCCATGCGAGCCGCCGCCCTGCAGAGCGAGGTTGATGGACTTTTCGTGCCGTTTGGCACGGCCATTTGTGCCTGACATGCGGGCGCTCCCTTTCACGCGGAACCTCGGGTTCCCCACAGGTAAGAACGACCGGCGCACGCAACAACTCCACGACGGCGTTCTCGCACTGACGTGACAAAACGCGCAGTTTGCGGGGGCAATTTGCGTGTTTTCGCCTGTTTCGCGAGCGGTTTTGCTACAGCGTCGGGTCGGTCAGCGGGCCCATGTCCAGCCGGGTGATATGCTCGGCCATCCCCGCGGGGAAATGCTGACGCACCAGCGGGTCATGCCCCGGCACCACCAGTTTTGGCGCACTGGCGAGCCGCTGGATGGCCGCGAACCCGTCCAGCATGTCCTGCATGTCGACCACAATGGGGAACGGCACGCCTTGCAGGAAGTTCCCGTAGAAATGCGCGGCATCTGACGCCAGCACCAGCCACCCGGCTTGCGTACGGACACGCACCGCCTGCATCCCCTTTGTGTGCCCGCCAACCCGGTGGACGGTGATGCCTTCGGCAATCTCGCTGTCGCCGTCGTGGAAGGTGACCTTGCCGGAATAAAGCCGCTGCACAGCCTCGACCACGTGGCCCACGGTGAAGGGAAAGCGCAGGGCCGCGTGGCACATGCAGGGGCCGGTGGCATAGGCCATCTCGGCCGTTTGCAGGTGCAGCTGCGCGTTGGGGAAGAGGTGCAGACCGCCAGCGTGATCGAAGTGGAGGTGGGTGACGATGATCTCGGTGACGTCCTCGGGTTGCAGGCCGAAGGGCTTCAAAGCCTCGCCCGGATCGAGGCGGATGGGGCGGCCGCGCGCCTGCCCTTCGGCGGCGTCAAAGCCGGTGTCGACGAGGATCACGCGCCCCTCGCCCCGGATCAGCCACATGTAGAAGTCGATGGGGTCCGGCGCGTCGTGGTTGTCGTCAAACATGTAGTTGTCGCCACGCACCCGCGCCGTTTGCTCGGCGTATTTGATGGCGTAGACCTCGTAGGTCATCTGTTGACCTTTTCGAATGTTTTCAGTGTCTTGTCGGCGATCATGTCACTGATCTTGGGTCCTGTTTCGAGGTAGTGCGGCATCTGTTGATGCGCCTCGAACGCCGCCAGATCGTCGTAGAGTTCATAGAGGAACACCGTGTCGGGCTGCGTGGGGTCGGTGCAGACGTCGAATTGCTGGCAGCCGGGTTCATCCCGCACTGAACAGCGCGCGTTGTTGAGGATCAGCGGCATGAACGCCTCTTGCGTGCCCGGTTTGAGGTCGAAGATGACGGTGACGGCGTAGGGCATGGGGTGGTCCTTGTGCTGATCCTTCGCAGTGGATGCGGAAGGGTATTTGATAAATTATGCGTTAATGTATACACAAGCGCATACGAGAAGCGAGTCGCTTTTCATCAGCTTATGCCGAAAGGGACCCGTGCCATGACCAAAACATTCAACATCGCCGTTTTTGAAGGGGATGGAATCGGGCCGGAGATCATGGCGCCGACGGTCGAGTTGTTGGCACGCATGGCGGCGGGGTCCGGCTATGAGTTGGGGTGGACGCACCTGCCTGCCGGGGCAGCGCATTATGCCAAGACGGGCGAGAGCCTGCCCGCGGCGTCAATGGACGGTGCGCGTGCGGCAGACGCTATCCTGCTTTCGGCGATGGGCCTGCCGAGTATTCGCTATGAGGACGGGACCGAGATTGCACCGCAGATCGAGTTGCGCAAGGCGCTGACGCTGTTTGCCGGGGTCCGGCCCGTGACAATCCGGCCCGGGCAGCCGACGCCGCTCGCCACTGACAGGCCGGTGGACTTCGTGCTGATACGCGAGAGCACGGAGGGGCTTTTCTATACCCAGGGCCGAGGAGAGGTGGAACCCGACGAGGCGCGCGAGACCTTGCGCATCACCCGAGAGATTTCGGAGCCGTTGTTCCGCTTTGCCTTTGACATGGCGCAGGCGCGCAAGGCGTCCGGTCAGGGGCCGGGCAAGGTGACTTGCGTGGACAAGGCCAACGTGTTCCGCGCCTTCGCCTTCTTTCGCGAGATGTTTGATGCGGAAGCCGCGAAGCATCCGGAGATCGAGGCGGATCACGCCTATGTCGATGCGACCGCGCTGTGGATGGTGGAACGGCCATGGTCGTTCGACGTGATGGTCACTGAGAACATGTTTGGCGACATTCTGTCGGATCTGGGGGCCGGGTTGATGGGTGGCCTTGGGTTGGCACCGTCGGCGGATATTGGGACGGATCATGCGGTGTTTCAGCCGTGCCATGGCTCTGCCCCGGACATCGCGGGCCAAGGGGTGGCGAACCCGATGGCGATGATCCTGTCCGGCGCGATGATGCTGGATTGGCTGGCGGGGCGGCATGACGTGCCTGCCATGGCTGCGGATGCGAAGCGGTTGCGAGATGCTGTCGATGCGGTGGTGTCAGAGGGCCGCGTGCTGACCCGCGATCTGGGCGGGTCAGCAGATACCGCGCAGGTGGTCGCCGCGATTCAGGGGGCGCTGGCATGATACGGGTCGCCGGTGTCGGGGCGGGCTATTTCAGCCAGTTCCACTATGGCAGTTGGGCGCGGATGGAGGGCGTTGAAGTTGTTGGCGCCTGCGATCTGGATCGCGAGAAGGCGGCGGCGACGGGTGCGCCTGCCTTTGACGATCTGGGGGCGATGTTGACCGAGGCGGCGCCTGATCTGCTGGATGTCATTCTGCCGCCGCCCGCGCATGCAGCGACCATCCGGGCCGCACTGACGGCGGGGGTGAAGTGGATCATCTGCCAGAAGCCGTTTTGCATGGATCTGGAGGAAGCGCGCAGGATCGTAGCCGAGGCGGAGGCTGCGGGAGCGCGTTTGATTGTGCATGAGAATTTTCGGTTTCAGCCGTGGTATCGCGCCATCAAGGCGGAGCTGGAGGCAGGGTCGATTGGCGAGGTGCTGAACGCGACCTTTCGCTTGCGGCCCGGTGACGGCCAGGGGCCGGAGGCCTATCTGGATCGCCAGCCGTATTTTCAGGAGATGCCCCGCTTTCTCGTGCATGAGACGGCGGTGCATTGGGTGGATACGTTTGCCTACCTGTTTGGGCCTGCTG
Source organism: Tateyamaria sp. ANG-S1 (assembly GCF_000814025.1). GTDB lineage: Bacteria > Pseudomonadota > Alphaproteobacteria > Rhodobacterales > Rhodobacteraceae > Tateyamaria. The sequence continues at coordinate 132,935 of NZ_JWLL01000004.1, read as the reverse complement.
AGGCTGTCTATGCCGACCTGCGGCGCATTAATCCTGTGATTGCGGGCGAGGATGCGGGGCATGTGATCTTTGATCACGGGCCGGTGCGGGCACTCTTTGATGGGAACCGGCATCTGGATCATGTGGCGGATAATTTGCGCCGGACGATGGGGGAGGCGCTGATCGAGGGGACATGCGGTGTGTTGGCGTTGTCGGGGGATGGGGCGGTGACGCGGCGCGGGTTCGGGTCGGATATGGTTCAGACGGTGCTTGGTCCCGATACGTGGGACGGGTTTGGTGGCGATTGCGTGCATGCGCTGCAGTCTCATGTGGTTGGCGCGATGAAGGGTTGCACCACCTTGGAGAACGAGGCGCGGGACTATCTGCGGGTGATTGCGGTGAAGGATGCGATCTATGCCTCGGCTGACGCGGGGCGGAAGATCGTATTGGAGGAGGCGTGATGGGGGCCATGAGCAATGTGGAACGGGCCGTGTCGGCGCTGCGCCAGATGATCTTTGCCGGGGAGTTGCCGCCAGGGTCGGATCATCTGGAGACGGAACTGGCCGAGAAGCTGGGCATGTCCCGGACGCCGGTGCGCGAGGCGGCGTTGATGTTGCAGGCGCAGGGGTTGGTTGAAATGCGGCCGCGGCGGGGCATTCGTATCACGCCGGTGTCGGCAGACGACATGGCTGAGATTTACGACATTCTGACGGAGTTGGAGAGTTTGGCGGCGGCTCGTGCGGCAGAGGCGCAGTATTCAAAAGCGGATCTGGCCAATCTGGCGACGGCCATTCGGGATATGGATGCGGCCTTGGCTGTGGATGATCTGCGCGCTTGGGCAGAGGCGGATGACCGGTTTCACCGGGAGTTGGTGCGGCTGGGTCGCAATGCGCGGTTGAGCATGGTGGTGTCCGTCATGCGCGATCAGGTGCGCCGCGCGCGGGCGACGACGTTGTTCATGCGGCCCAAGCCGAAGCAGTCGAACGAGGATCATCGGGTGGTCTATCAGGCCATCGCGCGAGGGGATGCGCAGGTGGCGCATGATACGCACCATGCGCATCGGCAGGCAGCGCGGGATATGTTGGTGGCTCTACTCGAAAAGCACCAGTTTCACGGGCTTTAGGACGTGTGCAGCTTGGTCAGCTCTTCGGACCCGCGGCGGAGGGCGGGCAGAAAGTCGATCAGGTCCACGAGGCTACGGCGCTGGATGGGTGCGTGGGCAGAGATGGTCGCGAGCAGCTTGCCCTGCCCGTCCCAGATCGGGACAGCGACGGCGGCCATGCCGGGCATGAACTCTTCATTGTCGGTGGAGTAGCCGCGCAGGCGGGTAGCCTCCAGCTCGGCCTTGATCTTGTCGAGGTCGGTCAGCGTGCCTTCGGTATGTGCCTCAAGCGGGCGGGCGGTGAGGACCGTGCGCAGGATGTGGGGGCGCAGGGTCGAGAGGTACATCTTGCCCGACGCGGTGCAGTGGAATGGCACCTGGCTGCCGATGGGCAGTTGGATGCGGAGCGGCCATTGGGTTTCGACGCGGTCGAGATAGGTCATGCCTTCACGATCCGCTGTCGCGAGGTTGCAGGTCTCGCCCACCTCTTCCGCCACACTGCGCAGGATCGTGAGGCGCGCGGTGCGCAGGTGTTCGGACGATACGGTGCTGATGGCCAAGGCCCGCAGACGGGGCCCGGGGCCGTAGCTGCGCCCGTCGAGGTCGCGTTGCAGGAACCCCTCGCTCTCGGCCGTTTGCAAGAGCCGGTGGACGGTGGGTTTCGGCAGACCCAATGCGTCGATCAGGTCTGTCGGTTTGACGGCCACTCCGCGCTTGGCAACCTCTTCCATCACCATCAGCAGGCGCAGATTGGTGGGGATTTGGGTGTCCTTGCGGGAGCGGTGATCGTCAGGCATGGCGCGTGCGGCTTATCTTTCCGGCAGCAGGATCAGGGCGAGGTCAGGAACCAGCGACACCAGGATCCACACTGAAATCAGGGCAAACAGATAGGGCACCGTATAGCGCAACAGCTTGAAGTAGGGAACGCCTGTCACGCCTGACGCGACGTATAGGTTCAAGCCATAGGGCGGCGTGATGAAGCCGATGGAGGCCCCGACCAGGAAGATCACCGCAAAGTGGACCGGATCGACACCGATATTGGCCGCGATAGGCGCCAAGATCGGTGCAAGGATGATCGTCACCGGCAGCGATTCCAGCACCATGCCGAAGATGAACACGATGGCCATTGCGGTGAAGAGCACTGGATAGAACCCGCCCATCGACGTCACGAAGTTGCCGATGACCTCCTGCGCGCCCAAGAGCGACAGGATTTGCTGCATCACCACTGAAATCGCGATCAGCGGTGCGAGGATGCCCGTGATCTGAGCGGAACGCATCACGATGCCCGGGATTTGCGGAATGGTGAACCCTTCGACCACCAGCATGGAGACGGCGGATTTCTCAGACCAATCCTTGGTCTGGTCCATCTTGAGCGTCTTGGAAATCACCCAGCTGGCAAGGCCCGCGATGATCCCGAAGCCGACGGTCACGCCCGCCGCCTCGGTGGGCGAGAACTTGCCGGTGTAGATGCCCCAGAGCACGAGGCCGATGGCGAAGAAGCCAAGCCACGCACCGAGGCCCGTTTTGAAGACCCGGAAGGGCGACAGAGCGATCAGATAGCCCCAGCCGTTGCGCCAGCAGATGATGAAGCAGGCGAGCATCATGCCCAGAACCATGAGCGAGCCCGGGATGATACCGGCAACGAACAGGTCCGAGATCGGCAGGTTCATCAGGAAGCCGTAGACGATGAAGATGATCGACGGCGGGATGATGATGCCGACGGTGCCGCCCGCAGCCGCTGTGGCGGCAGAGAAGCGTTCGTCATAGCCGCCCTTGACCATTTCAGGGTGCAGCATCGAACCGATGGTGGCCGTGGTGGCCGAGTTCGAGCCGGAGATCGCAGCGAAAAGGCCGCACGCGCCGAGCGACGCCATGGCGAGGCCGCCCCTGATCCAGCCGAGGCAGGCATAGGCGAAGTCAGACAGACGCCGCGCGATGCCGGAGCGGTTGATCAGGTCACCCGTCAGGATGAAGAGCGGCATGGCCAGAAGCGCGAAGCCGTCGGTGAACACGTCCTGCAGGGCCGCGCCCATGTTCAGAAGTTGCAGGTCCAGCACGTAGGACATGCCGATGACCCAATAGGCGATGACGAGGAAGACGGGCACGCCCATCATGAAGAACAGGGTAACGCCGATGGAGATCAGCGTGATGAGGGTTGGATCGCTCATGCGTCACCTCCGATCACGGCGGCTTCGATCATCTCGTTACCGTTTTTGTATTTGTTGATGTCTTTTGCCAGGTTTTCGAACACGCGGGCTGTCAGCAGGATGAAGGCGATGGGCACGGTGCCCAGGAACCACCACTGCATAACATTGTCGGTGCCGAGCATGATGGCGAAGTTGGCGGCAGCGCGGACGGTCTCTTGCGAGGTGGTCACCACCACGATCCAGGCAAAGCAGAACCACAGGATCGCGTCGAGGATCAGAAGGGCAAACTGCACGGCGCGCGGCGCGCTGCGGCGGAATTCGGCAAAGGCGAGGTGCGTGCGCAGCTTGACGTTATAGCTGCACCCGACCCACGTCATGACGAGGAACAGGAAGGGCGGCAGGGTCGTGGACCACGCGGGCTGGCCGCTGAGGTAGAAGCGCTGGATCACGCCCGCGAAGATGATGTAGCCGATGGCGAGGTAGGCCACGACCATCACCGCCGGTTCGAGGTTGCGTTCAATGAACGGCACCGCGCGGTAGAGCAATGCGACCAAGACGCCGCCAATCAGCGTGGCGATAAAGCCCAGAGGCCACATCCCGGAATTGCCACGCAGGGCGGTTTGCAGCTCGAACGAGTCGGCCGTCATTAGGGCGGAGATAATCTCTCCCATGCCCGTGATCATGTCCATGATGCACCTCCCTCGTGCCTGGCAAAGCCGCTCCGACATCTCGCCCGTGTCAGGATACGGAAATCCACGCCAGCGTGAACCGGCATGGATGGTGCTTGGGCGGACTTGCGCCCAAGCGTTTGATTTTGTGAAAAATCCGGCTGCGGATTAGCCGCGCCACCAGCGACGGGGCTCGACGTTTTCGGCCAGGGTATGCGTGTTCTGACGCACGCTGTCGTAGATTTCCTGGTACGTGTCGATGCCACCGGCCCAGCCGTTGATCCGCTCGCGCCACTGCTCCCACAGTTGCGGTTGGAACTCGGGCGAGCACTGCTCTTCCGCTTTCTTGATCTCTGCATCGGACAGTGCGGCGACGCGCACGTTGTTCTTGGCAAAGATGGTGTCCGGACCCTGGTGCGGGTGCGAGAAACCAACGGTGTTGACCAGAGCGGCTTCGTTTGCGGCCTGGACGTGCACCTGTGTCAGATACGACGCTTCCATGACGGCATCCTGCAGCTCACCGCCGAGGTTGTCGAAGCTTTGGGCGTTCATCGCCGTGTGCTCGGTCCCGCAGAAGAAGCGCAGGTCCACACATTGGCTGACAACGGGCGACATGTTGGCGTAGGCCACGGCCGATGCCCATGTTTCGGCGCCGTCGATCAGGCCCTGCTTCAGACCGTCGAGCGTTTCTTCCCATGCAACGGGCACGGGGTTCAGGCCCAGAGCGTTCATGGCAATACGGCCAAGCTGCGTGCCCGTCACGCGGTTCTTCGTGCCGCGCAATACGTCGATGTTGTCGACCGTGGGCTTGTCTTCCCAAGCGAGACCCAGCTGGATCCCGCGCAATTCGGCGTGGGTGAAGAGGAACTTCAGGCCGTGACGCTTTTCGAACGGATCACGCAGGATGCGTTGGCTGTCCGGGCTGTACATGAAGTGGTACTGGTCGGCCCGGTTGCGGAACATGTAGGCGTAGTCGAGCACGTTCAGATAGGGCGCGCCACCGGCGGAGTTCTGGGTCGAGGCCGCGTAGATGTCGACGATCCCCTGCTGGGCTTTCTCCACGCAGGACAGCTGGCCGCAGATCTGGTTGTTCCCGATGAACTCGACACGAATCTCCCCGTCCGTGCGCTCTTCGAGGTCGCGGGCAAACTCAAGGCAGCCGGCACGCTCGATCAGCAGGTTCTGCTGGTTGAAGCCAGCCGCGCCGAACTTCAGCGTGTGCTTGGGCTCTTTCGAGAAGCGTTTCTCGTAGGTTGATTCCGCGGCTGCTGCCAGATTGGCAAGGCTCATCGCGCCACCAAAGCTGCCCGCTGCAAGCAGCGTGGAGCTCAGGCCATAGCGACCAGCCACACGGAAAAGATCGCGGCGCGAAATGCCCGCGAGGTTTTTCTCAAGTTTCATGCAATCCTCCCTGATACGCATTATTGAGACGTTTTATCTCAGAAAAGGCTAGCGCAGCTTAAACAATCTGCCTAGTCTTTTTTTCATCTTAAAGACGGGAGGGGTCATTTTGGAAGCCGATTATGTCATCGTGGGAGCCGGAAGTGCGGGCTGCGTGATCGCAAACCGGCTAAGTGCGGACCCAAATACCAAGGTTGTATTGCTTGAAGCGGGCGGCCGGGACTGGAATCCGTGGATTCACATTCCCGTGGGGTACTTCAAGACAATCCACAATCCGAATGTCGACTGGTGCTACAAGACCGAACCAGATCCGGGCCTGAATGGCCGGTCCATCGAGTGGCCGCGCGGCAAGGTGCTGGGCGGGTCGTCGTCGCTGAACGGGTTGCTCTATGTTCGCGGGCAACCGCAGGATTATGACCGCTGGGCACAGATGGGCAATCGCGGCTGGGCGTGGGACGATGTGCTGCCCCTGTTCAAGCGGTCCGAGAAGAATGAGCGCGGTGCGGATGAGTTTCATGGCGATCAGGGCAACCTGTCGGTGTCCAACATGCGCATCCAGCGCCCGATCACCGATGCGTGGGTCGCGGCGGCGCAGGCAGCGGGCTACAAGTTCAACCCCGATTACAACGGCGCCGATCAGGAAGGTGTTGGTTTCTTTCAATTAACCGCCCGCAATGGACGGCGCTGTTCGTCTGCCGTGGCGTTCCTGAACCCGGCCCGCAGCCGGGACAATCTGAACATCGTCACCCATGCCCAGGTCGAGAAGATCGAGCTGGAGGGCAAGAAGGTGACCGGTGTTTCCTACCGCGACAAGGCTGGTGCCTGGCAGACCGTAAAGGCCCGCAAGGAGGTGATCCTGTCGGGCGGTTCGATTAACTCGCCACAGCTTCTGATGCTGTCGGGGATCGGAGAGGCAGCGCAGCTTCAGGAACACGGCATTGATGTGGTCGCCGACCTGCCGGGTGTGGGTAAAAACCTGCAGGATCACCTGCAGGCGCGGCTGGTCTACAAGTGCAACGAACCGACCCTGAATGACGAGGTTTCGAGCCTGTTCGGGCAGGCCAAGATCGGCCTCAAATACATGATGTTCCGGGCCGGTCCGATGACCATGGCGGCAAGCCTTGCCACCGGGTTCATGAAGACGCGCGAAGAGCTTGAGACGCCGGACATTCAGTTCCATGTCCAGCCACTTTCGGCAGAAAACCCCGGCAAAGGTGCTGACCCGTTCTCGGCCTTCACCATGTCCGTGTGCCAGTTGCGCCCCGAATCAAAGGGCGAGATTCGTCTCGCCAGCAAGGACGGGCGCACCTATCCGAAGATCATCGCGAACTACCTGAGCACCGAAACCGATTGCCGGACGGTAGTGGATGGCGTGAATATTGCGCGGAAAATCGCGCGCCACGCGCCGCTGACATCGAAAATCTCGGAAGAGTATCGGCCCCATGCGGACCTTCCCATGGACGACTACGAAGCCACGCTGGACTGGGCACGCAACAACACCGCGTCGATCTATCACCCGACAGGCACCTGCAAGATGGGGTCGGACAAGAGCGCAGTGGTGGACGATCAGTTGCGGGTGCACGGCATCGAAGGCCTGCGCGTCGCGGACTGTTCAATCATGCCCGAGATCGTGAGCGGCAACACAAACGCCCCGGCGATCATGATTGGCGAGAAAGCGTCGGACCTGATTCGGGGCGTGGCCTAGCCGCTGCGCCAGAGCGGTTCTGGTTCGTGCAGGGTCTGCAACTGATCCACGGGCACGCCTGAGACGCGATCAATCAGCAGACGGGCCAATTCGCGGCCCGTCGCGACCAGATTTTCGGCCACGGTGTCGATCTGCGGATAGAGCGTGGGCAGAATCTGGGTCGTCTGGCGGCAAATCAGGTCGTAGTCGCGACCCAGCGCCTGCCCCTTGTCCGCCATCCCGCCCATCAGGGCGAGCGTCGCCAGTTCATTGTTGCTGATGATCGCATCGAACGGGTCGGCACGCTGCGCCAGTGATTGTCCAAAGGCGCGAGCCGTCTCGGTCGAGATCAGGATGCCGGTTTCGGTCGCCACCTCCCCCGTCATGCCGTGACGCGCAAGCGTGCGGTGAAAGCCACCGGTGATCTTGGCAAAGTTGGTGGTCGCGTCATCCTCGGCCACCAGCACGAACCGCTTGCGCCCGCGGGCAATCAGCCGTTCAACGGCCATCTCAACATACCGCTCGGCGTGAAAGTCGTGAAAGGCGTGGGCGGCATAGAACTCTGTCCGCCCGTGCGACACGAAAGGAAAGTCTGCGTCGATCAGCATCTGGACCCTTGGATCACGCGCGCTGGTGTGGGTCAGGATGATGCCGTCCGAAGTGCGGTTTTGCAGAACATAGCGCACCGATTCCTCGGGCGTGGCCCCTTGGAGATCGGGAATCACGTTCAGGTGATACTTGGTGCCTGACAAGTGCGCGCCGATCCCTTCGATCATCTGGCGGGTGTAGTCGATGGTGTTCTTGGCTGGTGACAGAACCAGCGTCAGGACATTGGTCTGCCCCGTGCGCAAGCGTACGCCCGCGCGGTTGGGCACATAGCCCACCTGCTCTGCCGCGCGCGCGATCTTGTCCCGCGTTTCCTTTTTCAACCGCGAACCATCGCGCAGGGACAGCGACACGGTCGACAGGCTGAGGCCGGTAATCTCGGCAATTGTCTTGAGCGTCGGCGGTTTGCGGGTCGGGTCGGCCATGGCCTGCCTTGGGAAATGGGGATTGGCTTTGTGTCACAACAGAACAGGCCGGGGGCCGTCGATCAACAACGAATCAAGTGTATCGTTGCAATTTTAAGCTCATGCGAATTGCCGCAATGCGGCAAAACAATGATTTTTATTCGGTTTTTCAAAAAGCACTGCAGCAAAGAATTTTATTGCATCGTTGCAATTATCTGCGACCATTTATGGCAGGTTCCGTTCGGGTGCCGCGCAGGTGGCCGGACCAAGGACGATCAAAGGGAGGACACCACATGACCGCAACCAAAGGTCTGATGACCGGCACGGCGATGGCCCTGGTGCTGGGCGCCGGCGCCGCGATGGCCGAGGACATCCGGTTCTGGACCACAGAAGAACAGCCCGAGCGGCTGGCCAAACAGCAGGAGATGGCGGCCCAATTCGAAGCGGCGACCGGCAATTCTGTCGAAGTGATTCCGGTCAGCGAGACAGAGCTTGGCACCCGGACGACCGCCGCCTTTGCCGCCGGTGATCTGCCCGACGTGATTTACCATTCGCTGCAATACGCCCTGCCCTGGGCCGAAGCGGGCATTCTGGACACTGAAGCGGCAACTGAGGTTGTCGATGGTCTGGGTCGCGACACATTTGCCGAGGGTCCGTTGTCGATGGCGGCTTATGATGGCGACATCGCCTCTGTTCCGGTCGATGGCTGGACGCAGATGGTGGTCTACCGTGCCGATCTGTTCGCAGAGAAGGGGCTGGAGCCGCCGAACACCTTTGCAAACGTACAGGCTGCACTTGAGGCGCTGCACAATCCGCCGGAGATGTATGGCTTTGTCGCCGCCACTAAGGTGGACGAGAATTTCATGTCCCAGGTGCTGGAGCACGTGTTCCTCGCCAATGGTGTGAGCCCGGTCGGTGACGGTGGGTTCCAGGAGCTGGATGTGGCTGCGACGACCGAGGTGCTAGAGTTCTACAAGTCGATCGCCGAGGCCTCGCCTCCCGGTGAACTCTACTGGAAGCAGTCGCGCGAGATTTACTTTGCGGGCGATGCGGCGATGATCATCTGGTCGCCGTTTATTCTGGACGAGTTGGCGGGTCTGCGGGACAGTGCCGCGCCCACCATCAACGATGACCCGACGACCAAGGAGCTGGCGGCAGCGACGGGTATCGTGACCAACTTTGCAGGGCCGTCGAACCCCGATGGCGCGGCTTGGGGCGATGTGCGGTACTTTGGGATCACAACCGATGCGGATACGGAAGTGGCGCAGGCCTTTGTCGAGTTTTCGATGAATGACGGCTACATGCAGACGCTGTCCATCGCGGCAGAGGGCAAGTTCCCTGTGCGCACAGGCACGGCGGATGAGCCGGGCAAGTTCTCGGCCACTTGGTCGGAGATCCCGGTGGGTGTGGACCGCAAGGCACCGATGAAGGATTTGTATGCCGCCGAGATGCTGGATGAGATCGTGGGTGGTTTGAAGGTTGCCCAGCGCTGGGGTGTCGAGGAAGGACAGTTGGCGCTGGCGTCGAAGATGATCAACAGCCAGGCGATCAACCGGATTGTGCGTCAGTACATTGACGGTGAAGTGGATGCCGCAGGTGCCGTGGCCGCGATGAACAGCGAGCTGTCGGCGATCAACTAGGCCCTGCGCGGTCATCGAGAGGGCGGGCTGCGCCTGCCCTCTCTCTTCCCCCGCAATCTCGAGACATCCCATGACGGTCCCTACCCCACCGACCACCCGTGGTGCGCTTGAGCGCCGCGAAGCACGGCTGGCCTGGTCACTGCTGCTGCCCACGATCACCATCGTGAGCCTGGTGATCATCCTGCCGCTGCTGGCGATCTTCTGGATCAGCTTCAAGCCTGTGGGCCTCGCTGATTTGCGCCCCGTGGCACCGGTAATCCGCGAGAGCCTGCGCGAGCGGTCAGGCGAGATAGTGATCGAATACCGGGTGCGCAATTCGTCCCAGCAGAAAGAAATTGTCGGGATGGGGTTCACCGACACGCTGCACGACGGTGTGACGCTGGGCACTTTGCCTGAGCCTTGTTCGGTGGACGGTAGGCTCTTGCGGTGCGCGTTTGGCGATGTGGAGGGCGGGTTCAACGAGCGTATTCGCATTCCGGTCACGCTGGACGGTGACCCCGATGTGCTGGAGGAGATTGTCGAGGGGACAGAGCCCGCGGGCTTCGGGTCAGGCGACAACATCCTGACCAATTCCGAGTTCACGCTCGATAATTTCGCCCGCATCTTTGACGGGGACGAGTTCTGGGCCGTGCTGTGGGCGACCACGTTCTACACGGTCTTCGGCACGATCGGGGCGCTGGTCGTGGGGCTGTTTGCGGCACTGCTGCTCAACAAGTCGTTTCGGGGCAAGGGCGTGTTGCGGGGGCTGTATCTGTTTCCCTATGTCTCGCCGATCATTGCGGTGGCCTTTACCTGGGTAACGCTGCTTGATCCGTTTTCCGGGTCATTGAACGCGCTGCTCATCCAGATGGGCGTGACCGACAGCCCGATTAACTTCTTCGGTCAGCGGCCGCTGGCCCTGATCATGGTCACGGTGTTCGAGATCTGGCGGTATTTCCCGCTGTCCTTCCTGTTCATCCTGGCCCGGATGCAGTCCATCGACACAGACATGTACGAAGCCGCCGATATGGATGGTGCGTCGCCCTTCCAGAAGTTCTGGTATCTGTCGCTGCCCATGCTGCTGGGCATCCTGTCGGTCCTTTTCCTGTTGCGCTTTATCTGGACGTTCAACAAGTTCGACGACATTTTCCTGCTGACGGGCGGCAATGCGGGCACGCGGACGCTGACCGTGAATGTGTATGAACAGGCCTTTGCCATTTCCAACATTGGGGCGGGGGCAGCTGCGGCGGTGGTGATCTTTGCCACGCTTCTGCTCTTCAGCTTTTTCTTCTTCAAATACATCAGCCAGGAGGAAGGGCTGTGATCGGAACCACAAAACAAGTTTGTGGCACGCCTGCGGCGGGCGGGGGAGCGCGCTGCGCGCGCAGGGGCTTTGCCCCTCGGCCTGCGGCCTCACCCCACCGTATTTTTCAAAGAGAAGAAGGGGGCATGGTGTGAACCTTCTGCGTCAAGGTGCCGTGACCGGGGCGGTGATCGGGTTGTTTTGGGCATTTGTCATGGCGATCACAGTATCCGTCACCCTGTCTTTCGCCTCGGGTCTTGGGTTTCGCCCCGGATCCCTTGGGTGTCTGATCCTTGGGATCGGTGGCGGGTTGGCGGCGATCTACGTACGCGACGCGCGACTGGTGATCGGTGGGTTTGTTCTGCTCTGTGTTGCGCTGATGTTCACGCCACTGTCGCCAATCCTGTTTGGTGAGGGCGTGCCGGTGTTGTGGCAGGTGATGGCGGCGCTGTCCTTTGGCGTGTTTACCATCTGGCCGCTGAAGGTCATGCTGGTCGAGGCGCATCCCGGTGCGCTGTCACGCCATGCGTTTGAAGACGCCGTCATCCGGTTTCTGACGGGCTTTGGCTACATCGTGTTCACCGCCGTTGTCCTGATCCCCTTCTACGTCATGGTGATGACCAGCCTGAAGTCGCAGCAGGCGCTTCTGCGCAATCCGTTGGACTTTTCGATTGAGCTGAGTCGCGGGTGGGACCTGTTTCGCAGCTATTCCGAGCTGTTCGGGCAGTTCAATTTCGGCAGCTACCTCTGGACCAGCTTCTACGTCTCGGTGCTGACCGTGCTGATCACGCTGCTGTTCTCGGTCCCCGGCGCCTATGCCGTAGCGCGCCTGCGGTTCCGGGGGCGGGCGGCGTTTTCGCGGTCGATCCTTCTGATCTACATGGTGCCGATGATTGTACTGGCGCTGCCTATCTACATCGCCTTTTCCATGACGGGCCTGCGCAACACCATTCCGGGTCTTCTGATGATCTACCCCGTCACCACGATCCCGGTCGCGCTCTATATGCTGCAGGGCTACTTCCGTGGTCTGCCGGGCGAGGTTGAGGAAGCCGGCCTCATGGACGGTCTGTCACGCCTGCAGGTAATCTGGAAGATCACCCTGCCCCTGTCTCTGCCCGCGATGGTGTCGGTGTCACTTTACGTCTTCATGATCGCCTGGAACGAGTTCCTGCTCGCCTTCATGCTGCTGGACGATCCGTCGAAATTCACGCTGACCCGCGGGGTCGCGATGCTCAACTCCTCTGAAATTCCGCGCCAGCACCTGATGGCGGGTGCCGTGATCGCGACGATTCCGATCATGGCCCTGTTCCTCGGGCTGGAGCGGTTCATGACGAAAGGGCTGACCGCCGGGTCGGTGAAAGGATGATGCGAGACATGACTTCCGCAGACATGCGCGATGATGAGGCGCGTGCGATCCTGCAGCGCAATGATCGGGGTGGATACACCATCCCGACTTCGGGACTTTATCCCTACCAGTGGAATTGGGACAGCGCCTTTGCCGCCGTGGGCTTTGCCGAGTTCGACATCGACCGCGCGTGGGCCGAGATTGAGACGCTGTTTTCAGGTCAATGGCACAATGGGATGGTGCCGCACATCCTATTTCACGTTCCAGATGACGGGTATTTTCCGAACCATGATGTCTGGCAGGGCACCGGGCCGATCCCGTCCTCGGGGATCAGCCAGCCCCCTGTGGCCGCGACCATGGCGCGGATGGTTTTGGACAAGGAGCCCGAGGCCGGGCATGCGCGGGTGGCGGCGCTGTTTCCCAAGATGGTCGCCTGGCACCGCTGGTTCATGGACTGGCGGCTGGACCAAGGGGCTGTCTGCATCACCCACCCATGGGAGGCGGGCCGCGACAATGCCCCCGACTGGGACGCGGCCATGGCCGCGATCATGCCAGAAGGTGTGGGGGATTACACCCGTCGCGACACCGCACATGTGGACAGTTCGATGCGGCCGACAAAGTATGATTATGACCGCTACATTTGGCTGGTCCAGCGCGGGGCACAGCTGAAATGGGACGAGGCGGCGATGCTGCAGGATACGCCATTCCGCGTGGCCGATCCGACCATGACCTTTATCCTGCTGCGCGCAACCCGCGATCTGATCGCCCTTGGCCAGATGCTGGGGGAGGACGTGGCCGAGATGAAGGCGTGGGTGGCGACGCTGGAAGCGGGTGCGCAGACCCTGTGGAACCCGATCCTGGGCTGCTTTGACAGCCGTGATGTCGTAGGCGGCAGTTGGGCCGGGTCCGTCTCGAACGCCTCCTTCCTGTGCTGGTATGCCGGTATTGACGCCCCTGACATGCACACGCGGCTGGCCGAGGTGCGCGCCCTGACCAAGTATGGCGTACCCTCGCTCAGCCCGGATGATCATCGCTTTGACGGCAAGCGCTACTGGCGCGGGCCGGTCTGGGGCATGATGAACATGATGATCGGGATGGGATTGTCCGAGATGGGCCTGCCCCAGGGAGAGGACCTGCGCCGCAGCACAGCCGACCTGATCGCAGAGCACGGGTTTGCCGAATATTTCGATCCAAGAGACGGCTCGCCGGCTGGTGGCGGCACCTTTACCTGGACGGCTGCCGTGTGGCTGGCTTGGGCCTCTCCCTCACGTCAAGGAGCCTGAAGAGATGGGTGCGATTACTCTGAATGCCGTCGAGAAATGGTATGGCGAGGTGCAGGTCATCAAGGGCGTGGACCTTGCCATCAACGATGGCGAGTTCATCGTGTTCGTGGGACCGTCAGGCTGCGGCAAGTCCACGCTGTTGCGCATGATCGGTGGGCTGGAGGACATCAGCCGCGGGTCGCTGGATATTGACGGGCAGGACGTGACCGACCAGCCGCCCAGCAAACGCGGGTTATCGATGGTGTTCCAGTCCTATGCGCTCTACCCCCACATGTCGGTGCGCGACAATATGGGGTTTTCGCTGAAGACAGCGGGCGCACCGAAGGCCGAGATTGTCGAGAAGGTGGACGCTGCCGCTGCGACCCTGAAACTGGACCAGTATCTGGATCGTCGCCCCAAGGACCTTTCGGGCGGCCAGCGCCAGCGCGTGGCCATTGGCCGGTCCATCGTGCGGGACCCCACGGCGTTCCTCTTTGACGAGCCGCTGTCGAATCTGGACGCCGCACTGCGGGTCGAGATGCGGTACGAGATTTCCAAGCTGCACCAGGCGCTGTCAGCCACCATGATCTACGTGACCCACGACCAGGTCGAAGCGATGACCCTAGCCGACCGGATCGTGGTGCTGGATGCGGGCCGGATCATTCAGGTTGGCACGCCGCGCGAGCTTTACAACCATCCCGGCAACGTTTTCGTGGCGCAATTCATCGGCAGCCCGAAGATGAACGTCTTTGGCTGTTCGACCCTCAACGGCAGCTACACCGTACCCGGCGGGCGGGGTGGGCCCTTCACCTTGAGCAGCGACGCCACGCAGATGGGTATCCGACCAGAGCACATCACGGTTGGCGCGGCGGGGACGGGGCAGTGTGACGGGACGGTCGATGTGATCGAGTATCTGGGGGCCGACACGTTTGTGCTGCTCGATTGCGGGGCTGCTGGCCAGATCAACGTGCGGGTTTCGGGGGATGCGGATTTGACAGTCGGCGATACGGTTGGCCTCAGCTTTGACGCAGAGCGCACGCATTTCTTTGACGCGGACGGCAATACAATCAAAGGCTAGTCCTCCTGCGGTAAACCAGATCTGCATGTTTTGAGGAACGATGAAATACGGGCGCGTCACCTGAGACTTCATTTTTCCCCAAATATGCACCATTGATCCTGTGCAAATGGCTCCACGGTGGACTGACACCCAATCCGTCGTCCCACTCGACATCGAACTTTGTGACAACAGCGCTTAACTGATCTTCCGTCAGCCCCTGCGCGCGCATTCCGCGCGTCATCAGGGCAAGCCAGGAGTGGCAAACAGTCGATCAAAACGACGAAATTTCGACATGTCTCGCTTTGTTACAGGCTTGAAACCTTGGCATTTACCCCACGGCGCCCCCCCTTGCGGACCCATGCGCGCGCCCTGTAGGTTCGCGCAAACATCGACAAGCCTGAAAGGGGCGCGCCGTGGCTTTCACTCCAGCGATCACCGGCACGGGCGTGTTCACGCCAGAGCAATCCATTTCCAATGCCGAACTGGTCGAGGCGTTCAATGCCTATGCCGACCTCTACAATGCCGAACATGCCGATGCGATTGCGGCTGGTGAGGTAACGGCGAAGGAGCATTCGTCGGAAGAGTTCATCGTCAAAGCCTCCGGCATCGAACGGCGCTATGTCATGGATAAGTCGGGCGTGCTGGACCCCAAGGTCATGCACCCCCTGCTCCGCCAGCGCAGCGATGATGAGCCGTCGATCATGGCCGAAATGGCCGTGAATGCGGCCAAGACAGCGCTGGAGCACGCGGGCAAGACGGCGGCGGATGTGGATGCGGTGATCTGTGCGGCATCGAACCTCGAACGTGCCTACCCGGCGGTCGCCATCGAAATCCAGGAACTCTTGGGCATTGAGGGCTTCGCTTTCGACATGAACGTAGCCTGTTCCTCAGCCACCTTCGGCATCCAGGCGGCGGCGGACATGGTCCGCTCTGGCTCCATCCGCTCGGCCCTCGTCGTGAACCCGGAGATTTGCTCGGCCCACCTCGAATGGCGCGACAGGGACTGTCACTTCATCTTTGGCGATGTGGCCACCGCCACCCTGATCGAACGGGTCGAAGACGCCAAGGGAGCATATTTCGAGATCAAGTCGACCCGCTGCGGCACCGCATTTTCCAACAACATCCGCAACAACAACGGCTATCTGCGCCGCTCCCGCCCCGACGGCATGAAAGACCGCCGCGATATGCAGTTCATGCAGAACGGGCGCAAGGTGTTCAAGGAAGTGCTGCCCATGGTCAGCAAGCACATCTCTGACCACATGGGAGATGAAGGCGTCGAGGCCACCGACTTGAAAAGGCTCTGGCTGCACCAAGCCAACAAGACCATGAACGATTTCATCGGGAAAAAGGTGCTGGGCCGCACGCCAGAACCGGGCGAGCAACCCAACATCCTGCAGGACTACGCCAACACATCCTCCGCCGGGTCGATCATCGCGTTTTCCAAGTATTCCGATGATTTGAAGGACGGTGACAAGGGCATCATCTGTTCCTTTGGTGCCGGCTATTCCGTCGGATCGGTGTTGGTCGAAAGACACGGCTGACCCGCGTTCGCGCGCCCACCACTTGCTCGCTGCGCGTGCGCAGCATAGATGACATGCAGCACAAGGCACATGCCTGCTGCATCGGAGATTTTATGTCAGAGCCCCGGGGCTAACACGTTCCCTGCACCACGGCATCGGGAACACGTCACTCAAAGGACACTCACGCGACCGCTGAGTGATCCCTTTTTGTTGCCCCTATGACATCAAGGCACTCCGTTGAATATATCAAAACACGAACAACGTGTTTTGCACGAACTCGCCCTGGGTGGAGCCATCCACTACGTGCGCGGCGAGAACGGCAAGATACGTGACATCACCTGCTACACCCGCAACGGCCACGTCCTGTCGGACTGCACGATGGCGGTTTTCACACGTCTCAAGAAGCGGCGTTTCATCCACTCCCGGAACGGGCGACCTTACCGGGCGTCTCACGCCGGGATCAAGGCCGTGCGCGCCGAATTGAACCAGCGATGACGCGGCATAGAAAGGAACATAGTATGGATTTCACAACCCAGCACAGCGGTCACGAGGCCGAAATCATTGCACTGTTCACAGACACCTTCACCGCGTCCGAGGGCGCGGCGGAGGGACAGCTGATCGGAAAGCTGGCTGCGGACATGTTCGCGACAGTGGACAGTCGCGACATGATCGTGGTGTGTGGGCGGGATGGTGAGGACCTGATCGGGTCCATCATCTTCACCCGCATGACCTATGCCGAGGATGATCGCACCGTCTTTATCCTGTCACCCGTGGCCGTGGCGCCGGACCACCAGCGCAAGGGCGTTGGTCAAAGCCTGTTGCGCCACGGGCTGGGCGTGCTGCGCGAAACGGGCGTTGACGTGGTGCTGACCTATGGCGACCCGACCTACTATTCCAAGGTCGGGTTCGAACAGATCACGGAACAGACGGCGCAAGCACCCGCGCCCCTGTCCTACCCTCACGGATGGCTGGGGCAATCGCTGATAGGCAAAGCTCTGGAACCGCTCAAAGGGCCGGGGCGCTGCGTCGCGGCCCTGAGCGATCCGTCCTATTGGTGAGCAAAGAGAACCGCAGATCCCGGAGACGGGGTCTGCGCCTAGACTTTCTTGAGTGAGACGCGCTTATGCACGTCCTCAACGCTTTCCACGCGCTCGGAATAGCGATCGACAAGGTAGTCCTTCCGCCCGCGCACCATCCACGTGAATTTCACCAGCTCTTCCACTACATCCACGACGCGGCGGTAGAACGGGCCCTCGGGCAGCCGACCGTCCTGAAACTCCAGCCACGCCTTGGCAATGCTCGACTGGTTCGGGATCGTGACCATCCGCATCCAACGCCCCAGAATGCGCATCTGGTTGACGGCGTTGAAGCTTTGCGAGCCACCGGACACCTGCATGACGGCCAGCGTCTTGCCCTGCGTGGGCCGGATGCCGCCCTTGAGCGACAGGGGCAGCCAGTCAATCTGTGTCTTCATCAGGCCGGTCATGGCGCCGTGGCGTTCGGGGCTGGACCAGACCATGCCCTCCGCCCAGGTGGCCAACTCGCGCAGCTCAACCACTTTTGGATGGTCCGCATCGGCGTCATCCACCAACGGTAGGCCGGAAGGGTCGTACATCCGCGTCTCGCATCCCAGATGGCGCAGGATACGCGCGCTCTCTTCCGCAGCAAGGCGGGAATAGCTGACGTCGCGCAGTGAACCATAGAGCAACAGGATGCGCGGAGGGTGGCCGGGATCGTCAGGTGCTTTCAGCGCCTCCACATCGATCTGCGGCAGCGCTTCGATCACTAGGGCGGGCAGGTCCTCAGCCACTTTCGTCTTCCAGATGCAGCTTCATGTCGATGAGCACCTGTTGGAGCAATGTCGTCTCTTTCAACAGACGCTTGGCCTCGTTCACGGTGATCACACCGTCTTCGATGGATTGCTGATACTCGGTCATCAGCATGGCAAAGCGCTGGCTCAACGCGATGACATCGGAATTTACCCCACCCGAGCGCTCGTTGTTCGGACGCCGGTCATCATGGCTGAGGGTGATGCCCTGCAACTCGGCCAGCGCACTGGTCACATGCGGATAGCTCGCCGCTTCTTCCAGAGCGATGACCGCGTCGATGGGCATGAAGCGATCGGCATGTTCGGGGTTGTCCGAATAGTAGCGGCCCAGCGTCGCCTTGGACTTGCCGGTCAGCGCACAGGCGGGTTCGATCCCCACATCCTTGACCAGCGACTCGGTATGCTTTTTCAGATAGCTGCTCACACTCATTCACCACCCCCGGTTGCGCAGGCCCGCGCCCCATACATGCGGGGAAACGGGTCTGTCTTTTCCCATTAATCACCTACCCCGCAAATGTCATTTTTAAAAGCGTCCCAACGGTTTTCGGGACGTAACAAGTGCCCGGTGGCCCCAACCACCGGGTCCGGGTGGGGTCCGCTGCATCCTCTGTCCCGTGGGGGCGACAGGCCGGGTGACCGGCAGCAGGGGCGGCGGATCCGTCGGAGGTTTTGAGTACCGGGGCAGGCACCATCCCCAGGCCGGGCGCGCAAGCACCCACCGCCTGCCCCCCGTTCACCAAGTGCCGAAGCGGTGCGAAGGCAGACAAGCGACGCGGGCGACAAGACCACGCGCGCGCCTTCGCACCCGCCCGGCAATCGCGCTTGCCCCCCGTTCCAGCCCGCACTAATCACGCGCCATGGCCAAGCTCTACTTTCACTATTCCACCATGAACGCGGGCAAATCGACCGTGCTGTTGCAGGCGGCGCACAACTACCGTGAACGGGGCATGGTGCCATACCTGCTGACCGCCTCCTTCGACGACCGGGCGGGCCACGGACGCATCGCCTCGCGCATCGGCATCGGTGCAGACGCCGACACGTTCACGGCACGCGACGACCTGCTGGCCAAGATCATCGACCGCCAGGCAGAGGGCGAAATCGTCTGCGTGTTCGTGGACGAAGCGCAGTTCCTGACCGAAGAACAAGTCTGGCAACTTGCTCGCGTCGTTGATGACCTGCAGGTGCCGGTCATGTGCTACGGCCTGCGGGTGGATTTCCGGGGCAAGCTCTTTCCCGGCTCCGCCACGCTCCTGGCCCTCGCCGACGAGATGCGCGAAGTGCGCACCATCTGCCATTGCGGACGCAAGGCGACGATGGTCATCCGGCAGGATGCCGACGGCAACGCCATCACCGATGGCGCACAAGTGCAGATTGGGGGCAACGAAACCTATGTTTCGCTCTGCCGCAAGCATTGGCGTGAAACCGTGGGCGACCTCTAGCAGCGCCTAGGACAGAACGCGCCGCACTGCTGCATCCAGCCGGTCAGCCAGCAGTTCCACATCGCTCTCTTTCAGAATGAACGGCGGTGCCAGCAGCACGTGATCGCCGCGCGTGCCATCGACGGTCCCGCCCATGGGGTAGCAGATCAGCCCCTCCTCCAGCGCCGCCGCCTTGAGCCGCGCATGCACCTTCGCCGACGGATCAAACGGGTCTTTCGTCTCGCGCGACTGCACCAGTTCGATGGCACGAAACAGACCCACACCGCGAATATCGCCCACATGGGGGTGCTGCCCGAACCGGTCGGTCAGGGCCTGATGCAGCGAATCACCCAGCGGCGTCACGCGGCCCAAAACATCATCATCCAGCAACCGCTCAACCACGGCCAGCGCCGCCGCACAGGCGACAGGATGGCCAAGATAGGTATGCCCGTGCTGGAAAAAACCGGACCCGTCCCGGATCGTGTCGTGGATATGCGCACTGCACAGCATCGCACCGATGGGCTGATACCCTGCCCCCAGCCCCTTGGCGATGGCACAGATGTCGGGCGATACCCCATGCTGCTCACACGCAAACAGCGTGCCCGTCCGGCCCATCCCGCACATCACCTCGTCAAAGATCAGCAAGATACCGTGGCGATCACAGAGCGCGCGGACCTTGGCGAAATAGTCGCCGACAGCGGGCACTGCCCCCAGGGTCGCGCCCACCACCGGCTCGGCGACAAAGGCCATGACCTTGTCCGGGCCCACGGCCTGCACCTCGTCCTCCAACTCGCCGATCAGGCGGTCGACATATTGCGTCTCTGTCTCGCCCTCCGCCTGCCCGCGATAGGCATAGCAGGGCGACACATGGCTCACCTTCATCAACAAGGGATCAAAGGGCGCGCGCCGCGCCGCATTGCCGCCCGTGGCCAGCGCCCCCAGCGTATTGCCATGATAGCTTTGCCGACGCGCAATCACATGCGACCGCTCCGGCTGTCCCACCTCAATGAAATACTGTCGCGCCAGCTTCAGCGCCGCCTCCATCGCCTCGGACCCGCCGGACACGAAGTATACCCGGTCCAGCCCCTCGGGCGCCGCTGCCACCAAACGATCTGCCAATTGCTCGGCAGGGGCGGATGTAAAGTACCCGGTATGGGCAAAAGCCACCTCATCCAACTGCGCCTTGATCGCCGCGGTCACATGAGCGTCGCCATGGCCCAGGCAGGACACAGCCGCGTCCCCGCAATTGAGATAGGATTTGCCCGCCGCGTCAAAGAGGTATGGGCCAGCGCCGCGCGACACCATCGGTGGCGGTGCCTTGGAGTTTCGGGGAAAAACGTGGCTCATATGCAAGGTTCCGAAGCTGCCGCCCACGGCCCCGTCCAAACGAACGGCACGCCGTCCGGACCGCGCCCAATCTATGCGCACAGGATGTCTCGAAACAGGCAGGCTGAAAAGCCCAATACCGGTCCGCACGCCCTACATTTATAGGCGTATTGCGCACCGCACAGTTGTTTTGCCGCAGATCATGGCCCGGCCGAGCCCTCAGTGCGCCCACGAATTCATTGTCGCAAAGGTTGACCTTACGGCGTCTATCCGCAGGGTAGAGAGATCAGCCGTGCGCCATGCTTCGGCGCGCAACACGGCCAAACATAAGGGAGACAATTGATAATGTTTGCGAAACTTAAACTGGGGGCCGCCGTCGTCGCCGGCGCATTGATGACCGCGCCCGTCGCCATGGCGCAGGAGTTTATCTCGATCGGCACCGGCGGCGTGACCGGCGTCTACTACCCCACGGGCGGCGCGATCTGCCGTCTGGTGAACCGGGACCGGAAAGAACACGGCATCCGCTGCGCCGTGGAATCGACCGGCGGCTCCGTCTACAACATCAACACGATCAAGGCGGGTGAGCTTGAGTTTGGCGTGGCCCAGTCCGACTGGCAGCACCATGCGTTCAACGGCACATCCAAGTTCGAAGGAGACGCGGCCTTCCCTGACATCCGCGCCGTGATGTCGGTCCACCCTGAACCCTTCACGCTTGTCGTGCGCGGTGACAGCGGCATCGACAGCTTCGAAGGGCTGAAGGGTAAGCGCGTCAACGTGGGCAACGCAGGCTCCGGCCAGCGCGCCACGATGGAAGTGGTGATGGACGCCTTTGGCATGAGCATGGACGACTTCGCGCTCGCGACCGAGTTCAAAGGCTCCGAGATGGCCAAGGAGATCTGCGACGGCAATATCGACGCGATGATCTACACCATCGGTCACCCGGCTGCTGCGATCAAGGAAGCCTCGACAACATGCGACGTGAAACTGGTGAGCGTGACCGGCGCGCCCATCGACCAACTGGTCGCCGACAACCCGTTCTACCGCGTGGCGACCATTCCGGGCGGCATGTATGCGGGCACCGACGCAGAGACGACCACGTTCGGTGTGGGCGCAACCTTCGTCACCTCGGCCAGCGTGCCCGAGGACGTGGTCTATGTCGTGGCCAAGGCCGTGATGGAGAACATCGACGACTTCAAGGGCCTGCACCCGGCCTTTGCCAACCTTGATCCGGCCGAAATGGTCAAGGACGGCCTGTCGGCACCGCTGCACCCCGGTGCAGAGAAAGCCTACAAAGAACTGGGCCTGATGAACTAAGTTCACGCCCCGAGACGCCCGGAGCCACCGCTTCGGGCGTTTCACATTTCAAGGACCATAGCCAGCAGACGGGCGCATAACGCCCGCAAAGTGCCTGCACGGGGGACATTTCCATGACCGATCAGAACACAGTGACGCAATCCGCCGATGACCTCGTGGCCGAGGCCGACACCGGCGCGCGCAACCCCTCTGCCGCCTGGCAGGCCAAGCTGATCATCGGCACCTGCATCGCCTGGTCCATCTTCCAACTCTACATCGCATCCCGCGTGCCGGGCATCCTCGCGCAAGCCACCGGCATGGGCATCTTCGCCAACATCGTGGCCCAGGCCCGCTTCGTGCACCTGGCCTTTGCCATCATGCTGGCCACGCTCGCCTTTCCGCTGTTCAAATCCTCCCCCCGCGACCGCATCCCGCTTTATGACTGGGTGCTAATCGTCCTGGGCGTCAGTTCCTGCCTCTACCTCGTCGTCTTCCGGTTCGAGATCGCGGACCGCCCCGGCCTCTGGAGCCCCACCGACATCACCATGTCGTCCATCGGCATGATTGTCCTGATGATCGCCGTCTACCGCTCGCTCGGCCTGCCTCTGGTGATCATCGCCTCGGCTTTCGTCGCCTTCGCCTTCTTCGGCGGCTATTCCGAATGGGCACGCGAGATCACGAATTACGGCGGCGCGTCCCTCTCCAAAGCGCTCGGCCACTACTGGATGCAGACCGAAGGGGTGTTCGGCGTCGCGCTCGGCGTCTCCACCTCCATGATTTTCCTCTTCGTCCTCTTCGGCGCGCTCCTCGACCGTGCTGGCGGCGGGTCGTGGTTCATCAAGGTCGCCATTGCTCTCCTCGGCGCCCTGCGCGGCGGCCCGGCCAAAGCGTCGGTGCTGTCCTCCATGCTCACCGGGATGATCTCGGGCTCGTCCATCTCGAACACGGTGACCACCGGCACCTTCACCATACCCCTGATGAAGCGCATCGGCTTCCCGGCAGAGAAAGCCGGCGCGGTCGAGGTGGCGTCGTCCACCAACGGCCAGCTTACCCCGCCGGTCATGGGCGCCGCCGCCTTCCTCATGGTGGAATACGTCAACATCCCCTATATCGACGTGGTCAAACACGCCTTCCTGCCCGCGGTCATCTCCTACATCGCGCTCCTCTACATCGTGCACCTCGAAGCGCTGAAAATGCAGATGCAGGGGCTGAAGAAAGCGGGCCGGCATATCGGCCCGGTCCTCATCCTCATCCTGTTCCTGTCGGGCTTCATCTTCCTCGGGGCCTGCACCTTCCTGATGATCGGGCTGCGCAGCGTGCTCGATAATTTCATGACGGAAAGCGTCTACGGCGCCGTCGCCATCGTCGCCGTCCTCTACCTCGTGCTGGTCTACTTCGCCTCGCGCTACCCGGACGTGGCGATGGACGACCCCGACGGCCCGCTCGAAGCGCCAAGGCTCACGCCCACGTTGCTCGGCGGTGCGTACTTCTCGCTCCCGATCTTCATCCTCGTCTGGAACCTGATGGTGCGCACCGACAGCCTCGACCGGCTGTCGCCGTCGCTCTCAGCCTTCTGGGCCACGGTCTTCATGATCATCGTGGCGCTCACCCACCGCCCGCTCAAGGCGATGTTCCGGGGCGAGGCGTTCAGCACCGCGACCGTCGCAGGCTGGCGCGACTTCATCGAGGGGCTGATCCTCGGCGCGCGCAACATGATCGGCATCGGCGTCGCCACAGGGGCCGCGGGCATCATCGTCGGCACCATCAGCCTGACGGGGGCACACCAGGTCATCGGCCAAGTGGTCGAGGTCATCGCGGGCGGCAACATCTGGATCCTGCTGATCCTCGTCGCGGTCATGTCACTGATCCTCGGCATGGGCCTGCCCACGACAGCCAACTACATCGTGGTGTCCTCGCTCATGGCCCCCGTGATCATCAGCGTCGGCGCTTCCGCGGGCTACATCTTCCCGCTCATCGCCGTGCACCTCTTTGTCTTCTACTTCGGCATCCTCGCCGATGACACGCCGCCCGTGGGCCTTGCCGCATACGCCGCAGCAGCGATCAGTCGCGGCGACCCGATCAAGACCGGGGTGCAGGGCTTTGCCTACGACATCCGAACAGCGCTTTTGCCCTTCCTCTTCATCTTCAACACGGACCTGCTGCTGATTGATGTGGGCTTTGCCAAGGCGATCCTCGTCTTCTTCATATCGCTCATCGCCATGCTGCTCTTCGCGGCCGCGACCCAAGGCTACTTCATCGCCAAAAGCAAAAGCTGGGAAACGGTCGTGCTGTTGGTCATCGCCTTCATGCTGTTCCGGCCCGATTACCTGCTCGATCAGGTGAGCGAGAAGTACCAGACAGCCTCGGGCCCCGCAGCCCTCGAACTCATGGCCAGTGCAGAAACGGATCGCGAGGTGCGCGTGGTCGTGGAGGGGCCGGACTTCGACACCGGCCAACTCAGGCCCACCACCATCACCCTCCCCGCGATCAGCGGCGATGCAGAAGCCGCGCTTGACGCGCAGGGCCTCACCATCCTGCCCGATGGCGATGTGATTGCGATGGACGAACCCTTCCCAGGCACACCCTTCTTCGAAAGCCTCGGCAACGAATATGACTTCTACGGCGACAGCCCCGTGCAGATCATGCAGGTGCAAATCGAAAACGAACGGATGCCGAAAGAGCTGTTCTTCATCCCCGCCCTTCTGCTGCTGGGCGGTCTGGTCCTGATCCAGCGCCGCCGCGCCACCCAACCCGCGTTCTAAGGAAGACCGACCATGTTCAAAACGCTCCTCCTTGCCGTTGACGTCAACGCACCTGCCGGTGCCGCCCGCAGCGCCGAAGCGGCCTTCTCCATGGCTCGGGCCGAAGGGGCCACGCTGCACCTGCTGAACGTCGTGCCGGACACCGGCATGGCCATTGTCGGTGCCTCCATGGCCGCGGACAGCATGAAAAACGCACTGGTGGCGGCGCAGTCCGAGCTAGAGGGATGGGCCAAGACCAATGTGCCAAATGATATAACCTACAAGGTCCACGTGGCCGAAGGCACAGTCTATGACCAGATCATCCGCACAGCCCAGACATTGGACATTGACGCGATCATCGTCGGCGCACATCGGCCGGAGTTGAAGGACTACCTGATTGGCCCCAACGCCGCCCGCGTCGCACGCCACGCGACGCAATCGGTCTTTGTGGTGCGTTAGGCATCCCGCTCAACACACGCATCACGCGGCAAAGGCAGAACGCAAAGTCCGGCTAGGTATCCGCCGCAGTCTCGGCCTGTGCCACGCGCCGATCAAAGGCACGGCGCGCGGCCTCGGCGGTTTCGCGCAACGCGGCAAGGCAAGCGGTATGCGCTGTCATGTCACCAACCTCTGCACGCGCTTCGACCGCGGCCAACCTCGCCTCGACCTGAACCAACCCAAGCAAGGCAGCAGCACCGGTCAGCTTGTGCGCCGCATCCCGCAGTGCGCGCAAATCACTTGCGTCCTCGACCGCATCGGCCCCTTCGACAAATACATGCAGTTCGTCAAAAAAGCGGTGCCCGGTCTGCCGCACCTTCTCAAACCCCAGAACGTCGATCAGTTCGGACAGCACATCGTCACATTGATCATCCTGCGCCGCGCCCTGCACATCGCCTTCGACATCCGAGAAAATGGTGCGCAAGGCATCCAGACGGATCGGCTTGGTGTGAAACCGGTTCATGCCCGCCCGTTCCGCCGTTTCGCGGTACTCTTCGCGCCCATGGGCGGTCAGGCCGACAATCTGCGTGTCGGCATTGGGTCCGTCCCCCTTGCGCAGCGCGCGCGTCGCCTTGATGCCGTCCATCACGGGCATGCTGATGTCCATGATGATCAGATCAAACCGATCCAGGGCTGCCTTCCGCAAACAGTCTTCGCCATTCACTGCCTCGGTCACGCGGTGCCCCATGCGCTCAAGCATATCGCGCAAGACCCGGCGATTGATGTCGTTGTCTTCTGCCACAAGGACCGAACACGTGTGGGCCTTAGTCGCGCTCGTGGTTTGGGCCTCCCGGTCTGTCACCGATTTTCTGTCACACCGATCCAGCGGCAGGACGAGTGTAAAGACGGACCCACGCCCCTGTTCGCTTTCCAGCCGGATGTCGCCGCCCATCTCGCGCGCAATCCGGCGCGCGATCGACAGGCCCAGACCGTCGCCCCGCCGCTGACGTCCTACCCCCTGCGCCAAGGCGACAAAGTCCTCGAACACATGCTCCTGATCATCGGGCGCGATGCCCGCACCGGTGTCGCTGACCGCAAACCGGACCGAGGTTTTCTCGGGTCCATGAATGCCGGTGACCGACACCTTGACCTCGCCCGTGTCGGTGAACTTGATGGCGTTCCCGATCAGGTTGGTCAGGATTTGACGGATGCGGTTGTTGTCGCCATGAAAGCGCATCCGCATCGCCTCGGCCACATCCAGCGACAGGGACAGGTTCTTTTCCCGCGCCAACGGGTCCAGCACGTCGATTAGGCTCGTCATGAGCTGGGGCAGATCGAAGTCCTGGGGGGAGAATTGCAGCGCGCCGCCCTCGATCCGCGTGATGTCTAGCGCCTCGTTCACATATTCCAGAAGGATCTCGCTCGACGCTGTGGCGATCTTGGCATAGCGCTCCTGCTGCGGTGTCAGCGCGGTTGTCTTCAGTAGGTCAAGCACACCGATGATCCCGTTCAGGGGTGTGCGGATCTCGTGGCTCATGATGGTCAGAAAGCGGGTCTTGGCCTTGTCCATGCTCTGGGCCCGGTCGCGCGCGTCGATCAGGATCTGTTCGCTGATCTTGCGCTCGCTGATGTCGCGCACATAGGCGATAAAGCTTTTCTGCCCGGCCACATCCGTTGTGGTGATGTTCAACTCGACTGGAAACTCCTCACCGCTTTTGCGCAGGGCCGACATCTCGAACCGGCCCGAATCGACGACATGGGGTTCGCTGGTCGCAAGATAGCGCTCCATGCCGTCACGATGCGCCTTGCGCATGCGGTGCGGGATGATGGTGTCCTCCATCCTCTGGCCCATGATCTCGCGGCGGCGCCAGCCAAAGACATCCTCGGCGGCCGCGTTGAAGCCGATGATGCGCCCCTCATCATCCGAGGTGACAATGGCATCAAGCGATGCCGCCACGGTCGAGGCCAGCTTGCGCGATGAGGTCAGAAGTTCGCGATCGCGCTGTGCGGCGCGGTCCAGCAGGCGAACAAGCAGCTGCAGCAGAATACCCATGAGAAACAGCAGCATGATGGCCACGCCACCGGTCCACAGCAGCTGCCGGGCAAATCCGGCCCGGCGGGCCTCACTCTGCTCCGCCCCCAAACGCACGCCCAG
This sequence comes from Tateyamaria sp. ANG-S1, assembly GCF_000814025.1. GTDB lineage: Bacteria > Pseudomonadota > Alphaproteobacteria > Rhodobacterales > Rhodobacteraceae > Tateyamaria. The sequence goes on along the minus strand of NZ_JWLL01000004.1, from coordinate 105,639 downwards.
CACGGCGATACCGCGCACCTCCAGCCGCACATCCCGCAGCATCTGCTGAATGCGGCGCATATCGGCGTCCACCAACGGCCCGGGCTTGTCGAGCAAGGCAATCGTCGCGTTCGCAAAGGCATTGATCGGTGCGATCAACTGCGTGGCCTCCGCACTGTCGCCAAAAATCGCGGCGGCACGGCCCGAATTGACAATGTCGAGACGGCTCAACACGATATCGATGCGCAACTGCACCTCGTTCTCGGTCAGACCACCTTCGGCCAACTGCCGGGTCAGGATCGCGTTGAGATTGGCAAACTCGGTATCAAGCTGCGCGATGCTCCACTGCGTATTGTCACCGGCGGCGAGGGACAGGTTGCGCATCTGGGCCGCCAGGTTGGCAACCATCACGGCAAGCAGCAGCAAAAGCAGGCCAAAGCCCGCCGAAATCACAAGCCGATAGCGATTCAATCCGGTCATCACGCGCGCCCTCCCCCGTCAGGTCACACGACGCGCGGTGCAATTTCAATCCACAACCTTCAACCGGTTCAACTGCCAGATGCTCAGCGCATACTTGGTTTCGGTCCGGTACCGCCAGTTCCGGTCGTACGGATAAACAAGCCAGAACGGCCCCTTGTCGCGCACCGACATGTGTTCCCCGTTCATGCGCGTCGCGACAAGAGGCACGTCCTCTTCGAGCTCATCAAAGGGCATGGTCACCGCGTAATCGTTCAGCGCGATCATCTTGACGGTATTGCCCTGTGCCTCGACCGAATCAAGCAGCGCCTTCAACGGCACGCCCGAGAACCGCACCTTCCCATCGGTCCAGATTGTCGAGGTCGTGAACTCGGACTGAGGCAACGCATCAAGCTGGTCGAAACCGAACGTGATGGTATCCCCGTTGCCATCAGTCACCTGTAGCCCGAGCGCATCCTGTGCCATCACAGGAAGCACCCAGACCAGGAAAAAACAGAATAGAACGGCCAGCCTCCGTGAGTGGTGGGTCCGTGCCATGGTCGATCCTCTTTCATTCCCACGAAGCGACATAATCGTCTGGCCACGAATTGTTTGAGTGCAAAGGAGTAGCGACCTATACATAAGTATAAGAAGGCCGGTTTTCCGTTACGTTTCTTTATCACTCACAAAGACGACCAAAGAGCTAGAAATGCCACGCATTCTGATTGCCGATGATCACGACCTCGTGCGCGACACGATTGCCGCCTATCTCGAAACGGTCGACGGCTTCACCGTGCGCACCGCGTCGGATTTTGACGGTGCCCTGGCCGACATGCGCGGCCTTGATGTCGTTGATCTGGTGATCCTCGATTACAACATGCCGGGCATGAACGGGCTCGACGGTCTGGACCGTGCACGCAAGGCACATCCTACCAGCAAAGTGGTCCTCATGTCGGGCGTCGCGAACAAGGATGTGGCCAATGCCGCCATGGCCCAAGGGGCCGACGGGTTCATCCCCAAACGCCTCGCCGCCAAGTCCATGGTCAACGCCATCAAGTTCGTGCTGGCAGGCGAACGCTACTTCCCCGCCGACTTCGCCGAAGCAGAACAACCTGCCATGCCCTCCGGCAAATTCCGCGACCTGTCGGACCGCGAATTGCAAACGCTGGAACAGTTGTGCAGCGGCTTGTCGAACAAGGAAATCGCCCGTCACCTCGGCGTGCAGGAAGTCACCGTGAAACTGCATGTCAAAAACGTGCTGGCCAAGCTGAACGTCTCGAACCGAACGCAAGCCGCACTCTTGGCCAAGGAACACCACCTGTTCTAAGCCGTGGTGCGGCAATCGTCCGCTGTTGTGGCGGCCCAAATCTTGGTACGGCACACCCCATGCTGTGGCGTGCGCTCCATATCTGCAAATTCGGCCTGATCTGCGCCGTGATGGTTGCCCTCGCAACCATTGGCTTTGCCCATCGCACAGCGCCGCCCGCGACAGCATCCCCCGAACTGGCCGCCTATATCGCAGCAGGCGGGTCGCTCGCTGATCTCTGTGGCCCCTTCGATGGCAACAGCCCCGCACCCGTCCAGAAATGCGAGGCTTGCCGGATCACCGACACAGCAGGTTGGCCCAGCGGCCCCTGCACCGACCGGCCCGTCATGCTGGCCAAAATCTTTGCATTCAGCTTCATCGCCAAACGGCTGATCGAACGCCACGGCCTTGACGCCGCAAGGCTTGTCCGCGCCCCACCCCACGCCTGAACCCTGCAAAACCTATCCCTTCTTTGCCCGTGGTCCATCGACCACGGTCCTTCAGGCTTGGAGCCATTCAATGACCATGACACACACCGACGCGCAGCCCGAGGGCGGCGCAAACAAGATCTATTTCGCCGCCTGGCGCTGGCACTTCTATGCGGGCCTCGCCGTGATCCCCTTCCTGGCCATCCTCGCCTTCACCGGCATGATGATGCTTTGGATCGCCTGGATCGACGGCCGCGACGGCGAACGCACCGCCGTCATCCCCCAGGGCACAGCTCAGGCCGTATCCGCACAGGCAGAGGCCGCCGTCGCCGCCGTGCCAGGCGGCACCCTCAAGCAGTATGTTGCCCCCCGCCGCGATGATCTGGCCGCCCTCTTCCGCGTCGATGCGGGTGGCGACGCCACGATGGTGGCCGTCGACCCCTACACCGCCCAAGTGATCGAAACCTTTCCCCGCCGCAGCGGTTGGTACGACTTTTTCGACAACATCCACAGCAACCTGATGCTGGGCGTCACCGGCGACCGCATCCTCGAAACGGCGGCCTCGCTCACGCTGATGCTGGTGGCGACGGGGCTCTACATGTGGTGGCCCCGCGACGCCGGCTGGCGGCGTGCGCTGATCCCCACACTTGGGGCAGGCCGCAGCCTCTGGAAGTCCCTGCACGGCGTCGTCGGTATCTGGATGTCGATCTTTCTGGTCTTCTTCCTGATCTCGGGCCTGTCCTGGGCCGGCATATGGGGCGGCAAGATCGTTCAGGCCTGGAGCCAGTTCCCAGCCGAGAAATGGGACAACGTCCCCCTCTCCGACGACACCCACGCCAGCATGAACCACGACCGGCGCGAAGTGCCATGGGCACTGGAACAGACGCCCATGCCCGCCTCTGGTAGTGACACGGGGATCACCGGCGTGACCGGCCCCGTCACCCTCGACAGCGTGGACACCCTCGCCCGCGCCATCGGCTTCGACGCGCGCTATCAGCTCAACTTGCCCAGCGGGGAAAGCGGCGTCTGGACCCTCAGCCGCGATTCTATGAGCAATGACAGCACCGCCCCCACGACCGACCGCACCGTCCATGTGGACCAGTACACCGGCAAGATCCTCGCCGATGTCCGGCACGAGGATTACTCACTCGCGGGCAAGGCCATGGCCGTGGGGATTGCGCTCCACATGGGAACGCTAGGGCTCTGGAGCGTGCTGGCCAACACCCTCGTGTGCCTGTCGGTTCTGTTTCTCTGCTTCAGTTCCGTGGTGCTGTGGTGGAAACGTCGGCCCAGCAAGGCCGGGCGCCTCGCCGCCCCGCCCATGCCACGCGAACTGCCGCTCTGGCAGGGCGCAGTTCTCGTGGGCCTCGCCGTCTGCATGGCCTTCCCGATGGCGGGTGTTGCCCTGCTGACAGTGCTGGCGCTCGACACCCTGATCCTGTCACGCCTGCCCCGCCTGCGGCAAAGCCTGACCTGACTGAAACGGGCGCAGCGATGATCATCGCTGCGCCCGCGTTTTCGACCCTTGGGGCGACCAGCCGGTGCTGAGATGCAGCATGCGTTTTCGCTGGTTAAAATCCGGCAAATCCACCGCACGCCGCACAAGCCGTTGATCCGGCCAGCGGACTCGAAACCGCTAAACAATTCGCAAATTCACCGAACAGCTTGTCCCCGCGGGGACAAATCCCCTCAAACCGCATTCGGCAAAGGTTTTCCGTCCAGAAACGCGGCCACATTCTCCACCGCCATCAACCCCATCGCCTCCCGCACCTCCAGCGCAGCGGTGCCCAGATGCGGCAGCAAAGTGACGTTATCCAAAGCCCGCAAAGCCTCCGGCACAGCAGGCTCATGCTCGTACACATCCAGCCCCGCACCCCCAATGCTCCGCGCTTCCAGCGCGGCAATCAAAGCCGCCTCATCAACCACATCCCCGCGCGCGATGTTCACAAGATGCGCGTGGCCCTGCATCGCGTTGAGCACGTCAGCATCAATCAAATGCCACGTGTCTGTCCCCGCGGGGACAGCAACCACCAGCACGTCGACCGCACCCGCCAGCTCGGTCAGCGACGCGATCCGTGTGGCGGGAAACTCCAGCGCCTTCTCGGACCGGCTGAAATAGGCAACCTCCATCCCGAACCCGAAATGACAGCGCCGCGCGATGGCCTGCCCGATGCGGCCCATCCCGACGATACCAACCCGCTTGCCCGTGACATGCAGCCCCAACATCTGCGTTGGATGCCAGCCCGGCCAATCCCCCGCCCGCACCAACCGCTCGCCTTCCACCGCGCGGCGGGCCGACATCAGGATCAGCATCATTCCGATGTCGGCTGTCGCATCTGTGACCGCACCCGGCGTGTTGCTGACAGCGACGCCTCTCGCTTTGGCTGCCGCTACGTCGATGTGATTGTAACCCACACCGAAATTCGCGAGCAGCTTACAGCGCGGGGTCGAAACATCAGCAAAGACCTCTGCTGAAAACAGATCGCCCAGCGTCGGAAGAACTGCGTCAAACTCCTTGAGAGAGCTGCGCAACTCATCACCGGTAAGGGGCAGCGTCTCCTGCCGAACCTCGACGTCGCACAGTCCGCGCGCCGCGTCGATTACCCTGTCCGGCAGGGGCCGTGTAATCCACAGCTTCATCAGTGCATCCGCCCGCCAACGGGCACGTCCTTGTCAGGTGTGGCCAGCACAATGTCACCGTTGTCATCCGGGAACCCTAGTACCAGAACTTCGGACATGAAGGGCCCGATCTGGCGGGGTGGGAAGTTGACCACGGCCATCACCTGACGACCGACGAGGCTGTCCGCATCGTAGTGTACAGTCACCTGCGCGGAGGTCTTGCGTTCGCCGATCTCGTCACCGAAATCGACCCACATCTTGAGGGCCGGTTTGCGGGCTTCGGGGAAGGGTTCGGCTTTGGTCACGCGACCTACGCGGATGTCGACCTTCAGGAAGTCGTCGAAGGATACTTCAGCCACGGGACAGCTCCTCGGACCGTTCATGTGCTGCTTTAACTGCGCGCGGTAATAGACTGGGAAATCCGGACTTTTTATCCATCAAAACCTCAAGCGCCGCCTGCGTTGTGCCGTTAGGGCTGGTCACGTTGACGCGCAGTTGGCCGGGGTCTTCATCCGCCTCCATGGCGAGGTGTCCGGCCCCTGCGACCGTGGCCTTGGCAAGCTGCATGGCGAGGTCTTCGGGCAGGCCCTGCGCCACGCCACCGGCGGCCAGGGTTTCGATCAAATGGAACACATAGGCGGGTCCCGAGCCGCTGACCCCGGTGACCGCATCCATCTGGTGCTCGCCGTCGAGGCGCACGACGTCGCCCACGGCGGACAGCAGCATCTCGGCCGTGTCGAGTGCGGCCTGTCCAGCGGCATTGGCGCAGATGGCCGTGATCCCGCGGCCCACGGCGGCGGGGGTGTTGGGCATGGCGCGGACGATGGGGGATGCGGCGCCAAATGCCTCTTCGAAGGCGGACAATGGCGTCCCCGCGGCGACGGAGATGAAGACCGTGTCGCCACCACCGAAGGCTGCGATGTCGGGCAGCGCGTCGCCCATCATCTGGGGTTTGACGGCGATCAAGATGACGGCAGGATTATTGGGCAATTCGGCGTTCACATGCACGCCAGAGCCGTGAACCCAAAGCGAAGGGGCTGGGTCCTGAACCCAGACTGAGCTTGCGGGCAAGCCCCGGTCAAGCCATCCGGCCAGCATCGCTGACCCCATCTTGCCACAGCCCAGAAGCACAAGGCCCCGGGCTGCGATTGTCGTATCTTGCATGGAAATCCCCCGCCGTTTCAGGGGCGCAGGTTAGGCGCGGCCATAGGCCTCCGCAATAGCGACCTGCATCGCGTCCTTGGGTGTCCGCTCCCCCCAGACCAGCAACTGCAGCGCGGGGTAGTAGCGTTCCGCACTCATCACGGCGGCGCCGATCATGGTGTCGATCTGTTCGGCGCTGGCCATCTGGCCGCCCGACAGCACGAGGCCATAGCGATAGACCATCAACTTTTGTTCGGCCCAGTAGGTGAACGCGCCCGCCCAGCACTGGTCGTTCACGTGGTTCAACAACTCGTAGAGACCGGCGAGTTTCTCTTCCGGCGGCTCCATCTCGAAGGTGCAGACCATGCGGAGCGTTTCGTCATAGCCCGACCAGGCGAGCGTGATGGAATAAGTGCGCCATTGTCCTTCGACGGCCATTGCGATCTGATCGTCGGCGATGCGGTCGAAGTCCCATTCGTGGTGCTCGGCCAGATGCTCGACGATGTCGATTGGATGAATCTCTTCTTCCAGGAACTGCTCGGAAAGTGCCATGGTGCCACCTCTTATTGCTGTAGCGCGGGGGGCTGGCAGCGCCCCAAGCGCTAGGTGCCTGCTCTGAGATCTCGGGGCGATCCCCCGTGCCTCTACCAAATATGGTGACGGCGGGGATTGCATCTGGCAACCCTTTATTTGGGGATAACCCCAATAAGTTGGGGATATGGTGGTTTGATGAGCAAGATGGAGGATTGCGCCACCCTTGGGGATTGAAACTGTTGGGTGATGACCCTGCCGGACAGAAAAGACGCTGCGGCACAGTCATGGAGACTGGCAAGAGCTGGGGCCCGGATGCTTGCGACGGGCCGTTCTGCACCTAACATATGAGATCGGATTTAGCCGATGGAGAACGCATGATCTGGCTCGAAGGGTTGAGTTATCTGGTGACCATTCTTGGCTTTCCCGCCGCCATATATGTGATCGTCCGGGAAGAACGGCTGAGACGCGCCAACGAAATCAGCGAATTGCATCGCAGTCTTTCCCAGGAATATGACGGCTTTCTTCGGATGGTAATGGACAACGCCGATCTGCTGCTGATGAGCCGCGCCTGCCTGCCGGAACCCGTCTCTGAAGAGCAGCGAGAGCGTATCGAGATCATCTACCGCATGCTGCTGTCGCTGTTTGAGAAGGCGTTTATCATACTGCACTCGGATGACATGGACGGGGATGCGCAACGCCGTTGGTCGTCGTGGGAAGATGACATGATGGAGTGGTGTTCGCGCGAGGATTTCCGGCGTCTTCTGACCAAGCTGCTGGACGGCGAGGACCCGCAATTCCGCGCCTATATTCTGCACCTTGGCCAGAGATGCGCCGAGAAGGCGGCGCAGGCCTGAAGTGGTCGTGTTGAGAGCGCCCCGCTAGAACGTGCCCAAAAAGGTTGCGACCGCGAGTGTCGCCAGCAGGGCGACGACGGGGATTGCGACGGCCACCACGAAAATCGGGCCGTATGCCTCGCGGTGTGTCAGCTTGGCGATGCCCAGCAGGGTCACGACTGCGCCGTTGTGGGGCAGTGCATCGAGCCCACCGGTCGCCAGTGCCACGATGCGGTGGAGTGCTGCCGGGTCGACGCCCTGCGCTTGCGCGGCCTGCAGGTAGCTGGGGCCGAGCGTGTCGAGCGCGATCGACATGCCGCCCGAGGCCGATCCGGTCAGACCCGCCAAGAGGCTGGCCGAGGCCGCGAGGCTGGGCAGCACGCCGCCCGGCATGTCCGTGATGGCCGCACTGAGGGCTGCGAATGCGGGCAGACCGGCGACTACCGAGCCGAAGCCAACGAGCGCTGCGGTGTTGAAGAGCGGCAGAAGGGCCGCTTGTGAGCCGTCGCTGAGGGCTGCGCGCGGGGCGTCGAGCCTGTGCCATGTCAGCGCCAGAAGCATGACGATGGCCAGGCTGAGCGCGCCGATCAGGGCCCACATGCCAATCACCTGATCGGGGGTTACCCCGCCCCATTCGGGGGCCGCGAGGTAGCCGAGATCAAGCCCGGGCAGCAGGTGCCGCGACAGGATCCAGTTGGCCGCGAAGACCGTGAAGATCGGCAGGATCGCCACCCAGAGTGTTGGCCGCCCCCCGTCCGGTTGGGTGCGTGCCCCGAGTGCTGCGACCGGCACTGCAAAACCCGGTCTCCGGGCCATGGTCGAGAGATAGGTCAGCCCGCCGAGCGCCATGATGGTCCCTGCGATCACGCCGAGGCCCGGTGCCGCGAAGGCTGTCGTGCCGAAGTAGGGCATGGGAATTGCATTCTGGATGGCAGGGGAGCCGGGCAGCGCGCTCATCGTGAAGGTGAAGGACCCGAGGGCGATGGCGGCGGGGATCAAACGCTCGGACATGTTGGCCTGCCGGAAAAGTGCTGTGGCGAGCGGGTAGACCGCAAAGGCAACCACGAAGAGTGACACGCCGCCATAGGTCAGTACCGCGCAGGACAGGACCACGGCCAGAAGGGCGCGCCCGGAGCCGAGCCGCGTGACGATCCACTGGGCCAGGGTTGCGGCGGCGCCGGTAGCCTCCATCACCTTGCCGAAGACGGCGCCGAGGACGAAGAGCGGCATGAAGGCGATCACGAAGCCGCCTGCGGCGGGCATGAACCGCTGGGTGAGTGTCGCGAGAAGCGGGTCCGTGGCGAGGCCTGCGGCGAGGAGTGCGGTGAGCGGGGCGACCAAGAGGATCGGCCAGCCGCGGTAGACCAGCCAAATCAGCAGTGTCAGCGGGAGAACGAGGGTGGCGAGGATCGTCATGCCCGCAAGATAGGGGCTGCGACACGTGGGCGGAGCGGCGCATTATGCCGCAGCGCAGCGAGCATGTCAGAGCTTGGCGCAGTTGGCGAAGCTTTCGCTTTCGAGTAAGTCACTGAAATCAAATGCGCAGACGTCAGCGAGTTGCAAAACGCAGTTCAGCGCCGCCGTCTCGACCCGGCTGCGGTCGTAGTCGTCGTCGCAGCGGTATTGGGTGGACCATTCGCTTCACCGGATGTCAAAGACGGTGCGGTCGTCGCTTTGTCGGTAGAAATCGCCGCACGCGCCGTCCGTGGGCACGATGTAGCGGCCGTTGATGACGATCATTTCGGCCACCGCGGTTGTAGCGACGAGGGAGGTGGTTCTGAGGAGGATGTCCGGTCCGTTTCCGGCGCGATTGCGTGTGTCTTGGGGCGGAGCCTATCACAGTTTGCCACCATCAAGGGCTAGGACCGTGGTGGCAGCGAATACTTGCGGGTCTTCAGTAGTGTAACACCAACAAGAAAGCCCGGGCTAAGCCGGGCTTTTCAACAGCGCAGACAGTCAGGCGTTACTTGCCTTCCAGCGCTTCGATCCGGGCCTTGAGCGCTTCGTTTTCCTCGCGCGCCTTTTGGGCCATCGCGCGGACGGCATCGAATTCCTCGCGCGTGACGAAGTCGCGGTCGGCCAGCCAGCGGTCCATCATAGACTTCATTGCCGTCTCCGCCTCTTCCCGGGCACCCTGGGCCACGCCCATCGCATTGGTCATCAATTGCGAGATGTCGTCAAAAATCTTGCCGCGTGCCTGCATGATGTCGTGATCCTTTCGAAGCTGTCCCCTATATGGGCACCAAAGAGAGGCGGGGCAAGGTTGACCTGCCCCGGCAGCAGAGGCATTCAGACGCAGATGACAGGCGCCCTACCCTTTCCCGATATCTCGCCCGAGATCTTTTCGATCTCGATTTTCGGCTTTGAGCTGGCGCTGCGCTGGTACGCGCTGGCCTATATCGTCGGCATCATCATCGGCTGGCGGATGGTGGTCATGGCGCTGAAGGCCCCGCGCCTTTGGCCCGGCAACACAGCCCCTCTGACCCCGGGCCAGACCGAGGACATGCTGACCTGGATCATTCTGGGCGTCCTCTTGGGCGGGCGGATCGGCTATGTGCTGTTCTACCAGCCGGGGGCCTATCTGGATGATCCCCTATCCATCATCGCGATCTGGGAAGGCGGCATGTCCTTCCATGGTGGCATGCTGGGGGTGATCCTGGCCTTTTGGCTCTATTCCCGGCGTCACAAACTGCCGCTGATGAGCACCGCAGATGCCGTCGCGCTGGGTGTGCCGCCGGGCCTGCTGTTGGGCCGGTTTGCGAACTTTATCAACGCCGAATTGTGGGGGCGTCCGACCGAGGTGCCATGGGGCGTGGTCTTTCCCGGACAGGCGGCGCAGTTCTGTCCGCAGGTCGTGGGTGCCTGTGCGCGCCATCCGTCGCAACTTTATGAAGCGTTTCTTGAGGGCTTTGTGCTGCTGGTCGTGCTGCTTTGGCTCGCGTGGCGGCGGGACGGGTTCAAGCGGCCCGGCTTCCTGACAGGCGTGTTCCTGCTCGGATATGGTGCCAGCCGCTTTGCGGTCGAGTTCGTGCGGCAGCCGGATGCGCAGTTCATCTCGGATGGCAATCCGCTGGGGCTGGCATGGCACATCAGCGGCTACGGCCTGACCATGGGACAAATCCTGTCGCTGCCGATGATCCTATTGGGCCTGTGGCTGATTGCCCGCGCGCGGCGACTGGCCACGGCCACCGCATGAGCCTGCGTGACCACCTGATCGCCCGGATCACGTCCCAAGGCCCCATCACCGTCGCCGATTTCATGGGGGAGGCACTGCTGCACCCCATATATGGCTACTACACCACGCGCGACCCGCTTGGGGCGGCGGGAGATTTCACCACCGCGCCCGAGATCAGCCAGATGTTTGGCGAGTTGGTGGGCCTTTCGCTGGCGCAAAGCTGGTTGGATCAGGGTGCGCCCAACCCCTTTACGCTGGCCGAGTTGGGACCCGGGCGCGGCACGCTGATGGCCGACATCGTGCGTGCAACCGCGCGTGTTCCGGGCTTTCACGCAGCGGCACGGATCATGCTGATCGAAGCGTCGCCCACCTTACGTGCGGCGCAGACCAGGGCTCTGGCCGCACACAGCATTGAGCATATCGACAGCACAGACGCCCTGCCGGATGCACCGCTGTGCCTAGTGGCAAACGAGTTCTTTGATGCGCTGCCTGTCCGCCAGTTCCAGCGTGACGGTGCGGGATGGCGCGAGCGGAACGTGGGCCTGCGAGATGGCGTGCTGTGCCTTGGCCTGTCGCCGGTCGGGCCGCAGGCAAGCCTGATGCACCGGCTGGATGACACCGAGGACGGGCACATTGTCGAAACCTGCCCCGCCGCATCGCCGATCTTGAAGGCAATCGGCGATCGAATCGCGTCTCATGGCGGTGCAGCCCTGATCATCGACTACGGCGATTGGCGGTCGCTGGGTGACACGATGCAGGCGTTGCGCAACCATGAACCGGTCGATCCATTGGCCGATCCAGGCAATGCGGATCTGACAGCCCATGTGGATTTCGAGGCGCTCTGCGCCGCCGCTGCCCCCGCCGCACATAGCCGTGTCACACCGCAGGGCATCTTCCTTGAGCGTTTGGGCATAACGGCGCGCGCGCAGGCATTGGCCGCGAAACTGGACGGTCCCGCATTGGAAGCGCATATCGCGGCACATCGGCGGTTGACGCACCCCGAGGAAATGGGAAACCTGTTCAAGGTTCTGGGGCTGTTCCCCGACCACGCTGCCCCGCCGCCCGGACTGGAACGATGACACTGGAAATCCTGACTGCCGACAGCCTTGCCCCGATCCGGCACGGCTTTTTCACCCGCAAGGGCGGCGCGTCGTCAGGTATTTTCGCAGGATTGAATTGCGGCATCGGCAGTTCGGACCAGACAGAGATCGTAGCCATCAACCGCGCCCGCGCCGCCGATGCGTTGGGGGTGACGCCCGAGATGCTGGCAGGGGTCCATCAGGTCCATTCAGGGGACGCAGTCACGGTGACGTCCGCGCCGGACCCGAAGCCCAAGGCGGATGGCATGGCCACGGCAACGCCGGGTCTCGCCCTGTCGATCCTGACGGCGGACTGCCAGCCAGTTCTGTTTGCCGACGCCGAGGCGCGTGTCATCGGCGCGGCCCATGCCGGTTGGAAGGGCGCACAGGCGGGCGTTCTGGAGGCGACGATCGACGCGATGGTTGATCTGGGTGCCGATCGCGGGTCCATTCATGCTGTCATTGGCCCCACCATCAGCCAACGCGCTTATGAGGTCGGGCCGGAGTTCTTTGAGATCTTTCTGGGTGAAGACCCCGAGAACACCCGTTTTTTTGCCGGTGGCGACGGGGACCGGATGCATTTCGACCTACCGGGTTACGGGTTGATGCGGCTGCGGGCCGCTGGCATCGCGTCCGCCGAGTGGACGCGGCACTGCACCTATTTTGATCCCGACAGGTTCTATTCCTACCGTCGGTCGGTGCACCAAAAGGACCCTGACTATGGGCGGTTGATGTCGGCCATCGTTCTATGATTGGGGCGCAATTGCGGCTTTAAGTGCCTTTACGTCGCCCCATTGTTTCCGTGCAGGCATCAATCGGCTGCTGGTGCTACTGAAAACAAGGGGGTTCGCACCGCCATATTTAAACCAGCGCATTAGGCCATTTTTCGTAAATTCCTGTGCTGTGGCCCCAAACCTGCCCGAAAGCTCCGGCATGCTGTCCGCAATGGGCGATCAGACCCACTTCTTTGAGCACAGGACAGACCATGACGAACCCACGCTTCATCACATCCGTGACCAATGCCGCACAAAAGGACGTGCCGCAGATGCCCTGGGCCCGAGGCACACGTCGGGCCACTATGATCGCGCGCCGGAAGACCGCTGCGGAGACACGCCAAAGCGCGTAACGCGAATCGAAATGTGGCAAACTCGCCCGTATGTTTTTGAACAATAGGGCGTAAGGCGCACCATTGGTGCGCCATTAGTGGTTTATGTCCTCCATACTTTGACAATTTGCGGCAATTTTGGGAGTTATTGTCCATCAATTAGACACATGGACATGTTCCGTCTGTCGTCGTCGGTGGGGGCCGATGCAGATGTGACCAGTATGACGAGGTTACATTCATGACGTCCCAAGCCGCAGTGCGCGTGCCCCGCGCGCCCTACGACCGACACGCAACGCCAATGGCCCGGCCCAAGACCCCCACCCTCCGCACCTATGAAGTGGCTGCCCTGCGTGCAGACGGCACGCGCAGCATCGCGACCTTCAAGGCCCCGGCGGCACCGCTATTTGAAGCCGCGTTTTCCGCCTTTGCCCGCGGCGTCGTGCTGTCGGGCCCTGAGGGCGGCATTGCCGTGGAAGACCTGCAACCCGGCGACTGGCTGAACACGTCAGCCGGTGAACCGGCGCAGGTGATGTGGATCGGATCGTCCAGCTTTGTGCCATCGGATACCGGCCGCCGTACGCCATTGATCCGTGTGATGGCCGACAGTTTTGGTATGAATCGGCCTGAATCGTTCCTGACCGTTGGTCCCGGAGCGCGGCTGTTGCAGACGCCGCCGCATCTGCGGGGGGCAACCGCTGGCGCGCAGTTGCTGACTCCAGCCGCCGCATTCGTGGACGGTGTAAATGTGATCGAGGTGGTGCCGCCGACCCCGATCCGTCTGTTCCACATCTGCCTGAGCCGCCATGCCGCCGTCGATGTCGGTGGGATCGAGGTTGAGACCTTCCATCCCGGCCTGCAGGCGATCCGTCAGGTGACGCACGCCCAGCGCGATCTGTTCCTGTCGATGTTCCCGCATATCGCACATGTCACGGATTTCGGCCCCCTCGCGCATCCGCGCGCGCCGGAGCCGGACACGGTGGCCTAGGCGGACTTTGCCAGCCGCTCTTCCAACACGTCAAACGGCACGCCGGGGGCATCCTTGGCCTGCCGGATCACGAGCGACGTCTTGACCGACGCCACGTTAGGGGTCGTCAGCAACTCGCCCGTCAGAAAGCTCTGGAAGCTCGACAGGTCGGGGGCCACGCATTTGAGGATGAAATCCACCTCGCCATTCAGCATGTGACACTCACGCACAAGCGGCCATGCGCGGCACTTGTCTTCGAAGGCGCTCAGGTCGGCCTCCGCCTGGCTGGCGAGGCCGACATTGGCGAACACCTGCACCTCGAATCCCAACTCGTGGCTGTCCACATCGGCGTGATAGCCGCGGATGTAGCCGCTTTCCTCAAGCGTACGCACCCGGCGCAAACAGGGCGGGGCAGAGATTCCCACGCGCTTGGCCAGCTCGACATTGGTCATGCGACCATCAGCCTGCAGTTCTGCCAGAATCTTACGATCAATCGGATCTAGTCGCGTGCTTGCCATCAGCGCCCCCTGAATTTGCAGTTGTTATAACAGCCTCGCAGGCACGCGCAATAAAGTTTCACAGGCGCGCAACATTCCGAAATCATGCCCATGCGTCAGGTGCAACCCGGCTGCCCAAATCACCGCTTCAAACCGCCTGCGCACCCGTCTATATCGGATAGGCTTTCATACACCAGACGGGGGTCGAAAAATGGCTGAGACGAAGTACACCAAAGTTCTGATCATCGGCTCCGGCCCTGCGGGGTACACGGCGGGCGTCTATGCCAGCCGCGCGATGCTGAACCCGATCCTCGTGCAAGGGATTGAACCCGGCGGCCAACTGACCACCACGACCGAGGTCGAGAACTGGCCCGGCGACACCGAGGTGCAGGGCCCCGACCTGATGATCCGGATGCAGGAGCACGCCAAGGCGATGGGCACCGAAATAATCGGCGACATCATCACATCCGTGGACTGGTCCAAGCGCCCCTTTGTCGCGCAATCTGACAGCGGCACGGAATACGTGGCCGACTCTGTGATCCTCGCCACCGGTGCGCGCGCTAAATGGCTCGGCCTGCCCAGCGAAGAAAAGTTCAAAGGCTTTGGCGTCTCGGCCTGTGCCACCTGCGACGGGTTCTTCTATCGCGGGCAAGAGATCGTGGTGATTGGCGGCGGCAACACGGCGGTGGAAGAGGCGCTCTTCCTGACCAACTTCGCCTCCAAGGTCACGCTCATCCACCGCCGCGACGAGTTGCGGGCCGAAAAAATCTTGCAAGACCGGCTGTTCAAGAACCCCAAGATCGAGCCGCTGTGGTTCAACCAGCTTGAGGAAGTCTATGGCACCGACAGCCCGCTGGGCGTCGAAGGGATCAAGGTGAAGAACGTCAAGACGGGCGAGATCACGGACATCCCGGCCAAGGGCGTCTTTGTCGCCATCGGCCACGCGCCCGCCAACGAGTTGGTCAAGGACACGCTGGAAACCCACATGGGCGGCTATGTTGTCACGAAACCCGACAGCACCGAAACCTCGATCCCCGGCGTCTTTGCCGCCGGCGACATCACCGACTGGCAATACCGGCAGGCGATCACATCGGCCGGCATGGGCTGTCAGGCCGCGCTCGAAGCCGAACGCTTCCTGGCTGAAAACGAAGAGAGCGCGGACCTCGCAGCAGAGTAGCGGTCCGTCTTCCCTGTTTCAAAAAAATCCCGGGGGAGTCGCGCAAGCGACGGGGGCTGGCCCCCTCCCCGGCTTGACCAGACGCGCCCGTCCCGCCACCCTGACTGAAACGCGAGCGGAGTAGGACAGGCATGGCGCACGCAATATGGCGCGGCTCTTGGGCAACGCGGGTCAGGATCGCAAGCGGCCTGATCCTGATGGTCTACCTGACGCTGCATATCCTGAACCTGGCTGCGGTCCTGATATCCCCTGCCGCCTATGATGCCGTGCAGTCCGCGCGGCTGGCCGTCATCCGGTCCGGTACAGGAACGGCTGTTATCGGTGTGGCACTGGCAGCCCATGTTCTACTGTCACTGGGCAAGGTCGTCGTGGCGCGGACCTTTCGCATGCCGCTGTCCCAATGGGCACAGGTCCTGCTGGGCCTGGCCATCCCGATCCTGCTGATCGACCACCTGATCTACACGCGCGGTGCACATGAGATGCTGGGCGTGAACACGATGTTCGGCTATGTCACGCGCCTGATCTGGGACACAGGCGACGGCTGGGGGCAAGCCGCCCTGCTGATCATCGCCTGGGTCCATGGCTGCATCGGGTTGCATATGTGGCTGCGCTTGACGGCCTGGTGGCGCAAGGCCGTGCCCTGGCTGATCGGCGTGGGTGTCGTTCTGCCTGTGCTGGCGCTTCTGGGTTTTGTGACATTTGCGAGGGTGATTGACGGGCTTTTGTCCAACCCGCGCGGCGAAGCGGTGGCACATGCCGCCTGGAACTGGCCAGATCCGGCGGGATTTGGACAACTGGCTGCGGCATCGGACCGTGCCAATATGGTCGTTTGGGCGGTGCTCGCCATTGCTGTGGCGGCCTTTTTGCTGCGCCGCGCCGTGGCCGCCATCGCCCGGCCCATTCGCATTCATTATGTCGACGGCCCCAGCGTGCGCGCCCCGCGCGGGCAGACAATACTCGAAACCTCGCAAAGCAGCGGTGTTGCTCACACGGCCCTGTGCGGCGGGCGTGGGCGCTGCACCACCTGCCGGGTGATAATCGAAGACGGGCTAGAAGACCTGCCGCCCCCGTCCGAGGCAGAGGCCCGCAGTCTTGCCGCCGTTGGCGCGCCACCGAATGCACGGCTGGCCTGTCAGGTGCGCCCGCGCAGCAGCGTGCGCGTGTTCCGCGTGTTTGACCGCGACGGGCAGCGCAGCCGGGCACACGCCAGCCAGGGCAAGGAGGCGCAGCTTGCTGTTCTTTTCCTGGATATGCGCGGTTTCACCGCCCGCACGGACGGTCAGTTGCCCTATGATGTTGTGCATCTGCTGAACCGTTTTTTCGACGAGATTGTGCCCCCCATCAATGCGGCGGGCGGCACTGTCGACAAGTATATGGGCGATGGTTTGATGGCTGTGTTCGAACTGCCCAGTGCGGCGGCCTCGGCCCGCGCGGCGCTGACGGCCATCGAAGGTATTGGGGCCGCTCTTGCAGATTTCAACGCACGGCTTGCACGCGAAGGCAGCGCGCCGGTTGCGATCGGGATCGGCGTGCATCTTGGCAACGTCGTGCTGGGCGAGATTGGCGCAGCCGGACAGGCACCCCGGACCCTGATCGGGGATACGGTCAACATAGCTTCCCGGCTGGAAAGTGAAACCAAAGGGCGCGGGGCACAGGCGCTTGTGTCGATCGACGCGCTGCACGCTGCGGGCCTGACCCCCCCGGACGACGCGATGGTATCGCTTTCCTTGCGCGGGCGCGAAGCACCATTGGACGCCTTGCTGGTCAAGGATCTGACCGACATGACACATACCCGGCAGCGCGATGCAAAAGCCTCGGCAGAGGCCTCTGCTCCGGCCTGATCCGGGGAGTGATGTGTTTACCACACTCAGAGGAATCCCGCCTGCGACAAAGTTTGTTCTTCCATGAACAAACTTTCGGTGACATATGTTCACCCGTGAACGCAAACCGAATCCCGTATCTGAATGCCCATGTCCGCCGCACCCAAACCCACCCCGGAAGCCGAAGACCAGCTCTTCCGTCTTCTGCGTCAGCTCGACGAGGCGCCGGGCGCGTCGCAGCGTGCCATGGCACAAGGCATTGGTGTGTCTCTGGGTCGTCTGAATGCCCTGTTGCGGCAGGCGACGGCGGCGGGGTTCGTGCGCGTTCAGGATGTGGACGCGCCGGACAAGCGGCAACGCTATTCCTATGCGCTCACAACCCGGGGGGCCGGAGAGAAAAACCGGCTCACCGATCAGTTCCTCACCCGCAAATTCGCGGAATATGATGCCCTTTTTGCCGAGTTGACCGGCACCACGTCCGGGTTAAACCCCCTGAAACACAGGACCAAATTGATGGAAAACAATCTCGCTCCGATCCCCGAGCTTTATGTCTCGTATGACAGCGCTCAGAAGCTGAAGATGGAAGCGGCCGAGCTGGTCAGCTGGGATCTGACCCCGCGCCAGATCTGTGACCTTGAGCTGCTGATGAACGGCGGCTTCAACCCGCTGAAAGGGTTCCTGACCGAAGCAGATTACAACAGCGTCGTGGACACGATGCGCACCACCGACGGTACCCTCTGGCCGATGCCCATCACACTGGACGTGAACGAGAAATTCGCGGAAAGCCTGGAGATCGGCCAGGACATCGCCCTGCGCGATCAGGAAGGCGTGATCCTCGCCACCATGACTGTCACCGACCGCTACACGCCCAACAAGGCGCATGAAGCGAAGATGGTGTTTGGCGACGATGATAGTGCCCACCCTGCCGTCAACTACCTGCACAACACGGCTGGCGATATCTACCTGGGCGGGCCTGTGACCGGCATCCAACAGCCTGTGCACTATGATTTCCGTGCGCGCCGCGACACGCCGAACGAGCTGCGCAGCTACTTCCGCAAGATGGGTTGGCGCAAGGTCGTGGCCTTCCAGACCCGCAACCCGCTGCACCGTGCGCACCAGGAGCTGACCTTCCGCGCCGCGCGTGAAGCGCAAGCCAACCTGCTGATCCACCCCGTTGTGGGCATGACGAAGCCGGGCGACGTTGACCACTTCACCCGCGTGCGCTGCTACGAGGCGGTTCTGGACAAGTACCCGCAGGCCACAACCTCGATGTCGCTGCTGAACCTGGCGATGCGCATGGCGGGCCCGCGCGAGGCTGTTTGGCACGGCCTGATCCGCAAGAACCACGGCTGCACGCACTTCATTGTTGGCCGCGACCACGCAGGCCCCGGCAAGAACTCCGCAGGTGAGGATTTCTATGGCCCCTATGACGCGCAGGACCTGTTCCGCGAGCATCAGGAAGAAATGGGCATCGAAATGGTCGACTTTAAGCACATGGTCTATGTGCAAGAGCGCGCCCAGTACGAGCCCGCGGACGAGATCGAGGACAAGGATAACGTCACGATCCTGAACATCTCAGGCACAGAGTTGCGTCGCCGTCTGGCCGAAGGTCTTGAGATCCCCGAGTGGTTCTCGTTCCCCGAGGTTGTGACCGAGCTGCGCCGCACCAAGCCGCCGCGCTCGAAGCAAGGCTTTACCGTATTCTTCACCGGCTTCTCCGGCTCGGGCAAGTCCACCATCGCAAATGCGCTGATGGTCAAGCTGATGGAGATGGGTGGCCGTCCCGTGACGCTGCTGGATGGTGACATCGTGCGGAAGAACCTGTCTTCGGAACTGGGCTTCTCGAAAGAGCACCGCGACCTGAACATCCGCCGCATCGGCTACGTTGCCTCCGAAATCACCAAGAACGGCGGCATCGCGATCTGTGCGCCCATCGCGCCCTATGCGACCACCCGTCGGGCTGTGCGCGAGGACATCGAAGCCTTTGGTGCCTTTGTCGAAGTGCACGTGGCCACCTCGATCGAGGAATGCGAGCGTCGCGACCGCAAAGGTCTCTACAAGCTGGCGCGCGAAGGCAAGATCAAGGAGTTCACAGGCATCTCCGACCCCTACGACGTGCCTGAGAGCCCTGAGCTGAGCGTCGAGACCGAGAATGTGGATGTGGACAATTGCGCCCACCAGGTTCTGCTGAAGCTGGAAAGCATGGGTCTGATCGCCGCGCAATAAGCCAGGACGATACCCCAATCGTAAGGCGCACCTTTTGGTGCGTCTTTTTCATAGGTGCAGCGTACCGCTCATCAGTACATGCGCCTGCCCTTCGACCATCACACCGGTGATGGCGTCGCGCGGCCCCAGCACCTCGACACTTGCCTGACCGGGGCGGCCCAAACCGTGCCCCTGCTCGGCCACGAAGGTTGGGCTGTCGATCAACCCTTCGGACCAGAGATAAGCAGCCATCGCACCGGTGGCGGAGCCTGTGAACGGATCCTCGGCTGGGCTCGGCGGTGCCATGAGCAGACGGGCGAAGGTGTCGCCCGCTGATGTTGCGCCCCCAAGCGTACACCAGAACGGTTCCATCACATCTGTGCCGTGCACGCCCAGCGCATCAAGGTAAGCGCGAAAGGCATCCATGTCGAAACGAACGCTGTCCAACGTCGCCCGGTCCCTTAGGACGGTGATGGTGAACGGCAAGCCGGTTGAGGATACGCGGGGCGGGTGGATGATGTCGCCGGCGGTCAGCCCACCGACCGAAGCGACCAGCCCGGGATCGGGGCGCGCCCCAAAGGTCGGTGCCACTTGGGTCATACGAACGGATGTCCCGGAAACCTCGACCGGGACAATGCCAGCACCTGTTTCCAGGGTGAGTGGGCCGTCCGCGATCAGGCCGCGATGCCGGAGCGCGGCCACGGTCGCAACAGTCGGATGACCCGCGAAGGGGATTTCGCGGCTGGCGAGGAAGTAGCGCACCCGGATGTCAGCGGTCTCCGATGGGCCGGTGAACGTGCATTCGACCAGCGACGTTTCGCGGACAAATGCCATACAGGTCTCGTCGTCCAGACGTGCCGCGTCGTGGACAACAGCACATCCGTTTCCGCCGAAGGCTCGGTCGGTGAAGGCATCAACCCAATCGACATCGAATTTCATCTTGCGGATTCCTTTGGTGTTTGGCGCCCCGGCTGTGCGCAACAGCGCATTGATGCGCGGCGTGGTCAAGGTGCCCCACCCTTGCGGCGTTCCGCTTGTCCTGCCCGCCGCCGTTGAACGGTCCCCTCTGACTGCCCACATCACGACCAACACAGTCGCGATCCCAAAATGGAGTTTCGTCAGATGCGTCTCGCCCTTCCGTCTCTTGTCCTTCTCCTGTCGGCTGCGCCGGTCCTGGCCGAGATCACGGCCATTGCAGACGTCCAGCGCAACCAGCCCGTCACTGTCGCAGGCACCATTGAGCGGTTCCATGATGAAGATGAGATCCGCTTGCGGGACGAGACAGGGTCGCTTCGCGTCTATATCGGTCCACAGCCCGTTGCCCTTTCGCTGGGCCAGTCGATTCAGGTGTCAGGCTTCATGGACGGGAACCTGATCCGCAATGAGCTATATGCCCGCGAGATTGTTTTGGAGGATGGCACCGTCATCACGGTTGAACGGCGCTACGAATGAGCGATCCGAGCGCGGGCAAGGCCGGTGGCCTCCGTCGTGCTTGTCATTGCGCTCGCGTTGATTGCCCGCGATGCACTGGCTGCGGGGATTGCCGTCTGTGGTGTGCTGGGTCTGGCGGTGTGGATGCTGGTTCAAGCGAACGGGTAGAGGCGCCAGCGTGCATCTGAGCTGGTTGCCTCCACCACGGACCATGGCCACCGTATCAGACCGGTGGCCACAATGCAGCGTCTCTTAGTGGAGAGGTTGCGGCGCGTAGTCGTGCTGCCGCGCAAGGGCAAAGGCCAGCTTGCGGTCGGCGACCAGCGCCAGTTGCTGCCCTTCGGCATCGTGCACGGCAAAGAGTTGGTCGAGACCTTCGGCCTGGTCCTGCACCTCTTGCGGCAGGGCGTCGACGTCGATGGCTTTGACATAGACCATCCGGCCCACATCGGCGTTCAAATCATAAGGTGTGTTCATGACTTATCCTTTCCGTATGTTGATCGTCTGGACGATTGTTTCGGGTTTGGCCCGCGTCAGATCGACGTGCAGCAGGCCATTCTCCATCACCGCCTCTCCGACCTCAACGCCGTCAGCGAGCACAAAGCTCCGTTGAAACTGGCGTGCCGCAATGCCGCGGTGCAAAAAGACACGTTCCTGCGTGTCGTCGGACTGGCGGCCGCGGATAACCAGTTGGCGGTCTTCCACGGTGATCGACAGGTCGTCCTCTCCGAACCCGGCGACGGCCAGGGTGATCCGGTAGGAATAGTCCGAGGTCTGCTCGATATTGAACGGCGGGTAGCCTTCGGCACTTTTGGCCGTGCGTTCCAGCAGCCGTTCAAGTTGCTCGAACCCCAGCATATGGGGGTAGGAGGCAAGGGTCATCTTCGTCATGCGACACGTCCTTTTGGTCAAGCGACAGTCTGTACCCGCCCCAAGAAGCGGCAGCGGATGTATCAAATATGGGCAGAAACCATGGCCTGAACAAGGTCTAGGCGTATCGCAGGGTTGCGATTATATTAAAGGCTCTGCAATTGCTTGGAATCGCGCCATGAATGCACCTTCGGACATCTCGATGAAAACGGACGAGGTGCTGCGCGTGGAGCTTGAGGTGTTCAAGCGCGAGCACCGGGACCTTGATGAAGCCATCCAGGCGCTCCAGGAAAAGGGCACGTCCGATCAGCTGACGATCCAGCGGCTGAAGAAGAAAAAGCTGATGCTGAAGGACAAGATCGCCATTATCGAGGATCGCCTGACCCCGGACATCATCGCCTGATCAGGCGGCCCCCGTCAGATCGCGCCAGGCATCTTCGTCCACCGTTTTCAGCCGGTCCAGCGCACGTTCCGCATCAGCCCGCAGTGTTTCGGCGCTGTTGTCCTTGACCTCTTCGATCTTGGCGACCAGCGCGTCGATGTCAGGCAACGGTGTTTTGGTCGCCTGCGACAGCGTCTGCAATGCGTCCAGAACTTTGCCCAGCTGCTTGCCGTAGCTGGCAACGTCGGTCTGGATCTTGGCCTCGATTTCCGGGCTGCCTGCGATGTCGGGCGACAGGATACGAGGCACGATTTCCTGGGTCACATCGCCGGAAAAGGGCGCGCGGAACATGGGTGCCCAGACGTCAAACGGGGTCATCATTGTCAAATCTCCTGTGCTGAATGCCACCAGCGTTGCCGCAGTGCAGCATCGTGTCAATGGAAACCCCTACGGTGCCCATTGCCCCGGAGGGCGATCTGGCTATAGTGCGCGCTTCATGACCTTGAGGGCCACACGACATGACCCAAACCCCTCCCCCCGTTGGCATAATCATGGGCAGCCAGTCAGACTGGCCCACCATGCGTGAAGCGGCCGAAATGCTGGATGCGCTTGAGGTGCCCTACGAGACGCGCATCGTGTCGGCCCACCGCACGCCGGATCGGTTGTGGGACTACGGCAAGACAGCCGTGGACCGGGGTTTGAAGGTGATCATCGCGGGCGCGGGCGGCGCGGCGCATCTGCCGGGTATGATGGCATCCAAAACGCGGGTACCGGTGATCGGCGTTCCGGTTCAGACCAAGGCGCTGAGCGGGGTCGATAGCCTTTATTCCATTCTACAGATGCCACGCGGGTTTCCCGTGGCAACCATGGCGATTGGCGCTGCGGGTGCCGCGAATGCGGGTCTGATGGCGACGGGTATTCTGGCCGTGTCCGACGACGCACTGGCTGCACGGCTTGAGGCGTGGCGCGAGGCGCTGTCAGCGTCGATCCCCGAGGTGCCCAGCGATGACTGAACCGCTGGCACCGGGCGCGACCATCGGCATTCTGGGTGGCGGCCAATTGGGGCGGATGCTGTCTGTCGCTGCGAGCCGCTTGGGCTTTCGCACCCACATCTACGAGCCCGGCGCATTGCCGCCTGCAGGCGATGTCGCGCATCTGGTGACAACCGCCCCCTACGAGGACAGCGACGCGCTCTTCGCCTTTGCCACAAACGTCGATGTCGTCACCTACGAATTTGAAAACATCCCGACCTTGACCCTGGACGCGCTGGAAGATCACACCCCGATCCGACCCGGGCGCGAGGCACTGCGGGTCAGCCAGGACCGGTTGGTCGAGAAGGAATTCCTGCAAGGGCTTGGCCTGCAGACCGCCCCTTTCGCTGATGTGCCGGACATGGCTGCGCTGGCAACCGCCCTGCCCCAGATCGACACGCCCGGGATCCTGAAAACCCGCCGCTTCGGTTATGACGGCAAGGGACAGGCCCGGATCATGGAGGTTGGCGATGCAGAGGCCGCCCTGGCCGAGATGCAGGGCGCGCCTGCGATCCTCGAAGGGTTCGTGGACTTCAGCCACGAGGTGTCCGTCATTGCGGCCCGCGGCCTCGATGGCGCTGTCGCCTGCTTTGATCCGGGGGAGAACGTGCATAAGGATGGTATCCTGCACACCACAACCGTCCCTGCCCGGCTAAGCGCCGGTCAGCGGACTGATGCTGTCTTGCTGGCCGCCAACATCCTGAATGCGCTTGATTATGTTGGTGTGCTTGGCGTTGAGCTGTTTGTCACGCCCCAAGGTCTGATCGTCAACGAGATCGCGCCGCGCGTACATAACTCGGGTCACTGGACGCAGAATGGCTGTGTCGTGGACCAGTTCGAACAGCATATCCGCGCCATTGCCGGTTGGCCCTTGGGCGACGGGAAGCGTCACGCAGATGTGGTGATGGAGAATCTGATTGGCGATGACATGGACCGCGTGCCGGATCTGGCGAAGGATCCCGCGACCGCTCTGCACCTCTACGGCAAGGCCGAGGCGCGGGCCGGGCGCAAGATGGGCCATGTGAACCGCATCGTGGGCTAGGCTGCGGCCACAAACCTTTGCGCGATGTCGCCAGACATGTAGCTGACCCGCCCGCCAGAGATCGTTGCCGCAACCCGGTCTTGCGCGTCAAGGATCACCAGATCGGCGCGTTTGCCTGCCTCAAGCGTGCCGCGATCCGTCAGACCCAGCACCGCAGCGGGGCCGGATGACACAAGCGCCCACGCGCCATCCAATCCCATGAGACCGCTCTTGGCCAGCATCAAGGCCGCCCGCCGGGGCGACGGGTAGTGGTAGTCGGATGCAATCGCGTCGCAGAGCCCCATGGCAATCAGGTCGAGCGCGGACACGTTGCCCTTGTGCGACCCACCCCGCACAACGTTGGGCGAGCCCAGAACCACCAGGTCGCCCGCCGCGTGCGCCGCTTCTGCCGCCTCAAGCGTTTCGGGGAACTCTGCCACATGCGCCCCGCGCGCGTGCCATGTGGCGCGCTGGTCGGCTGAGGCGTCATCATGGCTGCCAAGCTGGATGCCCACAGTATTCAGTTGCGCGGCCAGGACATCCAGCGCCTCGGGCACCGCATCTCCGCGCGCGTGCATGTCGAGCAACATCTGAAAGTGCACATCCGGGTTCCGCCCGGCCTTGAGCGCCTGCCCCGTGAGCCGTGGTGGTTTGCGCCCCTCGGCCAGCCGGTCATGCGGCAGGTGGTCATTGAACACGACATAGTGGATGTCCCAATCGGTGATACGCGCGGGCAACTCGTCGTAAAGGTCCAGCATATGCGTCTCGAACCGCAATTGCGGGCGCAGGTCCGTGATCACCTGATCCCGTGTGGCGATCAGCGCCTTGAACACCTGATCCGCGAAATAGAGCCCGCGCAGCCCCCCTTCCCAGCTGACAAACTGGGCAAGAACCGCCGTGGTGATGCCATTGGCGGCGATCTCGGCCTCGGCGGCCATGATCCCCTCGTTCATCTGCTTCATGGCGCCCCGGCGCGGTGCCATGTGCCGTTCGAACCCGTCGCCGTGCACATCGATGATGCCCGGCAGGATGCGGTAGCCGCTCAGATCAACGGCCCGCCCCGCGCGGGTGTCCACGATCTGGCCGTCCGCCAGCGACAGATCGGGGGTTTCGAGGCCGGAGGGCAGCAGCACCTTGGCCCCGATCAGGTCAATTTCGAGCATCGTCATTTCCCGTCAGGCAGTCCCCGTCGGGACAGCCCAGTTGTTCAAGCACCGCATCGACCCAGCGCAGGTCCCGGTCGAAGGCCCCGTTTTCCAAAAAGGTCAGGACCTGTGCAATCACATTGGGATTGTTCATCATGAAAGTGTGCGTGACAGGCAACACGAGGTGATCCGTCATGCCAGCAACCGGGGTCGCGACGACCGACACCTTGCCATCGTCCGGCCCCGGCAGGAGGGACGAGAAGTAGGGATTGAGCGACTGTTCCCCCGCGATGATCCCCACCGGATAGGTCACGCCCGGCAGGCTGCGCGGCAGGCTGGCTGGACCCGTACCAAGCTGCCGGCCTGCAGGACCGTTGAACCAGCCAAACGCTTCGAGGTCGCCCAACTCATCCACCACTTCGCTGCCACGGTTGGGCGGGGCCAGCATCACCGTGCGCCCCAGATTGTCCGGTATCGCCGTATGGGCAAACCAGTAGCGCACAAGGATGCCGCCCATGGAGTGGGTCACAAAGTGCACGGTGTCGTCGCCGCAGGCCTCCATCGCGCGGGGCATCACATCAAGCGCCAGCGTTTCCACCGTTTCGGTGGTCGACGGATAGCCGGGGCGCACAACCCGGTAGCCGTCGTTCAGCAGGGCCTGTTCCAGCACCAAAAGCGACGCTTCGGTCCGCGCGAGCCCGTGCAGCAGCACCACGCAGTCGGCGCGGGCCATGCTGGCCATCAGCAGCAGGACAAGGGCGGCAATCCATCTCATACCCTTGAGATAGCTTTCCGTGCGGCGCTATGGAATGGTAACGCGTCGTCTTTCACTCAAAGGTGTGATCATGCGCCCGAAATCTCCCCGCATCGCCGTGCGCGCCGTCATTGTCGAGGATGGGCGGCTGTTGATGGTCAATGCCTGGCACACGGCCAAGAGCAATCTGATGTGTGCCCCCGGCGGCGGGGCCGAGGTGGGCAGCAGCCTGCCTGCGAACCTTGCGCGTGAAGTTTATGAGGAAACCGGGCTGACCGTTGAGGTCGGACCGCCCTGCCTCGTGAACGAGTACCACGACGCACCCAGCCAGTTTCACCAGGTCGAGGTGTTCTTTCGCTGCACCGTCAAGCCCGGCACCCTGCGCCCGGAGGTCTGGCACGATGCCGAGGCGGTCGTGACCGAGCGGCGTTGGCTGACGGCGGAAGAGTTGGCGGCAGTGCCGCACAAACCCGACAGTCTGGGTGCCGTGGCCTTTGGCGCCGAGGGCGTCAGTTACGACCCGCTGGAGCCTTTGATGCGGTGACCGCGACGGCGATTCCGCCGACGACAAGCGCAGCAGCGAGTGCGAGGGAGATCGACAGCGCCTCGCCCAAGAGCAGCGCGCCCCCAGCAATAGCAATGATCGGAACGCTGAGTTGCACAACAGCCGCCGTCTGTCCGGCAAGCCGCGGCAGGATGCTGTACCACAGCGCGTAGCCAAGGCCGGACGTCACCGCGCCCGACATGATGGCGAGTGCAATACCAGATGGAGCAGCGTGCAAACCCGTGCCGAGCAGCAAGATGTTAAGGATAGGCAGCGTCCAGACAAAGTTCGCCGCGGTGGCCGCAAGCGGGTCTGTGGCCCCTTTACCCACGAGCGTGTAGGCCGCCCAACCCAGGCCCGCGATGACCATGAGTGTTGCGCCCACTAGGTCGCCGCCCCCGCTCTCATCCGGCCAAAGTGCAATCAGCAGACCGGCAAAGGCGATGCTCGCGCCCAGCACCTGCCGCGCGGTTGGATGACCGCCGCGCAGGGCCGACCAGCCAAACATTGTCACCTGCACGGTGCCAAAGAGGATCAGAGCCCCCAGCCCGGCATCCAGCGTCACATAGGCCAGCGAAAACCCGATCATGTACGCGGCAAGGCTGAACGCCCCGACAACCCGATCGCGGTGCAGCATCGGCAGCCCGCCACCGCGCACAGTCAGGATCATGCACAGCGCCACCGCCCCCGCCAGCACGCGGATCATGGCAAAGCTCGATGGATCAATACCGCCCCCATCCACCGCCATACGGTTCAGAACAGAATTGGCCGCAAAGGCAACCATCGTGAGGCAAATCAACAGGATCAGGCGCATTCCCGTCCCTTACCCCGCCGCGCATGCAGCGCCAAGCGGCCGATTGAAAGACACGCAAAGGTGACATATAGTTATTATGCTAACCATATGGAGATTACGATGACCGAACTGAGCATCTTCGCCACCATCCGCCCCAAACCGCAGCACCGGGCCGACGCACTGGCGGCGATCCAAGGCATCCTCGACGCGACGCGCGCAGAGCCGGGGTGCCACCGCTTTGAACTCAACGTGGATGCGGGCGACGACGATGCGCTATATCTGGTGGAACACTGGGCAGATGACGCAGCCCTCGACGCGCATTACGCGCATGACTACGTACAAGAGGTCTTTGCCGCCTACGAAAACTGGCTGGCTGAACCGGTACAGATTGTTCGAATGCGGCGCGCGGCCTGATGTTCTTTCTCAAGGACCTGCCGAGCGAGGCGATGATCAGGGGCGTCACTGCTGATCTGCCGGACGTCTCACCGGGCCATGTCCTGTCGGTCCTGAGCCACCTGCGCGCTGCCAGTGTCCTTATGCGCGACATCGAAGCCTATCTGCGCGGGCATGGCCTGTCGCAGACCCAGTTCCTTGCCATGATGATGATCATGCGCGAACCGGAGCGCACCAGCCTGTCGGCGGTCGAGATTGCGGCGCGCCTCGACATATCGAAACCTGTACTCAGCAAGGTGCTGGCCAGCCTGACAGACAAGGGCCTGATCGCTCCGGCCGCGTCACAACCCGCCGACCGGCGGCAAAAGCAGTTGTCTCTGACCCCGGCGGGTAAACAGCGCTTTGCCCAGGTCCTGCCCGGCTATTTCCAACTGCTGCACGCAGCCAA
Source organism: Tateyamaria sp. ANG-S1 (assembly GCF_000814025.1). Lineage (GTDB taxonomy): Bacteria > Pseudomonadota > Alphaproteobacteria > Rhodobacterales > Rhodobacteraceae > Tateyamaria. Next base: position 77,507 of record NZ_JWLL01000004.1, on the reverse strand, counting down.
TCTATAGGCCCTAGCGGTGCGGGAAGCCGAGATTGCCGATGGCGACCGCCTGTGACAGCCCATCCATGAAGCGGCGGACAGCGGCGGGTGAATTCAGGTGGTACTTGGTCTTGTCCGCTGGCGCGCCATCATAGAGCGCCCGCATCTTGGCGCGGCTCGTGTTCCGGGTCCGCCAGATAAAGGACAGAAACTCGGCACTGAACTGTTCGGGGCACCCGTCGGGCAAGTCTGGGCGCTCTTTCCCGTAGTGCTTGATCGTGCGCCACAGGACGCGGCGCAACCGCAACCCAACCGGCATGTCCAGCCAGATCAGCGTGTCGGCACGGTCAAGCCGCTGTGGCCATGTGCGACTGTGCCCGCCTTCGAAAATCCAGGTCGGGCGGGCGATGACTTCCAGCGTCATCTTGGACTTCTCATCAGGTTCACGTTCAACCCAGCCCGATTTCCAGTGGATCAGATCGATGTGCACAACCGGCAGAAAGGTCTTTTCGCCCAAAGCCCGCGCAAGGGTCGATTTGCCCGATCCGGGCTGTCCGATGATCATCACGCGCTTCATCGGTGTACCGTGGGGCAAGCGCGCAATATCACCTTGGCGGACGGGTGCGCAGTTTCGGCTGTATCAAAATGCGGTTTGGACATTCCCGTAATCTCTCTCTGGCTGTGGCATTGAAATGTGCCTGTCTGAAAAAGGCACAGCGCGCCGGAAACCGTCCCGGCGCGCTGTGCAACATGCCTTTATGCTGCCAGCGTCTGACGCTGCCGCAAAGCGCGGTAAAGGCCGTCCTTGCGTGCCATCAACTCGGCGGGCGTGCCATCCTCAACGATCCGACCACTGTCGAAGACAAGGATGCGATCCATCCGTTCGACCGTGGCCAGACGGTGCGCGATGACAAGGGTCGTGCGCCCCTCCATCAACCGCTCGGCAGCCTCGGCAACCCGTGCCTCGGCCTCGGAATCGAGCGACGAGGTCGCCTCGTCCATCACCAGAACCGGCGCGTCGGACAGGAAGGCGCGCGCAATGGCGACGCGCTGACGTTCGCCACCTGACAGTTTCACGCCGCGCTCGCCGACCTCGGTGCCGTAGCCCTTCGGCAGGTTCGAGATGAACCCAGCCGCACCAGCGCGTTCCGCCGCCTCCCGCACTTCAGCGGGCGTGGCACCGGGACGGGCATAGGCGATGTTCTCCGCCAGCGAGCGGTGGAACAGCACAGGTTCCTGCGGCACCAGCGCGATGTGGCGGCGCAACTCATTCAGAGGCACCCGTGCGATGTTCACACCGCCCAGCGTGATCGCACCCTCCGTCACCTCGTGAATCCGTTGTATCAGCTTGACGAAGGTTGTCTTGCCCGAGCCGGACCGACCGACAAGACCCACTTTCTGCCCCGCAGGGATCGCGACGTTCAGGTCCACGAAAAGTGGCGTCGCCGCGCCCGCGTAGCCATAGGTGACATTGTCAAAGGCCAGCGCAGCCGCACGCGCGGGCAGCGCCTGTGCGGGTTGATGCACGATGTCCTGTTCAGGCGTAGTGGCCATCAGGTCCACCAGCTCTTCGGCGTCGTTGATCGACTTCTGCAACGTCCGGACATGATTGCCCATCTGGCGCAGATACCCGTCCATCATGCCGAGGGCCGAGACGACAAAGGCGATCTCGCCCGCGCCCGCTGCCCCTTGAACAAAGGCCAGAAGCGCACCACCCAGCACTGCCGCGCGGAGACACCAAAGGGACGAGTCCTGCACCAGCCCTGACCACGTGCCGCGCCGCCACGTGCGCCGCGTGCGGTGCGCCCATTTCGACAGGACCTGACCCAACCGTGTGTCCTCGCGTGCCTCACCCGCATGGGCGCGCACAACCGGGTTCGACGTGATGGCGTCGGCCAGCGCCCCAGACACGCGGCTGTCCTGTGCGTTTGACAGCCGTGCAGCGGGTGCAACCCACGTGAGCGTAAGGGTCAGCGAGAGGCCCAGAAACAGGGCGGCACCGAGTGCAGCGATCAGCCCAATGTCCCAGCGAAACGCCGCCAGCGTGCCGATGGTCCCCAGCAACACCAGCGTCGACGGCAACAGCGCCAGAAGCAGAACATCAGCCATGTCATCGAGCGCCCAGGCCCCGCGCGTGATCTGCCGCACGGTCGAGCCAGCAAACGCATTTGCGTGCCAGTCGGCGGGCAAGCGCTGCACACGCGCAAACGCTTCTTGTTCTGCCGTGCGCATGGTTGGCACGGTCAGCGCGATGATCGTGAAATAACTCAGGATCTTGCCGCCAATCGACACGACGCCCAGCGCCAGCAGTGTCGCAAATGGCATCCACGGCGATGCGCCCTCTGACACGGCAGCCACCAGGCGCCCTGTTATCACGGGAATGGTGACGTCCGCCGCCGTCGACAACAGCACGAGCGCCAGGATCGCCGCCACAAGGCCGGGGCGGCGGCCCCAGAGGCGGCAAGCGAAGGAGAGAACGCGCGCAATGGCGCCTTTGGAAGACAACAGGGGCATGAAATGATCACGGGGCAAGCCCGTGCCTCGGATGTAATAGAAAGGTGTCCGAATGTGGACGAAGCGACTGACGGTAGGGGCGAAAAGGCCCGGCTAGGTCAGGAAGGTACTCGTGGGTGAGCGCCTGCTAGGAGGGTACGCATATCGAATTTCATGTTCGCCCTCCTTGCTTGTGGGTTTCGCTGCGCGTTTGGTACGGCGGCAATCACAACCAAGTCAAGCTGTGTCGAAACGACCAATTTGACGTTGGCGGATTTCTGCTCAACCATAACGGGAGATGCAGATGCGACCCAGTTAGCTGCCGCCCCGTTCCCTGACGCGGTCAAAGCCTCTGACACAAAAAAGGGCCGCCCAATGGGCAGCCCTTCGCAGTCTTATGCGGACCAGCATCGCGCCGGTCCAAGCAGCTTACATCATGCCGCCCATGCCGCCCATGTCGGGCATTGCGGGCGCGCCAGCGCCTTCCTTGGCGGGCTTGTCGGCCACCATGGCTTCGGTTGTGATCAGCAGCGAAGCAACCGAAGCTGCGTCTTGCAGAGCTGTGCGGACCACTTTGGCAGGGTCGATCACGCCGAACGAGAACATGTCGCCATATTCTTCCGTCTGTGCGTTGAAGCCAAAGGTCACGTCGTCGCTTTCGCGGATTTTGCCCGCGACGACGGCACCGTCGACACCGGCGTTTTCAGCGATCTGACGCAGCGGTGCTTCGATAGCGCGGCGCACGATCGAGATACCGACGTTCTGGTCGTTGTTCACACCGGACACGCCGTCCAGCGACTTCGCAGCTTGCACCAGCGCAACACCACCACCGACGACAACACCTTCCTGCACAGCAGCACGGGTTGCGTTCAGAGCATCATCGACGCGGTCCTTACGCTCTTTCACTTCGACTTCGGTCATGCCGCCGACGCGGATGACAGCAACACCGCCTGCCAGTTTGGCAACGCGCTCTTGCAGCTTCTCACGGTCGTAGTCCGAGGTGGTTTCTTCGATCTGCTGACGGATCTGCGTCACGCGGGCTTCGATCTCCGCCTTCTCGCCGTTGCCGTCGATCACGGTGGTCTCGTCCTTGGTGATCTGAACGCGCTTGGCGGTGCCCAGCATGTCCATGGTCACGTTCTCAAGCTTCATGCCGAGGTCTTCGGAGATCACCTGGCCACCGGTCAGGATCGCGATGTCCTGCAGCATGGCTTTGCGGCGGTCGCCGAAGCCGGGTGCTTTGACAGCTGCGATTTTCAGGCCGCCGCGCAGTTTGTTCACAACCAGAGTTGCGAGCGCTTCGCCTTCAACGTCTTCTGCGATGATCAGCAGGGGTTTCTGCGACTGGATCACGGACTCGAGCAGCGGAACCATCGGCTGCAGCGACGACAATTTCTTTTCGTGCAGCAGGATCATGCAGTCTTCGAGCTCGGCGGTCATCTTGTCCGCGTTGGTCACGAAGTAGGGGCTCAGGTAACCGCGGTCGAATTGCATACCTTCGACAACGTCGGTTTCTGTTTCCAGACCCTTGTTCTCTTCGACGGTGATGACGCCTTCGTTGCCAACCTTCTGCATCGCGTCTGCGATCTGCTGGCCGATTTCAGCTTCACCGTTGGCGGAGATGGTGCCGACCTGTGCCACTTCGGCGCTGTCGCTCACTTCGCGGGAGGCTGCCTTGATCGCTTCAACGACTTTGGCTGTTGCCATGTCGATGCCGCGCTTGAGGTCCATCGGGTTCATGCCAGCGGCAACCGACTTCATGCCTTCCTTGACGATGGCTTGCGCCAGAACAGTGGCGGTCGTGGTGCCGTCGCCTGCTTCGTCGTTGGTGCGGGAAGCAACTTCCTTCACCATTTGGGCGCCCATGTTCTCGAACTTGTCTTCCAGTTCGATTTCCTTGGCAACCGACACACCGTCCTTGGTGATGCGGGGTGCGCCAAAGGATTTGTCGAGCACCACGTTGCGGCCTTTGGGGCCCAGTGTCACTTTGACGGCGTCAGCCAGAATGTTCACGCCGGTCAGCATGCGCCCGCGGGCATCTGTGTCGAATTTGACGTCCTTAGCCATTGGTATTCTCCTATGAGAGTGTCGTGAAAGAGATCAGAGAAGCGGGGCCGCTTACTCGATGATCCCCATGATGTCGCTTTCTTTCATCATCAGCAGCTCTTCGCCGTCGATGGTGACCTCGGTGCCGGACCATTTGCCGAACAGCACCTTGTCGCCGGCTTTCACACCCATCTCGATCAGCTCACCGCTGTCTTTGCGGGCGCCGGGGCCTGCGGCGACGATTTCGCCTTCGCTAGGCTTTTCCTTGGCGCTATCGGGGATGATCAGCCCGCCAGCGGTTTTCTCTTCGCTTTCCGTGCGGCGTACCAGCACGCGGTCATGAAGCGGTTTCAATGCCATCTTTGCAGCTCCTTGAGGCTCAAAGTTTTCTCCCTTGACCCCGTGATCGGGGCCGTTAGCACTCATCACATGCGAGTGATAACGTAGCGTAGTTATGGAAGCACCCGGGACGAGTCAACCACGCGATACCGCAAAATTTTCGCCACCTGCGCGACACGCCCTTGGAACCGGTCGCGCCATTGCCTAGCCTGTCGAAAACAAGCGGTGAGATGGCGATGCAGACCCTTCTGAAACATGTGATTTTCGCAGCCACGCTGCTGATCCCGGCTGCTGTGCAGGCTGCCTGTTCCGGCACGGATATGCGACCGTATCTGAGCGAAGCGGCGCAGGCAGAGATCTCAGAGCGCACCGCCGCGCTGCCCTACGCTGAGGGTAATCATTGGCGCGCCACCCGCGGGGACCAGACAATTACACTGGTTGGCACAATGCACATACACGATCCCCGCATGGCCGATATCGTCGCGCGTCTGGCCCCCACCGTGGCATCCGCCGACCTGCTGCTGGTCGAGATCACGGCAGAAGAAGAGGCCGCCCTCCTCAACGCCATCTCGACCGACCCGACCATCGCCTTTCTCACTGACGGGCCCAGCCTGATCGAACGCGTGTCGCCCGACGTGTGGGCCACTTTGGCCGATGCCGCACAAAAGCGGGGCGTGCCGCCCTTCATGGCCGCAAAGTACCAGCCGTGGTTTTTGTCGATGACCTTGGCCATCGCCCCGTGCGCCATGGCCGATCTACACGCAGGCAAAGTCGGCCTCGACAAGTTGATCATGGCAGAGGCCGCGCAGGCCGACGTACCAATTGCAGCGCTGGAAACACATCGCGAGATGATTGACCTGCTGGCAGCGGATCCGATTGAGGAACAGATGCAGTTCCTGCCGCTGGTCGCGCAAATGGAAAGCACCGTGGATGACGCCACAGCCACCACCGTGGCCGCTTACTTCGAAGAGCAACACGGCGCGCTGCTGGCCTTCTCCCGTGTCTTTACCCGCGATCAGATCAGTTTCCCGCCCGAAGAATTCGAGGCCCTGTTTGACGAGATGATGGTGATGCTGCTGGACCAGCGGAACCTGATGTGGATGGACCGGATCGATCAACGGGATGAGCCGAACATCGTGATCGCGGTAGGGGCTGCACATCTGGGCGGTGACACCGGGCTGCTCAATCAGCTCGAATTGCGCGGGTTCACACTGGAGCGGCAACCGTTCTGACAGACCGTTTCCCGACGCGGGAAACGACTGGAGACTGGCGCAGTTTCAAGCAACGTCGCGCCAGGTTTTCCGCGTCGGAAAACCGCCCGGATTTTGCGTCAAAATCCGCTACGCGCCTAGAACCTGACCCGACTGCGACACCGCCTCCCCCCCTTTGGGCGTCAGCCCATACACGCCCTTTTCAACCTTCTCGAACCAGCCATAGTGATCATCGCGCATCATGGTCGTTGCGCGGGACACACCCGTCTCGCGCGCCACATCCGCACCCTTACTGGCCCCGACTTCATAAAGATACATCGCCAGTTTCAGCGCATCCTGCCGGTAGGCCGTGATCAGCCCGACGCGGGTTTGCCCACCGTCGTTGGGGTCCCCCTGCCGTGCCGCAAACTCCTTGAGCAACCGGCCCTGTCGCTTGGCGTTCTTGCGCGGTGAATAAGGCCCCGGATCGCAATGCACCTGCACAAGACCATCCGACAGCCGCACCGTCATCAGACCCAGGCCCAGACGGCGGCACAGGCGCGTCATGTCCTTGGCAGCTTTGAGGAACCGTTTCCCCTTGCCGCGCTCGACAGCCATGTAGACGTCATCGCTGACCGACAGACGCGCCACACATTGATGCACAAGGGCAAGCGAGAAGCCCAGCTTTAGCTCCACAATTACAGGCGGCTCACCCCCACGAACAGCCACGACATCAGCCGCCCCCACTTCGGACTTCACGACATAGCCCTGCCCCTCCAGAAAGGTCTTGATCGGTGGGTAAAGGTCGGTTTCGCGGGTCGTCACGTGGCTGGGTCCGGTTTGGCCCGCACGAGGAAACCCCCGCGCGAGCCCTTTGGCAAGCCCTAGCGCCCGCCGGTGCGTCCCGGAAAACGCGGTGGCCGCCCGCCGCGCACTTGGGTGCGCAGCGTATGATCCGGCTTGCGGCTTGCAGCCGGTCGGATCGGTTGGCGGGGTTTGGACGTGGTCAGTGTGTCGCCCGGCTTGCGGGCGGGTTTCTTGGATACGGGCATGAGGTGCCCCTTCTGTCTGAATTGGATGGGATTGCGCAGCGCGCAGATCAATCCCCGCGGATGCGGGTCAGGCAGGCTTGTCCATCGGGAAACACTCCTCTGAAAACATGCGCCTCGCTGGGCGCGGAACGGGTGGGCAATCAGGCCGCGTTGTTCATTTTCAGAGCACTCCTTGGTCGTATTCCACCAGCATACACCGTATCCGCGGGCGCGACAATTGCTCACTGACCCGCCCCCCGTGACACCATGGGAAAGGTTGCTATAAGGACGCCGAAATATCCCCTCCCCCAAAGGACGCATTGCGATGACAACCCTTGTTTTTGGCCATAAATCACCCGACACCGACTCCACCGGATCGCCCATCATCTGGGCGTGGTATCTGAACGAGATCAAAGGCGTCGCAGCCGAGCCCGTGCTGCTGGGCGAGCCCAACACCGAAGCGGCCTTTGTCCTGAAAAAATGGGATCTGCCCAAGCCGCGGATCATCAACAGCGTGGACGCAGACCAGCCGGTCGTGATCGTGGACACCAACAACCCCGCCGAGCTGCCCGATGCCATCAACGATGCCGACATCACCGCCATCATCGACCACCACAAGCTGGTCGGTGGGCTGGAAACCAAGGGTCCCATCGACATTCGGATCGAGCCGTTGGCCTGCACCGCGACCATCATGTGGAAGATGATCGGCAAGGACATGGCGCAAATGCCCACGGGAGTAAAAGGCGCGATGCTGTCCTGCATCCTGTCCGACACGCTGGAATTCCGTTCGCCCACCACAACGCAGGAAGACAAAGCGATTGCCCATGATCTGGCCAAGGACCTGAGCGTGGATCTGACCGCCTATGCGTCCGAGATGTTCGAGGCGAAGTCGGACGTCTCCGCCTTCTCCGATGCCGAACTGCTGCGCATGGACAGCAAGGAATATGCCGTCGATGGCACGCAATTCCGCGTCTCTGTCCTGGAAACCACCGCGCCCAAACTGGTACTGGATCGCAAGGACAGCCTGATGGCCTCCATGGTTGATGTGGCGAAAGAGGACGGCGCGGACGAGGTTCTGCTGTTTGTGGTCGATATCCTGAACGAAGAAGCCACCATGCTGATCCCCAATGACCGCGTGAAGGGCGTGGCTGAAAAGAGCTTTGACGCCACCGTAACCGGCGACACCGTGGTCCTGCCCGGCATCATGAGCCGGAAAAAGCAGATCATCCCGAACCTCAAGGTCTGAGGGTGCGGGGCGGAGGACACCTCCGCCTTACTATTTCGACACCGTGGCCTATGTTGCCGCGAGACGGGCGGACCATCGGTCCGCCCTCCTTTTTGAAGACGGAGTGCCCCTATGGCCCAGATCATTTCCGCCCTGTCCGAGATTTCGGACCATTACGACGCGCTGTTCGTGGACCTGTGGGGCTGTGTGCACAACGGGGTGAAGGCGCTGCCCGAAGCGGTTGCCGCCCTGCAGGCCTACCGCGCCAAGGGGGGCAAGGTGGTACTCGTCACAAACTCGCCCCGCCCGCGCGCTGGTGTGCAAAAGCAATTGGTGCATTTTGGCGTGCCGGATGATGCCTGGGACACAATCGCGACGTCCGGAGACAGTGCGCGCGCTGCGATGTTCCGCGGGATCGTGGGATCCAAGGTCTACTTCATCGGACAGCCCGGCGAAGAGAAGTTTTTCCAGCCCATCGGCGTGATCAAGGACCCGGTTCAGATCGACATGGTCCCGTTGAACGAAGCCGAGGGCATCGTGTGCACCGGCCCGCGCGATCCCATGGCGGACCCGGACGTCATGCGGCCCGAGTTCCTGATGGCCAAGCAACTGGGGCTGAAGCTGCTCTGTGCCAACCCCGACATTGTCGTGGACCGGGGCGAGGTGCGCGAATGGTGTGCCGGCGCGCTGGCGAAGCTTTACACCGAGATGGGCGGTGAGAGCCTGTATTTCGGCAAGCCACATCCACCGATCTATGATCTGGCGCGTCGGCGGTTGGCGGAACTGGACGTGGATGTGCCCGACAGCAGCATTCTGGCGATTGGGGACGGGGTGCTGACGGACATTGCCGGAGCGATGGGAGAGGACATCGATTCCCTGTTTATTTCGGGCGGATTGGCCGCCGCGGAAACAAAAACGTCGCACCAACCGGACCCGGATGCACTAAGTGCTTATCTTGAAAAGGAAACCTCTGCGCCAACTTTCGCCATAGGACATCTCCGCTGACCTACTTTTGTCTTGCTTTTCTGCGCGCGCAAAGTAATTAGATTGCGCAAAGGCCGGGCAAGCGGTCATATAGTTACCGGAGCTGATCCATGTTGGACAATCTGCCACGCGGCACGATCTGCATCGAAGACATCGAAATGGGCATGTCCCGTCACCTGCGCAAAGTGGTGACGGACGAGGATATCGAGATGTTCGCCCAGATCTCCACCGACCGGAACCCGGTTCATCTGGACGATGACTATGCGCGGGACACCATCTTTCAGGGGCGCATTGCGCATGGGATGCTGACCGCCGGTCTGATCTCGGCCGTGATTGGTGAGCAGCTGCCGGGGCACGGCACGGTCTATATGGGGCAATCGTTAAAATTCCTTGCACCCGTGCGTCCGGGCGACATGGTCTATGCCGAGGTGAAGGTGATCGACATCGACTTTGCCAAGCGCCGGGTGAAGCTGGATTGCCATTGCGCAGTGGACGGCAAGAAGGTGTTGATCGGGGAAGCGACTGTGCTGGCGCCGTCGCGAAAGTTCGACTAACACTTTATAATTACTGACGGGTTCAGGGGCGCTGCCCCTCGGCCTGCGGCCTCACCCCGTGGTATTTTCAGTCAGAAGAAACGGGCATCTTGCCCTTGTTTGGTCGCTTGGCTAGGCAGGGGTATGAAGATTATTCGGGATTATCAGTTCGTTGAGGCGGGCGACCGCGGGGCGAGCGTGGCCATCGGCAACTTTGATGGTGTGCATCTAGGGCATCGGTCTGTCATTGAACTGGCGCAGACAGCGGCACCCGATGCGCCGCTGGGTGTGCTGACGTTTGAGCCGCATCCGCGGGAGTATTTTGCGCCCGACGCCCCCCCGTTTCGACTGATGAGCCAGGCCGCGCGTGCGAGCCGGTTGGAGAAGATGGGTCTGCGCTATCTCTTTGAATTGCCTTTTCATTCCGGGCTTGCGCGCCTTGATCCGGAAGAGTTTGCGCGTGACGTACTCTGCGACGGGCTGGGGCTGAGCCACGTGGTTGTCGGGGCTGATTTCTGCTTTGGGCGGAAGCGGGCCGGGACGGCGGAGCATCTGGTGCGATATGGGGCGGAGATGGGCTTTGGCGTAACCATTGCGCCGCTTCTGGAACACGCGGAAAATACGGTTTCCTCCACGGCCATTCGCGAGGCGCTTAGCGACGGGCGGCCACGAGATGCTGCGGAGATGCTGGGGCATTGGCACAGGATAGAGGGTCCTGTGATCGGTGGGGAGCAGCGGGGGCGGACCCTGGGATACCCCACAGCGAACATGTCGATTGATGGGCTGCACCCCCCTGCGTTCGGCGTTTATGCGGTGCTGTTTGACGTGCTGGAGGGGCCGCATAAGGGGGCGTATCACGGGGTGGCATCGCTGGGGGTGCGGCCGATGTTTGGGGAAAACAAACCCAACCTTGAGACGTATGTCTTTGATTTTTCTGGTGATTTATATGGTGCGCCAGTGTCTGTCGCGCTTGTTGCGCATCTGCGCGGCGAGGAGAAGTTTGATGGGCTTGAGGCGCTGATCACGCAGATGGATGCGGACAGTGCGCAGGCGCGCGAAATCCTGGCCGACCTATGAGCGACCCGATTGATCGGAACGGGCTAAGCCCCCGTTTTTGGAAGAAAAAATCCATCGACAAGCTGACCCGCAAAGAGTGGGAAGCGCTGTGTGATGGGTGCGGAAAATGCTGTCTGAACAAGCTGGAAGACGAGGAGTCGGGTGAGGTTGCGCTGACGCGGGTGGCGTGTCGGCTGCTGGATGACGAGACGTGCCGGTGCGGGCAGTACGATATTCGCCATCAGTTTGTGCCGGATTGCATCGTTTTGAAGCCGTCCAACATCGCGGAACACCTGTACTGGATTCCGGAGACGTGCGCCTATCGCCTTGTTTATGAAGGAAAACCCCTGTTCGACTGGCACCCCCTGATTTCGGGTACGGCGGAGAGTGTGCATGCGGCGGGTGTGTCCATGCGGGGGCGGACGGTGAGTGAATTTGATGTGGCGGACGAGGATTGGGAAGACCACATCATTGAGGAGCCCACCTGAGCACCGTGCGCACCGTTAACCGGGGGTTTGTGCGTCAGAACCTCGACCGCTTGCGTTGAATTTGGGCGAAAACTGCGAAGTTTCGGGCTGAAACTGCGTGTTTTCAGGCAGCCGTTTTGGGCCGGTTTCGGGGTGGTTTTCGGAAACTGCATATTTTGGTGCCGAAACTGCGCGTTTTGACAAGATCACGGCACATCACGGGCTGGAAAGGTTAATGCGTGGCGATTCTGCGCGAATTCGTCGCCCTGCCCGGCGGGCCGCATCAATGCGCCGCGCGGGGCAGAAAAATGGCGTTGCGTTCGATCATGCCCGCGATCACGTAGTCGGCGTCCGGGCACATCTCGGCCAGCAGGGCGCCGATCCGCCGCCGCTTGGCCGGGCGATCTGCTTCGACGATGACGTAGGGCTTGGACGCGCGGATGACATTTGCGGCGCCGGTCAGGGCCTTGGCCTCGTGCCCTTCGAGATCAAGCTGGATCAGGGTGACGGGCCGAGCGCTGTCGACAAGAGCATCGATGGTGCGCACGGGGGCTTCGATGGTCTTTCCCTCGGCGCTGTCTGCCACGATCCGGGACCGGCCCGCCATGGCGCGGCCATCGGCCTTGGACACTTGCAGGTGGACGGTGCCTGCGTCATCGCCGATGGCGCAGGGGAACAGCGACACAGTCTCGATCCGGTTGAGGAACAGCGTGTGCAACGCCGCGTCGCATGAGATGGGGTTGGGTTCAAAGCTGTAGGCCCGCGCACGCGGTGCAAGCGACTGGCTGAGTGCGGGCAGGAAGTCCCCGACAAAGGCGCCGCCTGTGATCACGTCGCCGCCGCCCCGCAGAAGGCGGCCCATAAATTTCAGGGTGTCGGGTTCATACACACTCCCCTGCGCCAGCGTGCGCGGCACTTCGCGGGGCATGTAAGTTTCGGGCAGGCAGTAGAACCCGTATTCATTGGCCACGATCTGGTGATCGAAGGGCACCTGGTCCAAAGGCTGGGCCGGAGCCAGCATATCAATGGTGTCATGTGCCGTTTTGATAAGCTGCATGCGCGGGCCCCCTGTGCGTGTCCAACGTCCGGGTGGCCTGAGCGGCCACGGCTGGAATACTGCGTAGCGGTGCCACGCAATATTCCCGCACAGGTTGCATCTATTCAAGATGCCGCGCAATGGCTTTTGTGTTGGGCGCTTACAATTTGCCGCTCAGATGCAGGTCGAGATCATCGAGCTTGTCCTGGCCCCAGAACCGCTGGTCGCCATCAACGATGTAGAAGGGTGCGCCGAAGACGCCCTTGTCCACCGCTTCTTCGAGATTGGCGGCGTAGGTGTCGGCACCTGAAAGCAGGCCGCTGTCCGCAAGTGCAGGGTCGAACCCGGCTTCCGTCAGGCAGGATTTGATCACGTCGTCCTGGGCGATGTCCTTGTCTTCGGCCCAGACGGCGCGGAGCAACGCGTGCACCAGCGTGCCCAGATCACCGCCACCCGCGTTTTGGGCTGCGATGATCGCGTAGGAGGATGGGGCGGCGTTGGTCGGCCAATGGGCGGGTTTCAGCTTGAACGGCATGTCGTATTTCTTGGCCTGCCGGACGAGTTCCTGCGCCCGGTATTCGACGCGGTTGATGTGCCGGTCCTTGGGTGGGGTGCCGCCCGTGCGCCCGAAAAGTGCAATCACATCAAGCGGTTTGTAGGTGATCGAGCATCCGTGTTTTTCGGCGAGCGCCTCGAACCGTTTCCCGGCCAGGTAGGTGTAAGGGGACAACGTTGCGAAATAATAGTCGATGTGGGGCATTTTCGTCCTCGGTCGTGGGGTCTGCTGTTTCGCGGGACGGTACCCCCGTGTTAAGCGGAGTCAACATCACGAATCTGTCACAATCGTGCTGCGCGGGGATACGACATGCCGACCATTCAAGAGCCCAAGCTGATCTCGGGCAATGCCAATCTGCCATTGGCAAATGCAATTGCGCGGCGCATGTCGCTGCATCGCGGCGTCAATGTGGGGCTGGTGGATGCCCGTGTTGAGCGTTTCAACGACGGTGAGATTTTCGTTGAGGTGTTCGAGAATGTGCGTGGTGAGGATATGTTTATTATCCAGCCGACCTCGAATCCGGCCAACGACAACCTGATGGAACTCTTGATCATGTGTGATGCGCTGCGCCGGTCGAGTGCTGCCCGCATCACCGCCGTGATCCCGTATTTTGGCTATGCGCGGCAGGATCGCCGGTCCAAGGCCCGGACGCCGATTTCGTCGAAGCTGGTGGCCAATATGCTGGTCGGTGCGGGGATCGAGCGGGTGCTGACCATGGACCTGCATGCCGCACAGATCCAGGGCTTCTTCGATATTCCGGTGGACAACCTTTATGCCTCGCCCGTGTTTGCGCTGGATCTGAAGACCCAGTTTGCGGGCAACATGGATGACGTGATGATCGTGTCGCCTGACGTGGGCGGTGTGGCCCGTGCCCGTGATCTGGCCAAGCGCATCAATGCGCCGCTGTCGATCGTGGACAAGCGGCGTGAGAAGGCCGGTGAAGTGGCCGAGATGACTGTGATCGGGGACGTGACCGGCAAGACCTGTATCATTGTCGATGACATCTGTGACACGGCTGGCACGCTGTGCAAGGCGGCTGAGGTGTTGATGGAGAACGGGGCGAAAGAGGTGCACTCCTACATCACCCATGGTGTTCTTTCTGGCCCTGCTGTGGACCGCGTGACGAAGTCGGTGATGAAGTCGCTGGTGATCACCGACAGCATTCAGCCGACCGAGGCGGTGAAGGCTGCGCCTAACATTCGGATTGTGCCGACCGCCCCCGTGTTTGCGCAGGCGATCCTGAACATCTGGCATGGCACATCCGTGTCGTCGCTGTTCGAGGCGGAGACGCTGAGCCCGATCTATGACGGGATGTACGCAGCGGAGTGATCCACTTCCTAACCGGCGTGTGCCGCTGCACATGATGTGACGGGGACATGGCATGATCGTCAAAGACCAACCGTCCTCCCTGCATCTGTTTTACGAGATGCAGGGTTCAATCGTGCCGAGGATCGCAGGCAAGATACTTGCCGTTGCCTGCCTCTCCCTGATTGTCGTTTTCGTGGATGCGTATCTACTTGCCCTGCCGCGCATCTCGGTGCCGGCCATGGGGATTTTTGGTGTGGCGCTGTCGCTGTTTCTGGGGTTTCGCAACAACGCGGCCTATGACCGCTGGTGGGAGGCGCGAATCCTTTGGGGCACGATGCTCGCCGATGTCCGCAGTCTCGGGCGGGATGCGATGTTGTTTATCCGCGACGCTGACGAGCGGCGGGCGTTGATGAACCACGCGGTGGCTAGTGTGCATTTGCATCGTGGCGACTTGAGAGGTGTGAACGCGGGCGAAGATGCTGCGAAATGGGTCGGAGCGGACATCGCGCAGGCTTTGGCGCAGCATCATCGGCCCGCGGACGCAGCACTGCGCGGCGCGACCGCGCATCTGGCTGCGCTGGCGGATCAGGGCAAGCTGTCCGGCTTTGGTCAGATGACGCTGGCGAACCGATTGGCATCGCTTACGCTGTCACAGGCGGGGTGTGAACGCATCGCAAACACGCCGCTGCCCTTTGTCTATTCGCTGCTCGTGCGTCGGACGACCTATCTTTATTGCTGGTTGCTGCCCTTCGCCCTTCTGGATGCGGCCGACATTTTTGCCCCGATCTTTGCGGCTGTCGTGGCTTATGTCTTCTTTGGGTTGCAGGCCGTCACGAACGAGTTGGAGATGCCATTTCGGAACGTCGAAAACGGCTTGCCGCTGGATGCGATTTGCCGCGCCATCGAAAGTGCCGCCGCCGAGGCGATGGGCGATGAGGCCCCGCCGCCCGTGACCGCAATTGATCATATATTAACCTAACGACAGCGTTGCGTGGTCTACGGGCTACAGCCGCCTCTGGACAGCCCTGCCCCCTTGCCTGAATATCGCCGCAAAATGATGGGGAGATTTCACATGAAGACCATTCTGACCGCTGCCGTGCTGAGCGCTGTGGCCACCGGCGCCTTTGCCGCGGACCATTGTGCCGCCGGAAAGACCCTGACCGACGGAACGCTGACCATCGCGACGGGCAACCCGGCCTATTACCCTTGGGTTCTGAACGACGCGCCGGAGGCGGGTGAGGGGTTTGAGGCTGCAGTGGCCTATGCCTTGGCCAAGGAGATGGGGTTTGGCGCTGATCAGGTGACGTGGGTGCGCACCTCGTTCGATGAGGCGATCCAGCCCGGGGTCAAGAATTTCGATCTGAACATGCAGCAATACTCGATCACCGAAGAGCGTGACAAGGTCGTGGACTTTTCGGCCCCCTACTACACCGCGCCACAGGCTGTGCTGACGACGCAGGCCATTGTCGATGGCGGTGCAACCGGCACGATGGAGAGCCTGAAGGGGCTGAAATGGGGCGTTGTCGCCTCGACCACCGCGCTGCCTGTGGTGATGGAGCAGATTGAGCCTGATGCGAGCCCGCTGGTCTATGATGACAACACCAACGTCACTGCCGCGTTGCAGGCGGGGCAGATTGATGCCGCCCTGTTCGACTTGCCTACGGCGCTTTACCTGTCCGCGGTGGTTGTCGAAGGCGGCGCGATCCTGGGGCAGTTTGATCCGGCGGCGGCGGAGAACCCGGATCAGTTCGGGATGTTGATGCCTGAGGGGTCGGCACTGAAAGCCTGTGTGGACGAGGCGCTGGCTGCCATGACCGACAGCGGCAAGCTGGCTGAGATCGAGGCGCAGTGGCTGCAGGAAGCCACCGGGGTTCCGCTGATCCAGTGACAGATCAACTATGACACGGCGCGCCGCCTATGAGGCCCAGCAAAAACGCCGGGCAAACATGATTGCCGGGGTCAGCACAATGATCGTGCTGGCCCTTGTCATTGTGCTGGTCCCGCTTGCGCCGGGGTGGGAGGCGGTGCGCGCCTCGTTCTTCAATGGTGAGGTGTTTGTGCGGGTCTTTCCGGACCTGTTGCGCGCGTTCATGCTGGATGTGGCGATATTCGCATGGTCGGTGCCGATGATCTTTGCCCTGGGCCTTGCCATCGCGCTGGCCCGTGGCAATGCGAACCCGGCCCTGTTTCCCCTGCGCATCTTCGGCGCTGTCTATGTGGACCTGTTTCGGGGCATTCCGGTGGTCCTGCTGGTCTATCTGGTGGGCTTCGGCATTCCGGGGCTTGGGCTGCCGCGTCCCTGGAACTCGCCCTATATCTGGGGCACTGTGGCGCTGGTGCTAACCTATTCGGCCTATGTGGCCGAGGTGCTGCGATCCGGGATCGAGAGCATCCATGCGAGCCAGCGCAATGCCGCCATCTGTCTGGGCCTGAGCGAGCGGGACACGATGCGCTATGTGATCCTGCCCCAAGCAATCCGGCGCGTGGTGCCTGCGAATATGAACATGCTGGTGGCGTTGCAGAAGGACGTGGCGCTCTTGTCCTTTATCGGGCCGGTTGAGATCTTGCGGCAGGCGGGGATTTTCAAATCGCTGCTGGCGAATTTCACGCCTTATGTGGCGGCGGCGGTCATCTTTCTGTGTGTGACCGTGCCCGCGACCCGCTATGCCGATTACCTGCTGAACAAGGACCGTGATGCCAGATCCTAGGCTGTCGCTGCGCGGCGTGACCAAGAGCTTTGACGACGTGCAGGTGCTGCGCGGGATCGACATGGACATCGCACCGGGCGAGATGGTGTGCCTGATCGGGGCGTCGGGCTCCGGCAAGTCGACGCTGCTGCGCTGTATGAACGGGCTGGAGCCTGTCGATGATGGCGAAGTGCTGCTGGACGGGGTGGACATTGCCGAGCCGGGGTTTGATCTGGGGCCCATACGGCAGCGGATCGGGATCGTGTTCCAGAGCTTCAACCTGTTTCCGCATATGACCGCATATGACAACGTGGCCCTCGCCCCCCGCCGGGTGCTGGGTGAGGAGGCGCGGGAGCGGATCGAGGCGCTGTTTGCCCGGTTCGGGCTGGCCGATCACATGAGGAAGTACCCGGACCAGTTGTCGGGCGGGCAACAACAACGGGTGGCCGTGATCCGGGCGCTGGCGATGCGGCCCCAGACGATGCTGCTGGACGAGATCACCTCGGCCCTTGATCCGGAGTTGGTGGGTGAGGTGCTGGACGTGCTGCGCCGGTTGCGGGACGACGGGATGACGATGGTGCTGGCCACGCACGAGATGTCCTTTGCCCGTGAGGTCGCGGATCGGGTGGTGTTCATGGATCAGGGTGTTGTGGCCGAGGAAGGCACGCCGGAACGCATATTCTCTGACCCGCAGCGCGCCCGGACGCAGCAGTTTTTGCGCAGCGTTGCGCGGTGAACGGCCACGGGCGGCTGCCATTCGGGCGGGGATCCGGCGTTTCATTGCGCCCTTTGAAACACCGGTTGAAGGCTGCAGGTGGGCCGTCTAACTCTACGCGCGAAACAGAGTTTCTGAATGTTGCTTGAACGTCTTTTATTGTCCCGACCGACCTATGGATGGGACGATCCGTTCACCACCACGGTTCCGATGCAGAACCATTTCAGAGATGTCAAAAGCTGGCCCGCGGCGGAGTTCAGATATGCCATTCTGTTCACGCCGCGCAGCGGATCATCGTTCTTGACCGACCTGATCCAGAGCACGGGACTGCTGGGGGACGCCGGAGAGACGTTCAATCCGCCAATCACCTGGGATGTGGCCGGGGCCATGGGCTGCACTTCCCTTGAGGATTACGTGGACAGCCTGGTCCGCGCGCGCAACACGTCGGGGGTGTTCAGCACCGAGGTGACGTGGACCCATGTCGATTTCCTGTTCCGCGATCCGCAGCAGTTTGTCGATCTGGTACAGCCCGAAAGCTATGTGTGGCTGAAGCGCGAGGATTATGTCGCGCAGGCCGTGTCGATTATGAGCATGAGCCAGACGGGCGTGTCCCACACCGCCAACGCCAGCAAGGATGACATTGCCCGGGCCCGGTCCATGGTTCGGTACAACCCGGTTCAGCTTCGCGGGTTGGTGAAGCGCACCTTGTGGATGGAGATGGAAACCGAGCGTTTCTTTCGTGATTTCGGCATTGAGCCGCTGCGCCTGACCTATGAGCAGATCACGGGGATGGCGCCTTCGGAGGTGTTGCGCATGTTGAGCGATCATCTGGAATATGATGTGCCGATCGCGCACATGCCCCAGAGCGATCACAAGAAGCTGTCGGGGTCAAAGAGCGCGGAGTTTGCCGACCGCTTTCGGGCGGAAAACAAGTGGCTGATCCGGGGTCTGGACCGCATTCGCGCATCATTCTGATCGGACTGCCGGTGCCCTGCCCTCACCGGCTGTTCTGAGCCGTCATCTCAGGTCGCGTCAGTACAATTCCCAGTCATCGACCTGACGCAATTCACCCATGGCCATCCACGCCGCCCGGACCCGCGCCACCCGCGTGTCGCCCCAGGTGCGAAAGACCAGATCAAACCCGTCCGCCGTGATCGTTTCGGCCGCGATGTCGGCGCGCAGGGGCATGTTCGTGTCCACGTCCCACATGGAGATCGAGACGTGAACAGACGGCTCCGTCCGGAATGGTTCGGAAAAGGCGATGCGGCGGCGGCGTTCGCGTTGGCCCCGGCCGGTCCACATTTCTCCGCCGTCTTCGAAGTCGGAAAACAGGACCGTATCGCCTTGATCAATCCCTATCAGGTGGTTGCGCAGTCGTTTCATTGGGTCGTTCTTTTGAGTGTCACAATGTCGTAACACGTCAGCGTGGCATTTTAAGGCTAAAAAAGTAAAAAGGCCCCGCGAAGTGCGAGGCCTTTGTCCATTCGTTGCCGAAGGATCAGAGGTTGGGCTGTTTTGTGCTGAACCCAATCTGGCCGCCGATGGCGACCATGTCGGCCAGCAGCTTGGCTGCTTCGTCAACACGACCCGGTTCGTTTTCGGCGTTGTCCTTGGCGCGAGTGTAAGTTTCCTGCGCCTCGTCAAACAGGGCGTCCATCTGGTCCTGGGTCATGTCAACCGTCGCGACGGCCTGCTCGGCCAGCACTGACACGCCAGCAGCACCGATCTCGGCAAAGCCGCCGGTGACCACGTATTCGTGGGTGTCGCTGCCCGCCTCAACCTTGAGCACGCCGGGGCGCAGGGTCGTGATCGTGGGCGCGTGGTCGGCCATCACGGTCATGTCGCCATCGGCACCGGGGATTTGCACAGCTGTGGCGTCCATGGACGCGAGGCTGCGCTCGGGCGATACCAAATCAAATTGCATCGTCTTCTCCTGTGATGGGCGGTGGGGTGAAACCCCACCCTACGCCCGGAGTTCGTTCGGAGATGTAGGGCGGGTTGAAACCCGCCTTACGATTAGGCTGCGTCGGCGGCCATCTTCTCGGCTTTGGCTTTCACCTCGTCGATGCCGCCCACCATGTAGAAGGCGCCCTCGGGCAGGTGGTCGTATTCGCCGGCCACAACCGCCTTGAACGAGGCAATCGTGTCTTCCAGCGGGACCTGCACACCGTCGGAGCCGGTGAACACCTTGGCCACGTCGAAGGGCTGCGACAGGAAGCGCTGGATCTTGCGGGCGCGGGCCACGGTCAGCTTGTCCTCTTCCGACAGTTCGTCCATCCCGAGGATGGCGATGATGTCCTGAAGCGACTTGTAGCGCTGCAGGATCTGCTGGACGTCGGAGGCCACCTTGTAGTGCTCTTCACCCACGATCTGCGGGTCCATCAGGCGCGAGGAGCTGTCGAGCGGGTCCACGGCGGGGTAGATACCCAGCTCGGAGATCGCACGGGACAGAACGGTTGTCGCGTCCAAGTGAGCAAAGGTGGTTGCAGGCGCGGGGTCGGTAAGGTCGTCCGCAGGCACGTACACGGCCTGGATCGAGGTGATCGAGCCTGACTTGGTGGAGGTGATCCGTTCCTGCATCGCACCCATGTCGGTGGCCAGCGTCGGCTGGTAGCCCACAGCCGAGGGGATACGGCCGAGCAGAGCCGACACCTCGGAGCCCGCTTGGGTAAAGCGGAAGATGTTGTCCACGAAGAACAGAACGTCGGTGCCGGAGGCGTCACGGAACTGTTCTGCCAGCGTCAGACCGGTCAGGGCCACACGGGCACGCGCACCCGGAGGCTCGTTCATCTGGCCGTAGACCAGGGCCACTTGGCTTTCTTCCAGGTTGTCAGGCTTGATCACGTTCGACTCGATCATCTCGTGATAGAGGTCGTTGCCCTCACGGGTCCGTTCACCCACACCGGCGAACACGGAATAGCCCGAGTGTACTTTCGCGATGTTGTTGATCAGTTCCATGATCAGAACGGTCTTGCCCACGCCGGCACCGCCGAAGAGGCCGATCTTACCGCCCTTGGCGTAAGGGGCCAGCAGGTCCACAACCTTGATCCCGGTCACCAGGATTTCGGATTCGGTCGACTGTTCGGCAAATTCAGGTGCCGGCTGGTGGATCGCACGCTTTTCATCGGCGTCGACCGCGCCACCTTCGTCCACGGGCTCGCCCACGACGTTCAGGATACGGCCAAGGGTCTTGGGCCCCACGGGCACCATGATCGGGCCACCGGTGTCGGACACGTCCTGACCGCGCACCAGACCTTCGGAGCTGTCCATCGCGATGGTGCGGACGGTGTTTTCACCGAGATGTTGCGCGACCTCAAGCACCAGCTTGTTGCCGTTGTTATCGGTTTCCAGAGCGTTCAGAATCTCTGGCAGGTGGTCATCGAACTGCACGTCGACGACGGCCCCGATGACTTGTGTTACTTTACCTTTAGCGTTTGCCATTATCTCGTCTCCGGGTGTCTTTAGAGCGCTTCCGCGCCCGAAATGATTTCAATCAGCTCGTTCGTGATCACGGCCTGACGCGAGCGGTTGAATTCGATGGTCAGCTTGTCGATCATCTCGCCCGCGTTGCGGGTCGCGTTGTCCATGGCGCTCATCCGGGCGCCCTGTTCAGAGGCGCCGTTTTCCAGAAGGCCAGAGAAGATCGCCGTGGCCACGCCGCGCGGCAGAAGGTCGGCCAGAATGGCCTCTTCGTCCGGCTCGTAGTCGTAGAGCGTATCGGCTGCTTCGAAATCCTCGGGGATTGCGAAGGGGATGATCTGTTGTGCTGTCGGGATTTGCGTCACGACGTTCTGGAACTTCGAGTAGAAGATCGTCGCCACGTCGAACTCGCCCGCGTCAAAGCGGCCCAGCACGTCCTTGGCCACGCCCTGCGCATCGGCGTAGGACATCCGCTTGACCTCGGTCATGTCGACGTGACCGACGAAGTGGTCCTCGTAGTCGCGTTTCAGCTGGTCGCGGCCCTTCTTGCCGACCGTCAGGATTTTGACCGTCTTGCCAGCGGCGATCAGTTCCGCCGCCTTGGCCTTGGCCAGCTTGGCGATGTTGGTGTTGAACCCACCGCAGAGACCGCGTTCGGCTGTCATCACCACCAGAAGGTGGGTCTGGTCCGAGCCTGTGCCCGACAACAGCTTCGGCGCGGTTTCAGAGCCCGCCGCAGAGGATGCCAGCCCTGCCATCACGGCATTGAACCGTTCGGCATAGGGGCGCGACATCTCGGCCGCTTCCTGTGCCCGCCGCAGTTTCGCGGCGGCCACCATCTGCATGGCCTTGGTGATCTTCCGCGTGGATTTCACGCTTTCGATCCTGTTTTTCAGGTCCTTGAGATTTGGCATTGCCCGATCTCCTTATGCGAAGGTCGAAGCGAACTCGTCGAGGACCGCCTTCATCTTGTCGACATTCTCGCCGCCCTTGAACTTGGGATCTTCGTCGGCGATCCACTTCAGGAAGTCGGCTTTCTGCGAGCGCAGGAAGGCCAGAAGGCCCGTTTCAAACTTGCCCACTTCGCTGACGTCGATGTTGTCGAGGTAGCCGTTGGTGCCCGCAAAGATCACGCAGACGATTTCCGCGTTGGTCAGCGGCGCGTATTGCGCTTGCTTCATCAGTTCCGTCAGGCGTGCGCCACGGTTCAGAAGCTGCTGGGTGGCCGCATCGAGGTCGGAGCCAAACTGGGCGAAGGCCGCCATTTCGCGGTACTGGGCCAGCGACAGTTTCACCGGACCCGCAACCGACGACATCGCGTCCGTTTGCGCCGAGGAGCCCACGCGGGACACCGACAGACCGGTGTTCACGGCGGGGCGGATGCCCTGGTAGAAGAGTTCCGTTTCAAGGAAGATCTGGCCGTCGGTGATCGAGATCACGTTGGTCGGGATAAAGGCCGACACGTCGCCGCCCTGGGTTTCGATGATCGGCAGGGCCGTCAGCGAACCTGCGCCGTTGTCTTCGTTCAGCTTGGCCGAACGTTCCAGCAGGCGCGAGTGGAGGTAGAACACGTCGCCAGGGTAGGCTTCGCGGCCCGGCGGGCGACGCAGCAGGAGCGACATCTGACGGTAGGACACGGCCTGTTTGGACAGGTCATCATAGATGATCAGCGCGTGGCGGCCGTTGTCGCGGAAGTATTCCGCCATTGCGGTCGCGGCGTAGGGTGCCAGAAACTGCATGGGCGCCGGGTCGGACGCGGTGGCTGCCACGACGATCGAGTAGTCGATCGCACCGGATTCTTCGAGCTTCTTCACCAGCTGCGCCACGGTGGACCGCTTTTGGCCGACGGCGACGTAGATGCAGTAGAGCTTTTTGCTCTCATCATCGCCGGCTGCGTCGTTGTAGGATTTCTGGTTCAGGATCGCGTCAAGCGCCACGGCGGTTTTGCCGGTCTGACGGTCGCCGATGATCAGTTCGCGCTGACCGCGGCCAATCGGGATCATCGCGTCCACGGCCTTGAGACCGGTCGCCATCGGCTCGTGCACCGATTTACGTGGGATGATGCCGGGCGCTTTGACGTCAGCCACGCGACGCTCGGACGCCTTGATCGGGCCCTTGCCGTCGAGCGGGTTGCCCAGACCGTCCACAACGCGGCCCAAGAGTTCGTCACCGGCGGGCACGTCCACGATGGAGTTGGTGCGCTTGACGGTGTCACCTTCTTTAATGTCGCGGTCGGAGCCGAAGATCACGACGCCGACGTTGTCGTTTTCGAGGTTCAGGGCCATGCCCTGAATGCCGCCGGGGAATTCAACCATCTCACCGGCTTGTACGTTGTCGAGGCCGTAGACGCGGGCGATCCCGTCGCCCACCGACAAAACGCGGCCCACTTCGGCCACTTCTGCTTCCTGACCAAAGTTCTTGATCTGGTCTTTCAGGATCGCAGAAATTTCTGCTGCTTGGATACCCATTTATCCGACCTCTTTCATTGCATTCTGGAGTGAAGCGAGCTTGGAGCGGATCGACGTGTCGATCATCTTCGAGCCCACTTTAACGATCAAACCGCCGATGAGGCTTTCATCGACGGAGGCATTGATGGTGACGTCCTTGCCCATGCGGGCCTTGAGCGTCTTGGCGAGTTTTTCGCTTTGCGTCTTGGTCAGCGCCTTGGCCGAGGTGACGTCGGCGGTCAGCTCGCCCTTGTCTTCGGCAATCACGTCGCGCAGCGCCTGCACCAGTTGCGGCAGCACAAACAGGCGGCGCTTTTCGGCCATGAGTGCCAGCGTGTTGGCCATCAGGTCCGTCAGCTTGGCTTTCTTGGCGATCGCGGTGATGGCGGCGGCCTGCTCTTCCCGGCTGTAGACGGGCGAGTGGATCAGGGCATTGAAGTCGCCGCTGTCGGCCATGGCGGCTGTCAGGGTATCAATGTCGCCTTCGAGGGATTTTACGGCTTTGCCATCCTTGGCAAGTTCGTAGACAGCAGTGGCATAGCGCGCGGCGATGCCTGTGGAGATCGAAGCTGGTTCGGACACGTCCACCCTTTCGATGTCTTGGCCCGGTTTGCTGCACACGGATGCGTGGCCCGGGGTGTTGGACCGCCCTGATTGTGGCCAAGGCGAGAAAATCAGGGGGGATGTAGCAGAGGGTTTGTCACCCCGCAACATGTGTTCGTGAGCATCGGTCTGGGTGCTTCTTGAGACTTTTCAATTGGTTAACAAAACTGCGACCTATTGGCTCGCAGGAATTGTAATAATTCAGTCACAAAACGTGCGTCTTTGCGGGCGATTCCTCCCAATTTGCAGGCAGAACAGCGACGATTTACGGCGCGTGCCCCAATTTAGGCCGTTGACCCCGATCGTTTCTGCATACGCAACAGTTTGGCCATTCTGTTGACTTGCGCCGGGATCGCATGCTGAAGTTTCCGGCATCGTAAAAGGATATTTTTTAGGGGGATTGGTTATGGGTGCATTGGCTTTGCTCGCCTTGATGAGCGGCGCGTTGATGCTGACCGCAGCGCATGACAATGACGCGCACGATGTTTCGGATTCGCAGACACCTGAGACCGATCCAACAGCCCCCCCTGAACCTGGCACCGGTGACCCCGTGCCCCCCGAGCCGGAAGACACCGGCGCAACCTTTGATTTCGACGACGCCGCGGGCACGATCACATTGGATGTCGGTGCGGATGAAACAGGCACCCTTGCCAGCATCTTTTACGTCGATAGCGAAGATAACCCCGACAATTTCTACGAGACGTATGAGGCCCGGTTCTATCTGGTACCCGAAGGCACGGACCTGTCGGACGCAGACTATGAACGACGCGGCGACATTCCCGGCCAACAGGCGTTTGGCGGGTCGCCGCTGGCCTATGAACTGGAGGATTTTGAACAGGTTCTTGGTCTACAGCTTTTGGGGACGGTCCAATTGGAGTTGCCAGACGACGGCGTCCCCCTGCCCGATCCAGGCAACATGCGGGATGTTTTGCCCGACATTCAGTCCAACGCCCCGGTCGCCGTTCACTATCTGGAAGCCAACACGGATGGTGATGAACTGGTCACCTTTCTGAACGAAGACTACGTCGTGACACGACAAGGCGTGACCGAACAGGTGGTTACGGAGAGCACGACGGGGACCAACGGTACGGACTGGTTGACAACGGGCACCGAAGGGCTCGCGTTGGATGGTGGGGATGGCGACGACATCCTGTTTGCCGATCATGCAGACACAACTCTGACAGGCGGTGCAGGTGATGATCTGCTGCAGGGTGTTTTCGTGGAACGCAGCCAAGGATCGTTCAGCATCAACGGCACTGAGCCGGCCATCGTCATCGACGGTGGCGACGGTAACGACACAATAACCTCTTCAAACGCGACCATCGACGCAGGCACGGGCGACGACAGTGTGAGGCTGTTCGGGGGCGAGGTGCGCGGTGGTGAGGGCGACGACCGTTTGAGCGCGCAAGGCGACGGCGTCGCTACGCTTCTGGGGGAAGCGGGCAATGACCGTTTGACCATTGGCGGCGCGGGATCCGAAGCCTATGGCGACGATGGGGACGACTTTGTGAGCGTGGACACCGGCGCGCTTGGCTCTGGTGGTGCCGGCAATGACAGGCTTAACATCAGCGCGGGCGCAACCGGCCTGGGCGGTGCTGGCGATGACGAGATCACCGTCTTTGACTTCTTCAACAATGAAGACGGTCCCGCGACGGTCACCGGCGGCGAAGGCGCCGATACGATCGAAGCCCTGATACGAAATCCGTTCGGCGATACCGAGGTTCTGTTTTTTCAGATCACTGATTTCGATCCCAGCGAAGATGTCCTGCAAATCAGCTCGTTCAACGGCGCCGAAGTCGAGGATATCGAAATCGTAGAGGACCCCGGTGGTGCCTTCACTGATGTGCGTGTGACCTTTCCACCCCTGAATGGCGTTGAAACAGGTATCACCGTGGTCCGGCTTGAGGGCACGCCCGGAATCACCGAGGATCAAATCGTCCTGACGGCGTGACTAGACCCGTCCCGCGACCGGGGCTGTGACGCCCTGCGGCACGGTTTGCCGCTTGGCCTTGGAGCGGGCGACCTTGCCCTTGGGCGGGTAGACCAGTTTCGAGGCTTCGACCATGAATGCGCCGCCTGCGACCATGCCCGGCATGAGCCGCCCCACCTTTTCGAACATAGCGGCCGATTTCATCCACACCCGCCGCCCCGAGGGCATCTGGTACAGCGCGCCCACATGCCGTTCGGGCAGGAACTGGTGTTTGCGCAACTGGGTTTCGAGCTGACTTGCGGAATAGGGTCGCCCGTAGCCAAAGGGCGTGCGGTCCCGGCGGCTCCAGAACCCGGCGCGGTTGGGCACGATGAACAGCGCCTTGCCCCCCGGCCCCAGCACGCGCCACGCCTCTTCCAGCAGGTCGTAGGCCCGTTCGGATGTTTCCAGCCCGTGCAGCATCACCAGCTTGTCCACGTGACCGGTTTCAATGGGCCAGAGGGTTTCTTCGGTCAGGACCGAGACGTTGTTCATGTCCGCAGGCCACGGCATCACCCCTTGAGGGCCCGGCATCAGCGCAATCACCCGCCGCGCATCGGCCATGTAGGGACGCAAGAGCGGCGCGGCAAAACCGAAGCCCGCCACCGTCTGCCCCTTGGCCTCGGGCCACAATTCCACCAGCCTGCGCCGCAGCGAGGCCTGCGCCGCCCGCCCCAGCGCACTGCGATAGTAGAAGTTGCGCAGGTCCTGCACGTCGAGATGCATGATCGTCCCTTGTCCATCTGGCCCTTTGGGACCACCTTGAACCCTAACAGTAAGCACAAAGAGCCGAATTGCCATGCCCCTCGACATCCGCACGATCCCCTGCCTGAGCGACAATTACGCCTTTCTCGCCCATGATGCGGCAACTGAATCCACCGCGCTGATTGATGCGCCCGAGGCGGCACCCATCCTTGAGGTGCTGGACGAGACCGGCTGGCGGCTGACCGACGTGCTGCTGACCCATCACCACTACGACCATGTGGACGGGCTGGCCGCGATCCTGGCCGCCCACCCTGCCCGCGTTGTCGGTGCCGCTGCGGATGCGGAGCGTTTGCCTGCGCTGGATGTGAAGGTGGTCGAAGGTGATACGATTTCAGTCGGCGACGAGGTGGGAACGGTCATCGACGTCTCTGGCCACACGGTCGGGCATATCGCCTTTCATTTCGCAGGATCGAAGGCCGTTTTCACCGCCGACAGCCTGATGGCCCTGGGCTGTGGCCGCGTGTTTGAGGGCACCAAGCCGCAGATGCATGAGAGCCTGCAGAAGCTGGCCGCCCTGCCCGGCGACACGGTGGTTTACTCGGGCCACGAATACACCGCCGCCAACGGGAAATTCGCCCTGACCATTGATCCCGAAAATCCCGATCTTATATATCGGGTCCGCGAGGTGGCCGAAAAACGCGCATCGGGCACCCCGACCGTTCCATCGCTTTTGTCCGAAGAACTGGCCACAAATCCATTTCTGCGCGCCCATGATCCCGCCATTCAGGCCCATTTGGGCATGAAAGGTGCCAACGCCGCCGACGTGTTTGCCGAAATCCGCACCCGGAAGGACAACTTCTGAGACGGACAGGTCCACCAACACGCCCAAAACGACACCATCGTAACGTCACTCACGGACATTGTGAGGGTCAAGGCGTAAAAAGTCCTTGAAGCCGCGCGATCTTCAACCAAACTTAAACACATGAGGCCATGGTTGGTACGGGGCCTCGACATTCCTTGGCGCCCCCACCCGACCCCGATCGAAAGGAGCACGCTCGTGCCTTCATTCTCGACGACACTCGAAAAAGCCATCCACCAGGCGCTTGCGCTGGCCAACGAACGCCGGCACGAATTCGCAACGCTCGAGCACCTATTGCTGTCTTTGATCGACGAACCCGATGCACGCCGTGTCATGCAGGCCTGTTCGGTCGATATTGATGAACTGCGCGGCACGCTTGAGGAGTTTGTGGACGACGATCTGTCGAACCTGGTCACAGACATTGACGGCTCCGAAGCGGTGCCGACTGCTGCCTTCCAGCGCGTGATCCAGCGCGCGGCGATCCACGTGCAATCGTCGGGCCGCACAGAGGTCACCGGCGCCAACGTGCTGGTCGCTATTTTTGCCGAGCGCGAATCGAACGCGGCCTATTTCCTGCAGGAGCAGGACATGACCCGCTATGATGCCGTGAACTTTATTGCACATGGCGTGGCGAAGGACCCCGCCTTTGGCGAAAGCCGCCCTGTTTCCGGTGCGCCGGAGGCCGAGGAAGAGCCGCAGGGCGTGACCGAGGGCGAGAAGAAAGAAAGCGCGCTGGCCAAGTATTGCGTGGACCTGAACGAGAAGTCGCGCGAGGGAGATATTGACCCGCTGATCGGCCGGTCCGACGAGGTCGAGCGCTGCATTCAGGTGCTGTGCCGCCGCCGGAAGAACAACCCGCTGCTGGTGGGTGATCCCGGTGTGGGCAAGACAGCCATCGCCGAGGGTTTGGCGCGCAAGATCGTGGCGGGTGAGACGCCGGAAGTGCTGTCTGGCACGACCATCTATTCGCTCGACATGGGCGCGCTGCTTGCTGGTACGCGGTATCGCGGTGATTTTGAGGAGCGCCTGAAAGCCGTTGTGACCGAGTTGGAAGAGCACAAGGATGCTGTTCTGTTCATCGACGAGATCCACACCGTGATCGGTGCTGGTGCCACCTCGGGTGGTGCGATGGATGCATCGAACCTGCTGAAACCGGCCTTGCAGGGCGGCAAGCTGCGGACCATGGGCTCGACCACCTACAAAGAGTTCCGCCAGCATTTCGAGAAGGACCGCGCGCTGAGCCGTCGCTTCCAGAAGATCGATGTGAATGAGCCTTCGGTGGAAGATGCCACCAAGATCCTCAAGGGCCTCAAGCCCTATTTCGAGGATCACCACGGCGTCAAATACACCTCGGATGCGATCAAGACCTCTGTCGAACTGGCAAGCCGCTACATCAATGACCGCAAGCTACCCGACAGCGCGATTGACGTGATCGACGAAGCGGGTGCGGCCCAGCATCTGGTCGCCGCCGCCAAGCGTCGCAAGACCATCGGCACCAAGGAGATCGAGAATGTTGTGGCCAAGATCGCCCGCATTCCTCCGAAAAACGTGTCCAAGGACGATGCCGAGACCCTCAAGGACCTCGAAGTGTCATTGAAACGCGTGGTGTTCGGTCAGGACCCGGCGATCGAGGCGCTGTCCTCGGCCATCAAACTGGCGCGCGCAGGGCTGCGTGAGCCTGAAAAGCCCATCGGCAACTACCTCTTTGCCGGGCCGACGGGCGTGGGGAAGACCGAAGTGGCCAAGCAACTGGCGGACACCCTGGGTGTGGAAATGCTGCGCTTCGACATGTCGGAATACATGGAGAAGCATGCTGTTTCGCGCCTGATCGGTGCCCCTCCGGGCTATGTCGGCTTTGACCAGGGTGGTCTGCTGACCGATGGCGTCGATCAGCATCCGCATTGCGTGCTGCTGCTGGACGAGATCGAAAAGGCGCACCCAGATGTCTACAATATCCTGTTGCAGGTCATGGACAACGGCCAGCTGACCGACCACAATGGGCGCACGGTGGATTTCCGCAACGTGATCCTGATCATGACGTCGAACGCCGGTGCCTCGGACATGGCGAAGGCCGCTGTCGGCTTTGGCCGCGAGCGGCGCGAGGGCGAGGATACCGCCGCCATCGAGCGCACGTTCACGCCGGAGTTCCGCAACCGTCTGGACGCGGTGATCAGCTTTGCACCGCTGAGCAAGGATGTGATCCTGTCCGTGGTCGAGAAGTTCGTGCTGCAACTGGAAGCGCAGCTGATGGACCGCAACGTGACCATCGAATTGACGAAGCCTGCTGCCGAATGGCTGGCCGACAAGGGCTATGACGACAAGATGGGCGCGCGCCCCTTGGGCCGCGTGATCCAGGAACATATCAAGAAGCCGCTGGCCGAAGAATTGCTCTTTGGCAAGTTGATGAAGGGCGGCGTTGTCCGCGTGGGCGTCAAGAATGGCGAGTTGGACCTGAAACTTTCTGGTCCGGACAACCCGCGCATTTCGGGCGACAAGCCCCCGCTTCTGACGGCGGATTGATGCGCGCAGCCCTTGCTGCACTGATCCTGTCCCTCGCTGCGCCAGTCGCTGCGGGGGATATTTCTTTGAGCCTGCCCATTGACTGCGATCTGGGGCGCGACTGCTTTATCCAGCAGTATGTAGACCACGATCCGTCGCGCGGAGCGATGGATTACCGCTGCTCCAGCCTGAGCTACGACACGCACCAGGGTACCGATTTTGCCCTGCGGTCACTGGACCAGATGCGGCGCGGTGTTGATGTGATCGCGGTAGCCCCGGGCGTTGTTGCTGGCACACGGAACGGGATGCAGGACCGGCTCTACCGCAAAGGTGACGAAAACCGCGTCGATGGGCGCGAATGCGGCAACGGTGTCCGGATTGAACATGAGGGCGGGTGGAGCACGCAGTATTGTCACCTCAAACGCGGCAGTGTGACTGTCAGGAAAGGAGACCGTGTCGAAACCGGAACCGTGCTTGGGCAGATTGGCCTGTCGGGGCGGACGCAGTTTCCCCATGTCCACATGACGCTGCGCAAGGATAATCTGGTCGTCGATCCCTTTGA
Organism: Tateyamaria sp. ANG-S1; assembly: GCF_000814025.1. Taxonomy (GTDB): domain Bacteria; phylum Pseudomonadota; class Alphaproteobacteria; order Rhodobacterales; family Rhodobacteraceae; genus Tateyamaria. The sequence goes on along the minus strand of NZ_JWLL01000004.1, from coordinate 46,798 downwards.
TCCCGACGGACAGATTGAATGCGGCGCGCCCAGCACCGCGACCCTATGGACGACACCGCCCGCCTATCGCCCCGGCGGGATATTGGAGGTCGGGTTTGCAGACGCGGTCCCCGAATATGATGACATCAAGGCAGGCGCGGCGGCCGCGCCCCAGATGCCGGTGGATGCCCCGGCTATCGTGGTTTTTGGCTATGCCTTTGGCGGCAAGGCGGGTGACAGGATGCAGTTGCGCATTGATGGGCCCGGCGGTGAATTGATTGAGCAAACTGTTGAGCTTGATCGCAATCAGGCGCAGTTTTTCCGTGCGGTGGGCAAGAGGCTAACGACGGCAAGCTGGCCCACGGGCCGCTATACTGGCACGGTGATCCTGCGCCGCGATGGGCGCGAGATTGATCGCGTGCAGGGGACCACGACGGTGCGCTGATCGTAAGGCGCACCCTGGTGCGCCCTATTTCTCGGTGAATTTCAACTCAATCCGGCGGTTCTGGGCGCGTGCATCGGGCGAATTGCCCGCCGCGATGGGCTGGTATTGCCCAAACCCGTTGGCCGACAGCCGGTTCGGCGGCAGGCCGAGGGCGCTGACCATATAGCGCACGACCGACAAGGCCCGCGCCTGGCTGAGTTCCCAGTTGTCCGCAAATTCTCCAAATCCGGACAGTGGCACGTTGTCGGTGTGCCCGTCCACCTGAAGCACCCAGTCGATCCCTTGCGGGATGTCGTCGGCCACCCCGCGCAGAATGTCGGCGATCTTGGCGATTTCGCCGCGCCCCTCGGCCGACAGGTCCGCGCCACCGGGCGGGAACAGAACCTCGGACGAGAACACAAAGCGGTCGCCCACGATCCGCACGCCTTCCTGTGCGCCGAGCACGTCACGCAACTCGCCGAAGAACTCGGACCGGTAGCGTTCCAGATCCTGCGCCTCGGCTTCGAGCCGCTTGCGCTCTTCCTCTTCCAATTCGCGCCTGCGCCGCTCTTCGAGCGCTGCGCGGGCGAGTGCGGTGTTCAGGTCGCGCCCGAGCGTGCTGAGTTGCACGTCCTTGGCCGCATCGCGCGACACCGCATCATCCAGCAGGGCCTGAAGCTGGCCCAGCTGGGTGCGGAGGCTGGCGACCTGCTGGTTCAGGAGTTCCGTCTGGCGCTGCGCATCTTGCGTCGCAGCTTCCTCTGCGCTCAGGGCCTCGCGCGCGGCGGCCAGGAGGGCGGCGCGCTCTTCGGTGGCGGAGGTCTGGGTGGCCAGTGCGTCTTCGGCCTGCGTCTTTTCGGCCAGTGCCGCCGCGAGTGCTGCGCGCAATTCTTGCGTGTCGGCACCGAGGCTTTCCAGATCGGTCTCTGCCGCCAGTTTGGCTGCGAGGGCCGCCGCCAATTGATCGCGCACCTCGGCATTGGTGCTGCCTGCCGCCTCTGCATCCGCGAGGGCCGCATCCCGTTCCACAAGGGCAGCGGCAAGTTGCGCGCGCAGGTCGGCCAGGTCGGTGCCCTGTTCTGCCAATTGCGCTTCCGCCGCCTCGGCCGCTTCCGCAGCAAGCAGCGCCACGGCAAGGCGGTCGGTCAGATCCTCTTCCGCTGCGCGTGCTGCGGCCAGCAGGGTGAGCGTGTCTTCGGCCTCTTGCCGCTGGGCTTCGAGTGCCAGCGTCATCGCGGTCAGTTCCGCATCCGCGTTTTCCAGCCGGTCGCGCAGCGCCTGTGCGGCGGCGGCCTCGGCGAGGCGCGCGGCCTCTTCTTCGGTCAGTGCCTCACGCGCGGCATTCAGATCGGCCTGCAGCGCTGCCGTCTGGTCGGCGTTTTCGGCGTTGCGATTGCGCAGGTCCGTGATCAGCGCCTGCAATGCCTCTGTGCGGGCCGCTGCGAGGCGCGCCGTTTCTTCCTGTGCGCTGACCTCGTCGCGCGCGGCGGCAAGGGCGAGGTTCAGCGCCTCTTGCTCGGACAAAAGCCGTGTCTGTTCGGCCTCGAGCCCCGCCACGGTGTCGAGCGCTGCGTCGCGATCCGCGATCAGGGCGGCCACCTGAGCCTCAAAGCTGGTGATGCGCGTTTCGGCCTGCGCGAGAGCTGTGGCCTGCGCATCGCGCTCTGCCGTCAGGGCAGCAATTGTGGCTGATTGCTGGTCAAGCTGTGCCCTTGTGTCCGTCAGCGTCGTGTTCAGTTCCAGAAGGCGCGCATCAAGCTCGTTCGCGCGCCGTTCCTCAAGCCCCAGAGCCTGGGCCAGTGCCGCCACCTCGCCCGCAAGCTGATCCAGTTCGTTTTCCTGGCCCGAGATCGTCTCGCGCAGCACGAACTGCACGATCATGAAAATCGTGAGTACGAACATCAGCACCAGCAAGAGGCCTGTCATCGCATCGACAAAGCCCGGCCAGATCGAGGCCTGGAACCGTTGTCCTGTGCGACGGGACAGCGCCATGATCAGCTATCCCCTGCCGGTTGATCCTGCCGGTTGCGGCCCCCGCCTGCCCTGCGGTTTTGCCCACGCGGCTGGCTAAGGGCTGTGGCCAGCGCCGAGATGTCGGTGCGCAGCTCGGCCATGCTTTCCTGCCGGCCCGCGCTGATTTCCTCAAGGATGCGCAGCATCTGCACGTCGATGGAGCGCAGGCGCATTCGGCTTTCGGCATCGATCCCCTCGCCCGTGCCCTGCCGTTCGATCACCTCGATCAGCCGGTCCTGCCCTTCGGCCACGCGCATCAGGGCGTCATTGCCGCCCCCCTGCGCCTCCAGCCGCGTGGTCATCCGGTCCACCGCATCGGCCAGCGTGCCCAGCTTTTCATCGACCATGGCGCGGCTGATGTCGGACTGCGTGAACATGGTTTGCAGGCTTTCCATCTGCTCCGCCAGATGGTCAATCACACCCGCCATGGCACTTTGATCGGTGCCGCCCTCAGCATCGGTGAGCCCGACGCGGGTGATCGAACTCAACCACTCCTCAAGCTCGCGATAGAACCGGTTCTGGCCGCGGCCCGCGAACAACTCCAACAGCCCCACGATCAGGGACCCGGCCAGACCCAACAGGGACGAGGCGAAGGCGACACCCATGCCACCCAACTGCGTTTCCAGGCCGGTCATCAGCCGGTTGAACACCTCGACCCCGCCTTCGCCCTCTTGCGGCGCGAGGCTGCGGATCGTGTCGACCACGGCGGGCACGGTGGTGGCGAGGCCATAGAATGTGCCCAGAAGACCCAGGAAAATCAGCATGTTGACGATGTAGCGCGTGATGTCCCGCACCTCGTCAATCCGTGTGGCCACTGAGTCCAGAATGGAGCGTGTGGAGGTCGCCGACAGCTGCATCCGCGCGCCACGCGACCGCAAGAGCGAGGCGAGTGAGGCCAGAAGCTGCGGCGCCTGCGTCTGAGCGTCCGCCCTGTCGCTCGCAAACTCCTCGATCCAACGTACGGAAGAGATCAGCGAAAACACCTGCCAGAAACAGGCGATCACGCCGATGAAAAAGACCACGAGGATGAACCCGTTCAGATAGGGGTTCGCCTCGAACACAGGCAGGACGCGCGGCAATGCGATGATCGCGCCAAAAAGCGATAGGCCCAGCACAAAGACCATCGCGAAAATCTGTTGAACGGGCTGGGAAAAATGCGGCTGCGCGTCGGGTGTGGTCCGTGCCATGCGGTGGCTCCTGACCCCTGCTCTGTTTTGCTTTCGCAGCAGCCTATCGGCTTTTGTGCAAAAGCGCCAAGGATTTATCCCAGGATTGCTGCAACGCGGCGCGACAGCCAGTCAAGGTCGGGGTCGGCCACGCCCAGTGCGCTCAGATGCTGGGCGGTATTGTAAAGATATTCGCTGTTGGGACCGCGCCCGCCACGGGCATGGGCGATGATCTGCGCCTGCTCTTCCAGCGGCAGGCCGCCGCAATATTGCACGTGATCCGGGTCGATGACGTAGGTCACCGCCGTGACCTGCCGCCCATCGCTCAGCCCGACCTGCAACATCCGCTCAAGATAAGCCGACGAAATCAGCTCGCGTTCACGCAGGTAGTCCAATGTCGCATCTTCGGTCCCCGGTGCGACGCGCAGGGCCACGCCGTCACACGCCGCCTGCGCGGCGGCATCAAGCGCCAGCACGAGGCCCGGCTCGGTTTCAGATCCGCGGTGGTGGATTGACCGCATGCAGAATGACCGCGCCCAGCCCGGCAGGGTCCCGCGCACCGACTCCGCAACCTCGAAGCCGGGGTTCCAAAGCAGGCTACCATAGCCGAACACCCACATGGTCATTGTTTACTGGTCCTCTCGTTGCCGGGTGGGGTAGACCCGATTTGACCGCAAAGGGAAAGGGGCGCGTATGCGCAAGCTGATGTGGATCGTTGCACTGGCTGTTCTGGCCTGGTGCGGATGGTGGTGGGCCGCATCCTCCGGCCTGCGCGGCGGCCTTGCCGCGTGGTTCGATGCCCGCGCTGCCGAAGGCTGGCAGGCCGAGGTGCAGGACGTGACCGGCGGCGGCTTTCCCATCACGCTGAAGGCAGGTCTGCGCGATGTAGCCCTCGCCGACCCGGACGCGGGCCTCGCGATGCGCACGCGCGCGCTGGACATTTCCGCGCCTGCCTATTGGCCCGGCGACGTGTCAGTGGCGCTGGACAGTGAGCCGATCCTGATCGCCTCGCCCTTTGGCCGGTCCATGCTGACCATGGCCGACGGCGTCATGGCCCTGAACCTGCATCCCGGTACCGCGCTTGAACTTGAGGCGCTGGGATGGACGGCGGGCGCGTGGCAGGTGGACGATGCTGAGGGTATCGTGGCGCAGGCCGATGATCTGACCCTAACCATGGTGCAGACCGAAGGGGCCACATATGCCCTGACCACGACCGCCAATGCCTTTGCCCCCGGCAGCGCCGCCCGGCGTAACTTGCGCCTGCCCGACACGTTCCCCAGCGCCTTTGACAGCCTGCAAATGCGCGCCGACATCACGTTCGACAAACCGTGGGATCGGCGCGCGCTGGACCAGCGCCGCCCGCAACCGCGCGTCATCGACCTGCGTCTGGCCGAGGCGATCTGGGGCGATCTGCAATTCAACCTGAGCGCAGATCTGACGGTCGATGCCCAAGGGATGCCCGCGGGGACAATCGCTGTTCAGGCCGAGAACTGGCGCACGATGCTGGATCTGGCCCAGAATGTCGGTGCCCTGCCCGTTCAACTGCGGGGTCAGGTGGAGAGCGTGTTTCAGGCTTTGGCCGAGGCCTCCGGAAATGAGGATACACTGGATGTGGAATTGACCGTCCGCGATGGTGCTGTTCGGCTGGGCTTTATCCCGCTGGCCCCGGCCCCGCGCCTGATCCTGCGCTGATCCCCTTCATCTTGCCGGATAAACTCCGGGGTCTGGGGCAGCGCCCCAGTCCATCGTCTATCGGCAATACGCACCGCTGCGATACCGCGCCGTATCGAAATGGAAGTGGTCCCGATGGAACCGGTCCGACTCTGGCCCAAGCACGGTACCAAACGGGCCGCATGCCGCCTTGTGCATCTTCCGCATCGCGCGGCGGTGGCGTGAGTTCCAGTCGTTCAGGACCGTCAGGCTGGTGCCGTCCTTCAACTGAAAGCCCGAGATGTCGATGGCCCGCCCCTTGCCATGTTCCGAAATCCGCGCGCCGGGCCGGTTGTTGCGGGTGCGGCACGCGTAATGCGCCGCCACGCGGTAGCCGACCAGCCCGCCGCCCGTTCCGCGCAGGGCGGGCTTTGCCCCCTTTTCCGTCCACTGTTTCAACGCCTTGGCGGTGGTGCAGTCCATCAAAGCCGACTGGCTAAGCGTTACGCCCGAAACGGAACGGAGCCGCACAGCCTCTTGAATACCGCAGCCACTGATGCGACCCGGGACATAGCCCACCACGTCCCCCTGCAGGTCCGGGTCACCGCAGACTTGTCCGCGCCGCCGCTCCGCCCGGCGGGCCATGGCCCGTTCAATGATCGCCTTGGGGCGCAGAAACGGGCGCAGGGATATGGCCGGTTCCGGCAGGGTCGCGGCAAAGGCCATGGAGGGGCCTGCCGGGATCACAGTCGCAATATCCGCCGTGCCCGCATCGGCACTCGCGCGCGCGACGGGTCGCTTCGACGTCTCCGGCGCGGCAGAGGCGACGCCGGCAAACAGCATCAAGCCCAGCGCCAGCCCTCTCATCGTGCGGCCCCACGGCCGAAGTCTGGCGCGTCGGTGTCCTGCCCCGCCTCGATGATGCCGCGTCGGATCGCGCGGGTACGGGTGAAATAGTCGAACAGATGGTCGCCATCGCCGGTGCGAATGGCGCGTTGCAGGGCAAAGAGCTCTTCGGTGAAGCGGCCCAGGATTTCGAGCGTCGCGTCCTTGTTCGTCAAGAACACGTCGCGCCACATGGTTGGATCGCTGGCCGCAATCCGGGTGAAATCCCGAAAACCCGCGGCAGAGAATTTGATGACCTCGCTGTCCGTCACGCGGCGCAGGTCGTCGGCCACGCCGACCATCGTGTAGGCAATGAGGTGGGGGATGTGGCTGACCACGGCGCAGACGCGGTCATGGTGTTGCACGTCCATCTGGTCCGTCATCGCTCCAAGGGCCGCCCAGTATTGCTCAACCTTGTCGACAACGCTTGCATCCGCGCCCTCTAGCTTGACGATCAACGTCCAGCGGTTGTCGTAGAGCTCGGCAAAGCCAGCCTCGGGTCCGCTGTGTTCGGTCCCCGCCATGGGGTGCGTGCCGACAAAATGCACGTTATCCGGCACGTGCGGCATGACCTCATCAAAGACGGACTGCTTGACCGAACCGACGTCGATCACGGTCGCCCCGGGTTTGAGCGCGCCCTTGATCTCGGCCATCACCCCGCCCATCGCGCCGACCGGGACGGCCAGAACGACAAGGTCTGCGTCCGCCACAGCCTCTGCCGCGGTATCGGTGACCACATCGCAAAAGCCGAGACGCCGGGTCGTTTCGCGCGTCGCATCAGACCGCGCATAACCGCTGATCGTAGTTGCCGCCCCGGCACGCTTGGTGGCCCAGGCCATGGACCCGGCAATCAGGCCCAGCCCGATAAAGGCGATCTTGTCGTAGATGAGACTCACGATGCGTTCCGCCATTCTGTCAGCGCCGCGATCACACGCTCGGTCTGTTCAGCATTGCCCACGGTGATGCGGATGCCCTCAGGAAAGCCGTAGCCCGCAACCCGGCGCACGAGGATACCATCGGCGTTCAGCGCCGCCTCTGCCGCGTCAGCCTCAGCCACCGATGCTGCGCGGGCCAGCACGAAATTCGTGTCGCTGTCATCGCAGGCCAGACCCAACTGACGCAGGGCCCCGGTCAGACGCGCCCGTTGATCGGCATTGAGTGCGGCACACTCCTCAACCCATTGGATGTCGCGCACCGCCGCCTCGGCGGCTGCAAGCGCAACGGTCGACAGGTTGAAGGGCTGGCGGATGCGCGTCATCACGTCGATCATGTCCTTGGGACCGTAACCCCATCCGACGCGCAGCCCACCCAGACCGTAGATCTTGGAAAAGGTGCGTGTCATCAACACGTTGGGCCGGGTTTCAGCCAGCGACAGCCCGCCATCATACCCTTCGGCATATTCGGTATAGGCCCCGTCGATTACAAGGATCACGTGTTCCGGCAAGTTGTCGGCAAGGCGCACAATCTCTTCATCCGGCAGACGTGTACCCGTCGGGTTGCCCGGGTTGGTGAGCAACACGATACGGGTGCGTTCGGTCACGGCATTCAGGATCGCATCGACGTCTACAACCCGGTCGGCCTCCGGCACGCAAACCGGCGTGGCCCCCGCCATGTTGGCGAGGATCGGGTACATGGAAAAGCCATGGGCGGTGTGGATGATCTCGTCCCCCGGACCGGAGAAGGCTTGGGTTACGAACTGCAACACCTCGTCACTGCCGACGCCGCAGATCACGCGGTCGGCGTCCACGTTCCAGACCTCGGCAATGGCCGTGCGCAGGGCGGCGTGGTCGGTGGAGGGATAGAGGTGCATGTCGCGGGCCGCCTGGCTCAGCGCATCAATGGCGGCGGGCGGCGGACCGGCGGGGTTCTCGTTGGATGACAGTTTCAGAACTTCGCTCACACCGGCCAGATGCGACGCCCCGCCCTGGTAGAGCGCGATGTCCATGATACCGGGTTGCGGTGTGATGCGTGTCATTGGTCCTCTCCATATGTCAGAGAGGTTTTAGGGCTGCAGCGCCGGAGTGGCTAGGGGCAAAAGCGCGCGTGTCCCCAGCCGGTCCAGCGGCGGACCGTGGGCTGGCGCTCCAACGCTGAAACAGTGCGGTTTATTGTGGTCATTTGCCTAAGACGCCAATGTTGCGCACAAACGGCAATGTAGCGGCAGCCCGCCGGGACGGTCCGCCGCTGGACCGGCGCCTTCGGCTTGATTCCGGTCCGGTCTAGCTGGTCGCCCCCGACGCAGGCTTCCATTTGAACCCCACCCGGATCACACCGTGATCGTTCGTGCCGCTTTCCTTATGGTCATCAAAATTCAGGTGGTCGTTCTGCACCACCATCTCGTCAAATGCCCACTTCCGGCGCTTGGAATTGTCATAGAACTCCTGACTGAACAGGATGTGATCCAGGCTCTCGCGCTGCCCCTGGAACACATGGGTGTAGTATACATCCCGGACCGACCGGTATTCCTGTATTGTCTGCGCAGTATACAGCGCGTTGTCCCCACCACCCGAGGACAAGGGCGACAGGTAGGTGGGCTGTTCCGACAGGATGTTCAGCGTATTGCTGTTCTTGCCGTCGTTCATGTCGCCGATGACGACAACCGGCGTATCGGTCTTTTTCGTCAGCTTGGTGATGATCACTCGTAGGGCAGCCGCCTCTGCCGTGCGGCGCACGGTCGATATGGCGTAGCCAAGGGCCGTGGCGTGGGGCCCGTGCACCTCCTTTTCGTACCAGCTCCGCTCGCGCCAGATCTGCGTCGGGCGGCGCGATTTGAAATGGCACACAAAGACGTGGATGACGGGCGTGCGGTCGTCGGGCTGGACCTGAAAGTGCAGCACGGGGCGGGAAAAGGTGCTGAGGTTGACCTCAAGATAATCCTGTTGTGGATCGTCGCCGCCGGTCTTCAGCACGTATTCATCGGGGAAATCGACGATCCACTCCGGTTCGCCGACCAGCATCCCCTTGCGTACCGCAGCGGCACAGACGATCCCGTTGCCGTTATGATCGGGTGGCACGAGGGGATCGAAATCGGCGGTCATCCCCGCCTCCTCCAGCACGTGGTCCAGCGCCTCGGTCGCCCACAGCTCTTGCAGGCCCACCACATCGGCATCAAGCCGTCCCATCACGCTGGCGGTAAAATCGACCTTGCGCTGGTAGATGACCGGGTCCCAGCCGTCAGTATCGCCGTAAATGGCATCACCGGGGGTTTGCAGATTCAGCAGGTTGAAGCTCGCAAATGAAATGTCGCGGGCGCCCATGGCAGTCTCCAATTCTCATCAATCAATGCAGAGAGGCTACCACAGGTTGTCGAAGATACAGGTGAAATCTTCGCAACAAGTCATTGATACGCATAGAGCCGCAGGGCAGAGCCAAGCCGTTCGGCGGGTTACCTCTGACGACAGGCTGACCGCGCTACTGGCCATGCATAGCGCCAAGCCTGCCCTGAACTGCCCTTGAAACGAGCAAAAAACAGCCATACTGCGCGGTCAAACGCATTTTCCGAGCGGAAACGGTGTGTTTCCAGACTAGAGTGCCGGTCGCGTAGGTAAATTCCCGCTCCGCGTGTATTATTCAACTTCATCCTGCAGAATGCAGTCCTCATTGGGAGTGGCGCACATGCCAAATGGTGGATCCATCACCGGGTTCCTGTTTCAGGACTTCACCTTTGTGAATGACAACAATCAGTTGACCCCGGGCCAGAACGGGCCGTTTTCCCTGCCTAGCAACGCACAGGCGACGCTGGCGAGCGGGGCGACGACCATCGACATCAACGTAACCGACGATGACGCGGAATTCGATGACGGCTTTCAGGACGATCCGAACGGGACAGCCCTGAACCAGATCCTGCGGGACGACATCAACACGACCGATGCGTCCGGAAACCCGATCCAGATCGGTGCGGGTGCGGTGCTTGAGGTTGAATTCACCCTGACCGCCACGCCCGTGGGCGGGGGTACCCCCATCGACCTGCTGTTCGTTGCGGCAGGTCCGGGCGAAAACCAGGGCAATCTGACGCTGGTGGTGTCCACGGCACCGCTGGTCCCGGGCGCGACCTACGACATCGCCTTCAAGAATGACGGGGGCGGCACCCCTTATGGCGAGATTGTGTGTTTTGCCCGCGGCACCCTGATCCGGACACCGGCGGGTGATGTGCCGGTGGAGACCTTGCGCGTCGGCTCTCGCGTGCTGACGCTGGACGAAGGGGCGCAACGCATCACCTGGGCCGCCCAACGGATGATCCTGTTTCCCAAGGGGGACGATGTGCCCGTCTGGGTCGCGCCGGACACATTTGGTCCGGACAAGCCCTATGCACCGACGGCGCTGTCCCCGCGCCACTGCCTGCTGCGCACGGATCCGGCCTTCCAACTGATGTTCGACACATCCGAGATCCTCGTTGCCGCACGGGACTGTATAGATGGCGACGCCATCACGCAGGACCTTGATGGCAAGGCGATCGAGTATTTTCACTTCATGGTCGATGGCCACGGGTTGATCTGGGCCAACGGCATGGTGGCCGAGACCTTCTATCCCGGTCCCGTGGCCCGCAAGAGCCTCGATCCCATGGCCCGCGCGCGGCTGGTCGCGAAATACCCGAGCCTGGCCGACCCGGATGCGCCGGCACCCTTCCCGCGCGCGCGCAGGCGTGTGCGCGGATATGAATTGCGTGCAAGCGGACCATCGCGCAGCCAGGCAACGCTGACCGCGCTGTGATCAGGCCCCAGTGACCAGACAGAGTGATCAGACAGGATGCGGCGGTGTCTGCGGTGCTCGCGCCACACGCGCCAGTGCATTGCGCGCGATCAGGATGTGAAACGGCATGATGGCCGCCAGGTAGATCCGCCCACCCACATTGTGCGGATGCACCCATGTGGCCAGTGACACGGTCCCGTTCTCCGAGCGCACCGACACCCGAAAGTCGAGATGCTTGTCGTCAAACCCGGCGATCAGCTCGGTCCCGGTGTCGCTTTCCACCGGGAACGGGCCCAGCTTGTCCGCCGCCTCCGGCCCGTCCTGCGACAAACCGAAGGGGGATGTGATCAGCCCCCGCAGCTTGACCAGAACCTGCGCCCAGCCGGGAAAGGCCGTGATGATCTGGGCCGCCGTGCGTGGGCTGGCGGCGTTGGCCACGGAATAGCAATCCAGAAAATCGCCCCGCCCCATTCTGTTATGCAGAACGCTGTCGGACGACAAACGGGTGGCGGTGACACGCGGTGCGGACATGGGACACGCTCCTTTGGCAATGCGGTATCAGCTTAGTGGCGCGCGCGGCGCCTGCCCCTGTGACATGAAATCACAAGCGGGGGTCAAACCCTGCTATACTCGTACATAACCACCTTTGCAGGAGCCGCGACATGGCAGACGACAATTCCCCCGCATCACAGGCCGTATGGCCCGTTCCTGCATTCGCGTTTCGCGTAACAATCGCGGGCGAAGAGGTTACGTTTCAGGAGGTCAGCGGGTTGGACATCGAAACGGAGGTCATCGAGTATCGCGCTGGCAATTCCAAAGTGTTCTCGACCATCAAAATGCCCGGCATGGTCAGCTCTGGACACGTCACGCTCAAACATGGCGTGTTCGCGAGGCAAGGCGCATTCTGGGACTGGTTCAGCGGCATCAAGATGAACACAATGAAGCGCACGGATGTGGCTATCGCGCTGGTGGACACGACCGGCGCGCCGACCATGCAATGGACACTCAAGAATGCGTTTCCGACCAAGATCACCGGCACAGACCTGAAAGCCGAAGGCAACGAGATCGCTGTCGAGACTGTCGAACTGGCCTACGAAGGGATCACCATCGACAACGCATAGAAAAAGGCCGCCCCGGATCGGAGCGGCCCTGTAACGTCTGGTGCGCGGGCCCGAAGGCCCCCGGCTTTAGTTCTTGGCGTAGAATTCGACGACCAGGTTCGGTTCCATCATCACCGGGTACGGCACATCGCCCAGCGTGGGGGTGCGGGTGAAGGTGGCGGTCATTTTCGAGTGGTCGGCGTCGATGTAGTCGGGCACGTCACGCTCGGGCAGTTGCGTGGCTTCCAGCAGGACAGCCAGTTGCTTCGACCGGTCGCGGACCTCGATCACGTCGCCTTCCTTCACGCGGTAGGAGGGGATGTTGACCTTTTTGCCGTTCACTTTGACGTGGCCATGGTTCACGAACTGACGGGCGGCAAAGACGGTCGGCACGAACTTCGCGCGGTAGACGACGGCGTCCAGGCGACGCTCTAGCAGGCCGATCAGGTTTTCACCGGTATCGCCCTTGACCCGCTCCGCTTCGGCATAGATGCGGCGGAACTGCTTTTCGGTCAGATCGCCGTAGTAGCCCTTGAGCTTCTGCTTGGCGCGCAGCTGGATTCCGAAGTCGGACAACTTGCCCTTGCGGCGCTGCCCGTGCTGGCCGGGGCCATATTCACGACGGTTGACGGGGGATTTGGGGCGGCCCCAAATGTTTTCGCCCATGCGGCGATCAATCTTGTACTTGGCAGACGTGCGTTTGGTCACGGCTGATCTCCTTCGGTTTGAACGGCTCGTCAGGCTCGGTTGAGCCTTCCTCGCCATGTTGAAGGGCGTTGTCCTTTGCCGATGGCGATGCAAGCTCAGAGAGCTTGAAGAGCCATGGCCGACAGGCGTCCGCTCGCGCGGGCCACCAACACCAATGAAGCCGCGCTTATACGCCGGGATTCGCCAGAGTCAACGACCCATCGCTGCACATTCCGTATGGCGGAAGCAGGGCGTGATATGATCGTTGACCAGCCCCGTCGCCTCCATGAAGGCATAGACAATCGTGGGGCCCACAAACTTGAACCCCCGCGCACGCAGATCCTTGGACACCTGTTCGCTCAGTTTCGTCTTGGGCGGCACCTGATCCCGACTGGAAAAATTCGTCTGAAGCGGCTGGCCATCCACATAGTTCCATAAGAATTTATCGAACCCGATGGCCTCGTTAACCTCGAGATAGGCGCGGGCGTTGGTAATCGTCGCCTCGATCTTGCCCCGGTGGCGGATGATGCCCGGGTCGGCCAGCAGCCGCTGCACATCCGCCTCGCCCCAAGTGGCGACGACCGCAGGATCAAACTCGGCAAAGGCCGCGCGAAAGGCGTCACGCTTCCTCAGGATCGTGATCCAGCTCAATCCCGCTTGAAACCCATCCAGGATCAGCTTTTCCCACAAGGCGCGCGGATCATATTCCGGCACACCCCATTCGGTGTCGTGATAGGCCACGTAGTCGGGCGCATCGCCCTCCCATCCGCACCTGTGCACCATGCGAAATCCCCCGTTTTGGTTAACAGATAAAATTGGAACAAAATGCAAACATTAAGACTGCTTTTACGGCTTTAACGCAAAGGTGACCATAGATTTCGAACACAAGGGTCGCTGCCAGCCCATGAAGAATAAAAGGTTCCAAAACGTGCCCGCGGGCGCTGACAATCCTTTGAATGCCGCCGTCTCAGCCCGCGACCGAAGCACGCTGCAGATGGTGGAACAGGCCGTCAAACATCAACAGACGCTGCTGGCATTCCAGCCAGTCGTGATCGCGAACGATCCCAAGCGCGTCGGCTTTTACGAGGGGCTCATTCGCGTCATGGACGACACCGGCCGCATCATCCCGGCCAAGGATTTCATGCCCGTCGTCGAACGGGCAGAACTGGGGCGCGAGATTGATGTGGTGGCGCTCAATATGGGGATGCGTACGCTCTACGAGCATTCCAATATCCGCCTCTCTATCAACATGTCTGCCCGCTCCATCGGGTATCAGCGCTGGATGCAGACCATGAACCGCTGGCTGAAGAAGGATGCCAACATCGGCGAACGGCTGATCCTTGAGATCACCGAGGGGTCCGCCATGGACCAGCCCGAACTGGTTGTCGATTTCATGGACCGGCTCAGCAACCGCGGCATCTGCTTTGCCCTTGATGACTTTGGCGCGGGCTACACGGCGCTGCGCTACTTCAAGGATTTCTTCTTCGACGTGCTCAAGATCGACATGGAGTTTTGCCATGGCATCGCAGACGACCCCGATACCCAGGCGCTGACGTCGGCCATCATCCAGATCGGGCATCATTTCGACATGCTCGTCGTCGCGGAAGGCGTCGAACGGCAGGAGGATGTCCGCATGCTGACGCAGATGGGGGCCGACTGCCTGCAAGGCTTCTATTTCCAGGCCCCGCAAGTCAGGCCGACATGGTTGATGGACAAAAGCAAGACGGCAAAACGGGCAGGCCAGCGGGCCTGAGACATAACGTCAGTTGCCGCACAGCAGCGAATCCGGTACGCCACACGCGACGCGGGACCATTCTGAGGCCCGCACAGGCGTGCAGCGCCTTTAGACGTGCGAAGTCTCGGAGTGGTCCTCAAGGTAACTGACAGAGGACCCGACCCCCATGACCAACATCGTCATCGCTTCGGCCGCCCGGACTGCCGTCGGCAGCTTTGGTGGCTCTTTCGCCAACACCCCCGCCCATGACCTTGGCGCAACCGTGCTCGAAGCGGTGGTGGGGCGCGCAGGGATCGACAAATCTGACGTATCCGAAACCATTCTCGGCCAGGTGCTGACCGCGGCACAGGGCCAGAACCCCGCCCGTCAGGCGCACATTAACGCCGGTCTGCCCAAAGAATCTGCCGCCTGGTCCATCAACCAGGTCTGCGGTTCCGGCCTGCGCGCCGTGGCCCTCGGCGCACAGCACATCGCCCTTGGTGACGCCGACATCGTCGCCGCCGGTGGCCAGGAAAACATGACGCTCTCGCCCCACGCCGCAGCCCTGCGCGCCGGTCACAAGATGGGCGACCTCAAATACATCGACACGATGATCCGCGACGGGCTGTGGGACGCCTTCAACGGCTACCACATGGGCCAGACGGCAGAGAATGTTGCCGATCAGTGGCAGATCACTCGCGACATGCAGGACGAATTCGCCGTGGCCAGCCAGAACAAGGCCGAAGCCGCCCAGAAGGACGGCAAGTTCGCCGACGAAATCACCGCCTTCACCGTGAAAACCCGCAAGGGTGACATCGTGGTCGACAGTGACGAATACATCCGCCACGGCGCCAACATGGAAGCCATGCAGAAACTGCGCCCCGCCTTCACCAAGGACGGGTCGGTCACGGCCGCCAACGCCTCCGGCCTGAACGACGGCGCTGCCGCCGCTCTGCTGATGAGCGCCGAGAACGCCGAAAAGCGCGGGATCGAACCGCTCGCACGCATCGCCAGCTACGCCACCGTCGGCCTTGACCCGTCGATCATGGGCGTCGGTCCGATCTATGCCAGCCGCAAGGCATTGGAAAAAGCCGGTTGGAAGCCCGAAGACCTCGACCTCGTCGAAGCCAACGAAGCCTTCGCCGCCCAAGCCTGCGCGGTGAACAAGGACATGGGTTGGGACCCGGCAATCGTGAACGTCAACGGCGGCGCCATCGCCATCGGCCACCCCATCGGTGCCTCGGGCGCGCGCATCCTCAACACCCTGCTGTTCGAAATGAAGCGCCGCGACGCCAAGAAAGGTCTCGCCACGCTCTGCATCGGTGGCGGCATGGGCGTTGCCATGTGCCTCGAACGCGACTGATCGGTCCCAGCGTCTGACACATATCAAGGCGGCGCATCCCAGCGCCGCCTATCTTTTTTCCACCAGACCAAAGACAGCACCAAAGTAGGCGCGTAATAATGTTGCGCTCTGACCGCATTTAAGCGAAACAATGCGAAACATACCCCAGAAGGAGTCTCCCCCATGTCCCGTGTAGCCCTCGTCACCGGCGGTAGCCGTGGTATCGGTGAAGCCATTTCCAAAGCCCTGAAAGACGCAGGCTATACCGTCGCCGCCACATATGCGGGCAATGACGAAGCTGCGGCCAAGTTCACGGACGAAACCGGCATCAAAACCTACAAGTGGAACGTCGCTGACTACGACGAATCGAAAGCGGGTCTGGCACAGGTCGAGGCTGACCTCGGCCCCATCGACGTGGTCGTCGCCAACGCGGGCATCACCCGCGACGCCCCCTTCCACAAGATGACGCCGGAGCAATGGCACCAGGTCATCGACACGAACCTCACGGGCGTGTTCAACACCGTCCACCCGCTCTGGCCCGGCATGCGCGAGCGCAAGTTCGGCCGCGTCATCGTGATCTCGTCCATCAACGGCCAGAAGGGCCAGTTTGCGCAAGTGAACTATGCCGCGACCAAGGCTGGCGATCTGGGCATCGTCAAATCGCTGGCCCAGGAAGGCGCACGCGCAGGCATTACTGCCAACGCGATCTGCCCCGGCTACATTGCCACCGAAATGGTCATGGCCGTGCCGGAAAAAGTGCGCGAGTCGATCATCGGCCAGATCCCCACGGGCCGTTTGGGTGAGCCGGAAGAGATTGCACGCTGCGTCGTCTTCCTCGCATCCGACGATTCGGGCTTCATCAACGGCTCGACCATCTCGGCCAACGGCGCTCAGTTCTTCGTCTAAGCACCTGAAATTGCTCAGGGGGTGCACACCCGGTGTACGGGGGGTGCACAAGGGGTGTACGGATGTCACCCCCCTGTTTCGAACAAAAAGGGCCGGTGCGTTGCTGCACCGGCCCTTCCTTTATCCCGTAAGATGGCGCGCGCCCATCAGCGGGAAGTCTTGCTCCCAAACAGCCAGGTCCAGGCGCCAGCAAGTGCTGCGCCGCGCTCTGCGTGGGCGCGTTCCAAACCCTGGCGGATGGCGGGATTTGCGGATGTCTCGAACATATGCGGTATCCTCTTGGATCAGTGTTTCTGGATTGACCCAAATATGCACCTTTGCATGGCAGCCAACAAACGAGACTTTCCAAGCCTTCACTTAAGCTGTACTTAAGTGACCATGCCAGACCGCCTACCGCCCCTCACCGCCTTGCGCGCCTTTGACGCCGCTGCCCGGCACATGTCCTTCGCCAAGGCGGCAGAGGAACTGCACGTCACCCCCGCCGCCCTCAGCTTCCAGATCAAATCACTGGAAGAACACTTGGGCACACAAGTCTTCCGCCGCCTCAACCGCGCCGTGGAACTCACCGAGGCAGGCCGCGCCATGGCGCCCGGCATGGCCGACGGCTTCCAAACGCTCGCCGCCGCGTGGCGCGCAGCAGAGCGCACTTTGGACAATGAAACACTAACGGTGACGGCAGGTCCGGCCTTCACCGCCAAATGGCTGGCACCACGCCTTTACGAGTTTGCGCAGGCGCATCCAGAGATCGAATTGCGCTTTTCGGCGACCCTGAAACTGGTGGACCTGACACGCGACGGGATTGATGTCGCCATCCGCTTCGGGACCGGCACGGACGAAGGCGTCTACTCCTATCCGCTGCCCGCCGATGAATGGGTCTGTCCGGTGATGACACCCGAAATGGCCGCACGTTTTCCAACGCCGGACAGCCTGCGTGACGCAACACTGATCTTTGACGACAGTATCGCTTTCCTGAAACCACCGGCCAATTGGGACACATGGTTCCGCATGATGGACATCGACTTCGCGCCCAAGGCCGGGCCCCGCTTCAGCCAGGCGGATCACGCCATCGACGCTGCCCTGGCGGGGGTTGGCGTGGCGCTGGGACGGCGCTCTGTGGTGATCAAGGATCTGGACGACGGCCGCCTTATCGCGCCCTTCCCCCATGCACTCGACACCGGCGTGCGCTTCCGTTTTCTGTGCAACCAGGGCGCCGAAATGCGCCCCCAGATCGTGGCCTTCCGCGACTGGATCCTGACCGAAATCGCCAAGACCGAACACATCACTGACCGCATGATCCGCCAACCCTCATCGGACTTTCAGCCCGAATGACACGCCGCACAGCCACCCTGATCGGCTTTGTCGCCGTACTGCTGTGGGGCGTGCTGGCCTTGCTGACGGTGGGGTCCGCGCCGACGCCGCCCTTTCTGCTCAATGCGCTGTGCTTTGCCATCGGCGGCACGTTGGGGCTGATCTGGACGGCGTTGAGCGGCGGGCTGGGACAGCTGCGCACCGTGCCGGTGCACGTCTATGTCATGGGAACGCTGGGGCTCTTTGGCTACCACGCGCTGTATTTCTCGGCCCTGCGCCTTGCGCCAGCGGCCGAGGCGAGCCTGATCGCCTATCTATGGCCCCTGCTGATCGTGCTGTTCTCCGGCCTCTTGCCGGGAGAGACCTTGCGGGCCGGTCACATCTTGGGCGCGTTGATCGGATTTGCGGGTGCGGCCCTGATCGTGACGGGCGGCTCGGCTGGATTTGATGGGGATGCGCTGCCCGGCTACCTGCTGGCCATGGCCTGTGCGCTCACGTGGTCCAGCTATTCCGTCCTGTCACGGCGCTTCGGCACTGTGCCCACCGCCTCTGTCGCGGTGTTTTGCGTGGCGAGCGCTGTGCTTTCGGTGCCATTACATATTGCATTAGAGGAAACGGTTTGGCCCGTGGGCCACCTGGCGTGGATCAGTGCGATCCTGCTGGGGCTTGGCCCTGTCGGCCTTGCGTTTTACGTCTGGGACATCGGCGTCAAACGCGGGGATATCCAGATGTTGGGCACCGCGTCCTACGCGGCGCCGCTCTTGTCGACTGTGGTATTGGTGGTGGCTGGCGTTGCCGTGCCGACATGGTCATTGGCCCTTGCGGCCCTGTTGATCACGGGCGGTGCGTTGCTGGCAGCCCGCGCCAGCCTGAGGGTCAGCCTCAACTCGAAAGTCGGGTAATTTCCTCTTTCAGCTTCAGCTTCTGCTTTTTCATGGTGGCCACTTCCATTTGATCGATGCCGGGCGATCGTTGGGCCATATCGACCTGATCACTCAGGCTCTGGTGCTTCTTTTTCAACTCTTCGAGATGGGCAATGACGCTCATTCGGGTCCTCCTTGCTGATAAAGTTGCAGCCACAGCCAAGCACAGCTTTGTGTACAAGTCACGCCGCAGGCGCAGCATGTGGATAAGCTAAATGTAGGAGCGGTTAATGGCCCATTAAAGGTGCAGAGCCGCTCCTTCGCGCAAAATCGCTTGGATTTCAGGCGTGTAGCTTTCGGCGTCCCGTTCATGTCGCGCACCTTCATGTAGAATAATCGGAAAATGCAGCCTAAAATCCGCCCGACCGTTCTTGCGCGCCCGGAAAATCACCAGCTCTGCCGGTTTTCCGACCCGTGGACAAAGCGGCCAGATCTCCGGGCTGCCCAACCGGCCCGATGCAGCCGACAGCAACTCTGGCACCCGTTCGGCCCGGTGAATGATGTGCAGATAGCCCTTGTGCCGCAACCGCCGTGCTGCCGCATCGATCCATGCGGCCACCGGGGTCTCTACCCCGCGCCCGGCCTCGCGCCCAATGTCGGACGCCACATGTCCCGCCCCGCGATCAAAGAAGGGCGGGTTCGCCAGCACATGATCAAAGCTGCGCGCCTTCAAAGCCTCGGGCAAGTCCGCCAGATCAGCGGCGAAAGTCTCCAGCCCGTTGCGTTGCGCCAGCGCCGCGTACTCGGCCTGCCGCTCTACGCCCACCAATTCCAGACCGGCCACCCGCGCCCCCAGACACAATGCCGCAGTGCCCACCCCACAACCCAAATCCAGCACGGATTGGCCAGGTTTCGCAGGCACCGACGCTGCCAACAGCACTGGGTCAACACCCGCGCGATACCCCAAACGGGGCTGCCATAGGTGCAACCGTCCGCCCAGAAAGGCATCGTGGGTCAGATCAGCGTCCAAGGTCGATATCATTGTCCGTCATCACCCGCAGGGCCGCATCATAATCATCCGTCCGCACCATCAGGCGACGGGGGAAAATTCCGATCCCACCTTCAAGGACGCTCATATTTACGTCCATCTGAAAGCAGTCTATATCCTCGCCTTTAAGAAGGGCAGAGGCAAAGGCGATGATCGTCGGGTCAGTCGTGCGCAAAAGTTCCTTCATATCATGGATGTAGGGGCACACCGGCCTACGTGTCGAGGGGTGCTATGGGGAAAGTGATGGACGCGTCCACAATCGCAAAACCGCATGACCGTCTGGCTGCCTATCTGGCAGAGGATCTGGAGGGCGTGAACGCCCTGATCCGCGAGCGCATGGCCTCAGAACACGCGCCCCGTATCCCCGAAGTGACACAGCACCTCGTGGAAGCAGGCGGCAAGCGGTTGCGCCCCATGCTCACCCTCGCCTCAGCGCAAATGTGCGGCTATCCGGGCCCCTATCACGTACATCTCGCCGCCACGGTCGAGTTCATCCACACCGCCACCCTGCTGCATGACGACGTGGTCGACGAAAGCGCCCAGCGGCGCGGGCGGCCCACGGCCAACCTGCTCTGGGACAACAAGTCGTCGGTGCTGGTGGGCGACTACCTCTTTGCCCGCTCGTTCCAGTTGATGACGGAGACCGGCAATATGGACGTCCTGCGCATCCTTTCGGACGCGGCTGCGACGATTGCCGAAGGTGAAGTCCTGCAAATGACCGCAGCCCAGGATCTGGCCACCAATGAGGCCATCTACCTACAGGTGGTGCGCGGCAAGACGGCGGCGCTGTTCTCCGCGGCGATGGAGGTCGGCGGTGTGATCGCAGGCAAGGATGCGGCGACGACGCAAGCGCTCTT
Source organism: Tateyamaria sp. ANG-S1 (assembly GCF_000814025.1). Classification (GTDB taxonomy): domain Bacteria; phylum Pseudomonadota; class Alphaproteobacteria; order Rhodobacterales; family Rhodobacteraceae; genus Tateyamaria. The sequence goes on along the minus strand of NZ_JWLL01000004.1, from coordinate 26,167 downwards.
CGACTACGGCGACGCGCTCGGCATCGCGTTCCAGATCGTGGACGACCTGCTCGACTACCAGGGCCAATCCTCGGCCACCGGCAAAAACGTTGGCGACGATTTCCGGGAACGCAAACTTACGCTCCCAGTGATCAAAGCCGTCGCGATGAGCAACAGCGAAGAGCGCGCCTTCTGGTCCCGCACCATCGAAAAGGGCCAGCAAAAGGACGCGGACCTCGACCACGCCCTGTCGCTCCTGCACAAACACGGCGCACTTGAAGCAACCAAGGCAGACGCCATCGGCTGGGCGAACAAGGCCAAGTCGTCTCTCGCCACACTGCCCGCACATGACCTGCGCGACATGCTGATTGACCTCGCCGACTACGTGGTCGAACGGATCAACTAACCGTGCCAGCGGCTGCCCGCGGGGGGCCGCACCGACACTCGTTCCAAGCGATTTATGCCTGTCATTTGCCTATGACGCTCGTGTGGCGCGCATTGGCTGGCGTAGCGGCCGCCCGGTGGGGCGGGCAGCCGCTGGCACGGCGGGCTGACGCCCTTGATTCCGTGCCGGGCTAGGCCCCGACCGTTTGCACCGCCCGAACCCACCAGCGCGGCTGGCTTGCGGCGATTTGGTCTGCTGCAGCCCGCGCAGCAGCAGCATCCGGATAGACACCAAAACACGTCGATCCCGAACCGGACATGCGCGACACCTCTGCGCCTTTCAAGGCAGTCAGCGCCGCAGAGATTGCCGGATTGCCAGATGCTGCGGGCGCTTGAAGATCGTTACGCTGTGCCCTCAACCAGTCCACGAAACCGGCGCGACCCGACCAGCCAAGCTTGCTGTCCATCCCGGAATTTTCTTTCTGCCGCAAACGCTTGAACACATCGGGCGTCGGTACGTGAACGCCCGGGTTGACCAACACCATGTCCAGCGCAGGTACACCACCCACAGGCGTCACATCCTCGCCAATCCCCCGCATTCGTTGCGGTAGATCCAGCAGGCACACAGGCACATCCGCACCCAGCGCAAGCGCATGCGCCTCCGCCCCCATCAGCCGCAGCACAGCCGCGGCATCTGACGATCCGCCCCCAATCCCAGCCCCATGGGGCAAATTCTTTTCAAGGGAAAACTGCCCCGTGACACCCGCCAGCACAGCGGCGCGCCAGATCAGATTTCGGTCATCGTCAGGAACCCCGACCGAGAATGGCCCGGACACTTCAATCTGCATCGATGGGGCCAGAACAAACCCGATCCGGTCGCCCACGTCGGCAAAAACCACAAGGGAATCAAGAAGATGATAGCCACCATCTCGCTGGCCAGTCACATGCAGGGTCAGGTTGATCTTGGCGGGCGCAAAGGCCTCAATTGTCATTCGCCACCTGCAGGGGCTCCGCACCTTCCTCGGCCAGCACAGCGTCCAAGCCCACTTCCAACTTGCGGCGCATCCGGTCAGGATCAGCCTCGCCATCCGTATCGGCCGGATCAACAAAGCTCAGCGCGCGCATCCACTGGAACCGCGCCTCTCGCTCGCGTCCCACGGCCCAATAGACGTCGCCAAGATGATCGTTCACAACCGGATCGACCGGCATCAACTCCACCGCGCGTTCCATATGCTCGACCGCTTCGTCATAGCGGCCAAGGCGGTACAGAACCCATCCGAGGCTATCGACAATGTAGCCGCTGTCCGGGCTGGCCGCGACGGCCTCTTCGATCATCTCAAGCGCTTCATCCAGCTTGATCTGCTTTTCAACCAGCGAATAGCCAAGGTAATTCAGCACCTGCGGCTGGCCGGGGTTCAGCTCAAGCGCACGCCGGAAATCAGCCTCCGCCTGCGGCCACTCCTTCAGCCGCTCATAGGAAATCGCGCGGGCGTAGTGCAGGAACCATGCCCCCCGCGCCTCCGGGTCCGTCAGCTCCAGCGCCCGATCATAGGCAGCAACGGCCGCTTCGAAGTCGCTTTGCTGACGCAAGACATCGCCAAGCGTAGAGTGCACAAGGGGCAGATCGCCAAAGCGCTTGGCCAATTGTTCCAAGACCTCGATCGCCGCGTCGGGCTTGCCGGATTCGCGCAACGCCGCCGCCCGGCCCAGTTCAGCTGCATGGAATGCCGGATGATCCGCGGGCACCTGCTTGTAGGTCGCATTGGCAAGATCATACTGCTCAAGCGTTTCCAAAAGATCCGCGTTCAACAGCAGCGCGTCTACGTGATCGGGCCGCAAGTGCTTTGCGAGGCGCCCGTAGAGCAGCGTGTAATCCGCCCCGGCATCCTGCCGCAACGCACCGGCCAGCGAATAGAACACCTCCGCCATCCCGTCCCGGGCCGACGTGATATGGGTAAAGGCCAGCGTCTCTCCCGCCTCTAGCGCCAGGTGCATGGCGTCAAGCTCCGGGTCCGTCACGGTGCCAAACGCAGCATCAAGCGACGCCGCCGCTTCCTCGTTCCGGCCAAGCTGCGACAGCACCTCAGCCCGTGCCATGGCGCCACGCCGTGTCTGTTGCAGGGGGCCGGAGCCATCGCTCTCGAAAATCTCGCTGGCCTCTTGGAACTGGCCCAGACCGGCCAGGGCCATCGCCTTGTGATACATGGCGAACCCGCGCACGCCGCGCTGTTCGGACACGGCATCGAACCCGGCCATCGCCTCATCCACGCGATCTGCGCCGACCAGTGCCCAGGCGTTCAGCAGCCCATCAACCAGCGGTCCGATGCCCTGGGTGTCCGCATCACGTTCAAGGTATCCGGCATAGTCTTCCTGCGCGAGCATGTCGGCGATGATGACCATATGCGCGGCCTGACTGCGGGCCTCACGCTCTTCAATGGCCTGCGCGATGGGCAGGGCTCGGTCAATACGACCCAGCGCCATTTGCGCGACGATGGCATCCTCCATCAATTCCACATTGCCGGGATCACGCGCCAGCGCTTGGGTGTAATAGCGGGCCGCCGCCTCGAAATCGCTGGTCATCGCGGCTTGCCGCGCGGCCAGGTACGACCCTGCAACCGACTGGGCTGCCGCGATATGCGGCGTTGCAGCCAACACGGCGGCCAAAGCGACACTGGACAAAAGCGATCGGATCACGGGATGCACTGCCTTCTTGCTGTTTGAACCAAAGGCTAGCACGTCTGGGCATATGTGCAATCCGACCTCGCGAAATGGTCAGCGATTGCGCGCCAGAAAAAACGCCGGGCTGCGTGGCCCGGCGTTTTGATGATCACATGTTCGGGTAGTTCGGACCGTCCCCGCCCTGCGGCGTGGTCCAGGTGATGTTCTGCGCGGGATCCTTGATGTCACAGGTCTTGCAGTGCACGCAGTTCTGGAAGTTGATGACAAAGCGCGTGTCCTTGCCCTCTTCTTCCACGAACTCATACACGCCTGCCGGACAATACCGCGCCGAGGGGCCTGCATATTTCGGCAGGTTCTGCGCCACCGGCACCGCAGCATCGGTCAGCTTGAGGTGCGCAGGCTGGCTTTCCTCGTGGTTGGTAAAGCTGAACGACACGTTGGTCAGCCTGTCAAAGGACAGCGTGCCATCGGGCTTGGGATAGTCGATGGGCTTGTGTTTGCTGGCCTCTTCCGTGGCGTCCGCATCGTTCTTACCATGCCCCACGGTGCCAAAAAGCGAAAAGCCCAGAGTGTTGGTCCACATGTCGAACCCGCCCAGCACCAGCGACGCCGTCAGTCCATACTTGGACCAAATCGGCTTCACGTTGCGCACTTTCTTGAGGTCCTTGCCGATGGCTCCTTCGCGCACCTCGGTCTCATAGGCGGTCAGCTCGTCACCCGACCGCTCCGCCTTGATCGCGTCAAAGGCCGCCTCGGCCGCCGCCTTACCCGACAGCATCGCGTTGTGATTGCCCTTGATCCGCGGCACGTTGACCATGCCCACAGAACAGCCCAGCAGCGCCACACCGGGGGCCACCATCTTCGGCATCGACTGGTAACCACCCTCGGAAATCGCCCGCGCGCCATAGGCCACGCGCTTCCCGCCCTTCAAAAGCTCAGCCACCATCGGGTGATGCTTGAAGCGCTGGAATTCCATGTAGGGGAACAGGTGCGGGTTCTTGTAGTTCAAGTGAACCACAAACCCGACATAAACCTGATTGTTATCAAGGTGATAGATGAAGGACCCACCGCCCGCATTGGATTCCAGCGGCCAGCCCATCGTGTGGGTGACAGACCCTTCCTTGTGCTTCTCGGGGTCAATCTCCCAGATCTCTTTCATGCCAAGGCCGTATTTCTGAGGCTCCTTGCCCTCGGCCAGATCGTACTTGGCGATGACTTCCTTCGACAGCGACCCGCGCACGCCTTCGGACAGGAACACATACTTGCCGTGCAGCTCCATCCCCGGCTCGGTGTTCTCGCCAATCGACCCATCTTCTTCTAGGCCAAAGACACCAGCAACAACGCCCTTCACCTCGCCATTGTCGCCATAGACCAGCTCGGAACACGCCATACCGGGGAAGATCTCAACCCCCATTTCCTCGGCCTGCTCCGCCATCCAGCGGCAGACATTGCCCATCGACACGATGTAGTTGCCGTGGTTGTTCATCAGCGGCGGCATGGGCGCGTTGGGGATGCGGATCTGCCCCGCCTCACCCAGCATGTAGAAGTTGTCGTCCTTGACGGGCACGTTCAGCGGCGCGCCCTTCTCCTTCCAGTCCGGGATCAGCGCATCCAGACCCACGGGATCCAGAACAGCACCCGACAGGATATGCGCACCAACCTCAGATCCCTTCTCAAGAACCACAACGTTCAGATCGGCATCCAACTGCTTGAGACGAATGGCGGCGGATAGACCAGCAGGGCCCGCCCCCACGATCACCACGTCATATTCCATCGCTTCGCGTTCAATCTCGGCCATCCGGTGGCTCCCCTCTTGCTCCCGGCGCATCTGCGCAAATTTGGTCGTCGCTACCTGTTAGATAGGGCTTCCGCAATGTGGTGAACTGTCCCCGTGAAAAAATCCACAAAAAATTCACGAAACGACGACACGTTACGCAAAATTACGCTACGACGTGACATCTGATGGGCGATCTCCCAGCAAATAGCGGGGGCCCTGCCCCTTTTCGGCCGCCGCATCGCGCGGATTGTAAAGCGCACAAGCCTCCAGACTCAGACACCCGCACCCGATACAGCCATCCAGCGTATCGCGCAGCTTTTCCAACCGCGCGATGCGGGCATCCAACCCCTCCCGAAACTCGGTGCTGATACGCGCCCAGTCGCGTTTGTTGGGCGCACGGTGGCGCGGCAGCAGGTCCAGCTCTGCCTTGATCTGCGCCAGCGTGAACCCGAACTGCTGCGCCACCATGATGAAACTCAGCCGCCGGATGTCGGCGCGCTGAAACCGCCGCCGCCCAGACGCATTGCGCAACGGGGCCACCAGCCCCTCGTCCTCGTAATAGCGGATGGCAGACACCGCCAAACCGGTCCGCTCCGCAATCTCGCCAATGCTCAACCCCTCGGATGGCGTCATGAAAAAAAACCTCTTGACCTCAAGTTGACTTGAGGTCGCAGGATGCCCTCACCCAACCGCAAAGGGAAGGTAAAATGACGAAAGGACCAAACCATGCCAGCCATGCTCGAACACACCAATCTGACCGTCTCGAACCCCGATACAACCGCCGCATGGATGTGCGACCTCTTTGGCTGGCACATCCGGTGGGCCGGCAACGCGATGGAGGACGGGCGCACCGTCCACGTCGGAACGGACAAGCATTATCTCGCGCTCTACACGCAGGCCACGGCGGCAAAGGGCAGTGAAAGCTCCTACGCCACCATCGGCGGGCTGAACCACATCGCCATCGTGACGGACGACCTTGAACAGATCGAAAACGGCGCGCGGGCCAAAGGGTTCCGCGTGGGCCAGCACCACGACTACGAACCAGGCCGCCGCTTCTACTTCCACGACGACGACAATATCGAATTCGAAGTGGTCCAATACGACTAGGCCAGCCTGCGCCAGTCTCTTTCTTCTGGCTGAAAATACTTCGGGGGAGTCGCGCAAGCGACCGGGGCTGGCCCCCATACCCCCTTGCATTCCCCCGCCCCATTGGGTCAGGTAACACCCATCGCAAACAACGGCGGCTCCAACGCGGGCCGCCGCAGTTTATTAGGACGACGCCGATGGAAAAGATCCCGATGACCCGCGCCGGTGCCACCGCACTGGAAACGGAACTCAAGCACCTCAAGACCGAGGAACGCCCCGCCATCATCAAGGCGATTGCCGAGGCGCGCGAACATGGTGACCTGTCGGAAAACGCCGAATACCACTCGGCCAAGGAAAAGCAGTCCTTTGTCGAGGGCCGGATCAAAGAACTCGAAGGCGTGATTTCGCTCGCCGACATCATCGACACGTCAAAGATGTCAGGCGCCATCAAGTTCGGCGCCACCGTCACGCTCGTGGACGAGGACACGGACGAGGAAAAGACCTACCAGATCGTAGGCGAATACGAGGCCAACATCGAAAAAGGCCTTTTGAACATAAAATCGCCCATCGCGCGGGCACTGATCGGCAAGGAAGAGGGCGACAGCGTCGAGGTGCGCACACCGGGCGGTGAAAAGTCCTATGAAGTCCTGAAAATCAGCTATAGCTGAGGCCATGGCCGAAAAGCCCGAACCACAGACGCGCCCGACACCGCTGGGAATCTACGACAAACCCAGCGCCGAAGGCATCACAGGCATCGAAGTCGCTGCCCTGATCCTGACAGCCGTCTGGCTCGTGGGGGCTGCCGCCTATTTCCTGCTTGCCGGTGATGATCCGGCGGGAACCGGCGAGGGGTTGCGCTTTCTGATCACGATGCTCGCCATCTTCATGCCGGTGGCGATGATCTGGGTCGCGGCCACGGCCGCCCGCTCCAGCAAGGTGATGCGCGAGGAAAGCCAGCGCCTGCAAACCGCCATCGATGCGATCCGGCAGGCCTATATTGCGCAAAACCAGGGCCGCAACGTGGCGGATGAGCCCTCGGTCGCCCGCAAGCTCGACGAGATCGCCGCCGCCACGCGCAAAACGGAAACCGCGCTCGCCACGTTCCAAAGCAGGCGCGAACAGGCCCCCGCACCCCAGCAGGTCGCACAGCCCGAGGTCACAGGCGATCAACCCGCCCTCGCCCTCGGCACCAGCGCCGAGGACATCGCCCCGCCCCTCGCCGCGGAGGATTTTATCCGCGCCCTCAACTTCCCCGAAACGGCGGAGGACGAGGAAGGGTTCGCGGCGCTGCGCAAGGCCATGCGCGACCGCACGACCGCGCAACTGGTTCAGGCCGCTCAGGACATCCTCACCCTGCTCAGCCAGGACGGCATCTACATGGACGATCTGCGCCCCGATCGCGCGCGCCCCGAGGTGTGGCGCCAGTTTGCCCAAGGTGCCCGTGGCCGCGCCGTGGCACCGCTCGGTGGTGTAAGGGATCGTTCATCCTTGGCCCTCTCGGCGGGTCGGATGAAGCAGGACCCGATTTTCCGCGACGCCGCGCACCACTTCCTGCGCCGCTTTGATCAGACGGTTTCGGCCTTCACAGAAACCGCCACGGATGCCGAGATTTCAGCCCTCAGCGACACCCGTACCGCGCGCGCGTTCATGCTGCTGGGCCGGGTGGCGGGCACGTTTGACTAGCTAGCTGGCCCGCACCAAACCGCGCGACCCCACAAGCTCAAGCAGCCGCCCTGCAATATCCTCGGCCTGAAGCACCGCGTCCGGGTGATCATGCAGCACAATGCTGGCTGGCATCGACGGATAGTCCGCCTCTGCCGGGGCCTGCACCAGCATCACCCCTCCCACAGCGTGGACGTCCTGCGCCCCTTCGGTGCCGTCATTGAGGTTGCCCGACAGAACAACCGCGACCGTGCCCGCGCCGTAATGTTCGGCCGCGCTGCGAAACAGCAGGTTGACCGAGGGCTGGAACCGCGCCGCATCGGGCAGACGCCCAAGGCGCAGCACACGCCCTTCGATCCGCGTGTGTTCCCCGCCAGGACAGACCGCGATCACACCCCGCTCCAGCGCCTGCCCGTCGGTGGCCTTGCGCACCGGCAACGATGCCGTCCGGGTCAGGACCTCGGTCAACTGGCTCAGCCGTCCACCGTGGATCGCCACCACAATGGGCGCATTAAGGTTGTGCGGCAGGACGCTCAGCACTTCGGTCATCGGCTTGAGACCGCCAGCGGACGCGCCGATGACGATGATGTGCTCTTGATTGTGTGATTGGGTCATGCGGCCAAAGCATAGGGTGCGGGCCGGGGATTGCCACGCCTAAGCGCCAAAGCCCGACCAAGGAATGAAGCGCACCGGATCGCCCGGCGCAACGCTCATCGCCTCATCGGGCAGCTCCACCAGCCCTTCGGCCCAACTGAGCCCGCTGATCCGGCCCGATCCTTCGGAGGCAAAAACGTCTACCCGACCGCCGCGCATCCGCGCCCGCAGAAACTCGCGCCGCCCCGCTTTCTTCGTTTTGGAAAACGCGGCGGGCACCATGAAACCTTCAGGCTGCAACCACTCCGCCCCGGCCAGAGTAGCCAGTGCAGGTGCGCCGAAAACGAGGGTGCACACCATGGCCGCCACCGGGTTGCCTGGCAGGCCAAAGACCGGCTTGCCCTGCCACATCCCCAGCGCCAAGGGCCGCCCCGGCTTGATCGCGATGCGCCACAGCGCCATCGCCCCCGCTTCGTTCAACAGGGCCGAGACATGGTCCGCATCCCCTGCCGACGCACCACCGCTGGTAAAGATCACGTCCACCTGCCTCGCCGCATCATCAAGCCGCGCACGCAAGGCATCGCGGTCATCGCGGACGTGACCGAGGTCAACGGCTGCACGTCCCAGCCGGGACATCAGGCCCATCAGCATGGGCCGGTTCGCATCATAGATCTGGCCCGGCCCGGCGTCATCACCGGGCTGCACCAATTCGTCACCTGTCGATAGGATACCCACCCGCAGCGGGCGGCGGGCGGTCACTTCGGACACACCGACGGCGGACAGCAAGGCAAGGTCGGCAGGCGTCAGCTTGCGCCCTGCACGCGCGATCACGTCGCCAGCTTTCACATCCTCGCCCGCCTTGCGCGTGTTGGCGCCTTGCTTGATCGGGCCGGTGAAGTGGATGGCGCTGTCTTTGACCTCGACATCCTCTTGCAAGATGACCGTGTCGACGCCAGGGGGAAGGGCGGCGCCGGTGAGGATGCGGATGGCTGTCCCCGCGGGGACACTTGTGTCGGGGGTCGCTCCGGCGGGCATATGTTGCGCGACGAGCGAGATGTGGTGGCCACCCTCCCCGCGTCCGTTAAGGAAACCGTAACCATCTACGGCGGTGTTCGGCAGTGGAGGATGCGCGCGCGGGGCTGTGATGTCAGTTGCGAGGATGCGGTCGAGGGCGCCCGAGACGGGTACTGTTTCGGTACCCACCACGCAGGAGAGCCGGGTGCGGAGGTCGGCGAGCGCCTCGTCCACGGGGGTCCAGTGGACACCGGGCGGCAAGGCAAAACAGTCGTTCTTAAGCGGCGGCATCGGTGTCCTCGGCATGGGAAACAAGCTCGGCAGTGTGACCCGCGCCAAGTATCCAGGCTTCTTCGCGTGCGGCGTCCGGCAAGTCGGTCATCCATGCATGGAGCGTGGCGGCGGGCAGGCGTGACAGGGCGGTGGCGAGCAGGCGGACCTGCACTGCGTCGCGGATGTCGTCCGATTGTGTGGTCTTGACCGCTGGTTCGATAAGACCGGGCCAAATCTCGGCCAACACAACAGGCGCATAGGTAAAATCTTCAAAGGGCCAGACGGCGACGTCGGGGCGCTGGCGCAGCCGGTTCAATGTGGGCAGTCCCATCAGGATTTGTCCGCCTACAGTCGGCGGAAAGGCCAATTGAAAACAGCTTGAGGCGGCCTTGGCCGCCAGATCGCAGGTGCGCCGTTCGGGGATCGTGTCGTAGATGATCCCGGCTTTGCGGTAGGGCACGCCCGACCAGTCGGTCTGGTTGGGCTTGCCCCAGAACGGGCCCGGGCCTTCGAATTGCGCGTTCATCTCTTCGGCCACGGCGTAACGATTGTTCGTGCCGTCTGGCGTGTCAGTGATGCGCGTACTGATCCAGTCCCAAAGGGCGAAGGGATCGTCGCTGCCGGTGATGTGACGGGCGAGACCCTGCGGGTATCCGAAGGGAAAATCGAAACTGAGAAGAAGCCTGCGCCCTGCGGCTACTTCGGCGTCGATGATCTGCCTTATCTGTGCCTCGGCGTCCTGCCGCGACCGGCAGTAGATCGGGTCTTTGGCGACGCCGTGGCGCGCAATCCCCAGCCAGATCGCATCCTTGCTGGGCCGCGCGGGGCGGCGTTTGCCTGCGGACCAGTCGGCCACGACAATGGTGTCGAACACCGCGCCGGTGTCGCACACCGCGCCGGTGTCGCTGACATTCAAAGCCCGACCTCGGACAGGATGAAATCGGCAATCGACTTGGTGTCGTTCAGGTCGAAGACCGGGCGATCCATGTCGAGTGCCGTATCACTGGCGATCGCGCGGATCGTGGGGTCGTCAGGGGCGATAAGCGGATTGCCCGTCTCGGCCCTGTGCGCCTCGACCTTGGGGTGGGCGTCGCGCTTATAGCCCTCGACCAGCACCAGATCGACGGGGCTGAGCCGTTTGAGCAGGTGATCGAGCGTCGGTTCGTCTTGATCGCGCAGCTCCTGCATCAGCGCAACGCGGTTGCGGGAAGCCAGCAGAACCTCGGAGGCCCCCGCGACGCGGTGGCGGTGGCTGTCCTTGCCCGGGTGGTCCACGTCGAAGGTGTGGTGGGCATGCTTGACGGTCGAAACGGTGATGCCGCGCCCGGTGATTTCGGTCACGAGCCGTTCCATCAGGCCGGTTTTGCCTGCATTTTTCCAGCCAACGACGCCGTAAATCTTCATTGTAGTTCCTTGGCTATGGTCTTGGCCCGCTCCAGATCAGCGGGGGTGTTCACGTTGAAAAAGGCATCTTCGTCGGGGAAGAGTGCTGTGCGGCCATCGTGTTTATCGGTCCAGAGGACGACCTTGCGCAGACCGTCCTGAAGGGCCGCCCGCAGGTCGTCGCGGAGTGCCACGGGCCAGAGGCCGAAGGTGGGGTGCCGCGCCTTGCCCCGTTTCAGGTCGGGCGTGGCGGCGAGGGCGAGCGGGTGCTGCATCCCTTCGGTCGCGAGTTGCAGGCGTGGCACGAGATCGCAGGGGAAGAAGGGTGTATCGGCGGCGGCGGTGACGATGGTGTCAGCGCCTTGGGTTGCCGCCCAGTCGAGACCGGCCAGTACGCCCGCGAGGGGGCCTGCGAAACCGTTGATGCTGTCGGGGATGACAGGCATTTTCAGGTCGGCAAAGCGCGCCGGGTCGCCGTTGGCGTTGAGCGCGAGCCCGTCCACTTGGGGTGACAGCCGGTCGATGACGTGGTCGATCAGGCGCGTGTCGCCAGCACGCAGCAACCCTTTGTCGCCACCGCCCATGCGCGTGGCTTGCCCGCCCGCGAGGATCACGCCCAAAGGTGGTTTCATGCCGCGCCCTTGCGTCCTGCGCCCTTGGGTTCATCGCGGACGCTAGCGGGGTCAGTGTCGCGGATCAGCCGTTCTTCTCCGCTCAGGCAGACGAAGCGTTGGCCGCGCATGCGCCCGATGAGGGTGAGGCCCACCTCGCGTGCGATCTCAACGCCCCAGGCGGTGAAGCCGGAGCGGGAGGCGAGGACGGGGATACCCATGAGCGCCGTTTTTATGACCATTTCCGAGGTAAGGCGGCCAGTGGTGTAGAGGATCTTGTCCGCCGGGTCGGACCCGTTCTGCAGCATCCAGCCGGCCACTTTGTCGACGGCGTTGTGGCGGCCCACATCCTCCATGTAGACAAGCGGCTGGTCCTGCTGGCAGAGCACCGTGCCGTGGATCGCGCCCGCTTCGAGGTAGAGGGATGGGGTGCGGTTGATGGTGGCTGAGAGGGCATAGAGCCAGGAGGTGCGGACCTCGGCCTGTGGCAGCGTGGTGTCCTCCAGCCCCTCCATCATGTCACCGAAGACGGTGCCGACGGCGCAGCCGCTGGTGCGGGTTTTCTTCTTCAGCTTGTCTTCGTGGTTGGTGGGCGTGGCGGTGCGCACGACGACGGTTTCGAGTTCCTCGTCATAGTCCACGCGCGTAACGGTGTCGGCATCGGTCAGCATCCGTTGGTTGCGCAAGAAGCCGAGGGCCAGGTAATCAGGGTAGTCCCCGATGGTCATGGCCGTCACAATCTCCTGTGAATTCAGGTAGATGGTAAGGGGGCGTTCTTCGACCACGCTGATCTGCGTTTCGGCCCCGGTGTGGTCGTGGCCCGTCACCGCACGGGTGAGCCGCGCGGCCCCGGGATCGGGCGCGATCAGGTATCCAGTCGTGTCGCTGTCACGTGCCAATTGCATCCTCCCCGGGCAGCGCCTACATCTTGCCGGGTTACATTAAGGCCCCCTCATGCCCATCACCACCACCAAATCCGCTTTTTGGGCGGGCGTGCGCGACGGCGCACCGTTTATCTTCGTGGCTGGCCCCTTTGCGCTGCTCTTTGGTGTGTTGGCGACCGAGGCCGGGCTGAATGTGTTCGAGGTGATGACGTTTTCCCTGGTGGTGATTGCGGGGGCAGCGCAGTTTACCGCATTGCAGGTCATGGAGAATGATGCGCCGACCGTTATTGTGATCCTGTCGGCGTTGGCGGTGAACCTGCGGGTGGCGATGTATTCCGCCGCCTTGACCCCGTACTTGGGTCGCGCGCCGCTGTGGCAGCGGGTGTTTGCGGCGTATCTGCTGGTCGATCAAAGCTATGCCCTGAGCCACGCGAAGTTTGACGCGGAGCCGGAGCTGAGCGTGCCGCAGCGGATGGCGTACTACTTTGGCAGCTGCCTGCTGGTCATGATCGTCTGGTTCGGGATGAGCTATCTGGGCGCCGCTGTGGGCACGCAATTGCCGCAGGACCTGCCGCTCGACTTTGCCCTACCCATCGCGTTCCTGTCGATGGTCGCACCGATGGTCCGGACCCTGCCGCATCTTGTGGCGGCCGTGGTGGCGGTGATCGTGGGACTACTGGCTGTGCCGGTCCCCTACTCGCTGGGCCTGATCATCGCGGGGGCGGCGGGCATGATGGCGGGCGCGCAGGCCGAGGTGATGCTGAAGGGGCGCGGGGCATGATCGACAGTGCGACCCTCTGGACGGTGATCATTGGGCTGGGCGTGGGCAGCTTCTTGCTGCGCTTCACCTTTCTGGGTTTCGTGGGGGACAGGCCCCTGCCCGAATGGCTGTTGCGGCACCTGCGCTACACGGCGGTCGCAATCCTGCCAGCGCTTGTCGCTCCATTGGTGGTCTATTCTGGTGAGAACGGCAGTACGGACATCACGCGCGTGGTCGCTGCGCTGGCGACGCTCGGGGTGGGCATGTGGACACGAAATGTGTTTGCGGCCATTGGTGCGGGTGCTGTCACGCTGATCGTGCTGGTCTACGTCCTTTGACGGGACGGTGGGCGGGGCGGCTTTGACGCAGTCAAACAGCGTCCGGCCCCGTCAGTCGGCGATCACCAGCTTTTCGATGCCGTCGACGATGGTGCCTTCATCATCCTCGAAATACTTTTCCTCGACCACACCGGGATAGGAGGCCATCTGCTCCATCAGTTTGGTGGGAAAGAATGTGCTTTTGATGCTTTCGAATCCTGGCACCTGGCGCAGCAATGCGGTGTTGGCGCTGGTGCAGAAGGCACGGGGCACAGCACCATTGCTTTGCGCCAGACGCAAGGCGACTTCGGCCTGTTCGGGGGTCACTTCGACCGTCTGGCTGACCACGTGATAGGTGCTGCGGGCATGGGCGCTTTTGTAGCCCTTCAGCACGGCGGGCGACACGCCGTAAAGCACGTCTTCCTGTTCCGGCACACGGTCGTTCACGAAAGAGCCCGCGGGGTCAAAGATCACCCGCTGGCTGCCGTTGATCATCAGGGCCGAATGCCCGCCCGAGCCGTCGCGGTTTGACACCATCGTCAGAACGGTCAGCGTTGCGGGCCCCGGTTCGCGATAGGCGACAGAGGCAACGCGCGCGTCAGAGGCATAGGGGGCTTCGGGCGGTGCGGCACAGCCTGCAAGCACGCCGCACACCGCAAGGACTGCAAACCAACGCATTCCCGACACTCCCCAATGACTTTCTTAAATCACGTAGTTTGAAAAAACGCGCTTAGATCAGGAAATAAAGATCGCCATGCCGACCAGCAGGACGAGGATGATGACCACCGACCACGTCACCCAGGACATGAACCCGTCAAAGGTCTTTTCCTGCGCTTCGATGTCCATCTCACCGATTTTGTGTTCCGCCATGTTCCGGTTCCCTTCGAATTCAGCTTGGGCCGCGCTTTAAAGCATCACGCGCACCCTGTCACTGCGTCTTTGCAGCACGCCCTAGTCATCTTCCAGATCCTGCGCGAGCCGGAAGCCGATGCGGCGCGGTTCGGCCTGTTCCACGGCCTTTGGCAGGGCCCGCAGCATGACGTTGAGTTGGCTCACATGCTGGATCGCCTGCGTTTTGGCCCCTGCCCCGTCCATCCCGTAGAAGGTCACGATGTCTGGCGGGAAGTATCCCATGCCTTCGATTCGCAGCACGCCCGCATCGCCGCCCGTGAACCCCATCGCCATCTCGTGTTCGTTATCCAGGCTTTCCTCGAAGTTCTTGAGGTAGAGGATGATGCGTTCATAGGCCCATTGCGCGGGGCTTTTCTGTTCGGTGGGTGTCTTGGTGACGCCTTTGGGCACCGGCTGATCGGCCGCGTTGCGCGCACCGGGTTCGCAATGGACCTCGTGTGCGCGCGGCAGGGCCGCCGCCTCGACCGCTTCGGCGGCGGTGTTGATCTGGCTGGTGATGTCGTCGGTCATGGTTCTGCCCCCTATTCGGCGGCTTGGTAGACCCAGGCGCCGTCCTCGCGTTTGTGGCGGGTGGCCCGCCCTTCTTGGTAAAGGTGCGACAGATGCGCGACGGCTTCAACCAGGGCGAGGCCGTATTCACCGTCGCCGATGGTCCGCTTGAAGAGCGGGGCGAAACACTCGGAGGCAGCCTTGGGCGTGTCGATGTACTCTATGAGGCGTTTGAGCGCGCCATGATGGTTGTCGATCAGTTGCCGCATCCGCGTGGGCAGGCCGGTGAAGGGCAACTTGTGACCGCCGAGGACGAGGTGGTCGTCCTGCGCCAGCAGCCGCAGCCGTTCGCAGGCTTCCAGCCAGTCAGCGATGGGATCGGCCATGGGTTCGGTGGCGTAGACGCCGATGTTCGGGCTGATCGAGGGCAGAATCTGATCGCCCGACAGGACGATATTGTCATCCCGGCTCCAGAAGGTCGCATGTTCGGGGGCGTGACCGTTGCCGATATGGATGTCCCAGGTGCGCCCACCGATCCGGATCGTGTCGCCCTGTTTGATCCGTGTGTAGCCAAGCGGCATGGGGGCGACGATGTCGCCGAAGTTGAACGGGCGCTCTTTGGCCCTTTGGGCCAACATCGCAGGGTCCATGCCTGCACTGCGGTAGAAATTGAGTGACTCTTCGGTCGGGGTGTCCTGTACGTCCAGCGTCAGCATTCGGGCGAAGAGCCACGCGGTGCGCGTGGTGATGAGGTCCGCGCCGAAGTCGGATTGCAGCCAGCCTGCGAGGCCGACATGGTCGGGGTGATGGTGTGTGACGATGACCCGTGTGATCGGCTTGCCGCCGAGCGGGCCGTCCATCAGGGATTGCCAGATGGCTTTCGTTTTCTTCGATGCAAAGCCGGTGTCGATCACCGTCCAGCCGTCGCCGTCATCCAGCGCGTAGACGTTCACGTGGTCGAGCTTCATCGGCAGCGGTAGTCGCATCCACAGGATGCCGGGGGCCACTTCGATGGCCTGCCCATGCTCCGGCGGCTCCGCCCACGGGTATCTCAGTCCGGTGGGCGGGAGGTCTTTCATCAGGCGGCGAACTCTTCTGGCGTCAGTGCATAGACGTCGTAGTCGCCCGCCTGCGCCTGCGCAAGCAGGCTGTCATGCTCGGGCAGGAGCCGCTGGATGTAGAAGCGCGCCACCTTCTCGTGCGCACCGCCCTGGTCGTTGAGGGCGGAGGCGAGGTGGATGTGCCCGCCGAGCACCCGCGCGAAGGCGCGAAGGTAGGGCACGGCACCGGCAAAGCGGACGCGGTGGTTTTGTGCGATCATCCATTCGGTTGTTTCGCGCAGGGTTTCGCTGGCCTGCCAGACGGCTTCCGCCATCTTGGGGAAGGTCGCGCGGGCCTCTTCTGCCGCCGCTTCGATTTCGTCAAAGATGCGGGCGGCGGCTTCGCCCCCGTCCATCATCTTGCGGGCGACAAGGTCCATGGCCTGAATGCCATTGGTGCCTTCGTAAATCGTGGTCACACGCACGTCGCGGGCGTATTGAGCAGCGCCCGTTTCCTCGACAAAACCCATGCCGCCGTGGACCTGGATGCCCATGCCAGCCACTTCGTTGCCGATGTCGGTGCCGAAGGCTTTGGCGATTGGGGTCAGGAGTGCTGCGCGCGCCTTCCACGTGTCCTCATCCGTTGCCGTCGTCATGTCGATGGCCACCGCGCACATCAGTGCGATGCCACGGGCGGCGTAGGTTTCGGCCCGCATGGTCATCAGCATGCGGCGTACGTCGGCGTGATCGATGATGGTGCCGGTATCGCCCTCAGTCTTGCCCTGCTTGCGGTCGAGCGCGTAGCCCAGTGCGTGCTGGTAGGCGCCTTCGGCTGCCCCCACGCCCTGACCGCCCACACCAAGGCGCGCGTTGTTCATCATGGTGAACATGGCCGCCATGCCGCCGCCCTCGGGGCCGACAAGCCAGCCCTTGGCGCCATCGTACTGCATCACGCAGGTCGGCGAGCCGTGCAGGCCCATCTTGTGTTCGAGGCTGACGACCTTGAGCGAGTTGGCCACCCCCGCATTGCCGTTCTCGTCGGGGATGTTGCGCGGTACAAGAAACAGGCTGATGCCTTTGGTTCCGGCAGGTGCGCCCGGCAGGCGGGCGAGCACGAGGTGGCAGACGTTGTCGGTGATGTCGTTGTCACCCCAGGAGATGTAGATCTTTTGGCCGGTGACGGCGTAGGTGCCGTCGCCATTGTCTTCGGCCTTGGAACTCAGCGCACCCACGTCCGAGCCCGCCTGCGGCTCGGTCAGGTTCATGGTGCCCGTCCACTCGCCCGAGATCAGCTTGGGCAGGTAGAGGTCCTTGATCGCGTCCGAGGCGTGATGCTCCAGCGCCTCGATCTGGCCCTGGGTCATCAGGGGCGCGAGTTGCAGCGACAGGCAGGCTGCGCTCATCATCTCGTTCACCGCTGTCGTCACGGTCATGGGCAGGCCCATGCCGCCATATTCGGGATCCGCCGCGATACCGACCCAACCCCCTTCGGCGATGGCGCGGTAGCCTTCGGCAAAGCCGGGAGAGGTCCGTACGACACCGTTTTCGAGATGCGCGGGGTGCAGGTCACCGGCGCGTTGCAGGGGCGCGATCACGTCCTCGCAGAGCTTGCCCGCTTCGGTCACGATCGCAGTGGTGACATCCGGTGTCGCATCGGCAAAGCGCTCGGTCGCCACGACCTGGTCCAACCCGACGACGTGGTCAAAGAGAAAGGTGTAATCATCAACGGGGGCGCGGTACGGCATGGATCAGCTCCGGAGTAGCAAAGTCTTGGCAAGCGACACGAGGGCGCTTAAAGGGCCATGTTTGAAATCATAAATGCGACTGGTGTCGCGATATCGCAACTCAAACGCCGCGTCACGCGACGACAGGTCAACACCGATGCCCAACATTGAAACAGCCCTCCTCGCGCCCGACGCTGCCGGGATTGCCGAGGCCGCACGGCTGCTGAGCGCGGGTGGGCTTGTGTCGTTTCCGACGGAGACGGTCTATGGCCTGGGTGGGGATGCGCGGAACGGAACCGCCGTTGCGCGGATATTCGAGGCCAAAGGGCGGCCCAGTTTCAACCCGCTGATTGTGCATGTGCCGGATGTGGACACGGCGCGGCGCTATGCTGACATTTCAGGCACGCTGGAGACCCTCGCACGGCGGTTCTGGCCCGGTCCCCTGACGCTGGTGGCACCGCTGAAAGACGGGCACGGCTTGTCACCGCTGGTGACGGCGGGGCTTGAGACGCTTGCGATCCGGGTGCCGTCGCATCCCGTGGCACAGGATGTGCTGCGCGTGTTCGACGGGCCGGTCGCGGCACCATCGGCCAATCCGTCCGGGCGGATCAGCCCCACGACGGCAGCGCATGTGATGGCCGGGCTGCACGGTCGGATCGACGCGGTGGTGGATGCGGGCGCGTGTGATGTTGGCCTGGAATCCACCATCGTCGGAGGCGCGCCGCTTGCGCTTTTGCGCCCGGGTGGCCTGGCCAAAGAAGACATCGAAGCGGTCACCGGCCCCTTGGCACAAGCGGGCGAGGCGATCACGGCACCGGGGCAGCTGTCGTCACACTATGCACCCGATGCCATCGTCAGGTTGAATGCGAACATCGCTAATCCGGGCGAGCTGCTATTGGGCTTTGGCCCCATGCAGTCGGACCTGAACCTGTCTGTAGCGGGCGATCTGGTCGAGGCGGCGGCGAACCTGTTTGATCATCTGCATACGCTGGATGCCACGGGCAAACCCATCGCCGTGGCACCGATCCCGAATTGCGGGCTGGGTCAGGCCATCAATGACAGATTGCGTCGCGCAGCGGCGCCGCGCGGCTAGGCGCGCCCTGCCGCACCGGACAGGCCCAGCGGGTCGATCCCCAGCGCATTCAGCGCCTTTATCCATTTCGACGTATCACCGGTGCCGAACACAAGCTGCGGGGTGGCACCAACGGTCAGCCAGCCATTGCGGGCAATCTCACCCTCCAGCTGCCCCGGGCCCCATCCCGCATAGCCCAGCATGACAAGCGCACGCTCCGGACCGTCGCCGATGGCAATGTCTTCAAGCACGTCCTGCGTTGCCGTCATCCCGAATGCGCCAACCTCAAGCGTTTGCAGGCGCGAGGTGTAGTCAGCCCCGTGCAGGACAAAGCCGCGCTGGGTTTCGACCGGGCCACCGAAATGCACTGGGTGCTTGCGGGCCGGATCGCTGCCCGAAATCTCAAGCTGGTCCAGCAATTCGCCAAGGGTCATGTCAACCGCGGGCTTGTTCACGATCAGGCCCATGGCCCCATCGTCCGAATGCGCGCAGATAAAGACCACCGAACGGTCAAAGCGCGGATCGCCCATGCCCGGCATGGCGACCAGAAGCTGTCCGGTCAAATCCAGGGTCGTGGCCCCCGCTATCGCCTGTTCATGTGTCATTTGCACATAACATGACGTGAGGGCACGCCCGGCGCAACTGGAGGATGTGCCGCAGGCGAGCCATCGCGCACCGTTTCGTTACAGCGAGTTGACCGGGACGTGACTTGGCTTTGAACAGGTGACTCTGCATGTAGAGAGTATGAAAAAACGTGTTCTTTGCCTTGCTGCAGCCCTTGCTGCTGTGACCGCCCTGCCCAGCTTTGCACAGGGCCGGTTTGACGATGTCGTGCAGACCGAGGTTATTCAGGGCTGGGACCTGCCTAATGGTCAACGGCTCGCTGCCGTGCGGCTTGTGCTTGCTCCGGGGTGGAAGACGTACTGGCGCGCGCCGGGCGATGCCGGCATTCCGCCGCATTTCGACTGGTCCCGCGCCCGCAATATCGGCGCTGTCAGCCTGAGTTGGCCAACGCCGGAGGTTCATAAGCAGAACGGGATGCGTTCGATCGGGTATACCGATCAGGTGGTCATCCCCATGCACATTACCCCAGCCAAACCGGGTCAGCCCATGCGGTTGCGTACGACCCTTTCCATGGGCGTCTGTTCCGACGTGTGCATCCCGCATACGGTCAAGATTGACGAAATGCTGGACAGCCCCGATCTGACCCCCACGCCCAGCATCGTAGCAGCACTGGCAGACATGCCGTATTCGGCGTCTGAGGCCGAGGTGCAATCCGCCACGTGCCGTCTGCGTCCGACAGAGCACGGCATGCAGATTGAGGCTCATGTGGCCCTGCCCCACACCGGTGGGACGGAGGTGGCCGTGATCGAACCCGGCGTCCCCGATGTCTGGGTGAGCGAGGCGCGCACCTCGCGTTCCGGCAATACGGTTGTGGCTGTGTCCGACATGGTGCACGCCAGCGGCGGTGCCTTTGCCGTGGACCGGTCCGATGTGCGTATCACCATTCTGGGCGCAAACTATGCGGTGGATGTGCAGGGCTGCACCGCCGGTTAAACCGCGCTGCGCCACCGCGTGATCTGCAAGACAAGCGCGCCGACCACGTAACCCACAAAACCCAGCGTCAGAACCCCGGCTGCAAACACAATCAGCGCCGCACTCAATTCCGCCCGGTCTGCAAGGGCGGGCAGCGCCTCTGTCAGCGCGGGCAGCAAATCCCCCGTGATCAGCGTGTACCCCATGGTCGCGCCGAACCAACCCAGAACGATCGCCCAAAGTGCCACAAATCCCCAGCGCACGGCGGCTGCCGGGGCCGCCAACCCCCGCCGCATCGCCTTGATCTGGCGCGAGACATCGTGCTGCACGGCCACAAGCGCAGGCACCACCAAGAGCACCAGCACCATGCCGAAGCCCAGACCGTAGACCAGTGTGATGATTGTGGGTTTCAGGAACTGCGCCTGTTGCGATGTCTCGTACAGCAGCGGGGTCATGCCGAGCACGGTGGTCAGTGTCGTCAGCATCACGGGCCGCAGACGGTCCGCCGCGCCGTCAATGATCGACGGGACCAGCCCCCGATCCTTCGCGTAGTCGTCGATGGTCGTGACCAGCACGATACTGTCGTTGATGATGATCCCCGTCATACCCAGCAGGCCCACGACCGTGAACATGCTGAGCGGTACGTCCCACAAATGGTGGCCATAGATGGTACCCACAAGGCCGAAGGGGATGATCGCCATCACAACAATGGGCCGGGTCCAACTGGCAAAGACCCAGGCGAGGACGAGATAGATGCCTGTCAGGCACAGGACGAGGCCGGTCAGGCTGTCAGACAGGAATTCATCTTCCTGCTCGCTCAGTCCGGCCTTGCGGAACTCCACCTGCCGTTCGGCAGCGATGGTGGGCAAGATTTCTTCCTCAAGCGCGCGGTTGATCTCGGTCGCACGGGCCGGGTCGTCTTCGGAGATGTCGCCCGTGACGGAGATGAGGCGGATGCCGTTTTCACGCCGGACGGTCGAAAAGCCCGTGCGCTGCTCGACGCTCACGATGTCAGCGAGGGGGACGTAGCCGCCATCAGGCGTGCGCATTTGCGTGCGGTCCAGGAAGTCGGCGGTCAACTCGCCCTCGGGCAGTTCTACCCGGATGGTCGCACTGCGGGGGCCGTCGGGGAAGGTCGCCGCTTCGATCCCGTTCAGCCGGTCGCGCAGCGCGCTGCCCAGGGTGTCGATGGTGAAGCCCAGCGCCTGGCCTTGGGCGGTCAGATCAAGGATCAACTCCTCCTTGTCGAAGGCGAGATTGTCCTCGACCGCGCTCACCTCCGGGTACTGCAACAGCGCGCGCTTCAGATCCTCCGCTGCGGCCTTTAACGTGTCGGTGTCGTTGCCATAGAACTGCACGTCCAGCGCATCACCGCCTGGCCCTGACCGCCAACCGCGGAAGCTGATGGTTTCGACCAGTGGGTGGCGCACGACCGTGTCCTGCAACTCGGCCACGAAGGCGAAGGAAGAATAGGGGCGCAGGTCGGCGTCAATCAACTCGATGGAGATACCGCCCAGCAGATCGGCATCCTTCGCCTCGACCCCGCTTAGGCCACGGCCCGCATTCCCGCCAATCTCGGCGATCACGTAAACGAGCGGATTGCGGCCATAGCGCTCTTCATATTGCGCGCCCAGCGCCTCGGTCGCGCGCTGCATCTCGCGCATCATGGCGAGCGTGTCGGCGCGGGTTGCGCCTTCGACCATGGCGAAATTGCCGGTGACCGATCCACGCTCGGGCGCGTTGAAAAACCGCCATTGCACGTCGCGCTCTATGAACAGGGCCAGTTGGCTTGCCAACACAACGCACACGCCCGCCAGCACGACATAACGGGCGGCGATGACGCCCGCCATCATCGGGCGGAAGAGCCGCTCGCGCATCCATTCGAACCCGGCGTTCACGATAACTGACGGGGTATCGAGCCCTTTGGTGCCCATTGCCAGCACCCAACGCGCCTTGAGCCGACGCGGGGCCAGTAGGAAAGCCGCCGCCATAATGGTGGGCCCGGCCAACATATAAGGCCACGCATCAACGAAACCGGCGATGCTTTCGGACCAGATGACATAGCCGACGGCCCCCGACACGACGGCCGACAGAACGGCCACGCTCGCAAGGGCAACGGCCAGCTTCAAACGGCTGAAGCGCGGCTTGTCCGACGCGGCCAGTGCATGGCCCATATGGTGCGGCAGGATCAGGAAGCATTCGACAAGGGATGCCACCAGCACCGCAATCACGGTAAAAGGAATGTCGCGGATCAGATCACCAAAGCGCCCGCCGACAGCGATCAGACCAAAGAAGGCAATGACCGTCGTCAGGGTCGCAGCAAATACTGGCATCGCCATGCGCCGCGCCGCATTTTCCGCCGCGACGAGCGGCGGTTCGCCCCATGCGCGGTGGCGATGGTCGGCATGTTCGCCCACGACGATGGCGTCATCGACGACGATCCCCAGCGTAATGATCAACCCGAAAAGCGACACCATGTTGATGGTGATCCCACCCACATACATCAGAGCGATAGCGGCAAGCAGAGCCACCGGAATGCCTGCTGCGACCCAAAAGGCCGTGCGTGCGTTCAAAAAGAGGAAGAGCAAAGCGATGACGAGACCCAGACCCACCATCGCATTGTCGAGCAGGATATTCAGGCGCGCCGAAATTGCCTCTGCCCGCGTGCGGATCAATTCGACCGAGAC
Source organism: Tateyamaria sp. ANG-S1 (assembly GCF_000814025.1). Taxonomy (GTDB): domain Bacteria; phylum Pseudomonadota; class Alphaproteobacteria; order Rhodobacterales; family Rhodobacteraceae; genus Tateyamaria. The sequence continues at coordinate 3,304 of NZ_JWLL01000004.1, read as the reverse complement.
GGAGGGCGGCAAAGTGGCCTGCAACTCGGCCGCGACCTCTGTCACTGTCGCCTGCATGGCAATGGCGTCGCCGTTGTTGGACCGGTCCACACGGATGGACACGGCGGGATCATCGCCCACGAAATAGCTGCGGTTCCGCGCCGCCCCAAGTTGCAGGACTGTCGCGACATCGCGCACCAGCAGCTTCGAACCATCGGGGTTCGAGCGCACGACAATGCCTCCAATCTCTTCGGGCGTGCGCTTTTGCGTACCGGTGCGCACACGGGCATTGGCGCCGGTCACATTACCGGCGGGGTCGGTATCAACCTCTGCGGCGATGGCGGCGGCAATCTCGGACATAGTGACTTCGTTCGCGATCAGCGAAAGCGACGGCACCTCGACCAGCACCTGCGGCGCGGCGAAACCGCGAATAGTGGTGCGGGTGACGCCCGCCGCAAAGAGGCGCACTACGAATTCATCGGCAAACAGGCCCAATTGCTGCGGGCCGACTGGCCCGGTGATCACAACATCCGTCACCCGGTCGCGCCATGCGCCGCGTCGGACGGTCGGCTCGTCCGCGTCGTCCGGCAGGGTCGTGACCGCATCCACCGCGGTCTGCACGTCATCCGCGGCACGGGCCATATCCCAGCCCGGCTCGAACTCCAGCGTGATGGTGGCCGACCCTTCGGTAGATCGGGATTCAGTGCTCTCAACCCCTTCGACCGCCAAAAGACCCGGTTCCAGCACCTGCACGATGCCTGCATCCACGTCCTCGGCCCCTGCCCCGTCCCAGGACACGTTCACGCGCACATTGTCGACGATCACATCGGGGAAAAACTGGGCCCGCATGTTGGGTACAGCGGCAACACCCGCGACCAGCATGACCAGCAGAAGCAGGTTGGCAACGGTCCGGTGACGGACAAAATAGCTGAGGATGCCCCCCGCTGCCTCTGGTATCTGCCGCGCCACCTAGCCCCCCATCCGGCTTTCCAGCCGGGCGACCATCTGCGCAGGCACGCGGGTTTCGGCAAGGCTTGCCAAAACCCGTTCCTTGGCGTCTGCTGGCATCCGCTGGTTCGCCTCGACAAAGGCGACGAGCCGGGCGCGTCGTTCCTCGGTCAACTCCACCATCTCGGGTTCGAGTGGCGCGTCGGAAGCCGCATCTGCCTCCGGACGCAGGGGCCGCACGGAGATACCCGCGCCCAGCAGGGGCGAGCGTGCCTCGACCACGTCGCGCCCCACGATGGCATCACCGCTAACCAGCACGTCGTCGCCCTGCCGACGCAGAAGCGTGACGTCTGCTTCCTCCAGACGGTTGTCCTCCCCCAGAACCAGAACCGTGTTTGCCGCATCGACCGCCGATGCGGGCAGGCGCACGACCGCATCCAGCGGCGGCTCTGCCACGGCAACGGTTACGAAATCGCCGGGCTTGAACCCCAGCCCGGTATCCAGCCGGGCAAAGACCAGACGACCCGTCTGCATATCCCCGCCACCGGCGCTGGCACGGCTGACCGTGCCGGTGGCCGCCAGATCAATGCCAACCACATCCAATGTCACCGTCACCGGTGCGCGGATCACGCCGCCCTCTTCATTCAACAGACGCGAGAACTGCGCGGTCGAGACGCGAAAGCGTACCTCAAGCGCACCGGGGTCGATCAGCGTGGCCAATTGTTCGTTGGCGGACACAAGACGCCCGGCCACGACGCTGGTGTCATTGAGCGTACCATCAAAAGGGGCCGTAACAGTCGTGTCATCCAGCGTCCGCTGCGCCTCGTCCAGCGCGATGCGGGCGCGGGCCAGTTGGGTTGCGGCCTGATCAATGCGCGCCTCTGCGCTGGTCACAACCTGCCGCCGTGCCAACACCGCCTGACGTGCGGAGGATGCGGCCAATTCCGCGCTTTCGACGGCTGCGGCGGTGCCGACACCGCGCGTTTGCAGGTCCTGTTGCCGCTGGAATGCACGTTCCTGCAGGTTGGCCTGCACTTGTGCGGCCTGTTCCTCGTCCCGGGCCAGCACCAGCGCGCGGTCTGCATCGCGCACCTCGGCCTCCGCATCCAGAAGGTCCGCTTCGGCCCGGGCAAAGGCTGCTTCGGCATTGGCAGGATCAATCCGCACAAGCACCTGACCCTCGGTCACATCCCCGCCATCCTCGAACCCGTCGGCCAGTTCGATCACGCGGCCCGCGGTTGCAGCGCGCAGTTCCAGCGTGCGGCGGCTCGCAATCTCGCCAAACGCTTCGAGCACGGGCGTCTCTGTCGCCGCCTCGGCCCGTACCACACCTACGGCAAAGACACGCTCGCGGGCGGGCGGTGTGCGCGGTTCCTCAGACAGCCGTGCCTGCACGGCGCTGCCCACGATGGACCCGGCATAGGCAAGCAGCCCCAGACTGAGCGCGGCCAACACCAGGCCGATCACGCTTTGCCTCAAAAATCTCATTTCGTTGTACGCCCTTAGTCGCCTCTACGGCATCGTATCATAATCTAGGAGCGCCCGGAAAATGTCCAAGCAACAAAGCTGTTACGCAGCGGCGCGCTATTTCCGTCGCTGATGTTCGTCCAAACGCGGTAAAATTTCGACGAAATTGCAGGGCCGGTGCCGATAATCGAGCTGGCGGCCCAGAATTTCGTCCCACGCATCCTTGCACGCCCCCGGACTGCCCGGCAGCGCAAAAAGGTAGGTGCCGTTGCACACGCCCCCTGTCGCGCGGCTTTGCACCGCGCTGGTCCCGATCTTTTGCATCGACACAATGGTGAAGACTGTGCCGAAGGCGTCGATCTCTTTTTCATAGACATCACGATGCGCTTCGACCGTCACATCGCGGCCCGTTAGACCGGTGCCACCGGTGGACAGAACCACGTCAATCTCCGGATCATCGCACCAGGCACGCAACTGCGCTGCAATCAGCGCCCGTTCATCCGGAAGCACCTTGCGATCGGCCAGCACATGCCCCGCATCCGTCAACCTGCCTACCAGCACGTCACCCGACCGGTCCTCGTCCAGCGACCGCGTGTCACTGACCGTCAGAACGGCGATCCGAATGGCAATGAAATCAAGGCTTTCGTCAATACGGCTCATGGGCGCGCTCCGGCAAAGGCGACGCGGGCAGCCAGGGCGCCAAAGCCCCCCGCCGTTACCCAGCGCAGCACACGTTCAATGATCGGGTTCCGGGCCAGCGCGCGACCCAGACCACCGGCGGTCATGCCCACGCCTGACTTCACGATGAAGCCCAACACCGCAATTGTGCCGCCGTAGATCAGGAATTGCGGCAGGATCGGCTGTGCCGGGTCCACGAACTGCGGAATGAACGCGAGGATAAACAGGATAA
>NZ_JWLL01000032.1 GCF_000814025.1 Tateyamaria sp. ANG-S1 | reverse complement strand
GCCAACAATATGCACATACCCGTCCGCGTCGATCTTCCCCAGATCGCCGGTGATGAAAAACCCGTCCGCGCGCAGCTCGGCCGCGGTCTTTTCCGGCATCTTCCAATAGCCCTGAAAGACATTCGGCCCCCGCACCTCAATCAGCCCCACCTCACCGTCGACCACAGGCTGGCCGCTCGCACGGTCCGTCACCTTCAGTTCCACCCCCGGCAGCGGCATCCCCACGGTGCCCGCCCTCCGCTCCCCGTCATAGGGGTTCGACGTGTTCATGTTCGTCTCGGTCATCCCGTAGCGTTCCAGAATGCGATGCCCCGTGCGCGCCTCGAACTCGGTATGCGTATCGGCCAGCAGCGGCGCACTGCCAGACACGAACAGGCGCATGTGCCCGACCAGATCACGGGTCAGCCGCGCATCACCCAGCAAACGAGTGTAGAATGTGGGCACGCCCATCATCGCCGTCGCCTGCGGCAGATGGGCAATCATCTGCTCGGTGTCGAATTTCGGCAGAAAGATCATCGCACCCCCGGCCAGCAGGGTGATGTTCGTCGCCACAAACAGCCCATGGGTGTGAAAGATCGGCAGGGCGTGCAGCAGCACATCGCTGTCATCAAACCGCCAATACGCCGCCAGCGTCCGCGCATTGGACAGCAGATTGTCCTGCGACAGCATCGCCCCCTTCGACCGGCCCGTCGTGCCCGAGGTATAGAGAAACGCGGCCAGATCATCCGCGCCCCGCGCCACCGTGGGATAGGTGACAGCCTTCGACGCCGCCGCCTCGGCCAAGCTGCCCGAGCCATCCGCATTCAGTGACGTCAGCGCCGCGCCCAGCGGGTCGGTGACCCCGCGCAGGGCCTCCATGGCCGCGCCATCGCACACGACCAGTTTCGCGCCGCTGTCCTCAATGAAATACGACAGCTCGTCCGTGGTATACCCTGTATTCAACGGCAGAAAGATCACCCCCGCCTGCATGCAAGCGGCATAAAGCGCCAGCGCTTCCGGCGACTTGTGGACCTGCGCCGCCAGCCGATCACCGGGCACCAGCCCCGCATCGGTCAGCACATGCGCAAACTGCGCCGCCTGCCCTAGAAACTCTGCGTGAGACAACACCCCACCATCTGCCAGATGCAGAAATGGGGTCGCTTGCCCCGCATGCTGCCCGAACAACGCATCATAAAGGGGGTTCGTCATGTGCGGGGTTCCTCGGCCAGCAGTTTCTTTCCGCTCCCGCTCAGTGACCTGATCTCGGACGAGGCCGATATCGTGCCCGACGCGGCAAAGCGCTCATGGTTCTGGGACACTTTGGCCAGATCGTAAAGGTAATTGACCATCACACCTGACGATTGGGCCATACCCTTGTCCGACACGTCCGCGCTTGCATGAACCTTGCGCACCTGCGCGCCGTTGCCCAGATGGAACCGCGCCACCGGATCGCGCGGCGCACCGCCATCGCGCTTGGCCTCCAACAGATAATGCGCCGCCAGAGCGCGCAAACGCTCCGGGTCATCCGCCCCCACTTTCACGGCCATCTCATCAAGCCAACCATTCAGCCCCGGAATGGGCGACAGGGTGACAAAGGTCTTCAACCCTGGCAACTGCATCGACAGATCCATCGCCACTTGTTTGATCAGCGAATTGCCAAAGGAAATGCTCGCCAACCCCGCCTGACAATTCGAGATCGAGTAGAACACCGCCGTGTCCGCCTCTTCCGCCACGATGGCGCTCCGGTCCTCGGACAACAACGCCTGGACGCTGTCGGGTATGCCCTTGGTCAGCGCCACCTCGACAAAGATCAACGGTTCGTCCGCTATCGCCGGGTGAAAGAACGCAAAACAGCGCCGGTCCACCGGCTCCAGCCGCCGCCGCAGATCGTCCCAGCTGTCGATGGCATGCACCGCCTCATAGGCGATGATCTTGTCCAGAATATGCGCGGGGCTTTCCCAATTGATGGGCCGCAGCACCAGAAAGCCCCGGTTGAACCACGAACTGAACAGATGCTGAAAATCCAGATCCAGCGCCCCCAGCGCCGGGTCGGTGCGCGCATAGCGCAACAACTCCGCCCGCATCGACACAAGCGCGCTGGTGGCCTGCGGTACCCGGTTCAGGCGCCGAATAAACTCCTGCCGTCTTGGCTCCGCCGCTTCGGCAAAGGCTCTGTAGGTCTGCCGCCCCGGCTCCGCTTCATAGGCTTCCAACGCCTCCCGCACCGCACCCGGATCAAAATCCATCGCGGTCGCCAGATACTCAAAGAACCCAAGCCGCGCGTCTTCGTCCATGTCGCTGAACCGATCCAGGATCAACCGCCCCAGGTTCTGCCCCGACATCTCGCCATCGGCACCCACCAGCGCCTCCGCCAGTTCCTCGGTCGACCGTGCGTCATCCCGCGTAGGCCCGCTGATCCGCATCCGACGTTCAAACACCGTCGACAGAAGATCAGCCAGCATCGTCATCGCGCGGCCCCCATCACCGTGTCTGGCAACCACGTCGCAATGCCCGGAAAGATGCACAGGATGATAATCGCAATCACCATGCACGCCACGAACGGCAACGACCCCTTCAAGATCGTCTTCAGCGAAATATCCGGCGCAATCCCGTTGATGACGTAGAGGTTCAGACCCACAGGCGGCGAGATCAGGCCAATCTCCATATTGATGGTCAGGATCACCGCAAACCAGATGGGATCGAAGCCCGCCGTGATGATGATCGGCAGCAGGATCGGCGCCGCCATCAGGATCACGGCCACGGGCGGCAAAAAGAACCCCGCGATCAGCAGGAACACATTCACCGCCCCCATCAGCACCCAGCGGTTCACATCCAGCGTCCCGATCCACTCGGCAATCGCCTGCGTGATGAACAGCGACGACAGCATGTAACTGAACACACCCGCTGCGGCGATAATGAACAGGATCATCACGCTTTCCTTGGTGCTGTCGCGCAGCACGACCCACAAATCACCGGGGTTCCACAGCTTGTAGATGATCATCGCGATCAGCAGGCACATCAGCGCGCCCACGGCGGCCGTCTCGGACGGCGTCGCCACACCACCATACATCGCATAAAGCACCCCGATGATGATCACGATGAACGGGATCACACGCGGCAGGATCTCGAACTTCTGCTTCCACGTATACGCCGTCGCACTCAGCACAGTCGCATCCCCCGACCGCCACGTCGCATAAAGCGACCACGCCATGAACAGCGACACCAGCAAGAGCCCCGGAAACACCCCCGCCAGAAACAACCGCCCGATCGAGGTCTCGGTCGCGATCCCATACACAATCATCGTTACCGACGGCGGGATCAGAATGCCCAGCGTGCCGCCCGCGGCGATGGACCCCGACGCAATCGCATCCGGATACCCCCGCTTGCGCATCTCCGGAATGCCCATCTTGCCAATCGCGGCACAGGTCGCAGGCGACGACCCCGACATGGCCGAAAACAGCGCACAGGCGCCAAGGTTCGAAATCACCAGTCCCCCCGGCACACGGGTCAGCCACCGCTCCAGCGCCTCGTAAAGGTCTGCGCCTGCCCGGGTCGAGGCAATCGACGCCCCCATGATGATGAACATCGGGATCGACAGCAGCGCAAAGTTGTCGAGCTTCCCAAACAGGATCTCCGGCATCAGCTCCAGCGACCGCACGCCGTCAAAGATGATCAGAAAACCCGCCGACACGATCAGCAGCCCCAAGGCCACCGACACGCCCGAAAACAGAACAAATATCGTGGCCACAGCCACAATCGCCCCCAGAACAAGCGGATCCATCAGCCGTCCTCCAGCCCAAAGGGTTTTTCAACACCCGTCAACACAGCCACCAGATCCGCAACCAACTGCAACAAGAGCAAGCCAAAGCCGATGGGGATGGACAGGTACGGGATCCATAACCGCACACCCCAGACAGTGTCCGACCGCCAGCCGCGATCCCACGCGAAATGCCAGTATTCATAGCCGTAAAACAGCATCACCCCGACAATCAGGATCGACACCGACAGCGTGACCAACGCCAACCCCATCCGCGCACGACGCGGCAACGCCAGCGGGATCAGGTCCACGTTCACATGCCCCCGCAACCGCTGCACGTAAGGAAGCCCGATCAGCGTCGCAGCGACCACCAGATAGATGACCGCCTCCGTCTGCCACACGGTCGATCCATTCAGTACAAAGCGAATGAAAATCATCTGACATGTGATCGCCACCGCGGCCACGATCATCGCCGCCGAACACCACCCGGCGAGGGTCGAAATCGCCGCCACAAGGCGCAGGAAAGGGTTGTTGCCGACAGGTGCCGCTGCGGCATTGCTCTGGCCAGCCATGGCGGCCTCCTCCCAGGTTTATGCGTATTGGGGGCGGCGCACCCGCCGTCCCGATCAGCCGATCACTCGACAGACAGCGCCAGATCCAGCAATTCCTGCCCGCCCGGCGTGTCAGCAACAAACGCCTTGTAGGACGTCTCCTGCGCCAGCGCGCGCCAGGCATCGAACTCTTCCTGGCTCATCTGGGCAATCTCGACGCCATTGTCGGCAAAGACCTCGGCAGAGTTTGCATCCTGCTTCTTGGCCTCTTCCAGATAGAAGGCTTCGGCCTTCTCCGCCGCCGCCATCAGTGCGGCCTGCTGCGCCTCATCCAGCCCCTCAAAGGTCGACTTGTTCATCAGCATCGGCTGATACATGAACCACAGCGCAAAATCGCTCGCGGGCGTATAGCACGCCACCTGCTCATAGATGCGGTAGCTGACAAAGGACGATGACGACGTATTCGCCGCCGTCAGAACACCGGTCTGCATCGCATTGTAAATCTCCGACGACGCCATCGACGCGATAGAGGCTCCGGCACCCGCCAGCATCTGCTCAAACGCCTTGCCCGCCGCGCGGGTCTGCTGGCCCTGCACGTGCTCAGGCGATGTGATGCAACCATCCTTGCCGACAAACCCACCGGCCAGATAGCCGTGGACCAGAACCATCACGTCATCCTCGGCCATGATCTCTTCGATCCGGCCCATGAAATCGCTCTCGTTCAGGCGCGCGGCGTGGTCGTGGTTCTTCACCAGCCCCGGCATCAGCGTCAGGTTATAGGCAGGCTGCTGACCACCCGCATAACTCAGCGGAAAGACGGTCATGTCCAGCTGCCCACGGCTCAGCGGCTTGTATTGCTCGCGCGGTTTGAACAGTGATTTCGACGGGAAAATCTTGATCTCCAGATCGACATCGGCGGCGGCCACCTCATCGGCCACGATCTGCGCCACCTGATGGCGCACATCGGCTGTTGACCACTGGTGCGACAGGCGCAATTCGGCAGCGCCCGCCGTCAAAGAACCCGCAAACAGGGCGGCTGACGCAACAGCGGCAGTGAATTTCAGTGTCATTGTTTTCCTCCCAGAAAGCCCCGAGTCGACCTCGGGTATCGTGTCAGGATGCGCTCTTTGCGTTCCAAGTCAACTTTTTTGTATACAACAGGGATATTGTTGCGTGCCGGATTGACGAATGCTAACACAACGCTATGGAGCAAAAACGATCCGACATCATCGCCAACCAGATCGAAGAGCTGATCTTTGACGGCACGTTCAGCGATGGCGAACGGCTGGACGAAGTGCAGCTGTCAGAGCGTTTCGCCGTCTCCCGCACCCCGATCCGCGAGGCGCTGCTCAGGCTCGCCCAATCCGGCCTTGTCGCGCATTATCCCAGGCGGGGCGTCTTTGTCCGCCAACCCGGCCCCATCGAGCTGATCGAGATGTTCGAGGTCATGGCAGAGCTCGAAGCCACCTGCGCCCGCCTCGCCGCCACCCGCATTTCCGACGCCGCCATCGACGAATTGAAGGCGACAAACGCGCGCTGCAACGCCGCCGTGCAGGACAGCGACACCGAGCGTTACTACCGCGAAAACGAACAGTTCCACGCCATCCTCTACCGCGAATCCGGCAACAGCTTTCTCGAACAGGAATGCCTGCGCCTGCAGCGACGGCTACAGCCCTTCCGCCGCACGCAACTGCGCCTGCGCGGGCGACTGAAACAGTCCATGAAGGAACATGAGCAGATCGTCTCGGCCCTGGTCGAGGGCGATGGACAGGCCGCCTCCGACACCATCCGCAGCCATGTCGCGGTGCAGGGCGAGAAATTCCACCACCTGATGTCGCGTCTGAAAACCGCCGCCGAATAGCGGCAGGCTCAGATCATTTCGGCCAGCTTGAGCCGCTGGATCTTGCCCGACGGCCCTTTCGGCAACTCGTCTAGAAAGTGGATGCTGTCGGGTGATTTGAACTTGCCCAACCGCGCGTGGCACAGCGCGATCAGCGCCGTTTCGGAGAGGTCCGAGCCGGGCTTCACGCTCACCGCCGCCTCAACCCGCTCCCCATAGCTGGTGCAGGGCCGGGCAAAGGCCGCCGCCTCGATGATGTCCGGCTCGGAATAAAGCACCTCATCAATCTCGCGCGGCGCGATGTTCTCCCCGCCCTTGATGATCAACTCTTTCAGCCGACCCGTCACAAAGACATACCCGTCCTCGTCGATATGCCCCAGATCGCCCGTGCGCAGCCACTCACCCGCAAATGTCTTGGCCGTGGCCTTCGGATTGTGCAGATACTCGACCATCACGTTCGGCCCGCGAATGGCAATCTCCCCCTCCTGCATCGGCGGCGCATCGGTCAGCTCTGGCGTCAGAATCCGCACTTCATTGCCAAAGGCCACACCCGGCGAGCCGATCTTGCGCACACCCGGCGGCAGCGGGTTCGACAGGATCTGCGCCGCCGTCTCGGTCAGCCCCATCGTCTCGATGATCGGCACGCCAAACCTCTCTTCAAACGCCGCCTGTGTCTCCACCGCCAGCGCGGACGAGGCCGACCGCCCGAACCGCAACCGCGCCGACACGGCGGCACTCGGGTTCGCGTCCCCATGCAGCAAATGGCTGATGATCGTCGGCACAACAGAAAACCACGTCACCTCCCCCCGCTCCGCCTGATCCCAGAACTTGCCCGCAGAAAAGCGCGCCGTCATCGCCAGCGACCCGCCCGACACAAGCGAGCCCATCAGCGTCACGCACAAGCCGTTGATGTGGTAAATCGGCAGAACGCAAAACTCGCGCGGCGCGATGTTCT
>NZ_JWLL01000031.1 GCF_000814025.1 Tateyamaria sp. ANG-S1 | reverse complement strand
GTCAAGCAGGTCGTTGCCAGCCCCCCCCGCGACCATATTTGCGGCAACATTTCCCGTAACGGCATCATGACCGGACCCCAGAATAGCATTCTCAATCACGGTTCCACGGGCAATTCCAAGAATACCAACCAACGTCCCAAAGTCAGAGAATTGCTCTGCCCGCATATCGAGACGCGCATCATTCGTCGTGAACTCGAAGTTGAGGGTATCTATCCCATCACGATCATAGATCGTGTAGGCCATTAGATTTCCGGTTACGTTCGCGGTTGTATTCCCCGTGGCGATCCAGTTAAATATTTCGTCGGTATAATTGCCCAAGTTTGACCCTTGGCCATATGTTGTGTTGCCAGCGGTTGCAGTGCTTGCCCCAGGCGCACCATAGAGATTTTGGGCCGCCAAAATATCCGCCATCATCAAAGTCGACACATAGGCGTAGGAGGCGTTTGTTGATGTGTTTTCGGTCTGGCTGAAATAGGACATGACAGAAACCTGCCAGCTGTCGTTGGCAAATGTCTCATCTACGCCGTAGGTTGCATTGCCGTTATAGTCCCCTTGATGGCCCAACCCGACAGCGTGTCCTATTTCGTGTATGTATGTCTGAAAGGAGTAGCTGTCGATCGAAGTCCCGTTGTTGGTCAACCAGGCCCGTGAGACGTTCAACTCTACTCCGTTGCTGGAGCCCGAATTTGGGGAATAGGCAAAAGCGCCGCTTTCTTCATCGTCCATGGTGATCATTTCACCGGAACTGACCTCGACAAAATCGAGGTTTACGGCCATTTCCCAAGCTTCCATCGCCCAACGTGCCAATTGTTGGCCTGCGGCTGTGAGCCCTGTCAGGTTGACCGTAATCTGATTGGAGGCGCTGGTGTCAAATGTGATTTCACGCCCGCCCCAATAGCCTTCGGTCAGATATTCAGCCAGTTCGTCCAGCGTCCCCTCTGTTGCCGGTTGCGGAGGAGCGCTTTCTGTAACGCTCAGGGCATATGTGCCGATACTCCGGCTGTCGTTCCACTCATATGCGTCGGCCGAGATGTAATAGGTGCCCGTCGTTCCGGCGGTGTAGGTCAACAACGAGTTAAGGCCTGCTCCTCCATCATCATTCACCGCAATTTGCTGACCGGTGGAATCGTACAGGCGGACAAGTGGATCGCTCAAAGACACCCCAACATGTGAAATGCTGTAGGTTGTACCCGCAGTCAGCTCAATGCTGACCCAATCTTCATCAAGCACGGATGACAATTCGCCGTTAAACGTATCGCCAATAGACATACTGTAAGTTGTTGCCGTGCTTTCAGCAGCATCTTCGGCTTCATACAGATCGGCAAAGACCGGTTCACCGGGTGCATGCCGTATTGTGTCAAAGGTTTGCGTCAGCATACAGACGGTACACATAACGGGTTTCCTTTATTCAATGCCCAGATGAGCGCGCAAGGTTGTGATCAGCTCTGGGGTGGTTGCACTCAATGCGGCGCCAGCGTCTTGTCGGATGGGATCAGCATGATTTCCAAATGTTGCTTTGAATGGCACGCGATGTCTTATTTGTCGCTGATTTCCAAGCTGCCAGGTCAATGTGGCAAATTTATGTGCTATATCCACCGCAACAGAAGCATCTGATAGACGTATAGGTGCCCATTCCCCCATGCGTACTTGGCGAAAATTTGCGCCCGGTAACAATGGTGCCAGCGCCTGTACCAATTGGCGGCACAGATCAGATGCAGCACGATCCGCAATGGCCCCATCGTCGCTTGTGCACAAAAGCCGGATAACAGGTTTATCAGAGCTCATGTTGTGTTTACTTGCTGCACCAGTACCCCCTGCGATGGCCGCTATACGCGACCAGACCGCAACCACCTTCACGCCGTTTCCGAGTAGAACCTAGAGCCATCACACTGGTACCTTTTTTGGTGAAACCTGTGTCAAATCGATGATATTCTGTGTTTGCCTGACAACATATCGTCAATCGTCCCGCGCCTAATGTACTGCACATCAAAGCAGGGCATAAAATGGTAATTTCAGGGGATGGTACGGCACAACGCGACTTGGGTGGTGCGCGTGGGTTTGGTGAGACTCAGGTTGGTCGCAATGATGACGGCAGTCTGCAAGCGGACGTATCGAACGTTTTTGAAAATGGGCTGCATTTTATGGGCGCGCATTTTAACGCCAATGCGCTCCACCTGAACACAAACGGAACAGTCTCCTTTTCAAGCGCTTATGGGGAGTACCCTACCGACTTGAACACACTGCCTGACCAGCCTCTGATCGCACCATTCTGGGGGGATGTGGACACACGGTTGGATGGCGAAGGAGCAGAAAGCGGTGCCATTTGGTTAGATGTGGATCCAGTTGCAGACATTGTGACCATCACCTGGGATCAGGTGGGCGTGTATCGCCGCAATGCCGAAATGACCAATACGGTGCAGTTGCAACTCTTCGATCGTGGTGGCGGGGATTTTGACATCGTTTTTCGCTACGAGCAGATTGATTGGACACAAGGTACCGGCGAAGGTGACACGGGCGCGCGGGCCGGTTTGGCTGGCAATGGAACCGTCCATTGGATTCTGCCCGATGAAGACCCCGCAGCCCTCACCCAACTGCCCAGCTTGCCCGGGAATACTGGCATTGAAGGCCTATGGGTCTATCAGATACGCAACGGTCAGGTGAGTGTACCAGATGGTGGCAGCACCGGCACGGACGGTGCAGACAATCTGCAAGGAACATCTGGCAACGACCTGCTTGAC
>NZ_JWLL01000030.1 GCF_000814025.1 Tateyamaria sp. ANG-S1 | reverse complement strand
GTGATTTTCGACACCACGCCGGCGCCGACGGTGCGGCCACCTTCGCGGATAGCGAAGCGCAGGCCGTTTTCCATCGCGATCGGGGCGATCAGCTCAACACCAAACGACACGTTGTCGCCCGGCATCACCATCTCGGTGCCTTCGTTCAGCTGAACCGTGCCCGTCACGTCCGTCGTACGGAAGTAGAACTGCGGACGGTAGTTCGCGAAGAACGGCGTGTGACGGCCACCCTCTTCCTTGGTCAGGATGTAGGCTTCGGCCTCGAACTTCGTGTGCGGCGTCACCGAACCCGGCTTACACAGAACCTGGCCACGCTCAACCGCTTCACGGTCGATACCGCGCAGCAGCGCGCCGATGTTGTCGCCCGCTTCGCCGCGATCCAGCAGCTTGCGGAACATTTCCACGCCCGTGCAGGTCGTTTTCTGAGTGTCCTTGATGCCGACGATTTCGATCTCGTCGCCCACGTTGATCACGCCACGCTCCACACGGCCGGTCACAACCGTACCACGGCCGGAGATCGAGAACACGTCCTCGACCGGCATCAGGAAGGGCTGGTCAACCGCGCGCTCGGGCGTCGGGATGTACTCGTCCACAGCGGCCATCAGCTCTTTGATCTTGTCTTCGCCGATGTTGGCGTCACGGCCTTCCATCGCCGCCAGGGCGGAACCTGCGATGATGGGCGTGTCGTCGCCGGGGTACTCGTAGCTGTCGAGCAGCTCGCGCACTTCCATTTCGACGAGTTCCAGCAGCTCTTCGTCGTCGACCTGGTCCACTTTGTTCATGAACACGACGATCTTCGGGATGCCAACCTGGCGGCCCAGCAGGATGTGCTCGCGCGTTTGGGGCATGGGGCCGTCGGCGGCGTTCACAACCAGGATCGCGCCGTCCATCTGCGCCGCACCGGTGATCATGTTCTTGACGTAGTCGGCGTGGCCGGGGCAGTCGACGTGGGCGTAGTGACGTGCTTCGGTCTCGTATTCCACGTGCGCGGTCGAGATCGTGATCCCGCGGGCCTTCTCTTCGGGCGCGCCGTCAATCTGGTCATATGCCTGGAAATCACCAAAATACTTCGTGATCGCCGCCGTCAGCGTCGTCTTGCCGTGGTCAACGTGGCCAATCGTGCCAATGTTAACGTGCGGCTTCGTACGTTCAAACTTTTCCTTTGCCAT
>NZ_JWLL01000003.1 GCF_000814025.1 Tateyamaria sp. ANG-S1 | reverse complement strand
GATAGAAATTCGCAACGCGCACCGCCAGCGGATCAAGCCCCAGATGACCCGCCACATGATCGACAATCCGCTCCATCCCCAGCATCCCCTGCGGCCCGCCAAAGCCGCGAAACGCAGTAGCAGACTGCGTGTTGGTGCGCAGACGATGGCTCTCGATCCGCACATCCGGCAGCCAATAGGCATTGTCGGCATGCAACATCGCCCGGTCGGCCACTGGCAGGGACAGATCCATGGCCCAGCCGCAGCGCACATACTGGCACACATCCAGCGCGGTGATGCGGCCCTCGCCATCAAAGCCCACGTCATAATCGATCCGAAAATCATGCCGCTTGCCGGTGATGACCATATCGTCATCGCGGTCATAGCGCATCTTGCAGGGGGCACCGGTCAGCCGGGCGGCCACGGCGCAGGCGACAGCCAGCGCATTGCCCTGGCTTTCCTTCCCGCCAAAGCCGCCGCCCATCCGCCGCGTCTCGCAGCGTACCGCATGCATGGGCACGCCAAGCGCATCGGCCACCTTGTGCTGAATCTCGGTCGGATGCTGGGTGGAGGAGATGACGTGCATGTCGCCATCCTCACCGGGCAATGCCAACGCAGCCTGCCCCTCAAGATAAAAGTGCTCCTGCCCGCCAATCTCGAACGACCCTGTAAGGCGGTGCTCTGCCCCGCCCATGGCCGCGGCCGCATCACCGCGGGCATAGATGCGCGGGCCGTCTTCGAACCGGGTGCCCGCGGCCAAGGCCTGATCAATGGTCAGGATCGGATCCTCCTCAGCAATCTCGACCTTACCCAACCGCGCAGCATGACGCGCCGCCAGATGCGAGCGGGCGACGACCAGAAACAGGGGCTGGCCCAGATAGTGCACCGACCCGTCGGACAGCAAAGGCTCATCATGGGCCGACGGCGAGACGTCATTGGCAAAAGGCAGATCGCCCGCAACCAGAACGGCGACGACGCCATCCGCAGCTCGCACAGCCTCCAAATCCATCGCCGTGATCTGCCCGCGGGCGACGTCACTGATGCCAAAAGCCAGATGCAAAGTACCCGTCGGGCTGGGTATATCGTCCACATAACGCGCGGCCCCGGTCACATGCAGATGAGCGGCATCGTGGGGCAGAGGTTTTGCGACTGTCATGCCCGCACCTCCAACACATTCGTGGCCTGCCCCTGATCTTCAAGCCATGCACGCAGCAGCATGTTCTGCGCCGCCTCCATCCGGTACTGGGCAGAGGCCCGCATATCCGACATCGGCGTGAAATCCCGTGTCATCGCCTGCATGGCGCTTGCCACGGTCGCATCGGTCCAAGGCATGCCGCGCAGCGCAGCCTCGGCTCGCTTCGCCCGCTTGGGCGTGCCAGCCATCCCGCCAAAGGCGAGGCGCACCTCGCGCACTTCTCCGTCCTCGACGTCGATCCAAAAGCAACCGCAGACGGCCGAGATATCCTGATCGAACCGTTTCGACAGCTTGTAGCAGCGCAGATGATCCGGCCCGCGCGGGATCGTGATAGCTTCCACAAACTCGTTCTCCGCACGGTCCTGCTTGCCATAGTCGATGAAGAAGTCCTCAATCGGCATCTCTCGCACACCATCGACGGACCGCAAATGCAGCGTGGCCCCAAGCGCAATCAGCGCGGGCGAACCATCTCCGATAGGCGAGCCGTTGGCGATATTGCCGCCAATCGTCGCCGCATTGCGCACCTGGACGGAGCCATAGCGGCGGATCAACTCTGCAAAGGCGGGGTGATGCTCGGCCATGACATCATGCAGATCGGTCAGCGTCGTCGCCGCACCAATCCGTATCTCGTCTTCGCCGACCTCAACACCACTCAGCGCGGGAATGCGGTTCAAAAAGGCCACCGGCCCGAGGTCGCGGAAATCCTTCGTCACCCACAGGCCCACATCCGTGGCTCCTGCAATAAGCGTGCCGCCGGGATTTTCATTCATCCACGTGGCGAGGGCCTCGGGCGTTGTTGGGGGCTCTGCCCCCGGCTCCGTTGGAGCCTCCCCCGTGGTATTTTCAGTCAGAAGAAGGGGAGTGTCGTTTACATGATCGGGGACCGGCGCTGTTTCAGCGGCCTTGGCGGCGCGTATAATGGGCGCGTAGCCCGTGCAACGGCAAAGGTTGCCCGCAAGGGCCGTGTCATGGTCCGTCTCGCCGTTCAGGTGCGCCGTCGCCATCGTCGTGATGAACCCCGGCGTGCAGAAGCCGCATTGGCTGCCATGGTGCTCGATCATCGCCTGCTGGACAGGGTGCAACGTGCCGTCCGGCGCGGCGATCCCCTCGACCGTGCGGATCGCCTTGCCCTCAAGCTGCGGCATGAACAGGATGCAGGCATTCAGCGCCCGTGCGCCAGCCTGATCCGTCACCATGACCGAACAGGCGCCGCAATCGCCCTCGTTGCAGCCTTCCTTGGTGCCGGTCAGGCCGGGGCGGTCTCGCAGCCAGTCCAGAAGTGTCGTAGTCGGGGAAGTGTCCGCCGTGATCTCGCTTCCGTTCAGAAGAAAGGTCGTGCGCATGTTATATGTGCCTGCCGCGGTACCAACGCCCCTGATACGGCCCCTCGGTCGATGCGGCGTAGACCGAAGGGCGGGCTGTCAGCGGGTAAGGTAGGGCAGGCGGGCAGGCAAAGGCAAGCGGGCCGGGCGGTTACGCCGCCATCTTGGTGGCCAGTGCCTCAAGGTTGGCCAACCCGGCCTCCCAGCCCGCCATGAACTCGCCATCCGCGTCCGGCCCGGTGAAGGACGACACCGCGACCGAAACGTCGAGGCGCGATCCCGTCCCGTCCGCCGTCACCCGGTAGGTGACCAGAGTTGTCGCGATGGCGGCCCCGCCGGTAATGACTGTCTCGGTAAAGGCCGCGTCGTGCGGTCCGTCGATCCTGTACCAGCGCGTATCCACCGTGAATTCGGGGTTGTCCGCAGGCCCGCAGCGGTGCGTTTCATGGCCGCCCACGCGGAAATCGGATTTGTCCATGATCAGCACCATGCCTTCCTCAGGGGCGCCCCAGGCCTCGCGCATCTGGCCGTCGGTCAGCAGGTGCCACAGCCGGTCCGGCGTCAGCGGCATGGTGCGGCTGAGGTCGAAATGTCCGGTATCGGTGCTCATGATCGTGTCCTTTCCATGTGGTCGGCAAGGCGGGACAGGCGGTCCATCCGCGCCTCCCACATCGTCCGGTGCGCGTTCAGCCAGTCGGCCCCGGCGCGCAGAGCATCCTGGCGCATTTGATAGGTGCGCACGCGCCCTTTCTTGGTGCTTGTGACCAACCCGCTGTCTTCCATCACCTTGAGGTGCTTCATGAATGTCGGCAGCGCCATGGCGTGCCCGTCATGCAGCGCGCTGACGGCAGCAGGGCCGTCGATCAGCTGTTCGACCACCGCCCGGCGGGTGGGGTCGGAGAGTGCGCTGAAGAACCTGTCGATTTGGTTAGTCATGTGACTAAGTATTGGAGTGGCGCGATTCGAGTCAAGACACTTAGCTAAATAGCTAACTTATAGCCTGTGGATAACATCTTGTGGGGCTTTCCGTGCGGCGCGCCACGACATATCGTGGACCCCATGACCAACGCCCCCCGATTCATTCACCTGCGCACCCACTCCGAATACTCGCTGCTTGAGGGCGCGATGCGCCTGAAGAAGCTGCCCGGCGTCGTGCGGGATGCAGGCATGCCCGCCATCGCGCTGACCGACACAAACAACATGTTCGCCGCTTTGGAGTTCTCGGTCGGCATGGCTGGGGCAGGGGTGCAGCCCATCATCGGCTGCCAGGTCGATCTGCAATATGTGACCCCGCGCCCCGGCGAACGGCCCCGCGATCCCGCGTCATTGGTGCTGCTGGCGCAGACCGAGGCGGGGTACGAAAACCTGATGAAGCTGAACTCGTGCCTCTACCTGCGCGACGGTTCCGAACTGCCACATGTCACTGTCGAGGAACTGGCGGGCCATTCGGCGGACGTGATTTGCCTGACCGGAGGTCCAGACGGCCCCGTCGGGATGCTGTTGCAGACGGGGCAGGTGCCGGCTGCCCAGACCCTCATGGAACGGCTCAAGGACATCTTTGCTGACCGCCTCTATGTCGAGTTGCAGCGCCATCCGGGCGAGGGTGGTCAGCCCGAGGCCGAACGTCTGACAGAGCGCCCGCTGATCGAAATGGCCTATGCCATGGACCTGCCGCTGGTTGCCACCAACGACGTCTATTTCCCCAAACCGGACATGTATGAAAGCCACGACGCGCTGATCTGCATCGCTGAGGGGGCCTATGTCGACCAACAGGAACCGCGCCGCCGCTTGACGGCCCAGCACTATTTCAAATCTCAGGCCGAGATGGTGACGCTCTTCGCCGATCTGCCGGAAGCCATTGAAAACACGGTCGAGATTGCGCAGCGTTGCGCCTTCATGGCGTATCGCCGCGACCCGATCCTGCCCAAATTCGCGGATGACGAGGTCGAAGAACTGCGCCGCCAGTCCAACGAGGGCCTGCAGGAACGGCTCAAGGTCATCCCGCACGCCACATCGGTCGAAGAATACCAAAAGCGCCTCGATTTCGAACTCGATATCATCGAGGGCATGGGCTTCCCCGGCTACTTCCTGATCGTGGCCGACTTCATCAAATGGGCCAAGGATCACGACATCCCGGTAGGGCCCGGACGGGGCTCCGGTGCGGGCAGCCTCGTGGCCTACGCGCTGACGATCACCGACCTCGACCCCCTCCGCTACGCGCTCCTCTTTGAACGGTTCCTCAACCCCGAACGGGTCTCCATGCCCGACTTCGACATCGACTTCTGCATGGACCGGCGCGAGGAAGTGATCCGCTACGTGCAGGAGAAATACGGGCGTGACAAGGTGGGCCAGATCATCACCTTCGGCGCGCTTTTGTCCAAGGCCGCCGTGCGCGACATAGGGCGCGTGCTGCAAATGCCCTACGGCCAGGTGGACCGGCTGTCGAAACTCATCCCGGTCGAGGGGGTCAAACCCGTCAGCATCGAAAAGGCGCTGAAGGATGAACCACGCCTGCGCGAAGAGGCGCGGAACGAAGAGGTGGTGGACCGCCTCCTGACCTACGGCCAACAGGTCGAGGGGCTGCTCAGAAATGCCTCAACCCACGCCGCGGGTGTGGTGATCGGGGACCGTCCGCTCGACGCGCTGGTGCCGCTCTACCAGGACCCGCGTTCCGACATGCCCGCCACCCAGTTCAACATGAAATGGGTGGAACAGGCGGGCCTCGTCAAATTCGATTTCCTCGGCCTGAAAACCCTGACGGTGATCCAAAACGCCGTCGAACAAATCCTCGGCTCGGGCCGCAAGTTACACATCGCCGCCGACGGCACGGAACTCTATACGCCTGCGGATGGAATGGAGAATGACATCGGCGGCATCCCACTGACGGACGAAGCGTCCTACAAACTCTACGCCGCAGGCAAAACGGTCGCCGTGTTCCAGGTGGAAAGCTCGGGCATGATCGATGCGCTTAAGCGGATGAAGCCCGACTGTATCGAGGACATCATCGCCCTCGTGGCGCTTTATCGCCCCGGCCCGATGGAGAACATCCCGAAGTTCTGCGAGGTGAAAAACGGGCTGTCGGAACGCGACACCCTACACCCCTCCATCGACCATATCCTGGACGAGACCCAAGGCATCATCGTCTACCAGGAACAGGTGATGCAGATCGCGCAGGAAATGGCGGGCTATTCCCTTGGCGGCGCCGACCTTCTCCGCCGCGCCATGGGTAAGAAAATCCAGGAAGCCATGGACGCCGAACGCCCCAAATTCCTTGCGGGCTCCAAGGAAAACGGCGTGGACGAGGACAAGGCGCTGGAAGTCTGGCACCTCCTCGACAAGTTCGCGAACTACGGCTTCAACAAGTCCCACGCCGCCGCCTACGCCGTGGTTAGCTACCAAACGGCATGGCTCAAGGCGAACCACCCGGTCGAGTTCATGGCCGGTGTGATGAACTGCGATATCCACCTGACGGACAAGCTGGCCGTTTATTTCGAAGAGGTGCGCAAGGGCCTCGACCTGCCCTGGGTGCCGCCTTGCGTGAACCGCTCCGATGCAACGTTCAAAGTGGTCGACGGCGCGCTGGTCTATGCGCTGGGCGCGCTGAAAAACGTGGGCGTCGAAGCCATGCGGCTGGTGCAAGAGGCGCGGGCCGACAAACCCTTCGTCAACCTCTTCGACTTCGCCCGCCGCGTGGATCTGAAGAAGGTCGGCAAACGCCCACTCGAAATGCTGGCTCGCGCAGGCGCCTTCGACCAACTCGACCCCAACCGCCGCCGCGTCTTTGACGCTTTGGACGCGCTCAGCGCCTATTCGGCAGCGGTGCACGACCAGAAAAACTCCAATCAAGTCTCGCTCTTCGGCGAGGCTGGTGACGACCTGCCGGAACCCCGCCTCCTGCCGCTTGACGACTGGTTGCCCGCCGAACGTCTGGGCGAAGAGCATAAGGCCGTCGGCTTCTACCTCTCCGGCCACCCGCTCGACGACTACATGGGCCCACTTAAGCGCAAAGGCGTGATCACGCTGGACGAGGTCACGGCCAAGGCCGAAACCCAGCCGCTCGTGGCCAAGCTCGCAGGCGTGGTGGCAGGGCTGCAGGTGCGTAAATCGGCCAAGGGCAACCGCTTCGCCTTCTGCCAGATGTCCGATACCACAGGCGCCTACGAGGTCACGCTCTTCTCCGAAAGCCTCGAAAAATCGCAGGATCACCTAGAAACCGGTGCCAAGGTCATCGTCACGGTCGAGGCAACGATGGAAAGCGACCAGCTCAAGCTGCTGGGTCGCTCCGTCGCCCCGGTGGACACGGCAGTGGCCGATGTCGGCGGCATGGGCCTGCGCATCTTTGTCGAAGCGCCCACCGCGCTCGCCTCGGTCGCTACGGTCCTCGAAGGGGCGGCCAACACAGCCAAGGGCGCAGGGCGCGGCCCGATCACGGTCTGCCTGATGGACGACAGCCTGCCGGGCGAGGTCGAGATGGACCTTGGCGCAGAATTCCCCGTGACGCCCCAGATCAAGGGCGCGATCAAATCCCTCTCTGGCGTGGTCGAGGTGCAGGACCTCTGACGCCAACGGCCCCCCGACTGGACGTCATGGCGTCTTGGGGATAAAACCGGCGCCGGGATGTGGATAAGTTCAGGGGGGATATGCGCGTGATGCGAACGCTGTCGGCCTGCGCCTTGTTGGTTCTCCTCGGGGCCTGTGGCGATCCGCTCCGCGGCATCGACCGCGTGTCAGCCGGTGCTGTTCTGCCCCCTGAACCGGGTGCCAACGTCCTGCCAACCGAAGAAGAGCTCGCGCGCGAGGACAGCGTTCTGTCCGGCCTCTTCCGTGACCCGACCAATGGCGCGGACGAAAACGCACAAGCACCTGCGCCCAACCCTGACCAGATCGACGCTGACGCCACGGTATCAGACACAGACGGAGCGCCGCCTGCCGAACCAGCCCCGTCCGAAGGGCTTGCAAGCGCCGGGCCTGACGCCGCGGTAAAACCGGCAGAGCCCGGCTCGCGCGGTCTCTTCGGCTGGCTGCGCCGCGCATCGCATTCAGATGCGGACCCACAACCACTGAAAGGCCAAGATGCGATCACCGCAGGGGCCGACCCGCAAACGGACACCGAAGCTGACGCAGAACCTGTCGTCACAGCCGCCGTCTCCCCCGACGCGCTGGTCGAGCCGGAAAAGCGCCGCCGCCTCTTCGGCGGCCCTCGAAACACGCCGCGCAATGGTCCAGACGCCATGGATGTGGCACCCGGCATGATGGTGCCCTTCGGGCAAATCGCGCGCAATTGCGACGCAACACCGGCAAGATCGGGCGCGGTGGTGGACAAGGCCGCAGGCAAGGGCCGCGGCTACGTGCTCTACGACACAGCCCCCGACAGCACTGCACCACGTACCTTCTACGTGACGGGCTTTGCCGACAATTGCCCCCGCCAGTTCACTGCAGCACTCGCGCTCTTCGGTGAACCCGCCTTCCACGAACAACTCCGCTACGGCCTGCCCGCGGAGGAGTATCCCTACTCGACCACCGACGAAGCTTATGAAAAGCTGAAGCGCAAGGTGTGCAATGTGGGGCGCAACAAGCCTTGCAGCGGTCGCATCGACCGCCTGTCACGGAACACGACGTTCATCAGCGCCTACGAGAACTTTACCGACAACGGGCGCTGGGCGGACATGCTCTTGTATGACGGGGTGGTTCTGGCGGCGTCACTCAAGACACCCTGAGGTCTGCGCTTTTTGCATCCCGACCCTTCGGAGAGGATTTTTTTGAAACAGGGAAGACAGACCCTGTTCAACAATCATTAAGGTTAATCGCCTTTGGTAAGGGCGCACCGGGAGCAGGGATGCAAACCGGTGTAAACGGGGAAGGCCCTTGGTCCATTGCGATCAAGGGCTGGACCACCCTGCCTTTCCCCACGTTGACAGGGCGAGCGCCACGGTCCGCATCTTCCCTGTTTCAAAAAAATCCTCCCCGAAGGGCCGCTCAGCCAAGACGCCGTCCACCTCAATAGTGCGGTGGCCGTTCATCCCCGATCACGACACCACCGCCGCCATCCGCCTCGCGCTGCGCTTCACGCTCCATCAGCATCTGCACGCGCCGGGTCAGCAGGGCAATCTCGGTCTCCTGCCGCGCCACCACGTCCGACAGCTCGTCCACGGTCCGCTGCAAATGCGCGATCTCTTCTTCCAGCTTTTCCATATCCCCCTCCTGCCACCTCAAGCCCCGCTTGCCCAGCCCCCATGCCTGCGGTATCCCGCGCCCGAACGCAAACCCGGAGCGCCACCATGGCCAAGCCCAAGAAAACCTCCCGCCCCAAGGCGCAAACGCCCAAGGGGTTCCGCGACTATTTCGGCACCGACGTCACCGACCGGGCCGAGATGCTGCAAAAGATCGCCGGGGTGTATCATCGCTACGGGTTTGACGCACTCGAATCCAGTGCCGTGGAAACGGTCGAGGCGCTGGGCAAGTTCCTGCCCGACGTGGACCGCCCGAACGAAGGGGTCTTCGCTTGGCAGGAGGAAGACGGCGACTGGCTTGCCCTGCGCTATGACATGACGGCGCCGCTGGCCCGCGTCTACGCCCAGCACCGCAACGACCTGCCCAACCCCTATCGCCGCTACACGATGGGGCCGGTCTGGCGCAATGAAAAGCCGGGGCCGGGGCGGTTTCGGCAGTTCTATCAATGTGATGCGGACACGGTGGGCACGGCTTCCATGGCCGCGGATGCCGAGATTTGCGCGATGCTGTCCGACACGCTCGAAGCGGTAGGCATCCAGCGCGGCGACTACGTGATCCGTATCAACAACCGCAAAGTGCTGAACGGTGTGATGGAGGTCGCAGGCCTCGCCGGTGACGACAAGGAAGCCGAACGCGGCATCGTTTTGCGCGCCATCGACAAGCTCGACAGGCTTGGGCTTGATGGTGTGAGGGCACTGCTCGGTGGGGGACGCAAGGATGAAAGTGGAGACTTCACGAAAGGTGCTGGCCTAAGCGAACGGCAAATCACACCAATAATCGATTTCCTTGAAATTGGTATTGTGACACTGGAAGCCAACGAACGAATTCGAGAGAACTTGAATGAAAGCGATAAGATTGAAGGGGCAAGGGACTACTTGCCCACCAAGGGCGGGCAAAACCCCAACTATGATACCTTAAATCTGCTTTCTGCGCTTGTGGATCGGTCTGAAATCGGAATGCAAGGTGTCTCTGAGCTACACCAGATATGTAAGCTTTTGTTTTCACAAGGGTACCGGGCTGATCGAATCTTGGTTGACCCCTCCGTCGTGCGCGGCCTCGGCTACTACACCGGCCCCGTCTACGAAGCCGAACTCACCTTCGACGTCCAGAACGAAAAGGGCCAGACGGTCCAGTTCGGCTCCGTCGCGGGCGGGGGACGCTACGACGATCTGGTCAAGCGCTTCACCGGGCAGGAAGTCCCCGCCACAGGCGTCTCCATCGGCGTCGACCGGCTGCTGGCCGCCCTGCGCGCCACCAACCGCATCGGCACCACCGAACAAGGCCCCGTGGTCGTCACCGTCATGGACCGCGACCGCATGGCCGACTACCAGGCCATGGTCGCCGAACTGCGCAGCGCAGGCATCCGGGCCGAGGTCTACCTCGGCAACCCGAAAAACTTCGGCAACCAGCTCAAATACGCTGACAAGCGCAACGCCCCCATCGCCATCATCGAAGGCGGCGACGAAAAGGACCGCGGCGTCGTCCAGATCAAGGACCTCTACCTCGGCGCCAAGATCGCCGAGACGGCAACGCACGAAGAATGGGCCGAAAACCCAAGCCAGTTCGAAGTGCCGCGCGATCAGATGCTCGCCAAGGTGCAGGAGATCCTGAACCAATGACCCAAGCACGCGAGCGGGCTCACGCCCTGCGCGACCGCTTCATCGCGGCGGGCGCGCAGCTGGTCAAACCGCCGATCCTGCAACCGGCGGACCTGCTGCTCGACCTTTATGGCGAGGATATTCGCGCCCGCGCCTACGTCACCTCCGACGCCCTGCGCGGCGAGCAAATGCTGCGCCCGGACTTCACCGTGCCGGTCGTGCAGATGCACATGGCAAACGGCGCCGACCCCGCCCGCTACACCTATGCGGGCAAGGTGTTTCGGAGGCAGGAGGACGACCCTGACCGCGCCAACGAATACCTGCAAGTGGGCTACGAGCTCTTTGACGGCACCGACCCTGCGGCAGCGGATGCCGAGGTCTTCGCCCTGATCGCCGACGCCGTCAGCCCGCTGAACCTGCGCGCCGCCACGGGCGACATCGGCATCCTCATGGCCGCCGTTGATGGCCTCGACACATCGGAAAGGCGCAAGGCCGCGCTCCGCCGCCACATCTGGCGCCCCCGCCGCTTCCGCGCGCTGCTCGACCGCTTCTCGGGCCGCAGCCCCGTGCCGGAAACCCGCGCTGCCCTGCTCGCAGGCAAGGCCGCAACCGACGCGCCCCTGACCGGCCTGCGCCGCCAGTCCGAAATCGACGCGCGTATCGCAGCGCTTCAAGCGGACGCCGCCGAACCGCCGCTCTCGGGCGCGCAAATGGACAGCCTCGACGCACTGCTCAACGTCCGCGAAACGCTGCCCTTCGCGCTGGCCCAGATGCACACGCTCTGCGCCGACCTTCCCGCCCTACGCCCCGCCGTCAAACGGATCGACGCACGGGCCGAAGCCCTTTCCGCTCGCGGCATCGACGTCGACAATCTCGAATTCGAGGCGAGCTTTGGCCGCACCTCGATGGAGTACTACGACGGCTTCGTCTTCGGCTTTTACGCCGAACAGCGCCCCGACCTGCCCCCCGTCGCCTCCGGCGGGCGCTACGACGCGCTCACCCGCCGTCTTGGCCAAGGCCAGGAAATCCCAGCCGTAGGGGCCGTCATCCGCCCCGGCCTGATGGACGAGTTGGAGGGCACAGCATGATCAAGCTCGGCGTGCCGTCCAAGGGGCGGCTCATGGACAAGACGTTCCAGTGGTTCGAAAAGCGCGGCGTTACACTGATGCGCACCGGATCAGACCGTGAATATGCGGGCGCAGTGGAGGGCATCGACGGTGTCGCGCTCGTGCTGCTCTCTGCCGGGGAAGTGCCGCGCGAACTCGCCGCCGGGCGCATCCACCTTGGCGTCACCGGCACCGACCTGATCCACGACAAACTGCCGCTCTGGGAACAACAGGTCGAACCGATGGCTGAAATGGGCTTTGGTCACGCTGACCTCGTGCTGGCCGTGCCCAAGGCGTGGATCGACGTGGACCTGACCGATGATCTGGACGCCGCCGCTGCCGCCTTTCGCGCGGCCCACGGCTTCCGCCTGCGCATCGCCACCAAGTACCACCGGCTTGTGCGTGACTTCCTGCGGGACGCAGGCGTGGCCGACTACGCCCTTGTCGACAGTCAGGGCGCAACCGAAGGCACGGTGGCGAACGAGACGGCAGAGGCCATCGCCGACATCACCTCATCCGGCGATACGTTGCGCGCCAACCACCTCAAGATCCTGAGCGACGGCCTGATCCTCGCCAGTCAGGCGACGCTGTGGCGTAGCCGCGTGGCCGAGGTCACGGATGCGGACCGCGCGGTGCTGGCCACGCTGCTGGATCGGCTCGGGGCCGACTGAAGGCCAAGTCTTGCCAAAGAGTGAACGCGCCCGCGCAAACATGAACGCCGGGCGCGTGTTAACGATGTCTGAACGGGTGCCCGTAGACGAAAACACGCAATTTGCGCTTCAAAATGTGCAGTTTGCCCAAAACCGGCTGAAAACGGGTGTTTTGGAAGGGGCCAAAACGCGCAGTTTCAGAGCGAAAATATGCAGTTTCGCAAAATCTGGCGCGAAACATGCACAGCACGGTGCGTTAACCTTTCGCCTCAAAGAACCCCGATCTCGGCCAGCGCCCGGTTCAGTTCGACCGGCAGCGGCTCCTCCCGCTCCCGCCCTTTCGGCAGGTCCGGCGGGCTGTCTTCGGGCTTCAGATACCGCCATCCCTGAAACGGCCGCTTGAGCGCCGACTGCACCCGGATCAACTCCGGATCAGACACAATGGCACAGCGCCGAATACCGTCGCTGCCAATCACCTCATCCAGCCGCAGAATGCGCTGCCGACAGGTCAGCACCCCCTTCACAACCCAGAAGATCGACCCACCATTTAGTATCTCGGCCTCGCGTTTGGGCCACATACGGGTCACATGGCGGGGATAGCCGTCAGCGGTCTGGGCCCGTTTCGTGGACTGCCACGCGACCAGATCCTCATAGCTGTCGCTGCCCACGGACAGCTTAATGAGATTTACTGTATTTCCACCCATCTCGAATCCTTGCCACACCCAAAGTGTAGCGTATATTGTAGTCCTCTTTGCGAAAGCCTCAACGCTTTGTGTTTTTCTCCACATCTGCCTGTGGATAACTGGGAAAGGTCCAAGAGATGTCTGCATTCAGTGCGCCGATAGCCGAACAGATCTGGGACATGAAGTACCGCTTCAAGGAGGCCGACGGCACGCCCATCGACGTCACGGTCGAAGACAGCTGGCGGCGCATCGCACGCGACCTCGCGTCGGTCGAAAAAGACCCCGCTGAGTGGGAGCAGACCTTCTATAAAGCATTGGAAGATTTCAAGTTTTTGCCCGCTGGCCGCATCACCGCCGGGGCAGGGACAGCACGCTCCGTCACCCTCTTCAACTGCTTCGTCATGGGCACGATCCCCGATAGCATGGGCGGCATCTTCGAGATGCTGAAAGAGGCGGCGCTGACCATGCAGCAGGGCGGCGGCATCGGCTACGATTTCTCGACCATCCGGCCCAAGGGGGCAGGGGTCAAAGGCGTGGCCGCCGACGCCTCCGGACCCCTTAGTTTTATGGACGTTTGGGACGCGATGTGCCGTACCATCATGTCCGCAGGCAGCCGCCGCGGCGCGATGATGGCCACCATGCGCTGCGACCACCCGGACATCGAGGATTTCATCACCGCAAAGTCCGACGCCGCCCGCCTGCGCATGTTCAATGTCTCCGTCCTCGTGACCGACGCCTTCATGGAAGCGGTGAAGGCCGATGGGTCTTGGGATCTGGTCTTTGATGGGACAGTCTACAAGACCGTTCAGGCCCGCGACTTGTGGAATGGCATCATGCGCTCAACCTACGACTATGCCGAGCCCGGCGTGATCTTCATCGACCGCATCAACGCTGCCAACAACCTGAACTATTGCGAGACCATCGCCGCCACGAACCCCTGCGGAGAACAGCCCCTGCCGCCCTATGGCGCGTGCCTCCTCGGCTCCATCAACCTCGCCCGGCTGGTTACGCAACCCTTTGAAGAAGCAGCGGAATTGGATGAAGCGGCGTTGTCAGACCTCGTCGCCACAGCCGTCCGCATGATGGACAACGTGGTCGACGCCTCACGCTTCCCCCTCGAAGCACAGGCGCGCGAAGCGGCCGCCAAACGCCGCATCGGCCTCGGCGTTACCGGCCTGGCCGACGCCCTTTTGATGCTGGGTCTGCGCTATGGCTCAGACGAAGCTGCGGCTCAGACCGAAGCGTGGCTCAAGGCCATCGCACGCGCCTCCTACCTCGCGTCCGTCGAGCTAGCGAAAGAAAAGGGCGCCTTCCCGCTGTTCGATGCCGAAGGCTACCTCGCCAGTGGCACGATGCAGGTGATGGACGAAGACGTGCGTGACGCCATCGCAGAACACGGCATCCGCAACGCGCTCCTCACTTCCATCGCGCCCACCGGGACGATTAGCCTCTACGCAGGCAACGTCTCATCCGGGATCGAACCCGTCTTCGCCTATGCCTACACCCGCAAGGTTCTCCAAAAAGATGGCAGCCGGACGGAGGAGGAGGTCGTTGATTACGCAGTACAAATGTGGCGCGACAAGTTCGGCGATGCAGAGCTGCCCGACTACTTTGTGAACGCTCAAACCCTCGCCCCCAGCGACCACGTCAAAATGCAGGCCGCGGCCCAAAAGTGGGTCGACTCGTCGATCTCCAAGACCATCAACTGCCCCGAAGACATCTGCTTCGACGCCTTCAAGGACGTGTATATGCAAGCCTGGGACACAGGCTGCAAAGGGTGTACGACCTACCGCCCGAACGCGGTCACAGGTTCCGTCCTGACCGTGGCTGAGGAGAAGCCCGCCGAAGCGCCCGTCATGGCCAACGACGACGCCGAACCCATGCAGCCCCATGGCGACGTCATCTACATGGCGGAACCGCTCGACCGTCCAAGCTCGCTTGAGGGGAACACCTACAAGGTCAAGTGGCCCGACAGCGAGCACGCGCTCTATATCACGATCAACGACCTGGTGATCGGTGGCCACCGCCGCCCGTTCGAAGTGTTCATAAATTCCAAGAACATGGAGCATTTTGCCTGGACAGTCGCGCTGACCCGCATGATCTCCGCCGTGTTCCGGCGGGGCGGGGACGTGTCGTTTGTGGTCGAAGAACTCAAGGCCGTGTTCGACCCGCGCGGCGGGGCCTGGATGCAGGGCAAATACATCCCCTCAATCCTCGCGGCCATCGGCGGCGTGATCGAACAGCACATGATCCAAATCGGATTTATCGAAGGTGAAGGCATGGGCCTGAAGTCCGATCCGCAAGCCGAGGTCGTGGGGCTAGACACCCCGCGCGGCAAAGCCTGTTCAAGCTGCGGCAGCTACGACATGCGAATGATCGAAGGGTGCATGACTTGCGCATCATGCGGGTTTTCTAAGTGCGGGTAAGGCCCCGGTCATTGGTTGTTGAAACGCGTCACCCGACATGGCTATTTGGGTCACGAAACGGCCCCTAGCTCAAAGCCCATTTGTCCCAGAGAATCAATAAAGTGCCTTTAATTCAATAGGCTAGCCTTTGCGAAGCAGGTCTTCGATTTCAGATACAAGCGTGGTCATCGTGGTCTCGAGGCCTTTGCTGAGGCCCTTTATCGTATCAAGGGTAGGTTGGTGCTTTTGCGTCTCTAGAAGAGAGATGTATCGCATCGAAACGCCAGCCCTGTAGGCCAGTTCTTCTTGAGTAAGCCCAAGCTCAGTTCGGCGTCTGCGCACAACAAATGCGAATGAACTGAGTAACTTATCCGATTGCTCTTCCATGCAATCGGCTTCTCGGGTCTTTACGATTTCGTCTATGAAGTATACTGTGAATTGTAGGGATTGTTTGTCTAGCTAAGTCTTCTGTTGGAACTCCGCGAAAGGGCTGTCTGTGCCAGGTGGAGAAGCAGAAGGCAGCGAAAGCTGATAAACATATAAGCGGGTATTCAGCACAAGTTTTTGAGGAGGAGCTTGATGAATCAGAGCGATTTCGAGGTCAGGTTTGCCCCAGTGTTTGCGCTGAAGGCGGCTGCCGGGTCCATTTCACCCGAAGCGAAGCCACTGAAATCACAAGATAGGCAGCGAAACTGGGACGCCTTGATGGAAGTGTTGCCATCAGTGTTATCGAAGTGCTCCGGGATAGATTTTCACCCGGACAATGCCGACTATCCTCCGCAAAATGCAAGCCTTCTCAGCGGTGGTGCGCAATCAATGGATGAGCGCCTTTTTCGTCACGGAGTAGATTTGGTTGACGTTGCTGCGATCATTCAAGCAACCGGTCGCCAGCGGTTGAGAATGCCCAGACCAAGACCCGCGAAAGCAACGAGCGCAAGGCCAATTTTCTGCCAACGATCCCATGTTGCATTTGAACGATCAAAGCTGTCCGCGATAACCCGCTTCGCTTCTTCTTCATTGAGCGAGCCACAATCATAAGCAGTGCATACCTCGCCCAGAGTCATTCGAAGACTCAATTCCTCTTTTGATATTCTTGGTATTTGCTGAAGTAGCCTACGCGCATCCAGAATGTTTTCATCAGAAACTCCACAGCATCCCCCATCTCTTCCACCAGGCGCTTGTGCCTCGCCAATATTTGGCGAAAAAACCAAGAGGGACAGAGCTAAAGCGAATACTTTCATGTACTTACGCCTTTGTTTGAAACTCGAAAAAGAGCAAACAACGAAATTAGCAAGCCAAACAAACCCACCAAGAACGCACCGGCTGCCAACCAAGTGTTGATGTCTGCACGTTTTGAATCCCGTTCCTGCTGTTTTGACGTGTTCAGCCGATCTATGAACCGGCTAGCTTGTTCCTCGGCAAGCTGACCGCAACTAAAATGTTCACATAGGGTGCCCGAAAACTGGCGTTGCAAAATCTCGGCTGGTGCGACATCCGCCGCTTCGATATTTTGTCGGAAAATACGTGCGTCGTCTTCAAGAGAAGTTGGGACGGCATCGCAAGCACCGCAAGTTGTTTGTGCCACAACGGGCGACGAAAAAAATAAAGCGAAAAAAGTGATCCAGGCCAGTTTTATCCTACGCCTTTTTGGGAAGTAGTTCATTGCGATGGTTTCCAGTGGTTGAGAATGCTTGATGTTAAGTTGAGGCGTCGCCCTACTACAAGCCAGCGGGCGCATGAGCCTCATAGCACCTGAGGAAGTGCTATATTTGCATTTGTTGAAAACAATTCCGAAAGCATTGTCGAAGCGGACCTTAGCGCAGCCGCAGCGAAGTAAGGCTATGGTCGCGCGGAGCGGTCGCCAGAGCGCCCAAGATGAATGTCCGCATTGGGCTGCCTGCCGTCTATCGCCGTCAGATTGGCTCCCTCTGGGGAAGGATCCCCAGAGCCGGCTCCTCTAAAACACAAACCAAAGCACCATGAACGGAAGCCCGTATGCGAGCGCGCATCGTCCCGTAAGTTCGATCACTTGTTCACGCTTTGAATCGTGCGCCGACTTACCGTAGAGAAATCCCATGATTAGAAATGCAGGCCACAGTAACGTGAGAAAGACAAACTGTAACACCTTAAAAAATGCTCCGCTCTCTGGTCGAACGCCTTCATATTTCTCCTGAATTCTATCGACTGATGACGCTGCCACCAGTCCTGCAATTAAGAACGCGATGGAGTGGACAGTCTCGATTTCCATTATTGCTCCCATTTGTCTGGCGCGATGGTAAGCCGCCGCGAGCCAAGAGCCAAGGTCCGCTTCGGGCTGCCAGGAGACATCGATCAGAAGCGCAGCGGACGGCCACCTTTATCGGCGTAGTAGACGTACAAATCTCGCCCGTCGAAGCGTCGTCACAACATCGGCCCCTTATCGACCTCACCTGCGTTTAGTAAGCGGATCATCAGTCTCCGCGCTTAGCCAAGCTCCATAGTTGCGATTGCCTGTAGAGTGTGGCGCGTTTCGGGGACATTGCCTCGGTACATTCTTGCTGTAACAAACGGTACGGTGAATCCGGCGCTCTCCAGCTCACGTCGCAGTTCGCCGTTTTCCTCGGGGACATCGATAATGAGCGGGCCATCTGATCGAACCACTGCAATGTCCGAAATCAGTTCAACTGAAGCCGAAAGGTCAGGGGCAATGATCGGACCGATTTTGGTTCCATCCCGGCAGGCACGCCAGGTTGCGAAGCCACGGATAGTTCCGTCTTGCACAAGAACGCGCGTTTCGCGTTTGCCGAGTTCTTCCGTTAGCCATGCTTCCAGGAACCTGTATCTTTTGAAGCCGTTGGCGCGACCGTCCAAAGTCATAAGAGCGGAAAAGTCTTTCCGCTCGAACGATCGAACCTTGTGCGACTTCCGCGCTCCCAGGCGACCTTCGTGCCTAAGACTTGATCCGGTCTTTACAAAGCCAGATTTGCTGTAGTTGCTTTCTTGCTCCGGAACACCATCCAGACCTACAGAGCGCGATCCCGCGTGCTTGATCCCGAATTGCCAGGTCGCGAAGCCCAACCCTTTGCCCCGCCATTCGGGGCGACAGATGTAGAGCCCCAGAAACGAATTTTCTGAGTCATGGTTTACCACTGACACCGAAGCAACCGGGGCGCCGTCAACGCAGGTAAGAAAGAAACCGCCCGCGTCAGCTGCATGGAAAACGTCTGCATCGGATACGCCCGGGTTCCAACCCTCGTCGGATGCCCAAGACAACACAGTCTTTAGTTCAGAACGGTCCATTGTCCGGGTTACGGCATTGGAATACATATTCAGTCCTCTACCTAGACGTCATTATTGGAGTGCTCCGTTGGTATGTCGCGCCCTCGCCAAACACAAAGCGAATTCCTACAAACATCTACCTGAGCGTAGGCAGTCTGATACCTGTGATGGTTCAGGCAGGCAGGTGTAAGTCCCAAAAACCGCCCGCAATCATACCTGTTCACGATACACCTTGTCTGCTCCAAGAGGCGCTCGAAGGCGAGTTTCCGTCATTCCGTAAGCGGAGCTTAACTGCGGCAAAGCACCGCGTTTCAGACTTTTAGCATGTTGACATCGAGCAGTTGCAGCGAAGGTCGGCTTTCTTGGTTGCTATCGCGACAGCCTGGCCCATCAGTGAATGGCAGGATTGGGCCGATATGCACCGCCCTCAACGAATTCCATAGCAAGTATGCTGCATTGCTCAGGAGGTTGGCTCAGAGGCCTAGCCTGTGTCCTTGGTGCCAAGCGCACATAGAGGCACATACAATTTGGAGCAGGGGCCACCTTTGGCCCCTGCGACGCGCCGATTTCGCCTATCCAGCCACGTCCCTGATCGTGGCGCGTGAGAGTGCTTCGCTCTTTTCCCGCTCTTCTTCGTTGAGCGGCTTGATTGTGATGCCGAAGACTCCAAACAGGATCGTCACAATCGGAGACAGCCAGCAGAAGAATGCGAACGGCATATAGGCAATGGTTGCCACGCCAAGGGTT
Organism: Tateyamaria sp. ANG-S1; assembly: GCF_000814025.1. Classification (GTDB taxonomy): domain Bacteria; phylum Pseudomonadota; class Alphaproteobacteria; order Rhodobacterales; family Rhodobacteraceae; genus Tateyamaria. Next base: position 855,100 of record NZ_JWLL01000003.1, on the reverse strand, counting down.
GCGGCCTGATAGGCCCCACCGGAGTTCCACGGAACGAGGTTTGCCGTGACGGTCGCCGAGTCTTCGACTGCGCGAGATAAGTTCTCTGGAGCCAGGCCCCGATCACGATAGGCTTCTGCGTATGTCCGCCCGGTCATCACGATAGACATGTATTGATCGCAGAGAACCAGGTTGGAACCAACGCCCGTCAGCGCGGTTGCAGTGATGAGGCTGCCGGAGGATTGCGCCCTGGCCAGTATCGCATCTGCCAGAACTTTGAGCTGGTTGGTACGCTCCATCACGCCACCAAACATCAATGCGATCATTGTCAGGCTGATCGTATAAGTCATCGAGTCCATCCCGCCTCGGCTTAGCAGGTTGTCGACGTCGTTACCGCCTGTCTCAGACGAAACGCCATACATCGCCGAGTTAAGAATGTCCGGCCAGCTGGCACCCTGCAGGCCTGCAGCGAAGATCGCGCCGACGACAGCACCGACTGTGATGCCCGGTATTGCTGGGATTTTCTTGATCGACACCACCAGAACAACCAAAGGCGCAACAAACAGAACTGGATTGATTGTGTAGTTTGCATCGAGTGTCGCGAGCATTGTCTCGACCCGCTCGACATTGCCCTCTGCGGCGGCATAACGGAATGACAAGACACTTTCGATGACCAGCGTGATAGCGAAGCTGACACCGGTTGTGTAACTCATATGCCGAATGTGAGTGAACAGGTCCGTCCCGGCCATTGCGGGCGCCATGTTCGTGGTATCCGAAAGCGGCGAAATCTTGTCCCCGAAATACGCGCCGGACAGGACAGCGCCCGCCACCAGCGGCAACGGAATGCCCAGGCCAGCGCCGACACCCATAAGCGCAACACCGATTGTCCCGGTCGTGCCCCAACTGGTCCCGGTGGCCAAAGAAATCACCGCACAGATCAAAAGGGTCGCCGGCAGGAAAATGGCAGGTGAGAGGATCAGCAAGCCATAATAGATGAGCGTTGGCACAACGCCGGCAAGGATCCAGATGCCGATCAACATGCCAACGACAAGCAGGATGATGACCGCGGGGATCGCGTTGGTGATCCCGCGCACCATCCCGTTCTGGATGTTCGTCCAGGAAAAGCCACAGCGCAGCCCGACGATCGACGCGACAATCACGCCAAGCACCATCGGAATGTGTGGATCAAGCCCGTAGATCAGGATCGACGTCGTGATCCCGATGATCAAGGCAACCAGGGATATCGTTGCCTCTAGAATTGTGGGCGCTCTCGCACCCTCAGGTATTGTTGTTTTCATCACTGTCTCCTTGTTGGCGGATAAGGCAGAGCTTCTGTGGCTCCTTGAGATGGGGCGATGTGCAAAGCGCCTCCGTTCGCGCCCTGCGACATCGCACGTGCGTTCAGCCAGCGCGGGCTGGACATTGCAGACCGGCACGCCGACTGCGGTTTGCTTTTGGGCCCAGGGTCTGGCGGGTGGAAAGGGGCCCGCCTTTGACCTTGGGGCGGCGCTAGATCACGCGCCTGATCGGGACACTCCGTCCACGGGTAAGCCCGCTCACTGCGGTAAGAATGCCAGTCCGGTCGATGCCGTAATGGCGGTAAAGGTCTTGAATGCTGCCTGTCTGCCCAAAATGTTCGACGCCAAGCGAAATCGCACGATGGCCAGACACCGACCCAAGCCAGGCGAGCGTTGCGGGATGCCCGTCAAGAACCGTCGCGATGGCGCAATGGGCAGGCAGGTCGGCAAACAAACGTTCGACATGCGATGTGGCTGCCGCGTTGCCGCGGGCCCGTGCCCGTTGGGCGGCGGTCCAGCCTGCGTTCAGACGGTCGGACGATGTCACCGCAAGAACGCCGACGTCGCGCCGCGCTTCCGACAATTGTCCGGCGGCCGCGATGGCCTCTTGAGCGACCGCGCCCTGATACGCGATGACCACGTCACAATTCGGGCCCGGCTTTCTCAGCCAATAGGCCCCGTCAATTGCGCCTTGGCGGAAAGCGTCATCCGCGCGTTTGCCGGGCTGTTCCAACGGTGCAGTGGTCAAACGCAAATAGACTGAGCCGCCGGTTTCGTCTCTCAGCCAGGTGCGTTCATCCGGATCAGCGCCACCGTCCCGCTGCAGGTAGTCAAAAGCCCATGCCATGATGACAGCAAGCTCATCGGCAAAGGCAGGCTCGAAACTGGCAAGACCGTCCTGTGACATGCCTGTCAGCGGCGTGCCAATAGACTGGTGCGCGCCGCCTTCAGGGGCCAGCGTCACACCCGATGGTGTGCCCACAATGATAAACCGCGCATCCTGATAGCAGGCGTAGTTCAGCGCATCGAGGCCGCGATGCACAAACGGGTCATAGACCGTTCCAATCGGGATCAGACGCTTTCCAAACAGCGCATGAGACAGGCCCCCAGCACCCAACAACAGGAAGAGGTTCATCTCGGCGATGCCGAGTTCGAGGTGCTGGCCCTCGGGGGCGAAGTTCCACTTCGCGGTCGAGGGGATGCGCTGCTCGATAAACGCATCGGCCATTTCGGTGCGGGCAAAAAGCTTGCGCCGGTTGACCCAGGGGCCAAGGCTTGTTGTGCCGGTCACATCGGGCGACGTGGTCATAATCCGTTTTGCCAGCGCGCTGTCACCCTTGGCCAGATCATCAAGGATCTTGCCGAACGCTGTTTGCGTCGAGATGTCTTTATCGACCGCGACTTCGATCTTGGGGACCGGCAGTACATCGTCCTCGTAGCGGCGGGGGCCTTTGGCGAAGAACGGCACCTCATCCAAAAAGCGCTGGAATGTGGTCTTGTCCTCAACTGTTGCCAGTGGCTCCCATTCCTCTCCCTGCTTCACACCCATCGCCGCCTGCCAGTCCGACATCTGGGCTTTCGTCATCAGCCCGCCGTGGTTGTCTTTGTGACCGGCAATGGGCGTTCCCCAGCCCTTGATCGTATAGGCGAGGACGCAAACAGGGAGGTCATGGTCTATGCCTGCGAAGGTCTCGGCCATGGTCTCCACACAATTGCCGCCGAGGTTCTCCATCAGGTCGGCAAGCGCAGTGTCGCTGCGCTTTTCGATAAGAGCGCTGACGGGACCTTGGTCACCCAAATCATCAAGAAGCCGTTTTCGCCATACCGCTCCGCCCTGATATGTCAGGGCGCTGTATTCCTGATTGGGACAAGCATCGATCCAGTCGCGCAGGGTCTCACCGCCGGGTTCTTTGAACGCTGCCTTCTGCAAGGCACCGTGTTTCACGCGAATGACGTCCCAGCCAAAGGCGTGGAAGGTTTTCTCGACCCGCTCGAACAAACCCTCGCGGACGATCCCGTCCAGAGATTGGCGGTTGTAATCAATGATCCACCAGCAATTCCGAAGGTCGTTCTTCCAACCTTCCTGAAGCGCCTCATAAATGTTGCCCTCATCAAGTTCGGCATCCCCGACCAGCGCAACCATGCGCCCGGTGTCCAGATCAGCCCCCCAGTCTTTGGCCTGTATGAAATCCTGCACCAGCGACGCCATGGACGTGATCGCGACCCCCAGTCCAACCGAGCCGGTCGAGAAATCAACGTCGTCCACATCCTTGGTCCGCGACGGATAGCTTTGCACGCCGCCAAGCCCGCGAAAATTCTCCATGCGGGCGCGGTCAAGATTGCCCATCAGATACTGCATGGCATGGAAGACCGGGCTGGCATGGGGTTTGACGGCGACACGATCCTCCGGCCGCAGTACCGAGAAGTATAGCGCCGTCATAATCGAAACCATGGAGGCGGAGCTTGCCTGATGTCCGCCGACTTTGATGCCATCCGCTTTTGGACGGATATGGTTGGCGTTGTGGATCATCCAGTGGCTGAGCCAGAGGAGCCGCTGCTCGACCGTCTTGAGATGTGGATCAAGGTCCATACGCCAGCGCCTCACACAAATGGAATTCTGTGGAAACGGGCAGCAACTGGTCCGCTATCGGTTGCAACGGTCAACTTGGTCTCTTTTTCCGATACGGAAGCATCGACCAAACCCACGCCGATTGTTTTCCCCAAACGCTTCGAGAACGCGAATTCGCTGACATAGCCAATGTCTTTGCCATTGCCTGTGACCGGGCAGGGATGACCAGGAAACGCGGGGGATCCATCCAGAACAAATCCGACCCGCTTCCTTTGTGGCCCTCTTGCAGCCATCGCTTCGAGGGCGGCGCGCCCAACAAACTCGTGCTCAGATTTAAGGTCGACGAGTGATCCAAGTCCTATTTCAAATGGAGTGGCACGCCAGTCCTGCCAACGAATGTCCGCACCATAGGAGACAAGCCCACTTTCAAGTCGCTCAACATCATTGGGTGCACCGGGACCGATGCCAAAGGGCTGACCGGCCTCGTTCACAATGTCCCAAAGCGCTGTGCCTTTGCTACGATCCCTTAGATAAAGCTCGTACCCGCCTTGTTTCGACCATCCAGACCGCGCCAGTACAACAGGAATGCCGTCAACCGACGTCTCGATAAATCCGAAGAACTTGAGATTTACTGCGGCAGCTCCAAACAGCGCCTCGGCAACATGGACAGCCTTTGGTCCTTGTATTGCCATCGGAGACACGTCTGGTTCGCTGACAGTGGCATCCCAGCCTTTTTCGTTTGCGATTGCCGCGGCCCACAAGTGAACGTCACTGTCGGCGACAGAGAGCCAATACGTCTGATCTGACAATTTCAAGAGAACTGGATCGTTGATCAGCCAACCATCGTAGTCGCAAAGCGGCACATAACGGCCTTGACCAACGCGCGTCTTTGCAAGGTTTCTTGGTGTCAGATACTGCGCCAGTTTCCCAGCGTCGGGCCCTTGTAGTTGAACTTGCCGCTGTGCGGCAACATCCCACTGCGCAACGCCGTTGAGCAAACGATCATACTCCGCGTCAGGATCGCCATAATGGCTCGGAATAAGCATGTGATTGTAAACTGAGAAACTTTGCACACCATCCCGAATGGTGGCATCGAAGTAGGCAGATTTTCGGATGTTTGGTCCGATACTAATGGAAAGCGACATGGCGGCCTTTGGAGGAAGAGATGTTGAATCAAGCATCAGACTGCCACAGCCATATGGGTGTCAGCCATCGCTTGCTCCAAGTCGGCCAGAATGTCTTCCGCGTCCTCAAGCCCAATGGAGAGACGAACCAGCCCATCGCTGATGCCATGCGCCGCGCGCTCCTCTGGGCTGTAGGTCGAGTGGGTCATCGAGGCCGGATGCTGGATCAACGTCTCCGCGTCCCCGAGTGAAACGGCTCGCTGGATCATTTTGAGCCGGTTCATCAATGCCCTGCCTGCTGAGATGCCCCCCGCCATCTCAAATGCAATCATCCCGCCCGGGCGCGCCATTTGGCGTTGCGCAAGTTCAAACTGCGAAAACTCCGGCAAGCCTGGGTAGCTGATCGAGGCAACGCGCGGCTGCATGGAGAGCCATTCGGCGACGTGTTGCGCCGTTTCCGAGTGCCGTTCCATCCGAAGAGCCAGAGTCTTCAAGCCACGCTGCACGAGGAGCGCGTTCATTGGTGCCATCACAGCACCGGTCATGTCTTTCATGCCCTTAAGTCGGATCTCGGCGATGGCCTCGGCGCGTCCGGCAACAAGCCCAGCGACAAGATCGCCATGTCCGCCCAGATACTTCGTCGCCGAATGCACGACGAGGTCCGCCCCAAACTCGATGGGCCGCGTCAGGTAGGGTGTGGCATAGGTGTTATCAACAACGACGGTTGCCCGTTGTGTGTGGGCGATCTCCGAAATTGCCGCGATATCGACGAGACGCATATTCGGGTTGGCCGGTGTTTCAAAATAGACCACCTTGGTCTTGTTAGAGATCGCCGCCGCAACCAGTTCTAGCTGGGTCATATCCACATGCGTGACTTGAACGCCAAACTTGGCAAGCCCATGGTTCATGAATGCAAATGTGCAGCCGTAAAGCGTTTGATCGACAAGAAGCTCATCGCCCGGGCTGAGAAGCGTCCAAAGCGTCGATGTGATGGCGCCCATGCCCGAGGCGAGCGCCAGCCCAGCCTCGGCACCTTCCAGAGATGCAACCCGTTTCTCCAGCAGGTCGAGGGTTGGGTTGGATATGCGGGAGTAGAAGTAGCCTTCCCGATCACCTGCAAAGACCTCGCCTCCCGCCTCTGCCGTTTCAAAAGAGAACGTGGACGACATGTGCAATGGAGGTGTCAAAGCGCCGTGATGCTCCGCGGGGTTGTATCCAAGGTGGATGGCACGTGTTGCAAAGCCCTGGATTTCCGGCATGTCTGACCTCCGTCGTTTGAGGAAAGCCTAAACAAATTCGGCAGCTACGGATTGCCAATGTGGCCACAAATACGCATCATTTTGGCAGAATCTGCCAATCGAGGGCCCAATGGATGAAAAAGATCGCCAGATCATACGCGTGCTTCAGCAAAACGGGCGCATCACCAACCAGGATTTGGCTGAACGGGTGAACCTGTCCCCGTCTCCATGTCTTCGACGCGTGAAGCTGCTTGAAAAGGCGGGCATTATCCAAGGCTATGGCGCGCAGATAAACGCCAAAGCTTACGGTTTGTCTGTGATGGCATTCGCTGCGATCCGTCTTGAGCGTCACGATGATGAGACGGTAGCGACCTTTGAACGCGCAGTTGCACAAATGAGCGAGGTCCTTGATTGCTACGTAATGGCGGGTCAAGCCGACTATCAGCTTCGCGTTGTCGTGCAAAACCTTGAGAGCTACGAGACCTTCGTTCGGAACCGGTTGCAGCGGATTGGGGGGCTTGCGTCAATCGATACGCGGTTCGCCTATGGCACAGTAAAAGAGACTTCGGTCTTTCCCGACATACAGTCGGGTTAGGCGGAAAGGCCATCAGGTGTTTTGCCAAAACGCCATCAAGTCCCGAGCGATGGGCACATCGCAATTCGCAAACATCGCCACCCTAAGCGGCTCCTGCCCAAGTGTGTTGGCCAAGGAAATCATTGTTCCGCTTGCCACATGTCGGTGAACCATACTGTAGGGCAGCCAGCCAACGCCTAGGCCAGATAGGACAAGCTCGACCACGCCACTCGAGAAAGCTGTTACGCACACTGGATTTGCAGCATACTGTGCCGTTCCGAACTCTCTTTGTCCACGCGCGAGGATGCGGCCGAAGTAGCTATCTTCGGGATAAACAATTGCAGGTGATGCCTCATCAATATGGCCACTAGCGCGCACACTGTAGCGCAAAGACCCTCCGACAACGGGCACCAGGAAATCAGAGCCCCAGTTGCCACGCAGTATTCCCTCACCAAAGTCTAGTGAACGTGCATGCTCCGCCTCGTAACACAGAAACATGTCTGCATCGCCGCGCAATAATGCGCTGATGCAATCATCCACATTGGCAGCTCGAAGGCGAATGTGCAGGCCAGGGAACGCCGTGCGTGCCCGGAGCGCCATGTCTGGAAAGCTGGAGCAAACCTGGGCGTGTTGCGCTGCAATCGTAAGGCGCTGCTGACGCGCGTCGTAATTTGCTATATTTGTACGCAGTCCACGCAATCGGTCCACAAGTGCGCGAATTTCGTTTTCCCTGGATGCAAGGGCGTCACTGAGTTCGATCCTATTCGCTTGGCGGTCGATGATTGGCGCGCCAAGCCAGTCTTCAAAACTGCGGATGCGTCGTGAAAACGCTGGCTGGGTTATGTTTCGACGCTCTGCCGCGCGGGTCATATTGCGCTCTTCGAGGAGCACGAGAATGTCGTCGAGCCACGCTAAATCCATGCCGTTCTCCTTCCAGGCAAAGCAACAGTATGGCTAGGCAAGAGAAAAAGCATTTCTTTTTCACATCAGCGTAGGCTTTGTTTTGGCTCGTCTAGCAATCAGAGAGGCGGAGCATGGCGCATATCGACAACATGGCAGAGCAAAATGCAGCCCCATCGGCGGATATTTCAATGAGCCTGTGCAAAGAATTGTCAATCGCGCTCGCTCGTTTTCCGCGCGTTAAACTGGGCCATCTGCCAACGCCGCTCGAACCCATGGACCGTCTGAGTGAGCACTTGGGTGGGCCGCGGTTGTGGGTGAAGCGTGACGATTGCACCGGGCTGTCCACCGGAGGCAACAAGACCCGCAAGCTGGAATATCTGATGGCAGATGCGCAACGCTGTGGTGCCGACACGATCATCACCCAAGGCGCAACACAATCCAACCATGCGCGCCAAACCGCGGCAGCGGCTGCAAAACTGGGCATGGGCTGCACCATTTTGCTGGAGGATCGCACTGGAGCAAATGATGACCCGTACGTGCTTAGCGGGAATGTCCTCCTCAACAGACTGCACGGCGCGCCTGTATCGAAGCGCCCTGGCGGTGCGGATATGAATTCAGAGATGGAAGAGGTTGCCGACACGCTCCTGGCGGATGGAAAGAAGCCGTACATCATTCCCGGCGGTGGATCCAACGCAATTGGTGCCCTTGGATATGTCAATTGTGCCCGCGAACTGACCGAGCAAGCGGCGGATATGGGATTGGGCATTGACGCCCTGGTACATGCGACAGGCAGTTCCGGAACCCAAGCTGGCCTGGTGACGGGCCTGAGCGCACTCAACAGCGACATTCATCTTCTCGGTATTGGCGTGCGCGCGCCGCAAGAGAAGCAAGAGGCCATGGTGCATGACTTAGCAGTAAGAACAGCCGAGCATTTGGGAACAAGGTTAACGATCGCGCGTAGTGCGGTACGCGCAGATTGTGCCTATGTCGGCCCAGGTTATGGCAAGCCCACGCCCGGCATGGTTGAGGCCATCAAGCTGTTGGCCCAAACCGAGGGCCTACTCTTTGACCCGGTCTATTCAGGCAAGGGGCTCGATGGGCTCATCACCCTGATCCGCAAAGGATATTTCGACGGCATGGATAACGTCGTCTTCCTCCACACGGGTGGCAGTGCCGCACTCTTCGGCTACCCGGAAATCTTTGGACTGCCCGGATACCAAACCTGATGAAATTCACGACCAACAAGGAGAACAATCCCATGAACAAGACCAAGATGCTCTTTGGCGCGGCAGTTGTCAGCGCAATGTGCGCCCCGGCCTTCGCTGAGGAGGTGGCGATCGGCGTACCATCGTGGACGGGCGCACAGGCCATCGCCCACGTGTTGGGTGAAGTTGTGATGTCACGGATTGGCGGCACGGTCGAGTATGTGCCTGGCAACAATGCCACGATCTTCCAGGCAATGGGGCAAGGAAACGGCGATATCGACGTCCACCCCGATGTATGGCTGCCCAACCAGGAAAGCTTCACAAAGAAATATGTGGAAGATGAAGGCACTGTCACGCTGTCCTCCAATCCCTATGAAGGCAATCAAGGTTTCTGCGTCACTGAAGATTTTGGCTCTGCCAATGACATCACCGATATCGCTGATCTTGGTCGGCCAGATGTGGCAGCGTTGATGGACAGCGACGGCAACGGCCTTGGTGAAATGTGGATCGGTGCGCCCGGCTGGGCCTCTGCCAACGTGAACGAAGTCAAAACACGTGACTACGGCCTTCTTGACTTCGTTGAACCCATCCGGGCCGAGGAAAGCGTGAAGACAGCGCGCATCAAAGACTCAATCGCGAAGGGCGAAGGTTACGCATTCTATTGCTACACGCCCCATGCGGTCTGGTTCCAATTTGACGTGCGTATGCTGACGGAACCGACCTATGACCCGGCGAAATACGTCATGGTGCAGCCATCTGACGATGCAGATTGGTATGAAAACTCCATGGTTGCGACCAAGGACGCGCTGAAAGAGGTCCAGATTGCGTGGTCGAACTCGCTTCCTGACCGCTCCCCCGCCATCGCAGAGTTTTTCGCAAACTTTGCGCTGACGGCGGATGACGTGAGCGGGCTGGCTTTCGAGATCAGCAACGGAATGGACGCTGCAGATGCGGCCAAAGCCTGGGTTGAGGCCAACTCTGATCGCGTCGACGCCATGCTTGGCCTGTAAGATGACAAACCAGCGGCACCGATCATGTCGGTGCCGCTCTGTCCATAGAGGACCGCCATGTCAAACGAGACTGTAATCGAGATTTCTAACGTCTGGAAAATCTTCGGCCACAAACCCGAAGCGGCGCTTCAGGCGATCCGTGAACACGGGCTCACCAAGGCCGAGGTTCTGAGCCAACACAACGCCGTTGTTGGTGTTGCCGATGTCAGCCTTTCCGTGAACCGGGGCGAGATCTTCTGCATCATGGGTTTGTCGGGAAGCGGTAAATCCACCTTGGTCCGCCATTTCAATCGACTTCTTGAGCCCACAGACGGAAAGATCGAGATTGAAGGCACTGACGTGATGGCTCTCGCGCCGACCCCACTTCAGCATTTCAGGAACCGCAAGATCGGCATGGTGTTCCAGAACTTCGCGCTGATGCCTCACCGGTCTGTGATGGACAACGTGGCCATGCCGCTCGAAATCCGGCAGGTCCCCAAGAATGAGCGGATGCGCCAAGCGGCGGCGATCCTGGACATTGTTGAGCTTGGTGCATGGGGCTCAAAATTCGCTCATGAGCTGTCGGGTGGGATGCAACAGCGCGTGGGCCTTGCACGCGCGTTGGCGGCAAACCCCGATGTGCTTTTGATGGATGAACCATTTTCAGCACTCGACCCGCTCATTCGGAGGCAGTTGCAGGATGAGTTCATCCGCCTGTCCAAAATCCTGAAGAAAACCACGATCTTCATCACGCACGATCTGGATGAAGCTGTGCGCATCGGTGACCGTATTGCGATCATGCGTGACGGTGCCATGGTGCAGATCGGCACCGCGGAAGATATCGTGATGAACCCCGCAGATGACTATGTCGCCGATTTTGTCGCGGGTATCTCAAGGCTTAAAGTCGTGCACGCCCGCGCGGTTATGCAACCTGTGCAGAGCTTCGTGGCGAAGGAGGGTCCACTCCCCGCAGATGTCGTACGTGTCGGCGATCAAGAAACGCTCAGCAACCTGATCAATCTGGCGATAGACGACAGCAAGCCGATCCTCGTTGAGCATGGCGGTTCCGACGTTGGCGTCATTACCCGGGCGGATCTGTTGCGCACGGTTATCGAAGGGACAGAAGTGTCATGAAAGACGAGACGATCAATCCGCTCGAAGATACCGAAAGCGCGGCTGCCATTGCATATGCAGAAGAGCGGCGCGCAAACATCCGGACCTTCGTCCGGACAAGCCCAGATTACTACATCTCGAATTTTGACCGTGTGGGTGCGTCGGCCCGGTTTACCCCCACATTCAACGCGATGGCTGGCCTTTTCGGACCTATCTGGTTTGGTGCGCGGGGCCTCTGGTCGTGGGCGCTGTCTTTTCTGATTATTGAGGCCCTTGCGTTTGTCCAGATCGCGCGCGGCTTGTTCGGTGACCTTGCCGCTGACGCTATGGCGCGCATCTCATCGATTGAAGGGACCTTGGAACTCCGACGTCAGCAGCTTGCTGCCGCAATCGAAAGTGGCTCGGATCGGGTTGATGCCTTTCAACGTGCTGTTGACGGGCTGGAGGCAAATATCGGTGGAATTCGTGCGGAAGCAGAGGCTCTTGCAGCAGAAGGACCTACCATTGCTCTCACCGGCTTTATCATCTTGGTGATTGTCAAAGCGGTTCAGTCAACGGTGGCGAACTGGGCACTTGAGGCGCGGTTTTCAGACTGGCTGTCCAACAAGAGCATCCGGTCAGGGCTGCCCGTTTCACAAATCGTATTCAGTTCGGTTTTCATGGTCGTGATGGTTGCGGTCGCGATGGTGCATTACAGCTTCCCAGGTCGTTTCGACCTTCTCAGCGCCTTTCCTACAGAGCCGGATATCCGACTGGTCAGTATCGATGGCGTCGAGGCATTCTTTAACTGGGCGGTCGTGAATGGCGATGCTTTCTTTGATGGGATCACCTATGGAATCCGGCTCATACTTGATGCGCTGGAGCTGATCTTTGTGAGCACGCCATGGATCGTCATCGCGTCGCTTATCATCCTGCTCACATGGCTTACGGCTGGCGTTCGCATTGCAATCTACTCGGGTGCGTTCCTCGCCTATATGGGCCTGTTGGGTTTCTGGGAAAAAGCCATGACGACCCTCGCGCTCCTTGGGACGGCTGCCTGCCTTTCGATTGTTATTGGTATTCCGCTGGGAATGTTCGCAGCCCGCCGCCCGCGCTTTTACAGGTTCATCCAACCAATCATGGACTTTATGCAGACCATGCCCGCTTTTGTCTTCATGATCCCGGTCATAGCTTTCTTTGGGACAGGAAAACCTGCCGCGGTAGTGACGACCATGATCTTTGGCGGCACGCCTGTTGTGCGCCTCACAGTGCTCGGACTTCGTGGGGTCCCGGACAGTGTGCGCGAAGCTGCGATTAGTTTTGGTGCGAATAAGTGGTATCTGCTCACCAAGGTCGATTTGCCGCTTGCAAGCCCGTCGATCCGCGCTGGCATCAATCAGACCATCATGCTCTCTCTCGCGATGGTCGTTGTTGCGTCCTTGATCGGAGCCAAAGGTCTTGGTGAAGATGTGCTGGAAGCGTTGCAATACGCCAATGTCGGCCAAGGTATTCTTGCTGGCTTCTCCATTCTTTTCTGCGCCATGATCCTTGATCGCATCGTGCAAGGCCAAAAGAATTGAAGCCACTCGTCCTTGTGCATGGCTTCCTTGGCGGCTCGGAACAATGGGCAAATCTTGCCTCATCATTGAACGACCATGACGTCATTGCGTTGGATCTGCCCGGCTTCGGCGCGGCCGCGGCTGACGCACCGCTGCCGTCCATTGGATCATATGCAGATTGGGTGATTGAGACACTCCGAGAGCAAGGCGTGAGCGACTGCAATCTGTTGGGCCACTCTATGGGTGGGATGATCGCGCAGGAGGTGGCGCGTCGCGATTCTGTGTTGATTGACAAACTCGTACTCTATGGGACTGGTCCGGTTGGTGTTTTGCCGGGACGGTTCGAGCCCATTAGCGAAAGCAAACGTCGTGCACATGCAGATGGAGCGTGTGAGACAGCGCGGGGGATTGCATCAACATGGCTCTTAGAGCTAGAGAGGTCTTGCGCCTTCCATGACATTGCGCGGCTTGCCGAGAAAGCGACCCTTTCGACAATTCTCGCTGGTCTTGAAGCAATGGAGAAATGGTCCGGAGTGGAGGCCTTGGATCATATTGTCTGCGACACGCTCTTAATTTGGGGAGATCGCGACAGAACATATCCGTGGTCGCAGACTGAAGCGTTGTGGCGAGGGATAGACCAAACATCTCTGTGCGTGATCCCAAACTGTGCACATTTGGTGCACATAGAAGAACCAGACCTATTCGCAAAGGTGCTGACCCGTTTTTTGACAACGGAAGAAGCCACGCGTGCAGAGGTGACGGCAAACTAGACGCAGTCCGGCACATGTTGTGATTTTAGTTGGGGCGGATCGTCGGATTGTCCCGATGTACGCATCTGCGGGCAACCGCGGTCAGGGCGCAATCTCGGACAGTCATGTCAAGGCAACTTGCGGTATCAACAGAGATCTATCGTTCCAATTTATCGAAAGCTGACGACGATTTATCCTAGGTGCCTTTGAAGAAGGGTTGCGACTACCTTCGCGCTGAGATGAGAAAGTTACACCATTGCTGCTGGTAGTGCGCGTTTCGCGTTGCGTTGGGCAAGTCCAATGTCGAGTTCCGAGAGCTGTACGAATGAACGCTTTGGGGCCAGCCAGTTTTGGTTTCCTGCAAAATAGGAGAAGTGTATGTTTAGATCGCTCTTTTTGGCGTCCGCTCTGACTTTGTCAGGCATGGCGATAGCCCAGGCCGACACCATTGTGATCGAGGTTGCCACCATGACCTTGGCAGAGGGCATGACGCCGGAAGACTTTGCAGAAATCGACGCCCGGGTTGATGCGGAACACGTATCACAACAACCGGGCTTCATCTCTCGCCAGTCGGGCTACGAGGGCGATGCCTGGGTGGCAATTGTTGAATGGGAGAGTCACGAAGCGGCACAGGCGTCGATGGACAGTTTTGTGACCGCCCCCGCCGCGGCGGAGTTCATGGGCGGGGTTGATGCCGAGAGCATCGTCATGACCCGCTATACCTCCGCTAATTAAAGGATCACCGTCATGGCTAGCGCTAAGGAAAACGCCATCGCTCTTTATCTTGAGGGCATTCAGAAAGGGCACCCGCGCGAAGCCGTCGCAGCCTATACCGGCGAGCGCTACACCCAGCATTCCACAGGTGTGGCAGATGGTGCGGAGGGGTTTATCGCCTTCTTCGAGCCCTTCATTGCGCGCAATCCAAAGCGCGACTTCAAGATCGTCCGTGCGCTGCAAGACGGTCGACACGTCTTCGTGCAATGCTACCAGAACATCAATGATGCCGAAGCCGAATGGTTGACCACGGATTTCTTCGACTCTGATGCGGACGGTAAAATCATCGAGCATTGGGATGTCATCGCCCCAATCAAGTCTGCAAACCCCTCGGGACGTACGCAGATTGATGGTGCAACAGAGATCATCGATCATGACAAGACCGCGGCGAACAAAGCGCTGGTCATCGATTTCATCACCACATGTCTAGTCAATCGCGATCTGTCCCGCGCGGCTGAGTTCATCAATGCAGAAACCTATATCCAGCATAATCCAGATGTCGGTGACGGGTTGGAGGCCTTCCTCAACCTCTACGGCGCGGCGGACTGCCCTTTGGCCTATCAAGAGTGCTTTCTCGCGGTGGCTGAGGGGAATTTCGTGGCCACGTTGAACCGTGCGACATGGGACGGGCAGGATCTGTGTCAGGTCGATCTCTTCCGCGTTGAGGCGGGTAAGATCGTTGAGCATTGGGACAATTCAGAACCCGTGCCACCAAAAGAACAGTGGGCTAACTCTGGCAAGTTTTGATGCCGCTTCAACCAAGGCACTTTACACCCTGATCGCGCACAAAGTGGCGTGGAATTGCGCGAATTAGGGTGAAGGCAGCGGTATTCCGCCGCGCTGGCCTCGCGGCTCATTCGACAATTCCATCGTTTCGATTTACGAAAGTAGCAACTGATTACTTTTGAGATTTTCGAACGATGAGAAAAGATTATCACGCCCTCGCTATCTTCGTCTCAGTTGCTGATGCGGGCAGTTTCTCAGCTGCGGGACGGCGGATGAAGTTGTCGACTTCAGTGGTCAGTCATCACATTGCGAACCTGGAAAACCGGTTGGGAGTGAGCTTGTTTTTCAGGTCATCGCGCAAACTGTCTCTCACTCCAGAAGGTCATAGGATCCTTGATGCCGCGCGCCGTATGGTGGATGCGGGCAATGAGGCGCTGGACGCGCTCAGCGATACATCGGATCAGCCCGTTGGCGCTCTCAGGATCGCCATGCCCGCCTTTGGTCAGCACACAAACCTTTATCGCGCCATTTGGCAGTTTTCATCTGACAATCCGATGGTGTCGATCTTCGTGGGCAGCAGCGATAAGCAGGTAGACCTCGTAGAAGGTGGGTTTGACCTCGCCATTCGCATTGGAAACATGCCCGACAGCAGCCTGATGACAAAGCGCATCTGCCCTTTCCATCGCACGCTGGTTGCTTCCCCTGACTATCTGAAGTCGCGGCCAGCCATCCATGCACCTGAGGATCTTCGGAGCTGCGATTTTGTATCGCTTTCAATGCTCCCGGATGAGATCACGCTGCTGCAAGACGAACAGGTGTTTACCTTTGAACCTGACAATGTTTCCACTGAAGTTGATACCATCACAGCCGCAAAATCTGCTGTAATCGCAGGGCTCGGCATCCAGCATCTGCCGGACCGTGAGGTTGTGGACGAACTCTCGTCTGGGTCGCTTGTAGAGGTCTTGCCGTCTTGGCAATTGCCGGTTCTGGGCATCTATGTCGTCTGGCCGGAAAATGGGCCGCAGAAGAAGCTGACCCGGCGCTTGATTGATCATCTCGCCCACTAGGTCAGGACAACTCTGCCGTGCCTGTTGATTGGGCGCTGGCCCTTCCACATTATGAAAACCTGTATTCCAAAAACTGACCTCCCTTGATGCTGCGCCAGCGCATAGCTTCCCGCCAATAAGAAACATGACGCGCCTCTCGTATGCCGTCTGTCGCTGTGGGAGTACTGTATATGAAGGTCATCGTCATTGGGGCCAGCGGAACTGTTGGAACTGCTATTCAGAAGGCTCTGCCCAGCGATTGGGAAATGATCAAAGCGTCCCGCTCCGGTGACGTCTCTGTGGATTTGAATTCACCCAGCTCTATTGCGGCTATGTATTCTGAAACGGGTCCCGTTGATGGCGTGATTTGTGTAGCCGGCGGCGCGAAGTTTGGCCCCCTCAACAGTATCAGCGAAGACGACTGGGAGGCAGGCTTTCGCAACAAACTCATGGGTCAGATCAACCTGATCAGGCTTGGCCAAGGCTACATCAAGCCTGGGGGATCAGTTACGTTGACGAGTGGCATGTTGTCGACTCATCCGAACCCAAAATCTGTTGCTTTGACGACGTTCAACATCGCAGTCGAGGGGTTCGTTTCTGCCGCCGCTCTGAACCTAGAGAATGGCCAGCGGATCAATGCTGTGCGCACGCCGATGGTGCGTGAAACCGCGCAAAAGATGGGTTGGGGCGATGGTGGGGTTCCAGCCTCTGAAGTGGCCCAACTCTATCTGCTGTCCCTTCTCGAAAACAAGAATGGTCACGTCTTTGAGTTTCAGCGTGACTAACTGGCCTCCGTACAGCGCAAGACGTACCAGTCTTTCCGGGTTGGTCGCGATGCTTTGCGTTGTGTCCTCGCCAGCCTCGGCAGATATAGAGGTGTCGGGTTCCGCAACGTTTGGATTTTCATCGGGATATCAACAACGTGGATTTGAAGACCAGCCAGTGCAAGGGGCCTTTGGGATCGTTGATCTATCGCTGAAGTGGTCGCAGCCAGTCGCCGCATCAACGATCGGTCTGGACCTGGATCTGGATTTTGGTGTCAGTGATCTGCACTTACCACGCGCATCCATCTTAGACGACTTCACGCTCTACCTTGATACAGGGGCCTACGGTCGTCTCTCATTCACATCCGAAAACCGATGCACCCCGCTCGATGTGACGTTCATCGATGGCGACATCTTGGATGATGGGCAAAACAACTTTTACCAAGGGGGCGACGACGCGGTTCATGATGGCCTGCCATCACGTATGCGCTGTGTGGGCGACGCCGGTTCGTTCAATACCCCGACCGCAAACTATCTGCGATACACTCTGGACAGCAGCTTCTTCACGTTCGACGCTTTCTGGAACCCGGGCGGAAAATACACCACTTGGCAGGGCAGATCGCTGCCGGATACGCCACCTTTTAATAGCATCCAGGGCGCAACGTGGGAGCTTGGCGGCACGGCAAAAACAGATCTCGGACAGTTCTCGCTAAGCCTAAATGACCTCAACGACATGCTGTATCGCGCAGTTGTCCCATGGCGCACATACAACTTGATGCTGGTTGCAAGTCATGAGGTTCAGGGCGCCGGAGGAGACGGCGTCAAAGGATCTTCTAGAACACTTCTATCGGCAAACTGGTCACCACCAAACCTCGGTAGTTTCAAAGGTATTGGGCTGTCTTATCAAGGCTTAGACCCAGCCGGTGAGCGGTTTCCGTTTTCAGATTTTGACCGCTACGTCATCCAAATTAACTTTGGCGGCTCTGGCTGGTCGACTTCCATCGCAACGGACCAAGATGCGGATTGGGCCGTCGAAAGCAGCTTCGACCTGAACGAGCGTCTGCAGCTTCTGGTCGGGGTCGATAGCGGCTTCTCAGACCAATTTACCGGATTTGACTCAGTGACAGCTGGGCGCGGGGCAAACGGTGCGCCGCCGCGCGATGCGGTCTCCTATGAAGTTGGGCTGCAAGTCACCTTTTGAAGGTCGATCCACGGTCACCCATGGGTTGGCGATATCTGTTGACCCCACAATAGAAAGGCAAAGCAGAATGAAGGCAAACTTTGTAATCAACGAGCAGCCGGTATCGATTGATGTCGAACCGGATACGCCCTTGCTCTGGATTGTCCGAGATCATCTGGGCCTGAAAGGCACTAAATTCGGTTGCGGCGTGGCCCAGTGTGGTGCGTGTATCGTGCATCTCAATGGCAAGGCTGTGCATGCCTGTCAGGTTCCGGCAGACGCGCTCGAAGGCACGAATGTCGAAACAATTGAAGGGATGACAGATAAGCTCGGCGCTGCCTTGAAGGCAGCTTGGACTGCGGAGCAGGTGCCGCAATGTGGCTATTGCCAGCCGGGCATGATCATGAATGCGGCCAGTCTTTTGGCCAGCAATCCTGAACCGAGTGAGGAAGAGATTGCGGAGCACATGACCAATATCTGCCGCTGCGGCACCTATCCGCGGATCATCAAAGCCATTCAACGCGCTGCGAAGGAGGTGATTTGATGAACAATGCAGCAAAACTGTCACGTCGCGGGTTCTTGCAGGCTGGAGCCGGTCTGCTCTTTACGTTCAGCGTCGCGAAACCGGGGCTCGCGCAATCCGAGGCAGAGAAACGCCTAAGCACCGCCTTTGTCGAAATCCTTTCTGATGGAACGGTCAAGATCGTCTCTCCCGCCTCGGAGATGGGCAACGGCTCATTGACCGCAATCCCGATCATCGTGGCCGAAGAAATGGATGCGGATTGGGACAAGGTGGCGGTGGATTTCTCGCCCGTCGATGACCAGACCTATGCAAACCCAACCTTCTGGCACTACGGTATCATGCTCACGGCGGGCAGTTCTGCCGTGAGTGGGTTTTACGACCAATTGCGTCAGACTGGTGCACAAATCCGAAAGGTCTTATTGGCGGGTGCGGCGGATATGTTGTCAGTGCCGGTTGGTGAACTGACCACTGAGCCCGGGATGGTGGTCCATGCGGCGTCCGGTCAGTCGCTCGGCTTTGGCGAGGTTGCGGCCAGCATCGGCACGCCTGAGGAATTGCCCGAGGTCACGGAAGACGATTTGAAGGACCCCGCGACGTTCCGCCTGATCGGCAATCCCGATCTTCAGCGGCGCGACACACCCGCAAAGGTCCATGGCGAAGATACGCTTTACAGCATCGATGTGGCGCTGCCCGGCATGCTGTACGCGACGGTCAAACGCACCTGTTTCATCAACCGCGTTCCACTCAATGTCCCTAACGAGGCTGAAGTGCTGGCGCTGCCCAATGTCGTTGCGGTCACCCGCTTGCCCGACGCCGTTGCAATCGTCGCCTCGACCTATGAAGCCGCTCTGGCGGGGGAAGACTTGCTCGAGGTCGAATGGAGCCGGGCAGAAACGGACGCTGAGTATAGTAGCGACGGCGCGCTGGACGCGCTGGCCGAAACCGCCGAAGATATGGCGATAGAAGGCATGGACGTGATGGCCATGGTCGGCGCGCCAGCCACGGATTTCGCGCCTATCATTGCAGATGCGGTAAAGGTTCACGCGCGCACCTACAAAACCGATTTTATGTACCACGCCCAGATCGAGCCCTTGAACGCTGTTGCCAACGTAACGGAAGGCGGTGCTAAGGTCGAGCTCTGGGCAGGCACACAGACCCCCAGTCATCTCACGCGCGCCATAGGGGATGCGTTAAGCATCGCGCCTGAGGACATCACGTTGCACCGCAGCTATCTCGGCGGCGCTTTTGGCAGACGTGCGGCCATGGATCACGATTGGGCGCTTGATGCGGTGCGCCTGTCGCAGATCCACGGTGCGCCGGTCAAGTCGATCTGGAGCCGGGAAAGTGATGTCCATGCCGGGCGCTTCCGCCCCATCACCGCGCATCACATTCAGGCGGTGGAAGACGCAGATGGCACAGTTGCGTCGTTCTACCACCGGGTGGCCAGCGACACACCGCTCCGGATGGCCGACCAATACCGGCTTCGCTCGGGCAACGGGTTCCCAGTAATCACCACGCCGGGGCTGTTTCCGAGCTACACCTACGCCAAGTACAAGGCGGAGATCCTTCGGGTGGAATCCGACGTGCGAGTCTCGCCCATGCGCGGGGTCGGGGCCTTTGCCAATGTCTTCGCAATGGAGTCGTTTTTTGACGAGGTCGCAGCGGAGACTGGAACCGACCCGCTGGAGTTTCGGCGCGGTCTGACCCAAGGCAATGAACGTGGCCTCGCCGTGCTCGACAAGATCGCAGAGATGTCGAACTGGGATGGACGGCCGGGCCTTGGCCTCTGTTTCACCGAAGGTCGGATGGCCATCGCCGTCGAGCTTGATTTGGATGAGGGCAGCGGCGCCGTAAATCTCAAACATATTTGGTGCGCCACAGATGTGGGCGTGGTCGTGCATCCCGATAATGCTGAAAACCAGGTTGTCGGCGGGTTGATCTTCCATCTCAGCAATTCGCTGTCCGAAAGGATCACTTTCACGAACGGCCAGGTCGATCAGCAGAACTTCTACAACTACAATGTGTTGAAGATGGCGGATATTCCGCCGATTGATGTGGTGTTCATGCCCTCGACCGAAGCCCCAGAAGGGGTGGGTGATTTTGGAACAGAAGCCGTCGCCGCAGCCTTGGCGAATGCGATCTATAGCGCCACGGGCAAACGGCTTCGCCATGCCCCAATGACACAGGACCGGATCCTCGAAGCGCTAAAGGCCTGAGCCCGCATCTGTCCTATCCCTGACCGCGATACACGCCGGGTGCGGCGCGGTCAGGGAAAAGCCATGGCCCTAGCGAAGCGACATAGACGACGATCGCGGGAACAGGGGCGACGACCGCAAGTAGAACCCCAAGTGACTGCAAGCTCATCGAACCAACCAAGGCTTTTGTCTTGGAGCGGTCCAAGTGCGGCGATTTCCTTCCTGCGGCATTCCGGAAAACGGCTTGGCGCAGCAGAACGTAGGCGACGGAACAGAGCGACATCACAGATCCATAAAGTGCCACGGGCACCGAAGAAAAAACATGTTTGTCCATCCAGGCCGTCGCGAACGGTAGAAGCGACAGCCAAAACAGGAAGTTAAGGTTGAGCCACAGCTGCGACGCCGAGACCCGTTCGACACTGTGCAACAGGACATGATGGTTGTGCCAATAGATGCCGACAAAAACACAGCTGATCGCATAGCTCAGAAAGGTGGGCATCAATCCAAAGAGCGCGCCCAGCGTCGGCGCGTCTGGAACCTCGAACTGCAGCACCATGATCGTGATGATGATGGCGATCACGCCGTCGCTTAGCGCTTCGAGGCGTGATGTCTTCATTCGCGCGTTGTCCCAAACTTGCCGGTGCCCAGTCAGAGCCAAGCTGACAGGGAGACTAGTCAAGGAATGGGCGCGCCGAACCTGAAGTTTTTCGAACCTACCCTTCGATGTTTTGGCGCTCAAATCGACGTGGCAACGACTTTACGTTTGGGGAAGCATACTGGCGGCCCACACGCCAGCATCCATCAAATCGAGAGGACATGACCATGCTTCGCCGGCTACTTCTGATTTCACCCGTTCTCATCGCAGGGGCATCCCAAGCGCAAGATGCGCCCGTGCAAAGCACCATCGAATTCGGCCCCTGTCATGAGTTTATCGGTGCCTATTTCATCACTGAAGAAACCGCCCGGCAGGTCGTTCCGGCCGATTACCAACTTGATGTCCAAGACAATGGCGTGACCGCTCAGGTGCGTGCGATCACCTGCGAAAGCATCTCAATCACCTCCGAGGATGGCACAACCGCCGAAGGCGGTCGCCACGTTGTCTATCAACTTGGGGCGGCTGTCCTTCCCCCTGTGCAGCTGGATGCAAACCCCTATCTCGAAGGCTCCGAGAATGTTACCGAATACCATGCCTATGCGTACAACACCTTGACCAGTTTTGAGCCCCTGGCGGAGGCGATGACTAAGGCGGGGATCGACGGAGTTCACTATGTCGAAGACATTGCCTTCACCTATGAGGATCCAAATCCCGAGACGTGCGAGATGATCACTGTTGCTGGCAGCGTGACGCAGCCTGAAGATTTGGCGTTCAGCTTTACGGGGGCTGTGCGTGACCCTGGCACGTCAACCACGGATGGCTGCGAATTTGGTGAGAACGACATAACGACCTCAGAACGCGCGGTTTGGTATACCGATGGGCCCTTCGGAATGGCGATGTCGGACACATCCGTGCCGAATTCTCAACGGCTGTTGTTCAATGCCGATCCGACAACCTACCAGCCATTGGCCATCAGATATGCTCCCACCGGTGATGTGATGACAGCTTTGTCAGGCCAGGACATCGGCCAATTTGCATTCACCATGTCAGGCTTACTCGAACGGGGTGAAGTCTTCACAATCCTTCGCCCTATCACCGAAGAGTGAACCGCCGTCCACCACTCACATAAAAAAGGCGCGCGCGCCAGACGTGCGCCTCTTTTCATATGTCTTGTGGCAGGCTGAGTTGCTCGAAATTGCGCTCTTAAAAATCGGCCTCAGCCCAGGGATAGCCTGCTCGCTGCGCCAGTTGACCAGTTGGGTGGCATGTTCCTTTGGTCAGTCAGTGTCGTAAGTGCGTCGCCAAAGGATCTTTGGATTGTCACGAAAGGCGAAGCGCTCCAGATGACTGCCGATTACCCTTTCTAGTCGCCCGATCTCGGCGACATCTCCGGAAACGCACACCT
The DNA here is from genome assembly GCF_000814025.1 of Tateyamaria sp. ANG-S1. Classification (GTDB taxonomy): domain Bacteria; phylum Pseudomonadota; class Alphaproteobacteria; order Rhodobacterales; family Rhodobacteraceae; genus Tateyamaria. The sequence goes on along the minus strand of NZ_JWLL01000003.1, from coordinate 832,613 downwards.
CAAGCTGATCGTCAGATGCAGTCAACAAAGCGGTGCCGAAAGGCAGCTTTATCTCGCTTGCGTTGTTTTGAATGACGACGTGAACACGAGACCCAAAATGCGCGTTCATCTGGGTCATGTAACGTACCGCCCGCTTCGTGAGAATTAGCGTTTCGCTTTGCAACCGCAGCCATCCTTCGTATTGGTACAATACTAACTGGATTTTTGAAGCTCCAACTAGGTGTATTATCGTGAGCTGTCTTTCAAAAATCGATAAAATCAATCGTCTGCGGTAAGCTGTACAGTTGCTGTAGCGCCGCATTAAGCGCCAGAAACACCTGTGGTCATTCTACGTGTAAATTGTTCTGTTCACCCTTGTCACCACAGCAACGGCACCTTTAATGAATCGCGCTGTTGCATGGCCCTCCGAAGAAGAATGGTATGAGTGGGCTGCGAGGCGGCATGAGTGCTAGACGCGGCGAAGGTCAGCAGCGAGCCCAACTTGAGCACTCGTCGGGGTGCAGCGAACGACTGAAATCGGATTGAGTATTCTAGTTGCTCGGGGTAGCTTCGCTTTACGGCTTTGCTCGGGCCTCCCCCCTCCACTGGGGCAGCATTTTACATGCGGAACGATACCATTTCGGACCCAACCTGTTCGAGCACGCGCATAAGGAGGGATTGCGGCTATCGTTCGTAAGAGGAGGTTCAAGATGAGACTCTCATCGCCGATTTACACACTGAAACGTCAAGCAAAATTGCTGGCACGTGATAAGGGCATAAAGCTCAACCAAGCACTCAACCGAATTGCCGCCAAAGAAGGCTTCAGCGACTGGAGCCACTTGGCGTCCAGCTACTCCAAGGCGACACCCGCCAAGGAAATCATGAGCCAACTCAATTCAAGCGACATGGTGCTGATCGGTGCGCGTCCGGGTCACGGCAAGACCCTTCTTGGGTTAGAGTTGGCTGCGTTAGCTAAGAAAAACAGTCGCAAAGGCTACGTTTTCTCGCTGGACTACAATGACGCGGATGTGTGGGATCGGTATGAAAAACTTGGTTTGGATCCTAAGGAGCATGACGAGCCAATCGTCGTTGATACCTCAGATGATATCTGCGCGGCTCATATCATTGAACGCCTCGGCAATATGCCGGCTCATGCGTTCGTGGTTGTTGACTACTTGCAGCTTTTGGATCAAAGGCGCAACAATCCACCGCTTGAAGAACAGGTCCGGGCGCTGAAGAAATGTGCCATCGAACGCGGAGCGGTAGTAGTTCTGATTTCGCAGATCGACCGCCCTTTTGAGCTATCGTCTAGTACCATGCCGACCCTTGAGGACATTCGACTGCCAAATCCTGTCGACCTGTCGTTGTTCGACAAAAGGTGCTTCCTGCATGACGGCAAAACACAGATAGAGTCGGCGGCATAACGATAGTCGAACCTGCTTTGCGGACCTTTCAAGAACGTCCGCAAAGTCAGCGATCTGTCATTTCGACCGTGTCCAGATTTTCCAGGCGCGGCGAATGGCCGGTTCGATGAAGCTGCACTGCGGCTCGGGGCAAGCCAATGAATGGCTGGTTTGGGCAGTTAGACCGGCTGACACTGCACGTCTCAGACATGGTCACCTCGCAACATGATTGCCACGCACTAGTTGCCACAAAGGTGTTTGGGGTTGGAAGCTTAGCATGACGCAATCACCCCCGCTGGTCTTTGAAAATGTACAGGATTACCCGCGCCCTCCGGCATTGGAAGCCGTGCCGCAGGGCATAACCGTCGTGCTCAACAGCAAGGTCATTGTTGACACATGCAATGCTCTTCGGGTGCTCGAAACGCACCACGCTCCCACTTACTACATACCGCCGGATGACATCTCGGCGCAGCTGGTCCCGGTGGAGGGCAGCAGTTACTGTGAATGGAAAGGCATTGCTCGATACTTCGATGTCATCGCGGATGGTCGTGTCGCAGAGCTTGCGGCCTGGTCCTACGACAAACCGTCGTCGGCTTTCTCACGTCTTGCGGGCTATGTCGCATTCTACGCAAATAGAATGGATGTCTGCACAGTTGGTGCAGAGGTGGTTCGACCGCAGCCCGGCGACTTCTACGGCGGATGGCAGACGAGTAACCTGACCGGGATCGTAAAGGGCGGGCCTGGAACGCGACACTGGTGAACGATGAACAATACACCTTTAAGGGTCCGCCTCTGAGGAATGCCTCACGGTAAACCGGTTGAACATCCACGGTTGTCAAGCATCGCCTCAATCGCAAAGGCCGAGGGATTGCATTCGAAGACACTGGAAAATGTCCTACGTGTCGCCGGTGTGATAGGGGATGGAGAAGAGCAGAAGAGCGCTCGGAATGTGGTCGCGGACTACGCCGAGGCAAAGGTTTTAATCGACAGGGCAAAGCACGCGGTACCGGTGACACAGGTGCCGGATATGCTCTCTGCATCACGTCCAATCGTGGCTGAGTTGATTTCGCTAGGACAGCTGACGAGAATACAGGACCACGGTCAGCTGCAAAGCAAGCTGGGAAAGTCGATCGACGGACGGTCGGTTCAACGGACGCTCAAGTTCATCGAAGGTGTCGGCCCGCTTGTGGAGGAGCCTCCCGAAACGCACGTCCACCTTGCCAAAGCTGCGGAGAAAACCCGGGTCACATTACGGGCCATTCTCGAAATGCTATTTGGCCAATTCCTGCCAACGGTGTTTCGGCTACAGGGTTGCCACGGGCTCGAAGCGGTCTTGGTCTCACCGGATGAGATCACGGCATGCATCGCAGATCCGCCGCCCGATGCGTCCGATGAGATTCGGTTCTGGATGGGGTGAAGTGGCCACAGCGGGGTGAATGCCCAACGATTTGCCAAATTGCCGCCTGCGGGCGGCTTTTTTTCGAACTTTCGATGGCCAATTGATCTGTGCTAAAGGCCATTTTGGACGCCTGTAGGTCAAAATTGTCCAATGAAATCAGTGCCCCGGAATGACAGAATGGTCACGTTATGCTANNTAGCATAACGTGACCATTCTTGAGGTTTTTTGACCTCTCGACACAGATAAAATGACCACCGAGAGCGCCGCTTCCGGTGGTTTTCTTTTGTATTCAATAGGTTGAGCGACGCCGATGCATGAACGCCTCTAAGCTGAACGCAGTGTCGAAGCACTCTGCGGACGCCTTGCTCTGCGCATAGGATGTTCTCTAAAGGTTGGCTTGGGACGACACTGGTCCTAGCACCGCTGCCGCCACCCCCGCCGGGCTTGCTAGCTCAAGCTGATTTTGGAGAGCAATGTGCGAACGACTGTTCTGTCTCGCATTTTCGGCCAGCGAAAGCGCATCGAGATCGATCGACCATTCGTCGATTTCAACACGCTCATTGGTCGATCGACTGCAAACTCTCTCCGCATCGCAAACCAACCGGTAGCTGGCGATTGTCCGGTTCGAGTTCGTATGAACTTCCAATTGGTATTGGAGCATTGATTGTCCTTTCATCAGACACAAAAAATTCCAACCTGGGCGAAGGACGCCTCGGCGAAGTTACGGAACGTGGGGTGGAGATCGGCCGAGCGCGGTTGAATGCGACTGGCCGATCTGAGGAACGAACGATCAGTTCGCGCGCAACCGGGCGACTTCGGTGCTGCGTTCAATGCGCTCGTGGCGCAGCATCTGAATGTGGCCGGAACGAAGCAGCCGCACGACAGCCCGAAAACCCATCCCTTCGAGGCGGGTTCGATCCACCAGATCACCGATCGTTGTGACGATGGGCGCATCAGCCAACACATGGCCCAGCGTCAGCCGGGTCTTAATGTCTTCTAAAGATGGTCAGCGGTTGCTGGGCCGATGCGCACAGTCCGTGCCATACCGCCTCCGTCGCAGGGGCCATCCAAGGCATTTCCGCGTGAAGGGCCGCCGCGATCTCGTCGGCCTCGTGCTCGATAGTGATTTTGGCGATAGGTAGCCCGCCACGCAGGGGCGTCAGGCGGGCGCGGTCTTCTTCACTCAGATGATACATGCCCGTCTTGGATTGCGCGCGTTCTAGCAGGCGCATGGCGCGGCGTTTGATTCGGCGGCGGTCAGTCTCGTTGAGCAGATCATAGGGGGCACCAAATCTTGCTCAGTGATTTTCCCAGCCACGAGATCAGCGTCCTGCGCCTCTCGACGGAAATGCTTGAGGAACTTCTTCCACCGCTCCTCGATATCGCGGAGATTGGTGATGTCGTCCATGAAGTTCAGGTAGTGAAACGGAATGGTCTTTGTAGAGCGGGTCATGGCGGAGTCCTTTGAAGGCGTGAAGACGTCTTCACGCAGGTCGCCCAAGCCGAGATCAGTTGGGCAGTGAGAGATGGAAAGGTTCCGGAACCTTGCGGAAAGCGCCAAGGTCGAATTCGGGCCTTTGCCCAATAGGTCATTCCAGGAACTCGCGTTGCCAATCAAAATCGGCGGACGCCTCAAATGATGTTGGCCAGTGTTCGAAATGGACAGGCACACCTGCTTCCATCACGCGATCTGACGCCGGGAAGTAGGGTTTCAGGTCGAGAACTGGCGTGCCCGGCAGCATGTCGAAGTAGTGCGATGAGACCACTCCGTTTTCTAGATCGACAGTCTCTAAGGAAAACACAGAGAGCCCTATGGGATTGGGTCGCGCCTCCGAGCGCGTTGCAAAGACCCCGACATCGGCGGATGTTGCGGTGTAGGGCGATGGGATTATCTGACGCGCGCGCAGATCTGTATGATCCGCCTCGTGGGCCCACCATAGCGCAATCGCATGGCTGAAGTCTGCCAGCCCGGTGAGCGCTTTGCGATGGGCAGGGAGAACCCGCACCGCAAAGCGGCCGTTTGTGGTTTCCGTGTGCCCAATTGGGGAGAGGATGAGGGTGTCAGTCATGGTGAGGCTCCGTAGGTATATCTTTCAAGGGAAGGCAGAGCGTGATGTCGAAGCCAGACATGTCAGCGGTTGTCCGGTAAAGCTCGTAAGCAGGCCGGTCCGCCAGTTCGATTCTTTGCTGGGGCAGCCAATGGCCAAGGAAGAGATCCCAGAGCTCTGAAATCCCATGCGTTTCAGAGGCGGCGAGCGAAGCCTTCAGGCAGGCCGTGCGTCCACCCTCAAGTGTGCGCATGACAACTCCGTCCGATCCTTTGATGCCAGCGGGAACCGCATAGCATGCATCCATGCGAAGGGTGTCCTCGACCGCCAAACTCGGATCCGACCAGGTGATGCTGACGGTCTCGTCTGGCAAAGGTTTCCCCAGATTGGATTGGTACCATTTGCCAAGCTCAGCGTAGAGACCGGCAATGCCTTCATGAGTATAGGGACCAAGAAGGCGCAGGCTGGCGAGCGTCCGCTTCGGCATCGTCTGGATATCAACAGTCACGTTCATGTCGCCTGGATAGTCGCGCGCTTTGGGTCTGGCTTTGCCAATCCTGCGGATTCTGAACCCCTTTGGATGGTCCTTGCGGAACTGCGTGGGCGAACAGCCATGGGCTTTGCGAAATGCCTTCGACAGATGCGCGCTGTCGGAGAACCCGCACTCCAGCGCGATCTGTGTCAAAGGCGTTTTCGGTTGATAAACTAGGGCGCTTGCCGCGGCCTCCAGTCGAAGTCGAATGATGCATTGCGCGACACTCTCACCCGCGATGGCCTTGAAGACGCGATGAAAGTGAAATTCCGAGAACGCCGCCTGTGCCGCGAGGTCTTTGACGGTGAATGGGTGTGACGGGTTGGCCAGGATAACGTCGATCACGCGCTCAACACGTCTGCGGTAGTCGGTGACTGTCTGGGGTTTCATCGGATATGAGCTGGATCGCTGTATCAATGAGTTTTGCCTCTCGCCTCATGGATACCAAGCTAATTGGGCCCTTCAAAGCAGCCCTGCGGCTGTATCAATTAATGTTGTCTTGTGCGCGAATCACTTAGCTTGGCAAGGCGGTCACGCTCGCTTCACTTCCGGCAATGGGCCTGTACAAGCAAAGATTGTCGTCGCGAAGGCTCACGGCAAGGCGCTTAACTTGTATTTGAGCCAAAGGTCTTGAACGCCGCGCGATTAAGCAATGTCCGCTATGCGTATCGAACAGGCTGCACCCCGGCATCGAATGCAATGCGCCGTCGTCGAAATGCGGCCCCCTTGATGATTTCGGGGCGGCTGATCCTGTCCATGCGAAAATGCCGGACATCTTCGCGACTTGGGTCCCACGCAACCAGGTACCAGAGCGGCGGCAAGATCAGTATCGCTTGCGGTTCAACGCAACGCTTGGATGTGGCGCCTTTTGCGTCGCGATAGTCGAACCTCAGATGCAGGCTTTCGAGAAACGCCCGCTCAAAAGCGGGGAGCAGCGTGCAGTCCATCTTGCCCACGTTGGAAATATCGACCTGCGGGGCCAGTGGCCCGACGTACAGGCTGTCCAACATCCGACGGAGATCCCGCAGCTTGTCCCTTGGCAGAGCCTTCTCGATCTTGGCGAGCCCGCTATCGGCGAGGCCTGAGAACGGCAGCGATCCGGCAGCCCGCATGCTGGCTATGCTAAGGATCAATGCGAAGACTTCGGGCACAGTGAGCTTGGCCGTCGTTTGGACGGACCCCGGATCGAGGTAAAGCCCGCCGCCGCGGCCTTGTTCGGCGTGGATCACGTAGCCCTCATCACGCAGGGCAGAGAGATCGCGCAGGACGGTACTGCGCGATACGCCCACCTCTCCGCTCAAGGTTTCGATGGTGGTCGCTCCATTGCGGCGAAGGCTTCGGACGATGGCATCTTGGCGAGATCGGCTTTTCATACTGAGGCTGTAGCACAGAAAGGTGTCAGAATTTGAGACCTTTTAGATCCATACCAGTGTCGCACCCATCCAACCGGAGACACCAACATGACAACTATCGCAGATTTTCCCGAACCCGCACTTATCGCTCTGAATGGCATCGATCTGGAAGTCTTTGAAGCGGGGCAAGAGAACAGAGGCAACCCGATTGTACTCTGCCACGGATGGCCTGAGCACGCGTATTCTTGGCGCCACCAGATGCCAGCCCTTGCAGCAGCAGGGTACCACGTGATCGTTCCCAACCAGCGCGGGTACGGAAACTCTTCCTGCCCGGAGGATATCACGGACTACGACATCGCCCATCTGACGGGCGATATGGCGGCCCTTCTAGATCACTTTGCGTATGACGATGCGGTCTTTGTCGGACATGACTGGGGTGCCAATGTCGTCTGGAGCATGGCCCTTTTGCATGCGACCCGCGTGAAAAAGATCATCAGTCTCGCGTTGCCCTATCAGGCTCGCACAGCGGTTCCTTGGATCGAATTCATGGAGACAGTGTTCGGAATGGACAATTACTTCGTCCACTTCAACCGACAGCCCGGCGTCGCGGACGCGGTATTGAACCAGCACGTTGGGCAATTCCTGCAAAACCTGTTTCGGAAGAACTTGCCACCGATCCCACCAGAGCCCGGCATGATGATGATCAACCTCGCCAAAGCGACTGCGCCCTTGGGCGATCCTGTCATGAGCGATGACGAGCTGGCGGTCTTTACCGCCGCATTCGAGGCAACCGGGTTCACCGGCAGCATCAACTGGTACCGCAACATGGACCGCAATTGGCAGATCTTGGCCGATATTGATCCAGTCATCAACCAGCCCGCGCTGATGATATACGGCACACAGGATATGATCCCGCCGTCTGAAAATCTCGCCGAACTCGTCCCCAAAGTGCAGGTGCTGAATCTCGACTGTGGCCATTGGATCCAGCAGGAGAAGCCGCTTAAGACAACGCAGGCGATCCTGAATTGGCTAGATGTCACGCAGGGTACGTAGACCCTGTGCGAGGGACTCCGCTATGAATTTGAAGGCCGAATGCTTCGCTGATACATGAGGGGCTTCACTGATGCCTTCGCTACGATTACGCAGTCCAGTGGTGATAGCAGACCCTTACTGGAGAACTGGAAACGGCAGCGTTGTCCGCGTCTCGCGTTTCTTACTTCGTAGCTGGGAGAGTTCAGTCGTGGGTGAGTCGAAATCGACGCCCCAGAATAGCCGCTTTGGTGACTACACGGCCCCGCAATAACAACGTTCTGCACAGGCGTGAAATTGCGGCATAAGCAATAGCCCCAGCTGCATAAGTCCGGTTTGTCCGCAGACTGTGAGTTCGCCCGCGCCAATATTTCGCATCTGCGGCGAATGGCGGCAATGCGGAGTGCGACCGTAATATCCGAAAGGCAGGTCGAAAGTCCGGAGAGGGCCGTCCTGGCCTCGTTTAGTACGCTAGGTCATGCCGCCGCGGCACTGCATCCGAGGCCTGCTCCGAGCCCATTCCGTAAGTTCAGTTGTCTTGCCACACGCACACACATCACGGGCTTTGCTGCTCCATGGCAATTTCTTTGCGCTGTCGCGCCGCACGAAAAGCCGTCGTTCGTGTCAAGAATGGTGGGATTGCTGGGCAAATCATGCCAATACTGCAGTCTCCTGCCATCACCCGAAATGCAGAGCCTGAAATTGAGGCCTGATCATCGGTCTGAAACTTCCGCTGCTAGCCCACGAAAAACTCGATAATCACCACGTTGGCGAGATCGACAAAGAAGGCCGACACCAGCGGCAAGACGATGAAGGCCAGTGGGGCCGGTCCGTATCGTTTGGTGACCGACGACATGTTGGCAATCGCGGTCGGGGTGGCTCCCAGCGTGAAACCGGCAAACCCGGCGCTGAGTACGGCCCCTTGGTAGCTGCTACCCATCAGGGGGAAGAACACCACGAGAATAAACGCGATTGTCATGACCGCTTGCATTGCAAGGACAGCGAGGATCGGGCCACCAAGCTCAGCAAGCGTCCACAGTTGCAGGCTCATCAAAGACATGGCGAGGAACACGGACAGGCAGTAGTCGGAAATGATCGCCAGAGATTTTGTGCGCGCGGGCCAAGTTATGCGCGGAAAGAGGTAAGGGACGGTGTTCGACATCGCGATGCCCACCAGCAGGCAGGGCACAAAGAGCGGCAGTTTCATGCCCGCCTTTGTGATCGCGAGATGTAGCATGTAGCCCAGAAAGATCGCCACATGCACGGCCAGCATACCCCGCATCAGACTGACATGATTGATTAGGTCCTCGGGGTTTTCCTTGTCCTCGAATTCGAGGCCCACGACCGGGTCTTTGCTTTCTTCTGCGGTCAGCTTGTTCCTGTCGATCAGCCGCTTTGCAATTGGGCCGCCCAGCAGTGCGGCGAGGATCAGTCCTATGGTCGCGGCCGCCACCCCCATCTCAGGTGCCGCGCCAAAGCCGGAAATGTCCTCGATCTGTGGTCCCCACGCAATGGCCGTGCCGTGCCCGCCGATCAGGGACGCCGACCCTACCAGAACTGCTGCGGCGGAGGGCAGCCCAAATAGTGTTACGCCAAGCAGCCCCACCACGTTTTGCAAGACCATGAAGGCCAGGGTGAGCAACAAGAGCAGGAGCAGCAGTTTGCCGCCGCGAAAAAGGTCCGAAATTCGGGCGTTCAGTCCAATCGTGGAGAAGAAGGCAACCAACAGGTAATCGCGCACTTCGAGGTCAAAACCGATCTGTTGTCCGGTGAATGCGAACCACGCCCAGGTCAGCAAGGCGATGGTCAGTCCGCCAGAAACCGGTTCGGGGATGTTGTAGTCGCCCAGAAAAGCGATCTTGCGGGTCAGGAACGCCCCGAGAAAAAACACCACAAACCCCAAGGTGACCGAGATGAAAGCGGGTACGATGAATTCGGGCATGGGCTTGTCTCTTGCTGGTTCATCGAACGTTTCGGGGCGAAAGTGCACGGACAGCTGTGTCGGACAGTTCCCGAAGCGCGTGACCTAACTCGGCCGCCGGAATACCTAAACCTCGCTGCCTTTGACCTGGAAGAAGATGGAATAAAGCGTTGGCACGATGATCAGTGTCAGGATCGTGGCAAAACTGAGCCCGCAGATGATTACGATCGCCAGCGACTGAAAAAACGGATCCCACAGAAGGGGCACGACCCCCAAAACGGTGGTCAGCACGCCAAGCGAAACCGGCCTGACGCGACTGACCGCAGCATCCACAACAGCGGCCATGCGCGCCTTTCCGTCTGCGATCTGGGTGTCCGTCTCATCTATCAGAACGATGGCGTTTTTGATTAGCATTCCGGTCAGGGACAAGATGCCGAGGATCGCCATAAACTCCAGTGGGGTTTGCGTGCCAGCAAGCCCGTAGATCACACCAATGAGGGCCAGTGGAACGATCAGCCAGATAATGATGGTTTGCCGCCAAGCGTTGAATAGGAACAGCGTTACAACGAACATCGCACCAAATCCAATCGGCATTGTCGATGCCAGTCCGGCGTTTGCCTCTTGCGAGTTGCCATATTCACCCTTCCATTCAAGACTATAGCCCGGCGGCAAGTCTATTCCCTCGATCGGGGCGCGCACCTCGGCGAACAGATCGCCGGAAAGTACTCCTGGCGCATTGTCGGACTGCGCAGTAATAGCCAGCTCGCGGTCGATCCGGCGCAGGTTGCCTGCTTCGAACACGATGTCGAACCGGTCGACCACCTGGGAAATCGGCACGTAGCTGCCCGTTGCGGCGGCGAAGACTTGGATATTGCGCAACTCCCCGATGTCATTGCGTGCCGCGTCCATGGGGCGCATAACGATGTTCAAGAGTTCGTCGCGCTCGCGGTAGACGCCCAGGTGTGTCCCAGTCAGATGGCTGTAGATCGCGTTTGAAATCTCGCCCTGCGTCAGACCCAGCCGACGCGCGTTTTCAATGTCGATTATCGGACGCACCACTTGCACCTGCTCGCGCCAGTCGTCCTTGACCGCGACCGCACCCTCTTCGGACATGATCGTCTTGGCCTGCCCAGCCAAATCGCGCAGCACTGCAGGGTCAGGCCCAAAGAACCGCGCCTCGATCTTTGACCCGCCACCCGGGCCCAGAACAAATTTCCAAACCTTCGCGTTCGATTCCGGATAGGTTTCGTCGATATGGCTCTGTAGCTGCGTGCGCAGGTCTTCGATCTGCTGATAGTCTTCAACATCGACCAGAATTTGACCGTAGGCCGCATTCGCCCCCTCGGATTCGTAAATCAGCATAAATCGCTGATGTCCCGCACCCACAACGGTGTTGGTACCTGTCACGCCTTCGAGACCGCGTGTGTATTCAGCGATTTCGAGGACATCCGCTTCGGTCCGGGCGATGTCCGTACCCTGCGGCAGGAAATAGTCGATCACGAACTGCGCACGGGTCGAAGACGGAAAGAAGCCCGGCGGCACTTGACTGAACATCGCGATGGCGGATGCAAAAAGCACCACAACACCGCCCACTGTAAGCCAGCGCACCTCAATCGCGCGTGCCAGCAACTTGCGATATCCGACGAGGATAGCATTCTCTTTCGGTTGAGTGTCTGCCGCGCCTTTTTTCAGCAGAAGCGTGCAGAAGTACGGCGTCAACCAGATCGCCACGAGCCAGGAAAACAAGAGCGCGATGCCAATAGTCCAGAAGAGCGACCCGGCATATTCGCCCGTGTTGTCTGGTGAAAATCCGATGGGAGAAAAGGCGAGGATGCCCACGACCGTGCCGCCAAGCAGAGGCCATATGGTTTGTTTGACAACAGCGCGCGATGCCTCAGCCGCGTCTTCGCCGCGTTGTACGCGCACCAGTGTGCCCTCCACCACCACAATGGCGTTATCGACCAGCATACCAAGTGCGATGATCAGCGCGCCCAGGGAAATCCGCTGCATATCCAAGCCATAGAGATACATGCCAAAAAGCGTTCCCGCGACTGTGACCAGAAGGATGCCACCCATCAGGATACCGGACCTGAGCCCCATAAAGATCAGGAGCGTGCCCACAACGATTGCAAGCGCCAGCACGACATTGACCACGAAATCATCTATCGACTCTTTTACGCTCGCCCCCTGATCCGAGATCGGCAGAATGCTGATCCCTATGGGCCGGTCGCTTTCCAGTTCGGCGATGCGGTCGCGCACGGCGTTCGCCATGTTCACGACATTCCCGCCCAGTTGATTTGACACGCCCAGACCAATTGCGGGCCGCTCGTCGCGGTAAAGCAGCGTTTGCGCAGGTTCCGCGACCCCGCGAGACACCTTGGCAATGTCACCTAAGCGGAAGAATGTTCCACTCTGCGCATCTGTGATCAGCAGGTTCTCAATAGCATCCAGCGACCCAACCGCACTTTCGGGTCGGACGGACAGACGGGCCATGCCCGCTACAATCGACCCTGCAGGCGTCACGAGGTTCTGTCCTTCGAGCAGTTGCGCGATCTGTGAAGGGGCGAGGCCCAGTTCAGTCAGGCGCGCCGGCGAGTATTCCACATAGATCACCTCGTCCTGAACGCCGCTGAGGATAACCTTGGACACACCTTCGACAGTCACAAGCTCCCGCTGCAAATCCTTGGCATATTCATGAAGCTCAGCCAGCGAATACCCCTCGCCGACAATCGCGTAGTATTGGGCAAATACGTCGCCGAAATCGTCATAAACCTGCGGCGCGAGCGCGTTTGGAGGGAGTTGCGACTGCGCATCCAGTATCTTGGCGCGCATTTGCTGGAAGCGCTCGTTCAACGCTGTGCGGGTCCGTGTCGAAGCGATAGTGAATTCGATCGTTACAGTGCTGAGACTTGGCGAAGAGACCGAGCGCACCTCGTCCACGCCTTGCAGCTGCTGCAGCGCATTCTCGACCACTTCGGTGACTTCCTCGGCCACCTCTTCGGCGGACGCACCCGGATAGGGCGTGATGATCTGCGCTTGCCGGATGACAAATTCAGGGTCCTCAAAGCGCGGTAAAGCGGTATAGGCGAAGTACCCCGCAAACAGGATAAGCAGGGTCGCGACGGCAGAAACGAGCCGCTTTTCAAGAGCAAACCGGGCGAGATCCATACGCTTAGTTCCCGACCGAAGTGATGGGGCGGACGGTCATACCCTCGATAATTTCACTGACTCCCGCCGCGATGATCGTATCGCCGTCCGTGACCCCATCTGTCACGACGACTCCTGCACCGCTTGCCTCTCCCAACGTGACCGATTGCGCGGAAACCATGCCGCTTTCATCGACCAACCATACGAATGGCGCGCCATCCGAGGCAGCAGCAATGGCGGAAAGCGGTGCGCGCACTTCAGCAGCTGCCCCTGCGGTTGAGGCAATTACATTGGCAATCATGCCGGGCAGGATGATCGCCCCTTCGGGCACCTCGACTGCGACGCGCCCGCGATAAGTCTGTGTTGCGCTGTTGGCTTGGACAGAAAATTCCACTGTCTCTGCATCAAAGATCTGGTCGGGTAAAGCGTCGAAAACCGCGGTATTCGTAATCTCTTCGGGGCCATTGCGGGTGAGATCGGTAACATCAGGGCCGGGGATATCAAAGGCGAGATGCACGACATCCAGCCCCTGCAGCAAGGCTATCGACTGCCCCGCTTGCACATTCATAAAGTTCTCAATATCACGCCGGGCAACAATTCCATCGAAAGGCGCTGTCAAGGTCGCATCCGAAAGCGCATCCTGCGCGATTTTCACCTGAGCGTCTATCGCCTCAAGCCCAGCTTCAGCCGCGGCGATGTCTTCGGGGCGTCCACCCACCTGACCGATGCGCAATTGCTCTTGTTGAGACCGCAGATTGGCCTCTGCCACGCGAAACTCCGCTTGCGCGGCTTCCAACTGCGCACGGGTCGACACACCCCGTTCAAGTAACTGCTCGGCGCGCGCCAAGGCTTCGCGCGTCTGATCCACTTGTGCTTGAGCAGACGCCACAGTCGCCTCAAGCGCAACGATTTCCTCTTCCCGCGCCCCAGCCCGCAGCGCGTCCAGCTGCGCCTCCGCCTGAGCGCGCTGGCTTTGCAATTGTCGGATCTGGTTTTCGAAATCCCGCGGATCGATCTGGGCAACCACATCGCCCGCAGCCACCTGCGACGCGGCGCGGATAGGCAGCTCGATCACCTGGCCGGACACCTTGAACGACAGCTCGATCTCGCGCGACGGCAAGACAGTCGCCGGGTACCGCCGCGACACCGTTTCTTCGGTCGATTGCAGCGTTACCACCTTGGCCGGGCGTGGAACTATTTCTTGCGCAGATGCGAACACGGTCAGTGCAGTATACAGGGCTACCGCTATCCCCAAGATGTTGTGTGGATTCATAATTGTGGCTCCCCTGTCTGCGCTTCTTCTTTATATTGTGTTTTTAACGATATTCCTGATGCAGGACTACCGTTATGACGGCGCTCCAACAAATCCTACTTGGGATTGGCCTGCTTGCATTCAGCGCCGTTGTTCACGTCGGCCTGATTGCCGTCAGCATCCCCTCTTTTGCAAAGCTATCCAGTTACCTGCCTCATGACAAAACACCCCGCCTGCGCAATGTCGCCTTGCTTCTTTTGGCTATCTTTGTCCTCGTTCTCGCACACACAATTCAGGTTTGGTCTTGGGCCGTTTCATTCCTTCTAATGGCTGATTTGCCAGACCTCGCAACAAGCTTCTGCTTCACGACTGTGACTTATACGACGCTCGGCTACGGTGACATCGTACTCGGCGCAGAGGGGGCATTTTGGTAACCGTTTTCCACTGCATCTAGGCCAACAACAATGGTATTCAGATGAGCCACGGCCTCACCTGTTTCAAGAAGAAAATCTCTAAGCGGTTGTGTTGCGCTTGGGCGTTTGGTGGGGGCATCGGGGTTCGAACCCGCACTTCCTGCTTTCAAATTATGATCCTCTAATCGGCAGGCGTGCTACCGTTACACTATGCCACCCCTGTTACGCCGTCGGCGTTGAGCTTCTCGGAACTCACTGCACTTTACAAGACCAAGGCGGCGCTGTGTCCAGTTCAGTGACATTGTCACCCAACGTCAAAAAAGACATATATAATATGTAAGTTAAAGGTGGGGCTGCTATTTGAAACTGAAGTCGTATACGAATTTTGCCTTGCGATCCTTGCAGTTGGCTGCGCTGAAAACGCCGGATTTGATCCGTGTGGATGACGTTGTCCGGGTGCACGGTCTGGCCCGCCCTCACATCGTTAAGATCGTGCATGAGCTTGGACTGGCGGGATATGTCGTGACCCATCGCGGCAGATATGGCGGTTTTCAGCTGGCACAGCCGGCCGAAGACATCGTCATCGGCGACGTTGTCCGTTTGACCGAAGGACCGCTGACCCTTGTCGAATGCTTCAACCCCGACAGCAACACCTGCCCGCTGATCGGGATATGCAAGTTATCCCGTGCCCTTCAGGGCGCAACGCAAGCGTTCATGGCGGTGCTCGACGATCTGACCTTGGCCGATATCGCCTCAAACCGTGGCGATCTGTTGGCGCGCATTGCGCCGCTCGAAGAGGGTATCGTGGCACCGATGCGCAAGGCACGATGATCGGGGATTGGACGGAGCGTTTTCAGGGCACAGCCCGTCTGCCCCGCGCGGTCCGCGACAGGTTGATCAAGGTCGCGCGTGTTACACACATGTCCGAAGGGACTCAGGTCTTTGGTCCTATGAATGTGCCGGACAGTCTGTTTTTTCTTTATGAGGGACGTATCCGCGTTGTGCAGCGCTCTGACATGGGGCGTGACATTGTGCTGTACCGTGTGGACGCAGGTGAAAGTTGCGTTCTCACGACGGCCTGTATGCTGGCGGAAGAAGCGTATGAGGCTGAGGGCATAGCAGAAACGGACATCACAGCGATCGCACTTCCCAAAGCGGCGTTTGACCGTCTCGTGGCCGAGGAAGAGGCC
Organism: Tateyamaria sp. ANG-S1; assembly: GCF_000814025.1. Taxonomy (GTDB): domain Bacteria; phylum Pseudomonadota; class Alphaproteobacteria; order Rhodobacterales; family Rhodobacteraceae; genus Tateyamaria. Next base: position 816,948 of record NZ_JWLL01000003.1, on the reverse strand, counting down.
TTTCGCGCATTTGTGTTTGCCGCCTATTCCCGGCGTTTGATTGATCTGCTGCGCGTTGTTGATGATGTTGCCTTTGGGCAGATGGATGTGCGGCTGGCGGCGCGTCTTCTTGCGCTTGCGGGTGACTTCAAGGAGGTCACTGCCACGCATCAGCATCTGGCAAGTGAGCTTGGAACTGCACGTGAAGTTGTCAGCCGCATTTTGCAGGACTTCCAGAAACGGGAACTGATTGCCCAGTCGCGCGGTCGCATCGCCCTGCTCGACAAACCCGCGCTTCGCGATATTGCTGCAGCCGAATAGTATTCAAGTATTTGCATGTTGAGTGACAATGTCACTGAAGGCATGGGGTCAAAGTTATATCTGTTCTCCAAGTTATCGGATGGGAGAACACGATGGCAGCCAAGGCAGACGCCCCTGATCGCACTCTTTGCGCCTTGACGTCCTGTGTGACGTACACGGTCTCGGGCCGCAAGAGCGGTACGGAGTAGGGTGATGGAAACAGAGTTCACACCCTTTGCCTCGTTTGGGGGCGGTCTGATGATCGGTCTTGGTGCCGTGCTCCTGATGCTTGTCCTTGGGCGCATCTTCGGGGCGACGGGCATTCTGTCAGGCACGGTTTTTGCAGAAGCGCGAGAAGAGATGTCGTGGCGCCTGGCGGTCGTCCTCGGCATGGTGCTTGCCCCCATCCTGATCTTTGCCGTGAGTGGATCGATGCCAACGCTCACCGTTCCGGTAAGCCCCGCGATGATCGTCGTGGGTGGCGTTATTGTCGGCTTCGGCGCGAGCCTGGGGTCCGGGTGCACATCCGGTCACGGGGTTTGTGGCCTTTCTCGCCTGTCGGTCCGTTCACTGGTTGCGGTGCCCACCTTCATGCTGACCGCGGGTATCACCGTGTTCGTGATCCGCCACGTTCTGGGAGCCTGATATGAAGCATCTTTTTGCCCTTCTGACCGGTTTGGCGTTTGGCACCGGCATTGCCCTGTCGGGAATGATGGACCCGGCCAAAGTGCTGAATTTCTTTGACCTGGCCGGTACCTGGGACCCCAGCTTAGCGTTCGTGATGGGCGGTGCCTTGATCGTCACTTTCATCGGGTACCGGCTGGTCTGGCGCCGCGCGGCGCCGCTGTTCGAAGCGCGGTTTCAGATCCCCAGTGCAAGCAATATTGACGCCCGACTGATCGGCGGTTCGGCCCTGTTCGGTGTTGGTTGGGGCATTGCAGGTTTCTGCCCTGGTGCGGCGATCCCGGCGCTTGGGACCGGCCGTTGGGAGGTTGCCCTGTTTTTGGTGTCTGTCACCGCTGGTTTCTACCTGCGTCGCCTTTGGCGTGCCGACCCGGCAAAGGCAGCGTCCTGACACACTTACCTTGGAGGAGAAGAGTTATGACTTATCCCGTCAACATGTCTGTCAAACCTGACGTGCAAGCGTTCTTTGACGCGGCCACGAATACGATCAGCTACATCGTCAAAGACCCCACATCGAATGCATGTGCCATCGTCGATAGCGTGATGGACATAGATTACGCCGCCGGGCGGATCACGTACGAACATGCCGATACCTTGATCCAGCAGATCGAAGCCCGGGGTTTGACGCTGGAGTGGATCATCGAAACCCACGTGCATGCCGACCACCTGAGCGCGGCGCCCTACATCCAGCAAAAGCTGGGCGGTCAGATCGGCATCGGTTCGAAAATCATGGTGGTGCAGGACACGTTCGGAAAGGTCTTTAACGAAGGAACCGAGTTTCAGCGTGATGGGTCCCAGTTCGATGCGCTGTTCGAAGATGGTGATACCTACGCAATCGGCAATATGCAGGCCTTTGCGATGTACACACCCGGCCATACCCCGGCCTGCATGGTGCATGTCATGGGCAACGCGGCATTCACTGGTGATACCCTGTTTATGCCCGATGGCGGGTCTGCCCGGGCTGATTTCCCGGGTGGTGATGCCGGTGTTCTTTACGACAGCATCCAGAAGGTTTTGAGCCTGCCTGACGATATGCGCCTGTTTATGTGCCACGACTATGGACCGAACGGCCGCGACATTGCCTGGGAAACGACAGTGGGTGAAGAGAAGGCGCACAACATTCACGTGGGCGGCGGCAAGTCAAAGGCGGACTTCGTCAAGTTCCGCACCGCGCGGGATGCCCAACTGGCGATGCCCAAGCTGATCATCCCTTCGTTGCAGGTGAACATGCGTGCAGGCGAGGTGCCGACCGACAAGGATGGCAACCCGATGCTCAAAGTGCCTGTGAACGGTCTGTGAGGTCGGGCAGATGGATATCAGGAGAGTTACAGACAAGACATCCGTCAGCCCACAGATCACGGCGCAAGACTTGCCTGCGATCAAAGAAGCCGGATTTCGCGCCATCATATGCAACCGCCCGGATGGCGAAGGCGCTGATCAGCCCAGTTTCGAAGAGATCGAAGCGGCCGCGCAGGCCCTGGATATCAAGACGGCTTATGTGCCGGTGCAAACGGGGATGGTGCAGGACGCGGATGTCGCTGCCTTTGGCGCCGTACTTGAGGACCTACCGCGCCCGGTGCTCGCCTATTGCCGGACCGGGACACGCTCTGCCACCTTGTGGTCGTTTCACGAGAGCAAGAAGCGCCCGATACCCGAGATCCTCGCCGCCACGAAAGCCGCTGGGTATGACATGAACGGTGTTGCCCGGCGGATCGCCAATGGCGGCAAAACTCCGACGGATACCGGCGATGCAAAGTATGACGTCGTGATCGTTGGCGGCGGTGCCGGAGGTGTGGCTGTTGCCGCCAGTCTGCAGGCCCGGACCTCGAACCTGTCGATTGCGATCATCGATCCGGCGGACATCCACTACTATCAACCCGGTTGGACGATGGTTGGTGGTGGCATTTTTGACGCCACTCAAACCGCCAAAACAATGGGGTCTCTCATCCCCCGTGGCGTGAAGTGGATACAAGCTGCCGTGGCCGCGTTCGAGCCCGCCGACAATGCGGTGATCCTGGATGGGTGCCGTGTCGTGAAATACGACCGGCTGGTCGTATGTCCTGGCCTCAAATTGGATTGGGACGCTGTTGAAGGGCTGGAAGAGACGCTTGGGCGCAATGGTGTGACCTCGAACTATCGCTACGACCTAGCCCCCTATACCTGGCAGCTCGTGCAGGAGCTGAAGGAAGGGCGCGCGATCTTCACCCAGCCGCCGATGCCGATCAAATGCGCGGGCGCACCGCAAAAGGCGATGTACCTGTCGGGCGATGCGTGGTTTCGCAACGGTCGCCTAAAGGACATCGACATACAGTTCATGAATGCGGGCGGGGTGTTGTTTGGCGTAAAGGATTACGTGCCTGCGCTTGAACGATACGTCGACAAATACGACGCGACGCTTAACTTCTTTCACAACCTGACTTCGGTGGATGGTGCCGCGAAAACAGCGACGTTCCGGATCGCCAAGCCGGATGCAGAGCCGGAGAATGTCACTGTCGACTTCGACATGCTGCATGTCTGCCCGCCTCAGGTTGCTCCGGATTTCATCCGGGTTTCGCCATTGGCGGATGCTGCGGGGTGGGTCGATGTGGATCAGGCCACGCTGCGCCACGCAAGCTATGACAACATCTGGAGCCTTGGGGACGTCATGAACGCGCCCAACGCCAAGACCGCGGCAGCGGCGCGCAAACAGGCCCCAACCGTGGCCGAGAATATCGTGGCAGACATCTCTGGCCGCTCACCTACGGCGGCCTATGATGGCTATGGTTCGTGCCCCCTGACCGTGGAGCGCGGCAAGATCATTCTGGCTGAGTTCGGCTATGGCGGTGTTTTGAAGCCGAGTTTTCCAGCGGCGATGCTGGACGGCACCAAGCCCACGCGCCTCGCGTGGTTTTTAAAAGAACGCATGCTGCCGCCGATCTACTGGAAAGCCATGCTCAAGGGCAAGGAATGGATGGCCAAACCTGAAAAGCTGAAGGTCACGGCTGAATAGGCCGCGTATGGATGAAGTGCAGGGATTGGTTTGCCAAAGCCCTGCGGTCGGACGGGCTCAGGAGCGAACAGGTGAGCCCGTCCTCTTCTTTTTGCCCGGAATGAATGATGATTGACAGTTTGCGCCGCTACATTCCCGTGCTCGATTGGGGCCGCACGTATAATCGCAAAGCGTTCTCCAATGACATGATCGCGGCCGTGATCGTGACGATCATGCTGATCCCACAAAGCCTGGCCTATGCCATGCTTGCTGGCCTTCCGCCTGAAGCTGGTCTCTACGCATCGATTGCGCCGATCCTGCTTTATGCGATTTTCGGGACGAGCCGAGCGCTCGCTGTGGGCCCGGTTGCGGTGGTATCACTTTTAACCGCGTCCGCGATTGGACAGGTCGCGGAGCAGGGGACAGCGGGTTATGCCGTCGCCGCCCTGACGCTGGCTTTCCTGTCGGGCGGGATCCTGTTGCTGATGGGTGTTTTCAGGTTGGGCTTTCTGGCGAACTTCCTCAGTCACCCGGTCATTGCGGGCTTTATCACCGCGTCCGGCATTCTGATCGCGACAAGCCAGTTGAAAAACATTCTGGGCGTATCAGCGCACGGGCACACTTTGCCGGACATGCTAATGTCGATCCTTGGCCATCTGGGGGATACGAATGTCGTTACCTTCGCTCTTGGCGTAGCCGCGACCGGATTTCTGTTTTGGGTTCGCAAAGGCCTGAAACCGATGCTGAAGCGGCTTGGTGTGGGACCAACTGCTGCGGATGTCACAACGAAGGTGGGGCCAGTGGCGGCCGTTGTGGTGACCACATTGACTGTCTGGTGGCTCGACCTGGCTGATCAAGGTGTGAAGATCGTCGGAAGCGTTCCGCAAAGCCTTCCGCCGTTGACGTTGCCCGGCTTCGGATCTGATTTGATCGGCGCATTGTTTGTGCCCGCGCTTCTGATTTCGATCATCGGCTTTGTAGAATCCGTGTCTGTTGCGCAAACGCTGGCCGCCAAGAAACGTCAGCGCATTGACCCGGACCAGGAACTGATCGGACTTGGTGCGGCAAACGTTGGTGCGGCTTTTACCGGTGGTTATCCGGTCACGGGTGGTTTTGCGCGATCGGTGGTAAATTTCGATGCGGGCGCGGAAACTCCGGCTGCCGGTGCGTATACGGCGATTGGCTTGGCCGTTGCCGCGGTCGCTCTGACGCCCCTGGTGTACTACCTCCCCACCGCAACGTTGGCGGCAACGATCATCGTGGCCGTGCTTTCGCTTGTGGACTTTTCGATCCTTAAAAAGACTTGGTCTTACAGCCGTGCGGACTTTACCGCGGTGACTGCCACCATCCTTTTGACGCTGGTTCTTGGCGTGGAAGTCGGCGTCGCATCTGGCGTCGCAATTTCCGTGTTGCTGCACCTTTACAAAACCTCACGCCCGCATGTGGCCGAGGTTGGTCGGGTACCCGGCACAGAGCATTTTCGAAATACCCATCGGCACACCGTTGAAACTGACCCGACCCTTGTCAGCCTGCGTGTGGACGAGAGTCTGTTTTTCGTGAACGCGCGGTTTCTCGAAGATCTCATCCAGAAACGGGTTACCGAAGGGTGCGAGGTGAAGAATGTCGTGTTGATGTGCTCTGCCATCAACGAAGTCGACTACTCTGCGCTTGAAAGCTTTGAGGCGATCAACCATCGCCTGAAAGACATGGATGTCGGTCTGCATTTGTCCGAGGTGAAAGGGCCGGTTATGGATCGTCTCAAGCGGTCGCATTTCATCAGTGAGCTTAACGGACGCGTGTTCCTGTCTCAGTTCGATGCGTGGAGCGCGCTTTCCCTGCCGACACGTTAGGTCGTGGCCGCTTAGGTCATGGCCAATAGATCATTGAGGTCACGCCGAGCCACGTTGCGAAAATGACTATGTCGGCTTTGTGAAAGGCATCTTTGGCGTATGCAGCCTGAGGTGACGGATGAACGCACGCGCAATCGCGGGAGTGGGTTTGTGGTCTGACGTCACGAAGTAGGTCCGATACTCTATCGGTGACGCGAACCTGCGGAACACGACATCTTCCGACCGATACTGCGCAACCGGAAAAGGATTGACCACAGTCACGCCAAGACCCTCACGTGCCAGGTCCACCGCCGCGAATGATGTGGATGCTTCGGCGACGATCTTTGGAAAGCTTCGGCTGTTGGTCAAAACCCTTTCCAATTGTGCCCGTCGCGAATGCCGGCGGCTCAGGGCGATCAACGGTTGGTTGTGAAGATCCTGGGCCTGGATGACGTCAAGATCCGCCAGTTCGTGCCCGCTGGGCATGGCACAAGCGGCTTCCGAATATCGGTAGGGCGTTAGTTTTATGCCTTCGCGGGTGAGGTCGACACCGGACATACCCAAATCGGATCTGTCGTCCTGGACCCGACGGATCACATCCTCGGCCGAGTTGACTTCTAGGCTGACATAGAAGTGCGGGTTTGCTTGCAGGAACGTCGCGATGTGGCCAACGAGAAACCGATGCGCATATGTGGGCGGTGCGGTGAGCCGCAAGGTTTCCTGGGTCGGTTCAGTGGGCCCATCAATCCGGTCCAGCGCCTCGAACAGAGGATCAAGGCGCCGGTTCAACTGCGTTGCTTCCAAGGTTGGCCGCAGACGCCCCCCGTCACGCTCGAACAAGATACGTCCCAGACGCGCTTCCAGGGAAGAGATTGAGCGACTGATCGCGGATTGCGAAAGCCCTAGTCTAAGTGCGGCCTTTGAAGTCGTCCCACTCTCCATCAGCGCGCGCAATGCCTCATACTCGGGCAAGCTGTGCCAGGTTCGTCCCGCCATCATTGTCTCTGCGTAAACATCATCATTCTATGAAGTATTATCATATACATAATCATCGCCCATGAGAATTTATGTTTTAAGGTAGAACGGTTGTTATCTTTTTCAGGACGACACATATGGGGGAATTAACCCAACCTGCTATTTTTGACGGCCACAACGATGTTCTGCTGAAACTGTTCAGGGCTGGCCGATCCACCGTTGCTGACAACTTCATCAACGGTGGAGACGGGGCCGTCACATTGGCGTCGGCACAGGCAGGTGGTTTTGGCGGCGGCTTCTTCGCGGTCTTTGTTCCGTCCCCGATGGACGTGGACGATAAGTTCGAGGAGATGACCAAGGACAGGTATGACTTGCCGTTGCCTGATCCCATCGCATGGGAAGACGCATTCCCGGTGGTCATGTCCCAAGCGGCCATTCTTTTCGAGTTAGAAGAACTCGGCGCTCTATCCATATGCCGCAGCGTTGCGGACATTCGCACCTGCCTGGCAGAGGGCAAGATCGCCGCGATCTTCCATATCGAAGGCGCGGAAGCCATTGATGCAGACCTTGCGGCTTTGGACGTCCTCTATAACGCCGGGCTCCGATCGATTGGCCCGGTTTGGAGCCGCGAAACGATCTTTGGTCATGGTGTGCCTTTTCGCTTTCCGGCGTCGCCGCAGACCGGGCCGGGTCTGACAGATCACGGGCTGCGCTTGGTCAAGCGATGCAATCAGCTTGGCATTATGATCGACCTGTCGCATCTGAACGAGGATGGGTTTTGGGATGTCGCACGGCATTCAACGAAACCGCTTGTTGCCACCCATTCGAACGCACATGCCATTTGTCCGCATTCAAGAAACCTGACGGACAAGCAGCTTGCCGCCATTGCCGAAACCGGTGGCATGGTCGGTTTGAACTTTGCAGTGGCTTTTTTGCGGGCCGATGGCAAGATGCTGCCCGACGTGCCCTTGGAGCAAATGGTGCGCCATCTCGACCATCTGATCGAAGTGATGGGCGAAGACTGTGTCGGGCTTGGGTCCGACTATGACGGCGCAATTGTGCCAGAACCGCTTACATCAAGTGCTGGACTGCCAAAATTACGGGCAACCATGCGCCAACACGGCTACGACGACGCTTTGATGACGAAACTCTGCCATGGGAATTGGCTTAGAGTGCTCGAAGAAACCTGGGGATCCTAACCCGGGCACAAAAAACAAATATTTCTGACAACAGAGGAACGTATCACATGAATACCTTTGCAAGATTGCTCACCGGGGTCGCGATGGGCGTGGCCGTCAGCATGACATCACTTTCTGCTGTGGCCGAAACGCCTGCGAACATGCTCGTTATCGCGCACCGGATTGATGACATCACGACTATTGATCCTGCCGAAAGCTTCGAATTTGCCGGGTCCGACATCAGCCGCAATGTATACAGCCGCCTGGTTATGCTCGACCCGAACGATTTGGCTGCAGGATACAAACCGGACCTTGCTGAGAGCTGGGAAGTGTCCGAGGACGGCAAAACCATCACCTTTACCATGCGCGAAGGTGTGACGTTTCATTCGGGCAACCCCGTTACAGCAGAAGACGCTGCATTCTCGCTACAGCGCGCCGTCATTCTGAACAAGACGCCTGCGTTTATCCTGACGCAGTTCGGTTTTACAGCAGAGAACGCGGCAGAGACGATCCGAGCCGACGGCAACAAGCTGATGATCACCACAGACAAGCGCTATGCGACGTCGTTTGTTCTGAACTGCTTGACGGCGACCATCGGTGCCATTGTCGACAAGGAAACAGTCATGGCCAACGAGGTCGATGGCGACATGGGCAATGAGTGGCTTAAGACCAACTCAGCAGGCTCTGGCCCCTACAAGCTGGACAGCTGGAAGCCAAACGAGAGCGTCACAATGTCCTCCAACCCGGACTATTATGGCGGTGCCCCGGCGATGGAGCGTGTGATCGTGCGCCACGTTCTGGAAAGCGCGTCCCAGCGTCTGTTGCTGGAACGCGGTGACGTCGATATTGCACGGAACCTGAACCCCGAAGATATCGCCGGTGTGTCGCAAGCGGATGGCGTCAAGGTTGAGGACGAGCTCAAGGGCCGTCTGATGTATATCGCTCTGAACCAGAAGCACCCGGAACTGTCCAAGCCCGAAGTGCGGCAAGCGTTCAAATACCTGATCGACTACGAAGGCATGCGGGACAGCTTCCTGAAGGGGCAATACACGATCCATCAGAATTTCCTGCCGGCGACCTACCTGGGCGCGTCCGAGGAAAACCCATTCTCCTACAACATCGAAAAGGCCAAGGAGTTGCTGGAGGCCGCTGGCGTCGAGGACCTTGAGATCGAGATCGGTGTACGTGAGGCACAGGAACGGATCGAGATTGGTCAGAGCTTCCAGAACGCGGCCGCGCAAGTGGGCATCAAGGTCAACATCACCGTGGGCACGGCCAAGCAGATCCTTGGGCGCTACCGGGCGCGTGAACTTGATGTGTACCTGGGTGCCTGGGGACCGGATTATCCTGATCCGCAAACCAATGCAGGTACATTTGCCTACAACCCGGACAACTCTGACGAGGCCAATGCAACGGGCCTTCTGGCCTGGCGCAACAGCTGGGACACCGGCGGTCTGACGGAAAAGGTTGATGCGGCAGTGGTCGAGAACGACCGCGACATGCGCATCCAGATGTATCAGGACATTCAGGCCGAGTTCCGCGAAACGTCGCCCTTTGTCATCATGTTCCAGCAGATCGAACAATCTGCGCTGCGGGACAACGTGACCGACTGGTCGACCGGTCAGGCCGTAACGTCGGCTGCATATTGGCAGGTCACAAAGTAAATGGCCGTCACTGAAGGCAATGGGAAGGGGCGCTTGAGCGCGTCCCTTCCTCCTTGGTTGAAAACGACTTTGCTCACCATCGGCTCTATCGCGATGACGATGCTGGGCCTTCTATTCATCACATTTATCATCGGTCGCGTGATGCCGATTGACCCGGTCCTGGCGATTGTGGGCGAACGCGCATCGCAATCGACATACGATGCCGTATTTATTGAGCTCGGCCTTGATAAGCCGCTCGTTGTTCAATTCGGGTATTACATCTGGGATGTGCTGCATCTGGATTTTGGCACCTCACTTCTGAATGCACGGCCCGTGTCCGAGGACATCGCGCGCGTTTTTCCTGCAACGCTTGAGCTGGCAACGCTGGGTATCATCATCGGGATCGTGATCGGAGTGCCGCTGGGGGTCGTTGCTGCTGCGCGCAAGGGGTCGTGGATTGATCAGGTTGCGCGTGTTTTGGCGTTGGTCGGCTACTCCATGCCAATCTTCTGGCTTGGTCTGATGGGGTTGCTCATCTTCTATGGCATTCTGGGGTGGGTCGGCGGACCGGGGCGTGTTGGCATTTTCTATGTCGATGTGGTGCCCAGCGTGACGGGGTTGATCCTTGTCGATGCAGCCCTGGACGGCAATTGGGACGTCTTCAAGAACGCCTTCAGCCACATCATCCTGCCGGCGTCGCTGCTGGGATACTTCTCGCTCGCGTATATCAGCCGGATGACGCGGTCCTTCATGCTGGAGCAGCTGAGCGCGGAGTATATCACCACAGCGCGCGTCAAGGGCATGTCGGAATGGGACGTGATCTGGAAACACGCCTTCAAGAACATCCGCGTGCAACTGATCACGGTAATCGCTTTGAGCTATGCCAACCTGCTCGAGGGGTCGGTGCTAACCGAGATCATCTTTTCCTGGCCGGGGATCGGTAGCTACATCACCACGGCGCTGCTGAGCGCAGACATGAACGCCGTACTTGGCGGTACGGTGGTCGTGGGCCTGATCTTTATCCTGCTGAACATCTTCTCCGACCTGCTCTACAAGGTCTTTGACCCGAGGGCGAATTGATGACGGAACAGACACTTCGCCAGTGGTTGCTGACCGACACGCCCACATCGCGCCGACATGCCAAGCTGTCCGCGCTCTACCAGGGCTGGCTTGCCTTTCGCTCGAACACGATGGCGATGATCGGCCTCGGCATTTTGCTGGCACTTGTCTTGATTGCTGCGGCCGCGCCATTGCTCGCGCCGCACGATCCTTTTGTGCAGAACCTTGGCAATCGCCTGGCTCCTCTTGGGTCGGAAGGTCACCTGCTGGGCACGGACAGCCTGGGGCGCGATATCCTGTCCCGTCTCATCTACGGCGCGCGGATCACACTTTATATTGTGGCGCTTGTCGCTTTGATCGCGCCAATTGTTGGTCTGCTGGTGGGCACTGTTTCAGGGTATGTCGGGGGCTGGGTCGATATCGTTCTGATGCGGATCACCGACATTTTCCTGGCCTTCCCGCGCCTTGTTCTGGCGTTGGCCTTTGTCGCGGCGTTGGGGGCGGGGATCGAAAACGCCGTCATCGCCATCTCTCTGACCGCCTGGCCGCCCTATGCGCGCATTGCGCGGGCAGAGACGCTGACCATCCGGTCATCCGACTACATCTCAGCCATCAAGCTGCAGGGGGCAGGGGGCTTTCGCATCATCACGAAGCATATCTGGCCGCTGTGCATCTCGTCGCTGATCGTGCGGGTGACGCTGGACATGGCGGGCATCATCCTCGCGGCCGCAGGTCTGGGCTTTCTCGGCCTTGGCGCGCAACCACCTAGCCCGGAGTGGGGAGCCATGATCTCGGAGGGGCGACGCTTCATCCTTGACCACTGGTGGGTTGCCACCATGCCGGGGCTCGCAATCTTTACCGTGTCGCTTGCCTTTAACCTTCTGGGTGATGGTTTGCGCGATGTGCTCGACCCGAAGGCAGGTGAGTGATGGATACGCTTCTTGATATAGAAAACCTGTGGGTCAAGTTTCCGACCCGTCAGGGTATCTTTGATGCGGTCCGCGGGGTGTCGTTCACGCTTGGCCGCGAACGGTTGGGGATCGTCGGTGAAAGCGGGTCCGGCAAGTCGATGACGGGTCGCGCCATTCTGCGGTTGATCCGTCCACCCGGCATTGTTGAGGCGGACCATATCAAGCTGGACGGCGTGGATTTGTTGCAGAAATCCGAAAAAGCGATGCGCGATGTGCGAGGTGAACGGATTTCGATGGTCATGCAGGACCCCAAGTTCTCGCTCAACCCGGTGATGACCATCGGGGACCAGATCATCGAAGCGTATCGGCTGCACAACACGGCTTCCAAATCCGAAGCGCGGGCCAAGGCACTTGAGATGCTGGAGGCTGTGTCGATCCGCAATCCGGAACGTGTCATGCGCGCCTACCCGCACGAGATGTCGGGCGGTATGGGGCAGCGGATTATGATTGCAATGATGCTGATCCCCAATCCGGAAATCCTGATCGCGGACGAACCGACCTCGGCCCTTGATGTGTCCGTGCAACGCCAGGTGCTCGACATCATGGACAAGCTGGTCAAGGAGCGTGGCATGGGCCTGATCTTTATCAGCCATGACCTCAACCTTGTGGCTGACTTTTGCGACAGGGTCCTGATCATGTATGCGGGCCGGATTGTTGAGGTCTGCGATGCGGACAAGCTGCATGATGCGCAGCATCCGTATACGCGCGGTTTGCTGAACTCGCTGCCCCGGTTGAATGCACCCCGCGACAGGCTGGATGTGCTGAAGCGTGATCCGGCGTGGTCCGACGCGCCAAGTGTGAGCGGCCGCGTATGACGATGCTGCACATAGACAATCTGAATGTCTGGTTCGGCAGTGGCAGGGACCGTGTGGATGCCGTTAAGGGCGCATCTTTTGACGTGGGTGCCGGGGAAAGCTTCGGGCTTGTCGGCGAAAGCGGTTCAGGGAAATCCACGATCCTGCGCGCGATCACGGGTCTTGCCCCAACCTGGTCTGGCAGGATCGCTGTCGATGAACGGACGATTGAAAAGACGCGCGCGCGGGCCTTCTATAAGCAGGTGCAAATGGTGTTTCAGGACCCTTACGCCTCGCTGCATCCGCGCCATTCAGTTGACGCGGTGCTGGGCGAGACGCTGCAATTGCATGGCTTCAAGGATATTGATGCCCGCGTAGTCCGGCTGCTGGATGATGTCGGGCTTGGGCAGAAATTTCGCTTTCGCTATCCGCACCAGCTCTCGGGCGGACAGCGCCAGCGCGTTGCCATTGCCCGCGCCCTTGCACCGGAGCCGGAGCTTTTGTTGCTGGATGAGCCGACATCCGCGCTGGATGTGTCGGTACAGGCTGAAATTCTCAACCTGCTGGCGGACCTGCGGCAAGAGCATGGCCTGACCTATCTTATGGTGTCTCATGACCTCAGCGTTGTGGGGCACATGTGCGATAGGCTGGCGGTGATGAAGGACGGCGAGATTGTCGAAATCATGGATGTCGCCGATCTGCGCGTGATGAAGGCCGCGCATCCATATTCACAGCATCTGCTGCAGGCTTCGGTCTGAGCCGGGATTTAACAAGAGGGAAATACATGTATCATTTTCGAACACATCTTTTTGCAGGCATCGCCGCGAGTGTCCTCGCGGTCATGCCACTTCATGCCGAAACGCCAGACAACATTCTGGTTGTTGCGCAGAACATAGACGACATCGTGACGATTGATCCCGCGTCAGCCTATGAGTTCAGTTCGGGTGAGTATGTGGCCAATACATATGACACGCTGGTGCGCTACGATGCTTTGGACACAACGGTTCTTGCGCCCGCCCTGGCAACCGAATGGGAAATCGACGCCGAGACCAAGACCGTCACCTTCACTCTGCGGGAAGGCGTCACGTTCCATTCCGGCAACCCGTTGCGTGGCGAGGACGTCGTAGGCTCGTGGAAGCGCGTGGTGTCATTGGACAAGGCGCCTGCCTTCATCCTGAAGCAACTGGGTTGGACGCCCGAGAATATCGAGGAGATGGTCACAGCCGATGGCAACACCGTGACCGTTCGGTACGAAGGCGATTTTGCCCCGTCTTTCGTATTGAATGTTCTGGCTGCCAGACCCGCTTCCATTGTGGATATGGAAACGGTCATGGCGAACGAGCTGGAAGGCGATATGGGCCACGCCTGGATGAACCGGAACTCTGCCGGGACCGGTCCGTTTAGCCTTGGCACGTACCGGCCTGCCGATATCCTCTCGCTTAACGCTAACCCTGACTACTATCAGGGCGGCCCGGCGATGGATCGCGTTGTCATTCAGCACAACCCCGAAGGGGCTACGCAGCGCTTGCAACTTGAAGCGGGCGACATCGACATGGCCAAGAACCTCGATCCGGGGCAGATCGCGGGGCTTGAAGGCGTCGAAGGGGTGCGCGTTGAAACCTATCCGCAGGCGGCTGTGCACTGGGTGTCCTTTAACCAGAAAACCGAAAGCTTGACCGATCCCGCCGTTTGGGAAGCCGCCCGGTATCTGGTGGACTACGACGGCATGGCCGACGGTATGCTCAAGGGGCAGATGAAGGTGCATCAGGCGTTCTGGCCCGATGGGTTTCCCGGTGCGCTGACTGACACGCCATTCAGCTTTGATCCGGAAAAGGCCAAGCAGATCCTGACGGATGCGGGGGTGGAGACGCCGATCAACGTGACTATGGATGTGATCTCGGCCCCGACATTTGTCGAAATGGCGCAGGCTTTGCAGGCGTCTTTTGCGCAGGGGGGTATCAATCTTGAAATCGTGCCCGGCACCGGCGCACAGGTCATCACCAAGTACCGCGCTCGCACGCATGAGGCGATGATGCTCTATTGGGGGCCCGACTTCATGGACCCACACTCCAACGCCAAGGCGTTCGCATTCAACGCCGACAACTCAGACGATAAGTACGCATCCACAACCACGTGGCGCAATGCTTGGATGCCACCGGCAGAGATGAACGAAAAGGCGATGGCGGCCTTGGCCGAGCAGGACGGTGACAAACGGTTGGAGATGTACATGGAGCTTCAGCAGGAAACCCAAGCCGAAGCGCCGTTTGTCATCATGTTCCAGGCCATCAAGCAGGTCGCAATGCGCGACACTATCCAAGGTTTCGTGAACGGTGCCACCTCTGACTACGTGTTCTACCGTCTGGTCGAAAAGGAATGAGCGAGGTGTCGTCCCCCGCCGTGTTCTTTGCTGACCTGCATGAGGACGTCGGGGGGCGCCTGTTCACCATAACCGTCCTTGACCGACAGGCGGGACTGGCCCGCCGTGTCTATTCATCGGACCCTGAGGCCTATCCGGTCTCAGGCACGAAGCCGATGGCGCAAGGGGCCTGGACCCAGATGGTGATTGATCGAGGTGAAACCTTTGTGGCGAACACGGTTGCAGAGTTTGCGATCTACTTTGCCGATCATGCACTGATCGAAAGCCTTGGTTGCAAATCCGCATTGAATATGCCGATCCTGAACGACGAACAGGTGATCGGGACTGTGAATGTGCTGGATGAAGAACACTATTTTTCGCCTGACCGCGTGCGGATCTGTCAGTCCGCGATCCGCCACCGGCACAAAGAGCTGATTGCTGTCTTACAGGCTTTGGCCCCGTGATCACATCGGTTCAGCGCACGCCTCCGGGCTGGAAGATGCGGCAGTCGCGCCTCTGGTGATTTGCGTACAAGCGTGATGATGTGCCCTTATGAAAAACGCATATCGGCAGCGCGAGGGTGGGCACAATGCCAGGGCCGCTTGATGGTTTGAACGTGGTCGAAATCGCTGGCCTTGGTCCCGCACCGCTTGCTGGGCAATTGCTGGCGGACATGGGCGCAGAGGTCATCGTCATTGACCGCGCGTCCGCTCGGCAGGATTCGTCGGACATCAACCGACGTGGCAAACGCTCCATCGCCCTGAACCTCAAGTCTGCGGCAGGTATTGCAGTCGCACGCGATCTGATTGCGCGGGCCGATATCCTGATCGAAGGCTTCCGCCCTGGGGTGATGGAGCGGTTGGGGCTTGGCCCAGATGACCTACCCGACAAGCTGATCTACGGTCGGATGACTGGCTGGGGTCAAGATGGGCCGCTTGCACAGACGGCGGGTCATGATCTGACCTATCTCGCGCAAACCGGTGTCTTGAGCCTGATGGGCACGGCTGACGCCCCGCCAAAGCCGCCGTTGAACCTGGTCGCGGATTACGGTGGGGGAAGCATGTTCCTTGTCTTTGGCATTCTGTCTGCGGTGATCGCGCGTGGGCGCACGGGCAAGGGACAGGTTGTCGATGCGGCAATGATCGATGGTGTTCCGGCCATGATGGGGTTGTTGCACGGTTTCATGGCCAATGGCTTTTGGTCCGACCGACCCGGCACAAACTGGCTCGATGGCGGGGCACCGTTCTACCGGTGCTATAGATGCGCGGACGGGCGCGATATTGCGGTGGCAGCGCTTGAGCCGCAATTCTATGCCGCCTTGCTCAAGGGGTTAGACTTGGATGCTGCCTCTCTGCCCGATCAGAATGATCGTACGCAGTGGGGCGCATTGACCAAAGTGTTTGCGGAACTGTTTGCCAGCCGCCCAAGGGATGCGTGGGTTGGCATCTTTGCGGGTACGGATGCCTGTGTTGCGCCTGTTCTGTCGATGACCGAGGCCGCGCGTGATCCGCATCTCGCGGCCCGCAGCACGTATGTCGCCGTGGACGGCGTTGTGCAGGCCGCACCCGCCCCGCGTTTCAGCAGATCGGTTCCGCGCGTGCCTGCAGAACCCGGTGCGCCCGGCGCGGATGGTCATGCGATACTGTCCGAACTTGGATACGACGCTGCACGCATAGATGACTTGCAGCGCGAAGGGCATCTGACATGAACGCAATCATCGTAGGGGGCGGTATCGGTGGTCTGTCGGCGGCAATTGCCCTGCGCCTGCGTGGCTGGACTGTTCGGGTGTTTGAACAGGCCGCTGCTCTGACAGAGGTTGGGGCCGGGCTTCAGATCTCGCCCAATGGCTGGCGGGTCATTGAAGCGCTGGGCGTGGCTGAGCATCTGTCCTCTGCGGTGTTCGAACCTGAAGCGATCGAGATGCGCCTGGGGGTCTCGGGCCGACAGGTGTTTCGCTTGCGGATGAAGGGCTACGCGCGGCAGAGGTGGGGTGCACCCTATTTTCACGTGCATCGCGCTGATCTGGTTGATGCCCTGGCAGTCCGCCTGGCGGAGCTTGCGCCTGACGCGGTGCAGACGGGTTGCCCGGTCTCGGGCTACACCCGGTCGGGTGACGTGCGTTTTGAAAATGGCGACACGCAATCCGCTGATTTGATTGTTGGTGCGGATGGTTTGCATTCTGTCATTCGCCGCCAGATTCTTGGCCCGCAATCGCCACGCTATACTGGCAATGTCGCATGGCGGGCGGTGGTGCCACTGACTGACCTGGCCACCCCGCCGCCCCCAACCGCCTGCGTCTGGGCAGGCAACAAGCGCCACGCAGTGACGACCTGGCTGCGCGCGGGCACAATGGCCAACTTTGTTGGCATGGTTGAACAGGATGAACCGGCCCCGGAAGGTTGGCGTATTGAGGGTGACCGCAACGACGCCCTAGCGGCTTTCGCAGGTTGGGATCCGGTGATCGTTGGGGTGATAGAACGCGCGCCGATACTGAACCGCTGGGCCCTTTTCGACAGGGCCCCGTTGCCGCTCTGGCATGACGGGTGCGTTACGCTCTTGGGTGATGCCGCACATCCGATGCTGCCGTCGATGGCGCAAGGAGCCGTGCAGGCATTGGAAGACGCATGGACGCTTGCGGCGGTTCTGGATGGAGCCGCTGATACAGAGCGCGCACTCGGGCAGTATTTTGACCAACGCATCGACCGCACAGCGCGGATACAGGCCGGGTCAGCAGCAAATGCGCGGATGTTTCACAAGGCGTCCACTTTGGGGCGCATCGGATTCTACGGACCAATGGCACTGGGCGCACGCTTGGCCCCCGGCATGATCCATGCGCGGCAGGACTGGGTCTATCGCCATGATGTCACGGCGCAGACCTAGTTGTTTGAGTTGTCGCGCATGGCTTGTGGGGTTTGTCCAGTCCAGGCGCTGAAAGCGCGGTAAAACGAGTTTGGATCGCGGTACGCCAGCAGGTAACTGATCTCCGCCACGTTCAGGTCGGTCGAGGTCAGGTATTCACGCGCCAGATCGGCTCGCGTGCTGTCGAGTACCTGCTGAAACCGCGTTCCCTCATCTCTCAGGTGGCGCTGCATGCTGCGTGTGCTGAGGCGCATCCGTTTTGCGGCCGCTTCGATCGTCGCCTCCCCCGCAGGCAGCATCTCGGCCAAGGTTGCGCGCAGTCTGGCGGAAACGGCGAGTTCTTCGGTTTGCAGTCGCATCTGACGTTTGAAATTCGGCTCCAGCTGCGCCCATTGTGCGGGGTCTGCGGACAGAAGCTTGCGATCTGCATCTTCCTGGGCAAGCGTCAAACGGTTTGGACCGCCAATAGCAACCTCCACGCCAAGGAAGTCTTCGAGCGCGTTGTGGCATGGCAAGCGCTCGGGCAATTGCGCTTCAAGTGGTGTAACGTGATGGCCCGTACACCCACGGATGGCTTCCGTCAGAAACACCAGCTCCGTCGCGCCAAATGTTGAGGGCAGCGGCAGGTTTGGTTGGTTCGAAGACTTCCTGACTTCAAGAGCTTGCGTCGATGTTCGTCTGAGGCCGAGGTACAGCGGTCCCGTCAATGGTTTGAACAGCGACAGCCGCTCTAGCCCAACAGCTACAGAAGGGCTGCAGGTAAACGCAAAAAATGCTGGATTGAATGGCCCACGGGCATAGGCGCGGCCAAGAAAAAGCGGCGTGTCATCGCGGTTCGCCTCGGCCAGAATTGCGTTCCAACCTGCGAAATAGTCCGCTGCATTCACCCCGCGTCCTTCATTCTGCAGAAAGTCCGCTGGAAAGCGCATCCGCCGCATCACTGCTGTGGGGTCAACATGAAGCAGGCCACACAACTGTTCGGTCGTTCTCGAGATTTTGTAGTAGGTGTCCTGCGCTGCCGTCATGCATACACTGTGCCGTGTATGCGCAATCAATGCCAGAGCTGTGGCGCGATCTGCAATTTGATTGGCGCAATATGTATGTGGCAGCGCTAAGAGTCATTTGCTGTTGTCTTGAAATGTTCAAGACACGGAAGATTTTATCGAATTTAAGCAGGTGCGCCAACTGATCCGCACGTTCGACGCGCCGGTGCGGACCAGTTGATGTTGTAAGCCATCAGGCTTGGGGTCCTGACCGATTTGAACCGGGTCGTGGGTGTGGGCAATACCATTCTGTACCACATCTATGGATGATGTGACCTTTCCACGCGGCATGGGCGGGGGCCTTTCTGGCCCCGTTGTTATGCCTTGTTCATCCGATTTTCGATCAGGTCATCGACGACTGATGGATCGGCCAGAGTGGACGTATCCCCCAACGCGCCAAAATCATCCTCGGCAATCTTGCGCAGGATGCGGCGCATGATCTTGCCTGACCGTGTCTTGGGCAGGCCGGGGGCCCACTGGATCAGGTCGGGTGAGGCGATGGGCCCGATTTCACTACGCACCCAGGTTCGCAACTCTTTGCGCAGATCTTCGCTTGGTTCCTGGCCGTTCATCAGGGTGACATAGCAGTAAATCCCTTGCCCCTTGATGTCGTGCGGGTAGCCGACCACTGCGGCCTCGGCCACCTTGGAATGGGCAACCAGTGCGCTTTCAACCTCGGCCGTGCCCATGCGGTGACCGGACACGTTGATTACATCATCGACGCGGCCGGTGATCCAATAATCACCGTCCTCGTCCCGGCGGCAGCCGTCTCCGGTGAAGTAGTAGCCTTTGTAGTCCGAGAAATAGGTTTTCTCGAACCGCTCGTGATCGCCCCAGACAGTTCGCATCTGTCCGGGCCAGCTGTCAGCGATGACCAACACTCCTTCGACCCCGTTGCCCTCGATGACATCGCCGCTTGTTGGGTCGAGGACAAGGGGTTGGATGCCAAAGAATGGCTTCATCGCCGCCCCCGGTTTTGTCGCATGCGCGCCGGGCAGGGGGGTCATCAAGTGACCGCCGGTTTCCGTTTGCCACCAGGTGTCAACAATCGGGCAGCGCCCGCCACCGACAACCTCGTTGTACCAGTTCCAAGCCTCGGGGTTGATCGGTTCACCGACTGTGCCCAGCACCTTGATGCTGCTCAGATCGCACCTGGTCACATAGTCATTGCCTTGCCCCATCAGCGCACGGATGGCCGTCGGAGCGGTATAGAACTGTGCGACCTTGTGCTTTTCACAGACCTGCCAGAAGCGAGAGGCGTCTGGATATGTCGGCACCCCTTCGAACATCAGCGTCGTGGCGCCGTTCGCGAGTGGGCCATACACAATGTAGCTGTGCCCCGTGACCCATCCTACGTCAGCGGTGCACCAATAGATGTCGCCGTCCTTGTAGTCGAACGTGATCTCGTGGGTGAGTAAGGCATAGACCAGGTATCCGCCAGTCGTATGCACCACGCCTTTGGGCTGACCCGTGGAACCTGAGGTATAGAGGATGAACAGCGGATCTTCAGCCCCCATCTCCTCAGCCGGACAATCGGCATCAACCTTTGCGGCTTCCTCATGCAGCCAGTGGTCCAGCCCGTTGCGCCAGGCGATCTGCTGGCCGGTGCGCTTGACGACCAGGCACTTGGTGTCGTCGATCACATTGATCAGAGCCTGGTTCACGTTGTCCTTAAGGTTTGTCACGCGGCCGCCGCGCGGTGCTCCATCGGCGGTGATCACGACCTTTGCATCGCAACCGGACACACGCGCAGCCAGCGCATCGGGCGAGAAGCCTGCAAACACGATGGAGTGGATGGCCCCAATCCGCGCACAGGCCAGCATGGCATAGGCCGCTTCCGGGATCATGGGCAGGTAGATGACAACCCGGTCACCCTTGCCCACGCCAAGCCCCTTGAGCACATTGGCCATCTTGCACGTTTCGGCGTGCAATTCACGATAGGTGATGTGCTTGGCCTCATCCTCCGGGCTGTCTGGTTCCCAGATGATGGCTGTCTGATCCCCGCGTGTGGCCAGATGCCGGTCGATGCAGTTGGCCGAGACGTTCAGGGTGCCGTCGCTGTACCAGTTGATCGACACATTCCCGAATTCGTAAGAGACGTCTTTGACCTGACTGTAGGGTTTCATCCAATCGACGCGCTTGCCGTGGTTGTCCCAAAAGGCCGCCGCGTCGACGATGGAGGCCGCATACATCTCTTCGTATTTTGCAGCATCTACATGGGCGTTGGCGGCCAGTTCTGCGTTTGGCGCGTGGGCTTTGGTGTCCGACATGGTTCCTCCCGGTCGTGTATCCCTATGATCGGAGGCGCACACACGGCGTATCCCGCCAAAAAGCTGGCGAGCCTCCTCCCTCTCTTACGGTGATAATACGCAACGTGTCGCAGAAGGAAATAAATGCGACGATGGTTGTATAGGCATCATCCGCAAAAACGATCGGACAAGACGGGTCCGCGCTCAAGATGAGCCCTTCATCCGCACCCCTCTTGGCAGCGTCGCATCGCCACGCTAGCCTCTTTACCAAGCGGGCCGACACGCCCCGCATCAAGGGAGAGATATCATGAACAAAATCGCAGTCGGCGGTATTGCCGCCGCCATTTCCTGCACATTCGCACTCGAAGCCGCCGCGACCGAGTGGAATGTATCCGTATGGGGCAAGCGCCGCGCCTTTACCGAGCATATTGAGAAGCTGGCCGAGCTGGTGTCTGAAAAGACGGGTGGCGAGTTCACCATGAACATCAGCTATGGCGGTCTGTCGAAGAACCGTGAAAACCTTGACGGTATTTCGATCGGCGCGTTTGAGATGGCGCAGTTCTGCGCGGGCTATCACCGCGACAAGAACCGCGTGATCACTGTTCTGGAACTGCCGTTCCTGGGTGTTGAGAACCTGGAGCAGGAAGTGGCTGTCGCCTCGGCTGTTTACCAGCATCCTGCTGCCGTGGAAGAGATGGAGCAGTGGAACGCCAAGCTGCTGATGACGTCGCCCATGCCACAGTATAATCTGGTGGGTACGGGTGATCCCAAGACAACCCTCGCCGATTTCAATGGCATGCGGGTGCGTGCGACCGGTGGGCTGGGCAAAGCCTTCGAAAGTGTTGGCGGTGTGCCGACATCGGTCACAGCAACTGAGGCCTATCAGGCAATGGAGTCTGGTGTGGTCGATACGGTTGCATTCGCTCAGCACGCGCACCTGTCCTTCGGCACGATCAACCAGGCGGATTGGTGGACGGCCAACCTGAACCCCGGCACCGTGAACTGCCCGGTGGTCGTCAACATCGACGCCTATGACAGCCTGTCGGACGCGCACAAAGCGGCGCTCGACAGTTCGGTGTCCGAGGCGATTGATCACTACCTTGCCAACTACGCCGAACTGCTGGAGCGCTGGGACAGCGTGCTGGAGGAAAAGGGTGTTCAGAAGGTCGAGATTGCACCAGAGGTGATCGAAGAGTTCCGCGCCAAGGCAGCAGAGCCTGCGCGTGATGCTTGGATTGCCGATATGGAATCGCAGGGCCTTCCGGGTCAGGAGCTGTATGACCTGGTTGTAAACACGCTGGCTGACGCCAAGGGCGGCAGCTGATCTCAGAGTGCGGTGCGGCTTTGGGCTATGCCTGTGGACGCACCGCATGTCTGTAAACGACAAGAGAGGCAGGGCATGGCAGGTGCATCCACAGTGCTGGAGGACTCCAGCATTTTGAGCCGCTTGGACCGGGCCTTGTTGCCCGTAGAGAAGATCATGGCGCTCTTGAGTGGGTTCGCCGCCTTTTCATTGATGTTTCTTGCCGCCTACTCTGTGTCGGCGCGCGAGTTCTTTGAAAAACCGCTGCTTGGCTATGTCGACTATATCGAAGCGTTGATGCCGCTGATCGCGATCATGGGAGTGTCGTATGTGCAGC
The DNA here is from genome assembly GCF_000814025.1 of Tateyamaria sp. ANG-S1. Classification (GTDB taxonomy): domain Bacteria; phylum Pseudomonadota; class Alphaproteobacteria; order Rhodobacterales; family Rhodobacteraceae; genus Tateyamaria. The sequence continues at coordinate 794,421 of NZ_JWLL01000003.1, read as the reverse complement.
GCAACGGCAGCCACATTCGTATGGATATCATCGTTGGCGCGATGCGTGGGCGGGTGCTGTGGTTGGTTGAGTTGCTTATGGTCGTGCTCATCCTTGTTCTAATGATTGCCTTGGTTTGGGGGTCTTGGGCGCATTTCGACCGGTCCTTTGACTGTGCGCGGCCATTGTGCAGCCGCGACAGTTCCATCGACATTTCGATGCCAATTTGGCCTTCGAAACTCCTTGTGCCCATCGCTTTTGCGGTGCTGTGCGCGCGGCTTGTTCTACAAGCAGTCGGCTACGCGCGGGCCTTTTGGCTGAACCTCGAACGTCCCGTCGCGGTGCCTTTGATCCAAAGTGTGGCCGCGCAAGCCAAAGCCGAAGCTGAAGCGTTGGAAGGGGCGGACTGATGGATCCGATCACCATTGGCCTGTGGACCACGGGCGGGATGCTGTGCCTTGTTTTTCTGGGCATGCGCGTAGCCTTCGCAGCAGGTCTGGCGGGGTTCGTTGGTCTTGTCTGGCTTCGCTGGAACGGCTTTGACTACGCGCCAGACCGGTTTTGGAAAGCTTTTGAGATCAGCGTCAAGATCGCCGGACAGGTGCCGCATTCCAAGGTCTCGGCCCACGCGCTGAGCCTGATTCCGACCTTCATCCTGATTGGCTACCTTGCATACTACGCCAAATTGACCACGGCACTGTTCGATGCGGCCAAGAAGTGGATTGCCTGGGTTCCGGGTGGTCTAGCCGTATCTACGGTGTTTTCGACTGCGGGTTTCGCCGCAGTGTCAGGCGCGTCCGTCGCCACCGCAGCGGTTTTTGCCCGCATCGCGATCCCAGAGATGCTCAAGATCGGGTACAACAAGCAGTTCGCAGCGGGCGTTGTGGCGGCAGGTGGCACGCTCGCGTCCCTGATCCCGCCGTCGGCGATCCTCGTGATCTACGCCATCATCGTGGAACAGGACGTGGGTAAGCTGCTGCTGGCAGGGTTCATCCCAGGTGCGTTTTCTGCGTTTATCTATGCCGTCCTGATCATCGGTATTGCAGTTATCTTCAAGACGGTTGGCCCGCCCGTGTCTGGTTTCACGTGGCGCGAAAGACTGATCGCCCTGCCACCTGCGCTTCCCATCGTCGCCGTCGTGGTGATCATTATCTTCTTTGTCTACAATCCCTTTGGCGATGCCTGGGGCACGCCGACCGAGGGCGGGGCTGTGGGCGCATTTATCGTGTTCCTCATGGCCCTTTACCGTGGGATGCGCTGGTCCGAGTTGAAGGACGCGCTGATCGAAACGGCCAAGCTGACGGTGATGATCTTCACCATCATCTGGGGGGTGCTGATCTATGTCCGCTTCCTCGGCTTTGCAGACCTGCCCGGTGCCTTCAGTGACTGGATCACGTCACTGACCGTGTCGCCCATGCTGATCCTGATTTGTATCCTTCTCGCCTATGCGGTCCTTGGTATGTTCATGGATGCCATCGGGATGCTGCTCCTTACCCTCCCTGTCGTTTACCCGGCTGTCATGGCCCTGAACGGGGGCGAGTTCGTGAGTGCCGAGGACAGCACATTCGGCATGTCGGGGCCCATGTGCGCGATCTGGTTCGGGATACTCGTGGTCAAGATGGCGGAATTCTGTTTGATCACTCCGCCGATCGGGCTGAACTGCTTTGTCGTTGCGGGCGTTCGGGACGATCTGAGCGTTCAGGATGTGTTCAAGGGGGTCACTCCTTTCTTCATCGCCGATGCAATCACCATCGCCCTACTTGTAGCATTCCCGGCGATCGTGCTCTGGTTACCCTCGTTGGCGTAGCTCTGACCATGGACAGCGATTGTAGGGGATCATCATTCTGGGCAGCACGAGGGTGGCCGACACCGCACGTCGGATCGTTCAGGGCTGGCTGGTTGCTGGAACGATCCAGACTGCATGAGTTGCGTTGTTAGTTACAAAAGCAACTGATACCCGGTTTCGAAGGACGAACGACAGGGCGGGCGAAGGTAGCGCGCCAAACAAGGACACACCCATGGCCAAGGCTTTCGCGTCCCAGGGGGACATGACGGAAAAGACCATTACCTTTGACGAGATTGGCGAAGGTTTGTGGGCCTTCACGGCTGAGGGTGATCCGAACTCCGGCGTCATCATCGGGGATGACAGTGTGATGATCGTCGAGGCGCAGGCGACCCCGCGTCTAGCCGAAAAGGTAATCGAAAAAGTGCGCTCCGTAACGGACAAACCGATCACGCATCTGGTTCTGACCCACTACCATGCAGTGCGCGTTCTGGGTGCATCTGCATATAGCGCCGATCAGATCATTATGTCTGACATGGCGCGCGGCATGGTGGCTGAGCGGGGGCAGGAGGATTGGGACAGCGAATTTCAGCGCTTTCCCCGACTCTTCGAAGGGCACGAGAGCATTCCGGGCCTGACCTGGCCGACGACGACCTTTTCCGATGCCATGACCGTGTACCTTGGCAACCGTCGGGTGGACATCAAGCATCTGGGGCGCGCCCATACGGCTGGGGATGCCGTCATCCACGTGCCGGACCAGAACGTGATGTTCACCGGCGACATCGTTGAATACCACTCGGCCTGCTATTGCGGCGACGGTTACTTCGGTGATTGGGGCGGTACGCTGGACGCGATCAAGGCGTATGATGTCGACGCCATTGCCCCTGGACGCGGAGACGCGTTGGTCGGGTCCGAGATGGTGAACAAAGCCATTGAAAGCACACGCGACTTTGTCGAAAGTACCTATCGCCCCGCCGCGCGTGTCGCGGCGCGGAACGGATCGCTGAAAGAGGCGTGGCGTGCCGTGCGCGCGGAATGCGATCCCAAGTTCAGCGACTACGCCATCTACGAACATTGCCTGCCCTTCAATGTCGCTCGTGCTTATGACGAAGCGCGCGGCATTGCCCATCCGCGCATCTGGACGGACAAGCGTGATATCGAGATGTGGGAGGCCGTGCAGGGGTAGGTCATGGTCGATGTGCGCTACGACATAGCCTTTCAGCTTTATCCATACGCACCTGTTGCGGCGCAGAGGCTGCCAGCGCAACGGCACCCGGTTGTCGTCGTTGGTGGCGGTCCCGTGGGCATGGCCCTTGCCCTTGATCTTGGGCGCAAGGGGACACCGGTTCTGGTCCTGGATGACCATGAAGGGGTCGGGCAGGGCAGCCGTGCCATCTGCTTTGCCAAGCGCACACTTGAGATTGCCAATCGATTGGGCGCCGGTCAGCGCATGATCGACAAGGGCATTGTGTGGAATGTGGGCAAGGTGTTTCACGGCGACGACCGAGTCTTCCAGTTCAATTTGCAGCCTGAAGATGGACATCGCTGCCCGGCCTTCATCAATCTGCAACAACCATACTTTGAAAAGTTCCTCGTGGAGGAGATCCGGGCCGCACAAGCCGAGGGCGCGCCGATTGAAATCCGTGGGCGCAATGCAGTCACTGCAACAAAACAGTATCGCGATCACGTTCTATTGGATGTCGATACGCCCGACGGACCCTACCAGATCGAAGCAGAATGGTTGATTGCCTGCGACGGTGCGCGCTCCCCGATCCGGGATATGATGGGGCTCAGCTTCGATGGTCGTGTGTTCGAGGACAACTTTCTGATCGCAGACGTCAAGATGACGGCAGATTTCCCGACCGAGCGGTGGTTCTGGTTCGAGCCGCCGTTCAAGGATGCAGGGCAATCGGCGCTGCTGCACAAGCAACCCGATGACATCTGGCGCATCGACTTCCAGCTTGGCTGGGACATCGACCGCGACAAGGAGTTGAAAGAGAAAAATGTCCGCGCCCGTGTTGATGCGATGCTCGGCGATGGTGCGGAATACGAGCTGGAATGGACGTCGATCTATACTTTCCAATGCAGACGTATGAACAAGTTCCGGCATGACCGCGTGATCTTTGCCGGGGACAGCGCACATCAGGTATCGCCGTTCGGCGCAAGGGGCGCAAATTCCGGGATACAGGACGCTGACAACCTCGCGTGGAAACTGGATCTGGTGCTACGCAATCTCGCGCCTGAAACCCTGCTCCACACTTACTCCGAAGAACGTGTGCATGGCGCGGATGAGAACATCCTGAATTCGACCCGGGCGACGGATTTTCTGACGCCGAAAAGTGAGATGAGTAAAACGTTTCGAAACGCTATACTCGAACTTGCCAAGGTGCACAGCTTTGCCCGCCCCATGGTCAATTCCGGGCGTTTGTCGGTGCCTTGTGTCTATGACGGCTTGTCGCTGAATGGGCCGGATTTGCTTGATGGACCGGATCGAACACGTGTCGGCGCGCCTTGCGTTGATGCGCCCTTGGCGCAGGGTTTTCTGCTCGACCAATTGACCGGGGGGTTCACCCTGCTTGCGATCAACACAGAGGCGCCGGTGCTGTCCGATGTTGATGGCATTCTGGTTACGATGCTTGAGCTTACGACGGATGCGGCAGACCCGTCGGGTGCCTTGCGTGAACGGTATCTGGGCGCGGAGGACAGCGCCGTCTACCTTATCCGACCCGACCAACATGTTGCGGCACGATGGCCGGTTGCGGATGCGGTTACCGTTTCGGATGCGTTTCGAACTGCTGTTGGAAAGGGTGCATGCGCATGACGCTTAATCTCTGTCCCAACATTCCCGATCCCGATGGGTTCTACGATGAGTTGCTGGCAGCTCACCAAGGCTTAAGCAAGGAGGAAAGCGAAGCGTTCAACGCACGCCTGATCCTTGTCCTTGCGAACCATATCGGCGAGCGCTCTGTTCTGACGGAAGCCCTGAAGGCCGCGCGGACGCGATGATGGGCTTGGTGCCTTTTGGAAGCTTTGATAGGGTCATGCCGAGCTCACGCTTGAAGGCGTTGCGACGAGGCAAGGTCAGACTAAAACCCTTGCCCCATGCAAAGGGCTTATCGGTACGTCCAAGCGGATTTGATGATAAGGCAAGCCTTCTATGGCCGAAAGTTCCCAAGTCGACAAGGCGCGTCAGGTACTCACCATAAATGCCTTGAAAGTGGGAGGTGTGGGCGACGTGGAACCTATGTTGAAGCCGCTATTGCAAGTTGGGGTGTTTTCCCAGTTCCAGCGCAATCTGTTGCTTAACAATTTGTCTCACCGCGGAGGGTGACAGCGCTGTTTGTTGAAGCGCTAAAATGCCCATCAAACCGTCGATCAACGCAGAAATCCGCCAAGCAGCGGTTACGGGGGCATCACATTTTCCCTGCTCAGCGTCTACGCAGCGTTTGATCAAATCCGCGATGACAGCATGCCAACGCATGTGTCCGTCTCGGATGATTTCTGCAAGTTCGTCATCACGCCGAGCTTCCTCGATGGCATCAAGCCAGAGGCCCCAAAACTGGTCGTCGGGATCCGAGATCATCCAATCCACAAAATGTTGGGTGAGGCGCTCTACAGGAACCTCGGCCATTGATGCTTCAAGCTCCGATATTTCCTTGAAAATAAATGTTCTTACGACTTCTGCACGCAACTCCGCCCAGGTTTTGAAGTAGTGGTGTAGCAGGCCAGATCCCACATCAAGGTGACGTGTGACGTCGCGGGTGGCGGTGCCTGACAGGCCGTTTTGCAGAATGACCTGATACGCGCCCTCCACGATCTGCAAACGGCGTTCCTGACCTGACAAACGTTGCACATTTTTCTCCCAGCACCTTGAAACTGCTTTGCAACTTGAGCATCTGCTCAATTGAGCGGTTGCTCAAGTTCAGGAGGATCCAAAGTGACGCATGATGTCAAGGTTGTGGTCGTCGGCGGTGGCGCCGCAGGGCTGGCCGCTGCCGCAGAACTCGAACGATTGGGTGTGTCCTGTCAGGTTCTTGAGGCGCAGTCACGTCTGGGTGGTCGGGTACATACCTGTGCGCGGGACGGGGACACGTTGTTCGAGCGCGGCGCACAGACGATCAACGGCGACATGAGCGCTGTTCTGGAATTGGCGGAAGAGGCTGGTCTGCATGTATCGCCCATTCCAGCGACCGGCAAAGATCTGTGTCTCGTGAACGGAGAAGTTCTGCCCAGAGACGAGTATGTGTCGGCACATGAAGTCGAGGAACTGCTCTACGACGCCATCCGGTCATGGTCTTCGCCGGGTGATGCGGTGCGGTCGTTTCGATCTCTGTTTCATTGGTGGACCAGCCCATGGGACGATTTTGGAGAAGCGCGGCGCGGTCTGCAGTTCGTCACTACGCGCGATGCACCACCAAAGGGCAGCCTTGGCGCTGCCATTCGACAGCTTCTTCTCCACCCGGAAGAGGAAGCCTTGATCAGAACGATGTTTGCCGAGCAGTTTGGCGCTAACCCGGATATCATCAACGGCGTCGCCGTACGCCGGTTGTTCGACGCTTACGCCTCGGATCGTGGCGAGCTTGAGTTCCAATTTCCCGCTGGCATGTCCTCGATCATATCGGGGCTTGCTGCAAAGCTTTCGCAGCGACCTGAGTTGAACACCGCCATCACCGGCATTTCCGCCGAAGGCAACGGTCTGTACATCACGACAAAGGATCGGCAATGGCGGGCTGCGCGTGCCATCGTTGCCGTTCCGCCCTCAGTGGCGCAACACGTGGCCATTGATGTCGGCGACGACGATCGTCTTGTTCGGCTGCTATTGGCCTTTGCACCCGGGGATATCATTAAGTCGACGCTGGTCTATGATCGACCCTTTTGGCGCAGCAAAGGATTGAGCGGTTCGATCACGTTCGACGCGCCCATGGGCCTCGAAGTCCGGGACACAAGTTACGAGACAGGTGGCGTGTCCCAACTCACCGCTTTCCTTGGCGGCCCCGAAGCGCGCTACCGTGCCAATTTTTGCAAAGGCAAGCGTGAGGACCTGCTGCTCCAAGACCTCTCTGCGGTCTTGGGTAAGGCCGCATCGCGCCCAATTGAAGTGCACGAGGCAGTCTGGGTCGATGAGAAATGGAGCGGCGGCGGTTACAATGGGTACATAAGAAACGGGCACCCGTCTGACGCGGCAAGACAACTCGCTGATTGGCAAGGTCTGGTGAAATTTGCCGGAGCTGAGCTGGACGACACATTCGCGGGCCATGTGGAGGGCGCCATTCGCAGCGGTCGCAAAGCAGCAGCGGCCGTTGCGGCGGATTTGGGGATGATCCAGTCGTGAGCCAGCGCCTCGTTGAAGGCGTTAAGTCTTTGGCGAACATGCCCTCTGATCAATGCCGCTCTTTTTCACAAGAGCCCAGGTATTCGGCTTCGGCACATAGCGGCAATACGTAATTCGACAGGACCTTGATGGCATGAACAAGAAAGAGCGTTCCAGACTAGCGATCATCATCGCCATAGCCGTCGCTATCTTTGTCGCTGTTTTGGGCGGCGATTGACATGAAAGACGCTCTGCCACATCGCTTGCGCGCTGCCGCACCAGGCGACGTTCAGCCAGGCAAGGCCGATCAAGACTGGTTGGCACCGCTGACCGTTGCTTTGAAGCCTGCGAATGAGATCGGCGAGATACTCATGATCCATGGCTTGGGCTGCACCGGATCGGTTTGGGGGGCGATGCAGGCTCATTTGGCAGCGCGCGGTATGACATGTCTCGCACCAACGCTGCTTGAGATGCTCCGACCGCGCAGCCCTTCGGTGCGGACTGCGCCTGAGATCGGTTTCCCCGATTTTGTCGAAGAGGCACGGACGTTTTGTCGGATATCGACGTCCCGCACAGGTTTGCCACCGGTTGTTATCGGTCACTCGATGGGAGGCCTGATCGCACAGGTTCTTGCGGTGGAGGGTCTTTGCAGCAAGGCCGTGTTCCTGGCGCCTGCACCGCCGAAAGCGATCAGAAACAGATCGGTCGGAATGCTCTGGTGCTTTGCCAACGTGCTTTTTTCAGGCGATGAAACGCGCTACCACAGGGCTTGGCGTACGGGTGCCAAGCATGTGCTTTTCCATCGGTTGCCAACACCGCAGCAGGATCGAGCCCACGCACAGATGGTATTCGAGCCGGGCAAGCTTTTCGCGGACATGGCCAACGGCATTGAGGTCCGGGCAAAAGACTTGCGCATACCAACGCTTACGGTCGCCGCCCGCAGGGATCGTGCCGTGCCTGCCAGAGTTGTCGGGTGTATCACTGACTATTATTCCCGCGCACCCCAGCCGACGACTCTGAAGATTTACGATCAACATGGGCACTGGCTTTTGGACGAACCGGACAGCGCGCAGCTGTTTGATGATGTTGCGGATTGGATCGAAATACCTATGAAAATGAACATGAATGAGGCCGCATGGGTGAAGTCAGTCGCACGTCAGGTCGGTAAAGTCTGAACTGCTTTCCCGATACCAACGTGCGTGTACTGCCTGTTGGCTTAGTGGCCTCGGAAAGCGATTGGGGACGATCCGCAGGTTAGACTGGTGCAAAGCGCGTCCTTCAGAAAGCTGGTCGAAGCTCCACTGTAAGATGCGGTAGGTGGCTCTGTGCTTAAACCCGATTTCAGGGTTCACCTCTTGCCACCAATGACCTAATCGCTGATGCAAGATCGCCTTTGCGCCAGATGGGCGGGGCATTATCTGTCAACCGAACATCGTGTACACCACAGGCCGGTTTCGGGATTTGCCCGACCTCAGGAGAGAGCCCAATGCCGACGAATGCAGCCACCAATGCCGCGCGCTTGTCCGTTGCGCCGATGATGGATTGGACAGATCGGCATTGCCGTTACCTGCATCGACAACTGAGCGCACATGCGCTGCTCTACACAGAGATGGTGACTTCACCAGCCTTGGTACGGGGCCGCGCCATTCATCTTTTGGATCATGATCCGGCAGAACATCCTGTTGCTCTGCAACTTGGGGGCTCTGACCCGACCGAGCTTGCACAGGCGGCACGTCTCGGGGCTGCGGTCGGGTATGACGAGATCAATCTGAACTGCGGCTGCCCGTCCGACAGGGTGCAGTCGGGAACCTTTGGCGCGGTCCTTATGCGGAACCCCGCAACGGTCGCGGCTTGTGTGGCGGAAATGCGTGCTGCGGTCGACGTGCCCGTAACCGTAAAGTGTCGCATCGGCGTCGATGACCAGGACCCCGAGGAGGTTTTGCCCGAATTCCTCGCGCGCATAGTGGCTGCGGGCTGCGAGCGGGTTACGATCCACGCCCGCAAGGCTTGGCTCAAGGGGCTTAGCCCAAAAGAAAATCGCGACATTCCTCCGCTGGATTACGATCTTGTGCAGCGGATGAAGGGGCTTTTTCCCAATTTGCACATCTCAATAAATGGTGGGATCACGTCGCTCGAGCAGGCCGAGGCGTTGCTGGCCAGTGGCCTTGATGGTGTGATGATCGGGCGGGCGGCCTATCACCAACCAACAGACATTCTGGCGCAGGCAGATCGCAGGGTCTTCGGCTCCGGCACGGATACCTCTGCCGAAGACGTCGTGGCTGCGATGTTGCCATATATCGAAGCGCATCTGACCGCCGGTGGGCGGCTGCATCAGATCACCCGGCATATGCTGGGTCTTTTTGCGGGGCGTCCAGGTGCGCGCGGCTGGCGCCGTGTGCTGAGCGAGGGCGCCACACGCGACGGTGCGGGCCCCGAAGTTGTGGACGCGGCGCTCGCCCACGTGACGGCACTGGCCCCTGACGCCAAAGCGGTGTAGCACCACGCGACGTTGCGTGGGGTGCCTGATGCCGGACACAGTTCTACTTATCCAGATGTCACTGGTCCTTGCGGGCATAGGGGCGTTCGCTGGCGTATTGGCCGGCCTTCTCGGCGTCGGCGGCGGCATCGTGCTTGTTCCTGCGTTCTTTTATGCCTTTCAAACGCTTGGATATGACGGGCCCGACCTGATGCAGATGTGTTTGGCCACGTCGCTTGCGACCATTATTGTGACATCTGTCCGTTCAGTGATGAGCCACAACAAAAAGGGTGCTGTCGATTGGGACATCCTCAAAGGGTGGGCGCCCGGCATCGTGATCGGGGCAGTGCTTGGCATGCTTCTTGTTGCGCAATTGCGGTCAACGACGCTGCAAGCCATCTTCGGCATCCTCGCCCTTGTCGTTGGGCTCTACATGGGCCTTGGTCGGGCAAGCTGGCGTGTTGGACCAGCCATGCCCAAGGGCGTTGGCCGTGCCGCGCTGTCACCTGCGATGGGCTTTTTGTCTGTCCTCATGGGCATCGGCGGTGGCAGCTTCGGTGTTCCCATGATGAGCCTGTTTTCCGTCCCGATCCACCGTGCTGTCGCGACCGCTGCGGGTTTTGGTGTGCTGATCGCGGTTCCGTCGGTCATAGGCTTCCTTCTCGTCGGGGTCGAAGGGCCTGTGCCGCCGATGACCATTGGTGCGGTCAATCTGATCGCCTTTGGGATCATCATCGCGATGACGCTGATCACCGCGCCTTGGGGTGTCAAGCTGGCGCATGCGATGGATCCTGGCCCGCTCAAGCGGGTCTTTGCGGTCTTCCTCGTGCTGGTCGCACTCAACATGCTGCGCAAGGTTGTCCTGGGATGATGTCGCGCGACGGGTTTGTGGTTTTCGACCACGATCCGCGCACAGCGCATTGGGCCGAGGTTGCGCGGACAACTGCGACACGGCTGGCGCAAGATCCGAAAACAAGGGCCGCCAACCTGCGACACGGAAAGACGTGGTTCGTGGGCGTCGATCTCTTGCCGAATGATGCGCAGGGGAGCGTCGATGGCGTGCCGCTCGAGGGCCCGTGGCAGGCGCATGTGCCCGATCTTCCGCTTCATGCCGCACAGGTGTCCATTGTCTATCCCGGCTATCCCATGCGCGACCCGGATCAGAGCGAGGCCAACCACCGTTTTCGCCAGACCCGTATGGCGGCCCATGTGGACGGTCTCCTGCCCGAAGGGCCAGAACGCCGTCGGTTCCCGCGTGAATGTCACGCCTATATCTTGGGCCTGCCCTTGAACGAAGCCACGGCGTCACCAACCGTTGTCTGGTCGGGCAGCCATGTCATCATGCAGGCTGCGCTGGCTGATGCCGTCGCAGACGAGGACCCCCGAAAGGTCGACGTGACCGATATCTACCAAGCCGCACGGCGCACCGTGTTCGAAAAGTGCGCGCCGGTTCCAATCTGTGCACGTCCTGGACAGTCCTTCCTGATCCATCGTTTCGCCTTGCACGGAACACAGCCCTGGGACGGGCCGGATGGCGATGGACGTATGATTGCGTTTTTCCGACCAGAGTTCACGGATGCGCGCCAATGGCTCACCGCACCCTGACATCGCCTCAACCGCACGCAGCTATCGTTTAAGGCGTGCAGCTCGTCCGCCGCGGCGGCCTTTTGGTGCTGCCTCGCGCTGAGGCAGCTCATCCATGATAGCGCGGCGTTCTTCCGGGCTCATGCGGCTCCAGCCGCCAATCTCGTCGATGGAGCGTGCGCAACCTGTGCACAGCCGTGTCTCGGGATGGATCACGCAAATCTGGACGCACGGGCTCTCGATCTCGTTGCGCTTCCAGACTGCTGAACGGGGAACGTCGGTCATGCCTGCCTCTTCATTGCTGCCAGCCTATCCAGCAGGCCCTGCAAGATATAACCGGCAGCCACGTGATCAATGACCTCCGCGCGACGTTTACGTGTCGTATCCGCCTCAAGCAGCGCTTTTTCCGCAGCCACCGTGCTTAGCCGTTCATCCCAGAAGGTGATGGGGCCGTCCCAAAGCCGTTCGAAGTTACGCGCAAAGGCGCGGGTGGACTGGCAGCGCGGTCCCTCGGTCCCGTCCATGTTGCGGGGCAGGCCAAGGACAAGGCCGCCCACGCGCCGTTCGGCGAGGATGTCCTGCAGCCGCGCAGCATCGACGCCGAACTTCTTGCGGCGCACCGTTTCAAGGGGTGTGGCGACGGACCAGAACGTATCAGAGACTGCGACGCCAATGGTCTTGTCGCCCAGGTCCAGACCCACAAGCGCTTGCAGCGGGGGCAAGGCAGCCAGAAAAGCGTCCGTATCGTCCGTGATCATTCGAGGCCCACGCGGTCGGCCACTTCGCTCAGGATGTCAGCCGCCCGCGGGTCGTCGCCGAAAACGTCGCGCGCATTGATCAGAATTGCACGGGCCTGATCCATCTGGCCAAGCACACCCAAGGCCGAAATCAGCTGTGCCCAATCCTCGACAGGTCCGCCCTCGGTCGCGAGCCTGTCGGACAGGCCGGACACCATGCCCTGGATCATCTCCATCCGCTCTGACGGGCTCAGGTCTTGGGCTGCTTCGATCTGGGCAGCGTCCGGACCGCGGCCCGTGCCAATCGCGGGCAACGCATAGTTCACCCCGGCGCGCATCGCGATATCCTCAATTTGTGCAGAAACGGGGCCAATCCAAGGGGCGTCCGCGGGTCCTTCGCGCAGCAACTGGTCCCAGATGCGCAGCGCCGTATCCGGGCGCCCGGTCTGGGAATTCATCAGCCCATAATAGTAGCGGGCGGGACCATCGGTAGGGTCCATGGACAGCACGCGCTCCAGCACATTTTCCGCTTCGGGCGAAACATATCCGCCCGCGGCAAGGATCAACAGGTCGGCATATTCGGAAAAGTCGGTTGCCGTCGCATCAGGCCCTTTCAACTGGATCACCTTTGCCTTCGCGGCATGGGCTGCGGCAAAGTTGCCCAATCGTCCTTCGGCCCGGCTGAGCAGTTCGTGACCCTCTATGTCGTTCGGGCGCGTCGTGATGGCTTGCCTCAGACGCTCGACCAAGGCCACGTAATCCGGGTTTTCGTTCACTGGTGCAGATTGTTCCCCGACGCTCGCCTCGGCGTTTGCCTGGCTTGGGCGTTCTTCGCGCAGAAGCTGGGCCGTTTCTATCCGGTCGGCGAGCGCCAGATCTCCATAGCCCGGCGCACCCAATTCATTGTAGATGAAGTAAGACCCAACGACGATTGCGCCGACGGTAAGGGCCAGCGAAATGTATCCGCCCGAGCCATCCAGCTTCTGTTCCTGCTTTTGCAGTTGTGCATCAGCGGCCAAAATGCGCCGTGATACTTCGGCGCGCACCCGGTCTGCATCAGCTTCCGAGACCACGCCGCGCGCCAGGTCGCGGTCCACCTCGCGCAACTGGTCACGATATACATCCAGATCATAGGCCGCTGGGGGGCGGTCTCCGACCGAGCCGCGCAGCATTGCACGGGCCAGCATTGCTATTGCTGCAAGTGTCAAAAGAGCGGTGACGGTCCAGAAATACATGCGCCTCACATCCAAGCCTTCACGTCATGTAACCCCTGCATGCGCCACGCAAAAGGGGCCATGTCTGGCCCGTGATGTCGCAGCATGGGAACCCGTGTCGCAAATCCGCCAAAAAGCGACGCGCGTGCGGTCCCTTTTCCTGCACGTAAAGGCGATTAAGACGTCAGACATCCGCATCGCGATTCCAGGGTTCGGGACGGCCGCATATGAAACGATACTCCGCCTTTGCTATCGCTCGAGAGGCTGCCCGTTACCACACCGGTTGGGAACGAGCCTGGCGCGCGCCCGAGCCGAAGAAGAAGTATGATGTGATCATCGTCGGCGCAGGCGGGCATGGCCTGGCGACGGCGTACTATCTGGGCAAGAATTTCGGCATCACCGATGTCGCCATCCTTGAAAAAGGCTGGCTCGGTGGTGGCAACACTGGCCGCAACACGACGATCATTCGCTCGAATTATCTTCAGGACCCCTCGGCCGCCATCTACGAAAAGGCGCGCAGCCTGTATGAGACGATGAGCCAGGATTTGAACTACAACGTCATGTTCAGCCCCCGCGGCGTCATCATGCTGGCCCAGACCCATCACGAGGTGCGCGGCTACCAACGCACCGCCCATGCCAATGCGCTGCAAGGGGTCAAGACCGAGTTCATCGGCCCCGAAAAGGTCAAGGAACTCGTGCCGATCATCCGCCTTGAAGGCCCGCGCTATCCCGTCCTCGGTGGTCTGTGGCAAGCGCGTGGCGGCACCGCCCGTCACGATGCCGTGGCCTGGGGCTACGCACGCGCATGTTCTGACATGGGCATGGACGTGATCCAGAAATGCGAAGTTACGGCAATCCGCCGCGACGGCGACAAGGTCGTGGGTGTCGATACGTCCAAGGGACCTATCGATTGCGACAAGCTCGGCATCGTGGTGGCAGGTCACTCTGGCCATCTGGCAGATATGGCGGGCTTCCGTCTGCCCATTGAATCCGTCGCGCTGCAAGCGCTGGTGTCTGAGCCGATCAAACCCTGCATGGACGTGGTGGTAATGGCCAACACGGTCCACGGTTACATGAGCCAGTCCGACAAGGGCGAGATGGTCATCGGCGGCGGCACCGACGGCTACAACAACTACACCCAGCGCGGTTCTTTCCACCATATCGAGGAAACGGTGCGCGCTCTGATCGAAACCTTCCCGATGATCTCTCGGCTCAAGATGCTGCGGCAATGGGGTGGGATTGTAGATGTGACGGGTGATCGCTCGCCGATTCTGTCGAAAACGCCCATCGACGGAGTGTTCATTAACTGCGGGTGGGGTACCGGTGGGTTCAAGGCGATCCCGGGATCGGGCTGGGCCATGGCTGAACTCATGGCAAAGGGGCGGTCGCCGCTGACGGACGAGTTTGGCCTCAACCGTTTCCGCGAGGGCCGTTTCATCGACGAAAGCGTGGCGGCGGGAGTAGCGCATTGAACGCATCCGTATTCCTTGCCGCTGGCAGGTCGAAACTGCTTTTCCGGAACCAACCTGCGAAAGACGACGTTTCCCTTCCGACTAACAGATCGAAAGGAGCCGACACATGTCGTCGACAGACCAAGCAGGTACGAACCATACAACCACGAATTCCGGGGGCAAGGCAGAGCTTGCCTTTGTGGTCGGTATCCTTGTCGTTGTCGTGGCTGTTCTGGCCTACGCCGTGTTCTCGGGCGAAGGTGCATCCGGCGATGACGTCAGCATCACCATCGAAGGAGCAGGAGCAGCAATCGAAGGGGCGGGTTCCGCACTCGAAGATGCCGCAAATGCTGTCGAAGGTGCTGCATCGGGCGAAGGGAACTAAGCCAACAAGCAAGTCCATTCTTTCGGGCACAGGGTCTCTCCCTGGCCCGCATCAGACGCACGGGTCACTCGTGCGTCTTTTTGCCTTCCCCGGCAGCAGAACCAAAGGCAATCAGGCTTGCGACGTCCACTTCGCGCCCGCCTCGCGCCTCGAGCCGCTTGGCGGCGGCACGGCGTTCCAGCAGAAACATGACAACCGCGCCCACGGCGATTGCGCCAAAGACCAGAATGGCGCCCGTTGTGTGATCCATGATGACCTCCTGTCAACTTTAGTTGACAGTGGCACAGAATTGCCGGTCAGGTCACGCAAAATCACCAAACCGGCGGAACGTGGCCGCCTAATTTCCGTGAAACCGGCTGCCATCGGCCCGTTTTGGATCCTTTCCGGCGCTCCCATTGCACAGACTGGTCCCCGTGATGACATGAAGCTCCAGAAAATGGAGGCTTACCCATGTCAGACTATCCAAACCCGAATATCCATCGTGGCGACGGCGTGTCGGGCCACGGGCTGCTTATCTCCTTTGCGGTCATCGTGGCGGTTGTCGCCCTGCTGGCCCTCCTCGGCTCTGTCGGGTCCGGCGGGCGCGAAGGTGCACCGACACCGGACGCCATCGCGCCGACTGCCATCGACTCGACAGGTGCTGCAGGCATGGCGGTACCAACCGAATAACTCCTCCCCACGTATTCGGACCGCACAGGGCGGGCGTCTTCGGACGTCCGCCTTTTGCGTGTCCGCTCATCAAACCGGAGCGCGCGCATGTTGATACTGACTTGCCCCTATTGCGGCGTAACCGCCGAAGAAACTGAGTTCCACGCAGGCGGCGAAGCGCATCTGAAACGCTTCGGCCCGGGATCATCGGATGAGGATTTCGAAACCTACCTGTTCATGCGCGAAAATCCCAAGGGCGTGCATTTCGAACGCTGGCGGCACGTCTATGGATGCGGCAAGTGGTTCCATGCGGCGCGCTGCACGACAACGCTTGAAGTGTTCGGGACGTATTCGGCACAGGTCACTGAACCGCCGCAAGAGATCCTCGACACTATATCCGAAAAGCGCCCCGGCTGGGCGTGGAGGGACCTCGCATAATGTTTCTTCTGACTGAAAATACGACTGCCCTCTGCCCGACAGGTGGCTTTGCCACCGCAAGGGGAGGCTCCTACGCTCGCCGCGGCGATGAGGCCCGCACATGAGCACACGTCTTGCGACAGGCGGCCGCCTTCTGAACAAGGAAAAGGCGGTGCGTTTCACCTTCAATGGCCAGCAGATGCGCGGGTTCGAGGGCGACACGCTCGCCTCGGCCCTGCTTGCAAATGATCAGATGCTTGTGGGCCGGTCCTTCAAATACCACCGCCCGCGCGGCATTGTCGCGGCTGGTGCTGAAGAACCGAACGCCCTTGTGAACCTTGGCGTCGAGGGGAAGTTCGAACCCAACCAGCGCGCCACTACGACCGAGCTGTTTGAAGGGCTGCTCGCCACCTCGCAGAACCACTGGCCCAGCCTTGAATTCGATGTGGGCGTGATCAATGCCAAACTGGCGCGCTTCATGCCAGCGGGCTTTTACTACAAGATGTTTATCCACCCGCGCCCATTGTGGAAACATCTCTACGAACCCTTCATCCGGCAGGCTGCCGGGCTGGGACAAGCGCCCAAGGGGCGAGATGCGGACACCTACGAGCATTTTCATGCGTTCTGCGATGTTCTGGTGATCGGCGGCGGCATTGCTGGTCTCTTGGCCGCGCGCTCAGCGGCTCAGGCGGGTGCGCGTGTCCTAATCCTCGAACAGACGGCCCATTGGGGCGGTCGTGCGCCCGTTGACAGCGGCGGAATTGACGGCAAGCCTGTGGATAAGACCGTGGACGAATTGGTGTCAGAACTGTCTGACATGCCGAATGTCACGATGCGCACACGCACGATGGGGGCGGGGGTTTACGACCACGGTTACGTTCTCGGTTACGAGCGTCTGACAGATCACGCGCCCGAAACAGATGGCCCGCGTCACCGCCTATGGCGTATCCGGGCCGGACACATCATCACGGCGACCGGCGCTATCGAACGTCCCCTGTCCTTTGCGGGCAACGATGTTCCGGGTGTCATGCTGGCCTCTGCTGTGCGCGACTATGTTGTGAACTACGGTGTCAGCCCCGGCGACCGCACAGTCATTGTCACCAACAATGACGACGCATACCGCACTGCAATAGCTTTGAAAGCCGCGGGACTGGACGTTCCGGTCATTCTGGACGCGCGTGTCCTACCGGCGGACAGCCCGCTAATGGCCGAAGCGAAAGCTGCGGGCATTCGCGTGATGATGGGCCACGGCGTTGCCAAGGTTCTGGGGGGCAAACGTGTCACCGGCGTCGCTGTCTGTTTGCAGGCAGGCGAAGGGGCCGTACGGGAAGAATTCGCTTGCGATGCGGTCGCGATGTCAGGCGGCTGGTCCCCGGTCGTCCACCTATGGTCGCATTGCGGCGGCAAGCTGCTCTGGGACAACGATTTCGCCATGTTCCGCCCCGATGTGGATAAAGCACCGACGGGGGCCGATGGTGCGGCCTTCGTCAGCCCGGCCGGTGCCGCCAACGGTCATTTCGGTCTGACCGAGATCGTCGGAGACGCGCACGCCATGGGTCATGCCGCAGCACGTGCGACCGGGTACGAGGTCACACCCAAACCTGCACCCGATGCCACCAGCTTTGAAGAGGCGCCATTGGCACCTGTCTGGCTCATGCCACAGGGGGCAGGGGCTCCGCTGCGCAGCAAGGCATGGCTCGACTATCAGAACGACGTCAAAGTGTCGGATGTGCAGCTTGCCGCGCAAGAAGGGTTCGAAAGCGTCGAACACGCGAAGCGTTACACAACGCTCGGCATGGCGACGGACCAGGGCAAGCTTAGCAATATCAACGGGCTTGCGATCTTGTCGGGCGCCTTGAACCAGCCGATCCCGCAGACCGGCACGACCACCTTCCGCCCGCCCTACACGCCCATTTCGATGGGCGCCATCGCGGGCGAGGCACGGGGTAAGGTGTTCCAACCCGTCCGCCGGACCCCCATGCACGCCTGGCACGATGAAAACGGCGCAAACTGGGAACCAGTGGGCCATTGGCGACGTCCGTATGCCTATGTGCGCAGCGGCGAAAGCGTCCACGACGCGGTGATGCGCGAGACTAAGAATGTGCGTGAAAATCTCGGCCTGCTCGATGCCTCCACCCTTGGCAAACTCATCGTGAAGGGGCCGGACGCGGGCAAATTTCTCGACCTGCTCTACACCAACATGATGAGCACGTTGAAGCCAGGCAAATGTCGTTACGGCCTGATGTGCAGCGAAAACGGTTTCCTGATCGACGACGGCGTCGTGGCTCGGATCGACGAAGAGACCTTCCTCTGCCACACTACCACCGGCGGGGCCGAGCGCATCCATCAGCACATAGAGGAATGGCTGCAGACCGAATGGTGGGACATGCAGGTCTATGTCGCCAACGTCACCGAACAATATGCACAGATTGCCGTGGTTGGCCCCAATGCCCGCAAGGCGCTCGAAGCGTTGGGCGGCATGGACGTGTCTGCCGAAACGCTCGGTTTTATGGAATGGGCCGATGGCACGCTTGGCGGCTTTAAGGTTCGGGTCTACCGCATCTCGTTCTCGGGCGAATTGAGCTATGAAATCGCTGTCAAAGCTTCCGAAGGGCAGGCGTTCTGGGACGCGCTCATGACTGTCGGCGATGCGCTGGCTGTCATGCCCTACGGCACCGAAGCGCTGCACATTCTGCGCGCCGAAAAAGGGTTCATCATGATCGGTGACGAAACCGACGGCACCGTCATTCCCCAGGACCTCGGCCTGCACTGGGCGCTGTCCAAGAAGAAGGACGACTATCTCGGCAAACGGGCGCAAGAGCGCACACACATGACCGACCCGGAGCGGTGGCGGCTTGTCGGGCTCGAAACCGTCGATGGCTCCGTCCTGCCGGATGGGGCCTATGCCATGGCCGATGGCGCAAATGAAAACGGTCAACGCACCATGCAGGGGCGTGTGACTTCCTCTTACCACTCCCCGAACCTGAACCGAGGTATCGCGATGGGCCTTGTGCTGCACGGGCCAGAGCGCATGGGCGAAGTGGTTGCGTTCCCCGGCACTGACGGGACCACTTATCAAGCCAAGATCGTGAGCCCGGTCTTTTACGATCCCGAAGGGGAGAAGCAGAATGTCTAACCCCTTAAGCGCATTGAACGGTGCCACATGGTCTGATGGAATTGCTTCGGTCGTCGAAGTGCCGATGCAGGGCATGATCACCCTGCGCGGCGATCTGAGCGATCCAGTTATCAAAGCGGCAGCCACAGCGGTGGCAAGCGTTGATGTGCCGGGGCAGGGTCATGCGAACTGCGACGACAGTCGCGGCATTTGCTGGATGTCACCCGATGAGCTTTTGGTGCTCTGCTCCTATGAAGATGTCGCGGCCAACTTGGAAAAGATGCAGTCGACACTCGACGGAGTGCACAGCCTTTGCGTGGATGTGTCCGATGCGCGTGCAGTTTTTGAGGTCTCAGGCCCATACGCCCGCGAGGTTTTGGCCAAGCTGGCGCCGGTTGATCTGGCTCCCGATCAGTTCACCAAGGGGATGTTCCGACGCACCCGAATGGCACAAGTGCCTGCGGCCTTCTGGCTGCAGGATACGGATTGCTTCCGCATCATCTGTTTTCGCAGCCACGCCCAGTACGTCTTTGACCTGCTGACAGTCGCCGCGCAAAAGGGCAGCGCCGTCGATCTTTTCTAGATTTGCGTGAATTATTTCTTGAGCTTGCATGCTTTGTCGCGCATCAGCGTCAGACAACTAAGCTCGAGGGAACAGAAATGAAACGCTTTCTTTTAGCATGCGCTGTAGTGTGTGGTTTTAGCACACCGGCCCTTGCGCTCGACTTGGTGTGTAATGTCCGAGATACCGGTGATGGCTTCATATCACCGGTTATTGTCTTTCGCTTTCCCGACAATGGCGGAAAGACTGAAGTCTTCGACGTGTTCATTCGGGAAGTTTATGAAAAGCCTATTCCGGCACGGGTACGTCAACGGCGAGATGGATCATATGTTTTGACATGGCGCATCAGTAACTTGCCTGCGCGTCCACGTCCTGCAACCATCGGGTATCGGGCGGTGTTGAATGCGCAACGCAACACGGTGCAAGTCACCGGATCGCTGCGTGGCGTGACGAACTCGATCAATGGACGTGGACAATGTGCGCCGGGCCGGTTTGACGGATAGGCAAATTCGGCCCCTTTCGCCTTGAACTTGCTCACCTGCGCACAATCTGTCAGGCACAACCTCGAAATACTTGAAAGGGGCCCCGCATGGCTTTTGAACTTCCTGACCTTCCCTACGCTCATGACGCACTTGCGTCCAAAGGCATGTCAAAAGAGACGCTGGAATACCACCACGACCTGCACCACAACGCCTATGTAACCAACGGCAACAAGGCGATTGAAGGCACCGAGTGGGAGGGCAAGTCGCTCGAAGAGATCATCGTTGGTACCTATGACGCGAGTGCTGTGGCGCAGAATGGCATCTTCAACAACATCAGCCAGTTGTGGAACCATAATCAATTCTGGGAAATGATGGGGCCTGGTGACAGCGCAATGCCCGGTGAGTTGGAAGCGGCACTGACCGAGAGCTTCGGCTCGGTCGACAAGTTCAAGGATGAGTTTTCCGCCGCCGGTGCGGGCCAGTTCGGGTCTGGCTGGGCGTGGCTGGTCAAGGACAAGGACGGCAGCCTGAAGGTGACCAAGACCGAAAACGGTGTGAACCCGCTATGCTTCGGTCAAACGGCTCTGCTCGGCTGCGATGTGTGGGAACATTCCTACTACATCGATTTCCGGAACAAACGCCCGGCCTACCTGACCAACTTCCTGGACAACCTGGTGAACTGGGAAAACGTCGCCAGCCGTATGTGATCGGTCTGGCCGCCCAATGCGGCTTTGTGGGGGCTGGCAGCTTTGTTGCCGGCCCTTTTCATTTGTGTTTGATGGAACGAAGAGGCCAGGTTGAAGCGACGTCGGGCATCACGAGGATCGCTTTTTGCGGATTGATCCCGTTACAGCCGGTGCCTAACCCAGTTCCGCCAGTGCCTCAGCAGCTCCATCGACAACTGAGTAGTAGTCCAGCAGTGATTTGTCGGCGAACCCCTTTGTCACCACGTGCTGCAAAAGGTCGACCAGCGGGTCCCAATACCCTTCGACATTCATCAGAACGACCTGCTTCTCATGCAAACCAAGTTGCCGCCATGTCAGCACCTCGAACAACTCGTCCAGCGATCCGGCTCCGCCGGGCATGACGACGACAGCGTCGCAGTTCATGAACATGACCTTTTTGCGTTCGTGCATGGTCTCGGTCACGACATAGCGGGTCAGGTCAGTTTTTCCGACCTCCCAGTCGACCAGGTGGCGGGGGATCACACCGAACGTATCGCCGCCCTCGGCTTGTGCGGCACGGGCGACCGACCCCATCAGGCCGACGTCCCCTGCGCCGTAGACCAGCCGCCAGCCGCGTGCCGCGATGCCTGCGCCGAGGGCCTCCGCCTCGGTGCTGAAGGTGGGCGATGCGCCCGAGCGGGACCCGCAATAGACGCAAACAGACAGATGGGACATGTGGTGCTCCTGTAACGGACGCGCGAAAGTGATGGTTTTGTGACGCCCTCATTTTGACCGCTATAGCGCCGCCTGTTATGCAAGCGCAACGAAACCGGGAAAACCGGTGCGGTGGAGAGGGTCTACATGTCCAAATGGGCGGCATTTGCCGGGTTGAACGGTGCCCTTGTGGGTACGGTGGCGGTTGTGATTGCAGCCGCCATTGGCGCTGGCCTTTACATCAACGCAAACCAGCAGACGCCGACTCTGGTTCAACCGGCGGAGGTCGCGACCGCACCGCAAGTTGCTGCCGTTGAACCGAAGGCCGAGGCAGCCCCGGACGTCGCGGTTCCGCTTGATCCCCCTTCGATTGACGAGGTGCGCGTTGAACCGGACGGGCTGACGGTCATTGCGGGCCGTGCGGCACCGGGCAGCAAGGTCTCCGTCCTGCTTGATGGCGCTGAAAACACCGAGACGACCACGGATGACAGCGGCAGCTTTGCTGCAATCACCATCCTTCCGCCCAGCCCGAAGGCGCAGGTGCTTACGGTTGTGCAGCGCGTCGGCGTCGATGAAATCGCATCGGTGGATGAGGTGATCCTGGCCCCACAAGCCCAGCCCGAACCGCTGGAACCGGAAGTCGTGGCCGAAGCGCCAGCCGAAACCGCGCCAGAAACTGAGACTGCGGACAATGCACCCGTTACGCGCGCTTCTGAAGAGGTGCCAACTGCGCAGGCTGCAGTGGAACCCCAAGGCGCGGAAACGACCGTCGTGGAAACAGCCCCGAACGATGCCGCTTCGGAAGACATAGCCGCAACGACTGAGGCAGACTTGGCAGAGCAGGACGAAGGTTTGCCTGACACAGTACAGCCGTCTGAGCCGGAAGCAGTGGCTGCCGCAGATGTCGCGACGCCGGCCCCCGTCACTCCGGTTGAAAGCGCAGAGGCAAGCGCGGCGCAGCAAGTCACAGTCCTGAAATCCACCGAAGATGGGGTGGAGGTGCTCGGCAACACACCGCCAGACGCCCTCGACAATATCGCTCTCGACAGCATCAGCTATTCCGCAGCAGGCGACGTTGAACTTGCAGGCCGTGCGCAACCGCAAGCAGATACCGTCCGGGTCTACGTGAACAACACGCCTGTGGCGGATCTTGATGTAACGGCGGACGGCCGCTGGAACGGCGCATTGCCCCAGATCGACACCGGCACTTACACATTGCGGGTGGACGAGCTGGACGCCGAAGGCGAAGTCACCAGCCGCGTCGAAACCCCTTTCCGCCGAGAAGACCCCGAGGTGTTGGCGCAGACGGATGACGTAGACAGCCCCGCTAAGCAGATCACTGTACAGGCCGGCAACACGCTCTGGGCCATCGCCCGCGACCGTTATGGCGAGGGCACGCTCTATGTTCAGGTATTCGAAGCGAACCGCGACCGCATCCGCGATCCCGATCTGATCTTTCCGGGCCAGGTGTTTGCGCTTCCCAACTGATGCCAAATGGGCGGCTGCGCTGGCAACTCGTCTCTTCCTGCCTTAGATAGTGGCCCCTGAACGTCAGGAACCTACCCGCATGTCTGCAGACCGCTCGGCGTCGTCAGCACCCGCTGGCCAAGCGCCCCAAACGAATGACCCCAAGGACAAAGTGGCAGAAGCCGAGCGCGCCTCAGGCTTGCGCACGATCCGCAAGGTTGCCCCCTATCTTTGGCCTGCGGACAAACCGTGGGTAAAGAAACGGGTCGTGCTGGCCATGCTGGCGCTGTTTTTATCGAAACTCGTGTCGGTCTACACGCCTATCCTTTACCGCGACGCCGTGAACGTTCTGAGTGGTGAGGGCGTATCGGACCTCGCCCTCGGCGCCATTGGCCTGACCGTGGCCTACGGGGTTGCGCGGCTGATGAATGTGGGCTTCCAGCAACTGCGCGATGCCATCTTTGCGCGCGTGGCACAGCGGGCGCTGCGGATGCTGGCGCTCGAAACCTTCCAGCATATCCACAAGCTGTCGATGCGCTATCACATCACGCGCAAGACCGGTGGGCTTAGCCGGATCATCGAGCGCGGGGTCAAGGGCGTCGAATTCCTGCTGCGCTTCCTTCTGTTCTCCATCGGTCCGCTGGTGCTGGAGCTTCTGATGATCGGGGTTGTTCTGACGATCCTGTTCGACATCTGGTACCTGGTCGTCGTAGCCGTCACCATCGGGCTCTATGTTTGGTTCACATTCGCCGTCACCGAATGGCGGGTAAAGCTGCGGCGTGTCATGAACGATCAGGACACCGACGCCAACCAAAAGGCCATCGACAGCCTGCTGAACTACGAAACGGTCAAGTATTTCGGGGCCGAGGCGCGCGAAGCGGGCCGCTATGATAAGGCGATGGAAGGGTACGAGGCAGCGGCCCTGAAAACCAGCTACTCGCTCGCCTTCCTGAACTTCGGGCAGTCGCTGATCATCACGGCGGGCCTTGTTGGCGTCATGGTCATGGCAGCCATTGGTGTGCAAAACGGCATGCTCACCGTGGGCGACTTTGTCATGGTCAACGCCTACATGATCCAGATCACCATGCCGCTCAATTTCCTCGGCACGGTCTACCGCGAGATCCGGCAGGCGCTTGTGGACATGGGCGAGATGTTTGATCTGCTCGAACAACCGGCTGAGGTGGTCGATGCGCAAAACGCCAAGGCCTTGAACGTGACTGGTGGCCGCATCGAACTGGACAACGTGCACTTCGGCTATGACCCGGCGCGGCCCATTCTCAAGGGCGTGTCGGTGGTGGCCGAACCCGGTCAACAGGTTGCCATTGTCGGTTCCACCGGGTCCGGCAAATCGACTATCGGGCGGCTTCTGTTCCGCTTCTACGACGTTGGTTCGGGCGCGCTGCGCATCGACGGGCAAGATGTGCGCGAGGTGACACAGGATAGCCTGCACGCGGCCATCGGCGTCGTGCCGCAGGACACAGTGCTGTTCAATGACACGATCCGCTACAACATTGCCTATGGCCGGGACGCGGCGACATTTGCCGACATCGAACGGGCGGCCAAGGCTGCACAGATCCACGACTTCATCATGGGGCTTCCAGACGGCTACGATACTGCCGTGGGCGAACGGGGGCTAAAGCTGTCAGGCGGGGAAAAACAGCGCGTGGGCATCGCCCGCACGCTTCTGAAGAACCCGCCCATCCTGCTCTTGGACGAGGCGACAAGTGCGCTTGATACCGAGACCGAGCAGGAGATCAAGGAAGCGCTCAACGCTGCAGGCCAGGGGCGCACGGTGCTGACCATCGCGCACCGGCTTAGCACGATTGCGGAAGCGGACCGGATTGTCGTTCTCGAACAGGGCGAAATTGTTGAGACGGGGACCCATGACGAACTGCTGGCAAATGACGGGCGGTACGCGCAACTGTGGCAGCGTCAGCAAGCGGATGAGGCGTGACGCCGTGCGCCGCTCTTTGCCCTGCGGTCAAAGTCGCCCCGCCCACCGTCCCGTAGTCGCTGAGTGAAAGCGGCCATGACTGAAGCCGCGCGTAGAAGGCGCGTCGCATCCAAGGACTGAGCACGGCGCAGATCCATTGCTGGATCAAAGCACATATGGTCTGGTGCGATAACGCCCCCGGAAAACAGGTGCTGTGCTGGTTCGCGACAGCCAGTCATTGGGTCGTGCCTGGAAATGAAAAGCGCCGGTGAAGTCACCGGCGCTTTTTCTTGTGAGTGTGTTTTTGGCGTGCCTACTCTGCCGCCTTTAGAGGCGCCGTTGTGAGGGGCGGCTTGGACAATGCTGCCTCTGCATGTGCAGGTTCATCGCCGAAATCCCATACCAACTCCTCGCTCGCCACGGTGCGACAATCCCGGGCCAATGCCCAGTCCCGCGCCGCGCGGCTGGCACGGCCCATCGACAGTTTGGCAAACAAGGCGCTGAGCCAGCGGGCATATGTAACAATCCACACACGCAGCGCCAGAAGCGACGGTGTGACAACGAGCGTTAGTACTGTCGCAATCCCAAGACCAAACACGACAGCTGTGGCCAGTTGCTTCCACCACAGTGCCGTCGGGCTGTCGATTGTGTACCCGCCGTTGCCAAAGTCCAGCGACAGGCCGAACATCATCGGGGCCAGACCCGCCATCGTCGTGATCGTGGTCAGCAGCACTGGGCGGATACGAGCCTGGGCTGTACGGATGATCGCCTCGATCCGGGGCATGTATTTTTCATACTCCTGGTAGGTGTCGATCAGCACGATGTTGTTGTTCACCACGATCCCCGCCAGGGCGACGATGCCTGTGCCCGTCATAATGATCGAGAATGCCTGACCCATCACCAGCATCCCGATCAGCACGCCCGCGGTGGACAGAACGACAGCGCCCAACACCAGTAGGGAGTTGTAGATCGAGTTGAACTGCGCCAGCAGGATGATGAACATCAGGAAGAGGGCCCCGGCAAAGGCTTGCATCAGGAAGGCGCTCGATTCCGCCTGATCATCCTGATCACCCGTCCATTCAGTGTCGATCCCGATGGGGAATGGCCCCGTCTCGACCCATTTGGTGATTTCCGCGATCCGTTCGTTGGCGTTGACCGGGATCATGCGCAGGTTGCCCTGATTGAGCTCTGCCTGCAGGTCTAGTCCGCGCCCTTCGTCCGCGAGGTTAAAGATCGCATACCCCTGTCCGGCGGCAGTGACCGTCGCATCAGAGGATGGGCGCAGGGTCGCTACGGTCTGCTGAACAACCTCGCCATCTATTTCCACCGTGCGGACCAGCTTCTGCAGACCGTTCAGCACGTCCGCTTTCACATCGAAGTACCGCTTCTGATCGACGCGGCTGATCTGGGCCAGTTCGGCCACCGGCGTGCGGGTGATGAAGTTGGCCAGCGGGACCAAACCGTCCGCCGTACGCACCTTGAGCGTGTCGAGCGTTGACAGCACGCGGTCGTTTTCGGGCAGGCGCACGCGGATCTCGATCTCTTCGTCAGACGTATCGACGCGCATCGTGTCCAGCAGCAGACCACGGGTCACAAGCTGCACCATGGCGCCAACGGTGGCGACATCTGCGCCAAAGCGGCCCGCTTTTTCGACATCCACGTCGATCTGCCAATCGATGCCGGGCAGGGGGCGGGTGTCCTCGATCCGGATCAGGCCGGGCGTGCTGTCGAACTGGGCACGGGCCAGACCCGCCGACTGCAAAAGGTCCTCCCAGTTGTCTCCCTTGATCCGCAGGTGCACAGGCTTGGCCGACGCCGGTCCTTGGGCCAGGGCCAAAACCTCGGTTCGGATGCCTGGGATTTGCGACAGCTCGGCCGTTAGCTCGTCCATGATGTTGTTGCCGTCAAAGTCTGATGCCTTGACTTGACGCATCACCACCTGGTCGGTGAACGGGATGTTGAACCACGGCTCGGATGTGTCGGGCCGGTCCTCCCAGGCAATGGTCTCAAGCTGGATCTGGCCGATTGTGTCCCGCGGGCTTTGCGCGCCCCCGGTGTTGGCGTTCAGCCCGCCCTCACCGGCAAAGGCAAAGGCGCTTTTGATGCCGGGATGGGCCAGCACGATTTCTTCGGCTTGCTGCAGTAGCGCGTCCTTTTCACCCAGCGACATGTTTCCGCGCGCTAGCACGTAGACGATCGCCTGCTCCGGCTCGGTCTCGACAAAGAATTCGACGCCGCGGTTGTTGTTGATGAAGTAAATGAGCGTCGTGCCGACAAATACAAAGACACAGCCGATCATCACAAGCGGCATCACCGGGTTGCCGACGATGCCCTGGATGACATAACCGAATTTCGACCGCTGATAGCCCGACCGTACCTTACGATTGGGCGCGCCAAAGAGCTTACGTGCACCCCAGGTCACACCATAGCCAAGGCGCAAGAAAACAGCCGTCACGGACAGCATCGCCATGACTGCTGCGGCAAAGGCCAGAGCCGCCAGCACCAGCATCCCAAGGCCAAACATGAACACATCGACAAAGGTCGGCAGGACAGAGCGCCAGACCTCTTGCTGGTCCATAACGGCAAAGGCACCACTGACCCGCTCAAGCAAGGTCGGTACAACCAACAACCCGGCCATCATCACACCGGCCAGCGCAAACAGACCCAAATGCGCCAGAATGGGCATGGTTGCGATACGCTGGTTGGTTGTGCTCAGGACGTGAATAAAGCGGCCCAGTACACCACCCATCACGGGCAGGTACACCAGCGCCACGATGAGAGATGCCGACAGAACAAAGATCAGGGTGACGGGCAGCATTCCCATGAACTCGCCGGGCACACCAGGCCAGAACAGCATCGGTAAAAAAGCGCAAAGCGTCGTCGCAGTGGACGACACAACCGGCCAGAACATTCGCTTGGCGGCATCCACATATGATTGCATCGGACCGACACCAGCCTGTTGCCGCTTGTCAGCGTATTCGACCACGACAATGGCCCCATCGACGAGCATGCCCACGGCGAGGATCAGACCGAACATCACGATGTTCGAGACCGAAATGCCCATGATCGCCAGCAGAACAAAACACAACAGGAACGACGTCGGAATGGCAAAGCCCACGAGCGCTGCCGCCCGAGGCCCAAGGAAGGCAAGCGACACGATCATCACCAGTGCGATGGCGGTCAGAACGGACCCTTCCAACTGACGCACCATTGACGCGACTTCCCGGCTCTGGTCGTTAGACGTGCCCACATTGACCACCGCTTTCAAACCGTCCGGCCAGAGGCCCGACCGTTCGGCGACTAGCTCTTTCACCTCTGTCGCGGTGTCGATCAGGTTGAAGCCCTTGCGTTTGACGACCTGCAAAGCGACCGTATCGGCCCCATTGAAGCGGGCCGTTGATACGCGGTCCTCAAAGGTCAGGTTGATCTGCGCGAGGTCACCCAGTGTCACCACGCGGTCACCGTTGGTTTTGACCGGTAGATTATAAATGTCGCGCACATCGTCAAAGGATGACGGGATCTTGACCGCAAAGGCCCCTTGGGCCGTCTCGACCTCACCTGCTGCAATCAACTGGTTGTTGTTCTGAACGACAGTGATTAACTCGCTTGCGGTGACGTTGTAGGCCTCAAGGCGCAGGGGGTCGATGACCACCTCGACCATCTCATCGCGGTTGCCAACAAGGCTGGCTTCCAGCACCGCGTCCAGGCTTTCGATATCGTCCTGCAAGTCCCTGGCGACGCGGGCAATCGTCCGCTCGGGCACGGGACCCGAAAGGTTGACGATCACGATGGGGAATTCGGAAAAGTTGAACTCGTCGACCGTGTATTGCTCATATCCGTCGGGGAAGTCGGCTTCGGCCTTGTCCATGGCATCACGGACATCGGCCATGACTTGGGTTTTGTCCCAGCCGAATTCGAATTCCAGAACGACGTTTGCATAGCCTTCCGCCGCAGTGGAGGACATGCGGTCCAACCCGTCCAGATCGGCCAGTTCCGTTTCCATGGGCTTGATCAGCAGCGTCTCTGCGTCAGCTGCGGAAATGCCGGGGAAGGGCAGTGAGATGACAAGTGTGGGGATTTCGATGTCGGGCTCACCCTCCTTGGGCAGCACCACATAGGCCAAAGCCCCTGCCGCAATCGACAGAAAGACAAAGGCCACAACCATCCGGGCCCGTGACGCGGCCCAGTCGACGATACCTGTCATTGTGTCTGCTCCTGAAAGGTGGGCGCGACGGTGACACCCGCAGTAACGAACTCTTGCCCGACAACGATCACGTTTATTTCATCGGGAAGGCCCGCCAGCCAGATGCCCTGTGCTGTGTCCCGCACGACGGTTGCGGGGTTGAAGGCCACCACACCGTCGTCATCCACCGTGCGCAAACCCAGCGTCCCGTCTTCATTCAGTGTCAGCGCTGAGGACGGCAGCAGATGCGCCTTGGCGCCAGCTGCGGAAATCCCGATTTCGGCGGTTTGGCCATCGCGGATCTTCAGGTCGGCATTGGGCACTTCGATTTCCACACGAAAGGTGCGGGTCATTTCGTCGGCGGCGCGGCTCAGGAATGTAACTTTGCCAGTCACCTCGTGATTGCCAGCTGCCAACCGTGCACCTGCAAGCGCGCCGACTTCGATGCGAGCCACTTCAGTTTCGGGGGCAAAGGCCACCAGCTTGATCGGGTCCAGCTGGATCACGGTCGCACACAGCGAGCCGGGTTGGAGCAACGTGCCCAATTCGGCGGTGTCACTCTCCAACAGGCCGGAAAACGGCGCGCGAATCTGCAGGCGGTCCAGTTCCTTTTCTGCGGTGGCGATGGATGCCGTCGCACTTTCGATGGTGGCATCTGCGCTTTGCAAACCTGATTTGGCGGCTGTCACACTGGCTCTGGCTCCTTCCAGAGCGGCTTGGGCTGCTGCGACGGCCGCATCAGCGTTTTTCACACGGGTTTCGGCGGCAAAGCCGTCTTCGCTCAGGCGGCGGGCGGCGTTTTGGTTGACGAGGGCCTCGTCAATGCGCGCTTGCGCCTCGATCACCCGGCTTTCAGCTTCGGGCACCCGACTTTCGGCTTCGGTCTTGCGGGCAATGGCCTCTGCCAGTCGTGCACGCGCTTCAGCGAGGGTCGAGGCGCGCGTGCCGGGGGCCAACTCGCACATCAATTGTCCGGCTTCGACAAAACTGCCCTTGCGCAAGGGGGGCGAAATCACGGTGGACGATGTCTCGGCCCGAACCTCGACCTCCCGTGCGGCTGCGGTCTGGCCACGCAGGATCACTGCATTGTCAATTTCCCGTGCCACGGATGCGCGGGCCACCACTTTAACCAAGGCCTGCGTGTCGGCTGTATCTGGCGTTTCGACGACCGTGTCCTGCGGTGCGTCCGCTTCGGCCGCCTCTGCGCCGGCAGGTTCACCCGAGATAAACGCAAGCGTCCGCTCCCGCTCGATAATCCAAAAGTACAATCCTGCGCCTACAGCAATGGCCAAGATCAACGACACAATCCGCATTTGGTATTCTTTCCTGGTAGACCGCGCTTCGCCAAGTGACGAAACGTCATGCGCCATATAAGAGCTTACGTCTAAACTAACCAGTTCAGATTAAAAAAAGTGAGACGCAACTGCAAGATTGCCCAATTGCCGCAGTTTTGAGCAAATGCGCCTGCTCTTGGCTTGGGCGCAGTGGCGCGGTAAGAGGGCCGCGAAAACAATGATGCGGTGTACAAATCGGCCGCAACAACTGGGAGCGCGGGCGTGAGCGATACCGACAGTTTTATCGATGAAGTCACCGAAGAGGTCCGCCGCGACCGCCTGTTCGGCTACGTCAAACGCTATGGCTGGATCGCGGGGCTCGTGATCCTCCTGATCGTCGGGGCCGCGGGCTTCAACGAATACCGCCGCGCGCAGGAACAGGCGCGGGCGCAGGCGCTGGGTGACGCGATGCTGGCTGCATTGGCAGCAAATGAAGACGACGCACGGGCTGAGGCGTTGTCTGGCATCACCGCCGAAACGCCGGAAGGCGCGGCCGTCCTCGCCTTCATGACCGCCGGTGCTCAAGCGCAGGCTGGGCAGGCACAGACAGCAATAGAAACGCTCGCGCCCATCGCGCAATCCGCCGAACTCCCCCTGATCTACCGCCAGATCGCTACATTCAGATCGCTCATGTTGCAGTCCGAAACGGGTGACACGCAGACCCGCCGTCAGGGTTTTGAGGCGCTGGCCGTGCCGGGGGTGCGCCTGCGCCTGCACGCCGAAGAACAACTGGCGTTGATCGACATTGAGACCGGCGACACGCAGGCGGCGATCACCCGCTTTCAGGGCATTCTCGACGATGCGGAAGCGACCCCGGGCTTGCAACGCCGCGCCCTACAGGCAATGGTGGCGCTGGGCGGCGCGCCAGAGGCCACAGAGACCGCTGGAGACTAAGATGAGTCGGACGATGGGGGATCTGGGCATGGGACTTCACACGCAGCGCCGTGCCGTTCTGGTAACCGTAGCTCTGGTTGTTCTGGCTGGTTGCGCCGAACGTGAAACTATCCTGCCGGGCAAACGCGAGCCCGTATCAGCCATCCTGTCGGCCGAAACGCCTGAAGCGGCAGCGCTCACAAACGCTGCGCGGGACATCAGCCTACCGCCACAGGTCGCAAATGCCGATGCGGCGCAAAGCTTTGGCACACCGGCCTTTCGCACAGACCATCCCCAACTGAACAGCACGCTTACACCAATATGGTCGGTGGACATCGGTGCAGGCGATAGCCGCAAGCATCGTATCGTGGCTGACCCGGTTGTATCGGGCGGGCGCGTCTTCACCCTTGACGCCGAAACGACGGTTTCCGCCGTCTCGACGTCCGGACAACTGCTCTGGCAACGCGACATCCTGCCCGCACGTGCCGAAGGGGGAGAAGGCACCGGCGGTGGGCTCGCCGTCGATGACAACGTGCTTTACGTGTCGAGCGGCCTGGGCACGCTGACCGCGCTCGACGCCAGCAGCGGCGGTATTTTGTGGACGCAAGAGCTTGAGGCAATCGGCGTTGGCCGACCGACCGTGTTCGAAAACCTCGTCTATGTGATGGCGGGCGACGATACCGGCTGGGCGATTGAAAAAGACGATGGCCGCATCGCCTGGCGGGTCACCAGTTCAGAAGCACGGACCAATGTGCTGGGCGGACCTGCACCCATCGTGACGGATGGGCTCGCTGTCTTCTCCTTCGGCTCGGGCGAATTGCAGGCGGTGTTCCGGCAGGGCGGTCTACGCCGCTGGGATGCGTCTGTTCTGGGCGAACGGCGGGGACGTGCGCTGGCCAAGGTAGACGATGTTACCGGTCGCCCCATCGCAAAAGACGGAGTGATCTATGCAGGCAACCAGTCCGGACGCACCGTAGCTGTGAATGCAAGCTCCGGCACGCCGATATGGACCGCGGGCGAGGGCGCCATTGATAAGGTTCTACCGGTCGGCGACAGCGTATTCCTGATCTCGGACCGCAACGAACTTGTGCGGCTCAGCGCCGAGGATGGCAGCCGCATCTGGGGTACTCAACTGCCAAACTTCGTGCGCGACCGGCCCCTGCGCCAGTCCGAGGTCTTTGCCCACCATGGCCCCGTCCTCGCCGGTGGGCGCTTGTTGGTTGCATCTTCGGACGAGGTGTTGCGCAGCTTTGATCCGACAAACGGCAGTTTGACTGGTGTGACCGACATTCCGGGCGGTGCCTCAACAGCGCCTGTGGTGGCGGGACAAACGCTATACGTGGTGTCGCGCAAGGGGCAGTTGCTGGCCTACCGCTAGGCCAGGTTCAGCTTCGCTGGCCTTTTGGTCCTGCATTGCATGCATGCAGGGCAGACTTTCAAACCAAAGTGCGATAGCGACCTCTGGGCTGAAGGCTACACAATTCTGCAGCAGTGTCGGCAAAGTCCGCCTTCGACGAGCCGACTAAACCAGCATATGCTACTTCGTCCGTAAGTGCATGATTATTCATGCGCTACAGTTTCGTAAACTCGTGCCGCTCGTAGCTTGAGCTGCCTGTCACTATGGCTGCGTGGTGTTCCATTCCGACAATTGCTGGCACACTGCACACGCCACATTTCTACGTTGTGGTCCTGTCCGTCCCGACAGGACAAGCTAACGTTGGGCCAATGCGTTGAGCGGGCGTGGTATAACGCACACATTGCCAGCGCGCGGGGTGCAGCAATTGCGCGCTAAATGTCATCGAAACAAATGATCACCCCAATGCAAGGACAGTGACATATGTCTCCTTACGATGCGGTGGTGTTTGTCGTCAGGCATGCGTATGTTTTGCAGTTGTGGGTCGAAGCTTTGGTTGATCATCGCTTCTGTGGCGTGCGCTGACCAGATACACAGTCAAAGCGTGTGTCCGGACCGTTACACCCGGACATTCCAAAAAGGTTTTGCGTGCGGGGCTCTCATTTCCCGGTGCGTTCAGCGATGCGCCGGCGCGCTCAGCACGGGTGCGTCTACCATATGCTTGGCCAATGCGATGCACCCTGCTGCTTGATGCTCTGCCAGAGCGCGGCCCTTGTCTGCAGTTGCGAGATGCGCCTCACCCACCACGCCGTTATCTGACAGATCGGAGGCGATCCAGCCGTAGGAAATTGGCCCGATTGGTGGGATGGTTGCCGTCTCGGCACTGGAGCGGAAATCGCGTGCCGCGCCCATGTCTACCGTTTCGGGGCGGAAGGTCAGCATGAGCGATGTCTCGCGATCCCCGCCATGAATGCCGAACATGTCTTCTTGTGCGCTGAACAACCCGTCGGGCGCACCGAACGAGCCCCATTGCGTTTTGACCGCCAGCATCCCGGCCTGCACCCGTAACTCGCGGCTCAGAATCGAAATCAGGTCGAGGTTGCCGCCATGGGAATTCACGATCATGAGCTTTTTCAGACCCGCGCGGGCCACCGACAGGCCAATCTCGGTCCAGGCGCGCAAAGCGGTTTCGGCGGTCAATGTGCAGGTGCCCGCCGCCCAGAGATGTTCGTTTGACTTGCCAATGGCCTGCACCGGCAGGATCAACAGATCAAGGTCATCGGGACACACCGCGCGGACTGCGTCCAACATCCCTTCAGCAATCAGCGTGTCCGTGCCGACCGGCAAGTGTGGGCCGTGCTGTTCGATTGCGGCGGTGGGTAGCAGCACGATGGTCCGGTCCGGGTCTAGGTCGTCGAACTCCGGCATGCGCAGGTTTGCCCAATCGCGTGCGCTCATACGTTTTCCTTTGGCGCGTAGGTCGCCTCAAGGCGCGAGGCCAGATAGTCGGCCGCGCGGATCGGCGGATACTTGGCCTCTCCTGTGCCAGGCAGGGCTTCGACCAGTGCGCCCGGGTTGGCTTCGCAGAAAAACGCAACCGACCGGCGCTGACGCTTTGGCGGCAGCACGCGATGCGGGGTCGAGACATAAATGTCGTTGGTCCAGCGCATCAGGCAGTCGCCGACATTGACGATGAACGCATTGGGTATGTGCGGCACGTCGACCCAATCGCCGTTCCTGGGTTTGACTTGCAGCCCTGGTTCTCCGTCTGTCATCAAAAGTGTGAACGCACCATAGTCGGTATGAGCACCGGCGCCGATTTCATTCGCTGCGCCTGTCGCCGGCGGATAATGCAGAAGCCTCAGGGCGGATAGCGGTTGGTCGAAGAGTGGATCGAAGTAGTTGACCCCTGCACCGAGACCACATGCCACGATGCGCAGGAGCGAGACACCCTGCGCCTGACAGGCGTCATAGTAGGCTCGCATGGTCTCTGCAAACCCCGGGATATCAGGCCAGCGGTTCACTCCCCGGAACGGCTCTTGCGCCAATACGCGTACATCGTTCTCGGGCAGGTCGAACCCGATGTTGAAGCTTTCTTTTGTGTCTACCTCGGGTCGTTTTTCATCTAGCGACTCATCACCGGGTTTTGCCCACCCGCGGAAGTGTGGCGTGTCCAGAATTGAGAGCTTGGCCTTTTCCGCTTCGGGCAGAGCAAAGAACTGATCCGCCATGGAGAAAACCTTAGCTCGCAGATCTGGTGAGACCTGTGGGTTTTTCAGAAGAAAAAAGCCGGTATCGCGTAGCGCAGTGTTGAACGCTGTTTCGAAAGCGTTGGGTATTTGCGGTTCGGAGCGATGTTCGTTGTGCTTGGTCCAATCCAATACAGGGATCATGCTGTCAGCCTTTCCATCCGTTCGGCCACTTTCCTTAGATAGCTGGCGCGCGACGTGTCTGTCGAACTGTCCATCAGGTAGTGTGCGGCAAAGACGGTGCGACAGCGTTTCGCGCAGATGGCGCGCAGACCGCGGGTCAGCATCTTGCGCCCCGGCGCCCCGATCAGTGTGGTCAGCCACCAAGATGCCCCGCAGGTGGTAAACACGCCGAGCTTTTTGATGTGGGTCAGTCCGGGTCGGATGTTGTCGCCCTCGCCCTTGGGCATGATGAAGGCGACGCCGGGCAAAAGCACGCGGTCCAGCCACCCTTTCAACATGGCAGGCAGGCCGTACCACCATGTGGGATAGATAAAGATCAGCGCATCGGCCCATTGCACATCCGTTACATCCTGCGCCACCGGCTCGGCATTACAGCTTTCGTCCAGATAGCAATCAAGTTCGCGCGCTGTCAGCACGGGCATGAAGTTCGACCGGTAAAGATCACGGACCCGGTATTCGACGCCTCTTTGGTCAAGATGGGTTGTCACCGTCTCCAGCACGGCGGCATTGAAACTGTCCTCCTTGGGGTGGCAAAAAATGATGAGCGCACGCATCAGAATGTCCTTAACTGTTCTCCAACATGTTCGAGGAAGCGGCGGCGTTTTGCGTCCGTTGCCCGGTTCATGTCGTAAAGGGCAAGGTATTTGGTCGTCCTCGGCCTGCACACATGCCAGACCGCTCGGGTCACGCATTTGCGCGGCGGATCCCCGCACAGCATGGCCCTCAGCCGCGTGCCGCCATAGGTGGTGACAGCCGCCAGCCGCCGGATGCGCGTCAGGTTCGGGACGACCTTGCCATCGTCCAACCGGAAAGACACGCCCGGCAAAAACACCCGGTCAAGAAAGCCCTTGAGCATCGCCGGATAGCCAAAATTCCACACCGGAAAGACCATGATCAGCGCGTCCGCCGCGCGCAAGCGGTCCACGTAGTCTTTCACCGGTTCCACATTCTCCGGCACATCGTGATACCCGCGCCGGTCGGATTCGGACATGATCGGATCGAACCCCTCGGCATAGAGATCGCAATCATCCACGTCCCACCCGCGCCCCATCAGCGTCTCGACCACTTGGGTGTGCAGCGCCGCGTTGAAGCTGTCGGGCACCGGGTGGGCCGCCAGCACCAGCGCGCGCTGGGGTTCTGATGGGATAGTGGGTGCTGGCGTCATTCGGCCGCCTGTATCTTCGGATAGGAATACATCTCGGAAAAATCAAAATCCGGATCGTCCC
Source organism: Tateyamaria sp. ANG-S1 (assembly GCF_000814025.1). Classification (GTDB taxonomy): domain Bacteria; phylum Pseudomonadota; class Alphaproteobacteria; order Rhodobacterales; family Rhodobacteraceae; genus Tateyamaria. The sequence continues at coordinate 758,096 of NZ_JWLL01000003.1, read as the reverse complement.
ACGCAATCATCTTGCCCGGGTTGAGCAGCCCCTTTGGGTCCGCCTCCCGCTTGAATTTCAACTGCCGATCATCGACCGTCTGCCGCCCGCCTTCCTCCAGCGTGTAACGGTGCGGGTTGAAGACCATCGCACCCGCATCCTCGTGGATCTGGATGATCTCGTCCAGCCGCTCCTCGGTCGTGAACTTCACCAGTGACAGACCCGCAAACATGACCTTGCCGCCCTCTTTCAGCACCTCAAGGTGGTGCAGCACCTCAGGCGACAGCGCCTCACGCATCTTTTCGATCAGCTCCAGCTGGTTCGGATAGCCAAAGCGCACCTGCAGATAGGTGATCGACGGATCGGCCTTCAGTGCGCGCAGCGTGGTGTGGTTCCACCCGTATTCAAAAACAGTGCCCGGCGACCGCTCCCAATCGTGGTCATCGCTGCGGTAGATCAGGTTCAACTCCGGGCTGCGGCCCAAAAGCGTCTGAAACCCGTCCATCGAATGCGGCGCGACCATCAGCCCGATCAGGTGATCGTCGGCCTCCACATGCGGGGCCACACGCTGGAAATAGTCCTTGGCCACGGGAGCCTCGAACACGGTGGCGAGCTTGATCAGGATCCCGTCCTCATTCGCCACATCCTGCGCAAAGCGGGTGGCGGCCATGAAATCCTTGGAACTCACAAACATCTCGACCCAGTCATAGGCGGGCGCGAGGGGCATCTCGATCTCGGTGATGATGCCATTGGTGCCGTAGGCGTGGCTGACGCGGGCCAGTTCCTCGCCCGTGAACTCCAATATGCGCGGTTCTTCCTCCATCGTGACAACACGCAGGCGGATGATATTGCCCAGATCGCGCAAGCTGCCCCAGGTACAGGACCCCACGCCGCCCGAACCACCCGCGATAAAGCCGCCGATTGTGGCCGTGGCCCACGTACTTGAGAACATGCGGATCTCCTGCCCCGACTGCTCCTTGCAGACGGCATCCAGATCCTTCAGCAGACAGCCCGGTTCGACAATCACGCGGCCCGGATGCACCTCCTTCACCTTGTCCATCCAGCGCAGGTGCATCACGCAACCACCCTCAAGCGGCATCGCCTGGCCATAATTCCCGGTCCCTGCGCCGCGCGTCGTGACCGGCACATCGTGCTGATAGCAGACCTTCAGCACCTCGATCACTTCCGCCTCGTTCCGGGGCCGCACGACAAAGTCGGCCACCACGTGATCCAACCGATCCTTCAACACGGGTGAATACCAAAAGAAGTCGCGGGAAGAGGCGCGGATACTGGCCTCTTTCTCTTCGATGTCGAGATGGGCGAGGTCGGCCTTGGCAGCGTCGAGGTTCATTGTGTCTCCCACAAATGATCGAGGGTGGCGTAGTCGGGCAGGGTGCGGTCGATGGCGGCGCCATTCCGCATGACGATACGGTCGGATTGCGGGCGGGCATAGAGTTCGGTCCACTCCCGCGCCTTGAAGATGATCAGGTCAGCTGGGTCGTCAACGGCCAACTCTTGCATAGCATAGCCGCAAGTGGCCGCCGGTTGCGTAGTGAACGACGTCACCCAATCCGTTTCGGAATGATCCAGATGCGCGATACGTGTCGCTTGGCGCATCACTTCGAGCATATCCAGATCGCCATAGGCATAAAATGGATCGCGCGTGTTGTCCGAGGCGAAGCTGACAGGGATACCGCGTTCTTTCATTTCATGCACCAGCGTCACACCGCGCCCACGCGGCGTGCGGGCGGCGCCTGCGGGCGTGCGGTCCTGCAAATACAGATTGCACATGGGCAAGCTCACAACGTGCAGCCCTGCCTTTGCGACCAGATCCAGCGTATCCATCGCTCGGGCCTTGTCCTGCGTGGACAGCGAACAACAGTGGCCGACGACTATGCGGCCCTCAAACCCGATCTCGAGCGCGACCTCTGCAATCAGGCGCAGGGTTTCCGAGGACGCATCCATCGTCTCGTCCACGTGGAAATCCGCGTCTAACCCGCGCGCGGCGGCAAGGCGAAAGAACCCTTCAAGCCGGTCGCGGAGGTCCGGCACGGGGTAGGTCACCATCCCCAACACGCCGCCATATTCGGCCACCAGATCGGCGGTCACCTTGAAATCACCGTTCTCGGAAAACCCATCACAGCCGATCAAGCAAACCCCTTGCAGGTCGATCCGCCCCGCCCATTCCTCGCGCAATTCGGCAAAGACAGGCCAAGTGATCTGCGGCTGCGGCGGGATGCTGTCCAGATGTGTCCGCACGGCCCGCGTGCCATGGGCGTAGGCACAGGCCATTCCAAATTCCATGCGCGCCCGCAAATCATTCGCTGACCAATTGCGATGGTCTTCGCGCACGGTCGTCAACGCGCCCATGAACGACCCGTCAGGATTGGACGCGCGCGGCCAGATATGCCCCTTGTCGAGATGGGTGTGCATGTCGGTGAAACAGGGCAGGACCATCGCCCGACCCATATCCACGCGCTGGCCGGGCGTGTCGGAGATCTGGCCATCTGCAATATGCAGATCGGTTGTGATCAGATCGCCCTCCTGCCCCAAAAGGCAGGCGGGAACGGTAACATCGGCAAGGGTTATGTGTCCGCTGGGCAGTGCGCGAAAGTCCATCAAGTCTCCCGTTTGATGGCGCTTTCGTGCCACTTGCGCAGCAACATATGCGACAGAAGCGACAGGGCCGCAAAGATAAACACGCCCATCGCCGCCACGATGGCGAGGGCCGCAAACATACGCGCGATGTTGAGCCGATACCCCGCCTCCTGAATGCGGAAGGCCAAGCCAGTCCCAACACCTCCGGTTCCCGCGACCAACTCGGCCACGACAGCCCCGATCAGTGACAGCCCTCCCGCGATCTTCAGACCACCCAGGAAATAGGGCAGCGCCGACGGCAATTGCAGCATCCACAACCGCTGCCAGCGGGTCGCGCCGTATATGCGGAACAGGTCGCGCAGGTTATGATCGACCGAGTTCAGGCCCAGCGTTGTCGAACTCAGCACAGGAAAAAACGCAACGATCCAGGCACACATCAGCATGCCCACCGTCTTGCTTTCCACATAGATGAAAATCAGTGGCGCAATGGCCACCACTGGCGTGACCTGCAGGATCACGGCGTAAGGGTACAGCGACAGCTCCACCATCTTGTTCTGGTTGAACAGGATCGCCAGTCCAGCACCGCCCACAACGGCAATCGCAAGCGCCATCAACGTGATGCGCCCGGTCAAAAGCGCGCTGTCCCACAGGATCGCCCAATCACCGGTCAGGCTGCCCCAGACGCGGGCGGGGCTGGGCAAGATAAAGTGCGGGATCTCGTTCCAGACGACAATCCGGTCCCAGATCCAGATCATCAGTGCCATGACCAGTAGCGGCAGCAGCCAGCGCGCTGTCTTTTCGATCCGGCGGCTGCGCGCGCGGCGCGCTTCCTCGGCATCGACCGTCGGCGCAGCGGGCTGGTCCAGGTCTGTGACGCTCATGCCGCCGCCTCCATCGCCTGCTCCAGCGCTTGGCTCGCCGCCCGGCAATGCGCGGCGTATTCCGGAGAGGTGCGGAACATCTCGCCACGCGGATAGGGCTCGTCCACGTGCAACTCTTCGATCACCCGTCCGGGGCGGGCTGCCATGACCACGATGCGATCCGACAGGAACACGCTCTCAAAGACCGAGTGCGTGACAAAGATCACAGTGCACCCGATCCGCGCCTGCATGTCCAAGAGATCGTTGTTCAGCTTGAACCGCGTGATCTCGTCCAACGCGGCAAAGGGTTCGTCCATCAGGATCAGCTTGGGCTGCGTGACCATCGCGCGGGCAATGGACACCCGCATCTTCATGCCGCCTGACAGCTCTCGGGGATAGGCGTTCTGGAACTTGTCCAGCCCAACCAGCTTCAAAGCCTCAAGGATCTCATCCTTAACGCTAGCGTATGTCTTCCCTTCCAGCCGAAACGGAAGATACACATTCTGCGCCACCGTCGCCCAGGGCATCAGCGTGGGTTCCTGAAAAACCACACCCAGATCCCCCTGCGCACGTGGCTTGGACCATTCGATGCGGCCCGAGGTCGGCTCAGACAAGCCCGCAATCAAGCGCAGCGCCGTAGACTTACCGCATCCCGACGGGCCAAGGAGGGAAATGAAATCTCCCTCGCGCACGGTCAGCGACATGGCGCGCAACGCCTGCACGTTGCCGGGAAACACCTTGTCCACGGCGTTCACACGCATCAACTCATAGCGCTCGGCAAAAGGAGCGATTTGCGCCATGTGGCCCTCTTTGTCGTAGAAAATGCCGAACGTACGCACCACACCCCGTTCGGCATTCTGTTGCAAGGATGATAGAACGGCGATCAGGGTTTGATGTCCATCCCAACCTTCTTGTTGGTGAAGTCGAGGGTGTAGGCGGCCTTCCAGTCCAGATCGTCACCGATCACATCGGCATCCACCATCTTCTGGTAGAAATCGCCAATCACCTCATCCGACATCGCGCCAATGCCCAACTCAAGCGTCTTGCCGCTGTCCACGATGCCCTCGTCGCGCATCATGTTCTTGGCAAAGTCGATCTTGTCCTGGGTCATGTCCGCATTGGCCTCGATGATCATCGCATCGGCGGCAGCACTGTCGCCATAAAGGTAGTTGTACCAGCCGGTCAGCGAGGCATCGACAAAGCATTCGACCTGTTCAGGGTTCTCGTCGATGGTGGATTGCATGACCTCGATTGTCGTTGCGTAGGACGAATAGCCATTGTCGGCGATCAGGAACACGTTCGGCTCGAAACCGGCCTCTTTCTGCACCAGATACGGCTCGGACGACAGGTAGCCTTGCATGGCCGTGTCTGTGTTGGCGATGAACGGCGCGGGGTTGAAGGTGTAGGGCTCGCGCTGTTCGGCGGTGAAGCCATGCGCGGCGATCATCCACTGGTAGTAGCTGGTATAGCCATTGTCACCGATCAGCAGGGTCTTGTCCTTCAGGTCCTCCCAGCTTTCCACATCCGGGTGGGCCACGATGACCTGCGGGTGCTTCTGAAAGATGGCAGCGACGGCGACGACCGGAATCTCCTCGGCCACAGCGTTGAAGGCCTGCAGCATGTCACCACCCATGTGGTATTGGATGCGGTCAGCCAGCAGGAGGGCGCGGTTGTTTACCTGCGGGCCGCCCGACACGATGGTGACTTCCAGACCACATGCGGCATAGGTGCCGTCGGCCACAGATTGGTAAAAGCCGCCATGTTCCGCCTGAGCTAGCCAGTTTGTTCCAAAAGTGACGGGTGTCAATTCCTCGGCCATCCCGGCCAGTGGTACTGCGGCCAGGGCCGCGGTCAGCGCAAATTTGTACATCTAAATCATCTCCCCTGTGTTTTTGCATCACATGTCGGCAGAGGATGGCGCTTACCGTTGGGAAAGAAAGGCGCATGCGCTGATGATCACGCCTGTCGGCGCTGAAATGGCAGATTGACGCCTAAAAAATGGGCAAAGCGTTGTGGAAAAGACCCCATAGGGTTGAATAGAGCCTTACTTGGACTGCTTTGACGGCGCTAGTAGTCTTCGCCCGCATACCTGTTTGGCTCTCCCTTGGCGTCCGTGTCGTCGATAAACGCGGCCCAATCGTCGCCGGGACGCCAGATGCTTTCCATGTTTGCGAACGCCTCTTCCCGTGACAGGCAAGCGCCCGACTTGGCATAGCGGTAGAAAAAGGCGCTGACCCGCGCGTTGTAGATGCAGTGGATGTGCACGCGCGCGTTTGGATGCGCTTCGATCGCATTTTTGAATGCTGTGAAGTCGTCATCGGTAGGGGCTTCGAACGCCACGGGGATGTGGATGTATCGCATCCCCAGACCCGCGACCGTCCCGGCCTCATCCTGTAAGGCCCCTTTGTTGTCGTGCGGGCCAAGGTTGACGATATGCGTTACGCCCAGTTCGCGAATATCGGCCAGTTGCGCCTCGGACGGCTGACCGGAGGTTGTTAGGCGATCATTTATGCGGCGCCAGTTCAGGATGTGGGTCAGCTCTGTCATTTGATGCTCCATCGTCAGGCCGGGGATGGCGCGCAAGGGATATGGGATTTGGTAAAACGCTCGGTCGATGCCGGGTGGCTGATCAGTTTGGCAGCAGGACGGATCGGGCGCGGAACAAAGTGACCGCCGCAATTCGGACACGTGTTCTGCAGCTGCGTTTCAGCGCAATCGGCACAGAAAGTGCATTCGAAGCTGCAGATGCGGGCATCCTCTGCCTCAGGTGGCAAATCCGTGTCGCAGCACTCGCAATTGGGTTTTAGAATCAGCATGTCAGACGCTCCCTCGGCGTTTGCACATAGACTAACACCTAGCCGCGTGGCAGAAATGACAAGATGACCTCAAAAGCTGCCAAATCCTCCTGCCGGTCAAAAGCACCGCGATTGGTCGTGTTCGTTGTCTATGACGACATCGTATTGTTGGATCTTGTCGGACCATTGCAGGTCTTTTCGCACGCACCTGACCCGGTTACGAACGCCCCCGGATATGAGTGTATCGTTGCCTCGGTACGCGGGGGCGCGACCGGGACGAACACGGTTCTGTCGATCCCTACGGTGACGCTTGACGCGCTGGGCGGTCGAGACATTCACACGTTGATTGTCGTTGGCGGGGACGGCGCAGTGCCCGGCATGCGGGACGCCGCCCTTCTCGGGCGCGTTCGCCAGCTTGCACGCGGGGCCCAACGTGTAGCTTCGGTCTGCTCGGGCGCTCTCATTCTGGCGGCGACCGGGCTGTTGAACGGCCGCCGAGCGGTGACCCATTGGGAGGACTGCGCCATGCTAGCCGCAGAGTTTCCCGAGGTGATGGTCGAGATGGACCCGATCTTCATCAAGGACGGCGCGGTATGGACCTCTGCTGGGATCACGGCGGGGATCGACATGGCGCTTGCCATTGTGGCCGAAGACTTGGGGCGGGCCGCAGCCTTCACCGTTGCGCGGTCAATGGTGGCGCAGATGGTCCGCTCAGGCGGGCAATCGCAGTTCAGTCCCGCACTTGGTCGTCAATTGCAGGATGAGGCGGGGCAGTTCGAAGCTTTGCACAGTTGGATCGCGGACAACTTGCATGAAAACCTGTCCGTCGATGTCTTGGCCGAACGCGCGGGGATGAGCCCGCGCAACTTCGCGCGCGTCTACGCCAAGACGATGGGCATGACACCCGCCAAGGCCGTTGCTGCCATGCGCACAGAACAGGCGCGCGGATTGCTCGAAACAACGCAGCAAACAGTCAAGCAAGTGGCAGCCTCCTGCGGGTTTCGGGACGAAGACAGGATGCGCCGGGCCTTTGTCGACCAGATGGGTGTGTCACCATCCGAGTATCGGGCGCACTTCAACGTGCCCTGATGTCCGAGCATGCAATTGCCGACAGGAACTATATGTTGCGGATCATGCCGGTGATCTGCGTGCGGCCAAAGCGCTTCATTGACGTTACGTACGCCCCGCAAGGCGCTGGAATATGACACAATTCCGGACTTCACAGATGGAATCGACGTTGATACGCTGATCCCAATAAAAAAAGACAAGGCAGGCATACAGGCAATGAAAACGGGCTTTCGTGGCACGTTTGTCATCTCCTGGACGCAAACAGAAGTGGACGGCCTAGACGCCGCGCCGATTGGGTCTTTGGCTGTTGGGGCAGCCTGGGCCTGGCGCGGTGATCCCGTACAGGTGGACGGTCCACAAGATGTATTGCGCCTGGACAGGGCAAACGGGGAAGAAGACATCCGCAGGCGCGCAGCGCGCATGGTGCATCGACTGGTCGGTGCGGCGCTGCATGATCTACCGCTCACAACTGATGTGGCGGAGCCGGACATGTTAATGTTCGACAGCAGCTTCGTCGTCACGGATGGGGCCAAGAGCTATACGGTGACGGTGATCGACGTCGGAGGCGATGCACCCCCGCTCTTGATGTTTGTCGATGACATTCCCCCGCGCAAAACGGACCTTTGGGTCGTGCATCACACAATCGAACAGGGGGCCACTGCGGCCACTCCCGAACAATCCAGCGGGGTTATCTGCTTTACACCCGGTACCTTGATTGACACGCCGGACGGTCCACGTTTGATCGAGGCGTTGCGCGAAGGGGATCGGGTGCAGACCATGGATAATGGCGCGCAAGAAATCCTTTGGGTCGGCAGCCGCCGTATGACGGGGGCGCGGCTTTTCGCATTGCCCCAGCTGCGTCCCGTTCGCATCGCGACCGGTGCGTTGGGCATCGAACAGCCCGGTCAGGAATTGCTGGTCTCGCCAGAACACAGGATGTTGGTGAAGGGTGATGTGGCCCGGGATCTGTTCAACACGCCGGAAGTACTTGTGGCTGCAAAAGACTTGGTCAACGGGACGACCATCACTGTTGATCTCAAGGCCCGGTCCGCGACTTACGTGCATCTGCTGTTGCCACAGCACGAGGTGCTGCGTGCCAACGGGGTTGAGACCGAAAGCTTTCATCCGGCCAACACGGCCTTTTCGATGTTAAGCGCGGCTGACCGGGCACGACTGGTGTCTGCGATGCCGAACCTTGAACAGGATCCCCACACCTACGGCGACTATGCCAGGCGAAATTTGAGCCCAAGTGAAGCGGCGATCCTGAACCACGCGGCGTGATCCAAAGGCCGCCTTGCGGCGACACCATGGTTCAGGGGGCGCTGCCCCCGTCCTGCGGACTCCCCCGAAGTATTTTCGGCCAGAAGAAAGAGGGCGTCAGGTGAAGCCCGGGGTGCCCTTATCCTCGGGCGTGCGGGCGAGGTGTTTGGCTTTGATCGCTTCGGATGTGTCGCGTGAGCCGTCGTGGCTCCAGCCTGGTGGCGCTACGGCATAGAGCAGGCGGTCTTTCAGGCTCAGGCCCCGTCTGGTGACGTCTTTCCAGATACCCACCCATTCGTGGAACGCGACCCGGATCGGGTTGAATGTGCCGATGTTCTGGACCAACCCGTAGTCCGGTTTTTCGCTATCGAGTTCAGGCACGAAGGTGCCGAATATCCTGTCCCAGATGATGAAGACGCCAGCATAGTTGGCATCGAGATAGCGCGGGTTGCGGCCGTGGTGAACGCGGTGGTGGCTGGGGGTGTTCATGATCGCCTCGACCCAGCGGGGCAGTTTACCGATGGCTTCGGTGTGGATCCAGAATTGGTAGATCAAGTTCAGCCCGCCGACGAACAGGACCATGGCCGGGTGAAAGCCCAGCAGGATCAGTGGCGCGCGGACCACCATCATGAAGGTGAATGTGCCGGTCCATGTCTGCCGCAGCGCGGTCGTAAGGTTGTAGTGCTGGGACGAGTGGTGATTGACGTGGCTGGCCCAGACCCAGCGGATGCGATGCCCGAAGCGGTGGACCCAGTAGTAGCGGAAGTCATCGAGTACGAAGCAGAGCAGAACCACCCAGACGTTGGTGCCCAGATCGAGCGGCGTGATCGTCTAGAGCGACATGAAAAAGCCCCATGCGATAAAGCCCAGGAGGATGCCCGATGCGACGTTGCCCGCGCCCATGATCAGGGAGGTGACGGCATCTCGTGTTTCATATCGACCGCCGCGGCCCTTGATCACGATCCAGGCCAGTTCGATGGCGATGGCGGCGATGAAGAAGGGGACGGCGAAATTCACGACGTCGGGGTAGGTGAGGTCTGCCATCATGTGTGTGCCATCCAGTCTTGCCACGCGCTGTGTTCCAATGGCGTGAGGGTGAGCCGGACTTTGGGCGCGGCATAATCGTCGAGATGCAGGGTGGAGGTGTCGCCGGCGCGCGTCAGGGTTTCCGTGCCGGTGAGGCGGCGTGCGCAGCTGTCGGCGCCCATTTGCCAGAGAACACCCGTGCCCTGATCTGTCGTGATCCGGGCGGCCTTGCCGTCGGTGGTGACCGTGATCGCTTTGACCGCGTCGTTGGGGTGCGCGCGGTGCCATGCGTCTTGGGCCGTTTGGGAAGTGAAGGGGGTGGCGCGGGACAGGCCCAACAGGTGCAGCGCGAGCGCGATGCCCGCGATGCCGCCAACCACCAAAATCAACAGGATGTGCAAGGGCACGGCCTGATCCTCCCGCGCGCAATTCATCGGACGCGGGGTCGGATCGTCAAGCGTGGCGTCGCGTCAGCTTGAGGGATGCGGCGCGGGTAACGGTTACCCGTGGGTAATCATACATATTGTTAGCGTTCTTTAAATTTAGGTGACAGCACCGCGCGTTAGCTGCTTTCGGCACCGATAAGCGATGCGATGATGGCCTTGGCGCTGTCCGATGACCAGTCGGCATCACCGCGCAGGCGCGCGATCTCACGCCCCTCGGGGTCGATGATCACGGTGATGGGCAGGCCGAAGACGCCCATTTGGGCCGCGAGCTTCTGTTTCGGGTCCTGGTGGCGGGGCAGGTTGGTGGCGTTGATCTCATCCAGGAACTTGACGATGGCGGCGGGGTTGTTGCGGCCCGTGGCGATTGTGACGACCTCGAAATCATCACCACCGAATTCGGTCTGCAATTCGGACAGCATCGGCATTTCGTGCCGGCAGGGCGCGCACCAGGTGGCCCAGAAGTTCACCAGGATGTGCTTACCCTCGTAGTCCGAGAGCGAGCCTGTGCCCGCGCCGTCGGCCAGATCGAAGGGCTGGTTCGACACTGCTTCGGGCGTGCCGTGGAAAATCAGCTTCTTCATGTCGCCGTCGCGCAAGGCCTCTGCTGCTGAAGTGTCAGCGAGTGCAGGAATTGCGCCCACGCTCAGGGCCATGTAGAGGGCTGCGGTAACAAGCTTTTTCATGATCTTCCTCAAGGTGCCACGTTCATGTCCGACAAGACCGCAAATCAGATGTGGGGGGGCCGGTTTGCAGCAGGTCCAGATGCGATCATGGAGGCAATTAATGCCTCGATCGGGTTTGACCAGCGCATGGCGTCCCAGGACATTGCAGGCTCGCGGGCCCATGCCGCCATGTTGGGCGCCACCGGCATTCTGAGTGATAAGGATGTGGAGGCGATCCGGGAAGGGCTGCTCACGCTCTTGTCAGAAATCGAAGGCGGCACGTTTCAGTTTTCGACCGCGCTGGAAGACATCCACATGAATGTGGAGGCGCGGCTGAAAGAGGTGATTGGCGAGCCTGCGGGGCGGCTGCATACGGGGCGGTCGCGGAACGATCAGGTTGCCACAGATTTCAAGCTGTGGGTGCGCGACCAGTTCGATGCGGCCGAAGGAGCGCTGTTGTCGCTGATTGCGGCGCTGCTGGATCAGGCAGAGGCGGGGGCCGATTGGGTCATGCCAGGCTTTACCCATTTGCAGACGGCGCAGCCTGTGACCTGGGGCCATCACATGATGGCCTATGTCGAGATGTTCGGGCGTGACCTGTCTCGTGTGCGCGATGCGCGTGCGCGGATGAATGAGTCGCCCTTGGGCGCTGCGGCACTGGCGGGCACGTCCTTCCCGATTGATCGGCAGATGACGGCGGAGGCGCTGGGCTTTGATCGGCCCGCGGCCAACTCGCTCGATGCTGTGAGCGACCGGGATTTTGCGCTGGAGTTCCTGAGCACAGCCAGCATCTGTGCGATGCACCTGAGCCGTTTTGCGGAAGAATTGGTGATCTGGTCGTCGGCCCAGTTCCGCTTTGTCACGCTGTCTGATCGGTTTTCGACCGGATCGTCCATCATGCCGCAAAAGAAGAACCCGGATGCGGCTGAGCTGATCCGGGCCAAGGTGGGCCGGATTTTTGGTGCGAATACAGGCCTGATGATGGTGATGAAGGGGCTGCCGCTGACCTATTCCAAGGACATGCAGGAGGACAAAGAACAGGTCTTTGACGCCGCGGACAACTGGATGCTGGCGCTGGCGGCGATGGACGGGATGGTGCGCGACATGACCGCCAATCGCGAAAGCCTTGCGGCTGCTGCTGGATCGGGCTTCTCCACAGCGACCGACCTGGCAGACTGGCTGGTGCGGGTGCTGGGCCTGCCGTTTCGCGATGCCCACCACATCACCGGCAGCCTTGTGGCATTGGCCGAAGCCGAGGGCTGCGACCTGCCTGATCTGACGCTGGATCAGATGAAAACGGCGCATGAAGGCATCACCGACGACGTGTTCACCGTTTTGAGCGTGGAAAATTCCGTCGCATCGCGTACAAGTTACGGAGGCACTGCGCCGACCCAGGTGCGCGCGCAGGTCGCGCGGTGGAGAGAGGTGATCGCATGATCCGTGTTCTTTGTGTCCTGTCGCTGCTGGCCGTTGCGGCCTGTGGCGCTGATGGCGAGCCGGTGCAGCCCACGGGCGGCGTGACCATCGGCGTGGGATCGAACGGCGTGCATGCGGGCGGCACCGTTGGTGTGCGGCGCGGGCCTCTGTCTGTCGGTGTGAGCCTGTTCTGAGCCATGGCCCCGGTGCGTATGATCTATCTGGCCTTGGCCATCTGGGGTGCGGTGCACCCGATGTATTACTTCATCACGTGGTTTCAGGCGAACACCTGGGACATCATGGCGATGGTCGATGCGTGGCACGTGAATGCCGCCACCAGCGGGCTGGTGTGGGATCTGACGATTGCTGCGCTTGCCCTCACGGTCTGGATCACTTCGGAAGTGGCCGTGCGCAGGAATTGGTCGGCCCTGATTGCCATCCCCGCCACGTTCTGCATTGGCGTCAGCTGCGGCTTGCCGCTCTATCTGTTCCTGCGTTCTCGCCCTGTTCAATAAAGGCTCTCTTTTTGCGGCCCTGATTGGCCCAAAGCTTAGCCTTTCCCGCGCTTATCAATTGAAGCTGGACGCGCGCTGAATTAGGCAGGCCCTCATGGATCATTTTCTCTACCGCGATGGCGTTCTGCACGCCGAGGATGTGCCTGTGGCCGACATTGCCGCCGCTGTGGGCACGCCTTTCTATGTCTACTCGACAGCGACGCTGCTGCGCCACTTCACCCTGTTTGATGAAGCACTCGATGGTATGGACCATCTCGTGTGCTACGCGATGAAGGCGGCGAGCAATCAGGCGATCCTCAGGACGCTGGCACAAGCAGGCGCAGGCATGGATGTGGTGTCGGGCGGTGAATACGCGCGAGCAAAGGCAGCAGGCGTGCCGGGTGACAAGATCGTGTTCTCGGGCGTGGGCAAGACCGCCGATGAAATCCGGATGGCCCTGACCGGTGGCATCCGCCAGTTCAATGTGGAATCCGAGCCCGAGATGGAGGTGCTGAACCGTGTCGCGGGTGAGGTGGGCGCAATCGCGCCCATCACAATCCGCGTGAACCCGGATGTCGACGCCAAGACCCACGCCAAGATCGCGACCGGCAAGTCAGAGAACAAGTTCGGCATTCCCATTGCGCGGGCGCGCGAGGTCTATGCCATGGCGGGTGCCATGGAGCACCTCGACGTCATAGGCATCGACGTCCACATTGGCTCTCAACTCACAGAGTTGGCACCATTTGAACTCGCGTACCAAAAGGTCGCTGAACTAACCGTGCAATTGCGCGACGATGGCCACGACATCCGCCGCCTCGATCTTGGGGGCGGCCTTGGGATCCCCTATGCCCGCTCCAACGAAGCGCCGCCCCTGCCCACGGACTATGGCGCGCTGATCAAGCGGACGGTTGGCCATCTGGGCTGCGAGGTCGAGATTGAGCCGGGCCGCCTGATTTCCGGCAATGCCGGGCTGATGGTGTCCGAGGTCATCTATGTCAAATCGGGGGAGGGGCGCGATTTCCTGATCCTCGATGGGGCCATGAATGACCTGATCCGACCCGCGATGTATGAAGCCTACCACGACATCGTGCCGGTCATCGAACCCGCTCCGGGCACGGAACAGGCTCCGTATGACATTGTGGGGCCGGTCTGCGAATCCGGGGATACGTTCGCTAAGCAGCGCATGATGCCGCCATTGAGCGCTGGAGACCTCGTCGCCTTCCGCTCCGCTGGCGCATATGGCGCAGTAATGAGCAGTGAGTACAACACGCGCCCACTTATTCCCGAAGTTCTGGTCCACGGTGATCAATACGCGGTGATCCGCGCACGCCCGACCTTTGACGAAATGATAAATCGCGATACCATCCCTGAATGGCTCTGATCCAATCAGCGCCTATATGAGGCTGAGGGCGCTATAACGTGGCCCGCGCCACCGACAAGGGACGCGACGCATGGCCAGTTTTTCCAAACATGATGCGCGGCGTGGGCTTAAGGGCTTGCGCTGGCCGCTTGCGCTCACACGCGCTGGCATGTTCGCCGAGGCGTTCTGGCAAGCCACATGGCCGCTCGCAACTGTTGTGCTTGGGGTTTTGGCGGTTCTGATGCTGGGCCTGCAAGACACCGTCATGGTGGAACTGGTCTGGTTCTTCGCGGTCGTCGCGACCGGCGCTGCCATTGCAACACTGCTTTATGCGCTGCGCAGGTTCCGTATTCCGACCCGCGAAGCGGCGCTCGTCCGTCTGGATGAGACACTGCCGGGCCGCCCGATCCAGGCGCTGCTTGATGAACAGGCCGTGGGCGATGGCGATGCGGCCTCAACAGCCGTCTGGCGCGCGCATCAGGCACGCATGGCGGAACGCGCCGCCCAAGCGCAACCGGTGCCAGCCGATCTGCGTATCGCACGCCGCGACCCCTATGCCTTGCGCTATGTGGCTGTCCTGATCTTCGCGGTGGCACTGATCTTTGGCTCCATCTGGCGCGTGGGTTCCGTGGCTGACATGACGCCCGGCGCGGGCGATGGCCTGGCCACAGGTCCGGTCTGGGAAGGCTGGGCAGAAAGCCCGCGCTACACCGGGCGACCAACGATCTACCTCAACGACATTCCCGAAGGTGTCTTGGAAGTCCCTGCAGGATCGCTCATCACCCTGCGGCTCTACGGCGAAGTGGGCGCACTGACGGTGGCCGAAACCGTATCGGGCCGTGCCGGAGAAGTGCCTCCGGCGTCCGCGCCCGAACAGGATTTCATCGTCAATCAGGCGGGTGAAATTGCGATCAACGGACCCGGCGGGCGCACATGGTCCGTTGCGGTGCTGCCGGACAATGCGCCCAGCATTGAGGTGCTGGACGCCCCGGAAACCACGGCGCTGGGCGAGATGACGCTGCCCTTTGCCGCGTCTGACGACTACGGGGTCGAGGCGGGCGAGGCGCGCTTTGCCCTTGATCTGCCCGAGGTCGACCGCCGCCACGGCCTTGCCATCGCGCCCGAACAACGCCCGGAAATCACCGCATCCCTGCCCATGCCGTTCACCAGTGATCGCACCGCATTCGAAGAGGCACTGGTTGAGGATTTCTCGGAACACCCATGGGCCAATCTTCCGGTCACGGTGGTGATGACAGCGCTGGATGCCGCTGAACAACAGTCCGAGACCGAGCCTTACCAGATGATCCTGCCCGGTCGTCGGTTCTTTGACCCGGTTGCTGCGTCCATCATCGAACAGCGGCGCGATCTGCTCTGGTCCAGGGACAACAGCACCCGTGTGGCCCAGATCCTGCGCGCAGTCGCCCACCGTCCCGATGACGTGTTCCGCCGCGAGGTGGACCAGTTGCGCCTGCGGCGTGTCATCACCAAGCTGGAACTCTTTGCCAGTTATGGCCTAACGGATGAAAAGCAGGACGAGATTTCGCGCGATATGTGGGACCTCGCCCTCGGGATCGAGGAAGGGGACCTTGCCGACGCGCTCGAACGTCTGCGCCGTGCGCGCGAACGACTTGAGCAGGCGATGCGCGATGGCGCCAGCCCAGCCGAGATCGAAGAGCTGATGCGCGAGCTGCGCCGCGCCACCGACGACTACATGCAGCAGCTGTCGCGGCAGGCCGAGCTGGACCGCCAGAACAACGAAGAGAGCCCGCGCAACCAGCAATCCGAAAACCAGATGCAAATGACGCAGGATGACATCCAGCGCATGATGGACCGCATTCAAGAGCTGATGGAGCAAGGCCGAATGGCCGAGGCCGAACAGGCCCTGCGCGAGTTGCAGGAGATGCTCGAAAACATGCAGGTCACCCAAGGGCAGGGCGGTGAAGGCCAAAGTCCGGGTGAACAAGCCATGGAAGGCCTGGCCGAGACGTTGCGCGAACAGCAGGGGCTGAGCGATCAGGCCTTCCGCGATCTGCAGGAACAGTTCAACCCGAACGCTCAAGCGGGCGAAAGCCGGGGCAATGAGGGGCGCGACGGTGGCGCTGGCCGCGGTCAAGAGCATACAGAGGGCGGCCAGGGACAGGGCCAACAAGGCAATCAGGAGCAAGGCGGCGAAGGCAACCAGCAGGCCGAAGGGCAGGGTCAGGACCAGGAAGGCTCGCTTGCCGACCGTCAGCAGGCGCTGCGCGATGAGTTGCGCCGCCAGCAGGGTAGCCTGCCCGGCAGCGGCACACCCGAAGGCGATGCCGCGCGCGACGCGCTCGACCGTGCAGGCCGCGCCATGGACAATGCCGAAGACGCGCTGCGCCAACGCGAATTTGCCGATGCCATCGACAACCAGTCACAAGCTATGGAAGCGCTGCGCGAAGGGATGCGCGCGCTCGGCGAAGCGATGCAGCAGGAACAGCAAGATGCGCAGCAGGGGCAGGGCACGTCTGAAAGCGACCGCCGGGCCGAGGCGCGCGATCCGCTTGGCCGCGAGCCGGGCTCGAACGGGTCTGTCGGCACAGAAGAAGGGCTGTTGCAGGGCGAGGATGTCTATCGCCGCGCCCGCGATCTGCTGGACGAAATCCGTCGTCGCTCGGGCGAGGGGGAGCGCCCGGATGTAGAGCTGGACTACCTCAAGCGCCTGCTGGATCGGTTCTAGGCTCTATTCGCCGTCGCTGGCCGTCAGGTTGTCCATCCAGGTCAGCCCTGCAGCAACCTGGCCATCCAGCCACAGCCGGGCACTGTCGATCTGCGCGACATATGAACTGAGGAACGGATCGACCTGGGGCACCGCCCGCGCGATGTCAGGTGCAAAGACGTAGACAACCAGCAGCACGACCGCCAGCAGCACCATCAGCATGAAACCACGCCGAAAGCCTGATCGGGCCTGCGCGGCCTCTTCCGTTTCCACCGCCGTGTCCGAGGCGCTCGCAGATTGCCGGTCGCCCGTGGATCTCAGGGTTGAGTTGATCTCTTCAATATCTGGCAGCAGATCGCGGCGCGATCCGATGGCTGCAGCGGTGGCTGCGGTTTCAGACACCTTTTCCGGTGCGGTTTCTTCGCCTCGCATGCGGGCCATGCGCTCACGCGCCTCGCGTGCGCGGCGGTCACCGTCGGTTTCGGCGCTGTCCAACCCAAGCTCGGGCTGACTTTCCAATGCCTCGGCCTCGCTGGCACGGGCCTGGCTTTCGATCTCGGCCTCTTGGCGCAGAATGTCTGCAATCGACGGATCCAACTCCCGGCGCTTGGGCTCCGGGGCCTCGGCCCGCTCTTCGTCTTCGGCGGGGGTATCGTCTGTAGGGGGCAGGTCGGCAGGCGCGTCCTCGGCCTCCGACTCTTCGGGCACATGGTCGGGGTGGTGCTGGAACCACGTCTGTCCGCAGTTCGAACACTGCACGTCGCGCCCTTCGGCGGGGATCACGTCATCCACCACCTCGTATTGCGCATCGCAATTGGGACATATCAGCCGCATTTCGGATCCTGCCTCGTTTTTTACAGGTTACCATATGTTGTAGGCCGTGTTCAGAAAAGACATAACTGCGCGGCCCGCATCCAAGCATTCACATTGAATCCGGCATGGTGCTGAGGCACAACAGGTCGCAAAGGGGCGGGGGCGCACGTGATCGAGCTGGAAAATGTTGCCTACAGCTATGGCGGGGGTGAGCTTTTGTCCGATATTTCGGTCAAGCTTGCGCCCGGCTCGTTCCATTTTCTGACAGGGCCGTCGGGTGCGGGCAAGACCACGTTGCTCAAGTTGTGCTATGGCGCGCTGTTGCCCACGGCGGGCCACGTGCGCCTGTTCGACCGCGACGTGCGTAGCCTTGAGCGTGATGACATCGCGAAGGTGCGGCGACGGGTCGGGGTCGTACATCAGGACGTGCAATTCCTGGACCACTTGTCGGTCTCCGACAACGTCGCCTTGCCGCTGACGGTGTCAGGGCGTCAGGCAGAAACGGCGAACGGTGATCTGACCGAGCTGTTGGCTTGGGTGGGTCTCACCAACCGCTCCGAAGCCATGCCACCTGAACTGTCTGGCGGCGAACGGCAACGCGCGGCGCTGGCACGCGCTGTCATCATGTCACCGGACGTGGTGCTGGCCGATGAGCCGACTGGCAATGTGGATTGGGACATGTCGCAGCGGCTCCTCACTCTGCTCGTCGAGTTGAACAAGATGGGTAAGACGGTGCTGATCGCCACGCACGACCTGTCCCTGATCCGTGCGGCCAAGGCGCAGGTGCAGGCGCGTGTGCTGCGGATTTCGAACCGGCGGGTGCAGCTTGCGGGGGCAGACCTGTGAAGTTTGACCTCAAGACCCTGCGCGCCCTCGTGGCCGGCGATCGCTATGCCGACCGGGTCGTGCCGCCCACAGGATTTACCGCGCAACTGACCCTTTTCGTGTCGGGTGCGATGGCGTTTCTTGCCGTTTTCGCAATGGCGCTCTCGCTCGCCTCTGGTCGCTTGGCGGACCGTTGGGGGGACGAGTTGGCTCGCACGGCCACCATCCGCATCGTGGCCCCCGAAGACCAGAGCGCGATCCAGACCAACGCCGCGCTGCAGGTGTTGTCGACCACCCCCGGCGTTGCCGAGGCGCGCGCCCTCACGGATGAGGAACAACAAGCTCTGCTGGCCCCCTGGTTCGGTCAGGATCTGCCGCTGGATACGTTGCCCGTCCCCCGGCTGATCGAGATTCAGGCGACGGATCAGGGTTTTGACGTCACAGGCCTGCGCCTGCGTCTGGCGGCAGAGGTGCCGGGTGCCGTTCTGGATGACCACGGGCGATGGCGCGCACCGCTGGTGTCTGCGGCCCAACGGCTGCGTCTTCTGGGGTGGACGGTGGCCTTGCTGATCATCGGCGCGGTGGCGGCGATGGTCACCCTTGCGGCCAATGCTGCCCTTGCGGCCAATGCCCAGGTCATCGCTGTCCTGCGCCTCGTGGGCGCAACCGACAGTTACATCGCCAATGCCTTTGTCCGCCGCTTCACGCTGCGGGCGCTTGCGGGCTCCGCATGTGGTGCCGTGATCGGCGTGGCTGCCGTGTGGCTCATGCCGTCGGGCGGCGACACGCCCGGCTTCCTCACCGGCCTTGGCTTTCAGGGTGCTGGCTGGCTCGTCCCTCTTCTACTTCCGCCGGTCTGCGGTGGCGTCGCCCTGTTGGCGACCGCCTATGCCGCCAGCCGCGCGCTAAGGACCCTCACATGATTCAGTACCTTCGATCCCTTGTATTCGTGCTCCACATCTATGTGATGATGCTGGTGATCGGGGTTGTGTTCGCGCCCTACGCCATCGTGAGCAAAAACGGCGCGCGTGCAGCCTGCAAGACCTATAGCCGTTACGTGTTCTGGTCGATGCGCTGGATGGTCGGACTAAAGGCAGAGGTGCGAGGCGAAGTGCCCGAAGGCGAGGTGCTGATCGCGTCCAAACATCAGTCATTTCTGGATATCATGATGATCTTCACGGCCTTGCCGTCGGCCAAGTTCATCATGAAGCGGTCGATCCTGTGGACGCCTATCATCGGGCTCTACGCCAAGCGCCTGGAATGTGTGCCGGTGGATCGCGGCAAGCGCGGCGCGGCCATTGCCAAGATGGTTCGGGACGTTGAAGCGGGGCGCGCCTCTCCGGGGCAATTGATCATCTATTCGCAGGGCACGCGCGTCGCGCCGGGCACCAAGGCGCCTTACAAGGTGGGAACAGCGGTGCTGTACGAGCAATTGGGCCAGCCTTGTGTGCCCGTGGCTACGAATGTCGGAGTGTTCTGGCCCCGCACCGGGATCATGCGGAAGCCTGGGACCGCCATTGTGGAGTTCCTGCCAGCCTTGGAAGAGGGGCTGGATCGGGACACGTTTTTGTCCCGGCTCGAAGACACGGTAGAGGAGCGGTCAGATGCGTTGATGCGCGAAGGAGGGTTTGAACCCAATGGAGTTCATTGAAGACATCCCTGCGCTTGAAGCGCTCTACGGTACACCGGGGCAGGCATCGTTGCGCAAGGTCGCAGACCATCTGACGCCTCTTTATGCCAAGTGGATTGCGGCCTCGCGCTTTGTGGTGCTCACCACTGTCGGACCGGATGGAACAGATGGCAGCCCCCGTGGTGACGACGGCCCCGTTGTGTTGCAGCTTGATCCCAAGACCCTCGCGCTGCCCGACTGGCGCGGCAATCAGCGCCTCGACAGCCTGCGCAACATAGTGGCGGACGGGCGCGTATCGCTGATGTTCATGGTGCCCGGATCGAACATGGTTGTGCGGGTGAACGGTGAGGCGAAGCTGACTGCCGATGAGGGCCTGCGCCAGCGGTTCGAGCAGAAGGGGCGTCATCCCGCGACGGTCATCGTGATCCAGATTGGTGAGGTCTACACCCAGTGTGCCCGCGCCCTGATCCGGGCCGGTCTGTGGTCACGCAACGACGCAGGCGACCTGCCGACACCGGGCGAAATTCTGGAAGAGGTGTCGCAGGGTGAAGAGGGCGGCACCTCCTACGACGCGGCATGGCCCGAGCGCGCAGCCCGGACCATGTGGTGATTTAACATAATCTGTCCCCGCGGGGACAGATTATGTAAATTACGGCAGCAGCACCTGATCGATGGCGTGGATCACGCCATTCGATGCAAAGATGTCCAGCTGAATGACGTTGGCGCCGTTCACAGTCACGCCCGAGCCAAACTTGCCCACGATCCCGTTCACGTCCAGCGTGCCGCCCTGCACGGTCGTCACGTTCTGGCGCGTGCCCAACACGTCACCCGCTGTGATCTGACCGGGCACCACGTGGTACGTCAGGATGTTGACCAGCTGATCCTTGTTCTCGGGCAGCAGCAGGCTGTCGAGGGTGCCTGCGGGCAGGGCCGCAAAGGCGTCGTTTGTCGGGGCAAAGACGGTGAAGGGGCCGGGGCCCTTGAGCGTATCGACAAGGTCAGCCGCGGCTACCGCAGCGACCAGGGTTGAGAAATTCGGATCGCCCGAGGCGACGTCCACGATATCGGGGTCTTGCGGCTGTGCACAGGCGCTAAGGGTGACAAGGGCGGCGCCGCCCCCGATCAGTTTCAAAGTACTGCGACGATCCATGGTGATGTCCTCTTGTCTTTCCAACTGCGTCCACGGCCAAGAATGGCTGCGTTATGAAAGAGGCGCTGCGGCATTGAAAACAATGGCGCTTACGCTCCGGTACTCTCGTAACTGGGATTTCGGCAAAAAAGTTCCCTCGCGTATGGAGCAGATCGGCAGGAATGTGCTTGAAGTACGGATTTGTCCCCACGCGCCGGATCCCGGCTGTCCTGGATGAACTGCGTTTCTTCGACTTGATTCGAATGCTGCCCAACTTGATGTGTGGGACTTAACGGATCCCAAAGTGCCGTGCCGTATCCCGACGTGAAGATCGAAAGGATACCCCCATGTTCAAAGTAACCAGTGCCTGTGTCATGGCCGCCCTTCTCGCCGTCGCAGGCTGTGCGCAACAGGCGGATAATATCAGCGCCACCTATGTGTCGCCCCTGCAGTTTCAAAGCCTGAACTGTACCCAATTGCGGCAAGAAGCGACGCGCGTCAGCCTGCGCGCGTCTGAAGTGGCTGGTGTGCAGAACAAAAAGGCCAAGGATGACGCCGCTGCGACAGCCGTGGCGCTTGTTCTGTTCTGGCCCGCCGCGTTCTTTATCAAAGGGGACAAGGCGAGCGCTGCCGAACTGGGGCGTCTGAAGGGCGAGATGCAGGCACTGGAAAGCGCCAGTACACGGCGCGGATGCGGCGTCACGTTCAGCGGTTGATAGGTTCAGAGGCCTGTCGCGGGCCCGATTGGCCCGCGATTGTGCGTCATTGGTGCAGCGCCGACTAAGGGCGCGCCGGGATCAGCTGTGGATCGGTCCCAATCCACACGCCAATGCCGCTTCTCGCACAGCTTCGGAGTAGGTTGGGTGGGCATGGCAGGTCAGAGCCAGGTCTTCGGCAGATGCACCGAACTCCATGGCCACGCAAACCTCGTGGATCAGGTCCCCGGCGCTTGGTCCGATGATATGCGCGCCCAGAATGCGATCGGTTTCGGCATCGGCGAGGATCTTGACGAAACCGTCTGCCGCGAAATTCGCCTTTGCCCTACCGTTGCCCATGAAGCTGAACTTGCCCGCTTTGTACTTGCGGCCCTCGTCCTTCAGCTGCTCTTCGGTCTTGCCGACATTGGCGACCTCCGGGTGCGTATAGATGACGCCGGGGATCACGCCGTAGTTGACGTGGCCATGCTTGCCCGCGACCTGTTCGGCGGCGGCCATGCCTTCATCTTCGGCCTTGTGGGCGAGCATCGGCCCCTCGATCACGTCGCCGATGGCGTAGATGCCGGGGATGTTGGTTTGCCAATGGGCGTCCACGGCGATCTGGCCTCGATCCGTCATCTTTACGCCAAGCGCATCAAGGCCAAGCCCCTCGGTGTACGGTTTGCGACCCGTCGCGACGAGGACGACATCGGCGTCCACCTCGTGTGCGCTGTCGTCCTTGCGCAGCTTGTAGTGGACCTTGGCCTTGTTCTTGGCGACATCGACAGACTGCACTGCCGCGCCCATGGTGAAGCTGAGGCCCTGTTTCGTCATGATCTTCTGGAACTGGCGCTGCACTTCGGCGTCCATGCCCGGTGTGACCGCGTCAAGGAACTCAATCACCTGCACCTCCGATCCGAGACGGCTGTAAACGGACCCAAGCTCCAGCCCGATCACGCCCGCGCCGATCACCACCATCTTCTTGGGGATCTTGCCCAGTTCCAGCGCGCCGGTGGAGGACACGACGACCTTTTCGTCGATCTCCACCCCCGGCAGCGTCGCGACGTCGGAACCGGAGGCGATGATGATGTTCTTGGCCTCGTGAATCTCACCCCCGACCTTGACCTTGCCTGCTTCGGGGATGGAGCCCCAGCCTTTGAGCCAGTCGATCTTGTTCTTCTTGAACAGGAATTCGACACCCTTGGTGTTCTGGCCGATGGTGTCGGTCTTGTATTGCAGCATCTGCTTCCAATCGACCGACGGGCTTTTACCCTTCAGGCCCATGGCAGCGAAGTTGTGTTCGGCTTCGTGCAGCATGTGGGAGGCATGGAGCAGCGCCTTCGATGGGATGCAGCCCACGTTCAGGCAGGTACCGCCCAGGGTTTCGCGCCCCTCGACACAGGCCGTTTTCAGGCCCAGCTGCGCGCAGCGGATGGCGCAGACATAGCCGCCGGGGCCGGAGCCGATGATGATCACGTCGTAAGAAGCCATGTGTTTGGTCCTTTTGTTTTGCGGTCGGACCGGGGCGCTGCCCCGGACCCCGTCGTATTTTGGGTCAGAAGAAGATCAGATGAGCGTTGCGATGAGCATGAGGGGTGCTGTGAGAAAGCCCACGAACCAGATCAGCGACCGCCAGGGGGTCAGGCCGAAATAGTAGGCGGGGATGTAGAGCGTGCGGGCGATCAGATAGGTCCAGGCGCAGGTGGCGGTGAAGGTGGTGTTTGCCTCTGCGAGGGATACGACCAGCACGGCGATGGTGAAGAGCGCAAGGCTTTCGAAGTGGTTCTCCCAGGCGCGGATCAGGCGGCCGGTTTTGTCCGACACCTGGTCCTGGATGTCGCCGCCGAGGCGTTTGCGGTCGCGGGGGGAGAGCGTCTTGCCCTGTGGGAGTTCGATGTTTGTGGGGATCGCCATCAGCAGGAACTGGATGAATTGCAGGAGCGCGGCGAGCGCGAGGGCGGTGAGTTCTGGGGTCATGCGGCTTGCACCGCCTGTGCGATTTGTTCGGCGCGCATGTCGTAGCTCCCGATGCGGGCCGACGGGTGGGGCGCGGTGACGTGGTCGATGCCGAAGTGCTGCAGCACCCGGGCGCTGTCGGTTCCAAGTGCCACGGGGCGGCGGCCAAGGAGTTCATGCCTGCCGATGGCGTCGAAGCTGGCGCGCGCGTGCGCGACCGGGATCGTGCTGGAGCGTTTGGAGGTAAGCAAATGGAATATGGGCGTGATGTAGATGTCGGCGCGGGTGAGGTTCAGGCGCTTGAGCACCCGATCGATCACCTTGTTGTAGGGGATGTTCGGCAGGTAGCCGGTGCGTTTGAGTTGCGCTTTGTTGGCGTTTGCGGATGGGGCATCAAGCCAGTCCTTGGACATCAGAAGGGGGCCGGTGAGGTTGCCGGAGGTCATCTGGATCGGTGAGACGTAGTCGCCATCAAACCCGGCCTCGGCCAGTGTTGGGTAGCCCGGCAGGCGGAAGGCGCGGCGTGCGGCGATGGCCCGGTGATATGCGGCGGTGAGGCTCATCCCTTGGCGGGCTGCAGCAGGACGGGTTCTGGTGGGGTGCCGAACATGGCCAGCACCATCATCACGAGGCCGATCATGGAGATGATCCATGCGACCGAACGCACCATTGGGACGCCGGAGGCGTAGGCGGGGACGTAAGCTACGCGCGCCCAGAACCAGATGGCCGCGCCGAGGGCCGTGGTTTCCGTGTTCAGGTTGGTGACCGTCAGGGCGAGAGCCATCGCGGCGAAGGCCGGGAAGTAGGTGACGTAGTTCCAGAGCGCCCGTTCGATGCGCCCTGCCACGGCGTTTGGTTCGCGTTTTTCATCCTGGGGGCCGAGCGCCCAGCCGATGCCCTTGGACATGTCCGACAAGGTTGCCTGGATCAAAACGTGGGCGACTAGGAGGAGGACGGCATATGTGAGGTAGGTGAGTTCCGGTGTCATTGTCTCGGTCCTGGTTTCACATTTTTTCGGTAGGCCCTTAGATTTGCAAGCATATCGCGCCGTTCCGCGCGCGGCATTTTCCAAAGGCGACGTTGCATTTCAACTGGGACACGGGCGGCTTCTATGTTGCCAAGTGATTTTCTGGCCCTGCTGATCAGGGCAAACGACAGGATGATGAATGGCAAGGCCAAGCCGAGTTTGCGATCCAGCAGACCAAACTCGGGTAAGACAACGCCCAGTGCCAGAAGGCCGAAAAGGCCAAGATGCAAGCTGCGCGCGAAAACGGGGGCACCCCGCAGCACCAGCCAAACGTAGATGGCGCACGCCCCCAAAATCATGGTCATCCAAGCCTCAATCGGATGGGCAAAAACCAGTGAAGCAGTTGCAAGTGCGCCCATAAGCAGGCTCAGCCCCAACCGCAGCTGAAGAAACTGCCGCGCGCGTGCACCGCTTTGGTCAGGGGGGTCAGCGGCACAGGCATCGACAAAGGCGATTGCTTCGGCAACATCCTTGTTAACGCCCTGTGCCATGAGCTGCAGGACACGCCCGGATACTCCGAAGCTGGTTGCACCGTCAGACGCGACCATGCCGTTCCTCCTGCCAGTGCCTCACAAATCCATCAACAACCGCCGCGGATCCTCCAGCGCTTCTTTCACCCGCACAAGGAACGTCACCGCCCCTTTGCCGTCCACGATGCGGTGGTCGTAGCTGAGCGCCAGGTACATCATGGGCCGGATCACGACCTGGCCGCCGATGGCCATGGGCCGGTCCTGGATCTTGTGCATGCCCAGGATACCCGACTGCGGGGGGTTCAGGATGGGCGAGGACATGAGCGAGCCGTAGACCCCGCCGTTCGAGATGGTGAATGTGCCGCCCTGCATTTCGGCCATCGAGAGTTTGCCGTCGCGGGCGCGGGCGCCTTTTTCGGCGATCTGTTTTTCGATGTCGGCAAAGGACAGGCTGTCGGCTTCGCGGATCACCGGCACGACGAGGCCGGTGGGCGTGCCTGCGGCGATGCCCATGTGGACGAAGTTCTTGTAGACGATGTCGGTGCCGTCGATCTCGGCATTCACTTCGGGAACCTCTTTCAGGGCGTGGCAGCACGCCTTGGTGAAGAAGGACATGAAGCCCAGTTTGACCCCATGCTTCTTCAGGAACAGGTCCTTGTATTCGTTGCGCAGCGCCATGACCTCGGTCATGTCCACCTCATTGTAGGTGGTGAGCATTGCGGCGGTGTTCTGGCTGTCCTTCAGGCGTTTGGCGATGGTCTGGCGTAGGCGGGTCATTTTGACCCGTTCTTCGCGTGCCGCATCGTCGGCAGCCACGGGTGCACGCGGTGCTGCAACAGGGGCGGAAGGTGCGGGTGCGCTCGCGGCTGCGGCGACTGCTTTGGCGACGTCCTCTTTCATCACGCGGCCATCGCGGCCCGAGCCGGTCACCTGATCGGAGCTGATCCCCGCTTCGGCCATAGCTTTCTGGGCGGAGGGGGCGTTTTCCACGTCCGAGCGGCCTGTTCCTGCTGGAGCAGCTGCGGCCGTTGAGGCTGGTGTGGCAGTAGCTGCGGGGGCCGCCACTGCACCCAAGGCTGCGATAACAGCCAGCTTGGCCGAGGCGTCCACGGTGGAGCCTTCGGGCGCTGTGATCTCGGCCAGCACACCGGCGGCGGGGGCGGGGACTTCGACGCTGACCTTGTCGGTTTCGAGCTCGCAGAGCATTTCGTCTTGCGCGACGCTGTCGCCCACGGCCTTGAACCAGGTGGAAACGGTGGCTTCGGTCACGCTTTCGCCCAGGGTCGGGACCATCACGTCGACGTTCTCACCCGAAGGTGCCTCATCTGCTGCCGGGGCAGCCTCTTCGGTTTTGGAGGCGGGCTTGGACTGTGTTGCCTCACCACCCTCGGAGATGTTGGCGAGCAGCGCGTCAACGCCCACCGTTTCACCTTCAGCGGCCACGATGTCGGCCAGGGTGCCAGCGGCGGGGCTGGGCACTTCAACCGTCACCTTGTCGGTTTCCAACTCGCATAGCATCTCGTCCACCTCGACGCTGTCGCCCGGCTTTTTGAACCAGGTGGCGACGGTGGCTTCGGTGACGCTTTCGCCCAAGGTAGGCACGCGGACTTCGGTGGTCATTGTCTTATCCTTCGATGGTCAGCGCTTCGTTCACGAGGGCTGCTTGTTGTGCTTTGTGCTGGCTGGCGAGCCCCGTGGCGGGGCTGGCAGAGGTGGCGCGGCCGACATAGTGGGGCCGGGTGTGCTTGGCCTTGATCCGGCTCAGAACCCATTCGATGTTGGGCTCGATGAACGTCCAGGCGCCCTGGTTCTTGGGCTCTTCCTGGCACCAGACCATTTCGGCCCCTTTGAACCGCTCCAGTTCCTTGACCAGAGAGATCGCCGGGAACGGATAGTATTGCTCGATCCGCATGATGTAGATGTCGTCGATGCCGCGGGCGTCGCGTTCTTCGAGAAGGTCATAATAGACCTTGCCCGAGCACATGACGACACGCTTGATCTTGTCATCCTTGGCCAGCTTGGTCTCTGAAGTGCCCAGCTCGGCGTCGTCCCACAGGACGCGGTGGAAGCTGCTGCCGTTGGTGAATTCCTCGGCCTTGCTCACGGCCAGCTTGTGGCGCAGAAGCGACTTGGGCGTCATCAGGATCAGCGGCTTGCGGAAGTCGCGGTGGATCTGGCGACGCAGGATGTGGAAGTAGTTGGCGGGTGTCGTGCAGTTCGCAACGATCCAGTTGTCCTGGCCGCACATCTGCAGGAAGCGTTCCAGTCGGGCCGAGGAGTGCTCTGGCCCCTGGCCTTCAAAGCCATGGGGCAGGAGGACGACGAGGCCGGACATGCGGAGCCATTTGCTTTCACCGGAGCTGATGAACTGATCGAACATGATCTGCGCGCCGTTGGCGAAGTCGCCGAACTGTGCTTCCCACAGGGTCAGCGCGTTTGGCTCGGCCATTGAGTAGCCATACTCGAAACCCAGCACCGCATATTCCGAAAGCATCGAGTCGATGACTTCGTATTGTGCCTGGCCCGCGCGGATGTTGTTGAGCGGGTAGAACCGTTCCTCTGTTTCCTGGTTCACGAAGCCGGAGTGGCGTTGGCTGAATGTGCCGCGCGTACTGTCCTGACCGGCGAGGCGCACCGGAAATCCTTCGGTCAGAAGCGAGCCAAAAGCCAGCGCCTCACCAGTGGCCCAGTCGAACCCTGCGCCGCTGTCGAACATCTTTTTCTTGGCGTCGATCAGGCGGCCCACGGTCTTGTGCATGGGGAAGCCGTCGGGGGCAAAGGTCAGAGCCTTGCCCACATCGGCCAGGGTTTCTGGCGCGATGGCGGTCTTGCCGCGCTGGTAGTCGTCCTTGTTCTTGTCGAGATGGGACCACTTGCCGTCGAGCCAATCGGCCTTGTTCGGTTTGTAATCCTTGCCCGCTTCGAACTCGTCATTCATGCGCGCCTGGAAGGCGGCCTTCATATCCTCGATCTCACCCTCGGGGATCAGGCCGTCTTTGACCAGACGCTCGGTGTAGAGCGTGAGGGTCGTTTTGTGCTTCTTGATCTTCTTGTACATCACCGGGTTGGTAAACATGGGCTCGTCGCCCTCGTTGTGGCCAAACCGGCGATAGCAGAAGATGTCTATCACCACGTCCTTACGGAACTTCTGGCGGAACTCGGTAGCGACCTTGGCGGCGTGCACCACGGCCTCGGGGTCGTCGCCGTTCACATGGAAGATGGGCGCCTCGACCACCAGTGCGTTGTCGGTGGGATAAGGGGAGGAGCGTGAGAAGTGCGGCGCGGTGGTGAACCCGATCTGGTTGTTCACCACGATGTGCATGGTGCCGCCGGTGCGGTGACCGCGCAGGCCGGACAGCGCAAAGCACTCGGCCACGACGCCCTGACCGGCAAAGGCCGCGTCGCCGTGCAGCAGGATTGGCATGACTGCGGTGCGGTCGTGGTCGTTGAGCTGATCCTGTTTCGCGCGCGCCTTGCCCAGAACCACCGGGTTCACGGCTTCGAGGTGCGAGGGGTTGGCGGTCAGCGAAAGGTGCACTTCGTTGCCGTCGAACTCGCGGTCGGAGGATGCGCCGAGGTGGTATTTCACATCGCCCGAGCCATCGACGTCCTCGGGCTTGAAGCTGCCGCCCTGGAATTCGTTGAAGATCGCCTTGTAGGGTTTCGCCATCACGTTGGCGAGAACGGACAGACGCCCCCTGTGGGGCATGCCGATGACAATCTCTTTCACACCCAGCGCGCCACCTCGCTTGATGATCTGTTCCATCGCGGGGATCAGGCTTTCGCCACCATCAAGGCCGAAGCGCTTGGTGCCCATGTACTTGACGTGCAGGAATTTCTCGAAACCCTCGGCCTCGACCATCTTGTTCAGGATGGCCTTGCGCCCCTCGCGGGTGAACTGGATTTCCTTGCCGAACCCTTCGATCCGTTCCTTGAGCCAGCTCGCTTCCTCTGGGTTCGAGATGTGCATGTATTGCAGGGCAAAGGTGCCGCAATAGGTGCGCTTCACGATGGCCACGATCTCGCGCATGGTGGCGACCTGCAGGCCCAGCACGTTGTCGATGAAGATCGGGCGGTCCATGTCGGCTTCGGTGAAGCCGTAGGATTTGGGGTCGAGTTCCGGATGCGGGGTCTGGTCGCGCATGCCCAGCGGGTCGAGGTCGGCCACAAGGTGCCCCCGGATGCGGTACGCGCGTATGATCATCAGGGCGCGGATGCTGTCGAGCACGGCGCGCTTGATCTGGTCATCGCTGACCTCGACGCCTTTTTCAGCCGCCTTCGCCTTGATCTTGTCGCCTGCGCCTTTGACCTCGGCCGGGGCAACCCATTCGCCGGTCAGTGCCTGGGTCAGGTCATCACCGGGCTGCGGTGGCCAATCGGTGCGGGCCCAGGATGGCCCCTCGGCCTCGCGTTTGACCGCGACCTCATCATCGCCCATCGCCTTGAAGAACGCCTGCCAGCTTTCATCGACCGCTGTAGGGTCGTTAGCATAGCGGGCATACATCTGTTCGAGATATTCCGCGTTGTGCCCCTGCATGAAGGACGAGGCATGGAACTGGTCGTTGGGGGATTGGTCGGTCATGTTGGCACCTATCTGGCAGGCGGTTTGAAGTAGGGTGCGCAGTGAATGCGCACCCTACGGGCGTTATCCTTTGATGGCTTCCATCACGGCCTCGCCGAGCGTCGCGGGGCTGTCGGCCACCATGATGCCAGCGGACCGCATGGCTTCGATCTTGTCCTCGGCACCACCCTTGCCACCGGCGACAATCGCGCCCGCGTGGCCCATGCGGCGGCCCGGAGGGGCGGTGCGGCCTGCGATAAACCCAGCCGTGGGCTTCCAGCGGCCTTTCTTCTTCTCGTCAGCGAGGAACTGGGCGGCGTCTTCTTCAGCAGAGCCACCGATTTCACCGATCATGATGATGCTTTCGGTCTCGTCATCGGCCAGGAACATCTCCAGCACGTCGATATGCTCAGTCCCTTTGATCGGGTCGCCACCGATGCCCACGGCCGAAGATTGGCCCAGGCCCATATCTGTTGTCTGTTTCACGGCTTCATAAGTCAGCGTGCCCGAACGGCTCACAACACCCACGCTGCCGCGCTTGTGAATGTGGCCGGGCATGATGCCGATCTTGCAGGCGTCAGGCGTGATGACACCGGGGCAGTTGGGGCCAATGAGGCGGCTGGACGAGTTTTCCAATGCGCGCTGCACCTTCATCATGTCCAGCACCGGGATGCCTTCGGTGATGCAGACGATCAGCGGCATTTCGGCGTCGATGGCCTCGAGGATCGAGTCAGCCGCGAAAGGCGGTGGAACATAGATGACGGAGGCGTTTGCTTCTGTCTTTTCCATCGCCTCGTGGACCGAGTTGAAGACCGGCAGGTCCAGGTGCGTCTGGCCGCCTTTGCCCGGGGTCACGCCGCCCACCATCTTGGTGCCGTATGCGATGGCCTGTTCGGTGTGGAACGTGCCCTGCGAGCCGGTCAGGCCCTGGCAGATCACCTTGGTATTTTCGTCAATCAATACGGCCATTGTGGTCGTCTCCTTCGGGGGTGTCTTGGGTGTGAGCGGGGCGTGTCATGCGGGGGCAGGCCCCTTGCGCAACAACGCTTTGATATTGTCGTCGACCGCCAAGCCGACGCGGTTGATCAGCTCGACGGCAAACCCGGCGCGGCGGGCCACGTCACGCAGGCTGTCGAGGGTGAAATAGGTAACGTGATCCGGGTAGCGAAAGCCGCACCATTTGGGGCCAATGACCCGTCGATTGACCGAGCCGAAATTCGGCACGCGGACATAGGCCGCGCCGCCTGGCTTCAAAGCACGCCAGACACCTTTGAGCACGCCCATCAGGTCAACCTCGTGCTCAAGATAGCTGTGCATGACGACGCCATCGAACATCTCAGGATCGAAATCCCAGATCGCTTCGGCCCCGGCCCCATGCACGCAATAGCCACCGCGCTTGCGCATCCAGTCGTCGGCATAGGCGTGCAGCGCCTTGCTGAGTTCGATGCCGTAAGGGGTCATCGGCTCGGGCACGTTCATCAG
This sequence comes from Tateyamaria sp. ANG-S1, assembly GCF_000814025.1. Lineage (GTDB taxonomy): Bacteria > Pseudomonadota > Alphaproteobacteria > Rhodobacterales > Rhodobacteraceae > Tateyamaria. The sequence goes on along the minus strand of NZ_JWLL01000003.1, from coordinate 726,861 downwards.
GTTGCCGCAGCCGATGTCCAGCACCTTGCCGTTGTTGAACCATTGGCCCATGCGGTGCTGGTTCGACTTGTGGGTCAGCTTCAGCTTCTTGCGGAGCGACCGGATCGCCGGGCTGAGAGAGGTCGAGCCCTTGGTCGCGACCTTTTTCTCTTCATAGGTTTTTTCCCAGGCGAAATCCTCTTCCAGCGCGACGTAATCAACCGGGTTGCGCAGGTAGGTCAAATCACAGCTGTCGCAGCGCGCCACGACGTAGGGATCAGGGGAATAGGCGGGCCAAGGCGTCGCCTCGGTCGCGTCACAGCTCGGGCAGGGGCGGAGGCCGGTCATTCGGACACCCTCTTGCCTGTAGGCAAGCCGTCCATGCCATTGAAGGTTTTGCACCGCCCGCGTGCGGTTGTTGGGTAAGCCACTGCATACCAAACGCCAAACGGACCGACCGCCGGATGGAGCGGTGCTATCCCGCCGCCGCGCGCTGCCGCCGAAACTGATATGTAGGCAGTGTACGTCACTCTTTTGTCTGGCTCACAAAAGACAGGCAATCATCTACGATGTTGCATATGGCTTCGGTCGGGATGTCTGCGGCGCGGGGGCGTTGGGACACCGCGACTTGGCGGTTGTCCAGCCAAGCGGCGCTGGCCGCCAGGCCCATGGGCGGGAAGGTCTCCTGCCCCCGGATGTCAGGGCGGCGTTCGCTGCTGCAGGCCACAAGGCCCGCGCACAGCGACACAATCACACCAACGCGTCGCACAGTCTTAACCCTTGACCGCTTTCACGATTTTCTGCGCGCCGTCCTTCAGGTCGTCGGCAGCAATCACGTCGAGGCCGGAGTTGTTGATGATGTCCTTGCCCTGCTGCACGTTCGTGCCTTCAAGGCGGACCACCAGCGGCACTTGCAGGCCCACTTCCTTCACGGCGGCAACCACGCCCTCGGCAATCACATCGCAGCGCATAATGCCGCCGAAGATGTTCACAAGGATGCCTTTGACGTTCTGGTCAGATGTGATGATCTTGAAGGCTTCGGTCACCTTCTCCTTGGTCGCACCGCCGCCCACGTCGAGGAAGTTGGCTGGCTCTGCGCCATAGAGTTTGATGATGTCCATGGTCGCCATGGCCAGACCCGCGCCGTTCACCATGCAGCCGATCTCACCATCCAGCGCGATGTAGTTCAGGTCGTACTTGGAGGCGGCGAGTTCCTTGGGGTCTTCCTCGGTCTCGTCGCGCAGTTCGTTGATGTCGGCGTGGCGGTAGATCGCGTTGCCGTCGAACGACACCTTGGCGTCCAGCACCTTCAGATCGCCGCTGTCGGTCACGATCAGCGGGTTGATCTCCAGCATCTCCATGTCTTTTTCCATGAAGGCTTTGTAGAGCAGACCCATCAGGCCCACGCACTGCTTCACCTGTTTGCCTTCCAGACCCAGCATGAAGGCGATACGACGGCCGTGGTAGGCTTGGTAGCCAGTGGCGGGATCAACGCTGAAGCTCAGAATTTTCTCTGGCGTTTCAGCTGCAACCTCTTCGATGTCCATGCCGCCCTCGGTCGAGCAGACAAAAGACACGCGGCTGGTCACGCGGTCGACGAGCAGAGCCAAGTACAGCTCGGTCTCGATGCCCGAGCCGTCTTCGATATAGATGCGGTTGACCTGCTTGCCCGCAGGACCTGTCTGGTGGGTGACAAGCGTGCGGCCCAGCATCTTCTTGGCTTCTTCGGCGGCTTCTTCAACCGACTTGGTCAGACGCACGCCGCCCTTGTCGCCAGCATCGGCTTCCTTGAAGCTGCCCTTGCCGCGGCCACCTGCGTGGATCTGTGCCTTGACCACCCACATCGGGCCATCCAATGCGCCTGCGGCGGTCTTGGCATCCTCGGCCTTGAGGACGACGCGCCCGTCCGAGACAGGAGCCCCGTAGCTGCGCAAAAGGGCTTTGGCCTGGTATTCATGGATGTTCATGGCGGTTTGATCCCGTATAGATACGTCAACGTTGGGGCCTATTCGACCAACACAGAACCGTGCGTAAACGGAAAATATGTCGCACCAGCGGTTTTAGGTGTAGAAAACCGGATTTTGTGATCACTGCATGAAATCGTGTGATCACAAATTACAATATGTAAAGGAATCACACAGGCGCATGTCGCAATTTCCTGTAAAATCAAAGGAAAACGGCTTGCGCTGGGGAGTGGTACTTACGGCCAATGAACCGGTGGCATTGGTCGAGACAAATGTGCGCTGGCATTTGGCAACCGGCGCGGCGGCAGTTCACGTCTTTCTGGATGATCCAGACGACCCGGCGGCGGACGTGCTGTCAGGCATCCCCGGTTGTAAGGTGCAGCGCTGCGACGAGGCCTATTGGCGCGCGCGCCGTCCGAACAAGGGGCGGCCTCTGTCGCAGATGCGCCGCCAGACCATCAATGCCAACCGGGCGCAGAACAGGTGCGATCTGGATTGGCTGTTTCACATCGATGCGGACGAGTTCATCTGGCAAGACGGCGATCTTGCAGACGAGCTTGCCTCACACGGTGAACCCCAAACCGAAGTGAACCTGCCGGTCTTGGAGCGCATCTTTCCAAAAAACACGCAATCGACCCTCTTTGAAGGCGCTTTTCGCGCCAGTTCCGATCTGTCGCCGGAAGAGGCAGAAGCCGCCTTGGCTCCTTTCACCGGGTTCATGAAACGCGGCCAGTATTCGCATGGTGCAGGCAAGAGCGGCGTGCAGGTCGGGGCAGGTTTGCGGCTTGGCGTGCACAACGCAACGCGCACTGGGTCCGCAGGGCGCCAGCGACGCGCGGCCAAGAGGGTGTCTAGCACGGCCCGGCTGCTCCATTTCGACGGCATGACGCCGCTGCACTGGCTTATGAAGGTGCTGCGCTACCGTCAGACGCCGCCCGAAGTGCAGGTTGTGATCCTGCAACCACATCGCGCGGAACAGATCGCGTGGATGCTGGAGAATGCAAATACCCTCCAAGACGCGCAGGCCGCGCATCGCACACTCTTTGCGATGACAGACGCGCGACATGCGCAACTCGCCCGCTTTGATCTGCTGCATGACATCCCCTTTGATCCGGTCCGCGTGATCGGGCCCGCGTGCCCTGACCTGAGCATTGCCGCCTTCGACGCTGACGTGCTGCGTCGCAATCCTCAGCTGGCTACGTTGCTGAACGTTTAGGACGGTGTCGCGGGCGGCAGCGCGTCCCTGTATGCTTTCCACTTCGTATAAAGCAGATACAGCAGCGCGACTTCGGGAATGGCCGTCACGAGGAAGGGCAGTCCGGCCGTGATGTCGACAATGATAACCGCGCCGAGAGCACCAAGAATGCGATTGCGGTCCTTCTTGAACTTTGACCGCAACGGAGTGTCTGCGACAGCGGGCGTGGACGTAAACGCATCTTCGTCGGTGATCGAAAAGGTGCCAGCGGAGCCGACCTTCGGCCCCAGATTGTCCAGCAATTGCGGTGCCGTGACCCCTTCGGCAATCACGGCATACACGCCGATCTCATCCGCAAGATGCTTGGGCGTCGTCGGCCCAAGCGGGCGCATCTCGACCGTGCCCAGGTTGTTACGGGCCGTGTCAAAAACATGTTGCGACACCAGAATGCCGCCCACTTCGGCCATCTCCTGAAGCCGCGCGGCCAAGTTCACGCCGTCGCCCAGCAGGTCCTGCCCTTCAACGATGACGTCGCCCAGATGAATACCCAGGCGAAACGGCAGCAGATCGGGGCGGCTGTTGATCGTGCGCTGGATGTCGATGGCACAGCGCACCGCACCCACAACCGACGGGATGTCCGCAATCAGGCCATCACCCGAGGTGTTCGCAATGCGCCCTCCGCAATTGGCAATGGCCGCGTCGATAACGGCGCGCGTGCCGCGCAATGCGCGCACGGTGCCCTCCTCGTCCACGCTCATCCGCCCGGAATAGTTTGCGGCATCCGCGGCCAAGACCGTGGTCAGCTTGCGTTCTATGGGGCGCGTCTCGGGCATGTGAACCATATAAACATGAAAAGGGCCGGATGCGATGACATCCGGCCCTCAAAATTCAAACCTGTTGCAGGTTTATGCGAGGCTATCGTCAATACCCTTGCAGGCGTCCATCAGACCCTGGACGGCTTTAACAGAGGTGTCGAACATCTCTTGCTCTTCCTTGTTGAGCTTGATGTTCACGATCCGCTCGATCCCGCCTGCGCCGATCACGGTGGGGACGCCCACATACATGCCTTTCAGGCCGAACTCACCATCGCAATGAGCGGCACAGGGCAGAACGCGCTTCTGGTCCTTGAGGTAGGCTTCGGCCATCTCGATGCCTGCGGTTGCGGGCGCGTAGAAAGCGGAACCGGTTTTCAGCAGGCCCACGATCTCGGCACCGCCATCACGGGTGCGTTGCACAATCGCGTCCATCTTCTCTTGCGAGGTCCAGCCCATGTCGATCAGGTCGGGCAGGGGGATACCAGCAACGGTCGAATAGCGGACCGAGGGGACCATCGTGTCGCCATGGCCGCCCAGCACGAATGCGGTGACGTCTTTCATCGACACGTCGAACTCTTCTGCCAGGAAGTGGCGGAAGCGGGCGCTGTCCAGCACACCGGCCATGCCGCAGACCTTGTTGGCGGGCAGGCCCGAGAATTTCTGCAGCGCCCAAACCATCGCGTCCAGCGGGTTGGTGATGCAGATGACGAACGCGTCGGGAGCATTGGCGGCAATGCCTTCGCCCACGGATTTCATGACCTTCAGGTTGATGCCCAACAGGTCATCGCGGCTCATGCCCGGCTTGCGCGGCACACCGGCCGTCACGATGCAGACGTCGGCGCCCGCGATGTCGGCATAGGACTGCGTGCCCTTCAGCTTGGCGTCGAACCCTTCGGACGGGCCGGACTCGGCGATGTCGAGGGCTTTGCCCTCGGGGGTGCCTTCGGCGATGTCGAAAAGGACAACGTCGCCCAGCTCTTTCAAAGCTGCGAGGTGGGCAAGCGTGCCGCCGATTTGCCCGGCGCCGATCAGCGCAATCTTGGGTCTGGCCATGGGTGAAAGTCTCCGCACTTGGGGTTTTGTTGGCGCGGTGCCTAGCGTGTGACGGGGCATCGCGCAAGGGCGCTGCACTGCAGCAGGGTGACGCCGCGACGCTGGTATAGGCGGGCTTCGCGCGCTAAGGGGGCGAAAAGAGGCTGTTTTTCGAAGGGTACGCGCCGCGTGACGCTTGATCTTTGGTTCTTTGCCATTGCCGCGCCTGCGGTGATCTTTGCCGGGGTGTCGAAGGGCGGTTTCGGCTCCGGTGCCGCCTTTGCTGCGGCATCGATTCTGGCGCTGGTGGTCGAGCCTGGGCTGGCGCTGGGCGTCATGTTGCCGCTTCTGATGCTGATCGACCTCGCGACCCTGCGCCCCTACTGGGGTCAGTGGAACGCGCGGGCGTCTCTGCTTTTAATCCTCGGCGGTTTGCCTGGTGTGGCGTTGGGCGCTTTGCTCTTTGCCCGCGCCGACGCGGATGTGTTCCGTGTCTTGATCGGCGCCATTTCCATCGGTTTCGTCGCATGGCAGATCGCGCAATCGCGCGGCTGGATTCGCGCCTCAACAGTTGCACTCTCCAAGGCCGCCGGGGCCTTTGCCGGTGTGGTCGCAGGCTTTACAAGTTTTGTAAGTCATGCGGGTGGCCCACCCGCTGCAGTCTACCTGTTGTCGTTGAAACTCACCAAGACCGAGTATCAGGCAAGCACCGTCCTGACCTTCTGGGCGATCAACATCGCCAAGTTCATCCCCTACGCCTTCCTCGGCATGTTCACCACGCAGACGACGACCGCCAACCTCTTGCTGGCACCCTTCGCCCTTTTGGGCGCGTGGCTTGGGGTCAAGGCGCACCACATGGTCCCGGAAAAGCTGTTTTTTCGTCTGACCTATGTGCTGCTTGTGGTGACGGGGACCAAGCTGATCTGGGACGGGCTGACATGACGGTGCGCGCACTCACGGCTGGCGACACGGAACAGGTCATGGAACTGTATCGTCACCTCGTCGATGACGCGCCGCTTGGGGCGGATGAGGCCTTTGCCGGTGTCGTGACCCATACCGGCACGACCGTGCTGGGGGTGTTTTCTGACACGACACTCGCCGCTATGGCGACCCTGCATATCCTGCCAAACGTGACGCAGGGCGGGCGCCCGTACGCTCTGGTCGAAAACGTGGTGACGCATCGCGATCATCGCGGCACCGGGCAGGGAGGGCGGGTCATGCAGGCTGTGATCGACGCTGCATGGGAGGCGGATTGCTACAAGATCATGCTGCTGACCGGGCGCACGGCCGAGGCGCGCGGGTTCTATGAAAAGCTCGGCTTCGGCGCGGATGAAAAATGGGGCATGACCATCCGCCGCGCACCCGTCCGGCGCTGACGCTGGCGGATCAGGATCCGCCTTACCCTGTTGTTACAAAAATAGGCGCCCTGTAGAGCGCCCATTGCAATCCTTGCAGTCTTAAGGCGGACGCGTCGTCCGCCCGTCTCAGGCGTCGCTGCCCTTTGCAGGCAGTGCTTCGGCCAAGGCCTCGAACGCCTGACCGCTCGCAACAAGGCAGGTCATCCCGTTGGGCGTCGTGACCGTAATCGTCCAACTGCCGCTTTCTTCAGAGGCAAAGACCTCGATCACGGAGTTGTTGGCACCCAGGCCCATGGACTGCCGCGTTTCGCCATAACCCTCGGCCAACCGGCTCACGACCATATCGCGCGGTCCGCAATTGCGCGCCTGCTGTGCCTGTGCCGCGTTCACCATCGCCGCGAGCGCCAGAACACCCGCTGTCATCACATTCATCATCCGTGTCATCACGTTCAGCCTTTCACAATGGAAGGCGTCACCTCTGGTCATCTGGCCCAGCCGGAACCCCGGCGATGACCGGGCGGCCCCGGTTCACACCCGACGTTTTGCGCGTTCCGTGAAGTGTTCGGCGGCCCTGCCGAAACGGCCCTCCCCGCACTATCGGATTGCGGCAAATGTGCGGATTGAGCCTTGAATAATGGTTAACGCAGCGTGCGCAGGTCGTTCCAATTTGATGAAAGCCCGCAAAATCAGACGAAAGTCGGGACGCCATTTCTGCAATGCAGCAAAATAGCGCTTGAACTATCTGGCAAAAAATGGCCCTTTCCGCGCAACTTTATGACTCGCTAAGGATCGCACGCCATGGCCCTCGACCGTCCCCTCCGCTCCGTTCTCTATATCCCCGGCTCCAAACCCCGGGCACTGGACAAGGCGCGTGGCTTGCCGGTTGACGCGATCATCTTTGATCTCGAAGACGCTGTATCGCTCGAAGAAAAGGAAAGCGCACGGGCAACTCTGGCTGAGGCGCTGGCACAGGGCGGCTACGGCGCACGGCTGAAAATCGTGCGCATAAACGGCTTTGACACCGCATGGGGCCGCGATGATGCGCAGGCAGCCAAGGATATGGGTGCGGATGCGATCCTGCTGCCGAAGGTGAACAGCCCTGCCGATCTGGACGCGCTGGCCGAGATCACAGGCGACACCCCGCTCTGGGCGATGATGGAAACGCCGCTGGGTATGATCAATGCCCCCGCCATTGGCGCACATCCAAAGCTGCAGGGCATGGTCATGGGCACAAACGATCTTGCGAAAGAGCTGCAAACCCGCTTCCGCCCCGATCGCCTGCCCCTGCAAACCGGTCTTGGCCTGTGCTTGCTGGCGGCCAAGGCGCATGGCTGCGCCATTGTTGATGGCGTCTACAATGCGTTCAAGGACGAGGACGGGCTGAAAATCGAATGCGATCAGGGCCGCGACATGGGTTTTGATGGCAAGACCCTGATACATCCGGCACAAGTGGACATTGCCAACGCCGCATTCTCCCCGTCCGAGGCCGAGATTGACCTCGCCCGCCGCCAGATCGCCGCCTTTGAAGAGGTGGAGGCCAGTGGGCAAGGTGTTGCCGTTGTCGATGGACGTATCGTCGAGAATCTGCACATCGTCACCGCGCGCGAGACATTGGCCAAGGCCGATGCCATCGCGGACATGGCAAAAGGATAGACGATGTATTGGATCATTCTGGTTGCGGGCGTCGCCCTGTGGTGGGCGGCGCATCTGTTCAAACGTATCGCCCCCGAGCGGCGGGCTGCGATGGGCGATCCGGGCAAGGGCGCAGTTGCAATCGGTGTGGTGCTTTCCATTGTGCTTATGGTGATCGGCTACCGAGGTGTTGATTTCATCAACGTGTGGTTCCCGCCCAGTTTCACGATCCACATCAATAATCTGGCAATGCTGATCGCGATCTACCTGTTCAGCCCTGCGCCAAAGCGGGGCAAGCTGGTGTCCGGCATGCGCCATCCAATGCTGACCGGTTTTTCAATCTGGGCCATCGCGCACTTGCTGGTGAACGGCGATCTTGCCTCGATCATTCTGTTCGGCGGGCTTCTGATCTGGGCCATAGCCACAGCGCGCATCATCAACGCCGCCGAGCCCGATTGGCAGCGAGGACCTCAGGGGACGCTCGCCAAAGACGCGATGTTCTTTGTGGGCTCCATCATCCTGCTGGCCATCATCGGCTGGATCCACAACTGGCTGGGTGTCTGGCCCTTCCCGAGTTAAGCCCATGAAACTCTACCGTTTTCTCTCCGAAGAGGACACATCCGCCTTCTGCCACAAGGTCACCGCCGCGCTGAATGCGGGCTGGGAACTCCACGGCTCACCGACCCAGACATGGGATCACGCAGCAGGCGTGATGCGCTGCGGGCAGGCGGTCACAAAGGACGTGCCGGGGGACTACACCCCGGACATCAAACTAGGGGAACAGTGATGGCCAAAACCAACTCGGGCCGGTTTTTTGAAGACTACAGCGTCGGTGACGTGCTGACCCATGCCGTACCGCGCACGGTGGGGGCAGGGGAACGGGCGCTCTACCACGCGCTTTATCCCGCACGTCACGCGCTTTATTCGTCGGACACGTTTGCGCAGGCGTCGGGTCTGGCGGCCTCTCCGCTCGACGACATGATCGCGTTTCACACTGTCTTTGGCAAAACCGTGCCGGACGTGTCGCTGAATGCGGTCGCAAACCTCGGCTACGCCGAAGGGCGCTGGCTGAAACCGGTCTGGCCCGGTGACACGCTGACCTCGGAATCGGAGGTGATCGGGGTCAAACAGAACTCGAACGGCAAGTCCGGCGTGGTCTATGTCCGCACGACGGGCAAGAACCAGCATGGCGAGGCGGTGCTGGAATACGTCCGCTGGGTCATGGTGCGCAAAGGGAACCTTGATGCGCCGGCACCCGAGACAGTGATCCCGGAGCTGAACAAGGTTGTCCCCACAGAGACACTCGCTGTGCCGGATGGCCTGAGCTTCGAAAACTACGACTTCGATCTTGCGGGCGAGCCACATCGTTGGGGCGACTATGAGGTCGGCGAACAGATCGACCACGTGGACGGCGTGACCATCGAGGAAGCCGAACACATGATGGCAACGCGCCTGTGGCAAAACACGGCCAAGGTGCACTTTGACACCTCCGCCCGGCCTGACGGTACGCGGCTGATCTATGGTGGGCACGTGATCTCGATGGCGCGGGCGCTGTCCTTCAACGGGCTTGCAAATGCGCAGATGGTGGTGGGTCTGAACGCAGGGGCGCACGCCAATCCATGCCTTGCGGGCGATACTGTGCGCGCGTGGTCAGAGGTGCTGGATAAGGCTGAAACGTCGGCCCCGGGCGTCGGTGCGATCCGTTTGCGACTGGTCGCGACCAAGGGCGGCACACCGTTCCAACTGCGCGGTGAAGACGGCAAATATCTGCCTGAGGTCTTGCTTGACTTGGATTACTGGGCCTTGATGCCAATGTAGGGATGCCGGGGTGACGCGCGTCTGAAGACGACGCCCCACCCGCCATCCCGCATGGTGCAAGGAGCAAACCGATGTTGCGATATGTTCTGCCCTGCCTGATGCTCGCTAGCCCCGCGGTCGCGAATGATGAGCGCGAGGCGTTTGTCGAGGCGAACCTGCTGGGCATCTTCTACCATGAACTGGGCCATGCCCTGATCGACATCCTTGCCCTGCCTGTATTCGGTCAGGAGGAGGATGCCGCCGACGTTGCCTCTGTCCTGTTGATCGACGGCCTCTACGACGAGGAAGCGGCGCAAGCGCTCGCCTACGACACCGCCTTCGGCTTTCTGGCCGAAGCAGACTTTGCAGGCGACGTCGCCTATTGGGATGTACACGGCCCCGACGAACAGCGCTTCTACAACACAGTCTGCCTGTTTTACGGCGCCAACCCCGATGCGCGCGAAGATTTCGCCATCGACCTCGGCTTGCCCGAAGAGCGGGCTGAAACCTGCCCCGAAGAGTTCCAGCTTGCGCTCGACAGTTGGGGGCCCGCCTTTGATGAGATCACGGGCCGCGGCGACTCGATCCTGTTTGCAGATGGCGGGCATAACCTGCTGACAACCGAAGTGATGGCCGCGGAAGTGGCTGCGCTGAACGAGGACTTTGAACTGCCCACGACGCTGGTCGTGCGCGTGGAATCCTGTGGTGAAGCCAACGCCTTCTACGACCTTGGCACCACGGAAATCATCATGTGCACCGAGTTCGAGGACCACTTGCGGGCCCTCTACGGACAGTTCGAATGACATCACATTTGTGAAGTGCGTTTGCGCAGGGCGCAGGCTACGCTTTGTGTATGTGGCGCGGAATTCTCATATCGCTGCTGATCAGTGGTCCGGCACAGGCGTGTCAGCTTGCGCTGCTTCTGGCGGTGGATGTGTCGGGGTCCGTGGATCGGGACGAATACCGCATCCAGATGGACGGGCTGGCCCACGCCCTGCGCGATGGGATCGTCGCGGATGCCCTGGTGGATCAACAGGCGCAGGTGTCGCTTGTGCAATGGACCGGGGAAACGCGCCAGAAACAGACAATCCCTTGGACCGCTATTTCATCCCACGGCGACGTCCTCGCACTGGCCGAGCAGATCGAAAACGATCCGCGGGTTTGGCGCAACTATTCCACGGCGATCGGTGAGGCGCTTGTGCTCTCGCGACGCGCCTTTGCGACGGTTGCGCAGTGCACGCGCAAGGTTATTGATGTGTCGGGCGATGGTGTCTCGAACGAAGGGCTCGAACCGGCAGGCCAGCGGGGGCCACTCAACGATGCTGGCATCACGGTCAATGCCATTGCGATTGAAACGGACGACACCGACCTGACGGCCTACTTTTTCGAAAATGTGATCACCGGACCCGGCGCGTTTGTGGTCACGGCCAGGGGATTCGAAGACTATCCCGCGCAAATCAAGCGGAAGTTGCAGCGCGAGACGATCCGGCAGGTGACATATCTTGCAGAGTAGCCATTCTTGTGATCACACGTATTTCCCGCGTGATCACATTTGGGCAAAATCCTGCAAATGCGCCAAAAAACCGCGCCATTTCGGGGATCCTCGCGCGTGACTCGCGCGTAAAAAGGAGTATCAAAGGGCAGCCGAGGATAAAGGAAGCAACATGGCCGACGTCAATCGGGGCAATCGCCCGCTCTCGCCACACCTGCAAATCTACCGCCCGCAATGGACATCCATCTCGTCCATCATGGTGCGGATCACGGGTATCGGTTGCCTGCTCGCCTCCATCCTCGTGGTCGGGTGGCTGTTGGCGGCTGCGTCGTCCGAAGCGGCGTTCAATGTCATCGACGGCTTCTTGCGCAGCATCCTGGGCACGCTGATCCTGGTCGCGGCGATGTGGGGCATCTTCTACCACATGCTTGGCCGGTTGCGGCACGTGCTGTGGGACTTTGGTTATCTTGTGCAGGTGCCCGTGTCCGAAGACATGGCCAAGGGCATGTTCATCGGGGCCACGCTGCTCACCATTTTTGTCCTCGTCGTATCCTAAGGAGGCACAGACATGCGCTTTATGACAGATCGCAAACGCGCCGCCGGCCTCGGCTCCGGTCGTGAAGGAACCCATCACCACTGGCAGATGATGGTCAGCTCCATCCTGCTCGTGCCGCTGGTTCCCATCCTCGTGCTGCTCTTTGCCTCCGCGCTGGGCGGCAACCACGCAGAGGTTCTGGCTTTCTTCAGCCGTCCGATCCCGGCCATCCTGATGGCGCTGTCGCTGATCGTGGTCATCCAGCACCTGATGCGCGAGGCGCACGCCGCAATCGAAGATTACATCCACGGCACCGCAGGAAAGTTGACGCTGATCGCAACCACTGCATTTGCCTACACCATGATCGCGGCAGGGCTGTTCGCGATTGCGCGCATCGCGCTTTGAACTGACCGGGCGGCAAGGCCCGAACCGAATAGGAGGCCGACATGGCTGCATATGATTACGAGACGCATGAATATGACGTCGTGGTCGTTGGCGCGGGTGGCGCCGGGCTGCGGGCGACATTGGGTATGGCTGAACAGGGGTTGCGCACCGCGTGCGTGACCAAGGTGTTCCCGACCCGCTCGCACACGGTGGCGGCACAGGGCGGCATCGCAGCTTCGCTGTCGAACATGGGCCCCGACAACTGGCAGTGGCACATGTATGACACGGTCAAGGGCTCCGACTGGCTGGGCGACACGGACGCGATGGAATACCTCGCCCGCGAAGCGCCCAAGGCTGTCTACGAACTGGAACACTACGGCGTGCCGTTCTCGCGTACTGAGGAAGGCAAAATCTACCAGCGTCCCTTCGGCGGCCACACCACCGAATTTGGCGAAGGCCCCCCCGTGCAGCGCACCTGCGCCGCCGCCGACCGGACCGGCCACGCGATCCTGCACACGCTTTATGGCCAGTCGCTCAAGAACAACGCCGAATTCTACATCGAATACTTCGCCATCGACCTCATTATGTCCGACGATGGCGTGTGCCAGGGCGTGCTGTGCTGGAAGCTTGATGACGGCACCATGCACCTGTTTGCGGCCAAGATGGTCGTGCTGGCGACAGGCGGCTATGGTCGCGCCTACTTCTCAGCCACATCAGCCCACACCTGCACTGGTGACGGTGGCGGCATGACGGCCCGCGCCGGTCTGCCCCTGCAGGATATGGAGTTCGTGCAATTCCACCCCACCGGTATCTACGGCTCCGGCTGCCTGATCACCGAAGGGGCGCGGGGCGAGGGCGGCTACCTCACCAATTCCGAAGGCGAGCGGTTCATGGAACGCTACGCGCCGACCTATAAAGACCTGGCGTCGCGCGACGTGGTCAGCCGCTGCATGACTATGGAAATCCGCGAGGGGCGTGGCGTGGGCGCCGATGGCGACCACATCCACCTGCACCTTAACCACCTGCCGCCCGAAACGCTGGCCGAGCGTCTGCCAGGCATTTCGGAAAGCGCGCGTATCTTCGCGGGCGTTGACCTGACCAAGGAACCCATCCCGGTCCTGCCCACCGTGCACTACAACATGGGCGGCATCCCCACGAACTATTGGGGTGAGGTGCTGGCACCGACCAAGGACAACCCCGACAACGTCTCGCCCGGTCTGATGGCAGTCGGCGAAGCGGGCTGTGCCTCGGTGCACGGGGCGAACCGCCTCGGCTCCAACTCTCTCATCGACCTCGTGGTCTTCGGCCGCGCCGCCGCCATCCGCGCCAAGGATGTCGTGGACGCTTCCGCTCCCGTGCCGACGCCGAACCAGCGTTCGGTCGAGGCCGCGTTCAGCCGTTTCGACGGCCTGCGCTACGCCAAGGGCCACGTGCCCACGGCGGAACTGCGTCTGGAAATGCAGCGCACCATGCAGCAGGACGCCGCCGTCTTCCGCACAGACAAGACGCTGGCCGAGGGCGAAGAGAAGATGAAGGCCGTGGCCGAAAAGCAGAGCGATCTGCAGGTCACCGACACGTCACTTGTCTGGAACTCCGACCTGATGGAAACGCTGGAACTGACGAACCTTATGCCCAACGCGGTCGCCACGATCACGGCAGCCGCCGCGCGCAAGGAAAGCCGCGGCGCTCACGCGCACGAGGACTACCCCGACCGCGATGATGAGAACTGGCGTAAGCACAGCCTCGTCTGGTTCAAGGGCAACGAAGCGTCGCTCGGCTTCCGCGGTGTGCATCTGCAGCCGCTGACCAGCCACAACGACGGCGGCATCGACCTGAAGAAAATCGCGCCGAAAGCGCGGGTGTACTAAGGTCCACATGGATCAGGCGGTGCACAGCACGGATGATGCAGGGCTCGTCCCCGGACGGGTGCTGCGCATCTATGGCATGCGGCGGTCGGGCAACCATGCGCTGATCAACTGGATCATGCGCAATGCGCCCGGCGGCAACGGCCTGTTCATGAACAACTGCCGCCACGGGGGCGATCCGATCGTCACGTGCAGCAGCCTGTCGCTCTTCGAGGGTGGCGCGGAAACCGGGCAGGGCGGCAAATGGAAACGGATTGACCGCGCCGGCGCCAAGCCATTTACCGCCGTGTCGTACGAAGACCGCGTGCCGCCTGCGAAACCCAAAGCACTCTTCGCCGCGGCAGAGACGCTGGTGATCATCTATCGCAGTTTCCTGCACTGGGCCGCGTCCCTGCTGCGCAAGATTCAGGGCAACGACGGTTTTGGCCCGCTTGACCGCAACCGTATAATGGGTCGCGCCGTCAGCACCTATTCCGACATGCTGACACGGGTGCAGGACGATGACGTTGTTCCGCTCTGCTACGACACCTGGAGCGCCGAGGAGCACTACCGCGAAGCGGCGCTGACCCGGCTCAACCTGCCGGGCAACGACCTGTCACTCGGAACAGTCCAACGCTTTGGCGGCGGCTCCTCCTTTCAGGATGCAACCGCCGCTGCCGATCTCAAAACCGACCAACGCAGCGCGCAAATAGCAGATGATCACGAATACCGGATGCTGCTCTGGACCGCGTCACGGGACGACAGCTTCATGACCAAACTCGCACACCACTTCCCCGGCGACGCCAAGCGGCTCGAAACCCTGCGCAGTACTGCAAGCGCACAGGTGGTGCTGCCATGATCCGCGCCACCGCCCTCATCGCCGCGCTCACGCTCACCGCCTGCGCCGAGACCACGCAAGCCGTGGACAACGTCGCCCGCCGCAGCGCCAAGGCGGCCGTGGCCGAAACCCTCGTCACCCGCTTCCCCGCTGTGCCGGAACGGGCCGTGACTCCCTTCACCGACTGCGTGATCGACAATGCCTCGGCCCGCGAGATCGGGGAATTTGCCAAGGACGCCGTGATCGGCGTCTCCGAAACAACTGCCGCGCTCGTGCGTTCCGTGCTTGAGCGGCCAGCCACACAACAGTGCATCGTCCGGGCGGGTCTCTCCGTCCTGACCGCGTGAAAGGAGAACCGCAATGGTCCAACTGACGCTTCCCAAAAACTCCCGCATGATGACGGGCAAGACATGGCCCAAGCCCGAGGGCGCCACGAATGTGCGCAAGTTCAGCATCTACCGCTGGAACCCCGATGACGGCAAAAATCCGCAGGTCGACACCTATTTCGTCGACCTCGATGATTGCGGGCCCATGGTCCTCGACGCGCTGATCTACATCAAGAACAAGATCGACCCGACACTCACCTTCCGCCGCTCCTGCCGCGAGGGGATTTGTGGCTCCTGTGCGATGAACATCGACGGCATCAACACGCTCGCCTGCATCTACGGCATGGACGAGGTGAAGGGCGACGTCAAAATCTACCCCCTGCCACACATGCCGGTGGTCAAGGACCTGATCCCCGACCTCACCCACTTCTACGCCCAGCACGCCAGCATCATGCCGTGGCTGGAAACCAAGACGAACCGCCCCGCCAAGGAATGGAAGCAGTCCATCGAAGACCGCAAGAAACTCGACGGGCTCTACGAATGCGTCATGTGCGCGTCCTGCTCGACATCCTGCCCCAGCTACTGGTGGAACGGCGACCGCTACCTCGGGCCAGCAGCACTGCTGCACGCTTACCGCTGGATCATCGACTCGCGCGATGAGGCAACCGGCGAACGGCTCGACGACCTCGAAGACCCGTTCAAGCTCTACCGCTGCCACACGATCATGAACTGCGCCAAGACCTGCCCCAAGGGCCTGAACCCCGCAGAAGCCATCGCCAACATCAAGAAGATGATGGTCGAGCGCACCGTCTGATCCATCTTGCACGCCTCCCGGCCTGACGGCACAGTGCCGCAACAACGACCGGGAGGGGGCATTGGCTGACATCGAGTTTCTCTGCCCGCCGGACTTGGCGGGCAAGATCCCTGAACCCGCACCGGCGGCAAAGTTCCTGCCGGATTGGTTCCGCACCCTAGACCGCGAAATGGGAATGAAGGACGCGCATGGCCTGCCGGGCCTCACGGTGCGCGCCTGCCTGCCCGTGGCCGATGTGATGGCGCAGGGCTGGATTATTCCGACGCCCTACGACATCTGGACCTCTGCCGATCCGGCCACGGGTGCCATCCAATTCCACTGGGACGCCGCAGCCGCCTTTGCCCCCATCGACATGCACCACCCCGGCCAGATCGGTTCGCCGAACCCGCCCTTTGAAAACGCCATGCCGCTCAAGCTGCTGAACCCCTGGCGGGTCAAACTGCCTCCGGGATGGTCGGCCACCTTCCTGCATCCCGTGAACCACTTCGAACTGCCCTTTACGGCCTTTGGCGGGACCGTCGACTGCGATGCGCTGGACGTGCCGGTGAACGTGCCGTTCTTCTGGACGGGGCAACGGCCCGACATCCGCCTGCCTGCGGGTTCACCCATGGTACAGGTCATCCCCTTCGAACGGCGCGCGCAGCTGCGCGCCGCGTCCGTCCGGGCCGAAACAAGGGGCGAAGCAGACACGCGCGCCCACGCGCTCAACCGCAAGCATACCGAGGAATCCGTATACGCCCGCGAATGGCGGCGCAGGCACGACCGGACGCCAGGCTAAAACGATCGACCGCTTGCGCCCTGATCCCCGCCCGCTAGGGTACAGTCCATGACCGACACACCCGAATACGCCGCTGCCGCCCGCGCCTTGCCGCCCGTTATTTGCTACCCAACGGACACCCTCCCACAGCCCGACATGGACACCTATGCGCGTGCGCGTGCGGGCATGACCAAACTGTCCGAAACCATCGCCCCCCCGCGCGAGGCTGCCGCCTTCGAGGTGCCAGCGGGCCACATCTTCCGCATATCCTCAGTCGAGGGCCCGCAGGTCGGCGACCTGAACCTCTGGAACCTGCACGACCTCTCCGAACGCTTCTACTCAGGCAAGACCCGCGCCCTGCACGGCACCCATGTAAACACCGGCGACAGGCTGTGGAGCAGCTTTCCAAACCTGCGCCCTATGGCCACCATCATCCACGATACGCTGGGCTGGTACGGCATCGACGATTTCGGCGGCGGCGTGCATGACGTGATCGGTACGCGTTGTGACCCCTATACCGGCAACCTGCTGCAAGGCGGGCACTACCACCATTGCTGCCACTCCAACCTGACCCGCGCGCTCGCGGATCATACCGGCCTCCCGCTGGCCGAGGCAGAACCACACGTCCACGACGTCATGAACGTCTTCATGTGCACGGGCTTCACCCGCGACACGGGCCAATACTTCATGAAAGCCTCACCCGTCCGCCCCGGCGACCATATTGATCTACTGGCCGAGATTGACCTTCTGGGGGCAATCAGCGCCTGTCCAGGCGGCGATTGCGGGTCGGAACACTCCTCTGATGTGGCCCCCTGCCACCCGCTCAAGATCGAGGTTTTTGCCCCCGCACCCGGCGCGCTTGACCACTGGCAAAGCCCGCCACCCAACGGCTATGACCGCAGCCACGGTCGCCCCTAAAGGACTGACGGTCCATCTCTTCCCTGTTTCAAAAAATCCCCGCCGGAGGCTCCCACAGCAGCCATAGGCAGTAACGGTGCATTTACGCGCCATTAACCGCAAAAGGCTATGGTCCTTAACACATCCTTACCCGACCGTGACGGTGGGGGTGTACAGGGGGTGTACGGATGGTGCACGCAGGGTGACACCCCAGCGCACCATCCAAGTGTTTGTATAGTGTTGAAAAATTGCGCTCCGCTCAGGAAAACGCAGCTTCCAACGCAATTTCAACCATATCGCCAAAGGTCTTTTCACGGTCTTCCGACGGCAACGCCTCACCTGTTTGCAAATGATCGCTTACGGTCAGAACGGCGAGCGCCCGGCGTCCATGCCGTGCCGCGAGGGTGTAAAGCTCCGCGGCCTCCATCTCGACGCCCAGAATGCCGTGGCGGGTCATCTGCTCGTCCAGATCAGGACGTTCGGCATAGAACACATCCGACGAATAAATCCCGCCCACATGCGTCTTGGTGCCCTTTGCATCCGCCGCCTTCACTGCTGCTGCGAGCAGCCCATAGTCAGCACAGGGGGCATAGTTGAGCTCTTTGAAGAAGCTGGACGAGGGCGATGTGATCGTGCTGGCCGTCATGGCAATGATCACGTCGCGGATGCCCACATGCGTCTGCATCCCGCCGCATGAACCGATGCGGATCAGGGTCTGCGCGCCATATGTGGACATCAGCTCGTTAGCATAAATCGAAAGGGACGGCATGCCCATACCCGACCCCTGAATGGTCACCCGGTTGCCTCTCCACGTGCCAGTGAAGCCCAGCATACCCCGCACTTCATTGACCAGCTCTGCCCCATCCAGAAACGTCTCCGCCGCCCATTTGGCGCGATAGGGATCGCCGGGCATCAAAACGGTTTCTGCGATTTGGCCTTCTGCGGCGCCGATGTGAACAGTCATGGTCAACTCCTCGTGCTGAAACAGAACGCCCGCTTAACGTTCTTTAAGGGAAAGGAGAACACCATGTCCGCAAAATCGGGAAGTGAATTCTCACCTGTGCAAAGCATCAATGCGCCCAAGTCATACTTGTGATGAGACGAACAGGATTCTGGTCGCAATACGAAGCTGCCGCACAGAAAAGTCTGTGCAGAGCATGTTTTTATCAGTCGGTACAGAGCGTACAAGCAGCCGACATTCACGCCAAAAAACCGAAGTATCTATCGGGCACGCAGCAGTATCTTTAAAACGAAAGACCTTGGAAACAACATATTCGGCCAATGCCAAACGGCATCGTAGGCCGAACCCGGATCGCGCTCCGGGTCCCGAGAACGCGATCCAAGTGAACGTGGCGCTTGCGCTTAGATTTCCAGCTCTTCCGGCGCTTTGCCCGCTTCAATTGCGGTTTTGAACCAATTCGGCTGGCGCCCTTTCCCGGTCCAGGTCTGCGTCGGATCTTCGGGGTTCATGTATTTCGGATCGGCGCTTGCTGCTTTTGCGCCGCGTCCGCCTTTTTTCCCGGTCAACTCATCCAGCGAAAAGCCAAACTCCGCTGCCGCCTTTTGTGCTGCCGCAAGTGCTTCGTGCCGTTCGGTCTTACGCCGCTGCACAATCGCCTCATCGACATCAGCACGCAAAGCTTCCAGTTCTTTCCGGCTCATTTTGTCGAGTTTCATTGCCATTTGTTTTCCCGATTTTTTTGTAAAGGTAAAAACCCTATTCGGAAAAAACTGGCAATTATCAATAGTATCACTGAACGATTTTGTGTCACCGGCGGGAAATTGCTCGCCATGCGCGTTTCTTTCGACCGATGGTGGAAGGCAATTTCGCCATTCTCCAACGATACCCGCACAGGCTGTACAGCTTATGACATAGCGCCTTTCCCGTCCCTATACCTGCGTTTGTAACTATGCCGGACCGGCGGAAATGGAGGTGCCGCTGGAAAAGACGGCACCGTTTTCCCACGAACGATCGAAATGCGGCGCGACTATTCCGCTGCAACCGCCTTTGGATCTGCGAGTGTCACAATGTCCATCATGATCGTGTTCAGTTCAAAATCTTTGGGCGTATAGACACGTGCAACGCCCATGGCGCGCAACCGGTCCGCGTCATCGTCCGGAATGATCCCGCCGACGATCACCGGGATATGGGACAGCCCCGCTGCCTGCATGCGTTGCATCAGATCTTCGACCAGGGGGATGTGGCTGCCCGACAGGATCGACAACCCGACCACGTGTGCATCGTCTTCGCGGGCTGCGGCGACGATTTCCTCGGGCGTCAGGCGAATACCTTCATAGGCAATGTCCATCCCGCAATCCCGCGCGCGCACGGCAATCTGCTCGGCACCATTTGAATGCCCATCAAGCCCCGGTTTGCCAACCAGGAATTTCAGACGACGGCCCAGGCGGTCGCTGACCGTATCCACCGCATCGCGCAGATCGTCCAGCCCTTCGGTCATGTTCGACCGGCCCGACGACACACCCGTCGGCCCACGGTATTCACCGTGCACGGCACGCATCTGCGCCGCCCATTCCCCGGTCGTCACGCCCGCCTTCGCACAGGCGATAGAGGCAGGCATGACGTTCTTGCCCGCCTGCGCCGCTGCGCGCAGATCCGCCAGCGCCGCCTTGACAGCAGCGCCATCACGCTCGGCGCGCCATGCGTTCAATCGGCCAATCTGGTCCTGCTCTACCGCGGGATCGACGACCATGATCCCACCATCGCCAGTCATCAGCGGCGAAGGCTCGCCCGCTTGGTACTTGTTCACACCGACCACGACCGTCTCGCCCTTTTCAATGCGGTTCAGCCGTTCGGCATTGGATTGCACCAATTGCGCCTTCATATAGTCGATGGCCGCAATCGCTCCGCCCATCGCATCAAGATTGTCCAACTCATGCCGCGCGCCCGCCTTCAATTCGGCGACCTTGGCATCGACGGCGGGGTTGCCGTCAAACAGATCGTCATATTCCAGCAGGTCCGTTTCAAACGCCATGATCTGCTGCATACGCATCGACCATTGCTGATCCCACGGGCGGGGCAGGCCAAGCGCCTCGTTCCAGGCTGGCAATTGAACAGCACGCGCACGCGCTTTTTTGGACAGCGTCACTGCGAGCATTTCAATGAGAATACGGTAGACGTTGTTTTCCGGCTGCTGTTCGGTCAGGCCAAGCGAATTGACCTGTACCCCATAACGGAAGCGGCGGAATTTCGGATCAGTAACGCCATAGCGCGTCTCGCAAATCTCGTCCCACAGATCAACGAATGCGCGCATTTTGCACATCTCAGTGACAAATCGAATGCCCGCATTCACGAAAAAGGAAATACGTCCCACAACGGCCGGAAAATCGGCTGGATCAATGCGCGGCTTCAATTCATCCAGAACGGCAGTGGCAGTGGCAAGGGCAAAGGCCAACTCCTGTTCCGGCGTCGCACCCGCCTCTTGCAGGTGATAGGAACACACATTCATCGGGTTCCATTTCGGCACGTTGGTATAGCAGTATTCGGCCACGTCAGCGATCATCTTCAGCGACGGTTTCGGTGGGCAGATATAGGTGCCGCGGCTCAGGTATTCCTTGATCAGATCGTTCTGCACCGTGCCTTGCAGCTTCGACACATCCGCGCCCTGTTCCTCGGCCACGGCGATATAGAGTGACAGCAGCCACGGAGCTGTCGCATTGATCGTCATCGACGTGTTCATTTGTTCCAGCGGGATCTGATCGAACAGCGTGCGCATGTCGCCCAGATGCGCGACCGGCACGCCGACCTTGCCCACTTCGCCGCGCGCCAGCACGTGATCGCTGTCATAGCCCGTCTGTGTCGGAAGATCGAAAGCGACCGACAAGCCGGTCTGCCCTTTGGCGAGGTTTGACCGGTACAAAGCGTTGGAGGCGGCAGCGGTCGAGTGCCCGGCATAGGTGCGGATCAACCAGGGGCGGTCTTTCTGTGCAGGCTGCGACATAGGTGGTCTCCTGTGAATCGGGCGCGTAACAAAATTTCGTCTGGTTGGAGGTATAGGTAATTATGTGGCGCAGTCAATCCGCTGCGTTGCGGCATTTGCGGCGCTGCGGCCAGACAGCGACGACGAACATCAACCAGCCCAGAACGCCAATACTGTGCGCTGCCAAACTCACAGGCCCGGTAAACGTGAGCAGCGCCAGGATCTCCTCGGGTGGTGGTGGCGCCTGGATCACGGTCTGGGCGGGCAAGCCGTCAAAGATCATGCGGTAATAGGTATAGTACCCTTGGGGGGACGCCCAAACGAAGGTGATGAAGGCAACCAGCCAGACCGGTACGCGGATGATGAGCGGGCGGCGCTGCACCAGCACCCACGTGAACCCCAGCGCCAGCACTGAAAACAGCAAGGATACGGCAACAAGGCCGGCCTGACCCGCTACAGTCAGTGTCTGAAATGAATCTCCATTATACATGGCGGCATTTTCTAGCGCGGGCCGTCGAAAGGCCAGCCCATTTCCCTTGCCCCCACCCTGTACGCCTGCGAGGGTTCGCGCGATGATGACAACCGTTGAACTCCCCCTTTGGCTCTTTGTGCTCATCGTGCTGTTCGCGGCTGTGACCTTTGCCTCGCACTTCCTGTTCCCGTCGGTCCGCTGGTTCTTTCGTCGCCGCCTGGAACGGGCCGTCGCGCAGCTGAATGAACGTCTGACGCGACCGATTGAGCCGTTCAAGCTGGCACTCAGGCACGACATGATCCAGCGCCTGATCTACGACCCCGAAGTGTCCGAAGCGATTGTCCGGCACGCTGCTCAGCACGACGTGCCTGAAAACGTCGCCTTTGAACAGGCGCGTCGCTACGCGCGCGAGATCGTGCCCAGCTTCTCCGCCTTTACCTATTTCAGCTTCGGGGCGCGGGTGGCGCGGTGGCTGGCTACTGCGATCTATAATGTGCGCACCGGACTGAACAACGACCAGCAGATCCAAAGCGCAGATCCCAACGCCACAGTCGTCTTCGTGATGAACCACCGCAGCAACATGGACTATGTGCTGGTCACGTATCTTGCGGCGCAGGCCTCCGCCCTCAGCTACGCGGTGGGGGAATGGGCACGGGTCTGGCCGCTGTCGCGCCTGATCAAGTCCATGGGCGCGTATTTCATCCGGCGCAGGTCGCGCGGCGCGCTCTACAGCGCTGTGTTGGCCCGCTATGTTCGGATGGCGACCGAAGGGGGCGTGACCCAGGCGATTTTCCCCGAAGGCGGGCTGAGCGTGAACGGCAAGCTTATGCCGCTGAAAAAGGGGCTCTTGTCCTATGTGGTTGAGGGTTACGATCCGGAAAAGCGCGATGTCGTGTTTGTTCCCGTCGCGATCAACTACGACCGAGTACTTGAGGATCGCGTGCTGATCGCCGCCGATGCGCGTGGGGACAGGCGGTTTGGTGTCAGCATCACGGTGGTGATGGCCGCAATCCTGCGTCTTTTGTGGCAATGGGCGACCCGTCGGTATCGCAAATTCGGCACCGCCTCTGTTGTCTTTGGCCCGCCAGTGTCTCTGGCAGCTTTGGGCGATGATGTGGAGCTTGACCATCTGGCCGAAACACTGCGCGACCGTATTCAGGATGTGATGCCAGTGCCCTTTGTCCCCTTACTGTGCCGGTTGTTCCTGATGTCGCCTGATCCAATCGCAGATCTGGACCTGGTGCACGAGGTCAAGGCGGCAATGCCTCCAAAGCGGGGCACGCGCCCCCCGTTGCTCAATCAGGATCTGCGCGATCGCATCCTGCGCGCCCTGACGGATATGGAGGTGCGTGGGATGGTGCGGCAGGTGTCAGGCACCTGGGTTATGCAGGCCGAGGAAGAGGCGCTTTTCCGCTTTTACGCCAATTCCATCGACGATTTGTATCCTGACAGCATCACCATCGGCGATGCTGCGCGCGCAAAGTCATAAAATTACAAAAACACCAAAGTATATGTTGCTTTATTTCGTGACGAGCCATATTCAGCCGTAACGCGGTCGATTCTGCACTGCGGCACAGAATTCTTAACCCGGAGGCTGACATGGCACTCGACACTGGCATCGCGTCCTACGACGCACCTGAAAAAGACCTCTACGAAATGGGTGAAATCCCACCCATGGGGTATGTCCCGAAACAGATGTACGCATGGGCGATCCGCCGCGAACGTCATGGTGAGCCGGACACGGCGATGCAGCTGGAAGTGGTGGACGTTCCTACGCTCGACAGCCACGAGGTTCTGGTTTTGGTTATGGCGGCCGGTGTGAACTACAACGGCGTTTGGGCGTCGCTGGGCAAGCCGATTTCACCCTTTGATGGGCACGGCCAGCCGTTCCACATCGCCGGTTCCGATGCCTCGGGCATTGTGTGGGCCGTGGGTGACAAGGTAAAGCGCTGGAAAGTCGGTGATGAGGTGGTCATCCACTGCAATCAGGACGACGGTGATGACGAGCACTGCAACGGCGGCGATCCGATGTACTCGGACACGCAGCGCATCTGGGGCTACGAGACACCTGATGGCTCCTTTGCCCAGTTCACCAATGTGCAAGCGCAGCAATTGATGCCGCGACCCAAGCACCTGACTTGGGAAGAGAGCGCCTGCTACACGCTGACACTGGCGACTGCATATCGCATGCTGTTTGGGCACGAGCCCCATGACCTCAAGCCCGGCCAGAACGTTCTTGTCTGGGGTGCGTCGGGCGGCTTAGGCTCCTACGCCATCCAGCTGATCAATACGGCGGGTGCGAACGCGATTGGCGTCATCTCGGACGAGACCAAGCGCGACTTCGTGATGGATCTGGGCGCCAAGGGCGTCATCAACCGCAAGGACTTCAACTGCTGGGGTCAGCTGCCCACGGTCAACACGCCTGAATATGCGACCTGGTTGAAAGAGGCGCGCAAGTTCGGAAAGGCGATTTGGGACATCACCGGTAAGGGTGTGAATGTCGACATGGTGTTCGAACACCCTGGCGAAAGCACATTCCCCGTGTCGTCGCTGGTCTGCAAGAAGGGCGGCATGGTCGTGATCTGCGCGGGCACCACTGGCTTCAACTGCACCTTCGACGTCCGCTACATGTGGATGCACCAGAAGCGCCTGCAGGGCAGCCACTTTGCGCACCTCAAGCAAGCCGCCGCCGCCAACCACCTGATGGTCGAGCGTCGTCTTGATCCCTGCATGTCCGAAGTGTTCGCCTGGGACGATCTGCGCGAAGCGCACATGAAAATGCTGCGCAACGAGCACAAGCCCGGCAACATGTCTGTGCTGGTACAGGCGCCCAAGACCGGTCTGCGTACGCTTGAAGATGCGGTGGAGGCCCGGCGTTAACGCTCTACACGTTTAAGAAGAGTGTAAATGCCCGCGAATCACCTCATGGTTTCGCGGGCATTTTTGCGTTTTGGACCCATACAAATGGGATCAATAGCTTAGAAAATGCCGCCTCGCTATTTCTGGGGAGTGGAAATACGTGAATTTTCAGCGGGAGTTAACACATGCTATAGTTGTGTTAACCATTCATTAACTACTCGAGAGTGAGTCTGACCATGAAAAGTGACTGGATACTGGACGTTCTTACGGACCTAAAGACATTTGCCCGTGCCAACGACATGCCGGCCCTAGCCGAGCAGTTGGACGACACCGCAATCGTCGCAATGGCCGAGATCGCCGCGATGAAGGAAACAAGAGATGGTCAGCGTCACGACGGCGAGGCAGCCGTTGGAACCTATTTTGGAGGATTTGGAGCAAGCTGAGGGGCTCGCCGCCCTACAGTCTGCATCCGAGGAAATACGCGACCATTATGGCGTTGATCACGTGGTGTACCACTGGGTCGATTCCGCCGGGGATCAGTACGGTTGCGGGACATATTCGGATGTATGGCGCGACCGGTATCTTGAGCAAAACTACCTGCGCGTAGATCCGGTTATTCTTGGGTGTTTTCAACGGTTTCACCCGGTCGATTGGAAGCGGCTGGATTGGAGCAGCAAACCCGCCCGCACGTTTCAGGCCGAAGCCATCGCTCACGGGGTCGGAAACCAGGGGTTTTCTGTTCCAATACGGGGACCGAACGGACAGTTCGCGCTCTTTACGACAAGCCATTCGTGTGACGACGATGTATGGGCCGCATGGACAGACGCGCATCGCCGCGACCTGATCCTGATTGCCCACACATTTAACGAAAAAGCGCTCGAATTCGAACCGGACCGGGCGCCCGAACAATCCCAGGCACTCAGCCCGCGCGAGGTGGACGCCATGACCTTTCTGGCGATGGGATACAGCCGCGCGCAAGTGGCCGACACGCTGTCGATCTCGGAGCACACGCTGCGTGTCTACATCGAAAGTGCCCGGTTCAAACTGGGCGCCATGAACACGACACACGCCGTTGCACGGGCCATGAGCAGGGGGTTGATCGTGGTTTAACGGTGTGCGTTGCCCGTCAGGGCGACTCTCCGTACGATTGTATTTCTGGACGCTAACGCACGCATCGGTAGTCTTTTGGTCATACCTGCCCCGGTCTGACAAGGAGTACCCAAAAATGCTGCGTTACGTTTATGCCTCTGATCTTGGCGATCACCCAAAACTTGCCCGCACCATGTTTCGCGACCGCGCGGATCAGTTCAAAACCCGCCTTGGCTGGGACGTACACGTGGACAAGGACGGCTATGAGCGCGACGAGTATGACGACCTGAACCCGCTCTATGTCATCTGGGAAGAGCCCGATGGTTCCCACGGCGGCTCCATGCGCTTCCTACCCACGATAGGCCGTACCATGGTGAACGAGCATTTCGGCGACCTGATCTCTGGCCCTATCACCAGCCCTGTCATCTGGGAATGCACACGCTTCTGCCTGACCCGCGGTGCGGGCAGCCACGTCGCCGCAGCCCTGATGCTGGGCGGGGGCGAGATCATGCAGAATTTCGGCGTCGAGCACTTCGTGGGCGTGTTCGATGCGCGCATGGTGCGCATCTACCGCATGATCGGTTCGTCGCCCGACGTTCTTGGCAGCGCGGGTGAGGGGCGCGATCAGATCAGCGTGGGCTTGTGGCATTTCGATGAAGCGGCCGCCGCTGCCGTGGCTGAGCGTGCCGGCGTGCCTATGGAACGTTCGCGCCAGTGGTTCGACCTCGCATTCGGCACCACATCCCGCCGGGAACTCGCCCGTACCGCCTGATCCCGCTGGCACCTGCCGCGCCCCGTCTATAGGGTCGCGGCATGTCCACCGCCCTTGCCCTTTCCGATGATCAGGCGTCCGCCTTTGACACCGTGACCGAGATGTTGCGCGGGGCGGGCATCGACCTTGATGACGCGCTTCTGACGCCGCCCAAATCCTCTGCCACTTCCGTCATGGCGATCACGGGCAAGGCCGGGTCGGGCAAGACACTGCTGCTCTCGGAACTCTACAAGGCGCTTGAGGCGGCAGGGGTCGAGGTCGTCTCGGGTGACTACGAATCCCGCAAGCGCAAGGACCGCCGCACGCTTGCCATTCTTGCCCCGACGAACAAAGCGGCCAGCGTCCTGCGCTTTCGCGGCGTGCCAGCAACCACGATCCACCGTATCCTATATACCCCAGTCTACGACCCGGAATACGAACGCATCGCTGAATGGCTCGCAGGCAACGGTGACCGGCCCGAGGTCGAGGGGCTGACCGACGAAGCACTGGATCGTGCGCATGCGTTCTACCAGTCGAATAAATCCATACCTGGAGCCCTCGCCGCCGCCGGTCTGCGCGGCAGCGATTTCATCACCGGCTGGAAACGGCGTGAAGAACCGCTCGACATCGGCTTTATCGACGAAGCGTCGATGCTGGACGACAAGCAGTTCGAGGACCTCAAGGACATCTTTCCGACCCTGCTGCTCTTCGGTGATCCTGCACAGTTGGCACCCGTAAACCAGTCTGGCGCCATGGTGTTCGACAAGCTGCCTGAAAAGCGGGTGATGAACCTGGGTCGCATTCACCGGCAGGCGGCCGACAACCCGATCCTGGATCTTGCCCATGCGCTCGCCGACCCGCAGGTCGACTTCTACCGTTTCGAAAAGATGGTGGAGGAGGCGGCCAGCAAAGACGAGCGCGTCGTCTGGGGCCAGCGGGTCGAAGTTGATCTGATGGCCCGTAGCCCCGTTCTCGTCTGGCGCAACGCCACCCGCATCCGGCTGATCAACGCCTTCCGCGCTGTCTACGACGCACCACAGGATCGGTTGCTGGAAGGGGAGCCGCTGATCTGCGATGGTTTGGAATTGCCCTTGAAACACCGCAAGAAGCGGCTCGATCTTGAAGCGCGCGGGCTGATCAAGGGCGCGCAGGTGGTTTATTTGGGCGAGGGGCGCAAACCCGGCTTTTCCCGGCTGCATGTGATTGGTGCCGAGGACCCGCAGGTCTCTGCCGCGTCCATCGTGAAGATAGAAAAACCCGACGAAGAAGAACCCTTTATCCCCTATGCAGCCCGCATGGGGGCCACATTTCTCCACGGAGCAGCTGTAACGATCCACAAGGCGCAAGGATCGCAGTGGGAAACCGTGCAGGTGTTCGCACCAGACCTATATGCTGCGGCGCGGATGAACCGCACCGAGGCGGGGCAGCCGCTATGGAAGCGTCTCGCCTATGTCGCGATCACGCGCGCACAGGATCGGTTGATCTGGGTGGTGCGCAACCGGCTGTCCAAACCTTCAGGACCGTTGCGTGTCGATGATCTGCGCAGCGTACCTGCGGCCAAACTCACGCTTGCAGCTGAAGACCCCGCGTAGGGTGCGCATGCACTGCGCACCGCCTGCTAGTTGCGCAACAGGGAAAACGCGGCCGATGCGGTCCAGCCCGCCGCAATGGCGATGGCCAATGACATGATCCCGTACCAGAACGGGTTCTCGCGGCTCAGGGTGAAGAGCCACCG
This sequence comes from Tateyamaria sp. ANG-S1, assembly GCF_000814025.1. Classification (GTDB taxonomy): domain Bacteria; phylum Pseudomonadota; class Alphaproteobacteria; order Rhodobacterales; family Rhodobacteraceae; genus Tateyamaria. Next base: position 698,358 of record NZ_JWLL01000003.1, on the reverse strand, counting down.
TTCTAACCCGACCTTCCGCACGTCAATGGCAGTTTCGTAGCTTGCGATCACCTGTCCGTCGCGTGTCAGAAAGATACGGGTTTCATATGCCCCTTCGGTCAGTGCCGCGGGCAGACGGATGCGCGTGCGAAATAGCGTATCCTGGTCAACGATGACTGTGTCTTCGAGCAGTTGATAGGTTCCGGCATTGGTGTTGATGCGGATCAGCGCCGCGACGTAGGCGCTGGCATCCAGAACCGTGTTCGGCGTTTCGACCCCGCGCAGCATGCTGGGGACGGAGACTTTGTGTTCAAGATTGTCGCGAACGCCCAGAACATCATCAAGCGGAGAGCTTGTCGCCACGGCGTAAAAGCTGGGCGCGCCGTCAATCTCGACCGCATCGGTGTTGACCCAGATCCCAAAGCGGCGCTCTTTGCGGCGGACGGTGATTGGCTCCGGCGGGCCTGCAATGGTAACGATAACGCCCAGCTCGCCCTCGGGGATCGCTGTCTCGCGTTTGACGGCGCCAAAGATCAGTATTTCGGAGCCGTCAAAGCTAGTGGTGATCGCCACCTCGTCCTGGCTCAGCCCCAGCACAACTTCCTCAGCCCGCACGGGCAGAGCGAAGAGCAACGCGATGAGCAGCCAACGCAGCATCAGTGCCCCTCCACCGCGCCGACGGTATACAATTCTGACGGCATCAGCAGCAGATCAAGGGCCAGTTTGCCGCAAACCGCCAGCACCATCAGAGCCAGCAGGATGCGCAATTGCTCCGCTTTCATGCGCACACCGATGCGCGTCCCGATTTGCGCACCAATAACGCCGCCAACCAAAAGCAGCACAGCAAGGACAATGTCCACCGTGTAGTTCGTGGTGGCGTGCAGCATCGTGGTAAAGGCGGTGACAAAGATGATCTGGAACAGCGACGTGCCCACAACAACCTTGGTCGGCATGCCCAACAGGTAAATCATCGCCGGAACCATGATAAAGCCGCCTCCGACGCCCATGATCGCAGCAAGCACACCGACGCACAGCCCCACCAGCAGCGGCGGTATGACCGAGATATACAGTCCCGACACGCGGAAGCGCATCTTGAAGGGCAGCTTGTGGATCCACCCATGCTTCTTGCGCTTGGGGATCACCGCGCCCTTGGCCGTCTTGCGGATCGCATTCAGGCTTTCGACGAACATCAGCGCGCCGATCACACCTAAGAAAACCACGTAGCACAGGCGAACCAGCAGATCGACCTGGCCCAGCGACTTGAGATAGTTGAACAAAAGCACGCCCAGTGCCGCGCCTATGAGACCGCCGATCAGCAGCACGGTCCCCATCCTCAGGTCCACTGTCTTGCGCCTGAGATGCGCCAGCACGCCCGAGAAGGAGGACGCCACGATCTGGTTCGCCTCGGTCGCAACGGCGACAGCAGGGGGGATGCCGATAAAGAACAGCAGCGGCGTCATCAGGAACCCGCCACCAACGCCAAACATACCCGAAAGGATGCCCACCATACCGCCCAGTCCCAAAAGGAGGAACGCATTGACCGATACCTCGGCTATGGGCAGGTAGATTTGCATGACCACTGTTAGGACGGGGGCGGATGGGAAATCAAGATGTCACGCCGCCGCGCAGCAAACTGGGCTGAGGTTTGTTGGGAATCTGGACCTATCGCGGGGCAAGAAACGCATGCGCCCCGCGATTGAAGCCTACCGTTCCTTTACATAGGGCTCGCCACCCGCGCGCGGCGGGATCGCCTTGCCCACGAACCCGGCCAGGATCACGACCGTTAGGATATAGGGCAGCGCATCCAGCAACTGCACCTGCACCCGGAAGCCTAAAGCGCCTTCGATGATGTCGGGCCGCAGCGCGATGGCCTGCAGATACCCAAACAGCAGCGTCGCCCACAGCGCATGCCAGGGCCGCCACTTGGCAAAGATCAGCGCCGCCAGCGCGATGAACCCGCGCCCGGCCGTCATATCCTTGACAAAACCGGCTTGCAGACCGGTCGCCAGATACGCCCCCGCGATCCCACACAGCACGCCGCAGATGCCCACAGCGACAAAGCGCAGACCCACGACAGACACACCGGCTGTATCCACCGCCGCAGGGTTCTCTCCCACGGCCCGCAAGCGCAGACCAAAGCGCGTGCGGAAGAGCAGCCACCACGTTCCCGGCACAGCCAGAAGCGCGACATACACAAGGATCGAATGGCCCGAGATCAGCTCGGCATAGATCGGCCCGATAAAGGGCACGCTGCGCGCCGCCTCGGCAAAGGGCAAAATGATCGGCTCGAACCGTCCCCCGCCGATCAGCGACGGGGTGCGCCCGCCCTGCTGGAACCAGTCCTGTGCGATCAGAACGGTCAGACCAGCCGCCAGGAAGTTGATGGCCACGCCCGAAATCAACTGGTTGCCACGGAAGGTGATGGAGGCAAGGCCGTGGATGCCCGACAGGGCCATGGACGACGCAATACCAGCCAGCAGGCCCAACCACACCGATCCGGTCATCGCTGCAACGGCAGCAGAGAAGAACGCGGCAAACAGCATCTTCCCTTCCAGGCCGATGTCAAAAATACCGGCTCGCTCGGAAAACAGACCTGCAAGGCAGGCCAGCAGCAGCGGCGTCGCGAGGCGCACGGTTGAGTCGAGGACCGAAAGATCGAAAAGGGCGAGAATATCCATGGTCCTACTCCGCCGCCTGCTTGCGTTCGCGCTTGGGTGCCCGTGCATTGCGTGCGGCCAGGAATATCCGCTCCAGCGGCATCCGCACCATATTGTCGAGTGCGCCGGTGAACAGGATCACCAGCGCCTGAATAACGACAATCAGCTCGCGCGGGATTGACGTCCACAGCGCCAGCTCCGCCCCGCCTTGGTACAGAAAGCCAAAGAGGATCGCGGCCAGAAATACCCCGAACGGGTGGCTGCGGCCCATCAGGGCCACCGCGATACCGATGAAGCCTGCACCCTCGACAGCGTTCAACACCAGTCGCTCCGCCTCGCCCATCACGTTGTTGATCGCCATCATCCCGGCCAAAGCGCCCGAGATTAGCATAGCCACCATGGTGATGCGCACGGCCCCGATGCCCGCATATTTCGCGGCGCGCCCCGATTTGCCATAGGACCGGATTTCAAGGCCAAGCGGCGTGCGCCAGATTAAGAGCCACACAAGCACGCAGGCGATGATTGCAATCACCAGCGACACGTTGGCGGGCGCAGCCTTGGAAAAGTTGATCCCGATGGGGGCCAGCATCTGGTGAAGGTTGGGCAGGTGTACGGTCTCGGCAAAGCGCGCCGTGGCCGGGTCCATTGCCCCTTGGGGCCGCAACTGGTTCACCAGCATGTAGTTCAGAACAGCCGCAGCAATAAAGTTGAACATGATCGTGGTGATCACGATATGGCTGCCGCGCTTGGCCTGCAAATAGGCAGGGATGGCTGCCCAAAGCGCGCCAAAGGCCGCCGCCCCAAGCGCCGCAGCCAACAGCGCGACGGTCCAGTGCGGCCATGGTATGAACAGCAGGACAAGGGCCACGCCCAGCCCGCCCAGCATCGCCTGGCCTTCACCACCGATATTGAACAGCCCGGCGTGAAAGGCGACGGACACAGCCAGCCCGGTAAACATGAAGTTCGTGGCATAATAGAGCGTATATCCCCAGCCATAGGTTGACCCAAGCGCGCCGGTCACCATCAGGTTCACAGCGGCCACCGGGTCCTCACCGATGGCGAGGATGACCAGCGCCGACAGGATCGCGGCCAGGATCAGGGAAATCAGGGGGACAAGGATCACCTCGGCCCATTTGGGCATGACGTCCATGGATCAGGTCTCCTTGTGCGGGTCGCCGCCATGGGCGTGGGCGAGGTTCGCTTCGATCTCGGCGATGGTATGCGGCTTGTCAGTGTCGGTGATGCCCGCCATGAGCAGCCCCAGTTCCTTTTCATCGGTGGCGTCGGTCTGCCGTTCGCCCATGATCTGCCCGTCAAACATGACGGCAACACGGTCGGCAAGGCCGAGGATCTCTTCCAACTCAACCGACACCAGCAGGATCGCCTTGCCCTGATCGCGCAGGGCCACGATTTGCTGGTGGATGAACTCGATGGCGCCGATGTCCACGCCGCGCGTGGGCTGGCCGATCAGCAGCAGGTCCGGGTTCCGCTCAATCTCACGCGCGAGCACGATCTTTTGCTGGTTCCCGCCCGAAAAGTTCTTGGCCGCGAGATGCGGGTGCGGCGGGCGCACGTCAAAGCGCTCCATCTTTTCGGCCGTATCGGCTTTGATGGCGGCGTTATTGGACAAAAGGCCGGAGGTGTAGGCACCGTCCCGGTGATATCCGAACGCGGTGTTCTCCCACGCGGCAAAGTCCATGATCAATCCCTCGCGCTGCCGGTCCTCCGGCACATGCGCGATGCCCCGGTCCCGGCGCGAGCGTCCGTCCGAATGCTTGCCTGTCAGATCGATGGGGGCGCCTTTCAACTTGACTACACCAGTGGCGTCCGCATAGCCGCCCAGCACCTCAAGCAATTCGGACTGCCCGTTGCCTGCAACGCCTGCGATGCCAACAATCTCTCCCGCGCGGACCTGTAGGTCGATGCCCTTCAGCCGCTCAACACCCTGATCGTCAACGACTTTCAGGTTCTGCACGTCCAGCACCACATCGCCCGGGGTGGCGCGCTTCTTGTCCACGCGCAACAGCACCTTGCGGCCTACCATAAGCTCCGCCAGCTCTTCCGGGCTGGTCTCGGCGGTCTTGACGGTGGCCGTCATCTCGCCCCGCCGCATGACACTAACAGTGTCGGTGATGTCCATGATCTCGCGCAGCTTGTGGGTGATCAGGATGATCGTCTTGCCCTCTTCCTTCAGCCGCCCGAGGATGCGGAACAATTGGTCGGCCTCAGCAGGTGTCAGCACTCCGGTTGGCTCATCAAGGATCAGGATATTTGCCTGTCGATACAGGGCTTTGAGGATCTCGACACGCTGCTGCATGCCAACGCCAATTTCTTCGATGACGGCGTCTGGATCGACCTTCAGGTCGTACTCTTTTTCAAGGTCCAGCAGGGTCTTGCGAGCTTTCGACAAGGACGGCTTCAGCAGTCCGCCATCCTCGGCGCCCAGAATGATGTTTTCCAGCACGGTGAAGTTTTCGACCAGCTTGAAGTGCTGGAACACCATGCCGATGCCTGCGGCAATGGCGGCCTGGCTGTCGGGGATCTCGGTCTTGTTGCCCGAGATGAAAATCTCGCCCGCATCCGCCTTGTAGAACCCATAGAGGATCGACATCAGCGTCGACTTTCCTGCGCCGTTCTCTCCGATGATCCCGTGGATGGTGCCGGGCATGACCCGGATCGAGATGTCCTTGTTGGCCTGCACGGGGCCAAAGGCCTTGGAAATGCCTTTGAGTTCAATGGCGGGGGCAGTCATGGGCAAAGGGCCTTCGGTTGGAAAAGGGGCCGCGCCACGGTGATGTGGCACGGCCCCGAAGTCATAAGCGCAGCTTAGAAGCTCAGTGCTGGGCAGCTGTCGTCGGACATGTAGTCATGCACGGTCAGCTCGCCGCTCGCGATTTGGGCCGAAGCGGCGTCAACAGCGGCTTTCATCTCGTCCGAGACCAGCGCTTCGTTGTGCTCGTCTATGGCATAGCCGACGCCGCCATTGGCCAGGCCCATGACGTTGAAGCCGGTTTCCATACCCGGGCCATCCTGGAATGCCTGATAAACAGCGTTGTCGACGCGCTTCATCATGGAGGTCAGAACCTTGCCCGAGTGCAGGTAGTTCTGGTTGCTGTCCACACCGATGGACAGGATGTCCTCGTCGGCTGCGGTTTGCAGCACACCCACGCCGGTGCCACCAGCGGCGGCATAGACCACATCAGCGCCCTGGCTGATCTGCGCCTTTGTCAGTTCCGAACCCTTCACCGGGTCGTTCCAGGCGGCAGGGGTCGTGCCGGTCATGTTGGCGATGACGGTGGCGTCGGGGTTTACTGCCATTACGCCCTGGGCATAGCCACAGGCGAACTTGCGGATCAGCGGGATATCCATGCCGCCGATGAAACCAACGGTGCCTGACTCGGACGCCTTGGCGGCCATCATGCCCACGAGGTACGAGCCTTCATGCTCGTTGAACACGACAGAGCGCACGTTGGGTGCGTCCACGACCATGTCGATGATGGTAAAGGCAGTGTCGGGATAGTCGGCGGCGACCTGACCCAGTGCGTCAGCGAATGCAAAACCTGCCATGACGATGGGGTTGGCACCGGACTCAGCAAAGCGGCGCAGAGCCTGCTCGCGCTGCGCTTCGGATTGCAGCTCGATCTCGCGGAAGCTGTTGCCGGTCTCTTCGGCCCAGCGTTGTGCGCCATTAAATGCCGCTTCGTTGAAGGATTTGTCGAACTTGCCGCCCAGATCGAAGATCAGCGCGGGTTCAGCCAGCGCAGCACCCGCGGACAGGGCCAGGGCCGCAGTCGCGCCAAGGAATTTCTGCATCATGGTCATTATTCAGGTCTCCCAGTTTTTCGTGGTTGGGGCGGTGGCAGCGGAGCACCGAACGCCCGGGATCAAAAGATCATGGCGAATTAGGCCGCAGGGCAGAGGGAGCGTCAACCGCTTTTTGACCAATCGGGCAAGTGTGAACGGACCTGACCTTGCGCAATGCTGTTTGGGTAAGCAGGGGGGCTGTCTGCCCCCGCTTCGCCCTAGGGGCGAAGCTCCCCCGAGGATTTTTTTGAAACAGGGAAGGGGAGGCGCGCGCGCATGATAAGGGCATCCGCATGACCGTCCGGGCGGCGGTAATAATTCGGGCGTTTTGCAATAGTTTCAAAGCCGTAGTGTTGATACAGGCGGAGCGCGGAGATGTTGTCTGCCGCCACATCCAGGACAGCCTCGGTGCATGTCTTGGCCGCCTTGGACATCCATGTGGTCATCAGGCCTGTCCCGATCCCGCGGGCTTGCGCAACAGGTGCAACGGCGATTGTCAGCAGTTCCGCTTCACCGGCGATTCCGCGCCACAACGCAAATCCATGCGCGGCTGCCTCAAGGTGGGTCAGGGGATTCGCAAGCAGATCGCTGAACTCGCTGGACGCCCAAGCGCGCTCTTGGGTAAAGGCGGCGCGGTGAATGGCGGCAAGCTCCTCGGGGCTCATGTCAGGATCGTCGGTGGCGCATCGCGCGCCGGGGCTGCATCTGGTGCGCGCACATAGAACGGGGCAGGCGCAGGGGGCGTTTCGGGCCAGCGCCGCACAGCGCATCGGGCAATGGCCGTTGCCAGATCCGAAGGGGACGGATGCGGGGCCGGCTGCTCAATGCTGCCCGCTGGCACAAGTCTCGGCCCCGCATGCTCCATAATGTAGACCATGTCGCGCGGTGCGGGGATCGCCACGCTTGTCCCTGCCGGGGCGAGCGCGTCTCGGGCCTCAAATCCGGTGACGCCATATGCCGGGCACTGAAGTCCCAAGGCCAAGCCGCGCGCTGCCGACACCCCGATGCGGATACCTGTGAAATTGCCGGGCCCCGTCCCCACCGCCAGCGCATCCAGATCGGCCCATGTCACGCCCTGATCTGACAGCACCTCTTCCAGTAAGCCCATCAAGCGCTCGGCCTGACCGCGTGCCATGTCCTCGCCCACAGACGCCAGAACAGTGTCGCCGCGCACAAGCGCAGCCGCGCAATGAGCGGCAGAGGTGTCAAAGCCAAGGATCAGCGGAAGGGTCATTGAGCCGCCGTATTCAGGGCGTCGCGTGCCGACGCATCTGCCCGTGGCAGATCGTCATGGATGTGGAGCCAGGGCAGGGCGCTGCTCGCATGGCTGTGCATCTTGGGGACCAAACGGTCCGCCTGATCTATGATCCCCACGGGGACATAGATCTGCTCCGGCAAGTAGTCGAAGGCGGCAGCGAGCGGTGCGTGACAAGTGGGACAGGTCCAACGCTCCACGCCGGGGGCGCCGCGAAACGGGTCGGGCAACTGGCCCGCCACGTCTTTTCTCTCGAATGCGGCAAAGGCTGCGACCGGCGCGCCGGTCCACCGGCGGCAATCGCTACAATGGCAATAAGCCACCGTCAGCGGTGGCTTATCCAATGTCAGGCGCGACGCGCCGCAATAACACTGCGCCGTTAGCGGCTCAGACGGCAACCGGGCGCACCTCTGTCACTTCGGGGATGTAGTGGCGCAGCAGGTTCTCGATCCCCATCTTCAGCGTCAGGGTCGAAGACGGGCAGCCCGCGCAAGCGCCCTGCATGTGCAGGTACACCACACCGCGGTCAAAGCCGTGGAAGGTGATGTCGCCACCATCCTGCGCCACGGCAGGACGGACACGGCTGTCGAGCAGTTCCTTGATCTGGCCAACCACGGCGGCATCCTCACCATCATGCTCGGCATGGCCGGAGGCAGGCGCATGGCCATCGTTCATGACGGGTTGGCCGGATTGGAAATGCTCCATGATTGCACCCAGCAGAGCAGGCTTGATGTGATCCCAATCGACGGCATCGGCTTTGGTCACGGTCACGAAATCGGTGCCGAAGAACACGCCTGTCACACCTTCGACCGCGAACACACGCTGCGCCAGCGGGGACTTGTCAGCGGCCTCTGCCGTCGGGAAATCGGCGGTGCCCATCTCAAGTACGGTCTGACCCGGCAGGAACTTGAGCGTGGCGGGGTTCGGTGTGGATTCGGTCTGGATGAACATGTGGCAACTCCTGAGCGGTCCACTCGGATATGCGGACCGCCCGCCCGAGTGTCAAGGTTTGGAATCATTCTAATCTATTCGGCGCGAGACCACCAGACCCGTAAAATTGTCCGTTTAGCCAACCCTTTGGGCACTGCGTCTACACCACCGTAAAGATTAAAAAGAAAAGAGCAGTGCAATGAGTTCGTTCTACACCGTGGGCGGCTACGCCCAGAATGCGTTTTTCGTCACCCCGGATAACAAGGTGATGCTGGACCCGAACTTCGACGCCAGCGAGGATGCGTATCGCTGGGAGATCGAGGAATACGACAACGGCGTCCAGTTTGACGGCGACGACAACGGCCAAGGGGACGAAGTCGGGGACAACGATCAATACGCTCATAAATATGACGCCCAGGGCAACCTGATCGCCGAAGGCAACGTCTATCTGGAAGAAAGCTGGACGCTGACCGACGGCGACGGCAACACGATCACGCTTTATAAAGTTGAAAGCAATGGCGCGCATTCCGGCTGGGTCGCGGATGGTGAGATCGTACCGGGCGTGTCGTATGATTATTCCGGGCCCAACGACGTCGTGACCGCGAACCAGCCGCGCTATGACGAGTTGCACTATCCTACCTATGATCCCGATGATGCCAATACCTATGACGGCGGGGCATATGACGACTACGCTTTTGCCGGGGACAGCAATGACACCGTGCATGGCGACGGTGGCGATGACTACATTGATGGCGGCGCGGGCAATGACAATCTCTACGGTGGGGAAGGGCGCGACACTATCGATGGTGGTTCAGGCGACGACTACATCGCCTATGGACGTGGCGGTGACTCGGTGCGCGGGGGCGAGGGCAACGACACCATCGATGAGACGGCGGGCAATCCAGAATACGACTACGACGACACCATCGACGCGGGGGCTGGCGACGACAAGGTCTACGCCGGATGGGGTGACGACTACATCGACGGCGGCACCGGCGACGACGAGTTGCACGGCTCGGAGGGTGACGACACCATTCACGGTGGCGATGGCAACGACACGATCTACGGTGGGGTCGGCAACGATCAGGTCACCGGCGGATCTGGACGCGACCTGATCTATGCCGGAGACGGGGACGATACGGTCGATGGGGGCACCGACAACGACACAATCCATGGGGAGGGCGGCAACGACCAGCTCAGCGGCGGTGCGGGGGACGACTCGATCACCGGCGGTGCAGGTGACGACACCATCGACGGCGGCACCGGCAGCGATACCGTTACGGGCGGCGCTGGCGACGACACCTTTGTCCAGTCACAGGACGGCGCGACGACCGTCACCGATTTTGACATCAGCGACGATGACAACGATGGCTCATACAACGACCAACTCGATGTGTCGGAGTTGCGCACGCTTGAGGGTCGCCCGGTAAACGCCTTTGACGTGGTGGTGTCGGATGACGGCAACGGCAACGCCAAGCTGACCTTCCCCGAGGGTGAAACCATCGTCTTGCAGGGCGTGTCGCCCGCGCAGATGTCATCGGTCCAACAGCTGAACTCCGCCGGTATACCCTGCTTTACCGCAGGCACCCGGATTGCTACGGCGAAGGGGGCTGTGCCGGTCGAGATGTTGAAACCTGGCGACCGCGTACAGACGCGGGACAACGGCCTGCGACCTATCCGCTGGGTCGGCACGCGATCGGTTGATCAGCATGAGCTTGCGACAAACCCGATGCTGCGCCCAATCCATATCGCACCGGGTACCTTCGGCAACAGCCGGTCGCTGCGGCTGTCTGCACAACATGCGCTGGCGCTCGACACCGCGCCGGGCCAGACACAGCTCGTGCGCGCCGGGCATCTGGCGCGGCTGCAGGGGGGGACGGTGCGGGTGGCGCACGGCGTACGGGCGGTGACCTACTATCACCTGCTTCTGGACAGCCACGACCTGATCCTGGCCGATGGGGTTGCATGTGAAAGCTTCTATCCCGGCCCCTGGGGCCTTTTGTCAATCGGACCCACGGCAATGCGCGACCTGATCCGCCTCATGCCCGGCCTGCGCAACGCGGCGGCGAACACAGCCTACGGCCCCACCGCGCACCCGGTCGCGCGTTTTGGACGGCTGCCGCCAGACCTGCGTGACCTGGCCGTCGCGTCCTAGGTGATCGCTTCGAGCTTTTCCTTACTCAGATCGCCCGGCACAATGGTGATTGGAATGGGCAGGGCACCCGCATTGCGGCTAAGCTGCGTGACGAGCGGGCCGGGGCCCTTCTTGTCCGTGCCCGCACCCAGCACCAGCACCCCAATCTCTGGGTCGTCATGGACCTGCGCCATGATCTCGTCCACCGGTTGGCCTTCGCGAATGACCAGTTCTGGATCAATCCCCTGCTTGTCGCGCATCCACTTGGCAAAAACCTCGAAATGGGCGTGGATGCGCTCGCGGGATTCCTCGCGCATGACGTTGCCCACGCCGATCCAGTGGTTGAACTCATCGGGCGGGATCACCGACAGGATGGCAACACCCCCGCCCGTATGGCTGGCGCGCATCGCGGCAAAGCGCATTGCGTTCAGGCACTCTCGGCTGTCATCCAGCACCACCAGGAATTTGCGCATCGGGTCCTCCGGCTCAGTTCGGGCACAATGGCCCAAGGTCCGCCCCTACGCAATCCCGACCGTGTCAAGCTGCGCGCGCATGGCGCAAAGCCTGCTCCAGCCGGTCGTTTCCCCAGAACATCGCACCCCCCACGATGAAGCTGGGCGCGCCAAACAGGCCACGCTCCAATGCCTCTTCGGTGGCGGCGCGCAAACGGGCCTTGCCCTCAGGCGCAGTGGCTGCCGCACAGACGGCGGCACTGTCCTGCCCGATCCCGTCCAGGATGTCTGCGATCACGCCGTCATCGGCAATATTCCGATCCTCGGCGAAATTCGCATGATAGACGGCGCGCACAAACTCCCCGACCCAAGGGGCGTCCGCATGCGCCGCCGCGATCCGTGCCGCCAGCAGACTGCCACGGGGAAACGAGGACGGTTTGACAAAAGGCAGCCCCAAATCATCGCAACAGCGCGCCATGTCGGTCCACATGTATGCGCCCTTCACCGGGTACATATTGAAGGGCGAGTCGTTCATGCCCTGCGCGGCAAAGACCGGCCCCAACAGGAACGACCGCCAGATCAGCGGCACACCCGCCTCGGCACAGGCATCCTCAACGCGGGCGGCCGCCAAATAACTGTATGTGCTGGCAAATTCGAACCAGAATTCGACGGGCTTAGCCATTGCTGGCGGCCCAGTCCCAATACATTTCGCGCACCCGGCGGGTGATCGGGCCCACTTGATATGACGTATCCTCGAAGGCCGATACAGGCGTCACCTTCATCATGTTCCCGGACATGAACACCTCGTCCGCATCCTCGAAATCGGCGAAAGAGAGCACCTTCTCCACCACTTCAATCCCATCGGCGCGCATGTTCTCCATATGCCGCGCACGGGTGATCCCAGCCAAAAATGTCCCGTTCGGGATAGGGGTGAATGCAACACCGTCCTTGACCATAAACACGTTGGCCGTCGCACTTTCGGCCACATTGCCGATGGCGTCGGCCACCAGCGCATTGCCAAAGCCGCGGGCGCGGACCTCGGCCAGCATCCTTGCGTTGTTGGGGTATAGGCACCCGGCCTTGGCGTTGACGACATTGTCCTCAAGAACCGGACGGCGAAACCGCGTGCGTGCGAGCGTTGTCGATGCGCTTTCGGGCGCCATCGGGATCTGCTCCAGGCTGATGGCAAAGCCGGTGGCCCCTTCCTTGGGCACAATCCCCAGTTCGCCCCCGTCCAGCGCCCAATACATCGGCCGTATGTATACGGCCTGATCCGGGCCATATGCCTCAAGCCCCTCGCGCACCATGGTCACCATGTCTTCGGTGGTAATGGTCGGAGTGATCATCAGGGCTTCGGCGGACCGGTTCACGCGCGCGCAATGGGCCTCAAGATCGGGGGCCAATCCATTCACGTAGCGCGCACCGTCAAATACGGTCGTGCCCAGCCAGCTGCCGTGATCTGCGGCCCGCATGACCGCCACATCATCATCGTGCCAGGCACCCTTGTAATAGGTGCGCACATTCGTTCCGGTTGCCATCACTGTCCTCCCCTGACGTTCGGGCAGGCTAGCAGAGACAGGTCAAGGGTCCAGAGCCTTTCACTTGGGCTCTTTGCGCAATTGATAGACGCCTTCTGGCAAATCGAGGGCGGCGGCCAGATCGCGGGCTTGTTCAGGTGACAGGGTGATCTTGACCACGCTATCGCTGCGCGGGTCGTATTGCTCCACGGTGATCACCTCGGCAAAGGCGTTGATCACCACATCTTCCTGCAAAGGGGCCGCGCCATCATCCACAAGCGTGATCACCGAGGCGTCAAATTCATGCTCAATTGTAAACATGTGCAAAGCCTATTCCATGCGCAAACCGTTGCATAGAGCACACGGCTGCGTGAACTAGGCTGGAAGCTGCCCCCGCGCATGATATGCTTTACGCCGTTGGATCGTGAAAGGACATCGGTTTGATTTCTCGCTTCTTGGTTGCCTTGACGGCCTTGGCCTTTGTTGCAGCATGTGACGACGTGATTGTGACATCCGCACCAACGGATACGTCTGCGCCGACAACCGTGGCCGCACCGACAGAGGTGCCGGATGAGTTGCGCACACGCCAGCAATCCGCCCGCGCCTTTGCCGAGGTTGTCCAAAGGGTCGAGCCCGTGGCCGAGCGCGAATGCCGCGCCCGGACCCGCAATGTGAACTGCGATTTCAAGATCCTTGTGGACGATCGTGCCGGTGTGCCCGCAAATGCCTTCCAGACGCTGGATGACGACGGGCGCCCGATCATTGTTTTCACACAATCGCTGATCGACGATGCCCGGAATGTGGATGAACTGGCCTTTGTCATGGGCCACGAGGCAGCGCACCATGTCCGCGGCCACATCGCCCGCCAACGCGAGAACGCTGCAGCCGGTGCCGTGATTTTCGGCGGCTTGGCAACCGCCATCGGCGGTGATCCCCAAGCCGCCCAACGAATTGGTGCGCAGGTCGGCGCGCGAACCTATTCCAAGGATTTTGAACTTGAGGCCGACGCGCTGGGCACGATCCTGACCGCGCGCGCTGGGTACGATCCGGTCCGTGGCTCCCAGTTCTTCAACCGCATCCCCGATCCGGGTGACCGGTTCCTGGGCACCCACCCGCCCAACGCGCAACGGCTTGAGATCGTGCGCAGGACGGCAGCAGCGCTCTAAACGGTCTGTCGGCTCCGACGTCCCCGAAGCCGGACAAGGATGCCGACAATCGACATGGCGACCCAGAACACCTGCAGCATCGCTGCGGCCAGGTTGAAGCTGGCCATCAGCCCCATCAGCACGCAGCTTGCCGCCACAAGGTTGATCGTGAAATACGCAAGGCAGTCGCTGCTCAGGCAGCGGGTCGTCAACAGGCTGTAATTCGTGACATACAGGGCGAAGCCCAGGATGTCGACAACCTCGTAAATCGCGAGGGAGGGTAAAAGTAAAAAGGTCATGGGAAAGTACCCCGGGTTGAAATGCTCAGTCTTAAATCAATGGCGCATGGCTAGCACATGCGGACCCGTCTGTCGGGTCTGGGAAACCCGACCTTGAAGCAGCTTGGTCACATTCTGACGGACCGTGGCTCGAAATATGCGGTATCCGGCTGCCCCGTCACATCGCGGGGGGAAATTGACGGCGCACTCAAGACGCTCAAGCGCGACCGCACCTATGCCAAGGCCACCCACAACACATGGGGCGCGGTGCTGTCCAACGGCGGCGCGATCAAGGGCGATGATGGCGAGGCGGGCGCGGGCATGGTCATCCTGCGCATGCTCGAACGCGAGGGTCTGACAGATCACGCTGTCATCGTCACCCGCTGGTACGGCGGCAAGCACCTGGGCGGCGACCGCTTTCGCCATGTGCAAACCTGCGTGCGTGCCTATCTCGACCAGATTTGACCTGGATCAATGCTGGGCAGCGGCCCGGTCCGGCACAGTAGGGGCATCCTTATCCACTCGAAAGGACGACCCAAATGACCGATGCCCGCCTCAAGACCCACGCCGATCTTGTCGACCGCATGGCCACCGCCCGCGGGGTCGACCTCGAAGAAGCCGCGCTGCGCGCCCAACTCACGCCTGCCGACATCTCGGACATTGTGCTGAACTGCGTGGGCTGCACGAAACCGGAGGCCTGTGAAAAGTGGCTGCAAGCGCAACAGGGAACCGTTTCGGAAACCCCGGGCTACTGCCGCAACGCCGATGTCTTTGCCGACCTGGCAAAGCGCTCAGACTGACACGCCGAACGCCACGGCCCCAAAGAAACAGGCAGACGCAGCCAGCACGAAACTGTGCCAGATCGCGTTCTGAAACCGCAGCGCCTTGGCCGCGTAAAACACCGTGCCCAGCGAATAAAGCCCGCCGCCCGCGATGATCAGCGCGGTGGACGCACCGGGCAATGCCTGCCACATCGGCCAGATCAACAGCACGCTCGCCCAGCCCATCGCCAGGTAAAGCGCCAGCGATCCCCGCGCATCCGTCGCCCAAAAGCTCAACTTCGCCACCGCACCGATCATTGCCACAACCCACACCGCCGCCAAAACCACATAGGCAAAGGCTGACCCGATCAGCACGACCAACGGCGTGTAAGTCCCTGCGATCTTCAGGTAAATGGCCGCGTGATCAATCCGGTGAAATACCGGACGCGACGCCTCCCATGGCAGCAAATGGTACAAGGCCGACGCAAGCAGCGCAAAGACTGCAAGCCCTGCATAGACGCTCGTGGCGGCGATCTGCGCTGCACCTTGTGTCTGCGCCACATGCACGACCAGCATCGCAGCGCCAGTGACACCCGCCCCCAGACCAAGGACATGGACCGACGCATCGGCAATCGTTTCACGGGCGGAATGTGGGTAAGGCATGCGCGCAACCTGACGACAGTAACGCCACCAGTCTATGCACAAATCCTCACGAAGTGGTTGACGTTGCTGCCCTTTGGCGACGCAGATGCCAGCGATAGATCAGCGGGGCCAGCACGTGATCATAGGCCTTTGACGCCAGCCAATGCACGCCCGGCAAGGCCACGATCCGCGCCAGCCACCGATAGCGCGGCATGTCCTGCCACAACACGATAAAGGCCGGGATGCCGGAATACATCTGCCCGTCTTTCAGCACATACAGCCGCCGCGCAGCCGCATCCCGATCCATCCCCCAATCGGCCATCTCGGCCTGGTTCAGGTCCTCGAACCGAATGGGCAGGGAACGTTCGCCACTATACTTGGCATAGTGGCTGATCTCGAAATTGCAGACCGGGCAGTCGGCATTGTACAGAACGCGGGTGTCATCACTCATGCCAAACAGATAGGCGCGCGCAAAGCTGCGCCCATAGACAAACGGTCGCAACCTACCGCGGCTTGTTCCCGTCAATCCAGCGCGACATCATCACCTTGTCCTTGAAGCACTCCGCAGGGATCTGGCGCCGCTTCAGCCGCGCAATACGTTCTGCAAACTGCACCTGCTTGGCACTTGGATAGGCGGCAAAGCGCCCCTCGGGTGCCTTTGGCTTGGCCTGATCAATCCATGCCGACAGCCCCGCCTTGTCCGCAAACAGCGCCGTTGGCACGGCCCGCCCGGTGCGCGCGGCTAGGCTGCGGGCATAGGCGATCTGCTTTTCTGTCGCTGGCTCTGCATCAAGGGGCAGGGCGGTCTGGATCGGCTCAAACAGGCCGGGAAGGGTTGGATGGATCGACATGACTGTTCTCCTATCGCGGAGAACAAATATAGAACATTTGACGTAAATTTCAACCAAGGCGCAGAATCACGTGCGCCTTACGCTGCTCAACTCATTGAAACAGAGGGCAAAGCGCTCATCGTAAGGCGGATCTTGATCCGCCTTAGACCAGCTTGCCCCACAGATCGTAGTCGCTCGCCTCGTCCACCTCGACCGCGATAATGTCGCCGGGGTTCAGGCGCTCGAACCCTTCGTCGATGAACAGGTTGCCATCAATTTCGGGCGCATCCGCCTTGGTCCGACAGGTGGCCGCCTCGTCATCGACCTCGTCCACGATCACATCCATGCGGCGCCCCACTTTCGCGGCCAGCTTCGCCTCGGAAATGGCTGCCGCCTTCTCCATGAACCGCTCCCAGCGCTCCTGCTTGATCTCTGGTGCCACATGATCCGGCAGCGCGTTCGACCGCGCGCCATCGACATTTTCGTATTGAAAGCAGCCCACGCGATCCAGTTGCGCCTCGTCCATCCAGTCAAGCAGGGTTTGGAATTCTTCCTCAGTCTCTCCCGGGTAGCCAACGATAAACGTGGACCGCAACGTGATCTCGGGACAAATCGACCGCCATTCCGCGATCCGGTCCAGCGTCCGTTCTGCCGCGGCAGGCCGCGCCATGCGCCGCAGCGTGTCGGTGTGGGCATGTTGGAAGGGAATGTCGAGATATGGCAAGACCAACCCCTCGGCCATCAACGGAATAAGCTCACGCACATGTGGATAAGGGTAGACATAGTGCAAGCGAATCCAAGCGCCGAGCGACCCCAGATCGCGTGCCAGATCAGTGATATGCGCCCGATGCTCTTTGTCTTCCGCGTGTTTGATGTCCACGCCATAGGCCGAGGTGTCCTGCGAAATCACCAACAGTTCCTTGACGCCCGCCTTGACCAGCTTTTCCGCCTCGCGCACGACCGCATGGGCCGGACGAGAGGCAAGCCGCCCGCGCATATCCGGAATGATGCAGAACTTGCACTTGTGATTGCAGCCCTCTGAAATCTTGAGGTAACTGAAATGCCGGGGTGTCAGGCTCACACCGCTTGCTGGCAGCAGGTCAACAAAAGGGTCCGGGTCAGGCGGGACGGCGGCATGCACCGCATCCAGCACCTGCTCATATTGATGCGGTCCGGTCACAGCCAGAACCTTGGGATGCGCCCCGGTGATGTATTCCGGCTCAGCGCCCAGACAGCCAGTCACGATCACGCGCCCGTTCTCGTCCAGCGCCTCGCTAATGGCTTCCAGGCTTTCTGCCTTGGCACTGTCCAGAAACCCGCAGGTGTTCACGATCACCGCATCCGCTCCGCTGTAGTCGGGCGAGATGCCGTAGCCTTCGGCCCGCAACCGGGTCAGGATGCGCTCGCTGTCCACCAGCGCCTTGGGGCAGCCAAGTGATACCATCCCGATGGTCGGCTGGCCGGGACGGCGCGTGCCATCCAGCTTGGCGCGGGGTGCAAGATCTGGGCGAAGGTCAGGCGGGTTCTGGCTCATGCCCTGCCTCATATGTGAACTCCGCCCCCACGAAAAGGCGGGAAAAGTGTTGGGGTGCGACCGCACGCTGCGTTAGGCTGATGTCAACACGTCATCAGAACTGGAGCAGTCGCAATGAAATGGATCATCCGCCTGATCGGGTTCGTCCTCGTCCTGTCGCTTGTGGCGATCGGGTCCATCTTCCTGCTGCCTGCCGACCGCATCGGCGCCATCGCCGCCGACCAGATCCGTAAGGCAACAGGCCGCGACGTGACAATCACCGGCGTCTCCATGACCCTCTGGCCGGTGCTCGGGGTGCGTGCTGACGGACTTGAGGTCGGCAATGCCGAATGGTCCGAACAGGGGCCGATGCTTACGGCCGAGAATGCAGCGATTGGCGTGGACCTGATGGCCTATATCCGCGACCGCGAGATCCGCATCACCAATGTCGAGGCGACGCGCCCCACGATCCGTCTCGAAAGCCGCGCTGATGGGCGGGCAAGTTGGGTGTTTACAGACGCCAGCGGTGAGGCGCAGATCGAGGCGGAGACGCCTGCGCCAACCACCACGACCTCGCCGCCACAGGCGTTGTCGATCCAGAAGATCGAAGTGACGGATGCCACCCTGATCTATGATGCCGAGGGGGCCGATCTTGTGTCTTACTCCGGCGTGGACCTGACCCTCGACTGGCCCGAACGGTTGGGGCCCGCCACCATCGCAGCCACCCTGCGCCCCGCGGGGACAGAGGTGCAGGTAGAGGCGACCATCGGCGGGTTCGCTGGTTTCATCACCGGTCAGGTGCAGCCTGTGAACGCGACTGTGGAAGCGGGCGGTGGGCGCGTCACGCTCGACGGTCGGGCGAGCACGGCAGGGGACGTTGCGGGGGGCTTGGGGCTCGATCTTCCCAACACCGATGCCTTCATGGCGGCCCTCGGCCTACCTGCGCCCGGTTTGCCGCCCAAGCTTGGCCAGTCGGTTTCGATGACAACGCAGCTGACCTTGACCTCGGACCGGCGCTTGTCTTTGCGCGATCTGCGCGCTGATCTGGGCGGGAATGCAATCAACGGAGCGGCTGATATCAGCCTGAACGGAACGCCTGTCGTAAACGCGCAGTTCAACGCAGGCGCGCTTGATCTTAGCGGTGCAACCGGCGGCTCTGCCCCGGCAGGCGGAGGCGCGTCGGCCCCGGCGCCCGCTGGCGGGGGATGGCCCAAAGACCCTATTGATGCGAGCGGGTTGGCGGCTTTCAATGGAGAGATTGCGCTGACCGCATCTTCCATCGACCTCGGCCAGTTCAAGCTGGATCAGACCCGCACGCTTTTGCGGAATGACCGCAGCCGCATGGTGTTTGAGCTGCGCGAGGTGGCGGCCTATGGCGGGACGCTTGTGGGCGAGTTCGTGGTCAACAACCGTTCGGGGCTGAGCGTGGGCGGCAACATGAACATGCGCGGGCTGTCATTGCAGCCATTCCTGAGGGATGCAGCCGATCTTGGGATGCTGACCGGCAAGGCTGACATGGATCTGAGGTTCTTGGGCGTTGGGCAAAACGTGGATGCGATCATGCGGTCGTTGTCGGGGAACGGCGCGTTCAACGTCGCGCAGGGCACTATTGAAGGCATTGATCTGGATGGCCTGCTGAAGTTTGGCCGTGGAAACGGGCGCACCACTGTGTTTGACGCCATGAGCGCGAGCTATCGCATGGAGGGCGGCAATCTTTTCAACGATGACCTTCTGGTCGTGCTGCGCAGCTTCGAGGCGCGGGGGAATGGGCGGATCGGATTGGGCGCGCAGGACATCGACTACCTGTTCACGCCGACGGCGCTGAAAGGGGAGGACGGGCCGGATCTGGCGATCCCTGTTCGCATCCGGGGGCCATGGGCGGACCCGAAAATCCTACCCGATCTTGATGCTGCGATTGACTTGCGTCTGGACGAAAAGCTGGAGGCTGAAAAGGAAGCTCTGAAAGCCAAGGCCGAGCAGCGGGTGCGAGAGAAGGTGGCCGATGAACTTGGCGTCACGGATCAGGGGCAAGACCTTGAGGATGCCGCCAAGCAGAAGCTGGAAGATGAGGTCAAAAAGGGGCTGAGAAGCCTGTTTGACTGATTTGTCCCCGCGGGGACAGCGTTTTCGGTCAGGTTACGGTATTTCAATGGTTTGCGAGATTTGCTGCGACTTCAAAGGCTTGACTCTGCGTGCGCCGCGGTAGGATGATTTTAACCGGATTTCTGACAAGCTGCCTGCGAAGGCGGGCGGCATTGTTTTTTGGTGAGCGGGCGGGCTTTGGATGTGTGCCAATAGGTGTCTGGCTGACGGCTGGATATGGGACGGTTGTCGTATCGAGGCACGTGGCTTGTGGCCCCTCGCAAGGCCTGTTGTCGATCCGGAGAGCACCGAACCGGCCTTGACTCAGAAAGTCTGGTCGTAGTCTCCGACGCCCGGTTCGGTTCGGATGACGGTGTCGATGGCTTTGAAGATCGCCCTGAGTTCATCCTCACTTTCGGGGCTTTCGCACACAACAACGAGGTTCGGTGTATTTGACGAGGCGCGGACCAGACCCCAAGCGCCGTTGTCGAGGATGATGCGCGCACCGTTGACTGTGACAATGTCTTTGATTGCGCGACCTGCGATGGGCTCTTCGCTTGCGCTCATCGCCTTGAGCCGGGCGACGATGCGGTCGAGGATGGCATATTTTTCGGTATCGGCTGCGTAAGGTGACATTGTAGGCGTGGACCACGTTCTGGGCAGTGCGCGGCGCAAATCCGACATTGTCATGTCTGGATTGCGATCCATCAGCTTGCACAACTCGACCGCGACCCGCATACCGCAGTCATAGCCGCGCCCCACGGGTTCTGCGAGGAAGTAGTGCCCTGATTTTTCGAACCCGGCGAGCGCGCCAAGCTCTTTGACCCGCCGTTTCATGTGGCTATGGCCCGTCTTCCAGTAGTCGGTCGTGGCACCGAGTGCCTGCAATTCCGGGTCGGACGCAAAGAGACCAGTGGATTTGACATCTGCCACAAAGGTTGCACCGGGGTGCAGCTTTGACAGGTCGCGGGCGAGGATCACGCCCACCTTGTCGGCAAAAATCTCTTCGCCTTCGTCATCGACCACGCCGCAGCGGTCGCCATCGCCGTCAAAGCCAAGGGCGAGGTCGGCACCGGAGGCTTTTACGCACGCGGCCATGTCGTGCAGCATCTCCATGGCTTCGGGGTTGGGATTGTAGTTCGGGAAGGTGTATTCGAGCGTTGCGTGTTGTTCGACCACCTCGACCCCGATGCGGCGCAGGAGGTCAGGGGCAAAGGCGGCGGCAGTGCCGTTGCCTGTGGCGCAGACGACTTTGAGTTTGCGCGTCATCTTGAAGTCGCGGGCGAGGTCGTCGAGATAGGCCTCGCGCACACCGTCCACGAATTCGTACCCGCCGCCTGCGTGTGGTTTGCCGAGACCCTGAAGCACGATGTCCCTGAGTTCGGACATTTCGTCCGGGCCGTGCGTCAGGGGCCGCTCGAACCCCATTTTGACCCCGGTCCAGCCGTTTGGGTTATGGCTGGCTGTGACCATGGCCACGGCTGGCACGTCCAGGTGAAACTGCGCGAAATAGGCCATGGGTGAGAGCGCAGGGCCGATATCCTTGACGTAGATGCCCGCCTGCATCAGGCCAACCACGAGCGCGTTTTTAATCGACAGGGAATAGTCACGGTAGTCGTTGCCAACCGCGATGACCGGTTCAATCCCGCGCTGTCGCATCTGTGTGCCGAGACCAAGCCCAAGCGCGGTGATCCCCGGCAAGTTGATTTGATCGGGATATTTCCAACGGGCGTCATATTCGCGAAAGCCGGTTGGCGTGATCATCGGGTCGCGCAGGAATTCCCAGGTGTTTTGGGTCACGGTTGCGGCGGGTTTGATCATTTTGAATACTCTTGACGTTAAAAGGTCATAGGCCGCGCCTTGGCCAGCGCGTCGAATTGCATGAGCGTGTCGATGAGGGCTGGCATCTGGTCGAGGTAAATCATGTTGGGCCCGTCCGACGGTGCGGTGTCGGGATCGGGATGCGTTTCGATGAAGACCGCGCCGACGCCGATGGCGACAGCGGCCCGCGCCATCACAGGTGCGAATTCGCGCTGCCCGCCCGATGATCCGCCCTTGCCCCCCGGTTGCTGGACCGAGTGCGTCGCGTCCATCACGACCGGATAGCCCGTCTGGGCCATCTGCGGCAGTGACCGCATGTCGGCCACAAGCGTGTTGTAGCCAAAGGATGTGCCCCGTTCGGTCAAAAGGATGCGGGTGTTGCCGGTGCTTTCCACCTTGGTCACGATGTTGGGCATTTCCCAGGGGGCGAGGAATTGCCCCTTTTTGATATTTACGACCGCGCCGGTGTTGCCCGCGGCCAGCAGCATGTCGGTCTGGCGGCAGAGAAAGGCGGGGATTTGCAAGATGTCGGCCACCTCGGCCACGGGGGCACATTGGGCTTCGGTGTGCACATCCGTCAGGACCGGAACGCCGATGGCGTCCTTGACCGACTGCAGGGCCTTGAGCCCTTCGTCGAGGCCAAGCCCGCGTCCGCCGGTGAGCGAGGTGCGGTTTGCTTTGTCGTAGCTTGCCTTGAAGATGTATTGCGCGCCTGCGGCTTCGCAGACCTCTTTCATGCGGCCCGCGATCTCTTGGCCAAGATCGACGCTTTCGAGGGCGCATGGCCCAGCGATGACTGTCAGGGGCCGGTCATTGCCGATGGTCAGACCGGCGACGTCAACGTGTTTCATATCAGCTTGTCACTTGTTCTCTGAGGATCGACGCAGTGAGCGAGATCATCAGGTAGATGCCTGCAAAGACGAGGAAAGCCAAGATCGTGTTTTCGAATGCGCGGGGATAGGTCGGTTCTTCGGGTGCGATGGGTTCAACTGCGACAGTGAGGTAGCGCACCTGCCGCGAGGCTTCGACGCGCGCCTGTTCCATCTGTTGCAGCGCCGATTGCAGCATCAAGTCGCGCGAGGCGAGGTCGGCCTGGGCGATCTGGATGCGGGCGGCCAGTTCGGCCAATGAGTTTGCGCCCTGGCTGACATCGGTCATCTTGTTGTTGAGGCTGGCAAGTTGGGTCTTGAGGATGTCCAGTGTGCCGCGCGCGCCATCTACCCGGCTTTGGTTGGGCCTTGTGTTGTTCAGCAGGCTGGCAAGCTCGATCTCTTTTTCGATGATCTGGGTTTCAACGGTGCTGATCTGCGTGCGGAGCGACGCGATCACGCCTTCGGGGTCGAGCGTGGACCCCTCGATCTGGAGGCGGACGAGGTTTTCCTGAGCGGCGCGGCGTTCTTCTTCTGCCCTTTCAAACCCTTCCCGGGCGTCCCGCATCTGGTCGTCCCGCTTTTGAAACGAGAGGTTGTTCACCCGCTGTTCGGCGTAATCGATCAGCTGGTTCGAGAATTCGGCCGACATTTGTGGATCGGCGGCGGCCACCTCCATCCGGATCATGCCTTCGGTCGGGTCGTAGCCGATTTTGACGTTTTTCTTGTATGTCTTGTAGGCTTCTTCGTTGGTGGGGCTGTCACTGAGGCGCTGGATCGGGTCGATCCAGTCCTGGGTGAAATGCGACTTGAAGCCGATATCGCGGTCCAGCCGCAGCATCGCGTCCTTGGATTGCAAGAAGCCCTGCACCGCGATGCTGTCGGCGTTGGTTGCGAACTGCGTGGGCAGGAGGCCGCCAAGGGGGCCTGCGCCGCCGGACCCTTCGTTCTGGATGATCAGGAATTCGGACTTGGTCGCGTACATGGGTGTCGCGATCTGGTAGAAATAGTAACCCGCCAGAAAAGTCGGCAGGATCACGAAGAAGGCGAGCCGGACCAGCAGGAGGCCCATTTTTTTCTGGCGGCGGCGCGTGATGTCGCGCTGGATGTTCTGGATTTCCTGGCTGCGCCGCTCGGCGGGGCTGAGCTCTGTCGAAGGGAGCTGTTGGCGGGCAACCTCGACCGTTTGCGGCAGTTGGGCGCGGCCCGATCCCGCGCCGCCGGTGGTGGCGGGCAGGTTGGCAAAGGCGTCGGGCGCGCCGCCTTCGTGCTGTTCGGCGCCCGCTTGTGGCACCACGAGTTCCAGCATGTTGGCGCGCTGGAACGGGTCGATCCCCTTGGCGCGCAAGAGGCGCACGGCGTCGAAATCAGAGGTGGGCGCGAGCCCGTGCTTTTGTGCCACGCGCCGGGCCATGCGCAACTGGCGACCTGTCAGCCCTTCCTGCCGGATCGCGTCGATGGTGTTTTCGCTTTGAACCTGCTGAGACGAGGCGACTTCGCCCGTTTTGGCTTCGGGCGTTTGCGGCGTGGCGGTCGCGGCCTGCGGGGGGGGCGCCGGTTGTTCCGGTGCCTCTGTAGCCTGAGCGCGCGCGGTGGCTGACGCTGCTGTGCCGGGCGTGGGCACGGTCCGCTTGATGCGGAATTTTCTAGCTTTGGGTTTCGTAGTCATAGAGCCGTTTCGCCTCTTCGAGCGTGTCGAACATATGCAGTTTCCCGTCGAGCAGGACCGCAGCAGAGCGCGCGAATTTTTCGAGCGTCTGGGCCTGGTGCGACACGATGATGATGGTGGTGGTGCGCAGCCGTTCCTGCAGCACTTCACCCGCTTTGCGGTTAAAATCGACATCCGTGGACGAGGGCATCCCCTCGTCAATCAGGTAGATGTCAAAGTCGAGCGCCAGCATGAGCGCAAAGGAAAACCGCGCCCGCATGCCCGACGAATAGGTGCCCAGCGGCTGGTCGAAGTATTCGCCCAGATTGCAGAGCCAGCGGCAGAAGCTTTCGACATAGTCGGGGTCGAGCCCATAGAGCCGTGCGATGTAGCGGGAGTTTTCCAGTGCCGAGATCTTGGGCAGGACACCGCCCATGAAGCCCAGCGGAAACGAGATGTTGCAGCCGCGCCTGATCTCGCCCTCATCCGGTTTTTCCAGCCCGGCCATCATGTTGATCAGCGTGGTCTTGCCTGTCCCGTTTGGGGCGAGCACACCAAAGGAGTTGCCCAATTCCACCCGGAAAGACACACGGTCAAGGATCACCTTGCGCTGTGTGCCCGTCCAGAAGGACTTGGATACGTTTTCGAACTCCAGCATCCCAGGTTGCTCCGCGGCGTCTGCTCTGCCTCCGCACCTTGAGGTGGGCGACCCGGCCCCCTTTTACCAGAGGCGTCTTAACGGTCTAATCACCGACTTTGGCGATATTATGTCCAAAGTGCTGTCAAATGTATAGGTTTTGCCGGCGACTGTCGCTGCGGAATAAACAGTTTTGCACCCCCGCCACGCACTTGTGACGGGGGTGTGAGGTATCAGATGTCTTGCTTCTGAACGCGGGTGAGCCGCCCGGCCGCAATGGCGATGGCCGCCGCGATGAAGCTGAAGAGCGCGCCCATTTTCGCCGCGTCCTGTACCGGACCCGCGCTGAAGGCCGCGGAGGCAAAGAACAGCGATACGGTAAAGCCGATGGCAGCCACGCAGCCGATCACGACAAGGTCGATGATCCGCATTCCTTCGGGGATACCGAGGCCCAAGGGCCGTGCTGCCAGCCAACCGAAGATCAGGATGCCCA
Source organism: Tateyamaria sp. ANG-S1 (assembly GCF_000814025.1). Lineage (GTDB taxonomy): Bacteria > Pseudomonadota > Alphaproteobacteria > Rhodobacterales > Rhodobacteraceae > Tateyamaria. The sequence continues at coordinate 672,911 of NZ_JWLL01000003.1, read as the reverse complement.
CGGGCTTACCGATAAGCAGACCTGCCAGCACCAGCCAGGTGGCGTCGCCAATTGAACTAAACTCGACCCCTGCGTTCAGGAGGCCGAAGAAGAACAGCACAACCTCGACCGGTGATTTGAGGGCATGTTCGATCTGGTTGAGCAGGTCGGTCAGGTATTTCTCTGCTTCCGAGAAGATACCAAAGGCCCGGTCCGCGTGGGGGATCGCAGGCACGATGGGCAGAAGGCCCAGCGACGGGTGCAGGCCCGACGCCATGAAACCGTACCAGCTGAAGCAGCCCGCGATGGCGTAGGGCCAGAAGCCAAGTGTCTTGCGCATCCAGGTCGAATTCGGGCGGTCCTGCTTGTGCTGGTCCATGCGTCGTGGCAGCCAGTTGAAGATCACAAACACGGCCACGGCGGCAAAGACCGACAATAGCAGCCATTCCAGCGCCAGCTCGCCCGAGGGGTAGAAGATCGCCAGGATGATCAGGCCAGCGGCGTCATCCGCGATGGCCAGAAGCAACAGGAAGCGCACGGCCGGGTGGCCAGCGCCAAAGACGATGCGGCCCACGAGGTAGCTGAAGGCGATGTCGGTTGCCGTAGGAATGGCCCAGCCATTGGCAACAGCGCTGTACGTGTCGGAGCCCAGCAGCAGGGCGAGGCCGAGGTAGACGCTGATCGGTCCGACCATACCGCCCATCGTTGCAAATAAGGGCGTTGCCGCCTTTTTGCCGCGCAGGGACCCGTTCTTGAGCACGACTGCTTCCCACACTTCCTTGGCCGCGATACCGAAGAAGAGCGCCATGGCCATGTCGTTGACGATGTAGTGCGCCGACAGAACCTTGGCCGCGCCACCGGCGTCGTATTTGTCGTAGCCTTCGCCGTAGTGCTTTTTCCAGTAGTCGTAGTCGACCCCGATGAAGTCATTGAACCAGACCGGGAATTCCACAAAATGATGGTAGGAATGCGGGTCGATATTGGCCCAGACCAGGGCGGTCAGCGCGCCGAAGATCAGCAGCAGGGAATAGTTGGTCAGAAAGCTCCAGACGCGATACATATGCGGTCCATCCGTGTCATTGTTCGACGCGCCTTAGCGCAAGTCGCAATGTCGGGGCAACCACCCTTGGGTATGCCGTACTTGGTTTTCAAGGGATGTGCTGTATTTGTGCGATCATTTGCCACGCTATGCCGGTCAGGACGGAGCCTATGAGCGCAAAGCCTAAGTAGGCCGCGAAAATGCGTGGTTTGACAAGTGCCCAGACCGCCAGCGCCGCGGGGATTGAACTGACGCCGCCCGCGATCATAAACGACATTGCCGCGCCGGGTGCCATGCCTTGGTCGAGGAGGTCACCGATCAGGGGGGCGGCCGCGTAGCCATTGAGGTAGGCGGGCATGCCGACCACTGCGCCGAGCAGGATGGTTCCGATGCCGCCGCCGCCGAGGATGTTGGCGATGAAGTCGGCGGGCATGTAGTGGACCATTAGTCCTTCGATCACATAGGCGAGCGTGAGCCATTTGATCAGGAAGACACCGTTTTCAAGTCCTGCATTGCGGAAGATCTGTTTGCGTTCCGGCACCTGCCAGAAGCGCCAGACAGGTGTGGCTGAGAAAGGTGCCTTGACCCCGCAGCAGCCGCCGGCAGCGGGTTTTTCGCGCAGGGGATTGGTGAATATGGGGGTACCGGACAGCAAGAGCGTGCCGAAGCCGCCGAAGAGGCCGAGTGCCACTGCGGCGAGGGTTTTGGCGATGGCGAAGTCGAGTGTGATGGCGCCGGTGGTGATCGCAAACATGGCCGGGTCCATGAGCGGAGAGGCTAGCCAGAAAGCCATGACAGCTGCAAGAGGCGCGCCGACTGCCAGCAGCGCGGCGATGAAGGGGATCACCTCGCACGAACAGAAGGGGGAGAGGCCGCCCAGCAGAGCTGTCATGACGATCATGCGGGCAGGGTTGCCCTGAAACGCCTTGGCCAGCAGGTTTTCGGCGCCTGTGGCCTTGAGGTAGGCGATGGCAAAGACGGCGAAGGCGATGAAGGGCAGGGTGCCAAGAAGTGCGCGGAGGGCGAAGCTTGCGACGTCGTCCACGCGGGGCAGGTCGATGATGGCGACGAACAAGAGGATGAGGCCGGAGGCGAGCCAGACGCGGTCGATCCGTGACCAGAGTGACGGGGCGGCGGAAGTTGAGGTGGTGTCAGCCATGGGCGTCGTCCTTGGGCGGGCTGTCCGCGCAGCATTCGTTCAGCAGAAAGTCGGCCAGATCCTGAACCTCGTCAAAGGCGACAGCGGCGCAGATGATGGACCTACCCTGGCGCGCTTGGGTCACGAGGCCTGCGGAGGCGAGGATTTTGACATGGTGCGTGAGCGTGGAGCCGGTGACGCCCGTGCGCTCGCCCAGCGTGCCGATGCTGAGGCCCTCGGGGCCTGCGCGCACGAGCGTGCGCAGGACGGACAGGCGTTGTTCGGAGCCGAGTGCGGCGAATGCTGCTGCGGCGCGTGTGAGGTCGAGTGGGGAGGGCGAATCCATTTTCATATTTTTAGAATTGTTGAAATGATTGAGTTGGCGCAAGTATTATTTCGAATTTCATCGAAATGATTGCCCAAGTGTCTGATGCGGCTTAGGTCTTTGCCATGGCTTTGACCGATGACATCCGCGCCTGCACCTTGTGTGCCGACCGCTTTGCCGCGACCGAGACGGGGCACAGCCCGCGCCCCGTGGTGTGGTTCAAGCCCGGTGCGCGGATTCTGGTTGCAGGGCAGGCGCCCGGCGCAAGGGTGCATGAGAGCGGCAAGCCGTTTACCGATCCATCGGGCGATCGCTTGCGCGATTGGTTGGGCATGGATGAAGCGACGTTCTATGACCGCGACAAGCTCGCCATCGTGCCTATGGCGTTCTGTTTTCCCGGCTATGACGCCAAGGGGTCGGATCGACCACCGCCCAAGGTTTGTGCGGCGACGTGGCGGGATCGGGTGATGGCGGATGTGGGGGACGTGCCACTTGTTCTGTTAATCGGTGGCTATGCGCAGTCCTGGCATCTGGGCACGCGGAAGTCTGTGCGCGAGACTGTGGCAGGCTGGCGCGACTTTGCGCCTCGGGCCTTTCCCTTGCCACATCCGTCGTGGCGCAATACCGCGTGGCTCAAGAAGAATCCCTGGTTCGAGGATGAGGTGCTGCCCGTGCTGCGCGCGCGGGTTAGGGAGGTTTTGGCGTGACGGAAACGGTTTTGGATCAGGCGCATGCGGCGATGCAGGCGGCACCGGACGACGATCAGGCGCGGCTGCGTTTTTTCGAACGGTTGGGTGATGCCGAGCTGTTTTTGCTGTTGGAGGCAGAGAGCGACGGGGATCAGGCAACGCCACAGGTGTTTGATCCCGGGACCGGGCCGATGGTGTTGGTGTTCGACCGGGAAGAGCGTCTTGCTGCCTTTGTCGGGGCAGAAGCCCCCTATGTCGCGCTATCCGGCCGCGTGATTGCGGGCCTGTTGGCGGAGCAGGGGCTTGGGCTGGGCCTGAATCTGGATGTGGCCCCGTCGTCTTTTTTGCTGGATGCCGACGGTGTGCAGTGGTTGGCGCAGACGCTCGGTCATGCTCCGGATGAGGTTGAGGCGCAGCTTGCGGAAGTGACCGCCCCCGCGGGTTTGCCCGATCTATTGATCACCGCGATTGACACCAAACTGGCAACGGCGACCGGCTTGGCGCAGGCGGCCTATCTGGTGGGCACGACCGATGCCGAGGGCGCGCGCGGCCATTTGCTGGCCTTTGTCGGGGCCGCGCCGGGTGCGGAAGATGCCTTGGCGCGTGCGGCGTCCGAAGCGCTGACCTTTTCCGGGATCGAGGCCGGGGCGATGGATGTCGGCTTTTTCGATGCACGCGATCCGGTGACGGAGCGATTGGCGCGTGTCGGGTTACGTTTTGATCTGCCGCAGCCTGCACCCGCACGTTCGCCCGATCCGGTTGCCCCGGGGATGGACCCGGAGCGCCCCCCGCGGCTGCGCTGAGGCGCGACCTACGATCACGTATTCCCGCGTCTGCTCACATCGGCGCGAGGCGGGCTGAAATTCTGGACCAATCGGTCGTATTATCGCATGATGCGTTGCGAACACATGCAGCGCGCCCCGTTTCACAGAGGATTTCGCAGATGATGAACCGTTTCACTTTGGCCGTCGCGGCGGCTGTAAGCGCCCTGACCCTTGGTACCGCTGCTATGGCCGGTGACCAGTATGTTGACGAGACCGGCTTTGCCGTGTCGGGCTATGATGTCGTTGCCTACTTCGATCTTGAGATGAAACCTGTCGGTCAGACCCAGACGGCCCCTGTCGCGGGCAATGCCGACATCACCGCCGAATACAACGGCGCGACATTCGCGTTCTCGACCGAAGAGAACCGGGACAAGTTCGTCGCCGATCCTGCCCGTTTTGCGCCGCAGTATGACGGGCATTGCGCTTATGGTGTAGCCAAGGGCGGTAAGGTGCCTGCCAACCCGTATCTGTGGCGTATTGTCGATGATAAGTTGTACCTGAACATCACTGAGAACGTTGTGGGCTTCTGGGAAGAAGACATCCCGGGCAACATCACCCTGTCTGAAACGAACTGGGTGAGCATTGAGGAAGACCCCGCATCTGACCGCACGATCCCGCAGTTCACGAGTGCTGCGCCGAAGTCGTGATGTGAACGACGTGCCCGGCACGGACCAAACCGATCATCGGGCAATGGCCCCGGCGCGGATGACGCGCCGGGGCTTTGGGCTTTTAGCGGGTGGGACGATTGTTGGGGGCGCTGTGTTTGCGGCGCGCTGGTACAATTTGTCTGCCGAGGCCGGGGCCGAGGGGACGTTGAGCGTCCCTGACGCACATGCAGCGGCGCTGAGCGGGCGCGTGCTCCTCATTGACATTCGTCGTCCGGATGAATGGCGGCGCACGGGCGTGGGGGAAGGGGCCGTTCCCATCGACATGCGCCGTAAAGATTTCGAGGATGTCTTGCTGACGCATACGGCGGGGCGCACTGATGCGCCTGTTGCGCTGATCTGCGCGCGTGGGGTCCGCTCGCGCGGCTTGAGCCGTCGCCTGACTGCTGCCGGTTTCACGGCGATCATCGACGTGCCTGAGGGTATGTTGGGTTCGGGTGCGGGACCGGGCTGGTTGAAGCGTGGTTTGCCAATTGTTGCGTGGGCACCTGAACCGGGGTGATCCGATTGCGCGCCTGACGGCGCACGACATTTTTGATTTTGGCTTCGGCTTCACCAAGACAAAACCTTTGTCTCTGATCCAGCCCCGCATGATCTTTGGCGTGACAGAACGCTGACACCTTCCCAAGGAAAATAGCCGTATCCCCGCCATGGCGGGATCCCTCGGCGATTTTCCTTGGCAATGCGCCATCGTCCTGTCCCACGTCGATCAAGCGACGCTGGCTCCGAGACAAAGAGGCCGCGGCTGCGCAGGCAGACGCGGCCAGTGGCAAGGGCTGCTTTGGCGAAGTAAAAGCTGCCAGCCACCCCGTGGATCAGATGCCCGCAAGGTTTTCCCAGCTGGGAAACCAGACGCAATCTGTGGTCCGCAAGATACTGACCATCAAAACGAGCTGGTCACCCCGTACCGGATCACGTGATCCGGAAATCGTCTAGTATTACTCCGCCGCTATTTTCGGTGCTTCGATTGTGGCGCGCATTTCGGCGCGGGCGGTGCGGGCGTTGGCCACGATGGCCGGTTCGCGCAGCGTCAGCGGGTTGTCGAGCCGGAGGCCGGACAGACTGATCTGTGCAAGAGGGTAGGCGCTGAAACCCGACAGTGGCACCGCGAAGGCGAGGCTGACCGCGATGGGGATCAGCCACCACGATACCAGACCCATCCCAAGACCCACAAAGAGAAGTCCGCCAATCAGAGATTCGATCCAGTGGAACTGGACTAGGGTCTTTATCGGATAGGCCTGGGCCGTGCGGCTTTGCGGTGTCCAGCCGCCGCGTCCGATCAGGCCGCCGATCACGGCCTTGGTTTGCTGGATCATCATGATGGGGGCATAGGCCACGGAGAGCGCCAGTTCGGTCAGCACAGCGCCTGCAAAGACGCGGCGCCCGCCGAAGAGCCGCACGGCCTTGCCGTTGGCAGCGATGATCAGGGCCGACGTGATCTTGGGCAGAAGCAGCATCGCGTACATCACCACCAGGAAGATTGCGCTGTCGATATGTGTCATGGCCGGGGGCCAGTTCGGGAAGAGCGGGTTCGCCTCGTTGAAGTAGGATATCACGTTGGTTTCTGCGTCGCGGCCCAGAAGCGCCCAGAAGATCAGAAGCACGAACCATGCGGGCGACATCAGGTAGGCGGCGGCCCCCTGGAACAGGTGGAAGCGGCTAACTGGGTGCAGGCCACGGGTTGCCAGCAGGCGCAGGTGCTGGAGGTTTCCGCGGCACCAGCGTCGGTCGCGAATGACGTAGTCGATAAGCGTGCCGGGCGTTTCTTCGAAACTGCCGGAGATGCGGGGCAGGAAGCGCACGCGCCAGCCTGAGCGGCGCAGAAGAGACGCTTCGACAAAGTCGTGGCTGAGGATCAGGTCGGGCCGTCCCGACAGGCTGCGCAGGTAGGGCAGGCCGGCAGAGGAGGCGAAGGCACGGGTGCGGATGATCGCGTTGTGGCCCCAGTAGTTGCCTTCGGTCCGTGCCCAGTGGGCAAGGCCCTCGGCCAGAAGCCAGCCATAGGCGATGTTGGAAAACTGCTGCATCCGGGCAAAGACCGTGTTGGCGCCGATCAGCTGCGGGAAGCTCTGGATCAGTCCAGCCTTGGGGTCGGCCGCCAGTTCGGTCGAGAGCCGGTCGATGGCGCGGCCGGTCATCAGGCTGTCTGCGTCGAGCACCAGCATCGCCTCGTAAGACGCGCCCCAGCCGGTGATCCAGTCGACTAGGTTGCCAACTTTCTTGTCCGTGTTCTGGGCGCGGCGGCGATAGTGGACGGGCAGCGGTGCCCGGGCGCGCAGCGCTTGAAAGGCGTCCCATTCCTGCGCCGCGATGGCGTCATCCGTGGTGTCGCTGAGAATGAAAAGGCTGTAGCTGTGCCCACCCTTTTGCCGCGTCAGATCATTAAGCATGGCGGCTGCATTGCCGAAAACGTCCCAGGGCGTCTCGTTATAGACCGGGACGAGCAGAGCCACGTCCAATGGATCGGCTGAGGCTGGCTTGCGGCTGGGGTCGAGCCGACCGGCAAGCCCCACGCCGACGGTTGAGACCGCAATCGTCACCCAGATGAAAGTCAGGCCGATCAGGGTCAGGAGTACATATTCGAAGCCGGTCATGCCGGACATCGCAAACAGGCCATAGAGACCCCAAAGCACCCCGCCTGTGATGGCGAGCGCGGGCAGGAAGACGGCCATGCGCCAGATTGGGTCCTGACGACCGGTTCCTGCATCCGCACCGACAGGTGCGTTGCTGAAATCCTGTGCCGGCATGGCAAGCGGTGCGCGGGGGGGCATTGAGGTATTCATCATGTCGTCCACCTATATAGCCAGACTTCACTGAGCGCTTGTCCGTCCAGGCGCAGTTGTGCGCGGAATTCGGCCCAAGGGGCGTCACCCGGAGTGAAGGTGAAGGCTAGACGCGGGCCGCCTGTTTCGGGATTGCGCTGAATGATGCCCTCGGTGACATCGCCCGTCGTTGATCGGACGAGCCTGTCGATGCGCGAAAGATCCTTTGGTACGTGCGGCGCATCCTCGAAATCGATGGTGAAGATGCGCCCGCCTTCGGGCCTGCCACCGGCAGCCGTATTCAGGACCCGCAGTGGCATTGCGGCGGTGGGTGCTGGATCTGCACCCCAGTCCAGACGGTAGGTCATGCGGTGGGAATTGCCTGCCGGGATGTCGGCAGCGGGGCGCCAGTAGGCGACAATATTGTCGAAGACTTCGCTGTCTGTCGGGATCTCGACCAGCGCGACAGAGCCGCGACCCCACCCCTCACCCGGTGTGACCCATAGGCCCGGACGCTTATGATAGAGCGCCTCCAGATCATTGAAATCGCTGAATTTCCGCGCTCGTTGCATCAGGCCGAAACCCCGCGGGTTGTTGTCGCTGAAGGCGCTGATTTGAAGGGTGCGCGGGTTGGCCAGCGGGCGCCAGATCACCTCGCCCGCGCCATTGTGGATCATCAACCCGTCATTGTCGTGCACGGCGGGCCGGAAGTCGTCGAACCGCTGCGTGTCCATGTCATCGAACATGAACATGGAGGTCAGTGGTGCGATGCCCAAATGGGTCAGGTCCTGACGGGCGAAAATCTCTGCCTCGACCTCCATGACAAGGGGCTGGCCCGGCATGATTTCGAAACGGTACGCACCGGTGCACGACGGGCTGTCGAGCAGGGCGTGTACGATGATCTGGGCCGCGCCTGTGCCCGGGCGTTCGATCCAGAAGTGGGTGAAGTCAGGAAATTCTTCGCCCATGGGATCACCGGTTTTGAGCGCAAGTCCGCGCGCGGACAGCCCATAGATGTCACCAGTGCCGATTCCCCGGAAATAGCTGGCCCCCTGAAACACCGCGTATTCCTGGAAAATGCCTGGCTGACGCAGCTCCGCCCGCAGGCGCAGACCGGAATAACCCAGCGTGTCATCCACGGGCATGTCGGCGGGGAACTTGTCGGTTGTATCAAAGACGTTCAGGTCAAACTTGATCGGTCGCGCTTGATCGCCTTCGACCACGTAGGTGCGAATGGACTGCGGGTAGTAGAGGCCCGGTGCGAGCACGTCGATCCGCTGGGGGCCGTCCGTGCCTTCCCAAAGCGCGTTGCGCCCGTCGAACCAGATCTTGCGATACTGGTCATAGGTCAGGTTTCGCCATGCTTCGGGGATCAGAGGGCGGGGTTTGTACGCGTGCGTGGCCTTCTGCCGGGCCAGTTCAACCACATCTTGCGGGCTGAAGGCGGTTGCATCGCCCAGTTGCAAACCGGGTTCGTCCTGCGCCCAGGAGGCGCTGGGGGCGGCGGCCAGTGCGGCCAGAGAAGCGAGAAACTCGCGTCGGATCATCAGCGGGTCACCTTTGGTTTCCATGGGGTCGATTTGAACCATCCCGCCAGATAGGCGGTCAGGATCAGAACCCCGCAGCCAAACGCATTGACGGCCAACACGGTTCCCGTGTCCCGGCCCAGCACATCCATGGCGAAACCATTGAAACGGGCCACAAAGATCGAGACAACGAAGACGGCAAGCGATTGTTGGCCGACTTTCAGGATGAGGGTGAGTATTTTCTCCCACACGCGGGCCAGCGCATGTGTGGCCGTGACCCGCAGCCGGTTGCCCTTGTCCCCCGCCAGCACCCAAGCCAGATAGGCGAGCGCGAGAAACTGGGTATAGCGCAGGACACCGAAGTCGGATTTTGAAATCCACTGCCGGTTCTCGGTTCTCCACTCACGTGCCCAGTCGAGCCCAAGGCCGCCGTTTTCCCGAACGCCGATGCTTGAGAAGGGAATGTTTGCAAGCACGATGAAAGTGGCGATGCCGATCAGCAGGGCGTTCACCGGCGGTTTCGGCAACCAACCGCGCATGAATGCAAACCCGGTGAAAAAGACCAGTTGCCACGCGAAGGGGTTCAGAAACCAGCGGCGTTGCCAATCGTCATTGCCGACCCAAGGCTCTGCCGTGAAGTTCAGGTAGGGCAGGCCCGCCGCCTCCATGAACCGGCGCTGGCCCAATATCCACATTGCAATACAGAACGCGGCCACCAGGCCAAGGTGAACGCGCGCAAGTGCGATGACCAGCGGCATCATCGCAAGGATCACCATGTACATGGGCAGGATGTCGAACAGGTTCGGCACCCATTGCAGGGTCATGAAGCTGAACAGGATGTTGGGGTTTTCCCAATGCTCGCTTTCGACAAACAGCATCCACAGGTTCATCTGACCCCAGTAGTTGCGGTCCGTGATCCCAAGGTCGGTGACGTAGACAAGCAGAGCCGCCGTGGCAAAAAAGAGGCCCACATGCGCCCAATAGACCTGCCAGATCCGAAAGCCTACACGGGCCGTGCCAAGCGCGAACCCGGCGCGGTCGAACGTAGCCCCGAATGCAATGGCTGATGCCATGCCCGAGCAGAACACAAACATCTCTGTCGCGTCGGAAAACCCCCAGCGCGCGGGAATCCAGCGTGTTAGGAAGTTGCCCGGTGTGTGGGCAAAGAGGATGATGAACATCGCGATGCCGCGGAAGAAATCCAGACGGATGTCGCGGACACGGACCGGGTTGGCTGTGGCGGCCGCGGCTGGCGCCGGGGCTGCGTTTGTGGGATCGGCAAAAGTCATGGCCGGTGTCTACTTTACCTTACAATCGCGTACCATCCCCGCGTCATTGCGCCGGGATACGCTGGGCATCCTGGATCGCGGCGAGCCGTGTTGCTGCAAAACGGTCGACGGCACCCGCGCGCCGGGCAATCCGGTCTTCGATCAGCGCCTCGGTCGCGGCGTACATGCCTGAGCGCAGTCCAGCGTCGATGGTCATCCGCTCAAACACGTCGCGCTGGGCGTGGCTGCCCCCGATGGTTTGCATCGTGGGCCGCGCGGCAGCGAGATCGCTGAAGGCCGCGTCATAGCGTCCTTCGGCAAAGGCATTGAGGCCAGCCAGAGCAGCTTTGCCCGGATCGGCGACGCGGGCGGGCATTTCGCCCTGGCGCGCCGCATCAATGGCAAAGCGTGCTGTCATGGCGGCCTGCGCATCGTCGCGACCTGCGGCGCCGAGCGCCAATTGATAGTGTAGGTCAGCAAAGACGAGGCAGCCGTCGTCTGTGCGGTTTTGAGCGAAATCAGCCAGTTCGTCCCAGCGGCTGCCAACCTGCGTGCCCTCAAGCTCAAGCCGCATCAGCAGGGACGTGGCGTTTGCGATGTCGCGGTAGTCGTCCGTCTTGTCCGCGCGGATTTGCTGGTCGTAAAGCGCCAGAACGATGTCATTCTCACCCCGGTCGAGGTGCAGGAGCGCCTTGTGCCACCAGACGTGGTAGCGGAAGTTGTTGCAGTGATCCCAGGCTGAAACATTTTTTTCGATCAGGGAGATACCTGCATCGGGTCGCGCCGTCATGTCATAGACGTGGGCTACGGCGTGCAGGCCCCAGGCGTCGTCAGTGGCCAGCTCCAGCCCCTTGAGCCCTGCTGCTTCGGCTGCGGCGTAGTCGCCGGTTTCTTCGAGCGTGAAGGCGTGACAGCCGTGAACGTAACCTTCAAGAGCGTGGCCCTTGTGGGCCTCCAGCACGTTTTCGATGGACGTGCGCATGCCCACGCCGTCGCCCAGGATAAAGCGGATGGCATGGCTGACCTTGGCCGATAGCGTGTCGGTGGGGTGTTCGGCCAGAACACGCTCCATCGCGGCGATGGCACCTGAGGGGCGGCCATCCAGCCATTCGCCTAGCGCGCGCACCCAGAGGCGTTCGCGGGCACTGCCGCCCGAGACTGCAAGCGCTGCCACGGCATCCTTGCCTGCCTGATGTGCGACGTCCCATAGCTCCTTGCGGCCCATCATGAGCGAGAACAGCCCCTTGGCCGCGAAGCCCATGGCAAAGTGGGGTGCACCGGACAGCACTGCACCCAGATGCGTCGGGGTTGCCGTGCCGTGGGCCATGAAAGCGTGGATCATTCCGTTCCACTCTTCAACAAGAGCGGGGTCGTCCAGGCTGACCGGCGCTTGGCAAATATCGTGCATCATTGGGGCGCTACCTCTTACCGTGTGCGTTCGTGTTTTTGGTGTAGACCATCTAGGACCCTTTGACATGTTGTGACGCCTAGACACACGTAACCGTGAAACACCGTAGGCGGTTCCGTGAGCAAAATGTCAGCACATTCGTTAAAAGCAGGCGAAAACCGGCCAAGGCGACTGGATCAGTCAGGATTTTCTTGCGTGTTTTGAGGGGCTAATGTTGCAAGAACCGCTGCCGTATCCTGCCCAAATCGCGGCGGGGCGTGGCGGTATGTGACCGGAGTTGCAGAGAACTTGAGCGGATTCGCCAAGAGCCGGACGTATCCGTCCGCCACATCCTCTCGTTCCACCGCGACAACCGTGCCGCGGGCCTGCGCCTGATCCGAGTTCAACGCCTCTGCCACGTCATGAATTGGCCCGCCGGGCACCTTCACCGCGTGCATTTTGGCAAGCAGTTCATCCTTGGTCATTTTCGCCAGGATCGGCGTCAGGGACGCGGTCAGCGTCACCCGGTTTTCAATGCGGCTCAGGTTGGTCGTATAGCGCGGATCCGCCCCCAGTTCCGGCGCGCCGATGGCGTCGCAGAAGCGAACGAATTGGCTGTCGTTGCCCACGGCGACCAATACGTGGCCGTCGGATGTGGCAAAGGCATCGTACGGCACGATGTTCGGGTGCGCATTGCCGCGCCGTTCGGGCACGTTGCCGGAGACGAGGTAATTGCACCCCTCGTTGATCAGCCACGCCATCTGGGCGTCCACAAGGCTCAGGTCAATATGTTGCCCTTCGCCGGTCTGGTCACGGTGCCGCAGCGCCGCCAGAATCCCGATGGTTGCGTACATCCCGCACATGACATCCGCGATGCCAACGCCGACCTTTGTGGGCGTTCCATTTGGTTCACCCGTCAGCGACATGATCCCGCCGTAGCCCTGCGCCATCAGGTCGTAGCCTGGCTTGTCCCGGTTCGGTCCTGTTTGCCCGAAGCCCGAGATGGAGCAGTACACCAGCCCAGGATGCGCTTTGAGAAGTGTGTCGTGGTCCAGACCATATTTGACCAGTCCGCCGGGTTTGTAATTCTCGATGACCACGTCGGCGCGCGCGGCGAGTTGGCGTACCACGGCCTGCCCCTCGTCGGTTGACAGGTCCACGGCCACGGATTGCTTGTTGCGGTTGGCAGCCATGAAATAGGCCGACAGGTCCGTCGGGTTGCCATCGCGGTCGCGCGCATAGTTCGGACCCCAGCTGCGCGTGTCATCGCCGCCCGTCTTGGGGTTCTCGATCTTGATGACGGTGGCTCCCATGTCGCCCAAAAGCTGTGTGGCGGTCGGCCCGGCCAGGATGCGCGACAGGTCGAGGACAAAGAGGCCATCAAGCGCGCCTTTCGGCTCAGATGCGGCCATCATATGCCCCCCGTTCGATCAAGGCCGCAATAACGGTGAACGTATCGGCGGTTTGTGCTGCGGTCAGGGCGGCCGTCAATTCGGCGCGTGAGGTCACGGTGTGTCCCGCGCCACCAAAGGCCCGGCCCATTGCCGCAAAGTCATGTTTGGCAAAATCAACGCCTGCATTGGTCAGTCGACGCTGCCGTTGCTTCAACTCGATCAGGGCGAGCGACGCATCGACAAACACGACGAAGATGGTTTTCAGCCCAAGTTCAGCGGCTGTCGACAATTCGCCTGCGACCATCAGGAAACCTGCATCGCCCGAAAAACTGACAACGGTCCGGTTCGGGTCAGCCACCTGCGCGCCCATGGCCAGCGGGATGGCGCAGCCCATCGTGCAGAGCGCCGATGACTGCATCAGCCCGCGGGGTTCGTAGCACTCCCACATCTGGCTGAGAAGGATTCGGTGCGCACCACTGTCCGCGGTGGCCAGCACGTCACGCGGCAGTTCCGTCCGGCAGGTGTCGATCACTGCGGCGGGCCCCCAATCGTCATCTGTCGGAAAGGCCTTGGCCAACTCGGCCTTTGCCGTTGCGACCTCATCACCAGCCCATGTGTCGCGCGGTGTGACCCCTTCGGCCATCGCGGCGAGGGTTGTACTGCAGTCACCCACGACATTCATCGTGGCCTGATGCATGTAGTGGTGGTTCGGCTCCGCGGTGATGTCGATCATGGTCTGGATGCCGGGGAAGTAGAAATCGCGCCAGCCGGTGCGCATCTCAATGGGGTCATAGCCCAGTCCGATGATCAGATCGGCGCGCTGTACCAGAGGCAGTAGGATGTTGTCTGCCTTTGGCGACAGGCCCGCACCGACCAATGCGAGAGGGTGGTCCTCAGGCAATAGGCCCTTGGCCTTGTATGTGGTGATGACCGGCACGTTGAAGGTTTCGACAAAGTCCTTGAGCGCCGATGACATGTCCTGCTGGCGCGTGTCGAACCCTTGATTCAGAGCGTCAACGCCGACAATCAAGATAGGCCGGTCTGCCTTGGCGAGAAAGGCGCGCATCTGCGCCAGTGTTGCAGGTGCGGGGACCACAGGCTCGGCCGCTGCGCGCCGCGCCGGAAGTTCAGGCGTGACCGGTGTGACCGCAACGGTGATCGGCACGTCGATGTGGACGGGTCCGGGCCGACCTTCCAGCGCGATGCCCACCGCTTTGTCAGCGATCACGTGGGCTGCACCGGTGTTCAAGGTGAACGTTGCCTTGGTGATAGGCCGGAAGACTTGTGTCTGATCCAGGACCTGGTGCGTGTAGGTTTGCGCCTCGTCTGCATCTACGCAGCCCGCAAGAACGATCAGCGGCACGCGGTCCTGATGGGCGTTTGCGACTGCGTTCACGCCATTCAGCGCGCCGGGGCCCACTGTGGCCACGAGAATTCCGGGCGCGCCGGTCCGGTGCCATGCCCCTTCGGCCATGAACGCAGCCGCGTTTTCGTGCTTGCACAGGATGAACCGGATGCCTGCGCGTTCCAGCGCATCCACAATTGTCAGAACCTCGCCCCCCGGCATGCCAAAGGCGAAACGGCAACCAGCGTCATAGAGCCTGGTCGCCAGAACGTCCGCTGCGCGGGGAGAGGAGGGGGGGATGTCTTTCATCGGTCATCTTCCAAATGTCGGCACCGCGTCTTCCTGTCATGGTCAAGGCTGACGCACAACTCACACCTCCGCCATGGTTTGTTTCACTCAGGGCTTGACCTTCCAGTCACTGGAAGCCTTATGCGTGCGGTATGAGTGATGTTTTGACTTTTGGTGTGTCCGGCCTGAACTGCGCATCGTGCGTTGGGCGGGCCGAGGCGGCGCTGGCTGCGATGCCCGGCGCACGGGATGCGCGTGTGAACCTGGCTGATCACAGCGCGCGCGTGTCGGGCGTTGCGGCGTCGGATGTGATGCGGGTGATGGGCGATGCAGGCTATCCGGCAGAACTGCACCGCGTTGAGCTTGCTGTGCCTGGGATGTCCTGCGCCTCTTGCGTTGGGCGGATCGAGGCAGCGGTGCGGTCCGTTCCGGGGGTTGTGCGCGCCGATGCGCGGCTGCCAACCAAGACGGTCGTCATTGAAATGCTTGGACCCGACGCGCCGGTGCACGCGGCGTTGCGCGGTGCTGGCTATCCTGCGGACACCTCTGAAAAGGTGCGCCAGATAGACAGCAGCGATGAGGTGTCGGCCCTGTTTCGCCGATTTGTTTTCGCGGGTCTTCTGACCCTGCCCATCTTTCTGGTTGAAATGGGGGGGCATGCCTATCCGCCTCTGCATCACTGGGTGATGCGCACCATTGGCACGACAAACAGCCATCTGTTTCAACTGCTGCTGACAGGCATTGTCTTGGCCGGACCTGGTGCTGGGTTTTTCCGGCGCGGGTTTCCAAATCTGCTCAAGGCGCGTCCAGACATGGACGCGCTTGTGGCCTTGGGCGCGGGTGCTGCATTCTGGTTCTCGGCTTTCTCGGTCCTTGCGCCCGGTGTCCTGCCGCCAGCCGGTGTGTATTTCGAAGCTGCCGCCGTCATCGTCACTTTGATCCTGATGGGGCGTTGGCTGGAAGCGCGCGCGAAGGGGCGCACCGGTGATGCCGTGCGCCGTCTTTTGTCGTTGCGCCCCGAACAGGCTGAGCGTGTTGTCGATGGGGGGACGGAGCATGTCCCGCTCACGAACGTGGTGGTCGGTGATATGCTGCGCTTGCGTCCCGGCGGTCGCGTTCCTGTCGATGGTGTGGTCGTGGATGGCTATAGCCACATCGACGAAAGCATGCTGACGGGTGAGCCTGTGCCGGTTCTAAAGCAGCCCTGCGATCAGATAACCGGCGGAACGGTTGCGACGACGGGCAGCCTGACACTGCGCGCGACCCATGTGGGCGAGGATACGGTCCTTGCGCGCATCACGGCACTGACCCGCGATGCGCAGGCCGCACGGCTGCCGGTCGAGGCTTTGGTCAATCGCATCACGGCGTGGTTCGTGCCGACAGTCCTTGTGATTGCGACATTAACCTTTGTAACGTGGTGGGCGTTGTCTGGGCTCGCTCCAGCTGTTGTGGCGGCTGTGTCTGTTCTGATCATTGCATGCCCGTGCGCCATGGGGCTTGCCACGCCCATGTCGGTTATGGTGGGCACAGGACGGGCCGCAGAGCTGGGGGTTCTGTTTCACAAGGGTGATGCCTTGCAGCTCTTGCAGGACGCAAAGGCGATTGCCTTTGACAAGACGGGCACTCTGACGGTTGGCGCGCCAAAGCTGCATGACGTCGCTGTTGCGGAGGGGTGGCACTCGGAGCAGGTTCTGACCCTGGCCGCAGGCGTCGAAAGCCTGTCCGAGCACCCGCTTGCGCGCGCGGTGGTCAGCGCGGCGTCCGGTACGCCGACGCAAGTCGACAGTTTTGATGCCGCGCTGGGGGCAGGTGCGGTGGCTTTCGTAAATCAGCAGCGTGTTGTTGTTGGCAATGCTGGCATGCTGGCCCGCGAAGTGGTCGCTGTCGACCCTCACTTGATGGCGATGGCAGATACCTGGGCGCAAACGGGTGCGACCGTTGTACATGTCGCTGTCGAGGGCACGCATGTTGCCGCCCTTTGCATCCGGGACACAGTACGAGACGGCGCAAGATCGGCTATTGCGGCCCTCACTGCACAGGGACATGTCGTTGCGATGATTTCGGGCGACACGGAGGCAGCGGCGCAACACGTCGCGCGTGAACTTGGCATTGAAACAGTGGTTGCAGGTGTGAAGCCGGACCAAAAGGTTCAGGCAATTGAAGACCTGCGCAGGCAACATGGCAGCGTGACCTTTGTTGGGGATGGGTTGAACGATGCCCCTGCGTTGGCCTCTGCGGATGTGGGCCTTGCGGTAAATGGGGCCACGGACGCGGCGATTGAGGCGGCCGATGTGGTGCTGATGTCTCCTGAGCCTGCGGCGGTGTTGCGCGCCCTGCGCATGAGTGCCGCGACGCTGCGCAACATCTGGCAAAACCTGGGCTGGGCATTTGTCTACAACACTGCCCTGATTCCGGTGGCCGCTGGCATTCTAGTGCCATTTGGTGGTCCGCAGCTATCACCTGCACTCGCAGCGCTGGCGATGGCGCTCTCATCCGTTTTTGTCGTCACCAACGCGCTGCGCTTGTGCACCAAGGGGGCCGCATGAATATCTCGCAAGCCGCTGCGGCAACGGACCTGCCCGCCAAAACGATCCGCTACTACGAGGATATCGGTTTGATCACTCCCGACCGCGGGGACAATGGGTATCGTTCTTTTTCAGACACGCATATCCATCAACTGACATTTCTCGCCCGCGCACGGGCGCTTGGATTTTCGGTCGAGGATTGCAGATCCCTGCTGGAGTTATGGGAAGACCGGGACCGCGCCAGCGCCGATGTCCGCAAGATCGCGCAGGAACACCTGAGTGCCATTGAAACCAAGATCGCGGACCTTACGGCCATGCGCGACACGTTGGGCCATCTGGTCAAAACCTGCGCAGGTGATAACAGACCAGACTGTCCCATCCTGAACAGCCTGTCTTCTTCTGACTGAAAATACCACGGGGGAGGCCGCAGGCCGGGGGCAGCGCCCCCCTGAAATATGTCGTCGCCGTCAGGCGGCCGGTGGATCAGCGGCGGCGGTCGCGGCGTGACGACATGGGCTGGAACGCAACACCCACATGCGCTTCGCAATAGGGTTTGCCCTGTTGCACCGGCAGACCGCAGAACCAGAAATTGTCCGTCGCCGGGTCGCCAACGGGCCATTTGCAGGTCCGCTCGGTCAACTCCATCAGGCTGATCTTCTTAGCCTTCTTCTCCACCTCGTTGACCTTGGCCAGCGCCTCAGGGCTGATCTCGTTGGCCGACGGCTGCGGGGGCAGGGGTTGGCCTGCGGGGATGATCTGCTTGCGGGCGGGAACGGCGGCTTTTGTCTCGGGGACGGGCACAGGTTTGACTGCCGGTTCCGTCTTGGGCTGCGGTTTCGGCTCGGCCTTGGCCTTGGGCGCTGCTTTCGGCTTTGCATCCGCCTTTGCCGTCGTCGCACCGCCGCCGCCGGCGCGGTTCGACAGGCCAAGCCGGTGCACCTTGCCAATGACCGCGTTGCGGGTCACGCCGCCAAGCTCCTTGGCGATCTGGCTGGCCGACTGGCCCTCGCCCCACATTTTCTTCAAGAGTTCAACGCGTTCGTCGGTCCAGGACATCAGCAGCTTTCCGATTTAAAAAGCGGCCTCACGCGGGGCCGCCTTTGTGTCTCATTGAGTGTTAGCATCCCATTCTAGTCACGTGCGTCGAAGTTACAAGGGAGGACCTTTTTCTTCTGGCGTGGTGCGTCGTCCCTCCCGGATCGCCAAGAGCAGCGCGCCTGCAATAATGATCCCGGCACCCAGAATGGTAATGCCATCCGGGATCACGCCGTAAAACGCGATGTCGTAGAGGGCTGCGAAAATCAGCGTGGCGTAGCTAAAGGGCGCAACAAAGCTTGCATCAGCGCGCGCCATGCCGTTCACAAAGCAGGCCTGCGCTGCCGCCATCGCGCATCCGACCCCCGCCATCAACGCCCATTGCGCCGCGCTGGGCGGGACCCAGACAAAGGAGACGGCGAAACCTGCGATGCACAGCCCGATCGCATTGTTGACCAACAGGATCGAGAATGGTCCCTCACGCCTGGTCAGTTTCTTGATGAAGCTCAACTCGAGCCCCAGCGCCATGGCCGCGCCCAAGGCCAGCAATGCTGCAGGTTGGAAACTTTCAGGTGTTGGCCGCAGCAGGATCATGGCACCCACAAGGGCGATGGCGGCTGCCAGCCAACGCCACTTGCCCACGCGCTCACCCAACAGCGGGATCGCAAGGATCATACCGAACACCGGATTGAGGAAGGAAATGGCCGTCGCGTCCGCGAGTGGGATATAGGCCACGGATGCGAACATGAGGGTGACACCTGCCCAGCCGCTTGTGGTCCGCGCCAGATGTAGACCCAGGTGGGGCCTTTGCAGGTTTGGTCGCAGCACGAGTGCGACGCTGCTAACGGTCAGGAAGGCGAACAGGAAGCGCCCAAAGCTGATTTGGAAAGGGTGGAGCGCCGTTCCAAATTGTTCTGTGCCCAAAGCCTTCGCAAACAGAGTCGTCGCGGCAATGAAAGCGCAGGCGCAGACAATCAAAATCGTCGCGAGGGCGGGGTTCTGGGCCTTGGGCGCAAACATGCGAGATGGGTGCGCTTCTACGGCAGCAAGCGCAAGTGCGTTTTTGCTGGTAAGAGTGTGCTGTCTGCCGTAAGACCGCCGCATGATCAGTTTGACCACCCTCCGACGAGCCGTGCGACGCAGCTAAGACCTGCGACTGATCCATTGTGCCGTCTTGGCACGCCCCCACTCTCAAAATTGTTGACCCCGACCTTTGCCTCATGCACCAACGTGCTCTGACGCATTGGCTTTCAAAAAGGATGATCCGCATGATCACGTCCGTTCTGCCAACCTACAACCGCGCTCCTTTGACCTTTGTCAAAGGCGAGGGCGCCTGGCTGATCGAGGCAGATGGCCGACGTTTTCTTGACCTTGGGGCCGGGATTGCGGTGAACGCTTTGGGTCATGCGCACCCCGCGTTAACCGCGGCTTTGACGGAGCAGGCGGGTGCGCTGTGGCACACCTCCAACCTCTATCACATCCCACAGCAGCAGGCGCTTGCGGACAAGCTGGTTGATGCAACCTTTGCCGACACTGTATTTTTTACGAACTCCGGCACCGAAGCCTGCGAGCTGGCTGTGAAGATGGCACGCAAATATTGGTACGACAAAGCGCATCCGGAAAAGGTCGACATCATCACCTTCTCCGGCAGCTTCCATGGCCGGTCCTCGGCCGGGATCGCGGCTGCCGGATCGGAAAAGATGACCAAGGGCTTTGGCCCGCTCTTGCCGGGTTTCACGCATCTGACATTCGGTGACCATGACGCCATCGCATCCGCCATCACCGATGAAACCGCCGCCATCCTGATCGAACCGGTGCAGGGCGAGGGCGGGATCATTCCCGTGCCCGATCAGTGCCTCAAAGGTCTGCGCGACCTCTGCGATGAAAAGGGCATCCTGCTGATCCTGGACGAGGTGCAGTGCGGCGTAGGCCGGACCGGCAAGCTTTTTGCTCATGAATGGGCCGGGATCGAACCGGACATCATGATGGTCGCCAAGGGCATCGGTGGCGGTTTCCCCCTCGGGGCCGTTCTGGCGACCGAAGAGGCAGCGAGCGGCATGACCGCAGGCACGCACGGTTCCACCTATGGCGGTAACCCTTTGGGCTGCGCCGTGGCATGCGCCGTGTTGGACATTGTGAGCGACCCGGCCTTCCTCGACGACGTCAACCGAAAGGCGGGATTGCTGCGCCAAAAGCTGGAAGGACTGATCGCTGCCCATCCGGACGTCTTTGAAAAGGTCCGCGGTTCCGGCCTGATGATGGGCATCAAGTGCAAGGCAGCCTGCGGGGACGTCGTTTCTGCAGGCTACGCGCACAATGTCATCACCGTACCGGCGGCAGATAACACGATCCGGCTGTTGCCGCCATTGAACATCACCGATGAAGAGATCGGAGAGGCCATCACGCGCCTCGATGCAGCGGCGCAGGCCGTTGCCGCCTGATCTTCCCTGTTTCAGAAAAATCCCGGGGGTCCGGGGGCTGGCCCTCGGCGCTCTCCAATCAAGAGTTACAGAATGACCCATTTCCTGGACATCCACACAACCGATCAACCCGAACTGCGCAAAATCATCGACAGCGCCCATGCCATGAAAACCGCGCGCGCCGGTCGGCCGAAGGGAGCACTGGACGATGACCAGCCGCTGGCCGGGCACATGGTCGCGCTGATCTTTGAAAAACCATCCACACGAACCCGAGTTTCCTTTGACGTGGGCGTGCGTCAGATGGGCGGGCAGACCATGGTGCTGTCGGGCAGCGATATGCAGCTTGGTCACGGCGAAACAATTGCGGACACAGCCCGCGTGCTCAGCCGCTATGTCGACCTCATCATGATCCGCACGTTTGAGGAGGCAACGCTGCTGGAGATGGCGGAATATGCTTCGGTGCCTGTCATCAACGGGCTGACCAATCGGACCCATCCATGCCAGATCATGGCCGACGTTATGACCTTTGAAGAGCATCGTGGGCCCATCAAGGGCAAGAAGGTGGTGTGGTCGGGCGACGGCAATAACGTCTTTGCCAGCTTCGCACATGCCGCGAAGCAGTTCGACTTTGATCTGACATTCACCGGCCCTGAGCCGCTGGACCCGGAACCCGCGCTTGATGGCCTCTACACGACCGAGCGGGATCCGCACATTGCAGTGCAGGGCGCTGATCTGGTTGTCACGGACACCTGGGTCAGCATGCACGACCCGCAATCGGCGCGCGAGCGGCGGCACAACCAGCTGCGCGGCTACCAGGTCAACGCCGACCTGATGGCCAAGGCCAAGCCGGACAGCCTGTTCATGCACTGCCTGCCAGCCCACCGCGATGACGAGGCGACGTCGGAGGTGATGGATGGGCCGCACTCCGTTATCTTCGACGAGGCCGAGAACCGTCTGCACGCACAAAAGGCGATCATGCGTTGGTGTCTGGGTACCTGACGCGGTGACCAAGCCACGCATAGCGGTCGCAGGGGCTGGCAGCATTGGCTGCTACGTGGGTGGTTTGCTTGCCCTTGCGGGACATGACGTGCGTTTCCTTGCGCGGTCGCGTGTGATCGCCGCATGCGCCGACGATGGGCTGCGGTTGACGGACTTTGACGGGCACGATGTGCGTTTGCCCGCACCGCGCATGGTGGACGCACCCGCTGATGCCTTTGACGACGCAGAGGTGGTCCTCGTCTGTGTGAAATCCGGTGACACCGCTGCGATGGCGACAGAGATTGCGCGGCACGCACCCAGTGCTCAGGTCATAAGCTTGCAGAACGGCGTTGAAAACGCTGGTATTTTGCGGGCTGCGCTGCCTGCTGCAGATGTGCGCGCGGCAATGGTTCCTTTCAACGTCATGGCGGAAGGTCCGGCGCATTATCATCGGGCAACGTCCGGCGACATTTTGGTCGAAGCTGGGCCGCTACCCGACTTCTCAACCCGGACGCTGAACTGGTGCCCTGTTGAGGACATTGAAGCCGTGCAGTGGGGCAAGCTCCTGATCAACCTCGGCAATGCGATCAACGCCTTGTCTGATCGTCCCTTGCTCACGCAACTGCAGGACCGTAGCTGGCGCCGTTTGATGGCGGATCAGATGGCCGAAGCCTTACGCATCCTGGCCGTTGCCGGAATCGCGCCGGCCAAGACAACAGCCGCCCCGCCGCGTCTCATCCCGCATATCCTGCGCCTGCCCACACCGATTTTTCGTCGGATCGCGGCGCAGATGCTGACCATTGATGTCCATGCCAGATCCTCAATGTGGGAGGATTTGAAGCGGGGGCGACACACCGAAATTGACGCCTTGCAAGGGGCGATCATTGCCCTTGCGGATCGTCACGGGAAACAGGCACCTCTGAACGCGCGTATGTGCAGTTTGATCCGGCAGGCCGAGGCGGCCGGGACTGGTCCGCCGGGCCTGACACCGCAGCAAATCCGGGGTTGAAGGCCGTTGCCCAATCACTGGCGTGGTTTTGCGCGCAGTGTCGGGTTTGCTTCGGTTGGATCTTCGGGCCATGGATGCTTGGGATAGCGCCCGCGCATATCCTTGCGCACATCAGCATAGGACGTCGCCCAGAAACCGGGCAGATCCGAGGTCACTTGAACCGGGCGCTGCGCGGGGGACAGTAGGGTGATTTGCAGCGGCGCCTTGCCAACCATCGGATGTCGCGTAACGCCAAACATCTCTTGCAGGCGGACCGAAACACCTGGCACCGCATCGTCGTAGTCGATTGGCACGCGGCGGCCCAGCGGGGTTTCGAAGTGACCCGGCACGGACTTGTCCAGCCGTTGCATATTGTTCCAACCGAGATGCGATTGAAGCGCTGGCAGAATATCGAAGCCTTTCCAGTCCGCAGCGCTTCGAACGCCAGACAGATGTGGCAACAGCCAGTCATCCAAAGTCTGCATCAACGTCTCTGGGCTGGTGTCGGGAAAGTCATCGGCCATCAGGGCAGCGCGGGCCAAGAGCCGTTGCGCGCCTTTCGACGGCAGCAATCCGAGCTGTCGCACTCCATCGAGCATCGCGCGTGCGATCGCGTCGTCTGGAGCGTCGTGCCATGGGCGATTGTCGAGGACGAGCGCGCCGAATTGCCGTTGGGTGCGCGCCAGAACCGCGCCGTCGCGCTTGGACCAGTGGCAGGTGTCGCTCCAGGCGATTTGGTCGGGAAAGAGGTCTTCCAACTCCGACAGTGACAGCGCTGCGGCTTGCCTGATCTTTGCTTCACGCGGGTTGCCGTCTAGGTCTGTTGCGACGATGAGGGTTTGGCCCGCCAGCCCATCTGCGTCCGGCAGGATCGCTCCCTTGCCGCCGGACAGCACGTAGCGGGGTGCATCCCCCGGGCGCCGTTTTCCGATGCGGTCCGGATAGGCGAGCGCTGCCATCGCTGCGGCGCTTATCTGCGTCCGGTCATTGTGGCCTTTGGCCAGCCGCGTCGCCTCGTCACGAATGCGGGCTACGGCACCGTGATGCACAGCACCGCCAAAATCCGTGGGTTTTTTGATGGCCCGCAAACGCAGGTTTAGGTCGACGCCTAGACCACGTAGAGGATCTCGATCTGCCAGCAGGGCTGCTATCGGAGCGGCCTGTCTGCCCGCCTTCACCAGCATATGCGCCAGGCGCGGATGCAGGGGTTGGCGCGCCAGCAAACGCCCGTGATCCGTAATTCTGCCTTGGCTGTCCAGTGCACCCAGCATGTGCAACAGATTTCGGGCCTCGGCCAAACGGCCCTCGTGCGGTGCCGTGACAAAACGCAAATCGGTCTCGCGTGCACCCCAGATGGCAAGCTCCAGAGCGAAGGTAGATAGATCGCCTGCCGTGATTTCCGGCGGCGGAAAGGCGGCAAGTGCGCCATCTTCGCCCTTGGTCCACAGCTTGTATGCGACCCCAGGCGCAACCCGCCCGGCGCGGCCCGCCCGCTGCGTCGCCTCGGCCCGTGTCACTCGTTCGGTGATCAATCGGGACATGCCGGACGAGGGATCGAACTGCGCCCGCCGTGCCCGCCCGCCGTCCACAACAATGCGGATATCCGGAATGGTGAGAGAGGTTTCCGCAATGGACGTCGCCAAAACGATCTTGCGTTCATCGGACGGGGTCACGGCCGCGCGCTGGGCCTTGAAGTCCATGGCGCCATAGAGCGGTTGCACGTTTGGCAAGTCTGACAGCAGCGCGGCCGTGCGTTTGATCTCGCCTTCACCCGGCAGGAATGCCAGCAGGCTGCGGGGCTCGGTTTTGTAGGCGCTGCGGATCAGGTCTGCCATCGCCGCCTCAAAGCGCTGCGCCTTGTGCACCGGAGCGTCGAGCCAGCGTGGCTCAACCGGAAAACTGCGCCCCTCGGATGTGAGGATGGGCGCCTGCATCACTTCGGCCACGGGCGCTGCATCGAGTGTGGCCGACATGGCCAGCAGGATCAGGTCGTCGCGCAGTGCCTCGGCCACTTCGAGGCACAGGGCCAACCCGAGATCGGCATTGAGTGAGCGTTCGTGGAATTCGTCAAAGATGACCGCACCGACACCGGGCAGATCGGGCGCATCTTGGAGCATGCGGGTCAGAATGCCCTCGGTGACCACTTCGATCCGTGTGGCCTTGCTGACGGCGCTTTGGCCGCGGATGCGGTAGCCGACTGTTTGCCCAGTTTTTTCACCCAAGGTTTGCGCCATGCGCTCCGCCGCGTTGCGTGCGGCAAGGCGGCGGGGTTCGAGCATCAGGATACGGCCCTGCGTCAGACCTGCCTCCAGCATTGCAAGAGGCACGCGCGTTGTCTTGCCCGCTCCGGGCGGTGCTTGCAGAACGGCGCGGCCCTGCGTGCGCAAGGTGTCCACTAGGTCGGGCAGGATGTCGTCGATGGGCAAGCGGCTCATGTCGGTCTTATGGCGCAATGGACAGGGTGCGCCAACACTGGACATTTTGGGGATGCGCCCGCAGAAAGCCGCCATGGATATTAAGGACCTGTCCCAACGCATCTCGCAAGGTGAACGCCGTGCCCTTGCCCGTGGTATTACCCTGGTCGAGAGCGGTCGCGCGGACCATCGCGCACAGGCGGCCGAGGTTCTCGCAGCGCTACCGCGCGAGCGGCAAGCTTTGCGCATCGGATTGTCCGGCACGCCGGGCGTTGGCAAGTCGACCTTTATCGAAGCCTTTGGCATGACATTGGTGCAGGCCGGTTTGCGAGTGGCCGTTCTGGCCGTCGATCCATCCTCGGCCCGGTCGGGCGGGTCTATCCTTGGGGACAAGACGCGGATGGACCGGCTTAGCCGCGAAGCCGGTGCGTTCATTCGTCCGTCACCCAGCCAGACGCATCTTGGCGGCGTCGCGCGGCGGACGCGAGAGGCGGTTGCTTTGTGTGAGGGCGCTGGTTTCGACGTTGTGCTGATCGAGACGGTTGGGGTTGGTCAGTCTGAAACCGTCGTGGCGCAAATGTCCGACCTGTTTCTACTGCTCTTGGCACCTGCGGGCGGCGACGAGTTGCAGGGCGTCAAGCGCGGGATCATGGAAATGGCGGACATGATCCTGATCAACAAGGCCGATGGCGACTTGAAGCCCGCGGCGACACGGACCTGCGCCGACTATGCCGGAGCCTTGCGCCTGCTGCGCAAACGGCCGCAAGACCCGGATGGCTACCCCAAGGCAATGATGGTTTCTGCGCTGGTCGAAGAGGGGCTGGAGGCCGCGTGGGCCGATATGCAGGCTCTTGTCGAATGGCGACGCGACGCTGGGTTTTTTGAGGCGACCCGTGCAGCACAGGCGCGGTACTGGTTTGAAGAGGATGTGCGGTCGGCCTTGCTGTCGAAGCTGGATGGCAGTCGTGCAAAACGGACCATGGAACGGCTTGGCACACAGGTGGCAGAGGGTGCCGTGTCACCGTCAGTCGCAGCGGCGCGGATGCTGGAAGCACTGGATGCCAATTTCGACCCGGTTCGGGTTGACCCGGTGCCCGATTCCCCCTAAAGCCACCAAACGAATTTCGATGGCGCCGCCCACCCTGCGCGGTGCCTATGTCGTTTCGGGGCCCGCAACACGGTTCAAACGGCAAAGCGGAGAAGAGGATAAACCCATGTCGCGCGTATGCGAACTGACCGGTAAAGGCCCGATGACTGGCAACAATGTCAGCCACGCCAACAACAAGACCCGTCGGCGTTTCCTGCCGAACCTGAACGACGTGACGCTGCAGTCCGAAACGCTGGGCCGTGGCGTCAAGCTGCGTATCTCGGCGGCAGCCCTGCGCTCGGTCGACCACCGCGGTGGTCTGGACGCTTTCCTGGCGAAAGCCAAGGACGTTGAGCTGTCCGACCGCGCCCTGAAGGTCAAGAAAGAGATCGCAAAGGCGCAAGCCGCGACGGCCTGATCCTTTTCTGGTCAATGTGAGTGCCCCGTCTGCCCTGCAGGCGGGGTTTTCTTCTGTGTGGTGGTGCTCTGTCTTGTTCGTGCGCAGGCCATTGTGCCGCAGTTGAGACGGCGTTTCATGCTCGTTAGATAAAGAACATGACGCGCAGCTTTTACGCCATTCTGCTCAGCCTTGTGTTGGTGGTGACCAGCCACAGCGCGGCGATCGCGCGTGGGTCAGCGACCGCTGTTGATCACATCGTGATTTGTTCGGGCACCACGGTTACGATGGTGTTCATAGATGCAGAGGGGCAACCCACCGAGACCCCGCACCTGTGCCCCGACTGCGTGCTCCACCTGCTGGCAGCCGTCCTGCCATTCCAGGACCCGGCCGCCCCCCTATTGCGCAGTGCGACGGCGGTGGCCTGGTTGTCTGCGCCTGCACGTGCCGGTGCGCCCTGGCGACATAGATCCGCGCGTGCGCCTCCTGTTTTGATCTGACACCACCTCATCCAACACGATCCCATTCAGAAACAGGAGGACATCATGTCCTTTCGCACGACCTTGGCTGCGACGTTTGCAGCAACTCTCTTTTCCATTCCCGCGTTTGCCGACGGTATCATGGTGATGGACCCGTACGCTCGGGCCGCCAGCCCCTCGGCAAAGTCCGGAGCAGCCTTCATGATGATCCATAACGAGACCGGCCAGGATGATACCCTTATTGCCGCGCGCTCTGACGCAGCGGCTCGCGTCGAATTGCACACCCATATTGATGCCGGTGATGGCGTTATGCAGATGGTTGAAGTCGAAGAAGGCTTTCCGATTGCAGCAGGCGATATGCATCACATGAAACGCGGTGGGGATCACGTCATGCTGATGGGACTGACTGGTCCACTGGAACAGGGTGCCAGCATCGACGTCACGCTTGTCTTTGAAAACGCGGGCGAAGTGGTGTTCACCATTCCGGTCGATAACGAGCGTAAGCCTCCGGCAGATGCGCATGGGCACGGCGGGCATGGCGATCACGACCACTAGGCCGTGCGCTGCAGTATCAGTGGTAAGGCGGATCCTGATCCGCCTTACTGCGACAACACCTCGCTGACCCAAGCCGGAACAGTTTGGGACGCCATACCTGGGCGGATGTCATCGAACAGGCCGACATTCTCTCCGGGGTCGAGGTTCATCTCGATGGTGTGGGCGCCCGCGTGACGCGCCAATTGAACGAACCCCGCCGCAGGGTATACGTTCCCGGATGTCCCGATCGCCACAAACACGTCCGCTCGCGCCAGCGCTTTTTCGATGCGGTCCATTTCATAGGGCATTTCGCCGAACCAAACGATGTCCGGCCGGGCAGACGGCGCGCCGCAGTGCGGGCATGACTGCCCAACCGTCATTTCCAAAGGGGCCGACCAGCGATGCTCGCACCTGCCGCAGAGTGCCGAGTTCAAGGCACCGTGCATATGGATCACAGTCTTGCTGCCGCCCTTTTCATGAAGGGCATCGACGTTTTGCGTGACAAGCGTCACCGATCCGCTGTGTTCTGATTGCAAACGCGCCAGTGCCTCATGCGCGGCGTTCGGCGTCGCCTCGGCCGCTTGAGTGCGCCGCGCATTGTAGAAATCGACTACCAATTGGGGATTGCGCGCGAACCCTTCGGGCGTTGCGACATCCTCGATACGGTGCTGCGCCCAAAGTCCCCCTTCGTCGCGGAACGTGCCCAGCCCGCTTTCAGCGGAAATGCCGGCACCTGTCAGGATCACAATGGATGGGGCGGACATGTGAGTCTCCTTGTTTGCTGGGGCGGTCAACCGTCGAGAAGCCGCAGTTCGCCTGCAAGCCAAGGCAGCTGGCCAAGGGCAGGGTCCATCATGTGGGTTTTGATCAGCCTGCGCATGGTGTTGGCCACGTCAGTCGGGACATCGCCTGCCCAGTCCGCGCTCGCATATAATGAAATCGTGCGCGAGAAGGGTTTGAAGGGCAGGGGAAAGGCGTCGACCTGATCATGGAAGCGTCCTGCGCGCATGTATCCCAGCGGCGTTGTCACCGCCCAGCCGATGCGGCGCGCAACCATTGCCATGAGTGCGAGGTGACTGCCGATCTCGAACCGGTCGGCGAAGGTGAGTTTCTGCCGTGCCAAGTGTGCCTCGATCTGGCGTGAAATAAGCTGTTCGCGTTCATAGCGCAGGAAGGGCAGGTCCGGCAGGATGGCCATCGGGTCGTTGTTGCGCACCACGCCGCGCGGCGCCACGAGGATGAAGGGATCGCGTGCCAGCGGATACTCCAGCACGCCATCGCGCATCGTGCCGTCACTGGCTGAGATGGCGATGTGCAGGCTTTTGTCGGCGATGGCTTGCAGGATTTCGTGGCTTGGCGCCGTTGCCAGCGTGAACTTACAGCGGGTCAGACTGTCAGCCAGAATGGTCACCAACCGCGGGGTCAGGTCATTTTCAAAATCGTCGATGACACCGATGGACAGCGCCGACAGATGGGCCAGGTCCATGACCGTCAGTTCCGATTGCGCCAGTCGCAGTTGTGACAATGCTGCCTCTGCCCGAGCGAGGAAGCTTGTCCCCGCCGGCGTCAGGCGCATGGGGCGTTTTCCGTGATCGACAAGGTCTGTTGCCAACGCAGTTTCGAGGTTGCGCAGCTGCTGGCTGACCGCAGGTTGGCTCAGGCCGGTCACCGCCGCTGCCTGAGCGACAGACCCCGTTGCAGCCAAAGCCTCGAAAACCTCGAGGCCGCGTAAAGTGACACCTTTGCTCAGCATGTGGGACCTCGTAGCAGTTTCGTAATCGTTGAAGGTCCGACGGTGGTATTGGTCAAGGAAAATCGCCCTTTTGAGTGCGCTAATTTTCAAAAACTGAAAGGAACACGACCTGTCTTGCGTCGCAAGTCATGCCTGAGGCACAAAACAGCATGAAAATCGCAACCGCTTCTTACCCGCTCGACGTGCTGCCCAACTGGGCGGCTTATGAGGACAAGCTCACATCCTGGGTTGCAGAAGCGGCGCAGGCTGGTGCGGACTTGCTTGTGTTTCCGGAATACGGCGCGATGGAGCTTGCGACGTTGGCGGGGCTCGACATCGCGGGTGATCTTGAGGCGTCCTTGTTTGCCGTGGCCGAGCGCCTTGCAGATGCAGACGCTGTGCACGCCCATCTCGCCAGGCAGTTCGGTGTCCATATCCTTGCGGCGTCGGGGCCAGCGATGACCGATTTGCCCGAACATGTTATCCGCCCGGTCAATCGCGCCCGGCTTTTTGCGCCGTCGGGGGCAATGGTGCAGCAAGACAAGCAAATCATGACCCGGTTCGAGGCCGAGGTTTGGAATGTCGTTCCGGGTGGTCCCCTGCGCGTGTTTGACACTGCGTTAGGCAAGATCGGGGTTCTCATATGCTATGACAGCGAGTTTCCTTTGCTTGGGCGGTCTTTGGCCGACGCGGATATCCTGCTTGTTCCATCGGTCACCGAAGCCTTGTCGGGCTATTCCCGCGTGCGGATCGGGGCACAAGCCCGTGCGCTTGAAAATCAGTGTGTGACGGTCATGTCGTCCGTCGTCGGAGAGGCCCCGTGGTCCGAGGCCGTTGACGTATCTGTCGGTGCGGGCGGAGTTTTCGGACCACCAGACAAGAGTTTCCCCGAAACAGGTATCATCGCCGAGGGTGCTTTGAATGCGCCCGGGTGGGTGTATGGCGAGGTTGACATATCAGCCATAGCTGAGGTGCGGGCCGATGGTGTCGTGCTCAATCGTCGCGATTGGGCGCTTCAGAGCGGTCGTGCCGATCCGGTCACAGTCGTGACACTGGCCTGATTAGCCCTTGAACTATGGGGCGCGGAGGCGCATTTAGTGGCGCGTCCGCAAATTGGCGGGCCGTGTAACGAAGGAGAGACCATGGCCAAGGAAGATACGCTCGAATTTCCCGGTGTCGTGAAGGAACTCCTGCCCAATGCGACGTTTCGGGTCGAGCTTGAGAATGGCCATGAGATCATCGCACACACGGCAGGAAAAATGCGCAAGAACCGTATCCGTGTTCTGGCAGGCGACAAGGTGCAGGTCGAGATGACCCCCTACGATCTGACCAAGGGTCGGATCAACTACCGCTTCAAATAACCCACATTCGTGGCGTTCATTCTGGGATCCGGTAGCCCGAGACGGCTGGAGCTGCTCGGGCAACTTGGCATTGTGCCGGATGCCGTCCGGCCGCCCGACATTGACGAGGACCCGCACAAGGGTGAACTGCCGCGCGCGTACTGCTCAAGGATCGCGCGCGAAAAGGTCGCTGCGGTTGAGGCCGATGCAGGCGATGTCATCCTGTGCGCGGATACAACCGTTGCGCTGGGACGTCGCATCTTGGGCAAGCCAGAGGATGAATCCGAGGCAAGGTCGTTCTTGTCGCTGCTCTCGGGCCGTCGTCACCGCGTGATCACTGCCGTTTCTGTGCGAAAGGCTAAACACGTTTGGGAGCGGGACGTCGTCAGCACGGTGCGTATGAAGCAGTTGTCCCAAGCCGATATCGACGGCTACCTAGCTACCGAGGACTGGCGTGGAAAAGCGGGCGGATATGCGATCCAGGGGCCCGCTGGCGCCCTGATCCCTTGGATATCGGGATCGTTCACCGGCATCGTCGGACTGCCACTTGCAGAAACCGCTGGCCTTCTCCAAGCCGCCGGTATGAAGGTGTGGGCATGAAAGGTCGCCAAATCCTTCTGGACCACATCGACGGGCGCGAAGCGGCAGCGCTCATGGTCGACGGTCATCTCGATGATTTGCTGATCGACGCTGATGCCCCCCGTCCCGGGACGATTTATCGCGCAGTTACCGATCGCCCCGTCAAAGGGCAGGGCGGCATATTCCTTAAAACGCCCGATGGATCCGCATATTTGCGAGGCGTCAAAGGGATTGGGCAGGGCGAAGAGCTTCGAGTGCAAGTCACAGGTTACGCGGAGCCCGGAAAGGCGATCCCGGTCACGCACAAGATCCTTTTCAAAAGCAGGTATGCTATCGTTACCCCGGATGCACCTGGGTTAAACCTGTCACGCAGCATTCGAGACGATGATGTCCGGGATGCTCTGTTGGCCCTTGCGCATGACGGCATGGATGGCAGTCCGATGGGATTGATCCTGCGCTCTGCCTCTGCCGAGGCTGATCTTGAAGACGTTGCGGAAGATATCACAGCCATGCGCGATTTGGCAGAGGCGGTGATGGGTGACACTGGGCAGGCCCCCGAAACCCTTTCCGAAGGGGACGGCCCGCATACATTGGCGTGGCGGGATTGGGTGGCTCCGGCCCAGGTGGTGACAGAACCTGGTTGTTTTGAAGCACAGGGCGTTCTTGACGCTGTGGATGCAGCTCGCGGTGCGTATGTTGCGCTGGGCGGCGATGCCAGCATGATGGTAGAAGCGACGCGGGCACTTGTTGCCGTGGACGTGAACACCGGTTCCGATGGTTCCTTTGCTGCTGGTACAAGGGCAAACTTAGCCTGCGCGCGTATGCTGCTATCCGCCTTGCGTGTGCGCGGTCTTGGCGGCCAGATCACCATTGACTTGGCCCCGATGCCCAAGAAAGAGCGTAAGACGTTTGAGGCCGTTTTGAGGGCGGCCCTGCGTCAGGACGACATCGACACAGTGATGGCGGGCTGGACCCCCCTTGGCCACTTCGAGCTGCAGCGCAAGCGCGCGCGTATCCCGCTGTCACAGGTGCTGCCATGAGCTGCCCGATTTGTAACGCTGATACGGTCCTGACCTACCGTCCGTTTTGCTCCCGCCGGTGCGCGGATACAGATCTCGCGCGATGGATGAACGGCGCGTACGCCGTGCCGTCAGAGCGGGAAGATGACCTGGATGTCCCTGACGATGAGGCTCCGCCAACACATTAAATATTGAGTGTGATTTTGCTATGGACAGCACCCAACGATGCGCTTATCACGCCTCCACCCGAAACGAGATGTTTCACCCGTGCCCGGGTAGCTCAGGGGTAGAGCAGTGGATTGAAAATCCTCGTGTCGGTGGTTCGATTCCGCCCCCGGGCACCATTTAAATTTAGCAAAAACAGTTACTTGCCGGGTTTCTGCGTTGCAGCTAAAATCGCTGAAAACGCCAAAATACCCTATCACAATGTTAGCACAGTCTCAAAAATACCTGTTAGCACAGTATGTTGTGAGCGCCGCGCCGTGCACCTAGCACAGTTCTAGCACAGCACGGTAGCAACACTCCTTGCCGTGCTTATGGTGCTTTGGGAGTGATGATGTGAGGTTAGTGTGTTGAAATTGTTGATTTAAACATGTGGTTTTCAGAGGTCTTTGCACAAGCCGCCGGTCAAGATGAATTTCTTTCGTCACGAAAGTTCGGTTCAGAATTTTCCCGAGGAAAGTCTCTAAGAACTCTTACCCAGTTTGGTTGGAGGAAAAAGCTGATTTAATCAGGTTTTTTCGCCTCTACGATCAACGTGGCCTACATACGATCCAATATTGGTCTGGAAGCCGCTAGAGCTTCCAGATCTTTAGGTTCACTCTGGCTTAACGGTGTAATCCAGATCGACTGCCTCCGGCCCTGTTGCGGGTCCGATCAACTGGCGCATCTGATCACGGAAACGCTCCACCATTGGGCGTTTCAGCATCCAACGATGGAAGTCCCCTGGTGACGTGTTGTGGTGTTGAACTGATCCGTAGTCTCCTGGCGCAGCGATATCCATCCGGACAGGGAACTGAAGCCACGTCCCTTGGAATTCTTCGGACAGCATCCAGTTCAAGTAGAGTTTTGCAGCCGCTTTGTTTTTGGCCTGCGTCGGTATTCCTGCGGTCTGGAACCAGGTCAGGAAGTAATCCTCTTCTGGAAGCATGAACTCGGTGTTTAGCCCAGGGAAGTTCTCAAACGCCCAGAAGGTTGTGAAGCTTGCAGCGTACCAGCCATTATTGACGGCGTGGTGGCAAGGGCAAAGAACGTGAACTGGCGGCGATGCCTGAGACCCTCACGTTTCTCAATCTGCTGAAATCACTGTTCTACGTGGCCACCGGCGTGATGCCAAAGGATGACGATCCAGTGTTCTTCACCCACGAAGGTAAACGCATCCGAAGCTTCAAAGGCGGTCTCGCCAAACTGCTGGCTGCTGCTGACCTACGCGTGGCCCGAAATGGCAAAACCCGCGACAGCTTCAGCTTCCGCCACTTCTACATCACCCAGCAAATCCGAGAAGGTGTTGGGCATCACTTGCTTGGGCGCAATGTTGGCACCTCATCCAAGATGATCGACGCCTACTACAGCAAGATCAGGCCAACCGATGAAATTGCTCAACTGATACCTGATTGGTCAAAGAAGCGTTTGCTACAGTACAAGCGGAAGTGAACGTTCCCGCATTGAGGGCTGGAACCAGACATTCGCTGCTCTAGCAACCTGTTCGAAGCTTCCGGCCAATAGCTGACATTCGCTTTGGCGTTTCGCTCCAATTCTGACACAGGACTTCAAAGATCTCCCTCGTACTAGCAGCCTAGTTGCCTTTCAGAGCCAGAAATTGGCTGACGACCTCGGTGAAATAATGACGACTGAAGCGACGCATGCGGATGTAAAGAGGAATCGTAAGTAGAACGAAAACCATGAGTGCTAGCGACAGTTGCTCAGTACCGCCCAAAATCAGGACAAGCCCAACCGTCATGATAGTACCCGCGACCATGCCGCGGCACATACCGTAAGTTCGATTGAATGCGTCGATTCTCTGAGTTCTTTTGTCGGCTTGTAGTGCTGCATACACTTCCTTTCGAGTCCCTTGCCATGAGCTGGAATTCAACTCATCTTGGTCCATAATGCCCTCTGAGCGCAGCACCGAAATAAATCGCTTCCAGCGATCAACGTCAATCGGCCGCTTCTTTTCGTTCAACACAAGTGCGTCTTTTCCCAAACCAAGCATGTCTTCAATTGTCTCGATCCAGTTTCCGATGAGCTGCACGACATGGCCGACGACAAATGAAACAATTAGGAAGATACCCAATGTTCCAAGTTCTACGCCTTCACTGTTGATCACAGAAGCAACCTCAGGAACTAAGAGAGAAACAGCTAGCGTTGGCAATGCACCGGGTATAATCACACCCACGTATTCATAGGCATCGAAACTCATTGATGTACCTCCAACGAAATGGGATTGGAGCCACTGTCACCGACAATAACCATAGCTGGGGGACGTTGCTCAGCCATAAGCTCTTCTCTTAGCATTACCAGTTGAGCGGCATCCGTCAGACTGGGCGTCGTTCGTGCCCCGCGTGGATGGGAATGCCATTCGCCAACATATGTTAGTTGATGCATCGTTCGCGCTCTTGCCTCAGCAATGCTATCGATGGATCCTTGAACACCCCGTTCAAACGACGACGGTGAACCAGAACTATCAGGTGGCGCTTCCAACCCCATCGAAATATCAATCCGTTTCCGCGAGTGATCAACGACTCCTAATAGGATGCCTCCAGTTTCGTTGGGCAAATGGGCATCGCGAAAGTTTTGAAGTTTCCGAGCAACCGCATCTGTCAAACAGATTTTCCAACCGTTCGCATCTACAGACATACTCCCGATGGTCGGAGTTACGCGATGCATATTGGTCCCGCCGTCTGCGTTGATGCTGGCAATCGTGATGCTTGGCTCGGAAGAAGGCATATTATTTCCGAGCACGCTTGCGGCGATGCTTGATAGCATTGCTGCTTTTGAGGCAGGAATTCTACTGGTGACTGAGCGACATTGTCCGCCGGAAACTACTGCTTGGTCCCCTGGTCGCAAATGGTCAAAAAGCGATTGGTTCTGACAGATTTCTGCGTAGTAGAGTGCCTCCAAATTAGCGAGATCAAGCGTTCTTGCAGCGTCCTCTTGGAGAACCACAACTGCGCTTCCGGAGGGATTGAAAAACGCGGAGATTGCACGACTTCGCTTGGATATCGCACTTAGGGTCCGACTAGCACCGAGCGAGGCGGTGAGGTCAAGGATGCGATCTGATGTCGCTAGCGTTTCGTTTAGCTTTTCGGACTGACGTGCCGACAAGAGTTTTTCACATATCGTCTCGATAACGAGGTCTGTGCGGATCGCGCGTAGATCGTCAGATAGCATCGCGGTCTTTGAATTTCCTAACGCAGATCCGCGCAACACGTGGCGTGCAAGATTGTGGGGCGCAAAGACGTCATCATCCACGATAGTCAGCTTTTCGAACGCGCCTTCGCGGACAAGTGATGTAATGCATTGCGAACCGATGGACCCTGCTCCCAACACGACCACATTTTTCCCGATTTCTTCGCGCCACTGTTCGTCATGACCCGCGTAGATTGATGCAACTTCTCCTTCGAACGAAAAGCTGAGGTTGGCCGACATCAATCGAATACCTTCGAGTAGTTGCTCGTCTATTTCTCCAACCGGCAAGCAACGCCCAAAGCTGTGAGCGACGCCTTCCGGCGTTTTGAACAAGAGGCCTGTCGCTACGCCGATCTCGCCCAGCGAAGCTTCTGTTCCGAGAAACATCGGTTCAACACTGTCTTGGCTTTCGTTGACTACGACAAACTGTATGAGCATCCGATACCCATAAAGCCGCTCGAGGGCATGCCCGGGGGTGTTCAAAATCTCGTTTAGTCTTCTGCGCAGCAATTCGAGTAGGTCTTCTTGACCTCCGGCCAGCATGGATCGAAGGTGCCCGAGATGTGTCGGACGGTGCCACATTGCGCCGCTGTTTTGTGCTCTGACTCCCAGTGTAAACCCAACGAACTCCCCTGCAGAGTTTCCGGTAGGATCGGTTGTATCGGCGGCTTCATAAGCTTCTGCGACAAGATAGTTGTCGCTTTCGCCCAAGGCCTTTAACCGCACAAACACTGGTGGTCCTTTTGGATCGCAAAACTGCGTTTGAAGCGTTGAGCACATCACAATGGTCTGTTCGGCCGGCAGAAAAATTGTGTGTGGTAACTGGAGAGCATCATCCACTTTGCCGGTGTCAACACGTCCGAACCAGGAGATGGCCCGTCTGATGATTTCGGCGCCGCTATAGTCTGCTTTCGCATCATCCCATGGGCGATCATCTAAGCAGATTGTCATACTTCCTGGGAGAACAGACTCTATGGGCAAGCCGTATGAGTGGGGCGTTAGTGGAAATTCCTTTCTGAGCGGTACGACCGCGGGCTCGTCGTTTATGAACGCTACCGCCAAACGCTCTTCGGGCAGAACTCCATATTTTGGTTCTTGCGAGATGCAGGTCGTCAAGTTCAAAACAATGACCTCGATGCGGCGATCTATTCTGCGAAGTTCTTCTACTGTGGCCGCATGTCCACCGTGATTTTGGACAAAATCAAAAAGGGATTTGGCTAGGTCTATATCGAGGTCATCCGGCGAGATCGCGTCGCCCCCAACTTCAAAAAAAGGTCCCTCTTGGCTGACTTCGCTCACTGTACCATTCATTGTTCATCCGGCTCGCATAGGGACGAAGTGCTGATTTGAGATGAGAAAGTAGATGTGATGCTGTGCCATGCAGGAACGGTAACTGCGCAATTGCTGGCCGAAACACTATTTGCTTGGCGGTCCGTCAGTCTTCACCGCGTTCCTGATTTTTCACGACCCAAGATTCTAGCTCGAGGAAAACTTGATTAAATCAAGTTTTCAGAGGACCTCCGCCGCGCTGCGCTTTTGCTCATCCGACACATCGATGTAGCGTTGCGTGGTGGTCAGCTGTTTGTGCCCAGCCAGCTCCATGATCACCTTGGGCGAAATGCCAGCATGTGCCATGCGGGTGATGAACCAGCGCCGCCCGCTGTGTGAGGACGCATCATCGATGCCAGCGGCATCAAACACACGGGCAAAGGCCTGGACCATGCTGTTGGGTGTGAAGTGTCCACCCTTCTGGGACTCGATCACAGGCCGGTCAGGTGCCCTCCAGCGATCCAGCTGCGCCCAGTAGGTGGAAAGCTCCTTCTGCAGCTTGGGCCGGCTTCGACTACGCGGCCCATGCGGCGCAAACGACGAATTCCTCCTCGCCGCTACCGCTCAGAACCTCCGCAAACTGGCAAAGACCTTTCCTGCACCGCAGCAAGCGCGAAAAGCCTGACCAGAAAGGCGCTCGCACCTTGTTTAGGGTGCCACTTTCTGAACCAGCAACACGTTGTTTTTCCACAGAATCGGCCGTCGTCGGTGCGCCAGCGCAATAACTTTTTAAGACTGCAGCACTGTCATCGAAGCTGGTTGTGAACCATAATGTGGGTGTTTGAATCCTATTCAATGCAGGGATGGGTGCCAGCTGTACCAGTCTTACAATTTTGTAAGGTTGGGGTAAGGGCACTGTAAGCTTGGTGCCACAGCTTACTTTGGATTGTGAGGCGTTCTGAGTAGTGACGGCATGAGATGCCAACATCAGCGGTGCAAAATCTACAAACTAATGCAAGCACGCTTCGGCTACGAAACGGAACTGCGCTTACCGAGCTGCCAAATGTCTAGAACTTCTTTGATTTCGCTGACTGTGTTTGTTTTTGCGCATGTTGCCCTGGTTGCCCCATTTGTGCCATTGGCGAACATGCTTCCTGCAAGCCTCGGGGCGCTGTCGATGAGTTCGATGGCGCTCACGCTGATCCTTGCGGCCCGTTGGCGGATCGTTGACCGACTTATGGGAGGGCCGGACAAATCCTACGGCGCGCATCGCTGGCTCGGGTTCTTCGCCCTTTTTGGAGCTCTGGGGCATTGGGCGACTGCCGAAACCTATGGGGCTGGCGCTGTGCCTGTGCTGGCTGGAAGCGGCGAGAGCGTTGGATGGTTTGCGGCGATGGGGCTGGTGGTCTTGACCTGCGCAGCCATGGTGCGTGTAATCCCGTATCACCTTTGGAAGGCGAGCCATATGCTGATGGGCCCCATTTTCCTGTTAGCAGCCTATCATACGTTCTTTGTGGCCAGCCCACTTGCGGTGGGATTTGCGCCTTGGACCTTGATGGCGGTGGTCTCCGCAATCGGCCTACTGGCGTGGGGCCAAACCCTGCTGCGCAAGCGAGAAATAACGCGCCTTGTCACCGTTGAAAAAGCAACGCCCTTTGAGGGTGGGGTCGATGTGACTTTTCGCGCGCAAGAGCCTCTGCCCACATTCCGGCCGGGACAGTTCGCGACCATTGCCCGAAATATCGCGCGGGCTGAGACGCATCCTTTCACCATTGCAGGAGGGACGGAGACAACACGTCGCTTCGTGATCCGCGCGGCAGGCGATTGGACAGATGATTTTATTAGCACCGTTTCGGAAGGCGACACATTCCGTATCGGGCGGGGCGTCGGGCGTTTTCTGCCGCAGGTGCACGCAAACCGGACGGAACAGCTTTGGGTGGCAGGTGGCGTGGGGATCACGCCGTTCCTGGCCGCGTTGGAACGAATGGCGCCCGACAATAATGCCCGTGTGATCCTGATCTATTGCATCAGATCGCGCGAGTCCTCGGGCGCGATTGCAGACGTGGAACGCCACGCCACTCGGTTGCCGCAGGTTGACTTGTTTGTTCTGAGCGACACCACCGGAGACAGGCTGACACCAACGCGCATGACAGAGATTATGCGATCCATGAACGCGGACGCGCAAGTGTACTTGTGTGGCCCCGAAGGTTTGAAGTCTTTGGTCACAACGGCTTGGCAAACACTTGGGAAGACGGGCAAGGTTCACAGCGAGCGCTTTGATTTCAGAGGGGCGTATGGATTGATGGACCTGATCTATATCGGCAAGCCCGCGTTGGAGATGGGGCGGTCGTTGCTGACAGGTGAAAGGGAGTTGCCGCATGCGCCTTCTGGTCCTCGAAGATGATCCAAAGCTTGGGCCTTGGGTGACACAAGGCCTGCGCGAGGAAGGCCATGTGGTGGACCTGTTCACCGATGGCAAAGACGCGCTGTTTGCCGCGATGGACCAAAGCTATGATGTGCTGGTGCTGGATCGCATGGTGCCGGGCCTCGATGGGCTGTCGGTGCTCAAGGCACTACGGCAGGCCAAGGTAACCGTACCAGCCATGTTCCTCACTGCGCTCAACGAGGTGGATGATCGCGTGACGGGTTTGCGTGCAGGTGGCGACGACTATCTGGCCAAACCCTTTGCATTTGCGGAGTTTCTGGCACGGGTTGAGGGCTTAGCGCGCAGGCCAGGTACTCCAGAAGATCAGGCATCAGAACTCATCGCAGGCGATATCACCATGGACTTGCACAAACGCACCTGCTTTCGGCAGGGACAGGCTGTGGACCTGAACCCCAAGGAGTTTCAACTGCTGGAGGTATTTCTGCGGTCAAAGGGGCGCGTCCAAACTCGGACAATGCTGCTCGAGCGGGTCTGGGACATGAGCTTTGATCCCACAACCAGTGTTGTCGAAACGCATATCAGTCGGCTTCGGGGCAAAATAGAAAAGCCGTTTGGGGATACAGTGATCCGCAACATCCGCGGCTCTGGCTATGTTTTTGAAGAGGCTTAGCGGCCTGTACAGGCTTTCGGCCTTCCGGCAGGCCTTGATCCTGCTGGCGCTGTTTTCGGCGATTTCGGTGATCGCCTGGGGTGGGACCTACTGGTTGATCTGGAGCGAAATGGGCCGGGTGGTCGATACGCGTCTGACCGAACGGATGGAGCTTGCCGTCAGCGCCTTGGCGGCGGGTGAACCGCTGCCAAGGCCGGAGGACGGCGAGAGCATTCAACTGACGGAGGACACCTCTAGACTGGGTTTCTGGACAGACCCGCTGCAAGGGGCAGAAACCCGTTACTTCCAGCAGCAGACCCCCCACGGCATTGTTCTGGTCGGCGAAAATACCGAGCGCTACGAGGAAATGCGGCACATCGTGTCGACCGGTATGCAACTCAGCCTTGTTGGAAGCCTGATTGCAGCTGGAATCGCTGCCGTTTTGATGGCCGGGCGGGCGCAGCGGAGGCTGAATGTCATCACCAAAGGTCTCGTGGATGTTGCCCAAGGTCAGCTTGATAGACGTATTTCACTCAACGGCGATGATGATCTGAGCCTGGTTGCGGGTCGTATCAATCTGACGACCGCAAG
This sequence comes from Tateyamaria sp. ANG-S1, assembly GCF_000814025.1. GTDB lineage: Bacteria > Pseudomonadota > Alphaproteobacteria > Rhodobacterales > Rhodobacteraceae > Tateyamaria. Next base: position 632,452 of record NZ_JWLL01000003.1, on the reverse strand, counting down.
GTTGGAACAGGCCATCGCTGACATGCGGGTGCAATCTTCCAATATCGCGCATGACCTTCGAACGCCTTTGGCCCGCCTTCGTGCCGAGGTCGAGACCTCACTGAATGCGCTGATCGACAAAGACCGCGCGGTGACCGAGGATGATCTTGGTGCAGCGCTGGAACAGATTGACCAGATCAATGAGACCTTTGATGCGTTGCTACGGCTCAGCCGGATCGAAAGCGGGGCTGGACGGTCCGGGTTCACGCCAGTGCTATTGGCGGAATTGATTGATCGGGTTCAGGACACCTATGCCCCTGTTGTTGAGACGGCGGGGCAGCATCTGAAGATCGACGCGGAGGACCCTGCATCCGTGCATGGCGATTCTGACTTGTTGATGCAGCTTGTCGCCAATCTGGTTCAGAATGCGCTGCGCTACGGCGCGCTCGGTCAGACGATCACCTTGCGATGCCACAAAACGTTGCTTTCTGTGTACGATGAAGGTCCAGGCATCCCTTTTGAGGAACGTGAGCGCGTTCTGCAACCTCTGTACCAACGCCAGACGCACCGCCAAGGCGACGGGTTCGGATTGGGCCTGTCGCTCGTGCGCGCGATTGCGGAGCTGCATGGCGCTGAGTTGTCACTCGCGGATGGGCCCAATGGTCATGGGCTCACCGCGACGGTCCGATTTCAAGCAAATGGCCAAGATGTAAGCTCCACGTAAGCCACGTGTGAAGTTGCACGCCGACATTCCCGCCAAACTTGGCAGGAGCGGACGACATGCGGCCTTTCGAAATCCTCTCGTTGCGGCAAAGCCTTTGGGCGGCCGCGCTTGTCCTTCTTGTGGGCGCGACACTCTATCCCAGCGACATGGACGGCCACTACGCGCAGTCCAAGAACGGTGAGGATAGCCGGGTTGTCACAAGTGTTGAGGCCTACGGAAGGCACATCAACACACTCATCCCAATCGGCACTGCGCTTGTTCTGCGGGACATAAAGGGTTTGGCGCAAATTGGGGCTGTTCTTTTCGCAGGAACGGCCGCCACGCACATCCCAAAGCGGCTCTTGAACGATGTCGAAATCAACGGAACCCGGCTTGGCCAGCGGCCCAATGGTGGCCAGCACAACATGCCGTCCGGGCATTCCGCGCTTGCCAGTGCGGGAGCATGGATTGCAGTTCGGCGTTACCTCAAGCTCTTTGGTGTGATCGTCTGGCCAGTGCTGTTTCTGACGATGTACGCACGTTATATGCTGGATGCCCATACGGTCTCAGCCACAATTGCCGGGGCCATTATCGGCATCCTTGTTGCGGATCTATTTATGCGGCCCTGTTTCCGGCTACGCCGCATTCTTGCGACGCGCCCAAGCACCTTGCGGAGACGGAACGAATTTGCCGGGAAAGCACCGGTGTCTGCCTAATGGGTAGCCCAGCCGTTTGCTGACAGATTTGTAAGTCTGTGGACATCTTCATGTGACTTGGAGCGCCAATATCACGATCCGAAAGCCCATAGCTAAGGATGGATCCCATGCTTTACACCCGTAATGTTGTCTCAGCGACTGCCATAAGCCTACTCATCATGCCTGCGTTTGCGCAGTCGGGCGAGGGAACGAACCTGACGATCGACGAAGCCGTCGCGATCGCGTTGAAAGCACAGCCAGGAACGGTGGCAGAGGCCGAGCTTGATCAGTTCGATGGACGGTCCGTGGTCGACATTGAGATTGTCAACGAGGCTGGCGAAGAGGTTGAATTCAAGGTCGATATCGAAACAGGTGAGATACTGGACCAGTGGACGGATGATGACCCAAGCGATGATCCAACCGGAGCAGCTGAGGAAGCCGAGGTCACACACAAAGCCGGAACCGCACACACGGGGCCGCACTTGGAATGGAGCATCCCGCTGAGCTGGGCTCTCAGCGCGGCCACGGCGGCGGAGGAAAAATGCACCGAACTGGGATTTGCCGTGACAGTCACAGTCGTCGATCAACGTGCCCAACCCCGCGTGACGCTTATGAAAGAAGGTGCGTTCCCGCACACAATCGAAACCAGCAGCCGGAAGGCCATCACAGCGGCGTCGCGGCGCGAAGCAACATCCGTGATCGAGGCTGAAAACGTACACGAGCCAACACTTGGTGCTGTTTTCAACCAGATTGGCCTGATCACATTGTCGGGCGGCATCCCCATTTTGTACGAAGATGAGGTGATCGGCGGCATCGGGATCGCGGGATCACCGGGCGAAGATGAGACCGGCAAAGAATATGATGACATTTGCGGCGAAGCAGGGATCGCGGCGATTTCCGAACTCTTGGACTGATCGTACGTCGTTTTCAGCGGGCTCTGCGCGATCGCACGACGTTGCCCAAACAACCGTCGTGTGATCACTCTCCAAAAATCGGGATGCCTCATGCCTCGCCTTATATTGGCTGCCGTTCTTCTGTGCCTGACGCTGGCGCAAGCAGGTGCTCAGGAGCATATCGGAATGCTCCCAGAGCTACGTAGTGCAACGCCTGCGACCGAAGTTTTGCAGCTGCCCATCCCGTTGACCGAAGAAGCCATCGCGCAATTCATGTCTCAGATGAGCGACACGCAAGTGCGGTCGCTTTTACGCGACGAGCTGAATGCCAAAGTATCGCCGCCTTCAGAGGCGCTAGATCCGGGCGCGCAAACAGAGACGCTCGCTTACCATGCGACTATCGGGGCTGCTCGTGCCGCAGTTCGCCCGGCGCAAGAGTTTGGCGCGATGATCACGGCTCAGACGCAGTCTGTTGCCAGTTTCACAGCGCGGTTCGGTGATGACGGTTGGATGCTTTTGCTGTCCATCCTCGGCCTGGCGGCTGCTATCGGCTACGGGCTCGAAAAGCTCTTTTGTGTGCTTATCCTACGCTGGTTTCCTCAGCCCACGGGGCAAATATCGACAGGAATCAAAGCGTCGCTGGTATTTCTTACGCAACGCCTAGCGCGCGAAACCAGCGGGGTTGCCATCTTTGTGGCAGTATCAGCTGTCATTGTCGATGCGCTAATGCCGGATGGGCTGGAAGAATACGGGTTTGCCGCACTTCTGACCCTGCTGCTTGCGCCGCGCATCGCCTACACGTTCCTGCGTTTTCTATTGACCCCAAACGTCCCCCAGCATCGTCTGGTCTTCGCCGACAATACCACCGCGAAATTTCTAACCCGGCATTCCGTGGGCATGGCCGTGCTGATCGGCGCTATGCAATTCGTATCCCAGTTCAACGCTCTGAACTCGGCGCCAGAGCAAGCGACCCTTACCGTGTTCTGGTTCGACCTTGCACTGCGCGCATATTTCGTCTGGATCGTAATTCGCTGCTGGACGGGCTTGGTTCTAATGATGCGGGGTGCGAGTGAAGAGGTTGGCGTTTGGGAGGACCGCATCGCCCGCATCTTTCCGTTACTCGCAATTTTCGGCGTCTTCGGCACGTGGTGGTTGATCAACATCATCGCGAGCTATGACGCGCTTGCGCTTCTTGCAGAGCGGCCCGACATCACGACCGTGGGTTTGCTCGTGGCGGCACCGGCCTTTGACACCTTAATCCGAGCCTTGAGCAGCCACTTGATGCCACCCATGAGCGGCGAGGGTCCGATCGCTGAAAACGCGTATAACGAGACGAGTCGTGCCTATAAACGGATCGGACGGATTCTCGTCTTCGGGGCAATTCTGCTGCAACTTGCTGATATCTGGGACATAAGCGCCGAAACGTTCATCAGCTCTGGGGCTATCGGCCTGCTGCTCCAAGGTTTCTTTACCGTCAGCTTTACACTGGTTTTGGGTTATCTGACATGGGAAGTCGTGTCCTTGCTGATTTACCGCAAACTGGCTGAGGAGATGACGCTTTCCGGCTGGAACCCCGAGGAAGACGACTTGGGCGACGGTGGCGGGACTGGCGGCACACGCCTGACCACGATCTTGCCACTGCTCCTCAAATGCGCCCGCGCAGCAATCCTGATCCTCTTTGGCTTGCTGACCCTAAGCGAACTGGGGGTTAACATCACGCCCCTCTTGGCCGGTGCGAGCATATTAGGTCTCGCGGTCGGCTTCGGTTCGCAGAAACTGGTGACGGATGTCGTTTCGGGCGTTTTCTTTCTACTCGATGACGCCTTCCGGGTGGGAGAATACCTGGACATTGGCGGAACAATGGGAACAGTCGAGAAAATATCAATCCGGTCCTTGCGTCTTCGTCACCATCGCGGGCTTTTGCACACGATCCCCTATAGCGAAGTGCCGAAAATCACGAATTACTCCCGGGATTGGGTGATCATGAAACTGAAGTTCACCGTCCCTCACGGCACTGACACGGAAAAAGTGCGCAAATTGTTCAAGCAGATCGGCCAGGACCTTCTAGAACATCCGGAATTGGGCAAGGACTTTATCCAGCCGTTCAAGTCCCAGGGTGTTTTCGCATTCGATGACGTTGGGATTGTTATTCGTGGCAAGTTCATGGCGAAGCCCGGCGGGCAATTCATGATCAGAAAGGAAGTCCATAACCGGGTGAAGGCCGCCTTCGAAGAGAACGGCATCGACTTCGCACGCCGCGAGGTGCGCGTTGCGATCCCGGGCCTTGGCGCGTCGGACGAGATCAGTGGTGAAGACAAAGCCCATATCGCTGCTGCTGCAGGCGAAGCCACGACAGCACAAACACCCGTCACATCGCAGCGTAACATTGCAGGCGATGTTTTGGACTGAGATTATTTCCTGCATGGCAAAATGACGTCGGACGAAAGATCGTTTTGAACTGTGTCACAAATCACGGTCGGCAATGACAACACGGGCCAACCAATCGAAAAGCAGTTATAAGCCCACCACTAGGGCTAGCGGATGCTTTGTTCACAAAGATTTACATACAACAGGTTGGGTTACTAACGATCACTGAGGTGACACTGGCTTCAGTTTTGCAAACGCAGCGAATATTCGGAATGCGGGTTGCAATCGCAGCATCATTGCATTGAGTCGGATGTCGGCTTTGGGCCGTCCTCGACGTCGAGATCCACGCCTGCCATCGCGATGCTACGTTGCGCACGAACAACGGCTCTTATTCTCTCACTTTACGACTGAGGAGTATCAGTCCCTTGAAAGCTTTGCGCTTCATCAAGCAGCCAGTTTCGGAAGGAAGCAATTTTCGGGTCATCTCGGCGATCTTTTTGCGTTAGAAGAAAATAAGCAAAAACGAGTGGTGTACTCAGTTCAGAATGGAAAGGTTGAACGAGACGACCGGATTCCAGATGATCTGCTGCCATCCGGTCGCCTATAAGGGCCACACCTTCCCCGTCTAGTGCGGCGCGCACGGCCATTTCCTCTTTAGTGAAACGGGGTCCCTTGAATGGGTCCACATCAGTTGCGCCCGCCGCAAGAAGCCACGTACGCCAACTTCCTTCGGCTTCCTTCCATTCGACGTGCAGCAACGTATGGTCCTTCAGATCTCCAGGTGATCCTAGGGAGGGGCCTTTGGACAGAACGCTCGGGCTGCACACCGGGATCGCCCGCATCGCGAACAATCGGTCACTCTGCACACCCGAATAACCGCCCATGCCATAACGAATTGCGACATCTGCTTCGCCCGCTGTGATGTCCACCAACCGATCTGTACCGTCAAGGCGCACCTCGATGTCCGGGTGTTTGCGCCGGAACCGATCCAAACGCGGCACCAGCCAAAGTGAGCCGAAGCCGGGACTGACGCTGATCGTCAACAGGTGATCGTCTTTTCTGACCTGCATCTTGGCCGTCGCAGCGGCCAGGTGATCAAACCCTTCTGTTATCAACGGAAGGGCGGCCTCACCTCCTTCCGTCAAACGCAGAGCGCGTGTCAGCCGGTGAAACAGCGTTGCACCTAGCCAGTCTTCCAGCGTTTTGATCTGATGGCTGACTGCCCCAGGCGTGACGCCTAGCTCGTCCGCTGCTTTGGCAAAACTCAAATGGCGCGCTGCGGCCTCGAAGGCCTGTAAGGCACGGAGCGGAGGAAGGGTGCGGCGCGTCATACAGATCAATAAAACTAATGTATCAGGTGAAATCAAATCCTTTGTAGGAACTGCTATGCCGCGGTTAGAGGTTAGGAGTTTCTATGCTAGGGTTAGAATTTCTCACCCTTCTATCGGTGAGGTCATGTCACTATGAGTTCTGAGAACGAGTATCGGTCAAAAGGTCGATCCGACTATGCGGTTGGGGTTATTCTGCTAATCGCGTCGGCGGTCACATTCAGCACCACCGGGATTTTCACAAAGGGTGTCGAAGCCGCTGCCTGGGCCGTGATCTTCTGGCGCGGTGTCTTTGCAGCCACCGCTACGACGGCGTGGGTCGCGAGGCGCAGTGCGCTGCGGCAAGAGTTCCTTGGCATGGGTCGGGCAGGTTTTGCTGTCGGCGTCGTCGGGGCGATTGGTACCGCCGCGCTGATCCCGGCCTTCAAACTTACCACCGTTGCGAACGTTGCGCTGATCTACGCCTCCGCACCATTCATTGCCGCCCTGATGGCGTGGGTTGCGCTTCAAGAGCGGGTGTCACCGCGCACTGCGCTCGGCGCGGCGGGGTCACTTGCAGGTGTCGGCATCATCGTCGCGGGCTCATTGGGGGATGTGAGCCTGGCAGGAGATGGGTTGGCGCTGGTCATGACCTTGGTCATGGCGACAATCATGGTCATCTACCGCGCGAGGCCGAGTACACCGAGTGCTGGACCATCGGTCCTGCAATCCCTGTTTCTGGTGCCACTCGCCTTCATCTTCGGTTCACCTTTGCAGATTGATCCGGTCGAAATCGCAATCCTCGCTGCTTTCGGTGTCATGCACGCAATCGCGTCCGTCACACTGGCCGAGGGGGCAAAACGCGTTCCGTCTGGTCAAACAGCCCTACTAGGTGCTTTGGAAACGCCGCTCGCGCCGATTCTTGCATTCCTGATACTGTCGGAAATACCTCCGACTGCGACGACTATTGGGGGTGCGATTGTGTTGGTTGCGGTCCTGTTCTCTATCAAAAGCGAGGCCGCACCAGTCGCGGAACTGAGAGATGAGGGAACACGCTCATGAGTATCGAAATCTGGCTGACATATCTCGCGACGATGTTTGTCTTCATGGTAACGCCCGGCCCCAGTCATTTGCTCATGCTCTCCAACAGCATGACACATGGCTTCAAGCGATCACTTGCAACAGCAGCTGGTGACCTGACCGCGAATGCGTTGCAAATGGCGGCAGCCGGTCTGGGCCTCGCTGCAATCCTGGTGGCTTCGCAACATGCCCTTACGGTCGTGAAGTGGCTTGGTGTCGCGTATTTGGTGTGGATGGGTCTTCGCATGTGGCGGCAGGCAAGCCATGCCAGTTCCAAGGCTGGAGCCGCGCCATCTGCTTCCGTGAAAGCACTATGGTGTCAGGGGTTTTTGACTTCTGCTGCAAATCCAAAGGCCGTCGTATTCTTCGCTGCACTCTTTCCACAGTTCATTGAGCCCAGCCAGCTCTTCTGGCCGCAGTTTCTGATTCTGTCGGTTACATATCTGATTGTGGATGGTACCTTTTTGTCTGGCTATGGAATTGGAGCCAGTTGGATCGCGTCGAGACTTAAGAAAAACGCTTCGGCGGTGGTCCACCGGATCGGCAGCGCGTTTTTGATCGGTGCCGCTCTGATGCTTGGTCTTAAAACTCTGCGGGACACGGCATAGCCATAGACATTACTCATCCGAGTGGAAACAAGCGGACGTCTGAAGCATCTTGTGCAATGCTCGCTTTGTCCGGATAGTGTTGAAGAAGTTGGTGTTTGAGCGTCTGGGGGTTGCGATAAAATCTGCCGTAGCTTTGCTGTGATGCTATTGGTTCTGGTTGCAGAACCAGTTTTGCGAGCCTCCTGAGGCTCTGGGCGGTTGCTGCAAGCTGGAACTGTTCATATGCGCCTTTGGGTCCTCGTAGTCGCATCATCGGCACGCCGATGTATCGCTTCAGATGAGCGAAGAGCATCTCGACTTTCCGCCTTTGAATGAACAAGGTCATGGAGGCGTCCGTTTTTCGGATATCGCGGGCAAAATCTCTGGCCGCTTCGTGGACTGACCGCACGACGCGCCGCCCCGGATTACCCGGGCAGCATTGTGGCTTCAGCGGGCAGGCATCACAGTCGTGTTTTCAGGCGCGGTATCGGATGAACCCGTCTGTGCCGCCATTGGGCTTTCGCGGTTTGGAGAAGTTCCGGCGATGTGTTCGCAGATCCTTGCCCGCTGGGCATGTGTAGCTGTCGGTCGCGGGGTCATAGACAAAGTCCTCACGAGAGAATGTACCGTCCGTCCGTTTCAATTTATCCCAGACTGGAATGTGCGGAGCGATGCCTCGATTTTCCACCGACCAGCCCAGCATCTCCGCCGATTCGTAACCTGTGTCGCCAACCAACTTGTCTGGCGTCATGCCAAAACGATCGCAAGTGTTGCATCTGACCCCCTAAATTACCCCTGATTGGCCTCCTCGTTGCAGTTTATGATGTCCCAAAAGGATACAGGCATCATGAACTCTCAAAACTTGGGTGAGCTCGCAAGTGATCAGAAAATCCAAAAAGTCCTCCACGCTTTCGGCTATTCAATCCCCATCGGGAAAGATGGTCGCAGACTTTGGCCCACAAAGTTCAAGCGTTCCATGGGGCAGCGTATGAAGTTGGGGGAGCTATCGATCAGTGACGTGCAGAAGACTTGTCAGATCTCAGACAAGACAGCTTACAGTTGGCGCAAAGGTGGCTCTCGAAAGTCGTCGAACAAGCCACAAAAAGCACAACAGCCCGCTACCTCTTTCGCTGAAATCAAGGTCGAGCCTAGTAAGCCAGCTTCGCCGACTCAGACGCATCAGATTGTTTTCAGACGCGCTGGGTGTGAAGTCCTATTGCCACCAAGTTACCCTATTGATCAACTGGTCCAGTTGATCAGGGCGCTTGAAGGTCGGCCGTGATTTCTCCGGCAGGCAACTTCAAATTCTACGTGGCTACCAAGCCCGTTGATTTTGCAAAGGCATGGATGGCCGTGCCGCCATTGTCATGAACGAGTTTCAGCTTGATCCCTTCAACGGTGCCATCTTCATATTTCGTTCTAAGCGGGCGGATCGCCTGAAGCTAATCGTGTGGGACGGAACCGGACTCGTGATGACCTAAAGCGGATCGAGGGAAAGGGCTTCGAATGGGGGTGGTTCTATCTCAGCACGGTCCTCGACAATCACAGCCGCTACATAGTCTCCTGGAAGCTCTGCACGAACATGCGGGCTGAAGATGTGACCGACACGCTGGACTTGGCGTTGCAGGCGTCAGGTTGTGATTAGGTCCACGTCGTTCACAAGCCACGCCTGCTCAGTGACAAGGAATCCAGCTATGTCTCTGGCGACCTGGCGGAATGGCTGAAAGATAAAGGCATGAAGCATTCTCGCGGTGCGCTTTATCACCCGCAAACCCAAGGGAAGATTGAACGATGGCACCAAACCATCAAGAACCGCATCTTGCGGGAAAACTATTTCCTGCAGGGCGATCTCGAAGCTCAGGTCGAAGCCTTCGTCGACCACTATAACCATCAGCGCTACCACGAGAGCCTCAACAACGTCACACCCGCCGATGCCTACTTCGGGTGGACAAAGCCATTCTAAAGCAAAGGGACAGGATCAAACGGACGACACTCGAAATGCGAAGCTTGCCTCATCGCCAGCACGCCGCATAATCGCACCGACAAGATGAGCCAAACACTCTCTCTCAGATTAAGACGCTTTTGCTTCCAAAAAACTGACGATGGACAATACCTGAGATTCAGAGCCTGATCGCCGATCACGCGGCGCGTGCGGTTGCCGCAGCAGTTAGTCTCACTCTCGATGCGATGTCCGTTCGAAACCTACCCCACAACGCGCCCCATCGCGTCGCGCTCCAGTTCGACGGTGCCTCTCCGCCCAACTCCAGGAAGATCCGACTGTCGAGAAGGATCAAAGCCTCATCTGTTTCAAAGTCCCTGATCCGATCGATGTTACCATTCCCGAGCTCTGTCGAGAAACGGAATGAGTTACTTCCCAGTCCACCCGTAAGCGCGTCGGCCGCAAGCCCGCCATCCAGCAGGTCGCTGCCGCGGCCTCCGACCAGAACATCGGAACCGGCGTCCCCCGGTTCGGCAGGCGCGGGCGGGAATTCGACCGAGACGTTCAGCGTGTATGTCGACCCTTCTGGTACGGCTTCTGTCCAACCGCCGTCCTGGGACTCCTCTGTCCAGCTTCCTTGAACGATGTAGTAGGTGCCGGTTTCCTCGGCCACAAAGACGGTGCTGGAGTCGCGTATCGAAGTTGAACCCGGATCACCGCCCTCATCGTCGTTCTCGGCAACGACATTGCCATTGCTGTCCAGAAGGCGGATCCAGCTGTCATGGACGTTTGGATCTTCAATGTCATCCACGTCGATGGAAAGGACGGTGCCCGCCGCAAGGTTGATGCTGTAGTAACCCGCTTGGCCGTTCCCGGTCGCGTTGACTGTGGTGTGGAGAACAGTTGTCGAGTCAAAGATGTTTTCATCTTCCTCAAGCGAGAAATTGTCCGAGATGTCGAACGCCGTCGCAATCGAGTTGTTGGTCGCATCCCCATCGAGCGTGGTGTAGCCTGAGCCCATACCCGGTGTTGGCAGTGAGCCATCCTGATAGGCGAAATCCCCAAGTATGGTGTCATCTTCGGCTCCGCCGCGCAGGGTGTCATCACCTCCCTGTCCAGTCAGAACGTTGCTGGCCTGGTCCCCGTGGATGGCATCGTCAAAGCCGGAGCCGGACAGGTTTTCGATAGAGATAAAGGTGTCTCCTTCGGGCGCCTCGTGGCCCAGGTTCAACAGAACCCCACTGCTCGCATTGAAGTAGTCGGCTGTATCGCTTCCGGCACCGCCATCCAGCACATCGTTGCCGTCGCCGCCCGTAAGCGTGTCATCACCGGCACCGCCAGAAAGCTCATTCGCCTGGTCGTCGCCAATCAGCCAGTCATCGTGGAACGAGCCGTCGACATTTTCGAAGCCGACGAGAATGTCGTTTTTGATTGCAGTGCCGCGACCCACGATCTGAACGGGTCCCGTGGCATCGCCGCCTGTGGCCATGCCGTTGGCAAGGTCGACCGTGACGCCGCTTGAACTGTTTCTGTAGACAACCGTGTCTATGCCCTCACCACCGTCTAGGTAGTCCTGACCTGACCCGCCGATGATGACGTCATCACCGCCTTCACCGTACAGAATGTCGCCATCGTTTCCGCCATCCAGTGTGTCATTGCCATCCCGGCCGTTAAAGACATCGCCGCCCCCCTGACCGATGAAGTGGTTGTCTGCGGAGGTTCCGATGAAACGGTCGATCCGGTCGTCGGATCCGATCAGGCCCTCGATGTCATAGAAGGTGTCGCCTGATGCCGTGCCACCGTTGGCAAAGTTGGTTTCAAGATTGACGATAAGCTGGAACGGGCTTTCACGGCTGAAGTCTACCGTATCGCTGCCTGCGCCTCCCCTGAAAACATCGACGCCCGCCTGACCGCTGAGCACGTCGTCGCCATCGCCGCCGTCGAGCAGGTCGTCGCCCTGACCGCCCAGAATAGTGTCGTTGCCATCACCACCATAAAGCGCGTCGTCGCCATCGTCACTTTCGGTCTGATCTTCGAGATCCTCGATGTCGATGGTGTTGTTGATGTCGCGGCTCTCAAGGGAATCTGTGCCACCGATGATGATGTCATCGCCGCCCAGGCCAAAGATTGTGTTGTCGCCAGCACCGCCGTCTATTGTCTCGTCCGTGTCGTCGCCGAATATGATGTTGCTTCGGGTGTTGTCGCCGGATGCGGGAGGCGTGTCGCCATCATCCTCTTCCAGTGCGGCGATTGTGCTGTCGGCGTAGATGATGTTTTCGACGTTTTCGATGTCTCCAATGTCCAGATCCCGAGACATCACGATAACTGTGTCGTTGCCGCCATCCGCTTCCTCGCGCACGATGTCGTCAAGCGAGTCCACGAAATAGGTGTCGTTGCCGTCACCACCGGCCATGCGGTCATCGCCGCCGCGGCCATCCAGCACGTTGTCACCGTCATTCCCGATCAGCACGTCGTCATATTGGCTGCCGATCCCATTCTCGATGTAGTATTCGGTGTCGTCCTCGTTGTGGCCTGCAAAGATGGATACATTGTTGTTGTGACCGTTCACGTTGGAAAGCTGCCCGGCGCGCATGTCCAGGATCGTGCCAGCGATCGAACCGGAAAAGTCCATCGTGTCGTTTCCGCCGGTGTCGTGGATGACAAAGCCAATATCGCGCTGCATCCCCGAGGAAGTGAGCTCGTAGCCATATTTGTCGCTGTTGAACCCATAGACATCATCGCCGGTGTTCAGGTTGATCGTCTGATAGGTCCGCTCGCCTTCTTCATTGACGGTCGAGAAATAGGTGCGGATGACGGCCTCGATATCGCCCATCAGGGGGGTCGCCGCAGACCAGCGTGTGTCCTCACCCACATCGATCCCGTCAAAATAGGACATGACGCTGTATTGCTGCCGGTCATAGATCCAGGTGGCGTTGTTCAGGTAGTTGATCTGAACGCCGCCGGGGCCGCTGTAATTGTAAAGACCAGGGTGGTTCAGCCCGAACTCATGTCCGTATTCATGAATGAACGTGTCAAAGACATAGCCACCGATGTCGGTCAGATTGGGTTCGGTATCATGGAACCGCTGGCCGACACTGATGTAGCGGTCGGATGAAAAAGCGCTGCCGTCAAACCGTTCGCCAATCTCCGGGCTGACGACTTCCATCCAGTCCGTATCCGGGTCATAGGGTGTGTCCTCCACGATCTCGAATTGGAACGGCGTGACAGAGGCCCACATCTCAAGCGCGCCAATCGCCGCTTCCAGATAGCCGGGGTAGTTGCTAAGTTCGGAGACGTTGACGCGAAGCGGCTCCGCCGCAATCTCAGGTGTCAGGCTGCGCGGCAATGCGCCCAGATAGTCGAGATAGGCTTCGTAATCCTCACTTTTGCCAAAGGGATTTTCCGGCGTTTGGTCATTTTCCCACCACGGATCCGCCGCAGTCTCGGCGTTGATGTGTTCAGAGCTGGTTGGTTGGCCAGGTTCATCTGCCACGGCATTGTCTGTCACCTGATCCGTGTCGGTCGTGTCCGTTGGTTCGGGGCTGTCGTCGCCCTCAACCGGGTTTGGGGTGGTCGCATCAGGCGCTGCCAGAGCAGCCAATGTTGGCGTCAAGGTCATCGCTTCGCCCAACACGACTTGCAGGCCGGTCTGTTCCGTACCGATCTTTCCAAATGAAGTTTCTTGTTCGGGGCCGTACCCCAGTTGGCACATCATGCACATTTTCAAATTATCCTTTCGCAGAGACGCCGGTGTCGTCAGTTCAGATCGGCGGAGAGAACGGGGGACGTTCAGCGGTGGCGCTGATCACGTCAAAAATGAGGGGCTTGCTTTTCTTTGCTGCGGCCAACTCAGGCTGCGCTGTCATGTTTTGAGACTCCTCTACTGGCAACCGTAAGCGCTACGGTCGTTCAGAATTGTCGGCGCGCATGATCAACGGGCGCCGGGATGGCGGATTTTGGGGGTAAAAGACTGGTTAAAAAGACACCGTCATCACCGAAGGATGCGGTGTTTGTTGCGCACAAAATTCTACTTATAGTTGCATCATCAACACTTCGTGATCGGCCACAACTGGAAATCCAAATCATGCCGTAACTGGCGGATTTTGGCTTGAAAACGGGTATTTACGTTAGGTAAAGCTGCCTCATTATTGGGCTAAGTCCGGTTGTCGGAGGCCAACGGTAGCCGAGCGACTGAGGTCGAATGGATGAGGCAGAAACCCGGAGCACGGCGGTAGCGTGGGGGGAGAGTGGGCGAAGACGTACGCCGGGCGGAAGAACTCATTCACCGTGATCTGCTGTCTTGAAATGCTGTAAACTGGATCGTGAAGACCGAGGGCAACGGTCAGAGCCGCGGTTATTCCTTGTTCAGGAATAATCTGCGTCCGTTGGGTGACAGGCCACTAGGCGCGCTATCACTCTGCCGCCTTCGGTTGAGCGAGTGCATGATGCCGAAACAACCATGGGCTGCGGTATCCAACGACAAAAAACTACCTTACAGCCGCCTCCTCAGTGGCGCGCAACACGCGGAGCAGGTTTTCGCCCCATATCTTGCGAATGTCTTCCTCGCTGTACCCGCGCTCAAGCAGGGCGCGGGTGACATTGAAGCTGTCGGCGGCCGCGTCCCAGCCGTCAACACCGCCACCGCCGTCGAAATCGCCCGACAGGCCCACATGGTCGATGCCGGCCACCTCGACCGCATGGTCCAGATGATCGAGGAACTGGTCGAGCGTCACGTCCGGGAATTCGTCGCGGAGACTGTCGCGTTCGCGTGCGTATTCTTCCAGCGTTGCGGGGCTGGCGGTGGAGAAATCAGCGCTGTTTAGCAGGCCGAGACGGTCGCGCAACTCGCCGATGGCGGCGGTCAGCCCTTCGTCCACGGGGGCGATGTAGGACCGGAACGCCGTGATCTGGGCGACGCCGCCCATCTCAGCAATCGCGCGCAGTTGTTCGTCATCAAGTCCGCGGGCGTTGTCGTGGACCGCCTTGACCGTGGAGTGCGAGGCGATGACCGGGGTGCGCGACAGTTCGATCGCCTCCATGCTAGATACTTTGCCCACGTGGCTGATGTCGACCATGATCCCGTGGTCGTTCAGGGCCGCAATCAGGTCGCTGCCTAGATCGCTCAGCCCCGGATCCTCGGGCGCGTCGTCATATTCGGGGCGGGGGTTGGAACTGCCGCTGAACAGGTTGTGCCCAAAATGGGTGAGCGAGACGTAGCGGATGCCGCGGTCGGCCCACATCGGAACATCGTCGATGCTGTCGCCCAAACCGGCGGCGTTTTCCATGCCCATAAGCGCGACGAGGCGACCGGAGGCATGGATCTCTTCCGCCTCGTCCGCTGTGGTGGCCAGGGCAATCTGGTCTGGGTAGGCCAGGAACATGCGTTCGAGCGCGCGGTACCGCGCCTCGGCCATGGCCCGCATTTCCGCGATGCCGTCGTCGGTGTTCGGGCTTTGGCGGGTGTAGACGATGAAGAACCCGCCATCGAGGCCGCCGATGCGCATGCCCGGCAGGTTGACTTGGGCGCGGTTCAGCCCGCCCGGATCAAGTGAGGCGGTCATGAAGTCGCCTGCGATGTCGATATGACTGTCGAGCGTGAAAAGGCTGTTGTGGAAGGCACGCATTTCGGCTTCGGTTATGTCTTGGGCCGTTGCTGGCAGGGCAAGTGAGATGGCGAGAGCGAAGGCGAGGCGTTTCATGGGCGGTCTCCTGGCAGACGAATTCAACCTTAGGTCGAATGTTTGGCGGTGGACAGGGTAGGGACCTTTTGTTGGTCTGCGCTGTGGCTGTGTTGCTTAGGAAAACGGCAGATCGTTTGTTCCGATGCGCGCAGCGCTGGAACCGCTGGCTTGCGTGCGGGGCGTTCGCGTGGTCAAAAACGCTGACCCAACGACCGAGGCGCCCATGACCCCGCATCGCTTTCCGCTGACTGTTTATTATGAAGACACCGACATGGCGGGGGTTGTCTATTACGCCAACTACTTGCGGTACATTGAGCGTGCGCGCTCTGAAATCGTTGAAGAATGTGGCTTGGATCAAGTGGCCATGCGGGCCGAGGGGCTGGTTTTTGTCGTCACGCGGGTGGAGGCCGATTACATCTCGCCCGCGCGGATGGCGGACCGGTTGGAGGTCGTCACCACACACCGTGCGGCAAGCCCGGTGCGCTGGACCTTTGATCAGGAGGTGCAGCGTGACGGGCAGGTGTTGTTCCGGGCGCATGTGGTGGCCGTGACCATGACAACGGCCGGAAAACCGGTGCGTTTGCCCGCGGAAATCCGCGCAATGAACACATAATACCGGTGTTCTGACGCCGAAGTGATAGCTTTCCCCTGTCCTTTGCCTTAGTCTTTGCGCCAGACAAGAGCCGAAGAAGCGGCCAAACAAAAGAGCAGGCAGTATGGAAGCAGAAGCGCTCGCCCTGGCGCACGAGGTTGATTTCTCGATGTGGGGGCTTTTCATGCGCGCGACCCTGACGGTGAAATTGGTGATGATCATGTTGATTGTCGCCTCGTTTTGGGCGTGGGCTATTATCATTCAGAAAATCCTGATCTACCGCCGTGCGCGGGCCGAAGCCGACCGGTTTGATCGCGCGTTCTGGTCGGGGGAGCCTTTGGATGGCCTTTTTGATCAGATTGGGCCGGACCCGGATGGGCCATCTGAGAAGGTGTTTGCCGCTGGCATGATCGAGTGGCAGCGCTCGCATCGCGAGGATGGCGGGTTGATCGCAGGAGCGACGAGCCGGATTGATCGGTCGATGGACGTGGCCATCGCTAAGGAGGCCGAGAAGCTGCAGAGCGGCTTGACCATTCTGGCCACCGTGGGGTCGTCTACGCCGTTTATCGGTTTGTTTGGCACGGTGATCGGCATCATGAATGCCTTTATCGAGATCGCGGAGCAGCAGAACACGAACCTTGCCGTTGTGGCGCCCGGGATTGCGGAGGCGCTGCTGGCCACCGGTCTTGGGCTGTTGGCCGCTATTCCGGCGGTGATCTTTTACAACAAGCTGACGGCGGACAGTGACCGGATCGTGGCGGGGTACGAGGCGTTCTCGGACGAGTTTGCCACTATCCTAAGCCGCCAGTTGGACGGCTGAGCCATGGGCGCAGGTGTCATGCAGAACGAGCGCAGCGGGTCGCGCCGCCGCCGCCGTCGCGCACAGCCGATGGCTGAGATCAACGTCACGCCTTTTGTCGACGTGATGATGGTGTTGCTTATTATCTTCATGGTTGCGGCACCGCTCTTGACCGTGGGTGTGCCGGTGAACCTGCCCGAGACTGCGGCCAATGCGCTGCCGACGGATCAGGAGGAGCCGTTGACCATCACGGTCACTGCGACGGGTGAGATCCAGATCCAGACCACGCCTGTCGCGCGCGGCGAGTTGATTGGCCGCTTGCGGGCCATTGCGGCTGAACGTGACGGGGATCAGGTGTTTCTGCGGGCCGATGGGGCCGTGCCCTACGAGCAGGTGATGCAAGTTATGGGCGCCCTCAATGCCGGTGGGTTTTCGAACATTGGCCTTGTGACCGATATTGGCGGGCCGACGCTGGACGGTGAGGAGGGGTAACCTCTTGAACACCGGGCAGGTCATATCGGGCATCGGGCATGCGGGCCTGATCGGCTGGGTCCTGTTTGGCGGGGCCTTCCAGTCCGAGCCGTTGCCCTTTGAGGTCACAGAAGTGTCGGTCATCTCGTCCGATGCGTTCGAGGCGATGATACCGACGGGTCCGAGCCCGGATACGGCGACTGACGTGGCCTTGCCCGTGCAGCCTGATGTGGAGCCTGATCCGGTCGAAACCCCTACGCCGGATGAGGCGGTTGAGGCGGAACCGCCCGAGCCGACGCCGGCCCCGGAACCGGATGTGGTGCCCGAACCGCCCGCGCCGGAGCCTGAGCCACAGGTGGCGGACGATGCGCCTGTGCAACCCGCGCCTCAGGAGCAGGCCGTTGTTGTCCCGGACATTGCCCAGCGTCCCGTGCCGCGCGCCGCGGAGCGGGTGGCACCGGATCCCGTCGCGCCGCCAGAGCCGGAGGCCGCGCCGGATGATGTGCAGCAGGAGGCTGTGACGGAAAGCGATACGGGCGAAAGCCAACAGGACGCTCAAGAAGCAACGGCACCCGAAGAGGCCACGACCGAGATCGTGACCGAGGCAGAAGAGCCCGCCGGTGCGCCCACCGCGTCCATTCGCCCGCCTGCGCGGCGGCCCAGCCCGCCGGTCCAGACGGCTGAGCCTACGCCTGAACCCGAACAACCCGCACAGGAGCCGCAGACGCAGCCGGAATCCGAACCCGAGCCTCAAACAGCCGAGCCTGCGGACAGAACAGATGACGTAAATGATGCCTTGCGCCAGGCGTTGGGCGGGGCAGATGATAACGTGCCTCAAGGCCCGCCGCTGTCGGCAGGGGAAAAGGACGCGCTGCGGGTCGCGGTGTCGAATTGCTGGAATGTGGGCTCGCTGTCGTCAGAGGCGTTGCAGACCACGGTCGTGGTCACGGTGGAGATGAGCCAGGACGGCAAGCCCGTGATCCCGTCGATCACGCTGGCGTCGAGTTCCGGGGGGAGCCAAGCTGCGGCCCAGCAAGCCTTTGAGGCGGCGCGGCGCGCGATCATTCGCTGCACGCGCGATGGATATGACCTGCCTGCTGAGAAATATGGGCAGTGGCAAGAAATTGAGATGACGTTCAATCCCGAAAGGATGCGTATCAAATGATGGTTCGAGTATTTTTCATGATCCTGATGTGTCTGGCCCCGGCATGGGCTGCGGCACAGAACGGGCCCTTGCGGATTGAGATCACCGAAGGGGTGATTGAACCCTTGCCTGTGGCCATTCCCGACCTCGTGCCCGAAGGTGGCGCGGCTGGTGACTGGGGCCAGCGCATCGCGCGCGTCGTAGCCGAGGACCTGACCGGCACGGGCCTCTTCCGGGAGATCCCGTCATCGGCTTTTATCAGCCAGGTCAGTGATTTTGCGGCGCCCGTGCAATATGCGGACTGGAAGGCGATCAACGCGCAGGCCCTCGTGGCAGGCGCGGTGAGCGTGAACGGCAACCAGATCAACGTGAAATTCCGGCTTTATGACGTGTTTTCGGGCGCGGAACTGGGCGACGGGTTGCAACTGGCGGGCACCACGGATGCGTGGCGGCGGATTGCGCACAAGATGGCCGATGTCGTCTATTCCCGGATCACTGGCGAGACCGGATATTTCGACAGCCGCGTCGTCTTTGTCAGCGAAACCGGTCCAAAGGATGATCGCCGCAAGCGGTTGGCCATCATGGATTATGATGGGGCCAATATTCAGTACCTGACCGGCTCGGAATCCATCGTGCTGGCCCCGCGCTTTTCGTCCACGGGCGACCGGGTGCTTTACACCAGCTACGAGACGGGCTTTCCCCGCATCTACGTTCTGGACGTGGGCAGCGTGCAGCGCCGTGTGTTGGAAAGCCAGCCCGGCACCATGAGCTTTGCCCCCCGCTTTGCGCCCAATGGACGGACGGTGGTCTACTCGTTGACCCAAGGGGCCAATACCGACATCTGGTCGATGGACATCAATTCCGGCCAGACGCAGCGCCTGACATCGACGCCTGCGATTGAGACTGCGCCAAGCTTCAGCCCGAACGGGGACCAGATCGTGTTTGAAAGCGACCGGTCCGGCACGCAGCAGCTTTACGTCATGCCTGCGGGCGGCGGTGAGGCGCGGCGGATTTCCTTTGGCGAGGGGCGCTATGGTACGCCGGTGTGGTCGCCACGCGGAGACCTGATTGCGTTTACCAAGCAGTCCAAGGGCAGGTTCCACATTGGCGTGATGCGCACGGACGGGTCTGAGGAGCGTTTGCTGACCGCCTCTTTCCTGGATGAAGGGCCAACCTGGGCGCCCAACGGACGTGTGATCATGTTTTCGCGCGAAACCCAGGGTGCTGCGGGCCGATCTACCCTATATTCGGTGGACATCACGGGCCGCAACCTGCGCCCGGTGCGCACGCCCGATGGCGGGTCGGACCCGTCCTGGGGTCCATTGCAGAATTGAAGGGTTGCGTTTTCCTCGGACCGAGGAACGTGATAGTCTGAACATAAGATGCCGCCGGAGCGGCGCGTTAACCAGAGAGGCAGAGGCCATGAAACTGAGAACGTCTATGTTGATGCTGTGTGCGGCGCTGGGTGTCGCTGCGTGTACCAATCCTGCCAGCTTGGGCGGGGCAGGCGCAGGCGGTGATGCGCTGGGAGCCGGTGCAAACGGCGGGTTCGTTGCTGGAAGCGCGTCGGATCCAGCCTCGCCCGCATATTTCCAGCAGGCGGTGGGCGACAGGGTTCTGTTTGCCGTTGATCAGTCGACATTGACGCCAGAGGGCCGTGCGACACTGGACGGGCAGGCCGTGTGGCTTTTGCAGAATGCGGACTATACCGCCGTGATCGAAGGGCATGCCGACGAACAAGGCACGCGCGAGTACAACCTCGCCCTTGGCGCACGCCGTGCCGATGCGGCCCGTGCCTATCTGGTGAGCCAGGGTGTGCAGCCAGGCCGCTTGCAGGTCGTCAGCTTCGGCAAGGAGCGTCCCGTTGAAATATGCAGCGAAGAAGCCTGCTATGCCAAAAACCGTCGGGCTGTTACGGTGCTGGCCGGGGGGCTGACCAGCTAGGCTAGGGGATATGTCTGTGGGGAAACGGTTTATTGTGGGTGCTGTGCTGGCGTTGGCTGTGGCCGCGCCGGTTGCGGCGCAGGATCAGACGTTGGCCGATATCCGGCAGGAGCTGATCGTGCTGAATACCGAGATGCAGCGCCTGAAGCGTGAGCTGTCGACTACGGGCGGGGTGTCGGGCGGTGTGACCGGTGCGGGCACGGTTCTGGACCGTGTCGATATCATTGAGCGTGAATTGCGCCGTTTGACCGACATGACCGAGCAGTTGGAGTTCCGCATCAATTCTGTGGTGTCCGATGGCACCAACCGTGTCGGCGATCTGCAGTTCCGCCTGTGTGAACTTGAGCCGGACTGTGACATTGGGGCGTTGGGCGATACGCCTGTTTTGGGCGGTGGCGAGGCGCCGGTCACGGCGCCTGCTGCGCCCGCCCAGCCCACGACGGATGCGCCACAACTTGCAACGCAGGAAAAGGCCGACTTTGAGCGGGCGCAGGAGGCGCTCGCATCCGGTGACTTTCGCGCCGCCGCGGATCAGTTTGCGACCTTTAATCAGACCTACCCCGGCGGACCGCTAGCGATCGAGGCCGAGGTGCGGCGCGGTGATGCGCTGGAGGGCTTGGGTGATGTACGCGAGGGCGCGCGAGCCTATCTGTCGGCGTTCACCTTGGCGCCTCAGGGCCCTCTTGCCGCCGAAGCGCTTTACAAGCTGGGCGCTGCGCTGGGCCGTTTGGGCCAGACGCAGGAAGCCTGTGTGACATTGGCCGAAGTCGGTGTCCGCTTTCCCGGTGCACCGGTCATTGCCGACGCCCAGGGGGCGATGCAGAACATCGGCTGCTCCTGATCTATGTTGGCCCCGCTAATCGCCGCAATCGAGGCGCAGATGGGTTCTGCACCCCCCGCCAAACTGGGTGTGGCCGTATCGGGGGGCGGCGATTCTGTCGCCTTGACGGCGACCCTTGTGCACTATTGCCGCGATAATGACGTGGAATTGCATGTCATCACCGTCGATCACGGTCTGCGGGAAGAGGCAAAGGACGAGATCGCCCTTGTGACCGATCTGTGTTCGCGCTGGAACTTGCCGCATCACGTCGAATACTGGACCGGCTGGGATGGGCAGGGGAACCTGCAGGCCGCTGCGCGCGACGCCCGATATGAGCTGATTGCCGATTGGGCCTATGCCAACCGCATCGGGACCGTTGCCCTGGGCCACACCGCCGATGATCAGGCCGAGACCTTTCTTATGCGCCTTGCGCGAGGCGCGGGTGTTGATGGGCTGAGTGCGATGGCCGCCCGACGTGTCCGCCATGGGATCACCTGGGTGCGTCCCTTTTTGGGGATCGAACGGTCGGCGTTGCGCAATTATCTGCGCGCCTCGCAGATCGCCTGGAGCGAGGACCCCAGCAACCAGTCGCGCCAGTTCGAGCGGGTGCGCGTGCGGGACGCTCTGACAATCCTTGGAACGCTAGGGATCAGGGCCGAGACGCTGGTGGAGGTGGCCGATCACATGGCGCGTAGCCGCGAAGCTCTTGATTGGCAAACCTTTTTAGCGGCACAGGATATGGCGCAGGTGATCCATGGGGTCATCGCCATTGACCTGGCCAAGTTCCGTCTGCTGCCCCAGGAAATTGCTCGCCGGTTGATGGTGCACACGCTTGGTTGGACCTCGCAACACGCCTATCCACCGCGCAAGGAGCCGGTGGCGCGCGCCATTGCCGCCGTGCGCACAGGTCAGAGTGCGACGCTGGACGGCTGTCAGGTCAGTGTCGAAAACGGGATGATTTGGGTCTTTCGCGAGTTGAACGCGGTCAAGGACATGGTCTGTGAAGTGGGTGACATGTGGGATGACCGCTGGCTGATCACGGGCCCCGAAGACGACCCGGATCTGGAGGTGCGCCCGCTGGGGTACGAGGCGTTGGCGGGCATCGACGGGTGGCGCGAGATCGGGTTGCCGCGCGCAGCCCTCGCTGCATCCCCGGCGGTTTGGTACAACGATGAGCTGGTCGCGGCCCCGTTCGTCGGGTTCGATGACGAATGGACGGCAGAGCTGGACGGCGGCAAGGATGCCTTTTTCGCCGCACTTTTATCTCATTGAACATGTGCGCTGCATAGCTATCTTAGATGAAACGGTGCGCGCGGAGGTCGTGCGCCGGTAAAATCAGGAGATTTTCCTTGGGAAACGCACGTAATATCGCCTTCTGGGTTGTACTGTTTCTGCTGATCCTCGCGCTGTTCAACCTGTTTGGCGGGTCGGGCAACACGCTGCAAAGCCGCGAGATCACCTATTCCGAGTTTGTAAGCGCTGTCGAAGACGGCACTGTGACATCCGCCACGCTGGACGGTGAACAGGTGCGCTTCCGCCGCGGGTCCGAAGAGTTCGTGACCATCAAGCCCGAAGACGCGGCCGTGACCGATCTGCTGATCGCGAACGAAGTGCCCGTGCAGGTCGAGCCGCAACAACAGTCGGGCTTCCAGACCTTTATCATCTCGCTGCTGCCCTTCCTGCTGCTGATCGGTGTGTGGGTCTATTTCATGAACCGCATGCAGGGTGGCGGCAAAGGCGGAGCCATGGGCTTTGGCAAGTCCAAGGCCAAGATGTTGACCGAAAAACATGGGCGCGTGACCTTTGACGATGTGGCCGGCATTGACGAGGCCAAGGACGAACTGGACGAAATCGTTGAGTTCTTGCGCAACCCGCAGAAATTCAGCCGTCTGGGCGGTAAGATCCCCAAGGGCGCGCTGCTGGTAGGCCCTCCGGGTACTGGTAAGACGCTGCTGGCCCGTGCTGTGGCTGGGGAAGCGGGTGTGCCGTTCTTCACCATCTCGGGCTCTGATTTTGTCGAGATGTTCGTCGGTGTGGGTGCGTCCCGTGTTCGTGACATGTTCGAACAGGCCAAGAAAAACGCGCCTTGCATCGTGTTCATCGACGAGATCGACGCCGTGGGTCGCCATCGTGGCGCCGGTTACGGCGGTGGCAATGACGAGCGTGAACAGACCCTCAACCAGTTGCTGGTCGAGATGGACGGTTTTGAAGCGAACGAAGGTGTGATCATCATCGCGGCGACCAACCGTAAGGACGTGTTGGACCCTGCGCTGTTGCGTCCGGGCCGGTTTGACCGTCAGGTCACCGTGGGCAATCCCGACATCAAGGGCCGCGAGAAAATTTTGGGCGTGCATGCGCGCAAGACACCGCTGGGCCCTGACGTTGATCTGCGCATCATTGCGCGCGGCACGCCCGGTTTCTCGGGTGCTGATCTGGCGAACCTCGTAAATGAGGCAGCGCTGATGGCAGCCCGTGTGGGCCGCCGTTTTGTCACTATGGTCGATTTCGAGAGCGCCAAGGACAAGGTCATGATGGGGCCGGAACGCCGCAGCATGGTCATGACGCCCGAGCAGAAGGAAATGACGGCCTATCACGAGGCCGGGCACGCGCTGGTGGGACACCTGCTGCCCAAGTGTGATCCTGTCTACAAGGCGACGATCATTCCGCGCGGCGGTGCGCTGGGTATGGTGATGAGCCTGCCCGAGATGGACCGCCTGAACATGTTCAAGGACGAATGCCACCAGCGTCTGGCCATGACCATGGCGGGCAAGGCGGCTGAAATCTTCAAATACGGCGAAGATCAGGTGTCGAACGGGCCTGCGGGGGATATCCAGCAAGCCTCCGCCCTTGCCCGTGCGATGGTCCTGCAATGGGGGATGTCGGACAAGGTTGGCAATATCGACTATTCCGAAGCGGCTCAGGGCTATCAGGGCAACACGGCTGGTTTCTCGGTCTCTGCAAACACCAAGGAGTTGGTTGAGCAGGAAGTGCAGCGGTTTATCCAGGATGGATATGAGCTTGCGCGCAAGATCATCGAGGAAAACCAGGAAGAGTTTGAGCGTCTGGCGCAGGGCCTTCTGGAGTACGAGACCCTGACCGGCGAAGAGATCGAGCGCGTGATGCGCGGCGATCCCCCGCATGCGCCCGACGATGATGAGGGCGGCTCCAAGGTCGAGGACAAGAAGCCGAGCCTCACTGCCATTCCCAAGGCCAAGAAGAAGTCTGGCCCCTCGGGTGATGGCGGGATGGAACCGGAACCAACCTGACATTCCATTTGCTGAAATCAGCGTCACAAAAAGTCATTGGCCCCGCCGCGTGCGGGGCCTTTTAGTGCGGGGTGTCAGAATTTTGAAAAGGTCACGATCATGCCTGCGTTGAAGCCCACGTCTTTTACTGCTGCGATTACCTGGTTGGGCTGGGTGCCAAGCCGGGAGGCCAGCTTGCGGGCTGAACCGCTAGATGTGGTTGAGGTAACGCTTGATGGCTTTCCCGGCGAGGATCATGGCGGGCCGACGCGCCCGTCCTGCAGCCGCGTGCGCAGCCAGTACGCGCGTGGGACAGAGATCAGGAATACGCGGCAATTGTGCATTGTGAGTGCCGAGGAACTGGCGTTGACGGCTGAGGCCATGGGGTTGGAGCGGATCGACCCGTCTTGGGTCGGCGCATCGCTCGTGATCGAGGGCATTCCGGACTTCACCCATGTGCCGCCTGCTTCGCGCCTGATGTCTGAAAGCGGCGTGGGGATCGCCATCGACATTGAAAACCGCCCTTGCATCTATCCCGGCAAGGAGATCGAGGCGGAAGCGGAAGGGTTTGGGAAGCTATATAAACCCGCGGCGAAGGGGCGGCGGGGTGTGACGGCGTGGATCGAGCATGGCGGCGTCTTGGCGGTGGGAGACGAACTGGTCCTTCATGTCCCAGATCAGCCCGTCTGGCCGCATTTGGACGCAGCGCGGGCGAGCTGAAGGCGGGCGTAAGGCGGAGGTGTCCTCCGCCGGTCGCAGGTTTCGCGAATTTGCCTACCGTTTCCGAAATGAAACCCTTGGTCCCAATTGGGCCGCTGATATCGTCCAAAATGTCGGAATCGCGCGCATGACCCCTAGGCATGCGCCTGTATGCAGGCCACGAAAGACGTGCCCAATCCAAGGACTGCGGAGAGCATCATGGCCTACAAATCCGACATCGAAATCGCGCGCGAAGCGAACAAGAAGCCGATCCAGGAGATCGGTGCCAAGCTGGGCATCGAAAGTGCCGACCTGCTGCCTTACGGCCATGACAAGGCGAAGGTGAGCCAGTCCTTCATCAACTCGGTGCAGGACCGCGCGAACGGTAAGCTGATCCTGGTGACTGCGATCAACCCAACGCCTGCGGGCGAGGGCAAGACCACAACGACCGTAGGTCTGGGCGACGGTCTGAACCGCATTGGCAAGAACGCCTGCGTCTGTATCCGCGAGGCGTCGCTGGGCCCGAATTTTGGCATGAAGGGTGGGGCCGCTGGTGGTGGCTATGCCCAGGTCGTGCCGATGGAAGAGATGAATCTGCACTTCACGGGCGACTTCCACGCCATCACGTCGGCCCACTCGCTGCTGTCGGCGATGATCGACAACCACATCTACTGGGGCAACGAACTGGAGATCGACACCCGCCGCGTCGTGTGGCGTCGTGTGGTCGACATGAACGACCGTGCGCTACGCCAGATCACGGCCTCGCTTGGCGGCGTGGCCAACGGTTTCCCGCGGGAAGCAGGCTTTGACATCACTGTGGCGTCGGAAGTCATGGCGATCCTGTGCCTCGCTAAGGACCTGAAAGATCTGCAGAAGCGGCTGGGTGACATGATCGTGGCGTACCGCCGTGACCGCTCGCCCGTGTTTGCCCGCGACATCAAGGCCGATGGGGCGATGACCGTGCTGCTGAAGGATGCGATGCAACCGAACCTTGTGCAGACGCTGGAGAACAACCCGGCCTTCGTCCACGGCGGTCCGTTCGCGAACATCGCGCACGGCTGTAACTCGGTCATCGCGACGACTACGGCGCTGAAACTGGCCGACTACGTTGTGACCGAAGCGGGCTTTGGTGCGGATCTGGGTGCCGAGAAGTTCATGAACATCAAGTGCCGCAAGGCCGGACTGGCTCCGTCTGTGGTGGTTTGCGTGGCGACTGTACGTGCGATGAAGATGAACGGTGGCGTTGCGAAAGCCGATCTGGGCGCCGAGAACGTTGAAGCGGTCAAGGCGGGTTGCCCGAACCTGGGTCGTCACATCGAGAACCTGAAGAGCTTTGGCGTGCCGGTCGTTGTCGCCATCAACCACTTCGTCACGGACACCGATGCTGAAATTCAGGCGGTCAAGGACTTCGTGGCCGAACAGGGGGCCGAGGCCATCCTGTCGCGTCACTGGGAACTGGGGTCCGAAGGGTCGGCTGATCTGGCGACCAAGGTTGCGGAATTGGCCGATGCCGACACCGCCAACTTCTCGCCCATCTACCCCGACGAGATGCCGCTGGCCGAAAAGATCCAGACCATCGCCAAGCGCATCTACCGCGCGGACGAGGCGCTGATGGACAAGAAGATCCGCGATCAGCTGAAGCTGTGGGAAGAGCAGGGCTATGGCAACCTGCCGGTCTGCATGGCGAAGACGCAGTATTCGTTCTCAACCGATCCGAACCTGCGCGGCGCGCCCACGGGTCACTCGGTGCCTGTGCGCGAAGTACGTCTGAGCGCCGGTGCTGGGTTCATCGTAGCCGTCTGCGGCGAGATCATGACCATGCCGGGCCTGCCGCGCGTGCCGTCGGCAGAGAACATCATGCTCAACGATGAGGGACAGATCGAAGGTTTGTTCTAAGCCGCAACCACCTCTCGGCCCCGTCACAATACGATGACGGGGCTGAAACCCGATTGACCCGGTGCCGCCTGCGCGGTCAGCGTACTCCCCATCATTTGGAGGATGACCCATGACCAAATTGCTTGCATTGATCGCCGCCCTTGTCCTTGCCACCACGGCAACCCACGCACAGGAGCGATACGAAGGGTACTACTACCCAGAGGTGACCTCGACCGAAGAGTTCACGCGCGTGATCCGGCAGGCGCCGCAATCGAGCAAGGGGGTACGGGTTGACTTCGTGACCAACCTCACGGTCGCCCAATTGGCCGCCCCTGAAAGCCCGCGTTTCGTGTTCTTTGCCAAGGGTGAGGACGCCAAGCATCTCAACGTCATCGCCCTCGATGATGACGTGTTTTCCACGCTGTTCCGCGCCCGTGCTGTGCTGGCGCAGATGACATCCAACATGCGCAACAACGATTTCTTTCGCGCGCAAGAGCTGCAATTCGTAGCGACTTTTTTCGATCTGCTGCAACTGATGGAATTCGACACGCTGGTCGTCAGCGATGGCGAAACCTGGGCGCATCAGGTGAACTTCGTCCGATAATCAAGGAGACTGGACCCCCATGACCGCGACTGTGATTGATGGAAAGGCCTTTGCGGCCAAGGTACGGGGCCAGGTGGCCGACCATGTGGCCCGCCTGAAGGAGGCGCATGGGATCACGCCCGGCCTGGCCGTAGTGCTGGTAGGCGAGGACCCGGCGAGCCAGGTCTATGTCCGGTCCAAGGGCAAGATGACGGTCGAGGTCGGGATGAAGAGCGTCGAGCATAAGTTGAATGCCGATACGTCCGAAGAGGATCTGCTGGCGGTTGTGCAGTCCCTGAACGAAGACCCGGAGATCCACGGTATTCTGGTGCAACTGCCGCTGCCCGGGCATCTGAACGAGGATCTAGTGATCAACTCCATCGATCCGGCCAAGGATGTGGACGGGTTCCATATCTCGAACGTGGGGCTGTTGGGGACGGGTCAGAAGTCGATGGTGCCTTGCACGCCGCTCGGGTGCCTGATGATGCTGCGCGATCATCACGGGTCGCTGTCGGGGTTGAATTCTGTCGTCATTGGCCGGTCGAACATCGTGGGCAAGCCGATGGCGCAGCTTTTGCTGAACGACAGCTGCACGGTCACCATTGCCCATTCGCGGACCAAGGACATTCAGGATGTGGTGCGTGGTGCGGATGTGGTTGTTGCTGCCGTGGGACGGCCCGAGATGGTGACGGGTGAGTGGATCAAGCCCGGAGCGACTGTGATCGACGTGGGCATCAACCGCATTGATGCTCCGGAAAAGGGCGAGGGTAAGACGCGCCTTGTGGGTGATTGCCATTATGACAGCTGTGCCGAGGTGGCAGGCGCCATCACTCCTGTGCCCGGTGGTGTGGGGCCGATGACCATTGCGTGCCTGCTGGCGAACACGGTGACAGCGTGCTGTCGGGCGAATGGTCTTGCGGAGCCTGAGGGGCTGACGGCCTGAGGCGGATCAGGATCCGCCTTACGCTTGCACCGGAACCATTGTGCCTTGGAGAATGGCGACGAGGGTGTCTGTGTTGTCCTTAAGGGCGAACACCTCTGAGGTGACTACGATGAGGCGACGGCCGGGTTTAATGACCCGGCCTTTTGCGATGAGACGGTCGCCAATGGCGGGGGCGATGAGGTTGATCTTGATCTCTGCTGTGACGACGTCCTGATTTTCGGGGATGGTCGTGAGCGCGGCATAGCCTGCCGCGCTATCGCCGAGGCCGAAAGTTAAGGCGGCGTGCGCAAAGCCCTGTTGCTGGCGGCAACCGGGCAGTATGGGCGCGAAGAGGATGACACTGCCTTCGGCGACGTAGTCCAGCGTGGCGCCGAACGTTTGCATCATGCTTTGCCTGGCAAAGCTGGCGGCGATCCGGTCCTTCATGCGGCCCCGCGGGGCATGGGCACTTGCACCGGTTTGGGGCCTGTCAGGATGGCGCTGGCGTCGGGGCGCATGAGCTTCGTCAGCACCATATCGTGACTGCGCAGCCCGCCCGTATAGGTGCCGTAGGCGGGCAGGATCAGCTTGTCACTGTCGAGGAGAAAGGCGGGGCGCGAGATTGTGCGGGCGCGCGTCTGCAGAGTGGCCTTGGGGTGGTAGTGGCCGGAGATTTCACCGCTGGCGCCGGGTTCGGCGATGTGGCGGAAGGTGAGCGGGCCGAGGCTCAGGTCTGCGAGGTGCGTGCCGCCGAACTCGATGGGGCCGGGGTCGTGATTGCCTTCGATCCAGATCCATTGGCGGCCTGCTTGAAGGCGCGCGATCCAGAGGCGTTCTTCCTCTGGCAGACTGCGGGCGGCGGTGAGGTCGTCAAAACTGTCACCGAGGCATATCACGGTACGCGCACTTGTCGTGTCGAGGTCGGCCGCGAGGCGGGTGAGCGTGTCGCGAGTCTCGTAGGGTGGAAGCTGTGTGCCGGAGCGGCGGGCGATGCGTTCGGCTTTGCCGAGGTGCAGGTCGGAGACGCACAGCAGGTCTTCGTCGGGCCAGTAGAGGGCGCCGGAGCCGAGCGCTTTGAGTGCGGCGCCAGCGAGGGAGAGATCGCAGGTGTTCATACTTTGTTCATACGCTGGCGCAGGGGGCGCATCAAGATGCGCCTTACGATTTGGGGGCGCTGCCCCCGGCGCGTGCCGCGCCTCCCCCGTCGTATTTTCAGTCAGAAGAAACAGAGATTTTAGAATGGTACGCGCCATTCCTTCTTTTTGGGTTCCGGGGGCAGGCCCGCTGTGGTCATCAGGCGTTCGGCTTCTTCGGCGAGCAGCTTTTCTTCGGCGAGCCCTTTGATGGGGACGCGGCCAACTTCGAGCATGAGGGGGGCGGCCAGTGGCGTGACACGTTTGTGTTCAGTCAGGTCGATGCGGTCGCCAATGCGGGCGCACATTTCCTCAATCCGGCCGAAGTCGACGAGGCCGCGCATGGCCTCCTCTCGGGTGATGTGCATCATCAGGTGGTCGGGGTCGTATTTGGCGAGCGTGTCGTAGAGGATGTCGGAGCTGAACGTGGCTTGGCGGCCGGTTTTGCGGTTCGAGGGCAGGTTGCGTTCGATGAGACCCGCAATGGTGGCGGAGGCGCGGAAGGTGCGTTTCATCACAGCGTTGCCTGCGAGCCATGTGTCGAGACCGTTGCGCAGGGCGTCGATGTCGAAGAGGGGCTGTGGATCGGTGATTTTATCGAGGCCCCAGATCAGTGTCGCGTAGTCGGTTGCGAGGAAGCCGAGGGGGTTGAGGCCGGTTTCTTCCATTCGTTTGGTGAGTAAAAGTCCCAGTGTTTGCATGGCGTTACGACCTGCAAAGCCGTAGACGGCGGTGTGGATACGGTTGTCGTGCGGGAAGCTTTCGATCAGAAGGCGGCCCGGTTCGGGCAAGCGACTGACCTCGCGTTGGAGTGTCAGCCAGTCGGAGGTGTGCGGGGGCAGGGCGGGCCATGTGTCCTGCTGGAACATCTCGATGATACGGTGGCTGAGTTGGGTTGAGGTAGCGAATTTGGTGCCGAGGAAGGTCGCGATCTTGGGCTTCTTGGCGGAGTCCCGAGTGACTTGGACCGTCATTTCGCGCAAGGAGTCGTAGCGGACGATCTGGCCGCCGATCAGGAATGTGTCGCCCTGGGTCAGGGTGGCCGCGAAGCCTTCTTCGATCTCGCCGAGGGGTTTGCCGCCGCGGCCTTTCCAGCGGACCTTGACCGTATCCGTGTCCTGGATCGTGCCGATGTTCATGCGGATGCGTTGGGCGCTGCGCGGGTCGCGCAACTGCCATTGACCGTCGGCGCGTTGCAGCAGGCGTTTCCACTGGTCATAGGCGCGGAGGGCGTAGCCGCCCGTGGCGCAGAAATCGAGGCAAGCGTCGAATTCTTCTTTTGTTAGAGTGCTGTAGGCGCCGGTGCTCTTCACCTCTTGGTAGAGGTTCATCGCCTCGAACGGGCCTGCGCAAGCGCGGATCAGGATGTGCTGGCAGAGCACGTCGCGGGGTCCGGGGCCGCGTGGGTCGCCGTCTAGTGCGCCCTCGTGCACGGCGTCGAGGGCCGCGACGCATTCTACTACCTCAAAGCGGTTGGCGGGGACCAAGAGCGCTTTGGACGGGGCGTTGTAGCGGTGGTTGGCGCGGCCGATGCGTTGGACGAGGCGTTTGACGTTTTTGGGGGCGCCGACCTGGATGATCAGGTCGACGTCGCCCCAGTCGATGCCGAGGTCGAGCGTGCCGGTGCAGACGATTGCCTTGAGCTGCCCGTCGACCATGGCCTGTTCGACCTTTTCGCGTTGTTGGCGGTCGAGGCTGCCGTGGTGGATGCCGATGGGCAACTGCTCTTCATTGGCGAGCCAGATGTTGTGGAAATAGAGTTCGGCCTGGGCGCGGGTGTTGTGGAAGATGAGGGTGGTTTTGTGTTTCTTTACCTCTTCCAGCACAGCGGGGATGGCGTATTTGCCGCCGGACCCGGACCACGGCGGGGGCTCGTCTGTCACCAACATCTGGATGTCAGGTGGGGGCCCTGGGTCAGCATGTAGTATGTCGCACGGGTCGGGGTGCTTGGCGAGGAGATGGGCGATGGCCTTTGGGTCCTCGACCGTGGCTGACAAGCCCACGCGCTTTAGGTCGGGGCGGAGGGCTTGGAGGCGAGACAGGGCGAGGAACATCTGGTCGCCGCGTTTGCTTTCGGCGAGCGCGTGGATTTCGTCGACGATCACCCGTTTGAGACCCGCGAACATGCGCGGGGCGTCTTCATAGGACGTGAGCAGCGCGAGGCTTTCTGGCGTGGTCAGCAGGATGTGCGGCGGGTCGGCGCGTTGGCGTTTTTTCTGGGTTTGCGAGGTGTCGCCGGTGCGGTCCTCAATGCGGATGTCGAGGCCCATTTCTTCCACGGGCGTGCGAAGATTTCTTTTGATATCAGCGGCTAAGGCCTTGAGCGGGGAGATGTAGAGGGTGTGCATTCCCTCGTGTTCGGACGTTGCCAGATCGGCCAGTGTGGGCAGGAAACCGGCGAGGGTTTTGCCGCCGCCTGTGGGGGCGATGAGCAGGAGGGCGGGGTCGCCCGCCCTGTCCAGCATCTGTTGCTGGTGCGGGTGGATGGACCAGCCTTTGGAGGCGAACCAGTCGGTGAAGATGTTGGGGAGGGTCGTCATGGGGCGCAATGTAGCGGGTGGGGTGCGTGTGGGAAGTGCGGGATGGGGGCCAGCCCCCATACCCCCGGGATTTTTTTGAANNCCCCCCGTGCACCATGCGTACACCCCCTGTGCACCGGGTGCGGGCGGTCTGGGAGGGGTTAACGCAACGTGCGGTGGTCAGGTGTGCCGTGCCGAGTCCGGGCCTATCGCGTGCGGGGGCGGAGTTGTACGATGGTGGCCTGCACTTGTTTGGGCAGGGATGTGTCGGCGCCGGCCGGGGCGGCGTCGAGGGCCGCGGCGACGTCCTTGACCAGGATGCCGATGGAGTTGTCGGGGGTGTAGCCGTGTTTGGCGAATTCAATCGTCTCGAAGCCGGAGGCGAGCCAGTTTTGGCCCGAGGACGTCTCGATCAGGTTGAGAAGGTGTTGGGTGTCTAGCCCGGCCTCGTCCGCCCAGTCGAGCACAAGCCGTGTCATAGCGGTATGCGAAGCCGCCAGCAGGTTGTTGAGCACCTTGGCCTGCATGCCCGCACCGAAGCCGCCCATGTGGTGGAAGTGTTCACCCATGAGGGCAAGGAGCGGTGTGGCATCTGCGATGTCGCGGTCGCTGCCACCCAGCATGAAGCTGAGCCTGCGATCCTGTGCTGCGACGACGGCGCCAGACATCGGCGCATCGATCAGCGTGATGTGATCCGGGATGCGGTCGCGCAGGCCGTGGATGTATCGGGGCGAAAGCGTTGAGCAGATCAAGATACGCCGCAGGTTGGGGGCGGTGCCCATCAGGTTCTGGATGTCAAAAAGGAGCGCGTTTGTCTCGTTCTCGTCCCGCACAACGGAAAAGAGGGTCTCTAGCCGAGGGGCAAAGGCCATGATGTTTGTGGTGACGTGCGGCAGCCCCGGATCGACGACGTCGAAGCCCATGGCATCCACGCCGCCATCGCGCAGGGCCTCCAGCATCGGCAGGCCCATGCGCCCACATCCCGCCAGCCCGATCATTTGACGATATGTTCGTCCTTGACGAACATGTTGGCCCACGCGCGGTCAATCAGCTCGGGCGTCATTTGCAGGGGGATGCCTTCGAAATTGCAGGTCGCGACCATCTGGTCCACCAGGAAGTTTGGCTGGTAGTTGGCGTAGATGTTGTCGATGGTCGGGTATTTGACCTTGAGCAGGTGCACGAGCGCTTCTTCGTTCAGGGTCATCCCCTTTTTCTTGGCGACCATGGCGAAGATTTTCAGGAAGTTGGCCTGGTTCGGGCCGTCGATCTTGATCTTGAAGAAGATCCGGCGGAGCGCGGCCTGGTCAAAGATTTCGTTCGGGTGGAAGTTGGTGGAGAAGACCACCAGAGTGTCGAAGGGCACCTCGAACTTTTCGCCTGATTGCAGGGCGAGGATGTCTTTGGACTCCTCCAGCGGAACGATCCAGCGGTTGACCAGTGCCTGCGGCGGTTCGGCCTGGCGGCCAAGGTCGTCCACGATAAAGATGCCACCGGTGGATTTCAGTTGCAGCGGCGCCTGATAGGTGCGGGCCGTCGGGTTGTAGACGAGGTCGAGCATGTCCAGTGACAGCTCACCCCCGGTGATCACCGTGGGCCGTTCGCATTTGACGTAGCGCTTATCGTAGGGTGTGACCTTGCGCAGGGCGCGGGGGTCTTGCGCCGTTTCCGGGGCGACGGCGTGAACGATTGGGTCAAAGACCGTGATGACCTGGCCCGCATATTCGATGGCGCGGGGGACATAGACGTTGTCACCCAGCGCGTCGCGGATGCCGTTCGAGATTGAGGATTTGCCGTTGCCGGGAGGGCCGTACATCAGGATCGAGCGGCCAGCCGAGACGGCGGGGCCAAGCTGGTCAAGCAGGTCATCGGGCAGGACGAGGTGGCCCATGGCGCCGGTGAGTTGCTGGCGCGTGACCATGATGTTGCGGATGGATTGCCGTTTGACCTGTTCGCGGTAGACCTCGAGCGGGACGGGCATGGCGCCGAAGTATTCCGACTGTGCCAGCGCGTCGAGCGCGCGCGCCTTGCCGCCATCGGTGAGTTGGTAGCCCATTTCGTTGCCATTGTTGGCGTTGAGCGTGCCCGTCGCCTCCATCAGCCGCTGGTCGCGGCACATGTCGATCAGTTCCTGCACCACAGGGATGGGCAGGCACATTGCCACCGACAGGTCGGAGACCATGTCGAGGGTCTTGCGGAACATGGTTTTCAGCAAGATGTCCCGCATCATGACGACAGGCAGCTTCATCTCCTGCAGCCGTTTGGGTGCCGGGGGCGCGATCACGTCCGAGACTTGCATGTTCATGGGGTTGGCCTGTGTTCTGCTGCGTTTTGTTGTGTTTGAGCTAACGCAGCAGTTCGGCCAAAATGTGACCTTAAAGGGTCAAGAGCCGTACATAGCGGCGAGGATAAGGTAGATCGCAAGCGTGGGGCCGAGGGCGAAGCCCATGGGGAATCTGCGGCCTTTTGGGCTCCAGCTTGTCCAGTTGGGCGCGTAGTTTCGCAGGGATGTGCGCTTGGCGATTGTGTGGACGGCGTAAGCGGCCAAAAGGACGGCGGCGAAGAGCGCCATGACCAGGCGGATGTCGCCCAGTGCCACATAGGGTGCTGCGGCTGCGAGGAATTTGGCGTCGCCTGCGCCCATAGCCCCTGCGGCATTCAGTACCATACCGGCAAGCAGGACGATGCCGAGATGCGCCAGTTGCCAGAGATAGGTGTCCAATGGGTAGAGGAAGGGCCCCATAGCCGCGAAGATTGCGGCCATCGTTATGACCGTGGGGTTGGTGATCCGCATCTCTGACAGATCCGTGTAGGCCACGTAGAGGCAGAGCGGGACGAGCAGCGGCAGGAACCACAGCGCGACCGAGGCCGAGAGTGCCATGTCCGGTTATCCGTTCGAGACGTTGTTTTCGAGGGCGCGGAGCGAGCGCACGGCGGCTTCGAAATGCTGGGGATGCGTTTCGATGGCGTCGCGCAGCAGCCCTTTGCCGGTTTGCAGGTCACCCTTTTTCACCGCGGCGAGGCCGAGCGTATGCAGAAGCTGCGCGCGCTCGGTCTGGTCCATGGGGATTACGGGCAGGGCGTAGTTGCCTTGGGCGCCGCGGGCGAGGATCAGGTTGTTCTTGGCGGTGAACAGGGTCGGGTCTTGGCGGATCGCGTCGGTGAAGAGTCGCTCGGCATCTTTGAAGTCGCCGCGTGTCAGCTTGGAATAGCCCCAGTTGTTCAGCACGCCGGAGGGGCGGGTCGTCAGGCCGATGGCGGTTTCATAGAAGCTGTCGGCCTTCTTCCATTCCTGGTTGCTGTCGGCGATCAATGCCTCAAGCCGGTAGCGTTTGAAGGTCTCGATGGTCGGTGGGACCTTGTCCAGCTCCTCTTCGGCGCGGGCCCAGTCGCCGGCGCGCAGGAGGGCGTCGGCATAGTCGACGCGGTCGTCATTGGTTACGCCGTTCATGTCGATGAACTTGGCATAGGCTGAGGTCGCTTCGGTGTAGCGCTTGGCGCGCACGAGGCTGGTGGCAAGGCCGCGATGGGCGTCGATGCGGTCGGGGTTTTCCTTGACCGTGCGGTTGAAGTAGGTCACCGCCTCGTTCGGGTCGGCCACCGTCAGCATCACGTCGCTGAGGTTGCTTTCGTCCACCACGTTTACGTCTTGAAACGCGCGTTCCACGGTTTCGTCGGCGTTTTTCTCACCGCACGCGGCAAGGGCGGTCATGCCTGCCAATGACACGGCCAAAATCACGGAGTGGCGCATGTTTGCGTCCTTTT
Source organism: Tateyamaria sp. ANG-S1 (assembly GCF_000814025.1). Classification (GTDB taxonomy): domain Bacteria; phylum Pseudomonadota; class Alphaproteobacteria; order Rhodobacterales; family Rhodobacteraceae; genus Tateyamaria. Next base: position 596,713 of record NZ_JWLL01000003.1, on the reverse strand, counting down.
TCCTGCTCGTTCGCGCCGCGCTATTGCTGCACGGTCGCATCCCTTTTGCGCCCCGAAAAGCGCAGCCTCAGACCCACCCCCAGGGTGGCAAATCAAGATGCAGTGCGGATTAGAAAGTCACTGCTGCCTCGACGGACCAGTTTGTACTGGTTCTCGTTGATTTCCACGGTAGCAGAATTTTCGGATTTTGCGAGTGCCAAGCGCAAATTATCCCGAATAAGTGTGCTTTCTCCGTCATCGAGGGCGAAGGCCTTGCGGAAGATCTGGATCGCTTCGAACGTTTCACCCCGTTCCATCAGCACAACGCCCAGGTTGTTGAGGTCTTCGGGATAGGGATCGAATTCGGTTGTGGCGCGGCGCAGGAGCTTTTCGGCCTGGTTGAGCCGACCAAGGCCCAGATTGGCGGTGCCCAGGCCTGACAGGATTTCCGCATCAAAGCCGCCACGGTCGAGGGCGGCGCGGTTGAAGGAGCGGATGGCCAGCTCGAACTCGCCCGCCGCAATCAGGCGGTGGCCCACTTCGACGCCGTCAACGCCTTGCGCGCGCCGGTCGATACCGGGCGCAAAGGGGCCGGTCTGGGAGGCGTCTATGCGCGGCTCACCACAGGCGGAAACGGCAAGGGCGAGGATCAGGGCGCATCCGGCCCGTATGCCTGTGATCATGGTGGGCTTTGCCAGTTTGCTCAAACGTCTTGCACCGTGCGCCCCGATTGGGCCGCACGGTGCAGACTGCTTAGCATGGGTTTCGGCGCTGGCCTAGTTGCCAAGATTGCTGAGGTTGCCCAATTGCGTGATGCCGTGTGCCGACGGACCCACAAGGATTATCAGCAGCGGCGGCACAGTCAGCATCATGGTCGCCAGCGTCATCTTGGTCGGCAGCTTGTTGGCGGCTTCCTCGGCGCGCATCACGCGCTTGTCCCGCATCTCGCCTGCGTAGACGCGCAGGGCTTCGGCGATGGAGGTACCGAAACTGGCCGACTGGATCAGCACGGTGACAAAGCTGGACACGTCCTGTACGCCGCAGCGTTCGCCCATGTCATTCAGCACCGTGATTTTATCCTTGCCTGCTTTCATTTCGTAGCTGACGACCATGAATTCGTCGGCCAAGGCTGGATAAGACGCGCGCAATTCATGCGCCACGCGAGTGATCGATTGATCCAACGATTGCCCGGCCTCGACACAGACAAGCAGCATATCGAGCGAATCCGGGAAGCCCTGGGTGATTTCTTCTTGCCGTTTGGTGACGCGCTTGTTCACCCAGTATTGTGGCAGGTAATACCCAAGACCGCCCGGGCCGAGCGTGAACATTATCATCTTCTGGGTGCTGAGCGTGTCGGTTTCCACAATGAAGTTGGTGTATACGACGCCGAGGAGCAGACCGGCGACACCCAGAATGAATTGCGCGGCGTGGAACATGCGCACGGCATCGCGCGACTGATAGCCCGCCTGCCGCAGGGTGAGCTGGCGCTTGGACATTTCCTCGACATCTTCGGGTTCGAGGAATTTGGAGAAACGTTCAAGCTGTTCGTTCCGTGCGCCCTGGCGCAGCCGCTCTTTTTGCGGCCCGCCTGTGATCACGCCTTTTTGCGCCTTTTTCAGCTTGGTCAGGGGGTCTTCGGGCTGCTTGAGCATCATGATGACGACGATCACCACCATCATCAGGCCAAGCACGCCCGCGATCACTATGGGACCGAGGGGACCAAGGATATCCGTTATGGGTTGCAGCAGGGCGTCCATTTTTCGGCTCCTTACACTTTGATGTTGGTCAGCATGCGCATCACGAACAGGTTGGCGCTGAGAAATACGCCCACCGCGATACAGGCGGGGATGAAGAAGGCGTGATCGCGCACTTCGTCATAGTAGTGCGGGTCGGTCACGTTGATCACGATCAGCGCCACGATGGGGAAGGCGGACAGGAATTTGCCGGACCACTTGGCCTCTGCCGTGATCGCCTTGACACGACGGAACAGGCGGAAGCGGGCGCGGATCACTTTCGCCAGACCGGCGAGGATTTCGGCGAGGTTACCACCCGATTGCTGCTGGATCGTAACGGCGACCGATAGGAAGCGCAGGTCCTGCATGTCGAGCCGTTCGGCCATATCCTTGAGGCTTTCGCCCACGTCGCGGCCGAAGGCGGCTTCGTCCGCGATCAGTCCGAATTCCGACGCCAGAGGGTCCTGTACCTCTTTCGACACGATCTGGATGGCAGAGCTGAACGGGTGGCCGACGCGCAAGCTGCGCACCATGAGTTCCACCGCGTCTGGCAGCTGTTCTTCGATCATCGCCAGGCGTTTGCCTGCTTTGGACGAGACCCAGAAATAGACGGCGCCGATGCCGATGCCGATGGCCAGCAGGACGCGGACAGGTGTGTCCGTGGCTGTGCCAACGCTGAGACCGATGAAGGCTACGGCCGAGAGCCCCGCCATGATCAGGATCAGTTGCTGCGGTGTGAAGGCAATGGCCGCCTTTTGCGCTTTGTCGGCGAGAAGGGAGTAGAGCGGGATGGACCGCGCGCCCATGTGTTGCTGCATCTCCTTTCGGAGTTGTTCGAGCACTTCCTCGCGCCTTCCACCGGCCTTGTTCAGCATTTCCAGCCTACGGTTCACGCGGCTGTTGAGACTGATGGACTTGCCAAAGGCGACGAGGTATAGGCCCTCGACCAAAACGAGGACGCCGATGAAGATCAGGCCGTAGATAATTGGTTCTGCGCTCATTTTTGATCCCCAAATAACAAATGACAGGACATAAAACTCATCCTTACTGGGCGGCGACGGGTTCGTAGATGGATGCGGGCAAATCGTACCCCCAGAGGCGGAAGCGTTCGGAATAGTGCGAGCGCACGCCGGTGGCGGTGAAGTGACCGATGATCTTGTTGTCGGGCGTGAGGCCCACACGCTGAAAGCGGAACACTTCCTGCATGGAGATCACGTCGCCCTCCATCCCCGTGATTTCCGTGATGGATGTCATGCGGCGTGAGCCGTCTTGCAGACGCGAGGCCTGCACGATGAGGTTCACAGCGGACGAGATCTGGGACCGGACCGCCTTGATCGGCATTTCGATCCCGGCCATGGCGATCATGTTTTCAAGGCGCGAGACCCCATCGCGGGCGGAGTTGGCGTGGATCGTGGTCATCGACCCGTCGTGGCCGGTGTTCATAGCCTGGAGCATGTCGATGACTTCTTCGCCCCGCGTCTCACCCACGATGATGCGGTCGGGGCGCATCCGCAGCGCGTTTTTCAGACAGTCGCGGGGCGACACCTCGCCCTTGCCTTCGACGTTGGGCGGGCGGCTTTCCATCCGGCCCACATGGGTCTGTTGCAGCTGGAGTTCGGCCGTATCCTCGATAGTCAGGATGCGTTCGGCGTTGTCGATGAAGGACGACAGGGCGTTGAGCGTGGTCGTTTTACCGGAACCCGTACCGCCCGAGACGATCACGTTGAGGCGCGTGGCAACGGCGGCTTGCAGATATGCGGCCATTTCCTCGGTGAAGGCGCCGAAATTGACCAGGTCATCGATGCCGAGCTTGTCCTTTTTGAACTTCCGGATGGAGACGAGGCTACCGTCCACCGCGATGGGTGGCACCATGGCGTTGAAACGCGAACCATCCTGCAAACGGGCGTCCACATAGGGGTTGGATTCATCGACGCGGCGGCCCACGGCGCTCACGATCTTGTCGATGATACGCAGGAGGTGGCGTTCATCTTTGAACGTGATGTCGGTCAGTTCGAGCTTACCGGCGCGTTCGACAAAGATCTGTTGCGGTCCGTTGACCAGGATATCGTTGACGCTTTCGTCTTTCAGAAGCGTTTCGAGCGGGCCAAGGCCCGTCACTTCGTCAAAGAGTTCCTGGTTCAGAGTCTGGCGATCCTCGCGGTTGAGGATGATGTTCTTTTCGGTCAGCACCTCGGCGGAGATAGCGCTGATTTCCTGACGCAGATCCTGTTCGCTGGCGTGTTCAAGCGCCGCGAGGTTCAGGTTATCGAGCAATGCACGGTGCAGTTCGAGCTTGATTTCGCCCAGACGTTCCTTGCGCTTACGCTCTTTGTCCATAGGCGTGACTGTTGCGGATTTGGCCGGAGCCGCCTTGCGCGCGATCTTGGGCTTGTCGTCGGCCTTGGGCAGTTCGGCCACCTTCTCCTCGGGAGCGGCGGCTGTCTTTGGCGCGGCTTTTTTGTACTTGGAAAACATCGAGGGACCCCCGGATTGTCGGATCACGCCGCTTTGGCGTGGTCCTCGCTGAGTTCGTGGATTGAGGCTGCAAGCTTGGCGATTTCGCGGCGCAGCGGGTTCTTGGTGGCCGAGGTGGCCAGCGGCACGCCGTGATCGGCGCCCTGGCTGATCGGTTTGCCGCCATCGGGCAATTGCACCTCGACCGAGATGTCGAGGCTTTCGGACAGGCGTTTCACCCGTGCCTTGCCGCCCAGATCGGTGAATTTCGGCGCGCGGTTTAGTACGTAGCGCAGCTTTTCGATGGGCAGCTCTTCGGACTGCAGGGCGCGCTTGAACCGCAGTGTGTTCTGGGCAGAGCGCATGTCCATTTCGAGCGTGGTGAAGTAGAGATGCGCGGCATTCAGCACCGTTTCGGTCCATTGCACGAGGGTCGAGGGCATGTCGATTACGACATAGTCGAAATGCGCGCGGGCCATGTCGACGATGCGGGTGATGTCCTCGGACGTGACCAGATCCAGGGGGATCATGTCCGATGGCGCGGTCAGAACCTGCAGCTTATCCTCGAACGTCAGCAGTGACTGGCCAAAGATTTCGTCATCCATGCTTTCGGTGTCCGACAGCATTTCGAACACGGCCTCGCGGCGGGGCAGGTCGAGATATGTGGAAGCGGAGCCGAATTGCAGGTCAAAGTCGAGAAGGCACACGGACGGGGTGTCGCCCTGGCAGAGCAAGGCCAGCTCCCATGCGAGGTTCACGGCGAGCGTGGTGGCCCCGGTGCCGCCTGCCACGCCATGGCAGACAAACACGGCACCTTGCTTGTCGGTGCCCGATTTCAGGTTGGCCGTGCGCTCATTGTCGGCAGGCTGCGGCTGTCCAGCGGATTGCAGGCGGTCGATGGCCTGTTGCAATTCCCCTTCGGGCAGGGGGTACGGGACGAATTCGTCGGCGCCCTGGCGCAGCAGTTGATGCAGTGCGGCGGGCGTGACGTCTTCGGCGATCAGGATCACCCTGATGCCGCGTGACTTGGCCTGGGTGATGATTTCGCCCAGCAGAACCAGATTGTCCTCATCCTCTTCATCCAGGGCGAGCGCCACGAACTCCATGGCTTCGGCTTCGGGCTGGTTGAAAAAGGCCAATGCCTCGGCAAAGCCGAGATCGCCCCATGCTTCACCCAGAGCGTGTTCCATGTCCTCGATCAGCAGGTCGAAATTCTGCACATCGCGGCTGATGGTGCAGGCCGTGATCGGGGCCGTTTCCGGTTGTGGCATTACACTGCTCATTGCCCACTTTCCCTTTGTTCAAAGAGCGTGCCCCGGTGTCGTGTTTGTCGACGGGGGCGGGCGCTCTCGCCTGGTGGTTTTCACCGGGCATAGGTGTCCTCTGGGGCGGTTGTCGCAGCGAATTCAGGCGAGATTTGGGCCAAAAAACTCCAATTGTTGGGTATCTCAAAACGATAAAGGGTCCGCGGACAGGATTGTCTGCGGACCCTTTACGTGGATTTATGCCGTTTATTGGCTGGTCTTGAACTCGCCGCCGGAGTTTCCGGTCAGCCCTGTCTGGGCGACGCCCGACTCGACATAGTCGCGGTAAATGATCTGTGCGTACTTGCCGTCAAGCACGGTGGGATGCGATTTCACGAAGCCGCTGACCTCGGTCACGGTGCGGCGGTTGCGGCGCTCGCGGCCTTGGGTGACGATCAGGGGCTGGGTTTCACCAAATGATGCGACCGCTTCGAGCCGGGACCGGCTGATGCCTTGGGTTGTCAGGTAGTGAACGACGGCGTTGGCCCGGGCGAGACCGAGGCGCTTGTTATATGCAGCCGAACCCACCGCATCGGTGTGGCCATAGACCCGGAAGCGAATCTCGGGGAACTGGCGGATCCAACGCGCCTGTTCACGCAGCGCGTCGCGTGCACCGGCGTCCAGTTGCGACGAGTTGAACGCGAAATTGACCGTTGTGCCGACTTCAGACGCAAAACGCTGCGCCAGATCAAACGTGTATTGGCGTTCACCGGTCAGAAGCAGGGTGTTGTTTGCTGTGGCGTTGCCAAAATGGCCCGTGTCGACCAGCGCGCCTGCTTCGCGATAGAACTGGGTGTAGACTGGGTCGTTAGATGGGCCACACGCGCCAAGGGCGAGGGTGCCTGCCACTGCAACGGTGAAAATCGGTTTCATGGCCCTGTCCTTAGTCCAACACGTAGCCATATGAGCCGGAGAAGTCCTGTTTGGCAACCTCACCCGCAGCGCCCTGTTTTGGGGGACGTGTGCCTGCGGCAGTGCGGCCATAGAGGAAAAGATCCCGTTCGCTTGGCGGTTTGATCCGATCCGTGGGCAGCGCAAGCGCGTCGCCACGGACGGGGGAAACAAGGTGTGTGGTGATGATGATCACCAATTCGGACTGGTCCCGCTGATACGAGGCCGAGCGGAAGAGGGCGCCAAGCACCGGCACATCGCCGAGCCATGGAAGCTGGTTGTTCTCGTCCATGAAGTTGTCTTGCAACAGCCCCGCAATGGCAAAGCTTTCGCCATCTCGCAACTCGACCGTGGTGGCCGTCTCGCGCACGCTGAACGCATCGACTGTGAATCCGTCAATGGTGATCCCGTTGGTGGGATCAATCGAAGACACTGTTGCTTCAAGCTCCAGGTTGATCAGGTCCTTGTCCACGACGCGGGGGATGAAGTTGAGCTGGATGCCGAAAGGCTTGAACTCGATGGTGATTACGCCGTCTTCCTGTGCGACGGGGACGGGGTATTCGCCACCAGCGAGGAAGCGGGCTTCCTGACCCGAAAGGGCAACGAGGTTCGGTTCAGCAAGGGTGCGCACAACCCCTTTTGTTTCAAGTGCTTCCAGCAACAGGCCCACCTGGGTGTTGCCCGCGTTGAAGCCAAAGAGGATCGCACCAGCGTTCGCGTTGGAGCCGGGCAACGCGCCGCCCAGGCTGGAGGCGACACCGCCTTCGCCAATCGTTGTACCCGTACCGCCGCGCAGGCCCACGTCACCAGACAGGACTGAACCACCAAGTGACAGTGATGAACTGAGCGACTTCGACACAGAGCGGTTCATTTCAGCAAACCGCACCTTGAGCATCACCTGCTGGATGCCGCCGACACTCATTAGGTTGCTGACACGTCCTTCGGCATAGCGTTCGGCCAGGTCCAGCGCACGCTGCAGACGCGCCGCAGAAGACACGATGCCCGAAAGCACAATGCCATCATTCGCGGTGCGCACTTCGATCTTTTCACCGGGCAGGATCTGGCGCAGCCGCTCCTTGAACTCGGAGATGTCGGCGGACACCCGGACGTTCACATTGGTGATCAGCCGCCCGTTGGCATCAAGCAGGGTCAGGGTCGTCAGACCCGGAGCCTTGCCCAAGACGTAGATTGTGCGATCACTGAGCGATGAGATGTCGGCGATGGCCGGATTTGCGATGCTAAGTTCGGCAAAGGCCGTTTCGCTTTCCACAACGACCGCGCGGTTCATCGGCACGTTCAGAGTGGATTCCGTTGACTTGCGTACCACGCGCAGGTTTTCCGCCTGAGCGGTTTCCACGATAGGGCTTGCAGCAAAACACAGCCCCAACAGGGCCGCTTTGAAAATTCCGTCAATGTTCATGTGACCTGCCTTTTTGATCACGCCTCGGTGTCGGGTCTTGGTGCCCGCGATTTGCATCACAATGCGGCAGTTTCGATTTTTTTGCAATAATCAACGGCTTCAGGCGATTCTTTTATGTGGATAACTGGCAACAGAACCACACACGAAACCGGCGCCACCATGGGAGACGCCGGTCGTAAGTGTTTGAAATGAGGGGTCAGTTTGTGCAGGGGATTGGTATTTGTACAACCTCGGCGCCACGACGTGTCCGTATGGAGCAGGTCTTTTCTTCTTCGATCTCGACCTTCGCCTCTTTGGCTTCAATACCGAGGAGGGCGCGTTGATCGACTTCGATGGCACCGGCAACGGTGTCGTCCTGCGCACCGACCAGTGACAGCGACAGCCGTCCGGTGGACTGGGCCTGTGCCAGTTTCGCGACTTGGGCTGGCAGTACAGCCACTGTCACCGTCTGCGCGATGTTTGCGCCGTCAAGATCGCCTGCCGCATTCTGGTCGATGGCAATCAACTGGATGGCGGGCTGTATCAGTTTGGTTACTTCACCGCGTGCGGCCCCAAGATCCTTGTCCACACGGCCCGTCCAATAGACATCGACCCGGTCGCCAGGGCGCAGGAAGCCGGATACGCCGGACGCAACGTCAACCCGGATTGCAAAGGCGCGCATGCCGCGTTCAAGACGTGAGGTCAGACCGGCCTCTTCACCGGGGTCAGTGACTTTTATGGCCAGCACGGCCTCGTGTTTTTCCATTGTGCGCAGTACGTAGCGGGGGCCTGTCGCCCCTTCGACAAACAGTGGGTTGTCCGCGGTGAAGGCACCTTCGGGCAGGGCGGTCTCGGGCCAATCGACTTTGCGCACGTCTTCTTCTGCGATGACCTCACCGTATTTCAGTTGCCGCTCAGCCACGTAGACGGGCACTGTTGGCACGATTTTGTCACGTTGCGCCCGTTCGGCAGCCAGAGCCACCTGATATTGCCCGATATAGTTCTTGGCCATGTACACGGCTCCACCGGCCAGGGCGATCCCGGACAGCAAGACCAATCCAAATACCATTCGCATTTCAGCACCTCATTGCTCGGGCCCTGGCCGGAACGGACGGAACCTCTTGCGATCTAAGTGACAGTAGAATGTGTCGATTTCAGGGAAGGGATGGGGAAGGTCCGGGGCAACAGCTGTCTGGTTGGCAGACGAAAAAGGCCCGTCGCATCTGCGACAGGCCCTTTGCTGCATGTCCCGCTGAGCGCGCCCAGCTATTCGCTGAAAAACTGCCCTTCGAGATAGGTGTCGATACTGCCGCCCAACGATAAAACGCCGGAGTTGATACCGAAAATGACGGCAATGCTCAGGCCGATAACAGCCGCGCACAGCACGACCCAATCCACGGTGACCGCGCCCTGTTCGTCGGATATGAATGTATTCAGGAAACGGATCATGGCGGTCCTCGTCAACAATACCGAATGCTCTTTGATGCAAGAAGGGGCCGCGTCCGTTTACGGTCACGGCCCCCTAATTCAGGCTAAGCGCCGGAACCTATTAACCTTCGGGCGCGCCGATGTTACCGATGTTGCCACCGACTTCGCCGCCGTTCAGGTAGCCGTCGATGCTTGTTGTCAGGCCGGTCGCACCGGATTCGATCGAGGTGTAGGCAGCAATTGCCAGACCAACCACGGCAGCGGTCAGAACAACCCAGTCAACCGTCACGGCGCCGTCTTCGTCTTTGCGGAAGTTTTTGATGAACTTGATCATGATTTTGTCCCTCCAAAGGATCAGTAGATTTGCATTTAACCTTGCCGTCCTTGGTGGGCCGCTCTCTCTCTTGGCCCGTGTCCGACTTGGTATGACGCTATATAGCCGGGGGATTGGGGCACGAATTTGGCGGGTTATGGAGGATTTCACGTCTGCCGGAGGTTTTTTTGCAAGAAATTTTTAATGGTTTGAAAAGTAATGGAAAAATGCTTTGCGCCGGTTCCGAGTTGTGAATTTTCTCTTAATGAGCGCGGTAAATGTGGCAGCTTCGCCATTTTCTGACCCCGCAGACTGGCCTGAAAAGCCGATTTCTGCGATAAATGCTGCAATGCTCGCCGAAAGAGCGGGCGCAGAGTGAGAGCAGATTTATGTTTCGTTTGTCCGTTGCTGTGTTGGCGGCGCTCGCGCTGTCGGTGGGAAGTGCCCCGGCACAGGATCCTCCGCCGTTCAAGGATTTCTCTGCAAAGCGTGTGAAGCCACCCAAGCCGGGGGCGAAACGTTTTATCACGGTACAGATTGAGCCAGAGGCACCGGAGCCTGAAGCGGTCGCGATTGCACCTGAGCCGGGCGCGCCGGTGCCGCGGTCGCCTGCAACCCGGTTTGACTGGTTCTGGGATGATGTCTCTCCCGCACTGGATCAGGCGGGACCGGGACGGTTGAATCAAGCGCTGCGGGCCCTTGCGCGGTCAAAACAGCCGGTTCCGGTTCCGCGTTTGCAGCAGATGCAGAGTTTGGCGCAGGCGCAGGGCGTGGACATCCTGAAGGCGACGATCGGTACGGATGTGTCACCGGCGCTCGTGCTTGCCGTGATGATGGTTGAATCGGCAGGGCGGGTCGATGCGACCAGCAGTGCGGGTGCCCAAGGGCTGATGCAGCTTATGCCAGCCACGGCGGAGCGGTTCGGGGTCAAGGACAGCTTTCTGCCATCGGAGAACATCACCGGGGGCGTGAAATACCTGGATTGGTTGATGGACAGGTTTGATCGCGATCCGGTTCTTGTCCTTGCAGGCTACAACGCGGGTGAGGGCGCTGTGCAAAACCACGCGGGCGTACCGCCTTATGCCGAGACGCGGGACTATGTGCCCAAGGTGCTGGCGACGTTTCAGGTCGCGAAGGGTCTGTGCATCACGCCGCCCGAGCTTGTCACGGATGGGTGCGTGTTTGCCGCGATGAACTGACGTAGCCGGAATTCTGCCAGAATTCCGGTCCGTTTTCCGTGTCGGAAAACGGCGCCGTGTCAGACGTTGAAGGCGTCGGCCCAGTCCGGGTGCATTGCGCGTTGCGCGTTCACAAAGGGGCAGAGCGGCACGATCTTCCAGCCTTCGGCCCGCGCATCGTCGACCAGCCGCTTGACCAGTGCCTGCCCGGCGCCGGTGCCGCGCATGGCATCGGGTACCCCGGTGTGATCCGCGATACGCGTGTGCGGCGATAGAATGGAATATGTCAGTTCGGCTTCTGCACCGTCACGTGTCAGGACATAGCGGCCTTTTGAGCCGCTTTCTTCCCGGCGGATATCGACGTCAGACAAGTGTCGCTTGGGTCGCGGCCCGCAATTCGTCCTCGGTCACGCCCTCTGCGACCTCGACAATCTTCAAACCACCTTCGACGACGTCCAGCACGCCGAGGTTCGTGATGATCCGGTCCACGACGCCCTTGCCCGTCAGAGGCAGGGTGCATTCCTTGAGTACCTTGCTGTCGCCGTGTTTGTTGGTGTGGTCCATGACCACTACCACACGGCCCACACCGGCCACCAGGTCCATGGCGCCGCCCATGCCCTTCACCAGCTTGCCGGGGATCATCCAGTTCGCCAGGTCGCCGTTCTCGGCTACCTCCATGGCACCAAGGATCGCCATGGCGATCTTGCCACCCCGGATCATGCCGAAGCTTTGTGAACTGTCAAAGTAGGCTGTCTGGGGCAGTTCTGTGATTGTCTGCTTACCTGCATTGATCAGGTCCGCATCCTCTGTGCCTTCGACGGGGAAGGGGCCCATGCCCAGCATGCCATTCTCGGACTGCAGCGTCACCTCGATCCCTTCGGGGATGTAGTTGGACACCAGCGTCGGAATCCCGATCCCGAGGTTCACATACCAGCCGTCTTCCAATTCCTGAGCGGCACGCGCCGCCATTTGGTTGCGATCCCAGGGCATCTATTGTCCTTATTCGTCGGTGAGTGCCGCGCCTGCAGGCACGTCGATTGTAATGAAACTTCCGGCCGCACCCCGGCCCAAATGCAGCGTCCCTTCCAGCCCTTCGATCAGGCCCGACACGATGCGGCCGCCCACGGTCTTGCTGTCCGGCCACTCCATGTCAGCGGGGATGCCGACGCCGTCATCGGCCACGATCAGGCGTAGGCCACCTGCGCTGAGCCTGCTCATGCGCACCTCGACCAGACCCATATCGATCCGCTCAAAGGCATGCTGGAAGGCGTTAGTCAGCAATTCTGACAAGACAAGGCCCACGCGCGTCGCCGTTTCGATAGGTACTTCGAGCGGTTCGATTTGCAGCGACATCCGGATGCCCGACCGCCCCTCGATATGCGCGATGGCAGAGGCGAGGCGGGACAGGTAGCTGCCCATCTGGATGCTGTCACGGTTTGATTGCTGATCGCTCAGCTTCATCTCTTCGTAGAGCAGTTGCAGCGTTTCGATGCGGCGGGACAGGGCGGCAAAGTCTTCGGGTACCGACGTGGTGCCGGATTGCTGGCGGATCATGCCGATGATCATCGACAGGTCGGAGGCCACGCGGTTCTGGATTTCGATCAGCTGCGCGTTGATCTCTTCCGCGCTGACGGACATCTCGTTCTGACGCAGCTCTTTTTGAATGCCAACGAAATACTGTGTTTGGCCGTGGGCGTCATGAACCGGGGCCACGATCAGCCGGTTCATGAATGGTTCGCCATTGGCGCGGTAATTCTGAATATCGACTGATACGCTTTCTTCGGCTTCGATACCGGCGCGCAGCTTGTCGACATCAGCCTTGCGTGTGCCGTCGCCTTGCAGAAAGCGGCAATTGCGCCCGATAGATGCCGAACGCGCATACCCCGTTGATCGCGTGAACGCCTGGTTCACATAGACGATCGGATTGTCTTCGAGATGCGGGTTGGTGACGACCATGGCGACCTGCGCCCGGGTAAATCCCTCAAAGGATTTATCGTCTTCCAACAGTTCTTCGATGGTGTCAGGCATGGCCTGGCTCCTTACGCAGCGCGCGTTGTCCGTTGTTCGATGCGCTTTTCATGTTCGCCCTGGATCAGGCGGTGGACGTAGATGCCCGGCAGGTGGATGTGATCGGGGTCGAGGCTGCCTGTCGGCACGATCTCTTCGACCTCGGCCACGCAGACCTTGCCGCACATGGCGGCGGGCGGGTTGAAGTTGCGGGCGGTCTTGCGAAAGACGAGGTTGCCTGTCTCGTCCGCTTTCCAGGCTTTGACGATGGAGAGGTCGGCAAAGATGCCGCGTTCCATGATATAGGTCTCGCCGTCGAAATCCTTGTGTTCCTTGCCCTCGGCAATCACGGTGCCCACGCCGGTCTTTGTATAGAATCCGGGGATACCACAGCCACCCGCCCGCATACGTTCGGCCAGCGTGCCCTGAGGGTTGAATTCCAGTTCCAACTCGCCAGACAGGTATTGGCGCATGAATTCCGCGTTTTCGCCCACATAGGACGAAATCATCTTTTTGACCTGACGGGTTTGCAGCAGGATGCCGATACCGAAGTCGTCCACGCCCGCGTTGTTCGAGGCAAAGGTCAGATCCTTCGTGCCTGCATCCTTGATCGCGTCAAGCAGCAGTTCGGGAATGCCGCACAGGCCGAACCCGCCTGCCGCGATGAACATGCCGTCAAACAAGAGCCCATCCAGCGCTTCGGTGGCAGAGCCGTAAATCTTCTTCATGTTGTTCCCCACGAGGCCCGGTGGAAGGGCATTCATACTGTGCGACAGTATGTGAATGTATGCACCTTCAAAGTCAACGGATGCGCTCTGTGCAAATCCATATATTGCACAGGTCATCTGACGGCAGGTGGGGCCTTGGGGATGGTTTTCAATCCTGCGGTAAAAGCGCTTTGAACGCCTGCACCAAAAAGTTGAGCGCCCGGCATGCACCGGGCGCGTCGCGCTTACTTGTATTTGCCGCTCGAACCGGAACGATCCGATGAGGGCGACGGTTTGCCGGTATCTGCTGTCGAGATGTCAGGTGGGAAGCTGACAGTGGTTGCAGACACGGCACTGGTCAGACCGACGACAAGAGCCAATGCAGTTACGGCGGCAATGATGGGACGTTTCATGATGTGGTCTCCTTTGGTACGAAATTCGTAGTTATTGCTGCGATTATCGTAGTAGTTGGGAGCGCCCCCTTGCAGGTTCAAGAGGTCTGCGCAATTTTTGCGTATGACCAAGGAACATGACCTGCTGCGCCACGTGAAAACGTTGATGCGTGTGATGCTGATCAGTGAGCGCACGCCGCCGGAGCATCAGCACATCATCAAGTTCAATCCGCTGGATTTTCACACGCTGGGAATGGTGCGGACCCAGCCGGGTGTGCGGGCAACGGTCGTGGCAGGCTCACTGGGGATTGCGGCCACCACGGCCAGCAGCGTTATTGGGCGGCTGATCAATCGCGGCTGGATCGAACGCAAGCAATGCACCGGGGATAGGCGCGCCTATGAGCTGAACCTGACGACCGAGGGGCAGCGGATCGCCGATGCGATCCACGACCAGGACATCCATGACATGAGCGTCTTTTTGTCCGCGTTGACCGTGACAGAACAGGACGAACTGATACGCCTGTTGGGCAAGGTCGCCCGCAGGGTCGAAGCGCTTGAGACCGAAGGCTAGGGTCAGGCGCTCTTCTTAGTCGTCTTCTTTGCGGTGGTCTTCTTGGCTGTCGCCTTCTTCCGCGTCGTTTTCTTTTTCGGCGCTTTTTCGGCAATCAGTTGGACGGCCATGTCCATGGTCACGTCCTCGGGTTCGGTCCCTTTGGGGATGGTCGCGTTGACCTTGCCCCATTTGACGTAAGGGCCGTACTTGCCCTTCATCACGTTGACTGGTCCGCCCTCATCCGGGTGCTCACCCAATTCATGCAGCGGCTTGGCCGCCGCACCACGACCGCCACGGCTGGCCACCTTTTCGGCCAAGAGCTGGACTGCGCGGTTCATACCAACCGTCCAGACCTCATCGATGCCTTCGAGGTTGGCGTTGGTGCCACCGCGGTCCGACGTGCTTTCGGCGTGTTTCAGATACGGGCCGTAGCGCCCGATATTGGCCCAGACCATGATCCCGTCCTCCGGGTGCGGCCCGATTTCGCGGGGCAGGGACAACAGCATGAGAGCGCGGTCCAGTTCCAGATCCTCCGGTACCCAATCCTTGGGGATCGATTGGCGCGGGGGCTTCTTGTTCTCTTCCGTGACTTCACCACGCTGCACATAGGGACCGAAGCGGCCCTTGAACACGCGGATCTCATCGCCCTGATCCTCGCCCAGCAGCTTGCCTTCTGGCGGGATGGCGCTGGCCTCCGCCTCGGGGTCTGGTGGACCGAAGGGACGGGTGTAGCGACATTCGGGATAGTTTGAGCAGCCAATAAACGCGCCGCCCGACCGCGCGGTGCGCATGGACAGGCGTCCGGCACCGCAGTTCGGGCACTGGCGTGGGTCGCCGCCATCTTCGAGCGGCGGGAAGAGGTGTGGCTCCAGCACCTCATTGATCTTTTCCAGCACCTCGGTGATCCGCAACTCGGACGTTTCGGCGATGGCCGCACTGAAATCCTGCCAGAAACGGCCGAGCACATCCTTGTAGTTGCGGTCGCCCGCGCTGACATCGTCCAGCTCTTCTTCGAGACCAGCAGTGAAGTTGTAACCGACGTATTTGCGGAAGTAGTTTTCGAGGAAGGCGATCACCAACCGCCCCTTGTCTTCGGGGATCAAGCGGTTGCGGTCCTTGCGGACATAGCCGCGGTCCTGGATCGTTGTGACGATGCTGGCATAGGTCGATGGGCGGCCGATGCCCAACTCTTCCATCCGCTTGACCAGCGTCGCCTCGGTGTAGCGCGGCGGGGGCTGGGTGAAGTGCTGTTCCGGTGTGACAGAGCGCTTGTCGGCTTTCTCGCCCTGGCTCAGTTGCGGCAGGCGCCTGTCGTCGTCATCAACCACATCGTCGTCGCGCCCTTCCTCATAGACGCGGAGGAAGCCATCAAAGAGAACAACCTGACCAGTCGCGCGCAGCACAACCTGGCCGTCATCGCTGCCGATCTCGACCGTGGTGCGTTCGAGCCGGGCACCTTCCATCTGGCAAGCCAGCGTCCGCTTCCAGATCAGGTCGTACAGCTTGCGCTGATCATCATCCATGATCTTGAGACTGGCGGCATCCTTGGCCATGTCGGTGGGCCGGATGCATTCGTGCGCCTCTTGCGCGTTCTTGGCCTTGTTTTTGTAGATGCGCGGGCTGGAGGGCACGTAGTCCGCACCGTAGCGATCCTTGATCGCGTCGCGGGCGTTTTGCACAGCTTCGGGCGCCATGTCGATGCCGTCGGTCCGCATATATGTGATGTGCCCGGCCTCGTATAGCCGCTGGGCTGCACTCATCGTCTGGCGCGCACCCATACCGAATTTGCGGCTGGCTTCCTGTTGCAGCGTTGATGTCATGAACGGGGCAGACGGGTTGCGGGAGGCGGGTTTCGCCTCGACCGACTGGATTTTCAGATCGCGGCTGGTGATGGCCTGCTGGGCCATTTCAGCGGCAGTCTGGTTTTCGAGGTCGTATTTTTCGAGCTTCTTGCCGGCAAGGCTTACAAGCCGTGCTTCGTATTCTTGTCCCCGCGGGGACGCGAGCACCGCCTTGACCGACCAGTATTCGCGGGCGCGGAAGGCTTCGATTTCCATCTCGCGCTCTGTGATCAGGCGCAGGCAAACGGATTGGACGCGGCCCGCCGACTTTGCGCCGGGCAGCTTGCGCCACAGGACAGGCGACAGGTTGAAGCCCACGAGGTAGTCCAATGCGCGACGGGCGAGGTAGGCCTCGACCAGCGGCATATCGACCTGACGGGCGTTCTGCATCGCCTCGGTCACGGCGGCTTTGGTTATCGCGTTGAAGGTGACGCGCTTGACGTCCGTGTCCTTCTTGATCGACTTGCGCTTGGTCAGCGCCTCTTGCAGGTGCCAGCTGATTGCCTCGCCCTCGCGGTCGGGGTCGGTGGCGAGGATCAGGGCGTTGTCATCCTTGAGCGCGTCAGCGATGGCCTTGACGTGTTTCTTGCTGTCGGAGGCGACCTCCCACAACATGTCAAACTCGTTTTCGGGGTCCACCGATCCGTCCTTGGGCGGCAGGTCGCGCACGTGGCCGTAGCTCGCCAGAACGGTGTAGTCGCTGCCGAGATACTTGTTGATCGTCTTGGCTTTGGCGGGGGATTCGACAACGACGACGGGCATTTATTGGGTGACCTCGGACCGGAAAATTTGCTGCTCTATGGCGGCGCAAGATGTGGGGTGCAAGGGCGGAATGTCAACAAGTGCACGGCGGGTGCGATCAACTGGCGCGGGTCAAGAGGCCCCCAGGCGCACGGTCGATGCTGCCATCCAACTCCAGCTCGACAAGCGCGGGTGCCACGGTCGCTGTGGGTGCGCCGAGGTCGCGGATCAGCTGGTCTTCGGCCACGGGCGAGGGGCCGAGGCGGGACAGGATCTGCTGATGGAGTGCTGCGGTTTCTTGCAGGCTGCGGCGGTCCTTGGGCGGCTGCGCTGGCGTTTCAAGTGGCAGTTCAGGTGCCGGTTTGGCTGCGATGGGCGCCAGTGCTTCGATCACGTCGGCGGCATCCCGCACGAGCGTTGCGCCGTCGCGGATAAGCATGTTGCAGCCTGAGGCCCGCGCGTCCATCGGGTGGCCTGGTACGGCCAACACGTCGCGGCCAAGGTCGAGCGCATCGCGCGCGGTGATCAAACTGCCCGATTTTGCGGCAGCTTCGACCACGATCGTGGCAGCGGACAGACCGGAGATGATGCGATTGCGGGCGGGAAAGTGCCGGGCCATGGGCTGCAGGCCCAAGGGTTGTTCGCTGATGCGCGCGCCGCGCGCGGCTATGTCTTCGGCCAGTTTGGCATTCTCGGCAGGATAGATGGTGTCGACGCCGCCCGCCTGCACCGCGATTGTTCCGGTGTCGAGGGCTGCGATGTGCGCGGCGGCATCGACGCCGCGTGCCAGACCAGACACCACAACATAGCCTTCGGACCCGAGATCGCGCGCGAGGGCGCGGGCCATGCGCGTGCCAAGCGAGGATGCGTTGCGCGCACCAACAAGCGCGATCATCGGCCGGTGCAGCAGATCGGTGTCGCCCAGCACCCAGAAAAACGGGGGGGCGTCAGACAAGTCACTCAGGGGTGTTGGGTAGCGGGCATCACCCTGCGCCACGAGACATGCGCCAAGCGAGCGTCCGGCCTTCAGTTCGGCGTGTACGACACCTTCGGGACAAGGCTGGTAGTTCTCAACGCCGGCGGCGCGCGCTACCTCGGGTAGCGCGGCCAGCGCGTTTTGCGCGGTGCCGTGTTCAATCAGCAGTCGTTTATACGTTGCAATGCCGACCCGGCGTGAGCGCAACAGACGGAGACGTGTGAACTGGTCATCTTCCGAGGTGGGTGGGAGTGGGGGGTGAGTGGAAGAAGGATGGGTATCCTTTTCAGTCATCCGTGGCTCCGTCTGTTGCTGCAATTGTTGTAGAATCGGCAAGGTTAACAACGCATGAACAGACGCGACCGTACCGAGGTCTACTCGCCTAACGGTTGATTTGGCTCAGAAAATTTTCCGAGAAAAAGTGCAATTGGAACAAATTGGGAACGCTTCCGCGGCCTCCCCCTCCCCACAAATGGCGAGGGGGAGGCTAAGGCATTGTGTCTTTTGACATATGCAGAATCGCGGAGGCTCAGGTGGCTGAGCCTCCGACGGTCAGGCCACCGATCATCAGTGTCGGCTGTCCAACCCCGACAGGCACCCATTGGCCCGCCTTGCCGCAATTGCCCATGCCCGGGTCCAGCGCCATGTCATTGCCGATGCCCCGGATCTGTTTGAGAGCCGTGGCCCCGTCGCCGATCAGCGTCGCGCCCTTGACCGGTGCGCCGACCTTGCCGTTCTCGACCCGGTAGGCTTCGGTGCAGGAAAAGACGAACTTGCCATTGGTGATGTCCACCTGTCCGCCGCCGAAACCCACGGCGTATATTCCATCCTTCAGGTCAGCGACGATGTCCTCGGGCGCGGTCTGTCCGCCCAGCATGTAGGTGTTGGTCATCCGTGGCATGGGCGCGTGGGCGTAGCTTTGTCGCCGCCCATTGCCCGTTGCCTTCACGTCCATCAGGCGGGCGTTCTGACGGTCCTGCATGTAGCCCACAAGAATGCCGTCTTCGATCAGGGTGTTCTTGCCGGACGGCGTGCCCTCATCATCCACGGTGATGGAGCCGCGCCGGTCGGGGATCGTCCCGTCATCCAGCACAGTCACGCCCGGAGCAGCGATGCGCTCGCCCATCAGTCCGGCGAAGGCCGAGCTGCCCTTGCGGTTGAAGTCGCCCTCAAGCCCGTGGCCGATGGCCTCGTGCAGCAGGATGCCGGGCCAGCCGGGGCCAAGAACCACGTCCATCACGCCCGCCGGTGCGGGAACGGCATCAAGGTTCACAACCGCAACGCGCAGCGCCTCACGCGCCTTTGTTTGCCAGTCATCGCGGTCGATCAGACCGTCAAGGCCCACGCGCCCGCCACCCCCGGCGCTACCGCTTTCGCGGCGTCCGTTGTGTTCGACGATCACCGAGATGTTTAGCCGGGTCATCGGGCGCACATCACGGACCGAATGGCCTTCGGGGCGTAGGATCTCGACCTCCTGAATGGAAGCGGCGAGCGATGCTGACACCTGCACCACCCGCGAATCGAGGTCGCGCAGATAGGCGTCGATCTCCTTCAATGTCTCCAGCTTCACAGGAAAGCTGGCCCCCGCGATCGGGTCGTCGGACGTGTAGAGTTGCACGTTGGTCGGCTGCGGTGCATCGGCGAGTGTGCCACCGCCCGCACCCACGGCCAAGCGGGCCGTTTCCGAGGCGCGCCGCAACGCCGATTCCGAGATTTCGGTGGAGTGGGCATAGCCCGCAACTTCACCCCGTACCGCGCGCAGCCCAAACCCCTGCGCGGCATCATAGCTTGCCGTTTTGAGGCGTCCGTCGTCGTAGACCAACGCCTCGGACCTGCGGCGTTCAAGGAACAATTCGCCATCGTCCGCCCCCGCTGTTGCATCCCGCAGGATCTGCAGGGCCACGCTGCGGTCGATGTCGTGATCCAGCGGTGCAAAAGGGGTGTCGGTCATCTGGTATACTCCGGTATGCGATGGGGCATTTCGCCACGGCAAGCGTCCGTTTGACGCGCCTCTTACATCTTTATCTCGAAGCAAGAATATGATTGTAAGTCGCGACAATACAACGGGAGGCGGAAACAGTGCGCGCTGTGACCTTCCCCCTCACATATGTTGATCACGCAAGATCAGGACGACCAGATGAAAAAGCTTTTCTCGATTTCGGGTGTGCTGAGCGCCCTCGCGGCCGCCCCGGCCTGGGCCCAAGACAGCCTTGAGGTGATTGGCCGCCCCGTTGACGGAGGTATGGGCTTTCAACCGGCGGCGACGGAAATCGCCCGCCGCCTGCAGTGGCTGGATGGCATGATCCTCGTGATCATCACGCTGATCACGCTGTTTGTGACCGGCCTACTGGCGTGGGTGATCGTGCGTTACAACCGCAAACGCAATCCGGAGCCTGCCAGCTTCACACACAACACGCCGATCGAGATCGCGTGGACCGTCATTCCCATCGTTATCCTGGTGTTCATCGGCGCGTTTTCGTTGCCGACCCTGTTCCACCAGCAGGAAATCCCCGAAGGTGACGTGACGATCAAGGTCACAGGCTATCAGTGGTTCTGGGGGTACGAGTATGTGGACGAGGATATCTCCTTCGACAGCTACATGATCGGCGCGCCGGCGACTGCGCCCTTGGATGCGGAAGAGCCTTACAACTACGCCATCAACGACGACGTGCGCGCGCAACTGGTAGAGGCCGGGTATTCCGAGCAGGACTTCCTGCTGGCAACCGACACGGCCGTCGTGGTGCCTGTTGGCAAGACCATCGTGATGCAAGTTACGGGTGCTGACGTGATCCACTCGTGGACCATCCCGGCCTTCGGCGTGAAGCAGGACGCAGTTCCTGGCCGTCTTGCCGAGCTTTGGTTCGAGCCCGAGAAAGAAGGCATCTACTTTGGCCAGTGTTCCGAACTGTGCGGCATCGCCCACGCTTACATGCCGATCGCTGTAAAAGTGGTAAGCGAAGAAGCGTACGAAGCGTGGCTCGACGCCAACCGTGAAGGCGGCGACTACGTGGACGTGCGGCAGGTTCTGACGAACTGATTGCGCAAGCTTGCGGCGGGATCATCCCGCCGCGTTTGAGTTGAAACCGACGGGAACGCGATGACCGACATCAGCTACCAGACCCAGACCCACGAGGCCGAAGCGTCCCTGGGGGACTATTTCGCGCTGCTGAAGCCGCGTGTTATGTCGCTTGTGGTGTTCACGGCTCTGGTCGGCTTGTTGGCGGCGCCTGTTTCGGTGCATCCGGTGGTGGCGTTTGCTTCCATCCTTTTTGTAGCCATCGGGGCAGGGGCGTCCGGCGCGCTGAACATGTGGTGGGACGCGGACATCGACGGTGTCATGAAGCGCACGGCCAAGCGCCCGATCCCGGCGGGGAAGGTCACACCAGACGAAGCCAAGGTTCTTGGGTTTGCGCTGTCCGGCATGTCTGTGATGATGCTGGGCCTCAGTGCCAACCTTCTGGCAGCGGGCCTGCTGGCGTTCACGATCTTCTTCTATGCTGTCATCTATTCCATGTGGCTGAAGCGCTCGACGCCGCAGAACATCGTGATCGGTGGGGCTGCCGGTGCGTTTCCGCCGGTTATTGGGTGGGTGATCGCCACGGGGTCCATGTCTGTCGAGGCGTGGCTGATGTTTGCGTTGATCTTCATGTGGACGCCGCCCCACTTCTGGGCGCTGGCGCTGTTCATGAAGTCTGACTACGACGACGCTGGCGTGCCCATGCTGACGGTCACCCACGGGCGCAAGGCGACGCGGGTACACATTTTGGCGTATACGGTTTTGCTTGTGATCCTCGCGCTAGCAACGGCTTTCACGGCCATTGGCGGCCCTGTCTACCTGACCGTTTCCATCGTGCTGAACGCACTTTTCCTCAAAGGTGCATTCGACATTTGGCGGCGCACCGAAGCCGATGCTGAGTATGACGGCTACCGCGTCGAAAAGGCATTCTTCAAACTGTCACTTCTCTACCTGTTCCTGCACTTCGGCGCCATTCTGGTCGAGGCGACGCTGCCTGCCGCGTGGGGGATGTGGGCATGAGTATTCGTGCCGAACATGAAATTCACCAGCGCCGCAAAGGACGCAATGTAGGCGTGGGCCTTATGCTTGCTGGTTTTGTCGTGCTGGTTCTGGCCCTCACCTTTGTCAAAATCACCGGCGGTGACTTTGAACTGCCCCGGATTGAGGAGAGCCAATGATGCGTCTGGAAGGTCCTGCGAAAACTGTTGCTCAAACTGTTGGGCTCGTTGTGTTTATGGGCGGCCTCGCCTGGGCATCAGTTCCGTTTTACGACTGGTTCTGCCGTGTGACCGGCTTTGGCGGGACACCCGGCATCTCTGAAGTCGCGAACGAAGACATTCTGGACCAAACCATCAAGGTGCGCTTTGACGCCTCACTGGAACGCAATATGCCCTGGCAGTTCACCCCGGAAGTGCGCGAGATGGAACTGCGCATCGGCGAGACGGGCCTGGCGTTCTACGAAGCGTACAACCCGACCAACAAGCCGGTGGCTGGATCTGCCAGCTACAACGTCGCGCCCTATGAGGCCGGTGGCTTCTTTTCGAAAATCGACTGTTTCTGCTTTGAAGAGCAGGTACTTCAGCCCGGCGAGCGGGTGATGATGCCGGTCACCTTCTACGTCGATCCCGAGATCGTCACCGACCGCGATGCCAAATTCGTGCATACGATCACGCTGAGCTACACCTTTTACCAAATCGACCTGCCCGAAGGCTATGCCTCGCTGGAGCAGGTGGACGAAACAAACCTGAACTGAGGGACGGACTATGGCCCACGCAAAAAACCACGACTACCACATTCTTGCGCCATCGACCTGGCCACTCCTGTCCTCTCTCGCAGCTTTCGTCATGCTGTTTGGTGCGGTCGCCTGGATGTCGGGTGGCATGACCATCTTCTTCAAGTCGATTGAACTGAGTGGCCCGTGGTTGTTCCTCATCGGTTTCGTGGCCATGCTTTACACGATGTTCGGCTGGTGGGCTGACGTCGTAGCCGAAAGCCGCATCGGCGATCACACGCCCGTCGTGCGCATCGGTCTGCGCTACGGCTTCATCCTCTTCATCATGTCCGAAGTGATGTTTTTTGCCGCGTGGTTCTGGTCGTTCTTCAAACACGCCATGTACCCGATGAGCGAATATGTCGGCTCAGAGTACCTGCAGCCCGAAATTTATCACGTTGACGCCTTCCATCTGCCGCTGATCAATACGCTGATCCTGCTGCTGTCTGGGTGCGCCGTGACCTGGGCTCACCACGCGCTTGTGCATGGCGGCGCACGTAAGGACGTTGTCAACGGACTGGCCATTGCGGTGGTTCTGGGGATCGTCTTCACGTTCTTCCAAGCCTACGAATACTCCTACCTGCTGTACAAAGGCTGGGAATTTGGTGGGGACAAGTTCTTCTCCAACTTCTTCATGGCAACGGGCTTCCACGGCGTGCACGTTATCATCGGTACGATCTTCCTGTTCGTGTGCCTCCTGCGCGCGATGAAGGGCCACTTCTCGGCTGAAAAGCATATCGGCTTCGAAGCGGCGGCCTGGTACTGGCACTTCGTGGACGTGGTGTGGCTGTTCCTCTTCTTCGCGGTCTACATCTGGGGCGTGGGCACGATGCCCGGCCTTGACCACTAAGCCGCGTCACATTCACCAAGATCAAAGCGCGCGGTTTCCGCGCGCTTTTCACTTTGGAGCAGGGCAAACAGACGCATGCGTCGCTTACTCTTTCTTCTGACATTTGGTCTGATGGGGGCCGGCATCCTCATCAGCCTAGGCGTCTGGCAGGTGCAGCGGCTGGGCTGGAAACAGGACCTGCTGGCGCGGATCGAAGCGCAGATTGATGCTGAACCGATGGCTGTCGCCGACGCCGTTGAGCCGCAGTTCCAAAGATATGCGCCGGTGCAGGTAAGTGGGATATTTGGTGCCGACCATATCCGCATGTTGGCATCCCGCCGCAACACGGGCGCTGTCTACCGTATTGTCCGGCCCTTCGAGGCTGAGGGGTTTGGTCCCGTTCTGATCGATACCGGCTGGCTCCCCGACGGTGAAGACCTTATCTCCGCACCGGAGCAGCGCCTCACCATTGTCGGCAACCTTGACGCGCCGAACGAGGCGGACAACTTTACACCAGCCCCGGACCTGAACCAAAATCTGTGGTTTGCGCGCGATGTACCCGCGATGGCAGAGACCCTTGAAACGCAACCAATCCTGATCGTTTTGCGCGACGCGCCGGAAATTGACCTTGGCGTGACGCCCTGGCCGGTAGACACGGCTGGTATTCCGAACGATCACCTGCAATACGCAATCACCTGGTTTTCGCTGGCGGCGATCTGGGTGCTGATGACTGCCTACTTCGTGCTGCGCACCAACCGCAGCCCGCGCTGAGAAAGACGACCCATGCGCTATATCTCGACCCGTGGCCAGGCCCCCGTGTTGACGTTCGAAGACACGATGCTGACCGGGCTGGCCCGCGACGGTGGCCTGTATGTGCCCGAAACCATCCCGACGCTGGACCAAGCGACCATCGCAGAGATGGAAGGGCATCCCTACGAAGAGATCGCCTATACCGTCATGCGCCCCTTTGTCGGTGACACGTTCAGCGATGAGGAATTCCGGTCCTGCATCGACAAGGCCTATGCCGGGTTTGGTCATGCCGCCCGCGCGCCATTGGTACAACTGGATCAGGGGCATTTCCTGCTTGAGTTGTTTCACGGGCCCACACTGGCGTTCAAGGACTTCGCCATGCAGTTGATTGGCCAACTGTTCCAGACAGCACTCAAGCGCCGCAACCAGCGTGTGACAATCGTCGGGGCCACCAGCGGCGACACCGGCTCTGCCGCCATCGAAGCCTTCCGCGGGCTCGACAACGTGGACGTGTTTATCCTCTATCCCCATGGTCGCGTCAGCGAAGTGCAACGCCGCCAGATGACAACGCCCACCGAGAGCAATGTGCATGCGCTTGCGCTGGAAGGGGACTTTGACGACTGCCAGGCGCGTCTCAAGGACATGTTCAATGACTTCGCATTCCGCGATGCCGTTGGTCTTGCGGGCGTCAACTCAATCAACTGGGCGCGCGTGCTGGCGCAGGTCGTTTACTATTTCTCTTCCGCCGTCGCCGTGGGCGCGCCGCAGCGCAAAGTCAGCTTCAGTGTGCCTACGGGCAATTTCGGTGACATCTTTGCCGGCTACATCGCCAAGCGCATGGGGCTGCCTATCGAAAAACTAGTTGTGGCGACGAACCAGAACGACATCCTGCATCGCTGCCTGAGCGGGCAGGGCTACCACAAGGGCGAAACAATCCCGTCGATCAGCCCCTCCATGGACATTCAGGTCAGTTCGAACTTCGAACGTGCGCTGTTCGACGCCTATGATCGCGATGGTGCCGCCGTTGCCCAATTGATGGACGAGCTGAAAAGCGGTGGGTTCGAGGTCAGCCAGGGCGCCATGCAGGTTCTGCAGAATCACTACGCCTCGGGCCGCGTGTCCGAAGATGAAACAAGCGCGCAAATCACCACCTCGCTCAAGGCGAGTGGCGAGCTTTTGTGCCCACACTCGGCCGTCGGCGTTCACGTCGCTGATGCCGAACGCCAGATTGGCACGCCCATGATCACGCTCGCCACAGCGCACCCGGCAAAATTCCCTGCCGCGGTCGAGGCGGCGACAGGCATCACGCCCCCCCTTCCACCCAGGATGGCAGACCTGTATGAACGCGCGGAACGGCTGACGCGGGTGCCGAATGATCTTGAGGCGCTCAAGGCGCACATCATCGAGCATCGCGCGCAGTGACCAAAACGGCAGTGAGACTGAATTGACCACGCAAACGCATCGCCTGAAAAACGGCTTTCGCATTGTTACCGAACATATGCCGGGGTTGGCTTCGGCCTCCATCGGCGTCTGGGTGGGTGCGGGTGCCCGGCACGAAGCCTCGGAACAAAACGGCATTGCGCATTTCCTTGAGCATATGGCGTTCAAGGGGACCGAACGGCGCAGCGCGCTGCAGATCGCCGAAGCCATCGAAGACGTGGGCGGCTACATCAACGCCTATACCAGCCGTGAGGTGACAGCCTATTATGCGCGTGTGCTGGAAAATGATGTGCCGCTGGCCATGGACGTGCTGGCGGACATCCTGTTGAACCCGATCTTTGATCAGAACGAGATCGAGGTGGAGCGTGGCGTGATCCTGCAGGAGATCGGCCAGGCGCTGGACACACCGGATGACGTGATTTTCGACTGGTTGCAGGAACAGGCCTATCCCGAACAGCCCCTGGGCCGCACGATCCTTGGCCCCTCCGAACGGGTGTCGTCCTTTGGGCAATCGGATTTGAAACGGTTCGTCGATCAGCACTACGGCCCAGAACAGATGATCCTGTCAGCTGCGGGTGCCGTCGATCACGACGCGATAGTGCGGCTGGCCGAAGAGTTGTTTGGCCACCTTGCCCCTCGTGCCAAAGGCGTACCGGACCTCGCAACGTTCGCCGGGGGAGAAGAGCGGCGCGTCAAATCGCTGGAACAGGCCCACTTCGCCATGGCCTTTGAATCGCCGGGCTATCGTGACGACGCGATCTATACGGCTCAGATCTACGCCAGCGCTCTGGGCGGCGGCATGTCGAGCCGCCTGTTTCAGGAAGTGCGCGAAAACCGGGGACTGTGCTACACGATCTTCGCCCAGGCTGGAGCCTATGCCGACACAGGCATGACGACGGTCTATGCAGGCACGTCAGCTGAGCAGGTCGCCGATCTGGCGGCGATCACCGTGGACGAGATGAAGCGCGCCGCAGATGACATGACGGCGGCAGAGGTTGATCGTGCCCGCGCCCAGATGAAAGCGGGTCTGCTCATGGGCCTCGAAAGCCCGTCGAACCGCGCCGAACGTCTTGCCCGTCTGGTACAGATATGGGACCGGGTGCCTGCCCTGACTGAAACCGTCGCGCTGATCGACAATGTCACGGTCGAGGATGTGCGGGACTTTGCCGCGCATATGGCCACCCAGGCGCCGATGGCCCTGGCGCTTTATGGTCCGATTGATGCCGCCCCGACCCGCCATGCCCTGCAGGAGCGGCGCGCCGCCTGATGCTTCTGAACAAGCGGAAATTGCGGATCGAAACAGAGCGGATGACCCTGCGCCCGCCGACCCATTCCGACTTTCGCATTTGGGCCGCACTGCGTGCGGCCAGCATCGATCATCTGACGCCGTGGGAGCCAAGCTGGGCCGGTGACCACCTGACGCGCAAGGCGTTCACCAATCGGGTCTATTGGGCGCAACGGTCCGTCGCCAGTGGCACTGCGATGCCGCTGTTCCTGTTTCGGCGGGGCGATGAGGCGCTTCTGGGTGCGATCACGCTCGACAACATCCGGCGAGGGCCTGCGCAAGCGGGGACTTTGGGCTATTGGACGGGGGCGGCGCACGCACGGCAAGGATATATGCGTGAGGCGATCCTCGCCGTTGTCCACCATGCCTTCACCCGCCTCGACCTCAGCCGGATCGAGGCTGCCTGCTTGCCGGAAAATGTCGCCTCGCGCGGGCTGCTCGAAACCTGCGGTTTCAAGTACGAGGGCGTGGCCCAAAGCTATCTGCAGATCGACGGGCGCTGGCGCACCCATGTTCTTTACGCGGCACTTCGTATGGACCGGCGCGGGCGGACCGACGCGGGATAAAAATCTGACACAGATTTTTGCCAAGACTTTTTGTAAAAATCTTGCGTCGCGCTAATCTGCTAAACATGCGTCACTTGCTTCTCGCCCTCGCCCTTGTCGCACTGCCGCTCAGCGCCGTTGCGCAAGACACTCGCACACCCAGCCATTGCATAGCCCTTGCCGAACAGATCGACGGGGCGCAGTTCGTGCACAGGGCCAGTTACGATGTTGACGTGGCCCCTGAAACCGTACGCCTGCACTTCATCGCGCATGCGTCTTTCCTGATCCGCACAGCGGGCGGGCTGAATATGGTCACGGACTTTACAGGCTTCACCGGGTCTGCCCCCATGATCCCGGACGTGGTCACGATGAACCACGCACACGAAACCCACTGGACCGCCAATCCCGACCCGGCAATCCCACACGTCCTGCGCGGATGGGGAGAAGAGCACGGCGCGGGCATCAGCCACCGGTTGGATCTGGGCGAGGTGCTTGTGCGCAACGTCTCTACCGACATCCGCTCTCAATGGTCGGGGGTGGAGGAGAATGGCAATTCCATCTTCATCTTCGAGGTGGCCGGCCTGTGCATCGGCCATCTGGGCCACCTGCATCACGAACCCAACGCCGAACAATACGCGGCCATCGGGCGGCTTGATGTGGTGATGGCCGCTGTCGATGGCGGCATGACAGTCGATCTGCCGACGATGATGCGGATCGTATCGCGTCTTCGGTCCTCGATCGTGATCCCTATGCACTGGTTCGGTGAGTACACCCTTGATGCGTTCCTGACCGGGATGTCCGAAGAATTTCAGATCGTGGAAACGGGCGGGCCTTCTCTTGATGTCTCTCTGGACCGGCTGCCCAGCCGTCCCACAATCATGGTCTTGCGCCCGGAATGGCTGCGTGAGGACAGTGAATAACTGCGTTGTGGGCGCCTTTGCTTTCTGGCACCACCGGGGCAAAGGGCAGGGGGAACACGATGCTGAATTCACTGACGGATGAACGGGCCGAGGCGCTTCGCTCCTGCTTGCCGCAAGACCGCTTTGCCGCGGCAGACGACGCCCATCTCCGCGAACCGCGGGGGCGCTATGCGGGGCAGGCGGGGCTTCTCGCGCGGCCGCGCAGCACGGAGGAGGTTGCGACCCTTGTCCGCGCGGCTTCCGACATGCGCGTGCCGGTCATTCCCTATGGCGGGGGGACCGGTCTGGTCGGTGGGCAGGTTGCGGAAGCTGGGCCGATCCCCCTGATCCTGTCGCTGGAAAAGATGAATGCGATCCGCGCGGTTCACCCTGAGGAAAACGTGTTGATCGCGGATGCGGGCGTCATCCTCGCCGATGTGCAAGCGGCTGCCGAACAGGCGAACCGCCTGTTTCCGTTGTCGCTGGCCGCCGAGGGGTCCGCGCGCATCGGGGGCAATCTCAGCACGAATGCAGGCGGTACGGGTGTTTTGCGCTATGGCAACGCGCGCGATCTTTGTCTGGGGGTCGAGGCTGTTCTGCCAAGCGGCGAGGTGTTCAACGGCCTCAGCCGACTGCGCAAGGACAACACCGGCTACGACTTGCGGCACTTGCTCATCGGGGCAGAGGGGACGCTGGGCATTATCACAGCCGCCGCTCTCAAGCTTTTCCCGCGCCCATCGGCGACCGGAACGGCGCTGATGCAAGTGACATCTCCCGCCGCGGCCCTGTCGCTGCTCGCGCTGGCACGGGATCATGTGGGCGATAGCATCTCTGCCTTTGAACTCATCGGTGCACAGGGCTTTGCCTTTCTGGCCGAAACCATGCCGCAAGTCCGCAACCCGTGGACCGAAACGCCCGAGTGGTGCGTGCTGATCGAATTGGGCATGAACGGCGCGCAAGATCCGAAAGACGCGCTTGAGACTGTGTTTGCCGCCGCAACCGAAGCCGGTCTGGTCCAGGATGGCATGATCGCCCAAAACGCCCAGCAAGGGACGGACTTCTGGTCCATCCGCGAAAACATCCCCGAAGCCAACCGCCGCATCGGGTCGGTCAGCTCGCACGACATCTCGGTCCCTCTTGGCGCTCTGTCCGACTTCATTGCCGAAGGAAACAAACGCATCGCAGCGCTCGGCGACTTCAGGATCAACTGCTTTGGCCATGTGGGCGACGGCAACCTGCACTACAACGTCTTTCCCATCCCCGGCAAAAGCCGCGCTGATCACGATGTTGAGCGGCCCAAGATCAAGCGGGTTGTGCATGATCTGGTGCATGAAATGGGCGGCTCGGTCAGTGCCGAGCATGGGGTCGGGCGGCTGAAGGTCGAGGATATGGAACGTTACGCCGATCCGACCAAGCTCGCGGCGATGCGCGCAATCAAGACCGCCCTTGACCCCCACGGTATCATGAACCCCGGCGCGGTTCTGCGACAGCCCGGCGGCTGAAGAGGGGCAAAGGCATGTTGCCCAGTCTGCGTACCATGGCCCTTTTGCCGGTGCTTATGCCTCAGGCACTTTGGGTCGCGTGGCGCGCCGTGCGCTTGCCCGAGGCGGCAGGCCCGCGCACCGGGTCTGTCGGACAGGGGGCCGACCTGCGCGTTCTCATTGTGGGCGACTCTTCCGCTGCCGGTGTGGGTGTGGCCGAACAGGATACAGCCCTTGCCGGGCGGTTGGCGCATCACCTTGCCCCTACCGCCGCCGTCTCTTGGGCGCTGGTGGCCAAATCCGGCTGGACAAGCCGTCAGGTGTTGCAGGCGATCGAGTTGCTGCCGCCGGCCCGCGCCGACATTGCCGTGCTGGCCGTCGGCGTCAACGACGTCAAGAACGGTGTGCATATTTCGAAATGGCGCAAGAACTATGCGGCGATCCTACACGCCTTGCAGGCCAAGCATGGCGCACGGGCAATCGTTGCATCCGGCGTTCCGCCCTTGGGCCTATTTCCATTGCTGCCCACGCCGCTGCGGGGGGTCCTCGGCGCGCGGGCCGAGCGGTTTGACGCGACCCTGGCGGCGTTATGCGCTGAGCATGAAGGCGTGGTGCACCTTCCGTTCGATCAGCCGCTCACCCTATCTGACATGGCGCGCGATGGTTTCCACCCAGGCGCGCCGATCTATAACGCTTGGGCGATGAAGGTGGTCGAAGCGTTGCAGCCGAACCTACCTGACGTGATCAACCGCCAAGCCCATCGATAAGCCGCCAGACCAACTCTCCCACGTTCGGGTTCCGGATGTCACCGTGCGAGGCGATGATCGAACTGGCGTCGATGTAAAGCACTTTGCGATTGCCCTGCACCTTCTGGCCCATCTCGACCACGCGCGGCAGGTCTGCGGCAGACGTCAGAACCATCCGTTCGAAACGTTCGGCCAGGGCGGGGCGCCGGTTCAACATGTTGTGACCCACCCGACCGCCCACATGGGCTGCACCCGTGGCATATCGAGCGACGGGATTGGCGGTGTCCCCCTTGGCCCAGGTCAATGCAAGCGCGCCACCCGGTGCTGCATGGTCCTGATACGGGGCCCCTTCGCCCGTTGTCATCCAACGGAACGGCGGTAAAAGCTGCGCGCCCTTGCGAAACCGGTTCATGCTGAACGCCGCTTGCAGGCCAATCACAATTGGTCCGGCACCGGTGCGCGCCACTGCACCGCGCAGCGTATCAGCAGAGTAGTAGGCCCGCGTCAGAACACGCGCGCCCATGGAATGGCCGATCAGAACGCTGCGCAGGCCCGTCGCCGCCTCAAGCGTTGGCAGCATCGCGTTCACGATATGGTTGACGATGCCAAAGCCGATTTCATCCGCATCCATGGATTTGGTGGGGTAGCTGCCAAGGTGTAGGACACGATTGGCCAGATCACTGGGGGATTTGCCACCCCAGACAGATGGCCATGTAATTCCGATCACCATCGGGTTGAATGCACGGCCCTGCGTGGCGGCCCACCTGGTGCTGTGCTGGTAGATTGCGTTGTAACGCTCCAGTGCTTCGAACTGATCATTGTTCCAGCCCATCGACAGCAGCATCAGATGGGTAAAGGGACGTCCTGCTGTCTCGGCATCGGTGATATCCGTCAGGATTTGCGCTTCCACCCCGTCAAGCGCCTTCCAGCCATGCGCATAGCTTTCGTTCAGGCGTGGGCTGTCCAGTGTCGGACCAAACGCGGTGTGGCTGTAGGCGCTGTAGTGCAGATCGGTTGTGGACATTGCCGTGCTGGCGGACAGGCCGTAGCGCAGGATATGCGACACGAACATCACCTTGGGGTCGTCCATCACGGCGGTGAAGGTGCGTTGTTGCTGATCCAGATCACGCTCAAGCCCACCATCGGGCACGCGGTGGGGTTTTTGCAATCGTTCGAAATCAGGGCCTTCATGCGGCGCGCCTATCCGGGCGCGCGGGCTTTTTTCAATGCCGATCAAATAGCCCGCGCCGGAAAACGGGTGCGAAAAGGGCGTGTTCAAAAGCGCGTGGTAGCGCGCGCTCACGCCCGAGGTGCCAAGCGATCTTTCTTCTGCTGCGGGCACATGTGAGTTGATACGCGCGGTGCTGATCGGCGGCTGCGCAGACTGCAATGAAAGTGTGGTCACAAGGGCATCCAAGGGTCATCGCTAAATTGCGTTACCCTGGACCCGTACACACCCGTTTGGCAAGCCTTGCCTACTCTCCGTCGAAAGCGCAGAGCGCGTGCACGTCCATGCCCATCGCCTCAAGCCGTTTGCGCCCGCCCAGGTCCGGCAGGTCGATGACAAAGGCGCACGAGACGATTTCACCCCCGAGCCGCTCGATCAGCTTGATCCCGGCCTCTGCCGTGCCACCGGTGGCCAGCAAATCATCGACCAGCAGGATCTTTTCCCCGGCCTTGATCGCGTCGTCATGCACTTCGACGATCGCTTCGCCATATTCGAGCGTGTAGGCCTGACTGATCGTGGCACCGGGCAGCTTGCCCTTCTTGCGGATCGGAACGAAGCCTACGGAAAGCTGGTGCGCGATGGCACCGCCGAGGATAAAGCCACGTGCTTCAAGTCCCACCACCTTGTCGATCTCAAGCCCTGCATAGGGGTGCAGCATCTGATCGACCGCAATCCGAAACCCGCGCGGGTCGGCAAAAAGGGTCGTGACATCGCGAAACATGATGCCCTCGTGGGGGAAGTCGACGATGGTGCGGATGTAATCCTGTACGGTCTTCATGTGGCTCTCCGAAGGGTGGCTGTCAGAACGCCCATGCCCACCAGTGTGGCGCCCCCCGCGCGGGTCAGCCACATCTGGACAACAGGGCGCGTGATCCGGCTGCGCATGGCGTTGGCGGCAAGGGCAAAGATCAGGGCGTTGACGCCTGCGATGGCCACGAAGGTTGCGATCAGAATGGCCGCTTGCGGGGCGAAAGATGTCGTCGGATCAATGAATTGCGGTACGAAGGCCACAAAGAACGTGTTGGACTTGGGGTTCAGCGCTGTCACCGTGGCCAGATCGCG
Source organism: Tateyamaria sp. ANG-S1 (assembly GCF_000814025.1). Classification (GTDB taxonomy): domain Bacteria; phylum Pseudomonadota; class Alphaproteobacteria; order Rhodobacterales; family Rhodobacteraceae; genus Tateyamaria. The sequence goes on along the minus strand of NZ_JWLL01000003.1, from coordinate 563,765 downwards.
AAACACCTTGCCGGGTCGTTGGCCTGAGGGTTTATCCATCATCGGGGTTTGCTGCGGTGTTCGGGCGCTCAGCAACATGCGGATGCCCAGATACACCAGGTACACAGCGCCCACCCATTTCAGGATCGTAAAGGCCAGTGCCGAGGTCAGGAACAGCGCGCCGAGCCCGATGACGGACAGGGTCATGGCGATCAAGTCCCCTGTCGCCACCCCAAGGGCAGAGGCGACGGCGACCCGTTTGCCTTGGCTCATGGCATAGCTCAGCACCATCATCAGGGTGGGGCCAGGGATGACCAGCAGGGCGGTCGAGGCGACGACGAAGGTCAGCCAGAGATCTAGCGACATGAGCATTCTCCGATCAGGGGATTACAGGACGCGGCCTGCCACGGCGTCGAGTTTGGCGACGACGGCAGGGTCGCGGGCCTCGGGGGCGGTCAGGATGGCGTATTCCAGCGCGCGGTCGCAGCCGTGGGGGCAGGGTGCGCGGTCTGCGCCCAACAGCGTAGGCAGCCGTTTCACAAGCGCGCGGCCTTTGTCGGCGTTGCCCATAAGTGTTTGAATAATTTGCATTACATCCACCTCGCCGTGATCCGGGTGCCAGCTGTCATAGTCGGTGATCATAGCGACGGAGGCGTAGCAGAGCTCGGCCTCGCGGGCGAGTTTGGCCTCGGGCATGTTGGTCATGCCGATCACGTCTGCCCCCCAGCTTTCGCGGTACATTTTCGACTCGGCGAGTGTGGAGAATTGTGGCCCCTCCATTGCGAGGTAGGTGCCCCCGCGATGCACATTGATCCCCGCATCCTTGGCGGCGGCTTCGCAGGCATCGCTGAGGCGTGGGCAGGTCGGATGAGCGACCGAGACATGCGCGACGCAGCCCTTGCCAAAGAATGACTTCTCGCGAGCAAAAGTGCGGTCAATGAATTGATCTACAATGACAAAATCACCGGGCGCCATTTCCTCGCGAAAGGATCCGCAGGCCGAGACAGAGATCACATCTGTCACGCCCAACCGTTTCAGCGCGTCGATATTGGCGCGGTAAGGGACGGTGGTTGGGGAATGCACGTGCCCGCGCTCGTGGCGGGGCAGAAAGGCCATGTCGATGCCGTCTAGCACCCCGGTCAGGATCTGGTCCGAAGGTGCCCCCCATGGTGTGTTGACCGTGGTCCACTCCGCCCCTTCCAACCCGTCGATGTCGTAGATGCCGGAGCCGCCGATCACGGCGATTTTGGTACGGGTCATGGGCGCCTCTCGTGCCGAAACAGAAGAAATTTTGTGAGCCAAAACAGGCCAGCACCACCCGTACACCAGCCGTGCACCATGCGTACACCCCCTATGCACCCCCACCGCGCGCTGAGGTGGGGCAAGGCGCAACGGATGCCCTTTTGTGCATCGGTGGCAGATGGCTCAGCGTCCCTGCACCGGCGTTGCCAAAGTCACGTCACACGGTAGAAAGATGCCACGCTTGAGACCGGCTTTGGGGCCGGTCTCTTTTTCACACCAAGACGCAATCACGGCGGAGGTCATCGATGCGAGACCCGGATGAGAACGGATGGCAGTCCTCGGCTCCGGCTTGGATCGACCGGATGTCGGACCGGGGGGATTTTTCGCGGTTGCATGTCCTTGATACGCCGATGCTGGCGCGGGTCACGGCGTTGCGACCCGAAACCGCGCTGGATGTCGGATGCGGTGAGGGTCGTTTTTGCCGGATGATGGCGAAGATGGGTGTGGCCGCGGTTGGTGTGGACCCGATCCCCGGAATGGTGGAGGCGGCGCGCAAACGACACCCGGATGGCGACTATCATGTGGGCTTTGCCGAAGCGCTGCCGGTTGCTGATGATGCCTTTGACCTTGTCGTATCTTATCTAACCCTGATCGACATTGATGGGTTAGAAGACGCGGTGGCCGAGATGGCGCGTGTGACGGCGCCGGGTGGCCGGATCCTTGTCGCGAACCTGACTTCATTTTCGACGTCGAGTGCGGTGATGGGGCCACGCTATTGCCGGGATACCGGCGAAAAGCTGAAACCGCTGGGCCGATACCTGTCCGAAGAAAAGCTGTGGTTCGAATGGGACGGGCTGCGGATTCAGAACTGGCACAGGCCGCTTTCGACATACATGCAGGCGTTTCTGTCCCAAGGTTTGATCCTGCGCCAGTTTGACGAGCCTGCGCCCGAGTGCGGGCCACCTGAGCGGGTACGGTCCTATGCCCGGATGCCGTATCTGATGATGATGGAGTGGGAAAAACCTGCATTGTCGTCGGTGTAAGGTCTGACTGGTGCCCTCGTGAACGCGACGTCCAACCGGGCCGGTGCGCGGATCAAGGTGCAAGGATCGTGGTCAGGGGTGCCGTAAGCGCCCGCGGCATGGGGATGGAAAAGCCAAATTCTCTCAATGGCTTGTGCATTGCCTTTTCGGCATACCGAGAAATACCGTGCCATCCTGTCCAAGCCTGCTATGTGCAGCGCACATAACAGCCCCGCGTTTGGTGCAATGGTTTTTAACCCCTTCATGGTTTAGAGGCCACCGATCGCGCGACCACGAGCAGACGGAACCCGTATGGCCTTTCTCGACAACTTCAATGCCAAGACCCGCTTTGGTGATTTTTCCATTGCGCCCGGCGACACCAAACTGACCCCGGGCCAAATCAAGACGGACCTTTTGTCCGGTCTGACCGTGGCCCTCGCGCTGGTGCCGGAGGCGGTCGCCTTTGCCTTTGTTGCCGGGGTGCATCCGTTGGTTGGGCTTTATGCAGCGTTCATGGTCGGCCTCATCACTGCGCTCTTCGGCGGTCGGCCGGGCATGATTTCGGGCGCAACCGGAGCCTTGGCGGTGGTAATGGTGGCGCTGGTGGCGCAGCACGGCGTTGAATACCTGTTTGCCACCGTGGTGCTGATGGGGCTGCTCCAGATCTTTGCGGGTGTCATGCAGTGGGGCAAGTTCATCCGGCTGGTGCCGCATCCGGTGATGCTGGGGTTCGTGAACGGCCTCGCCATCGTGATTTTCCTGGCCCAGCTGACCCAGTTCAAGGTGCCCGGCAGCGCCGAGGCGTCGGGCCATGGCATGGCGGGTGGCGACTGGTTGTCGGGCATGCCGCTTTACATGATGCTGGGGCTCGTGGGGCTGACCATGGCGATCATTTGGCTCGCACCGCGGGTGACCCGTGCGATCCCCGCGCCGCTGGCTGGCATCGGGATTGTCGCGGCGATTGTCATCTTCTTCGGCCTCGACGTGCCGCGTGTCGGCGATCTGGCCAGCATCGAAGGGGGGCTACCGCCCTTCCACATCCCCATGGTGCCGCTGACCTGGGAAACGCTTGAGATCATCCTGCCCTATGCTGTGATCCTGGCCGCTATCGGCCTGATCGAGAGCCTGTTGACCCTGAACCTTGTGGGCGATCTGACCGGCCAACGGGGTGGAGCGTCGCAAGAGTGTATCGCGCAGGGCCTTGCCAACACGGCCACCGGGTTCTTCGGTGGCATGGGCGGGTGCGCTATGATCGGGCAGTCGATGATCAACGTGAAATCCGGCGGCCGCACGCGCATCGCCGGGATCGCGGCGGCGCTGTTCCTGCTGGCCTTCATCCTCGTGGGCTCTTCCATTATCGAGCTGATCCCGCTCGCCGCCCTTGTCGGCGTGATGTTCATGGTGGTGATCGGGACGTTTGCCTGGAACAGCCTCAAGATCCTGCGGAAAGTGCCCCTGACCGACGCTTTCGTCATCGTGTTGGTGACGGTTGTGACGGTGATGGAAGACCTTGCCGTGGCCGTGGTCGTCGGTGTCATCGTGTCGGCGCTGGCCTATGCCTGGAACAACGCGCGCCGCATCCATGCCAAAAGCTACACCACGCCCGAAGGCGCACGGGTCTACCAGGTGCAGGGGCCGCTGTTTTTTGGCTCGGCCACCGGCTTTGTCGAGATGTTCAAGACCGACACCGACCCGCGTGAGGTGATCATCGACTTCGCCGACAGCCGGGTGGTGGACCAGTCCGCGCTGCAGGCGATCGAGGCGGTTGCGGCAAAGTATCAGGAGGCGGGCAAGCGCGTGCAGCTGCGCCACCTGACCCACGATTGCCACAAGCTTTTGACAAAGGCCGGGCATTTGATCGTGGATAGCGACGACGACCCGGACTACGAGATCGCCACCGATTACGGTGTGCGCACGGGTATTCTGGGCGGGCATTGACGGGGCGGACAAAGACCCGTCTTCCGGACACTCTTTGAAATGAAAAATGGGCCAACCTGCAATGCAGCTTGGCCCATATCCGAAACCGTGTCGGTTTCGACAGGATTTTCGCGCCGAAAATCGGCCTGCGGTTTAGTCGGTGATCACGCCGACACCGGCGCCCACGACAGCGCCTTCAACACAGCGCCCGTTGGCCAGCACTTCACCGGCAGCACAGCCGACGGCCCCGCCGACAACGGCGCGCTCCAACGTGCTGTCGCCGCAGGCCGCGAGGCCCAGAAATGCCGCTGCTGCGGTCAATGTAAGCAATTTGTGCATGGCCAAACTCCTGAGCCGTTGATGTCGCGAGAGCCTAGCATGCGGCGGCGTCGGTCTTGAATGGACGGCGCGATCAACAGGTCAATTGCGCGCCTATTCGCCTATGATGAGGGATTGGAGGTGCAGGCATCCCCCCAAACATCCAGCTTGCAAAGTTCGTACCGCATAGGCCATGTCGCCCGAGATGGTGGGGGATGTCGGGTATGGACGTCGGGTTTCAGCGGTCCACCAATGCGGCGACGTCGCCCGCCATCAGGTCGGGCACAGCGGTCGCCACCCGGTCGGCGGGCCAGTCCCACCAGGCCAGAGCGTTCAGCGTGGCGATATCCGCATCTGAAAAGCGCATTCGCACCACCGTTGCGGGGTTACCCGCCACAATGGCATAGTCCGGGACAGTGCCGCGCACGACGGCGCCTGCACCCACAATGACCCCGTTGCCGATGCGCGCGCCGGGGCACACGATGGCACCAAAGCCCAGCCAGACGTCATGGCCGATCACCGTATCCCGGCTGTCCGGCTGGTAGTTGGCCATCTTGGCCGGATCGAAGATCGGAAAGGGAAAGGTCGTCAGCCCGTCCATGGCATGGTTTGCCCCCGACGTGATGAAGCGCACGCCATGCGCGATCTGGCAATAGCGCCCGATCCGCAGCTTTTCGGGCCCGTATCCGAAGAGGTACGGGGCCAGATGGCTGGCCCAGTCCGCGACCGGCGAAAAGTCGGAGGCGTAGGTGTAGTCGCCCACCTCCCATGCCGGGTGGTCAATCACCTGGTTCAGAAACACCGTCCCCTGATGCGCCGACCCATCAGGCAGGGTGACCGGATAGGCGCGGCGCGCGTCGGGGAATGTCATTCGCCGGGCCGCTTGAGGCTGAACTTCTCGCGGATTACGGAATAGTCGCGATAGCCCATGCGTGTGAGCGGGTTGAACTTCAGCACGTCGAACACCCCGTCCACAACGCAATCGTCGCGCAGGTGGATGCCCACCACCTCGCCAAAGACGACATAGTTCGCCTCGCCCTCGATCTTGTGGATCTGGGTCATGCGACATTCAAGCGATGCGGGCGCTGCGGCGACGCGGGGGCAGGTGATCTCGGAACACTCGGCCTTGTCCACGGAGGCGAGAGAGAATTCATCTGTATCTGCGCTCCAATCGCCTGAGGTCTGGTTCATCACGTCCTTCATCGCGTATTCCACGATGTTCACGCAGAAGACGCCTGTGTCGCGGATGTTGGCGACCGTGTCCTTGGTCCCGTCGCGGTCGGGTTTGGCGCTGGTCGACGCAAACATGACCTGTGGCGGCACGTAGGCCGTGGCGTTGAAGAAGGAATAGGGGGCTAAGTTGTCTGACCCGTCGCTGCCGCGCGTGGCCACCCAGGCGATGGGGCGGGGGGTTACAATGGCGTTGAACGGGTTGTGCGGCAGGCCGTGGCCGTCAGCGGGGCGGTAGAACATGGGGCCTCCAATACGTGCGTTTGCGCAAGGGTTAGCGCCATGCTAGGGCGGGGGCCAGCCCTGACGAACGATATGCCCCGCACCACCCATGTACCATCTGCGCACAGAGACGCCCGAGGATCGGTGGGAGGTCGAGGCCCTCTATGATCTGTGCTTTGCGCCGGGGCGCGAGGCGCTGTCGTCCTACCGCTTGCGCGATGATGTGCCGCCCGTGGCGGGTCTGAGCCATGTGGCGCGTGATGTGGACGGCATTCTGGCGGGTGCCATCCGCTATTGGCCTGTGCTGATCGAGGCGCACTCTGCGCTCCTCTTGGGGCCTGTGGCCGTCCACCCGACCCGGCAGGGCGAGGGGTTGGGGGGCGAATTGATCGAAACATCGCTGGCCGAGGCTCAGACGTCTGGTTGGGACCGTGTCATGCTGGTGGGCGACGCGCCTTATTATTCGCGCTTCGGCTTTGTCCGTTTGGCAGATGTGGTGATGCCCCCGCCCACGAACCCCGACCGGGTGCTGGGCCGTGATCTGAAACCGGGCGCATGGGCCGGAATTGCCGGGGATGTTGTCCGTTTCAGTTGATATGGGCGGGGTATCTGCCCATCTTGAGGGTATGAACCAAATCATAGTTGTGCCCGATCCGCTGAACACCGAAGACGAGCTTGAACGCCTTGCCAGGCGCTACAAGGCCGCGGGTGGCATGGGCATCCAGGTGCTCAACACCCTTGGCACGCAGGCTGATGGATTGTTGAACCGCCTGCCTGTGTCGGTGCAGGAACAGTTGACCGACGCGACCCGCGCAGCACTAACGCAGGCGCTGGGCGCTGCCAGCCGGTCGCGCGGCGTGGTGCCGGATCAGGCGGAGTGGCTGAACGCGACCGTGAGTGCCGCGATGGGTGCTGCGGGTGGCTTTGGCGGTCTGCCCACAGCCTTGGCCGAGTTGCCTGTGACCACCACGCTGTTGTTGCGCGTGATCGAAGGCGTGGCCGAAGAACACGGCTTTGACGCCAGCGCGGAGTCGGTGCGCTTTGACTGCATTCAGGTCTTTGCCGCCGCAGGCCCGCTGGAACATGACGACGGGTCGGACATCGCCTTTCTGTCGGCGCGCATGGCGCTGAGCGGTGCGGCCATGCAGGCGCTGATCACGCGTGTTGCGCCGCGTCTCGCCGTTGTTCTGGGCCAGAAGCTGGCGGCCCAGACTGTGCCTGTGCTGGGTGCCGCTGCCGGGGCGGCGATCAACTTCAGCTACACCAAGTACTACACCGACATGGCCCATGTGCATTTCGGCCTGCGCCGCCTGTCGGTCGAAGCGGATCAGCCGCACGAGCACATGGTCGAACGCCTGCGCCGCGAGGTGCTGGCGCTCAAGTAGCACCGCCCGAGATCGCCGACTGCGCCACCGAGGTGGCCTTGATCACCGCAAAGAGTTGCTGACCTTCGACCAGCCCCAGGCTTTGTACGGCCCGGCCCGTCACACGCGCCAGCAGCGCATCCCCACCTGCATCGAGCGCAATGGCAGCCCCCGGTCCGTCGCCCGCGCGGATGGAGCGGATGGTGACGGGCAGGATGTTCTGCGCGCTCAGCCCCTGCGGCTCGGTCAGCGACAAAAGCACGTCCTGCGCCAGTACGCGCAGGCGCACCTCGGCCCCGACCGGTGCCTGCACGCCCAGAAGCTGGATAGTGCCTGCCGCGAGCTGAAGTGTACTCAGCCCATCTTCGTCATGCTCCACGACGCGCCCACGCAACACCGCGCCTGCCTCCCGCACCCCTAACAGGGGCACGGCGGCAGGGTCCGCCATCACGTCAAAGAGCGGCCCCGCCCGTGCGACACGCCCCCCCGCCAACAGCACCATGTGATCGGCCAGCCGCGCGACCTCGTCCACCGCGTGACTGACATAAAGGATCGGCACACCCGTCTCGGCCTTTAGCCGGTCGAGATAGGGCAGGATCTCGGCCTTGCGCGGGCCGTCGAGGGCGGCCAGCGGCTCGTCCATCAGCAAGAGCCGCGGGTTCGATAGCAGCGCCCGGCCGAGGGCGACACGCTGCTTCTCCCCGCCTGACAGGGTGGCGGGGTGGCGGTCAAGCAGCGCGCCGATGCCCAGCATCTCGATGATGCGGGGCCTGTCGCTGGCGCGCGCGCCGTAGCGGCTCGCATAATCGAGATTGTCAGCCACGGTCATATGAGGAAAGAGGCGTGCGTCCTGAAAGACATAGCCAACCCGGCGCTTGTGGACTGGTAACGTGTCGAACCGCGTGCCATCCAGAGTGATCTGCGCATGATCCGGTTGCAAAAGGCCAGCGACGGCGTTCACAATCGTCGTCTTGCCCGCGCCTGAGCGGCCAAACAGGGCCGTAACCCCCGGTCCAGCGTCGAACGCGACGTCCAGATCGAAATCACCAAACCGGTGGCGGATGGATACGGAAAGGCTCATGCGCCAGCAATCCTGCGGGCCACCCGGCGGGCCAGCCATTCGGACAGCGCCACGGCCCCGAGCGCGATGATGCAGGCCCAGATCACCAGCCGGATCGCCGCATCCTCGCCCCCCGGCACCTGCAACAGGGCATAGATGGCCGATGGCAGGGTCTGCGTCTCGCCGGGGATGTTTGCGACAAAAGTGATGGTGGCGCCAAACTCGCCGATGGCCTTGGCAAAGCCCATGACAGCGCCTGCCAGCACGCCCGGCAGGATCAGAGGCAGGGTGATGGAGCCGAAGACGGCCCAGCCGGGCGCGCCGAGGGTGCGGGCGGCGTCCTCGATCTTCGGATCAACCGCTTCGATGGCCAGGCGGATGGCGCGCACCATCAGGGGAAAGCCCATAACCCCAGCCGCCAGCGCGGCCCCGGTCCAGCGGAAGGCAAAGACGAGGCCGAGTGTGTCTTCCAGAAAGCGGCCCACCGTGCCGTTGCGGCCAAAGGTCAAAAGCAGCAGGTACCCGGTGACCACTGGGGGCAGCACAAGGGGCAAATGAACCAGCGCGTTCAACGCGGACTTGCCCCAGAACTCACGCCGGGCCAGCAGCCACGCGATCCAGATGGCAAGGGGCAGTGCCACCAGCGTGGCGGTCACGCCGACCAGCAGCGACAGGCGCAATGCCGTCCATCCCGCTTCGTCCAGTATCATGGGGCCCGGAACCCCGCGGCGACAAAGATGTCGATATGCGCTGCCACATGGTCAAGAAAGGCGGCGCCCAAAGGCGTCAGGGCAAGACCCGGATATGTAATCGTCGGATGCGCTTGGGTCGGCACGTCATAGACCACACTCACATCATCACTGGCCGCGGCGTCAGAGGCATAGACGATGCCAAGCGGCGTCTCGCCCCGTGCGACCAGCGCAAGGGCGGCGCGCACGTTTTCGGTTTCGGCAAGATGGGGTTGCAACGGGTCCCAGACGTCAATGCTGCCCAGCCATGCGCTTGCGTATATGCCTGCGGGCACCGACATGTGCTGTCCCATCGCAAGACGCCCGCCGTCCAAGCGCGCGAGCACCGTGTCGGCGGTCACATCGGACAGCGGCGGGGCGCCACGGGGTGCAACAACCACAAGGCTGTTCGACAGAAGGGGGCGGGCCGTCGCGACCCCGATGCCCCGATCTTCCAACCACGCCGCCCAGTCGGCGTTTGCAAGGATCGCCGCATCGGCGGGCGCGCCCTGGCTGACCTGCCGCGCCATCGCCCCGCTGCCGCCATAGCTGATCACAACATCGCCATCCCACGCTTCGGCCACCTTGTCCAATGGCCCTTGCAACGACGCGGCAGCAAAAAGGCGCACAGGGTCCGCCCACGCGCGTGTCATGCCCGATGCGGCCATGCAAACCAGCACCAAGCCCTTGATCCAGTTCAGGCTTTTCATCGCCCCGAACTATTGGGCAAGCGGCACGGTGCCTCAAGGCTAAAACGCGGCTCCAATGCGAAGGTCGGGGTGGGGCGACGTGGCGTCCCGTCAGTCTCTGGAGGTCCACAAAGCGCCCGATAACTGGTCATTAACCAAAATCAGCGTTATATTACCCATAATTACGGAGGGCAGGGCAGTGACGGCCCCGATGATCAAACAACTCCCGCTGTCGTTAGGGCGGGCAAAAAAAGCGGATGTGCGGACCCAGTTTGCGGCCCTGTGCTACCGTTTGAACAACGACAAGGTACAGGTGCTTTTGGTGACCTCGCGCAGAACGCGGCGGTGGATCATTCCCAAGGGCTGGCCGATGGACGGGCTGACCCCTGGTGACAGCGCCGCGCAGGAAGCCTGGGAAGAGGCAGGGGCCAAGGGCCGTGCCGATCAGCGCCCCTTGGGTATGTTTTCTTACAACAAAGACATGGGCGATGATGCCGGGCTGCCGGTTGTGGCGATGGTCTATGCGCTCAAGGTGAAATCGCTGGAGTCCGACTATCCCGAAGCGTCAGAACGCAAACGCAAATGGGTGAGCCGCAAGAAGGCGTCGCAGATGGTCGATTCCCCGGAACTGGCCCGCATCCTGCGCGATTTCGACCCGCGCTATCTGGCTTGAAGCTGCGGCTTTTATGCCTTTGACCTTCGCCCACTAGCCCCTATGTTCGCGCAGCAATGATCAAGTACGCGCTCAAATGTGCCGATGGGCACGGCTTCGAAAGCTGGTTCGCCAGTGCGGATGCCTTTGACAGTCTCAAGGCGGCCGGGCACGTGTCGTGCGCCGTGTGCGGGACTTCTGATGTGTCCAAGGCGATTATGGCACCGCGCGTCAGCACGACGCAGGCGGATGTCGCGGAACAACCGCTGTCCAAGCCAGCCTCCGAAGTTGAGGCCGCCATGGCCCAGATGCGCGAGGCGGTCGAGAAGAACGCAACCTATGTGGGCGGCAACTTTGCCTCCGAGGCGCTCGCGCAGCACCTTGGCGAACAGCCCGACCGCCCGATCTGGGGCGAGGCGAACCGGGAAGAGGCCAAGCAGCTGATCGAGGATGGCGTGCCCGTGGCACCATTGCCCTTTGTCCCGTCACGTAAAGCGAACTGAGGGTTTCCATGCACATTCTGATCACTGGGGCGACCCGAGGCATTGGGGCCGGGCTGGCGTCTGCCTACCGGGCGCAAGGGCACGAGGTGACGGGCACGGGCCGGTCATCGGGGGCGGAAGTGACGCTGGATGTCACCCAGCCGCAGGATCACCGCGCGATGTCCGCGCAGCTTGCGGGGCGGCCCATCGATCTACTGGTGTGCAATGCCGGCGTCTATCTGGACAAGGGCAATGATCTTGAGACCGGCTATGCCGCCGATCTCTGGGCGCAGAGCTTTGCCGCGAATGTGACGGGGGTGTTCCTGACCGTTCAGACCTTGCTGCCAAACTTGCGCGCGGCATCCGCACCCCGCATCGCGATCATCTCGTCCCAGATGGCCTCCCACACTCGCGCACCCGGCGGCAGCTATATCTACCGTGCGTCGAAGGCCGCGGCGCTGAACCTGGGCCGAAACCTTGCCACGGATCTAGCGGGGGAGGTGGCCGTGGGTATTTATCACCCCGGCTGGGTGCAGACGGATATGGGCGGCGATGCGGCCGACATCACCGTGGACGAGGCGGTGGCGGGATTGATGCAGCGTTTTGCGGCGCTGAGTCACGACACCACGGGCTGTTTCGAGACATGGGACGGGCGCGCGCACGCTTACTGATGTGCACGTGATCCAAAGGTCGCCTTCGGCGGCGCGATCTATTTCTTCTGACGAGGGGGCTGTCTGCCCCCTCGAGCTCCCCCGAAGGTATTTTGAGCCAGAAGAAAGGGAGAGGGTCAGCCCCGTCCTTGCAACTTCTGACATCGGGGGGTAAGGCCGGGCGGACTGAAAATTGGGGCCCTTCATGCCTGTTCTTGTGATGAAATTCGGTGGCACATCTGTGGCCACGCTGGACCGCATCCGCCGCGCGGCCAAGCGCGTCGGCGTTGAGGTGGCCAAGGGCTATGACGTCATCGTCATCGTGTCGGCCATGTCGGGCAAGACCAATGAACTGGTGGGCTGGGTGAATGAGACCTCGCCCCTGTTCGATGCCCGCGAATATGATGCCGTGGTGTCGAGCGGAGAGAACGTGACAGCCGGGCTGATGGCGCTGACCTTGCAGGAAATGGACGTGCCCGCACGCTCCTGGCAGGGCTGGCAGGTGCCGCTCAAGACCAACTCCTCGCACTCCTCGGCCAGGATTGAAGAAATCCCCACCGACAACATCAACGCCAAGTTTGGCGAAGGCATGCGCGTTGCCGTGGTTGCAGGGTTTCAGGGCATCAGCCCCGAGGGCCGCATCACCACGCTGGGCCGGGGCGGGTCGGATACCACTGCCGTTGCCTTTGCCGCAGCCTTCGACGCTGAGCGCTGCGACATCTACACGGATGTCGACGGCGTCTACACCACCGACCCGCGAGTCAGCCCCAAGGCGCGCAAGCTTGAAAAGATCGCGTTCGAAGAGATGCTGGAACTGGCATCGCTCGGTGCCAAGGTGCTGCAAACCCGTTCGGTTGAGCTCGCAATGCGCTACAAGGTGCGCCTGCGCGTGCTGTCGAGTTTCGAAGAACAATCCGACAATGCAGGCACGCTGGTCTGCGACGAGGAGGATATCATGGAAAGCAATGTCGTGGCCGGTGTGGCCTTTTCCCGGGACGAGGCGAAGATGACGCTTGTGTCGGTCGCGGACCGTCCGGGGATTGCCGCCACCATCTTTACCGCGCTGTCGGATGCGGGTGTGAACGTGGACATGATCGTCCAGAACATCTCGGAAGAGGGGCGGACGGACATGACCTTCTCCTGCCCCACGGATCAGGTCGCGCGCGCCGAAAAGGCGATGGACGCAGCCAAAGGCGAAGGGATCATCAATTTTCACGAACTCATCGCCGACACGGATGTTGCCAAGATCAGCGTCGTAGGCATCGGCATGCGCAGCCACACAGGCGTTGCGGCCAAGATGTTCCAATGCCTGAGCGCCGAGGGCATCAACATCAAGGTCATCACCACGTCCGAGATCAAGATCAGCGTGCTGATTGACCGCAAATACATGGAATTGGCGGTTCAGGCCCTGCACGACGCCTTTGAGTTGGACAAGGCGGCCTAAGCCCCCATCTAGAGCGCAACGCGGACGTCAGGAGACGGGTCTATGTTGCGCACGCTTTACGCTTTGCTTCTTGTGATCTGGGCGGTTCCGGCGGCAGCGACCCAGTTGCCGGAGCGGGTGGGTAATGCCCTCTTGCATGTGATTGCGCACGAGGCCGGGCATGCGGTTCTGCGCGAATTCGACCTGCCCGTCCTCGGACCCGAAGAGGACATCGCAGAGGATTTCGCGACCGCCTACATCTACCTGACCCTACCCGACCGGGCCGAAGCCATCATCGAAGCACGCGCAGCCCAGCATCGCGCCGACGGGGCAACCCCTGGCCCGTTTTCCGAATACCGGGCGGACGCGCAGCGGGCAGGGCGGATGATCTGTCTGCTTTATGGATTTGACCCGAACCGCTACTCCGCCTTGGCAGAGCGCAACATGATGAACGACGATGCGCGGGACAACTGCGCCGACCTGGCTCCCGAAATCTTGCGCAGCTGGCGGCGCACGCTTCAGCCCCTATGGATGGACCCCGATGCGCGTGTGACCGAAGTGGGCCTGCGGGTCGACCCGGAACTCGAGCTGATGGCGATGGCCAACCGCGATCTGGTCGAGACGGCGCTGGACCTTCTGACCCGGATTGACTGGCATTCGCGCGTCACGCTCGAACTGGAACAATGTGACGGAACTGCCGGGTGGCAGCGCAATGGGCGCACCATTTTCCTGTGCAGCGCCTATGTGGACAGGATGATTGCCCAATTGGCAAATTGATCCGCTTGGTGCTGCGGATTGCAGCGTATTCACTACTTTTGCGGGAGTAATCCGGTTTGCGACGTCGCTTTGTCGTTTCGCTTTGCGCCCCCCTGTGATCTAAGCTGTCGTCGCAGGATCGAATTGGGGACAGCGCGGCAATGGCCGAACGCCTTGAAACAGAAAGCCGCAAGCTGCTGGGCCGCTTGCGCGACGCCATGGCGGGGGATGACCCGGGCCAGGCGCGGCTGGACAAGATCACCCATCTGATCGCCACCAGCATCGGGTGTGAGGTCTGTTCGATCTATCTGTTCCGGGATGAAGAAACACTTGAGCTCTGCGCCACCGAAGGGCTGAACCCCGAGTCTGTGCACCAGACCCGGATGCGCCTGGGCGAGGGGCTCGTGGGTCGGGTGGCGCAACGCCGCCAGGTCGTGAACACCGCCGATGCGCCGAATGCGCGTGGCTTCCGCTTTATGCCGGAAACCGGCGAAGAAGTGTTTTCCAGTTTCCTTGGCGTGCCTGTGCAGCGTCTGGGTGAGGCGCTGGGCGTGCTGGTCGTGCAATCGAAAGAAGCGCGCGAGTTTTCCGCGGACGAGGTCTATGCCCTCGAAGTCGTCGCGATGGTCTTGGCTGAAATGGCTGAACTCGGTGCTTTTGTGGGCGAGGGCGCGGCCATGGGCGCGCGTCATTCGCAGCCCGTCATGCTGCGCGGCACGGTTGCACAGGAGGGCGTGGCCGAGGGCCATATCTGGCTGCACGAACCGCGCGTCGTCGTCACCAATCCCATCGCCGATGATCCGCACCGTGAGTTGGAGCGTCTGACCGAAGCGGTCGAGGAATTGCGCGTGGGCGTCGACAAGATGCTGGCGCTCGCCGCTGACAAGGAACAGGCGCAAGTCCTTGAAGCCTATCGCATGTTTGCCAATTCCAAGGGCTGGATGCGGCGCATGCAAGAGGATATTTCCAACGGTCTCAGCGCCGAAGCCGCGGTCGAGAAAGAGCAATCGCTCGCCCGCGCCCGCATGGGACAGGCGACCGACAGCTATCTGCGTGAACGCCTGTCGGATCTGGACGACCTGTCGAACCGCCTGCTGCGTATTCTGACGGGGCAGGGGTCCGATACCGGTGCCGAGATGCCCGCCGATCCCATCCTCGTGGCCCGCAATATCGGGCCCGCGGAACTGCTGGACTATGGCCGCAGCCTCAAGGGGATCATCCTCGAGGCCGGATCCGTCGGCAGTCACGCCGCCATCGTGGCGCGGGCGCTGGCCATACCCCTGATCGTTCATGCCGACCGCGCGACGCTTGAGGCGTTGAACGGCGATCACGTGATGGTCGATGGCGAACAGGGCATCGTGCACCTGCGCCCGGATGATACTGTCGTGACGGCCTTCCGCGACAAGATGGCGATGCAGGCGGCCGCGGTGGAACGCTATGCGTCGATCCGTGACAAACCGGCAGAAACGCTCTGCGGGTCGGTCGTGTCGCTGCATATGAATGCGGGGCTGATGGCGGATCTGCCATCGCTACAGGGGTCGGGGGCCGAGGGCGTGGGCCTGTTCCGCACCGAATTGCAGTTCCTGGTGCGCAACCAGATGCCCAAACGATCGGAACTGTCGGCGCTTTACGCCCGCGTGCTGGATGCGGCGGGTGGCAAGCCCGTGATCTTCCGCACGCTCGACATCGGGTCGGACAAGGTGCTGCCCTACATGAAGCCCAATGACGAGCCGAACCCGGCGCTGGGTTGGCGCGCGATCCGCGTCGGCCTCGACAAGCCCGGCGTGATGCGGATGCAGTTGCAGGCGTTGATCCGGGCCGCGAATGGGCGGCCGCTGACGGTGATGTTCCCCTTCGTGGCGCAATACGAAGAATACACGCAGGCCCGTGCCGAGGTGGACAAGGCCATGGAGCGCGAGGCGCGGCTGGGCCATGTGCTGCCCGAAAAGGTCGAAGTGGGTGCGATGCTCGAAACCCCCAGCCTGGCCTTTGCGCCCCGTAAATTCTTTGAAGAGGTGGGCTTCCTCTCTATCGGGGGCAACGACCTCAAGCAGTTCTTCTTCGCCGCCGACCGCGAGAATGAGCGGGTGCGGCGGCGTTACGACACCCTCAACGTGTCGTTCCTGTCCTTCATCGAACGCATCGTAGAGCGCTGCGCACAGACCGACACGGCGCTGTCTTTCTGTGGCGAAGACGCAGGCCGTCCGGTTGAAGCCTTGTGCTTTGCCGCCATCGGCCTGCGCCGCCTGTCGATGCGCCCGGCCTCAATTGGGCCGGTCAAGTCGTTGTTAAGACGCTCAAATCTGGATGAAGTCCGCAAGGTCATTGCCGATGCGCGCCACAGGGGCGATATGAACGTCCGGCCCGCGATTATGGACTATTTGCGCGATCAGAAGTGACACACTGAATCTTGGTTTGGATTCAATGCACTGCCAGACACTTCAAAAGCTTTGCTTGAGAAGATCGCCGGTCAACCTGCCTCGCAGGTTAAGCACATGCGCCGACGAGGCTCATATTGATGCGCGTTATACTGTTATGAATTTTCCATCAAAAATCAGATTTGAACACAGAAATAGCTCCAAAAACATCAAATAGCGCACCTTACCCCAATCCATCCCCAGCGCACAAAAAAGCCGCCACCTGACACACAGATGACGGCCAATCTCGCTTAAAACCTAGCTCACCGCAGCCGCTGCTCGCTTCGCGCATCAAAGAACATCACCCGGTCGTCATCAAAGGACACGGTGACCTCTGTCCCTTCCTCCATCGCCAGGTCGCCCTTCGATTCCACGATCACCCGCTCACCGGTTGGCGTGGTCAGGTAGTCATAAGCCACACCGCCCAACCGCTCGCGAATATCCAGCGTGATGGGCGACGCGCCTTCGGCCAGCGACATGTCCTGCGGACGCACACCCACGATCACCTCGGTCCCCGCCGACGGCAGTCCCACGGATGTCGGCACCAGACGGTCGCCAAGGCCCGGCACCCGCACACCGTTCCCTTCCACGATCCCCTTCACGAAATTCATTGCAGGTGAGCCGATGAAGCCAGCGACAAACTTGTTGTCGGGGTCCTGATAGAGATGCATGGGCGAACCCACCTGCTCGATATGTCCCGCGCGCAGCACCACAATCTTGTCGGCCAGCGTCATCGCCTCGACCTGATCGTGGGTCACATAGATCATCGTGGTGCCCAGCTCCTTGTGCAGCCGGGCAATCTCCACCCGCATATCCACGCGCAGCTCAGCATCAAGGTTGGACAGCGGCTCGTCAAACAGAAACACCTCCGGCCCCCGCACAATCGACCGGCCAATGGCCACGCGCTGACGCTGCCCCCCAGACAGGGCAGCAGGCTTGCGCTTCAAATACTCGTCCAGCTTCAGGATCTTGGACGCCCCATCGACCTTCTTCCGAATGGTCTCTTTGTCGACGCCATTCATCTTCAGGCCAAAGCCCATGTTCTCTTCGACCGTCATGTGCGGATACAGAGCATAGGTCTGGAACACCATCGCCACGCCGCGCTCGGCCGGGTCCATATGGGTCACGTCACGGGTGCCGATGCTGATCTGTCCGTCGCTTGTCTCCTCAAGCCCCGCAATCATGCGCAGCAGGGTGGACTTGCCGCAGCCCGACGGGCCGACAAAGACGCAGAACTCGCCATCATCAATGGTCAGGTCCACACCATGGATGACCTGTGTCGCGCCGTAGCGCTTGATGGCTTTCTGCAATGTCACACCGGTCATGGTGTCCTCCCTTTATTGACTTGGAAACTGCCAGTTGGCAGCGGCACCGGCGATATCGCGCGCGGTGGATTGAAGATGCGGCGCAAGCTGACCCAGATCGGCCAGCGACTTGCGCGCGGTGGATGTGGTGACGCTCAGCGCGCCGATGGACCGGCCCGCATCGGACAGGATCGGGGCGGCGACACAGATGATACCGGGCTCATGCTCTTCACGGTCATAGGCGACGCCCTCGGCTCGAATCGCCTCCAGTTCAGAGCACAAAGATTCGCGGCTCGTATGGGTGTGGGTCGTGTGGGCAAACCACGCCTGTTGCGAAAGGGCGGTGTCCAGCGCGTCGTCCGCCAGAAAGGCCAGCATCGCCTTGCCCACGCCCGTGCAATATCCGGGGCCGACCTTGCCCGCCTGCGAAAACATCTCCAGCGGCTCGGCGGCGTTGCGCTTGTCCACGTACAGAACCTGCCCGCCATCCATCTGGGCCAGGTGCACTGTCTCGCCCACCTGCGCGCTCAGATTGTCAATGAACGGGCGCGCAATCGGGGCCAGCGAACTCTGTCGCCACGCCGCATGGGCCAGGCGAACAAGGCGCAAACCGGGGGCATAGGTCTGGCGTTCAGAATCGTAGCGCAGCATCCCCAGCGACGTAAGCGTCTGCACCAGACGATACAGCGTGGCCTTGGGGTGGGGGGACAGGGCCAGCAATTCGGAAAACCGCACAGGACGTTCCAGCTGGGCCACGAGGTCCAGCACTTCCAACGCCTTGGCAATGGTTCCCTCCCCCGACCGGGGGGCTGCCGTGTTCATCTGTCTCCTCCCAGAGTGGCGCATGAAATCTGTTGACCTGCGCCCCGTGTCCCCGCATAGTTCCAATAGTTGGAAATCGGTTTCACTATGTGGAACTTCCACAAAGCGGGGGCCGGTGTCAAAGAAAATCTGAATTTCGTCGCCGACAGGAAAACTCAGGCTCGGCGGCGGAACGTTATGGAACCAACGGGAGGAGAACCAATGTTCCTTAATCTGAAAACCGCCGTGGCGGCCATTGCACTGTCGGCTGTTGCCGGCACGGCCTTCGCGCGCGATCTGGTCATCAACTTCGATGACCTGAACCCCGGCCCGAAAAAAGGCTTCGAAGACGCGGTCGAGAAGTTCAAAGCGGAAAACCCCGACATCAACGTCATCGTCAACATCAACGACCGCGAAGCGCACAAGACGGCGATCCGCAACTTCCTGACCGCCGACGCGCCCGACGTGACCAGCTGGTACCCCGGCAACCGCATGGCGCCCTTCGTCGATGCGGGCCTGTTCCAGCCCGTCGATGACGTCTGGGAAGAAAACGGCTTCAACGAAGATCTGGCCGCGATCAAGGCCACCATGAGCCGCGATGGCAAGATCTGGGGTGTGCCCTATTCCTACTACCAGTGGGGCATCTACTACCGCAAAGACATCTTTGACCTCTTGGAGCTGGAAGAGCCCCAGACATGGGACGAGCTGCTGGCCGCCTGCGGCAAGATGAAAGAGAACGGCGTGACGCCCTTCACCATCGGCACCAAGTTCCTTTGGACCGCTGCCGGTGTGTTCGACTACATCAACCTGCGCACCAACGGCTATGACGTGCACAACGCGCTGACCGCCGGTGAAATCAAGTACACCGATCCCCGCATCGTCGCCACGTTCGAGAACTGGGAAACCCTGATCAACGAGTGTGGCTTTGTCGACAACCACGCCTCGATGAGCTGGCAGGACGCAATTGCACCCTTTGCCAACGGTGACGCGGCCATGTACGTGATGGGCAACTTCTCGGTCGACGGCTACAAGAACGCTGGCCTGACCGAAGACCAGATCGACTTCATGCCGTTCCCGACGATCAACCCGGACGTGCCGCGGGCTGAAGAAGCGCCTGCGGACGCGTTCTTTATCCCGACGAACGCCAAGAACGTCGAAGATGCCAAGAAGTGGTTGGCTTTCGTTGCGCGCCCCGATGTGCAGACCCAGTGGAACAAGACTATCGGCCAACTGCCCATCAACTCCAAGGCGGACATCTCGGATGACAAGTTCATTCAGCAAGGCTTTGAGTTGCTGAACTCCGCCACCGGTCTGGCGCAATTCTATGACCGTGACGCACCGGCCGCGATGGCCAAGGCGGGCATGGAAGGCTTCCAGGAGTTCATGCTGGACACGTCCAAGAAGATGGACATCCTGCAGCGTCTGGATGAGGTCCAAGCCGAGGTTTACTAAGCCTTGATCAGCGATGCGCCACCCCGGCGCATCGCACGCACTCTGTAGGGTGCGCAGTCACTGCGCACCTTCGTCCAACGCACCCGTTATTGTCGATTAACCTTCTGTAAAGACAAATTAATTCTGTTTTTTCATAAGGTTAAGCAGTGTCCCAGCGTGGGACATGTTCCCTCAGCCCAGGAGGATGCCCATGGCAGACGCCGTTGCCACCGACACCCGCACCCGGTCCGAGCCGGGATTTTTCAGGCGGAACAAGCTGGCCATCGCCCCGTGGATTTTCCTGATCCCCGCGCTGATTTTCTTCGCCATCTACGTGGTCATCCCGATCTTCGAATCCCTCTGGCTCAGCCTCTACCAATGGAATGGCCTCTATGATGCGGATGGCAATTCCACAGCCGTCTGGGTGGGCTTCGACAACTATGTCAGGCTCTGGAGCGACCCCAATTTCTGGACCTCCCTGCGCAACAACATCGCGTGGCTCGTCCTCTACATGTTGGCCGTCCCCGCGGGCCTGTTCATCGCGCTGTTCCTGAACCAGACGGTCACGGGGATGCGGTTCTACAAGTCGATGTTCTTCTTCCCCTTCGTGATCTCCCAAGTGGTCGTGGGCCTGATCTTCGGCTGGTTCTACAACCCCGATTTCGGCGTCGTTGGAACGGTGTGGAAGGCGATCTTCTGCGAGGAAACCACCAACATCCTCGGCAACACCACCTTCCGCTGCGAACGCCCCGTGCCCGACATCCTGTCGAGCGAGCAATGGGCGACCTACGGCATCATCGCCGCCGGTCTTTGGCCGCAGATCGCATACTGCATGATCCTGTATCTTACTGGGCTGAACAACGTCGCCGCAGACCAGATCGAGGCCGCACGTCTGGACGGGGCCAAGGGCTGGAAGATGCTGTGGTACGTGGTTGTGCCGCAACTGAAACCGGCAACCTTCATCGCCGTGGTTGTGACCGTGATCGGGGCGCTTCGGTCCTTTGACATGATTGCCATCATGACGCAGGGCGGGCCGTTTGGCTCCACCAATGTGCTGTCGCACTACATGTTTGAGGTGGCGATCTCCGAATATGGCGAGCGCTATGGTTATGGCTCGTCCATTGCGACCGTGCTGTTCGGTATCATGCTCATCTTCATCAGCTATTTCCTGTGGCGCATGTACCAGGACGAGAAGGGAGGGCGCTGAGATGTTTCCACGTCCCATCGAGAAATCCGGCCCCGCGGCCAAGGCGGCGTACCAGGCGTTCCTACCCGTTGCCCTGATCCTGTGGCTGCTGCCGTTGCTCGCGATCTTCCTGACGTCGATCCGGTCGGCGGCGGACATCAACTCGGGTAACGTGTTTGGCTGGCCATCGGAATTCGCGCTGATTGAGAACTACGCCGCCGTCTTCACCCAGTCAGCTGCGGCGCAGTACATGCTCAATTCGGTGCTCATCACGGTGCCCAGCGTCGTCATCTCCGTGGCCCTTGCGTGCCTCGCCGGATACGCGCTGGCGATCTACCGGTTCCGGGTCGCGCTGCCTTTGTTCTTCCTGTTCGTGGCGGGCAACTTCATTCCGTTCCAAATCCTCATGGTGCCGGTGCGGGATATGTCGGTGCAAACGGGGCTCTATGACACGATCGCGGGGCAGTTCCTTTTCCACGCAGCCTTCCAGACTGGGTTCTGCACGCTCTTCATGCGCAACTTCATCAAAGCACTGCCCTTTGATCTGGTGGAGTCTGCGCGGATCGAGGGTGTCGCGGAGTGGCGCATCTTCTGGTACGTCGTGCTGCCCCTCGTGCGCCCGGCCATCGCGGCGCTTGCGGTGCTGATCTTCACCTTTGTCTGGAACGATTTTTTCTGGGCCAACGTGCTCACGCAGGGCGAAAGCGCCAAGCCAATCACGGCGGGGGTGCGGGCGCTGAATGGGCAGTTCGTGAACAACTGGCACCTCGTGTCGGCGGCGTCCTTGCTGGCGGCGATCCCACCTGTTGTGTGTTTCTTCCTGATGCAACGGCACTTCATTGCCGGTCTGACCCTGGGGGCTGTTAAGTGATAAGATGTTGGCGCCTCGATGACGGGCGTCAGACTTTGGTCCTCGGCTCCGACAGGGGTCGGTTGGCGGAGGTTGTCTATTGGGGACCGCGCCTGCCGGATGAAGAAGATCTGACGACGCTTTATGAGGCTTATACCCTTGATGTGACGGGCGGGATGCTCGATGCGAACCCCGAACTCAGCATCTGCCCGGAGGCGACGCGGTCCTTTCCCGGACAGCCGGGCCTGATCATCCGGCACGGGGACGGGACGCCGTTCCTGCCGAAGTTCTGCCTTGAGCGGTCGGACCTGGCAGAGAACGTGCTGATCCTGACCTATATGGATGAGGACCGCGTGCTGACCTACCGCGCGCGCTTTGCCATTGATCCCGACACGCACATGATCGAGGCGAGCGCGGAGCTGGACGCGCTGGAGCCGATGCACCTGCACTGGCTGTCAGCCCCGGTGTTTCCGGCACCGCAGCTTGCGGACGAGATGATCGACTTTGCCGGGCGTTGGTGTGGTGAGCTCCAGATGAACCGCACGCCCTGGTCGCCCGGTATTCGGTACCGCGAGAACCGGACGGGTCGCACGGGGCACGAGCATTTTCCGGGGCTGATCGTGCCGGTGCAGGGGGCGTCGAATGCGGCGGGTCATGCCTATGCCTTTCACTACGGATGGTCCGGTGGGCACCGTATGGTGGCCGAGGAGCTGCCGGATGGTCGGCGGCAGATCCAGTTTGGGCACGCCGCGCGGGTTGAAGGATCGGCGCAGCATAGGTTTGCGACGGGCAAGCTTTATGCCGTGTTCTCGGATGATGGTCTGAACGGTTGCGCGGTTGCGTTCCAGCGGCATTTGCGGGATCGGATCGTCACCTTTCCGCGCCCGGATGCGCCGCGGCCCGTGCACTACAATTGCTGGGAAGCCGTCTATTTCGACCACAATCTGGATGAGTTGAAAGACATCGCCGAACGCGCCGCCAAGCTGGGGGCGGAGCGGTTTGTTCTGGACGATGGCTGGTTCGGCAACCGGGATGATGACACGCAGGCCCTGAGCGATTGGGAAGTTGATCCGAGGAAGTACCCAGATGGGCTGACCCCGCTGATTGATCACGTGAAGTCGCTCGGCATGACTTTCGGCATCTGGTTCGAGCCGGAGATGATCAACCAGAACTCCGACATCTTCCGCGCCCATCCCGATTGGGCGCTGGGGGGCGAGGATCAGATCATGGGGCGTCAACAGATGGCGCTCAACATGGCGCTGCCTGCGGTGCAATCGTTCCTTTTCGAACGGATCAGCGACATTCTGGGCCGTCACGACGTCGAATATGTGAAGTGGGACCACAACCGGGTGTTGCCGATGCCAGATGCGGCGCAGACGCGGGGGTCTTACACCTTGCTGGACCGGTTGCGGCAGCGGTTCCCGGATGTGGAGATTGAAAGCTGCGCGTCGGGTGGTGGGCGCATTGATTTCGGCATCATGGAGCGGACGCAGCGCGTGTGGCTGAGCGACTCGAACGATGCTGTTGAGCGACTGCGCATCCAGCACAATGCGTCGATCTTTTTACCGATGGCAGTGACCGGGAGCCATGTGGGGCCGCGAACGTGCCATACATCTGGCCGCACGCTCGACATTCGCTTCCGCGCATGGGTCGCCGCGCAGCGGCACATGGGGTTCGAGATGGACCCGCGTGAGTTGACCGATGAAGAAGCCCAAGTGCTGACCGACGTGACTGGCTGGTGGAAGCACAACCGCGACTGGATGTATGGCGCCGATATTCTGCGTCTGGACAGTGCCGACCCTGCCGTCTTTGCCGAGCAGCATCTGGAACTGGGCGGTGGGCAGTTCGTCGTCTTTGCGGGTAAGGCGGCGACCAGCGATCAGATCGCGCCGAGGCCCCTGCGTCTGACCCGGCTGACGCCCGATGCAAAATACCGTGTCGAGCTGATCAATCGCGAGGATGCGAGCCATTTGTCGCGCGGCCAGAACGCGCTGAAGACTGGCCCTGTCGTGGTGAGCGGGGCCTATTTGATGTATCATGGCCTGACGCTGCCATGGAGTTTCCCGGAACGGATGTGGGTGATCAAAGGCGACCTTGCCTGAGCCCCGAATTGAGAGTGATGCCATGAAAGAGACAGCCACATTTCACGACCTAAAGGGCGCATCGGTGTTCATCACCGGCGGTGGCTCGGGCATTGGGGCGTCGCTGACGGATGGGTTCATGGATCAGGGCGGGCAGGTTGCTTTTGTCGGGCGGTCGGATGCGACGGCGTTCTGTGATGAGATGGAGGCGAAGCATGGCGTGCGCCCGCTGTTCATGCAGTGCGATATCACCGATACGGCGCATTTGAAGGCGTGCATTGATCAGGCGGCAGAGGCGCATGGGCCGGTGACGACGCTGGTGAACAACGCTGCCAATGACAAGCGCCACGCCACCATGGATGTGGATGAGGAACTGTGGGATTGGATGATTGCGATCAACCTCAAGGCCTATTTCTTTGCTTGTCAGGCGGTCATTCCGGGAATGCAGGCTGCGGGTGGCGGATCGATCATCAACTTTTCCTCCATCAGCTACATGATGGGGAATGCGGGTTATCCGATCTATACGGGGTCGAATAGCGGCATCAACGGGATGACGCGATCGCTGGCGCGCGAGTTTGGGCCGGATAAGATCCGGGTGAATGCGCTGGCCCCTGGTTGGGTGCTGACGCAGAAGCAGTTGGACAAGTGGGCCACGCCCGAAGGGTTGGCGGCGCATATGGAGCGGCAGTGCCTGAAGGATCATCTGGAGCCGGATGATATTGTTGGGGCCACGCTGTTTCTGGCCTCGGGCACGAGCCGGATGATGACCGGGCAATCGGTGGTCGTCGATGGCGGCGTGGTGGTGACTGGCTGATGGGGGATGTGGCCTGGATCGCTGTGGATTGGGGGACGTCGCATGTGCGCGCATGGTTGATGCGCGCCGATGGGACGGTTCTGGATCGGCGGTCGTCGGCGCAGGGCATGGGCGCGTTGGAGCGTTCCGGGTTTGAGCCTGCGTTGCGGGAACTCATTGGCGATGCTTTGCCTGCGCCTGTGCTGGCCTGCGGTATGGTCGGGTCGCGGCAGGGCTGGGCGGAGGCGCCCTATGCTGCCGTGCCTTGTGCCCCGCCTGCTGCGGCTGAGGCGGTGCGGGTGACGGGTACTGATCTGGATGTGCGCATTCTGCCCGGTGTGAAGCAGGTGAAACCCGCCGATGTGATGCGGGGGGAAGAGACGCAGATTGCGGGGTTCTTGGCCACGTCGCCAGGGTTTGATGGGGTGATCTGTTTGCCGGGAACCCATACCAAATGGGTGCAAGTGAGCGCGGGCGAGATTGTGAGTTTCCGCACAGCGATGACGGGCGAGATGTTTGCATTGCTGTCGGAGCGGTCGGTGCTGCGCCATTCCATGGGCGACGGCTGGGATGGTAACAGCTTTGCGGCGGGTGTCGATCAGTCCTTGTCCCGACCCGAGGGGCTGGCGGCGGCGCTGTTTTCCCTGCGGGCGGAGGGGTTGTTGCACGGATTGTCCGGCGACGCCGCGCGGGCGCGATTGTCGGGGTTGTTGGTTGGGGCGGAACTGGCGTCGATGCGGCCCTATTGGTTGGGACAGCAGGTTGCTTTGATCGGGGCGGAGGCTTTGTCGCAAGCCTATGCCGAAGCGTTGGGCGCGCAGGGCGTGCCGACGCAGATGGCAGGTGCGGAAGAGATGACACTGGCGGGCCTGACCGCCGCTTACACACAGATTTACGGAGAGGCTGCATGAGCCGAGAGATCATTGCCATTCTGCGTGGCATTACCCCGGACGAGGCTGTGCCGGTGGCCGACGCGCTTGTCGATGCTGGGATCACCCGGATCGAAGTGCCGCTGAACTCGCCTGATCCCTTTGACAGTATTGAGAAAATGTTGGAGACACATGGGGATCACGCCATCATCGGGGCGGGTACCGTACTGGATGTGCGGGACGTGGAGCGCCTGCACGAGATGGGCGCGCATATGGTTGTGTCGCCGGATGCCAATGCCGCCGTCATTGTTGCGACGAAACAGGCAGGCATGATGTCCTTTCCCGGTGTGATGACGCCGACGGAATGCTTTGCGGCACTTCAGGCCGGGGCCGATGGGCTGAAGCTGTTTCCGGCGTCCTTGTTGGGTGTTGATGGGCTGAAGGCAATTGGTGCGGTGCTGCCCAAGGGTACAAAGACCTATGCCGTGGGTGGCGTGGGGCCTGCGAATTTTACTGAGTGGTTCGCTGCGGGCATCACTGGCTTTGGGATTGGCTCGGCGCTCTACAAGCCCGGCATGTCGGTGGCAGATGTCACGAGCCGGGCGGCCGACATGGTGGCTGCCTACGACGCAGGCGCGTAGTGCAGGTTTTTGACGATACGGGTTGCGCATTGGGCGAGGGGCCCATGTGGCATCCGGAGCGGGGAGAGCTGTTCTGGTTCGACATCCTTGGCAAGACCATGATGTCGAAAGGTGCGCAGCGGCGAGAATGGGCGTTCGACGAGCACGTGTCAGCCTGTGGCTGGGTAGATCGTGAGACTTTATTGGTGGCGTCCGTCTCTGGCCTTTGGCGCTTTGACATTCCCACCGGGGATCGTGATCTGGTGGTGGCGCTTGAGGCGGACAATCCCCTCACTCGCTCCAATGACGGGCGGGCAGACCCGCAGGGCGGGTTCTGGATTGGGACGATGGGGTTGAATGCCGAACCCTATGCCGGGGCCATCTATCGCTACTACAAGAGCGAGCTGCGGACATTGTTTGATCGGATCACCATCTCGAACGCGATCTGCTTTGCGCCGGATGGTGGTCGCGCGTATTTTACCGACACGTTTTCGAAGCAAATTCAGAGCGTTGGGTTGGATTCAGACGGGTGGCCCGCATCAGCGCCGGAGGTGTTTGTGGACCTGACATCGGAAGGCTTGAACCCCGACGGCGCAGTTGTGGACGCGGATGGCAATCTGTGGAATGCGCAGTGGGGCGCGGGTCGGGTGGCCTGTTATGGACCCGATGGCAGCTTCAAACGTGCCGTCGGCGTGCCCGCCAGCCAATCAAGCTGCCCGGCTTTTGGCGGGCATGACGCGACAACGCTTTTCGTCACAACCGCAGCAGTCGGACAGGACGAGGCGGAGGGAGGAAAGACCTTTTACGGGCCGGCGGGCGTAACAGGCCAGCGTGAACATCAGGTGATCTTATGAAACGAACATTGGGGGTATGCTACTACCCTGAGCACTGGCCAGAGACCCAATGGGAAGAAGATGCGCGTCGCATGGCAGACCTTGGCCTCACTTGGGTGCGGATTGGTGAGTTTGCATGGAAACGGATGGAGCCGCGCGAAGGTGAATACGACTGGGGCTGGCTCGACCGGGCGATTGAGACGCTGGGGGCTGCCGGGCTGAAGGTTGTGCTGGGCACGCCGACTGCGACGCCACCCAAATGGGTGTGCAAGAAGCATCCGGACATGTTTGCCGTCGATGAGAACGGGCATGTGCGCGGCTATGGTTCGCGGCGGCATTATTGCTTTTCCCATCAGGGCTTTCTGGAAGAATGCCGCAAGATCGTACGCGCGGTCGCGGAACGGTATGGGCGCAACCCGCATGTGGCCGCATGGCAGACTGACAATGAATATGGCTGTCATGATACCGTCATCAGCTATTCCGACGCGGCGCGGACCCGGTTTCAGGATTGGCTGCGTGGGCAGTTCCCGGGGCAGGGCAATGACGGGGACATCGGAGCGCTGAACGCGGCCTGGGGCAATGTGTTTTGGTCGATGGACTATGGCGATTTCGATGAGATCGGGTTGCCGAACTTGACGGTGACCGAACCGAACCCGGCGCATGTGCATGCCTTCCGCCGGTTTTCATCGGACCAGGTGGTCCTCTTCAACCGGGCGCAGGTGGAGATCATCCGGCAGTTTTCCGACGCACCTATTGCCCACAACTACATGGGGCGTGTGACCGAGTTCGACCATTTCAAGGTGGGCGATGATCTGGAGATTGCGTCGTGGGACAGTTACCCGCTTGGCTTTCTTGAGGATCGTGTGGGCGCGGACCCCGCACATCAGCGCGCCTACGCCCAGCAGGGTGATCCGGATTTTCAGGCGTTTCACCATGATCTGTATCGTGCAGTCGGCAAGGGGCGCTGGTGGATCATGGAACAGCAGCCGGGTCCCGTGAACTGGGCGCCGTATAATCCTTCCCCATTGCCGGGCATGGTACGCTTGTGGTCTTGGGAAGCCTTTGCCCATGGGGCAGAGGCCGTGTGCTATTTCCGTTGGCGGCAGGCACCCTTTGCGCAGGAGCAGATGCACGCAGGCCTGTTGCGACCGGATTCGGTTGAGGCGGAAGCCTTTGGTGAGGCGGCTGAGGTCATGGCCGAACTGGCCGATGCGCCGGATGTGTCGCCTGCGCAAGCGCCGGTGGCCCTTCTGTTTGACTACGATGCGGATTGGGCGTGGTCGGTGCAGCCGCATGGGGAAGGGCTCAGCTACTTCGGTTTGGTCTTTGACTGGTACCGCGCGTGCCGCAAACTGGGTCTGTCCGTTGACATCCTGCGGCCCGACACGCGGGATTTTGCAGGCTATGCTCTGGTTCTGGCACCGTGCATGATGCACATGCCCGACGATTTGAAAGCGACCTTGCAAGCGGTGGATGCCGAAGTGGTTCTTGGCCCGCGCAGCGGTGCCCGCGATGCCGATTTCAACATCCCGACGCCGTTGCCGCCCGCGTGGCCGGGCAGTGATCTGGCCGTGTCCCGTGTGCAGTCTATGCGCCCTGATTTGCCCGTGCCCATGGACGGGGGCGGGTTCGTGTCGCGCTATCTTGAGCAGCTTGAGGGCGGGGGCGCAGTCGTCATGCGCACCGACGAAGGTGCTCCGGTGGCTGTGCGCTGTGCACCTCATGTGACTTACATGGGCGGCTGGGGTGATGACGCGGTGCATATGCGCCTGATCAAAACCCTTTTGCCGGGCCTTGAGACGGAGCGGATGCCTGAGGGCGTGCGCCGTCGCGACACGGGTACCGAGCGGTTCTGGTTCAATTATTCGGACCGGCCCGTGCAGGTCGAGGGGCAGGAGTTGCCTGCTGCAGGGGTTTTACGAGTCGCGCGCTGATCTTGTCATGGAACTGTCACATGGCGGTGACATAGCCCGCCGGGAAAGACGGGGAACAACATGACCACTTATGCGTTGAACGGCCTGGGCCGGATTGGAAAGCTGGCCTTGAAACCGCTGCTTGATCGCGGCTGCGAGGTTGCTTTCGTCAACGATGCCGTCGGTGATCCGACGATGCATGCGCACCTGCTGGAGTTCGACACGGTGCACGGGCGGTGGGACGCAGCCTTTGCCGCGGATGATCAGAGCATCACGATTGACGGGACGCGCATTCCGGCGTTGAACATGTGGCGCATCGAGGACCTGCCGCTAGACGGAGTGGATGTGGTCATTGATTGCACGGGCGTTTTCAAGACCGAGGCAAAACTGGCCCCTTATTTTGCGGCCGGTGTGAAGAAGGTCGTTGTGTCCGCTCCGGTAAAGGATGGGGATACCGCGAACATCGTGTATGGGGTAAATGATGACGCCTATACCGGGCAGCGCATCGTAACCGCAGCCTCGTGTACAACCAACTGTCTGGCCCCGGTTGTGAAGGTGATACACGAGGGCTTGGGCATCAAACATGGGTCCATCACCACCATCCATGACGTGACGAATACACAGACCATCGTGGACCGCCCGGCCAAGGACCTGCGCCGCGCGCGGTCGGCGTTGAACTCGCTGATCCCGACGACTACTGGATCGGCCACGGCGATCACGCTGATTTACCCCGAGTTGACGGGCAAGCTGAACGGGCATGCGGTGCGTGTGCCGCTGCTGAACGCTTCGCTAACGGATTGCGTGTTCGAAGTTGAGCGCGAAACGACCGTCGAAGAGGTGAATGGCATGTTCGAAGCGGCGGCGCATGGGCCGCTCAAGGGTATTCTGGGGTATGAGACGCGGCCCTTGGTGTCGACGGATTACACGAATGATCCGCGGTCGAGCATCGTGGATGCGCCGTCGACCATGGTCGTGAACGGGACGCAGGTGAAGATCTATGCCTGGTACGACAACGAGTGGGGCTATGCGCATCGCCTTGTTGATGTGGCCCAGATGGTGGGCGCCCGCCTGTGAGCCGACCCGAGGGCTTTGCCGCATATGTCGCTGTAACGGCGGCCTATTGGGCATTCATGCTGACAGACGGGGCCCTGCGTATGTTGGTGCTCTTGCACTTCAACACGCTTGGCTTTTCGCCGGTGCAGCTGGCCTATCTGTTTGTGCTCTACGAGATTGCGGGCGTAGTGACGAACCTGAGCGCGGGGTGGATCGCGGCGCGGTTCGGGCTGACCTCCACGCTCTATGTTGGCCTTGGCTTGCAGGTGGTGGCGCTGCTGGCGTTGGCCCAGCTTGATCCGGCGTGGTCTGTCGCGGCATCGGTTGTCTTTGTGATGGCGGTGCAGGGCCTGTCGGGCGTGGCCAAGGATCTGGCCAAGATGTCGTCGAAATCTGCCGTGAAGTTGCTGGCGCCGGCAGAGGGTGATGGCCTTTTTCGCTGGGTGGCACTGCTGACCGGGTCCAAGAATGCGGTCAAAGGCTTGGGCTTTCTGTCGGGGGCCGCGGCACTCGCGCTCTTTGGGTTTGTGCCGTCGGTGTTGGGCATGGCGGCCCTGCTGGCTGCGATCCTTCTGGCTGTGCTGCTGCGGATGCCGAGTGGGCTGCCGGGCGGTCGAAAGGATGCCAAGTTCAAAGAGGTGTTTTCAAAGAACCCGCGCGTGAACTGGTTGAGTGCGGCGCGTGTGTTCCTGTTCGGGGCCCGTGACGTCTGGTTCGTGGTCGGTATTCCGATCTACTTCTATTCGGTGCTGAGCGATGGTACCCCCGAAGGACAGCGTGCTGCGTTCTTCATGATCGGGATATTCATGGCGGTCTGGGTGATCCTGTACGGTTTCGTGCAGTCGAAGGCCCCCGCAATGCTACGGAGTGCAAAACGAACCGAGGCGGACCTGGCCGGTGCCGCGCGGTTCTGGGTGGGAACGTTGTTCTTTGTGCCGGCAATCCTTGCCCTTGCGGTCTGGGCTGTGGGCACGCCGACGCTGTCGCTGACCACCTTCGTTGTGCTTGGCCTGCTGGTCTTTGGCGTGCTTTTTGCGCTGAATTCGTCGCTGCATTCCTACCTGATCCTTGCATTCACGGATGCCAAACGGGTCACGATGGATGTGGGGTTTTACTACATGGCGAACGCTGCGGGGCGGTTGATCGGGACCGTTTTGTCCGGTTTGACTTATCAGCTGGGCGGTTTGCCTTTGTGCCTTGCAACGGCGGCGGTGATGATCCTGCTGAGCTGGCTGAGCATCGGGCGCATCACCGAAAGCGCGGCATCCAGCCCAGCGTAGCGTGCGCGACCTGTCCCTGCTGTAGCGAAGAATTGGGATTTCCATAGCGCATTGCGCCGGTGCCGGTAACGGCGGCCATGCGGGGCTTTTGGCTCACCCGTCTTTTGGAGGGGATACCCCGGCGTGCGCGCCGGGGTATTTCGTTCAAGCGAAGAACACGCCGTTGTCGTCCATCGGCAGTGACGCGATGCGGAGATCGCTTGCTGCGGCGATGGCGTTTGCGAGGGCGGGGGCCGCGGGCGGCGTCCCCGGTTCGCCCACGCCGGTGGGCGCTTCGGCAGAGGGGACGATATGCACCTCGATCTCGCCGATATCGCTGATACGCAGCGGCTCGTAGTCGGGGAAGTTGAACTGGTCCACAACCCCATTTGTCAGCGTGATCTGGTCGCGCATGTTGTGCCCTATGCCGTAGCCGATCCCTCCCTCCATCTGCGCCTTGATGATGTCCGGGTTCACGGCGATACCGCAATCTACGGCGCAGGTGACCTTTTCGATCTTGATCCCGTCCTCTGGCGTGCCAGAGATTTCCACGACCTCGGCCACGTAAGAGTTAAAGGATTTGTGGACGGCGATCCCCTGGCTGCGCCCTTCGGGCGGGTTGCCCCAGTTTGCTTTTTCGGCCACCAGTTTCAGTACACCCGCCTTGCGTGTCTGGTCGGCCTCGTCGCCCGTCAGGTAGGCAAGGCGGAATTCGACCGGGTCTATGCCCGCTGCCCGCGCGGCCATGTCCATCATCACTTCCATGACATACGCCGTGTGGGTGTGACCGACCGCGCGCCACCAAAGGGTGCTGGTCGCTTTGGGTGTGTCCGTTAGGCCAAACGAAGCGCTCGGGATCTGGTAGGGGCTGTCGAACGTCCCCTCGACCGACGCGAAGTCGATGCCGTTTTGGACCAGCATCGCCTCGAACGGTGTGCCCTTGAGGATCGACTGGCCTGCGATACGGTGTTCCCAACCGACGATGGCGCCGGATGTATCGAGGCCCACGCGGACCTTGTGACCCATGGCCGGGCGGTACTGGCCCGAGCGCAGGTCATCCTCGCGCGACCAGACCAGGTGCACCGGGCGCGACCGATCCGTCAGCGAAAACGCCATCGCGGCTTCCATCTGGTAGTCGGCCTGCGGTGTTGCGCGCCGACCAAATGACCCACCGGCGAGCACCGTCTTGATCTGCACCTTGTCGAAGGGAAGGCCGAAGAATTCGGCGATCGCCCCGTGGGGGATGGTCGGGAATTGGCAGCCATCATGCAGCAGGATTACGCCTTCGGCCGTTTCTTCGATCGTGCAATTCAGCGGCTCCATCGGCGCGTGAGCGAGGAGGGGGAAGTAAAAGGTTTCCTCGATCACCGTTTCGGCGCCATCGACGGCTGCGCGTACGGCATCCATGTCTGCTTCGTTGACGTTGTAGGTGGGCTCTGCATCAAGTGCGGCCCGGATCTCTGCCTCGATATCCGATGAACTGCGGGTTTCGGCGTTCGTTGTGTCCCATTCGACCGAGATGGCGTCGCGCGCCTGCATCGCGGCCCAGGTTGTTTCTGCGAAGACGGCGACACCTGCGGCATTGGGTAGGATCTGCGCGTCAATGAAGCCCTTGATGTCTGCCGCACCGCTGGCATCTACGCTGATGGCAGTGGCACGTTGCTGTTCCGGGCGGGCGATCATCGCGATCATCTGATTTGGGCGCACGATGTCCATGGCGAACATGGCGCTGCCGTTGCCTTTGGCTGCGCCGTCGAGCCTGCGCACATCCGGGTTGCCGATCAGGCGGAATTCCGATGGATCCTTGAGCGGTGGATCTGCGGGCGCGTCAAATTGAGCGGCGGCTTCGACGAACTCACCAAGCGGGGCTGAGTTGCCCGCACCCGAGATCACCCCGTCTTGCAGGGAGAGTGCAGAAGCCTCCGTGCCCCATGCTTGCGCTGCAGCTTGCAGAAGCATCTCGCGTGCTGCTGCACCCGCTTGCCGGTATTGCAGAAATGAGTTGGCCATGGCAGTCGAGCCGCCTGTGCCCTGCATCGGGCCAAACAGCGTGTTGTTGTAGACCTGTGGATCGGATGGCGCAAAGTCATAGCCGATCTGGTCCATGGTCAGGCCCATTTCTTCGGCAATGAGCGTTGTCAAACCGGTCGAAGGCCCCTGACCCATCTCGAAATGCTTCACTATGGCGGTGACGGAGCCGTCGCTGCCGATCTGCACGAACGGTGTCAGCATGGAGCGTGAGCCGGACGCGGCGAGTGCGCCGTCAGGACGCACGCCCACAACAAGGACTGCACCGGCAGCAGCGGCGCTTTTCAAAAAACCACGGCGGGATGTGTTGATGGTCATGATTACGCCTCCAGGATCTCGGACGCGCGCTGGATGCCCGCGCGGATACGTTGGTAGGTGGCGCAGCGGCAGGCGTTGCCCCACATGTAATCATCGATTTCCTGAGCCGAGGGCTTGGGGTTTTCAGTCAGAAGACCCACGGCGGACATGATCTGGCCCGACTGGCAATAGCCGCATTGGACCACGTCCAGCTCAATCCAGGCCTGTTGGACAGCCGCCCCGATCTTATGATCGCCCATGGCCTCGATCGTCGTGATCTCGGCCCCTTCCGCGTCTTCGATATAGGTTTGGCAGGACCGCACCGGCTCACCGTTCAGGTGCACGGTGCACGCCCCGCACGAGGCGACGCCGCAGCCGAATTTCGTGCCTGTCATCTTCAACTCGTCACGGATGACCCACAGCAGCGGTGTGCCGGGTTCCGCTTCGACCGTTTGGTCCTTGCCATTCAGTTTTAGTGAAATTGCCATGCCTACGCTCCCAGATGGACTTCGGTACTATGAAAGATAGTGGCGCGGCAGCATTGCGCCACTCCTTAAACGGTGCAGCCATTGGGACGGGTATGGCGAAGGGCAACGTATCAGGGGTGCGAGGGGCGGCCTGCCGGTCGCCAGAGCACAAGGCGCTTTAAGCCGCGCCTAGGGAACTGCGGCCAGTCATCGCCGAAGCAAACGCACTGAGCAATACGTCCATATCTTCCGTATCCTCGATGTCATTCGGGATGCTGACGCAGGCGGCCAAGGGCCGACCCAGCACGGTTTCGCACGTCGCAAAGCTGTTGCTCTGCTCTTTGGACCGACCACATGTCAGAAGCACGCCTACCGGAGCCTCCAGCGTCGCGAGACCCGCCAGAACACTGCGCAACGGAGGCGCAGGTTCGTTGGCCCAGACGGGCCCCGCGGCGACAATCCATGGTCTTTGCGCAGGGACGATGTTTCCCGTGAGTAGTGGCGGCGCAGCCTTGCGCCCGACGTCCCAGATTGCGCGTGCGATCCACAGAAGCGGAAACCGGTATCGTTCGACCTCGATTTGAACAATGTCGGCCCCGGTTCGGCATGCGAATGCATCTGCGACCCGTCTGCTGTGACCGGTCTTTGAAAAGCAGAAGATGGCAGGTCGGGGCGTGATGGGCATGGGTGCAGATCCTTCGCGGTGCAGTCTAGCGCCGCGCAGGCCCCCGCGAATTGACCAAGATCAAAAGCGGCACGCGCCGCCCGTGGCACTCAATGACCAGACCCACCGCGCAAGGAGCCTGCACATGCTTGATACATTGCCCAAGTCCATGAAAGCCGCCGTCGTCACCAAACTTGGCGATCCGCTTGATATCCGCGAGGTTCCTGTGCCCCAGATCGGTCCGCGTGATGTGTTGGTGCGGGTGCGGGCATCGGGCGTGTGCCATACGGATCTGCATGCCGCCATGGGCGATTGGCCGGTCAAGCCGACAGCCCCGTTCATTCCAGGACATGAGGGTGTCGGCGAGGTGGCCGCACTGGGCCGCGATGTGACCCATTTGAAGGAAGGGGACCGCGTCGGGGTGCCGTGGCTGCATACCGCGTGCGGCCGGTGCGAGCATTGTTCCGGCGGGTGGGAGACACTGTGCGAGAGCCAGCAAAATACCGGCTATTCCGTCGATGGTGGCTATGCCGAGTTTGTGCGCGCAGATGCCAACTATGTCGGCCTTCTTCCGAACGCGATAGACTACGGCCCTGCCTCGCCCGTGCTCTGTGCCGGTGTGACAGTCTACAAAGCGTTGAAAGAGACCGAAGTGCGTCCCGGCCAATGGGTCGCCATCAGCGGGATCGGCGGTCTGGGTCACATGGCCGTGCAATATGCAAGAGCGATGGGGATGAATGTCGTCGCCGTCGATGTCGCCGATGACAAGCTGGAATTGGCCAAAAAGCTGGGGGCCGAGGTGGCTATCAATGCGGCTGAGGTTGACCCGGTAAAAGAGGTGAATGACCACCTGGGCGGCGTGCATGGTGCGCTTGTGACGGCTGTGAACACGCAGGCTTTTGCCCAGGCCACCGGCATGTTGCGTCGCCACGGAACGATGAGCCTGGTTGGCCTGCCGCCGGGGACATTCCCGTTGCCGATCTTTGACGTGGTCTTGAAGCGCCTCACGATCCGCGGGTCCATCGTGGGCACACGGCTTGATCTGACCGAGGCGTTGAGCCTTGCCGCCGACAACCGCGTGACAACCCATTTCGAGTGGGACCGGCTGGAAAATATCAACGCCATCTTTGACCGGATGAAGGCCGGACAGATCTCGGGGCGGATTGTGCTGGAGATCTGAGTTTCGCGTCTTCGGGTTCGCGTATCAGCGCCGATATGCGTCGTTTGAGGTATGTCAAAGGGCGCATGGTCGTGCGCCGTTAGGTTTGCTTCCAAAAAACAAGGAAGCGAGCAGAATATGAGACCTCAAACCAGATTGATCGTCGCCGTTGCGACCACGGCCCTTGTCACGGCCTGTTCCCCGGAGCTGCTTGAACCGGACGTGAGCGCAGAACACGGCGAGCGGTTGTACTTGCAGAAATGCGCGGTGTGTCACGGGACCGATGGCACCGGTGCCGGTGTTGCGTCCCTTGGCCTCGGCGGGCCTCCCCCGGATCTGACGATGCTGTCGGCCCGCAATGGCGGCGTCTATCCCGAGACATTCGTGATGAGCGTGATCGACGGTTTCAACCGCCGCGACCACCCGTCCTCGGCCATGCCCGAGTTCGGTAACGAGGGGCTGGGCCCGATGGTGCAAGTTGAGGAGGACGGTATCTCGACACCGATCCCGTCGGACCTGATTGCGCTTTCCGCCTATCTGGAAGGTATCCAGCAATAGACTCGGGTTCAGCGGCGCGCCGTGCAGGCCCCTAGCAGCCAGTAGATCGGGCAGAAACGGAACACCGATGTCGCGATCAGCAGTCCACCGAGGATCGCCATGATCTGTGGGACCAGTGCGCCGGGCCATATGCCGGGGATGATTTCTGTGGCTGACAGCAGCATCAGGACGCCGACGCTTGAGCGCAGCAGCCGATCGATATGTCCGATGTTTGATTTCATCCGTTTTCTGCCTCGCACTCAATGCAAGGCCAGCGGGGACGCCGGGATAAGCGGCGCCAGATCCGTGTGGAAAAGCCGGATGCGCGCCGTCATCGCAGCAAAGAACAGATCGCGGACGCTTTTTTGCTTTGCAACGAGCGCGGCGCAGCTTTCGTAGCTCAAAGGCAGAATGGTCAGCCTGTGCACGACGCGAACTGTCGCGTCTTCGCCCTCGGATCGCATGAGGAGTGACGGGCCTGACAGTGTCAGCGCGGGCGCCCTGTTCCGTTCAATGCAGAGCTGACCCGCAATCACCAGCGCCAGATCGACACCCTCGCCCAATCGAAGGGTTTGATCCGGCAAGAGGTGCCGAGGGGTCGCGGAGCCGTGAGACAGCTTTGCCAAGTCATCCTGAAGGCGCAAGGTCGTGAAGATGTCCATGAGCCACTCCAACGTTGCATCGGGGTCAGAATATGTCGTTCCGCGCAACGGGATGTTGAGATTTGTCAACATCCACTGTGTGTTCCACGTCAGTGCATACCTCATACGCTTGCGGACTTCTGCGGTTGAGCCATGTCAAAGTATTGCAGGTACAGGCGACTAGGGTGTCGCGCGAAAGGATCGCCGTCATGTTTACCAATGCCCGCACGATCGTGACGCTGTTCGGATTCAGAATTCGGATTGATCCAAGCTGGATACTGATCGCAATCCTGATCACGTGGAGCCTTGCGCAGCACAGCTTTCCGGCCGCCGTGCCGGGGCTGTCGCAGTGGATGTACGCGCTGCTTGCCGTGTGCGGTGCAGGTCTGTTCTTTGCCTCGCTTGTCGGGCACGAATTGGCACACGCAGTGGCAGCGCGGCGGTTCGGGATTGAGACACGCAGCATCACGCTGTTCCTGTTCGGAGGTGTTGCTGAGCTGGCGCGCGAGCCCACGAAGGCGCGGCACGAGTTCTGGATTGCCATCGCCGGACCAGCCATGAGCATTGCGCTCGCTCTTGCATTCGCCGTTCTGGCAGAGGGGGCGGCGGCCGCCTTTGGTGTCGGGCCGATGTCCGCCCTGCTGTACTATCTCGCGCTCGTGAATATGGTGCTTGCCGTTTTCAACCTGTTGCCTGCCTTTCCGCTCGACGGGGGGCGGGTGCTTCGGGCCTGGCTGTGGTGGCGTCGCGGGGATATGCTATCGGCCACCAAAACAGCGGCACGCACTGGAACCGTCCTGGCATATGCGCTGATCGCACTTGGTCTGCTGGGGCTCTTTCAGGGCGCCATCGTTGTAGGCTTCTGGCAAATCCTGATCGGCCTTTTCATCCTCGGGGCAGCCAACAACGCCTTGGACGCGGAACGCACCCGCGCCTTGCTGGGCAATCGGCAGGTGTGGTCCGTTATGTCAAAACCAGCGGTCACCACCGCGCCTGACACAACGCTTGCGACGCTCGTCAATCAGGTGATGTTGGCAAAGCGCGTCAGCTTTGTGCCTGTGGTCGAGCGGGGGCAGGTGCTGGGGTACATCGACACGTCTGTTCTGCAACACATTGATCGCGAGAGCTGGGCAAACACCCCTGTTGCCGACGTTTTCATCACGGCGGACGATAAAGTCTGCGTTCCGCACGACATGCCGGTGCT
Source organism: Tateyamaria sp. ANG-S1 (assembly GCF_000814025.1). GTDB lineage: Bacteria > Pseudomonadota > Alphaproteobacteria > Rhodobacterales > Rhodobacteraceae > Tateyamaria. The sequence goes on along the minus strand of NZ_JWLL01000003.1, from coordinate 525,624 downwards.
CGACCTGTTCGCCCGCATTGCAGCCACCGAACAGCGCAAGTTTATCGTCATGCAGGACGACCGTATCGAGGGTGTGGTCAGCCTGTCTGATCTGACCCGTCAGCTCGGGATATTGGCAAGCATCGGCAAGGTCGAGCGGGCAGGGTCCGAGGTGCGCCCATGACCATTTCAGCAGCCAACAGCTATTGCGAGACGCGGGTCAATACGCGCGTCCTTTCACGTCATGACAAGGCTTTGACCCCGTGAACACCACCCGTGATCCTGCACTTCTGACCGCGCTGATGGAGGCCGCCGCAGACGCCGTCATCGTCGCCGACCGCACCGGCTGTATCCTGCGTGCGAACCCGGCGACCGGCAAGCTGTTCGGCTACGGGGATGGGGACCTGATCGGGCAAAAGGTGAACGTGCTTATGCCCGAGGCGTTGGCCAGCCTGCACGATACGTTCATGGAGCATCACCTGAAGACCGGCGAACGGCGGATCATTGGAAGTGGCCGCAACGTCGAAGGCAAACGTCAGGACGGCACCGTGTTCCCGCTTCACCTGTCCGTGGGGCGCGCAGACATTGATGGCCAGATCCTGTTCATCGGGATATTGCATGATCTGACAGAGCGCCACATGGCCGATGAAGTGCTGGCCCGGTCACAACGGCTGGATGCCGTTGGCCAGCTGACCGGTGGCATCGCGCACGATTTCAACAATCTGCTGACTGTGATCATTGGCAATCTTGAATTGTTGCAAATGCGGGGTGCGGATGCGCGGCAACGCGGGCTGATTGATGACGCGCTTGCCTCTGCCGAACTGGGGGCGGACCTGACCTCGCGCCTGCTGGTCTTTGCGCGCAAGGGCAATTTGAAACCCGTTCTGGTGGACTTGCGCGAGCAATGCCAGAATGCGCTCGCGCTGCTGCGGCGCACCATTGGCGCGCGCTATACAATTCGGACCGACTTTGCCGACACGGTCGGAAAGGTGATGATTGATCCGGTGCAATTGCAGTCCGCGCTGATCAACCTCGCACTCAATGCACGTGACGCGATGCCGGATGGGGGCGAGTTCCTGATCTCGATCGCCGATGTGATCATCGACGATGACTACATGGCGCAGGAAACCGATATTGTTCCCGGCTCTTACGTACGCCTGTTCATCAGCGATGATGGCGCCGGCATGACGCTTGAGGCGCAGCGCCGCGCGTTCGAGCCCTTTTTCACGACCAAGGCTGACAGGGGTGGAACGGGCCTTGGCCTTGCCATGGTCTATGGTTTTGTGCGGCAGTCGGGTGGCCACATCACGCTTTACAGCGAACTTGGCCATGGCACGAGTTTCGGTCTGTACTTCCCAATTGTTCGAGAAACACAAGATGCGGGAGAGGCGATCGCCAGCGTTATGCCCACCGCGATACCGCGCGGCAGTGCAGAGGTTGTTCTGGTGGTCGAGGACAATCCGCGCGTCCGCAAACTGTCCATCGAGCGGGTACGCGACCTGGGCTACAAAACCCTGGAGGCGGCGAACGGCGACGATGCCTATGTCCTGTTGCAATCAGGGGTTCACATCGACATCGTCTTTTCCGACCTTGTCATGCCGGGCACGCTGAACGGCTATGACCTGGCGGCTAAGATCCGCGAAGAATTTCCCGACGTGCGGGTGCTGCTGACCTCGGGCTATGCAAGCGACGTTGTGACCAGCAAGCTGGGCGGAACCAAGCGCTACGATGTTCTGCACAAGCCCTACAGGCAATCCGATCTCGCCAAACGGCTTCAGGCTCTGTTGTAGTACGTGGCAGCCAGTGCCTTGCGCTCGACCGGGCAGGCAAAGGTATAGCCCACACCGCGCACGGTCTTGATCAGGCGCGGTTCTGATGGGTTCCGTTCGATTTTCTTGCGCAACCGCGCGATCTGGTTGTCGACCGTCCGGTCTAGTGGGGACCATGTCGCCCCATGGGTCAGATCCATCAGCTGATCACGTGACAGAACCCGCATCGGTCGTTCCAGAAACACGTTGAGCAGGTTGAAATCACCGCTGGTCAATTGGCAGTCGGACCCGGCACGATCAATCACCTGCATGTGGTCGGGAATGGCGATGACGCCGTCGAAATGGTAGGCGGTGCTTCCCATGGGCTCGCGCGCAGCGGGCCTGCTCCGGTGCGCGTCCTCTTCCGCAAACTGGTGGCGGCGCAGAACGGCACGGATGCGTGCAATCACTTCTCGCACGTGAAACGGCTTGGTGATGTAGTCATCTGCTCCGACTTCCAGCCCGACAATGCGGTCGATCAGATCGTCCTTGCCGGTCACCATCACCATCGGGACGGTGGACAGCTTTCTGATCTGCCGCGCAAGGTCGAGCCCGCTTTCCGCGCCAAGATGGATATCAAGTGTGACCAGGCTCAGATCCTGCGCGGCGATACATTCGAGGGTCTCAGCCGCTGATGTGGCTTCCATGACCTGAAACCCATCATCTTCCAGCAAATTGCGTAGCACAGCGCGTACTTTGGGGTCGTCTTCCACAACCAGCGTCGATGGTCTTTGGTCCAACTTGTACTCCAGCAGATTGGTGCAGATGCACGAGCAGCCCTTCGGACCGGGATCCGTCGAGCAAAATTACAAATTGATACAAAACGCACAGGTACAACCATATGTAGGAATACACCTGCGCTTCACCAAGGGGCTTGCGAGCAATTGGGGGAGACCGGAATGTACGTCACGCTGACCGCGGAAAACCGTCCCCCTCGTGGTCTTCTGACAGAACACGGTGTAACGGCGGCCGGGTTGCCAACCGCGGTTCGGGCCGGACAGCATCTCTACCGCGAGGGAGACACAGTAGAGCGCCTTTACCAGGTCACGCGCGGGGTTGTCAGGTTGACGCGCATGCTGGAGGACGGGCGTCGGCAAGTGATCTCGTTCGGGTATCCGGGCGACATCATCGGTTTTCCATCCGACGGGCGACATCATACCGATTGCGACGCGCTGGTGGACGCGACCCTTTTTGCATACCGGCGGTCGGCATTGGACAGCGGGGACGGTGATCCCGCATTGCACCGCGCCTTGCTTGAGGCCGCGTTGCGCGAGATCAGCGCCATGCAGGACCATGTGATGATGCTGGGCCGCAAGTCGGCGCTTGAACGTGTCGCATCCTTCCTGAACGTATTGACCACCTGCTATGGTGAAGATTTCGACCTCGGGCGCAGGATAGAACTGCCGATGTCACGCAGCGACATTGCGGATTTTCTGGGACTGACAACCGAAACTGTAAGCCGTGCGTTCACGACGTTGCGCAAATCCGGCGTAATGTCGCTTGATGGCGCACAAACCATCGTCGTGCACGACCCCGGCGCATTGGCTGACATGGCGGCGGGCGACGACTGAGCTACCGAACGCTGCCGGTTTCGGTACAGTATGCCCATCGCTTTATTGTCGCCGCTGACAGGTAAACATGAAGCCAACGAATTCGTATGTCCGTTCGTTTTTATAGCTAACTAAGCACGGGCACTCGGGTGTGACCCGCATCAAACCGATGTAACGTTTATATCTGGGAAGGCTTTGGCAAAAGCCGCCTCAGACATCCCCAAAAAGCTGTATGCGGTTCAAGGTGGGCGAGACGATCCGAGCCCGCGATATCAGAAAACGAACGCGCTAAATCAGGACTTCCTTTTTGTCTCCATATGGAAGTCATGAAGAGCGGCAGGAATACGGCTCCCAAAAGTGCCGCAATAAAAACCGCCCATACCCTCAATTGCGTGCCTTGCGCACTGAAGATCTCCGGCAGCAAAAAAACCACTGTAATCGTGCAAAGGCAGGTGAGTGCGCCTAGGGCAAGGCGCCAGACAATACCCCACAGCACCATTCCGATACGCTTCATCGACTTAGATCCGGATCATTGGGTAGGTTTTCGAGCGCATTGTGAAGTGAAATGAAATACAGGTCGACCAGATACCTACGATGGTCATGAGCACATATTCGCGTCATCGATCTGGACCGCTTCGAAGTCGGCCCGCAAACGCTTAACCATCTAGGCACAGCCAACTGCTTCCATCTTAGGCGTACCGACAATGATAGCATGATCCTAGCGTACGCAGGAGCGCCGTTGATCAAAAGCCAGCTGCGCCCCCGAAAGCCGGAATGCGCTCACGTTCAAACGGGAACACTCAGGTGGGGCCAACCACAAGGGCAGGACCGCCGCACAAACGCAATGGCCAAAGATGACAACAGCATTGCACGTCTGAGCTTCGATCCGATCCTTGTTCACCAAAGCTTTGCTGCACAGAAGCGACGCGCTCCCCAGGTGCCGCGCACCATCAGCCCCCCTTTAAGTGACCGCGCTCATGGTCTATGTGCACGGCTTGATCTGTCGGATACGCACCCCATGACCATGACCCTCGCCATTGTCGGACGGCCCAACGTGGGCAAGTCGACGCTGTTCAACCGCCTTGTGGGCAAACGCCTTGCGCTGGTCGATGACCAACCGGGCGTGACGCGCGACCTGCGCGAAGGGCCGGGCAAACTGGCGGACCTGCGGTTCACGGTGATCGACACCGCCGGTCTCGAAGAGGCGACGGATGACAGTCTGCAGGGCCGGATGCGCAAGCTGACGGAACGCGCCGTGGATATGGCCGATGTGTGCCTGTTCATGATCGATGCGCGGGCAGGGGTCACGCCCACGGATGAGATCTTTGCCGACATCCTGCGCAAGCGCGCCGACCACGTGCTGCTGGCTGCGAATAAGGGCGAGGGTGCCGCTGCCGATGCGGGCGTGCTCGAAGCCTTCTCGCTGGGTCTGGGCGAACCCATTCGCCTGTCTGCCGAACATGGCGAGGGCCTCACGGACCTCTACGCCCAATTGCAGCCCCTCGCTGACCTCTTTGCCGAGAAAAACGCGCATGAAGATCCCGAAACCGACGTGAGCGTGGACGAGGAGGACACCGACGAGGTCCCCCAACCCACTGCTGCAAAACCCTTGCAAGTCGCCGTCGTCGGCCGCCCCAACGCTGGCAAATCCACCCTCATCAACCGCATCATCGGCGAAGATCGCCTTCTGACGGGACCCGAGGCTGGGATCACCCGTGACGCGATCAGCCTGCGCACCGATTGGGCGGGGTCGGATGGCGTGGGCACGCCCATGCGCATTTTTGACACCGCTGGCATGCGTAAGCGGGCCAAGGTGCAGGAAAAGCTGGAAAAACTTTCGGTCTCCGACGGTCTGCGCGCCGTAAAATTTGCCGAGGTTGTGGTCGTTCTGCTCGACGCGGCTATCCCCTTCGAACAGCAGGACCTGCGCATCGCTGACCTCGCCGAACGCGAAGGGCGCGCTGTCGTCATCGCCATCAACAAGTGGGATGTCGAGGATGACAAGCAGGCCAAGCTGAAAGAGCTGAAAGAGAGCTTTGAACGGCTCTTGCCCCAACTCAAGGGCGCGCCGCTTGTGACCGTTTCGGCCAAGACGGGCCGGGGCCTTGACCGTCTGCACGGCGCGATCCTGCGCGCCTATGACGTCTGGAACCGTCGTGTGCCGACCGCCGCGCTGAACCGCTGGCTGACGGGGATGCTTGAACAACACCCGCCGCCTGCACCGCAGGGCAAACGGATCAAGCTGCGCTATATGACCCAGGCCAAGACCCGGCCGCCAGGCTTCGTCGTCATGTGCTCACACCCCGACAAGGTGCCCGAGAGCTACAACCGCTATCTGGTCAACGGCCTGCGTCTCGACTTCGATATGCCCGGCACACCCATCCGCCTCTTCATGCGCGGCCAAAGCGACGCCAACCCTTACAAGGGCCGGAAAAAGGCAGGGCCGTCCAAGCTGCGCAAACACACCGAGGGACGGCGCGGTTAACCTTGGTTAACCGATTTTAACGAAAAAAGCGTTTGGAATCAGCGTTGTCCCCGCGGGGACAAATCCTCACCTCGCAAGGCGCTGATGGTCGGGCGGAGCATGACGAGCGCTCCCACGACCGCCAGCGCACCGACAGACCGCAGATCAAACCCGTTCTGCACGCCAATCGCGACCAACGCCCAGATCACCGCGATCCCATAGGTCGGTGCCCGCCCCAACGCCCGCTGAATGACCAGCGCGAGGACAACAGCCGCTGTCACCATCACCCACGCCGCCGTCTGCTTGGACGTGAACCCGTAGCCCGCGAGCATTAGGCCCAAAGCCACACAACTCGCCGCGCTCAGCCAGCCCGCATAAAGCCCCACCGGCCACGCCGCGACCCAGGGCTCCAATCGCGGACTGCGCCACAAAGCGACCAGCGCGCTAATCAGCATCACCCAGATCAAAATGGTTGCCCAGACTGCGCTTTGCACTGCCACGGGCAACCAGACGCTGCCCACGGCGAGCGAAACGGCCAGTGGCGCGCGCACGGGCGCCCAATCCGGCGTGGACCAGCGCTTGAGCACGCCAAAAGCCGCGCCGACAATCAACCACAGATAAATCGGCCCCCAAATCGCAAAGGCATACCCGGCCGGTTGGACCGGGGGATCGTTCTGGGGAATGGGAAACTGATCGCTCTCGAACCCGCCGAAATCCGGCACCCAGAACGGCGACGCTGCAAAGGTCACAGCAAGGATCAGAACGAGCAAAGGCATGGTTTTCCACCGTTTACAAAATTTTGCGTCGAGATCATCATTTCAACAATCCGAAATTTCAGCCAGCCAAAACCTAGTCTGGCACATTGTATTTCAAGGACTTGGCCCACGATGACCCGCATTGCAATCTTCTGTGACGGCACATGGAACTCGCCTGATATCCCCGAACCTACGAGCGTCCACAAACTCGCCCAGGCGCTCGTGAACGACCCGGCCAAGGGGCAGGTCGTTGCCTATTTCAAAGGGATCGGGACCGACCGGCGGTTTGATGGTCCTGTTATGAAAATGCTGAACAGATACGCTGGCGGTGCCTTTGGTTGGGGGCTGGATGCGAAGGTCAAGCAGGCCTATCAGTTTCTGGCGCAAGCCTACCAAGACGGGGACGAGATTTACCTCTTCGGCTTTTCGCGCGGGGCCTATACTGCGCGGTCCGTGGCCGGGATGATCCGCAAATGCGGGATCGTGCAGGACACCAGTACGGACGGGATCAACAAGGCCTTCCAACTTTACCGCAAGCGGGGCAAACGCAACCACCCGGATGCGCCGCACATCCGCGAAGCACGGCGCGAGATGTCGCCGAAATTTGGCACATCTGTCAGTGACTTGGCGTGGCGGAACGACACATCGCGTATGGTTGCCATCCCCTATCTTGGCGTGTGGGACACCGTGGGCGCGCGGGGCATTCCGCCATCGCTTTTGGGGCCCGTCGCAACAGTTTGGAACCTGCAATACGCCTTCCACGACATGGCGCTGTCGAGCCTTGTGCAATCCGCCCGCCACGCGCTGGCGCTGGACGAATTGCGCGTCATGTACAAACCCGCCAAGTGGGACAATCTGGACGGGGACCAAGGGTTGAACAACGGCGATACAGGGCCGCTGCGCCCGTATCAGCAGATGTGGTTTGCCGGGAACCATGGCATTGTTGGCGGCTCTGGCACGTCTCAGGGCCTGTCGGCCATCACGTTGGACTGGGTGGTGCAGGGGGCGGGGCGGTTGACCATTGAGCCAGAGGCGGTCTTTCCGCCAACCAAACCTGACCCTCTGGCCGAGGCGGAGATGGATATCAGCCTGTCTTGGTTGAGGAAATGGCGGCAAGGGCCGCTTTCGGATCTCGAGCTCCACCCTTCGGTGACGGAGCGGAAGTCGGGGCGGCCGGACTACCGCCCCGGGTCCTTGCGTTTCTAGGTCAGTGCGCCGTCCGCCGTCAGCGTGGTCTTGCCACCGAGATAGGGTGCAATCGCTGCGGGCAGTTTGACCGATCCGTCGGCCTGTTGGCCGTTTTCCAGCACCGCGATCAGGCAGCGGCCCACGGCGAGGCCGGAGCCGTTAAGTGTATGAACGAATTGCGGTTTTCCGCCGTCTGCGGGTTTGAACCGAGCGTTCATGCGGCGGGCCTGGAAGTCGCCCGTGGTCGAGACCGAGCTGATCTCGCGGTAGGTGTTCTGGCCCGGCAGCCATGCCTCGATGTCATAAGTGCGGCGTGCACCAAAGCCCATGTCACCCGTGCAGAGAACGACGGTTCTGTAAGGGATTTCAAGGGCTTCCAGGAGACCCTGGGCGCAGCCAAGCATCCGCTTCTGTTCATCCTCCGAGGCGTCGGGGTGGGTGATCGAGACCATCTCGACCTTTTCGAACTGGTGCTGACGCAGCATGCCCGCCGTGTCGCGGCCTGCGCTGCCCGCTTCGGACCGGAAGCACAGGGTGTGGGCCGTGTAGCGGCGGGGCAGGTCGCTTTCGTCGATCACATGGCCCGCGGGGATGTAGGTCAGGGGCACTTCGGAGGTGGGAACGAGCCACATGCCGTCCTCGGTCCTGTAGCTGTCTTCGCCAAATTTGGGAAGTTTATCAGTACCATACATGGCATCATCGCGCACGAGGACGGGCGGGTTGACCTCGGTCAGGCCGTTTTCGTCGACGTGGGTGTTGATCATGAACTGGGCGAGGGCGCGGTGGATGCGCGCGACGGCGCCGGAGAGCAAAACGAAGCGGCTGCCGGAGATTTTGGCGGCTGTTTCGAAGTCCATGGAGGCGGCGACGCCTGCGATGTCGAAATGCTCTTTTGCTTCGAAATCAAAGGCTTGTGGTTCACCCCACTTGTGGATTTCCACATTGTCATCCTCGTCCCCGCCGTCCGGCACGTCCTCGGCGGGCAGGTTGGGGATGCGCGCGAGGGCGTCGGTCAACTCGGCGTCGAGCGCCTTGGCCTCCTCCTGCATCTGCGCGATTTCTGCTTTCTTTTCAGCGACTAAGGCGCGGAGGCGTTGGAATTCATCCTCGTCCCCGCGGCCCTTGGCTGCGCCCACTTCCTTGCTGGCCTTGTTCTGTTCGGCCTGCGCGGTTTCGGCGGCGAGGATCTTGGCACGGCGTGCTTCGTCGAGGGCCAGAAGGGACGACGACATCGCAGCGTCCCCACGGCGCGCAAGGGCGGCGTCGAAAGCGGCGGGATTGGCGCGGATGGCGCGGATGTCGTGCATTGGTCTAATCCTCGGGACAGATTTTACAGTGCCGCCCCTATGCCCGATCAGGGGGCAGGGGCCAAGAGGTTAAGGCAGCGTGCGGTGGTGCTGTGGCGGGGTGTTGCGGGCAAACTGCGATGTTTAGGGGTGAAACTGCGTGTTTTGGTGGGCTGGAAATGCGGGATTTTGAGGGGGGATTGGGGAAGTTGCACATTTTGCTGGGGAAAGTGCGTGTTTTGGGCGGTGGTGGGGCGGTGAGGTTTGGTTAACTTTTTGGGGGCGTTAAGGTTTGAGGTGAGAGGTTAGGGATTGGGAAAGATTTGAGCCAATCAAACCCAAAACGGAAAACCGCGCAGTCCTACCTTGTCCATCAGCTTTTGATAGTAGTGATTGGTAGCGAGATCATTGGCGTCGTTTGGCGACCAATATTCAAACCCTGTCTCGCGAAGAGACTGGCGGGCCACGTGCAACCGCTCTCTATCCCCTTCGCGCTCTGCTTTCCTCACCGCGATTATCTTTTTGCGCAAACCGTCCCGCCTATCTTCATACTCGTCTAATAGTTTCGTGTCCTTGGTGCCAAAGGTTTTGTTCATCACATCCGGCTCGTCAAAGTATTGGACAGCGGTCAGGTCGGCGCCGTCAAATCGTGTTCCAACGATTGACTTGGCCATATTGAATGTCTCCGTCATCCCTCCTGAAACTGGCGTCGGTTTGTTGAGTGTTGTGTGTCGAAAGCTGGCTCCGGTCAAATCCGCGTCGAACCAACGCGCGTGGTTCAACAAAGAGCCATCAAACAACGTGCCTCTCAACGAAGCTCGGCTGAGGTTTGCCGCTTCAAACCGGCAGTTCACAAAGACTGCTCCGTCGAAACTCCCATATGCAAAGTTCACACCGTCCAAATTGGAATTTTGAAGGTTTAGTCGGAACTCTTTCGCCGCTTCCAGATTTCGCTGATCCACGCTTCGCCTGCCGATTACGTCAATTGCAGTCTGGATATCGAAACGCGGTTCCGCTGGTTTCTTGATGTCTTCGGTTGGTGAAAGCTCATGCTGGGCGCTGTTGTGCCGTACATATGCACAGAGAATCTCCATTGCTTGAAAGTGATCTCGCAAACTGTCTTGTGCGATGCGCTCTAGTGCGAAGATCGCCCCGATGCGTACTTCGATGTTAGGGGTCGTGACCTCAAACTCTTCATACTCCGCATCCATTAGTGTGGTGAAGTTCGGCTTCAGCCGTCTGGTTCGTTCGTTGCGAACGGCCCCTAAGCCTTCAGTTGCCTTATTTATCCTTTCTGTGATTTGTCCCTGCAGTGCTGTGTCGTTTGCCTCAGATGTCAATTGCAGCCGGATCAGTGTAAAGGGCAATGCGATGACAGCGCCAAGCACTGCTGTGAGGCCACCGATGCGCAGGACATAGAAAAGGTAGTCGTTGGTACGTCCGGTTGCCTCAAGCGTGGCGATGATCAGGCCGAAGAGTCCCAGTAAAAGAACACCCACCAGCGCGATGTAGAGGGTGAGTGCGACAATCATCACCACCGGGTGGATGTGTCCCAGCCCCAAGGAGGCGCTGAACGCGCTAAGCGCGCCTTTTTCTTTTTTCGCCTCGGGCAGGGTGACGTAGACCAGCCAAGATGCCGCAAGCACGCAAATCAGGGTTAAAAGCCCCAGTGCCAGAGGGCGCGGCAGGGTCAGTGAGAGAGTGAGTGGTTCGTCCATCCCGCCATTCTGACGCGAATGTGCGTCGGGCAAAAGGTCTTTGATCCCGCCCCTGTGATCTGTGACCGCTCAATCCCCTGTTTGTGCCCCCTTTGTGCCTTGCGCTAACACGCCCCCGCCCATAGGTTCTGCCAAACTCTGAAGCGGGCCAGTTGCCGCCCCAAGACCAAGGACAATTCCCATGGAAGCCATCGGCCAGTTCATTCCCCTGATCCTGATCTTTGCGATCATGTATTTCCTGCTGATCCGGCCTCAGCAAAAGAAGGTCAAGGAGCATGCCGCCATGGTTGAAGCCCTGCGCCGGGGCGATCAGGTGGTGACCCAAGGGGGGCTGATCGGGAAGGTCTCCAAGGTCAAGGAAGACAATGAGGTCGAGGTGGAAGTGGCCGAGGGCGTGAAGGTGCGCGTCGTGAAGTCCACCATCGCGCAGGTGCTCAATAAAACCGAGCCTGCGAAGTAATGCTTCAGATTGATGCGTGGAAACGGGTACTGATTTGGTCCTTATGTGCGCTGGGCCTGATGCTTGCCCTGCCCAACGGGTTCTATACCCGCGTTGAGCAGCACAATGATGCGGCCCAGGCCATTGAGTTGGGCGCTGATACCCCCGAGAACCAGGCCCTGTTTGCGCAGTGGCCGGATTTTATGCCCTCTGCGCTCGTGAACCTTGGCTTGGACCTGCGGGGCGGCGCGCATCTGCTGGCCGAGGTGCAGGTCGAGGATGTCTATGCCAGCCGGATCGAGGCGATGTGGCCCGAGGTGCGTGACATCTTGCGCGCAGAGCGGGCGACCATTGGCACCATTCGGTTGCAGCCCTCGGACCCTGATGTGCTGCGCATTCGGATTGGCGAGCCTGCGGGGATGCAGCGGGCGTTGCAGCTTGTGCGGACCTTGCAGCAACCTGTGCAGACGCTGACCGGGGTGGGTGCGAACGACATTGTTGTCAGTGCCGATGGGCCGGATGTGGTCGTTGTGCAGTTGAGTGACGAGGAGAAGCTCGCCTCGGACGAGCGGACGGTGCAGCAGTCGCTTGAGATCGTGCGCCGCCGGATTGACGAGGTGGGCACGCGGGAGCCGACCATTCAGCGGCAGGGCGCGCAGAGGATCCTTATTCAGGTGCCGGGCATCGGGTCGGCGGCTGAGTTGAAGGAGATCATCGGGACGACGGCGCAGTTGACTTTTAACCCGGTTGTGAACCGGACGTCGGACGAGAACGCCTCGGCCGGTGTGGGCAACAAGTTGGTGCCGTCGCTGGATGAGCCGGGGCTGTTTTATGTGATCGAGAGCGCGCCTGTGGTGACGGGTGAGGATCTGGTCGATGCGCAGCCGAGCTTTGACCAGAACGGCAACCCGGCGGTGTCTTTCCGGTTTAACACGACAGGCGCGCGGCGCTTTGGCGATTATACGGCTGAGAATATCGGGTCGCCCTTTGCCATTGTGCTGGATGATGAGGTGGTGTCTGCCCCTGTGATCCAGAGCCATATTCCGGGCGGGTCGGGGATTATCACCGGTCGGTTCTCGGTCGAGGAGTCGACCAACCTGGCCGTGCTGTTGCGTGCTGGGGCGTTGCCTGCGGAGCTGACGTTTCTTGAGGAACGAACCATTGGGCCGGAGCTGGGGCAGGACAGTATTGATGCGGGCAAGGTTGCGACCATGGTCGCCTTTGCCGCTGTGCTGGTGTTCATGGGGCTGAGCTATGGCCTGTTTGGGCTGTTTGCCAACATTGCGCTGATCATCAATATCGGGCTGATTTTTGGCTTGCTGAGTATGATCGGGGCGACCCTGACCTTGCCGGGGATTGCGGGGATTGTGTTGACCGTGGGTATGGCGGTGGACGCCAATGTGCTGGTGTTCGAGCGCATCCGCGAGGAGTTGAAGTCGTCGCGGGGGCCGGCGCGGGCCATTGAACTTGGCTATGAGAAGGCGTTGTCGGCTATTCTGGATGCGAACATCACGACCTTCATTACTGCTGTGATCCTGTTTGCGATGGGCTCTGGTCCTGTGCGCGGGTTTGCGATCACGCTGGGTCTGGGCATTCTGACGTCCGTGTTTACCGCGATCTTCGTGACGCGGCTGATGGTGGTGATGTGGTTCGAACGCCGCCGCCCCAAGACAATCGAGGTGTAAGATGCGACTGAAGCTGGTCAAACAGGGCACCAATTTCGATTTCTTCAGCCGGTGGAGGCTGTGGTTGGGGCTATCGGGCCTGCTGATCGTGCTGGCGGGGGTGTCGTTTGTACTGCAGGGGCTGAACTACGGTATCGACTTCCGTGGCGGCACGACCGTGCGGACCGAAAGCGCGCAGCCGGTGGATATTGGTCTGTATCGCGATGCCATGGCGCCGTTGGAGTTGGGGGACATCTCGATCACCGAGGTGTTTGATCCGACTTTTGACGCCGATCAGAACGTGGCGATGATCCGTATCCAGGCGCAGGAAGGGCAGGAGGCGGTGACGCCCGAGACCATCCGTGACGTGCAGGCAGCGTTGAGTGCGTCGGTGCCGGATATTCAGTTCGTGTCAGTGGAATCCGTTGGGCCGAAAGTATCCGGAGAGTTGATCCAGACGGCGGCCATTGCGGTGATCTTGGCCATCGGGGCGGTGCTGATCTACATCTGGTTGCGCTTTGAATGGCAGTTTGCGTTGGGGGCTGTGGCCGCCCTTGTGCATGACGTGATCCTGACCATTGGTGTGTTTTCCGAACTGCAGATCAAGTTTGATCTGGCCATCATTGCGGCGCTTTTGACCATCGTGGGCTATTCGTTGAACGACACAGTGGTTGTCTTTGACCGGGTGCGGGAGAACTTGCGCAAGTACAAGAAGAAGCCGCTGAACGAGGTGCTGAACATCTCGATCAACGAGACGTTGAGCCGGACTGTGATGACATCCGTGACCACGCTGCTGGCGTTGATTTCGCTTTATGTGCTGGGTGGGGACGTGATCCGTGGGTTCGTCTTTGCGATGATCTGGGGCGTGATCGTGGGGACGTATTCCTCGGTCTTTGTCGCCTCGACCGTTCTGTTGTGGCTGGGCGTGAAGCGCGACTGGTCGAAGCCCGATGCGAATGCGGGCAACCAGTTTGCGAATGTGGATGCGTAACGCGCTGGCCTAGCGCTGGCGCTGAACTGGCCCTTGCTTGCAGGCGTGCAGCCTGCAAGCTGGGCGCATCATGACAGCAATGATTGCGGATACGCTGGCGTTGCCGGGCTTTGTCTGGGTGCTGGTCGTCACGGTGGTGGCGGGCGTCGTCTATGGCTTTGCGGGCTTTGGCGCGGCGTTGGTCTATATGCCGGTGGCGACGGCGTTTGTTCCGGTTGAGATGGCGATTGCGGCCTTTGGTGTGACGGCGCTGGCGTCGCTTGTTTCTGTGGTGCCGCGCGCGTGGGGGCAGGCGGATCGGCGCAATGTGGTGTTAATGATTGTGGTGGCGACCCTTGCCTTGCCGCTTGGGATTGCGGTTTTGCGGCTGAATGATGTCACGACCATGCGTTGGGCGGTGCTGGCTGTGACCACGCTGACGCTGGTCGCGTTGGTTCTGGGCTGGCGGTACAAGGCGGCGCCGACCCGTGTGGCGCGTGTGTCGGTGGCAGCGGCCACGGGTGTGGTCGGTGGGGCGACGGGCCTTGTGGGGCCGATCATGGTGCTGTTTCAGTTGAGCGGGCAGGAGGGTGTGGCGCGGGCGCGGGCCAATACGCTGGTGTTTCTGACCATCACCGGGCTTTTGACGGTGCCGTTGATGGCGATGCAGGGGCTGCTGACTGTCGAGGCCGTGGTGCTGGGCCTGATTTTGATCGTGCCCTATGGCGTGGCTTCGCGCATCGGGCAGGCGCTGTTCGATCCGGACATGCAGGTGCTTTATCGCTGGGTCGCCTACGTCATCATTGCGGCGGCCATCGTCATGGGGCTGCCGGTGTTCGGGGAATGAGTGCGGTGGTGACCGAGGCGCTGGCGTTGCCGGGGATCTGGTGGCTCGTCACTGCGATCCTCGCGGCTGGGCTGGTGCGTGGGTTTGCAGGCTTTGGGTCGGGCATGATCATCATGGCGGCGGCAAGCTCGGTTCTTTCGCCCTTTGCTGCGCTTGCCTTTCTGACCGTGGTGGAGCTGTGGGGGCCGCTTCCGAACCTGCGTCCGGCCTTGCGTAATGGGAATTTGCGGGAGACCGGTTGGTTGTTGCTGGGCGTCGCGATTGGTTTGCCCGTGGGGCTGTGGACGTTGTCCTTTGTCAACCCGGTGGCCTTTGGCTGGGGGGTGTCGATTGCCATTCTGATCTTGCTAGGTGCGCTGATGTCCGGCTGGCGCTACCGGGGGCCGATGGGCTCGCGCACGACTGTAGGTGTGGGCACGTTTGGCGGGTTCCTCGGTGGTTTGGCGGGTATTCCCGGGCCGCCAGTCATTCTGCTCTACATGGCGTCCGCCAAGGCCATTGCGGTGATCCGGGCGAATTTCCTGCTGTATCTGTTGGGGGTCGACATGATGAAGCTGGGTATCTTCCTGGCTTTCGGTCTGCTTGACGCGCAGGCGGTCATCATTGGGCTGGTGTTGGTGCCGCTTTACATGCTTGCGAACGTGGTGGGTGCGTGGTTGTTCGACCCCAACGCGGAGCGACTTTTTCGCACGGTGGCCTATATCGTCATTGCGGCATCCGCTATTCTGGGCCTGCCGATTTGGGAGATGGGTCATGCGCCTGAATGAGATCACTTACACCGATGCGCAGCCGGTTGAAGGCTATGGGCCGGGGTTTTTTCGTATTGGTGGTGAGGTGGTTGAAGGCGGCTTGCTGACCGGGCCTGCGGGTACGCGGGGGTGGGGCGGATATGACGACCGTGCGCCCCTTTTGGCGCTGGTGGGGCAGGTGGATGTGCTGTTCATGGGCACGGGCGCTGATGTTGCCCATATCCCTGCCGATCTGCGGTCTGTGCTGGAAGAGGCGGGATTGGGTGTTGAGGTGATGTCGTCGCCGTCTGCGGCGCGGACCTACAACGTGCTTTTGAGCGAAGGGCGGCGCATTGCGTTGGCGGTGCTGCCTGTCTGAGAGGGTGGAGGGGGCCAGCCCCCCGCGCGTTGCGCGTCCCCCGGAGTTTATTTGGCAAGATGAAGGAGCGGGGGCTTTTGGCAAGCCGCTCAATCGGTTAGCCATGTTTCATGGAATTGACTGTCACTGATCTGGCCGTGGGCCGTGGTGGGGTGCCCGTTCTGGCCGGTGTGGGTTTTACGCTGCGGGCGGGGCAGGCGCTGGTGCTGCGGGGGCCGAACGGGTCCGGTAAGACGACATTGCTGCGCACGGTGGCGGGGTTGCAACTGCCGATGGCCGGGACCGTGGCGGGGGCTGACGACCGGATTGCCTATGCCGCCCATGCGGATGGGTTGAAGGCGGCATTGACGGTGGCAGAGAATTTGCGGTTCTGGGCGTCCGTCTTTGGGCAGTCGGATATTGCGCCTGCGCTGGCTGCCTTTGATCTGGAGGAGTTGGTGGATCGGCCTGCGGGTCGGTTGTCGGCGGGGCAGAAACGTCGCTTGGGCCTCGCGCGGTTGATGGTGACGGGGCGCGATGTGTGGGTGCTGGATGAGCCGACCGTGTCGCTGGATGCGGCATCGGTTGCGTTGTTTGCCGAGGCTGTGCGGGGGCATTTGGCGCGGGGTGGGGCGGCGTTGATGGCGACGCATATTGATCTGGGGATTGAGGCCGAGACGCTGGATGTGTCGGGCTTTCGTGCGGCGGCGGCTGAGATGGATGCCGCGGACGAGGCGTTTCTATGAGGGCGTTGTTTTTCCGTGATCTGGCGCTGGCCTTGCGGGCTGGGGGTGGTTTTGGCCTTGGGCTCGCGTTTTTCCTGATTGTCGTCGTGCTCGTGCCATTCAGTGTCGGGCCGCAATCGGCGCTGTTGACGCAGATTGCGCCGGGGGTGCTGTGGTTGGGGGCACTGCTTGCGTGCTTGTTGTCGCTGGACCGGCTTTTGGCCGTCGATTGGGAGGATGGTGCGCTGGATTTGCTGGCGACCTCACCCCTGCCGCTGGAGGGGATCGTGGCGGTGAAGGCGGCAGCGCATTGGGTGACGACGGGCTTGCCGTTGGTGTTGGCGGCACCTGTGTTGGGCGTTCTGCTGAATTTGGCGCCGTCTGGGTATGGTGTGCTGGTGTTGAGCCTTGCCCTCGGGACGCCTGCGCTGTCGATGATTGGGGCCTTTGGTGCGGCGCTGACTGTCGGGATTAAGCGTGGGGGGCTCTTGCTGTCGCTCCTGGTTTTGCCGCTTTATGTGCCGACGTTGATCTTTGGGGCGGAGGCGGCGCGGCGGGCGGCGGAGGGCCTGGACTCTGGTACGCCGCTGCTGCTTTTGGCGGGGATCACGCTTGCCGTGCTGGCGGCGATGCCATTTGCCGCAGGGGCTGTGCTGCGGGTGAACCTGAGATAACGCGGATGTCGATTGAGATGGGGCCTGCGAGGGGTTAGATATCAGACATGTCACTTTGGGAATACGCCAACCCTGTCAAGTTTCTGCGTCTGAGCGAGCGCGTGCAGCCGTGGCTGTGGTGGGGGTCCGGGATATGCCTGGTCGTGGGGCTGATCTGGGGGTTCTTCTTTACCCCGGATGACTTCCGGCAAGGCTCGACCGTCAAGATCATCTACCTGCATGTGCCGTCAGCGCTGATGGCGATCAATGCGTGGTTCATGATGCTGGTGGCCTCGCTGATCTGGATCGTGCGGCGGCACCATGTGTCGGCCCTTGCGGCCCGTGCGGCGGCACCCGTGGGCATTGTGATGACGTTGATTGCGCTGTTTACCGGTGCCATCTGGGGGCAGCCGATGTGGGGGACGTGGTGGGCGTGGGATCCGCGGCTGACCTCGTTCCTGATCCTTTTTCTGTTTTATCTGGGCTATGTGGCCTTATGGGAGGCGATTGAGGATCCCGATACGGCGGCGGATTTGACCTCGATCCTGTGTCTGGTCGGCACCGTTTTTGCTGTGCTGAGCCGTTATGCGGTGCTGTTCTGGAACCAGGGGCTGCATCAGGGGGCGTCGCTGAGCCTCGATAAGGAAGAGAATGTGGCGGACGTGTTCTACTTCCCGCTGCTGGTCTGCATTGCCGGGTTTGTCCTGCTGTTCCTGGCGCTGGTTCTGTACCGGACGGGGACCGAGATACGGGTGCGTCGGACGCGTGCGTTGATGGCGCGTGAGACGCGGGGCGCGGGCTTGCGGGCGGAGGAGGCGTGATGCCTGATCTTGGGAAATATGCCGAAGCGGTGCTGTCGGCCTATGCGGTGTCGATTGTGCTGTTGGTCGCTATCGTTGTGCTGACCGTCTGGCGTGGGCGTAAGGTGCGCGCCGAGATGGAGGCCGTGGAGCGGCGGAGTGGTCGCAATGGCTAAGCTGTCGCCGTTGATGCTGGCCCCCATCGGGATTTTTGCGGGCTTCGTCGCGCTGGCCGCCGTGGGCATGTTTCGCGAGAATCCGGATGAGTTGCCCTCAACCCGGATTGGTGCGCCTGCGCCGCCGCTGACGGAGGCGCAGCTTGCCGATTATACGCCTGTGGCCGAGGGCGATCTGGTGCGGGGTGAGGTCACGCTTGTGAACTTCTGGGCGTCCTGGTGCCCGCCCTGCCGGGCTGAGCATCCGAAGCTCTTGGAGATGGCGGCCGAGGGTATGCCGATCATCGGGGTGAATTTCCGGGATACCGAGGGTCCTGCGTCAAAGTATCTGGATGAGGATGGCAATCCGTTTGTGGCCGTCGCTTTTGATCCGGCTGCGCGGTCGGCCATTGACTGGGGTGTGACCGCACCGCCGGAGACTTTCATTCTGGATGCGGACGGGACCGTTCTTTTCCGTTTTCAGGGGCCGTTAGTTGGGGCGGACTACGAGAACCGGTTCCTGCCCGCGCTGGAAAAAGCGCTGTCAAATTGAGCGCCTAGCGGCGCATTACACTTTGATCCGCCTTGTTTCTTCTGACTGAAAATACCACCGCCGGAGGCTTCTGACGGAGATGTCGGGAGCCTCCGGCGGGGATTTTTTTGAAACAGGGAATTCGGACCGGTCCGCGCAGCGGCAAACACTCTGGGAGAGTGTTTGAGGTCCGAATGGGCGGAGCCCCAGACCGGTCCGCGCCGGTTATAAGCGATAGCCTGCGTTGACGTCGAGGATTGCGCCGGTGATCGCACCTGCCGCGCCGGAGGCGAGGAAGCGGACGGCGGCGGCGATGTCTTCGGGCGTGGCCATGCGGCGCAAGGCGCTGTCGTTGATGATCATGTCTGTGATGTCGTCGGGGCGGGTCGCTTCGGGCGTGTTGACTGCGCCGGGGGCGACGGCGTTGACGCGGATGCCTTTGGGGCCGAGCGCTTTGGCGGCGATTTTGGTCCATGTGTCGAGCGCGGCTTTGCTGGCCGAATAGCTGTGCGCGACCATGGCCGGCAGGCGGGCATTTTGGGACGAGATGTTGACGATGGCCGCACCGGGGTGGAGATGCGGCAGCGCAGCTGCAACGAGGCCCATGGGGGCGTTTACGTTGACGTTGAAATTGGTGGCGATCTTTTGGGCGTCGTAGTTTTGCGCGTCATCGGTCAGGATGCTGCCCGCGTTGTTGACGATGATGTCGAGACTGCCGAACTGGTCGATGACACGTTTGGGCAGGGCGGCTGTTGCGTTCGGGTTGGAAAGGTCGATCTGGAAGTCTGCGATATTGGGGTGATCGGTGAGCATGCCGGTCGGCGCGGTGCTGCGCCATGTGATGGCGACGTTGTGATCCTGGGCCAGATTGAGGGCGATGGCGTGTCCGAGGCCGCGGGCTGCTCCGGTGACGAGTGCGGTTTTCATGGCATTCTCCCAACAAAAAGGGCGCCCCGAGGGGCGCCCGTTCTGGTGGTATCACATCTGCTTTAGGCGGCAGACGCAAGGTTGCGCAGCACGTAGTGCAGAACGCCGCCGTGTTCGATGTATTCAATCTCAATCGCGGTATCGATCCGGCACTTGAGCATGATCTCTTTCACCGTGCCGTCACCCATGGTGATGGTGCAGGGCACTTCCTGCAGCGGCTGGATCGTGTCGAGGCCGGAGATGGAGACAGTTTCGTCACCTTTGAGGCCCAGCGATTTGCGCGTGTCGCCGTTTGTGAACTCGAACGGGATGACGCCCATGCCGACGAGGTTCGAGCGGTGGATGCGTTCGAACGATTCAGCGATGACCGCTTTGACGCCCAAGAGTGCCGTGCCTTTGGCCGCCCAGTCGCGGGACGAACCCGCGCCGTATTGTTCGCCGCCGAAGATCACGAGTGGGGTGCCGTTGTCCTGGTGCGCCATCGACGCCTCGAAGATCGAGGTCTGGTCGCCGTCCGGCCCAAGTGTGTAGCCGCCTTCGACGCCGTCCAGCATCTCGTTCTTGATCCGGATGTTGGCGAAGGTGCCGCGCATCATGATCTCGTGGTTGCCGCGACGGGAGCCGTAGGAGTTGAACTCGCGCGGTTGGACCTGGCGGTCGGTCAGGTAGCGACCGGCGGGAGTGCTTTCCTTGAACGAACCGGCGGGCGAGATGTGGTCCGTGGTGATCATGTCGCCGAGGATGGCCAGAACCTTGGCCCCGTCGATGTTGGTGATCACGCCCGGCTCGGGCGACATGCCCTGGAAGTAGGGCGGGTTCTGGACGTATGTCGACGCGGGCGGCCAGTCGTAGGTTTTCTGGTCCGTGGTTTCCACGCCTTGCCACTTTTCGTCGCCGGTGAAGACTTCGGCATATTTTTCCTGGAAGGCTTCGCGGGTCACGGTTGCTTCGACCAGCTCGGCGACCTCCTGGCTGGTGGGCCAGATGTCCTTCAGGAAGACGTCGTTGCCGTCCTTGTCCTGTGCGATGGGGTCAGAGGCGAGGTTGATGTCGAGCGTACCGGCCAGCGCGTAGGCCACGACCAGCGGCGGGGACGCGAGGTAGTTGGCGCGCACATCGGGCGAAATACGACCTTCGAAGTTGCGGTTGCCGGAGAGGACCGAGGTGGCGACCAGATCGCCGTCTGCGATGGCTTTGGAGATTTCCGGCTGGATCGGGCCGGAGTTGCCGATACAGGTGGTGCAGCCGTAGCCCACGAGGTTGAAGCCGATCTTGTCGAGGTCTTCTTGCAGGCCTGCGGCCTCCAAGTAGGCGGAAACCACCTGCGAGCCGGGGGCCAGCGAGGTTTTCACCCATGGCTTGCGGTCAAGACCCAGTGCGGCGGCCTTGCGTGCCACGAGGCCCGCGCCGATCATCACGTAGGGGTTCGACGTGTTCGTGCAGGATGTGATCGAGGCGATCACGACCTTGCCCGATTCCATGGTGTAGTCTTCGCCCTCGACCGCGACTTCCTTGCCCATGGGCCGCTTGAAGGTTTCTTCCATTTCCTTGGTGAAAGCCGCTTTGGCGTCTGTCAGCGCCACATAGTCCTGCGGGCGTTTGGGGCCGGAGATGGCGGGTACGATGGTGCCCATGTCGAGGTGGAGCGTGTCGGTGTAGACCGGCGCGTAGTCCGCGCCGCGCCAGAAGCCGTTTTCCTTGGCGTAGGCTTCGACCAGGGCGATGCGGTCCTCGTCCCGGCCGGTGTTGCGCAGGTAGCGGAGTGTTTCGTCGTCGATGGGGAAGAAGCCGCAGGTGGCGCCGTATTCGGGGGCCATGTTGGCGATGGTCGCGCGGTCGGCGAGCGGCAGGCGGTCGAGCCCTTCGCCGTAGAATTCGACGAATTTGCCGACGACGCCCTTGGCGCGCAGCATTTCGACGACTTTCAGGACGAGGTCGGTGCCGGTGGTCCCTTCGACCATGGAGCCGGTCAATTCAAAACCGATCACTTCTGGGATGAGCATGGAGATCGGCTGGCCAAGCATGGCGGCCTCAGCCTCGATCCCGCCGACGCCCCAGCCGAGGACGGCGGCGCCGTTGACCATGGTGGTGTGGCTGTCAGTGCCGACAAGCGTGTCGGGGTAGGCAACCTCGGCGCCGTTCTGATCCGTGTCGGTCCAGACCGTCTGGGCCAGGTATTCGAGGTTCACCTGGTGGCAAATGCCGGTGCCCGGGGGCACGACGCGGAAGTTGTTGAATGCGGACTGGCCCCATTTCAGGAACGTGTAGCGTTCCATGTTCCGTTCGTATTCGCGGTCCACGTTCATCTGGAAGGCGCGGGGGTTGCCGAACTCGTCGATCATCACCGAGTGGTCGATGACGAGGTCAACGGGGTTCAGCGGGTTGATCTTTTCGGGATCGCCACCGAGGGCCACCAGACCGTCGCGCATGGCAGCAAGGTCCACCACGGCGGGCACGCCGGTGAAGTCCTGCATCAGCACGCGGGCGGGGCGATAGGCGATTTCGCGGGGGTTCTTGCCGCCCTTGGCACCCCATTCGGCGAAGGCCTTGATGTCGTCCACGCTGACGGTCTTGCCATCTTCAAAGCGCAGCATGTTTTCTAGCACCACCTTCAGCGCGGCGGGCAGGTTGGCGAAGTCACCCAGGCCCGCGTCTGTCGCGGCGGGGATGGAGTAGTAGTCGATGGACTGGCCGCCGACGGTCAGCGTCTTGCGCGTCTTGGCGGTGTCGTGGCCTACGGTGATGGGCATGGGGTTTTTCCTTTCCTGAAGCGGATGGGGCAAATCTTTGGGTGCGTCATGCCCCAAGTGTGCGGGTGCGATCAACCGCATTTGGGATGCCTGCGACGATTTTGTATACTATTGCATACAGTTTTTGCGCGCAATGTCGTGATCGGGCTGTCACATACGCTCAACAAACCTTGATTGGCGCTTGGGGTGAGTCTCTCATAGGTACGCTATACACCTCGAAACTCCTCCCGACACAGGTAGCGTGCGACCGTGATGAAACGCCTGATTCCCCTTGCCTTTGCGGCTCTTGCCAGCCTTGTCACACCTGCTGCGGCGCAGTCGCCCGTTGTGGTTGAGCTGTTTACCTCGCAGGGGTGTTCGTCCTGTCCGCCTGCGGACAAGCTGATGCATGAGTTGGCCAAGCGGGATGACGTGATCGCGCTGGCGCTGCATGTGGATTACTGGGATTACATCGGGTGGAAGGATGAGTTTGCCGACCCCGCCTATGCCAAGCGGCAGCGGGCCTATGCGGTCGCGGCGGGCCGTCGGTCCGTCTACACGCCGCAGATGATCATCAATGGCGAGACTGACATCGTGGGCGCGCGACCCATGGAGCTGTCGCGCGTGATTTCGGATTATGCGGCTAAGACAACACCGGTCACGCTGGCCATCACCAAGTCCGGTGACCGTGTCAGCATTCTGGCCCAAAGTGCCACGCCGAGCGGGCCGCTTGTTGTGCAGATGGTCCGCTATACCCCCGAACGAACGGCGCGGATCACGCGGGGCGAGAATGCGGGCCACACGCTCACCTATGCCAATGTCACCGAAGGCTGGAAGATCCTGCAGCAGTGGGACGGGGTGACGGACCTTGCGATTGAGGCGGATGCGCCGGGCGACAAGCCGCTGGTCGTGATGGTGCAGAAGGGTGTGGATGGTCCCATTCTGGCTGCGGCGCAGATCAGGTAGCCAGGTCCGGGTAGTATTCATCCGTACGCCAGCGTCTTGCGACCCAGAGCCATTGTTCCGGGTTGGCCCGGATACGCGCGCCGATGCTGTCATTCATCGACTGCGTCATCGTTTCAGGGTCTGAATGGGCAATGGGATCCTCCATCACACAGTCGAAGGTGAGCCCGTCAGGTTTGCGGATACCGTAGAAGGGTATCAGCAGGGCGTTGTACCGCAGAGCCAGCTCGGCCGCGGAGACAGCAGTGCGGGCTGGATGGCCGAGAAAGTCGAGGATAGGTGCGCGCTGGACATGCTGATCGAAGAGCAGGACCAGTTGTCCGCCCGCTTTGAGGTGCCGGACGAACCCGGCGGTGCCCTTGCGTCCCTGAGCGAAGACGGGGCCGCCAAACGCCTGCATGGTGCGTACATAGTGGGCGTTGAAATACGGGTTTGACATGTCGCGGTAGAGCCCGCCCACGTCAAAGCCGCGTCCCACGAGGGTGGCGCGCAGTGCTTCGTAATTGCCGAAGTGCCCGGTGACGAGGACCACGGGCTGCCCGGTTTGTGCTGCCTGTTCAAGTGCGGCGATGCCGGGCCCTTCGATCTGGGCCGACTTTTGGCGGGCCAGGAGTGCGCCGGTTGAATAGTTTTCGATCAGCGTGCGGCCTGCATTGTTCAGGCTTTCGCGCGCGATGCGCTCGTGTTCGGTGCTGGGCAGATCGGGCAGGACAAAGGCGATGTGTTCGGCGGCGCGGCGTTTGAACCCGGCCGCGGGGCCGACAATATGCGAGAGGATCCATCCCATGAAGGGCACGCGCCACTTGTAGGGCAGTGCGAGCGCTGCACCGATACATCCGCGTGCGACGGCGTTTGTGGCCAGATAGGCCAACCGTGTCTGCCATGGCAAATCTTCGGGGTCGTGTCGCATTCGGGTCCATGTGATGAGCGCACTGCCTTGCAGCACAGGAAATCACGGACAGACATAGAACCAGGCCCCCGGGTTCACAAGAACACCGTTTGGGATCGGCGTGTCGGCGATGTCGTTGGCCGGGCACGTTGCTGAGATGCTGCCCAAATCGTCTGCCATCCGTGCCTGTGTGTAGCCGTTTACCTGCCAGGCCGGGCCAGTTGTTGCCAGTATCGAGGCTGCCCGGGGCGCTATTCTTCGTCCTCGGTGATGAGCATCAGATCGCCAGAGGCTTCCATGTCGCGGATCGCCTTGACGATATTGCCCATCGCATCCTCGACCTCTGCCGGTTTCTGTTTTCCGGCTTCCTGCACCTCTTCCCGCAACTGATCGGCCATGCGGGCCGACATGTTGTTCAGAACAAACTCGACCGATGTGTCGAGGCCCATATCGGGGGCGCCAGCAAAGGCTGTGACCAGATCCTCCTGTTCGATGTTCCGCAGGATGCGGGGGACATCGCGCGGGGCGATGCGGGTCGGGACATTGGCGAAGGTAAAGATCGCCTTGCGGACGGCCGTGGCGAAGCCTTCGTCAGTTTCATCGAGCCCTGCCAGCATGTCATCGCGCGTCGACGATGTGGAGGAGTTGAGGATCGCGCCCACACGTTCCACCGGGCCATTGTCGAAGGCGCGCAGCGGCTCTGCGTCCATCTGGCTGGCGAGCGAGAGGCCGATGCGTTCGACGGCTTCGGGCGTGACCGCGCCGGTTTGCGATACGGCATATGTGATGGAACGGGCGCGTGGGCCGGGCAGCAGGCCCAGAAGCTCGGCGGCTTTGGACACGTCGAGTTTGGACAGCATGACGGCGGCAATCTCAACGCTTTCGTCTTCGAGGATGGGGACCAGTTTGTCGGCGTCCATCTCGCGGATGCGCTGCCACGGGTCGCCGCCGCGTTTCACGCCCGCCTCTTTGCGCAGGCGGGCCGCGGTTTGGGCGCTGATCTTGCCATCAAGCGCGTCGAGCGCGCCCGCCATGCTGCCGGGGAGGCTGAGGCCGATCCGCTCAACCTCTTCCGCGAATTCGGCAGCGATTGCTTGCAACGTGTCGCGGTCGACGACACGCATGGAGCCCATCGCCTTGGTCAGATGCGCTTGCAGGTCTTCCGGTAGCTCCTCAAGCGGGATGTCGGCCCCTTCGTTCAGCAGAAGCCGCACGACAATGGCCGCCTTGGCCCGGCGGGACAGGTTCGCGGGAGGGCGTGCCACGGGAGCAGGGGTCAAAGAAACGCCGCCGCCCGGCTGCATAGGTGCAGGGGCGGCGGACATGGGTACCAAGTCTGTCATGTCCTGCCTCGAAACGATTTGGCATCGTTGTGGCAGGCAAAGGTTGAGAATCCCTCAACCTGACCCCTCACTGTGGGCGTGGATTTAGTAGTTGTAGGTGGTCCCGGTTTCGATGGCGTCGCGCAGGCTGGCTTCGGCCCAGGTGCCGGCACCGCCGCGCTCTTGGATCTCGCGCAGTTGGATCATGGCGGCGACTGTGTCGCCCTCGACCACCTTGCCTTGGCCCATGTAGGAGCGGGCGAGGATGTTGTCGGGGTTCGCGTCGATGGCTTGTTGGTAAAAGACGTTGGCCAGTTCCAGTTGGCCGGTTTTGCGGGCGGTGAAGCCGCGATAGGTCAGCACGCGGTCTTCGGCCTGGTCAGGCATCTGGTCGAGGACGGTGTTTGCTTCGTTGTATCGCCCGGCATAGGCCAGTTCGCGCACGGCTTTGTAAAGCTCATCGGCGTCCAAATAGGACGTCTTGTCGGGGCGCACGCATTTGCCGATCTTGGCGTCCCAGACGCCGTTGACGGGCTGCGAGAAGCGGACATAAGCGTTCTGCTCAGGGTCCCACTGGCGCACGTTCAGGCAGTTCTGGGTGGTTTCCGTTTTCTTTGGTTTGGCGTTATCATCGCTGCCTGCGGCAAAGCCGGTTGTGGGCAGGGCGAGCGCCGAAGCGATGGCGGTGGTCAGGATCAGCGTGCGCAACATTGTAAGTCTCCGTCGTGAGGTGCGTCAGGTTCGATGTAGAGGTAACCCGTCGCACCTCGGTCTTATGCGATCACGAAAACGTGAGCGTCAGCCGGTGGTGGCCACGCAGCTGTTGGTGTCGGCGTCATAGACGGTGCCCGCTGCACAGGACATCGCCTGTTGTTCGAGCTTGCCGTAGTTGCAGCCCATGGCGAGGCTGAGTGTGGGGGCGAGCGTGAGGGCCAGCGCCACCAGAACGGTTTTGGTCTTCATCCTTCGTCTCCTTTGTTCGGGTGACGTAAGGGTAGGGCGGATGGGCCGTTCTGCCAAAGGAAAACAGGTTTGGGCGCATCAGGATGCGCCTTACTGCATATCTGCGGGGCAATCGTAAGGCGGAGGTGTCCTCCGCCCAAGCCCGTTCACTCCTCGGCGAAGACGCGGGCGAAGATCGTGTCGACATGCTTGGTGTGGTAGCCAAGATCGAACTTTTCCTCGATCTCTGCGGGGCTGAGGGCTGCGGTGACGTCCGCATCTGCCAGCAACTCTTCCTTGAAATCGGTACGGTGTTCCCAGACCTTGAGCGCATTGCGCTGGACGTAGGTGTAGGCGTCTTCGCGGCTCACGCCCGCTTGGGTCAGGGCCAGGAGTACCCGCTGGCTCATCACGAGGCCGGGGAACTTGTTCATGTTTTCCAGCATGTTCTCGGGGAAGATCAGCATCTTGTCGATGACGCTGGTGAGACGCGCGAGAGCGAAGTCGAGCGTGATGGTGGCGTCGGGGCCGATCATGCGTTCCACCGACGAGTGGCTGATGTCGCGTTCGTGCCAGAGGGCCACGTTCTCCATCGCCGGGATCACAGCGGAGCGGACCATGCGGGCGAGGCCCGTCAGGTTCTCGGTCAAGACGGGGTTTTTCTTGTGCGGCATGGCCGAGGAGCCTTTTTGGCCCATGGAGAAGAATTCGGCCCCTTCAAGTACTTCGGTCCGCTGCATGTGGCGGATTTCAACGGCGATGTTTTCGATGGAACTCGCCACGACGCCAAGGGTGGCGAAGAAGGCAGCGTGACGGTCGCGGGGGATGACTTGTGTGCTGATTGGTTCGGGGACGAGGCCCAGCTTGTCGCAGACATGTTCTTCGACGGCGGGGTCGATATTGGCGAAGGTGCCGACCGCGCCGCTGATCGCACCGGTGGCAATCTCGGCCCGTGCGTCACGCATGCGGCTGAGGTTGCGGTCCATTTCGGCGTAGAAGCGGGCAAAGGTCAGGCCCATTGTCGTCGGTTCCGCGTGGATGCCGTGGCTGCGCCCGATGCGGACCGTGTCCTTGTGCTCATACGCGCGGCGCTTGAGGGCGGCGAGCAGCCCTTCGAGATCGGCGATCAGGATGTCGGCGGCGTGGGTGAGCTGGACGTTGAAACAGGTGTCGAGCACGTCCGAGGAGGTCATGCCCTGGTGGACGAAGCGGGCCTCTTCACTGCCCACATGTTCGGCGAGGTGCGTGAGGAAGGCGATGACGTCGTGTTTGGTCACGGCCTCGATCTCGTCGATGCGGGCGACGTCGAACTCGACATCCTTGGCTTTCCACACGGCGTCCGCGTTTTCGCGGGGGATCACGCCCAGATCGGCCATGGCGTCACAGGCGTGCGCCTCAATCTCGTACCAGATGCGGAACTTGGTGGCCGGGTCCCAGATCGCGACCATGTCGGGGCGGGAGTAACGTGGGATCATGGGGCACCTTTTATGTCTGTCGGATCGTTGCCCGCGTCCTTAGACTGAGGTCCGGTGAACGACAAGACGAAGGCCATGATATGAGACGCTTTGCCCTGATGCTGGTGGTCCTACCGGGTGCGGCGGATGACATCACCGGGGCACGCCATGTCGACTGAGCGGGTGCTGGCGGATTTCGAGGGGGCTTGGGCGATCGAGCGTGTGATCACTCCAAAGGTCGGTGCGCCCGCGCGGTTCTCGGGGAGCGCGACGTGGACGGCGCAGGGGGATGCCCTTGCCTATGCCGAGGTGGGGACATTGTATATGGACGGGGCCGCACCCATGCAGGCGGAGCGGCGGTATCTGTGGACGCCGGGCTTGCATGTCTATTTCGATGACGGGCGGTTCTTTCACACGGTGCCTGCGGCTGGGGGGGAGGCATCGCATTGGTGCGACCCGGATTCGTATAATGTATCCTACGATTTCTCGGGCTGGCCGGACTTTCGTGCCACATGGACCGTGGAGGGGCCGCGCAAGTCCTACGTGATGACCAATCACTTTCGTCCCTCCGGGCGCTGAGCCCGCGCCGCTGCGTCTGTGATCGCAAACATTGGCTTTGCACTTGCAGAAAGCGGATGTGCTTGGCACAAGATGCGCAAATTTTTGCCACTTGGACAGGTGAGACCTCATGGAAGCGACATGGAACAACAAGGTGCTGAGCGAAGCGTTCGGCGCAAATGAGGGCACCGCCCTGCGGATCAAGCAAGCGGCCCTTGTGGTGCTGGGCATCGCCTTTCTTGCGGTTGCGGCAAAGATCAAGGTGCCGATGTGGCCCGTTCCGATCACCATGGGGACATTTGCCGTTCTGACCATCGGTGCGGCCTATGGTGCG
Source organism: Tateyamaria sp. ANG-S1 (assembly GCF_000814025.1). Classification (GTDB taxonomy): domain Bacteria; phylum Pseudomonadota; class Alphaproteobacteria; order Rhodobacterales; family Rhodobacteraceae; genus Tateyamaria. Next base: position 496,887 of record NZ_JWLL01000003.1, on the reverse strand, counting down.
CGTCTCGGCCTCGTGACCATCATGGGGTACATGATCGTCGGTGCGCTGGGCTTTGACGTCTTTGCCGGGTCGTCGGCCGAGAAGTTCGGTCTGGAATATATGATGGGTGGCACGGGCGGTTACCTGGTCGGTTACGTGCTGGCGACGCTGGCGCTGGGCGCCCTGGCTCGTCGCGGCTGGGACCGGTCGGTTGTGTGGATGGCTGTTGCCATGCTGCTCGGCAACGTGCTGATCTATGTGCCCGGTCTGGCGTGGCTGGGTCAACTGTACGGCTGGGACAAGCCGATCCTGGAGTGGGGTCTGACGCCCTTCCTGATCGGTGACGCGCTGAAGCTGGCGCTGGCGGCGCTGGTTCTGCCCCTGGCCTGGAAGCTGGTTGGCCGCGCGCGCGGCTGATCCAACGCCTGAGCTAAAATGAGAGGCGCGGCCCCGGGTGGGACCGCGCCTCGTTTCATTTTTGGGGACAGGTTGCGGGCCTGAGCCCTTTATGCCCTAGGTTGTCTCAAGGAGTTCGCTGGCGGGTGCGAGTTCCGTGAGCACCGTCGATGTGCGTTCGAGTGTGCGGTGCACCGGGCATTTGTCGGCTATTTCGAGCAGGCGTTGGCGTTGTGTGTCGTCAAGCTTGCCGGTCAGCGTGATCCGGCGTTTCCACTCGTCAATCTTGTCGCCTTGAGTGCCGCTTGCGTCCTGCGCGTGGACCTTGTTGTGGCTGACATCGACATGGACGTGATCCAGTGGCCACTCCTTGCGCCGCGCGTACATGCGGATGGTCATGGACGTGCAGGCGGCAAGCCCGGCAGAGAGCAATCCGTAGGGCGACAGGCCCTGGTTGGTGCCGCCATAGGCGCGCGGTTCATCGGCGAGGATGTGATGCCGCGTGCCGTGGGTGATGTCCTGTAGGAAACCCTTTGGATCGGCTTCTGAACTGCGCACGACGCCTTCAGGTGCGCCGATGGGCGGGGCGGGCGGTTTGAGTTGCAGGTATTTCTTGGCCCAGGTCGCGATGATGTCGGCGGCGTATTCGGCGTGGTCCGCGTTGGTGACGAGGTGGTCTGCATCGTCGAGGGTGACGAAACTTTTGGGGTGTTTGGCGGCGAGGAAAATCTCGCTCGCGTTGTCGATGCTGACGATGGCGTCGCGCGGGGCGTGCAGGACGAGCAGCGCGGCGTTCAGCCGGGCGATGGCGGGGTGCAGGGCTTCCTCGGCGACGTCTTCGATGAATCCTTTGCCGATGCGGAAGGGGCGGCCGCCGAGGCTGACCTCAGACTCGCCTTCTTCGATGATCTTGGGCAGGGCGTCGGCGAAGTTGTGGGTGACGTGTTCGGGGTCGAAGGGTGCGCCGATGGTGGCGACGGCCTTGATCTGGTCGAGCTGCGCCGTAGCCTTCAGCACGGCGGCGCCGCCCAAGGAATGGCCGACCAGCAGGGCGGGGGGCATGTCGCGGGTGTTGAGGTAGTCGACGGCTTTGACGAGGTCCTGCACGTTCGAGGTGAAGGACGTGTTGGCGAACTCGCCGTCGCTGTGGCCCAGACCCGTGAAGTCGAAGCGCAGGACTGCGATGCCCATTGTGGTCAGCCTTGCCGCGATGCGTCGGGCGGCGGGGATGTCCTTGCCGCAGGTGAAGCAGTGGGCGAAGACCGCTGTGGCCAGGTGCGGCCCTTCGGGCAGGTCCAGCCGTGCGTCGAGCGTTCCGGCGTGGCCGGTGAAAGTGATGCGTTCGGTGGGCATGTGTCGTCTCCTTGGCAGGGAGAATGGGGGCCGCGGGCCAAGCATGGAAGGGACATGACACGTATCTCACGCAGAGGTGTGAGTCTGACACAGTGCGTTTGTGGAGCCCAAATTGGCGGTCGGCGGATGGGCTAACGACGTGGCGACACTGTTAGAGTGCGTGTTCTTCGGCTTTGGTTTCTGAGCGATTGGGTTTGAAGTTCAGGTTCGCACGCTCGCGCCAGAAGGGCGTGTCGAAGGGGAGTGCGGCGTATTGCAGGTGCGTGCTAGCGTGTGTGCGTTCCGCCGTGCGTGCAGCGAGTGCGGCGTAGATCATGGGGGCGTCTGCGTCGCCCTCGACCGCGTCCGCGACGGCGTTTCCGGCGAAGAAGCCGCCGGAGAGCGCGTTGAAAAGCCCCTGGGATGAGATTGGGTCGAAGGCCGCACTTGCGTCGCCTGTCGCGACCCATCCGCTCTCGCTTGCGCGGTCGAGGACGGCGCTGCGGCAGTCCATTGTTGCGCAAGGCGTGGTCGATTTCGGGATTGGAATGCGGGTCAGGGTGCGTGCGGCATGCTCGAGTATGGTGCCCGGTGCGCTCAGCGCCCGTTTGGCGTTTTCCGCGCTGGTGACAAAGGCGATGGTTGAGCTGCTACGACTGGGCACGGCGTACCACCAGCCGTCTTCGGTTGCTTCGGCGACCATGGTCGGCTCGGCTTCACTGGGGGTAGTCCAGAGCAATGCCACAAGGTTGGGACCGTGCAGGGCCGTCGCACCGTTGCGACGGGCGATGTGGCTGGGTCGGCCTGTTGCGTCGATCAGGTAGGAGGGCGTGGCCGTTCGGGAGGTTCCATTTTCGGAGATGTCCACCTGCCAACCTCTGTCGTGTTTGCGGGTGTGCCCGATCCGTCCTTTGATGATCTTCACGCCCATGGTCATCGCGCGGTTCCGCATAGCAACGCTCAGTGAGTGGCGGTCAACGCCCCAACCGTGCAGGCCGAGCCCCGGTGCTGCGCCGTGAGACTGGAGATGCGCACTGCCCCAGACGCTTTCGACAGCTTTGATGCGGAGAGCGTTTTCCAACACTTGGCCCAAGCCAAGCCGTTGCATGATGGCACCTGCGCCGTGCGCGAGCATTTCGGCACGCGTCTGAGAGATGCAGTCGCCGGGATCGACAACCGTCACACTGACCCGGCGTTCTGCAAGTGCGATCGCGGCGGCCAGCCCGGCAGGCCCGCCCCCTGCGATCAGAACCTCCGGCATTAGACCTCGCCCCGGCCCAGCCGCTCGAATGTCTGTTCCTCAAGCACTTCGTCGGCGTCGGCTTTGGGTGCCGCGCGTCGGGCGAGCGTTGTGACATGCTCTTCGGTCGATTGCAGGGCGACGACATCTTGCGCCAGCTTCAGGCTTGGGTCGCCCGCTGTGAAGATCGGTGAGCGGCCCGTTTCGACAAAGCACGGATCGGGCAGACCGGACCCTTTGGGCGGCGTGTGCGCCTCGACCAGACCGGTCATCCACCATTTGTGGACCATGTTGTCGATCCGTGCTGCATAGCCGGTGCCCTGCAAATCGCGCAGCCAGAAGCGGCGATGGCTGAAGTGGCGTTGTACCTGAAGCGGGACCAGTTCCGGAGTGGTGGCAATAGTATAGGCCTCGATCGGTAACACCTGGTTCGGGACACGGGCGCCCCAAAAGCTGGGTGAGGAGAGATATAGGCTGGGCGTATAGACCAGACCTGAATTGCAGGACGCTTCGTCCGTCTGCCAGGGCACGCCCATCCAGCGGGTCAGGCTGCCGGGGCCTGTTGGGCCCCATGGCCCGTCCCAGGCAAGCGCCTGTTCGCGGCTGAGTGTGTCGCCGTAATCCTGGCGGACGGGCTCACCTTCGGGCAGGGGGCGCAGGCGGTAGGGGATGTCGGGGTTCCACATGGAGGCGAGGCGCATGGGCCATGTCATCTCGATCCCCGGGTGGAACGGCCCGCCGAGGCATTCGTGCAGTGCGGCGCGGTCCAGTTCGCGGGGTTGGTCGCAGGTGGGGATTTCGTCGAAGGCCGGGACGGTGGGGATGCCCTGCCAATCGGCTTCGAACTGGCCTAAGGCCCAGTTTTCCAGGTGTTGGTACTGGGTTTTGGTCAGGAACAGATCCTCGCGCGCGGGATTCACGAGCTTGCCCTTGTTCGGGCCGTCCAGATATCGGTCGCCGTAGGTGTCGCCATAGAACGGTGGCAGGGCGGCGTGGTTCAGCGCTTCGGTGTTGCTGTTGCGGAAGAGGTTGAAGACAGCTTGGCGGTAGGTGGCGCTTGCGTCGGTCGGGTCGGCCATTTGAGCGATGATGTCGGGATCGCGGGCATCGAGCGGTGTGCCCTGACCGGCCAAAAGCAGGATGCCGTCGCAGACCCATTGGTGCCCGGTCATACGCTCGAAGATGGGCCAGACGTCGCGGGTGAAGCTGGTGGTCGTGGGCGGCTCCAAAATCCCTTCCCGGAAGTAGAGGTCGCGTACGACATCATCCATCGTGACCACGCCGAAGAGGCCCGGTCCGAAATTGGGGGGTGCGACGATCACGTGGGCCGGTGTCGCCTCGAACGCGGTGTCGCCGATGGTGACGGTCGCCCGGACCGGGCCGTCGCTGGTGTCGTCGTGCCAGCCGTCATTGTTGGCGAATGTGGTGGGGGCGGTGCCGGGCACCAGCGGCGCGGAGTGGCCGTGGCCGCCGAAGAACAAAAGCCGACCAGCCTCGTCCGTGCGCAGTTCGCCAAGATAGACGGGTTTGCCAAAGAATGTCCCGTCGTCGAATGGCGCAGAGGTTTGATTGGGGCCGGAGATGTCGCGCGGGGAGGGCCGGATGCTGAGCCTGTCCCGGTCATCACCGTTGAAATTCGCGTTGCGTTTTGGCGGCTCAAAGACCTGGTCCGGGGGCAGGTCCATGGCGTGCTGGAAGTCGTACCAGCCCGCTTTGAGATTGGCGATTTCGACGCGCCAGTTGATTTGCGCCTCGGCTGCCGTGACCTCGCGCACCTCGCCGGAGTTCAGCGTGGCGTAGATGCGGAACCGAGCGACTTGCCGTTTCAGCCGCCCTTCGGCATCGCGGAAGCCATCGCTGTCTTGCGGTGTCGCGCCAATGACATCTGGTGCGAGGAAATACCCATCTTCGGAATTACCGACCCGTGCAACGCCAATGGCCGGATGGATCGAAATACTTTTGATGTCACCGGCGTCCATTTCCAGGTCCTTTTAAATGCATTGATAAAAATCAATTACTTGTCTGGGTCGATTTTAGAATCGTTTCTTTACTTCACGTTATGCGAGAATTGCCAATTGGCCTACGATTTGTTTTCAAAAAATCTCTTGCACCAAAAAATGGAAATGGAGTGGGGCTTTTTCCGATGAACTTTGGGGTGGGTGCCTTGCGTCAGGCCCGCCCCATCAATGCGGGGTCGAAGGGGTATGTGATCAGGTTTTCGTACCCGTCCTCTGTCACCAGCACCTGATCTTCGAGCTTGATGCTGAAGTCGCCCCCCACTGCGCCAACTGCGGCCTCTACACACAGGACCATCCCGGGTTCGAGCGGATAGTCATAGGCGCCTGTAACAGCCTGATCCGGATAGGCGACCAGGGGCCATTCATCGCAAAGACCGACGCCGTGCATGAGGCAGCCGTATTTCTGCGCCTGGAATTTGTCGTCCAGCACGTGGGTGTTTGCCGTAAGCTCCGGGATCATGACACCGGGTTTGATCATCTCCATGTTCTGCATGATGTGTTCATGGGCGTGCTGCATGGCGTAGACCATTTCGGCGCGTGGTGTCTGGTCCCCGATCCACCAGCTGCGCGAGATGTCCACGCAGATGCCGTAGCTGCCGATCAGGTCGGTGTCGAAGCTTATGATCTCGTTCTGCTGGCACACGCGGGGGCCGCATTCCTGAAACCACGGGTTGGTGCGTGGGCCCGAGGAGAGGAGCCGCGTTTCGATCCATTCGCCACCACGTTTGATGTTTTCGGCGTGCAGGATGGCCCAGATGTCATCCTCGCACGTTGTGCCGTCGCCGACATTGGCGCGTGCGAAATCTTCCATCGCTTGTACGGAGGCTTCGCAGGCGTTCACGGCGCAGCGCATGGCGAGGATCTCGTCCGGTCCCTTGATGGAACGGGATTTCTCCGTGACTTCCTCGCCGTCCATGACGGTGAACCCCTGTGCCTCAAGTGCACGCAGGCCGTGGACCATTGGCTTGTCCACGGCGAGGCGTGTCAGCCCGCGCGCATGTGCGGCACAGATCTCGCGCACGCTGTTGGCGAACAGATCCGCAGCGACGTCGACCTTGTCGCCGCGGTCGAAATAGAACAGGTCGGCACCGTGCCGGACCTCGCGCACCAGCGGGTTGAACGAGGACAGAAAGGGTGCGTTCTTGTAATCCCAGATCACCATGTAGCCGTCGGCGCACAGCAGCACGGCGCGGAACGGGTTGTGCGCGTTCCAGAGTTGCATGTTGGTGGTGTCGGTGGCGTAGCGGATGTTGAGCGGGTCGAACATCAAAAGGCCCGCGTAGTCGCGGTCCACGATATGTTGGGTGAGCCTGCGCCAGCGGTATTCGCGCATGTTGGCGAGGTTGGGCAGGGTCAGCCCGGCAGCGTCCCACTCCTGAAAGGCAAGTTGGGTGGGGCCGATTTCGATCCGGTTGGCATCGTTTGGTGTGCCGTCGCCAAGTGTCGCGCCAAGGCGTGGATCGATCTTGCGGCTGTCCCGGTAATGCTGGTTCATTTGGCTGTCCTCCCGCCGGGTCAGCGTGCAGCGGAATGCGCGCGGCGAATTGCCAGATTCCGACAGGCTTTTGGCGTTTTTTTCCGCTGGAGGGGTGGTGGGCCGCGTGGCACAACGGGCCATGACCGCGATTTTGCAGACGCATTTGCCCGATGATATGCGCGTGGCGCGTGCCTTGCCGGGCATTCAGCCCGAGCGTGGGCCGTGGTTGCGTGTCGATGACGCCTATGCCGCGCAGATGGCGCGCCGGGAGGCGCTGTTGGCGGAGCAACCTGCCGATGTGCTGTATCTTGATCCGCTGGCGCGACCCGCGGCGGAGGAACTGCTGGAAAGCGTTCTGGACTGCCTGCCTGCTCTCGGGTTCGAGATGGGCGAGGCGCAGCTGATCTGCCCGGATGGGCGCTGCGTTCCAATGGACCGCACCGCGCCTTTGGAGACGCTTGGGCGGCTGTGCCAGAACGATTTCGTGTTGATGGAAAAGCGCGGTGACGCGCATGTGTTGACCGGGGCTGTCTTATGTTTTCCGGCCTCGTGGCGGCTCAGCGAAAAGGCGGGGCGTCCGCTGATCGATATTCACATCCCGGTTGAGGACTACACCGACGATCTGGCCCGTCGTGTCCAGCGGCTGTTTGACGGGATCCAGGTAGGACGTCCGCTGTGGCGGTTCAATCAGCTTTGGTACGAGGACCCGGAATTGTTTCAGCCCCGCTCGCAGTTTGAACCACGGCGTGTCGGGGCCGGGTCACAGGATGGGTCGTACTACCGGACCGAACGGCAAACGCTGTTGCGCCTGCCGCAGAGCCGGGCAGTGGTGTTTGCGATCCACACCTACGTATTGGCCCGCGCCGACGTGCCACCCTTGGAGTAGGCGGGCGGCACGCCCGCCTTACGAGGTATCATGCGCCGGACCAGGCATCGTTGATGATGACATGCGGTTGCCCGTTCGAGGTGACGCGCAGCGAGCGGCCCTTGCCGTTCACCACGCAATTCACCTGTTTGCGCCAGGCTGAGAATTGTCGCGACTGCACCACGTCAATCGCATCGTCAAACCGCAAGGTCAGCGCGTGCCGACCACCCGGCATAAGCCGCGCGGCTTTGACGAACCCACAGAAGCGATGGCCCAGATACCGGCCACTGACGCGCTGCCCTGGGGCATAGCCTTGCTGCGGCGCATCCTGGGCCCGCGCGCTGAGCGTGTTCCAATCCCGCGCGCCCCATTGGCGGGCGACGGTTTCAAGGGCTTCTGCGTGCGTCAACGGCGTGCCTGCCGCGTTGACCGTCTGTCGCAAACGTTTGGCCTGCGCCTTGAGCGCAGATCGTGAGGGTAGGGGGATATCCATATCCAGCTCCGTTATACGGTCGCGTGGTTTGGCGTTCGGGGCTCCGCGTTGCCGAGGCTGCGACCGTGAAAGAGGTCGGACAATCAGGACTTCACCACGATGCGGAGGGCAGGGGCCTGAACCCTATGCGCGGCTGATACGCCGATATGTGCGGGGGCGCAAGTGTCCGCTCGCGCCGTTTGCTCGGGCCTCAGCCGTCGATCCGGGCGCCCATGATCGCGATGGACTGCTGGTAGACGGTGGCTGCATTCCACTGTTTGATCACGGCAAAGTTCGGTTGGCCCTGTTGGTAGCCCTGACCCGGTTTCCAGCCCTTTTGACGCAGGAAGTTTGCCGTCGATGCCAGGGCATCGGTTTGGTTGTAGAGATCGACACGGCCGTCGCCGTTGGCGTCGACGCCATATGTCAGCGCGTTGCCGGGCAGGAACTGTGTATGCCCCAACTCGCCATGTTTCGCGCCCTTGGTGGCACCGGTAATGGAGCCTTGATCGACCAGTTTAAGCGCGCCGATCGCGTGTGGTTTGAAGAAATCAGAGCGGCGGCAGTCATAGGTCAGAGTGACGATGGCGGATACGACCGAGCTGTCCCCCATGAAGCCACCAAAGGCCGTTTCCATGCCGTGGATTGCAATCAGAACACCGGCGGGCACGCCGTATTGGCGTTCAAGCGCTGCGTAGAAATCCGGGCTTCGCGCTTTGCGCTTGCGGCCTTGCGCAACAATCGTATCAGCCCCACGGACCTGCATGAACTTGTCGAGGCTGTAGCGGAATGACTTTTGATTGCGGTCTGCCGCGATGGTGCGGGTGGCGTATGTGGCACCTGCGAGGGCCTGAAGGCCGCGGGATTGGACACCGGCCCGCTTTGCTTCGGCTGCAAAACCAGCCTTCCACGCTTCAAATCCGGCAGATGTATTCCCGCATTGTGCATGCGCAACTTGCGCTGCCAGACCGAGTGCCGCGGCGAAGGTACCGCCGAGCAAATGTTTCAAACACATCTGTCTTCCTCCCTCTGACAGTGCTGACTTGGGGTAGCGCGCGCATATGCGTCACCCCAAGCTTTTTCTATATGTCTTCAGGCCATGTGCGTGAGGATCATGTGGAGCCCCATAATAACCGAGGCCGCTACACAAACGCGGAGGCAAAATTGAGTTGTCGTCATATAATTCACCACTTTTAAAGTATTAATAAAGGTATGGTCTCGCTGTAGCGCGTTTGATGCAAGTCAGGAATACACCACCTCTGCTGCGCCGCAGCGAGATAGGCGAAAATACGCTCATGTTTTGAGCGCTGTCGGGGCAGGGCGCTGTTTGCAAAGGGTTTTGCTCTGCCTGCAATCGCGGCAGGCCGCTGGATTTTCGCGCGATGGTAGTGAAGTAGATTCCCTTTGAGATGGCTTTGGAAGCGTAAAATGTTGGGCACAAACTGTCCGAACGCTGCCGTTTGGAAGGCTCGTCCCTTTTTCATTTGCAGATATATACCGATTTGGCATGGGCCCTGACAAAATGCAGAAGCTGCGTTGATCCGAGGCGTCGCCACGCCTTAGGAAATGGCCGGAGGAGGTCAGGTTGAACGCAGTTCCTGAGTAGGCTTGGCCCAGCCGCCGACCGCATAAAAAAAGCGCCCCAAAATTGGGGCGCTTCAAGTTTCAACTGCCAGGGAGGATCAGCAGCTGTAGTACATGCCGAACTCAACCGGGTGCGGTGTGTGTTCGTATGTTTCGATCTCTTCCATCTTGAGTGCGATGTAGCCCTCGATCTGGTCCTTGGTGAACACGTCACCGGCCAGTAGGAAGTCCATGTCGGCTTCCAGCTCTTCCATGGCTTCACGCAGCGAACCACAGACGGTCGGGATACCGGCCAGCTCTTCTGGCGGCAGATCGTAGAGGTCCTTGTCCGAAGGATCGCCGGGATGGATCTTGTTCTGGATGCCGTCGAGGCCAGCCATCAGCAGCGCTGCAAAGCACAGGTAGGGGTTGGCCGACGGATCGGGGAAGCGTGCTTCAACCCGCTTGGCTTTGGGCGACTCGGTCCATGGGATCCGGACGCAGCCCGAGCGGTTGCGGGCCGAGTAGGCGCGCAGCACGGGGGCTTCAAAGCCGGGGATCAGACGCTTGTAGCTGTTGGTCGACGGGTTGGTGAAGGCGTTGAGGGCCTTGGCGTGCTTCAGGATGCCGCCGATGAAGTACAGGGCTTCGTCGGACAGATCGGCGTATTTGTCGCCTGCGAACAGCGGCTTGCCGTCTTTCCAGATCGACATGTTGCAGTGCATGCCGGTGCCGTTGTCGCCCGCGATGGGTTTGGGCATGAACGTGGCCGACTTGCCGTAGGCGGCGGCGACGTTGTGGATGACATACTTGTATTTCTGCAGCTCATCAGCTTGCTTGGTCAGGCTGTCAAAGATCAGACCCAGCTCGTGCTGACAGGACGCCACTTCGTGGTGGTGCTTGTCGACCTTCATGCCGAGGCGCTTCATGGTGGACAGCATCTCGGAACGCAGGTCCTGGCTTTCGTCCGTGGGGTTCACGGGGAAGTAGCCGCCCTTGACGCCGGGACGGTGGCCCATGTTGCCCATCTCGTATTCGGTGTCGGTGTTCCAGGACGCGTCGGTTGCGTCGACTTCGTAGGACACTTTGTTGATCGAGTTCGAGAAGCGGACGTCGTCGAACAAGAAGAATTCAGCTTCGGGGCCGAAGAAGGCCGTGTCGCCGATGCCGGAGGATTTCAGGTAAGCTTCGGCTTTTTCTGCGGTGCCGCGCGGGTCGCGGTCATAGGCTTCGCCCGTGTCGGGCTCCACGACCGAGCAGTGCACGCAGATCGTTTTTTCGGCGTAGAACGGATCGACATAGGCGCTGTTCTGGTCGGGCATCAATTTCATGTCGGAGGCTTCAATCGACTTCCAGCCTGCGATGGAGGAGCCGTCAAACATAAAACCTTCTTCAAGGAAGTCTTCGTCGACCTGGTCGGCCATGACGGTGACGTGCTGCAGCTTGCCGCGCGGGTCTGTAAAGCGGATGTCGACGTACTCGGCGCCTTCTTCCTTGATCATATCGAGAACGGGGTTGGCCATTCCTATGTGTCCTTCCTGACGTTTGGTATTGAGTTACAGCGCGTCCGAGCCGGTTTCACCGGTACGGATGCGGATAGTCTGTTCGATGGGGGTGACAAAGATCTTCCCGTCGCCGATTTTCTCGGTCTTGGCAGCATCAACGATGGCTGCGATGGCGGCGTCGACCTGATCGTCGTCAAGCACGACTTCGACTTTCACCTTGGGCAGGAAGTCGACCACGTATTCGGCACCGCGATACAATTCGGTATGACCCTTTTGGCGCCCAAACCCTTTCACTTCGATGACCGAAAGCCCTTGAACACCAACTTCTTGCAGTGCCTCTTTTACCTCATCAAGCTTGAAGGGCTTAATGATTGCTTCGATCTTCTTCATGGGCTGGCCTCCCTTTGTCGCGCCTTGGATTGGGATGGACCATTTCCGGGTTTGGGACGTCCATGGGATGCGGTAGAGAATAGGCGCGCGTCGCACCGATTGTGAGGTGTGCGCACTCCGATTGTGCAAAGCGCACAAAAAATGTGCGAAATAAAAACTTTGGAGATTTCAGCATGACTGAACTGCTGACGGCTGCACAGATGCGGGGGCTTGAACAGGCGGCGATTGAGTCGGGGGCGGTGACGGGCCTGGAGTTGATGGAGCGCGCAGGCGCAGGTGTGGTCGAGGCGGTCTTCGAGGAGTGGCCAAAGCTACGGCAGGGCGCGCATCGGGCCGTTGTGCTGTGCGGTCCCGGCAACAATGGGGGTGACGGTTTTGTGGTGGCGCGCCTACTGCATGGACGCGGTTGGACCATCGAAGTGTTTCTATACGGCGATGCGGAGAAATTGCCGCCGGATGCAAAGACGAATTATGACCGCTGGCGCATGCTCGGTGTCGTCGAGCCGATGGTGGTGGATCGGGTTGCAGAAGGCGCGCGACCGACCCTAATGGTTGATGCAATTTTTGGAACTGGCCTGACCCGGGCCATTCCGCTTGACTGTGCACTGGCGCATCATGCCGTGCGGGACCGCGACGTCGGCGACACTCACCCTTGGCTGCTGCCATACCATGTCGTCGCATTGGATTGCCCATCTGGCATGGATTGCGACAGCGGCAATTTTCTGATGCCCGAGTATCCGCCTGAGCTGCGCGATACAGAGGATGTTGATGCGCACCATGCTTGGTGGCTTGAGGATGCGTCTCAACGACTTGTGGGGACCCACCTTACAGTAACGTTTCATCGTCGTAAGGTAGGGCATTATCTGCGCTCACACGACTTCGCTCTGAGGGTCGCTGAAATCGGGCTGGGAGCCGAGGACCGGCACCCGTCGCATTTGCAGTTTCCGCGAGACCCAGAGATTGCGTGTCTTTTGGATTTTGATCCACCCAAGGGCGGAGGCCGACGCATTTGGCCCTATGATTTGCTAGATAAGGGCGTGCCGCGCTCCCTGCATAAGTTTGACCACGGCCATGCGCTGATCTTGACCGGCGGCCCGGGTCGTACGGGTGCGGCGCGCCTCGCAGCACGTGGTGCGTTGCGGATCGGGGCGGGGCTGGTCACACTGGGTGTGCCGCCCTCCGCTCAGATGGAGGTTGCGTCGCAGATCACGTCCTTGATGTTGCAACGCATCGACGATGACGATGCGTTGAACGCGCTGCTGGACGATGCCCGGATAAATGCGCTGTGCATTGGACCCGGTTTGGGCTTGCATGATCATGCAGGAGCGCTGGTGGATGCCGTGCTGGGCGGAGGATACCTCCGCCTTACGAGGCGGGTGGTTTTTGACGCAGATGCTTTGACCCTGATTGCGCGAGAACCGGGGCGCATGGAGGCCCTCAACGAACATGCGGTTTTGACGCCGCACGGCGGGGAGTTTGCGCGGCTGTTTCCTGACATTTCGGAAAAGCTGAAAGCCGTGCCGGACCGGGGTCCGGCTTACTCAAAGGTGGATGCTACGCGAGAAGCAGCCAAGCGATGCGGGGCCATCGTTCTATTCAAGGGGCCGGATACAGTGATCGCGCACCCGGATGGCTGCTGTTCCGTCCACGCTGCGGCATACGAGCGCGAGGTGCCGTGGCTTGCAACCGCTGGCGCTGGGGACGTGCTGGCCGGCTTCATCACCGGCTTGTTGGCGCGCGGTCTTGACCCAATGGCTTCTTGCGAAGCTGCTGCTTGGCTGCATGTCGAATGCGCCCGCGCCTTCGGCCCCGGCCTGATTGCCGAAGACCTACCCGAGATGCTTCCCCGGGTGTTGCGCGATTTGGGGGCCTAGGCGGCTTCGGCCCCCATCATCCTCATCGCGGGAACCGACAATTCGAGCCCGTCCGCATAAACAACATGCGGTGCTTCAAAGCCGAGCCGCACAAGGGTCATTTGCCGCGGACCGAGCGATGTAATGAACTCATCGTCGATCAGACATCCGGCGGGCATCACCGCTTGGGCCGCGCCGCGCATCGCCCTGGCCCGCCAGTCGCGCACCAGCACCATCTGGGCGGCGGGGATAATGACATGGTGCGTCGGCTTCGTATCCCCGAGCGATCCGGCGGCGATCTTCACCGCCTCATCCGTCGTGCGGTAGGATTGTGTCGCAGTCAGCGGGACCATCCCGGCGTTGCGGGTGACGATACGATCCCCTGCCGAGAGATACTCGACCGGGATTTCACCATCGGATGTCAAAAGAAGCGTGCCGGACACAAGTCCGACATGCGCGATATCAATGCGCAAAGGGGGCATCCGCCCGACCGTTTCGCGCCCGACCGTTTTCGGTTTCATGGCGTCTCTTTCTGTAACCTGCCTCTAGGTTGGGCACAGGTTACCTCAACACCCGCTTAATGTCGCGTCATTTTTCGCAAATACGTCTCGCCTCCCCGCGTGCTCTTTGCTATGTGGGCGCGTGTTGCGGGCGTGGCGGAATTGGTAGACGCACCAGATTTAGGTTCTGGCGCCGCAAGGTGTGGGAGTTCGAGTCTCCCCGCCCGCACCAGAAATGGCCGGAACGGCGTTGAGAAACCGTTGGCGGTTTCATACGTTCACACCTCATGACCCAGCCCGAAACAAGCAGCGTGCCGCCCAAAGATCCCGCCCTTTGGTGGCGTGCCATTCGGCATGTCGCGCGTTTGAATGATGAAAAGCATCTGGGCCTGATCGCGGCGGGGGTGGCATTTTACGCCATCCTCGCGGTGTTTCCGGGCATTGCAGCGACGATTGCCTTGTGGGGGATCATCGGCGATCCCGCCTTGGCGCTGCGGCAGATGGAGGAGTTTCAGGCGCTGATCCCCGCGGATGTCTATGCCTTGCTCGCGGCGCAGCTCGTGAAGCTTGCGACGACGGACGGGCTCACGCTGGGCTGGGCGTCGCTTCTGTCGTTCGGATTTGCCCTGTGGTCGGCGCGTGCGGGGGTGGCTGCGCTGATGCAGGGCCTGAACGCGATTTACGACGCGCCAAACCGGTCGGGCGTGGCCCACTACATCCGTGCTTTCCTGCTGACGCTGAGCCTGATCGGTGTGGTCCTGACAGCCATGGCCTGCATCGTGGTTGTGCCGGTCGTCCTTGCGTTCCTGCCGCTTGGACCCTGGGCCAATTTCGGCGTCGAGGTGCTGCGCTGGGCCGTTGGTATTGCCGTTCTTCTTGCCGGTTTCTCGGTCATTTACCGATTGGGACCCAACCTGTCTGGCCAGCGTCCGCGCCTGATTTCGCCCGGCGCCGTCTTTGCGGTTGTCTGCTGGATCGCTGCATCAACCGGGTTTTCCGTCTACCTGCAAAACTTTGGCAATTACAACGAGGTGTATGGGTCCATCGGCGCGGTGATTGTCATGTTGCTTTGGCTATTTATCAGCGCTTACCTGGTGTTGCTGGGCGGTGCATTGAATGCGGAATTGGCGCGGGCGCGGCGCGCAAAGCTGTCTATCCCAGAACCACCAGCCACATCCAAGCCGTCAGAATAGTCAGGGCGGTGGCGACCAGCACGGATGTCGCGGCCACGCGCTTGGCGCGTCCGTACATGTTGGCAAAGATGTAGCCGTTCACGCCCGGTGCCATGGCTGCCGTAAGCACCGTGGTTTTATGCAAATCAGCAGGGACGGACAGCGCGTTGCCCAGTCCAAAGGTGATAGCCGGGTGTAGCAGCAGCGAGATTGCGCAGACCATCGCGATCACCCGTGCGTCACCCTCGGGACGGTATTGGATCAGCACTCCGCCCAGGGCAAAAAGCGCCGTGGGCAGGGCGGCCCGGACGACCAGGTCGAGCCCGTCCTGCAGCACATCTGGTAGTGTGAGCCCGCTGAGGTTCACGGCAAACCCTGCCATGATGGCCAGAACCAGCACGTTGCGAAACATTGCTTTTGCGACGCCGCGGGCCATTGTCAGCGCGCCTTGCCCGCGGTTGCGTGCAATCTCCATCGCGGTGATGCCAAGCCCGTAACAGAAGGGCGAATGGAAGGCGATGATGGTGAAGGCCCCCGACAGAGCCTCTGGCCCATATGCGCGTTCGTTGATGGCAAGGCCCAGAAGGACGGAATTCGAGAACAAGCAGCAAAAGCCGATGGCAATGCTGTCCTCTATGTTGCGGTTGAAGATATAGAATGCGCCCGCTGTGCCCACCGCAAATCCGGCTGCGGCACCGACATAGAAGCTGGTGAGCAGGCGCAGGTCGAGGCTGGCCGACAGGTCAAGATTTTCGATGGCCGAGAACAGCAGGCAGGGGATGGCGAAGTTCTGCGAAAACTTCATCAAACCGTCGACGCCGCTTTGGGTGAAAAAACCACGCCAGACGGCAACGTATCCGAACCCGATCACCAGAAAGACGGGCAGGATGACCTCAAGAAGCGCTTGCATGTTCGGGCCTTTGCGGCGGGTCAGAGGGTGGGAGCCTCCGGCGGGGATTTTTTCAAATAGGGAAGGTCAGGACACGGGGCGCGTCACAGTCAGACCGTCATAGGCGGGTTCAATGTGGTTTGGCGTTTCGTTCAACACCGTCTCATAGTCGAGGTCTATATGCATGTTGGTGAGGATCGCGCGTTTCGGTTTGACCCGTTCGATCCATTCCAGGGTGTTTTCGAGGTGGCTGTGCGTCGGGTGCGGGTCGCGGCGCAGGGCGTCGACGATCCATGTGTCCAGCCCGTCCAGGGCGGGCCAGACCGCGTCGGGGATGGTCGCGACATCGGGCAGGTAGGCCACATCGCCGATGCGGAAGCCGAGCGCATCGATGCTGCCGTGATTGACCTGGAACGGTGTGAAGGTGATGGCGCCGCCGGGCCCGTCAATCACCGTATCGCCATCGATCGTATTCAGTTCGAGGATGGGCGGGTAGGGCGAGCCCTTGGGCTGGACAAAGGCATAGCCGAAGCGGCTGATCAGGTCGTCTTGCGTGTCGCCATCGGCCCAGACCTGTAACCGTTCGCGCATGTTGAAGACGATCATCCGCAGGTCGTCGATGCCGTGCACATGATCGGCGTGGGCGTGGGTGTAGATCACGCCATCAAGCCGTCCGGTTCCGGTGGTCAGAAGCTGGTTGCGCAGATCTGGCGAGGTGTCGATCAGCACCGTCGTCGTGCCGTTTTTGCTGGTACGCTCCACCAGCATGGAGCAGCGCTGTCGCCGGTTTTTGGGGTTGTCGGGATCGCACGCGCCCCAGTTCCCACCGAGCCGCGGCACCCCTCCGGACGATCCGCACCCGAGGATCGTGAACGTCAGAGTATCCGTCATGCAGCAACCTTGTAGGCTGCGGCCTTGGCGAACAGGCGGTCAAAGTTCTTCTGTGTTTGTGCGGCAAATTCGGCGTAGTCGAGGCCCATCGTCTCGGCCCCCTTGCGCGCGGTGTGTGCCGTGAAGGCGGGTTCGTTGCGTTTGCCGCGATGGGGCGGTGGCGCGAGGTAGGGCGCGTCCGTTTCCACGAGGATGCGGTCCATGGGTGCGGCGGCGAAGATATCGCGCAAGTCCTGGCTTTTGGGAAAAGCGGTGATGCCGGACATCGACAAATAGAAGCCGAGATCGAGTGCTGCGCGCGCCAGTTCCGGAGACGAGGAAAAGCAGTGCATGACGCAGGTGTAGGCGCCCTGCTTAAATTCCTCCGTCAGAATGCGGGCCATATCGTCATCCGCCGCCCGCGCGTGAATGATGAGCGGCAGGCCCGTTTCGCGTGCTGCTGCGATGTGGATGCGCAGGGACTGTTTTTGAACATCGGCGCTATCGGAAGTGTAGTGGTAGTCCAGCCCGGTCTCTCCGATGCCCACGAATTTCGGATGCTGCGCCAGGGCAATCAACTCATCCGCCGTTGCCAGCGGCTCGTCTGCGGCACTCATAGGGTGCGTTCCTGCGGCATAGAAAACGGGCGCGTGGGCTTCGGCGATGGCGCGGACCTGTGGTTCCAGCCGCAGTTTCGTGCAAATTGTGACCATGCGCGTAACACCCGCCTCTGCGGCGCGCGCAACGATCTCGGGCATCTGGCCCTCGAAATCGGGGAAGTCGAGGTGGCAGTGGCTGTCGGTGATTTCTGGGGTCATCGGGCGGGGGCCATCTCGGATAGTTTGAACAGCGTATCTAGGACCAGCGCCGCAGGGTCAAGGTTGACCGCCCTGCCGTGGCGGGCGCGGGCCAGCGCCGTCTGTGCGGTCTGTGCCCAAGCGCGGGCTTGTTGTGCGTGCGGGGCGAGGCGCATCAGAATGGCACCTTCGTCCGGTGCCGCCTCGACCGGGGGCGGGTGACCCAAAGCGCCGGTGCGGGCTAGGCGCGACAGGGCCACGTCGATCAGAGTGTATAGAAGGTCGAGCTTTTCCTCGGCCCCGCGCCCTGCGGCTGCTTCGGCCAAGACCAGCGCGCGCCCGCGGTCGAGGTTCGGTAAGGTGCCAAGAATGTGGATCACTTCGCGGTAGATCTTGAGCCCATCGAGGAGGGACAGGCGCAGGGCATCGCCAACTGATCCCGCACTGAGTTCGGCGAGTGCTGTCGCATCCGGGCCGGGATCCACCCCGGCCTGAGCCATGGCCTGTTCCATCTGCTGCGGATCAAGCGTGCCCAAGCGCAGCGTGCGGCAGCGCGAGCGGATGGTCGGTAACAGGCGGCTTGGCTGGTGGCAAATCAACAGGAGTGTGGTGCGGGCAGGTGGTTCCTCCAGCATCTTCAGCAGCGCGTTCGCGGCGTTGACGTTCATGTCGTCGGCTGCGTCGATGATCACGACCCTGCGTCCGCCATCGGTCGCACTGAGTTGGAAGAATGACCCGAGTGCGCGGATGTCGTCGATGGTGATCTGATCGCGCAGGCGCTTGGTCTTTTCGTTCTCGGTCCGGTGTACGGATTTCAGTCCCGGATCGGCGCCCGCTGCGATCCGCCTTGCGACAGGATGGTCGGGCGAGACATCAAGCGTGGCCGGGACCGGCGCGCCGAACATGTCGTCGGGGTCCGGATCCGGGGTGGCCAGCAGGAAGCGTGCGATGCGCCAGGCAAGGGTAGCCTTGCCCACACCGCGTGGGCCCGTCAGCAGCCATGCGTGGTGCAATCGACCACCATTGAATGCATCCAGGAATGCCGCCTGGGCTGCGTCCTGGCCGATCAGGTTCACGGTTTCGCGCGGGTGCGGTGCGCCGGGAATGCGCGTGGGGTCCTGGGTGTCATCGGCCATGGGTGTGACCTAGCATCGGACGTAGCTGGGGGGCCAGCCCCCCGGCGCATATGCGCCTCCCCCCGTCGTATTTTCAGTCAGAAGAAGACAGATATGAGGCGGCGACTGTCTGGACGTCGCGAGATACGGCGTCGACATCTTGGGCACCGTTGATCTTGCGAAAGCGATCCGGGAATTCGTTGGCAAGCGCGAGAAAGCCTGCGCGCATCTTTTCCTGGAGATCGCTGCCAAAGTCTTCGAACCGCTCTTCGATGCCTTGGCGTCCCTTGGCGCGGGCGAGCCCTTGGGTCGGGTCCATGTCGATCAGGATGGTCAGGTCGGGCTCTCGGCCAATCATCAGCTCATGCAGCGTGTCCACCTTGGCCCGCAGATCACCACGGCTGAGGCCCTGATACATGCGTGTGCTGTCGGCAAAACGGTCGCAGATGACGATCTTGCCCGCGTCCATGGCCGGTTGGATCAGCCGCTCCATGTGGTCGCGCCGGGCAGCGGTGAAGAGCAGGAGTTCGGTTTCAGCGGACCAGCGATCAGGGTCACCTTGCAAAACGAGCGCGCGTATTTCTTCGGCGCCCGGGCTGCCCCCGGGCTCGCGCGTCAGGATCACGTCATGGCCAAGGTCGCGCAGGTGATCGGCCAGCAACCGCGCTTGGGTGGATTTGCCGGAGCCGTCGATGCCTTCGAAGGTGATAAAGTGCCCTTTGGACGTCACGCGCCACCTTCTGGCGCGGTTTCCTCGTTGAAGCGTTCGATCAGAGACAGCGCGGCTGTCGAGATCTTGGCGAGGAAGCCGCCATGGGGCACGTCCGCTTCTGCCAGCAGCGGGATGACCACTTCTGGCAGCCCTTCGGGTTGGATAACCAACTCACCCAGCGGTGTGCCCGCAGCAATGGGCGCTTGGATCGGTCCGGTATAGACCACCTCGGCGTTGACGGTCTTGCCCGCGAGGATGGGCAGAAGGACGGTGATGTCTTCTTCGGGCACGAGGCCCACTTCGGGTTCCGCACCTTCCCAGACGCGGGCGGTGGCGACACGTGTACCGGCTTCGACCACAGTGCGTTCGGCGAATTGGCGGAAGGCCCAGTTCACAATAGCTTCGGATTCCTGCGCGCGGCCTTCGATTGTATCGAGACCCGAGATGACAAATACCACGCGGCGATCGCCCTGTTTGGCCGAACCTGTCAGCCCGTAGCCTGCTTCCTGCGTGTGTCCGGTCTTGAGCCCATCGGCGCCAATACCGAGGTTCAGGAGCGGATTACGGTTGAAGCGGTTGGCGCTTTCATTTGGATCAAAGAGGAATTCGGTTTCCGAGAACATCGGGTAGAATTCCGGGTAGTCCGTGATCAGGCGCTGCGCCAGCAGACCCAGATCGCGCATCGACATCAGGTGCCCTGCTGCGGGCCAGCCGCTGGAATTGGCAAAGGTCGAATTGGTCATGCCCATTTCCTGGGCGCGCCGGGTCATCAGGCGGGCGAAACCCGCCTCTGTCCCGTCTGGGCTAAGCGCTTCTGCAATAACGACGCAGGCGTCGTTGCCAGACAGCACGATAATGCCGCGGATCAGGTCTTCGACCGTGACACGTTCGCCCTGCTTCAAGAACATGGTCGATCCGCCAAAGCTGTGGGCATGGGCCGACACGACCAACTCGTCCGTCATGGACAATTGCCCGCGCTGCACAGCCTCGAACGCCATGTACAGCGTCATCAACTTGGACATGGACGCGGGCGGCATCGGCTCATCCGCGTTCTTGTTCAGCAGAACAGTGCCGGTCGTGTGGTCGATCACATAGGCCGCCGTCGCGCGCGTCTCAAACGCGGTGACGGGCAGGGCGGTGCTCGCAATCAGCAGAGCGGCGGCAGCAAGGGGGCGGATCACGGGTGATTTGCTCCTGATCAGTTGGTGACGGCGTATGCGTCAGTGAACCCTTCGCCCTTGATGGTCTTGAGCAACTGGCTGCGCTCGGAAGCTGTGCCAGCCGGGCCGACAACAACGCGCCAGAACGGTTTGCCATCGCGTTCAAAGGATTTCACGGTTGGAATGACCCCGGCGCCGCGCATCTGCTTGGCGGTCCGTTCGGCGTTGGCCTCGATCGAAAAGATGCCGATCTGGATGAACGGTTTGTCGAGGCTGGATGCGGTTGGTCGCGTCGTGGCCGCAGCCGGGGTTGGTTCAAGTGGTGCGGCAGGCTGGATGCCCGACGCAGGCGATGCCGGCGCGTCAAGGGCCGCAGCAGCGCTTTCGATAGGGTCAAGCGTTGTCGTCGACACGTCGGCAGGTGCGGCAACGGTTTCCGCGTCGATCGGTGCGGCTTCGGGTTCCAGCGACACTTCCTCTTTGCGCAGGGCCGTGACGTTCAACTGAGCCGGCGCACCAGCCAGCATACCCAACGCTTCGGCGGCGTCTGAACTGATCTGGATGCGCGGGCCGGGAATATCGCGTTCGCGCCGGAACAGGGCCCCCACGACGAATTGGTCGTTTTCGGTGTTGCGGATGATCACACGCTCCGGATCGGACACATCGGGGTGCGCCACCCACACGCCACCCAGAGACGGACGGCCATCCCAAAGGCCTGCTTCGGTCGCCGAGAACACCTCGGGCGCTTCGACGTCGCGTTCAACAGTCTTAAGGGCTGTGCCCGGTTTCGGCGTGCCCTCGACCGAGGTGTTGGACCGTTTGAAAGCATCCATGGCGACAAATTGGCCACTCTCATTGCACCCGGCCAAGAGGCCAAGCGCGAGAAAAGCGGCGGTGCCGCAGCGAAGTGTGGAACGGGATGATAGTCTGCTCATGGACCAAGTCCTTGCCTGCTGTTGCCTGTGCGCCCTGTTTTGGGCTGTGTTGGTGCCACATTTGGCACAGAGATTTGCCCCGCTTGAGCAGGGTTCTAGCGCGATGATAGCGCGAGTTCACCGTTGTGGAAAGCACGCGATTCGCAGATCGGCAGATTTCCACGGCGCTGTGGGCATTTGCAGAATCGCACTGGCCACCCTAAAGCACGTCGCACCGGAGGTTTGGCAGAGTGGTCGAATGCGGCGGTCTTGAAAACCGTTGGGCGTGAGAGCGTCCCGTGGGTTCGAATCCCACAGCCTCCGCCAATCGCATTATCTCCAACGCTTTGGCCTGCTATATTTGCTGATAGATGACTCTATCTTGGCGCGCCGCTGACGTAGTGTCGTTTGGTTTTTCCGGCGTCCTAGGTGGCCAGCAAACTACTCCGCCGCCCGCAACCCTCGCAGTTCGCCGAACAGGCGCGGGATTTTGTCTTTGAACCGGAAAAACCCATGCGTCGCGTGCGGCCATGCAGCACTGTCATAGCTTCGGCGGATACGGCGCAAGGGTGGTGTCCCATCAGCGCTGCTGAACCGCGCCAGCACATCTGCGGTCGGACCGACCGGCGCGTAGGGCGTGATGACCTGATCAATCCCGGCGGCCTCCGCCCAAGCTGTCAGCGCGTCGGTATTTGGCGCAACCTGGGATACCGTGCCCAGGCGATCCCCGAAGCGCTCGACTGTATCTCGTGCGGCGGCTTCGGCGAAGTCTGTGACGTGGGCTGCCAAGGTCAGCGGCGTCATCCCTGCGCGCGTTGTGATGACGGCGGTTGCTAAAGGTTCAATTCCGGCATCAAGAATGAAACCGGGGCTCAGGTCGTCATCGTGCAGGATCAGCCCTGTACGCGAGCTTGGGATCGGCAGATCGGCATCGGGTAACGGCATCACGTCCGGCTTGGGCGGGGCCGACAGGGCAGGGGCGTCACGGACCAACTGCCATTTGGGCGCAAACCGCCCCTTGGTATATTTCGATATGTTCGAGGTGCGCGCCAGATACGTCTTGCCCGGAGTTTGAATACCCGCCACCCAGCGCCAGCTGAGCGTATTTGATGCCGGATCGCCGTCGAGAAGGTGCCGCAGAAAGAAATCTGCACCCAGCTCCCACGGCAGCTGCAGCGTAAAGATCCAGATCGAGGCAAACCACATCCGCGCGTGGTTGTGCATGTACCCCGTTTCGACCAGTTCCCGCGCCCAGGCGTTGAAGCAGTCGATGTCCGTCTCGCCCTTGCAGGCTTGTTCCCACCGGTCACGCAAACCCGATTGCGTCTGCACGTTATCAAGCGCGCCCTTGAGCGAGGTCTTGTATTGCCCCCAAACCGCGGGCCGCATCTCCAGCCAGCCTTTCCAGTAGGTACGCCAGCACACCTCTTGAATGAACTTCTCCGCAGCACTCGCGCTGTGGCGTGCAAGGGTCGCGTCCAGCACTTCGGCTTCCGTAAGGAGGCGCGCACGGATGTAGGGCGACAGGGTCGACACACCGCTATGTCCATCCCGTCCCAGATCATAATTTCGCCGCGCCGCGTAGTCGCGCCCGGCATGGGGCAGAAAGCGGTTCAGCCGCTCCAGGGCGGCAGTTCGGGTCGGGGGAAATCTGGTCAGCGCTTCAGTCATGACGGGCGAGCTAGAGGTGCAGAGGCCATGTTCAAGCGTGCGCATGCCCTTGCAGCCCCCCTTGGCCAATACTAAGACTCGGGTAACACCTCTGCGGGTATGGTCTCGCAGACGTCTGACGAGGCAGGACTTATGCGCGATCCCATCGATCAATATGCACACATTCACAACAACCTAGTCCCCATGGTGGTCGAACAGACCAGCCGTGGCGAACGGGCTTACGACATCTTTTCGCGCCTTCTCAAGGAACGGATCGTGTTCATCAACGGCCCGATCCACTCGGGGATGAGCCACCTTGTGGTGGCGCAGCTTCTGCACCTTGAGGCGGAAAACCCGTCCAAGGAAATCAGCATGTATGTCAACTCGCCGGGCGGTGAGGTGACGGCGGGCATGTCGATCTACGACACGATGCAGTACATTAAACCAAAAGTTTCGACGCTGATCTGCGGCATGGCAGCGTCGATGGGATCAGTCATTGCGATCGGCGGTGAGCCGGGGATGCGCTTTGCCCTTCCCAACTCTGAAATCATGGTCCACCAGCCCTCTGGCGGGTCGCAGGGGACGGCCGCAGACATCCTGATCTCGGCCCGGCATATCGAGAAAACGCGCGAGCGCCTGTATCAGCTATATGTCAAACATGCCGGTCAGGACTACGAGACGGTGAAGCAGGCGCTGGACCGTGACACGTGGCTCACGCCGGAAGAGGCGAAGGAATGGGGCCACATTGACGAGATCGTGGAACAGCGGACCAAGTCCGATGATGACGAAAAATAAGGCATTCGCGCTGGCCCTCACGGCCAGCGTGATCTGACCGCGAGGTCAGGCAAAAAGACGATTGTGGACCCCGCGGGCCTGTCCTAAGCTGACGAGCAACGCGGGGCGGACCGGGAAATCACCGGCGCCTAGGATGGCGGCATAGGCCGGGAAGGACGCGATATGGCGACGAATTCGAGCGGCGACAGCAAGAATACCCTCTACTGCAGCTTCTGCGGCAAGAGCCAGCATGAGGTCCGCAAACTGATTGCAGGGCCAACCGTATTCATCTGTGATGAATGCGTCGAGTTGTGCATGGACATCATCCGCGAAGAGACGAAGGCATCGGGTCTGAAGTCGACCGACGGTGTGCCGACGCCCAAGGACATTTGCGAGGTGCTGGACGACTACGTGATCGGCCAGGCCATGGCCAAGCGCGTGTTGTCGGTCGCCGTGCACAACCACTATAAGCGCCTGAACCACGCCCAAAAGGGCGGTGACATCGAACTGGCGAAGTCCAACATCCTGCTGATCGGCCCAACGGGTTGCGGTAAGACGTTGCTGGCGCAGACACTGGCGCGCATCCTTGATGTGCCGTTCACGATGGCCGACGCGACAACGCTGACAGAGGCCGGCTACGTCGGTGAGGACGTTGAAAATATCATCCTCAAACTGCTGCAGGCGTCGGAATACAACGTCGAACGCGCGCAGCGCGGCATCGTGTATATCGACGAGGTCGACAAGATCACGCGCAAATCCGAAAACCCGTCCATCACCCGCGACGTATCGGGCGAGGGTGTGCAGCAAGCATTGCTCAAGCTGATGGAAGGCACCGTCGCTTCCGTGCCGCCGCAAGGTGGGCGCAAGCATCCGCAGCAGGAGTTCCTGCAAGTAGACACGACGAACATTCTGTTCATCTGCGGCGGCGCTTTTGCGGGCCTCGACAAGATCATCGCGCAGCGCGGCAAAGGGTCAGCCATGGGCTTTGGCGCTGACGTGCGCGACAATGACGAACGCGGCGTGGGCGAGATCTTCACAGATCTGGAACCAGAGGATCTGCTGAAATTCGGCCTCATCCCCGAATTCGTCGGCCGTCTCCCGGTCTTGGCAACGCTCGAAGATCTCGATGAAGACGCGCTTGTCACCATCCTGACCCAACCCAAGAATGCTCTGGTCAAACAATACCAGCGTCTGTTCGAGTTGGAGGACACAACGCTCACCTTCACCGACGACGCACTTAGCGCGATCGCCAAACGCGCGATCGAACGCAAAACTGGTGCCCGCGGCCTGCGGTCAATCCTCGAGGATATTCTGCTCGACACCATGTTCGAGCTCCCGGGGCTCGAATCGGTGACCGAAGTGGTGGTGAACGAAGAAGCGGTGACATCCGATGCCGCACCACTGATGATCCACGCCGAAGCAGAAAAAGAACCGGCCTCGGCAGGCTGACGCCATCACCAAATGCAAATGAAAGGCGGGTGTCATACCCGCCTTTTTCATTTTTCCATAGGCGCAATCGTAAGGCGCACTTACGGGTGCGCCCAAACCAAAAGGAAGTGCCATGTCCATCCAACGCATCCACTCCGGTGGCGAATTTGAACCCAAGGTCGGCTATTGCCGGGCCGTGGCGGCTGGCGACTGGATCCACGTCGCAGGCACAGTCGGTCACGGCACCACTGCGGTCGAACAATGCCGCTCCGCACTGGAGATCATCGGCAACGCCCTCAAGGAATGCGGGGCCGACTTCAGCCACGTGGTCCGCGTCACCTACATGCTGCCCGACCGCACCGAATTCCCGCCGTGCTGGCCCATGCTGCGCGAGGCCCTTGGTGACAACCCACCGGCGGCCACGATGATCGAATGCGGCCTGATCACCCCGGAGGACCGTATCGAAATCGAAGTGACGGCCTACAAAGGCACGTGATCACCTTCATGCCGGAACGCGCCTGTGCGTCCGTGTCCACTGGACGACGCTGGCATGATGCGGCATAGACAGTCCAAAGCGCTGGAGGCGAAACATGGGCATTCTCAACACGCTGCTGCGGGCAGTCACTTGGTGGAACGGCCAAACTCTGAACACGCAGCTTTTCACGGCTCGCAAGGGCGTGAAAGTGGGCGAAGACAGCCAGGGCAACGTCTTTTACAAGACGCAGGACGACAGCAAACGCTGGGTCATCTACAACGGCGAGGCCGAGGCGAGCCGCGTGGATCCCGAATGGCACGGCTGGCTGCACCGCACCTGGGACGAGCCGCCCACAGACAAGCCGCTGAAGCGTAAGGACTGGGAAAAACCGCACCAGCCAAACCTGACCGGCACGGCACTGGCCTATGCGCCCGCTGGGTCGATCCGCCGGGAAAAACCGGCCGACCGCTCCGATTACGAAGCCTGGACGCCGGAATAACATGGCCGAGAACACGACCGAGGTTCTGGTAGGCGGCGTTGTGCTTGCTGCGGCGATCGGGTTTGCAGTCTACGGCGCGCAAGTCGCGGGCCTGGGCAGCAGCGGCGGGGCATCCTATCCGCTCACGGCTAGCTTCCGCAGCCTTGAAGGTGTGAATGTCGGTACCGATGTCCGCCTTGCGGGCGTGAAGATCGGCACAGTTACCGATGTTGCCCTGAACCCTGAAACCTTCCGCGCCGACACTGTCGTGTCCGTGCGCTCTAACACGCAGATTCCGGACGACAGCGCCATCGTCATCAGCTCCGAAGGGCTGCTGGGGGGCAATTTCGTCGAGATCGTTCCGGGCGGGTCCCCTTTCTACTTCGAGGAAGGCGACGAAATCACCGACACCCAAGGGTCGGTCAGCCTAATCTCACTTCTCTTGAAATTCGTTTCCGGGGGCGAAGGCGAATGATGCGCCGCGCCGCACGCATTGCGGCACTGGCGGTTTGCATCGCCACGGGCGCAATGGCCGAAGACCCAACAGAAAGCGCGTCGGGCGCGGTTCTGCGCGGTCTTGATAAATTCAGTGGACAAGTTGTCGATATCGAGATGCTGGCGGGCCGCACCGTGCGTTTCGAACGGCTCAACATCACGCTCACCGAATGCCGCTATCCGTCTGGCAACCCATCCGGCAACGCCTATGCAGGGCTGCAAATCTCAGAAGTGGGGCGGGAGGGTGTTGTGTTTTCCGGCTGGATGATCGCGTCCGCCCCGGCTTTGAACGCCATGGAACACGCGCGCTATGACGTGTGGGTCATGCGCTGCACCACATCTTGAAAACTGCCGACGGGTGCAGCGGTAAAATCCGCTGAATGCACACCCAGCGCATGGCTCAACCGCGCATGATATGTTGCGCGTGACACTTCCTGAGCGCCCAACGTGGCTAGGTGCGGCGTCAGGAATTGCGTATCAAACAGAGTAAATCCGGTGCGCCGCAAGTGATCGACAGCCGCGGCAAGCGCCATCTTCGACGCATTTGTCCGCCG
Organism: Tateyamaria sp. ANG-S1; assembly: GCF_000814025.1. GTDB lineage: Bacteria > Pseudomonadota > Alphaproteobacteria > Rhodobacterales > Rhodobacteraceae > Tateyamaria. The sequence continues at coordinate 469,814 of NZ_JWLL01000003.1, read as the reverse complement.
CGAGAACATGCTTTCCCCAAAAAACGCGCCCTTGAGCACGACGCCGTAGACGCCGCCGATCAACTCGTTCCCGTCCCACACCTCGACCGACCGCGCCTGGCCCCGCTTGTGCAAGGCAAGGTAAAGCCGTCGGATTTCCGGATTTATCCAGGTGTCGACACGGTCTGCACACCCGTCCACCACGCCGGCAAAGTCCCCATCCACCCGCAACATCCAATCGGTCCGCCGCATAGCCCGCGCAAGCGAGCGGGAGATATGGAAACCATCCAGCGGCAGAACCCCCCGCATACGGGGATCGACCCAGAATACCTCAGGGTCGTCACGCGACTCCGCCATCGGAAAGATGCCCGCAGCATATCCCTGCAGTAGCAGATCTGGCGTCAGTCTGATGTCGTCTTTCATGCGTGTGTCCCGCGACTACGCCGGCAGATTACCGTGACAGAGGCACACAAAAAAGGGACCGCCGCGGCGATCCCTCTTGAAAGCTTGCCCGGCTGGTCAGTCCGCCTGCGCTTCAAGCCACTTTTCCAACCAGTGAATGTTGTAATCCCCGGTGTGGATGTCTTTCTCGGCCAGCAGGGCGTGGAACAAGGGCACCGTCGTGTCGATCCCGTCGATGATCAACTCACCCAACGCCCGGTTCAGCCGCGCCAAGGCCTCTCCACGGTCGCGCCCATGCACGATCAGCTTGCCGATCAGGCTGTCGTAGTAGGGCGGGATCGAATAGCCATCATAGAGCGCCGAATCCATTCGCACGCCCAAGCCACCCGGAGCATGGTACTGCGTGATCCGGCCAGGAGAGGGCGAGAAATCTGGCAGCTTTTCCGCGTTCAGCCGCACCTCGATGGAGTGGCCGTTGATCTCCAGAACCTCTTGCGTGAACGACATGTCCATGCCTGACGCCACACGGATCTGCTCGCGCACCAGATCGACGCCAAAGATGGCCTCGGTCACGGGATGTTCCACTTGAAGCCGCGTGTTCATCTCGATGAAATAGAACTCGCCTTTCTCGTAGAGGAACTCGATGGTGCCCGCGCCGATATAGTTGATCTTGGCCACCGCATCCGCACAGATGCGCCCGATCTCGGCCCGTTCTTCAGGGCTGATCGCGGGGCCGGGGGCTTCTTCGAACACCTTCTGGTGACGGCGTTGCAGCGAACAGTCCCGCTCGCCCAGATGCACGGCACGACCCTTGCCATCGCCAAAGACCTGAATCTCGATATGACGCGGCGTGGTCAGGTACTTTTCAATATAGACCTCGTCGTTGCCAAAGGCCGCCTTGCCCTCGGCCCGCGCGGTCATGAATGCGCTTTCCATGTCGGCTGCGGTTTGCGCGACCTTCATCCCACGTCCGCCACCACCAGCGGTGGCCTTGATGATCACCGGATAGCCAAACTCTTCGCCGATGGCCTTGGCCTCTTCCAGCGTCGCGACGCCGCCGTCCGAGCCGGGCACGCAAGGCACGCCGAGCGCCTTCATCGTGTCCTTCGCCGTGATCTTGTCGCCCATGACGCGGATATGCTCGGCGGTGGGGCCAATGAACGTCAGGCCATGATCTTCGACTATCTGTACGAACTGCGCGTTCTCTGACAAAAAGCCATAGCCGGGGTGGATCGCTTCGGCGCCGGTGATCTCGCAGGCCGAGATAATCGCCGGGAAGCTGAGGTAGGACTGGGGCGAGGCCGGAGGGCCGATACAGACAGACTCGTCTGCCATACGCACATGCATGGCGTCTGCGTCCGCAGTGGAATGCACGGCGACGGTCGCAATGCCCATCTCGCGGGCCGCGCGGATGACGCGCAGGGCAATCTCTCCGCGGTTGGCAATCAGGATTTTGTTGAACATGGGCCCTGATCCTTATTCGAGGATCACAAGCGGGGCGCCAAACTCCACGGCGGCGCCGTCATCGACAAGGATGCGCTTGACCGTGCCTGCGCGCGGGGCAGGGATGTGGTTCATGGTTTTCATGGCTTCGACGATCAGCAACGTGTCGCCTTCGTTGACCTGCTGGCCGACCTTGATAAAGGACGGCGCACCGGGTTCGGCCTGCATATAAACTGTACCGACCATGGGCGAGGTGACCGCGCCCGGATCGTTGGCCGGGTCTGCCGGTGCATCGGCAGGCGCGGATGCGGCGGCTGCTGCCGGGGCCGGGGCTGCAGCGGCTTGCGGTGCAGGTGCTGCGATCTGGGTCACCACCTGTTGTGCGGTCTGGCGAGACACACGCACATTCAGGCTGTCGTCTTCGCCATATTCACGTTTGACCTGCAACTCCGTCAGATCGTTTTCACGCAGCAGTTCGGCCAGTGCCTGGATAAAGGCCACGTCCGCATCACGTTTGGTTTCTGTCATTGCTGTCCTCAACCGGTTGGTCGTTGCCGCACCGGCATATGGGCGGCTGTTCATGCTCTGGCCGCTTATAGCTGCGCAATGACGCAGAGGAAAGCGCTCTGACGCATGGCCACCTTCTGCCTGATCCGCGGCCGGAACCACCGTCCGATCAACAAAAAACCGGCCCCGCAGAGGGCCGGTTTCACATGTCCAGCATCGACTTTTCGTTCAGATGGCGAGGTATTCGGCCCGCAGCTCCTCGTTCTCAAGGACTTCGGCGGCCGTTCCATCAAACACGATCCCGCCAGTGTCCAAAATAACGGCCCGATCCGCCAGTTGCAGCGCCCGAACAGCGTTCTGTTCAACGATGATTGTGGTGATTCCCTGTTCCTTGATCACGGTTAGGGTCTTCTCAATCTCGTCCACGATGACCGGCGCCAAGCCTTCATAGGGTTCATCCAGCAACAGCACCTTGATGTCGCGCGCAAGCGCACGGGCAATGGCCAGCATCTGCTGTTCACCGCCCGACAGCGTCACACCTTCCTGGTTCCGCCGCTCTCCGAGCCGTGGGAACAGGTCGTACAGCCGCTCGATTGACCACCCGATGGGCGGCGCGATCTGGGCAAGCTTCAGGTTTTCCTCGACTGTCAGGCCCGGGATGATACGCCGATCTTCGGGGACAAGGCCAAGACCCGCCTGGCTCGCCTCGTGGCTCGACATGTTGTGCAGCGGCTTGTGATCCAGCCAAATCTCGCCATGGGTCACCTGCGGATCACCGATCCGGGCAATGGACCGCAGGGTCGAGGTTTTGCCAGCCCCGTTCCGACCCAGCAGGGCCAGAATCTCGCCCTCGTGGACGTTAAAGCTGATGCCCTGCACGATGTAGCTTTCGCCGTAATAGGCGTGCATGTCCCACACACTCAGAAAGGCGGGCGCCGTGGCTGCGTGGTTGGCGTGCTTTGAAAAGTCGGGTTTGACGTTCATCTGTCAGTCTCCTTACGCAGCATCTTGGGTTTCGCCCAGATACGCTTCGCGCACCTTGGGGTGACCCTTAATGTTGTCGGGCGTGTCTTCGACCAGCGGGGTGCCTTGCGCCAACACCGTGATCCGCTCGGCCAGACTGAACACCACGTGCATGTCGTGTTCGATGATCGAGATGGTGATGTCCCGCTCGTCCTTGATCTGCTTGAGCAGGTCGATGGTGTTGTTGGTATCCGCACGCGCCATACCCGCCGTCGGCTCATCCAACAGCAGCAGCCGTGGCTCCTGCGCCAAACACATGCCGATCTCCAGCCGCCGCTTGTTGCCGCGCGACATGGTTGCCGCGTTGTCGTTGCGCGCATCCGCCATGTTCATCTCTTCCAGCATCTGCTCGGCCCGCTCGACAATCTCGCGATCCTTGAACATGTCAATAAAGGCGTTGGGCGTGAACGCCCCGTCGCGCTTGGCAAAACACGGGATCATCATGTTTTCCATCACCGTCAGTTCGCCAAAGATCTCCGGTGTCTGGAATACCCGGGAAATCCCCATCTGATTGATTTCAAATGGCTTTCGCCCCAGAACAGACTGCCCGTCGAACATGACCGACCCGGTGTCGGGGATCAGCTTACCGACCAGACAATTCAGCAGCGTGGACTTGCCCGCCCCGTTGGGGCCGATGATGGCATGGACCGTGTTCTCGGCCACGCTGAGGTTCACGTCCCCCAGCGCTTGCAGACCGCCGAACCGTTTGCCTACGTTTTTGACTTCAAGAATACCCATTGGTTTCTCTCCTTATTCCGCAGGCGTGGTTTTGCCGTCTGGCCCGTCTTCGGCCGGTTTCTTGCGCTTGAACAGGCGGGCCACACGCTGGCCCCCTTCGACAAGGCCACCGGGCAGGAAGATCACGACCAGCATGAAGATGATGCCCAGCGTCAGGTGCCAGCCCTTGCCGATGAACGGGTAGACGAGCGACACAAGGATGTCCTCGATCCCGTCGGGCATGAACGCGAACCACTGGTGCAGGATCTCCTTGTTGATCTTGGACAGGATGTTTTCCATGTACTTGATCGCACCCGCACCCAGGACCGGCCCGATCAGTGTGCCGACACCGCCGAGAATGGACATGAGAACGACCTCACCAGAGGCGGTCCAGAACATACGTTCCGCACCCACCTGCGTGTCCATGGCCACCATGAGACCACCGGCGAGACCGGCATACATGCCCGAGATGACAAAGGCTGCGAGCGTGTAGGGCTTGGCATTGAGGCCAGTATAATTCAGCCGTTGCTGGTTTGACTTCACCGCGCGCAGCATCATGCCAAAGGGCGAGCGGAAGATGCGGATCGACATGTAGAACGCTATCAGCATCACGACCGCAGCCAGATAGTAGCCCGCGTTGAAGGTGAACAGCCAACCACCAACGCTCCATTCAAAGCTCGACCCCATCTCCAGCCCAAAGAGGTTTGCCTTGGGTGTCGCGCCTTCGGCCAAAGCACCGTCCAGAACACGCGGATCATTGACCTTTGGTTGCAGGCCCGTCTCACCGCCCGTGATCGGTGTCAGCACCGAATAGGCAAGCGAGTAGGACATTTGTGCAAAGGCCAGCGTCAGGATCGAAAAGTAGATGCCCGAGCGGCGCAGGCTGATCCATCCCACGGCGAGGCTGAAGATGCCCGCCACGATCACCGACACGAAGATCGCGGGGATCACGTTCATGGTCAGCAGCTTCATCATCCAGATCGCGGCGTAGGAGCCGACACCGAGGAAGGCCGCGTGGCCGAAGGACAGGTAGCCTGTCAGGCCGAAGAGGATGTTGAACCCAATGGCGAAGATGCCAAAGATCACAAAGCGCTGCATCAGGTCGGGATAGCCCGCATTGAACTGCGCCATGGCGGATCCTTCGGGGAAGGGGTTCAGTAGGAAGGGGGCCAGCGCCACGAGGATGGCCACCAGGATCAGGAGGCGGGTGTCTTTTTTGTCGAGACCGAACATGGATTACTCCTCCATCACGCCCTTGCGGCCCATAAGGCCCCGAGGACGGGTCAACAGAATGATGATGGCGACCAGATAGATGATGATCTGGTTGAGGCCGGGCAGCACGGCGAGGACCTCGCGCATGGATGCAAAGCTTTCGAGGATGCCAAGCAGAAAGCCCGCGGCCACAGCGCCGGGCAGGGAGCCCATGCCGCCCACAACGACCACCACGAAGCTGAGGACAAGGAAGTCCATGCCCATGTGGTAGTTTGGCGAGTTGATCGGCGTGTACATGACGCCCGCAAGCCCTGCGACGGCGGCCGCGATGCCAAACATCAGGGTGAAGCGGCGGTCGATGTTGATGCCCAGCAGCTGCACCGTCTCGCGGTCGGCCATACCGGCCCGCACGACCATCCCAAATGTGGTGAACTGAAGGAAGGCAAACACGGCGCCGATGATGACGGCGGCAAAGGCGAAGTAGATGATCCGCCAGTAGGGGTAGATGATGATGTTGGGATCAAAGCCCAGCATCGCGCCAAAATCGAACGAGCCCTTGAAGGCTGCCGGGGCGGGCGTCGGGATCGGGTTGGCACCGTAGTAGTACTTGATGATCTCTTGCAGCACGATCGCGAGGCCGAAGGTCACCAGGATCTGGTCGGCGTGGGGGCGCTTGTAGAAATGCTTGATCAACCCGCGCTCCATGATCACGCCGATGGCGATCATTACCGGGATGGCGAAGAGGATCGAGAGTGGGACGGCCCAGTCGATGATGGCGCTGCCCGTTGCCTCGCCGAACCAGTCCATCACGTAGGGCACGTCCACTTTGAGAGGGTTGCCGAGGAAGTCGGTTTGGGTGTCGTCCACAATCGTGTGGCTGAGGGTCAGAATCCGGCTCAGGGTCACGGCGCAGAAGGCGCCGATCATGAACAGGGCCCCGTGGGCGAAGTTCACCACGCCCAGAGTGCCGAAAATCAGCGTGAGACCCAGCGCAATCAGCGCATAGGCCGAGCCCTTGTCGAGCCCGTTTAGAATTTGAAGGATGATCGCTTCCATCGGCCGAACCTCTGGGTTGGGTCAGATGTCCCACGGTGGGACATGTTATGTTAAATTTTGGAATGCCTGGGATCGCGCCAGGGAAGGGTGGGCCAATCGCGGCCCACCCAGCATTTTCAATGGCTTACGCGCCCGGGTTGCAGGACCCCAGCTCGCCACCGAAGATCGATGCGTCGTAGGTGACCTGCTCGACCGGCGTGACTTCCACGATTTCGAGAAGGTCGAACTCGGATGTCGGGTTCTCTTTCCCTTTCACGACCAGCACGTCCTTGAAGCACTGGTGGTCTTCGCCACGATAGAGCGTTGGGCCGTTGCCCATGCCGTCGAATTGGAAGTCCTTGAGCGCTTCGCCAACCGCACAAGGGTTGAACGACCCGGCACGTTCCACGGCGTCTGCATAGAGCAGGGCCTGAACGTAGCAGGTGTGTGCCGCCTGCGACGGCGGGAAGCCGTACTTGGTGCCGAATGATTTGACGAACGCCTTGGAGCCTTCGTCTTGCAGCGACCAGTGCCAGTTCGTGGAGCCGAAGATCCCCTTCACGTTGGCACCCGCACCCTTCGCCATCAGGCGGGAGTAGAGCGGAACCACGATCTCGAAGTTCTTGTTGTTCACCAGCTTGTCACGCAGGCCGAACTGAACCGCGTTGGTCAGCGAGTTCACCATGTTGCCGCCGTAGTGGTTCAGAACCAGCACGTCGGCACCCGATTGCAGAACCGGCGCAATGTAGGACGAGAAGTCGGTTTGTGTCAGCGGCGTTTTCACGGCGGCGACGGTTTCCCAACCCATGGCTTCGGTCGAGGTGCGCACGGCTTCTTCGGTCGTGTAGCCCCAGTTGTAGTCAGCCGTCAGGTGGTAGGCTTTACGATCCGTGCCGTAGTTGTTGGCCAGGATCGGCGCGAGGGCCGCACCGGACATGTAGGAGTTGAAGAAGTGGCGGAAGCCATTTGCTTTCTTGTCCTTGCCGGTGGTGTCGTTCGAGTGGGTCAGACCCGCCATAAAGATCACGCCTGCCTCTTGGCAGAGCGCTTGCACGGCCACGGCCACGCCCGAGGACGAGCCGCCGGTGATCATCACAGCACCGTCTTTTTCGATCATCGAGCGGGCCGATGCGCGGGCGGCGTCAGACTTGGTCTGCGTGTCGCCTGTGACGTATTCGACTTTCTTGCCCAGGATACCGTTGCCTTGCAGGGCCTTGGACGAGAAGGTGTTCATCAGGCCGCCATCGCCGCCACCGTTCAGGTGTTCGACCGCCAGTTCGTAGGCGCGCAGTTCGTCCGCACCTTCGTCAGCGTAGGGGCCGGTCTGCGGCACGTTGAAGCCCAGCGTCACGGAAGAGCCGGTGGGCTCGTTCGTGAAAGCAGCGGCCGACTGCGCCGTGAAGATCGTCGGAGCGGCAAAGCCTGCACCCGCGACGGCACCCGTCTTGAGCACGCCACGACGAGTCAGATTCGTTTTGGACATGAATATCCTCCCATTTGTTGAAATGCGCGGTCCTGCTCCTCAACCGGGCCGCGCGCGCACTTTGTGCAAAGCCACTATCGCGTATGGTTGGAAAATTGCGCAATAAACCCCTTGTTTCGCAGAATTATTTTGTAAACATCTGCACAATACAGCGGTATACTTTGTAAACTTTCTTATGTCGCAGCGCAGAAAAGCGTTGAAATGGCTGACAAACGCAGGGGAATGGCGCATGGCGCGGGACGCATTGACAGGCACGCGAATTCGCGAGCGACGCGCCATGGGGGGACTTAAACAGTCCGATCTTGCCAAACAGATAGGTATATCCGCGTCCTATTTGAACCTGATCGAGCACAATCGCCGCAGAATCGGCGGCAAGTTGCTGTTGGACATTGCTGCAGCGCTGGACGTTGAACCCACTGTGCTGAGCGAGGGTGCCGAGGCCGCGCTAATTGCCGCGTTGCAGGAGGCCGCCCAACGCGCGCGCCTGCCGGAAGATGAGAGTGCGCGGGCCGAGGAATTCGCCGGTCGCTTCCCCGGTTGGGCGGAGGCGCTGGCGGCGGCCCATCGCAAGATCGCCGATTTGCAGCGCACGGTCGAAACACTGAGCGACCGGCTGGCGCATGACCCCGAACTGGCCGCGTCCGTGCACGAGGTGTTGTCGACTGCCGCGTCCATCCGGTCCACCGCGTCCATTCTGGCCGAGGACAAGACCATTACCGCCGAGTGGCGCGACCGCTTCCATGCCAATATCGATGCAGACAGCCGCCGTTTGGCGGACAGTTCGAAGGCGCTGGTCGGTTTTCTGGATGCCGAAACCGGGGAGGCTGCCCCGTCGGGTTCACCGCAGGAAGAGGTGGCTGCATTCCTTTCGGCGCATGCGCAGACGCTGGAGGCGTTTGAAAGCGGAGCGCAGGATCCGGAGAGCATTGTCGGGCAGGCGCCCGAGCTTGCCTCCGCCCAGTCGCGTCATCTGGCCCGCACGATCCTTGACCGTATGGTACGCGACAGTGCGGAGGTGGGTTTGGCTGATCTGAAGGGTGCGCTGTCTGTACACGGTCCAGATGTGATCGCCCTGGCCGCGCATTTTGGTGTGTCGGTGCCGCATATCATGCGTCGTCTGGCGACGGTGCCGACCCTGGACGCTGGGTTGGTGGTGGCAGATCGGGCAGGCAGCCTACTGTTTCGCAAGGATACCGAAGGCTTTGCCATTCCGCGACATGGCGCTGCGTGTCCGCTGTGGCCGCTGTTTCAGGTGATGGGCCAGCCCGGGCAGGTCATTCGGGCGCGCGTTCAGATGCCCACCCGCGACAATGCCGTCTTTGACTGTTTTGCCGCCGCCGAACCGGTAGGTCCTGTCGTCTTGAACGCGCCCCCGCTGCTGGAGGCGACGATGCTGATCCTGCCCAGTCCGGACATGCCGGGTGCGCATGATCTGCCAACCGAGGAGGTGGGATCAGCTTGCCATATCTGTCCCCGCTCCGGGTGCCGTGGCCGCCGCGAGCCATCAATCCTGAGCGATGGTTTCACTGGTTTTTGACAGGTCTGCCAATTGCGCACATAGTTGACGGGCGGGGTCCAAAGAGCGAAACAGCCTCCGGCCTGCGCGATTTGGGGAGGAGACGCAGACATGGGCAAGCATGTTCTGCTCGTCGAAGACGAGATTAATATTATAGAGGCGATCCAGTTTCTGCTGAGCCGCGAGGGGTGGAAGGTGGATACCCATTCAGATGGTGCAACGGCGGTCGACAAGGTCCGTGCCATGAAGCCCGACCTTGTGGTGTTGGACTACATGTTGCCCGGCAAGAACGGCATCGACATTCTGACAGAGCTGCGTGCCGATCCGGAATTTACCCGGTTGCCCATCCTGATGCTAACCGCACGCGGTCAGGGTCGGGATCGTGAGCTGGCCGAGCGTGCCGGGGTCAGCCGCTTCATGACCAAGCCGTTTTCCAACACAGAGGTGATGACGGCGGTCCGTGACCTTGTGCAGCTTGCACAATGAGCGACCAGACCCCCAACGCGACCCTGTTTCTGGAAAAGCGCAGCTATCGCCGTCGTCGGTTGATGGATGCCTTGCATTTGTTGCCCATCGTTGGGGTGCTGCTGTGGCTGCTGCCGGTGTTCTGGCCAAGCGGTGGCGATCATCCGGCCGATCCAACACCTGTCGCGATGTCGAGTGCAGTCACTTATGTCTTCGTCGTCTGGATGCTTTTGATCCTGGCCGCCGCTGTCTTGTGGTGGTTCATCGGCGAGCGTGATCGGGCGGACCCGGGGTCATGATCTCGGTCAACCAGTTGCTTGGCGTCAGCCTGGTTTACGTGGCCTTTCTGTTCGCCATCGCCTTTTTTGCCGAACGCGCCTCCATACGGGGCAAGGGCAGTTGGCTGCGCTCGCCCACCGTCTACACCCTGTCCCTGTCGATCTACTGCACGGCCTGGACGTTTTATGGTGCCGTCGGATACGCGGCCCGGTCCGGGATGGAGTTCGTCACCATCTATCTGGGCCCGAGCCTGGTGATGATCGGCTGGTGGTGGGTGCTGCGCAAGCTGGTGCGGATCGGGCGGGCCCAACGGGCCACATCGGTGGCTGACCTGATCTCGGCCCGGTATGGTAAGTCGAACCTGCTGGCCATTGTTGTGACCGTGATGGCTGTCATCGGGGTCACGCCGTATATCGCCCTGCAATTGCAGTCCGTGACCCTGTCCCTGTCGATCTTTTCCGAGACCGGCCAGCCCGACAGCCTGAGCCAGCAGACCGCCGCGTTCTGGGTGGCGGGAGGGTTGGTGTTGTTCACCGTGCTTTTTGGCACCCGCAACCTGAACGCCAACGAACGCCATGATGGTGTGGTCATCGCCATTGCCGTCGAAGCGGTGGTCAAGCTGGTCGCGTTGCTCGCTGTTGGTATCTTCGTCGTGTGGGGCATTGCTGGCGGCATCGGGCCGATGATGGAGCGGATCGACAACTCCAGCATCGGCGAGTGGAGCATGGACCGCAGCCGCTGGGCCGCGCTGACCATGCTGTCGGCGGCGGCCTTCCTGGCCCTGCCGCGCATGTTTCAGGTCATGGTGGTCGAGAATGAGGACGAGCGGCACCTGCAGATCGCCAGCTGGGCCTTTCCGCTCTACCTGATGTTGATGAGCCTGTTTGTCGTGCCGATTGCCGTTGTTGGCCTCGACATCCTGCCTGCGGGATCAAACCCCGACCTGTTCGTGCTGACCGTGCCCCTGGCCGAAGGGCAGGGAGGACTGGCGACGCTGTCGTTCCTGGGCGGCTTTTCGTCGGCCACCTCCATGGTCATCGTGGCGACACTTGCGCTGTCGACGATGGTGTCGAACCACGTGGTCATGCCCGTGTGGCTGAGCACGCAGGCCGAAGGGGCGCAGGTATCGGGCGATGTGCGCAATGTCGTGATCCTGGCGCGGCGCGCGTCGATCCTGATGATCATCTTCTTTGGTTACATCTATTACCGGCTTTCGGGCGGCGGGGCGGCGCTGGCGGCGATTGGCCTGATCTCTTTCGTGGGGGTGGCGCAGTTTTTACCCGCCATGCTGGGCGGCATTTTCTGGCGGGGGGCGACGCGCTGGGGGGCCTTGACCGGTCTGCTGGTCGGGTTTGCGGTCTGGGTGTTCAGTTCGCTTCTGCCGAGCTTCGGTCCGGATGCAGTTCTGAGCGCCGCGGTCTTCGAGCAGGGGATCGGCGGACTGCCGTGGTTGCGCCCGCAGGCCCTGTTCGGGATCGAGGGAATAGACCCCACGGTCCATGCGATGGTCTGGTCACTGAGCCTGAACACGGCCGTTTTCATTGCGGTGTCCCTTGTCACATTTCCAACGCCGCTTGAGCGGTTGCAGGGCGCACAATTCGTCAACATCTTTGACCACTCGACCCAGGCCCGTGGATGGGATGCGGCCCTGGCCACATCCGAAGATCTGATGATCATGGCACAACGCATCCTGGGCCCAGCGGATGCACTGGCACTGTTCCGGGCCGAGGCGCAGCGACAAGGGCTGACAGGTCATCTGCCCGAACCGACCCAGGGCTTTCTACAAACGCTGGAGCGCGAGTTGGCGGGTTCTGTCGGGTCGGCCACCGCGCACGCGATGATCAGCCAGCTTGTGGGCGGTACATCCGTGTCGGTCGAGGATCTGATGGCTGTGGCGGACGAATCCGCGCAAATCCTGGAGTATTCGAACAGGCTCGAAGCCAAATCAGCCGAACTGAGCCGCACGGCGCGGCAGTTGCGCGAGGCGAACCAGAAGCTGACGGCGCTGTCGGTGCAAAAGGATGCGTTTCTGGGCCAGATCAGTCATGAGTTGCGCACGCCCATGACCTCGATCCGCAGCTTTTCCGAAATCCTGCGCGATACCGATAAACTGGATCAGGCCGACAAGACGAAATACGCATCTATCATCCATGGCGAGACGATACGCCTGACCCGGTTGCTCGATGATCTGCTGGACCTCAGCGTGTTGGAAAATGGTCAGGTCAGTCTGAACCTGGAGCACGGGAACCTTCATGCCGTGATCGAACGGGCGCTTTTGTCGGCGGGCGGCGCGCATACAACGCCGCTGCGGATTGATCATGTTGGGGCCGATACGGACGTGCCGCTGTGCACGGATCTGGACAGGCTGCGCCAGGTCTTTATCAACCTGATCACGAACGCGCAGAAGTATTGCACAGCAGCCGAGCCATCCCTGACCGTAACGGTGCTGCAACACAACGGCGGCTTGCAGGTCGTCTTCCACGATAACGGCACACCTATTCCTGCCGACGCAAGGGCCCTGATTTTCGAGAAGTTTTCGCGCATCAACGACAAGGATGGATCGGGCGCGGGCCTTGGCCTTGCGATCTGTCGCGAAATCATGGCCCGGCTGGGCGGCGACATTACCTATGAGTCCCGCGCGGATGGCAACGCCTTTATCGTCCATCTACCGGGTCAGGTGGCGCTGGCAGCTCAGTAAGGATTATCAAAACCTTGGCGCGCATAAAGCGCTTGGTAACCTATCGCTCTTACACCGGGGCTGCATCTGCAGGCCGTAGAAACGGCGGAGGTTATGGGCGAGACAGCGAATACAAGTGTTTTGGGACGCATCGCTGCGGCGGGGCGGGATGTGCGTCAGGCGCGGGCCATGACGCTGCCCAAGGCGATGCGCCTGACCGTGGCCAAGGTGGCGGATGCGCTGATGGACCTGCCCATGGCGGTGATTGGTGCGGTCGTTGACAAAGCGTCTGGTGACCAGATCGAGGGCCAGTTTAACGATGATGCGCTTCTCATGCTGCTGGATGGACCGGACGGGCATGCGGGTGCTGCTGCATTTGATCCGGTTTTGGTTGGCGGTCTGATTCAGCAACAGACTATGGGCAGTGTCCAACCGGACAAGGGCAGCGCGCGAGCCATGACCCGTACCGATGCTGCGATCTGTGCGCCCCTGATTGATATGTTGTTCGAACGGATCGCGCCGGTGTTGGATGATCCGGACGACAGGACTTTGGTTGATGGTTACCGTTTTGGGGCCAAGGCCGAGGATGCACGCACGCTTGCCATGGCGCTTGATGCGCAGGAATACGCGCTTGTTCGACTGACCATCGACATTGCCCGGGGCGCGCGGCAGGGGGATGTCCTGTTTGTTCTGCCTTTGCCCGATCCGCTGGATCAAGTCCCGGGCGAGGATGCCCCTGAAGAGGCGTCAACCCAGTCGGCGATGACTGACACTGTTATGGCGCTGAACGCTGATCTGAAGATGGTTCTGTGCCATCTGAATCTGCCGCTTGGCGCATTGCAACGCATGAAGCCCGGCGATGAGCTGCCCTTGACCCCGGGCGCTTTTCCAAATGTGCAGATCGTCACCAGTACGGGGCGTATCGTGGGCCGGGGTATTGTTGGTCACGTGAATGGCGTGCGCGCCGTCAAGCCGCAGCGCAAGCCGAGCCATGCGTCGCAACCTTTGCGCCGTGCCTCTGACGAGCCGTTGGTGGACATGCCGGATGTCGAGGAAATCCAGGGGCCGGCACGGCGGGATGAAGACCCGAAAGTGGCCGCGCCCGAGATGGAGGCAGACGTGCCAATTGCCGTCTACACCCCTGATCCGGTCGCTGTCGATGTGCCTGCATCCATTGCCGATGAACAACCGGCGGCCGATGTAACGGAGAACCTGCCTGCTCTGACCGATTTGCCGGATCTTGATGATCTGCCGGATTTGGCTGACTTGCCGGACCTTGCGGATCTGCCCGATCTGGCTGCGGGCAACGGTTAGCCGTTTTTGTGCGCTGCGATGGCTTCGATCGTGGGCCGCAGCGCGTCGAGGTCGTAGCCCCCTTCGCGCGCTGTGCGCAGGATGTCGTCACACGACATGCGCCCGGCTTGGCCCAGACACCACACCACCGTCGACCGCGTGCCCGAGGCGCAATAGGCCAGAACGGGTGTGTCCGTGTCTTCGGCGAACGCCATGTGTTGGGCCACGTTGTCGGGCGTCATGGTCTGGTGCGTCAGGGGCAGGCGGTGAAAGGCGAGGCCGGCGGCCAGGGCTGCTGCCTCAAGCGCATCGGCCTGGAACGCTGGTGGGACTTCGATATCGGGCCGGTTGCAGATCACGGTTTTGATCCCGGCCGCCGCGATGTCCGGCATGTCCGCTGGGTCCAGTTGCGGGGCAACGAAGTAGGCGGGCGTGATCTGTCTGATATCCATGTGCTTGGTTTAGGCTGCGCATCGGCTGCTGTCCAGCCGAGCGCGGCGGGCAGGGCAGGAAGCGCGCGCAATCCCGTTCAGCTGTGCGCTAAGCTAGGAAAATCCCGACAATCACCAGCATCAGGCCAAGCACCGATACGAACAGCGCCCCGAGGTTCAGGGGCAACACACGCGACATGACGGCGCGCATCTCGGCGTCTTCCAGCCCAGCGGCGCGGGCGCGCCACACCTTGAGGATGCACCAGACAAGCCCGATCAGGCCCAGAACCGACAACGCGGCCCCGCCCCAAATGACACCGTCGAACACGGTAAAACTGCTTTGCTCTTCCATGCCTCGGGGCTATCCGAGGCCCAAGCGGATGACAAGAGATCATGCCCCTTGCGACACTGTGCCTGCGCGGCTATCCAGCAGGCTCAGCAAAGCCAAGGAGCGCGCAATGACCGACACTGCCACCAATGCCGAAAGCTACCGTGTCACGGCGGATGAGTTGCGTCAGTTCATCGAACGTTTCGAGCGTCTTGAAGCCGAAAAGAAGGATGTCGCGGAGCAGCAGAAGGAAGTGATGGCCGAGGCGAAGGCGCGCGGGTACGACACCAAGGTGATGCGCAAGGTCATCGCGCTGCGCAAGCGCGACAGTGATGACATCGCCGAAGAAGAAGCGGTGCTTGAGCTTTACAAAGAAGCGCTTGGCATGAGCTGAATGCTAGTCGTCGCCCGATGTGGCCGTCCGCGGCTGTTTCACATCATAGGCAAGGCGAGACAGCGGCAAAGCGTCCGTTTTCGCAACGATACCGATTTCGACCGGCGCGCCGGATGCCTTGTCCGACAAGGCCAGGGCGGATGTCCCATCACCTATATGCTTGTCGCCCCACTGCATCAGAGCCAGGATGACCGGCGTCAGGTCGCGCCCCTTCCGCGTGAGCACATAGGCATGTCGGGTGCGCGCCGACCCATCGCGGTAAGCCTTTTTTCGGGCCAGCCCGTTTTCAACCATCTGTGACAGGCGCGTGGACAGAACGGATTTCGGAATGCCGATGTCCGATTGAATATCTGCAAATCTGCCAACGCCGTACAGCAATTCGCGCAGGATCAGCCATGTCCAGCGATCCGGGAGTTCGCCGATGGCCAGCGCGGCACCGCATTCCTCCAGGGGAACAGGCGCCGCGCGTGTGAGGTCTTCATCTGGGTTTGACATTTGAACTCAGCCCTGTCAGCGTTCTGCCATCACACGGAGGATACTGTGGCATGGCAGCAGAAACCACAGCACAGCATAGTCAGACCGGTGGGTGCTATTGCGGCAAAGTCCGATATGCGATTACCGAGCGCCCTTTGGTCAAAGGTCAGTGTCATTGCCGGGCCTGCCAGTATATGGCAGGCGGCGCACCGCAATATTTCCTGCTTGTGCCACCCACCGGGTTTGCCTGGACCCGCGGTCGTCCGGCGTCGTACCAAAGGCAAGACGTTCCGAACTCAGTGACGCGACAGTTTTGCCCGGAATGCGGAACCCAACTGGTGACACGGCGGCAAGACAACCCGGCCATCGTGGTCAAGGTTGGCACACTGGATGACGCCAGTCGCTTTAGTCCTCGGGTGGCGATATGCCATGCACAGGCGCAGCCTTTTCACCATGTACCCGATGGCGTTCCGATCTTTGACGACCTGCCGCCGGGCTAGGGGGCCAGAAAGGTGATGCCCGGAATAGCCGCGACACGCGCCATGTCTTCCTCATAAAGGTCTGTCATGGTGTTGATCGTCTCTTCGGTCCAGCCGGGGGCGTTCAGCTCTTCCTCCATCTCTTCCTCGATCGCGAATTTGTCGAGAAAGGCGATGATCACCCGACGCTTTTGCGCCTCTGTCATCGTCGGATGCGTTTTCAGGTATGACCGGAAGCGTTGCATGCCTTCTTTCGACATGATCTCGGACAACAGATCAAAACCGCCGACGATCTTTTCGCCCTGCTTCAGACCGGCAAGGTCGCGGATAATCTGCGCCCAGATCATCGGCATATCTTCGAAGCACCATGTGGTGATGGTTACGTCGGGCGCTGCAGAGCGGATGGCCGCAAGCGTGTCGGACCAGCGGATGGCGTACGGGTCCGCGCCGCGCAAGAACGCATCCATGTCATCCTGAGGGGCCTGGTTGAACAAGGCAGGCAGAAAGGTTGCCGGATTGCGCATGGCCAGAAAAAGCTGGACCTGATCGTTGGCAAACAGCGACGACAAATGCGCGATCCGCTCGGGTGCGGCCTCATAAATAAAACCGTTGCGCACGCAGGCGCGCGGTGCTCCGAACAGGAACATGTGGCTCAGGATCATCCGGTCCGCGTTTTCTTCGTCAAGAATCAGATCCAGCAGAACATCCCGTGCATCCGGCGCAGGGGGCGCGTCCTGCAGCGCGGCCATGGTCTGTTTCAGTAGGCTGCGATACTTGCCCGGGCCGGGGACAGCGATTCCGCGTTTCGAAAAGTCTTCCTTGTTGCGCAGCAAGCAGCGCACCAGACGATCCTCCTCCGTAAAGTGTGCACCGGCGTGAAGGACAATTTGCATGCGGATCGACCTGAGGGAACTGTGAACGACACCAGCTAGATATACGGAAAACCGGTTGGGATAAAACCTCTGACCTGTTTGGAAAAACGATCTTGCCACCGCGATGCGCACAGAGTAGACGATGCGCCCAAGGCCCCTATAGCTCAGCTGGTAGAGCAACTGATTTGTAATCAGTAGGTCCGCGGTTCGAGTCCGTGTGGGGGCACCAAAACAGACTCCCTTACCATCAACTGCCCTTAACGCTTTGAATGGTAAGGCGATTTGGGCGGTTCTAGGTCCCTTATTCCGGTCATAGTGAATACGGTCTGCGAAGATCAGTTTGAGCACTGTTCTGCGTAGGGCTGTGTGACCTGTTTCCCAGATTTTCCAGGGGTTTGCGAGGAAAGTGAGCACTGGTTCTAGTTTTTCCTCATAGGTTCCCTTGGGTTCGGCCTGTTTTGCCAGTTGATCACCCAGAACGATCTTCTGTTTTTCAAGGGTAGTTATCTTGTCTTCATAGGTGCCGATCACGGCGGCGTTCGTTGATTCCATGATGCGCGATAACAGCGTTTCGATTTGCTTGTCCAAAGCATGGAGTTGGTCTTTGCCGGACTTGATTGCCTCTTGCGCTTGGGCGCGACGCTGATCCCAGGCATGGCGGAACATGGCCTTAGCGAGCGCAACGAGCTGTTGGGTGGGCTGCAGCGATTTGATCATCTCACCGATATCGCCCTCGATTTTGTCCCGCGCGATGGATTTACCGTAGCTTTCACAGTCCTTCGTTTGGCAAAGATAATAGGCGTAGTTCTTGGTGCGCCCTTTGGACCAGGATGAGCGCAGAGGTACGCCACAGTCCGCACAGCAAACCATGCCGCGAAGGGCAAAGTCATCACCAACATTCTTGCGCAGAGGCGCTTTGACGATCCCGTTCAGGCGCGTCTGGACCTTCTCGAAGGTCTCAACGCTGATAAGCGGCTCATGATGCCCTTTGAGCCAATCAATGCCGTAGTTTTCCGAGCAGATGTAGCCGGTGTAGAGCGGGTTCGTAAGCGTGTCTTTCACGCGCTGGCGGGTGATGTCGCCTTTGCTGTTGCGAGGGAAGGTTGGAAAGGTTTCAAAGAAGCGCTGGATTTCGGCCTGCGTTTGGAACCGGCCCATGGCATAGCCTTCGAAGGCATCGCGCACGACATCGGCCAGGGGTGCATCGGGGAAGAGCATCTTTCCCCGACCTCGAACCGTCTCATATTTGTACCCAACCGGCGCGGTATGAACCCAGTACCCAGATTGCATACGCGCCTTCATTTTCTGAGAGACCTGCCGCCCGTTTTGTTCGCGCTCTAACTGCCCCTGGGCGGCCATGATGGTTTCAATGAACTTGCCTTCTGGCGAGTTGTCGAAGTTGAAGTTCAAGCATTCCCGTCGCGCGCCCCGCGCATCCATTTCCCGCCGGAGTTTGATGTGGAACTCGACATCGCGAGCATAACGTTTGAGATCGTCGAAGATCACGACGAACTGCTCATCGGGATAGGCGTCCAGATACGCCAACAAAGACCGCATGCCAGGACGTTGGATAAAATCACCGCCGCCCGAGATCGTATCGGGGAAGACCATGGCAACCTCATAGCCTTTTGACTCAGCATGCTGACGACACCGCAATTCCTGGCTGTTGAGACCGTGGCCTTCGGATTCTTGCGATTTGGACGAGACGCGACAGTAGATAACGGCGCGTTGCGTTTCGCTATTCTTTCTCACGGGTCGCCTCCTCGTTATGCTTTTCTGATGCTTCTGAGGATAGCACAGCCGCCTCTAGCGCAGCTTTCAGATCAATGGTTTCTCCACAGGTTTCTGGGGTGGAATTGATGTCCCAACCAAGATCGACAAAGGCGAGGATGATAGACCACAGGGCTTCGATCAACTCGCGCTTTTGGGCATCGTTGGCGGCTTCATCTTCAAGGTAAGGTAGCCAGTCCATCCAGTTGAACTGGACGGTAGTTTGTTTTGTGTGGTGTTGCGGGGCGGTGTCTTTCATCTCTGCTCTTTCTGTTCTGTCTCCTTTGTTGTGTTCACGCGATCATCGGCGTGAACAAAAAAGGAACATATTAGGCATATTTTCCTAATTCGGGCAAGGATTTACTAGACTATCTTTGCGGAACTGACCTTTGCATCTGTGCCTGTTCGCGCTTGCGGGCAGCACGTGCGGCCTCGCGCACGGGCGTATGGTGCTTCTCCTCAAGTTCTTTGCCGTACTCGCGCAACGAAGGTCCATCGGCCCGTTCAAAGGCCTCGGCCATCATCTTCTTCGCGCCACTTTCCGTGATGCTGTGGGCACGCGCCATCGTTGTTCCAGCGATATCTGCGGTTTGATAGAATGGCATGGTCGGACCAGAGGCGATCATATCGCCGATGCTGCGGGCATGATGCAGGGCTTGCGGCTGGATAGTGTCGCGGATGGCGGCTTCTTTATTCAACAAGCCTTCTCGGGTTTTGTTCATGCTCTCCCCATAGCGAGCCGAGTAAATGTCGCGCAGGATGACTTCTGCGCGGTCTTTGTTGAACTTGCGGTCGGTCTCGAACGCAGTGGCATATTTGCCAAGTGTGGTGATGAAGCTTCCAGAACGATGGATTTCACGATTGATGATGCCAGCGATGTGCCAAGCCTCATCGAACTGACTGTCCGTCATACGACTTCCGGTAAAGCTATCCCGAGCGACTTGCCGCCTTGGATCGATGTATTGCTGTGTCATAAGATTCCTTTCATTGGCGTTGCATCCGGCGATCTTGCCCGTCGCGGCGATCATTCACGCGATTGAACTCATTGCTGGGCAGCTCCCGTGCTTGCTCGCGGGCGCGGATGTCTTGCTTGAGCTTGGCGTAGGCCAAACCTTCGTCTTCGCGGATTTTGATCAGGCGGGTTTCGTGGGCCTGCTCCACTCGACGGCGGGCCTCCGCATCGATGGTGGTTTTGTTGAAGCGGTCGGTGCCGAGAGGCGTCGGATGTTCAAACGTCTTCGATCCGGCCTCATTGATCAGTTCTTCGCGGGCCTTGGCGAGCAGGTCCGCCTTGTCGCGGTCAAAGGTATCCTTTTCCTGCTGTTCAGCGGCGCGGGCGTTGCGATCAATCTGCTTGAACCGTTCCCAGTCCGATGTGGTTTTGAGCGATGACATGAGGTTCTGCTTGGTGGCATCACGGAACAAGGTGGTGACGCCAAGATCGAGGGATGTGTGCATCTTTCAGACTGCTCCGCGCTCAAAATTTGCATTGGCAAAACGCGATGTGGCACACTGGTGCCATGGTTGTTTTCCAAGACATTCAGGATGTTGAAGAATGGCTGGAACCCTTGGACTACATCGCGTTCTGGGAGGCGGTTGCCCCCTATGGTGTCTTCAGCATCGCAGACCGCGATCACTGTGACGGGCTGATTTCCGGCGGAACGGTGGTGCAGGATTTAATCCTGGAGTGCATCAAAGCGATGGCCCGCAACAGCCTACGCGACGGCTTCGGGCTTAAACATCGCCCGCGTCATACACATGCGGATCAGGGTCTACGCTCGCTCCACTAGTTTAGGTGGAACAGCCGTACTATGGGGCAGCGCCCGACCTGGTCCGCGGTTTTTACCGTGTGCCATCCCCAGCCGTAGTAGGTGCAGGAGGTGTACTGGCGAGCCACAGTCGGGTTGTGAGCGTCACCATTGTCCAAGAACGTATAGCTGAACAGCAGATGCGGGCTGCCGAAGGTGTTGTGCGCGGCCACCGCAAGAAACGGCACTGCAATCCAAAGAAGCATCGCGGCCCATCTCATGAAGCGATCTCCACATTCGTCGTGAAGGTGATCCAGGGATCAGCAGCCAAGGTGCCACTCTCGATCCTGTTCATGCCCACCTCATGGCAAAACGGCGCGACATTCTGCATGCCCACCTTCCGCGCGAGAAGGAAGCCCAGCCCCTTCACATAGATCAGTTGCACATGGCTCGGCATGGCCAGCAATTCGGCGGGCGAGAGAATGCGCTGTTTGATCAGGCTGATATTGGTGTTGAGCTTGAGATCATCATTGCGGCCTAACGAAGTAGACACCGCATGTTCTTCACCCATCATATCACTGATCATCTGCGCTTCTTTGAGCGAACTCACTCCGTACCAGATTTGCACAACGGCATTATCTGCTATGGTTTCCGCCTCTTTTTCGCCGAAGCGACGGACAATCTCTGAGCGCGATTGTGCGATAATGTGAAGCTCAGCCCCAAATCCCCGCAAGGTCGTCAGCATCTCCACAAGGGATTGCAACGGACAGTTGGTGAACTCGTCTGCTATGATCCGCAGCGGTCCCGCATCGTTATAAAGCGCTTCGGCAAAGGCCAGCATATGCAGAGCATAGTAGACGCCGAGCCTATTCATATATGCCTGTGGGCCAATCAAGAAGATGACATAGCCTTCCCGGATCAATTGCTCGTGGGTGATGTTTGCATCCCGGCCCGCCATGTGCAGGCGGGTTCCCGGCGCAAAGACTTTCATAGCCCTTTGCGCCTCTTCGAGGTGCTGTGGCCAATGTTCATGCGACGCCATGGCGAGGATGCTTTGCGCCAGCCCCTTGAGATACGGATCGCCTTCTTCAGCTTCGATTTCGGCAAATTCCAACATCATCTTCTGATGGCTCAGCAACATACTGACGCCGCCAGGGATCACCTGATCAAGTTGACGCTTTGCGTAGAGGAGAATGCAGAACTCGATCAGATTACGAGGCCAGGCCCGGAAGTAGATGTTTTTGGCGTCACCGTCCGGCGGCTCTTTGATCGCGGCATTGGTGATGTTTTCCGTCGTAAAAATCATATCGCGGGGATCGCGCCGATAGGTGGAAACCGCCGCGCCGAACGGGTTGAGCGATATGCGATAGGCCTCCAGATCAGTCCAAACGCCCATATCGTCGACAACGGCAACCTTGCGGCCCATCTTGGCCAGCATTTCCGCAGCTTGGATCGCCATTTCGCCATTCTTGGAGTCCAAGCACAGAATAGCCTTATCGGGTTCAGATGCCGCAAAGGAATAGAGCCAAACCATGGCCCCGCAGGTGGTCTTGCCTGATCCGGCTGCGGCCAGCAGAAGACTATGCCCGGAGGGTGCCCAAAGCGGTTCGTTGGTCTCTAATGTGAAGCCAAGCAAGCGCTGGCCTGCCGCGTCTACCGCCTTTTTGACAAAGGGCCGCGACATGCGCGGCCCCTTTCCAAATGTTAGCCCAAAGGGAAAACTCATCGGATTATCCCCCTGTCTTTCAACGTATCGCGGACAGGTTTGGGATCGGATTTCGGCTTCGCCGCCTTGCCTATAGTCCGCCGCCAGGACCAATGACCCCAGACCAGACCAACCGCCTCAAAGCTGGTCCGAACGAACTGCACGCCGCCGCCGACCAGAAGGATGCCGCCAAACAGCCATAGCTGCCAGCTGGCGATGGATGCGTTGGTCCAACAGAACCACCCGGGTATCAGAAGAATGACGCTGCCCAGAAAGCGCATGTTAATCTGCCAGATGCGCTTCCACGGGATTTTGCCCGGATTGTTCATGACCGCACCTCGCCAGATGTGGTTTCCTTTTCACGGGCAAAGTCTCGTGCGTTCAGGATTTGCGGGCGCAAGCGGTTGAGATGCCTGTAGGTGCCGTAAACCGCATCCGCGATAGGAAGCCCGCGCAGATCACGGCTGATCAATTGCAAGCGCCCAACCATCACCCCGCCTAGGAGCGCCAAACCTCCGACAGCAGCTAGCGTGACCAACTCCCCAGCATATAAAATGTCGGCGAATGCCAACCCGAACAGGGTACAAAATCCGCCGATCATTAGCCCTGAAGACAGAAATGGCCGCCGAGCGGACACTGCGGTCACGCTGGCCAGGGCATAGCTATCATTATGGGTTTCAAGTGATGTGCCGGTGATGGTGATATAGCCTAAAATCATTGATCAGCCCTCCATCCCGCACGCAGGGTTCCGCAAGGCACGGAACAGCGCAGAATTGCGGTTTTCGACGGGTTCTGGCGTTGTTAAACGCCCGCTGGCCGCATAAAGCGCCAACGACATTCGCTCTTTTTCCACATAAACAGAGGTGGCGCAGGAGCAGGCATTTTCTGTCTCCGCGACCGCCCGGCGAATGCGGGCTTCTTCGGCTGCACGTGCACGGCGTTCTGCCTCACGCGCAGGCGCATTGACGTCTGGGATCATGTGGCAAAGCTGGTTTAGCTCCGGGTAGAACGTGCAGAGCATGTTTCCGAGGTCCGGCACCTCGGGAACGGCCTGTCTGGGCCTTCGTGTGGCTTCTATGTCAGCGCGGAGTTCGCTTTTGCAGACGGTCATCCAGTCCGAATTGGCGATCTCGCGCTTGGCGATGGTAGGTCCTGCAGCAAGAAGAGAGAAGGCTGCAAACCCCAAGGCTGCAAGGATGAATGTACCGCTCACAGGCAACGACGAAGAAACATCAGGAGACATCGGCTTTCCTTTCGATCAGTTAAATTGGCAATGCGTGAGGGCGATGATCCTGAGCGCGTCCGCGCTGAGGCCAAACCCGGTCAATGCGCTCTCATCTAACGATGAGAGAGCCGCCCATTCGGGCGGGCTTTCGGCGGATTTTGCGGCCAATTCGATCTGCTGATGCACAGCGCCGTCCGGCACGCTGACATAGCACCACTGGCTGGCCGGAATGCCATCCACCACGTCCCGGGCTGTCGCAAAGCGGATGCCTGTTTGAACCAGCAATCCTTTGCCCGCGATGGGCTTGGTGCGGAAAAAGGTGAAGTCTGACGCGGCTTCCAGCGCCTCCTCAAACCGGTTCACCGTTTCGCAGGCGTCTACGTCCCGCCCAGGCGGGCACCAGCCCTGCGCTGACCACTCTGAAGTGAAGGCTGCGCGGAACCGCTCCAGACGGTCACGAAGGGCGTAAGGGTCGCTGTCCCAGGCTACGACGCACACCACGACCGCAAGGCAGAGAAGGCCTGCTAGCGACAATACAATCCCCCGCACAAGGCGGGGGATTGCGTTTCGGCACTGAGGCCCGTTCATGACGATGTCTCATTCGCGCGGGCTTCATTTTCCGCCATCTCCATTTCGCGAACATGACCCCAGTAGGTCATGAGGTATAGCGACAGGGGCAGAACCAGTTCTCCGACGATCACGATGGCGGCGATAGCCAAGAAGGCGGGTATGTAGCGCAGGACATCTGCCATGCCTGGGCGATCCGGCATTTCCGGCAGCACCAGCTCCTCACTCGGCAGATCGTTCAGCTGATCCAGCAGTCCAGTGCCCAGGTCTCGCAGATAAGCACTCAAAGCACGCGAGCCCGCCGGATCACTCGGAACACTTGCGCCCGCCCGCAGATCGTCAGCCAGCTCATTGACGAGGCCGATGGGCAAGGCTTGATCCAAGGCTACGGCCACCTGCCCAATTTGCGCATGGATGCCCTGCATTGCCGCACGGCGGTCACTGATAGGGCGGTCGGTGTCACCCAGAACTTCAAGGAATTCCGCGTGTAGCTGGTTCAATTCTTCCAGCCGCTGGTCCCGCACCAAGGTTCCTTGCTGCAGGGCTTCCGCGACGACCAGGACTTGTCCGGCCTTTGCATCCAACGCCCGACTTACGGGACCATTCCCGCCGTTGCCATTGCCAGAAAGGCTGGAACTGGCGCGTTCACCGGCTGCCGTCTGAGTGATGTCAGCCGCCAGGGTCTCAACCGCAGGGGCGATCTGCTGTGCGCCAACGGCCACTTCATGCGTGAAGCCGATATAGGCCCCGATCTCCTGCCCGAACGCCTGATAGGTTTTGACTTCAACGGAGCCAATGATGAGGCCGGTGAGCGCTCCAAGCGCCGTGCCAAACCCCGTCAGCATGATACCGAGAATGGCGGCAAGCCCGGCCATCCTGAAGTTCTGTGCGTGCAATTTCGCCAGACGATCAACGGCGAACTTGTTAACGCCATAGGCCGCACCCGCTGCGGCAAAGCCGACGAGCAAGTATTTCAAACTCGCCGCTGGCCCTGTCTCTTCGCCCATTGCAAAGAGTGCGAGCGGCACAAGTATTAGACTTGTAAGAAAGATTGCCAAAAGCGCGAAGTCCGCCAGTGTCATGCCTGGGCCGGTTTCGTGGCGGTACACCGTGGCAGGCGCTATTGCAGCGCTAACCCCGTTGTTTTGGTTTACGTTTGGTTCGCTCATCTCCGAGCCTCCTGTGCTGAATGAAAGTCACGAGGCCCGTTGTGAAAGAAAGAGGCCGATCTCCCGGGCGGGAGATCGGCGGATTTGTGGAGGAGGTGGCCGACAATTCATTGGCCACCTGTCTTGAGCTATTCGGCAATAATCTGGGTGAAGATCTTCGCTGCCACGGCAATCCAAAAAAGACGCGGTAAGTTCTCAACACTCACCCGCCGCTGCGAAGTTTGCCCTTGCTTAGCTCGCATGTGATTGACACAGCGGCGTGGGCTTTGGCCAAAGGCCTCCTCAAG
This sequence comes from Tateyamaria sp. ANG-S1, assembly GCF_000814025.1. GTDB lineage: Bacteria > Pseudomonadota > Alphaproteobacteria > Rhodobacterales > Rhodobacteraceae > Tateyamaria. The sequence continues at coordinate 444,334 of NZ_JWLL01000003.1, read as the reverse complement.
CCTGATCAAGGGCACAAGCGGCTCCAAGAATACCGGCTTGTCGTTAACATCATAGATGATCAGTTCGCCGGTAAACTCCGCTCGCTCGATATCTAAAATCCCCCCGCTAGCCGTGGCAAGCTCCCCGCCATTATCCAGCCAGTCCTGCACAAGATTTTGAACCGCATCGAAGCACATCATGTCGGTCTCGCCGAGGTTCAACATGAATTCCGTGAGCTCTTGTTCTTTATGCGGGTCGCGTAGGTCTGCAGCCCGAGGGCCGTAAACGATATTCGTATTCATTGGGTTTCCTCACCAAAGAAGTTGATTGGTTCGGAACGCGTTCCTTAGGCTTCGAGAGATGTGCCGACGTTCTCGAAATCTCAGGAACCAATGTGCCCGAGAGCGTCATGTATTCGAGTTGTATTTCGAGGTGGTTTTTGTGGAACCAATTGAAACATAACAGTTATTTATTGACGAATGGGGTCGTATTGGACTATTCTGAAGCGTGGATCACAACGATGAACATGGAGAATGGCAGGAATATAGGGTCAAGGCGCGATACCTTCCCGGCACGAGTGCCGTAGTCGAAGAGCGCTGGTACGATGCTTCCCTTGAAGACGCTCTTGGTCGCAGTCATGCACCAGCGGTTCTTGTTTGGGACTCTGACACCCTTAATCTAATTCGAGAAGAACACTGGATGATGGGCATGCTTCAAAGCCCGCGGTCCGATGAGATTCCAGCCATCACCGAGTACGATCCCATCAATGGAAGCCCCACAAAGCGTGTCTGGATGACGCACCACGAAAAGCACCGGGCAGAAAACCTTCCTGCGGTGGAATTCCTGAAAGACGGAAAACCTGTTCGTCATGAGTATTGGGTGCGTGGTCAATTGACGCGGGAAGACGGTGGGCCACCGGTTGTCAATTTTGACCCAATCAACGGAGAAGTGATAAGCACCTCTGACAAGATGGATCGTGGATCTCAAGTCATTCCGCGACCCAAACCTTCACTTTTCCGCCCAGGGTAGGTTTACACAACAGCTAAGATCACCTTGGATGAACTCCGGCTTTAGTTGGGGTAGCCATGGCAAAACTCGTTACACAGTTTGAATTCGAAAAGCTGTTTGAAGGCAAGGAAGTCAGACCGCAGGTGGCAGATCAGGTCACGAGGTTTATCGAATCCAAGGAATTTAAGGGCGACCGGCATTCAAAGGAAACAAAAGTTGCCTCCGTGTTGAGGCAAGTCGAAGTCAAGCGATACGCGTCCCCCAAAAACACCGGCAGGGAAAAAACGAACAGCATTAAATCGTTCGCAGATATGCACGTCAATTGGGGAAGGCGCAACAGAGCCACAGGAAAATCCGACCCCAAGGGCAGTAGGGACTTCGCTCTTGGGGCGCTCTACTACTTCTTTCGGGATGTGAAGAACCCGGATTATTTTCTCTCAATCATCAAAGAACTTTGGAAACCTCGAGACTATGACTTTCGAAGGCTCTATTTCGCTAAGTTTTCAATAGAACAGCCTTGGGACGAGTTCGCAGTTGTCAGTACGCGGTTCTCAATGCCAAGCCTTGATATTCGAGAAGGATTCGACAGGATTTGGTCTGGCGAGCCGTTAGCGCCAACGGAACAGGTTCTGTTGGGAAAGTTCAACTTGCTTCTCGGGTTTGATGAAGATGTTCGCATCAGAGAGCTGCAGTCCAAACCTTCCCAAGAACTGTACGGAGACAAATCCCCGAATGTTTTTGCCGCATTGAATTGGCGCGCAAAGCTGTCGAAGCTCTATGGTCGAGACAAGCAAGTGCAGAGACTGCTTGATTGGGCCACTGACGGGGACATGCATCCCAAAACCATGCTCGTCAGCGGTCCCGGCGGTGTGGGAAAGTCTCGCTTGGCTGGCGATGTCGTGGAGATTTTGAAAAACAAACTGGGATGGGCTGCCGGCGAATTGCCGATCGAGTTGGCGGAAGGCGATGTCTTGGATGGCAGGGGCAACGGTGTTGCTGTTGTCGTTGACTACCCAGAAGAAGATTTTGAGATGGTGGAGCGGCTGATTAGGGCCTGCCAGAATGCACAAACATATCCATGTCCGGTCCGAATTATTCTGGCCTCACGCGATAATCTGACTGCCTGGAAGAAACGGCTGGCCATGGAAGATCTTGGGAACATTGAAGAGGTGCCGCTTGAGTTCAAGCCGTACCTCAACAAGAGAGACGGACTGGCTCTCTCCAAAGAAGTTGCGGAGACTTTTGCCAAGGAAGTCAGAAAATCCGTTCCAAAATTGGTTGGGGTGGCCGAGTGGCGTGAACTGAACCCTATCCATTCACTACCGCTGTTTTTGGTAGCAGCATCGATCCACGCCGTTTTGGACCCGAAGAATGCCTTCGCGTTGTCGGGGAAGGAGTTGCTGCTTAAGCTTGCTCAAATCGAAATGAAGCGCGTGTTTTGGTATTCGAGGAACGTTCTTAAGGACGAAGCGGGCCTGCAAAAACTACTGGCGCTCTCCCTGCTGACGCTTAATGGTCTTTCGAAGAAAACAATATATGAGCTAGGTCAAGCCGGGCTCTGCGCCGAGAAATCCGGGGACACCTTGCTGGAAGCGGTCCAGAAAACGCCCTACTGGACCAAAAGAACTGAACAAGTTCCAGGTCACTTGATGCGCTTGCAGCCAGATCGGCCTGCTGCGGCATTTTTCTACCTTGCTCTTGGTATGGACGACGAACCATCTCCTGCATTGCCGCGCTGGTTTGCACAAACCGTTGCTCAAGAAGGCGACGAGATTTCTCACACACTTTCAAGAATTTCTTTTGATATTGCTCAAATCGACACGAAGGCCAGCGTTGATGTCGAACAGACCGCAATAAGAATGCTCGACAGCTCTCCAAGCCTGGTGGTCAAATTCGGAGCGTTAACACACAAGATTCCGCCCGTATTTTCTGCAGGCTTTACTGCAGAGATTTGTGAACGCTGGCTGCGCTTTTACGACGAAGGGGAGCAACGCGGAAGTCTTTTGTACAATCTCTCTTTGAGGCAGTCGGATCTCGGGCAGCTCAATGAAGCGCTTGCAAGCGGTGATGAGGCCGAGAAGATATTCCGCCGCCTCGCTAGATCGGACCGAGGCCGGTTTCAAAAGAAGCACGGTATGTCGCTGCAGAATTTGGCCTTTTTGTGCGGCAAGGTTCAAAACGAGGAAAAAGCCCTAGCTTCAGCGACGGAAGCAGAAAAGATTGGCCGTAGTCTCGTTCAAGAAAATCGGGAATCTTTTTATCCTGAGTTCGCCAATTGGCTAACAAATATCGCGAGTGTACTCTCCGATTTTGGTCAGCATGACGACGCGCTTGTTCGCTTAGTGGAAGCGATAGAGATACTTCAAGAGTTGCCAGAGGAAAGACGCGAAGAAAGCAAACAGCAATTGGCTGCCTCATATAACAATTACGCAAATAGGCTGAACGCCATAGGCCGAATTGACGAAGCATTGGTTCCATCAACGAAAGCTGTTGAGATTTTCGCTGAACTCGCGACCAGTCAGCCAGATGCTTTCCAGCCAGCCTATGCTCTATTACTTGGCAATCTTTCAAACAAGCTCATGCGACTTGAGAGATACCTTGAAGCGTTGGAGCACGCTCAAAAAGCAGCTGAGATAACCAAGATGTTAGCTGACGCGCGTCCTCAAGCATTCTCATTCAATCTTGTACACGCCTTGATTTCATTGGCGCAGTGTTTCCAGAAGCTCGACAGGAACACGGAAGCGTTGTCCAAAATCGAAGAAGCGGTTTCCACTTCTAGAGACCTGGCAGCGACACAGCCTGATGCATTCGAACCAATCCTGGCTTTATGCCTTTCAGTTAAAGCCAGCATCTTTCTTCAAGACGGTCAGTTTATTGATGCTGTCGAAAATTCACGTGAAGCAATTGAACGTCTCACCCCACACTTTAACCGAAATCCCGAGAAGCATCGAGCCGAGGTGTTTCAGGCTGGTCGTTGCTATTGGGAGGCTTGTAAATTGTCGGAGACCGAGGTCGATCCAGAGGTAATCGGACCAATTAACAAAAAACTTGATGATCGAGATATTCAGAACTTGAAGCAGAGAGGATTTCTGTAACTCGGATTGTTCTAGGGTGCCTTGGTCGGATGCCTGCAGGAGGCACCGAATCTGGCCTCAGGGGACTTAGGCGAGCTTTGTGCTCAAGCACCTCAAGTCGGTTCACTTTGAACCACAGCTTGTCAAAAAGTAGCATTGAAAAGGCTAAGGCAAGCTGTGTCCCGTAATACGTGACTACTTGCAAAGGGGGATTTTTGTGCCCCCGTTTGATCCCCCAGGTCCTTGGGAGTGCGCGGCCCAGAGCCGAAGTCCACCAATGTTGCTTTTGCCGCATTGCAGCTTTCGCAAAGCGGTCATCCGTGATCCACTTAGTGTTTGAAAGCCTAAACCCGCTTCAAACTCAGATCCAAGGCAGATGTCGTACAAGGATATGTGGAATGACAGTCCCAAAGGTAGACTATTCCAAAATAGATGATGTCTCTGAAGACGCCAGTCGCCTGTTTAAAGTTATGATGCGTCTAGAATTCGCCCTCAAAGACGTGGGATTTTTTGTTCCAGGTCGAAGGGCAGTAGCAGAGGTGGATTGGGTTCGTTTCGCTAACGATCAACTTGGTGCCGATTTCTGGCAGAGGATCCAACGTGTAGACGAAGTTCAGGTGCTCTTACAAGCCCCTCCCAGGAAGCAAATTGTTGATGAAAGTGGTCACTTGATCTGGCGGGATCGTGGTGCGGTTGTATCCGTTCAAGAACTGATCGCCGCACTAAACGGGGTCCGGAACAACCTCTTTCACGGAGGAAAGAGCGGCGATCCTGATGGCAATCGTAACGCAGAACTAATCTCGGCAGCGCTCTATTTGGTTGATCAATTGCTTAAGGAGGATGATGTCCTTCACACCAGCTTTAGCGGAGCCTACTGATGTATGCTCGGCCCATTTCGGTCCTCCGACCCAGTTTTTCCATGCTGCATTTGCATCCCGCATTGCCGACATTCGCTCCAGCTGCAAAATCCGAGTGTTCTGGGTAACCAATGGTTTCGAACAAAGGTCGACAGCCCCAGCTCGCAACAGTGAGGAGTCAAGCTACGAGTCAGCTTGTCAGAGCTAAGGTGTTCGACCCAAAACAGCGGCATCTTCTATGATAGACGTTATGTCCTTTACTTTTGCAAGATTGATCCGGACGGTTGCCATCATACCCTTCCCTCTCAGGTACTCGATCATCGGACGATGAGGATCAAACCCGCGCGCTACTGTCTTCAGAGGCTTTACGCTACCATTCTCCAATTCGAAATCCAAGCAACGCCCCGCCCAAGACGACCAGCGAGCTCGCCTAGAGCCAACCTATTTGTCAACCGGCGATGTTCATAAATGTAAAACTATGCGTGTTCTGTATGCTAGCTCTCGGAGGCTAACCTTCAGGCGTGAGGGAATCGATCAGCGTAAGACGTTTGTCCCACTAGCGAGTAGATGCTTGTGCAATGTCGAGTGTGAATTAAAATGATGCAAAAATAGGACGAATAATGGAAATTTGGGCAGGTGCGCTTTCTGTAATTTTGGCAGGCTTGGGGGTTTTTTTTGGACAGGCCGGCGAGCGGAATCGCGTTACAAGGGTGGGCTATGCAATCTTAGTACTTATCCTAATTTCCGGTACTGTTGATACAGTGGCTACAACACTGAATAAACGGAGTGCTGAGAAAGAAGCCGAAGGCATGAGAACCGCGATAGAACTCGCCAATCGCCAGATTGTGATTCAGAATATTGATTTAGATCGGCCCTTCTACGATGTATCGGTATGGGCGGGATTTGAAATCTGGGGTAGAGAAAATAGCCCAAGCGTCGTTGATGTTTCTGACTTGAGTTTCGAGCCGGCATACGTTGCGCCCTTCTGGCCTAAACAAAGTGATGGTGATGAGGTAGCCAAGATCGAGATAAGAATTGGAGAGAGCACTAACCGGGGTTTCACTCTAGTTCAAACCGAGGAAGGAATTTTGGTGACCCAATCCATCGGTCTTGGCGAGGGAGCAGAAAGGTTTTCGTACATTTACGGCATGGACAGCTGTACAGCAGTTGAAGAAGGTCAAGAGTGTTCGTTCACTTACAGTGGAGGCCGGGCAGCCTACCAGGAAGGAATTGACCTCGGTTCAGCGGGCGCAAGTTTTGATGTTTCATCTCAGATCAGTGCAGGCAGAACAATATCCGATTTACTCACACAAGGGGTTGTCATGAATATTCGAATTCCTGATGCTTATAAACACCTTGCATGGTGGCAGTTAGGTAAGCGAAACCGGCTTACTCGACTGTGGGTCGAAGAATTGGATGTAGGAATCTCATTGAGACAAGCTAGAAATATTTCTCAGGAAAAAACTACGCCTAATGAAAGCTGCTTAGTCACATTTTCGATTGACCTCCATCCAAGCGATCCATGGACGCAACATACTGGTAAACGTTTGAATATGTTTCAAAGATGGAAGACCCGTCATGGTTTTGGGTTGTTTGAGGATGACTTGTGGCTGTCATACTTTCCTGAAGGGGTGATTTCTCAGCAGATTTGTCCCGGTTATCCGTAGAATGGTAGGAGTTCTGTTTATGCTACTTCAAAGAAAATGTCAGTTTCCGGCCCGAAGCCGACCTCCAAATGTTGATCGCGTCGCTGCGATGCGCCCGTAAGAGCAGCCGTTCGCTGCAAGCGCAAAATCCAAGCTGCGGCCAACTCACATATCGCGGACGAAGCTGACATCCAACGGTCTTCTGCGAATGGCGGTGTGCGGTTGAGAGACACCAACCCACTACATACATTACCACTGCAGACAGAGTGAAGCGTCACTTGCCATGACCCAAGACTTGCCAAAACAGAAATGTAGAATCGCGACTGCGACAGATGTTTCGTTTCTGGCTCGCGTGACCTACGAAGCCACCTTGCCGCCACTGGGCAAGTCTTTCTGGGACAATCTGCTGCAAGGAACAGAAACGGAAACTCACGAATTCCTTCAGGTTATGCTTCAAAACCAGGCGTCAAACTGGGGTAACGTACAGGATTTCATCGTTCTTGAGGCAGAAGGTGAACCAGCAGCAGCGTGCGCTGTGTTCAGGCCAGGTCTGACCCCAGGCAGTGAGACTCCATTTGATCTTTCACGCTTGGAGAATGTGGCGTCATCACTCGCGTGGTCGCAGGAAACAGCTATGATGTTTCGAAGGACGTTCGAGACCGCTTGGGGTGACGGCGACGCGATCTTATTGAAGCCGCAAGCCGATCTAATCATAGAGAATTTTTCAGTTGTTCCAGATCATCGTGGGAAGGGGCTCGGCACGAACCTGATCAAGGCCGCTTTTGATCGGGGTCGTCACCTAGATGCTCAGAGCATCGGGCTTATGGTGATCCACGGCAATGACGCAGCGCAAGCTCTGTATGAAAAACACTTTGAACCCTACCTCACATTTCACGCGGCATACTTCGATCACACTATTCCAGGTGTGACCAAGTACAAGAAAGACCTATGATCGGTGGTCGGCGACGCGTCTTTAGAGGTCTGAAAGCAGTCATTCGTTTGCAGCGCAGCATGTGATAGTTTGGGCTCGCCGCTGACCTTCGTTGCATCCAGTTCCAAGGTCATCCCCCAGCCCCAAGCGGACGTTGGCCACATCATTCCAATGTGACTTGGTACTTCAAAAGATGTAGCGGAACGCGGCTATACATTCGAAAATCAAAACGGTCGCGCCCAGAGCCAACATGAAACTTCCGCAGATGCGCTTACGCCAGCTTGGCCGTGGGTGGTCATTGGCAACGAACAGGTGCGCGTCTTTTGGTTTCATGAGTACCCTCTCTCTGATGACTGCAAAGGCCAACCCCGACACCAAGCACAGAACAATCCCTCGCTCTGTGATGCGAGATATCCAAGTCTGCTAGCAAAACCTCGTGCTTTGCCGCAGTCAGAGCCGTGTTCAACTGAGTTTCCAGATGAGCCAGGTTGTGCTTCTTGGCATAGTTTTTAAGATCCTCACATACCTCAATAATCCAGTCGTGTTTTTGCATTTCCGAATCCTTGGCTTGCCTACACATCAAGCAAAAGGAGATTTGGTTAACCGTTGGTAAAGCCGTACGGAGCCCGTCCAAGGTTTGGTCTCAACGATGAGCGCAAAGACACAGCAGGATGTGAATTTGACAGACTGCCAATCATCCGCTCGTCGCTGCATCTGGATGCGCGCAACACATCCAGAAGTGCAGCATGCGTTTGGCTGAAACCTGCGCGACGCGCTTCTTCAGCGGCTATCATGACCTTTGTTTCGAAGCATTCTGTTGTAGGCATTCAGTTTACCTCCATAAATGATGGGTAAACTTCTGCTTCGCATAGTTAATGACCTCTTAACGTGAAGGTAACGTCCTGTAACACGGGCGAGAGTTTGCCTATCTGACGTCATCATACGCTCTGCTAGGGCCGGAAGCAGCCCAAACCGGACATTCACCCAGCACGATCACCGATCGACTTGTGTGATAAGAAGTTCAGATGGATCAATTGGATTGACGAAGACTGCCATACCATAGCCATCGCCATAGCACCCATGCTGCGACTGAAGCACAAACAGCAAGCATGGAATATTTGACAATGAGATACGCCCAGAAAGCCGTGGTGCTAACAGAGGTCCATTCGCCTGGCTGATCTCGCAGCTTCATCAGATGCTGACTGCCTTCTACTTTGTAGTCAACAACCACGCCACCGATCCATAAATGCAAGATGATACATACGGCGAGAAGAAGCCAGAAACCTGTTACCCGGAGTTTTCCGATACTCTGCACCAAAATTACCCTTTGCTCTAGAGGTTTGCCGTTTGAATCCTTGGATTACTTAGAAGACAATAGTCACGCAAAGTGCAGCATTTGGGAAGTATGGTCTCGTTGCCGCGGGCATAGTAGAGGCAGCATCAGAGCTTGGTCATCACTGGTCCTTGCAGTGGACAGCCCAAACCGGACGTTGGTATTCGACGGTGCGATGGAACCCGAAGTTCGCTGCGCATGCGGAGTTACTGTGGACGGTCTGTGAAGCCAGACGATCCCTTGAGTTGTGCCAAAAAATACTGTTTGGAAGTTCAGATATTGTAGCGGTGGGCTATGTGATCATAATGGCCGAGCGCGACAGAAGCCATATCTGGAGGGCACTTCCTCATTGAGATGCGGCGAAGCCTCTCATTTGCATGAAACACCAAGGAAACTAGGAAACGAATGCTACTTGAAGAAATCGAAAAAGCGCAGCGGAATGTTCGTACCGACGCCTTTCAGATGTCCATTGGCGAGTTGGTGAACCTGTACGATGACGGTGACATAATAATCGCACCAGAATTCCAACGACTTTTTAGATGGGAAGTAGGCCAGAAGTCAAAACTGATCGAGTCTCTGCTGCTGGGTATCCCGCTGCCATCTATCTTCGTGTACGAGCTAGAAAACGGGCAGTGGGAGCTCGTAGATGGTCTGCAGAGGCTTTCATCAATTCTAGAGTTCATGGGCAAATTGAGGGACGAAAAAGGTGTGGCTTGCCCACCATCTGTCTTGGAAGCAACAAAGTACCTGCCGTCCCTACACAATGCAGTTTGGGAAAAAAGTGCAGCAATTGCTGACGTGGAGGAGAATGAACAAGTCGAACTTGATCGAAGCCTTCAACTGGCCATTAAGAGGTCTCGTATTGGAGTGGAAATCCTCAAGCGTCCGAGCGACAGCATGACGAAGTTTGACCTGTTTCAACGACTAAATGCTGGTGGGACGACCGCAAACGCCCAAGAAATCCGAAACTGCATAATTTTGATGGTCAATGCCGACTACTTTAGGGCGATCAAAGCCGCGGCGGAGACCCCCAAATTTCTTGCTGTAACGGGCTTGAACGAAGGCCAAACAGAAAAGCAGCGACACATCGAGATGGCGGTAAGACTACTGGTACACACGTTAGTAGATTACGACGGAATCCTAGACGTCGGTGAATACATAGACGAGGGTATCGTACAACTTGCTACGGAGGCCGATATTACCGGTGCCTCCACGACTATCAAAAGCACCATGGACCTTCTGCATGAAGCTGCGGGCGGGAATGCTCTTCGGCGCTTCCAAAATGGAGACTACTCAGGAAGAGTGGGACTAGTGGGCTTAGAAGCGATTGCTGTAGGTGTCGCAAAGAACCTTGCGGACATCGAGCAGCAGGCAGACCCAGTACAGTTCGTGCGCGACAAGTCTCAGGCATTTTGGGAGCAACCTGAAGTTGAAGGTTTCGTATCACCCGGCATGCGTGGAACAACGCGGATTCAAAAAACCGTGCCTTTTGGAAGCGAGTGGTTCAAGCCATGAGCAAACCGTATACCGCGGACGATTTCTCAAGTCTTGTAACCGCAGACAGGACTTGGCGTATCCGCGAGATATCGGATTTGAAGACTGCAATTCGAAGTGCCGATCAGAACTTAGGGAGAGTTCTGCTTAGGGCATTGGTCACAATTTCATATGCCCACTGGGAGGGGCATGTTAGAAATTCAGCAAAACTGTATTTAACGCATGTCGCGTTGCGTAAGCATCCATACGCAAGCCTCAACAACCAGTTTTTAAAAAATTACTTTTTGCCAAGGCTCGCGGCTCTATCGAAGAGCAAGGGAAGTATCGAGTCGAGGTGTAACCTTCTGGATGAGATCCTTGCATCTTCGAACAGGTCGTTCAGTAAAGTGAATGATGATCTGATCAACACTAAATCGAATCTAAACTCTGAGGTGCTGAAGGAGATTTGCTTGGTTTGCGACGTTTCTTACCAAGAATTCATTGAACACGAGGCCTTCATTGACGCAATGCTTCTGAAGAGACGAAATGCGATTGCCCATGGCGAAGACACCTTCATGGCGAAGGACGACTTAGATGAAGTCACAAATACAACCGTCGCTTTGATGCGAATGTTTGGGGACGCTTTGGACAACAAGGTTCAACTGAAAACCTATATGGCCGCGTGACTACGACCATCTGAAAAGCCGACCTCCACCGGAGCAGTGAGATGTATTGGCTAAAGGCGGCAACGGCCTTTCGCTAGACTTTGCAAAGTCCGCTTTCTGCGCGTTCCAGACGTTCGCTGATGACAGGGCATCAATGCTGGCACACCACCGCCAATGAACGGCTGCTTTTGGCTCAGCGAGGAGCGCCTTTCGCGGATGCAGCTAAAGTCCGCTTTCCGCCCGACCTGTAAATATGCCCAGGGTTCGAAGTGTTCGGTGCAGACAAATTTAGATTGCAAAGTCCTCGAGGCTTTTCCCTGAAGAAAGCCCTTCCTTGATCCAGCCTGGCTGACGCCCACGGCCCGACCAAGTCAGCGTTGGGTTTTCTGGGTGTGCATACTTGGGGGGGGCCTTGCTTGCTTTCGCGCCTCCGCTCCCGACAAGATCTTTCAACGTAAAGCCCAGCTCGGCTGCCTTGGCTTCAAGAGCTGCAAGTGCTTCCAGTTTCTTGCGTGCCTCGAAGGTTTCGATTGCTTTGCCAGCTTGCTTTTGAATGTCCTTCAGCTCGTCGAGAGACAACTTATCCCAGTTTATTTTGGCCATGCTAACTCCTATCCTAGACAGTGAGATCGCACAGCAGAGAAGTTGTCTCAATCACCAAGTTGTCTTCTCTTAAGACGCCCAGTTCTACGGGGACTGCGCTAGGCGAAATTCACAAGCGTCATATCCATGTATGACCTAAACATTTCTCTTGTCAGCCAAGTTAGCATCGTTCACTTTATGTTCCTTTTTGAACGAAAGGAAATTTATGAACTCAAAAGATACTCAAAACACAAAGAAGATGGACGCACCCGGACTGAAGCGGCCTCTCATGCTGGCCTACACAGTTAAAGCCGTCGGCGACGGGAAGAAGTCTATCTGGAGCAAGATCGGCGCGGCTTGGACCCACAATGATGGCCAAGGATATGAGATCCGCATGGACGCGCATCCGGTCGATGGCCGCATTGTTCTTCGGACGATTAGAGGCAACGGAGATGATCAAACCGGAGAGCTATTCGAACAATCACCCGCTTAGACGAGAAGCAGTGCTTTACTTTGAGGGCGAGCCATTGGTTCGCCCTTTTTTTGTGCACGTGTTGTCCGGAGGGGCACCACGTTTGGCGGAAGGTCTTATGGCTTCGCCCCCAGCGCAGGGCAAGCAAATTAGATCGAAGAGATCCTTGCTTTGACGGTTTCCCGGCGCACCGTGAGCCTCCGTCAAAGGCAGAGCATCTTTCGCCGATTTTGCTTCACCTTTGCACCCCCACTCTCGGCGAGGGCCAAGGGTTGCATGAGCAACCCATACCCAAAGAGAGGAAAAGACATGACACAGCACAACATTATCAATGGAGAGGCCTTGGAAACCCTAAAAGGCATTGAGGCCGGTACGATTGATCTGGTGGTTACCGATCCGCCTTACCTTTGCAATTATCAGGACCGGGACGGTCGGAAAGTCCGAAACGACGACAATGCGGCGGGCGTCTTGGGCGTGTTTTCAGAGCTGTTTCGTGTCCTACAGCAAGACAGCTACGCGGTTGTATTCTGCGGCTGGACTGCGATTGATCAATTCTCAAAAGCATGGGCGGATGCAGGCTTCAAAGTCGGGGGGCACTTGGTTTGGGGCAAGGACTATGTGTCGAATACAAAGCATGTTCAGTATCGCCATGAGAGTGCTTGGCTTCTGACCAAGGGCAACCCGCAACGGCAAGGAAAGGCGCTGCCTGATCTGCTTGATTGGACCTACAGCGGAAACCGTCACCACCCAACGCAGAAGGCGGTCGAAGTGATAGCGCCGCTGATCCGTAGCTTCTCGAAACCCGGGGATGTAGTTTTGGACCCGTTCTTAGGGTCAGGTACAACAGCAGTAGCCGCAGCTTTGTCGGGGCGCGTTGCAATCGGTGTGGAGCTGGAAGCTAAATACTGTGAGCTTGCCAAGAACCGGGTAAGCGGTGCCGAGCGATACCACGCGGCAAAAGGCGAACGCCAAGCCGCATAGGGTATTCCAAATCTACAATATGACCCGCTGCGCTGATAGCCGCAGAGGGTCTCACGGTGCGCTTTCCCGCGCCGCGCTCCCCGTGGTCGCGCGGCTGGCCAGGCTGGCTTGTTGCACAGCCTGAAAGATCCTTGCTTATTCAGGGAATAGCCGATCATTCAGAACCTGTCCAAACAACCAAGCTCTGGGCCCCACCTGTCGCAGCACTGACAGGGCCTTAGTCAAGAATTTACAAAGCAGTTTTCAGGAAGAACCGAGGACTTACAGATCTCACTATGTGCCTTAGTTCGCGTGGGTGAATAGCGTCTAAAGCGAACCTTCGCGCAACCTGCAGAGAAAGACCGCTTCGAGCCCTTTTCGACTGATGCTGCATGATGCACCAAGGTCCGCTTTGGCAGCGCTTGGGGCACTGGCCAAGGGTCCAGTTCGCGAGAAGATGCCGCAAGCCTACTGGTACAGAAGTTAGTCTCTGATACTCTCAGATCGAAGACTTAACACTATTAATAATTCTGTTCACTCCCGCTGCACTCAAGCGGGTGCCGGGGATGTGGATAAGCTGGCATTGACGCTCTCAGTGTGAACAGTTTTCGGGTATCGTGTTCATGAGCACGTTTTCGAGCATGGTTGAGGCAAAGTTCGCTGCCTCTCAGCTTCGCCTCTAACGCGAACTTTGCCAAGTGATCATTTGAGCCCGAAAAACTGATATGAGTGAAATGCGCCTCTATGACCCTGCCGGTAATCGCCTGTATCTGAACGCAGAAGAACGCACCGCTTTCTTAGCCGTTGAGCGCAAGAAACCCGCCCGTGACCGCGCATTGTGTGAGACATTGCACTTCACGGGCTGCCGTCCTTCCGAACTTCTGTAGATCACACCGGTACGAGTAGACCTCCCAGTCGGCACAATTGCAATCCGCAGCTTGAAGAAGCGCAAGGATGCAGCGGACAAGCAGAAAGTGGTCTTTCGCACGGTGCCGGTGCCGTCAGACTACCTAGACACGCTGAACACGGCCCACGGCATCCGAGAGGCGCAGAAGTCGAAACGGCAGGCCAGCGCACCGATTTGGGCGCTTGGACGGACGCGGGTCTGGCAGATCGTGAAGCGCATCATGATAGAGGCCGGGATACCGGATGCGCCGCACCGCAGTCCTAAGGGCTTGCGCCATGGCTTTGGGATCAATGCGAGCGTGAACGGTGTTCCTCTCAACATGCTGCAAAAGTGGATGGGCCATACGCAGCTCACAACGACGGCGATCTATGCGGACGCCGTTGGCAAGGAAGAGCAAGACATCGCGGCGCGGATGTGGGGGGAGGAGAGATGTATCTAACAAAGATCGCGCCCGAACTTACGCAGTTTCGGTTCTACCGGATGAGCATCTTGCGTGGCCCCTTTGCCAACTGGAGAATAGGGCGCGAATTTGGACGCATCGGTGACGGCGGTCAGTCATTTACAGATTGGTCTGACACGGAGAACGCTTCAAAGGACGCGCTTCTATTTGTGCATGCAGAAAACCAAGCGCGGGCGTACGTCAGACATGATCGCCGCCGACGGTATTTCTTGCGTGCTCAACGCCGCAATAAAGGTATCATGGGTTTGAAATCGTTTTAACCCTGCAATCACCCCCTTTTCCATCAGAATAAATTGTGCCAAGCACTCGCTGGAAAACATGCAACAAGCGAGGCATTTTCAATCTTGACCAAAGGAAAAGCAGTATTCAATCTGTGTTGCGGAGTTTTGTTGCTATGGTTCGGTTTTTATTGGTCTGAACCTGAGCAGGACAACTATTTGTCAAACTTTTGCGTTGCTTTCGGTTTCTTCCTGGGTTTCTTCCGAAGTGTGTTTCCATTCTTAGCTACTCTCGTTCTTAAGAGGCAGGGAGTACTAAAGAGTGGTTTAGATAACCAAGGTTTCCTGGGTCGCGTCAGGAGCTTATTTGTAATAAAGGACATTTAGTTGAGTGAAGTTGGTTTTTACGGGCAAATTGGCACGTTTGGGGGCGCAATTGGTTTCGATAGTGAGAACGGTGCGACAGTAAGTGGCTTCTTTAGTTTTTCGGCTGGCATTAGCTACGATGAATGGTCTTCGTATAGTGTGGGTGCCGGATATGAAGGGACGTCGCGGTACTTGGGGGGCGGTGTCCCAACTGGTGCTCCAACCCCTGTCGGAATCAATGTTCAGCGAAACTTGGATACAGGCGATGCGTTTGGAACATTTGGACTGAACCTAGGGCTCGGAAACAACATTGTGCAGGTCGGCGTATACGTCGAAGGGGACGCGCTTGGTACTGTGCCGGCACCTGCAGATTGGGTTAGCAATTCTACACCGGCCGGGATACTGGCCAATGTCCTGAACTCGCCTGGTATGACTGATGCACTACGGGACTATCCAATTGA
The DNA here is from genome assembly GCF_000814025.1 of Tateyamaria sp. ANG-S1. GTDB lineage: Bacteria > Pseudomonadota > Alphaproteobacteria > Rhodobacterales > Rhodobacteraceae > Tateyamaria. The sequence continues at coordinate 428,941 of NZ_JWLL01000003.1, read as the reverse complement.
CTTAATAAACTCGAACTACACCGATCCATCGAACCCGCATAACCCCGAATATGGCTCTCCTGGAGGTGCGACGGGCCAACCCGGTCAAAATCCGGATGGCTACGGGTCTCCAGTGGGTGAACCACGCACAGGCGATGACGCTGATCAGGGTGGAGGTTCGCCGAGTAATCCGACTTCTTCCAACGATGGCGGTTCACCGTCAACAGGCGGCGAAGGCATAAATCCTGATACTGGCCACGACACTAGCTACGGCGATACAACCAGTGGAGAATTCGGTGACGCTCCAAATGATGGAGGATTTGACGGCCATGGAAATACTTCCGAGGGCGGTGAATTCGCTGGTTTTCCAATCGTCCTCGACCTTGACGGCGATGGAGTTGAGCTCACGTTCGGCCAGCAAACGTTTTTCGATTGGGACGACGACGGCTTCCTGGAACAAGGTTCATGGGCCTCATCAGACGACGGTTTTCTTGTTATTGACCTCAATACAGATGGCACGCGCGGTGCGGGCGATGGTGAAATTGATCAAGCGCGCGAGTTGGTCTGGTCTTTGTGGGGCGATGATGAAGACACAGACCTTCAAGCCTTACGCCGCGCCTTTGACGATAACGACGATGGCGTAATAAATGCGAACGACCAGATCTGGGGTGAACTCCGCATATGGCAGGATTTAGACCAGGATGGTGTGACGGACCGCGGGGAGTTGTTTGTCCTCGGTGGCGTAACCGCAACAGCCTGGTACGACGAGAATGGCGATGGCATTGAGCAGGCCAGTGAAGTCCATACGCTCGAAGAAGCAACGGCCACGGTTTGGAACGACCTGAACGGCGACGGCGAACGGCAAGACAATGAGCTGACGCAAGAGGTCATCACAGACATTAACCTGATCTACGACGATGGCTCGGACTATTCAGATACCGATGACGACATCACGGTCTTTGGCAACACGCTGCACGGGCTGGCGTCCTTTGTGACCACCAACGGCGCGGTCGAAGGTGGCCTGGGGGACGTCTCCTTGTCTTACAACAGCCTGGGATACCGCGAAGTTCAGACGGCCCTTGGTTACGCCATCGAGTTCGAAACCGGTGAGAGCTACCACTACGCCGTGGTCACGGACGACGGCCCGCAACACGTGAACCTCGACGCCTTGGCGCTTGATGGAGCGACCGGAGATGAGCGGGCCAACAATCTGAGTGCGTTTGGTCATACACGTTCGGTGCAGATCGCTGGCGGTGAGGGAAACGACACAATCCGGGGCGGTGAGAACGACGATATGCTGTCCGGAGACGATGGGGCGGATGTCATTGACGGCAATGACGGCAACGACCTGATTTTTGCGGATGCAGCGGATTTTGCAATGGGCGCGGTCTCAGGCGGAAACGGGTTCGACACGTTGATCGTGGTGGATCCAGACCGTCCCGAGACGCCGACCGACGCTTATGCAGCACCAGGCGTGAGCGTCAACTTGGCCGCGCATGCATTTGAAGTGGCCTATGGTGGAGAGGGCGACGATTTCTTCTCCGCTCAGGGTGCGACTGCAGGCACAGTTGGATTGACCGACAACGTCAATCTTTTTGGTGGAGAAGGCGACGACACGCTCCTTGGCGGTGTCTCAAGTGACCTTCTGAGCGGTGATGGTGGCCACGACTCAATCAATGGTTGGCATGGCGATGACGCCATCTTTGGTGGAGCTGGAAATGACGCTCTAAACGGTCAGTCTGGTGATGACACTCTGTTGGGAGGGGACGGTGCTGATGTTGTTCATGCCGGGGGCGGCGATGACCAAGTCTCTGGTGGTGACAGTGCGGACACGCTGCGTGGCAACGAAGGAGACGATACGCTTGATGGAGGTGCCGGAAACGACAGCCTGATTGGCGGCAATGGAGAAGACGTCATTCGGGGCGGTGAAGGCGACGATACAATTGGCGGGAACGATGGTGTCGGTGACGACATCATCTTTGGCGGCGAAGGCAACGACGTCATCTACAACTCTTCCGGGGATGACGTTTTCCACGGCGACGAAGGCGACGATGTTTTCTACCACGGCGGTCTGATAGATTATGACGTCTACTTCGGCGGTGGAGGCCACGACGTTCTGTACCTTACCGGCAGTCAGAGCCAGTACGTCGTGGAATGGACTGCGGCGTCAGGGTACAATCAGATCCAAGTGACAAGCCATCAGCTCGGAATCGAAATTGATACACGCGGTATAGAAGTATTTGTCTTTGATGATGGGTCAGAAATATACCACTTATCCGCGTCTTACGGCGATCAAGGGGCGGAGCATTACGTTGAACGCGCTACAACATCCAACAGTTCAAATATGTGGTCTGGCTGGCAGGACAACAATTATGTTCACGCGACAAACCTTGGCGACCATCGCTTCACGGGCTCGGGTGATGACTGGATCGACGCATATGGCGGTAACGACTGGATCCAGGCTGGACAGGGCAATGACACAATCATCGGTGATGATGGTGCGGATTGGCTCGAAGGCGCGTCCGGTCGTGATGTAATCGCGGGCGGTACCGGCAACGACACCCTTCTTGGCTTGTCCGGTGCTGACAGCATCTGGGGCGACGAAGGTGCAGATAGTATCCTCGGGGGCACTGGTTCAGATCAGTTGTCTGGTGGCGACGGCAATGACGTAATCAACGGTGACACCGGAGCCGACCGTATCTGGGGCGACGCTGGAAACGATACTATTCATGGCTTCACAGGATCAGACTTCCTGAGTGGTGACGCCGGTAACGACATCATTCTAGGCGAGACAGGTGATGACAACATCTTTGGTGGTGAAGGCCATGATATCGCGCATGGCGGCTATGGTGCCGACCAACTGACGGGTGGCGAAGGCAATGACCAGCTAAACGGCAACAGTGGGGATGATCGTCTCTTCGGTAATGATGGCGATGACGTCCTAAGAGGCGGCGAGCACTTTGACTTGTTGTCTGGAGGAACCGGTTCTGACACGTTGTACGGCGACGAGGGCGATGATTATCTGATCGGCAATGCATTCACCGCACCGCAGCTGAACCTGTATGTGCCGCCGACCATGCACGCGCAGGCCGATGACTACACGGCGCTCTTGTATTTGGCCTCCTATTCGGACCTCGTGGCAACGGATGCGGCCAGTGGCCGTTGGCACTATGCAAACTATGGCGCCGCCGAAGGTCGCACGATCTCGTTTGACGCGCTGTCCTACTTGGCCGCTAACAACGACATCATCCAAGTCGTCGGTATGAATCTTCAAGAGGCTGTCCGGCACTACCTGGTTTACGGTCAGCATGAGATCGCAGCAGAAAACCCTGGCAGGACCCTTTCATTCGATCCCGAGCAATACCTCCGCAACTACGCAGACCTTCGCGCAGCATTTGTGAACGACTATTCTGAAGCAACTCGACACTACATTGCGTACGGCTTCGCTGAGGGACGGATATGGCGAGAGCCAACAGAAGACGCTCTCACGGAAGACGGCTATCAAAGCTTTCTGCTAAACGTAGAAGACGGCAATGACGTCCTTTACGGCGGTGAAGGCCGTGATGTCCTTGAAGGTGGTGCCGGAGCCGACACAATTGATGGCGGTGGAGGCGTTTTGGATGTGGCCAGCTATGTTGCTTCAGATGCGGCTGTGGCCATTGACCTCACAAATGGTACAAACTCGGGCGGTCACGCTGAAGGTGATGTCATCACCAGCATCGAAATCCTGATCGGCTCACAGTTCGCTGACCGCCTGACCGGCAACGATATCGACAATACGCTGCAGGGTGGTGCAGGCGACGACACGCTGAACGGTGGCGGCGGTAATGATGACCTTTATGGCGATGGCGGCGACGACAGCATTCACGGTGGAGCTGGCGCTGATCGCATTTATGGCGATGACGGCGATGACAGGGTCTTTGCGGGTGACGGAAACGACAGGGTTGATGGCGGGGTAGGCAACGACACGATCATAGGTGGCAGCGGCGTCGACACGTTGAGTGGGGGTGCAGGCCAAGACACATTTGTGTTCCGTGCCCCAGGTGACGATGACGCACCTGTTTGGCGGGAACAGATCACCGACTTCGTGGCGGCTGACGACATCATTGAGTTCCAAAACACCACGGTGACAAGCTTTACAGAACTCACCATCTTCTACGAGGCCGGGAATGACATCACCATTGTGCGCTATGGGAATGAAGGTTCTTTGCAGCTGACCGGCGACCAGACGGGATTGCTTGGCGACGGCAACTTCCTGTTCAGCTAAGGCTGAAAAGTGGGGACGCTGCCGGCACATGTAGCGTCCCCATGATCGGGTATTTACAAAGGATGCTCGGAAATACTTTGGCAGCTAGCAGACCATTGCTGTGTTGCGATGCTCATGGTTATCGCAACAGCTACTGACTGTTGTGCTGGCATGTCAAAGCCCGCCAATGCGAGAAGTAGTATGTTCACGAACCATAAAGCCGACACTGGTGCAACCGCAGCGAAAGAGCGCTTTGTCCGCTCTTTGCCCGTCCGCCGGTGCGATGGCCAATGGCAGCATCGTTCGCATAGGGGTCATCACGTGATCAGCGACGCGGCCCAGGAATTTTGCGTTGCAATCTGGGAAAATGACTTGGCGAGCGACGTTCCGACCAAGCTGGTTGATCTGTTTCATTGATGTAAAGCTGTGCGCTTTCTCGGTGCCGCGTCATAGCCACGTAAGTCAGCGGTTCATCCATCGTTCTTGAAGCCAACACATAAGACCGATCCACGGTTGCGCCTTGGGATTTGTGGATGGTCACGGCATAGCCATGATCAAAGGCGCGATAGGTATTGGGATCGAAGCCAATGGAGCGGCTTTCCTCATGATCTAGCCTGACCGCTATTTCACTACGGTTTGCATTAGTCACAGTACCCAGCATGCCGTTCTTGACGCCAATGGCCCTGTCGTTGCGCGTGAACACGATCCTATCACCTTCGGCGAAGGCACGCGGGCCTGTTTCCGTCTCAAACAGGGCTTCAGGGTTCGACTGGTCGGCTGATCGGATCGCTGCCCTGATACCTTGGTTCAATGCAAAGACGTCCTTACGGCGGTGTGCGTAGGCAAGTCGCGAGCCGCTGTCTCCATTTATCTCAACATCGCTCACGTAGTCTTCGACCAAGGCTGCCAGAGTGGCTGCGCGCGATGACTGATGAGCGACGGAGCCTCGATTTTCATAGCTTTCAATCGCTTCACGCACACGTCCTTCGGCGAGATCGCGTGAGGCTTCGCGTTGCCACTGGTCGCGCTGACGATGGATTTCGGTGAGGCGGGCCGCACCGTGGGTTTGGATCAAGTGGCAGAAAGGACGCCCAGCTTCAATGGGTTGCAACTGGTCGGGATCACCGACGAGCACTAGCTTAGCACCGATGTCTCGCAATTTGTTGGCAAAGCGCATCATTTGACGGGTGCCAATCATGCCCGCTTCATCGACCACGAGCACATCGCCAGACGCAATCGGCTTACAACCGTTCTCCCAACTTGCCTCTAAAGACGCCAGCGTGCAGGAGTTGATGCCGGAGGCCGATTGCAGACCTTCAGCAGCCTTTCCTGCCAATGCTGCCCCATGGACGGTGACGCCTTGTTTCTCCCAGGCGGTTCGAGCGGTTCTCAGCATTGTGCTTTTTCCGGCCCCGGCCAACCCGACGACGCAGGCGAGTTGTTCTGGTCCAAGAATGTGATGCAGCGCCGCGCGTTGTTCTTCGCTCAATCGCCCGCCAAAGCTATTTTGCATCTGAGCATCCTGCGTGCTGATAGCCTGTGCGATATAAGCCCCATCCACAGCCGCACCACGTGAGGCAGACAGTGCAGCACAACTCATGTTCAAGCTGATTTCGGCAGCATGGTAATTCTTGGTGGTAACATCGCCGCTTTCGCCGAGCCGAAGCAGGTCGGGTGATGCCATGGCCGTGTCCACAGCCGCCCGCAGCGCCATCGGATCAGGAATGCGCTTCGACAATTCGCGCAGAATGTCGGTTCGTGTGAAGCGAGCTTTCTTGTGCGAGATGTGACCCAAGATCTGTGCCGGATCAGCGATCAACTGTTCGCGCGTGAAGGGGATATCGTCTGGTGGCAGGACGAGCTTCTGTTGAGGGTCGGGGCAGGTTGCGGTCTCAAATGACGCCAACAACTCCTTTAAAATGTCTGGCTGTGACCACTCCAGATCCAATGCGTTCCGTTCGGTTAAGTGCCGGTGGATCAGATTTTGCTGCTCTTGCCTGTCACGCGCCTCAGCGGTCTTGGCTTCTTTGTCGATCCCCTCAATCAACGCCTGATATCGACCCGTCAGCCGCGCCCATACAGCTTTCAAGCCCGTCGGTAGACGTTTCTGTCGTGCCTTTAGCTCGTTAGTTCTGCGGCTTTCATGTGCGGCCCGCTGCTGAATGCGTTCTGAACGCTGACGCTCGACCAGCGATTTCAGTCGACGCTCAAACTCAGGATCGCGCTTTGTCTCTTCTGGTGCTGACTTTCGTGCGTCCAGTCCGTCGAACGCAGCTTTCGCGTCATCAATGGACCACAGCGATTTCTCTGATCCTAATCTCGCCCGCAATTCCTTTGGTCTAACGCCGCACCAACGAGAGAGCGACCAAACTTTCCCCGAGGCATCAACGGCGACAAATCCTCGCCGGTCACCTCGTGCAAGCATGTAACCTTCTTCCCAGAGCGCTGCGGCAAAGGCTGCGCGAGAATCCGATTGTTCCCAGCATCGGCAGAACATAGCCTTCAGATCTTCCCGGTCGGCTTTAGCGCGTTTGGCTTGTCCAGCTTCTTGCCGGGAGTAGTTTTGTGGGTCACGCGCCTCATGATCGCGGAAGCCGTCTGGCATATCCCAATTATGGGTCAGATACAGCTCGCGCGAAATGTCCATGAGTTTGCGTTTATAGTGCGACAGCTTGATCGCTTTCATCTGGCACGCATCGATCCGTGACCACACGCAGTGGGCGTGACGGCGCCCCAGCTTTTCATGGAAGACGATAGCGCGGGGTTGACCGTTAAGACCCAGTTTCTTTTCGACCGATGCAATCGCTTGTTCAAATACCTCAACGGGCACTGCTGGTCCCGGCGGTGGATTGAGGGACAGCGAGAACAGGTACTTGTGGCATTGCGTGCCGCCCGAAATCGCTTCGGCCTCAGTGAAGGCCCCATGGAGGTCATCAGCAATGAAGCCTTCAACAGCATGGACAGTCACGTGATCATTGTCGCGCGGATTGAGCAGGTGCCGCGCTAACTCAGCTCCATGTCCGCGCTCATTGCCTTCAAGGATCATCCCTGTTTCCCGAGCGCCTGCATCAGCAGCGTACGGATTGATTGAACATGGCCATAGGCCTCAGCAATCTGCGCNNCGAGATAGTGGTGCGCTTCGCGGCGTTTTTCTGCGATCCGCTCATAGCGACGGTCCTCGTGTTCGCTTGCGCGGCGTGGACGCCGTTCGTGCTTTGCTCTTTGGACTTCCGATTGGCGGCGCTGCAGCTGCTTCGAACTCACTAAACCAACGAACAAGCTCCGGTTCCGCATTTATGACGGCACCCCAATCTTCCAACTCATCAAGCAGAGAAACGAGCGATGCAGGTTCTAGGTTCGTCTGGTCAACTGCACCATTTTCCAAACACCACAGACGATAATAAGTCGATTTTTATACCGGGTATGGCGGTCGTTCTCGTCGTGAACGGGCGGTGCATTTGATATTTCTCAAGTGCTCGGAGCCGCCTGGAAATGTCTATCAATAGCCCCGGCATAAACCGGTGATGTAAGGCCTGTTTTTGTGCGCGCTCAGGGGGTGGGAACCTGCAAGTTTCTTGCGGAATTTTTCAAAAGCTGCGCTATTTTGGGACTCAAAAAATATAATTTAATTTCAAGTATTTAATCGCGTTTTGACGTGCCTGGACCGCCATAAACCAAAGGTATAGGCCCGATTCCGGCCCGTTCTTAAACCGCCAACCTATCGACCGGGTTTGAGCGGTACACAATCTGTTGATCAACCAACGGCGCACCCCGCTGCCGTGACATCAAAAGGTTGATCGCACATGCCAACGATCTCGAACATCAGAACCTGCGCCGCACATCCACCACTCACGGGCGCATTTGATCGCCATGGCGCCTCTGTGATCAGCGATCTTCAGTGGGAGGTCGTGTGATGTGTAACTCGCCCCGCCAAAACGACACCTGCCCTCTGGCCGCAGTGTGTGGTGCAGCGTGCCGTCGGCTGTTTCAGGCCCCTGACCGGCCCGGCCTGGTCGTAACGCCCCCCTCATTTTCAAAGCACGCGCCGCGGTGGTCCGTGCACAACACCAAGGAGAACGACATGAAATACTTCAAGCGGATCCGGAGCGACGTGGATGTCAAACCGTTCCTGAACGAGATTGCCAGTGTCGATGATGCGTGGGCGCAAGCCACGGGCCGCCAGGACAAGATTGCGGTTCAGCGTGAAGCGCTTGCCATTCCCTTGCGGGGGCTGCGTAAGTCCATGATCCTTGGCCGCAAACGCCGCGACGTCCATGAAAGCCGCTGGACCAGCGGATCCATCAACTTCCCCTTGGCCCGCGGCTTTATCGAGGATGTGGCGAACGAGCTCGACGCCGATATGAGCCGGGCCAAGATCGTCTGCCTGCCCGGCGGTCGGCGCGTGTATCCGCATATCGACCGTGGTGAGTACTACCGGTTCCGCGGTCGCTATCACTTCGTCCTGAAGTCCTCTGCCGGGTCCTGGATGAAGGCCGGGGACGAGGAAATCCGGATGAAAGAGGGTGAGCTGTGGTGGTTTGACAACGACCAGATGCACGAGGCCTTCAACGATGGAGATGAGGATCGGATCCACATCATCTTTGACCTGTTGCCGGGCGACATGCGCGCCAAGGCCGCCGCCGCGACTGAAAAGGCGCGCGCAAAACTGGCAGAGGCGGCTTGACCCATGGCACGCATTCACTTTCGTCACGGGATACCGGGCGTTGTTCCAAGTGCGTGGGTTATCCACCCTGACGCGGGCCGCACTGACCTGGCCCCCGTCGTCGCGGTCCACGGCCTGAACCGTGAGACTGAGGTTATGGCCAATCTGCTCGCACCTCGGGCCGATGCAACTGGCAGGACACTGGTCCTGCCGATCTTCGACCTGGCGTCGTGGCGCCGCTACCAACTGGCGGCCTGCAAGCAACGGTCGGACTGGGCGCTGGTTTCGCTGCTGCGTGTCTTGCGGGATGAAGGGGTGATTGGACATGACCGTCCCGACATCTCAGGCTTCTCCGGCGGCGCGCAATTCGCGCACCGCTTTGCCTGGCTCTATCCTGATCAAGTGGCGCGGCTGTGCCTCGTGGCGCCTGGCTGGTGGACCTTCCCCGACGCGCGCGGAGCCTTTCCGCTTGCCATGGGCGAGGGCTGCAACGCGCGAGAGTTTCGTTTGCGCGCCAACCTCAAGCACTTCCTGAACCGGGAGGTGCATGTGAGTGTCGGTGCGCTTGACGTTCAGCAGGATCGAAACCTGCGCCAGGACGCCCAGACCAACGCGCAGCAGGGGGTCAACCGGGTTGCACGTGCGCGCCGGTGGACGGCCGCTGCTATCCGGGCGGCGCGGCGCGTCGGAATGCAGCCGCGCGTCACCTTCGACCTGATGCCCAACTGCGTGCACAGCTTTTCCGACTGTGTCGCGAATGCGCGGCTGGATCGCGCATTTGTTCCAGACCTCCCTTCCGAAAACCAAACCCCGCTTTTTTGCGGCCAGGACCAACTTGAAAAGGTGGCATGATGCATCTTCTTGATATGAATACCGACGCAGGCCCTCAGATTGCAGGTGCCAAATGGAGCTTTGTGACCCGACGTGTGCCGCCGAGGGTCGTGCAGAAGCTGGATGGCGACCTGACGGCCGCCCGCTCCGGTGATCTGGTGCTGGCCGAAGTGCAGCAGATCGGCAGCCACAAGCGGTTGCAGCTGAGCGACGGGCGCTACTCTGCGCTCTATCCCAAGGACCGGATCGTGCTGGCCTGCGGCGACCGCTTTGCCGAGGACCAGTTCGAAGGCATCGCCGTTCTGTCGCCTGATGGCGCGGACCTGTTGGCCGGAGGCGGGGTCATCGGCCAGATGCAGTCGCGAAACGGCAAGGTGAAATGTCCCACCAGCCTGTCCGTGATCGGCCGGTTGGCAGACGCCGATGGCTGCGTGCTGAACCTTGACCAATTTGCCCTTGCGCCAAGCCACGGGGCCGCACCGGCGCGGGTCATCGGCGTGCTGGGCACCGGCATGAACGCGGGCAAGACCGCTGCGGCGGCTGGCCTTGTGAACGGCTTCACCCGTTTTGGCGACCGGGTTGCGGCGATCAAGGCGACAGGCACCGGATCGTTCGGCGACGTGCACCAGTATGAAGCGGCGGGTGCCGCACGCACGCTGGACTTCACCGACGCGGGATTTGCCTCGACCTTCCGTCAGCCGGTTGAGTGCATCGACACGCTCACGCGCACGCTTCTGTCCGCGTCATCTGATTGCGATATTGCAATCGTCGAACTGGCGGACGGTGTGACCCAGGTGGAAACAGCCGAGCTGTTGAGCCGCCCCAGCTACCGGGCGCTGTTTGATGCGTTCGTTCTTGCGGCACCCGGTGCGCTGGCATCGCGCGGGGCGTTGGCATGGCTTGCCGAACACGACATCACGCCCATTGCGCAAACCGGTCTGATGACGCAAGCGCCGCTTGCCGCGCGCGAGGCCGAAACGCTTGGCCTGCCGGTTCTGTCGCGCGAGGATTTGTCTGACCCCGCAACGGCAGGCTCCCTGCATACTCTGCTGTCGGATGCCCGTTCGGAGCATGTGGCATGAGCCGTAGACCTGGCATAGCAGCCGATCGCCGGTGGATGGGATTGTGTGTCCTTGTCTGCCTGGCGATCGGACAGGCGGTCACCATGGTCGTGACCGCCTTTGCCACCCGCGACGTGATCGGTGCGCTGCGGGACGGCAGCGGGGTTGTGCCCATGCACGCCCTGTTGGCGATGGTTGCCGCAGGCTTTGCCATCTTCGCCCTGCGCTCTGCCGAGGGCGCGATTGGCGAGCGGACAGCGCAAAGCTATGTGTCCGCCATCCGCCGGACCCTGTTTCTTCATATGACCAAGATGCCCGCCAGTGCCATGGCCCGCCGTCGGGCCGGTGCCACCGCCCTGCGTTATGTCGGTGATCTGACTGCGTTCAAGGGGTGGGTGGCGCGCGGACTTGTCCGCTTTATTTCCGCCGGGGCGACGATCCCCGCCGCATTTCTGATCCTCTACTGGCTTGAGCCGCGCCTCGCGCTCGCCGCTGCGGTGCCAATTGGTATCGTGATGATTGCAATCTTCTGGCTGGGCCGTCCCCTCGCGGACGCGCACGCCACCCTTCGGTCAAAGCGTGCGCGCATGGCCGCTGACCTGGCCGAGCGGTTGCCACAGGGCATCGCGCTGCGCCGCTCCGGGCGCGTGAAAAAGGAGTTGCGCGCGCTTGATGAGAAGTCGGGTAAGATCGTGCGCGCCGCGGTGTGGCGCGCCTGGCTGTCCGAAACGGTCCGCGCCATGCCCGATGCCGCGGCAGGGATCGCGGGTGCGCTGTGCCTGTGGGTCTGTCTGGATCTGCAACTGAGCGTCGCGGACGCGGTGGCTGCGCTGACGTCGCTGGCCCTCGTGGTCTGGCCGCTGCGCCATCTTGCCGAAGCGCGGGATCGGCAAAAGGCATTCGGCGTCGCGCGCGCCAAGCTGGATGCGGCGCTGGCAGCACCGCGCATGCCCGCGCTTAAAAAACAAAAGGCGGACCCCGAAGCGCCCGCGATTGAGATGCAAGATGTGCAATGGCCCGGTGTTGCGCCTGTTGATCTGCTGCTGGACCGCGGCGCGATGCGCCGTTTGGCCGGACCGCCAAGCTGCGGCAAAAGCCGCCTGCTTCTGACCCTTGCCGGGTTCGAAACGCCGCCGCAGGACGGGATGTTGAAGGTGCTGGGCAATGTGCCCGCTGCACTGTCAGGTGGGCGCATCCTGTATCTCGGGCCCCATGCGCCGACGCTCAAAGGGTCTTTGCGCCGCGAATTGACACTGGGCACAGGGCGTAGCCCGAAAGATGCAAAGCTGCTGAACGTGATCGCGCAAGCGGGCCTGAGTGACACCGCAGAGCGCCTTGGCGGGCTGGATGGCAAAGTGGCGGAAGGGCGCCGTAATCTGACGGCGACCGAGCGTGGGCGGCTTTTCCTTGCGCGCGGGCTTATTGCCCGTCCGAACCTTGCCCTGATCGATGCCGACGAAATCGGGTTGAAGGGCGCGGCGCTGACCCGTCTTCTGACCCACTTCGAGCAAATTGGCGCGGCCTGCCTGATCGTCACATCGGATAAGGAGGCGCAGATCAAACTGGGTGCCCCCCTGTGCCTCGACGTCACGGACGGTGGGTCTGTTGCAGCGGCATGACGCTGGAAAAGGTCACATTGTGGATGCCTTCCACAAGCGGGCAAGTTCAATCATTGCGTGCAGATGCCTTGATCGTGGTTCGAACATAATCCCGCGCTCCAAGACCTGAAGCGCCTATTGTTTGTGCGATTTCATATTTGAAGCGTAAAAAAACTGCAGCCACATGCGTATCGGCCCATTTTTTGAGCGCCAGCGGGTGAGAACAGCGCGCAGGGCGATACCACTTGCGGCGGGCGTCACTGCCCAAAGTTCGTGCGATGGCGTCGGCCTAGGAAACCAAAAAACGCCACCGCACTCCGCATCAAATGCGTAGGGGGGCATATGGATGTTCGGTATTCCGAATGCAACGCCCTGCGCGACACGCAAGGGGATACACGATGTCTAGAAAACTTCTCACCACAACGGCTGCGTTGGCTGTGATGGCAGCGCTGCCTGCCGCTGCTCAGGATTGCCCGATCAAGGTTGGCGTTCTGCACTCGCTGTCGGGGACCATGGCGATTTCGGAAACCACGCTGAAAGACACGATGGAAATGCTGGTTGAACAGCAGAATGCCGCCGGTGGTGTTCTGGGCTGCCAGCTTGAGGCTGTGGTTGTGGACCCGGCATCTGACTGGCCGCTTTTTGCGGAAAAGGCGCGCGAGTTGCTGACCGTGCACGAGGTCGACGTGATCTTTGGCAACTGGACATCGGTGAGCCGCAAATCCGTGCTGCCCGTGATCGAGGAACTGAACGGTCTGCTGTTCTACCCGGTCCAGTACGAGGGCGAGGAAAGCTCGAAAAACGTGTTCTACACCGGCGCGGCCCCCAACCAGCAGGCCATCCCGGCGACCGACTACTTCTTGGAAGAACTGGAAGTCGAAAAGTTCGCACTTTTGGGCACAGATTACGTATATCCGCGCACGACCAACAACATCCTCGAGTCCTATCTGAAGGACAAGGGCATTCCGGCCGAAGACATTTTCGTCAACTACACGCCCTTCGGTCACTCTGACTGGTCCAAGATCGTGGCTGACGTTGTGGCGCTGGGCGCGGACGGCAAGAAGGTCGGCGTGATCTCGACCATCAACGGTGACGCCAACGTTGGTTTCTACAAGGAACTGGCTGCTGCGGGCATCTCGGCTGACGACATCCCCGTCGTCGCATTCTCGGTTGGTGAAGAAGAGTTGGCCGGTCTCGACACATCGAACCTGGTCGGTCACCTGGCGGCATGGAACTACTTCCAGTCGGCAGATAGTGAAGCCAATGAGACATGGGTCGAAGCGTGGAAAGCCCGCATGGGTGAAGACCGCGTGACCAACGACCCCATGGAAGCGCACTACATCGGCTTCAACATGTGGGTGAATGCTGCCACTGTAGCAGGCACGACTGACGTCGACGCTGTCCGCACCGCGATGTACGGTCAGGAGTTCCCGAATCTGACCGGGGGTACGGCTGTCATGCTGCCGAACCACCACCTGGCCAAGCCGGTCCTGATCGGTGAGATCCAGGAAGACGGCCAGTTCGACATCATCAGCCAGACCGAGGAAGTGCCGGGCGACGCCTGGACAGACTTCCTGCCGGAATCGGCTGTGCTGGTGTCCGATTGGAAAGAGCTGGGCTGCGGGATGTACAACACCGAGACGTCCACCTGCGTCCAGATCAAGTCGAACTACTGATTTGAACCTTCGGGGGCGGGTAACTGCCCCCGATCACCATCTAGGATTGGATGCCCATGTCGGTTTTCCGTCGCTTCTTTGTTGCGGCCTTGTCCCTTTTCGTGACGCTGGCCGCTTTGCCTGTCTCCGCCCAGGATGCTCAGGCACCGATCCAGCGCTTGCTGCAAGAGCATGGCGAGATTATCGCCAAAAGCTCGCGGCGCACCATCGGCCCCGCGATTGACGCTCTGGCCGCAAGCGGTCTGGACGAGGCGCAGACCGTGCTGGAACGCTGGCGCGAGAAGGAGATGTGGCAGAACAAGGACACGGGGCTTTTCGTCTACGCCGAGGAAATCGACCGCCGCACCATCCGCGCCTTCGACTTTGCCACAGGCGCTGCGCTGGGCGAGTTCGAGGACAAAGCCTACAAACAGCTCAAGCCCAATAGCGGCATTCGTGGTCTGATCAGCGCGGCCCTCGTTCGCTTTCAGTTGACCGACCCGAACCCACGCGCGCGCATTGCCGCGCTGAACGCGATTGAGCGAGATGCGGACGAAAGCCACCTTGCCGCGTTGCGCGCGGTGGTTGACGCCGAGAGCGATGCAAATATCGCGCAGCGCATGAAGCGGCTGGAGCGCATCCTCACCATTCGCTTTGCCGAGGAAGACGCCGAACGGATTGCTGCCATCCAGAGTTTCGAGGGCGACCTGGGCGTGGACGTTCGCGCCGCACTCAACCCTCTTGTCGTCACGCAGTTGGATGTCGATAGCACCGTGCCGGACAGCCCTGACGTCGTACGCCAGATCGAGCCCGGAACAGACGCCCTTGGTCTGGATGCCGCCTATGCGCTGCTGGTGTTCAAAGACCTGGCGGTCGAGCGTATCTCGCGTGATGCACAAAAGGCGGCGCTAATTGCCAATATCGACGGCGATACCGTTGGCGGCCTTCAGGTCGCCTCGCTCAACACCGAGACGGCACGCGACCTCGCCTATGCGGCATTGGTCCAGCAGGGTGCAGTGGAAGCTGCTGCAACCGACGCCGAGGTCAGCGAAACGCTCAGCCAGTTCGTCTTCTTCGAACGCTACAGCGCCGTGTCGCCAGAGGTCGCGCTGGCTGCGCATGCGGTCCTCAAGGGCATCGAAAACAAGGTCGCTGTGAACCAGACCATCGACCTTGGCCTTGACGCCCTGTCACTCGCGTCGATCTATTTCCTCGCGGCCATCGGCCTCGCCATCACATTTGGTGTCATGGGTGTCATCAACATGGCCCATGGCGAGTTCATTATGATGGGGGCTTACACGGGCTACGTCGTGCAGCTTTTCGTGTCTGACTACACGCTCAGCATCCTCCTCGCCATCCCACTCGCCTTCATGGTCACATTCGGCACAGGCGTCGCGATGGAGCGGCTGGTGATCCGCTGGCTCTACCACCGCCCGCTGGAAACGCTGCTCGCGACCTTCGGCATTTCCATCGCGCTCCAGCAATTGGCCAAGAACATCTTCGGCACCCAAGCCCGTCCGCTCACGGCCCCGGACTGGCTGGACGGCTCACTGGTCTTCAATGACATCGTGTCGATCAGCTACATCCGTATTGCGATTTTCGTCCTCGCCCTTCTGTTCCTGGCCCTGTTTTTGATCGTCATGAACCGCACCCGGCTGGGGCTGGAAGTGCGCGCGGTCACGCAAAACCCGCGCATGGCGGCGTCGATGGGCATCAACCCTGACCGCATCAACATGCTGACCTTCGGCTTCGGCTCCGGCATCGCGGGCATCGCCGGTGTCGCTATCGGGCTTTACGCCAAAGTGACATCCGAGATGGGCAGCGACTATATCGTCCAATCCTTCATGACCGTGGTCGTGGGCGGTGTCGGCAACATCTGGGGCACGCTTTTGGGCGCCACCATGGTCGGCACACTGCAAAAGGGGATCGAGTGGTTGAACCCGTCGAACACACTGGCGGCACAGACCTACATGATCCTCTTCATCATCCTGTTCATCCAATTCCGGCCCAAGGGCATCATCGCCCTCAAGGGCCGCGCGGCGGAGGCATAGGCGATGACCGACACAACATTCGCCCCGGCACGTCAGCCCATCGTCAAACGCTATCCGGTCGTTCTGGTGTTCCTCGGCTGCCTCGCACTCTTCACGCTTGGGGTCACGATCCTGTCTGAAGGGTTCGGGATCGGCGTGATCTCCACCAGTTTCGTCAAGACACTGGGCAAGACGTTGTGCCTCTGCCTCGTGGCATTGGCCATGGACCTTGTGTGGGGCTATTGCGGTATTCTCAGCCTTGGGCACATGGCGTTTTTTGGCCTTGGCGGCTACGCCATCGGCATGTGGCTGATGTATGCGCGCACGGAAATCATTGTGGTGCAAAGCCTCTCCGCCGCCCCCCTGCCACCTACGGCCCAAGAAATCTCCGACGGGATTGCCACGCAGATCTTTGGCGTTGTTGGTGCATCTGAATTCCCGCCGATCTGGGCCGTGGCGCATTCGCTGCCGCTGCAACTGGCCGCCGTTGTTTTGGTGCCGGGCCTGCTGGCGTTGGTCTTTGGCTGGCTCGCCTTCCGCAGCCGGGTCACGGGCGTCTACCTGTCGATCCTGACCCAAGCCATGACGCTGGCCCTGGCGCTGTACCTTTTCCAAAACGACAGTGGCCTGCGCGGCAACAATGGACTGTCGGGCCTGCAGAATCTGCCGGGCCTTGGGCACGTGCCGCAATCCACCGTGTCGATCTGGTTTTTCTGGGCCTCGGCTTTGGCACTCGGCATTGGCTTCCTGCTTTGCACATGGGTCGTGTCCGGCAAATTTGGGTCGGTCATCCGGGCCATTCGCGATGATGAAAGCCGCGTGCGGTTTCTTGGCTACCCGGTTGAGGCCTACAAACTGTTTGTTTTCACCCTGACAGCGGTCATCGCAGCCATCGCTGGTGCGCTCTACTATCCGCAAGCGGGCATCATCAACCCGGCTGAGATTGCGCCAATCGCGTCCATCTACCTGGCTGTCTGGGTCGCCATCGGGGGCAGGGGGCGGCTTTATGGCGCCGTCATGGGGGCCGCTTTCGTCTCGCTTTTGTCCACCTATTTCACGGGCGGTCAGGCCCCCGACATCAACTTGGGCTTCTATACGATCCAGTGGGTCAACTGGTGGACCGTGCTTTTGGGCCTGTCCTTTGTTGTCGTCACGCTCTTTGCGCCCAAAGGGTTGGGCGGATTGTTCGATTTGATCGCTGCGCGCACGTCACCGAACCGGCACGGCGCAGACCTTGGCCCCGACGTCGGTGCCCTGCGCGAAAAGGAGGCTGAGAAATGAGTTCCCTTCTCGAAGTTTCGGGCGTCTCCGTATCCTTTGACGGGTTCAAGGCCATCAACAACCTGACCTTTCAGATTGGTGAGGCCGAAATGCGCGCCGTGATCGGGCCCAATGGCGCGGGCAAGACCACTTTCATGGACATTGTCACGGGCAAGACGCGCCCGGATGAGGGTCGCGTACTCTGGGGTGAGAAGTCGCAATCTCTCTTGTCGATGTCGGAAAGCCAGATTGCGCAGGCGGGCGTCGGTCGCAAGTTCCAGCGCCCGACCGTGTTCGAGGATCAGACGGTTGCCGAAAACCTGATGTTGGCGCTGAAAAAGAAACGCGGGCCTTTGGCTGTTCTTGGCTTTCGAGCGTCCCGTGCGGATCAGGACAAAGTGGTCGAGTTGGCCGAGGAAATTGGCTTGTCCGCTGCGCTTGATCGCAAATCGGGCGAGCTGAGCCACGGCCAAAAGCAATGGCTGGAAATCGGGATGCTGCTTGCCCAAGAGCCCAGATTGCTATTGGTCGACGAACCGGCCGCAGGCATGACCCCGGCCGAACGCGAACACACGACCGAGATTCTGGTCGAAGCGGCCAAGACGCGGGCCGTTGTGGTGGTGGAGCACGACATGGAATTCGTGCGTCGCTTGAACTGCAAGGTGACGGTTCTGCACGAAGGCTCCGTGCTGGCCGAAGGGTCGATTGACCATGTGACATCGGACGAAGCTGTGATCGAGGTGTATCTTGGCCGATAACCTGTTGGAAATCGAAGGGCTGACGCTGCACTACGGCGGCAGTGAAATCCTGCGCGGCGTGGACTTGACCGCAAAACCGGGCGAGGTGACCTGCGTCATGGGCACCAACGGCGTGGGCAAGACCAGTCTGCTCAAGGCGATCTCGGGCACACACGCCCGCAGCGGCGGGCACTACCGTCTGAACGGTCAAGACATCGGCAAGCTCAGCGCGCACGCCTTGGCCCAGAAGGGCGTGGCCTATGTGCCGCAGGGGCGCGAGATTTTTCCCTTTTTGACGGTGCAGGAGAACCTGGAAACAGGCTTTGCCTGCCTACCACGGGCCGAGCGCCGTGTCCCGGCAGAGATTTTCGACCTGTTCCCGATCCTCAAGGATTTCCTGTATCGTCGGGGTGGTGATCTGTCAGGTGGTCAGCAACAACAGCTTGCGATTGCGCGCGCGCTGGTCACAAACCCTAAGCTTTTGCTGCTGGATGAACCCACCGAAGGCATCCAACCGAACATCATCAAGCAGATCGGCAATGTCATCGCGACACTGCGGGAACGGGGCCAAATGGCCATCGTGCTGGTCGAGCAGTATTTTGATTTTGCATTCGATCTGGGCGACAGATTTACGGTGCTGGAACGCGGGGCTGTGAAACTGGAGGGCCCGAAGTCCGCGATCAAGCGGCCTGATCTACTGGCTGCTGTATCGGTCTGATCAGGGCCTATTGCGCCGCGCAGTAGCGATCAACGATGGCGTTGATCTCGGACGCAACGATTGGCTTTCGCAGGTACCCGTTCATACCCGATGACGAAATTGTCGTATCATCGTGATAGTCACTGTCTGCGGTGACTGCGATGATGGGAATGTTCTTGGGCGGATGCTGTGGCGCGCTGCGGATATTGCGAGCTGCATCAACACCGGACACGCGGGGCATGTGAATGTCCATCAGGATCACGCCATAGGCATCGGGGTTGGCGTGCACCTTCTCCTGGCATTCCTGGCCATCTTTGGCGATCTCGAACTCGTATCCAAGCGTGTGAAAAATCTCACCCATCATGTATTGGGTGAAACTGTCATCCTCCGCTAAAAGGATTTTTTTTGACGTCGAAGTCATGCCGCTGCTTCCTCGATACCCTGTGTCGGGATGCGCAAGGTGAAAGTCGTTGTATAGTTGAGATAGCGGGAAGGGCACTCAACCTCAAGATGTCCGCCCATCAGTTTCGCAAGGTCAAAGCTGATTGACAGGCCCAAACCGGTCCCGCTGTAGCGCCGCGTCAGGCTGTCGTCGACCTGTAGAAACCGCTCAAAAACATTGCCTGCGTCTTCGGGTGACAAGCCGGGGCCCGTATCGGACACCGAAATCTCGATCATCCCCGGCTCCGCACTGTCGCCGTCCGCGCGGCGCACATCTATCAACAGCGAACCGCGCGTCGTGAACTTGGCCGCGTTGTCGCACAGATTGTGGACAATTTGACTGACACGTTTGTCGTCCATGGGCACGGTTTCGGGCAACTCGTCGGCGACCTGAACCTGCACCTCGATATCCTTGCCATAGCGTTTCACGGATCCGTTCGCCGTATCGCACCACTGCTGCGCGATCGCAGCAAGATGTGTCTTCTTCGGGTTCAGCTTGACGGCGTTCGCCTCCAGCCGGGACACCTCAAGCACGTTAGTAAGCTGTGCCAGCAACACCTTGGCGGCCTCCAGCCCTGTGGCGGCTTGCTGTTTCTGGCGATCCGGCACATCCGACATCTCGATCAGTTGAAACAATCCCATCATCGCATTCAACGGCGTGCGCACTTCATGGCTCATGTTGGCCAGGAACCTCTTGCGGGCCAGCGATGCCGCAACAGCGTCGCGCTCCGCCTTCTTGCGCTGCGCAACCTCGTTCTCCAGCGTGCCGATCTGATGGGTCAAGCGCTGGCTCATGTCGTTCAGCGCCAGCACGATCCGGTCGATGGCATCGGTGTTCGATTTCGTGTTGCGATCCAGTCTCAGGTTCAGCGGCGTTGAATTGGATATGGATGCGTCAACCTGGCGAACAACATCTGTCAGGTGACGTGTCACCATCCAATAATACAAAAGCAACAAGGCGAAGGCGACCAGATAGGCCTTGATCAGGTTGGTCGCAACAAGAGCAAGAAACTGCGCCCAAAGGTCCGCCCAGATGCTGTCGAGCGACAGGTAGATTGTCAGCGTTCCGATGGGTTCGTTCAACCCGTTCAGCTCTCGGAGCAGATCGAATTCGTTGCGCCGATCCACATAGTCGGGATCGCCAAACTCAAACACATGCCCGGTCGTGGATTGCAGTTCCACATGGGCGACAGCGGGATCGGCCTGTATCCCCCGCAGGATTATATCGACCTGGTCAAAGTCGAACTGCCACAGTGCATTTTGAAGCGGATCGACCGATGTCGCACTGACCCGGTCAACGATCTGGAAGGCTGCCCCGACCTGACGCTGATAGCTGAGAAAAAGCTGTATGCCCGCCGCAAAGGTGGAAAACACCGTGCTGACCAGCAGGGTCACCACTACAAGGCGCAGACCCAGCCTGTCTTTCAGTGCTGTCCGAACAAAGGTCATTCGTTAAGGTGTAACATGCTCGGACAGAATCTCGGCCAGCGTTCCATCGCTTTGCATAGCCAGCAGGGACGCACTGAAGTCTGCCAGGATTTGATCTCGGTTCGGAAAGTCCTTTCGCATGGCCATGTGAACCTCTTGCGATGTCATCACACCGGGCACGAACTCAAGCTGTTCCGCGAGCGAAGGCTCAAGCGTGCCCATCGCGTAGTTTACCACATCCACACTGTCCAACGTCAATTCCGCGCGGCCAAAGGCCACCATTTGCAGGGCCTGCAACGTCGTGGTCACTGTGATCTTGTTCAGGTAATCGGCGCTGTCGAATTCATCTTCGTACAGCAACCCGTCACCGACAGCGATGGAATAGGGCGCTAGATCAGCCACACTGGTGTAGCTGTGTTCGTCTCCGACCCGCTGGACCAGCCGAACGTCGGTTGCGTAAAATGGTCGTGAATACTGCAGAACGTCGGTCAGATCCGGATCGAAGAACAGGCTGCCAACAACGTCAAATTCATTGCGTTGCACGCCATCCATGATGCGCGCCCAGGGCAGGACATCGCTGGAAACATTATAGCCCGCGTGTTCGAAAACGGCTGTGATCACATGCAAGGACAGTCCTTGCTGCGGTAAGTTCGCGCCTGAAAAGGGGGGCCATTCGTCCGCTACTACCCGGATGCTTGGCTTGGTTTCATCAGCGACGGCAGCGGTTGTCAAAAGCGCGAGCAGCGTCAGAAAGATGTGAAGTATTCTCATTGAAATGGGCCTCGGCCCCCTTGTGCGCAGATACCTGTATCAAGACGTCATTTGCATTTAACATTCAATTAAAGGCTGAAAAATTCGACATTTAATCTTCTCTTTCATGGGGTAGCGGGAACATTGAGATACTGCGGAGGTCTACATCGCCCGCTGCCCAAACACGCGGTTATGTGTGTAGGACGCATCGACGTTCCAAAGGGCTTTGATGAGACAGATTGGAATTAAGTTATTGTTTTTATGTCATAAATTTCTACTAACTTTTTAGTTTGACAGAAATTTTACTTTGCGCCTATCGTATCACAAGTCGGTGAAAACCGGCTCACATAGAAATTTGGGAGGATGAAAGATGCGCAAGTATCTTCTCTCCGCGACGGCTGTTGCTGCAGTCATTGCGGGGCATGGGACTGCTTTTGCCGACACGGCGGCAGCCCAGAAATGGATTGATCAGGAATTCCAGCCATCCACGCTCACGAAAGAAGAGCAGATGTCGGAGATGGAGTGGTTCATTCAGGCGGCAGAGCCATTTTCCGGCATGGAAATCAACGTGCTGTCCGAGGGCATTCCGACCCACGGCTACGAATCCGAGGTGCTGACCAAGGCGTTCGAGGAAATCACCGGGATCAAGGTAAACCACCAGATCCTAGGTGAGGGCGAAGTGGTGCAGGCCGTGCAAACGCAGATGCAGACCCAGCGGAACCTCTATGACGGCTACGTCAACGACTCTGACCTGATCGGCACGCACTCGCGCCTGCAACTGGCCTACAACCTGACCGAACAGATGGCGGGTGATTGGGCGGCGACAACATCGCCGACGCTGGACCTTGAGGACTTCATGGGCATCCAGTTCACGACTGGCCCCGATGGCAACCTCTACCAGCTGCCCGACCAACAGTTTGCGAACCTCTACTGGTTCCGCAAGGACTGGTTCGACAACGAAGAGTACAAGGCCGCGTTCCAGGCCAAGTACGGCTATGAGTTGGGCGTTCCGGTCAACTGGTCCGCTTACGAGGACATCGCTGAATTCTTCTCCGAAGACGTCAAGGAAATCGACGGCGTCGCGATTTACGGCCACATGGACTATGGCAAGCGCGCACCCGACCTTGGTTGGCGTATGACTGACGCGTGGCTGTCGATGGCCGGCGCTGGGTCCGTGGGTGAGCCCAACGGCGTGCCGATCGACGAATGGGGCATCCGCATGGAAGCCGGGTCCTGTAACCCCAACGGTGCAAGCGTCACGCGAGGCGGTGCTGCAAACGGTCCGGCGGCGGTCTACGCGATCCGCAAGTGGGACGAATGGCTGCGCGCTTACGCTCCACCCGGTGCGGCGTCCTACGACTTCTACCAGTCGCTGCCCGCTCTGGCTCAGGGCAACGTGGCCCAGCAGATCTTCTGGTACACCGCCTTCACCGCCGACATGGTGAAGCCGCAGTCGGAAGGCAACAACACGGTGGACGAGGATGGCATGCCGCTCTGGCGGATGGCGCCCAGCCCGCATGGCCCATACTGGACCGAAGGGCAGAAGGTTGGTTACCAGGACGTGGGGTCGTGGACCTTCCTGAAGTCCACACCGTCGGATCGTGCGCAAGCAGCCTGGCTTTATGCCCAGTTCGTGACGTCCAAGACGGTCGACGTGAAGAAATCCCATGTGGGTCTGACCTTCATCCGCGACAGTTCGGTCAACCACGAGTCGTTCACTGAACGTGCCCCCAAGCTGGGTGGTTTGGTCGAGTTCTACCGCTCGCCCGACCGCGTGGCCTGGTCGCCCACGGGCATCAACGTGCCGGATTATCCGAAACTGGCGCAGATCTGGTGGCAGCAGATTGGTGACGTGAACTCGGGTGCCTTCACGCCGCAGGAAGCAATGGACCGTCTGGCCGAAGAGATGGACATCACCATGGCCCGGATGCAGCAGGCGGATGAAGCCGCTGGCGTCTACGGCGGTTGCGGCCCACGCCTGAACGAAGAGCGTGACGCCGAATGGTGGTTCGCCAATGGCGGCGCCAAGCCGAAGCTGGAGAACGAAAAGCCGCAGGGTGAGACCGTCAACTACGACGATCTGGTCGCGCGCTGGCAGCAGTAACTCCCCGTGGGTCCGCCCTGTGAGTGGGGGCGGGCCGACATGGGCCGGGGCTCTGGTTGTGCCCCGGCCTTTTACGGACACAAGGTTTCCAACAATGACAATCGAGCTGAAATCGGCGGTCAAGACGATCCGCGGGATCACGCATATCAAGCCAACTTCGCTGGTTTTGGAGACAGGGCATTTCAACGTCCTGCTCGGTCAGACCGGATCGGGCAAAACGTCCCTGATCAAGCTGATGGCGGGCCTCGATCCGCTGGCGAGCGGAGAGGTCTGGATGGACGGGCGCGACGTTTCGAAACTGTCGACACAGAAGCGCAACATCAGCCTCGTGCACCAGTTCTTTGTGAATTACCCGCAGATGACGGTCTTCGACAACATCGCCTCCCCCTTGCGGGTTGCAGGCATGGCGAAGTCTGAAATTCAGGGGCGTGTGGAAGAGGCGGCAGATATCCTGCAACTGCGCCCCATGCTGAATCGCCGCCCGCAGGAATTGTCGGGCGGGCAGCAGCAGCGGTGTGCCTTAGCCCGCGCGATTGCCAAGGAAAGCCGGGCAGTGTTTCTGGACGAACCGCTCGCGAACCTCGATTACAAGTTGCGCGAGGAGTTGCGTGAGCAATTGCCGGAGCTGTTTGCTGGGCGGGGTGCCGTGGTGGTCTATGCGACCTCCGAACCGGAAGAGGCGCTGCTGCTCGGCGGTAGGACGGCTCTCATGGATGATGGGGTTGTCACGCAATTTGGACCAACCGCCGAGATTTACAGAAAGCCCGAAAGCCTAACAGCAGCGCGCGTGTTTTCCGATCCACCGATCAACGCGGCGCGGATGTCGAAAACCGGCACAACCGCGACGCTCGATACAGGCGCGAGTTGGACTGTTTCGGGGCCTACGGCGGATCTGCCTGATGGGGCGTATACGCTGGCGATCCGGCCGCATCACGTGACGCCTGTCCCCGCGGGGACAGATTATGTGAAATTATCTGGTGAGGTTTTGGTAACGGAATTGTCCGGCTCGGAGTCCAGTGCGCATTTTGAGTTGGGTTCGGAAGGCTGGGTGTCGCTGGCGCATGGGGTGCATCCCTATGAGGTCGGTGAGGCGCATGATTTCTATATGGATGCCAGCCAGGCCTTCTATTTCTCGGAAGATGGGAGGCTTGTGGCCTGATGGCGAAGATCACGCTTTCGAACCTGCGCCATTCCTACATGCCGAACCCGGAAGGACCGGAAGATTACGCGCTCAAGGAAATCGATCTCGATTGGCAGGATGGGGGCGCCTACGCGCTGCTCGGCCCGTCGGGCTGCGGGAAGTCCACGCTCTTGAACATCATCTCGGGCCTGCTTACGCCGTCCGAGGGGCGCATCCTTTTTGACGATCACAACGTCACAGACCTGCCGCCCAATCAACGCAACATTGCGCAGGTGTTCCAGTTCCCGGTGATCTACGACACGATGACAGTGCGGGATAACCTTGCCTTTCCCCTGCGCAATCGCGGCGTGGACGAGGCGCGGATTGCAGCCCGCGTGGCCGAGATTGCGGCGATGTTGGAGGTCGAGGAGATGCTCGACACCCGGGCTTCACACCTGAGCCCTGACAACAAGCAGAAGATTTCTATGGGCCGTGGCCTCGTCCGCGATGACGTGAATGTCGTGATGTTTGACGAGCCTCTGACAGTCATCGACCCGCATCTTAAGTGGAAGCTGCGGTCGAAACTGAAGGAGCTGCACCAGCGGGTGAAGGCCACGATGATCTACGTCACCCACGATCAGACCGAGGCGCTGACCTTTGCGGATCAGGTGGTGGTCATGCAGGAGGGCGAGGTGGTGCAGATCGGCACGCCGGTCGAGTTGTTCGAGCGGCCGCAGCATACGTTTGTTGGGCACTTTATCGGCTCACCCGGCATGAATGTTTTGCCTGCCGAGGAACATGGTGGCGGCGCTCGTTTCGAAGGGCGACATGTCGCGCTTGAAGGGGCGGTGACCGGGCAGGGGGGCAAGACCCAGATCGGTATTCGGCCGGAATTTGTGTCCCTGGCCGACGCGGGTCTGCCTGCGCGCGTTCGCAAAGTGTCCGATGTCGGACGGCACGCGGTGGTCGAAGCAATGGTGGGCGACACTCCGGTTAAGGCGATCATTGAAGGTGAACTGCCTGAACAAGGTGCAGAGGTGCATTTGGCATTCCGGCCATCTCACACGCGCCTGTATCGAGACGGGTGGCTTTCTACTGAGGTTGAGGGAGCGGCGTAGTGAAGACCGAAAATCAAAAGGCATGGTTCTTTGTCCTGCCGGTGTTGCTGCTTGTTGCGTTCAACGCGCTGGTGCCGATCATGACCGTGGTCAACTACTCGGTACAGGAAACGTTCGGGAACAACGTGTTCTTCTGGCAGGGCCTCGACTGGTTCGAGCAAATCCTGCGGTCGGACCGGTTCCAGGCGGCCCTTGGGCGGCAGTTCCTGTTCACCTTCCTGATCCTGATCATCGAGATCCCGCTGGGGATCATCATTGCGCTGTCCATGCCGAAGAAGGGCATGTGGGTGCCGGTCTGTCTCGTCTTGATGGCGCTGCCCATGCTGATCCCGTGGAACGTGGTTGGCGCGATGTGGAACATCTTTACCCTGCCGAAGATCGGGCTGCTCGGGTACTTCATGAACGACGTGCTGGGCGTGAATTATGACATGACGCAGGACCCGCTGGCGGCATGGATCACAATCATTGTCATGGATGTGTGGCACTGGACGTCGCTGGTTGTCTTGCTCAGCTATGCGGGCCTCGTGTCGATCCCGGATGCCTATTACCAGGCGGCGAAGATTGACGGGGCGTCTCCCTGGAAAGTGTTCCGCTACATTCAGTTGCCGAAAATGAAGACGGTGCTGACCATCGCGATCCTGCTGCGCTTCATGGACAGCTTCAACATCTATACGGAGCCGTTTGTTCTGACCGGCGGTGGACCCGGCAACTCGACAACCCTGCTTTCGATTGACCTTGTGAAGATTGCTCTTGGGCAGTTTGACCTGGGTCCGGCTGCGGCGATGAGCCTGATCTACTTCGCGATCACGCTGCTGGTGTCGTGGCTGTTCTATACCTTGATGACGAAGGATGACGCGAAATGAGAAAGCGGTCCCTTATCCCGATCCTCTACATCGCGTTCCTGATGTTGCCGATCTATTGGCTGGTCGCGATGTCGTTCAAGACGACGAACGAGATCCTGTCGGGGTTCAGCCTGTTCCCGCAGACCTTTACGCTGGACAACTACAAGGTCATTTTCACCGATCCGAGTTGGTATTGGGGCTACATCAACTCCATCATCTACGTGTCGCTGAACACGGTGATCTCGGTCGCTGTGGCGCTGCCTGCAGCCTATGCGTTCTCGCGCTACCGGTTCCTGGGCGACAAGCAGTTGTTCTTCTGGCTGCTGACGAACCGGATGGCCCCTGCGGCGGTGTTCGCCTTGCCGTTCTTCCAGCTGTATTCCTCAGTCGGACTGTTCGACACACACATCGCGGTGGCGCTGGCACATTGCCTGTTCAACATCCCGCTCGCGGTCTGGATCCTTGAGGGGTTCATGGGGGGGGTGCCCAAAGAGCTTGATGAGACGGCCTATGTCGATGGCTATTCCTTCCCGCATTTCTTTGTCGTGATCTTCCTGCCGACGATCAAGGCCGGGGTCGGCGTGGCGGCCTTCTTCTGCTTCATGTTCTCGTGGGTGGAGCTGCTGTTGGCCAAGACACTGACGGCGGTTCAGGCCAAGCCTATCGCGGCGGAGATGACCAAGACGGCGTCGTCTGCGGGCTATGAATTGGGGCTTTTGGCGGCGGCGGGGACGCTGACGATCATCCCCGGGGCCATCGTAATCTACTTTGTTCGTAACTACATCGCCAAGGGCTTTGCTCTGGGGAGGGTATGATGAAACGACTTCCGTATCTTCTGGCACTCTTACCCACGGCCGCTTGGTCGCAGGGCTGGGGCAATGTTGCCAATCAGCAGGAGGAGACCGGGTTTTCCTGGACTGACCCGCTGTGGCCGGCCTTCTGGATGGCGTGGACACCTGCAACCTTTGCGCTGTTCTGCTGCATCTTTGGGGCCATCGCTGTCATAGGCTTGCTTGAGGTGTTCAAGTATCGCGATGGGGTAGAGCGGCGCGGTGTGCTTGGGCTGACGACCACGCTGGGTGACCGGCTGTTCATCTCGCTTTTAGGTTCAGCCTACATCTTCCTTGCTTGGCTGGGCTTGATGGGTCAGCCGCTTTGGATCCCGCTGGGTCTGGCCATTGCTTGGGGCATCTTTTGCTTCTGGAAGGTGTGAGAAAGCGTTTTGTGAAACGAAAGTTTTCGTATTTACTCCCTCGGGCATAACGAGTGAGCGATACGTCTTGGATAGGACGGTATGAGACAAAAGAAGAAAAGCGACCTGCTGACCGAGGTGGAACTGGAGTTCATGACGGAACTTTGGGATCTGGGTGAGGGCACCGTACGGGACGTTCTGGACAAGCTGCCCGAAGATCGGAACCTCGCCTATACCTCGGCCGCGACCATTCTGCGGATACTGGAGCAAAAGGAATTTGTGACCAGCCGCAAGGATGGCAAGCGCCACGTCTTCAAGCCGACGCTGGGCAAGGATGCGTACCAGACACGTTCACTCAAGGATCTGTCGATGAAGCTGTTTGACGATACGCCTGCGTCTTTGGTCGCGCGGCTGGTCAATGACGATGCGCTGACAGAGGAAGCATTGGGGCAAATCCGGGCACTTGTGGATCGGAGGTTGAAAAATGATTCCGGGTGACGCGCTGCTCGACGCTTTTATCAATGCCAATATTCTTCTTGTCGTAGCCTATGGCCTTTGGTCGGTTGCGCGTTTTATGTTTCACCGTTTCGGATTGAGTCACTGTTTCGCCACGCAGTTGCAGTTGTTGAACAGCGTTTTCGTGGTGATTGTTCTGTCGCCCTTTGTGATCCTGACCTTCGCGACGCTGCAGTCGAACGGCTATGCGCAATCGGTCAACGTGAACCTGTCGGACATGGTTGTGGCGTACTACCTGAATGGCGGCTTCAGCATGCAGGCGACCGAGTTTGAGCGGCTGGTCAACATGCGCGATACGTTTCTGAATAACGTTGTGAATGCCGCCGGTTGGGTGGCCTGGTCGGTGATCGCGGCATTTTTGATCGGGCTGATTGTTGGGGCCGCGCGTTTGGTGTTTTCCATGTTCTGCCTGTTTCGCATTGTATCGGCGAGCTACGGGTGGCGGCAATTCGGTAGAATACGACTGCGTCTGTCGGACAAGACGCTGGTGCCCTTTTCGACGCGGGGGCTGCGCTACTATTACGTTGTTATTCCATCGCACATGCTGGGGCAGCCCAAGGAATTGAGCGTGTCGCTGGCGCATGAATTCCAGCATCTGAGACAGGGCGACATCGAGTGGGAAATCGTGCTTGAGGCGCTGAAACCGTTCTTCTTTCTCAATCCGGCCTTTCACGCATGGAAGCGGCAGGTGGAGAACTTGCGCGAGTTGTCCTGCGATGCCGAAGTGCTGACCCGCGGACGGATCGACGTGCGCGCCTATTGCGATACGCTGCTGGCAGTGTGTCAGCAGACGCTCAGACGGGACCGTATGTTCGTGGTTGCCGTGCCCAAGGTCACGCTGGTCACGGCTGACCGGTCGGCGCTGCGGGATGGACGCATGAGTTTTTTGGAGCGGCGCATTATGTCCTTGCTGGATATGCGCCACTTGCGGCGGCCACGCCTGCTTTACATGGCGACACTGCTGCCTTTGGCTGCGGCGATCATGCTGACGGCGGTCGCGATTCAGCGGCCGGGTGACTGGAGCCAGGACAGGCTGATGTTGTCGACCGTGGTCAATCTGGAACGGTTGGATGAGATCAACCGGCTGTCAACATTCGGGCGTATCCGAAACTAGTATCAATCGACGCGCAACGCGGTATCGTCAGGTCGGTCGAGCGCCTGCATCGGAGGCTCGTCAGGGGCGCTGATCCTGTGCATGAGCGCGCGCGCCAGAAAGTTGCCGGCCTGGTCGATATTTTCTTCGACGACCAATATGCCTGACCTAAACCGGCGCAAGAAGGTGATCGCCTCCTTGGCGACCATGTCGAAGTCATTTCCCAGCAAAAAACCCATCTTTTCGACTGTTGAGACCATCGTGACGCACCCACCGATACTGGGGGCAATCAGACCGTCAGGCCGATCGTCGCCTTGGAAAATTGGGATCATGGCCTGTTCGATGACCGGATTGTCATTGTGCGCGTTCGCGGCCTCGATAACCGAGAATTGCACACCGTGTTCGGCGGCCATGCGGGTTGCTCCGTCAATCATGCTTTGGGCATAGGTCTGGTTTTGCGGCGGGGCCAGCATCGCGATGTTTTTGCGCCCCCGACCAACTAGCGCCTTAACCGCAAGCGCACCGTAGTTCGTGTTGTCATAGTCGAAATAGGCGTGCCGTTCGCAGGCGCTTGTTCTGCCGTGGGTCACAAAGGGAAACTTGTGCTCGATCAGGTAGTCTACGCGGGGATCGTTCGGTTCGATCTGGTTGATGATCAATCCGTCCGCGCTTCCGGTTTCCACAATGTACCGGATTGGAACCATCGGATCCTCGTCTGGGAAGTAGGGTGTGATGATCATGTGGTATGGCGTGCCGCGCAGTGCGGATGCGACCGCAGATATCAGGCGCGCCGTATGGTTCATCATGTCGTGTTCGGTCGACATCACGATGCTGATCACATTGGTTCGCCCCGTCCGTAGACGAACACCCGCACGGTTTGGGCGATACCCGATTTGCTGCGCGATAGTGCGGATCCGCTGCTTGGTGTCCTGGCCGATGTCCGGGGCATCGGCGAGGGCGCGCGAGACGGTGGGTACAGCCAGCCCTGACAACCGCGCGATGGTCTTCAGAGTCGGGCGTTCGCCGGGTGCGAGAGCGATTTCTTTGGACGCATCTGTCGTGCCTGATTTGGTCATGGGCGGCCCTTTCTGATGCGCTGAGCCATTTTCTGAAACAGTTCGTCCGCGCGGATTGCCAACAGAATCAAGCCGTTGGCAGTACATTGATGATTAATTCGACTGTCAGCAAAATTCTACCTTGATCGAAAAATCTAAATCGTTGTAGCAATTACTATAACGATTTAGAAGTCAGGGAGGACTCAAGATGAAAACTTTTTCGAAACTGCTGGGCTCTGTTGCCTTGCTGGGTGCGTCGGTGGCGCATGCGGGCGAGCTGGAGGTGACCCATTGGTGGACATCGGGCGGCGAGGCCGCGGCCGTGTCGGAATTTGCCAAGGCGTTTGATGCGACCGGCAATACGTGGGTGGATGGTGCTATCGCTGGCTCGGGTGGCACGGCGCGCCCCATCATCATCAGCCGTATTCTAGGTGGTGATCCCATGGGCGCCACCCAGTTGAACCACGGTCGTCAGGCGGAGGAACTGATTGAGGCTGGTCTGATGACAGATCTGACCGAACTGGCCGAAGCAGAGGGTTGGACAGACCTTGTGAACCCGCCCGCACTGCTTGATGCCTGCACCTACGAAGGCCGCATCTATTGCGTGCCCGTAAACATCCATTCATGGCAGTGGCTTTGGTTGAGCCATGATGCCTTTGCTCAGATCGAAACGCCTGTGCCGTCGAACTGGACAGAATTTGCGGCCGCCGCACCCAAGTTGGAAGAAGCCGGAATTGTCCCGCTTGCAATGGGGCAGCAGGGTTGGCAGCAAAACGGCGCCTTCGGCGTGATGACCATTGCCATTGCCGGGCTTGAAACCTGGCGCAAGGTCGTGGTCGACAAGAATGCGGATGCGGCCCGTGGACCGGAATACGCAGCAGTATTCGAGGCCGCGGTCGACGCGCGCAACTTTGCGTCGAACTCGAACGTTCAGGACTGGAACCTGGCGACCAACATGGTCATCACCGGCAAGGCTGGTGCGCAGATCATGGGTGATTGGGCACAGGGCGAGTTCCAGATGGCCGGCCAGGTCGCAGGTGAAGACTATACCTGCCTGCCTGGTCTGGGCGTGAACGAAATCCTCGACACTGGTGGCGATGCTTTCTACTTCCCGGTCATCGATGATGAAGAGACGAAGAAGGCGCAGATGGCGCTGGCCTCTACCCTGATCTCGCCAGAGGTCCAGGTGTCCTTCAACCTCAAGAAAGGGTCGCTGCCCGTCCGTGGTGACGTCGATCTGAGTGCGGCCAATGACTGCATGCAAAAGGGTCTCGATATCCTCAAAGCAGGTGGGATCATGCCGTCGGGTGACATGAACCTGACTGCGGACACGCAAACGCAGATCGAGGACCTGATGGCCGAGTTCTGGACCTCCGACATGTCTGCTGCCGATGCGCAAGAGCGTTACGCAGACATCATTGCGTCCGCCGAATAAGGGCGCACCTCCCAGTCACCTGCCCGGGCGACCGGGCAGGTGCAGTTCGGCATGAAACGGGGTCCTGTCATGTCTTCTTCGAATGCGCGGAGGCCGTCGAGCCTGTTCCGCAACCTGTCGGCCAAGCTGGCGTCTATCCCAATGGTGCTTACTGCACTGGTGGTGTTTGTTGGCGGTACGGCCTGGACTGTGGTCTATTCTTTTACGTCGTCCAAGCTGTTGCCTAAGGCGAACTTCGTCGGGCTAGATCAATACGAGCGGCTCTGGAGCACGCGGCGCTGGTTGATCTCGATCGAGAACCTGGCCGTTTATGGCTTTTTCTCCATGATCTTTACGTTGCTGATTGGGTTCACGCTGGCTGCCCTGCTGGATCGCAAGATCAGGGGCGAGGATGTGTTCCGCACGATCTTCCTGTATCCATTTGCCCTCAGCTTCGTGGTGACGGGGCTGGCGTGGCAGTGGATCCTGAACCCCGATCTGGGCGTGCAGAACGTGGTGCGTTCAATGGGGTGGGAAAGCTTCACCTTCAACCCGCTCAATGACCCCGACATCGTGATTTACGGCATTTTGATTGCCGGGCTGTGGCAGGGTACTGGCCTCATCATGTGCATCATGCTTGCTGGCCTGCGCGGCATTGATCAAGAGATCTGGAAAGCCGCGCGAGTAGACGGGATTGGGACCGTAAAAACCTATGTCCGCATCGTTATTCCCATGATGCGTCCGGTGTTCGTTACGGCGCTGGTTTTGATCGCCAGCGGGATCATCAAGATCTACGATCTGGTGGTGGCCCAGACCAACGGCGGCCCCGGTATCTCGTCCGAGGTGCCTGCGAAATACGTTATCAATTATATGTTCCGTGCCCAGAACCTGGGCCAGGGCTTTGCCGCGTCGACCATGATGCTGCTGAGCGTAGTCATCATCCTTATCCCCTGGGCGTATCTCGAATTCGGAGGCAAGAAACGTGGCTGACGTAGTGACCCCGCGCGGGCCCAAGCCCCGCCCCCGTTTTTCGCGTACCAACATCATGCTTTATGGCACGCTGATTGTCGTTGCCGCCTACTACGCCCTGCCGCTCTATGTGATGATCGTCACATCGCTCAAGGGCATGCCCGAGATCCGCATCGGCAACATCTTTGCCCCGCCGGTCGAGGTGACCTACGAGCCGTGGGTCAAGGCATGGGCCGAAGCGTGCACAGGCATCAATTGCGAGGGGTTGAGCCGTGGCTTCTGGAACTCGGTACAGATTCTGATCCCCTCGGTCATCCTTTCCATCGCGATTGCCTCGGTGAATGGCTACGCGCTGGCGAACTGGAAGTTCAAAGGGTCGGAAGTGTTCTTCACCATCCTGATCGTGGGCGCCTTCATCCCTTATCAGGTGATGATCTACCCCATCGTGATCATTCTGCGCGAAATGGGTCTTTATGGAAACATCTGGGGGCTGGTGCTGGTGCACACGGTCTTTGGTATGCCGATCCTCACGCTACTATTCCGGAACTACTTCACCTCCGTTCCCGAGGAGTTGTTCAAGGCGGCGCGTGTCGACGGGGCAGGGTTTTGGGGCATCTACTTCCGCATCATGCTGCCCATGTCGTTGCCCATCTTCGTGGTGGCGATCATCCTGCAGGTCACGGGCATCTGGAACGACTTCCTGTTCGGCGTGATCTACACCAAGCCCGCTGACTACCCGATGAC
Organism: Tateyamaria sp. ANG-S1; assembly: GCF_000814025.1. Classification (GTDB taxonomy): domain Bacteria; phylum Pseudomonadota; class Alphaproteobacteria; order Rhodobacterales; family Rhodobacteraceae; genus Tateyamaria. The sequence continues at coordinate 395,398 of NZ_JWLL01000003.1, read as the reverse complement.
CGTGCAGCTTAACAACATCGTTAACTCGGTGCAGGGCGTGAAGGAATACAACGTCAACATGGCCGCCACGCTGCTGACCGGTCTTGTCCCCCTCATCATCTACTTCGCATCCGGCAAGCTGTTTGTCCGGGGCATCGCCGCAGGCGCGGTGAAAGGCTGATCCATGACTTCTGTTCTTGTCAAAGACCTGACTTTGAAATTCGGCGCGCTGACCGTGCTGGATAACCTCAACATCGACATTCCCGAGGGCGAGTTTCTGGTCCTTCTGGGCGCGTCCGGCTGCGGGAAGTCCACGCTGCTGAACTGCATCGCCGGTTTGCTGGATGTGACGGACGGTGAAATCCACATCAACGACCGCAATGTCACGTGGGAGGAGCCATCGGGGCGGGGTATCGGCATGGTGTTCCAATCCTACGCGCTCTATCCGCAGATGACGGTTGAGGGGAATCTGTCCTTTGGCCTGAAAAACGCGCGGATGCCGAAGGATGAGATCCAGAAGCGCGTCGCGCGGGCGGCTGAAATTCTACAGATCGAACCACTTTTGCAACGCAAACCCGCCGCTTTGTCCGGCGGGCAGCGTCAGCGGGTCGCCATTGGCCGGGCCTTGGTGCGTGATGTGGATGTGTTCCTGTTTGACGAACCGCTGTCGAACCTGGATGCCAAGCTGCGCGCTGACCTGCGGGTCGAGATCAAGCGCCTGCACCACAGCCTGAAAAACACGATGATCTATGTGACGCACGATCAGGTGGAGGCGATGACACTCGCTGACCGGATTGCGATCATGAAGGGTGGGATCATTCAGCAACTCGACACCCCAACCGAGATCTACAACCGGCCCAAGAACAAATATGTGGCCGGGTTCATCGGCAGCCCCGAGATCAACTTCTTTGAAGGCGTGATCGAGGGAGATGCTTTTGTCACCGGGGGCGAGCGCTTGTCGCTTGAGGGGTATGCGTTCCAGGGCACAGCAACCAGCGGTCCGGCCTGGCTGGGCATTCGTCCCGAACACATCGTGTCGGGCGAGGCGGCTGCGTCATTGCCTGTGACAGCAGAAGTCACAATCGATCTGGTTGAGCCGATGGGCTCAGATACGCTGGCGTGGGCATCCTTGGCGGGTATGCCGGTGCGCATCCGCATGGACGGGCAGGCGGCTGTATTACCCGGAGATCGGATCACGATCGGTTTTGATCCTGCCCGTGCCTCGCTGTTCGACAAGCAGACTGAGGAAAGGCTCTGAGCCGATGCTGGATCTGAGCGGCCCATGGCACCTGTCGGATGAGACAGGCCAATACACCGCGCCTATGGTGCTGCCCGGTGACGGGATCAGCGCCTTGCGCGATGCAAGGGTCATTCCGGATCCATATTGGGGCCGTAACGAACATAATCTGCGCTGGATCGGCGAACGGGATTGGCTGTTGACCCGCACCTTCCGCGCGACGGATCGGCATATGACGCTGGTTCTGTCGATGCTGGATACAGTGGTGGATGTGTCGCTGAATGGTCAGACCGTTCTGCGCGCGGACAGCATGTTCCGCGCCCACCGCGTCGATGTGTCGGACGCTTTGGTGCTGGGCGAAAACGTCATCACCCTGCACTTCAGATCCGCCCCGAGGATCGCCAAAGACCGGGCCGAGGCGCAGCCGTTTCCGGTGCCTTTTCAAGCGGAGAACTGCCCAATCCCGCACGGCAACATGCTGCGCAAACCGGAGTGTGATTTCGGTTGGGACTGGAACATCGCGCTGGCGCCCTTTGGTCTTTATGGCGACATCCGGCTTGAGCCGAAGGGGCCGCGTATCGCGGATGTGATCGTGGCGCAGCGCCATGGCGACGGCCATGTCGCAGTCGATTGCACCGTCCTGGGCGATGGGATCGCGGATGGAACCGAGGTGTCGGTTTCGTTGTGTGGGGTAAGTGCTCCCGCTCTTATGGACGCGGGCGAGGCGAAAGTGTCGCTGGAGATCGAAGCGCCGGAGTTGTGGTGGCCAGTCGGTCAGGGTGCTCAGGTTCTTTACGACTTGGTCGTCTCGGTCGGGCCAGCACAATCGACATATCGCATTGGCCTGCGTGACATCCGGCTTGTGACCACGCCGGATGATGCCGGTACAAGTTTTGCCCTTCACATCAATGGGCGTCCCATTTTCATGAAGGGGGCAAACTGGATACCGGCTGACGCGCTGGCCGGTGCGATCACGCCCGAGGCGTGCCGTGATCTGCTGCAATCGGCCGTCGATGCGAACATGAACATGATCCGCATCTGGGGCGGGGGGCGGTATGAGCCGGATTGGTTCTATGATCTGTGTGATGAGATGGGGTTGCTGGTCTGGCATGACTTCATGTTCGCTTGCCACCTCTATCCGGCGACCGAAGCGTTTCTGACCGACATCGACGCGGAAGTGCGCGAACAGGTCGCGCGTCTTAACCATCATGCATGCATCGCACTGTGGTGCGGCGACAATGAATTGCTGGGCGCGCTGACGTGGTATGAGGAAAGCCGGAACAACCGGGACCGTTACCTTGTGTCCTATGACCGGTTGAACCGCACCATTGAGGCGGCCCTGCGCGACACCGCACCGACAGCAATCTGGTGGCCGTCCAGCCCGTCGCCTGGGCTGATGGACTTCGGCAGCAACTGGCATGACGACAGCTCGGGCGACATGCATTTCTGGTCGGTCTGGCACGAGGGGCGCGATTTCGAGCACTACCGCGACGTGCGCCCGCGCTTTTGTTCCGAGTTCGGGTTTCAGTCCTATCCATCGATGGACGTGATCCGACGATTTGCCGACCCAGACGATTGCAACATCGCATCTCCGGTGATGGAGAGCCACCAGAAGAACGCTGGCGGCAATGCACGGATAGCCGAGACGATGTTTCGGTACTTCCGCTTTCCCAACGGGTTCGAGGATTTCGTCTATCTCAGCCAAGTGCAGCAGGCGCTGGCCATCAAGACAGCCGTGACCCATTGGCGTGGGCTGAAACCGCATTGCATGGGCACGCTTTACTGGCAGCTCAACGACACGTGGCCCGTGTGCTCTTGGTCCAGCCTGGATCACGGGGGTGGGTGGAAGCTGCTGCACCACGCGGCCCGACGGTTCTATGCGGACGTGACAGTGGTTGCTGTTCCAATGGGGGACGAGATTGAGCTGCGCATCGTTAACGACATGGCATCGGCTTGTGACGTGGTTGTTGCAGCTTTCGCCGTCGCCCCATCGGGAGAGTTGCGCCCGCTTGGGCAGGTATCGGCGAACGCAAAGACCGTTGAATCGTTCCGCGCCATGTCCATCGCGAGCGAAAAACTGGGCAAAGACGAAATCCTCTGGTTCGACTGGTCCGTAAATGGTGGTCCTACCTGTTCGGACCACTTCGCGCCGCATCGCTACAAGTCCTATCCTTTGGTCGCGCCGCAAATGACCGCTGATATCACACAGGACCAAGATGGATGGCAGATCACGCTGACAGCGCAGCATCTGGCGCTGTTCGTCGCTGTCGAGGCCGATCAGCCGGGTCGCTTCAGCGACAACTGCTTTGATGTGATCCCAGGCAGGCCCGTCACCATTCATTTTCAACCCAGCAATGCAGAAGCTCCCCCAAACTTCACGCTGCGCGATCTGCATTCTGCCACTTACCACACCTGAAAGGCCCCGACATGACCGCTTTGTCCTATCAGCTCTACAGCTCCCGTATGTTTCCGCCGCTCGAAGACACGCTCAGCATGCTGGCGGGGATCGGCTACGCGCATGTCGAAGGCTACGGCGCCCTTGTCGCCGATGCCGATGCCATGGATGCGCTGGAGCGTGGGCTTCAGGCCACTGGGCTGACGATGCCCAGCTGTCATGTGGGTCTGGCCATGTGCGAAAGCGATCCGGACGGCGTTCTACGCATTGCAGAACGCTTCGGCATCGAAACGGTTGTGATCCCATTCATCATGCCGGACGATCGCCCAACAGATGTTTCCGGGTGGCTGGCCTATGGGGCAAGGCTCTCTGCCGTGGCCGACAAGTTGGCCGCAGCCGGTCGCGGGCTCGCCTATCACAACCATGACTTCGAGTTTGTGCCACTGGCCGATGGCAGCCTGCCTATGGATCTGATCCTGGAAACCGCACCCGAGGTATTGTTCGAGTATGACGTTGCCTGGGCTGTGCGCGCCGATGCTGATCCAATCGCACCCATTGACCGCTACGGCGCGCGCATCGCCATCGCCCATCTCAAGGACATCGCGCCCGATGGCGAGGCCGCGGACGAGGACGGTTGGGCCGACGTCGGCCACGGCACCATGGACTGGCCCACGCTGTTCAATGCGCTCAAGGCTGCGGGCACCCGGTACTTCGCCGCCGAACACGACAACCCAAACGATCACCGGCGTTTTGCCCAACGGTCGTTTGACGCGACCCAGACGTTTTGAAGGAGACCGCCATGCAAGGCATTGGCATCATCGGATGCGGCAACATTTCGACCGCATATCTCACCCTAGCGCCCCTCTTCAAAGGGCTGGAGGTTCGCGCTGTCGCGGACATGAACCCTGCTGCGGCACAGGCGCAGGCGTCTGCATTTGGTGTGCGGGCAAATACGGTCGACGGTTTGCTTGCCGCCGATGACATCGACATCGTGGTCAACCTGACCATCCCGGACGCTCATTTCGAGGTGACGCGCGCCATATTGCGCGCGGGCAAGCATGCCTATTCGGAAAAGCCCATCGTGCTGACGCAGGAACAGGGTGAGGTCCTGCGCAGCCTTGCGGCCGAGAAGAACCTGCGTGTCGGTTCTGCCCCGGATACCTTCCTTGGCGGTGCACACCAGGCGGCACGCGCGGCCATCGATGCGGGCGAGATCGGCGAAGTGGTGGCAGGCACCGCCCATGTGATGAGCCACGGCATGGAACACTGGCACCCGAACCCTGATTTCTTTTTCCTTTCGGGGGCCGGGCCGATGCTGGACATCGGGCCCTACTACGTGACGAACCTTGTTCAGCTCCTCGGCCCCGTGAAGCGTGTCGGCGCGCTGACTTCGACACCGTCGAAGACGCGCACCATCCTGTCGGAACCACGGCGGGGCGAGGTGATCCCCGTCAAGACGCCGACCAACATCCACGCCCTGCTTGAGTTCGTGAACGGTGCGACCATCACGCTGTCGACCTCATGGGATGTCTGGGCGCATCGTCACGGGAACATGGAACTTTACGGATCAGAGGGCACGATGTTCCTGCCGGATCCGAACTGGTTCTCTGGCACTGTTGAGGTGACGGGCAAGGACGGTGAGACACGTGCGCTTGAGACGGAGAAGCATCCGCTCGGCGTGCCCAACCAGGACAACAACGGCGTGGCCAAGGCGAACTATCGCGCGGCGGGTTTGGCCGACATGGCTGCTGCCATGAACGAAGGGCGTCCGCACCGCTGTTCGCTGGAACTGGCGCTGCATGCGGTTGATGTGATGACCTCGGTCCTCAAGGCTGGTGAGACGGGCGAGATGGTCACGCTGAGCACCACCTGCACACGGCCGGAGCCGTTGACCGAAGACGACGCGAAAGCGTTGCTCAAGTAAGAGCAGGGGCGCGTCAGGCGCCCTTGCCCAGGTACTGGCCAAGGGCGGCGTCCACGCCCTCTGCCCATATCAGGGTGAGCCAAGCCGCGAAAGATGTACTGAACGCCTCTTCATTCTCAAGCTCTTGATAATACTGGTTTTGCGCGAGCCATGCCTGCGGGTCGGCTTTGGCCTGTTCGGCTGCCGTGACCAGCGTGTCCCAATGCGGGTCGTTCGGTTCGATCCGGCTTCCGTCCTGACGGGTGCCTGCACACATGCGCGCCCAGAGCGCTTCGACCAGGCTTAACCCTTCGACGCTGCCACCTGCTGCCCGCGCGTCGCGTAAAATCGGGAGCACAAAGCCCGTGTGGCGGGATGAGCCATCGAACGCCACGCGCCGCGTGGTGTCACGAATCTCCGGGTTAGAAAAACGGGCTTCAATCAGATCCACATAGGCACTGGGCGTAAAGCCCGGCACATCCGAGACATAGGGCGCGATCTCTTCCATTTGCACCTTGCGAAAGAACGCGCGCATCAGGCGGTGCGACATGCAGTCGGCAATCGTCGGTAGGCCCAGCAACTCACCCGCATTGGCAAGGACCTGGTGGCCCGCGTTCAGGATACGGATCTTCATCGCCTCATAATCGTGGACGCGGTCGGTGAAAATCGCACCGGCCTTGTCCCAATCCGGGCGGCCCGCGCAGAACGCGTCTTCGATCACCCATTGGCGGAAGTTCTCGTGGGTGACCGGGGCCGCATCGGCAATTCCGAACTGCGCTGCCAATGCAATCTCGCTGGGCCCTGTGGCGGGCACGATGCAATCCACCATCGAATTGGGAAAAGCTGCGTGCTTGGTGAGCCAATCGGCAAGGTCAGGTTCCGTTGCCCGTGCCAGCGAAACGATTACCTCCCGCAGGATGTCGCCGTTGCCCTGCAGGTTGTCACAGCTTTGGCTGGTGAACGGCGCGTGACCCGCCGCCATACGCCGCGACAGGGCTGCGACCATGGCGCCGAAGGCCGTGATCGGCGCACCGGGATGTGCGATGTCGTGGGCGATGTCCGGGTGTGTCAGGTCCAGCCTGCCCGAGGCTGCGTCGATGCAATAGCCGCCTTCAGTCACCGTGAGGGCGACAATGCGGATATCGGGCCGTGCCATGGCGTCGATCAGCGCGGCGTTGTCATGCTCAACAGGCAGGAAGTCGATCATGGAGCCGACGACCTCTGCCGAGGTGCCGCTGGGGTCCAGTTCGATCAACGTGGTCAGGCAATCCTGCGCCAGCAGCTTGTCCCGCATCACCGCATCACCGGGGCGCACGCCCGCGCCGATGATCGCCCAGTCCTGCGCCAGCCCCTCCTGCATCAACCGATGCAGATACCACGCCTGATGCCCACGATGAAAATTGCCGACGCCAATATGGACGATACCGGGGCGTAAGGCGCTCCGGTCATAGGTGGGACGCAGCACGCTTTCGGGCAGCGTCGCCAGGGTCGCCTCCGACAGCGGAAGGGCGGGGCGCTTTTCGGAACCATCTGCCATCAGCTCATCCATTGTCCGCCATCGACGTTGTAGCACTGCGCGACGATATACTCGGCCTCGTCACTCGCCAGAAACACGGCCATGCCGGTCAGATCCTCGGCCGTGCCCATACGACCATACGGCACCGCCTCGCCTACTTCACGTTTCTTCTGGCCCGATGCCTTGCCTTCGTATTTGGCAAAAAACGCATCTACCCCGTCCCAATGCTCGCCATCGACCACACCCGGGGCGATGGCGTTCACGTTGATGCCGTGCTGGATCAGGTTCAGACCGGCCGATTGGGTCAGGCTGATCACGGCCGCTTTTGTCGCGCAGTAGACAGCCACCAGTGGCTCGCCCCGGCGGCCTGCCTGGCTGGCCATGTTGATGATGCGCCCCTTGGTGCCCGTGTCGATCATGTGCTGCGCGACGGCTTGCAGGGTAAACAGGGTGCCCTTGACGTTGATGTCAAAGCAGCGGGCAAAGTCGTCTTCCGTGATCTCTGTGATGGGCGCTGCGGTAAAGATCGCGGCATTGTTGATCAGGATGTCGATCGGGCCGAAGCCCGCCGCTTCAACCGCGCCGATTGCGTCACGAATACTGCCGGTGTCAGTTACATTCATACGAACGGCCAGCACATTGTCCTTATCGATAGACGCAGCAGTTTCAGCGGCTCGGTCTACATCAATATCCGCGATGACGACGCGAGCGCCTTCGCGCACGTACGCCTCGGCAAAGGCTTGACCGATCCCGCGTGCGGCCCCTGTGATCAAAGCTGTCTTACCCGCAAGCCGGTTCATGCGATCCGCAACCCTTCAGCGTCAAAGCGATGGATCACATCCTCGCGCGGGGCGAGGCGCACGCGGTCGCCGTGCTTGAACCCGACCTCGCCGTCCGCTCGCACGGTGATGGTCTCTGCCAGGCCCGAGTTGTGGATGTGAAAGAACGTGTCCGACCCCAGATGTTCCGACACGCCCACGGTGCCTTCCCACGGGCCTGTATCTGCAGATACCGTGATGTGTTCAGGCCGGATGCCGATGGTCTTGGCGCCATGCTTCTCGGCCTCCGCCCCTTCGATAAAGTTCATCTTGGGCGATCCGATAAAGCCCGCCACAAACAAGTTCCGCGGCGTGCGGTAGAGGTCGAGAGGCGAGCCCACCTGTTCGATATGCCCGGCCCGCAGCACGACGATCTTGTTGGCCATGGTCATGGCCTCAACCTGATCGTGCGTCACGTATATCATCGTGGTCGCCAGCCGGTTGTGCAGCTCGGAAATCTCCAACCGCATGCCGACGCGCAGCGCTGCATCGAGGTTCGATAGCGGTTCGTCAAACAGGAATGCCGCAGGCTCGCGCACAATGGCCCGACCGATGGCAACCCGCTGGCGCTGACCGCCAGAGAGTTGCCCTGGCTTCTGCTCGAGGTAATCGGCGAGGTTCAGTATCTTGGCGGCCCCTTCGACCTTCTTGTCGATCTCGGCCTGATCCATCTTTGCCATCCGCAGGGGGAAGGCGATGTTCTTGCGCACGGTCATGTGCGGGTAAAGCGCGTAGGACTGGAACACCATGGCAAGCCCACGCTTTGATGGCGGCACTTGCGTGGCATCCTCGCCGTCAATCAGGATCTGGCCCGATGTGGTTTCCTCAAGCCCAGCAATCAGACGCAGCAGCGTGGACTTGCCGCAGCCCGATGGGCCGACAAAGACTGCGAACTCGCCATCCTCGATGGTCAGGTTCAGAGGCGGGATCACTTGCGCATCCCCGAAACTCTTGGTCACGTTTTCAAGTACGATACGTCCCATTGGTTTTCCTTTTATGCGGTTCCGCGTTGCGTGATGCGCGCGGGCATTCCTATTTCACGGCGCCGAAAGTCAGCCCTTGGACCAGTTGTTTTTGACAGAACCAGCCAAGCACGATGATCGGGCCAACGGCGGCGGCAGAGACGGCGGACAGGCGGCCAAAGAACAGCCCCTCGGGCGCGCGGTTGCCTTCTATCAGCTTGGACAGAGTGGCAGCCTCGGTCGTGGTCAGGCGAACCGTCCAATAGGCCTCGTTCCAGCAGAAGATGAAGCAGAGCAGAGCCGTCGAGGCGATGCCGCCCCAGGCCAGCGGGATCAGGATTTCCTTCACTTCACCCCAGGTGCTCACCCCGTCCATTTGGCCCGCTTCAATGATGTCCTTGGGGATTTCTTTGAAGTAGGTGAACAGCATCCAGATCACGATGGGCAGGTTGATCAGCATCAGCACCAACACAATCAGGAAATGGGTGTCGAAGATCCCTAGGCTCTTGGTCAAGAACGTCATCGGGTACAGCACCGCAGCTGCTGGCAGCATCTTGGTCGACAGCATCCACATCAGCACGTCCTTGGTGGAGCGCGACGGGTTGAAGGCCATGGCATAGGCGCACGGGATACCGACGGCGAGGGCAAAGATCGTTGCAAAGACAGAGGTGATGACCGAGTTCGTGGCAAAGCGCCAATAGTCGTAGTTCTCGGTCATGTTCAGGTAGTTCTCCAGCGTCGGCGTGAAGAACAACAGGAACTCGGGCTTCACCGCATCCGCGTCCGTCTTGAAGCTGGTCAGGATCATCCAGAAGATCGGGAAGAAGAACAGCAGACCTACGATCCAGGCCAAAACAGGCCGGCTGAGCTTTGAGAAGCGGGAGGTTTCAGCAACGATGGCCATAGTGCTTACTCCATCAATGTCTTGCCGATCATCCGCAGGAGGAAGATGGCAACGATGTTGGCGAGGATGACGGCGAAGATGCCCGTGGCGCTGGCCGCGCCAATGTTGTTGTTGGCAAATTCACCGATCAGATAGGGCAGGTTCTTGTTCCCGTTGCCGCGACTGACGATCTCGATCTCGGCATAAAGCGACAGGTGGAAAATGGCCTGGATCATCACCACGATAGCGATGGGCCGCGACAGGTGGGGCAGGGTAAGGAACCGGAATTGCGACCATAGCCCGGCGCCGTCCAGCACGGCGGCTTCCTTCTGCTGCTGATCCTCTGATTGCAGCGATGTCATGAAGATCAGGACGGCGAAGGGCGTCCACTGCCACGTCACCATGATGATGACCGCATAGGCCGAGGTTTGCGTGGCGCGAAATGAAATCGGCTCAAGCTGCGGCCACAGGGAGAAGAACCACCCGACAAGCGGCGCGTTCTGAAGCGAGGCGATCATCCCGTTGATGCCGTTGACGGCAAGGCCCTGCAGGCCCAGCACCGGGTCCAGGATCATGTTGATCCACAACACCGCGTTCACCGCAGGCATCACGAAAAAGGGCGAAATCAACAGAACCCGCACGATGCCGCGTCCCGGGAATGCTTTGTTGATCAGAACGGCGATCAACACGCCCAGGATTACGGTCAGGAACAGGATGCTGCACACGATCAGCAGGCTGTTCTGGATGGCAAACAAGAAATCCTTGTTGTTCAAGACAAATTCGTAGTTGCCAAACCCGCGCCAGTTGCTAAGCGACGGCGTCGTCCATTCCGGGCGGCGCAGGCTGTTCAGCACATAGCGGATGAACGAGAAGTAGAGCGTCATCCCCAGCGGGATCAGCATCCAGATCAGCAGCAGCAGAACGGCCGGTGTTTGGAGCAGGCGAGGAAGCTTTCTATCGGACATGACCCTAGACCCCGGCGCCGCGCGTCTCATGCGGTGCCAATTGAAATGAAGATGCGGTATCAGAGTGCCAGCTTAGGCCAATTCAGGTTTTGCGAAACCCGCTTGAGCACGTCGCTGGGAGGGTGGGAGGCCCGAACAGGCGGACCCCCCGTAAGTCTGGGAAGACTTAGTAGTAACCGGCTTCGCGCATGATGGCGTTGGCCGCATCCTGCGATGCCTCCAGCGCCTCATCCACCGACTTGGCACCGGACAGGGCCGCCGCCATTTCCTGAGCGACGGCGGAGCCGACCTCGGGGAATTCCGGGATCGCTGCGAACTGAACACCGACATAGGGCTTCAGATCAGTCGCTTCCGGAGCAGCGGATTCAATGGCTGCCAACTCCGCCGCAGCAAAGCCTGCTGCTGCCTGGAAGTCAGGGTTCGCGTAGGTGGACGCACGCTGACCGGTTGGAACGCTGCCCCAGCCAAAGTCAGGGTGATCCGCCACGGCCTGCACGTACTCTTTCGACGTAGCCCACTCGATAAAGGCTTTCGCCTCGTCCGCATTCTCGGTCCCCGCGGGCACGGCCATGGCCCACGCCCACAGCCAGTTCGCGCCAACCGGGTTCCCGGCATTCGGCGACTGCGCATAGGCCACACCGTCCACTTCCAGGAAAGACGCCGCGATTGTGGCGTCGATCCACATGCCGCACTTGCCTTCGTTATAGAGGGCAAGGATCTCGTTGAACGAATTGCCTTCGGATCCGGGCGGGCCATAAGTGCCCAGCAGATCAACGTAGAAGTTGATGGCCGCACGCCATTCGTCGCTGTCGATGGTCGGCTTGTAATCCGCATCGAACCATGCGCCGCCAAACGAGTTCACCATGGTCGTGATGAACGCCATGTTATCGCCCCAGCCCGGCTTGCCGCGCAGGCAGGCACCGTAGACACCGTTGTCGGGGTCGTGGATGGCTGCGGCTGCGGCCTTGACGTTGTCCCAGCTGTCATTGTCGGCGATGGTGACGCCAACCGCGTCGGTCAGGTCCTTGCGGTACATGACCATCGACGATTCGCCATAGAAAGGTGCCGCATACATCGTGCCCTCATGAGACAGACCTGCGCGCATGGCGGGTAGGATGTCGTCGACGTCGTACTCGGCACCGAACTCAAGCGGTTCGATCCAGCCTGCGGCCCCCCAGATGGGCGCTTCCTGCATGCCGATGTTGATGATGTCGTACTGACCGCCACCTGTGGCTGTATCGGAGGTCACTTGCTCGCGCAGCACGCCCTCTTCCAGCGACACCCAGTTCAGCTGCACGCCGGTTTCTTCGGTGTAGGCCTCGGCGACCTTCTGCATGTTGATCATGTGACCGTTGTTCACGATCGCGATGGTGAGTGATTTTGCGTGGCCGTCTGCCAGTGCGCCCGTTGCCGTGACCAGCGACAGCGCTGTCGCCGCACGAAGTGCGTTCTTAAGGTACATCCGACTCCTCCCTTGATTGGATGTTGTTCACAAACGCTACTGTCAGATCTGTCGCCGCGTCAAATAATTTTTTACGCGCGTAAAGAAATTAGGAGAAAGTATTCGCAGCCAGTATCTTAGGCGGAATCGCGCATGATAAGGCGTGCGGAAAACAAGGTCTCTTCCCGGGTCTGAAAGCGTCCGCCCGATTCGATCAGGCGGAACAGCGTCTCGACCGCATGGCCCGAGACATTGGCATAATCATGTGCCGCCGTGGTGAGTGACGGGCAGGTGTAGCGCGAAAACGGATGATCGTCATGCGAGGCCACGCGCAGATCATGCCCGGCCCCGCGGCCAACCTTGCGCCCAGCCTCGAAGCAAGCTGACATAAACCCGATGGCGAGCCGGTCGTTGCTGCACAACACTGTATTGGTGGGCAACGCATCCCGGCTTAGAACGTCATGCCCGCCCTTGCGCCCGATCTCTTCAAACGCCCAGCCGCTGCCGTCAATCTGCAACACATGCGGCTCCAGCCCCAGCCGTTCCATCATGTCCAGATAGGCGCGCCTGCGTTTGTTGGCATTGGGGTTCGCGGGGGTCTTCATCTCAAAGAATGAGGGCGGCTCACCGGTGCGGCTCAGATACTCTACAGTCTGGGATACAAAGCTGTAATTGTCCGATCCGACAAAGGCTTCGCCCATGCCGTCGATGTTGCTGTCGAACAGCACTGTGGGCACATCCCGGCAAAACGCCTCAATCGCCGACTTGTCTGACAGGCGTCCCAATGGCGCCAGCAGGACACCAGCGGGTTTCAGCGACCGTAACGTGTCAAGGATGTCACGTTCTTGCTCGGCTTCGCCATGCGAGCTGAAGAGGGATGGAGAAAAGCCCGCCTCGATACACCGTCGTTCAATGACACGCACAATCTCGCCAAAGAACGGATCCGCCAGATAGGGCACAACCACGCCGATGTTTTTCGTCAACTGCCGGTTCTGGTTCATCGCATAGATGTTGGGCCGGTACCCATACTGCTCGATAGCTGCCTCGATCCGCGCGCGGGTCGAGGCACGTACGCTTGTCGGGTCGTTAAAGTATTTCGAAACGGTCGGCCGTGAAATCCCACTGACAGAGGCGAACTCCTCCATGTTTTTGATCTTGCGTTCGCCCATGCTCTCCTCCGACCCGTGCCACTGCAGGAACAGGGTCACGATAAGCAAGAAAGTTTTCGCGCGCAAACTTTGCCGTGACTGGTCTTGCACGCATCACCGCACCATCCCCCTTGCAGAATTGCGCCTTTTCCAGCCGTGCCGCGCGTGCGTATCGTTTCTGTGTACGAACAGAGGGATGCTACTCATGCGGACGATCAACGATATTTTGGCCATCAGCGCTGAGCGCAAGGGCGGCGAAGCGGCAGTTTTGGAAAGTGTCGAGCTGTCAGCGGATGCTGCAACTTTGGCCGCGATCCCGGATGACAGGTGGCTGTCGCAAATGACCCGTTCGATCTTTCAGGCCGGGTTCAATTGGCGCGTTGTCGACAACATGTGGCTAGGATTCGAAACCGCATTCCACGGCTTCGACATCGGGCGCTGTGCGATGATGAGCGACGATTGGTTCGATGCGCTTTGTCGTGACACCGCAATTGTCCGCTACCCGCAAAAGATCAGATCCGTGCAACAAAACGCAGTTTTCATTCAGGAGCACAGCGCCAGACATGGCGGTTTCGGTCGCATGATCGCGGAATGGCCGGCCAGCGACTATGCCGCGCTGCTGGAATTGCTGAAGAAGGAGGGCAACCGGCTGGGCGGCAGCACGGGGCAATATTTCCTGCGCTTCATGGGCGTCGACGGTTACATCCTGTCCCGCGATGTCGTCGCTCGTCTCATTGCCGAAGGGGTGATCGACAAGCCCCCGACATCCAAGTCCGCAATGCGCGCGGTGCAAGCGGCGATGAACGAATGGCAGGTCCAGTCTGGCCGTTCGCTGAAAGAGATCAGCCGCATTCTCGCGACAAGCTGCGGCTAGGCGCCCGGATCGCCGGATCCGAAAATTTGAATGCAACCGGTTGCAAAATGCGGCGACTCGCATATCATCCTCCTCGTTGCCAGCCGAAGACTCAGCCCAGACAGAGGCGGTTTTCGGTCGGCAGTCCGGCGAAAAACGGCGTGATCCGGACACGCAACTTGGGAGGAAACCATGAAGAATTTTGTGACAGTGGGCGCGCTTGCCATGCTGATGGGTGGTACGGCCATGGCTGAAACCATCGGTGTGTCCGTGGCCCGGTTTGACGACAACGGCCTGACCATCATGCGCAACGGCATGACCGAGCACGTTGAAACGCTGGATGGTGTTCAACTGATCATGGAAGACGCGCAAGACGACGTGGCGCGCCAGCTTGACCAGATCAACAACTTCATCGCATCGGGTGTGGACGCGATCATCGTGAATGCGGTCGACACCAACGCGACCGAAGCGATGAGCCAGGCCGCCGCCTCTGCCGGTGTGCCAATGGTCTATGTGAACCGCCAGCCGATCAACATGGACACGCTGCCCGAAGGGCAGGCGTTCGTGGCATCGAACGAGATCGAAAGCGGCACGCTGAAAGCATTTGAGATCTGCAAGAACCTGCGCGCTGCGGGCAAGTCGGGTGGGGCAACCGCCTACATGCTGATGGGCCAGTTGTCGAACCAGGCGGCGGTGCAGCGTTCCAAGGATGTCGAGGATGTGCTTGGCATGGATATGTGCAACTTCATCACCCTGATCGACAGCCAGACGGCCAACTGGTCCCGTGACCAGGCGCAAGACCTCATGACCAACTGGATTTCCTCTGGTGAGCCCTTCGATGCCGTCTTTGCCAACAATGACGAAATGGCCATCGGCGCGATCCAGGCCATGAAGTCTGCAGGCATTTCGATGGATGACGTTCAGGTGGGCGGCGTGGATGCTACGCCCGACGCGCTGGTATCGATGCAGGCCGGTGACATGGATGTGACAGTTTTCCAAGACCTCGCAGGTCAGGGCGCAGGCTCCATCGACACGGCGATCAAGCTCGCGAATGGAGAGGATGTCGACAAGACCGTCTTCATCCCATTCAAGCTGGTCACGCCGGAAAATGTGTCCGAGTTCCTCCAGTAACTCTATGATCGGTCGGGCTGCGGTGATGCAGCCCGACCACCCGACACCCTGATGACAGAAGCGGCACTTTCGGCCGCTCAAACGGGAGGCATCCATGGCCGACGCATCGCATGGCACGGGCGGGCTGACATTTGACAGCAAGCGACGGGCCTGGCCAAACGAGCTCAACATCTTCTTCGCGCTGATCCTGATCATCTTCGCCTTCGAGGCGGCAGGGCAGCTTCTGCCTTACATGAACGGGCAGAGCTTTCTCTTCGACACGCGCGACCGGTTCGACAGCATCTTCAACGAAGCACGTCTGCGCATCATCATCCTGCAGGTTGCGATCATTGGCATCATCGCGCTGGGCGTGACGCAAGTCATCATCTCGGGCGGCATCGATCTCAGTTCCGGCCCCCTTGTCGGGGCGACGGCCATGATCGTCATGTCCTTTGCGCAAACCGAACTCGTTAACGGTGGCCCCAACCCGAAGGCGGTGTTCGGCCCTTGGGCGTTCGACTTGCCCGTGATCATACCGCTGCTCGTCGGTCTCAGTTTCGGCGCCCTGATCGGAGCCATCAACGGCAGTCTTATCGCCTATACCAAGATCCCGCCCTTCATTGCGACGCTGGGCATGTTCCTGATCTGCCGGGGCATCGCGCAAGCATGGACGCGGGGGCAGCCGGTGTCGTTCCCCACCGAAACCTATGCGTTGATCGGCAAGGGTATGATGCCCGTCTACCTCTTCCTCGCTCTTGCGATCCTCTTTCACTTCATCCTCAAATACACGGTCTACGGCAAACACACCTATGCCATTGGCTCGAACGAGGATGCAGCGCGCATGTCCGGCATCAACGTCAAACGGCACAAGGTGCTGGTCTACATGATCGCGTCGATGCTCGCTGCCTTTGCCGCCATCGTGTTGAGTTCCAAGAACCTCACGGCGCAATCCGGCATGGGCATCTTCTACGAGCTCTACGCCATCGCCATGGCCGTCATCGGCGGCGTCAGCCTGACCGGCGGACGCGGCTCGATCATCGGGACGGTGCTGGGTGCCATGGTCTTCGGCGTCATCCAATCCGGGTTCACATACATCAAACTCGACGCCTTCTACCAATTGATGGCGATGGGCGCGATCATCATCGGCGCTGTGGTGCTGGACAAGGTCCGGCAAGAACGCGCGGCCTTGCGAAGTTGACGGGGGAGATACCAATGAGCGACGACATCGTACTCGAGACGCGCGGGCTGACCAAACACTATGGCGGTGTGCATGCCCTCAACGACGCCAACTTCACTCTGAAAAAGGGTGAGCACGTGGCAATCATGGGCGACAACGGCGCGGGCAAATCCACCTTTGTCCGCCAGATCACCGGGGTCGAACAGCGCACGCGCGGTGACATCATGTTCTACGGCGAGCCGGTGAATTTCACGGGTCCTCTGGACGCACGTGAGGCTGGAATCGAAACCGTATTCCAGACGCTGGCTTTGGCTGATGACCTGGACGTCCCGGACAACCTGTTTCTTGGCCGCGAAAAGACCAAGTTCGATTGGCTCGGCCCCTTTCGCCTGCTGGACTACAAGGCAATGCGGCAGGCGACTATGGACGGGCTGGAAAAAACGGCCGTGAAAATCCCCAACATCCGCAACACCATCCGCAACATGTCGGGCGGTCAGCGGCAATGCGTGGCCATTGCGCGCACGGCGACCTTCCACTCGCGCCTGACTATCATGGATGAACCGACTGCGGCGCTGGGCGTTCAAGAAACCGCACAGGTCGAAAACATCATCCGCACGCTCAAGGAACAGGGCGAACCTCTGATCCTCGTTAGCCACAACATGCGGCAGGTGTTTGACCTTGTGGACCGGATCGTGGTTTTCCGACGGGGGCGCATCTGTGCGAACCTTCGCAAGGAAGATACCGATGGGCAGGACGTGGTGGCCTACATCACTGGTGCCAAGACGCAGGAAGGGTACGAGGACGCGGCCTGAGGCCGCGCACTCATGGACCTCGATCACGATTTTTTTGCTCAAGCCTGGCGACGGTATCTTACCGTCGCCGTGTGCATCTTTTGGGGACTGTTCGAATTGTCCACCGGCGCTGTCGGATGGGCTCTGTTCATCTTCGGCATTGGCGGCTATGCGCAATGGCAGTTTTCAAAGGTGGATTGGTCCAAATATGACGACGACGGGGCCTGAGCAGTGGCCGTAACCCTCAAAGATGTGGCCGAACGGGCAGGGGTATCGCGCTCCGCCGTGTCGCGCTGTTTCACGCCCGGCGCGTCGATCAGCGGCAAGACACGGGAGAAGGTCGAAAAAGCAGCCGCTGAGTTAGGCTACAGCCCCAATGCGCTCGCGTCCTCACTCACCACTGGGCGGACCAAGCTGGTGGGAGTCATTTCCAACAACTTCCACAACCCGATCTTTCTTGAGGTGTTCGACCTCGTCACGCGCGAGTTGCAAAAACGCGGTTTGCGCCCCTTGCTGGTGAACCTTTCCGACGAAACCGACCCCTCAAACTCCGTGCGCCTTCTCCGGCAATACTCGGTCGATGCGGTCATCGTAGCGTCATCTACCCTCCCAGTCAGCTTTGCCGAGAGCTTTCACGAGGCGGGCATGCGCGTCGTCCATTCCTTTGGTCGCCTTACCGACGCCCCCAAGATCAACGTGCTGGGCATTAACAACATCGAAGCGGGCCGTATCGCCGCGCGCGAGCTCATCAAACGCGGCTACCGGCGTGTCGGCTTTCTCGCCGGTCCGCTCAGCGCCACCTCGACCCGCGACCGCCACACTGGCTTTGTCGAGGAACTCAGCCGGCATCCCGACGTTGCCCTGTCTGTCAGCTATGCCAAGGCATATTCCTTCAACGCCGGGCGGGAGGAGATGGCGCGCTTGCTCGCCATGGGCCCGGCCGAGGCATATTTTTGTGGCGATGACGTCCTGTCCATCGGCGCCTTGTCCGCTATCAAGGATGCGGGCCTGTCGGTGCCGGATGACGTCGGCATCCTTGGTCTCAACAACATGGAAATGGCCGCGTGGGAGCTGATTGACCTGACCACTATTCACAATCCCATCGACGATATCGTGCGCACGTCCGTCGATCTGGTCGAGGCGATGCTCGACGGGGAAGAGACGATTGCCCAGTCGCTCAGTTTTGACTGCCACGTGGTCGAGCGTGGCACGCTGCGCCCCGTGCCCGGCTGATCTGGCAAAGCGTCGCCAATCCTTCGTCCAGTCTTGGTTCGGGTGTTGCCTGACAGTCCTGCAGCTGTCCTAAGTGGCTTATGGGATACGCGCCCCGATTGACCACGCAACGCCTTGTCCTGCGCCACCTGGCTCGGGATGATCTTCGGTTCTATTGCGAACTGGTCGCGCACCCGGACGTACGCCGTTACCTGGGCGGACCAGTGCAATGCAGCGCGGCCGTTTCCCGCTTTCGGCACAGTGTCGGTGCGCAGGGCAGATGGGTTGCGTGCTTGCGCGACATCGGTCAGCCGGTTGGTTTGGTGGAACTCGGCCCCCACAAGGACGGGCAAGACATCGAACTGTCTTACCAATTCCACCCGCGCGCCTGGGGTCAAGGACTGGCCCGAGAAGCAACAGCCCGTGTGGTCTCACACGCTTTCAACGACATGCAAGTTCCACGTCTTGTTGCAGAGACGCAGGCCGCAAATGCACGATCCTGCACTCTGTTAAGGCGTCTCGGATTTACAGAACACATGCGCCTTATGCGATTTGGGGCCGAGCAAGTGATTTTCTCTACCTCAGTCTCGCAGCAGGGAGTTGTCCTTTCAAAATAGCTTTGGCGACGTTCTACCTACCGAAACATCGGTGGCCGCGCATCCAGCCAAGCGCCGTCCTGCTTGCCGCTTTCAGCCACCGCAAAGACCGCTGCCATGGACCGCAACCCATCCTCGGCTCGCGGATACAGGTTTGCCGCCGGATCCATCAACCGCCCCTCCTTGCGCGCCCGGATCGCCTCGGCCAGATCTGTGTAGATGTTTGCAAAGGCCAGCGGCATCCCTTCGGCATGTCCGATAGTGACGCGCGTCGTCCGGTCGGCTTCGGGCGACAAATTCGCCTCGCCCCGTTCGATGACTTGCAGGCGGTCGTTCAGCGGCATGTAATACAGCTGGTTCGGCTGCTCCTGCGACCATCGCAACCCGCCGGTTTCGCCAAAGACCTGAATCCCCAACCCGTGCTGCCGCCCGATGGCCACGGACGAGGTCCAGAGCCGCCCAACGGCGCCGCCATCCGTGCGGAAGTTGACCATCGCGTCGTCTTCCAAGGTCCGCACATCGATGCAGGACACGGTATCAGCGCTCAGCTTCTCAACCTCTTGGCCCGTCACAAAAGACGCCATGTGCAGCGCGTGAATCCCGCAATCCGCAAACTGGGCTGACACCCCCGCCTGAGCCGGATCGTAGCGCCAGCGGACACGCGGATTGTCGGCATCTGTGGCGTCGGCATGGTGGCCGTGCGCAAACTCTGCCACCACGAGCCGCACCTTCC
This sequence comes from Tateyamaria sp. ANG-S1, assembly GCF_000814025.1. Lineage (GTDB taxonomy): Bacteria > Pseudomonadota > Alphaproteobacteria > Rhodobacterales > Rhodobacteraceae > Tateyamaria. The sequence continues at coordinate 375,679 of NZ_JWLL01000003.1, read as the reverse complement.
CGATGTCACCGCGCGCCACCATCGCGCGCATATGCCGGACCAGCGAGTAGCCGGTGTAGCCATAGTTCACGGCGCAGATGTTGCCGGTTTTGCGTGCGATCTCGACGATTTCTTCGCCTTCCTCGACCGTCATGGTCATCGGCTTTTCGCAGAGCACGTGAAAGCCGCCTTCGAGGTAGGCTTTGGTGATTTCATAGTGTGTGGCGTTTGGTGTGGCGACTGTGACCAGGTCGATTTTGTCGTCGCGCTTTTGCTCGCCCTCCAGCATCTCCTGCCACGACCCATAGGCCCGGTCACCAAGGCCCAGCCGCTGACCATAGTCACGTCCTTCCTCGGGTCGGTGGTCGAGTGCGCCTGCGGAAAACTCAAACAGCCCATCCAAGCCTGCGCCCAAACGGTGAGCCGGTCCGATCTGACTGCCTTCACCGCCGCCAATCATGCCCCATTGTAGCTTTGCCATGCTCAGGCTCCTTCAAATCCGATGGATTGCAGATAAGCGCGGTTCAGTTTCGCGTCGTCGATGGGCGAGGTGTCGCCCGCCGGGTCGCAATCCTGTTCGACCGTACACCAGCCGTCGAACCCGTTGTCCAGCAGCACCTGACGAACGGCAGGAAAGTCCACATCACCGTCGCCCAGATTGCAAAAGATCCCCTGTCCGCAGGCGTCGTAGAACCCGGTTCGGTTCGCGATCACGTCGGCTTTCACTTTGGGATCGATGTCCTTGAAATGCATGTAGCTGATGCGGCCAATATGCTTCTTCATAAAGGCCACCGGATCGAAACCCGCGTAGGAGTGATGCCCGGTGTCAAAGCAGATTTTCAGGATGCTCGCGTCCACCTCGTCCAGCAAGCGCTCCAATTCCGGCTCGAAGTCGATGAACCCTGCTGCGTGGGCGTGCATGCCGACTGTCAGCCCGTATTCCTCGGCTCCGATCTTGGCGACGGTTGCGATGCGGTCGCGAAAGGCGGTCCATTCGGACTTGTCCATCTGCTCGGCCTCATCGGCCCGACCGGCGGTAGGTGCGCGCCGTTCAGAGATGGAGTCGATCAGCACCAGATGCTCCGCCCCGTGTGCTTTCAGCGCCTTGCAGGTGCGCACTGCGCCGTCCATCACGTCGTCCCACTGATCCGGGTCGTGGAAGGGGCGGAACACGACGCCGCCTACGAGGTCCTGCCCGAACTCTTCAAGCGCGGCGCCCAGTTTGCCGGGGTCTTCGGGCATGAAGCCAACCGGTCCCAACTCGATCCCGGTGTAGCCTGCATCCGCGTTCTCCTGCAGCACCTTGCGCCACGATGGATTGCGCGGGTCGTCCGCGAACTCCACGCCCCACGAACAGGGGGCATTGCCGATTTTGATCATGTCTTGAACCTTTCAGAAATCCGCCACGTTGACCCACGTCTCCGCCCGAGACGATGCAAGGGCCGCAGCCACAACTTGATTGACGCGCAAGCCTTCCTCGAACGTTGGCCAGACGGGCTGCCCCGTATGGATCGCGGTGAGGAAGTCCTTGGCCTCTATGATGATCTGGTCCTGATAGCCGGTGCCATGACCGGGGCCCTGACAGAAGGGCAGGTAGTCGGGATGGGCGGGTCCGGTCAGGATCTTGCGGAACCCGCGCTCGGCCTCCGGCCCCTCGGCGGTGTAGAGCCAGAGGGTGTTCTGGTCTTCGCCATCAAAGCGGATCGCACCGCCGGTGCCGTAGATGTCGTAGGCATAGCCCATCTTGCGCCCCGTCGCGACGCGGCTGATGAACAGACTGCCGTTGATACCGGACGCAAAGCGCAGGGTCAGATAGGCTTGGTCATCGTTCGTGACCTCGACCCCGCCGCGCACGGGATGTACTGTTTCAACACGGGCAAAAAGCGCCTCGATCGGGCCCATGAGGGCCTGAGCGCAGTTGATGGGGTGGGGGGCCAGATCGCCCATGCAGCCATTGGCATCGCCTTGGGCGCGCCAGGTGCCCGGATCGTCGGGATCTGCAAAGAAATCCTCGGTCATCTCGCCGCGGAATGACGTGACCTGCCCAATGCGCCCCTCGGCCAACAGCTTGCGGGCGTATTGGGTGGCAGGGGTCTTGGCATAGTTGAAGCCGACCATGTTGGCGACACCCGCGGCCTTGGCCGCTGCCACCATCTCGCGGGCATGATCGGGTGTTTCAGCCAGCGGCTTTTCGCAGAGCACCGGCTTGCCTGCGGCAAAGGCCGCAAGTGCAATGTCGCGGTGGGTGTCCTGAGGAGAGGCGATGACGATGGCCTCCACCTTCGGGTCATCTACCAGCTTGCGCCAATCGTCGGTTGCGCGTGCGAAACCATAGGCGGCGCGGTACCGTTCTGCAGACGCCTTAGACGTCGCACAGATCATTTCCAGCCGTGGGCGCAACGCCGTGTCGAACACTGCGGCCACTGCGCCAAACGCAACCGAATGGGCCTTGCCCATATAGCCACCGCCAACGATACCTATCCCGATCTCGGCCATCCGGGCTCCTCCCCAAAAAGTGTTTGCAACCGGTTGCAATACCGGTATCGTCATTGCAACGGACGGGTCAATACAGAATCGTCGATAATTGAAATCGCGCAGCCATGGGAGGATTGAAATGGCGGGCAGCGACACGGTGCGTCTGACGACAGCGCAGGCGATCATCCGCTATCTTGCGGCACAGTACATTGAGATTGACGGGCAGGAGTGGCGCCTGTGTGGCGGCGGATTTGGCATCTTTGGCCATGGCAATGTGACCTGCCTCGGCGAAGCGCTTTACGACCACAAAACCGAGCTACCGCTGTATCGCGGTCAGAACGAACAAAGTATGGGATTCGCCGCAGCGGCCTACGCCAAGACTTGGCTGCGCCAGCGGTTCATGTTCTGCACGGCAAGTGCGGGGCCAGGCACCGCGAACCTGTTGACGGCCTCGGCCTTGGCCCATGCCAACCGGTTGCCCATGCTGATGCTGTGCGGTGATACGTTCATCACCCGCCTGCCGGACCCGGTGCTGCAACAGCTTGAGCATTTTGGCGATCCGACTTTTGGTGTGAATGACGCCTTCAAGGCGGTGACGCGCTATTGGGACCGCATCACGCATCCCGCGCAGATCATCCAGTCTCTGCCCAATGCAATTGCGACCATGCTGGACCCTGCCGATTCCGGCCCAGCTTTCCTTGGTCTGCCGCAGGACGTGCAGGGCTGGGCCTATGACTATCCGGTGGAGATGTTCGAGAAGAAGCTTCATCGCATCCGCCGTCAGTTCCCGGACGCGGCAGAGGTGGCTGATGCCGCCGCCGCGTTGAAAGCTGCAAAACGGCCCATGATCATCGCAGGCGGCGGTGTGCAGTATTCCCGCGCGGTCGAGGAGTTGACCACCTTTGCCGAGGCGACGGGCATTCCAGTGGTCGAAACCATCGCTGGCCGGGCCAACATGGTGGACACGCATCCGCTGAATTGCGGCCCCATTGGCGTGACCGGATCGGACAGCGCCAATGCGGTTGCCGAAAAGGCGGACGTCATCCTGTCGGTCGGGTGCCGCCTGCAGGACTTCACCACCGGGTCGTGGACGGCTTTTGCCAAAGACGCACAGATCATCGGCTTGAACGTGGGCCGCCATGATGCAGGCAAGCATCGGTCGCTGCCCGTGGTGGGTGATGCCAAGTTGGGGCTGGACGCGCTGGACGCTGCGCTGACGGGATATACGGCGCCGTCAAGTTGGTGCGACTTTGCCAAGGAAGAACGCGCCAAATGGGTGGCCTATGTCGCCGACAACGTGGCTCACGGCAACCGTCCCAACTCTTATGCGCAAGCCATTGGCGTCGTGAATGCAGCTTGCGATCCGCGCGACCGCGTGGTGGCCGCCGCAGGAGGCCTGCCCGCCGAAGTCACGGCCAATTGGCGCACGCTGGATATCGGTACGGTCGATGTCGAGTTCGGATTTTCCTGCATGGGCTACGAGATCGCGGGCGCCTGGGGCGCGCGCATCGCGCAGGCCGAACGCGAGCCGGATCAGGATGTGATCACCTTTGTCGGTGACGGGTCGTACCTGCTGATGAATTCGGACATCTACTCCTCTGTTCTGTCGCAGAAGAAGATGATCGTTCTGGTTCTCGACAACGGCGGTTTCGCCGTCATCAACAAGTTGCAGAACAACACCGGCAACGAAAGCTTCAACAACCTGCTGAGCGATGCGCCGACCATACCCGAGGCATTTGCCGTGGATTTCGAAGCTCATGCCGCCAGCATGGGAGCTACAGCCGAAACTGTGGAAAATCCTGCTGAACTGGGCGAGGCGTTCAAGCGGGCCAAGGCCAGTGACAAGACCTATGTCATCTGCATGAAGGTCGACGCATACGAGGGCTGGACCACCGAAGGTCACACATGGTGGGAAGTGGGCACGCCCCATGTAACCGACAACGAAAAGGTTGCGGCCGCCCATACAGACTGGGAAGCGACCCGGCCCAAGCAGCGTAAGGGCGTGTGATGAAGACCTTTACAGCTGACACCGCCGATCCTGTCGCGATCTGCGATGAGCTTTTGAACGGCCCCGGAGCGGTGCGGATCACCGGCCTGTTTTCGGCCGACCAGATCGCTGATGCCCGCACCCGCATCATGGCGCATTCGGATGGCGAAGCTGACAAGGTCACGCATTTCCAAGGCGCAGCTATGGAAGATGGCCGTGCCAACCTGCAGCGCCGGGTGTGGAACCTGCTGGCCAAGGGGGCGGTATTCTCGGACATGGCGACGCACCCGGTCATCATGGCCGTGCTGCGCCGCTGGCTGGGATCAGAGTTCATCATGGGCTCCATCGCCGCCAACCGTATCCTGCCCGGCGGGCCAGGACAGGAGCCGCATATCGACTTTCCCTATTGGGACTTTCACCAGCCCGACACGCATCCCATGGGCCTGAACGCCAGCTTCCCGATGAACGCGCAAGTGACCATTGCGCTTGACCCGTTCACTGAAGAAAGCGGGGCGACGGCCTATCTGCCGGGCACGCAGAAGGACATGCGCTATCCGACGGCACAGGATCACGACCACTTCTACGCCAACTGCGCGCGAATGACGGGCGCGCCCGGCGACACGATCATTTTCTTCGGAGCTGCTTGGCATTGTGCGATGCCCAACACCGCCGACCACGACCGCAACGCAGTGCTGATCAACTACATCCCGAAATTCGTCAAACCGCTGGAGGATATGCCGGGCGCGCTGCCTCAATCTTTTCTTGATGCGGCCAGCCCCAAGATGCGTCAGCTCTTGGGCTTCAACTACAAATACCCTGAAATCCTGGACGAGGCGGATGCCGTGAACGCTGAGGGCATCACATGAGCGCGCTTCTGGACGGGATCAAGGCCAACGACTTTGTCATTGTGGGGCGCGCAGGTATCGACTTTTTCACCGATGTCGGCGTGCGGGCCGAGGATGTGGAACGCTTGACCGTGGACCTTGGTGGGTCGGCGGCGAACATCGGAGCGGGCATTTGTAAGCTCGGTGGCAAGGCCGCATTGGTGACATCCGTCAGCGACGACTCGGTCGGCAGCTACTGTGTGAACCGATTGCAGCACTACGGCGTGAACACCGACCATGTGAGCCGTGTGGGGGGCGAATACCGTAACTCGCTTGCCTTCTACGAAAGCGTGCTCGAAGGGCACAGGAACGTCATCTACCGCAACGGCGCTGCCGACTTTCAGATGGCGGTCGAAGACGTGGAGGCTGTGGACTACGCCAAATACGGTGCGCTGATCACGGCTGGCACCGTCTTTGCCGCAGAACCCTCGCGCTCCGCCACCTTCCGAGCGTTCGAACTGGCCAAGGCTGCGGGTCTGCCCATTATCTTCGACGTGGATTATCGCCCTTATTCCTGGCCGTCGGCCGCGGTTGCCGCCGATGTTTTGAGCCGCGCGGCAGAGGCATCTGACATGATCGTCGGCAACGACGAAGAATTCGGCTTCATGGCCGGTGGCATGGAAAAAGGGCAGACCAAGGCCCGCGCCCTGTCCGAGACGACCGCCGAGATCGTCGTCTACAAAATGGGTGAAAAGGGCGCAGTGACCTATGCGGGGGGCGAAGAGATTGCCACCGGGATCTACCCTGTCACCGCTGTCAAACCCAACGGGGCTGGCGATGCATTCATGGCGGGGCTGATGACCTCTATTGCCGACGGACACGAGCTGAAAACGGCCATCCTGCGCGGGTCGGCTTGCGCGTCCATCACCGTCTCGCAACCAGGCTGCGCGCCTGCCATGCCCACACCCGATCTGCTGGATGATTTCCTGACCAATCATCCCGGCCCGACAACACCGTAAAAGGAGGCTCACCGATGCACATCGCGCCTTATGACAACCAGAACAAACCCATCGTGGACGCGGACGATCCGACTGTCCCGCTCAACTACTTCAATATCGTGAAGCTGAAAAAGGGCGAGGCGTTCGAATACGCCGTGCCCGGCTATGAGACGTGCATCGTCCCCGCGACGGGCACCGTTGACGTCAATGCTGAGGGGTTCAAGGCCGACGCCATCGGCGGGCGTGGTGTAGACGTCTGGGATGGTGAGCCAGAGGGCGTCTATGTCCCTACCGCCGCGAAGGCCGAGATGGTCTGCACCTCGGACGAGGCCGAGATTTTCGTGGCCGGCGCCAAATACGACAAGGTGCTCGACGCCTTCGCCGTCCGCAGTAACGAATTGGACCTCATCCAATACGGCTCGGACGACACGAAAACCCACCGCAAGATCAAGCACATCCTTGGTACCAAGTACCACGACAAGGTGGGCCGTCTGCTTGTGTCCGAACTCTTCACGGTCGGGCAGGGCGGGTGGTCCGGTTTCCCCAGCCACAAGCATGACACGGACCGGTCCGAAGGCGGCGAGATCATCGAAACCCGCCATGATGAGACCTACAACTTCCGCTTTCGCCCCAACCACGGCTCTGGCGTCCAGATGCTGCAGCGCGAAGACGGGAAAGCGGGGGATGCGTATCACATCGTCGATGGCTCCACGATCTGCCTCGACAACGGCTACCATCCCTGCGCGGTGCTGCCGGGGTATGAGATGTACTACTTCACCATCCTCGGGGGGCTCAGCCAGCGCAGTCTGGTGCAGTACTTCCAGCCCACCCATGCCTACCAGATCGAAACGATCCCTGGCATCAAGGACATGATCGCGAAGTTTAAATGACCCTGGCAACACTCGCAGAAGTGCTGGGTCCGGCCAAGGCCCAAGGCTATGCCGTGGCGGGTCTGGTCACGCTGGGCTGGGAAGATATGCGTGCCTACGTGGCCGCGGCAGAGGCTGAAGGGTGCCCGGTTATCTTACAAGCCGGTCCGTCCTGTCGGGCGCACACGCCGCTGCCCATCCTGGGCAAGATGTTTCGGCATTTGGCTGAAGGGGCTTCAGTCCCCGTCGTGGCTCATCTGGACCATGGCTACACGTTTGATGAATGCAAAGAAGCGCTCGACAGCGGCTTTACCTCGCTCATGTTCGACGGCTCGCGCAAACCACTGGCCGAGAACATTGCCGAGACCAAGGCCATCGTCGATGTGGCGCATGCGGCAGGCATCTCATGCGAGGGCGAGATTGGGTTCGTGGGCTACGACAACGGCGAAGCCTCTGCCGGGACCGACCCTGCGGAGGCTGCGCAATTCGCGGCGGAGACGGGCGTGGACGCGATGGCGATCTCGGTCGGCAACGTGCACCTGCAGACCGATCAGTCCGGAGGTCTGGACGAAGAGCGTATCGCGGCGATCCAGGCCGTTACGGACGTCCCGCTGGTGATCCACGGCGGGTCTGGCGTACCTGCTGCGCAGCGCCGCGCCCTCGCCACCCAAACCAGTATATGCAAGTTCAACATCGGGACCGAGCTACGGCAGGCCTTTGGTCAGGCTTTGCGGGACGCGGTGAGCAGCGACCCGTACCGATTTGACCGGGTGCAGATTTTGAAAGACACGCATGATCCGCTCGTCGCGGCGACGCGCACCGTTCTGCGCACAATGAAAGGCTAAGCCCATGATCAACATCGCACTTCTGGGTTGTGGCCGGATCGGACAGGTCCATGCCCGCAGCCTGATGGGGCTGGAGGGCGCGCAGGTTGCCGCGGTGGCCGACGCCATGCCGGAGGCAGCAGAGGCGCTGGCGAAACGGACAGGCGCGAAGGTCATGGAGGTCGAGGATATCCTCGCCGCCTCGGACATCGACGCGGTAGTGATCGGCACACCAACGACCACCCACTACGACTTAATCCATGGTGCGGCGCGGGCGGGCAAGGCTATCTTCTGCGAAAAGCCCATCGACCTGAATGCAGGTCGTATTCGCGACTGCCTCGCGGTGGTGCAGCAGCATGACGTGCCGTTCTTCATCGCCTTCAACCGACGCTTTGATCCAAACTTTCGCACGCTAAAAACCCAGATCGACGCGGGCCGCATCGGGCAGGTCGAGATGGTGACGATCCTGTCGCGCGATCCGTCGCCACCGCCCATCGGCTATATCAAAACCTCGGGTGGGCTGTTCCGGGACATGATGATCCACGATCTGGATATGGCGCGGTTTCTGCTGGGCGAAGACCCGGTCGAGATCTTTGCGCACGGCTCCTGTCTCGTGGACTCAGCGATTGGCGAGGCGGGTGATGTGGACACGGCGATGGTCAGCTTGCGCACGGCATCCGGCAAGCTCTGCCAGATTTCCAACTCGCGTCGCGCGACCTACGGCTATGACCAACGCATTGAAGTTCATGGGGAAAGCGGGATGCTGCGCGCCGATAACGTGCTGACATCCACGGTTGAGGTGTCGGATGCCAGCGGCTTCACCCGCGCCCCGACCGAGCCATTTTTCCTGGAACGCTACGCCGCCGCTTACACCGCCGAGATGACGCATTTTGTCGAGGTGCTGACTGCAGGCACGCCGCCGAACCCCAGCGGGATCGATGGCTACAAAGCGCAGGTGATGGCGGATGCGGCCCAAGCCTCGTTCGAGGTTGGCACACCGCAAGCGCTGACATTCGACTAGATCGCCGCGCTGTAGGTCCTCTTGTCGGCCTGCTCGGTCTGTTCTGTGGCCAGCGTGCCCGCGATCATCCGCACCAGTGGGTGTGCCCAGCGGGCGATTGTCAGTGTTTTGCCGTCCCACGACACTGCATCGCCGAACCTTTCGACGATGTGCAGAATGCTGGACAGGATCATCTGATCAGCCCGTTGCGACAGGGACAGAGTTGCCGCGTGATAACACATGAGCTGTTCGACGATGTCAGCGCGCATGTGATCGGCCTCTGTCAGCACGTAGCCGCGCCACATGGCGGGCTGGTCGGCTTCGACCTGGGCCGCGTATTTGCCTGTCACGGGGATATTCTGCGCAAAGCCCTGCGGATAGGTCGAGATCGCCGAAGCGCCGAGCCCCACAAGGTAAGGCGCGCTGTCGTCGGTATACCCTTGGAACGACCGCGTGAGGCGCTTGTTGAAGAACGCTTGCGCCAGCGCGTCGTCGGGTCGCGCGAAGTGGTCGATGCCGATCTGGACGTAACCGCGGCCCAGTAGCGTCCTGCGCGCAAGTTCAAACAGTGCAAGGCGTTTCTCGGGCGCGGGCAGGGCGTCGCTGGGGATCAGCGATTGGCGTTTCGACATCCAAGGCACATGGGCGTAGCCGAAAAGCGCGATGCGCCCCGGCTCCATCCCCAGTGCGGCGTCAAGCGTTGCGCTGAGCGTCTGCTCGGTCTGATAGGGCAGGCCGTAGAGCAGGTCGAAATTCAGTGCGTTCACATCCAATGCGCGCAACTGATCTACGACGTTTGCAGTCAGGTCGCGTGATTGTTCGCGCCCGATGGCCTGCTGCACTTGTGGATCGAAGTCCTGAATGCCGAGGCTGGCACGCGACAGGCCGTGCGCCTTGAGTGTCGCCAGCCGGTTGGGGCCAACATCCGTCGGATCAACCTCGACCGAGAATTCATCGAGCGCGCCGAAGTCCCAGATGTCATTCAGCCCGGTCAAAAGGTGATCGAGAACGGGTGCGGGCAGGATCGTCGGCGTTCCTCCGCCTAAATGAAGGCGCTTGGTGTTCACCCCGTTTGAAAAGCCGTCGCGCATTTGCTGGGCTTCGGTCAGCACACGCTCGACATATGGGGCAAGCGGGGCGTCGCTGCGCGTGCCTTGGGTGCGGCAGGCGCAGAACCAGCATAATCTGCGGCAAAAGGGAATGTGGACATAGAGCGAAATCTTTGCATCCTTGGGCGCTGTGGCCTGCCAGGTATGGACGCATTCCGCGTCGACCTTTTCGCTAAACCAATTTGCTGGCGGGTAGCTCGTGAAACGCGGTACCCGTGCGTCGAAAAGACCATGTTTGCGGAGTTCGGAAATGTGTTTCATGGGGCAAAAGTGAGTGAAGCGCTTGTTATGCGCATTGACCCAGATCAACGGAGGGCGGGATGAACAAGCCGCTGACGGCCATCGACAATTGCTCAAGCTGCCCGATCCGCCACCGGGCGGTGTGCTCGCGCTGCGATGATGACGAGCTGGTCGAGCTGAACGCGATCAAGTTCTATAAATCCTATTCTGCTGGTCAGACCATCGCCATGCGCGGCGATGCTTTGGATGTGGTTGCCTCACTGGTGAGCGGCACGGCCACGCTGGAACGCGCCATCGAAGATGGGCGCACGCAATTGGTTGGCCTCTTGCTGCCGTCCGATTTCATCGGCCGTCCGGGCCGGTCCACCCTGCAATATGATGTCACTGCTGTGACTGACGTGACGCTTTGCTGTTTCTACCGCAAACCGTTCGAGGACCTGCTTGTGCGCATCCCCCATGTGCAGGAGCGGATGCTTGAGATGGCGCTGGACGAGTTGGACGCCGCCCGCGACTGGATGCTGCTTCTGGGGCGCAAGACGGCGCGCGAGAAGATCGCGAGTTTCCTGATGCTGATCGCCAAGCGGACCGTGCATCCGGACGGACATGTCCTGGGTGACACCTCGCGAATCGAATTGCCCATAAGCCGCGAGGCGATGGCGAACTTCCTTGGTCTGACCATCGAAACCGTCAGTCGTCAGTTTACCGGTCTGCGCAAAGACGGCGTGATCGAGCTGGATGGCAATCGCAGTGTCATCGTGCCCGATCTTGAAACGTTGCTGCTGGAGAGTGGCGACGATTCCGATGGCGGCCCGCTGATCTGACCTGACCCTCTCTTGATCCACATCAACGCGGCTCTGCGCGTTGCGGCCTATCCCTTTTGACCGAAGAGTCGAAGGAGGGCTGCGTTATGTACAAGAACATTTTGATTCCGGTCGCATTCGGGGAAGATCGCGATCACCCGCGCGCCGAAAAGGTGGCCAAACACCTGTCGTCAGAGGGTGCGTTGATCACGCTGTTGCATGTGTTGGAGCAGATCCCGGTCTACGCGGCTGAATTTGTTCCGTCCGATCTGGTCATCGGTAACCGCGAGCGTCTGGCATCGCGCCTTCAGGTGATGGCGGCAGAGTTGCCCAACGCGCAAAGCGCGTTGATCGAGGGCGCGACAGGGCGCAGCATTACCGATTATGCAAAAGATCATGGTGTGGACCTGATCGTGATGCCGTCACACCAACCTGCGCTGTCGGACATTTTGCTGGGGTCGACGGCGGCCTGGGTGACGCGCCATGCGCCCTGTGCGGTGCATGTGATCCGGTAAATTTTCGTATCTTGATCCAGATCAACGCGCGCAAAACAGCGCTTCCCTAATCCACCAACATACGAACAGGTCTGTTGTCCCCGCGGGGACAGTGCGCAGACGCGCGCGGATCCCCAATGCGACGGCGATCAGTGCGAATTTGCAAAGGAAAGAGAATGTGGGACTACTTTAAACTCATTTTGCTTGGCCTTGTCGCCCTGTTCGCTGCCATTGCAGCGGATTGGGGTCACGATGCGGCCTACAAGCTACACGCCGCGCTGATCTTTGTGATCGCGCTGGGCATGTTCATCTGGCAGGTCCGCCAGATCGACACCGAAAAGCCGCAGGTCGACACCTCCGGATACATGGACGGTGTGATCCGCGCAGGTGTGATCGCCACGGGGTTCTGGGGCATCGTCGGCTTTCTGGTGGGGGTATTCATTGCCTTCCAGTTGGCCTTTCCCGCGCTGAACTTCGATTGGGGCCAGCCCTTTACGAACTTCGGACGTCTGCGCCCGCTGCACACAAGTGCGGTGATTTTCGCGTTCGGGGGCAACGCGCTGATCATGTCCTCATTCTACATCGTCCAGCGCACCTGTGGCGCGCGTCTTTGGGGCGGCAACACGGCGTGGTTCGTGTTCTGGGGCTACCAGCTGTTCATCGTGATGGCGGCGACCGGCTACTTGCTGGGGGCGACGCAGTCCAAGGAATATGCCGAGCCTGAATGGTACGTGGACATCTGGCTGACCATCGTCTGGGTTGCCTTCCTTGCCGTCTACATGGGCACGATCTTCAAACGGCAAGAGAAGCATATCTATGTCGCGAACTGGTTCCTGCTCGCCTTCATCATCACCGTGGCGATGCTGCACATCGTCAACAACCTGAGCATTCCGGTGTCGATCTTCGGCTCGAAGTCCGTTCAGATCTTCTCGGGCGTGCAGGATGCGATGACGCAGTGGTGGTATGGCCACAACGCGGTGGGCTTCTTCCTGACCGCGGGCTTCCTGGGCATGATGTACTATTTCGTACCCAAGCAGGCGGGCCGTCCCGTCTACAGCTACAAGCTGTCGATCATCCACTTCTGGGCGCTGATCTTCTTGTATATCTGGGCCGGTCCGCACCACCTGCACTACACCGCGTTGCCGGACTGGGCCTCGACCCTTGGCATGGTGTTCTCGATCATCCTGTGGATGCCGTCCTGGGGTGGCATGATCAACGGTCTGATGACGCTTCAGGGGGCCTGGGACAAGCTGCGCACCGATCCGATCATCCGGATGATGGTGATCAGCCTCGCGTTCTACGGCATGTCCACCTTTGAAGGGCCGATGATGTCCATCAAGGCGGTCAACAGCCTGAGCCACTATACTGACTGGACCATTGGTCACGTGCACTCCGGGGCGCTGGGTTGGAACGGCATGATCACCTTTGGTGCGCTCTACTTCCTGACGCCGCGCCTGTGGGGCCGCAAGCAGATGTATTCGATGGCAGCCATCGACTGGCACTTCTGGCTCGCGACCATCGGCATCGTGCTCTACGCGGCATCCATGTGGGTGACCGGCATCATGGAAGGCCTGATGTGGCGTGAAGTCGATGCCCAAGGGTTCCTGGTGAACTCGTTCGCCGACACCGTGAGCGCGAAGTTCCCGATGTATGTGGTGCGCGGACTGGGCGGGGTTCTGTACCTCACCGGGGCCTGCATCATGGTCTGGAACATGTGGATGACCATCCGGGGCGGCGCGCCCGTCAAGGTGGCCCCGCCGGCAGCGCCTGTTGCTGCGGCTCAACCTGCACAAGCTGCGTAAGGAGAGAGAACCATGAAACAAGGATTTCTTCAGCGCCACCAAGTGCTTGAACGCAGCCCGACGCTTTTGTTCGTCTTCTCGCTGCTGACCGTGTCCGTCGGCGGGATCGTGGAGATTGCACCGCTCTTCTACATCGAAAACACGATTGAAGAGGTGGAAGGCGTGCGTCCCTACAGTCCGCTCGAATTGACGGGGCGCGATGTCTACATCCGCGAGGGGTGCTATGTCTGCCACAGCCAGATGATCCGCCCCTTGCGGGACGAGGTCGAGCGCTACGGCCACTACTCACTGGCAGCGGAGTCGAAATACGACCACCCGCACCAGTGGGGGTCGAAGCGCACGGGGCCTGACCTTGCGCGCGTCGGTGGACGGTACTCCGATGCCTGGCATGTCGATCACTTCATGGACCCGCAATCTGTGGTGCCTGAAAGTGTGATGCCAAGATACGCCTTCCTCGCGGACGCTGTCATCGACGGAGAGCGGATTGAGGATTTGCTGCGCACTCACCGCTTTGTCGGCGTGCCATACACCGATGAGATGATCGCGCAGGCATCTGCCGACTTCCGGGTGCAGGCCGATCCTGACGGCGATTGGGATGGGTTGGTCGAACGCTATCCCGGTGCAGTGGTGTCGAACTTCGATGGTCAGCCCGAGCTGACCGAGATGGATGCGCTGATCGCGTATCTGCAGATGCTGGGCACGTTGGTCGACTTCTCGACCTTCACCCCGGATCCGACCCGATAGGAGGCTAACATGGAAACGACATACTCGATCCTGCGTGAATTTGCAGGCAGTTGGGCGCTGATCGCCATGATGCTCTTCTACATCTCGGCCTGCCTTTACGCAGTGCGGCCTTCGGCCAAGGCGGCCAATGAGGACGCCGCTGGCATCCCCCTGCGAAACGACACTGACGCGCATCTTGACGCGCAAGAACCGGAGGCCAAGCAAGATGGCTGACAAGAAAGACATTGATGAGGTCACCGGGACCGATACCACCGGTCACGAGTGGGACGGGATCAAGGAGCTGAACAACCCGTTGCCGCGCTGGTGGCTGTGGACCTTTTACGGAACCGTCGCTTGGGGTCTGGCCTATACCATCGCCTATCCGGCCTGGCCGCTGATCAACTCGGCCACGCAAGGGGTGCTGGGGCATTCGACCCGCGCCGAAGTGGCGCAGGAGATTGCCGAAGTCAACGCGCGCAATGCCGAGGTGTCCGAGCGTCTGGCGGCGGCTGATTTGTCCACGCTGTCGCCCGACGATCCGGCCCACCGCTTTGGCGTGGCCGGGGGGGCGTCCGTGTTCCTGGCAAATTGTTCACAATGCCATGGTCAGGGCGCTGCAGGTGTGCAGGCGGCGGGTTACCCCAACCTGCTTGACGATGCGTGGCTGTGGGGCGGGACGCTTGAGGACATTGAGTTCACCGTGCGCCACGGGATCCGGAACGATACCGACCCTGATGCTCGCTGGTCCGAGATGCCCGCCTTTGGCGACATCTTGTCGGATGAAGAGATCGCGCAGACCGTCGAACATGTGCTGGCCATATCGGGTCAGGAACATGACGCGGCCATGGCGCAGCAGGGCATGGTCTGGTTCGAGGAGCAATGCAGCGCCTGCCATGGCCTGAACGGCGAGGGCGACCGCAGCTTGGGGGCGCCGACGCTCAATGACGCCATCTGGCTTTATGGCGGCGACCGCGAGACCCTGATCGAGACAGTCACCTATTCCCGTTTCGGGGTCATGCCCGCCTGGGGTGAGCGTCTGGAAGAGTTCGAGATCAAGGCCGTCACGCTCTACCTGCACCAATTGGGAGGCGGCGAGTAGCACACTCGCGGCTTTCTCACCACGCCGCGCGTCGGGCGTATCTGCGCCCCTTTGGAGGCGATGCGCGGCGGTCCCGGTCTCTGTCCTGTTCGTACCATGCAGGGACCGGGATTTCCCCCTCCAAGCTTGATCCAGATCAAGGTTGATTGGCCCGCTGATGTGCAGTGTACGCCTACGAACAGGACAACCGAATATGACACAGTCTCCGGCTTCTCCGCCGCCGCTTTATGCGCCGCGCGAACCGATTTTCCCAAGGCGGGTGAAGGGCACGTACCGCACCCTGAAATGGTGGATCATGGGCGTGACCCTGGCCATCTACTACCTGACCCCGTGGATCCGCTGGGATCGCGGACCGAATCTGCCCGATCAGGCGGTTCTGGTCGATCTGGCCGGGCGCCGCTTCTACTTCCTGTGGATCGAGATCTGGCCGCACGAGTTCTACTTCGTTGCTGGCTTGCTGATCATGGCGGGCCTTGGGCTTTTCCTTTTCACCTCGGCGCTGGGCCGCGTTTGGTGCGGCTATACGTGCCCGCAGACCGTGTGGACGGACCTCTTTATCCTCGTTGAACGCTGGATTGAGGGGGATCGCAATGCGCGGGTTCGTCTGTGGAACGCGGAGTGGTCTTTTAAGAAGTTTCGCCTTTGGATGACCAAGTGGGTGGTGTGGTTCTTTATCGCACTCGCCACGGGCGGGGCCTGGGTGTTCTACTTTGCTGATGCGCCGACGCTGGCGCGCGATCTGGTGACCTTCGACGCGCCTTTGGTGGCCTATTCCACCATTCTGATCCTGACTGCGACGACCTTTGTTTTTGGCGGGTTCATGCGCGAGCAGGTGTGCAACTACATGTGTCCGTGGCCGCGCATTCAGGCCGCCATGATGGATGAAAGCACGCTGACCGTCGCCTATCGCCACTGGCGGGGCGAGCCGCGCGGCAAGCATATGAAGGCCGAGGACGCGGATCAGCGCGGCGATTGCATCGACTGCATGGCCTGCGTGAACGTATGCCCGGCGGGCATCGACATCCGCGATGGACAACAGATGGAGTGCATCACCTGCGCGCTCTGCATCGACGCCTGTGACGAGGTGATGGAGCGGATCGGCAAGCCGCGGGGCCTGATCGACTATTTGGCGCTCTCGGATGAAGAGGCGGAGACGAACGGGGCCAAGCCGCGTCCCATCTGGCAGCACGTGCTGCGCCCCCGCACGATCCTCTATACCGCGATGTGGTCGTTGATCGGTGTTGCACTTGTCTATGCGCTGTTCATTCGCTCGGACATCGACCTCACCGTCGAGCCGGTGCGCAATCCGCAATTCGTGACCCTATCGGACGGGTCCGTCCGCAACGCCTACACCTTGCGCATCCGCAACCTGACCGCAGAGCCACGGGCGTTCCGGGTCATGCTGACCTCGGAAGAAATTCTGCGCATCGACGTGGAAAGCGACGGGGAAGTTGCCAATCACGTGACTGTTCCTGCGAACGAGACCATGCAGGCGCGTGTCTACGTGATCGCGCGTCCTCAGGATCCGGCGGCTGATGCAGAAACCACTGACCTGCGCCTATGGGTCGAAGACGTCGAGACCGACGACCGGGCTGGCGTCGCCACAATCTTTAACGGAAAGGGCTGAGACATGATAAAGGAACTCAAGGGCTGGCACGTGCTTGCGATCTTCTGCACAGGCTTTGGCATCATCATCAGTGTGAACCTGACGATGGCGTTCCAGGCGGTCAGCACCTTTCCCGGGCTGGAGACCAGGAATTCCTACATGGTCAGCCAGGTATTTGACGAGGAACGTGCAGCGCAGGAAGCATTGGGCTGGGACGTCCGGCTTGAGACGACTGGCGATATCCTGGCGCTGTACATCGACGACGACATCGGCCCGGTTGTGCCGCATATCCAGGCGGCGACCTTGGGCCGCGCGACCCATGTGAACGAGGATATGATTCCCGTCTTCCGTCATGATGGCACAAAGTTCGTCGCGACCATCCCCGAACTGGCGCCAGGCAACTGGAACCTGCGTTTGGCGGCCGTGGCCCCTGATGGCACGGACTTCCGCCAGCGCGTGGTGTTGAGGGTGCGCCCATGACCGTTGCATCCTGCCCGGGCTGTGTCGCTGCCGGTGACGCGGCTGAAAACGTCGGGCGCGACCCAGGCCTGCCCACGCACGAGCTGATCCTGCCCGGCATTCACTGCGCTGCCTGCATTCGTTCGGTCGAAAGACTGCTTAACACCCGCACCGACATTGCCGCCGCTCGTGTGAACCTGAGCCGCAAGCGTGTCTCCATCTCGGCAGAGCCGGGCATGGACCCGTCCCCCTGGATCGCGGCCCTGGCCGAGATCGGGTTCGAGGCGCACGAGGCGCGCGATGCGGGCCGCCACGCACAGGACGACGGGCTGACCATGCGCCTTGGCGTTGCGGGTTTTGCCATGATGAATGTCATGCTGCTGTCTGTCGCCGTCTGGTCTGGCGCGACGGATGCGACGCGCGACTTTTTCCACTGGATCGCCGCCGCGATTTCGCTGCCTGCGGCTGTCTACTGTGCGCAGCCGTTTTTCTGGTCGGCGTGGTCCGTATTGCGCGTGCGGCGTCTGAACATGGATGTGCCGATTTCGCTAGCGATTATTCTGGCATGTGGACTGTCGCTTTATGAGACGACCCAAAGCGGCAAGCATGCCTATTTCGATGCGGCCTTGTCCTTGACCTTCTTCCTTCTGGGTGGGCGCGTTCTTGAGAAGCGGATGCGTCAGGCGGCTCGGTCGGCCGCTGCCGATCTGGCGGCCCTGGAGCCGTTGCGTGTGACCCGGCTGGACGGTGAGACGCGCGTGACCGTGCCCGTTGACGAAGTGGCGGAAGGGGACACGCTTTGGCTGGCTGCCGGGTCTCGGGTGCCGGTTGATGGCGTGTTGAACAGTGCGACGGTTCAGGTTGATCGCAGTGCCTTGACCGGTGAAAGCGATGAGATTGTCGTGGCGCAAGGTCAGGCTTTGACGGCGGGTGAGGTTGTGCTGACCGGTCCCGTGACCATGCAGACCACCGTCGCGGCCAAGGGATCGACCTTGCGCCGCCTGATCCAGATCGCGGCGCAGGCCGAGGGCGCGCGCAGCCGCTACACCAGCCTTGCCGACCGCGCGGGCGCAATTTACGCGCCTTTGGTCCATGGGCTGTCCTTTGCGGCTTTCGTGGTCTGGTCGGTGGCGACCGGTGATTGGTACAACGCCCTGAAGATCGCTATCGCTACGCTGATCATCACCTGTCCCTGTGCGCTGGGCCTTGCCGTGCCTGCGGTGGCGACTGTGGCGACGGGGCGCTTGTTCCGCATGGGGCTGCTGGTGAAGTCCGAAACCGCGCTGGAGCGGTTGGCGGAGGTCGATACCATCGTCCTTGACAAGACCGGTACGCTGTCTGCTGCGGCGCTGGTGCCGCCCGCCAACATGCCCGCGGAAGCGTGCGCCGTGCTCAAGGCCTTGGCGCAAGCGTCGGCACACCCGCTCAGCCGGTCGGTCCTGCCATTGCTCAAGGATGTCACCGCAGCAAAACTGGAGCAGGTGGCCGAGCATCGTGGCAACGGCGTTTCTGGCCTCTGGCAAGGAACCGAGGTCCGCTTTGGCAACGCCGCGTGGGCCGGTGTGGGGCAGGGGACTGTTCTGCGCATTGGCGGCACGCACTATGCGCTTCAACGCCGTGAGCAGGTGTTTGATGATGCCGATGAGACCCTGGTGCGTCTGCGGGCGATGGGCTTGGAAGTCCACATGCTGACCGGTGACAGCGCGCAAAACGCATCGCGCGTGGCCGCAGAACTGGGTGTGGACCATGTCCATGCCGAGGTGGACCCGGAGGCCAAACAGGACCTGATTGAGGCGCTGCAAGTCGACGGGCGCAAGGTTGTGATGGTGGGCGACGGGCTGAACGATACGCTGGCCTTGACGCGGGCTTGGGCCTCTATGGCGCCCGGCAACGCGCTGGAGGCGAGCCAGAACGCGGCTGACGTGGTGCTGCTGGGCCAACACCTGTCCGGCATTCCGGATGCCATCGGCATTGCGCGCAGTGCCCGGCGTCGGATTTTGGAGAACTTTGGACTCGCGGCGTGCTATAACGCTGTTGCGATTCCGCTGGCACTTTCCGGCTTTGCCTCGCCCCTGATGGCGGCGCTGGCCATGTCCACCAGCTCGATCACTGTGACTGTCAACGCTTTGCGTACGAGGGCGAAATCATGAATGTGCTTGTCATACTTGTTCCGTGCTCGCTGATCCTTGGGCTGGGGGCGCTCGTCGCCTTTGTCTGGACGTTGAAGAGCGACCAGTACTCCGACCCCGATGGAGACGCGCATCGCATCCTCTTGGATGACGACTAGAACGCGACCTTGTCGCCGCCCTTGAGGTCCAGCATGTCGCGGGCCTCGTCCGGGGTGGCGACTTCGCAGCCCAAGTCTTCGATGATCCTGCGGATCTTCGTCACCTGTTGTGCATTGCTTGTCGCAAGCTGACCGCGGCTGATGAACAGGCTGTCCTCAAGCCCCACGCGCACATTGCCACCCATCTGGCTTGCCGTTGTCGCAAGTGGCATCTGCGCTGCTCCGGCCCCAAGCACCGACCAGCGGTAGTCGGTGCCGAACAAACGGTCTGCGGTACGTTTCATGAAGATCAGGTTCTCCACCTCGGCCCCGATCCCGCCCAACACGCCGAACACGAATTGTAGAAAGACCGGGGCTTTGAACAGGCCGATCTCCATGCAGTGCTTGAGGTTGTAGAGGTGGCCAACATCGTAACACTCATGTTCGAACTTGATGTCGTGCCCAGCGAGCGCAGTGGCCGCTTGTTTGATGTCGGCGAACGTGTTCCGAAATATGTTCGCTTCGGATCCGGCGATGTACTCCCTTTCCCAATCGTATTTCCATGTGTCGTAGCGATCGGCCAGCGCATGAAAGGCAAAGTTCATCGACCCCATGTTCAGCGAGCACATCTCGGGGCTGAAGTGCAGGGCGGCCTGAATCCGTTCTTCGATCCGCATCGTGGGGGCGCCGCCTGTCGTGATGTTCAGCACCGCGTTCGTTGACTGTTTGACCCGCGACAGGATGCCGGAATAGTCGTTGGGTGCGACAGACGGACGGCCATCTACCTGATCGCGTGTGTGCAGATGTAGGATTGATGCGCCGGCTTCGGCAGCGGCGATGGCCTGTTCGGCAATTTCATTGTGCGTGATCGGCAAGTTGTCGGACATCGTCGGCGTATGGATGGCCCCTGTTACGGCACAGGTGATGATTGTCTTTTGCTTGGCCATGTCGCGGCTTCCTTTGATCAATCGACATCAGGGCACAGCCTGGGGTCTCGCGCATCCCCGATCCTGTAGCGATCGCGTTGCGGCAGGATGGCAATCCCATTGTGTCCTATCAAGGACCGTGCGCCACGCTTTTTCCGATACCAATCGCACAGCAACGGGTGGCAGCAAAATGATCGCATCGGTTGTCTGGATGACAGATTACGTCTCTTACGTGGACACCGGTCTTAACCTCTGCCGATGTGTTTCAGTGGCGCTTTCGCGGTCAAGGTCCGGCTCACCTGCAGAAAAATAACAAGTGAGCCGGGTATTGATGCAGGGCGGGAAGTCATCGAAATCGCGAGACGCCATCCTGCTGTTCCATGGCTAAGCCACCACTCACGGAACACAGTGACTATGCATTATTTACCAAATGTTAAAAAGTAAGGGATTCCGTAGTGTCCCCACTTCGCCCTATATCGCGAGGATTGGTATCCTGATCACAACCTGAGATTGGGCGATCCTTGTGTCGGCAGCCCTGCAACTATGGGATGTATGGAATGTAGGGTGCCGGTCCACAAACGAAGAGGTCCACCGACTTTGAAAGAAGAGATTTGGTGCAGTTGACCAGACGGATCTAGAACCCCCATCACTTGTTTCTTTGCTTGATGAATTGGAAGATTGGGGCGCTGTTCTCGAGGCGGAACCGGAGATTGTTCGTTGGTTGAATGAGTTCGAAGCAGCTGCAGCCCCGCCAACGGGAAGTCCAAAGAGCAAAGTACGAACGGCGTACACGCCGCGCAAGCGGACACGAGGACCGTCGCTATGAGCGGCACCCAGAAAAACGCCTCGAAGCGCACCACTATCTCGCCGGTAACGTTGCGCCTGACGCTTGCTGAACGCAAGCGACTGGAAGAATTGGCAACAGGTATGACGCTGTCAGCCTACATCCGGGCCTGTGTGTTCGCCACCGAAGAGAAGCGTCGAAAATCGCGGCCCAAGGATGTGGTGGCGGACAGGAAGGCTGTGGCAGAGGCTTTGGCACTGCTCGGGCAATCGCGGATCGCCAACAATCTCAACCAACTCGCGTATCACGCAAACATCGGCGCACTGGCGATTGATGAAGCTGAGAAAGCGCAGATTGCTGAGGCCTAGTGCCATGCGTAGATGCACTGCATCCCCGAGGCGTCGGGCTTATCGGCAATCCATCGCGCTGTGGCCAAGCCTTCAACCGTCCCTGAGAGATACGCAAAGCGCTCATCATCTCCCATCTGATTGAGAACGTCGTCTGCCGTTTGAGCGGCTGCAAATTGCGCGGCGCAACACATTGCAATCACAGATGAAAGCATAACCGAATATGGTAAATATTTACTTAATTTCAGTCTGTTACGATCCAACATAAAGGACCGTTTGTGCGTTAAATTTGTGCCAGAGCCGTGGACTTTGGTAAACTGGTATCAGATGAAGGGAATGCGCGAGTTAGAGCGGTTTCGATGGTCGAATTCAGCTCCTCGCGGGCAGCAACGCAGAAAGGGTCGTTTTTGTTGAATGCGGCCTCTTCGGAGCGGGTTGTTGCTAAGAACGCCTATGAGAATTGGATATCTACGTGTGAGCACAGAGGAACAGTGCATTGACCGCCAAGTCGATGCTTTGTCCCCTATTTGCGATGAACTGTGCATTGAGCGGTTATCCGCAGCCGCCAAGCACCGACCCATCTATGCGGACGTGATCAGCCGTCTCAACCACGGTGACACCTTGGTCATTCTCGACCTTGATCGTGCATTCCGTTCGGCGAAGGACGCGTTGACCGAACTCGATATGCTCACTGAGCGAGGCGTCGTGATAAAGATTGTGTCGATGCAGATCGACACAGCAACACCCCATGGCAAGCTGCTCTATACCTTCATCAGCGGCTTGGCAGAGTTCGAACGCCAGCTGCTCAGTCAGCGAACCAAGCAAGGTCTGGCCGCCGCGCGGAAACGAGGTAAACGATTGGGTCGTCGCCCCAAAATGACGGATCAGCAAGTCCGAGATGCTAAGCGTAGGCTTGCTCAGTCAAACATGTCTCTCGCCGACATTGCCAAGATATATAGCGTCCATCCATGGACCCTTACCCGGTCTCTCCGTCGCTTATTCCCTGAATAAGCAAGGATCTTTCGGGCTGTGCAACAAGCAAGCCTGGCCAGCCGCGCGACCACGGGGAGCGCGGCGCAGGAAAGCGTACCGTGAGACCCGCTGCGGCTATCCGCTCAGCTTGATCCCTTGCGTGAACAGGCTGCGAAAAGGCCGTTGTGACCCGCCTTGGGAGATCTGAGTGTATACGCTGCGGCAGCACCAATTGGAGCACTTATTGTAATCTGACTTTTTCTTGCATCTAACTTGCGCACTGCTTTCGGGGACAGGATTGTGGTCACTGTGGCCTACCTTAACGGCGTCTAAGTTACAGCTAGCTACAGTGTCTGACGGATATGAGTTACAACTCTCAACTCGGTGACTGGCTGTTAGGAAACTGCAGAAAGCCTTACCTCGAAGTCACTTCCATGCTGGTTATTTGACGACACTCATGTTCCCTTAAACTTTGAATTCGGAGCTATACGCGTGGAGGTCGGGATGAACCGGAAGGTTGTTGCTGGAGTTTACATCGAGCGCGATGGTGTAACTGTTATGTGCGCTTCACATGACGACTTTTTGTTGCCTAAGATAAACACCGACCATGTAATTCCGAGGATGGGACCAGAGCTTCGCGTTGAAGCCCTAGATGAGCGGAAATGGCATCCGAAGGATTCTGACTCGGCAATCGCTGCCGTACAGGAAACGGTAGAGGACATAGTAGACGCTTATCCTGATATACAGAGCATAGCAGTTGCGGGCTTCGGAACCTTTGTCTCGCTCATGCGCTCGAACAAGGAATTCTACGGAAAGGTGCATGAGAAGTTTGGTCATGACCCATTCAAAGGAATCAACCTACATAATTTGGTTCGAGAAAGATTGCTGACTTCGAACGCATCATGCTCAGCCAAGGTCAGTGTTCACACTGACGCTCATGCTTATACGCTAGGCGAGGCAATCAATCGTTCTAATGAAAAGAACCACCTACTCGTGGGAATTTTGTGCACTGAAGGAATAGGCGGAGGGATTGTCCGAGGAAACTCAACGTTTCAATCGGCTCTTCATCCAGAGTTTGGACTAATTACGCCACGTATTCACCATGGTGACGACATCCTGAAAAAAGCAGGAGCGGCAGATGACCCCTACTGGGCGTTCTCTAGAAGCTTCGGCGAAGTCGCAAGTACAGAAGCGATGCGCCAGCGTTTCGCTGAAGACGCTAACGTCTGCTATGAGAATGTTTCAAATGATGACTTATTGAAGCTACACGAACGGCATTGGGAATTTAGGTCGTACTACCTTGCGCAGCTATGTTTCATTTGCACCTCTTTGCTCGCTCCACATGGGATTGTGGTTGCCAGTGACCTCGACCCAAATGGCACACTACTGGATGAGGTTGTAGGGCACTTTGACCGTATCGCCGAAACGCGCGAACTTGATGGTCAGCCTATGCTTGACTATGAACAGTATAGAAAGAACCCAAGATTTGTTTCGGGCTTGTCCATGTACAGGCATGATAAACTGAAGTCGCGTAAACCCAGCATTCCTATCACAGGAGCCCTGGGTGCATGCTTGTTGGCAGCGAGGGTGAGCCGAGGTGGGCACGCAAAAAGCAACACAACCTAGCAGTCAGGTTCGCAATGGAACTCGATCCCGCCCAACTTCGGTGAAGGATCCAGATGTTGAAGATCCAATCCGGTTGCGTGACTTGGCGCTGCAGAGAAGGCAAGATCGAGAGCTGCGTGTAGATACCTATCTACTTGACAATAAACATGAAAATGGCAGTATAGGTAGCCCAGAAAGGGCAAAGAAGGGAGATGCTGCGGAGTCTAAATCAACCCTACCGCCATCAGCGAATGTGCCTAACGATGACAAAAGAAAGGCTTACGTCGAAAACCTAACGCCTGAGCAAATTCGAGAACGTTTCTCAGAAGGTTTAGCAAGTTCGTCGGACACCGGAATCGTAGCGGCGGCGAAACTGTTGGCTGCATCAAGACTAGGAATCGAGTTTGGGCTCATGACGCACCCATTAGGTGACGCAAACCTACCAGACAAAGCCCCGATTTTGTGGAAGGAACGAACCTCCGGGCGTGAAGTCAACGCTGCCCAGTTCATTCGTATCCATTACGCACCGTGGCTTGGAAACGGCCTTCTGAGAAAACATATTGGCGTTCTAGATCCATCTCTGGGCGAAGCGTACTCCCAAAGAATCAAGAACCACCCCGAAGACACAATTGACGAACTTCCATCTGAACCCAGAGTAAAGGTAGAAGACCCCGCCGAGGCACTTCAAAGAATCAAAGATCAAGCAAAAACAAGGCTTTCCAGGTTTCGCAAAAAATAACCGGAAACGTTTATTGTAAATAAAGATTTTGACGATAGATTGCTCCTTACCATCAAGCAAGCACTGCCGTGCGAGTACGTGGAACAATTAGGAGAAGCTCAATGAGCAACAATACAACTACAGGTTCACCAACCCTTGATTGGGTGCTTGGCTCCCAGGGTGCCTGGATTGGGTCGCCCTATGGTTTGCTTGGAGCGTCTACTCGCAAGTAGCCCGCATCCAACCAACACAGGTGAAGGAAATGTGTAACGCTCATCCAACCTAAAGAGCGCAACCGAACCTAAGAACCGGCGGCAGGCAAAACTGGTACTTTTGCCTGCTCGCCACTGAACACCAACGTCCACCTCGCGAAAGATCAACATAGGAGCTCGGCGCTTATGTATCATAGCTATGACTCATCGCACCAGCGAAATTGCCCTGTATGTGGCGGACTGATTGCTCACAGTTTCGACCATCATGGACACCTCCATCGATCAGATCATGTTCGGAGCCATCACATGCCATCCAGAATGGAAACCCACTGGGGGCAACAGATGACGCATGCAAAAACCATGAAGTGCCGTTGCGAACAACGATCTCACTGGCACGGTCGATAAAAACACTTCAAGCCACCCGCCTGTTTTTGCAGGTGGCTCCCAAATCCCAGTCCACATTCGATCTTCCTCAACGTTCTCAATTGAGGCGAACGGAGAAGCTTGGCCAAAACACGGAAAGGATCAGGCCAATGATGAACCAACTATCTGAAATAGCCCCAGCAGGAGCAGTCGCCGCGTCACTGGTATGGGCAGTAATTTCCTACGAGTTTTCCGGCCCAGAACTGGCAGACCGCATTTCGTATGCCGACTATATCGCAACCTGCGAACAACGCGTTGCGCAAGGTGCATCTCGTGCTGTCGAAGGATCGATCAACCAAACCAACCAAGTTTCGGATATGGAAAGGCGGGCACAGGCTGCTCGCAACTACGTCCGAGCACTGGAAAATGCCTACGGCGCTGAGAACATCCGAGGCTTCGATATGTTCATGGGCGGTGCGATTTCTCAAGCAGTCAACCAAGCCGAAGCGCTCGAAAGGCAGGCCCGTGACGCTCGCAATCAGGCGCGTCGCATGATCCAAAACCGTCGTGACGCTGTGATCGATACAGCGAAAGATCAATGTTCGTGCCAGGTTGCCGCGGCGCTCGGTGAGTCCCGCGTCGATTGGGCTGTCTTTGCGGGCACTTTTGGGATCATCGAAAAGGAAGGTGTAACCAACTTTTCTTCCCGCATGCGTGCCAACTCACGGATGTGTGCTGAGCGGGTGCTGTCATGAGCGAAGCACTGTTTAAAGGCGATGGTTTCCTCGTGACGCATGGAATACTCAGAACACCGCGCAGAACCTATGAGCTCAAGAACGTTGAAATTGTGACCGTTAAACAGCCACTGCTTCTGCTTTTTGGTGGGGTTGGCCTAGGATTGGTCGGCTTTACGGTCTCCTTCTTCAGGTACCTATACGTTCCGGAAGTGATTGCGCTGGTTGGCTTTGCGGCAGTCTCGATTGCTGTATCGGCGATGTTCGGGACTCTGAAGGTCCATTCTTTGGCGATGCGTTCCGACGAAGGCACACTTTATGGCAGGATCGGTACCTTACGCGCTGTCAAAGAAGCTGTGAGCGAAGCCCTCGATGCTCGTGACTGATCCAAGTGTGCGACCAGAACGGTCGCGCACTACCCCACCTTCCAGCAGATTTCGAAAAGGTGTTTCCATGTTCAAGATCAAGTCCAAGAACACTGAAACGTCCGGCACTTTTTCCGAATTTGGTACCGTGCTGAAAGTCAATGGCCGGTTTCTCTTGGCAGCCACATTAGCACATTTCGCGTGGAGAGCTTGGCCATCCGAAGCCGAACACTGGGGCTTTGTGTTCGTTTCTTTCTGCTTCGGCGCAGTGGCAATTGGGCAAGTCGTCCATGGTCTGCGAGACCTGATCGCTTTGTTGAAGCGCGAAAGCGTAATCGGAAAGCAGGTCAAAGACGCCATGACCGCGAAACACGCCCGCGAAGTCACCCGAGACGTCCTCGAAGATGCGGGGATGAAGTGATGACCAAACCGCCGATAATCCGTAGAGCGATTGCCCTTGATGATGACGATAAGGCCATCATGGAGCCGGACAACACGTCATCTGCACTCATCATTGGGGGCATTGGATCGGGCAAAACAACGACCGCTATTCTACCTGCCATTCAAGCGATGATCGCCGACCGCAATCGCGGAATCATCATAAATGACGTAAAGAACGGCGAGATCGGATCTCAAATAGCTGAGATGGCCGAAAAGCTGGGCCGCAAATTTGGGGTCATTGATCCGTGCAACCGACTAGGCGCTGATTTTCCTTGGAAGAAGCGTGTGAACGAGCTTTCCGGCTTGGTAACAGCTTATCAGCAGGGTGATCCCGGACTTCTGTTTATTGTCGACAATGTGGCGAAGACGCTTGTTCCGGATCGAGACGATCCCAAGAACCATTATTGGTATGAAGAACAGCGCATTCGCATCCGTTTTGGGCTGCGTTTCTTGTTGGAACGAAGCCCTTCGCTTTGCACCCTTGGGGGGCTATCGCATTTCATTTCGGACATACCCCGGTTCGATAGTTTCGTCGACATCGCTGCTGAGGAGGCAGAGGCTCGCACGCTGCGGGTACTTGCTTCGCAAATTCGCGAAATGCGAGATCGCAACCCAGAACATCACTTCCAGCATATGGGCTCGGCCATCTCGGCTTTGCATCTCTTCGATGAAGGGCCGTTGCATCATGCTGGATTTGATCCTGACCTCACGCACGAAGAAATTATGCGTGACAACTGGATCATCTGTTCCGTCCTACCTGCACGTTTCATGGAGCAGACCGCATCCACTATGACCGAAATAAGGGACCTAGAACCGCCCAAATCGGCTTACCATTCAAGGCTTTAAAGGTGTTTGAGGGTAAGGATGTCTGTTTTGGTGCCGCTGAAGGGACTTGAACCCCCGACCCCATCATTACGAATGACGTGCTCTACCAGCTGAGCTACAGCGGCCTGAGCGGGCGTTATACCCGATGCTCGGATCAGGGCAAGACCGGTGAGAATGAAAACATGCCGGCACCTTTAATCCGTCCTTAAGGCCTGATGTCGTATCGCAGAGAAGGCAGCTTTGAGGGTGCTTCATGAGATTTTTGACCCGTCTCTTTGGTGTTTTGACGCTGGTGCTTGGGCTTTGCGGTCCGGCGGCACGCGCCGATACGCTGACCGTGAGAGACTGGGCAGATCAGGCGGTATTGGTGCACCGGGTCACAAAGTCAGTATGCCTTCTGTTCGTTGGTGCAACGATGGAGGTGCATTTGAAAGATGTGGCGGATTCCTCTGCGCGGCTGATGGCGCGATCCGGGACCCTTGGCATTGTCGCCGCTGCGGACTTGTCGTTGTCGGCCGACATTGCAACACTGACGAGCTCTGCCAGACAGATCGCTGCAGGTGACCGGCACTCAGTAGCAGTCAGGTTACTTCTGAGAAAAAACCCCGTGCTGTCATCACGTTACGCGGACAAAAGGACGGACGCTTTGTCTGGTGTCGCTGATCAACTTGATGGGTCATATGCACTTCTTCAGGAAATGAGGGTACTCTCGCAAAAGTTTCAGCGCGATCTGTGTCTCTTTCTGACGGACCTGGCACCGGCCGACGCCGCGGGTGCGGTATCCAGCGACATCGCGATGTTTGAAAAAGCGCTGGATCAGCTTGTGAATGGGGATGCGGCAGCTGGGCTCGTCGCAGCCCCGAACATTCACATCAAGGTCACTCTTGGAAAGGTCATGGCCAAGTGGCAAACGCTCAAACCCATCCTGACCGCTGCCGCGGCGGGCGAGGTGCCTGATCCGCGGAACGCCCAGCTTGCTTCGGTGCTCGGTGACGCGATACTTGTCAATCTAGACGACGTGTCGGACAGGTTTGAGGCTTTGTGACGCTTATCCCTGAAGCGCTTTGACGCCCACATCACCCTGTGCCTGCTCGCGTATAGCCAAGGCTGCGGCATAGGCACCGGCAGCGGTGGTGAAGTACGGTATCTTGTCGTAGAGCGCGATGGAACGGATGGACTTACTGTCCTCGACCGCTTGTGCCCCCTCGGTGGTGTTGAAGACCAGCTGAATACCGTTGTCCTTCATCATGTCGGTCACGTCCGGGCGGCCCTCATAGACCTTGTTGACCACACCGCAGGGAACGCCGTTTTCCTGAAGCCAGTCCGCAGTTCCGCGCGTCGCCACTGCCGTGAAACCAAGATCGTGCAGGATATGCGCGGCCTCAAGCATCTGTGGTGTCTTGTCCATGTCCTTGATGGAAATGAAGGTACAGCCCGCATTGGGCAGCACCATACCGGCCCCCATCTGCGCCTTCAAAAAGGCGCGCGCAAAGGTGCGGTCCCACCCCATGACTTCGCCAGTTGAGCGCATTTCGGGGCCAAGGATCGTATCAACACCCGGGAAGCGCGCGAAGGGCAGCACAGCCTCTTTGACCGAGAACCAGGGCATGTTCGGGTCTGCGAGCGTCATAGGATCGGCTAGGGGCAGGACGCTGTCATAGCTTGCATCGGCATCATAGGCCGGACGTTGCGGGAAGTTCGACAGAGGTTCACCTGCCATGACGCGCGCGGCGATAGACGCGATGGCACTGTCGGTCGACTTCGCCACAAAAGGCACCGTGCGCGAGGCACGCGGGTTCACTTCAATCAGGAAGATGTCTTTGCCCTTGATCGCAAACTGAACATTCATCAGCCCCACGACATTCAATGCCTTGGCCAGCGCATGGGTCTGTGCCTCGATCTCCGCAATTACTTCGGAGGTGAGAGAGTAGGGAGGCAGCGAACACGCGCTGTCGCCCGAGTGCACGCCAGCTTCTTCGATGTGTTGCATGATGCCTGCGACATGCACGTCCGTGCCGTCACATAATGCGTCCACATCCAATTCAACGGCACCCGCCAGATAACTGTCGAGCAGAACGGGGCTGTCGCCCGAGACCACCACTGCCTCGGAAATATAGCGCTCAAGGCTGGCCTGATCGCGTACGATTTCCATCGCCCGTCCGCCCAGCACGTAAGAGGGGCGGATCACCAGCGGGAAACCGATATCACCAGCAATCTCAAGCGCTTCGGCGTCGGAGTGCGCAATCCCATTCTTCGGTTGCTTGAGACCCAGTTCGTTGACCAGCGCCTGGAACCGTTCGCGGTCTTCTGCCAGATCAATGGCGTCGGGCGTGGTTCCGAGGATCGGAATGCCCGCATCCTCTAAGGCGTTGGCCAATTTAAGTGGCGTCTGCCCGCCGAACTGCACGATCACCCCATGCAGCGTCCCGTTGTCCTGCTCGACCCGCAGGATTTCCATGACGTGTTCAAAAGTCAGGGGCTCGAAATACAAGCGGTCCGATGTGTCGTAGTCGGTCGAAACCGTCTCGGGATTGCAGTTGACCATGATGGTTTCATAGCCCGCATCCGTCAGCGCAAAGCAGGCGTGACAGCAGCAATAGTCAAACTCGATCCCCTGGCCGATGCGGTTGGGACCACCCCCAAGGATGACCACTTTCTTACGCTCGGACGGCCGTGCCTCGCACTCGACAGCACCGAAGACTGGCGTTTCGTAGGTGGAGTACATATAGGGTGTTTGCGCCTCGAACTCTGCGGCGCAGGTGTCGATCCGTTTGAACACTGCGCGCACGCCTAGATTTTCGCGCGCGCGGCGCACCTGCGCTTCGTCCCGACCGGTCAGTTGACCCAGTCGCGCATCGGAAAAGCCCATCATCTTGAGCGCGCGCAAACCTTCTTCGGTCACCGGCAGGCCAGCGTCACGCACCTGCGCTTCTGCGTCCACGATTTCGCGAATGCGGGCAAGGAACCACGGGTCGAACTTGGTTGCGGCAAAGATGTCGTCGTCGCTCAGGCCATGGCGCATTGCTTGCGCGATCAGGCGCAGGCGGTCCGGGGTCTGGGCCGAAATGGCCTTGACCACGGCGGCCTTGTCCGGCGCGCCGGGAATGTCGATGTCGTCCAGACCGACAAGGCCCGATTCCATCGACGTCATCGCCTTTTGCAGCGACTCGTGGAAGGTGCGGCCAATGGCCATCACCTCGCCCACGGATTTCATAGCAGTGGTGAGCGACGCCTCGGAGCCTGGGAACTTTTCAAACGCGAATTTAGGGATTTTGGTGACGACGTAGTCAATTGTCGGCTCGAACGAGGCCGGCGTAACCTTGGTGATGTCGTTGTCGAGCTCATCCAGTGTATACCCGACCGCCAGCTTGGCCGCGATCTTGGCGATAGGGAACCCAGTCGCCTTCGACGCAAGGGCCGAGGACCGGGACACGCGCGGGTTCATCTCGATCACCACCATGCGCCCGTCTTCCGGGTTGATGGCCCATTGCACGTTGGACCCGCCGGTCTCCACCCCGATCTCGCGCAGGACCGCGATCGAGTGGTTGCGCATGATCTGGTATTCTTTGTCCGTCAGCGTCAGGGCAGGGGCCACAGTGATGCTGTCGCCCGTGTGCACGCCCATCGGGTCCACGTTTTCGATGGAGCAGACGATGATGGCGTTGTCGGCAGTGTCGCGCACCACCTCCATCTCATATTCCTTCCAGCCCAGCAGCGATTCATCGACGAGGATCTGGCCAACAGGCGAAGCGTCCATGCCAGACCGGCAGATCGCCTCGTAGTCGTCGCGGTTATAAGCCACGCCGCCGCCCGTGCCGCCCAGGGTAAAGGCCGGGCGAATAATGGCAGGCAGGCCGATCTCTTCCAACGTCTCTAGGGCGATGGCGACGCCCGCATTCAGGTCTTTGTTGCCCTTGTCGTCCTTCGGCGCTGTAACGATGGCGGCGCGCGGGTTTTCAATGCCGAGCCGGTCCATGGCTTCGCGGAACAGCTTTCGATCCTCAGCCATCTCGATAGCGTCGCGTTTGGCGCCGATCATTTCGACACCGAACTTGTCCAGCACGCCCATCTCTTCCAGTGCAAGTGACGTGTTCAGCCCAGTCTGTCCACCCATCGTTGGCAGCAGCGCATCGGGGCGCTCCTTTTCGATGATCTTGGCGACGACCTCGGGTGTGATGGGTTCGATATAGGTGGCGTCGGCAAGCCCGGGATCCGTCATGATCGTGGCCGGGTTCGAGTTGACCAGGATCACCCGGTACCCTTCTTCGCGCAGCGCCTTGCAGGCCTGGGCGCCGGAGTAGTCAAACTCGCAGGCTTGTCCGATGACAATGGGACCCGCGCCGATGATCATGATCGACTTGATGTCGGTACGCTTTGGCATCTTGGCCCCCCAAATGTGCAAATTGTCCTGCCTTATAGGGATGGCGAAGGAAGGTGCAAGAGGGCGCAGGCGCGTGTCGGTGAAAAAGGCGGCAAGGGGGGTGGAACTCTTTGTTCCTTGAAACAGTTTCCCGCATGTGCGCGGCCACAATCACTCACATGGGAAACGGAAATGTCCTATTCTGCACTGCTTTTGGGTTCTATCGGCGTTCTGGCGGAAACATCCGATATGCAACGACGCGCCTTTAACACCGCGTTCGAGATGAATGAGCTGGACTGGCACTGGGATGACGAGACGTACCACGCCTTGCTTGAGGTTCCCGGCGGGAAAGCCCGTTTGAACTATTATGCTACGGCGCAGTCGGTCGAGATCGATATTGATGCGATTTACGAGGCGAAACTGGATGTGCTTGAAACCGTTCTGGCCGACGGCGTTGATCTTCGCCCGGGCATCGCGGACCTGATCGCAGAGGCACGGGCGCAAAACATGAAGATCGGGTTTGTCACGGCAACGGACCCGCGTCAGGTCGCTGCATTGCTCAAGGGGCTGGAAGCAAACGTGGACCCGTCCGTGTTTGACTTTATCGGTGACCGCACGATTGCTGCCCGCACCAAACCGGCGCCCGATATCTACAATGAGGCATTGCGCCAACTGGGGGTCACAGCCAATGCGGCATTGGCAATCGAAGACACACCTGAAAGCGCACAAGCCGCAGTCGCAGCGGGCATTCGCACCTTGGCCTATCCGGGCGCGCAGGCGCGCAGCCGATCATTCGGCGACGCAGTGGAAGTCATGGACATCCCTCATGTCTCGCTCTTGCGTGGTGCTGCTGTGGCCGCTTAAGCGTCTTCGTTGATCCGCTGCTCTGCAACAGTGTGGTCGGTCGCAGCGGTGCTGTGCAGGTAGTCCCGTGTCAGCGGGACCGCATCGCGCCGATGCGCCAGTTGCAGGTGGTAAACGCCCTGCATCTGGTGTTCGAACGCCATGATACAGACGGTCAGGTAATAACGGAACATACGGACAAATCGGTCGTCATAGCTGCGCGTGATCTCATCCAGATGTGCTTCGAACCGGTCGCGCCAGTGGCGGATGGTCTTGGCATAGTGCAACCGCCATACCTCGATATCGGTTTGCCAAAGGCCTGACCGCTCCACCGCGGGCGACAATTCGGACAGCGAGGGAACATAGCCGCCGGGGAAGATGTATTTGTTGATCCAGGACGAATGTGCCATCGGCGGTGCGGACCGGCCGATGGTATGGATGAGTGCGACGCCATTGGGGTCCAACAGTTCGGCCACGCGGCCGAAATAGGTATCGAAATTCGGCACGCCGACATGTTCCAGCATCCCAACCGACACAATCCGGTCGAACGTGCCCTCGGTGTGCCGATAGTCTTGAAGCCGAAATTCGATCTGCCCTGATAACCCGGCCTCTTCCGCACGCCGGCGCGCCGTAGCAAGTTGGTTCTCACTCAGCGTGATGCCCGTCACATGACAGCCATAGTCCCGCGCCAGCGTCAGGGCCATGCCGCCCCATCCGCACCCGATGTCCAGTACCCGCATGCCCGGCTCAAGTAGCAGCTTGCCCGCGATATGCTGTTTCTTGGCGATCTGCGCCTCTTCCAGCGTCATGGCATCGTCGCGGAAATAGGCGCAGGAATATTGCATGTCCTCGTCCAGAAAGAGCCGGTAGAGGTCGTCGGAGATGTCATAGTGGTGCGCCACATTCTTGCGCGACGCGCTCGGGGCGTTGTTCTGAATGAAGCGGCGCATGTGAAAGCGGGCGCGGTTCGCCATCACGATCCATGAGGGAATATGCCCCTTGAACCGGTTGCGCACGACAATCTTCAGCGCATCATCAAGGGTACAGTTCCGGGGCGTGATGGTGCCGTTCATGTATCCTTCGCCAAGGCCCAGGTCAGGGTTCACAATCAGCGCTCGCAGCGTCGCGGTATCTGCGATTGCAAGATGCGCGAAGCCGCCTGTGTCGGGGCCATAGTCGCGCGTTGTACCATCCGGATAGGTCAGGCTCAGTCGGTCCTCGACCATCATACCGGTCAGAAAACGGTCAAGCAGTTTCTCCCACATGATCGCACCCTTGCAGTCACTCCCTGCATAAAATTTGGGGCGGTCAAAGCGGTTACGTCAAGGGTCAGGCGGCCGGAGCATCCAGATAGGCGCGTACGGTGCCCTCGAACGCGCGCGGATCGTCCGCGTGCAGCCAGTGCCCTGCGCCAGGAATCTTGACGAAACGGGCAGCGGGAAACAGTGCGCGTATGGTGGGCCGATAGTCAGGTGTGACATAGTCGCTTTGCCCGCCCGACAGGAACAAGGTGGGGCCGTCAAATGTCTCAGACACATCGGGAAAGCCAAGGATCGCAGGCATATTGGCCGCCAGCGCGTCCACGTTCAGCCGCCAGCGCCGTTCTGCCACGTCCAGCGACTGGGTCAGAAAACTGCACAACGCGGGCTCTACTCCGTGTGCAGCAAGTTGTGCATTTGCGTCCGACCGACGGGTGACCGAACTCAGATCAACAGCCCGCATCGCCTCAATGTACTGTATTTGACTGTGTCCATAGCTGACCGGCGCAATATCGCCGACGACAAGCCTGTGCACGGTATCCGGGCGCGACAGGGCAAGCATCATTGCCGCCTTACCCCCCATAGAGTGGCCAACCACATCCATAGGGCCGCCCAGCGTATCGATCACTTCTGCCAGATCACCGGCTAAATCGGCATAGCTATGATCGTCGGACCAGAAGCTGTGGCCGTGATTGCGCATGTCCACCGTGATGACCCGGCGCGTGTCGGAAAGACGCTTGGCGATCACACCCCAGTTCCGCCCCGAACCATAGAGGCCATGGGCAATCAAAAGCGGGGTGCCGTCTCTGTCCCCATATTCGGAATAGCTGAGCATGGGCCAAGGCTTAGCGACATCGCACCGCGCAGGCCAGAGGCATTGAGCACCGCCGGGTGCCGGGATAGAAACCCATATGGAAACGGAACACAGCATTCAGGCGCGGGCGAACCGCATTCAAACCGCGCTACACGCCGCTTTCGGTGTGCGTGGCAAGACCCTGTCTGCGTCGCTGCGCAAGACGGGCCGCCGCTTGCCCAAACGCCTTCGGGCTGACGCGCGCCAGATCCTGGATGCCCAGGGGTTCGGCGGGCACCCCAAACTCATGCGACAGGTGGATGGTTCCGCGTTGAAAGCGGCCGAGGATCGTGTGCTGACGTATCTTGACGGGATCGACCGCGCGGACCGACGCAAGGGGTTTTGGCTGGGTGTTGCGGGTGCCATCGCCTTCAACATCCTCTTGGTGTTGGCCGGTGTCGTTTTCTGGATGTGGTGGGCCGGCCATGTCTGAGTGGCGGACGAAACGGTGACCGACGGCGACGGGTCGAACCCAACCGGCTCTAAGCGGGTTTTGGTCTTTGGTGCCACTGGCACCATCGGTCGCGCGACAACCGCTGCACTGGTCGCCCAAGGCTATGAAGTGACTTGCTTCCTCCGCAAACCCGCCGAAACGCCTGCGTCTCTGTCCGGTGCGCTGCTGCGATACGGGGACGTGACAGACAAGGCGTCGATCCGCGACAATGCGTTTGGTGATGCGCCGTTCGATGCCGTGATTTCCTGCCTCGCCTCACGCACGGGCGCACCCGCCGATGCCTGGGCCATCGATCACCGCGCAACCGTCAACATCATTGAAGCCGCGCACGCCTCTGGGACACCCCAGATGGCTCTGCTTTCCGCTATCTGTGTGCAAAAACCGCGCCTCGCTTTCCAGCACGCGAAACTCAAGGCGGAGGAGGCCCTGATCGCCTCTGGCCTGACCTATTCTATCGTGCGCCCGACGGCTTATTTCAAATCACTGGCCGGACAGATCGCGCGTGTGCAGCAGGGCAAACCGTACCTTCTGTTCGGGGACGGAGAATTGACGGCCTGCACCCCGATCAGTGATCGGGACTTGGGAACGTACATGGCCGAGTGTCTCACGGCAAAAGAGCGATGGAACCAGATCCTGCCAATCGGCGGACCAGGCCCCGAACTCACGCCGAAGGCGATGGGCCAGCACCTTTTTGACCTGTTGGGGCAAACGCCAAAGTTCAAACATGTGCCGGTCGGCATGATGCGCGCTATTGCAGGCGGGCTGGGTGCGGCCAGCCACATCGTTCCGCCACTGGCGGCGAAGGCCGAATTTGCACGGATCGGCCTCTACTACGCAACCGAGTCAATGCTGGCGATCAACCAGGACACCGGTGAATATGATCGGGATGCGACGCCCTCGACCGGGCGCGATACACTCTTCGACTATTACGCCGCTGTCCTACGCGGGGACGCAACAGTCGAGCGCGGGGATCACAGCGTGTTCTGAGACCCCCGTCGCAATCTTACAGGTTGGGATACAGCGGGAAGCGGGCGCACAGTGCGCTGACTTCGGCCTTCACCTTGGCTTCGACAGCGCTGTTGCCGTCTTCGCCATTCCCGGCCAGCCCATCGACCACCTCAATGATCCAGTCGCCAATCTGACGGAACTCTTGCTCACCAAAGCCGCGGGTCGTCCCGGCAGGCGATCCCAACCGGATGCCCGAGGTGATCGTCGGCTTCTCATCATCAAACGGCACACCGTTCTTGTTGCAGGTGATATGTGCGCGGCCCAACGCCTTTTCGGTTGCGTTGCCTTTCACGCCTTTGGGGCGCAGGTCGACAAGCATCACATGCGTGTCGGTGCCGTGGGTCACGGTGTCCAGCCCACCTTTATGCAATTGATCAGCCAGCGCCTGCGCGTTCTTGATCACCTGCTGCTGATACAGCTTGAAGGACGGGTCCAGCGCCTCGCCAAAGGCCACGGCCTTGGCCGCGATCACGTGCATCAGCGGACCACCTTGAATGCCTGGGAAGATGGCCGAGTTGAACTTCTTCGCCAGCGCCTCGTCATTGGTCAGGATCATGCCGCCACGCGGGCCGCGCAGGGTCTTGTGCGTCGTCGTTGTTGCCACATGCACGTGGGGGAAGGGCGAGGGGTACTCGCCCGCAGCAATCAGGCCCGCAAAGTGGGCCACATCCGCCAGCACCCATGCGCCGACCTTGTCGGCAATCTCGCGTATGCGGGCAAAGTCGATGACGCGCGGGATGGCAGAACCACCGGCAATGATCATCTGCGGCTTGTGCTCAAGCGCCAACGCTTCGATCTGGTCGTAGTCGATGTCGAGCGTGTCACGGCGCACACCGTATTGCACGGCGTTGAACCACTTGCCCGATTGGTTGGGGCGCGCGCCGTGGGTCAGGTGACCACCAGCATCCAGCGACATACCCAGGATCGTGTCACCGGGTTGCAGCAGTGCTTGGAACACACCCTGGTTTGCTTGCGAGCCTGAGTTCGGCTGCACATTGGCAAAGCCGCAGTTGAACAGTTGCTTGGCCCGTTCGATGGCAAGGTTCTCGGCGACATCCACAAAGTGGCACCCGCCATAGTAACGACGACCCGGATACCCTTCGGCATATTTGTTGGTCATCACGCTGCCTTGCGCTTCCAGCACGGCGGCAGACACGATGTTTTCGGACGCGATCAGCTCGATCTCATCCCGCTGGCGGCCCAACTCGTCCCGGATCGAGCCGAAAAGCTCGGGATCACGGTCGGCCAGGGACTGGGTGAAAAAGCCGTCGGTGCGATGGGGCGCATTCATGGGAACTCTCCTGCGTGTGGACTGAGTCGATGTGGTTGGCCGTTTCGTATCGGAAACCGACCGTTTGAGCAAAGGATGTATCCCGACCATCCATCCACCGCCAGCGACAAAGCGCGCTGGGTGCTGGTAAGGGGTGAAAAGATATGGTTCTTTCGGCGCAGAACGCACGCCATAGGAAACTGGAATGTCTATGAAGATCGCCTTTGCGGCCAGCCGCGCACCTGTGGCCCAAACCGCGCGGGCTGCCCTGATCGGGCGCTATGGCGATGCGGAACCCGAACAGGCTGATGTGATCGTGGCGCTCGGTGGCGATGGGTTCATGTTGCAAACCCTGCATGGCTCTCAACATCTGAACAAGCCGGTCTATGGCATGAACCGTGGAACCATCGGCTTTCTGATGAATGAATATGGAGAGTCCGATCTGGTAACCCGGCTTGAAGCGGCAGAGGAGGCGGAGCTGAACCCCCTCTCTATGACCGCCTGGACGCCGGAGGGTCAAAGCCACAAGGCGCTTGCCATCAACGAAGTGTCCCTTCTTCGCGCAGGCCCGCAAGCGGCCAAGCTGCGGATCACGGTCGACGGGCGGCTGCGCATGGATGAACTGGTGTGTGACGGGGCCCTGGTCTCCACGCCGGCAGGTTCGACGGCCTACAACTACTCGGCCCACGGACCCGTGTTGCCCATCGGCTCCGACGTTCTTGCGCTCACCGCTGTTGCCGCATTCCGTCCACGCCGCTGGCGGGGGGCGCTTTTGCCCAAGACGGCCAAGGTCCGGTTCGACGTGCTGGAAGGGGACAAGCGCCCGGTGATGGCCGAAGCGGACTCGCGCTCCTTTTCCAATGTATCGGCGGTCGAGATCGAATCCGACCCGTCCATCGTCCATCGCATCCTGTTCGATCCCGGCCATGGCCTCGAAGAGCGGCTCATATCCGAACAGTTCAACTGACGTAAACGACACGAGGCTAGATCAGACCGTTTGCCAACGCCGTGCCGTCCTTGCTTGGCGTAGACCGCCTGGTCTGTTATCGTCTAGCCCACTCAAGAGGCAGAAAACAAAGCCCGCAGACCAACAGGAATGACCGCACTCAGCAAATACGACAGGCTCGAAGCAACGGGCCTTTGGCGCGCATCCTCTGATGCCCAACGGCGTGAGGTGATTGTATCCGTGGGCGATGCAACGCTGGTTATCTCGGACTTGAACGACCGGGCAATCACCCATTGGTCACTGGCGGCCGTCGAAAAGGGGGAAACCCCGGTCAAGGGCGGCGCGGCGTTCCACCCAGATGGCGACCCGGATGAAGTGCTTGAGCTTGGTCCTGATGAAACTGCAATGATCGATGCGATCAATACATTGCGCCGCGCCGTTGCGCGCACGCGCCCGAAACCGGGCCGTCTTCGGTGGCTGGGGGCCGCCATCTCGATCTCTGCGGTTGCTGCGCTGGCGGTCTTCTGGTTGCCCGGCGCGCTGGTAGATCATGCCATGCGTGTCGTGCCTCCGGTCAAAGAGGCCGAGATCGGGACCGCGCTTCTGGCACATATCGAAAGGATGTCCGGCCAGCCCTGCGGCAGCATGGAGGCGCGCGCAGGCCTTGTTGCCCTCGCCGGACGAACAGGAGCGGCCCGCGTTGTCATCCTGCCCGGAGGTGTGCGCGAGGCGCTGTCACTGCCGGGCGGCACGGTGTTGCTGAACCGCGCGCTTGTCGAAGACCACGAAGAGCCTGATGTGGCCGCGGGCTACATCCTGGTCGAGCAGGTACGCAGCGGTGGAAAGCCGCCCCTGAGAAAGCTCCTGGAACAT
Source organism: Tateyamaria sp. ANG-S1 (assembly GCF_000814025.1). Classification (GTDB taxonomy): domain Bacteria; phylum Pseudomonadota; class Alphaproteobacteria; order Rhodobacterales; family Rhodobacteraceae; genus Tateyamaria. Next base: position 335,967 of record NZ_JWLL01000003.1, on the reverse strand, counting down.
GCAGGCCCGCGCGCGACGGGAACGCTTCTGACGACCGGTTTCCTGCCGTCTCAGGTGCTGGAGCGCTATGCGGAAGATCAGCTTTCGAGCGTCGCCGCTGACCTGCCTGTGGATACACTCATTCCAGCCTTCGCAGCCGCGGGCATCCGAAGCACGCCCTACGCCCGCGCGCGCGACATTTCGGGCGAGGCGACCTTGCCGCTGATCGAAGCCGACCCAATGGCAGGCAACTCACCGACGCCAATCATGGCCGACCGCGATTGGCTGCAACTTCAGGCCATTTGCGAAAGCTGACGCTTACTTGCGCACAAACGCATCTGAAAATCCGACAGCACGGCTGCGCTGCAACCCGCGCGACAGGTCAGAGGACGAAGCGAACGGTCCCGCCAGCACCACCTGATACGACTTGCCCCCGCGCGTGATCCGCCCGATGCGCGCAGGCAGGCCTGCCTGCGCGATGCGCTGTGCGGCGGCTTGAGCATTTGCGGGCACACCGAATGTCCCGACTTGCACGTAACGGCCTTGCGTCGTGGCTTCGGGCGTGGTGCGTGCAGGCGCTTTCACAACCGGTGCCGGGGCTGACCGTGTTGAGACAACGGGCACCCGCGCTTCAGCCGATGGCTTGCGCTGTACGCGCTTCATCAGCTGCCCATTCCTGCGCACCAAGGTCACGGTGCCCAGTCGCCGTTCTTGCGTGGCGATGTCGGTGTAGGGATAGACCAGCGGTACGGTTGCGGTCACGTCGCGTCCTGTGATGCGGTCGATCAGGCGGCGCGGTACGGTTCGCGTCCACACCAGTCGCGTCTGCGCGATCCCGTTCAGCGACTGCTCGGCACGGTGCGGGTTCAACCGGTCATCCTTCCACACCGGGACATACCCCTCGGGCACGCGGGCCGGTCTTTTCAGCGTCCGACCCTCGTAAACATGGCGCGGCACGACCCGTGTCTCAGGACCAACAGCGGCTGAAGACGACTGAACAGACGTCCCTTGAACCGGGGCACCGGCTTGCGGTCCACAGCGCACCGGGCCGTACTGGCCCGAGTTGATGTAGCGCGAACTCACAGCCGAACCGCCTTGGCAGGAGGGGGCCGCCTGCTGCGCCGTTACAGTGCGCGTAGGCGCGGTCCTCGGCGTCACTTGCACGACCGTTGTCTGCGCTGGCGCTGCGGGTGGTGCGACCCGGCGCACCACTGGTGCCGGTGTTGCCTGGGTGGGACGCCGCACGATGACGCGGGGCGTAGGTTGCGGCGCAGGCGTTGCAGTCGCAACAGGGCGTGTCGGCGCTGGCGCGGCGTCAGCCGTAGCGGCCGGACGCGCCGAAGGGGCGATCGTGATCTGTTCAGGCACACCGCGTGTCGTCTGGGTCGGTGTCGCGCGCGCAGCAGCTGCCGCGTTCGCCGACAGGCTGGGTGTCTGGCCACAAATCAACTGCCGCTGGCGATTGACACGCGGCACCCAGGTGACATTGCCGTCAATCCCGGCCCGGATGAACACGCAGCCATTGCTGTCGATATATTGCGTTCCGGTGAACGAGGCAGGCGGAAACTCTGCCGGTGTCTGCGCATTCCGCAAGGACTGCGCCTCACCCATACCCACGGTCAGTGACGCAGCAAGCGCAGCCAAAGCTGCAATTCTGGTAAAATTCATTATATCCCCCACAAGATATGGGAGGCACGATGCCCGAACCCCGACGCTGAGTAAAGCGGCGATGACCGCTATTTGGTGCCAAACATCCGATCACCCGCATCGCCAAGGCCCGGTACGATGTAGCCGATGTCGTTCAACTGGTCGTCAACGGCTGCGGTCACGATAGGCACGTCTGGATGGGCTTCCTTCATCCGGGCGATTCCCTCAGGCGCGGCCAGCAGGCACAAAAAACGAATGTTGGTCGCGCCAGCCTCCTTCAGCTTGTCGATGGCCGCTGCCGACGAGTTACCGGTGGCCAGCATCGGATCAACAGCGATCACCAAACGATCCTCCAGCGCTTCGGGCACCTTGAAATAATACTCCACCGGCTGAAGCGTCTCCTCATCCCGATACAGCCCGACAAAGCCAACGCGCGCCGAAGGGATCAACTCCAGCACCCCGTCCAACAGCCCGTTGCCTGCCCGCAGGATCGAGATCAGCGCCAGCTTCTTCCCATCAAGCGTGGGCGCATCCATCGCCTGCATTGGCGTTTCGATCCGTTTCGTGGTCATCGGCAACCCGCGTGTCACCTCATAGGCAAGAAGTTGTGAAATCTCGCGCAAAAGCTGTCGGAACACCGCTGTCGGCGTCGCCTTGTCTCGCATGATGGTCAGCTTGTGTTGCACAAGCGGGTGGTCGACGACAGTCAGGTGATCGGACATGGGGCAGCTCCTCGGTGATACCTCCTTCTGCCCGGCCCGGACCCTATCGACAATACCCATTTCTTCTGGCCGGAAATACCTCTGGGCTTGGGGCAGCGCCCCAACGCGCGTCAGCGCCAAGAAATCGTTTGCGCCTTTAGGCGCTCATTTTGGTGATACCCCGAGATGGCGCGCGACCAGATGGGCGACATCCTGAAACCCCATCAGACCCAGCGGACCTTGACCACCGCCTTGCACCAGCACCGGCACCCGCTCGCGAGTGTGGTCGGTACCGACCCAAGTGGGGTCATTGCCATGATCGGCTGTCAGAACCAGCAAATCGCTCTCACGCAAACGCGGCAAGATTCGTCCGATCTGCGCATCGAACCATTCCAGATGACGGGCATAACCCGACACATCCCGACGGTGACCATATAGGCTGTCGAACTCCACGAAATTGGCAAATGTCAGGCTGCCGTCAGCGGTATCATCCACGAGGTCGGACAGATGATGCATCAGTTCAACGTCGGCCCCTTTGCGCACCTCGTCAAAGCCCTGCATGGAAAAGATGTCGCCCACCTTGCCTACGCCGTAAACGCGGCGCCCCGCATCCTGCACCCAGTTCGTCAGGATCGGCGCGGGCGGGGTGATGGCAAAATCGCGGCGATTGACGGTGCGTTCAAACGCACCTTCTGACCCGACAAAGGGGCGCGCGATCACGCGACCGACGCGCATCTCATGCAGCACCGGGGCCACGGCACGGCAAATGTCCAGCAAACGCTCCAGCCCGAAATGCGCTTCATGCGCCGCGATCTGAAATACGCTGTCGGCAGAGGTGTAGCAGATGGGCCGGCCGGTCCGCACATGCTCCGCGCCAAGCTCTGCAATGATCGTGGTGCCCGAAGCGTGACAATTCCCAAGTATGCCATCCGTTCCCGCGGCGCTGCACACGGCATCGACCACAGCGTCGGGAAAGGCCGGTGTGGCGTCCGGAAAGTAGTGCCAATCCCATGGCACGGGCACGCCTGCCAGTTCCCAATGACCCGAGGGCGTATCCTTGCCTCGGGACACCTCCGTTGCGGCACCCCATGGACCCTGTTTTCCGTCCCGATCATGTGCAAGCGCCATGGCCTCGAACAGACCAAGCTGTTCCAGATGCGGCACCGCCAAGGGCCCGCTGCGCCCCTGTTCGGCCCGACCTGCGGCACAGGCGTCGGCAATGTGACCCACGGTGTTCGCGCCCGTGTCCGGCACGTCGCCATTGAAATAGTCGCCCGCATCAGGGGCCCCGCCAATGCCCACCGAATCCATGACGACAAGAAACGCGCGCGCCATCAGCCGATCCGTTCCGCAATCAGGTCTGGCGCAGGCTTGGGTTGCGGTCCCATTCGGATCGCCGCCCGCACAGCGGCCTCCGCACGGTCCGCATCAGCAAAGCGGGCCGCATGGATCACGCAAAGCGGCTGGCCCTTGGCGACCTTGGTGCCCAAGCGTGCCACATCCGACAGGCCGACAGCGGGGTTGATCACATCGCTTTCCACTTTGCGTCCGCCACCCATATCGACAACGGCCAAGCCAAGAGCCTCACCGTCGATGGCAGTGACATATCCGGAGGACGGCGCGACAATCTCAAGAATGACAGTCGCTTCGGGCAAAAAGCGCGACCAATTCTCGACAAACTGCATCGGTCCACCCATCGCCGCGATCATGGTGCCGAACCGCTCTGCCGCGCGCCCATCCGCGATGGCGCCTACGATGGCGTCGGCACCGCTTTGCACGTCCTTGGCCAGCCCGCCATTCGACAACAGGATGCCACCCAGCGCGGCACAAATCTCGACCAGCGGCCCTTGCGCCGAACCGGTCAGGACGCGCATGACTTCCGCCACCTCAAGCGCATTGCCAAGGGCAGGGGCCAAGGGCTGCGACATGTCAGTGATCAGAGCCGTGGTCTTGCATCCAGCAGCATTGGCGGTCTTGACCAGCGCGTCGGCCAGATCGCGGGCATCCTGTGCGTCTTTCATAAAGGCGCCAGAGCCGACCTTGACGTCCAGCACCAAGCCATCCAGCCCGGCGGCCAGCTTCTTTGACAGGATGGAGGCGGTGATCAGATCCATACTCTCGACCGTCGCCGTAACATCACGGATCGCATAAAGCCGCTTGTCCGCAGGCGCGACCGTGGCCGTTGCACCAACGATAGCGCATCCAGCCCGGGCCATCACATCCCGCAGCCTGCGGTCGCTCAGTTGTGTCGACACACCCGGAATGGCATCGAGCTTGTCCAGCGTCCCGCCGGTATGCCCCAGCCCGCGGCCCGAAATCATCGGGACATAGGCACCGCAGGCGGCAAGGGCAGGGGCAAGCACAAGGCTCACGCAGTCGCCGACCCCGCCGGTCGAATGCTTGTCCAGCACAGGGCCATCCAACTGCCAATCCAGCACCTGACCACTGTCGCGCATGGCGATGGTTAGGGCTACGCGCCCCACATCGCCCAGACCGTTCAAACATACGGCCATGGCAAAGGCACCGGCCTGCGCATCGCTGACGGACCCATCGGCCAGCCCTTGGGCAAACCACGCCAATTCGTCCCGCGATGGCGTCTGACGCTGGCGCAGCTTGGCGATAATCGATCGCGCGTCGCTCATGCGTCACCGTCCATATGTGCGGCTCCAAACGCGCCGGGCAAGAGCTCGGCCAGGGTCATCACCTGCTCGACACCACCAGTTGTGGCCATGGTGACCCGAACATCACCTGCACCGAATTCAGCCAGCTTCTGACGGCACCCACCGCACGGTGTCACTGGCATGGGGCTGCCTGCGACGACGTAGGCCTCGGTAATCCGGTTCTGTCCTGCGGCGACCATGGCTGCAATGGCTCCGGCTTCTGCACATGTACCTTCGGGATATGCTACGTTTTCAACATTGCAGCCGACAAACACGGTGCCATCCTCGGCCCGCAACGCCGCGCCCACCTTGAAATTCGAATAGGGCGCATGCGCATTTTCCCGCACCTTCAGCGCCGCCGCTTTCAGCTCGTCCATTGATACCCTCATTTCCGGACCCCGACCCTAGCCAAAGGGCGCCAGCTTGACCACTCAATAAAACCGCGATCCTGGTCAGACATGTTGCACGGTCTCTGGCCGTCTGCACGTGCGCGAGCCGGGTGTGTGACCAAACGTCAATTGGCGCGCCATTGAAAATAGTTTAACGCTAAACCAAATTTGAATGGCTCAAGGGGGGAATCCATGTCCGACACACCGAACTTGCGGGACGCAGCGCTCGCTTACCACGAATTCCCCAAGCCCGGAAAACTCGAAATCCGGGCAACTAAGCCGATGGCAAACGGGCGTGACTTGGCGCGTGCCTACTCCCCCGGCGTGGCCGAAGCCTGCATAGAGATAAAAGATGATCCGTCCAATGCCGCCCGCTACACCGCGCGCGGCAACCTTGTGGCGGTGGTCTCGAATGGTTCAGCCGTCCTCGGCCTCGGCAATATCGGCGCGCTCGCCTCCAAGCCGGTGATGGAGGGCAAGGCGGTGCTCTTCAAGAAATTCGCCTCCATCGACTGCTTCGACATCGAGGTGAATGAAAGCGATCCGGAAAAACTGGCCGACATCGTCTGCGCACTCGAACCTACCTTTGGCGCCATCAACCTTGAAGATATCAAAGCACCGGACTGTTTTATCGTCGAAAAACTGTGCCGCGAGCGCATGAACATCCCCGTCTTCCACGACGACCAGCATGGCACGGCCATCGTTGTCGGGGCTGCGGCCAAGAACGCACTGCACGTCGCCGGAAAGCAGTTCGAAGACATCAAGATTGTGTCTACGGGCGGCGGCGCAGCGGGCATTGCCTGCCTCAACATGCTGCTCAAACTTGGGGTCAAACGGGAAAACATCTGGCTCTGCGACATCCATGGCCTCGTCTACGAAGGCCGGACAGAGGACATGAACCCGGCCAAGGCCGCTTTTGCCCAAGCCACGGACAAACGTACGCTCGATGACGTGATCGACGGCGCGGACCTCTTCCTCGGCCTCTCCGGTCCCGGTGTTCTGAAGCCGGATCATGTGGCCAAGATGAACAAGCAGCCCATCATCTTCGCCCTTGCCAACCCGACCCCTGAAATCCTGCCAGATGATGCGCGCAGTGTCGCCCCCGATGCCATCATCGCCACGGGACGCAGCGACTTCCCAAACCAGGTCAACAACGTTTTGTGCTTTCCCTTCATCTTCCGTGGCGCGCTCGACGTCGGTGCGACAACGATCAACGATGAAATGCAACTCGCGTGCATCGACGGTATCGCAGCCCTGGCACGCGCCACCACCAGTGCCGAGGCTGCCGCCGCCTATCAGGGGGAGCAACTGACCTTCGGCCCCGAGTACCTGATCCCAAAACCCTTTGATCCGCGCCTTGTGGGCGTCGTCAGTTCCGCCGTGGCCAAGGCCGCGATGGAGACAAGCGTGGCACAGCGTCCCATCGCGGACCTCGATGCTTACAAGACGTCCCTCGACGGTTCTGTCTTCAAGTCGGCGCTCCTCATGCGTCCGGTTTTCGAGGCCGCGCGGGCCAAGGCGCGCCGCATCGTCTTTGCCGAAGGCGAGGACGAGCGGGTGCTGCGTGCAGCCCAAGCCATGGTCGAGGAAACCACCGAACGGCCCATACTGATCGGACGGCCCGAGGTGATCGAGGCGCGCATCGCGCGGGCCGGACTGACGATCAAGCTGGGTGACAGTGTCGATCTCGTGAACCCCGAAAATGATCCACGTTACCGCGACTACTGGGGCACCTATCACGACCTGATGTCCCGCCGCGGCGGAACACCCGATATTGCGCGCGCGATCATGCGGACCAACACCACGGCTATTGGTGCCGTCATGGTGCACCGGGACGAGGCCGACAGCCTGATCTGCGGCACGTTCGGCGAGTTCAGGTGGCATCTGAATTATGTCACGCAAGTCCTTGGTAGAGATAGCTATAATCCCGTCGGTGCGCTGAGTATGATGATCCTGGAAGATGGGCCTCTCTTTGTTGCGGACACGCAGGTTCACCTGCATCCGGATCCCAACCAGATTGCCGAGATCGCAGTGGGCGCTGCCCGCCACGTGCGCCGTTTCGGGATCGAACCCAAGATCGCCTTCTGCTCGCAAAGCCAGTTCGGCAACCAGGGCAACGGGTCGGGCAATCGCCTGCGCGAGGCGATCCGGATGCTGGACGCTCAAGGCCATGACTTCTGCTATGAGGGCGAGATGAACATCGACACTGCCCTTGATCCCGAACTGCGCGACCGCCTGTTTCCTGGTAACCGGATGGAAGGGGCCGCCAACGTGCTGGTCTTCGCCCATGCCGATGCGGCATCGGGCGTGCGCAACATTCTGAAGATGAAGGGCGGCGGACTGGAAGTGGGTCCGATCCTCATGGGCATGGGCAACCGCGCCCATATCGTATCACCCTCAATCACGGCCCGCGGGCTTTTGAACATGTCCGCCGTCGCGGGCACGCCAGTCGCACACTATGGCTGATCGGCCACGATGATCGTCGGGGGCTCTGCCCCCGGCCTGCGGCCTCCCCCGGGATTTTTTGAAACAGGGAAGAGGGTGGCGTGAACCCCGCACTGGTGCGCCTATATGGGAGTAATACCGTCATAGGAGCCCGACGCGCCATGAAGTCCCTATCCCTTTTTTCCATCTGCCTGCTTGGTCTTGCCGCCTGTAGCGAAACCGTGTCCGAGACAACCGGCACCTTCACCGCCCGTGGCGAGACGTACCCGACCATCACCCGACAATTTCAGCGTGCCGATGGCAGCACCTATTCGCGTATGACCATTCAGGTCGGAGCCGAGCGCGTGAGCTGTATTCCGGGCAACCGCGCAGATTGCGAAACCGCGCTGATCGACACCTACAACCGCGACCGCAGCAATTTTTAGGGCAGGGATCAGGATGATCCGGATCACTGCGGTACCTTTCTGGCCTCTGTCGCTTATCAGGTGCACTGGGCCGGGCTCCGAATAGGCCATGTCATGCGTGCAATACAGGAACGGCCATGGCTGTCCCAAACGTACCGTCCACTGTTCGGCTGCGGGCGTCTGGACAGCAATGACTGACAAATTGTCCCTGCCAACGTGATATTCTGCCACTGTTGGCGCTCACGGCTCTTGCCCCTCCTGCCTGTCGCCGCGTAACCCTGCGCAGGATTATGACGGAGGAGTACGGGCCATGGGCTATCGCGCGGAATATGACAGCTGGAAAGCCGATCCAGAAGGGTGGTGGATGCAGGCGGCTCAGGCCATCGACTGGATCAAACCCCCGACCAAGGCGCTGAGCCAGCGGGGCGAGCATCTTTATGAATGGTTCGCAGAGACGGAAGTGAACACCTGCTGGAATGCGGTGGACAGGCACGTGGAAGCCGGGCGCGGCGACCAGACGGCGATTATCTACGACAGCCCCATCACCGGCGCGAAGTCCAAGACCTCCTATGCTGAGCTGCAAGGGCAGGTGGCATCGCTTGCCGGTGCACTGACGGCCCAAGGCGTGGCGATGGGCGACCGGGTCATCATCTACATGCCCATGGTGCCCGAAGCGCTGGTTGCCATGCTGGCCTGTGCGCGCATCGGTGCCATCCACTCGGTCGTGTTCGGTGGCTTTGCGGCCAACGAGCTTGCCGTGCGCATCGACGACTGCACGCCCAAGGCGATCATCGCGGCCTCCTGCGGTCTCGAACCGGGGCGGACGGTTGAATACAAGCCGCTCCTCGACGGCGCCATCGACCTCGCGGATCACACACCCGATGTGTGCCTGATCCTGCAACGCGATCAGTGCCCCTGCGATCTCGGCCCCCGCGACGTGGACTGGCACGAAGCGCAGCAAGGCGTCACACCTGCCGACTGTGTGCCAGTTGCAGGCAACCACCCGGCTTACATCCTCTACACCTCCGGCACGACCGGTGCGCCGAAAGGCGTCGTTCGGGCCACGGCCGGTCACCTCGTGGCCCTCAACTGGACCATGAAAAACATCTACCAGATGAACCCCGGTGAAGTGTTCTGGGCCGCCTCCGATGTGGGCTGGGTCGTGGGCCATTCCTACATCTGCTACGCGCCGCTGATCCACGGCAACACCACAATCGTGTTCGAGGGCAAGCCGGTCGGCACTCCCGACGCAGGCACCTTCTGGCGTGTGATCGAAGAACACGACGTCAAATCCTTCTTCACCGCGCCCACCGCTATCCGTGCGGTCAAGCGCGAGGACCCCAAAGGCGAATACCGCGCCAAATACGACCTGTCGGGCCTGCGCGCGCTCTACCTTGCCGGTGAACGTGCCGACCCCGACACGATCGAATGGGCGGGCGAGCTTCTGGGCGTGCCGGTCTACGACCACTGGTGGCAGACCGAAACCGGCTACACCATTGCGGGCAATCCTGCGGGGCTCGAAGCGCTGCCGGTGAAAATCGGGTCCCCCACGGTCGCCATGCCCGGATACGACGTGCAGATCCTCGACGATGCTGGCCACCCCGTCGCGCCCGGCGAGCTTGGCGCCATCGCGGTCAAACTGCCGCTGCCCCCCGGCACGCTGCCCACGCTGTGGAATGCCGAGGAACGCTTCATTAAATCCTACCTCAACACCTTCCCCGGCTATTACGAGACCGGCGATGCGGGCATGATGGACGAAGACGGCTACCTCTACATCATGGCGCGCACCGATGACGTCATCAACGTGGCAGGCCACCGGCTGTCGACCGGTGCGATGGAGGAAGTGCTGGCAGGCCACCCGGACGTCGCCGAATGCGCGGTGATCGGGGTCAGCGACCAACTCAAGGGGCAAAGCCCCGTGGGCCTTCTCTGCCTGACCTCCGGCGTGGACCGCGCCCATGATGAGATCGTCACGGAATGCGTCAAACGGGTACGCGACCAGATCGGCCCTGTTGCGGCCTTCAAACAGGCGGTCGTTGTGGACCGTCTGCCCAAGACACGCTCGGGTAAAATCCTGCGCGGCACGGTCGTGAAAATCGCGGACAACGAAGCGTACAAGATGCCCGCCACCATCGACGATCCGGCCATCCTGGACGAGATCAAGGATGCGCTGCAGACCATCGGGTACGCCAAGGGCTAGGCGGATCAAGATCCGCCTTGCGAGGCGTCGCCAAACACATGCACGGGCGCACTCAGCCCGCGCAACTCCACAGGGCCCAGATCGGCAAGCCCGGTCTGGCCCGCCGCCACCTCATCGGTGACCATGATCGCGCGATCATGGCCTTTGCCCGCATCGCACAGCCGCGCAGCCACGTTTGCAGCCAACCCAATGACGGTAAAGTCCAAACGCGTGCTCGACCCGATATTGCCATAGGTCACGCTGCCAAAGGCGATACCGATGGCGCAGGCGGTCTGGGCCGTCACGGCGTCGCCCGCCACCTGATCCACAATGGCCCGCGCCGCATCCAAGGCCGCTGCGCAGGCCGCCGCCGCATCCTCACCCGCCGGGAACACCGCCAGCACCGCGTCGCCAATGAACTTCAACACCTCGCCCCCGCGCTGATCCACGATGGTCGAAGTGATCTCAAGAAACGCATTCAACAGCGCGATGTATTCATCGCGCGGCAATTCCTGCTCCAAGCGGGTCGAGCCGCGCAGATCACAGAACATGATCGCCGCATCAATCTCGTCCCCATCCCCGCGCCGGATCTCTCCGCCCAGCACCCGCGCACCGGATCGCTTGCCCACGTAAGTCTCAAGCAGTGCCTGCGCATTCTCGCGCTGCATGAACACCTCGTAATACCGGCTGATGACGGTCGCACACTCAAAGACCAGCCCAAGGTTCTCGGTCGTGAACCCATCCGGATGGTCCGACGTCAGCGTCAGCACATTTGTTCGCCCATCGGAAAAGGGTAGGGGCATCGCGACATAGTCCGTCGCACCCTCGGCCCGCAGATCGTCCATGATGGGAAAGCGCGATGCCTCGTCGGTATCCGCCAAGCGCTGCCGCACCCCGCCCAAGCAGTTCGACACATGCTGAAGCGGGCTGTTCACAAAGCCCGGAAACTGGTGGATGTCGTAGGAGGGGCTGAAGGTCCGCACCTCGTCCGTATCCGCCCGCCAGATGTAGTTCTTGCCCGCAATCATCGGATGCAGCGACCAGATCAGGATCGACATGCGCGACACGGCAATCCCGTTCTCGCGCATCTTGGTGGCCACGGTACGGGTAAAGGTCTCGGGGTCGGGCAATGTGCCCGCCTCGCGCATCAACCAATCGACCAGCGGCCCTGTGATGCTCGGATCACTACCCGTCCGGAACTCATTCTCGCCCAGATCAACTCGGGTCGCAGCACTGGGCATGAAACCGACATAGCCCTGTATCCCCTTGCTCTCGGGTAGGGCCGAGACATAGCTCCACACACCGTTCTCAATGGTGCCGGTGTCCAACAGCACATCATGATAGCTTGCGGTTCCCTTGAACGGGCAAAAGGTTTGAAGGTCCGTCTTCGGCCCCATTGGCACGCAGATATCCTCGCGCGGCACGTAGATCGCAACAGGCAGCCGGGTCTCGTACATGGCCCGCGCACGGGTCGTCTCGGCCAACAGGATGTCATTGTGAAAGATACGCACCGGATGCGGCAATGGCACCACGTCAATACGGTAGCCCGGCGGGGCAGGGGCGTCATCAAGGCTCATCATCGATCCCTTTCTGCACCCATCCTACATGGGCGTATGCACAGGGACTACCAAGAGCGTTTGGTGCATACCCGCCAACCGAAGGCCCTTGGCCGTCAGCATGTTAATTTTTCATGGAAATTCGGTAAGCGAACCGTGCGATGCCTCAAAGTATTGAATTAACATATAAATCACAAAACGGCTAAGATCGGGCAAAGCCTCAGAACGCCTTGTCCCCGCGGGGACAAATCCCGCGGGGACAAATCCCGCGGGGACAGGTTCTGACTGCAACCCGGCTACAAATCAGCCGCAGTTTTGCGCAACTCGAACTTCTGGATTTTCCCGGTCGAAGTCTTGGGCAGTTCCTGAAACACAACCTTCTTTGGCGCTTTGAACCCCGCCAATGTCTCGCGGGAAAACGCGATCAAATCCGCTTCACTCGGCGCGGTGCCGGGTTTCAACTCGACAAAGGCACAGGGCACCTCGCCCCATTTCTCGTCCGGCTTGGCAACAACGGCGGCAAGGTTCACATCCGGATGCGCCATCAGCACGCCCTCCACCTCGACGGAGCTGATGTTCTCGCCCCCCGAAATGATGATGTCCTTGGCCCGGTCTGCGATCTGGATATAGCCATCAGGATGCTGGATCGCGATGTCGCCAGAATGGAAATACCCTCCGGCAAATGCTTCCTCCGTTGCCTCCGGGTTCTTCAGATACCCCTTCATGACCGAGTTTCCACGGATCATGATTTCACCCTGCGTCGCACTGTCCATCGGCACTTGGCCCATGTCGCCGTCCATAACGGTAATATGCTCCATCATCGGGAAGGCCACACCCTGCCGCGCCTTGATCGCCGCCGTATCCTCGGCCCCGTCCCACGCGCTCTTCCAAAGGCACTCGGTCACGTGGCCATAGGTCTCGGTCAGCCCATAGACCTGCGTGACGTTGAACCCCAACGCCTCGATCTTCGCCAGCGTCGCGGGGGCAGGGGGTGCGCCTGCGGTGAACACCTCGACCCGGTGGTCAAAGGTCCGTCGGTCCTCGTCCAGTGCGTTCACGATCATGTTCAAAACAATCGGCGCGCCACCGAAATGTGTCACGCCATCGTAATGGATGGCGTTGTAGATGGCCGTCGCCGTCACATCCCGGCAGCAGACCAGCGTGCCACCGACCAAGGGCATCATCCAGGTGTGGTTCCAACCGTTGCAGTGAAACAGCGGAACAATCGCCATGAACACCGGGTGCAGCACCATGCGCCACGACACCACGGTGCCCATCGTCATCAGATAGGCCCCGCGGTGATGATACACCACGCCCTTTGGCCGCCCCGTCGTGCCCGAGGTATAGTTCAGCGATAGGCTCTCCCACTCGTCCTCGGGCATGATCCACTCAAAGGATGGATCGCCTGATGCCAACAGACCGTCATAGGTTTGATACCGCCCCGACGCCGGGAAGCCGGCATGTGGGTCCGGACATTCGATCAAGGTCGGCGCAGCACCTTCCATCGCTTCGGCGGCGGCTTCCGCCAACTCCAGAAACTGCGGATCCACCAGCACGACCTTCGCCCCGCCATGGTCGAAGATGTAGGCAACGGTATCCACATCAAGCCGGGTGTTGATGGTGTTCAGCACCGCTCCGCAGGCGGGCACGCCAAAATGCGCCTCAGCCTGCGCGGGCAGGTTGGGAAGAAGCGTCGCGACGACATCGCCGGGCCGCACGCCAAGCCCAATCAGGCCCGAGGCCAGACGCGAACAGCGCGCGTGATATTCCGCATAAGTCACGCGATGCGCACCATAGATCACCGCCGTCCGCTCGGCAAAGACCGAGGCCGCGCGCTGTAAATGCGACAAGGGCGTCAACGGGACACAGTTCGCAGGCGTCTTGCCCAGGCCCGTTTCATCTGCCATCCAACCCATATCTGTCCTCCCCATGACGCAATGCGCAGTGATGTTGCGCCGTTATGGCGAGTGGCGCAACCAATGGAAAGACCAGATGACGCCCACCGCATCTCACCGCCCGACATCGGCTGCGCTGAACATGGTTGGCGCCATGGCGGTGATCGGGGCCATCGACATCTACGTGGCGGTGATCGCGCAGACGATCTCGCTCTGGCAGTTCCTGATCATGCGGCTTTTGCTGGCGGCCCCGATCGTGCTGGCGCTGTCGGCCATGGGCTTCGGCACGGTGCGTCCCCGCAGGGTCGGGGCGGTGACCTTTCGCTCCACTCTGATCGCGACAGGCATGTTCTGCTATTTCGGCGCGCTCGCCTTCATGCCCATCGCCATGGCGCTGGCGGGGCTCTTCACCTCGCCGATCTTCGTGCTGCTGCTCACCGCGTTTGTCCTGCGCCAGCGGATCGGGCCGTGGCGGATCATTGCGGTGGCCGTCGGGTTCCTGGGCATCCTCGTGGTCCTCGGCCCCTCGGGCGGCAGCCTAGGCTGGGTGATCGTTCTACCGGTGCTGGGCGGGATGCTCTACGCCTCGGGCGTCGTGGCGACACGGGCGCTCTGCGAAGGCGAAAGCACGCTGACCCTGCTCCTTGGCATCTTCGTGGCGCAGGGCGCGCTGGGTACGGTGGCCCTCGTTGCCATCACAGCCCTGCAACCCGAGGTCGGCGCGGGCGGCATCGCCTTCCTCACCCGCGGCTGGGTCTGGCCGATGGACGAGGCGTGGCCCTACCTTCTCCTTCAAGTCTTTGGCTCCGTGCTGGGCGTGAGCCTTCTGAACCGCGCCTATCAGTTGGGTGAGGCCAGCCATGTGGCGGTGTTCGAGTATTCGGTGATGATCTTCGGCCCCTTCTTTGGCTGGTGGCTGCTGGGTCAGCCGGTCACGTGGATGCAGGGGGCGGGGATTGCTCTGATCGTACTGGCAGGAGTGATCATCGCGGTGCGGAGCAAGGATGCAGGACAGCGCCCGACCGACCCGGAGGGCCGTTCTACAACGTGACCCGTATCCGCGCGCGGCGCATATTCGTTCAGCGCAGATGTTGATGTAGCGCCCGCCCTCCGGGGGGAGGTCGGGCGGGCGCTGGCCGGGCTGGGTGCCCGGCCCTTGGGGTGCAGGTCAAATGGCGTGGACAGGAACCGCATCGTTGCTAGTGTGCCCCATATGATCCTCAGCACCGGCCGCAACTACGTTTTCATCCACGCCCCCAAGACCGGTGGCACGGCAATGGCCCTCGCCCTCGAAGACCGGGCGATGAAGGATGACATCATGCTGGGCGACACGCCCAAGGCGTTGAAACGCCGCCGGCGCGTGCAGGGGACCAAGACGCACGGGCGGCTGTGGAAACACTCCACCATGGCTGACATCGACGGGCTAGTGCCTAGCCTTGATGGGTTTTTCGCCTTCACCCTCGTGCGCAACCCCTGGGACCGGATGGTCAGCTACTATCACTGGCTGCGCGATCAGGAGTTCAACCATCCGGCGGTAGCACTGGCGCAGCAATTGGACTTCACCGACTTTGCCTGCTCCGCACACACGCGGTCGTCCATGAAGTCGAGCCCCGCGCGCCACTACATGACAGACGCCCAAGGGCACGAGCGCTGTGATCTCTATATCCGGCTGGAGCAGTTTCAGACGGATGCGGCCCCGCTTTGGGATCATCTCGGCTTTGAACTGGCGTTGCCACAGGCCAATGCGTCTCGGCGCGATGCGGACCACCGTGGCTATTATACAGACGCCAGCCGGTCCGCAGTGGCGGACGCGTGCGCGGAAGACATCGAGAGATTCGACTACAGGTTCGACTGACAGGTCAAATCCTCTCGCATTTGACGAAAACTGTTCACGTTTTTCGATCAATGCGTCACGCGCGCCACAATTGACGACAACCGCGTGGCCAATGCCCAAATTCGGCCTCGTTCACGACCCGTCTTGGCCGTGGGAATCGCTTCAATTGTAGCTATCGAATGCAAACCGGCGCGCTGCCAGCGCTGCACCATGGGGATGGATGATATGTTTGGATGGATGAAAATGGACGCACCGCGACGTATGCCCGAAATGTCGGCCGCCTGGGACGGTGGGCTGATGACCACCCAGGGGTTGCTGGCCGGAACGCGGGTTGCGACGGCTATGGGCTGGCGCGCGGTCGAGGCATTGGCACCCGGTGATCTGGTCCTGACCTTTGATGCGGGCCTTCAACCGCTTGTCGATGTGCGCCGGGACACGTTCTGGACAGCCGAGGCCACCGTGCCCGCCGCCTATCATTCGGTCTTTGTCCCTGCGGGGGCGATTGGCAATTCCTCCGATCTTGAGCTGCTGCCGGATCAGCCGGTGCTGGTGGAAAGCGATGCGGCTTGTGATGCGCTGGGCGATCCCTTTGCCGTGCTGTCTGCCCGTGCCTTGGACGGCTATCGCGGCATTTGCCGTGTGACACCGCGGACCCGGATCGAGGTCGTGACATTGGTTTTCGCCGACGAGCAGGTTGTTTATGCCGAGGGTGGGGCGCTTGTTCATTGCCCGCGCGACCCTCAACCGATTGGCACTGTGGGCGCACTGGAACCGGGATACGAGGTTCTGCCCCCGCGCGCTGCGGCGTTTCTGGTGGAGTGCATGAAGGTCGAGGATCAGACCTTGTTCAACGCAGCCTGATACGAATGGTGGGCGCGCGACCTGGAGTCGCGCGCCCACTCGGCTCTGCATCCTGCATGCTTTCCAGTTGTCGAGAGAGTGGCAGGATGCGGAGGGCAGTCTCACGTGCCCAAACGGGTCCAGATATCCATGCCGCACCAATCTCGCAGGAAGTTGTAGGGGTAGGGCAGGCCAGACAGCGCTGAGGCGGAGGTCAGGGTCTGCATCTGTGCGTCAGTCAGCGCAAGATCGGCGGCGTTCAGATTGTCTTGTAACTGCGTGACCGTGCGTGCGCCCAGCAGGACAGAGGCAACACCGGGCCGTGCCCCAAGCCAGGCCAGCGCAACATGGGCTGCCGGGCGCCCTGTTTCTTGCGCGACCTGTGACACGGCGTCGAGCACGGTGTATGTGCGTTCGGTGTTGCGCAGGTCATAGGCTTCCACGCCGCGCTTCGGATCTTCGCCCAGCCGCGTTGCACCTGATGGTCGCGCGTCGGCCTTGTACTTGCCGGTCAGCCAGCCACCGCCCAGCGGAGACCAGGGCACCAGTGAGATGTCCGCCTCAAGACAGCACGGCATAAGCTCCAGTTCGATCCCGCGTTCCAGCAGGTTGTATTGCGGTTGCACGGCGATGGGTTTTGGCAGGTTGTACTGGTCGGCGACAGACAGCAGCTTTTGCAACTGCCACGCGCTCAGGTTTGACCAGCCCACGTGGTGCAGCTTGCCCGCCGCGCGCAGGTTGGCCAGCGCGCCAAGCGTGTCTGTGATGTCGGTACGCGGATCCCAGCCGTGCACGTAATAGAGGTCAATCGCCTCGACCTGCAGTCGTTTCAGGCTGGCGTCGATCGACCGGACAAGGCTGCGGCGCGACGCGCCCGCGCTGCCGGGTACTGGTGCAAAGCGGCCCTTGGTGGCGATGATCAGGTCCTCCACCCCGCCCCGTGCGCGACCCCACTCGCCAATGATGGTCTCGGATGCGCCTGCGCCGTAGCCATCGGCCGTGTCGATCATGGTGCCGCCCCGGTCCACGAACAGATCAAGCTGGCGGTGGGCGTCCGCCGCCGCCGTCTCAACCCCGAATGTCATCGTGCCCAGCCCCATGCGCGAGGCGATCAGGCCGCCGCTGCCAAGCGGTTCTGTCCCCATGGGGACAGGCTGTGTGTCTGTCATCGGTTTGCCTCCTCCTGCCGTCTGGGTGATCCTAGGGGCAACGGGGGGCTCTTGCGCGTCGTCGCGGATGCAACCCGATTTGCACAAATGCAAGGGCGCAGGTTTCGGGCACGCCCACCTGGTGCATCGTGCCGCAGGGACGCGGGTGCGCAGCCCATTGCAGTTGCACCACTTTCACGCCATGTGCGTTTGGACCGACACTCTATGCAGCAGGCCCGGCATGACCCATCCCTCGCGACTGTCTGACCACCCGGACTGGACCTATGTGCTGCGCGACAGCTACGACTTCTATCGCCGCCAGTCCGCGGGCGGCAGTGCCAAGATCCGGACCCACCAGCGCAGCGTGCGCGAGCGGATCAACCGCGTGATCAAGGCCAATGCCGAGGTGCGCTTTCCCGAGCCTGCGGACAAACCCGTGACCAAGCACCTGCGCCGGGCACTCGACAACGGGCGGATGGAACGGCACGCGCCGTTTATCCGCTCACTCGACGCGATCCGCCACCGGCTGACCTGGCAATATGGCTATGAAAAGGTGCCGCGCGGGCTGGAACGCAAGTTTGCCTACGCCGAACTTGTGGGCCCAAGCGGGCCGGTGATCACGCATGAGGTGATCCTGGGGCTGGTCCTCTTTGCGCCAGCCTGCACCTATCCGGCGCACGCCCATGACGGGATCACGGAAAGCTATATCTGCCTGTCGGGTGCCGTGTCCGAGAACGATCAGGGCGTGTACGGCCCCGGCTCGCTTATCTTCAACCCGCCGGAGCAGTTGCACCGGATCACGGTTGCCGATCATGTGCCCGCGCTTCTGTTTTATGCGTGGGAAGGTGCGCCGGAGAAGCTGGCGGAACAGAAGATGGTGTTCACGCGCAAACCGCGGTGACTGTGCGCAGTGAATGCGCACCCTACGGGCCTTCGGCTGGTCTTTGCCCGTTCATTTGGTCCATGTTCCCACCCCTGCTGTCGGTCGGTACACAAAGTGCAACGCACGCATATCGGGACCGACAACCATGTTCACATATCGCACGCTCACGGGCGAGGATGCGCCCGCCTGGCTGGACTTGCGGCAGGAAGGGGCGCGGGTTGCGCCCAATGGCTTTCTTGTCACGCTGGACGAAGCGCTTGCAATGGACACGGACCGCGCCCGGCAGATGCTGGAGTTTGGTGCCATGCGCGGCGTTTTCGAGGACGAGACGCTTGTGGGGTTTTGCGGCTATCGCCCCCAGCAACGACAGCGCATCCGGCATCGGGCGGAGTTGGGGCCTTTCTACGTGACTCCTGACCGGCAGGGGTCGGGGGCCGCACGGGTGATGATGCAGGGCGTGCTGGCCGAGGCGCGCGCAGGCGGCGTGGCACAGATCGAGCTGACCGTGGCGCCGGACAATGCGCGGGCCATCGCGTTCTACAAAAAGCAGGGGTTCCAGAAATACGGTGTCCGCCCGGATGCCATCCGCGAGGGCGGCGTGCCGGAACACGAGCTTCTTTATCTGCTCTGGGTCAACTGAACGGGCGGGATTGCATAGAAAAAGGGCCGCGCGATGCACGGCCCTTTGTGTTTTGGATGCGGTGCGCAGAGACTGCGCAACCTACATTTAAGCGGCTTTGGCGGCGTCCGGGCCGAAGCGACCGTAGAAGCTCTGGTTCTTCTCCGCCATCTCGCGCAGCAGAGCAGGGCACTTGAACCGCTCGCCATACTTGGCTTCCAACTGGTCGCACCGTTCGGCAGCGTAAGGCGCGCCAATGATGTCGAGCCAGCTGAGCGGGCCACCGGACCATGGGGCAAAGCCCCAGCCAAGGATCGCGCCCACGTCGCCTTCTCGGATGTCCATCAGCACGCCTTCTTCCAGCGCGCGGACAGCTTCGAGGACTTGGGAGAAGAGCAGGCGATGCTGGACTTCGCCGAGTTCCGGCTGGTCGTCCATCAGCGGGTACTTGTCGTGCACGCCGCGCCAGATGCCCTGGCGTTTGCCCTTCTCATCGTAGTCGTAGAAGCCCGCGTTCGCCTTGCGGCCCATGCGGCCCAGCTCTTCCATCCAGAAGATCAGGTCGTCGGAGGGGCTGTCGGGATAGGCGTCGCCCATGGCCGCCTTGGTCGCGCGGGCGATCTTGGCCCCCAGATCAATGGCCGTCTCATCCGTCAATTGCAGCGGACCCAGCGGCATGCCGACCATCTTGGCGGCGTTTTCGATCAGCGCAGGTTCGACCCCTTCGGTGACCATCCGCGTCCCTTCGTTGATGTAAGGGATGATGCAGCGGTTGGCGTAGAAGAAGCGCGCGTCGTTGACCACGATGGGTGTCTTGCGGATCTGGCGCACATAGTCGAGCGCCTTGGCCACGGCCCGGTCGCCGGTGTTTGCACCCTTGATGATCTCGACCAGCAGCATCTTTTCGACGGGCGAGAAGAAGTGGATGCCGATGAACTGCTCTTGGTTTTTCGACGCTTTCGCCAGATCCGAGATCGGCAGGGTCGAGGTGTTGGAGGCAAAGATGCAGTCCTCGGGGATGATCGCCTCTACCTTTTGCGTGATCTCGGCCTTGACCTTGGGGTCTTCGAATACGGCTTCGATGATCAGGTCGCAGCCTTTGAGGGCGTCGAGATCAGGTGTGGCCGTGATGCGGGACAGGAGCGCTTCGCCCTTTTCCTGCGTGGTCTTGCCGCGTTTGATGCCGCCCTCGACGTACTTCTCCGAGTAGTTTTTGCCGCGATCCGCGCTTTCCTGGTCGCGGTCGATCAGCACCACTTCGATACCCGCCTGAGCGGAGACGAGGGCAATGCCCGCGCCCATCAGGCCAGCCCCCAGCACGCCGAGCTTCTTGACCCGTTGGTCTTCGATGCCTTGGGGCCGCACGGCACCCTTTTCCAGCGCTTCCTTGTTAATGAACAGCGAGCGGATCATAGCACCGGAGGAGGGGTTCAGCAGCACATTGGTGAACCAGCGCGCTTCGATCTTCAGCGCGGTGTCGAAGGGCACAAGCGCGCCTTCATAGACGGCACTCAACAGCGCCTTGGCGGCGGGATAGACGCCTTGGGTCTTGCCATTCACCATCGCGGCCGCACCAACAAAGGTCATGAAGCCAGCGGGGTGATAGGGGGCACCGCCGGGCATTTTGTAGCCCTTCTGGTCCCACGGTTTTACAAGGTCCGCGTCGGTCGCATTCAGCACCCATTCACGGGCGGCAGCAACGGGGTCAGCGACGACCTCATCCACCAGCTTGCCCTTGGCCTTGGCGGGGGACACCATCTTGCCTTCCAGCAGGAAGGGCGAGGCGTCCATCGCGCCCAACTTGCGTGCGAGGCGCGTTGTGCCACCGGCACCGGGGAAGATGCCAACCAGGATTTCGGGCAGGCCGACCTTGGCCTTGGGGTTGTCGGCGATGAAGGTGCGGTGCGTGGCCAGCGGCAGTTCCAGACCAATGCCAGCCGCGGTGCCGGGCAGGGCAGCGGCAATCGGTTTGCCGCCCTTGTTGGTCTTGGGGTCCATGCCCGCGCGCTCGATCTTGCGCAGCAGACCGTGCATTTTCATCGTGCCTTCGAACAGGCCCTTGGCGGGGTTGTCGCCCGCCTCCTCCTTCATCTTGGCAAGCAGGTTCAGGTCCATGCCGCCAGCGAAGGTGTCCTTGCCGGAGGTGATCACGACGCCCTTGACGTCGTCATCGGCCAGCACGTCGTCGATCATGTCGTTGAGCAACTCCAGCCCTTCGAAGGACATGACGTTCATGGTCTTGCCCGGCACGTCCCATGTGATGGTGGCGATGCCTTCGGCGTCTTTGGTGAGTGTGAAATCAGCCATTGGTTTCGCTCCTTACACGCGTTCGATGATTGTGGCGGCACCCATGCCGGAGGCAACGCAGAGGGTGGCAAGGCCGGTTTCCTTGTCGGTCCGCTCCATCTCGTCCAGCAGCGTGCCGAGGATCATGGCACCTGTAGCTCCTAGCGGGTGGCCCATAGCGATGGCACCGCCGTTCACGTTCACCTTGCCGTGGTCGACGTCAAAAGCCTGCAGGAAACGCAGGACGACGGCGGCGAAGGCTTCGTTGACTTCGAACAGGTCGATGTCGCCGATGTTCATGCCATTGTCGCGCAGGATTTTTTCGGTGACGGGCACGGGGCCGGTCAGGTTGATGGTGGGATCGGTGCCGATCTTGGCGGTGGACTTGATGCGCGCGCGGGGCTTGATGCCCAGCTTTTCGCCCAGTTCCTTGTTGCCAATCAAAAGCGCTGCCGCGCCGTCCACGATGCCGGAGGAGTTGCCGGCGTGGTGGACGTGGTTGATGCGCTCAAGGTGCGGGTACTTCATCAGCGCCACCTTGTCGAAGCCGGGCATGACCTTGCCCATGGCTTCAAAAGCGGGGTTAAGGCTGCCCAGAGACTGCATGTCGGTCTGAGGACGCATGTATTCGTCGTGATCGAGGATCGGCAGGCCGTTCTGGTCCTTGACGGTAATGACTGACTTTTCGAACCGCTTGTCATCCCACGCCTCTTTCGCGCGGCGCTGGCTTTCGACCGAATACTGGTCAACGTCATCGCGGGAGAATCCATATTCCGTTGCGATCAGGTCCGCGCCGATGCCTTGGGGGGCAAAGTAGCTTTCCATGGCAATCGAAGGGTCTGCCGCGATGGCGGCACCATCGGAGCCCATGGCGACACGGCCCATCATCTCGACACCGCCCGCGATGTAACCGTCACCCGCCCCGCCGCGCACCTGGTTGGCTGCGATGTTCACCGCTTCCAGACCGGAGGCGCAGAAGCGGTTGATGGCGATGCCGGGGATCGCTTCATCCAGATCCGACGCCAGCACGGCGGTCCGCGCGAGGTTGCCGCCCTGTTCCATCACCTGCGTGACGTTGCCCCAGATCACATCCTCGACCACGTGGCCGTCGATGTTGTTACGCTCTTTCAGCGCGTTCAGGGTCAGGGTCGACAGGCGCAACGAGGTCACCTCGTGCAGCGCACCGTCCCTGCGGCCCTTGCCGCGCGGCGTGCGGATCGCGTCGTAGATATAGGCTTCGGTCATCGGATTGGTCCTCCTGCCAATGGCGTGTCTTTGGTGTCAGATGGGGTAGACCGGATGGTCTAATCAAGGGTGACGTTGCGGCGGTTTAGGTAAAGTGGGCGGATCATGGACTACAACTACAGGCATCGTAGGCGTCGCATCCATCGCCTGTCGATTTTGAAGCTCTGCCCGAGCCCCCGCAGGGTACAATTTCGCTACAGCACCCCGCGACGTCACAAGAGTCGTACCAACGCGACTTCCGATCCTTGCTTTTCTGCTGATCCGTCTCCTCGCGAAGCAACAACGCAGCTGCCTTGCAGTCTGCAAAACGGGTGCGCATCGCAGGCAAGGCTGCAACCAAACCACGATCCCTGATCAGAGCCTTGGCGTAACCTGAACAGCCTGTGCCACCATGCACAACCCGGTAGGCACAGGCGTATCCCTTGCGCGGCGACAGATACCTTTGATAGGCCCAGATGACGCCGAACGCTGCAGCCTTGAGCATAGGTTAGGCGCGATCTGCCGGGGAGCCGGGCATGAGGTCATACGGCGCTTTCCAGCCGGGCGTGTTCGAGATGTTGGTCAGCCAGCGGTCGATATTGGGCCAGTCGGCACGGTCAAAGCCGAAGGGTTCGGGGTAGTAGAGGTATCCGCAGCAGGAAATGTCAGCGTTGGTGATCCCATCGCCCACGATCCAGTCGCGCCGCTCAAGATGAGCGTTCAGCACGGCATAAGCCGCCTTGAGGCGCCCCTGATTGAAGCCAATGACCTCTTGCGGCCGTTTATCTTCGGGCAAGAAGTTCATCAGGAAGCGCGTCACGCCGCACATGGAGCTGAGCTTATGATTGTCCCAAAGAACCCAGCGCAGCATCTCGTACCGATCATCACCCTCACCGCCGAACTTGCCGGTTTTGTCGGTGATGTATTGCTGGATGACGCCGGACTGGCTGATGCAGCGATCCCCGTCTTGCAGCAAGGGGGCTTCACCCATGGGGTTTAGGGCGCGATACTCATCTGTCCGGGCGGCCCCTCCGAAAAAGTCGACGAATACAGGTTCCCAATCAAGACCTGACAATTGCAGTGCGAGTGCAGCCTTGTAGGAGTTCCCGCTTTCACCAAAGCAGTGCAGTTTGAGGGTCATGAGCGCAGGCCTTTCCGGTCTTGAGTTTTGAAATGGCAGGACCGGTGGGTTTCACACCCCCCGGACCCCCCGTGGAGTTTGTTTGGCAAGATGAAGTTGGATCTGTTCACCAAGCATTAAGGTTAACATGCCTAGGTTGAAGGCGCATGGCAGGCTGGAGAGCTGAGCCATGTGCAAGGTGAAGCCCCAACGTCCCGCTGTCACAGGCCGGATGGCGGGGTGGATCTCGCTCAGTGATCCAGTCTTCATCTTGCCAAATAGACTCCCCCCGGAGGGCCGATGCGCCACCCGCCGCTCGGCAAGGAGTATCAAAACGCCCTCGCAATCAGCTCTTTCATGATCTCATTGGTCCCGCCGTAGATCCGCTGCACCCGCGCGTCGGTCCACATTCCGCCGATGTCGTAGTCGTTGGTGAAGCCGTAGCCGCCATGGAGTTGCAGGCACTCGTCCAGCACCCAGGCTTGCGTGTCCGTCGTCCAGTATTTGCACATGGCGGCCTTGTCGACGGTCAACTCGCCTCGGATATGCTCGACCATGCACTCATCAAAGAACGCCCGGCTGACCATCGTTTTCGTCTTGGCTTCGGCCAGCTTGAACCGGGTGTTCTGGAATTGCAGGAGGTTGCCGCCAAAGGCTTCACGTTCCTTGCAATACGCAACCGTGCGATCAACGGCCCCTTCCATGGCGCCAACAGCCGAGCAGGCAATGACCAATCGTTCCTGCGGAAGCTGTTGCATCAGTTGGTAAAAGCCCTGGCCTTCAGCCCCGCCCAGGACGTTTTCGGGCGCAATCTCGACATTGTCGAAAAACAGCTCGGACGTGTCAGAGGCGTGCATGCCGATCTTGTCGAGGTTGCGGCCACGGGCAAAGCCAGTCGCACCGTCGGTTTCGACGACAACCAGAGACACGCCCTTGGACCCTTGCGTCGGATCGGTCTTGGCCGCGACCACGATCAGGTTGGCGTGCTGGCCGTTAGTGATGAAGGTTTTGGAACCGGTCAGCTTATAGGCGTTGCCGTCCTTGATGGCGCGGGTCTTGATTGCTTGCACGTCAGAGCCGGTGGAGGGTTCGGTCATCGCCAATGCGCCGACCAACTCGCCTGTCACCAGCTTGGGCAACCAGCGCTGTTTTTGGTCTTCAGTGCCGTAGGCCAGCACATAGTGCGCAACGATGCCGGAATGGATGCCGTGCCCCCAGGCCGCGAGGTTGGCGCGCGCTGCTTCAATCAGAATGGCCGCCTCGTGGCCGAAATCGCCGCCCGCCCCGCCGTATTCTTCGGGGATCGAAGGGCAGAGTAGGCCCAGCTCACCCGCTTGCGCCCAGGTTTCGCGGTCCATCTCGCCCTGCTTGCGCCAACGTTCGAAATGGGGCGCCCATTCATTGGTGATGAATTGCGCTGTCATGTCGGCGATCATTCCGTGTTCTTCCGTCATCCAGGTGGATGACCCGGCAGCCATGTCTTTCACTTGTTTCCTCCCAAAACCGAATTGCCCAAAAATGCCAATAGGCAGATCACAAAACACAAAATGAACAGCAAGAATGCCAGCCCCATAAAATAGCCTGAGGCAATACCCGAATATACGAACCCTCCAACCTGTATCCCCAACAAGGTGCAGTCGGGTTGCGCAGCGGCCGTTACGCGTCCGCACCCTGCCATTTTGCCTACGGCCGAAGTCGCTCCAAGGTGAAGCAGGGTCAAGCCCATTGGCAGCAGCCCAAGGCCCAGAATCCAGCGTGCGGCGGCTTGCATTACCTTTTGCGCGCCTCCAACTCGGAATTGAACAGCCGCAGGCGGGCTGTCAGGTTTTCCTCGTTCAGCACGCTATCGAAATTCTCGAACAGGAACGACAGCGCCTCGCCCTCGTCCAGACCCGCATCGGCGGCAAACCGCTTGAGGCGGCGATAGCCGTCCTCGGTCATGGCGACGGGAAAGCGGCGGGTCAGGCGAAAGCGTTTGGGCAAGGTGGTCTCCTAAAAGCGGTAGGGCGGGGTTTTACCCCGCCGCTACCTTAGAAGTTTGCCGCTTCCAGTGCCATCACAGGATCGGCACCGGACTGAATGCGCGTCAGGTGCAGCGCCGTGGCGGGCAATTGGCGCGCCATGTAATAGCGGCCCGTTGCCAGCTTGGTTTCGTGGAATTCAGGGTCCGAGGTTCCATTCGCCAGCGCTTCACGGGAGGCTTTGCCCATCTTGGCCCACATCAGGCCGAGGCAGACATGGCCGAACATGTGCATGAAGTCGTAGCTTCCGCTCAGCGCGTTGTTGGGGTTCGTCATGCCGTTCTGCATGAAGTACATGCCAGCGGCTTGCAGGTCCTTGGAGGCCGCTTTCAGCGGGTCCAGGTATTCCTTGTCGAACGCTTCGTCCTGACCGGCGTTCTCCTTGATGAAGCTTTTGACCAGTTCAAAGAAAGCCATCACGTGCTTGCCGCCGTCCTGCGCAAGCTTGCGGCCGACGAGGTCCAGCGCCTGAACGCCATTGGCCCCTTCGTAGATCATCGCGATACGGGCGTCGCGGGTGTATTGCGACATGCCCCATTCCTCGATGTAGCCGTGACCGCCATAGACCTGCTGGGCCTTGATGGTGTTGTCGTAGCCGACATCCGTCAGGAAACCCTTGATGATCGGGGTCAGCAGCGACACGAGGCCGTCAGCGTCTTTGTCATCCGAGCGGTGGGCCGCGTCGATCATGGTCGCGCCCCACAGGATGAAGGCACGCGCCCCTTCAGCAAACGACTTCTGGTCCATAAGCGAACGGCGGATGTCGGGGTGCACAATGAGCGGGTCGGCGGGCTTTTCAGGCGCTTTTGCACCGGTCACGTCACGGCCTTGCAGACGGTCTTTGGCGTATTCCAGAGCGTTCTGATACGCGACCTCTGCCTGCGACAGACCCTGCATACCCACGCCCAGACGCGCTTCGTTCATCATGGTGAACATGGCGCGCATGCCTTTGTGCTCTTCGCCTACCAGATAGCCGACTGCCTCGTCATAGTTCATGACGCAGGTGGAGTTGCCGTGAATGCCCATCTTCTCTTCGATGTTGCCGACGGCGACACCGTTGCGGGCGCCCAGCGAGCCGTCTTCGTTCACTATGAACTTGGGCACGATCAACAGCGACACGCCCTTGATCCCCTCAGGCCCGCCAACGATTTTCGCCAGCACCAGGTGGATGATGTTGTCGGCCATGTCGTGCTCACCGGCAGAGATAAAGATCTTTTGGCCGGAGATTTTGTAGGTGCCGTCGTCCTGTGGTTCGGCCTTGGTGCGCATCAGGCCCAGATCGGTGCCGCAATGCGGTTCGGTCAGGTTCATGGTGCCAGTCCATTCACAGGATACCATCTTGGGCAGATAGGTTGCTTTCTGCTGGTCGGACCCGTGCGCCAGGATGGCGGAGGCCGCGCCGTGGGTCAGGCCCTGGTACATGGTGAAGGCCATGTTGGCGGACGAAAACATCTCACCCACGGCGGTGCCCATGACGTAAGGCATGTTCTGGCCGCCAAACTCTTCGGGCATGTCCAGACCGGGCCAGCCGCCTTCTTTTACCTGCTCGAAGGCGTCCTTGAACCCGGTGGGGGTGTAAACGACGCCGTTTTCGAGACGGCAACCTTCCTTGTCGCCGACCACGTTCAATGGCGCCAACACTTCCGAGGTCAGCTTGCCCGCCTCATCAAGGATGGCGGAGGTAAAATCGGCTTCCAGCTCGTCATAGCCTGGAATGTCGGAGCCGGTGACGTTCAGCACGTCGTGCAGGATGAATTGCATGTCCTTGGTGGGGGGCGTGTAGCTTGGCATAAGTCTCTCTCCCTGGGTCTGCCGCTTATTCAGCGGCTTTTTTTGGTGTGTTCATCGAGGCGATCATCTTCTCGCCCCACTTCAACTGATCTTTGAGGTCGTCGATGGCCTCGGTCAGCTCGTCGCGCTGGCGTTCCATGTCGGCCAGGCGGTCGCGGGCAATGTCATATGTGCGGGCCAGCTGGGTCTGTTGCTGGTCGCCCATGTCATAGAGGTCCAGAAGCTGGCGGATTTCCTCAAGGCTAAAGCCAAAGCGCTTGCCGCGCAGGATCAGCTTCAGGCGGGCGCGGTCCCGCTTGGTAAACAGGCGCTTCTGGCCCTCGCGGATCGGGAACAGCAATTCCTTGGCTTCGTAAAAGCGCAGGGTCCGCGGGGTGACGTCGAAGGCGTCGCACATCTCGCGGATGGTCATCGTTTTCTCGGTCATCAGATCACTCGCATCTTGTGGTGTGGCAAGGACATGGGACAGTGGCCGGTGTGATGCAACAGCCACCTGACGTTGACGTAAGTTCTACGTTGCGTCACTTCTCAGGTTGACGTGATCGCAAGGTGCGTCAAGCATTATTTCCCACACTCTTTTCCCGAAACTGCATCATCGCGGCTGTTCTTTCGCCTCCTGTTCGCCTCGTGGCTGCGTTGATGCAGGTCAAGGATGGCGTCGCCGCAATCTCCTAGCGTGAAGGCCTAGGCGAACGGAGGAAATATCATGTTCAGTAAAATCGTGGTTGGCGTCGACGGGTCCGAAACGTCAGACAATGCGGTGCGGATCGCCTGCGATCTGGCCGGGAAATATGGCAGCGAAATCCACCTCGTGCACACGCCGCAGCCGCAAACCGTGGCCTTCGCACTTGGGGCAGTGGCGGGCTATCACGCGGTCACTACCATGCCCACCCACGACGAGGTGGTCAAAGCGGCACAAAAGATTGTCGACGCGGCGACAGACGTTGCCACGACCTGCGGCTGCCCGGTGGTCAGCACGCAGATTGAACAGGGCGATCCGGGCACTGAAATCACGAGCTTTGCGCAGAAGCTTGGGGCCGACCTGATCGTCACCGGGCGGCGAGGGCTGGGCAGCATCGGCTCGCTTGTGCAGGGCAGCACCAGCCAGCAGGTCAATCACCTTGCCAAATGCGCAACGCTGTCGGTGATCTGACAAGCGGTCGCCCAATGGCGCGCCGATCTGTTTCCGGGCGCGCCGGAACTTAATCAAAGCATCCGCGGTTGTCTTTTCATTCCAAGTGAAGTGAGGCGAGGGAGCCGCGATGCACCGTATTATTCACATGGTTGGGCTGGTTGTCATTATTATGGCGATTGTGAACTTTGTCTCTTGATGCCCCCGGGCACGAGATGCCCGACGTCCCTGTGCAGGAAACACGACCGACACATGCACCGCTCGCCGCCTTTGGTGGGCCGGTGGGGCCGCCATCATCCTGCTGGCCTGTCTTGCCCTGCTGACCGCCCTTTCGGTGGCCAGCGTCTTTGTTGTGCCAGTCATCCTGTCGATCCTGCTGGCGCTGGTGTTCAGCGGACCCTGCCGGTGGCTCAAACGACGCAGAATTCCGGAGCCTTTGAGTGCCGCAGCCATCGTGCTGTCCTTGCTCAGCGCGGTTGGCTTTTTCGCGGCAGCCCTTGCCATTCCAGCCGCAGGTTGGATCGAGGATGCGCCGCGCATGGCGCAGGAGGTCGAATGGAAACTGCGCAACCTATCGGGTGTCGCCGCCGCGGTGGTCGAGGCCGAGGAGCAGATCACCGAAGCCGCCGCTGCCGCCGCAGATCAGACCAATGCCCCACTTGAGGTCGTGGTCGAACAGCGCGGCCCCCTGACCGAAGTGGCGCTTGGCGCACCGCTGATCGTGGCGCAGACCGTGTTCGTGTTGATCCTGACCTTTTTCATACTGGCATCAGGCAGCCTGTTTTACGAACGGCTGGTGGCGGTCATGCCGAACTTTGCCGACAAGCGCCGCGCCATCAGCATCGCCTATGATGTTGAACGCGAGGTTTCCCGGTATTTGCTGCACATCACGCTGATCAACGCGGGCTTGGGCGTGGCGGTTGGATTGGCGCTGGGCGCGCTTGGCATGCCGAACCCGATGGCCTTCGGACTTCTGGCCTTTGCCATGAACTTCGTGCCGTTTGTGGGGGCCATGGTGGGGGTTGTCCTGTCGTTCGCAGTTGCCCTGATGAACCTGCCCAGCCTTTTTGATGCCGCTGTGGTGGCGGGCGTTTACTTCCTGCTCACATCCATCGAGGGGCAGGTGGTGACACCCTGGCTTGTGGGCCGCAAGCTGCGCCTGAACACGGTTGTGATCCTGATCGCGGTGGCGTTTTGGGCGTGGCTCTGGTCGATCATGGGGATGATCATGGCCGTGCCGCTGCTGGTGACGATGTCGGTGCTGTGCAAACACATCGACGCGCTGCGACCACTGGGTGAGTTCCTGTCCGGCCCGGGCGAGGCGCGATCCTAACCGTTCAACTCGGCAGCCACACTGTCGCGCAGCCCTTGCAATTCGTCGCGCGCCTCGTCCAGCTGCTTGCGCTGCTCGTCCAGTTCCTTGAGCTGCCCGTCGGCCAGTTCGATCCAGGCACGCATCTGCGCCTCGGTGCCCTCATGCTCGTAAATGAGCAGCCACTGCCGGATATCCTCAAGCTGGAAGCCGAACTTGCGCCCGCGCAGGATCAGCTTCATCCGGGCGCATTCGCGGGGGCCATAGAATCGGGATCGCCCTTCCCGGTCCGGTTGTAAAAGCTCGATATACTCGTAGTAGCGCAACGTGCGTGGGGTCACGTCGAACTCCGCGCACATCTCCTTGAAGCTCAAGCGGTCGTCTGCCATGGCTTGCCTTGTCTCCATCCCTGACCTTCAACCTAAGGCGCGGGGACGGGCCGCGCAACAGGTGCCTTGCCCGCTGGCTGCGCAATGCTCATAACTTGGGTCAAAGACCGCATGACGAGACCACATGACCGACCCCGACAAACTCAAGTTGGCGCGCCAATTCATTGAAGCCATTCCACATTCCCGCGATCTCGGGATGGAGCTGACCGAGATGGACGACGGCGTGGCCGTGATCACGATGCCCTATGATGAAAAGCTGATTGGTGATCCGGAAACGGGGGTGATCAGCGGCGGCGCGGTGTCGGCCCTGATGGACACATGTTGCGGCGCGGCGGTGATGAGCCACCCCAAGAACCTCGCGGGCACGGCAACGCTCGACCTGCGCATCGACTACATGCGCGCGGCCACGCCCGGCCAGCAGATCACCACCCGCGCCACGTGTTATCACGTCACCCGCTCGGTCGCCTTTGTCCGTGCGACTGCTTATGACGAAGACGCTCAGAACCCCGTCGCCACAGCCACAGGCGCCTTCACGGTGGAGGGCAGCGCATGAAACGGCCCGAACCGGTGCAAGTGGTCAAGCAACGCCGCGACGCCGCCCTGCGCGCGCTGGTCGATGGCGTCCCCTACATCCAGTATCTGGGCGTCACCTTCGACCGGCGCGGGGATGAGCTGACGGGCGTGCTGCCCTTTGATGAAAAGCTGATCGGCAATCCGCTTTTGCCCGCTTTACACGGCGGTGTGACGGCTGCCTTCATGGAGATGACGGCGGTCATCACCCTATCGTGGTCGTATCTCTGGGAAGACATCGAAAGCGGCAGCCTCGATTTTGATCCCGGCGGCGGCACGCGGATGCCGCGCCTGCCCAAGACGGTGGATTTCTCGGTCGACTACCTCCGCTCTGGCCTGCCGCGCGACGCCTATGCCCGCGCGCGGATCAACCGCTCCGGTCGGCGCTATGCTTCGGTGCATGTGGAGGGCTGGCAGGACAACCGCGACCGGCTTTTTGCGCAGGCCACGGGGCATTTCGTCATGCCGCAACGGCGCTAGTTTGGACGCCGTCGATCCCAAGGCCGCACCCGCCCCGCTGACGCACAAGCGGGTGCTGAAAATTGCGCTGCCGATCGTTCTGTCCAACGCCACAGTGCCGATCCTCGGGGCGGTAGATGTGGGCGTCGTCGGCCAAATGGGCGAAGCGGCCCCGATCGGCGCCGTTGCCATGGGTGCCATCATCCTGACCACGATCTACTGGATCTTCGGTTTTCTGCGCATGGGCACGGTCAGCTTGGTGGGCCAAGCGGCGGGGGCAGGGGACGACGATGAAGTCTCCGCCTGGCTCACCCGCGCGCTTCTGGTCGCCGCAGTGGGCGGCGCGGGCCTGATCCTGCTGCAAATCCCGATATTCTGGGCGGCGTTTGAACTCTCTCCGGCGAGCGACGAGGTCGAAAGCCTGACCCGCGACTACCTCTTCATCCGCATCTGGACCGCGCCCGCCGCCATCGCGGTCTACGCGCTCACCGGCTGGCTGGTGGCCATGGAGCGCACCGGCGGGGTGTTTTGGGTCCAGCTCGTGATGAACGGGATCAACATCATCCTGAACTTCGTGTTCGTGCTGGGCTTCGGTTGGGGCGTCGCAGGCGTCGCCATCGCCACCGTGATTGCCGAGGTGATCGGCGCGGCCCTCGGCCTCTGGTTCTGCCGCGCGGCCTTTGTAGGTCCGGCATGGCGCGACTGGCCCCGCGTGCTGCGCCGCGCGCAACTGATCCGCATGGCGCTTTTGAATACTGATATCCTGCTGCGCTCGCTCATGCTGATGATCATCTTTTCCAGCTTTGTCTTCCTGGGCGCGCGGTTTGGCGACGTGACGCTGGCGGCGAACGAGGTGCTGATCCAATTCATGTACATCACCGCCTACGCCATGGACGGTTTTGCCTTTGCAGCTGAAACCCTGATCGCCCGCGCCTATGGCCGCCGCGATCCGGCCCGCGTGCGCCGCTCGGCGGCGATGACAAGCATGTGGGGCATGGCTGTGTGTTGTGTCACGGCGGGCGCGTTCTTGCTCGCTGGTCCTTGGCTGATCGACGTGATGGCCAAGGACGCGCAGGTGCAGGCGGAGGCACGGGATTACCTGCTCTACATGGTCGCCGCCCCGCTGCTGGGCTGTGCGGCATGGATGCTCGACGGCATTTTCATTGGCGCAGGCCGGGGCCGGGACATGCGCAACATGATGGCGATCTCGTTTGTGCTGTATTGGCTCGCGGTGCTGACGCTGTTGCCGGTTCTGGGCAATCACGGGCTCTGGGTCGCGATCCTCATTTCGTTCGTCGCGCGAGGGGTGACACTGGGTGCGCGGTATGCGGCGTTGGAGCGGGATGCGGCGTGAGGAACTGGGGGCCAGCCCCCAGACCCCCGAGGTATTTCCAGCCAGAAGAAAGGCCTAGAGCCAGTCTTTTGTTTCTGTGCCGATCGCTTCGGTGATCGACTGGAAACCGTCCTGTTGCAGCTGCACGTCGAGGCCCTTGGCAATGCGCGCAGCAAGGCTGAGGCCGCCATAGACGAGGCCGGTGTAAAGCTGCACGGCAGAAGCCCCCGCCCGAATTTTGGCATAGGCATCGCGCGCGTTCGAGATGCCGCCGACGCCGATGAGCGGTATCTTGGTCAGGCTGTGCAGCTTCGCCAGTACGCGTGTGGACTTTTCGAACAGAGGTGCGCCGGAGAGGCCCCCTTTTTCATTTGCATGCGCACTGCGCAGACCGTCGCGGTCGAGCGTCGTATTCGTAGCGATGATCGCCGCCACCCGCGCGTCTTCGGCGACCTTGGCGATGTCGGCAAGGTCCTGATCCGTCAGGTCCGGCGCGATCTTCAGGAAGACGGGGATGTCGCCCCGTACCTGCATGACCCCGTCCAGCAAGGCCGCAAGCGCCATAGGCCCCTGCAAATCCCGCAGCTTTTCGGTGTTGGGGCTGGAGACATTGACCGCGGCAAAGTCGATATGCGGCGCGCAGTGCTGCAGTACCTTGGCGAAGTCCTCGGCCCGGTTTGCGCTGTCCTTGTTGGCCCCAAGGTTCAGGCCCACCGGCACGCCCTTGGGCCGCTTGGCAAGCCGCGCCGCAATCGCTTCCATCCCGTCATTGTTGAAGCCGAAACGGTTGATCGCGGCAGCATCTTCGGTCAGCCGAAAGAGCCGCGGTTTAGGGTTGCCGGGCTGGGGCAGGGGGGTGGCCGCGCCCACCTCAATCCAGCCAAAGCCCGCACGGCTGAGCGGGGCGATGGCCGTCGCATTCTTGTCGAACCCAGCGGCAAGGCCAAGCGGGTTGGGCAGGTCCATGCCCGCAAGCGTTGTCCGCAAACGCGGGCTTGTCACGGGGCCGGGCAGGGCGGCAAGCGGCGTGTGCAACGCCTTCAGCGCCAGCCCGTGGGCGGTTTCGGGGTCGAGCCTGCGCAGCGCGCGCGTGCCAATGCGTTCGATAGCCTGTTTCATCCGAAGGTCGCGCCCCCGTCTGCCGGGGCGCAGCGGATCAGGCGCGATGTTTTCACTGCCGCCTGTCGGTGCACCACCGCCCGTTTGTAGTCGGGGTCGGTCACCATGGCGAGGAACGCGCCCGCTTGTGGGTAGCGGGCGATGAACATGGCATCCCAAGCCTCCTCCGCAGTGCCGATCAGCGTCGTTTCAAACCCGCCGCGCCAGACAATGCTGCCGCCCACTTTCCCCAGAACCGGGCCGGACTGCTTGCCATAAAGCGCATAGGCCTGCGCGCCGGTCAGCCCGTCGCGGGCCAGTTCATGATCACCGGGGTAATTCGCCAGATCGCGAAAAGCCACGAGGTTGAGCATCTCGATGGGCGTATCGCGGGGCAGGTCCTTGAACGCCTCGAACTGGTCGCGGGTGGGGTCCACGTGGCTCATCCATCGAATCCGGCGCCTGCGGGGAATTGATGCGCGCCGTTCTTCAGCGGCAAGGGCTGCGCCCAGTGCACATCGGCCAGCCGCATCTCGCGATAAAGATGCGGAAACTCAGCACCGCCGCGCGACACCTCCCACTTCAGGTCATCGCCCAGGGCGTCCGCCTCGACCGCGATCAGGAACAGGTCATCTTCGCCTGCGAAATGCTTGGCGGCTGTTTCGGCCGCCTGCGTCGCGGTGGAAAAGTGGACATATCCGTCCTGCACATCAATCGGCGCCCCCGGTGTCGCGCCGTTCTCGCGCAAGGCGGCCCATTCGGGGCCACGGAAAATCTTGTAAATCAGCATGGGCGGGTGATGCCCATTGCCCAAGCGCTGGTCAAGTGCGCGCTGTCACCGAAATGTTGCGGACCTTCCCTAAGGAACCGCTTTGACTCGTGGCGCGGATTGCTGTCACGTTACTGTCATATTCAACAAGGGAGACACCGCATGACCCGGTTTTTGATGGGCACGGCCGCCCTGGCGCTGAGCGCTGGGATGGCATCCGCCGAATACACGCTGCACATCCTGCACACCAACGACATGCACAGCCGCATTGAATCGATCAACCGCTTCGATTCGACCTGCAACGCCGAAGGCGAAGCAGAGGGCGAATGCTTTGGCGGCGTGGCGCGGGTCAAGTCGGCCATCGACGCCAAGAAGGCGTCGCTCGACAATCAGAACGTCGTCGTATTGGACGCAGGCGACCCGTTCCAGGGCTCGCTCTTCTACACCACCTACAAGGGCGCGGCTGAGGCCGAGTTCATGGAGAAGATCGGCTATGACGCCATGGCCGTGGGCAACCACGAGTTCGACGATGGCCCGCCCAAGCTGGCGGAGTTCATCGACGCGGTGAGCTTCCCCGTCATCTCCGGCAACCTCGATCTGTCTGCCGAAGAGATGCTGAACGGAAAGGTTGAAAACCACGTTGTGCTTGAGGTCGGCGGCAAGAAAATCGGCATCGTCTCGGCGCTGGCTGTGGACACGGTTGAAACATCATCGCCCGGTCCCAACGTCGTCTTCCAGGACGAGATCGAGGCGCTGCAGGCAGACGTCGCCACGCTGCAGGAAGAAGGCGTCGACATCATCATCGCCCTCAACCACGTGGGACTGAACAAGGATCTCGCCATTGCCGAGGCGGTCGACGGCATCGACGTGGTGATCGGCGGGCACAGCCACACGCTGATGACCAACGACGACGCCGAAACGCCCGCGTACCCGACCATGGTGGGCGACGCGGCAGTGGCGCAGGCCTATGCCTACACCAAGTACCTCGGCCACCTGACCGTGACTTTTGATGACGATGGCAACGTGACGGCAGCCTCGGGCGACCCGATGCTGCTGGATGCGTCGGTCGAACCTGATGCCGACTTCATCGCTCGCATCGCCGAAATGGGCGCGCCCATCGAAGAGATGAAAAACCGCGTTGTCGCCGAAGCAGCCGAAGCTATTGAAGGCGACCGGTCCGTCTGCCGGGCGCAGGAATGCCCCATGGGCTCGCTCATCGCTGACGCGATGCTCGCTCGGGTCGCAGACCAGGGGATCGAGATCGCCATCCAGAACGGCGGTGGCATTCGTGCCTCCATCGACGCGGGCGAGATCACCATGGGCGAGGTGCTGACGGTGCTGCCCTTCCAGAACACGCTGTCGACCTTTCAGGTGCCGGGCGCGGCCATCGTCGCAGCGCTTGAAAACGGCGTGGGCCAGATCGAGGACGGTGCAGGCCGCTTCCCGCAAGTGGCGGGTATGAGCTATGCGTTTGATGCAGCGAAGCCTGCGGGTGAGCGGGTCAGCGACGTCATGGTGGGCGGCACACCCATCGAGATGGACAAGCTCTATGGCGTGGTCAGCAACAACTATGTCCGCAACGGCGGTGACGGGTATTCGATGTTCGTGGACGCGGAAAACGCCTACGACTTCGGGCCGGACCTCGCCGATGTGACGGCGGAGTACCTGGCCGAGCAGGGGCCGTTCACGCCCTACACCGACGGTCGGATCACGGCGAAGTAAGGACAGGGGCGCAGGACACCTGCGCCTTACGATCTTGAGAAGGCGGGGCAAAGCTCCGCCTTTTTTATGCCCAATCGTAAGGCGGATCCTGATCCGCCTTACATCGTCTCTCTTGGCGATGTAGCGTCACCGCATGTGCGGACGTTTTTCGATCTCCCTCGCCCCCGAAGACATGTCGGAGCTCTTTGCAGCCGTGGCGGCAAACGACATGCCGGATGTGCCCAACTTCAATGTCTGCCCCACCGATGCGGTGCACACGGTCACCACCCAACGCGGTCAACGATGGCTCGCGCCGATGCGCTGGGGCTTCATCCCGCATTGGTACAAGTCGCCGACGGACGGTCCGCTACTGATCAACGCGCGGGCCGAGACGATTGCGGACAAGCCCGCCTTTCGCATGGCGTGCCGCGAGCGACGGGCGGTCATCTTGGCCTCGGGGTTCTATGAATGGACGCGGGACGGGGACACGCGGCTGCCATGGTACATCACCCGCAGTGATGGCGCGCCGCTGGCCTTCGCGGCGGTCTGGCAAAATTGGCACACCCCCGGCGCGCCGGAGACGCGGCAGCGTACGGCGGCCATCGTCACAACGGCGGCCAACACGCCCATGTCATCCATCCATCACCGCATGCCGGTCATTCTGGAACCGGACGACATCGCATTATGGTTGGGCGAACAAGGCAAAGGGGCCGCCACGCTGATGCGGGCCGCCCCGGATGATGCGCTCACATGGCATCGCGTGTCAAAAGCCGTCAATTCGAACCGGGCCGCGGGCCCGGGCCTCATCGAACCAGCAGAGGATTAGTCGAGGGGCGCCTCGGCAAAGCTCATCCGGCCTTCGACCAGAAACGAGCCATCCTCTTCCGACACGGCATTCGCATCGTAAAAGGTCGTCTGCGTGCCCTTTTCGACAACCATCGAAACAGACGCCTGATCGGCAATCGGCCCGATGGCCCAACTGTCGTTCTTGGCCACGATGCTATGCTCGGACCCGGTCAGGTTGGTGAATTTCACGGTGTCGCCGTCATCAATGTACAGGATGGACGGGAAGTAAGCGTCCGGCAGGATCAGGATCTCGTGTTCGGCGGCGGACACAGCGGTCGCCGTGGTCAGCATGGCCAGAACGGCCCCAATTTGCATCATGCGCTGCATGCCAGCACTCCTTTTGCTTCGGCCCCACCCGGAAGACAGAATCGTATATGCTGTGTGTGCGCGACGAATGCGGCTGAAATGAGGCGGTGGGGCAGCACCGGCGCGGCGGGTGCTTCGGATACATCCGATCCGCCGTGGCAATGTCGCATGGCCTTGCACGCGCACCCGCACTAGATAAAGCTCAAACGAGGTGCCACCGCGGCGCATCGCCCAAGGGAGACGCATATGAACATCGAGACGAAGATCCTCAAAGCCAAGGATGCCCCCGACCTCGGCTCCTTTGCCTGGGCCGACCCCCTGCGCCTGTCGGACCAGCTCTCCGAAGACGAACGGATGATCCAGGCGTCGGCGCACGCCTATGCCCAGGAAAAACTGGCCCCGCGCGTGGTCTCCGCCTTCGCGGATGAGGCCACGGACCCCGACATCTTCCGCGAAATGGGCGACATGGGCCTTTTGGGCGTGACCCTGCCCGAGGAATACGGCGGCTTGGGTGGCTCCTACGTCTCCTATGGCCTTGTCGCGCGTGAGGTTGAGCGGATCGACAGCGGCTACCGGTCGATGATGTCCGTGCAATCGTCCCTCGTCATCTACCCCATCTACGCCTACGGTTCCGAAGAGCAGCGCCAGAAATACCTGCCCAAGCTCGCCTCCGGCGAATGGATCGGCTGTTTCGGCCTGACCGAGCCCGACGCAGGCTCCGACCCGGCGGGCATGAAGACCACGGCGAAGAAAGCCGACAGCGGCTATGTCCTGAATGGCTCCAAGATGTGGATCTCCAACGCCCCCATCGCAGATGTCTTCGTGGTCTGGGCCAAGTCAGAAGCGCATGACGGCAAGATCCGCGGCTTCGTTCTCGAAAAGGGGATGAAGGGCCTGTCCGCGCCGAAGATCGAAAACAAACTGTCCCTGCGCGCTTCCATCACGGGCGAGATCGTGATGGAAGGCGTCGAGGTGGGCGAAGACGCGCTTCTGCCCGACGTGCAGGGTCTGAAGGGTCCGTTCGGCTGCCTCAACCGCGCCCGCTACGGCATCTCCTGGGGTGCGATGGGCGCCGCCGAGTTCTGCTGGCACGCCGCCCGTCAATACGGGCTCGACCGCAAGCAGTTCGGGCGGCCGCTGGCGCAGACGCAACTTTTCCAGAAGAAGCTGGCCGACATGCAGACCGAGATCACGCTGGGCCTGCAAGCCTCGCTTCAGGTCGGCCGTCTGATGGACGCTGCACAAGCCGCGCCCGAGATGATCTCAATCGTCAAGCGCAACAATTGCGGCAAGGCGCTCGACATCGCCCGCGCCTCCCGCGACATGCACGGCGGCAACGGCATCTCCGGCGAGTTCCAGGTGATGCGACACATGGTGAACCTCGAGACGGTAAATACCTACGAAGGCACCCATGACGTGCACGCCCTGATCCTCGGGCGCGCGCAGACCGGTCTGCAGGCGTTTTTCTAAAGCCAGGACCGGGGGCTGTCTGCCCCCGGACCCCCGATGGTATTTTCAGTCAGAAGAAACGGCTTGGGCGTTTGATTTGGCAATCAGGTCAATGCCCATCTGGTGGAACAGGTCCATGTAGTCGAGCATGACCCAGTTCTCGGCGATCTGACCGTCTGCGCAGCGGTAGAAGTCCATCACCCGCAGCGTCAGCGATTTACCCGTTGGCTCTACGCCCAGATAAGGGCCGCGATGCGTCATCGTCATGGAAGGCCAGCCCGAGATGGCGGCGTAGTTGCCTTGTCCAATCCGCGCGTAGTGATTGCCGCCCTTGCGGTCGGGAAAGGCGGCAAGGAAGGGCGCACGGTGATCTTTGACAAACCCCTCCCAGCGATAGTTCGACCCGATCCCGCCGGGCCCGTACCACAACATGTCATCGGCCCAGTATCCGCCCTCTCCGGTCTGACCCTTGGAGGTACCGGTTTCGGGGTCGTAGATATGCAGATCACCCAGCATCGCTTCGATCAGGTCCAGGCTTTTGACCCCATCGCCCGCCGGCAGGATCCCGTCATGGGTGGCTGGCCCCGGAAACAGCATCTCGGTGCCGAGCAATTCACCAAATGGATCATGCCCCGCCTGCCGCATCAGGTCCGGCAGGTCGAGGATGATCCGCGCCTCGATGATCTGGCCGCCCTCGACCCGGTAAAACTCGCCTGACCGCAGAAAGGCCAGCCGATTCGACGGCGCAATGTTCCACAAAGGCGCGGCAAACGTGCCCGCATAGTGCGTGAATGCGGCGATCCACTGACCGCCAACCTCCCGCCTGTTGGCCCCTGCGATGAAAATTTCATCGCGCCGCCGCGCATGCGGCAGTGCAGCACGCAATGGGGCGTAAACCTCGGCCCAGGCATCACGTGGCTCATTCGCGGGATGCGAGAAATAAAAGGCGCAATCGTGCGCAAAGCAGCCTTCGAAGGCCCGCCGCGCCGCAGCATCATCATCTGCCCAAAGCGCATGCAGTGCCGCCCGCAGCGCAGGAATAACGGAGGTCATG
The DNA here is from genome assembly GCF_000814025.1 of Tateyamaria sp. ANG-S1. Classification (GTDB taxonomy): domain Bacteria; phylum Pseudomonadota; class Alphaproteobacteria; order Rhodobacterales; family Rhodobacteraceae; genus Tateyamaria. The sequence continues at coordinate 295,928 of NZ_JWLL01000003.1, read as the reverse complement.
GGTGCAGTCCTGAAGTCGTTTTGCACACGTGTGCAAAAAACAGTTGCCAAGTCAAAGCCCGGATGTCTAGCCTATTTCATCAACCTATGGGTCGGGGGTCCACATGGCAGAAATCCAGCTGCGCAACATCAACAAACGGTGGGGCACGTTCGTGGGCGTCGACAATTTCGACCTGACGATCGCGGACGAGGAGTTCTTGGTGCTGCTCGGCCCCTCGGGCTGCGGCAAGACCACGACGATGCGCATGATCGCGGGGCTGGAGGACGCGACCGAAGGCGACATTATGATCGACGGCAAGCGGGTCAATGATCTGGACCCCAAGGACCGCGATGTGGCGATGGTCTTCCAGTCCTACGGCCTCTATCCGCACCTGAATGTCTACGAAAACATCCGCTTCCCGCTGAAGGTCCGCAAGGTTGACCCGGCCACCCATGACGACCGCGTGCGCCGCGCCTCGGCCATGGTGGAGCTTGATGATTTCCTGCACCGCAAGCCCGCCGAACTGTCGGGTGGCCAACGCCAGCGCGTAGCCCTTGCCCGCGCCATCGTGCGCGAACCCAACGTGTTCCTGATGGACGAGCCGCTGTCGAACCTCGACGCCAAGCTGCGCGTCTCGACCCGCGCCCAGATCAAGAACCTCAGCCACGAGCTGAAGGTGACAACCGTCTACGTGACCCACGACCAGATCGAGGCGATGACCCTCGCCGACCGCGTGGTGGTGATGAAGCAGGGCAAGGTGCAGCAGGTGGGCACGCCTACGGAAATTTACGACCGCCCCGCCAACACCTTCGTGGCCAGCTTTATTGGCTCCCCCGCCATGAACCTGATGGAGGGGACGATGGCGGGCGGCACCTTCACCGGCGACAACGTATCGATCAGCGGCCTCACCGCGCCCGATGGCCCTGCCACGCTCGGCTTCCGCGCCGAAGACGCCGCATTGGCGGAGGATGAGGCGCAGATCACCGCCCCCATCTACACCATCGAGCTTTTGGGTGACGCCACCATGCTCACCGTCCGCGCAGGCGGGCAGCTTGTGTCGATCAAGGCGCACAAGGAATTCCGGGCCGAGATCGGCGACACCGTGTCCTTCTCGGTCCCGGCAGAAATCTGCCACGCATTCGATTCCTCTTCCGGCGAACGTCTCGCCTGAGGAACCCGGCCGCGCGGGGGCACCCAGAGCGCGGCCCAACACCGGCCAGTGCAGACTTGCAAGATGCACTGGCGCAAAACGCAACAGGGAGTTTGCACATGTATCTGAAAAAACTGGCACTTGCGGGCGCCGTCTCGCTTTTGGGTAGCACGGCCTTTGCCGCGTGTTCCTACGAAAACGAGGTGCCGTTGAAGTCGCTGACCGCGGGCTTTGAAGCCTGGAAGGCCGTCACTGATGCCATGGCCGAGTGCGGCAATTTCCAGGCCGAGCTGGACCAGGAATTCCGCACCAAGCAGCCCGCTGCGTTCGAAGCGAACCCGTCGCTCTACCACATCGGCGGCGTGTCGAACGGCACCATCACACCGCTCCTGAACGCAGGCACGATCCGCCCGCTGGACGATCTGGTCGAAAAGTACGGCCAGAACCTGTCGCCCAACCAGCTGATCCGCGTGGATGGTCAGATCATGGCCGTCGCCATGATGGTGAACACGCAGCACCTGATGTACCGCAGCGATATCCTTGCCGATCTGGGCATCGAGACGCCCAGCACATGGGACGAGGTGTTCGCCGCCGCCGAGAAGATCGAAGAAGCGGGCGTCGTTGACCACGCCATCGGTGCGACCATGAAGTCCGGCTGGAACCTCGCGCAGGAATTCGTGAACATGTATCCCGGCTTTGGCGGCGCGTTCTTCAACGCCGACAACACCACCGCCGTAAATTCCGAGGCGGGGATGAAGGCGCTCGACACCATGAAGCGCACGCTTGAGTTCACCGACCCGGAGGTTCTGGTCAGCGACTCGACCTACGTGCAGCAGCAGTTCCAGCAGGGCAAGATCGCCATGGCGAATCTCTGGGCCAGCCGCGCGGGTGCGATGAATGACGAAAACGAAAGCACCGTTGTGGGCAAGGTCTCCATGGCCGCAGCCCCGATGGCGATGGACGGCGGCGCGCCGGCCACCACGCTCTGGTGGGACGGTATCGTGATCGCGGCCAATATCACGGATGAGGAAGCAGACGCCGCCTTCCGCCTCGCGATGGAAGGCATGGACGCCGAAATGGTGCAGGGCGCCAATGAGGCCGCCATCTGGCTGGTGCAGGGCTATGAGCCCGGCCCGCTCGCCGAAGGTGCAGTTGCAACGGCCACCGCCAACCCGGCCCCGCCTGCGTACCCGTCGACCACGCAGATGGGTCTGCTGCACACGGCTCTGGGCAATGAACTGCCCGCCTTCCTGACCGGTGAGCGCGGGGCAGAGGCCACGCTGGTCGCCATCGAAGAAGCTTACACCACGTCGGCCAAAGAGGCCGGTGTGCTCGAATAAGTCACCACTCGGCTGGCCGGGGCTCCCTCGGCCAGCCACTCACCCTGGGGGACAGATGACACGTGAATACGATCATATCGTTGTGGGCGGTGGCTCTGCTGGATGCGCGGTGGCCGCGCGTCTTGCCGAACGACCGGGCGCAAAGGTGTGCGTGGTCGAGGCGGGGCCGTCCGATCGGGACATCCGGGTCAAGGTGCCCTTTGCTCTTGTGAACCTTTTGGCCTCCGACCGCCGCAACTGGAAGCGGCAAACTGTACCCATGGCATCGGCTGGCAACCGGCAAGTGTCCGTCCCGCGCGGCAAGATGCTGGGCGGGTCGGGCTCGATCAATTCTATGGTCTGGTTCCGTGGCACCCGCGCTGATTTCGACACCTGGGGCCTGCCCGGATGGGACAGCGCGGCGGTCTGGCGGGCTTTCGACGCGGTCGAGGCGCGGATGACACCCGACCGCCTGCCGCACCCGCACCCCCTGTCCGAAGCGTTCGGCCGCGTCTTCCCAGCCAACGACCCGCACGCCCCGCCCACGCCGGAACGGAAAAGCGCGGGCGTGTTCCACACCAACATGAGGGGCGGCGCGCGCTGGTCAGCCGCCGACGGGTTCCTGCGGCCATCCGGTGCGGACGTGATCACGGACGCCGAGGTAGACCACGTCACCTTCGACAGCACCCGTGCTACGGGCGTCGTTCTGCGCGACGGGCGCACCTTGACTGCGCGGGCGAGCGTTGTCCTGTCGGCAGGCAGCATCGAAAGCCCAATGATCCTCATGCGCTCCGGCATCGGACCGGGCGTAGACCTGAAAGCCGCAGGCATCGACGTGCGCATCGACACGCCCGGCGTGGGTGCAAACCTGCACGACCACCCAGGTTTCGGCCTGCATTTCAAGGGGCAGGGGTCGGGTTATGGTCTGACCCTTGGTCAGCTCCCGGCATGGGCACTGTCCCCATTCCAATGGCTCTTCGCGCGCTCCGGGCGGCTCAGCTCCAACACGGTCGAGGCGGGCGCCTTCTACAGCGTCACCGACAGCGACGCGCCTGACATCCAGACCCATTTCCTGCCCTTCCTGATGGGCTGGCAGGGCCGCGCGATCATCTGGGGATCGGGCTACTTCGCCGATGTCTGCCTGTGCCAACCCCGCTCACGTGGCCGGTTGCGCATGGGCACCGACCGTTTCCAACCCCTTATCGACCTCAACCTGTTCGGCGACGACTGGGACCTCGGCATGATGGTGAAGGGTGTCGAACGCCTGCGCGCGCTGCTTGATGCCGCTCCCTTCGAACACCGCCGCGCACCCGAGGGCTTCCCGGGCACCCATATCACCGGCGCCGCCCTCCGCGAAGTGATCCGCACGCGAGCAGGCACCGCCTACCACCCCGTCGGCACCGTCGCCCTCGGTGGCCCGCTCGATGCGCAGGGTGCGGTCAAAGGCGTGGACAACCTCTGGGTAGCCGATGCCTCGGTCATGCCGCGCATCACCAGCGCCAACACCAACGCCCCATCCATGATGATTGGCTGGCAGATCGGAGGCCATGTGGCCGCCGCAGCGACAAGGAAAGCAGCATGAAGTTCAAAACCTTCTTCTGGTTCGTGGCCCCGTCGGTCTTCATGATGCTCTTGTTCATCGCGGCCCCCCTGATCTCGGTTTTCATCCAGTCCTTCCAGATCACCCAGCCCGTGATGCAGCAGATCGAGGTCGAGACCTGCACCCCGGGCTTCCTCACCCAGACCTGCGTGACCGAGGTCAAGACGGTGCCCGTCATCAATGAAGAAACCGGACGCACCGAAACCACCACCGCCTGGGTCGGCTTTCAAAGCTACCAGAACGTGCTGCAAATGGATAAATTCTGGTCCGCCATCGGGTCCGGCAATTGGGGCGAGATCCTGCAAATCGACTTCTGGAAGGCCCTGCGGTTCACCCTGATGTTCACGCTCGTGACCTTGCCGCTGGTGATCGGTGTGGGTCTCATGATCGCGCTCGCAGTCAACAACGCCGCCAAGTCCTTGCGTGGCCCAGTGATCTTCGTCTCGCTGCTGCCCTTCATCATCACGCCGGTCATCGGGTCACTGTCGATCTACTGGCTCTTCGTGGGTGACGGCATCCTCACGGCCACGCTCGAACGCTGGACGGGCCAGGACATCGCCATGTTCGCGCAGGCTTGGACCATCGAACTGCTCATGTATTTCTACCGCGTCTGGCACGTCGCGCCCTTCGCCTTCGTGATCTTCTACGCGGGCCTGCAAACGGTGAACATGGACACGCTGGAAAGCGCGATCATCGATGGCGCCAGCCGCTTTGAACGGCTGCGCTATGTGATCGTGCCGCACCTGATGCCGCTGATCATCTTCATCGCACTGATCCACCTGATGGACTGCTACCGCGTCTTCGACGAGATCATCGGCTTCCGCAGCCAGGCGCATGTCATCTCGCTGCAATGGCTGACCTTCGACTTCCTGACACCGGATGACGCGGGCAACCGGGCGATCAGCCGGGCCGCCGCCAGCGCCATGCTGACCATGGTGGGCATCGTGATCCTGCTGATCCTGCCGCTGCGCCGCACCTGGCGCGACCACAAAGGGGGGGCACACTAGATGTCAAAAGCCACCGCACAGCCGCTGTCGCTCAAGCTTGCATCGGGCGCGTTCCTCGCCTTCTGGTGCCTGATCGCAGCCTTCCCCATCGCCTGGATCGCGGTGATGAGCGTGAAGTCCCCGCGCGACGCCTTCGACGCCAGCGCGTGGAACGTGATCACCGGACCCGCCACGCGGGCGGCGGGCAACGGGCTCAGCTTCCTCGACATTCTGCTGGGGCTGATCGTGCTGTACTTCGCGATCCGCTGGGCTTTCACAAAGCTGTCCCGGTTGGTCGAGCAATTCTCGCCCCCCGGCTTCATCGTGTTGGGCTGGCTTGTTGGTGCAGCCGTCTACGGCCTGCTGTTCGTGCTAATCTTCTTCGGCGCACTGCCCGTGATCTTCGGCGCACTCAACAGCATCGCGGGGCCGCTTGGCACACCCATCCTCGGCCTGACGACCGAGCACTACGTGGCGGTCTGGGCGGAAAACCAGTTCTACCGCAACTTCATCAACTCCATGATCGTGACGGCAGGCGTGGTGACCGTATCGCTCACCGTGGGCACGCTGGCAGGCTACGGCCTCGCGCGCTCCGGCTCGAACCTCGCCTTCTGGCTCCTGATCATCGCACTTGTCTTCCGTGCCCTGCCGCACTCTGTGCTAGTGGCCGGCTATCTGCCGTGGTTCATCAACTCGGCGGAAATCCTGCGTCCGATCCTGGGCGACCTCAGCCCCACGCTTTACGGCCAGCCCTGGGCGATCATCGCGGTGCTGGTGGCGATCAACCAGCCCTTTACCATCTGGATGCTGCGGTCGTTCTTCCAGAACATCCCGTCCGAACTGGACGAGGCGGCGCGCGTTGACGGCTGCTCGCATTTCCAGGCGTTCCGCCGCGTGATCATGCCGGTCATGTGGCCGGGGGTGATCACCACGGGCCTCTTCAGCTTTCTTCTTGGCTACAACGACTTCCTCGTCACGGCCCTGCTGCTCGACGCCCAGAACCAGACAATGGTCCCGGCCATCGCAGGCTACTTCAACCGCGAAACCACCACGACGGATCAGGTCGAAGCGGTGGCGGCAGCGGTGTCCATCACCGCCCCATTGTTCCTGCTGGTCATGGTCTTCCAACGCCAGATCGTATCGGGCCTCACGGCAGGTGCGGTGAAGGGATGAGACGCTCTTCAAGCCCATCTGGGCTTTCATCGCTGGCCCAAACGAAGACAGCCCAAAGGGGTGGATGAGAGATGAAAGGTTCCCGACCGGAACAGGCGGTTCTGACCCGCGATACGGATATGTCCAAAACGGAAGACACCCGCGCTGTAATCGAAGGGATGGTCGATGGTCTCAACGACCACCGCATTGACGATATCGGCCAGTTCTTTGCCGAAAGTTTCCGCTGGATGGGCAACACCGGCTGCGGCACCAAGACGGGCCTGCAGCAGTTCCAGGACAACTGGCAGCGCCCGTTCCAGGCCGCCTTCGCCGACAAGGTCTGCGTGGACGAAGCCCGGCTGTATATGGGCGAGTGGGCCGCCGCCTTTGGCCGACAGGAGGCCACCCATGCTGGTGAGTTCATGGGGATTGCGCCCACCGGCAAGCGGATCGAGATCCGGTACATGGATTTCTGGAAGGTCGAAGACGGCCGCATCACCGACAACTACGTGATGGTCGATTTCCCCCACGTGCTCGCCCAGCTGGGGCGGGACGTTTTTGATGGTGAAGGCTGGGAAGCCTTCGATCGCGGCGACAAGACACCGCCGCGCCCCGACAACTGAGGTGACGAGATGACGATTGAATATCTGAAACGCGGCAAGCCCGAAGCAGAGCGGGCCGAGGACGATGCCAAAACCCGCGCCATTGTTGAAGCGACTTTGGCCGATATCGAAAAGCGCGGGGATGCTGCCGTGCGTGAGTTGTCGGAGAAGTTCGATGGTTACAGCCCCGACAGCTTCCGCCTGACCCAAGCCGAAATCGACGCGCTGATCGCCGAGCTGACCCCGCGCGAGCTGGCCGACATCCAGTTCGCCCAGCAGCAGGTCCGTGACTTTGCGCAAGCCCAGCGGGACTCGATGCTGGATATCGAGGTCGAGACGATGCCGGGCGTGATCCTCGGCCACAAGAACATCCCCGTGCAGTCCGTCGGCTGCTACGTACCGGGCGGCAAGTTCCCGATGGTCGCATCCGCCCACATGTCGGTCGCCACGGCCAGCGTCGCCGGTGTGCCCCGCATTATCGCCTGTACCCCTCCGTGGCAGGGCAAGCCGAACCCGGCGGTAATCGCAGCGATGCATCTGGGCGGCGCGCACGAAATCTACGTCATGGGCGGCATTCAGGCCGTGGGGGCCATGGCCATCGGGACCGAGACGATTGATCCGGTCCACATGCTCGTCGGGCCCGGCAACGCCTTTGTGGCCGAGGCCAAGCGTCAGCTTTTCGGCCGCGTGGGCATTGACCTGTTTGCAGGTCCGACCGAGACGATGGTGATCGCGGACGAGACGGTGGACGCAGAGATGTGTGCCACCGACCTGCTCGGGCAGGCGGAGCATGGCTACAACTCGCCTGCCGTTCTGCTGACGAACTCGCGCAAGCTGGCGGATGAGACGGCGGCAGAGATCGAGCGCATCCTGGGCATTCTGCCCACTGCCGACACGGCCCGCAAAAGCTGGGAGGACTATGGCGAGATCATCCTCTGCGATACTTATGATGAGATGTTGCAGGTGGCTGATGATGTGGCCAGTGAGCACGTGCAGGTGATGACCGACCGCGATGACTGGTTCCTGGAACACATGACCTGCTACGGCGCGCTGTTCCTTGGGCCGCGCACCAATGTCGCCAACGGGGACAAGGTGATCGGGACCAACCACACCCTGCCCACGAAAAAGGCGGGGCGGTATACGGGGGGTCTGTGGGTCGGCAAGTACCTCAAGACCCACAGCTATCAGAAGGTCACCACGGACGAGGCGGCGGCGGAGATCGGGGCCTATGGCTCGCGTCTGTGCATGCTGGAAGGGTTCGTGGGCCATGCCGAGCAGTGCAACCTGCGCGTCCGCCGCTATGGCGGGATCAACGTGCCTTATGGTGAGGGGGCCCCTGCGCGCGACGCAGCGGAATAGCCGTGACCGACCAGAACCAACGCAACAAGGCCACGGCGCTGACGCTGTGGGCGGCCTTGGATCGCGACCCGGAGAGTGCGGCGGCGCTGCTGCCCGCGCTGGACGGGTGGCATGGGCCTGCGCCCATCGGGATGCAGGGCAGTGCCGATGGGATCATCGGTGGGCTCTTTGCCCCTCTGCGCGCGGCCATTCCCAATTTGAGACGGCAGACGCATATTTTCATGGGCGGTGCATCCTCGGCGCATGAAAGCGGCGCGGGGGATGGGGCGCATTGGGTGGCGGGCACCGGGTACTATACCGGGCGTGCGACATCGGAGGTGTTTGGCATCCCTGCCACGGGTCATGATTTGCGCATTCGGTGGGGTGAGTTTCTGCGGTTTGATGAGGCTGGGAACATCACCTATGCCCAGACGATCTGGGACTTTGTCGATTGGTTTGACCAGATTGGATTGCCCGTTCTGCCGCGCCCGCGCGGGGCGGCGCATGTGTACCCGGCACCCACTGCGTATGACGGTGTTTTGACAGCCGTGCAACTGGAAGTTGAGTCTATAAAATCAATGACTTTGGGGCGCGCGTTAATATTTGGCGGGCTCAACAGTTTTGATGAAAATGACCTGACCAGCATGGGCATGGCGCGGTTCTTTCATCCCAATATCAAATGGTACGGGCCGGGCGGCATCGGCGCCTGCCTGTCGCTGGCCGAGTTCGAGACGCGGCACCAACAGCCGTGGCTGACGGCCTTTCCCGACCGCAAGGTGATGCATTTGGAAAGCCTCTTTGCCGAGGATCGGATGGTCGCCGCCTCTGGCCCGAAGGGCGTGGTGGGCACCCATGGCGGGACGTATTTGGGGCACGCGGCTACGGGTGCGCCGATCGAGGTGTCAGGCCTAGATTTCTGGCTGCGGACGGACGGGAAGTTCTCCGAGAACTGGGTATTCGTGGATATGATCCACCTGTTCCAGCAGATGGGCGTCGATCTGTTTGTCCGGATGGAGGTGCGGGCATGACCGACCGGCACACCAACCACAAGGCGCTGATCGCGCCGCTGCGCGCTGCGCTTTACGACTATGATGAGGCTGCCGTCCGGGCGGTGTTGCGAGATGTATGCGCCCCGGACGTCGTATTTCGCCTCGCCTTTCCCTTTGAAAGCATCGCGGGCGTGGATGCGTTTGTGGATGCGGGCTTTGCCCTGCTGGTGGCGGCTATCCCCGATTTGGAGCGGCGCGATTACATCGTCATGGCTGGTCCCACACCCGAAGGTGCGGATTGGGTCGGGTGTGGCGGGTACTACACCGGCACCTTCACCGCCCCGTGGCTCAACATCCCGCCGACCGGGCACATCGTGCATATGCGGTTCCATGAGTTCTATCGCTTCGAAGACGGCAAGATCGTCGAGATGCAGGCGCTGTGGGACATCCCCGAGGTGATGATGCAGGCGGGGGCGTGGCCGATGGTGCCGTCCTTGGGTCGCGAATTGCATGTGCCGGGCCCTGCGTCCTGCGATGGGTTGGTGCTGGGGCCCTACGATGCGGAAGTGTCCGCCGCGTCCTGCCAGCACATCATCGACATGCTGACGCATATGAAGAAGCACCCCGGTCAGGGCGGGCCTGAGGTGATGGAGATGGAGCGGTTCTGGCACCCGAAGATGATGTGGTATGGGCCCAGCGGCATCGGATCGGGGCGCGGGATTGCGGGCTTTCGCAACTGGCACCAGATCCCGTTTCTGAACGGGATGCCGGACCGCGGTCAGTATGTGGACGAGATCGTCTATCACTTCTTTGGTGACGCAAACTATGCTGCGGTCACGGGCTGGCCGAACATGTACCAGACGGTGACGCATGGAGGGTGGCTGGGGCTGCCGCCGACAGATAAGCGGATTGAGATGCGGTCGCTTGATTTTTGGCGGCTGGAGAACGGGTTGATACGGGAGAATTGGGTGATGGTGGACATGCTGCAGATGTATGACCAGATGGGCGTCGACGTGCTGGCGCGGATGCGCGAATTCAACAAGGCGCGTGCGGGGTTTGACCCGGAGACGGGGAGGGCGGCATGAGCCTGCCGAAGACCCCTTCGTTTGATCTGTCGGGCAAGCGGGCGTTGGTGACGGGTGCTTCGTCTGGCATCGGGCTGGGTTGTGCCGTCGCTTTGGCTGAGGCGGGTGCGCATGTGGTCTGTGCCGCGCGGCGGGCTGATGTTTTGGCGGACGTGGTTGGGGCCATGACTGAACAGGGCTGGAGCGCGGAGGCGTTGCAGTTCGATCAGTCGGATATGGCGGCCATTGAGGCCGCTTTTGATCGGCCATGCGACATTGTCTTGAACTCGGCTGGTCTGGCGCGGCATGGGCCTTCGATGGAGACGCAACCCGAGGATTTCGATGCGGTTGTCGGCATCAATCTGAAGGGCGCATACTTCCTTTCCACCGCCGCTGCGCGAGCGTTGACCGAGGCAGGCAAGGGTGGGTCGATCATCCATATCTCATCGCAAATGGGTCATGTGGGTGGCATCGACCGGGCTGTCTATTGCGCCACGAAACACGGGGTCGAGGGCATGGTGAAGGCCATGGCCATCGAGTGGGGCAAGGCGAATATTCGCATCAATACGGTCTGCCCGACCTTTGTGCGCACGGCCTTTACCGAGAAGTCGTTTGAGGACCCCGAGCGCTATGCCTGGATCATGGACAAGATCAAGTTGCCGCGCGTGGCAGAGGTCGAGGACATCATGGGGGCGGTGCTGTTTCTGGCCTCGGATGCGTCTGCGATGGTTACCGGCACCTCGATGCTGATCGACGGGGGTTGGACAGCGGACTGATGCCCGACAAGGTGACAGCACTCGATGTGGCTGAACGCGCGGGCGTGTCCCGCTCGGCCGTCAGTCGTGTCTTCACCCCCGGTGCGTCGGTGTCGAAACGCACCGCGGATAAGGTGCGTCAAGCGGCGGATGATCTGGGGTATCGGCCCAATGTGCTGGCGCGGTCGCTGATTACCGGACGGAGCCGTATTGTGGGGTTGCTGGTTGCTTACTTGGAAAACCACTTCTACCCCGAAGCTATCGAGCGGTTGAGCCGCAAGCTGCAGGAGCAGGGCTACCACGTGCTGGTGTTCATCTCGTCGAACTCGGCGGATGATGCGGATGAGGTGATGCGGGAACTGCTGGACTATCAGGTGGATGGGATCATTGCGGCCAGTGTCGGCATGTCGAACGACCTGACCCAGCGCTGCGAGGCGGCGGGCATTCCCATTGTCCTGTTCAACCGGGCGCAGGATGATGACCGGCTGTCCTCGGTCACCTCTGACAACTACCACGGTGGGCGCAAGCTGGCGGAGTTTCTGGTGGCCGGTGGGCACCAACGCATTGCGCATGTGGCCGGGTGGGAGGGAGCCTCGACCCAGCGGGACCGCGAGGCGGGCTTTGTCGCGGGGCTGGAGGTGGCGGGGCGCCGCCTGTTCGCACGCGGGGGCAGTGACTTCGACTTTGAAACCGCCAAGGATGTGGCGCGCGAGATGTTTGTGGGGCCGGAACGGCCGGATGCGGTGTTTTGTGCCAATGATCACATGGCCTTTGCCGTGATGGATGTTTTGAGATTTGAGTTGGGGCTGAGCGTGCCGGGCGACGTGTCGGTTGTGGGCTATGACGACGTGACCTTGGCCGCCTGGCCCAGCTATGACCTGACCACCGTGCGCCAGCCTGCCGGGCAGATGGCGGATGCCACGGTTGATATTCTGATGGACCGGCTTGCCGATCCTGACACCAAACCCCGCCGCGTCGCGCTGGATGGACCACTCATCCTGCGCGGGTCGGCCCGCATACCCAAAGGATGGACCGCATGAAGGGTTTTTCGAACCGGTGGAAGGACTTCCCCGACTATATCATCGGCATCACCAAGGAGATCTGGGAGGATCGCGGCATCGCGACCCTGCATCACTATTACAGCCCGGGCATCGTGGTGCGGTCGCCCGGTTCGGTGGTGATTGGGAACGAGAAGGTGATTGGGGCCACCATGGCGACGCTCGCCGAATTTCCGGACCGGACGCTGCTGGGTGAAGATGTGATCTGGAGCGGGACGCCGGAAGAGGGGATGCTGTCGTCGCACCGCATCCTGTCGACGGCGACGCACATGGCGGATGGTGTCTATGGCAAGGCATCTGGCAAGACGCTGCAGTACCGAATTATTGCGGACTGTCATGCCATCAATGATCAGATCAACGATGAGTGGTTGATCCGCGACCAGACGGCCATCGTGAACCAGATCGGGTGGGAGGCGAAGGCCTATGCTGCTGATCTGATCGAGCGTGAGGGTGGGATGGAAAACGCGGTGCGTCCTCTGAGCCATGCGACGGATCAGCCTGGGCCCTACAAGGGGCGCGGCAATGACAATGAGTGGGGCGCGAGGTACGCCGACATTCTGACGCGGATCATGGGGGCCGATATGGCCGTCATTCCCGGCGAGTATGACCGGGCGGTGCAGTCGGAGTATCCCGGCGGGCTGACCGGGCATGGGACAGGGCCGGTAGATCGTTTCTGGATGGGACTGCGGGCGTCGTTCCCGGATGCAACGTTCACCATTGATCACCAGATTGGGCGGGATGATGAGATGATGCCGCCCCGGGCCGCCATCCGATGGAGCCTGCATGGCAAACATGATGGGTGGGGGTATTTTGGCGCGCCGACGGGGGCTGAGGTCTATGTTCTGGGCATTTCTCATGCCGAGTTCGGGCCTTGGGGCCTGCGCCGGGAATATGCGCTCTTTGATGAGACGGCGATCTGGAAGCAGATCTTGTTGCAGACCGGCTGAGGTCGCATTTGCATATTTGAGGAACAATGAAAGGTCAGGGCCGTGCGCCGCTATGACGAGGTGATGTTTACCGATGCCGTGAAGGCGCTGCAGGAGGCGGATGGATCTGCCGAGATGTACGCGCGCAGCTATGGGGCGCGGACGCATGCGCTGAATGCGGATGAGGTGGCGTTCATCACGTCGCGCACGTCGTTCTACATGGGCACGGTGTCGGAGACCGGTTGGCCATACATCCAGCATCGGGGCGGGCCTGTCGGGTTTCTGAAGGTGCTGGATGATCACACGTTGGGTTTTGCGGACTATCGCGGGAACAAGCAGCACATTTCCGAGGGGAACCTGGCCGGTGATGACCGGGTGTCGCTGTTTCTGATGGATTACCCGCGCAAGGCCCGGATGAAGCTGCAGGGGCGTGCGACGTTTGCGAAGGCTGATGATGAGCCCGAGCTGGCCGAGCAACTGGCTGTCGAGGGGCAGGGTCGGGTTGAGCGGGTGGTGACGATCCGGATTGAGGCCTTTGACTGGAACTGTCCGCAGTTCATCACGCCGCGCTTTGATGCGGGTGAGATCGCGCAGCTTGTGGCACCGGAGATGGACAAGCTGCAGGCGCGGATTGCCGAGTTGGAAGCGGAGAATGCTGCGCTGAAGGGGCAGGCATGACCGACATCTACCGCGCTGCCGAACGTCTGATGGGGATGAAGGACGTTGATTGGCGGCGGCACGCAAGCCCGTGGAGCTTTTGGACGCGGTTTTCTTGCCTGCCTTTGATCGCGCTGGCGATTTATGCGCGGCAGTGGATCGGGGGGTGGGCGCTGCCGCTTTTTCTGTTGGCCGCAGCGTGGACATGGGTGAACCCGCGTGCGTTTCCTGCGCCCCGTGACTTTGGCAGTTGGGCATCGCGTGGGACACTGGGGGAGCGCATTTTTCTGGCGCGGGACCGCTATGACATCGCAGCGCATCACATGCGGCCGGCACATGTGTTGGTCGCCCTATCCGTCATCGGTCTGTTGCCCCTGATCTATGGCCTGATCGTGCTGAACCCGTGGACGACAATCCTTGGGCTGGTCGCCACCATCCTGCCGAAGGTCTGGTTCGTGGACCGCATGGTCTGGATCCACACCGACATCACCAATTCCAAACCGGGCGATCCGTTGCCCGATCCAACCCTCCCACATGAAAGGACCCCCACATGACCCCCGCCGAGATGGAGCCGCGCATTGTGCGTTATGGCGATCTGATGCCCTGCAAGACCGCGTTTATCGACGCGCACACGCCGGGGTCGGACCAGAAGGAGAACTTTACCATCATCGGGGGCGGGGTGTCGGAAAGCCCTGATCAGCACGTGCATATTTCGATCCCGCACGGCTTCAACATCGGGGCGGCGGGGCAGCCGCCGAAGTGCCGGAATTCGCTGCATTCGCACCGCACGGCAGAGGTATTCTTTGTCCTGTCGGGGCGTTGGCGGTTTTTCTGGGGACGCTGGGGGAAGGCCGGGGAGGTCGTGCTGGAAGAGGGGGATATCATCAACATTCCCACAGGTATTTTCCGTGGTTTCGAGAATATCGGCACCGACTACGGGATGATCATGGCGATCCTTGGCGGCGACGATGCGGGCGGCGGCGTGATCTGGGCCCCGCAAGTGATCGAGGAGGCGGGCGCGCATGGGCTGGTTCTGGGCGAGAATGGCAGCCTTTATGACAGCAAGAAGGGGGAGAGCCTGCCTGATGGCGTGGGGCCCATGCCGTTGCTGACCGCGGAGGAGTTGACGGAGTTCCCCGAGATGTCGCCGATGCAGGTCGTCGGCATGGGCGTGCGCCGGTATTGGGACATGGTGTGTCTGGCTAAGGACGCGCCCTGCAAGGTGATTGGCGAGACGGGAATTATTCGGGACAAGCCGGGGTTTGAGGTGGATCTGGTGACCCGCTCGAGTGCCTGCGATGACATGCACGCGCATGACAAGCCATCAGTCCTGATGCCGGTGAAAGGGCATTGGAAGGTGACGTGGGAGGGTGGCAGCACGACGCTGGCGCCCGGTGACACGATGAGCGTGCCGGAGAACTTGGCCCATAGCGCCGTGCCGTCGATGACGGGCGAGGCGGCGCTCTATCACGTGGTGGGCACGGATGATCCGGCGGGGCCGACGTGGGCAGGGTGAGCGCCGATCCCGAAGACATCCAGGGCGTCTATGACCGGCAGGCGGCGGTTTACGACGCTCGCCGGTCCCGTGCGTTGTTCGAGGCGCGGTGGTTGGCGCGGTTTGCGGTGGCCTTGCCCGGCGGGGCACGGGTGCTGGATCTGGGCTGCGGTACGGGCGATCCGATTGCGCGGTGGTTCATGGCTGAGGGGTTTTCCGTTACCGGTGTCGATTTTTCGGAGCCGATGCTGGCGATTGCGCGGGAACGGTGGCCGGAGGGCGACTGGCGGCAGGCGGATATGCGGGTGCTTGATCTGGGCGAGACCTTTGACGGCATCATTGCCTGGAACAGCTTTTTTCACCTGACGGCAGAGGCGCAGCGCGACTGTATCTCGCGTATGGCCGCGCATCTGGAACCCGGTGGCAGTTTGATGCTGACCGTTGGGCCAAGCGCAGGTGAGGCTGAGGGCACCGTTGGCGATGAGGCGGTCTATCACGCCTCGCTCTCGCCCGCGGGCTATGCCACATGTCTTGAAGAGAATGGCTTGCGCCTGACCGGGTTTCTGGCCGAAGACCCCGATGCGAACCAGCATACCGTGCTGATGGCGCGCAAAGACTGAAGGAGACCACCATGCCTGTCACAACCACCCATGTCGGGTCCTTGCCCCGGACGCAAAAGGTCGTCGATTTCATCTTTGCCCGCGAGCGGGAGGAGCCGTTTGAGCAGGCTGATTTCGATGCGGCGATGGCCGAGGCGGTGGACGACACGGTGGCCAAGCAGGTGGCGGCGGGTGTTGATATCGTCAGCGATGGCGAGACGTCGAAGATCAGTTATGCGACCTATGTCAAGGACCGCTATACCGGGTTTTCCGGCGACAGCCCGCGCAATGCGCCTGCTGATCTGAAGCAGTTTCCCAGCTTTCTCAAGCGCTTGGCCGAGGGTGGCGGCACCCCGCAATACGCCCGGCCCATGTGTACGGGTGAGGTGACGTCCAAGGGGCAGGGCGAGTTGGAGAAGGACATTGCGAACCTCAAGGCAGCGATGGCCAAGCATGGGGTTGAGCGCGGGTTTATGAATGCAGCCTCGCCCGGTGTGATTTCGCTGTTTTTGCAGAATGACTTTTATCCGACGCGCGACGCCTATCTGGCCGCCCTCGCCGATGCGATGAAGGCGGAGTATGAGACGATCGTGGGGGCTGGGCTGGATTTGCAGCTGGATTGCCCCGATTTGGCCCTGTCGCGGCACATGTTGTTCAACGACCTGAGCGATGCGGAGTTTGTAAAGATCGCGGATGCCCATGTGGAGGCGCTGAACCATGCGCTGGCGGATGTGCCTGCGGAGAAGGTACGGGTGCATATCTGCTGGGGCAATTACGAGGGGCCGCATGTGTGTGATGTGCCCATGGACACGGTCTTTCCCACGCTGATGGCGACCAAGGCGCGCTATGTTCTGTTCGAGACGTCGAACCCGCGTCATGCGCATGAGTGGACGGTGTTTCGGAACCGCAAAGCGGAGATACCGGATGACAAGGTGCTGGTGCCGGGCGTGGTCGATACCACCACGAACTTTGTCGAGCATCCGGAGGTCGTGCGGCAGCGGATCGAGCGGTTTACGGAGATTGTGGGTGCGGATCGGGTGATTGCGGGGAGCGATTGTGGGTTTGGCACTTTTGCGGGCTTCGGGTCAGTCGATCCGGAAATTGCCTATGCCAAGCTGAATGCCCTGTCCGAGGGTGCCGCGATGGTGAAGGGCTGAGTTATGGAGGACGCACTGCATGATCTGCTGAGGTCGGTGGATACGCCGACGGTCTGCAATGCCATTGAGGTCGCGCAGGGCAAGCGGGGGTTCAACGCCTTCACCCGTGGCACGATGCTGGCGTCGGACCCGGATGGGGTGATGGTGGGCTATGCGCGCACGGCCCGGATCCGGGCGCTGGCCCCGCCCACGGAGCCGCCCGAGGTGATCAAGGCGCGGCGGATGGCTTACTACAAGTACATGTCCGAAGGCGCGCGTCCGGCGGTCTGCGTGGTGCAGGATCTGGATGTGCCAAATGCTATTGGCGCCTATTGGGGTGAGGTGAACACGAATATTCACAAGGCATTTGGGCTGGCGGGAACGCTGACCGACGGGGTGATGCGCGACCTTGGCGATCTGGCAGAGGGGTACCCGGTGGTTGCTGGCTCTATCGGGCCGAGTCATGGGTTTGTGCATGTGGTGGATTATGACCAGCAGGTGCGTATCCATGGCCTCGACATCCGGCCCGGCGATCTGGTGCATGCGGACCGGCATGGGGCCGTGGTGATCCCGAAGGATGTGGTGGCTGGACTTACCGACGCCATCGCGACGCTGATGCGGTCGGAGAAGATCGTGTTTGATGCGGTCAAGGGCAAGCGGATCGGATTTGAGGAGTTCGAAGCGGTCTGGGCCGTATTCGAGGCGGCGCGGACGTGATCCGCTGGGCAATCGCCTTTGCCCTGCTATGTTCGCCGGTCATGGCGGATGATTTGGAACTTAGCCCCGACTGGGAATACGTGGCTGACACGGTGATGGGTGGTGTGTCTTCGGGGCAGGCCACGTTTGAGGTCGTTAAGGGGCGGGAGGCTGTGCGGCTGACCGGGCTCGTGTCGCTGGAGAACAATGGTGGCTTTGTGCAGATCGCTTTTGATCTGGCGGGCGGCGCTGTGTTCGATGCGAGCGGCTATGCCGGTGTGGCGCTGGATGTGCTGGGCAATGGCGAGACCTATGATCTGCGCCTGCGCACCGATGCGCTTACGCGGCCTTGGCAGTCGTTCCGGTCCGAGTTTGTGGCGCTCGATGAATGGACGACGCTCCGCATTCCCTTCACTGCTTTTGAGGCGCATCGTACCGATGTGTCGTTCGACCCGAGCCGGTTGCGACGGATCGGTATTCTCGCCATCGGGCGCGAGATGCAGGCGGACATTGCCGTGTCCGGTGTGCGGTTCTACCGCTAATCGCGCGGAGCGGGCGCGCCGCCCTCGAAGTTGTTGCCGCGTTCGTAGTCGCAGGGGGCCTCCTGCATCTGCAGGTGCAGGCCGTCGCCGGTATACGGGTGGGCGCGGGCCAGATCTTCGTCAACGTCGATGCCAAGGCCGGGGATCTCGGGGGGCGTGATGAAGCCGCGCTCGACCCGGATGCTGCCCTTGATCAGTTGGTCGTGGAAGGGCGTTTCGATGGTTTCGCACATCAATAGGTTCGGGATAGAGGCGGCGAGGTGGATGTTGGCGGCCCATTCCACGGGGCCTGCATAGAGGTGGGGGGCCATCTGGGCGTTGTAGACCTCGGCCATGGCGGCGACCTTTTTCATCTCCCATATGCCGCCTGCACGACCGAGGGCCGGTTGCAGGATCGTGGCGGCTCCGCTGCGCAGGATGGGGGCGAATTCTGCCTTGGTCGTGAGGCGCTCGCCGGTGGCGATGGGGATGCGCACGGCGCGGGCGACCTTGGCCATTTCCTCGACCGCGTCTGGGGGGATCGGTTCCTCGAACCAGAGCGGGGCATAGGGTTCGAGCGCCTGCCCGAGACGGATGGCGCCTGCGGTGGTGAACTGGCCGTGGGTGCCAAAGAGCAGGTCGGCGCGGTCGGCGACGGCCTCGCGGATGGCCTTGCAGAAGTCCACCGACATGGAGATGTCGCGCATTCCCGGCATGTGCCCGCCGCGCATCGTGTAGGGACCCGCGGGGTCGAATTTGACGGCGGTGTAGCCGCGGTCGACGCAATCGAGTGCTGCCTCAGCCGCCAGAACGGGCGAGGTCCAGAAGGCGTCGAGCCCGTGATGGGGTAGGGGGTAGAGGTAGGTGTAGGCGCGGATGCGGTCGTTCATCTTGCCGCCCAGAAGCGCCCAGACGGGGCGGTTACGCGCCTTGCCAAGGATGTCCCAGCAGGCAATTTCCAGCCCCGAAAAGGCGCCCATGACTGTCAGGTCCGGGCGTTGGGTGAAGCCGGAGGAATAAGCGCGGCGGAACATCAATTCGATGTTTTCGGGGTTTTCGGCAGCCATGTGGCGGGAGAACACATCCTCGATCACGGCCCGCATCGCGTCCGGCCCGACGGAGGAAGCGTAGCATTCGCCCCAACCGGTGATGCCGTCATCTGTCGTCAGCTTCACGAGAATCCAGTAGCGCCCGCCCCAACCTGGTGCCGGGGGGGCCGTAATGATGATATCGAGGTCCTTGAGCTTCATCCTTCAGTCCCTCTTCCCTGTTTCAAAAAAATCCCGGGGGTGAGGCCATAGGCCGAGGGGGCTGGCCCCCTTCTACCTCTCAAACAGGATCACGTTCCGCCGTGCCGTGCCGGACTTGGTGTCCGCGATAGCCTCGTTGATCTGTTCCAGCGACCAGCGGCCTGAAATCAGGCTGTCGAGTTGTAAGCGCCCCTGCTGGTAGAGGTCTACCATCCACGGAATGTCGCGTTGGATCACCACGTCGCCCATCTTTGACCCGAGCATGCCCTGACCAATCGCGGCGAGGATGACCGGTTCGTACTCTGCCGTTGCACCGGAATGTGGCATGCCAACCATGACGACCTTGCCGCCGCGGCCCATATATTTCGGCGCTTGTTCATAGGCGGGGATCGCGCCGACGGTGACGATCACGGCTTCTGCCCCCTTGCCGCCCAATGCCTTGTAGCTGGCACGCCAGGGCGACTTTTGCGTGGCAAGCACGCCGTGGGTTGCGCCAAAGGCCTTGGCGTCTTCCAGCTTTTCCTCGGTCATGTCGACGGCGACGATGCGGCGGGCGCCTGCGATGCGCGCGCCCTGGATGGCGTTCAGCCCCACACCGCCCGCGCCGATGACGACCACATCCTGTCCTGCGCGCAGACCGGCGGCGTTGACCACCGCGCCCACGCCCGTGATGACGCCACAGGCGATCAGGCTCGCGGCCTCTTTTGAGATGTCGCCGGGGATTTTGACAAGCTGCTTCTGGTCCACGACCACTTTCTCGGCGAACGCGCCACAGGCCATGGCCTGATGCAATTTGCCGTCCTCAGCCGTACGGATCGGTCCGGCGTCGCCATCATAGGGCGTTTCGCAGATTGTGGGTTTGCCGCTGGCGCAGGAGGGGCAGGTGCCGCAGGCGCGGATCAGGGTGACGACGACGCTGTCGCCCTCGGCCAGTCCGACGACGCCGGGGCCTACAGCGCTGACCACGCCCGCCGCTTCGTGCCCGTAAACAGCAGGCAGGCTGCCGCCCCAGGCCCCTTCGGCGTAAGAGATGTCGGAGTGACAGACTGCGACCGCATCCAGCGTCACCTCGACCTCGCCCATCTCGGGCGCGCGGATCAGGATGTCTTCGACCACGAGGGGCGCTCCGAAATCGTGGCACACGGCGGCTTTGATGGTTTGCATATCCGTCCCTTCGTCTGTCGTTGCCGTGACGGTGGCGCAGCGGCTCCGCGCAAGCAAGTCGGAAAACGACCTGATCAGGGCGCTGTTGAACCGCGGACGCCGGGTGACGGTCGTGGTCGGGCGCTGCGCATGAACACCATGAGTGCCACCGCAATCAGGACCGCCGCCAGCAAAAAGGGCGCGCCGGGCAGGTAGATCCCGTTTGCCGGTTCCGTGAACCTGTAGAACACGAAGGTCATCAGCATCGGTGACACGATCATGGCAAGGGCGGCGATGGAGACGAGCGCGCCTTGCAACTCGCCCTGTTCGTCATCACCGACTGCTTTGGACATGATCCCCTGGAGTGCCGGTGTGATGACGGCGGGCAGGGCGGCCAGCGGTGTTAGGATCAGGAGCCACGTGCCCGAACTGACGAACCCGATCAGCAGGAATACCGCCACGTCCGCGACATGGCCGTAGATGACGGCCCCCCGTTCGCCCATCAGTCGCAGCATGGGCCGGATCAGCCCACCTTGTACCACGGCCATTGAGATCCCAAACAGGCTGAGCGACAGGCCGACCATGCCGGGCGACCAGTCGAACCGCTCTGCCGTGTAATAGGCCCAGATGGCCGGGTAGACCGTGAAGGCGACCTGGTAGATGAAAAAGACCAGAAGGAGTGGGCCGAGGCCGGGCAGCTTTGCCAGGTGCCGGAAGAGGCCGAACGGGTTGGCACGTCGCCACGCAAAGGGGCGGCGGATGCGGTCATCGACCGTTTCCTTGAGCACGAGGTAGCCGAAGACCGCGTTCGTCGCTGCAAGGCCCGCCGCTGCGTAGAAGGGCGCACGGGTGCCGTATTCGGCCAGAAAGCCGCCCAAGGCGGGGCCTAACACGAAGCCGAGACCAAAGGCCGCGCCGATCAGGCCGAAATTCGCGGCCTTGTCTTCTGGTTTCGAGATGTCGGCCATGTAGGCGTTGGCTGTTGATTGGGTGGCTGCGGTAATCCCGCCCACGACCCGGCCCAGCAGCAGGAGCCAGATGGTGCCTGCGACGGCCATGACGAGGTAGTCAACGGCCAATACGACGAGCGACAGGAGGAGGACGGGGCGGCGCCCGTAACGGTCCGACAGCGCGCCGAGCAGTGGGCCAAAGAGGAACTGCATTGCCGCAAAGGTGGTGGCGAGGACACCACCCCACAGAGCTGCCGTACCGAGACCTGCGCCCTGAACCTCCTGTATCAGGTCGGGCATCACCGGCACGATCAGCCCGATGCCCATGGCGTCGATCATCACCGTTAGCAGGATGAAGACGACCGGCAGCTTCACAGGGAGGACACCCGCGCGGCAAAGCGGCGCGCCTGATCGGGTGCGGCGCCCATCTGCGCCTTTGGATCGAATAGATCTGCCGGCAGGTCGGGATGGGCTGCGCGCGCCACGGCTTCGAGCGATGTGCCTTGTGCGGTGGCGTCGGCGATCAGCGTTTTGGTCGCTGTTTGGGCGTCTGGGCGCGGCATATTTGCAGCGAGCGCAAAGCTCAGCGCTTCGGCGTGGACACTGCCCAGACCGTCGAACTTCGCCGCCATCGCGTCAGTGTCGGGGCGCCACTGCGCCACGAGGTTTTCTGTTATCTGCAGCGCGGCGGCGCAGGACAGGGCGATCTGCGGCAGCACCATCCATTCAGTGAACCACGCAGCACCGTCGCGCTGGTGCTGGTGGCTTGCGGAGGCGTGCAGGCTCGCCGTTAGTCCGGTCATCTGAAGCCCAAGAGCGGCGAGCGCTGATGGTCCCACCGGGTTCTGCTTTTGTGGCATGGTGGACGAGGACCCGGCACCGGACAGCACCAGTTCGGCGCTGTCCGTGGCAGTCAGGGCCACGGCTGTTTGACCCAGACCCGCGAGCGTCGCCACGATGCGCGCCATCCAGTCCGCGACGCGCAGGATGGGTCCGCGGTCGGTGTGCCAACTGCGGCCCGGGTCGCCCAACTTCAAGGCGTCGGCCAGTTTCGCGCGTGTCTCACTGGCGTGTGGTCCCAGTGCAGATGCGGTGCCTGCCGCGCCGCTCAGGGAGACCCAGAGGGCGGCTGTTTTCACTGTTTCGAGGTCATCAAGCGCATCCGCCAGTGGTTGTCCCCATTGGGCCAGAACGGCTCCCCAGCTTGTCGGCGTTGCGTGCTGGCCGTAGGTGCGGGCGACCATGGGGGTGTCTGCATGGGCGTCGGCTTGCGTGCCGAGGTGTTGCAGCAAGCTGCGCAGCATCGCCTCTTGCGCGGCCAGCGTCTGGCGCAGGCGCAGCATCAGCGCAGTGTCGATGATGTCCTGGCTTGTGGCGCCCCAATGGGCGTATTGGGCGTGTTCCGGGGCCTCCATCGCTTTGCGGAACTCGGACACGAGGGCGGGGACACTGACCCCGTTCTGGCCGGTGGCGTCGGCGAGGCCGCCGGGGTCGATCTGTACCTCCAGCGAAGAGCGGTGGATGAAGGCGGCGCTGATTTCGGGGATCACGCCCTGCGCGCCTTGCACCTTGGCAAGCGCCCCTTCGACCAGCAGCATGGCGCGCACTTCGGCGCTGTCGGTCCAGAGGCGGCCCACGTCGCCTGTTGGGAACAGCTTGGCGTAGAGCGCTGATGAAAACACCGAAGCTGCCATGGATCAGATATGTCCTGTTGCACGCATAAAGTCGGTCAGGACGCGGGCGTATTCTTCGGGCTGTTCGACGCAAGGAAGGTGGCCTGCCTTGCGGATTAGGTGGAACTGGCTGCCGGGGATCAGGCCCGCCGTTTCGCGCACGAGGTCGGGCGGGGTTGAGCCATCTTCGGAGCCCGCAATGCCCAGCGTGGGCAGGCGCAGCGTCGCGGTAGTGGAGAAGAAATCGGTGCCTGAGATGGCGGCGGAGCAGCCTGCGTATCCTTCATCTTCTTGCCGGGTGAGCATGTTGCGCCACAGCTCCAACTCGACCCCTTTGTGGAAGTCGCGCGAGAACCAACGGTCCATGACGGCATCCGCCAGTTTTTCGATGCCGCCTGTGTTCACATCTTGGATGCGGTCGGCCCACATCTCTTTCGTGCCGATCTTGGCGCCGGTGTTCGACAGGACCATAGCGCGCATCAGGTCCAGCCGTTTCACGGCAAGGCCCTGGGCGATCATGCCGCCGATGGAGAGGCCGACGAACATCACATCCTTGAAGCCAAGCATGTCCATCAGCGCCTCGCAATCGCTGACGAGCGCGCCCATGGAATAGGGGGCGGGCGGGCAGGTCGACAGGCCATGGCCCCGCTTGTCAAACCGCAGGATGCGCAGGCCGTCGGGCAGCAAAGGCAGGATCGGATCCCAGAGCCGCATGTCGGTGCCGAGCGAGTTGACGAAGACGACAGGCGCACCGTCGTCCGGTCCGTCAATCCGGTAGTGCAGGCGAACGTCGCCCAGGTCGGTCATGTGCATTGTCGTTAATCCTTCAGTCGCATATGCGCGATGATCTGCCCGTGATCCGAGGCCAGCTTGTTGTACGGTGCCTCGGCATGGCTGCCATCGGTGAGATGATCGTTGAGCACGCTGAAATAGTCCATCTGTCCTATGCTTTCCGGTGCGTCAGCCAGGAAGTGGCGGGACATATAGATCTGGTCGATGCTTTCATACACGCCGCCGAACGCGGCCGTATAGACCATGTCGCGGGTGGATTTGCGGATGAACTGCTTTTCTGCCGAATGCAGGCGGACCGCTTCTATGGTTTCGCGGATTTGGGCGTCTTCGTCTTCCGAATAGCGGTCGCGGGGTGTTTCGCCGTCGTGGCGCAGCATCCAGGCGTAGTTTTTGAACGGGACCTCTCCGCTGATGATTTCGGAGCTGACGGCGTGTTCGCCATCGTTGAAGTCGCCCATTGCGATGACCGGGTGGCCCGCCTGTAATTCGGCGACAATCGCGCGGCGCAGAACCCACGCTTCGGCCATGCGGCGTAGAGAGGCCCGCAATCCCCCGAGTGCGCGACCCACGGGATCGTAGCTCGTGAGGTCAACCTCGGGCGGGAAGTCTGCGCCGTCGGGCCGGACGAATTCGCCCAGTTTCGATTTGAGGTGACAGTTGAACACGGTGATCACGTGTCCGCCGATGGGCACGCGCACCTTCAGGATGGGTCGGCTGAGGCGGGTCAGGCGAAAGCTGCCGCCGCCGTCCGGACCCATTGGGCCGAAATCGATGTCGACGGGGGTGGCCAGGTCCTGAATGATCTCGGGTTCTCCCACGAAACCGAAGCGCGACAGGATCGCGACCCCGGGTCGCCTTTGACCCGGCCCGCCGTCGTTCACGTTGGGTGCAACTGCCAGCGCGGCATCGGTATAGGGGCGGTAGGCCAGCTTGCGGAAGATCGCCTTGCGCCGGTAGCGTTTGTTAGGACCGGGAATGTGTTGAGCGTTGTCCGCCATCCCTTCGGCATCCGCGGCGTCGATCACGGCGCGCAGGGCGCCTTCTTCGAAAATCTCCTGAAAACCGACGATGTCGGCGTCCATCGTTTGCATCTGTTCCGACAGCCAGTCGACTTTCCAGGCGTATTCCTCGGGCGTGTAGGATTGGAAGCGGTAGTATTCCTGATCGGGGCCGATCAGGTTTTTGACGTTGAAACTGGCGATGGTGAAGTCGGTCATGCAAGTGTGTCCAATGCGCGTTGGAAAATATCGTGGTCCACGTTGCCGCCCGAAATCGTGACGACCACGTCATCCCCTTCAATCTGATCCTGCCGACATAATGCGGCAGCAAGGGCCACCGCACCGCCGGGTTCGGCCACGAGTTTGAGCCGGAGAAACGCCTGCGCCATGGCGTAAAGCGCTTCGTCTTCGCTGACCACCAGACCGGGGCCGCAGAGCCGGTGCAGGATGGGAAAGGTCAGATCGCCGGGCTGGGGCGTGATGATGGCGTCGCAGATGTTGCCGGAGACTGCGGTGTTGCGTTCGATGGTGCCGGAACGGAGAGAGCGGGTCACGTCGTCGAACCCCTCGGGCTCCGCCGGGCGGACGCGCAGGCCCGGTGCTTCGGCCTCGAGCGCGAGGGCGATGCCGCTGGTGAAGCCGCCCCCGCCACAGCAGACGATGACGTCTGCGGCAACGACGCCTACGGCGGCCGCCTGTTCCGCGATTTCGAGGCCGGTGGTGCCCTGACCGGCGATCACCTGTGGTTCATCAAAGGGTTTGACCAGCGTTAGGCCGCGGTCTTCGGCCAGTTGCGCGCCGATGGCGTCGCGGTCGCCGGAGCCGCGTTCGTATAGGACGACTTCGGCCCCGAGTGCCTTGGTGTTCTCGATCTTCAGGCTGGGTGCGTCGCTGGGCATCACGATGACAGCAGGCACGCCGTGCATTTGTGCGGCCAATGCGACACCTTGAGCGTGATTGCCGCTGGAAAAGGCGATGACGCCTGCGCTGCGTGTGGCGTCGTCCAGTGCCGAGAGGGCCGAGAGCGCGCCGCGGAACTTGAAGCTGCCGGTGTGTTGCAGGCATTCCGGCTTGATCCACACCCGACGGCCCGCGATGTCGTCGAGGAAGGGCGAGTTCAGGAGCGGTGTGGTGCACGTGTGCCCGTTAAGCCGGGTGGCTGCGGCCCGGATCATGTCGATATTCATGTCATCTGCTCCATCCAGGTGCGTGTTGCGCGCAGCGCTTCGGGTTCGTCAAGGAAAGGGACGTGCCCGCGGTCCGGCACCTCGGCATAGATCATATCGGGGCGGCGATCCTGCATCTTTTGGGCGATCCCGGCGCTGAGCAGGTCGGAGCCCGCGCCGCGGATCAGGGCGAGCGGTTTGCCTGCAAGCGCGTCGAAGAAGGGCCATAGGTCTGGAAGCTCACCACCTGCTTCGACCGCGTCACGCAGGTGTGGATCGTAGGTGATGTCGAGGCCGTCATGCGTTTCAATGAAATGAGTCCGCGCCTCTTGCATCCAGCGTTCGGTTGGCACGTCATCGAACCCTTTGAGGACATGGGGTAAGGCAGCCGCGGCTTCGGCGTGGCTGCGTGCAGCGGGGCGTTTGCCGAGATAGGTCATGATTCCGCTCAACCCTGCGGGATCGAGTTCGGGGCCGACGTCGTTCAGCGCCGCGCCAAGAAGTCGGTCGGGTGCCGCAGCGGCGAGGCCCATCGCGTTCAGCCCGCCGCGCGAGGTGCCAAGTATGGCGACCGATGCAAGTGACAGGTGGTCCATCAGCTCCATCACGTCGCGGATTTCGATGGGCAGGGTATAGTTCTGCCAGTTCTGGTCCCATTGCGACTGCCCGCGCCCGCGATAGTCCATCTTGATCAAACGGCAGGGGGGTAGGTGCGGGGTCACGTATTGGAAGTCTTGGGTCGTGCGTGTCAGGCCGGGCAGGCAGAGGAGGGGAAGGCCCTGGCCCTCATCCTCAAAATAGAGGGTGAGGCCATCTGATGTTTGGAAGGTGCTCATGCGGTGGCAAGCTCCGGGATGGATGTGAGGTCGGACAGCATGTGTGAGGGCGTCCAGGGCAGGCGGTCCATGGGCTCGCCTGCGCGGTTAACCCAGGCTGTGGTGAAGCCGTAGCCGGCGGCACCGGCGGCATCCCAGCCGTTGGAGGAGACGAATAGCACCTCGTCCCGTGCGCAGCCAAAGCGCTGGCCGACGAGGTCGTAGACCCGGCTGTCCGGTTTGAAGATGCCGACGCTCTCGACCGATAGGCAGTCGTCCAGAACGTTTCCGATACCGGCAGATTGGACGGCCCCGTTCAGCATATCGGGCGAGCCGTTGGATAGGATGGCCGTGTTCAGGCCTGCGTCCCTTAGGGCGTGTAGCATTGTCGGCACTTCCGGATAGGCTTGCAATTCCCAATAGAGAGCCAAGAGGCGTTCGCGCAGGGCCGCGTTTCCGTCCAGCCCGCTGCGCTCAAGCGCCCAGTCGAGGCCGTCTTGGGTCACCTGCCAGAAATCCGTGTGTGCATTGGTGATGGCGCGCAGCCATGTGTATTGAAGCTGTTTCAGTCGCCAGTGTTCGGCCACCGTGGGCCATGTGTCGGCCAGTTGGGGAAAATCGGGCTCGGACGCGGCAATGCGCGCAGCCGCCGCCACGTCGAAGAGGGTGCCATAGGCATCGAAGATACAGGTGGTGATGGGCATGGCGCTCTCCTTTGCGGGCAGAGTTGCACGCGGCGTCAGGGACGAAAAGGGGCGAGGTGGGGTTTACCCTACTCACGCGGACAGGCAGGGTGTGGCATCTGTCGGGCAGACAAGAACGATTGGGAGACGGATCATGGCGGCAATCAAGGACGGCGACACCGTGCGCATCCACTATACTGGGACTTTGCTGGATGGCACCGTATTTGACAGCTCGGACGGGCGCGATCCTTTGGAGTTCGTCGTGGGCTCGGGCCAGATCATACCCGGTCTCGATGTTGCCTTGCCCGGCATGACCGAGGGCGAGAAGAAAAAGGTAAGCATTCCCTGCGATCAGGCGTATGGCCCTATCAACCCGGCACTGCGTCAAGGTGTGCCGAAGGATGCGATCCCGGATGACATTCAGCTTGAAGTGGGCCTGCAATTGCAGATGCAGACGCCGCAAGGCCAGCCCATGCCGGTGACCGTTGTCGAAGTTGGTGCGGAGGAGGTCACGCTGGACGCGAACCATCCGCTGGCTGGCAAAGACCTGATTTTCGACTTTGAGGTGGTGTCGATCAACGCTGGCTGACGCGCGTTCACGCTGGCGCGGAACGACGCCCCACCCACCGTCCCTTTATCCGCCCGGTGGCAGGGTTCTTAAGGTTTGCGCGACGTCGTTGGCCTGCGCCTGCACGTCAATCTGCTGCGTATTGGTGGGGTATGTTGCACCAAGGCGGCGCACGGGCACGGCGTCAGTCGGCATGCGCCGCACATGAACGTCTTGCGGTGCCTCAAACCCGCTTTGCTGCTGCGTGCGCGGAGGCACGTCGTGGGCCATCGCAACCACATCCTCGACCACGCTGGGGTTCATGCGCAGAAGCAGCAGCAGGCCCATACCCGTAAGGGAAAAGACCAGACGTCGTAGCCAATTCGACCGACGCAGGCGCGCGGCGCGCCGCTCGAGGATGCGGGCATGGTGTGCCGGGTCTTTGGCTTTCGCAAACATGGTAGAAGCCTATGTGATGAAATTGGCAATTTTGGGGCGCGTGCGCGCAGTGTGCATGCGTAAAGGTTGAGCATTGGTTAAGAGCGCCGCGCGGAGGGCGCGCACGGGGATCGTCGGCACGTTGCCGTTACTCATATGGTTTGAACGTGAATGCGCAGATATTCCGTCGCGTAGTGCAAGACACGTGCGCCCGATGAGCCACGTTGATGCCTACAGGTGATCCTGCTGCGGCATGCCCAGCACGTGAAAACCGCCGTCCACGCGGACAACCTCACCCGTGGTGCAGGCACCTGCATCCGAGCAGAGGTAAACCGCCGTGCCGCCAACAGCCTCCAGCGTTGCGTTCGAGCGCATCGGGGCGTTCTGGTCGGTGTGCTTGTACGTCTTGCGTGCGCCTGCGATGGCGGAGCCTGCGAGCGTTTTCATCGGGCCGGGCGAGATGGCGTTCACGCGGATGCCCTCGGGGCCTAGATCGTTGGCGAGGTAGCGGGTGGCTGATTCCAGCGCCGCCTTGGCCACGCCCATGACGTTGTAGTTCGGCACAACGCGGTTTGACCCCAGATAGGTGAGCGTTAGCAGCGTGCCGCCGTTCTCGACCATCATGGGGTGCGCGCGGCGCGCGACCTCGACAAAAGAGTAGGCGGAGATTTCCATCGAGTGCTTGAAGTTCGCCCGGCTAGTGTTCAGGAACCGGCCTGTCAGTTCGGACTTGTCGGAATAGGCGATGGCGTGCACGAGGAAGTCGATGGTGTCCCAGCGGGCCTGCAGCGCCTCAAAGGCCGCATCAAGCGATGCGTCATCGGTCACGTCCACGTCCACCATGAAGTCAGACCCGACGCTGGCGGCCAGAGGCTCCAATCGCTTGCCGAACGCTTCGCCCTGATAGGTGAAGGCCAGCTCGGCCCCCGCCTCGTGCATCGCCTTGGCGATGCCCCAGGCGATCGAGCGGTCGTTGGCAACGCCCATCACAAGGCCGCGTTTTCCTGTCAGCAATCCTGTCATGGCGAAATACTACCCGTGAAATTTCGAAAGGATCATGGATCCGTTGGTGCCGCCGAAGCCGAAGGAGTTTGTCATCACCGAATCGAGACCCGCGTCGGGCCGCATTTCCGTTGCGATCTCGGAAGCGTTCAGACCGGGATCGAGGGTTTCGACGTTGATCGACGGTGTGATGAAATCGTTGTCGAGCATCAGGAGGCTGAAAATCGCTTCAAGCGCACCGGCGGCGCCTTGGGCGTGGCCCGTCATCGACTTGGTGGAGCTGACGGGCGGGGTGCTGCCCTCGCCAAAGACGCGGCGGACGGCTTCGATTTCGCCCACGTCGCCGACGGGGGTCGAGGTGCCGTGTGCGTTGATGTAGTCCACGCTACGCCCGTCGGGCAGGGTTTGCAGGGCCAGCCGCATGGCGCGTTCGCCGCCTTCACCCGAGGGCGCCACCATGTCGTGGCCGTCCGAAGTGGCGGCATATCCTGTCACTTCGGCGTAGATCTTGGCGCCGCGTGCTTTGGCGTGCTCCAGTTCTTCCAGAACGACGATGCCGCCGCCGCCGGAGATCACGAACCCGTCGCGGTCCGCATCAAAGGCCCGGCTGGCCCGCGCGGGGGTGTCGTTGTATTTCGAGGACATCGCGCCCATGGCGTCAAAGAGGCAGGAGAGGGTCCAGTCCAGTTCTTCTCCGCCGCCGGCAAACATCACGTCCTGTTTGCCCAGCATGATTTGTTCTGCCGCATTGCCGATGCAGTGCAGCGATGTCGAGCAGGCGCTGGTGATGGAATAGTTTATACCCTTGATCTTGAACCCGGTGGCGAGGTTGGCGCTGATCGTCGACGACATGCATTTTGGCACCGCGAAGGGGCCGATGCGCTTGGTTGCGCCGGTTTTCAGAACGGTCTGGTGCGCGGTCAGCATGGCGGAGGTTGAGGGTCCACCGGACCCGGCGACGAGGCCGGTGCGCGGGTTCACGATGTCAGCTTCCTCCAGCCCTGCATCCGCGATGGCTTGCGTCATAGCGATATGGGCGTACGCCGCTCCTGGTCCCATGAACCGCAGCGCGCGCTTGTCTACATGTTCTTTGACGTCCAGCTTGAGCGTTCCGGCGATCTGGCTGCGAAAGCCGTGTTCGGCCATCTCTTCGCTGGCGACGATTCCCGAGGTGCCGGATTTGAGGGAGGCGAGCACCTCTTCGGCGTTATTGCCGATGGACGACACGATTCCCAAACCGGTGACAACAACACGGCGCATGATCAGGGTCCTTTCTGGCCTCGGTCCGACAGGTCAGCTTTCTGACAGAGCGACTTTCATGTCCTTGACCTGATAGATCACTTCGCCGTCAGCTTCCACCCGCCCGTCGGCCACACCCATGGTCAGGCGGCGAGTCTGGATCGCTTTGGTGAAATCTACATAGTAGGTCAGCATCTTGCGGTCGGGCCGGACCATGCCGGTCAGCTTCACCTCGCCCACGCCCAGGGCATAACCGCGCCCCTGCCAGCCGCGCCAGCCGAGATTGAAGCCGGTGAGCTGCCACAGACCGTCGAGGCCGAGGCAGCCGGGCATGATCGGGTTGCCGGGGAAGTGGCAGTCGAAGAACCACAGATCCGGGGCGATGTCGAATTCGGCGACCACATGTCCCTTGCCATGTTCACCGCTGTCGCCAGAGATGTCGGTAATCCGGTCCATCATCAGCATGGGCGGTTCGGGCAGTTGCGCGTTGCCGGGCCCAAACAGCTCACCGCGGGCGCATTTCAACAGGTCGTCTTTGTCAAAACGGGTGGGGTAGTCTGCCATTGGGGCCTCGTATTGGTCGCGCGTGTGGTCCCGTTTACAGGGTTTTGCCCCTCTAGCACCGCCTGGGCGAAGGGTGCAAGGGCAGCGGGCGCGGCTTGCCAGGTTGTGATTGCTGGGGCACGGTCGGGCGCATGGACCATATTATCGATCTTGATCGCTATCCCCTTCACATGCCCCACAGTGCCGATTGGGAGGCGTTGGTGGCGCAGTGCAAAGCGGGGCTTGCGCGCGACGGGCTGTTCAACCTGCCGGGGTTCATGCAGCCGACCGCTCTGGCTGACGTGCTGGAGCACGTACATCCACGTATGGAGACGGAGAGCTTTCACCATCGCCGCGCCCACAACATCTATTTCAAGGATGCGGTTGAGGGGTTGGCGCCCGACGATCCCGCGCTGAAGAAAGTCGAAACCGCCAACCACACATTGTGCCACGACCAGATGCGGGGCACGGCGCTGGATCATTTGTATCTGTGGCCTGAGTTCGCGACATTTCTGGCGGCGGTCATGGACAAGCCGCAGCTTTTCACGATGGACGATGCTCTTGCCGGGCTGAACGTCCTGGAGTACCGCCCGGGCGAGGCGTTGAACTGGCATTTCGATCGCTCGATTTTCACCACCACACTGTTGTTGCAGGAGGCGAGCGCGGGTGGGCATTTCGAATATGTCAAGGATTTGCGCAGCGAAGATGACCCCAACCATGCGGGCATTGCAGACCTGCTTGAGGGCCGGATCGCCCCCACCACGCTGATCCAATCCGCGGGGACGTTGAATGTGTTTTTGGGCCTCAATACAGCGCATCGCGTATCAACTGTGGGGCCGGGGACCTCTCGCATTGTCGCGGTTCTGTCACACTACGACTCGCCCGGTCGGGCCTTTACGGCAGAAGAACAAATGGGCTTTTTCGGGCGTGTGGCATAATGCGCACCCCCTCTAGGGGCCGTTTTGCGATTGAATTGCAAAACGATGGCCCTTTATATGTAGAGTAACGCCACGAGGACGGTATGACCCAAACGCAGCAAGAGACAGGTATCAAATGGCTGGCAGGTGCAGGACTGCGCCCGACACGTCAGCGTGTGACACTGGCCACGTTGCTGATCGGCGATGGGCAGCACCGACATGTGACGGCCGAAAGCCTTTTTGAATCGGCAAAGTCACAGGGCGAGGCCGTATCGCTGGCAACGGTCTACAACACGTTGCGCGCGTTCTGCGATGCCGGGCTGATGCAGGAGGTCACGGTGGATGGATCGAAAAGCTATTTCGATACCAACACGCACGACCACCCGCATTTCTTCTGGGAAGACGACGCGAAGCTGACGGATGCGCCGTCTGACGAGTTGGTGATTGCGCAACTGCCAGATGCCCCCGAAGGCGCTGAAATCGCATCTGTGGACGTGGTCATTCGGCTGCGCCGCAAGCCGTAGTGCGGCGCGACGCGGTCCTTTACTGACAGCTAAGACATTTCGGGTATCGCGTAAGGCATCCTGCCTGACGGAGCCCCGTGTTGTTTGATGACGATTGTCACGATCCTGCCGCGTCCGATGCCCCGCTGACGCGCCTTTTGCAGCTGCAGTGTCGCGCGCTGGCCGCCGTACCGGACGAGTTTCGTGCAGTCGGGACGTGGCTGAACTACGATTGCGCGCTGCTGCCACATCTCGACAGCGAAGAGGATCGCGCACGTATCCTGGAGGATATGCAGCTTGCGCGCGTGAACCTGATGCGCGTGATGCAGTATTTCGATGTGTCAGCGGAGATTCCGGGATACCACACTGATGCGCTGACCTGGTTTCGAGACTGCCTGGGCCGGGCGCCACAAAAAAGCGATCCGTTCCGTGTCACGGCCAATATGCTGTTTGAGTTGCATGACAAGGTGCAGAGTGACCCTGTGGCGGCGAAGGCGATGCACCGGGACGTATCTCAATACATTCTCATGCAATTTGCGCCCGAGTTCATGTCTTTGATGAAACTCCTCAAGGCTGAAGAGGAGGCACAGGAACAGGTTCGCATCCAATATGCAGAGAGGATGCGGGCAAAGGCGGATGCTGCCATTGCGGACATCAAGTCGGTCAGTAAGATGGTCCGCCTCATCTCGCTCAACGCATCGGTTGAGGCCGCACGTGCGGGGGAGGCGGGGCGTGCATTCGGTGTGATCGCGTCGGAGGTCAAGGCAATGTCGGAATCCATCCAGACCTCTGCCAGCACGGTGACCGCAACTGTCCGGGATTTGACGGACAGGATTTAGCAGGCTGGGCGCTGCCCTTTCAGGCGAGCCCCTGTGGCGTCTTTGTCAGAACCATTGCCCGGGTTCCATCAGGCCAAGGTCCAACAATTGCCGTGAGTGCCACTCAAAGGCTGCCGAATTGTGCCACTTGAAGGTTTCGATGTCGTAAGTGCTGCCCGGGTTCAGCTTGAGCGCCTTTGCCGTCCTGAACGAACAGACGGCCGCGGTCAGATTGTGGTGCCATTGGCAGGCATAGGTGTTGTATTCTTCGTCGTTAAAGGTGTGATCCTCGCGCAGCTTGAGACCCGGCTTGGTCTTGAACAGCGAGATTCTGTCGATCTTGCGCCGCGTCTCGGGCACATGTTCTTCGAACCGCCAGCGCAGACCACCGAAAAAGTCCAGTTGCCGGTCTTTCGGATGGCCATCCGATCCTTTCCTTGCAAGCGCGTAGTATCCGGACCGATCCAGATGCGCGCGGTCAAGCGACACCGCGTTGGGGCAGTCCCACAGGTCGTCGGCATAGAGGTCGACGACGTAAGTGAGCATGGCATCACGCCGCTCTTCCGTATGAAAGGCGAGCATTTCGCCCACGGTGCGCGTTTCGCAGAAGGGGTGAAACAGGAACTCTGCATTGTAGCAGTAGAACATCCACGTGCCTGCGGGGACCGCCTTGATCATTGCGTTCACCGCTGTTTGCAGCGCACCCGGTGCGGAAGTGTCAAAATCTATCCGCTGCACGGCTTCAGCCAGGTCTCGCGCGAGGGCGAACCGTTTCGGCATGAAAACAACGACATGCTTGAACCCGGCCTGCTGGTGATGCCGCAACGTGGTGTCCAGTTCCACGTCATCCTCGGCCACAATCACGGCCACTGGCCCTTTGCTGGGAACCGCATCCCGGTCGGCGAGAAATCTTTTCAGACTGTCGAACTGCATGGCCTGGTCCTTGTGGCGCCCGTGACGTCAAATTTCCGTTAATCGGCGGCGCATTGCAAGACGCCCGAGGGGCTGGTAAGCGACGCACTCCATCCGCACAATCCGGGATCCAGGCCCATGACGACGCCCAAGAAGCTCTTTATCAAGACCTATGGCTGTCAGATGAACGTCTATGACAGCGAACGCATGGCCGAAGCGCTGGGCGGGCAGGGCTATGTCGAAACGCAGACACCTGATGACGCGGACATGATCCTGCTGAACACCTGTCATATTCGGGAAAAGGCGGCGGAGAAGATCTATTCCGAACTGGGCCGCTACAAGGGGCTGAAGGCCGACAAGCCGGATCTCAAGATCGGCGTGGCCGGGTGCGTGGCGCAGGCCGAGGGTCAAGAGATCATGCGCCGCCAGCCGATGGTTGATCTGGTCGTCGGCCCGCAAAGCTATCACCGCCTGCCCGAGATGGAGGCCAAGACCCGCGCCGGGGAGAAGGCGCTCGACACAGACTTCCCGGAAGAGGACAAGTTCGAGAAGCTAAAGAGCCGTCCCAAGGCGCAGCGCGGGCCTACTGCTTTTTTGACTGTGCAGGAAGGTTGCGACAAATTCTGTGCGTTTTGCGTTGTGCCCTACACACGGGGCGCTGAAGTGAGCCGCCCGGTCGACCGCATCCTGACGGAAGCGCGTGATCTGGTTGAACGTGGCGTGCGGGAAATCACGCTGCTCGGGCAGAACGTGAACGCCTATCATGGTGCCGGACCTGACGGGTCTGAGTATACGCTGGCCAAGCTGATCTGGGACCTAGACAAGGTCGATGGGCTGGAGCGCATCCGCTTCACCACCAGCCACCCCAACGACATGACCGATGATTTGATCGAAGCGCATGGCACCTGTTCGAAGCTGATGCCGTATCTGCACCTGCCGGTACAGTCTGGCAGCGACCGCATCCTCAAGCGTATGAACCGCAGCCACACCGCAGACAGCTACTTGCGCCTGATCGAGCGCATCCGTGCCGCGCGGCCTGACATTCTGATGTCAGGCGACTTTATCGTGGGCTTCCCGGAAGAGACGGAAGAGGATTTTCAGGCTACGCTCGATCTGGTGGAAGAGGTGAACTACGGCTACGCCTACAGCTTCAAGTATTCCACCCGTCCCGGCACCCCGGCGGCAGAGCGGCCGCAGGTCGATCCGGCTCAGGCCGATGACCGGCTGCAACGGCTTCAGGCATTGATCACCCGACAGCAACGCGACATCCAGAACAGTATGGTAGGTCGCACCGTCAGCGTACTGTTTGAAAAGCCGGGGCGCCTGCCCGGTCAAATGGGTGGCAAAAGCGAATACCTGCACGCGGTGCACGTGGCAGATGCCCCGGTCAGCGTTGGCGAGATCGCTCAGGTGAGAATCGTTGACGCTGCGGCAAACTCGCTGGCGGGTGTGATTGACTGAACTCCAAAGGTTGCCGCCATTTTCAACAGAAAAGGCTCGGATCAGTTGTAAGTCTGACCTTTTCCGGCACAATATCTGGTAAAAGCGGGTTCACAGATCGTTAATTTTTTCCTAGGCTTTGCAGCAGTGTAGCAAGGGTCCGTCTGGTTTCAGGCTTGTTGGTGATCCTTGTGGGGGACCAACAAAAAAGGGACAGGGCTGTGGCGAAATTCTTTTCGAAAACAGTTGATAGGCTTCTGACCACCGCGGCTGCCACCGCAGTGGCGTTGACGTCGCTGATGGTTGCGGATGTATCCGCGCAGACCTTCAGCACCGACACGCGATCGCAACAGGGCCGCGACAGAGGACAATACATTCCGACGATCTGGGTCGATCCGGATGGGTGCGAACACTGGGTCATGGACGACGGGGCAGAGGGCTATATGACCCCGCACGTCAACCGCAAAGGCATCCCGGTCTGCCGGCGCGGAAACCTGTGCGGTGTGATGAACACAGACCAATTCTTTAAGACCGACAGCTTCCGCATCCATGCTGCGGGCAAACAGCGCCTGAGCGAATTCTTCAGCAATTCCACTGCGCAGGCTTTTATCATTACGGGCCATACCGACAGCCGCGCGAGCGATGCGTATAACCTGCGCCTGTCGCTGAACCGTGCCAATGCAGTTGCCGCCGTTGCACAGCAATCGGGCGCGCGGATCGCGGATGTGCGTGGGTATGGCGAGCGACTGCCAGCACAACCCAACAACACGGCCAAAGGCATGGCAGCCAACCGCCGTGTCGAAATCATCTGCATTCAGTAAGGGACGTATCATGGCAAATTTGAAATTCGTCCCGCTCGTCATTGCTGGTTTGACACTTGCCGCCTGTGGCGACGGCCTACCACCGGACAAGACCGTGGACCGTGGCACCGACCGCAAGGACCTGAGCCAACTTCAGGCAGGCATCTGGGTCGATCCGAACGGTTGTGACCACTGGATCATCGACGATGGTGTCGAAGGCTATCTGTCGGCACGCCTGGACCCATTCGGCAAGCCGGTCTGTTCCGGTGTGGCCCAACCCACCTACACCGCAGGCGACTTCAAGGGCGGATCGCGGATCAACGATCCCAATTGATGTTTCGCATCACAACGCCAAAGGCCGGAGCGTATCGTGCGCTCCGGCCTTTTTTGTTTCAATTGCATGAAATCCACGGCGCGCCCGTTGCACCCACAGGCCGAACTTGCGACGCTCGGCTTAACAAAGACTCAAGGAGCAGCATTTGACCCTAGACCAACCAGCCCAGGAACTGGTCCTGGAATTTCCCGACAACCGTCTGCTGATCGACCTCTGCGGTCCCTATGACAGCCATCTGACGGCCATCGAATCCGCGCTGGAAGTGCAGATCGTGCGACGAGGAAATGTACTGGCCGTCATGGGAGAGGATGCGGCGCAAAAGCGGGCGGGCGAGGTGTTGAACGCGCTCTACCTGCGGCTTGAAACCGGCAAGGATGTCGAGCCCGCGGATGTGGACCGCGAGTTGCGCATGGGTAATTCGGCCGAAGGCACAGGGAGCCGCCAGGGCGACCAGCTGGAGATGCCTGTTGGAAACCGGATCGAGATCAAGACACGCAAGAAGCTGGTCGAGCCGCGCACCGATGCCCAAAAGGCCTATGTCCAGGCGCTGTTCGACAACGAAATGGCCTTTGGCATCGGACCTGCAGGAACGGGAAAAACCTATCTCGCCGTCGCTGTGGGCGTCTCGATGTTCATTTCGGGCCATGTGGATCGGATCATCCTCTGCCGCCCCGCGGTTGAGGCAGGCGAAAGGCTGGGTTTCCTGCCCGGCACGCAGGAGGAAAAGGTCGATCCCTACATGCAGCCGCTCTATGACGCGCTGAACGACTTTCTGCCGGGCAAGCAACTGGCCAAGCTGAAAGAGGAAAAGACGATCGAGATCGCGCCGCTTGCCTTTATGCGCGGCCGCACGCTGAGCCGTGCTTTCGTGGTGCTGGACGAAGCGCAGAACGCGACCACCATGCAGATGAAGATGTTTCTGACCCGGCTTGGAGAAGGCTCGCGCATGGTCATCACCGGTGACCGCACCCAGATCGACCTGCCGCGCGGCGTTGCCTCTGGTCTTTGGGATGCAGAACGGCTGCTCAAGTCAATCCCCAACATCAGCTTCAATTATTTCACGTCCAAGGATGTGGTGCGCCACCCGCTTGTGGCTGCAATCATCGAAGCCTATGAGGCGGATGCGGAGAGCGCTTAGTCTCTTCCCTGTTTCAAAAAAATCCCGGGGGTCCGGGGGCTGGCCCCCGGTTTGTGACGCCTGCAACACGACATAGACATCCTGATCGAAGATGCGCGCTGGCAAGAGGCCGGTCTCGACACGCTGGCCCACCGTACCATTGCTGCCACATTGGAAGATCGCGGCATTCCTGCCGCATCTGTGTCGCTGCTTGCCTGCGATGATGCACGGATCGCGGTGCTCAATGCGGACTTCCGTGACAAACCAATGCCGACCAACGTGTTAAGCTGGCCCGAAGAGGATTTGTCGCCCGAAGATGCCGGGCACCCACCGGACGCGCCGCAACCCGGACCGGATGGCACAATCAGTCTTGGCGACATTGCCATCGCTTACGATACATGCGCGCGGGAAGCGGTCGATCAGGGCAAGCCGTTTGAGGCACATGTGACCCATTTGCTTGTTCACGGAACGTTACACTTGCTGGGCTATGACCATATTCGTGACCCTGACGCCACGCGGATGGAGGCGTTGGAAATCGAAATACTTGGCAAACTGGGCCTGCCTGACCCATATTAGGCGCTGTTATGGGGCTTTGCCCCAATTGTGACTTGGATAGGAGCCAATGGGCGATACCGACGGATCGTCTGACGCGGCGCAGCGCGCGCAGTCAGACACTGACATGACCGAACCTTCGAAAAGCGGTGGTTTTCTCGCGCGCGTGATTGGCGCGCTCAGCCCCAATGACAGCGATGAGGCGTCATCTGACGCACCGCCCGTTCGCCCACAGTCTCATGGCATGATCAACCTGCGCCGGTTGCGGGTAGAGGACGTCGCTGTACCCAAGGCGGACATCACTGCCGTGGCCGATACTATGTCGCTCGACGAATTGGTGCAGGTGTTCAAGGACAGCGGCTATACCCGCTTGCCTGTCTTTGAGGGCACGCTTGATACGCCCATCGGCTTTGCCCACCTCAAGGACGTGGCACTGCAGCACGGTTTCAACGGTGGGGCGGCCAACTACGACCTGCGCGCGCGCCTGCGTCCGCTGCTCTTTGTGCCGCCATCAATGACCATCGGTGTTTTGCTGACCAAGATGCAGACGGAACGTCGGCACATGGCGCTGGTGATTGACGAATATGGCGGTGTTGACGGCCTTGTCACCATCGAGGACCTGATCGAACAGGTCATTGGTGAGATCGAGGATGAGCACGATGTCGACGAAGGTGTGCTTTTCACTCGTGAAAAGACCGGCTGCTATCTCGCCCTCGCCAAGACCCCGCTCAAGGAATTCGAGGCCGAGATCGGTGTCTCTCTGACCACCCACGACGATGTGGATGAAGAAGAGATCGACACGCTTGGCGGGCTGGTCTTCATGCTGGCCGGGCGCGTGCCCGCGCGGGGTGAGGTCGTCCTGCACCCTGATGGCCCGCAATTTGAGGTGATTGACGCCGACCCCCGTCGCATCAAGCGGATGCGCGTCCGGTTGAGCGGGCCGGAACCCGCAGAATGAGACATCCGGGTGCCCGGATCGCGCAGGGTCCGCTTTGGGCACAGGCCGTGTTGGCGGTGCTGGCAGGCGCGTCAGGCGCATTGGCACATGCGCCATTCGACAACGCAATTGCCATTTTGATCCCACTCATTGCTGCGTTTGGCCTGTTGTCTATTGCGCGCTCAACAGCCGCGGCCGGATTGCTGGGCGTCGCTCTCGGCACCGGATACTTCGGGGCGACCCTCACCTGGATCCTCGAACCCTTTCAGGTCGATGCAGCGACAACGGGATGGATGGCGCCCTTCGCGCTTGTGCTTTTGTCCGTTGGGCTTGGTCTGTTTTGGGGCGCCGCGCTCGCCTTTGCCCGATGGGCCGGGGCGCGTGCTTGGGTTCTGGCCCTTGCGCTGACAGGCACCGAGATGCTGCGCGCCTATGTGCTGACCGGTTTTCCATGGGCCACACCGCCTCAGGCGCTTGTGGGCGGGCTTGCAGGGCAGGTGCTGGCGTGGGGTGGTCCACATGGGACGATGCTGCTGCTCATGGGGGCGGCAGCCCTCGCGTGGACGATGTCACGGCAGTGGGCCAAGGCTGCCCTTATTGTCGCGCTTGCCATGCTGTTGGATGTGATCCCATTGCCGATGTCCGACAGCCCGTTGACGGATAAAACGGTGCGGCTGGTGCAGCCCAACGCGCCCCAGCATGAAAAGTGGGATCCCGCACGCATTCCGGTCTTTATCGACCGCCAGATCGAGTACACTGCGGACGGTGCCGTGCCGGACCTCGTCGTCTGGCCGGAGACGGCGCTGCCCTATCTCTTGGAGCACGCGCAACCGGCCTTTGACGTGATTGCGGATGCCGCCCGCGGCGCGCCCGTTGTACTGGGCATCCAGCGCAGCGAGGCGGGCCGGTACTTCAACAGCCTTGTTGTACTGGACGCGACCGGGCAGGTGGCACAGACCTATGACAAGCACCATCTGGTGCCATTCGGTGAGTATATGCCCTTGCCCGGGCTCTTTCGCAGCCTGGGCATTCAGTCGCTCGCGGACCGTGTAGATGGCGGGTACACAGCCGGGCCTGGACCGCTTCTTCTGGACATGGGGCCCCTTGGCTCTGCTTTGCCGCTCATCTGCTATGAGGCCGTCTTTGCGCATGGTGTCGGGGCAACGTCCGAGCGTCCTGATTTCCTGATGCAACTGACAAATGATGCGTGGTTCGGGATGCGCTCAGGGCCGCAACAACACCTTGCGCAGGCGCAGATGCGAGCCATTGAACAGGGGCTGCCTCTGATCCGGTCCGCCAACACCGGGATCTCGGCTGTCATTGATCCAAAGGGGCGGATCACTGCGGCACTCGCCCTGAATGAGGCAGGATATGTGGATGCACAGCTGCCTGCCCCCGGTGCACCAACACTCTACAGCCAGACCGGAGATCTGCCGTGGGTTCTGTTTGTTTTGCTGGGTCTGATCGGCGCCGTGTTGCACCGCGCACGGACACGCCGCGCGCAGGCCATTGACGCCCCCGCGCCCGAAGCGTAAGCGGTTCCCGACGCGCCACAACGGCTTCCTGACGTGGCGCGGATAAACCTAATGGAGCGCTCATGTCCCGCAAGAACTACACTTTCACCTCGGAATCCGTTTCCGAGGGCCACCCGGATAAAGTCTGCGACCGCATCTCCGATGCGGTGCTTGATGCGTTGATCGCGGAAGAGCCCGAAGCCCGCGTCGCCTGCGAGACATTTGCCACCACAAATCGCGTCGTCATCGGCGGTGAGGTGGGCCTGAGCGATCAGGACAAGTTGCAGGACTACATGGGCAAGATCGACGAGATCACGCGCGCCTGCATCAAGGACATCGGATACGAGCAGGACAAGTTCCACCACGCCACCTGCGAGATCACGAACCTGCTGCATGAACAGTCCGCCCACATCGCGCAGGGCGTTGACGCAGCCGGGGACAAGGATGAAGGGGCAGGGGATCAGGGCATCATGTTTGGTTTTGCGACCAACGAGACGCCTGAACTGATGCCTGCACCCATTCACTATGCGCATGCCATCCTGCGCCGTCTGGCAGAAGTGCGCAAAGATGGGACAGAGCCCACGCTTGGCCCTGACGCCAAGTCGCAGCTTTCGGTGATCTACCGCGACGGCAAGCCGGTGGGTGTCAGCTCGCTCGTGCTGTCGACACAACATCTGGACGAGACGCTGAGCAGCGAAGACATCCGCGCCATCGTTGCCCCCTACATCGAAGAGGTTCTGCCGGAGGGCTGGCTGACCGCCGACACGGAATGGCACGTGAACCCGACGGGCAAGTTCGTGATCGGTGGACCTGACGGGGATGCCGGTCTGACCGGGCGCAAGATCATTGTCGATACTTATGGCGGCGCAGCCCCGCACGGGGGCGGCGCGTTCTCAGGCAAAGACCCGACCAAGGTGGACCGGTCGGCGGCCTATGCGGCTCGCTATCTGGCCAAAAACGTCGTGGCTGCCGGGCTCGCGGACAAGTGCACCATTCAGTTGTCCTACGCCATTGGTGTGTCAAAGCCGCTGTCGATCTATTGCGACACCTTTGGCACAGGTCAGGTTCAGGACGCGGCGATCGAGAATGCCGTGGCAGAGGCCATGGATCTGACGCCCCGCGGCATTCGCGAGCATCTGGCCCTGAACAAGCCAATCTATCAGCGCACCGCAGCCTATGGCCACTTTGGCCGCGCGCCCGATGCTGACGGCGGGTTCAGCTGGGAGCGCACGGACCTGGCGGACGCATTGAAGTCTGCCGTCTGACACACCGTTGCAGGTG
The DNA here is from genome assembly GCF_000814025.1 of Tateyamaria sp. ANG-S1. Classification (GTDB taxonomy): domain Bacteria; phylum Pseudomonadota; class Alphaproteobacteria; order Rhodobacterales; family Rhodobacteraceae; genus Tateyamaria. Next base: position 253,542 of record NZ_JWLL01000003.1, on the reverse strand, counting down.
CGTCTTTGGACGCGCCTGTTTCAATCGATCACCAAACGGTGCTTGGTATTTGAGCCATTGCTGGCCTAGCCTTTGTCTATCCAAAGATGAAAGGCGTCCGACGTGGCTGTTTTCCGTACGACATGTGTTGCATCCGTTCTCTTCGCTCTGGCCGCTCTTGGCCCTGTCCACGCCCAGACATCTGGCAACGGTTCAGAGGCCGAGGTTCTGCCTGAGGCCGATGCATTGCCCGAGGCGCCGCTCGAGCCGCCTATGACGCTTTTGCGGATGGCTGAAATCATCCGCGCGATTGACCCCGCAGCGCAACCTGCTGGAAACGCGATTCAGTTCACCATCGAAGACATCCCGATCATCGTAATTGCGGACCCGGTTGCGGACCGTATGAGAGCGATGGTGCCGATCCGCTCTGCCGACGGCCTGGATACTTCGGAACTGATGCGGCTGATGCAGGCCAATTTCGACAGTGCCTTGGATGCGCGCTATGCCGTGGCGCAAGGACGGCTCTGGGGTGTGTTCATTCATCCGCTCAGCTCGCTTGAAAAGGATCAGCTTCTGTCGGCTTTCGTGCAGACCATCAACGTGGCGCGCACTTATGGCCAAAGCTATTCCGGCGGCGCCACCGTCTTTGGCGGCGGCGACAGCAACGGGATCTATCAGGAGCTGCTGAAAGAGCTTCAGGAACTCGGCGAAGAAATCTGATACTTTGGCTGCTAGCGCGTCGTGCGCATGTACCGGAACAGTCCCATCAGAAGCGCGAGGACAAGCAACAGGCCCAGCATGTCACCGATCATGTACTTGAACATGCTCAGGATGAAGTCGTCATGCGGGATATTGCGATGACGTATGACGTGGACCAGCACCGAGATCATGACTGACGCCGCAGCGCCGCCCGCAATCATTGTGCGCCAGGCCCGGCCTGCCGTTACATTGCGGCGATCTTCGCGGGTTGCCCAGTCGAGCGTTGCAAAGATTGCTGGCGCGGTTCCGTAACTTGCCAACCAGGTGATGTAGGTCACAATAGTGTCGAACGGCATCCCAACCCAAAAGATGTTTCCGACGACGATGCCGGGCGCTAAGTAAATCAGACAGCGCCATCCTTCGAAAAAGGCAGAGATAACTTTGATGCCAAAGGGCAGATAGAACAGCGTTGCTAGGGTGGGCAGCATCGGCATGAACAGCCGCTGCCCCTCCATGATCAGTTCCCACGTGACGAAATAGGCGACGATGATAGCGCCGCTGTGCAAACCAATCTTTAAAAATACATCACTGTTCAGCCGAGCTGATGTGTTCAGGGATTTTGACAAGCGAAATGCTTTTTTGTTTGGGCGTCAGCTCCTTAAAACTGACCTGACGCGCGATCCGAGAGCCGGTAAAGCCCCATGGGAAACCCTTCGCATCGTTCGATCAATCCCCGTTTGATCAATTGTTTGAGAGTTCTGTGAAAAGTCGGTTGTGAGATTTCCTTGACGATCGGGTTGGCGCGCACGACGTCGGTCGAACACATTCCATCGTCGGACTTGCTGTCCTTGATACATGCACAAAAAGCTAAGACGATGTCGCGTTCGTTGCGCGACAGCTCGTGCATGCCGAAGTCTTTCTCCATCTCTTCGAGCAAAGCGCGAAGTTGTGCGATCTGCCCTAACAGTTTTGTATCCACGGTACACCCAACCTGCAGTGCTTTTGGCGCACCGCTTTTCACTGTTACTACTGTTTTTCAGTCATTCTGACAACATAAGCTCGGCGGAAAAGCGCTTTTGCTTACGTCTGGTAGTCAAATTTCATGCACAGCGTTGCATCTGCGCTATGATGCGCGGAAGAAGGCGTTCGTAACCGCAAAGTGCAGCGCAACAGACATTTCATACTCGGACGCGGGCAGTCGTACGCTCGCATCTGAAAAGTCGGGGTTTTCCCGGTGCATAACACATGTTCGCGAGAACGACTGTGACATGGTCAAAACGGCAAGCCCGCGGCTGGTCTGCCGCAGTTCGGAGAGCTGAATGAAAGTGTTCGCGACATTCGGGATTGCGTCGAGATCCAGCGCCAGCATGATGTCGGCGCCGTCGCAGCACCCAGCCAGTTGGAATGCCGATGCGACGTCGTTCAGCTGCGTGAGGGAGTTCATGCGGTCTGCCAGCGCATTCATCGTCGGCCGGGCAGTCGATTCGTCGTCGCAGATAAGAAACACATCACGCGCCCAGAGGTCACCGCTTTCTATGAGCGTACTGGCCCCGTCAGCGGTTTCGGGATGTTGGGTGCCGGAATTAAGAGTGCCGTCGATCCGCGTTGGAAAGGCGACAACATTATTTGAGCGTGCTCTGGTTTTAAGTCGACCAACGGTCTGGTTGGCGGGCACAATCTCGGCATCGCTCACGTGCAGTTCTGAAGCACGTGCTTCGTAGTCAGCGTCGTAATGATCCATCTTCTTCCCCAAGACAGTCTAAATGAAAACCCCAGATCGCAGATGTTTAAAATTTGCGTTTATTTGTAGAACTTCTTGTGGGGCTTATACTCTAAGGTATAGTCATAATGACTATGTTTCCGGATTGTCAATCAATCCGTAGGGCTTCTGCTGTCACAATTTCGATCAAAACCAAGGTTCAATGTTCCTGCACATTCACTAAGGCGATGGCGCCCAGCTTGCGACATTGGTGAAGCTGGACTATACCGCGCGCGTTGCTGCGTCGTGATGATTCACGGCCATTGAAGGGTCCCGACTGGTCGGTGACCCTTGATGTGTTGGGAAACGGCGCTGCGACCAAAGGCTCAAACCCAGCAAGACCGGCGGAGACAACCGCTCGGCCCGAAAAACTGAACATAGTTAGGAAACCGACGCCACATGGCTGATAAAATGATGGAGGAATTCGAAGCCCTCCTGCAAGAAAGCTTCGAAATGGACACACCCGAAGAAGGGTCAGTTGTCAAAGGTAAGGTCCTCGCCATCGAGGCAGGCCAAGCCATCATCGACGTAGGCTACAAGATGGAAGGCCGCGTCGAGCTCAAAGAATTCGCAAATCCCGGTGAAGCGCCCGAAATCTCTGTCGGAGACGAGGTCGAAGTGTACCTGCGCGCGGCCGAGAACGCCCGTGGCGAAGCCGTCATCTCGCGCGAGATGGCCCGCCGTGAAGAAGCCTGGGATCGCCTGGAAAAAGCATATGCCGACGACGCCCGCGTCGAAGGCGCCATATTTGGCCGCGTTAAGGGTGGTTTCACCGTCGACCTCGGCGGTGCCGTGGCCTTCCTGCCCGGTAGCCAAGTTGACGTCCGCCCCGTGCGTGACGCTGGCCCGCTGATGGGTCTGAAGCAGCCCTTCCAGATCCTCAAGATGGACCGCCGTCGTGGCAACATCGTTGTGTCGCGTCGCGCGATCCTCGAAGAATCCCGCGCCGAACAGCGCGCCGAGGTGATCGGCAACCTGTCCGAAGGTCAGAATGTCGACGGTGTCGTCAAGAACATCACCGAATACGGTGCGTTTGTTGACCTGGGCGGCGTTGACGGCCTGCTCCACGTCACCGACATGGCATGGCGCCGCGTGAACCACCCGTCCGAGATCCTCACCATCGGTGAGACGATCAAGGTGCAGGTCATCAAGATCAACAAGGAAACCCACCGCATTTCGCTGGGCATGAAGCAGCTGCAAGAAGATCCCTGGGATCTGGTGGCCGCCAAGTACCCGCTGGAAAGCACGCACACAGGCCGCGTCACGAACATCACCGACTACGGTGCGTTCGTCGAACTGGAGCCGGGTGTCGAGGGTCTCGTTCACGTGTCCGAAATGTCTTGGACCAAGAAGAACGTGCACCCCGGCAAAATCGTGTCCACCTCGCAAGAGGTTGAGGTCATGGTTCTGGAAATCGACGGTGCCAAGCGCCGCGTGTCCCTGGGCCTCAAGCAGACCATGCGCAACCCGTGGGAAGTGTTTGCAGAAACGCATCCCGAGGGCACAGAGGTCGAAGGCGAAGTCAAGAACATCACCGAATTCGGTCTGTTTGTTGGCCTCGAAGGCGACATCGACGGCATGGTTCACCTGTCCGACCTGTCATGGGACCAGCGTGGCGAGGAAGCCATTCAGGACTACCGGAAGGGTGACATGGTCCACGCGGTTGTGTCCGAAGTGGACGTTGAGAAAGAGCGCATCTCGCTCTCGATCAAGGCGGTTGGTGGCGACAAGTTTGCCGAAGCCGTGGGCGGCGTGAAGCGCGGCTCGATCGTGACCGTCGAAGTGACAGCCATCGAAGATGGCGGTGTCGAAGTGGAATATGAAGGCATGAAATCCTTCATCCGCCGCTCCGATCTGTCGCGTGACCGTGCCGAACAGCGCCCCGAGCGTTTCTCGGTCGGTGACAAGGTGGACGTCCGCATCACCAACATCGACAACAAGACCCGCCGTCTGGGTGTGTCGATCAAGGCGCGCGAGATCGCCGAAGAGAAAGAGGCCGTGGAACAGTACGGTTCGTCCGACTCCGGTGCATCGCTCGGCGATATCCTGGGCGCCGCGCTCAAGGGCGACGACTAAGCCTTACGCACATGAGTGTTTTCGAAGGGGCCCTGCGGGGCCCCTTTTTCTATGTCAGATTCGGTGTTCGAATCGCGTCTGATACAGGTGGTGCACGATGCTGCATATCCCATGCAGGCCCCGAACTGCCGTCCAAAAACTGCTCACGTCCCTGCGCAAAAGGCAAAAAAAGCCTGCACGCGCAAATACGGGCTATTCCCGAAAGGCGCGTTTGTTCCTATACTTACAGGACGACAAAATATAAAAAGTCCGAGTCTCTCGGGAGGGAACAAGATGATCCGGTCAGAGTTGATCCAAAAGATCGCAGACGAAAATCCACACCTCTACCAAAGAGACGTTGAGCGGATCGTGAACACCATCTTCGACGAAGTGACCAACGCAATGGCACGCGGCGACCGGGTCGAGTTGCGCGGCTTCGGCGCGTTTTCGGTCAAGAAGCGTGACGCACGGACGGGGCGTAACCCTCGCACCGGTGAAACGGTTGACGTCGAAGAAAAGCATGTGCCCTTCTTCAAGACCGGAAAGCTCTTGCGTGATCGTCTGAACGGGAAAGCCTGATGCGCTACATTCGCTATGCCTGCATTGCCATCTTTGCCGTGGCGCTGATTGCCGTCGCCCTGGCCAATCGCGGCATGGTGACGTTGAAGCTGTTGCCGGATGAGATCGCCGGTCTTTTTGCGGTGGCCCCGACCATCGAACTCCCGCTTTTCGTCGTGATCTTTGGCGGCATCATTGCTGGCTTGCTGGTTGGTTTTGTCTGGGAATGGATGCGCGAACACACAATCCGGGCCGAGAATGCGCGCAACGCGCGCGACAAGCGCAGGCTTGAGCGTGAGGTCAAACGCCTCAAGACCGAAAAGCACGAGGGCAAGGACGAGGTGCTGGCGCTCCTGGACGAAGCCAGCTAATCCAAGCCCATGTCTGACGTTTCAGTCAAAATCTGCGGCCTGGGACGCCCCGAACACGTGGCCGCAGCAGTTGAGGCGGGCGCGAAGTACATCGGTTTTGTGTTTTTCCCGAAGTCCCCGCGCAACATCAGCGTCGCAGATGCACGCGCGCTCGCATTGGACGTGCCTCCCGGTGTCGCCAAGGTGGCGTTGGTCGTGAACGCTGATGATAAGTTTCTGGACGAGCTGGTCGCCCAAGTCCCGCTCGACATGTTGCAATTGCACGGGGCCGAGACGCCCGAACGAGTGGCCGAAATTAAGGCGCGCTATGGCTTGCCGGTGATGAAGGCGGTGGGCGTTGCAGACGCTGACGATCTGCCTGCGCTCGACGCATATATTCGTGTGGCAGACCAGATCCTTGTCGATGCGAAACCGCCCAAGAACGCAGATCTGCCGGGCGGCAATGGCCTAACCTTCGACTGGCGTCTGATCTCGGGACGGCGCTGGCCCGTGCCCTGGATGCTCGCCGGGGGCCTGACGGCCGAGAACGTGGCCGAAGCGGTTGCCCTGACCGGTGCCCGTCAGGTGGACATCAGTTCGGGAGTTGAGGCTGCACCGGGTGAAAAGGACGCAAACCTGATCCGCGCCTTTATGGCGGCGGCACAGGGCGCATGAGCGTCACCTTTCGCAACGCGACAGAGGCTGACGTTCCCGCTATCCTCTCACTTCTGATGGACGACAAGCTGGGCGCAACCCGCGAAAGCACCCAAGCTGATGCCTATCTGCCGACGTTCAGGGAGATTGAGGCAGACCCAAACAACACCGTCATCGTCGGTGAACTGGCGGGTGACGTTATTGCCACATACCACCTGACATTCATCGCGGGCCTGTCCCTGAGCGCCACACGCCGTGCACAGATCGAAGGCGTGCGCGTGGCCAGCCATCTGCGCGGGCAAAGCATTGGCGAAGCCATGTTTGCCGATGCCGAAAAGCGGTCGCGCGCCGCCTGTTGCAAGCTGATGCAACTCACGATGAACAAAGGTCGCACCGACAGTGCGCGGTTCTATGAGCGGCTTGGCTTTACCCCTTCTCACATCGGGTATAAACGCGATCTGACCTGAACGCGGGAGGCGACGATGGCCAACGATCTTTTCAATTCCTTTATGACCGGCCCCGATGAAAACGGGCGCTTTGGCGACTTTGGCGGGCGGTTCGTATCCGAGACCTTGATGCCGCTGATCCTGTCGCTGGAAGAGGAATACGAAAAGGCCAAGACCGACGACAGCTTCTGGGCCGAGATGGACCATTTGTGGAAACACTATGTCGGGCGTCCGAGCCCGCTCTACTTCGCGGAGCGCCTGACCGAGCATCTTGGCGGCGCCAAGATCTATATGAAGCGCGACGAGCTGAACCACACCGGTGCGCACAAGATCAACAACGTGCTGGGCCAGATCATCCTGGCGCGGCGCATGGGTAAGACCCGGATCATCGCTGAGACCGGGGCAGGGCAGCACGGGGTCGCCACGGCAACGGTCTGTGCGAAATTCGGTCTGAAATGCGTGGTCTACATGGGCGCGCATGACGTCGAGCGTCAGGCCCCCAACGTGTTCCGCATGAAGCTGCTGGGCGCGGAGGTGATCCCGGTCACCTCAGGTCGCGGCACGCTTAAGGACGCGATGAACGATGCGCTGCGCGACTGGGTGACCAACGTGCGCGACACGTTCTATTGCATCGGCACAGTGGCCGGGCCGCACCCGTACCCCGCCATGGTCCGCGACTTCCAAAGCATCATCGGCAAGGAAGTCCGCGAGCAGATGACCGAGGCCGAGGGCCGTTTCCCCGACACGGTGATCGCCGCCATCGGTGGCGGGTCCAATGCGATGGGCCTGTTCTATCCCTTCCTCGATGACAAAGAGGTCGCGATCATTGGTGTCGAAGCGGGTGGGAAGGGTGTGAATGCCAAGATGGAGCATTGCGCGTCCCTCACTGGCGGCCGCCCCGGCGTGCTGCACGGCAACCGCACTTATCTTCTGCAAGACGATGACGGCCAGATCCTCGAAGGCTTCTCAATCTCTGCCGGTCTCGACTATCCGGGCATCGGACCGGAACACGCATGGCTGCATGATATTGGCCGGGCGGAATACGTCTCGATCACGGATGTGGAGGCGCTGGAGGCGTTCCAGCTTTGCTGCACGACCGAAGGGATCATTCCCGCGCTTGAGCCGTCCCATGCCCTCGCCCATGTGATGAAGATTGCGCCTACGCTGCCCTCTGATCACATCATCTGCATGAACATGTGTGGCCGTGGGGACAAGGACATTTTCACCGTCGCGCGGCATCTTGGCTTTGACATGTCAGGCCCCGAGGGGCGCAACGTAGAATAAAGCAATCGCAAAACACGCAAGCGAGGCGGGCTTTGGCCCGCCTTTTTTGTGGGCGCACCACTGCGGGTGCCTGCACCGTGGACCATAAACTCCGGTTTAGACCGTTTGGTCATGTGTTTACTCCGCGCAGATTAAACCCCTAGAGCATGGGCATCAGTGCACTTTTGTCCCTTTTCTGAGTGACGTCGCGGATTTCCGCCGTGATGCATACAAAGAAAGGATACGAGATGAAAAAGACAGTGACTCTGACGGCGATTGCAATGCTGATTGCTACAACGGGCGAGGCCGATACCGACGGTCGGTTCAAGTTCTCGGACTTGTTTGCAGGTGGTGGATGGTCCTCGCACTCGGATGACGAAGATGAGGATGTCCTGGGCGGGCAGGACGCGCGTGACGATGATCGGGGTGATGACGATGACCATGGAATTGATGACCGGGGCGGCGGCGACGCCGGTGAGGATGGCTAGGACGACGATGCAGACATCGACCCACCATATGTCCACCCGACAGCCGCTCCCCGAGTTTTGCGGGCGGGGTATATGATATGAAGACGTGGCTTTGTGCCTTTGCGCTGTCCTGTGCGCTCAGCTCTGCGAGTTTTGCTGGCCCGATTGAGGACAGCATTGTCCGGCAATTGCGCGAACAGGGCTTTTCGCAGATTGAGGTGCGCCGCACCCTTCTGGGACGGTCGCGGATCGTGGCGCGCAGCAGGGATCTGTATCGCGAGATTGTTGTCAGCCCGGTGACCGGTGAGATTTTGCGCGACTATTGGCGCGAACTGGACGGTGAGGGTCAGGGTACCCAGATTGTGAATCCAGGCCGGTCCGGTGGCGGCGACGCAGACCGCAATGGCGACAGCGACCGCGATGATGACGATCGTGATGATGACGACGACCGCGACGATGATGATGGCGATGATGACGGCGGCGACCACGACGGTGGCGATGACAACGGCGGCGATGACGGGGGGGATGACGGAGGCGACGATGGCGACGACGACTGAGGGTCGTGCTGCATTCAGAATATCGCGACACATGGTGATTTTTTCAGTTGTTCTATTGGTTCAAACGTTGTGTGCCGTGTTTTTTGTGTACGAAATTCTCATTACTTTGCTCGGCCTTCCCATTGCGCCGATCAATTGGCAGGTTCACGAACTTATTGAGATTGCCGCCGCCCTTGGTCTGATTATCGGGGTGGGGGTAGGGGCCTATATGCTGCGCGCCGCCATGCGACGGTCAGAGCATGTGGAAAGCCAGCTTCGGGCGGCATCCGGCGCCTTCATGGAGCTACTTGAGGACAAATTCACCCTGTGGGGCCTGACCCCGGCAGAACGGGACGTGGCGCTCTTTTCGATCAAGGGGTTCAGCACCCAGGACATTGCCGCAATGCGCGAGACGTCCGAGGGGACAGTCAAGGCGCAGACCAATGCGATTTACCGCAAGGCCGGCGTATCGGGCCGGCCCCAATTGCTGAGTTTGTTTATTGATGACCTGATGGATGGACCGTTACAGCACTAGGCCGCGTGCTGTTTCAGGACGTCGAGCGGGACAACATCCAAGGCCCGCAGATGCGTTGCAGACAAGCTGACCTTTGGCGCGCAGCCTTCCTCGTGTGCCTGCAGGAAGCGCGAGGCGCACAGACACCAACTGTCACCGGGTTTCAGCCCTTTGAAGCGGTATTCGGGCCGCGGTGTGCTCAGGTCGTTGCCCACGTACTTGGAGTAGGCGAGGAATTCGGCCGTCATAACTGCGCAAATCGTGTGGCTGCCCTGATCTGCGGCGCAGGTGTTGCAATGGCCGTCGCGGAAGAAGCCGGTGACCGGGTCCATGCCACAAACCTCAAGCGCAGTGCCCAGGACGTTGACGCTTTCATCGGGTTCCATGTTTTACTCCGTTGCGGCCACGATTTGGCGGAACATGTCGATATTCGAAGCACTTACGCCAGCCTCGCGAAACTTGCGATCCGCCGCAGTGGTGACAATCACGACACCCGCTTCTTTGTCGATATAGAGGTACTGACCGTAGATACCACGGCCCGTGAACTGCCCTTCGGACGCGCCGACGGGGATCCACCATTGATAGCCGTACCCGATCTTGCCTGGCCGTGTCGGTGCGCTTGGGCGGGTCGAGGCGGCGATCCAATCCGCAGGAACGATCTGCTGGCCCTGCCATGTGCCGTTTTGCAGGATCATCTGCCCGAACCGGGCATAGTCGCGGGTCGTGATGTTGAGCCCGCCAAGGACAAAGGCCACGCCGACACCGTCGGTGAGGTAGAGGGGCGCGCGCTCAAGTCCCAGCGGCCCGATCAGCTTTTCGGCCATCAGGTCCGGGATGTCACGGCCCGTGGCACCGCGTGCCACCATGCCGACCACATGCGTGTCGATTGAGGTGTATTGCCAGGTCTCGCCGGCTGACGCGAAGGTTTCTGTCAGGCCAGCGGCAAAGTTGTCCATCTTGCCGCCCAAGGCGATAATGCGGCCCATCCTGTTGATATCGCTGTTATAATCCAGGTAGTCCTCGTCAAATGTGATGCCGCTCGTCATCTGCAGAACGTTCCGAATGGTCGCCCCGTCATAGGCACCACCTGCAAGAGCGGGCGCATAGTCGGTGACAGGTGCGTCCAGCGATGTGATCGCACCCTCGTCCACAAGGATGCCGAACAAAGCCGACAGATAGCTTTTTGCGACGGACCAGCTGATGCGCAGGTCATTCGGTCCCGTTCCTTGGTAGTAAGCCTCATGCACGATCTGGCCGTCCTTGAGGACAAGGGTGGAGGTCACCGTGCGGGCGGTCACCCACTCGTCATACCCGGCGGGCATATCCAGCGCTGTGCCCATTGGCAGCGGACTGACAGGGGTGTCGCCCTTCGGGATTTCGCGATGCAGGAATGCGCCATCCATGTTCGAAAAGTTCGATACAATGCGGGTTTCATCGAACAAACTGTTCACTGCAAGCAGGCGTGTGATCTCTTCCCGTTTCCACAAACCGATCACAACTGCGGCTAATGCTAGAGCCAAAAGGCCCCGAAATATCCATTTTGCGACTTTTCGCATTTTCATCCTCACCTTGCGCGCTGCTATCCCCAGTCGGTTAATCAGCGCTAGGCATTATCCCGCCCAGTTGATCCATCGACCGTGAAAATCGGCGCGTCCAAGGTTGAGGGTGAGGTCGCCCGGCCACAAGCGCAAGGTTAACGCAGCGCCAACCGCGCCGGTCGTATCGCCATCGGTTTCCATCTGCATCCAGGCGAGGGGCGTCTCCGGTGTCGCCTTCGCTCCGGCGGCTTCAATCATGGCTGTGCCCCGCGCCTGTGCGTCTGCGGGGAAATACTGCCATGCGACCGTGTGCTGGATCATGTGCATATGACCCTCTGGCGCGGTTGCCAGACGCTGTTCCAGCCAGTCGATGGCATCCCCCTGGTCAACCTTGGCGGTCAGCACGGATGTGGCGGAGCGGGTCAGTTCGACCCGGTGCGGTTGGTCGGCCCAGAGATAGGACAGGAGCGCCATCCGGTCTTTTTTATCATGTAAATTCAGAGGATTGAGGTCCACACCCGATCTATCCACAACCTGTGGAGAACTCTTGGGCGGCACCAGGCCAGTCCACTCGGGGCTGAGCGTGAGCGCGGCATCCTCCGGCCCGAAGCGGTACGTGGGAGTTTCGAGCGCGAAGTGGTCCCACATCAGGTTCAACCCGCCGCTTGCGCCCAGTTCAGACAGGACGATGGGCCGGTCGAAATGCGACAGGGCGACATGCGCCATCGGGATCAGCGCCGCGCTGCGCCGGACCTCGTTGGTCTGTGGGGCGTTTCGGGTCCAGTCGAGAAAGAAATCTTCGTGTGTTTTCAATGCGTTCAGGACGGCGCTTTCAAGAGCTGTGTCGTCTGCCGTGTTGGGGGGGTAGGCATTGATCAGGTCAGCATCCTTGCCTTGCAGCACAAGCGCGTGTAGACCGCCGCCGATCCGGAGCGGAAGCGAATGCCCGGCAGGCCCGATATCCCCCTGATATTCCGCCATTTTTTGACCAAGTGCCGTGTCCGGATCCCAGCGGTCCGCGAGAATGCCGAGGACCCGCCCCATTAGGGGTGAGCCCATATGGGCACAGGTTTTGGATTGGTTCAAAAAGGCGTCACGTAAGGTCATGAAAATCGGTCCATCAGTTTCTGAATAGGCGAGCGGTTGTCCAGCTCGGGTGCGGCTTCGACTTCGGAAGCCTTTGTATTTTCTCCCTTTTTCTGAGTGTTGCTTGAACGGGGTGGGGCCACGCGGAGCGCGACGGCGTTCATAAACTTGGCCCCGTCACCCACGGCTAGATGGGGCGCGCCATCGGAACATCCGCGTATGACATCGTCGAGCCATGCCTCATCGGCTTTCGGAAAGTCGCGCAGGACATAGCCGGGGACCGCATCCTTGTGCCCCGGATGTCCAACGCCCAGCCGGACGCGCGCATAGTCGGCGCCGATATGGGCGTGGACCGAACGCAGGCCGTTGTGCCCGGCATGTCCGCCGCCGATCTTCCAGCGCACCTTGCCCGGTGCCAGGTCAATTTCGTCATGTAAAACAATGACATCCTCGGGTTCCAGCTTGTGAAATCGCATCGCGGCGCCGACGCTGTCGCCCGATTTGTTCATGTAGGTTTCGGGCTTCAGCAGGATCGCGCGGGTCGAGCCAAAGCGTCCTTCGGACACCGATCCCTGATGCTTGGACTTCCATGTCGGGAAGCCGTGATCGGCGGCAATGCGGTCCAGAACCATGAATCCGATATTGTGCCGGTTCCGCGCGTATTTCTGTCCGGGATTGCCCAGACCGACGATCAGTTTCATGGATGCCCTCGTGTCATGTTGCAGCGCAGCATAAAGGGCGGGCAGGGGCGGGTCCAGCAATGCGTAAACGCACCGTACGGTCGGAGCGTTCGGCCCGCGTGCGGTAAAACTACACATTTTTCAACGCAAACTGCGCGTTTTGGCCTCCGGAATCCCCTGCGATTCAGGCCCGATTTGCACAAACTGCACATTTTCGCCCGCAAATTGCGTGTTTTGGGTGGTGCGCGGCCGTTAAGATATTGAAAAGGGTTAACCTTTTCTCATGTCGCTTCAGAATTTGTTAGGAGCCGCGCAGGATATGCCGAAACGAAACAGGCCGCCCCGGATCGGAGCGGCCTGATCTTAACCCAAACAAAGTTGGGCGATTATTCTTCGCCAGCCGCTTCGGTGGCCTCTTCGCCCTCGGCGGCGCCTTCCTCGTTCTCGGACGAGCGCAGGCCCGACGGTGCGGTGATCGTCGCGATCACGAAGTCACGGTCGATGGTCGGCTTGGCGCCTGTTGGCAGCGTCACGGAAGAGATGGTGATGCTGTCGCCGACTTCCGCGCCGCTCACGTCGATGGTGATGCTTTCGGGAATGTCGCCAGCTGTCACGACCAGTTCCACCTCTGGGCGGACCAGCGACAACACGCCGCCTTTTTTTAGGCCGGGCGAGACGTCTTCGCCTTCCACTTCAACGCCGATGAACAGGTTGATCTTGGTAGTGCGGCGCAGGCGCATGAAATCCACGTGCGTGGGCAGGTCCTTGACCACGTCGCGCTGCACGTCGCGGCAGATGACGCGGACGTCCTCGTGGCCTTCGACTTTCATGTTGAACAGGGTCGACTTGAACCGACCGGCTTTCAGCATTTTGAACAGCTTGTTGAAGGGCAGATTGATCGGCAGCGGATCTGCGTCGCCACCAAAAACAATCCCTGGAACCATGCCGTCGCGGCGGGCCTGACGAGCGGCGCCCTTGCCTGTCCCCGTGCGTTCCAGGGCTTCGAGATCAGGAATCTCTCCAGCCATATGTATTCTCCAAAGTTAGGGCAGGGTGCCTCCAAGGCTGTCACCCCGCGTGAAGGCTGCGCTATAGACCGGTTTTGGGGCCGTGAAAAGACGCAAAATACGTGCGCGAGGGCTGGACGAGGTGAGGGCCCCGTGTCACCGCTGGGACATGAGACTTCTGGATGACATCATCGCCTCGCGCCGCGCCCTGATGGGCTTTGTTATCGTGGGCTTTGGCTGGGCTGCGTTTTCTGCCCAGATGCCGGTGATCAAGGGCCAGATCGGTGTGAGCGACGGGGCCTGGGGCACGTTGATTCTGATCGGGTCGACCGGCGCGATCATGGCGATGTGGCTGGCGCCGCTGCTGCACCGTCTGATTGGGCGGTGGGCGATGATTGCGGGGGCTGCGGTGATGGCGTCGGGCTTTGTGCTGGCGGGTGCAGCGCAGACGTCGCTGGTGATGGGCATTGCGCTGTTTCTGGCGGCGGGCGGGTCTGGGATCGCGGATGTGCTGGCCAATGCCGAGGTGAGCGAGGCCGAGGCCAGCACGGGCCGGTCGCTGATGAACCTGAACCACGGTTTGTTTTCGGTGTCCTATGCGCTGGCTGCTGTGGCCGTGGGTGTGGCACGTGAGGGCGGGTATGGGCCGGTCGCCATTTTTTCGGTGCTCATGCTGGCGGTGGCCATTCTCAGCCCCTGGCTGATCCTGCCGGTGCGGACGCTGACCGAGGAGGACACGCAGGATGCAAGCGGCATGCCGCGTCTTCTGGTTTGGGTTGGCGGTCTGGTTGTCCTGTCGGCCTTTCTGGGAGAGGCCGCGTCCGAGGGCTGGTCGGCGCTGCATGTGGAGCGGACGCTGGGCGGTGGCCCGGCTGAGGGGGCGATGGGCCCGGCGCTGCTGGCCACTGGCATGGCCGTGGGGCGTTTGGGCGGGCACATCTTTGGCGCAAGCTGGCCGCCCTTCCGGTTGATGGTTGTGGCGTCGTGCATTGCCGGTCTTGGGCTGGCGCTTGCCGGGATGGCGACAGGGCTGCCCATGGCCTATGCCGGGTTCCTGCTGGGTGGGCTTGGTGTGTCGGTCGTCGGCCCCTTGGCGCTGGGACTGGTGGGGCAGGCCGTGCGCCCGAAATACCGTCTTGCCGCGATCAGTCAGGCCGCGGCCCTTGGCTATGCAGCGTTTTTCCTCGGTCCCGTCATCATGGGCTTTGTCGCCGAAGGGTTCGGTCTCCGCGTCTCTTTCTACGTGGTCGCCGGCATCATGTTTGCGGTGGCAGCACTCCTCCTCCCGTCATGGGGACGGATGCTTGGCCGCCAACGCCCGCATATCCCTTCTTCTGGCTAAAAATACCTCGGGGTCTGGGGCAGAGCCCCAGCCGGTCGCCGCGGGGCCCCGCGGCGAAATCCCTATTGCCAACGCCCTTCAAATCCTTCGGGCACCAGCAGGTTATGCCGCCCGAGATTGGCGACGTTCGTTTCACCACACAGCGCCATTGTGGTGTCGAGTTCCTTGTGAATGACATTGAGCGCCTCGGTCACACCTTGCTGACCCATAGCGCCCAGACCGTAGACAAAAGCGCGGCCGATATAGGTGCCCTTGGCCCCCATGGCGAGCGCCTTGAGGACGTCCTGGCCCGAGCGGATGCCGCTGTCGAGATGCACTTCGACCTGATCGCCCACGGCGTCGAGGATCGAGGGCAGGGCGCGGATGGAGCTGAGCGCGCCGTCAAGCTGCCGCCCGCCGTGGTTCGACACGATGATGGCGTCGGCGCCGACCTTGAGCGCCATCTTGGCGTCGTCGGCATCGAGGATGCCCTTGAGGATGACCTTGCCGCCCCATTGCTCTTTCAGCTTGGCCACCTTTGACCAGTCGAGGGTCGGGTCGAATTGCTCTGCGGTCCAGGCCCCAAGCGATGATGCGTCGCTGATGCCATCCACGTGGCCCACGATGTTGCCGAACTCGCGGCGCTTGGCCGACAGCATCTCGATCCCCCAGGCCCATTTGGTGGCGAGGTTCGCTATGGTCTTGGCCGTGAGTTTTGGCGGGGCGGAGAGGCCGTTTTTCAGGTCCTTGTGCCGCTGGCCGAGGATCTGGAGGTCGAGCGTGATGACGAGGGCGGAGCAGTTTGCGTCCTTGGCCCGTTGGATCAGGCGGCTGACATAGTCCTGGTCTTTCATCGTGTAGAGCTGGAACCAGAAGGGGGCGTCGGTGAAGCCTGCGACATCCTCGATCGAGTTGATGGACATGGTCGATAGCGTGAAGGGGACGCCGAATTTCTCGGCCGCCCGTGCGGCCTTCATCTCGCCGTCGGCGTGCTGCATCCCGGTGAGGCCCACGGGGGCGAGGGCGACGGGCATGGCGACGTTCTGGCCGATCATCTGGGATTTGGTCGAGCGGCCCGACATGTCGACGGCCACGCGCTGGCGCAGGCGGATGTCATCGAAGTCCGAGGAATTGTCGCGGAAGGTCTGTTCCGTCCAGCTGCCGGATTCGCAGTAATCGTAGAACATGCGCGGCACGCGGCGCTCGTAGATGCGTTTGAGATCATCGATTGTGGTGATGACGGGCATGGCAAACTTCCGATATTGGTTATGTTTGCTTACCAATATGGGCTGTTTCGGGCAAGAGATGATCTGTCGAACGTCATAAAGTACGAAGTAGAACTTGTTTGATGCGATATCGTATTATATTGTTAGTGTAGTTCGAAATCGTACAAATGGAGCATCCGATGCCTTTCACTCGTCGCAAAACCCTCGCTCTGCTTGGGGGCGGTTCAATTCTGGCTGCGTCTGGTGCTGGCGCATATGCTGTCACCCGCATGCCACGGACGGCGCTGAAGCCCTGGGAAGCCGCTGGCACTTATGCCGAACCGCGCATGCGGGCGTTGTCCTATGCCATCCTCGCGCCCAACCCGCACAACCGTCAGCCGTGGCAGGTGGACTTGCGCACCGACGGTGAGGTGACCTTGCGCGTCGATACCGACCGGTTGCTGCCACACACGGATCCGTTCAGCCGTCAGATTGTCGTGGGGCTGGGCTGTTTTCTGGAGTTGATGGTGCTGGCCGCCGCAGAGGAGGGGATTGGGGTGGAACTGGATGTCTTTCCCGATGGGGAGGATGCCGCCGCGCTGGACAGTCGCCGCGTGGCCGTGGCGCGGTTCACGCCGGGGGCGGCGGCGCCTTCGCCGCTGTTTGATCACGTGATGGACCGGCGGTCTTTGAAAGAGCCATATGACACCGCGCAGCCCGTATCGCAGGAGGCGTTGGAGCGCATCGTTGCCCCAGTCATACATGGTTCGGGTGTCGCGGCGACCAATGATCCGGACCGCGTTACCACCTTGCGCCTGCTGACCGCCCGCGCGTTCGAGATCGAATTCGAAACGCCGCGCACCTACAAGGAAAGTGTTGATCTGTTCCGGATCGGGCATCGCGAAGTGGATGCGAACCCCGACGGGATCGACTTTTCCGGGCCGCAATTCGAAGCGTTGCGCCTGACCGGCCTGTTCAGCCGCGCGGCGGCGATGGACCCGGGCGGCATGTCGTACAAGCAGGGGTTGGAGATGGTGACGGCGACGGCGATGACCGGCATGGCCTATGTCTGGCTGACGACCGACGGCAACAGCCGCGCCGATCAGATCATCGCGGGGCGGGATTGGCTGCGCCTGAACCTTGCCACCACCGCGGCCGGGCTGGGGATGCAGCCCATGAGCCAGCCCTTGCAGGAATTCCCGGAAATGGCCGGCCTTTATGATGAGGCGCATGCGATGCTGGCGCCCGGCGGGCAAACCGTGCAAATGTTGGGCCGATTGGGATATGGCACAGCGGTGCCGCAGAGCCCGCGCTGGGGATTGGAAAGCAAGATCGTGCATGGATGACAGCGACCCGTCGGTCTTTTTCGAAGTATTCAACGAGATCGGCATCATCGAACAGTTGAGCCGCGCCATCCTGGAGGCGCGGCTGCCTCATGGGCTGATTGCGCCCCATTTTGGTGTGCTGAACCATCTGACCCGCGTGGGCGATGGGCGCACGCCGATGGAGATTGCGCGCGCCTTTCAGGTGCCCAAGACGACGATGACCCATACGCTGAAAGGGTTGGAGCAGCATGGGCTGGTCGAGATGCGTCCGAACCCGGACGATGGCCGGTCAAAGCGCGTGTGGCTGACGGACAAGGGGCGCGAGGTGCGTGCGGGCACCATTGCGGCCCTTGGCCCGGAGTTTGCGAAGCTCGCCGAGGATTTCGATATTGCCCGGCTGGTTGAGATACGGCCTGTGCTGACCGAGTTGCGTGAATATCTGGACGCGGCGCGGGATTGAGCGCGGCAGGGCGCAGGACACCTGTGCCTTACGGGTCCGTCCCCATTGCCCCTGTCAGCGCGCCGCGCTACACGGCGCGCCATGACCGAACGCCCCCATCGCAACTTCTATGGACGTCTCAAGGGCAAGACCCTGAAGGACAGTCAGAAACGCTATCTGGATGAAGATCTGGAGGCGCTGTCGCCGGGACCCGTGTCGTGGGAGGACAATCCTGCGCGCGATCCGCTGGATCTGGATGCGCTGTTCGGGGGCAAGCCTGTGTGGCTTGAGGTTGGCTTTGGCGGCGGTGAGCATCTGGTGCATCAGGCTGCCCAGAACCCAGATGTCGGGATCATTGGGGCGGAGCCTTATATCAACGGTGTCGCGATGCTTCTGGGAAAAATTCGGCGGGCTGGGGTGGAGAATCTGGCCGTGCATCCCGGCGATGCGCGGGATCTGATGGATGTGCTGCCCGAGGCGTCGATTGCGCGGGCCTTTCTGCTCTACCCCGATCCGTGGCCCAAGGCGCGGCACCATCGCCGCCGCTTTGTCACGCAGGAACATCTGGAGCCTTTGGCGCGTGTGATGCAGCCCGGGGCGATCTTTCGCGTGGCGACCGACATTCCCGATTATGTGCGTCAGACGCTGGAAGAGGTGCCGCAGGCGGGCTTTGAGTGGTTGGCCGAGCGTCCGACCGATTGGCGGGAGCCTTGGGGGGACTGGATCAGCACGCGCTATGAGCAGAAGGCGCTGCGCGAGGGGCGGGTGCCGCATTATCTGACGTTTCAGCGGGTTGGATAGGGATTTTGGGGGCTCTGCCCCCGCGCGTGCCGCGCTCCCCCGTGGTATTTTCGGTCAGAAGAAACATGTAGGCGGTCTGGACGAGGTCAGACGGGCGGGGTAGGTCTGCGCCGATTGAATTGATGCGAGCGCAAACATGTCCAGCCACGGTGATCCTATCCCAATGACGTCCTCCGCCTGTGGGCCGCTGAGCGGTGTGGCGGAGGTGCCGGGTGACAAGTCGATTTCGCATCGCTCGCTCATTCTGGGGGCCATGGCGGTGGGGGAGACCACCATCACCGGGTTGCTGGAAGGGCAGGATGTGCTGGACACCGGGAAGGCCATGCAGGCTTTTGGCGCTGAGGTGATCAACCATGGTGGTGGGTCCTGGTCGGTGCATGGTGTTGGCGTTGGTGGGTTTGCGGAGCCTGATCAGGTGATTGATTGCGGCAACTCCGGCACGGGTGTGCGTTTGATCATGGGCGCGATGGCGACCTCGCCCATTTCGGTGACGTTTACTGGCGATGCGAGCCTGAACGGGCGGCCCATGGCGCGGGTGACGGACCCGCTGGCGCTGTTTGGCTGTCAGGCGGTGGGCCGGGCCGGGGGGCGGTTGCCGATGACATTGGTGGGGGCTGCTGATCCGGTGCCGGTGCGCTACACCGTGCCGGTGCCGTCGGCGCAGGTGAAGTCTGCCGTCCTGCTGGCCGGGCTGAATGCGCCGGGTGAGACTGTTGTCATCGAGGAAGAGGCGACACGCGATCATACGGAGCGGATGCTGGCGGGGTTTGGCGCCGAGATTTCGACTGAGGTGACGGAGGAGGGGCGTGTCATCACGCTCAAAGGGCAGCCGGAACTTAAGCCGCAGCATATTGATGTGCCGCGCGATCCGTCCTCGGCCGCGTTTCCGGTGTGTGCGGCGCTGATCGTGCCCGGGTCGGATGTCCTGGTGCCCAATATCGGGTTGAACCCGACGCGGGCGGGGCTGTTCACCACGCTGCGCGAGATGGGGGCCGATCTGGTGTACGAGAATGAGCGCGAGGAAGGTGGGGAGCCTGTGGCTGACCTGCGCGCGCGGTTTTCCCCCGATCTGAAGGGGATCGAGGTGCCGGCCGAGCGTGCGGCGAGCATGATTGATGAATACCCTGTGCTGTCGGTTGTGGCGTCTTTTGCCAGCGGCGAGACCCATATGCCGGGGGTCAAGGAATTGCGCGTCAAGGAAAGTGACCGGATTGACGCTATGGCCGTTGGTTTGCGCGCGGCGGGTGTGACGGTCGAGGATGGGCCGGATTGGTGGACTGTCACGGGCCTTGGCCATGGGAATGTGCCGGGCGGCGTGACCTGCGCGAGCCATCTGGATCACCGGATTGCGATGTCGTTCCTTGTTATGGGGATGGCGACGCAGAAGCCGATGAGCGTGGATGATGGCGGGCCGATTGCGACCTCCTTCCCGATTTTCGAGGCGCTGATGGGGGGGCTGGGCGCCGACATTCAGCGCGGCGGGTGATGTCGGCGCTGGTGTTTACTGTTGCCATTGACGGGCCTGCGGCGGCGGGCAAGGGCACCATCGCGCGTGCTGTTGCAGCGCATTTCGGGTTTGCGCATCTGGATACCGGGCTTTTGTACCGTGCCGTTGGGGCGTTAACGCTGGACGGGGCCGATCCGGTGGCGGCGGCGCGGGCGCTGGACCCCAGTGCGCTGGAAGACGGGCGGTTGCGCACCGCAGAGGTGGCGCAGGCCGCGAGCCGGGTGGCGGTGATTGCGGACGTGCGGGCAGCGCTTTTGGACTTTCAGCGCGGCTTTGCCCGGCGGTCCGGCGGTGCGGTGCTGGATGGGCGCGACATTTGCACAGTCATTTATCCCGATGCCGAAGCGCAGTTGTTTGTGACGGCGAGCGCTGAAGTGCGTGCGGAGCGACGCTGGAAAGAGCTGCGGGAGAAGGGTGATGACCGCACGCTGGCCGAGGTGCTGGCGGATGTGCGGGCCCGTGATGCGCGCGATAGTCAGCGTGAGGCGGCGCCGATGCGCCCGGCGGATGGGGCGCTGTTGCTGGACACCTCGGAGATGTCGATTGCAGAGGCTGTGGACGCGGCCATCGCGCATGTGGAAGCGAAGGGCGGGATACCCCGCGCCTAGGTTTGCAGGGCGTTGTTCAGGTCGGTGGAATCGACAATCACATATGATGTGAAGTGGACCTTCCATGACCCGTCCGGCTGGCGCTTGATCAGCGAAAAGGCCGGGTAGGGTTCCTGAACCAGAATATCGCGGCTGATGAGGCGTGTTTCGTGGGTTGCGGCCACTTCGTCCGGGGACCGGAAGCTGGCGGACACGCAATGGCGTGCCATCATCGTCACTTGCTGTTTCATGAGATGCCCGTGCACGGCATCGAATGTCGTCCTCAGGCTGTCGCGCGATCTGATAACGTTTTGGCCGTTCACCGTCTCGACAGTGTAGGGGAGGCTGAAGCACGCTGCGAATGTCTCGAACGCGCCGGACAGGAGGGCGTCGCCCGTCTGTGCGAGCAGTGTTTCCGAAATATCGGATGGGGAGGCGGTGGTCTGAATCAAGGTATTTAGGTCTTCGGTCGTGGACCGAACATTGCCGCATTCAGACGAAAATTCAATAATTACATACGTTTCCCGTATAGAGGGAGCGATTTCGGCATAGACTTGCTGGCTATGCCGCGTGTGCGCCGTCGGCCAGGCTTTTCACGAATTCCAGAACGCTGTCGACGCTGTCGCCTGCGCCGATCTTGCTGACGATGGCGGAGCCGACCACGGCGCCGTCGGCAACGGAGGCAATGGCGCGCGACTTTTCGGGCGTGTTGACGCCGAAGCCTACGATGATGGGCAGATCGGTGGCGGACTTGATGCGCGCGACCTCGGGGCCGACATCGCCTGCCTCCGCCTCGGCCGCGCCTGTGATCCCTGTGATAGAGACGTAGTAGACAAAGCCGGAGGTGTTTTGCAGCACGCGGGGCAGGCGCTTGTCATCCGTGGTCGGCGTGGCGAGCCGGATGAAGTTGAGGCCCGCGGCTTGGGCCGGGATGCACAATTCGCTGTCTTCTTCGGGGGGCAGGTCGACGACGATCAGCCCGTCGATCCCGGCCTCTTTGGCCTGGGCCAGAAACGTGTCCACGCCGCGCGAATAGATCGGGTTGTAGTAGCCCATCAGCACGATGGGGGTCGTGTTGTCCGTTTCGCGGAACGCACGCGCCAGATCGAGCGTGCGGTCAAGGGTCATGCCTGCCTCAAGCGCCCGTTGGCCTGCGAGCTGGATGGTGGGCCCGTCGGCCATGGGGTCGGTGAAGGGCAGGCCCAGTTCGATCACGTCCACGCCAGCGCCCGGCAGACCCTTTACGATCTCAAGGGACGTGTCGTAGTCCGGGTCGCCTGCCATGATGTAAGACACGAAAGCCTTGCGGCCTTCGGCCTTGAGGGCGGCGAATTTGGCGTCGATCCGGGTTGTCATCCTGCTCTCCCTTAAGCGTTCCGCTGTCCCTGCCAAAGCGGTGCGGGAAAGGCAAGCGCCGTCAGAAGCGGAAATGGTACCTGATGTTGTAAACGTTCATGCCGGGGTTGTCGTCGGCCAGGCTCGCGTTCGATTTGTGCGAGATGGAGGCCGAGATCGCGTGGCCGTTGTCGAACTGATAGCCGACGCCCAATAGGGACCGTATTTCGAAGGACGAGCCAAGGTCATTGCCGGCTGTCCCTTCCTCGAAAAAGCCGGGCATGATGCTGTTGTCGATGAACCAGCCGCTTTGCCACTGCCAGCGCGACCAGATCCCGCCGCCGATAAAGGCGTCGCCTTCGCCCGTCAGGCTGACATTTGCGCCCCAGGCCACCGACAGGATGCGTTTTTGCACAAAGGGTGTGTGGCGGTATTCGAGGTCGATTGCTGCGCTGTCCTGACCCTGGTCCCCGAAATCGGTGGTGCCGAGGCCCAGGGTCCATTCCTGGGCCATTGCGCCTGCAGCGCCAAAGAGGAAAACGAATATCGCAATAAAAATGCGGGCCATGGTATTGATCCTGCGTCGTAACTTACTTGTCTGCACCGTATGGGTGCCAATTCGCGCACACTGCGCTACCTGCGGCTTTCACTTCAAACCCTTTCACGCTGCGGCCGTTCACTTTTTCGCCCACCTGTCACCGCCTTGCACCTGTTGGCCGTCCTGCTAGAAGCGGCGCAACCGCACAGAAGGATCGTTCCGATGGGTTTCAAGATGGGTATCGTGGGCCTGCCAAATGTCGGCAAGTCGACCCTGTTCAATGCGTTGACCAAGACCGCTGCCGCGCAGGCTGCAAACTTTCCGTTTTGTACGATTGAACCCAATGTGGGCGAGGTCGCCGTGCCTGATGCGCGGCTGGACAAGCTGGCGGCGATTGCGGCGTCCAAGCAGATCATCCCGACCCGGATGACCTTTGTCGACATCGCGGGGCTGGTCAAAGGCGCGTCCAAGGGGGAGGGGCTGGGCAACCAGTTTCTGGCCAACATTCGCGAGGTCGACGCCATCGCCCATGTGCTGCGCTGTTTCGAGGATGGCGACGTGACCCACGTCGAAGGTCGTGTGGACCCCGTCGCCGATGCCGAGACGATCGAGACCGAGTTGATGCTGGCCGACATCGAAAGCCTTGAAAAGCGTCTGCAAAACATCGTGCGTAAGGTGCGTGGGGGCGACAAGGAAGCGGTGCAGCAGGAGCGGCTGATGAAGCTGGCGTTGGCTGCGCTGGAAGACGGTCAGCCTGCCCGCGTGGTCGAGATTGATGACGAGGACGCCAAGGCCTGGGCGATGCTGCAGCTTTTGACGACCAAGCCTGTTCTGTACGTCTGCAATGTGGGTGAGGCCGAAGCCGCCGAGGGCAACGCGCATTCGGCCAAGGTGGCCGAGATGGCCGCGGCGCAGGGCAACAGCCACGTCGTGATTTCGGCCCAGATCGAGGAAGAGATCAGCCAGCTTGAGGACGATGAAGCCCAGATGTTCCTTGAGGAGATGGGGCTGTCGGAAGCGGGCCTCGACCGGTTGATCCGCGCGGGCTATGAGCTGCTGCATCTTGAGACATACTTTACCGTCGGCCCGAAAGAGGCGCGCGCCTGGACGATCAAGACGGGCACGTCTGCGCCCAAGGCCGCAGGTGTGATCCACGGGGACTTTGAAAAAGGGTTCATCCGGGCCGAGACCATCGCCTATGACGATTTTGTCACGTTGGGTGGCGAGCAGGCGGCCAAGGATGCCGGCAAGATGCGCGCCGAGGGAAAGGGGTACGTCGTCAAGGATGGTGATGTGATGCATTTCCTGTTCAACACCTGAGTGGCGCCAGATCATGCGCTGCGCGGTCGCGCTGCGGCGCGGACCGACGCATGTTCAGGTCATCATTGCGACAGCGGTAAGACCTGTTTTCGCTGTGATGACATTCCCGTCTTGCACGTCTGTGTCCACTTCGTTAGAGCGGTCAGCGGAGACGTGGCCGAGTGGTCGAAGGCGCTCCCCTGCTAAGGGAGTAGGCGGGAAACCGTCTCGAGGGTTCGAATCCCTTCGTCTCCGCCACCCACCACTTTTATGCAGTTACATTCGATGCTGTTAGGACCCTTATGGGGCTGTTTTTGTTGGTTTATCCGCATTCATTGTTGCCATTGAGTTTTCTTCGATTAGACTCGTTTCTATTCATTGCGTGGTAGAAAACGTGGTATTTTATGGCTGCTCTGAGCGGAAAGCTGACGAAGAATCTGGTGCGAACCCTCGGCCCCGGTCGCCATGGCGACGGGAGTGGGTTGTACCTTGTGGTCGATCCATCTGGTGCGCGTCGCTGGATCGTTCGCGTAACAGTTAAGGGCCAACGCAACCGCGAAGGCAAGCCGCTGCGGACGGACTTCGGCCTGGGCGGTGCGGATGTCGTGACTCTCAACGAAGCGCGAGACCGAGCCTTGGAGTATCGCCGCCTCGCAAAGCAGGGCATCAATCCACGCTACAACGGACGTCAGGAAATCCCTTGCTTCGAAGAGATCGCGCGTCAGGTCCACATCGAGCGCCTGCCGACATGGAAGAACCCCAAGCACGGCCAGCAATGGATTAACACGCTGTCCGAGTATGCTTTCCCCAAGATCGGGCGCTTGCCTGTATCGGAGGTCGGTCAGCCGGAGGTGCTGCAAGTCCTGCTCCCGGTCTGGACAGAGAAACACGAAACAGCCAAACGCCTCGCTCAGCGGATCAAAGCCGTGCTGGACGTGGCAAAGTCAAAGGGCTTCCGAGACGGCGAGAACCCCGTGACAACAATCCGCGACGCCCGTGTGCTGCCACAGGTCAAACAGAAGGTGCAGCACCACAAGGCAATGCACTGGAAAGACGTTCCAGAGTTCTACGCCAACCTGGCGACCAAAGACGCCATGGCAGCGAAGGCACTGATGTTCACGTGTCTGACAGCGAGCCTTACCAGTGAGGTTCTGCACGCACGCTGGGAAGAGTTTGATTTCGAAGAGAAGCTATGGACCGTTCTGGCTGAACGAATGAAGGCGGACGTGGAGCATCGCGTCCCGCTGACAGCGGAGATGTTGGCGATCATCGAGCCGCTCAAAGCTCTAAGATCAGAAGTCGTTTTCGAAGGTCAGAAGCGTCACAAACCTATGAGCAACATGGCAATGCTCATGCTTCTACGACGAATGAAAGTTGAGGGCATCACCGTGCATGGGTTCCGCTCTACGTTCCGCGACTGGGCAGCGGAACAACCCGGGGTGTCGCGAGAAGTTGCTGAGATCAGCCTGGCACACAAGGTCGGAACTGAAGTTGAACGAGCTTATGCGCGCTCAGACCTTTTGGATACGCGATGTGCCGCCTTTGGTGTATTCGCCTTACGCTGCGTTTGAGGCACCTGACCCCGTTGCGGAGACTCGAACCAGGCGGACCCGCAATGATCGGATCATGAGGCTTGAGCGTTTCATTCACGCAAAGCCAGAGGACAGCAACTTCTCGATCTGGGACTCGCTTCAGGCTCACATCACTGGCGCGCGAAAAAGCAAGGCGGCGAAGAAAGACTTCCTGCACGCGTTCCTTCAGTATCCAACCGATTTGGAGCTCAACAGCGACCGCGAGCGCCTCATGCTCCGCCAGGCCGTTGAGTTCATCAACCTGACATACGGCGGCAAGCTCCCGGCCATCTCTCGGGTCTCTCAGAACACCAGTTGCTGCATAATATCGACGTGCCCATTCGTTCACGTCCTCAATGCTGCCATACCGCAAGCTGTCATTTTCTAGCAGGTTAAGGTCTACCGGTTCGCCACGCACACGGACTTCGACCATGGTTCCGTCGCGTTTGATAGCCCAACCATAGAAAGACAACATGGCATTGAGTTTCGATAGAGCGACTTGACGCTTCAATCTCGCAAATACGTTGGTCCCGGGAAACTGCTTGATGGCGCACAGACGTGTGCGTGCAAGATCCCGAAGTTCTATGAACTGTCGGGATGTTTTCTCAATCTTGCCGTTTTGAAAGTGGTCAAACACCAGAAACACCCCGAATGCTGCCTTCCATCACAAAATGATACGATAAGTCCGTAGACGATAAAACATCTTTCTTGCCCCTAGGGAGGATGTCGAACCGATTTACAGTGCGGGATTTTGGCGAGAACCTCCGGGCAGCTCGCAAACAGCGAGGTTACTCACAGGAAAGCTTTGCCCATGCTGTTGACCTTGACCGGACCTACATTGGTGGAATCGAGCGGGGTGAGAGGAACCCCGGCCTGAAGACCGTCGTTCGGATCGCTGATGCACTGGAAATCGACGTAGCCGACCTATTCAGGTCAAATAGCTAGCGGCTTGTCTTCGACCTTACGATCAGTTCGAGATCATTTGCTTCGATAAGCGACAGGACTGTTTCCAGACGCACGCCTTGGTCACCACTTTCGACCTTGGAAACTGTTGCCTGTCTTACGTCCGCTTTTCCGGCGACTTCGGCTTGGGTCAGTGAGGCAGCCTTCCGAGCTCGGCCCAGTGCAATGCCAAGGTCTTGCGGGTTTGAAATCCGAATATCTATGGCTGTGTCTCCGCATCGAAGTTCCCTCTATGCAATATACGCTTTTGCGTATAATTGTATAGTGCAGTGGTAAGCAATTGATCGCATCAACACGCTGATGCTGTCTGCTAGGAGCCGATTTATACGATGTCTTTGTCGCCAGAGGAAAAAAAGAAGCTGAGCGAGTCAGACATTTGCGATCTATATATAACGCCATCGCTTAAACAGGCTGGTTGGGATCCGTTCACGCAAATCCGGCGAGAGGTCACTCTTACACCTGGGCCAATAATTGTGCGCGGCACACTGTCATCACGAAACAAGAAGAAGAAAAAATTCGCTGACTATGTTTTGTCCTGGGAGCCTTCGTTACCAGTGGCTGTTTTGGAAGCAAAGGACAACAATCACTCGGTTGGCCAGGGGATGCAGCAGGCCCTCGGGTACGCGGATATCATGAAAATCCCCACGGCATTCAGCTCAAATGGGGATGGCTTCGAACAACACAACAAGCATCCAAAGCACGGAGAAGATATCGAAACATCGCTTGAACTGGATGCATTCCCTGACCCTCAAACACTCTGGGATCGATACCGATCCTATCGCGGCATTGAGGACGATGAGCAGCAATTGCTGATGGAACCGTACCACGATGACGGCTCCGGTAAGGAGCCGCGATACTATCAGGCAGAAGCTATCAACCGAACGATCGAAGCGATCGCAAAGGGCGAAAAGCGTGTCCTACTAGTGATGGCAACGGGAACAGGGAAGACCTACACCACTTTTCAGATCATCTGGCGCCTGTGGAAGGCCGGGGCCGCGAAGCGAATTCTGTTCCTTGCAGACCGGAACATCTTGGTCGATCAGACCCTAGTCAACGATTTCAAACCGTTCGGCTCGGTCATGACCAAGATCGGAAATCGCAAGATCGATCCATCGTACGAAATCCACTTGGGACTTTACCAGTCGCTTACGGGCCGTGATGAAATCGACAAGACTTTCAAAACAGTGTCGCCTGACTTCTTTGATCTGATCGTCGTCGATGAGTGTCACCGTGGGAGCGCATCTGAGAATTCTGAGTGGCGGGAGATTTTGGCCTATTTCGATGGCGCGATACAGATTGGCCTTACCGCGACACCAAAAGAGACAAAGGACGTCTCAAGCAGCACATATTTTGGCGAGCCGGTTTATACCTACAGTTTGAAGCAGGGCATCGAGGACGGATTCCTAGCCCCGTATAAGGTCGTGAAGATCGATATCGACAAAGACGTCGAAGGGTGGACACCGCCTCCGGGCACCATCGATGACCTTGGTAATCCACTTGAGGAACGCCAGTACAACCAAAAGGACATGGATCGTATCCTGGTCCTCAATCAACGCACCAAGTTGGTTGCGGCTCGTGTAATGCAGCTGCTCAACGCCACCGATCCTTTCAGCAAGACCATCATATTCTGCGAAGACATCGACCATGCGGAACGCATGAGAAAAGCAATCGTCAATGCTGCTGGCCAGCTAGCTATCGACAATCCGCAATACGTGCGTCGGATCACCGGGGATACAAAAGAAGATGGCAAGGCGGACCTCGACAATTTCATCGACCCGGAAAGCAAGTTCCCAGTGATCGCAACTACGTCTGAGATGCTGACAACCGGAGTGGATGCAAAGACCTGTAAGTTGATTGTTCTCGACAAAACAATCACGTCCATGACCACGTTCAAGCAGATCATCGGTCGCGGAACGCGTGTAGATGAAGAGCATGGCAAATGGTACTTCACGATCATGGATTTCAAGAAGGCGACAGAGCTCTTCAATGATCCAGACTTCGATGGTGATGCCGTTGTGATCTACGAACCCGAAGACGACGATCCGCCTGAGCCGCCCGATCCACCAGAAGACCCCGAAGACGAGGGCGAAAATGATCCAGAAATACCGGGCTCGACCAAGCTGGTTGTCAGCGGCGTTGAGGTCCAGATCATCGCAGAGCGGGTCAGTTTCATCGGTCCGGATGGCGCACTTATCACCGAGTCTTACAAAGACTTCGCTCGAAAGCAGATTTTGACCGAGTTTGCTTCGTTGGATGATTTTATCCGGAAGTGGAACGATGCCGATAAGAAGGCTGCGATCATCCAGGAGCTGGAAGAGCATGGTATCCTGCTCGAAAACCTAGCCGAAGAAGTAGGCAAGGACTTCGGCGACTTCGATCTCCTCTGTCACATTGCGTATGACCAGCCGCCCCTTACACGCGCGGAGCGCGCCAACAACGTCAAAAAGCGCAACTACTTCACAAAGTACGGCGACGAGGCTCGGAAAGTCCTGTCCGCGCTCCTGGACAAGTATGCAGATGAAGGCGTGCGCACGATCGAAGACGCGCGCGTCTTGCGCCTTGATCCCTTCGATGAAATTGGAACCCCGGTCGAAATCATCCGCGATGTTTTCGGCGGGAAAGAACAATACGAACAAGCCGTTAGAGAGCTTGAACAACAAATTTACAAGCAGGCGGACGGCTAATGGGCGATCTCACAAGCATCATTAAAGCAATCCAAGACATCATGCGCAAAGACGTGGGTGTCGATGGTGATGCGCAGCGTATCGGTCAGATGGTTTGGATGTTCTTCTTGAAGATCCTCGACGATCGTGAGCAGGAACTCGAACTGATCGACGACGATTTTGTCTCGGCGCTTCCAGATCACCTACGTTGGCGCAACTGGGCGGGAAAGCGCGAAGGACTGACCGGCGAAGGGCTCTTCGATTTCGTACAGGACACGCTGTTCCCCAAGCTTAAGGCACCGGTGAAGGTTCAAGGCCCGCAGAGAGATCAGGCGCTGATCATCCAGCGAGTGTTCGAAAACGCCTATAACTACATGAAATCGGGCACACTTCTTCGCCAGGTCATCAACAAGATCAACGAGATCGACTTCAATAACCGCGAAGACTGGCACACTTTCGGCGGCATCTATGAGCAAATCCTGCGCGATCTGCAAAGCGCCGGCAACGCGGGTGAGTTTTACACGCCTCGCGCGGTTACGCGCTTCATCGTGAACCGTGTTGATCCAAAACTGGATGAGGTCGTCTTTGACCCTGCCTGTGGGACCGGCGGCTTCCTGACCTGCACGATTGACCACAAGAAAGACCACTACGCCAAGACGAGCAAAGAACGTCAGAGACTCGCCAAAACCATCCGAGGCGTCGAAAAGAAGCCGCTGCCCTACATGCTCTGCATGACCAACATGATCCTGCACGGGATCGATACGCCGTCCAGCATCCGCCTCGACAACACATTGGCCAAACCCTACCGCGACTACAGCGACAAAGATCGCGTTCACTGCATCATTAGCAACCCGCCGTTCGGTGGGATTGAGGAAGACGGGATCGAACAAAACTTCCCGTCCGGCCTGCGCACACGAGAGACGGCCGACCTGTTCATCGCGGTCATCATCAAGCTGCTCAAGAAACACGGCCGCGCCGCCGTTGTCCTACCCGATGGTTTCCTTTTCGGCGAAGGGACCAAGACGCGACTGAAAGAAATGCTTCTGTATGAGTGCAACCTCCACACCATCGTCCGCCTGCCCAACGGTGTCTTCAACCCCTACACGGGCATCAAGACCAACATCCTGTTCTTCACCAAGGGTGAGCCGACCAACGATGTCTGGTTCTATGAGCACCCTTATCCGGAGGGCGTGAAGAACTACAACAAATCCAAGCCCATGCAGTTTGCGGAGTTCCAGCCCGAGATCGACTGGTGGGGGGATGAGGCAGATGGTTTCAAAGCGCGGAAGGAAACCAAACAGGCCTGGAGGCGGAGTGTTGAGTACTTTGAACAGCGTGGTTTCAACTTTGACGACAAGAATCCTTTTGAAGAAGCGAAGAAAGACCTGAACCCCGATGATCTGTTGATCGATTATCGGGCTGCGCAGAACGACATTCAAAAGCTGCGCGATCAGTTGAAGTCGATCCTGTCTGATGCGTTGAACGGTAGCCGTTCATGACAGATGTGAACCAGCTCATCACCGACCATCTGTCTATCTGGACAGCGGCGACCGAAAAGAAATCCAGTGCAGGACGAGGCAATGGAGGCAGTGTCAGCCTCCATGGGATCAAGAAGCTTCGGGAGTTAATCCTGGAGCTGGCAGTGCGCGGCAAACTGGTCCCGCAGGATGATACCGATCTTCCTGCCGATGGATTGCTTGACCAGCTGCATTTTCAACAGACCCAGATGTATGCCAAGAGCCTCATCAAGAAGCCCAAACCCGTTGCCAAGATCGCTGCATCAGAACTTCCTTTCGAGCTTCCGCGTGGTTGGGCGTGGTGTCGCGTGTCTCAGCTTGGCCACGACTGGGGGCAGAAGGTTCCGGACAGCCAGTTCACATACATCGATGTCGGTTCAATCAACAAAGAGCTGGGCCTAGTTTCTGAGCCAACAGTCCTTGAGGCGAGCAAAGCGCCATCGAGAGCGCGCAAATTGGTTCGGAATGGAACCGTAATCTATTCCACAGTTCGCCCATATCTGCTCAATATTGCGGTTATCACAGAGACTTTTGAACCTGAGCCGATTGCGAGCACCGCCTTCGCTATCGTGCATCCATTCGACGGAGTTTCGGCCTCTTACCTGTATCGCTATTTCCGCTCACCGGCCTTTATATCCTATGTGGAAGGGTGTCAGACCGGCATCGCCTATCCGGCCATCAACGACAAACAGTTCTTCTCTGGCCTGGTGCCGCTCCCCCCAACCGAGGAACAACACCGCATCGTGGCCAAAGTGGATGAGCTGATGGCGCTGTGTGATGCGTTGGAGCGGCAGGCCGAGGACAGTCTCAAGGCGCACCAAACGCTCGTCGAAACCTGCCTCGCTACCCTCACCAACAGCCAATCCCCCGAAGAGCTCACCCAGAACTGGACCCGCATCGAAGCCCACTTCGACACGCTCTTCACGACTGAAGAGAGCGTTGAGGCTTTGCGCGATTGTGTGTGGTCACTTGCTGTAAGGGGAATGATGGGGAGTTGTGCCGCAGCCAGCTCTACAGATGGTTCAAACCATACGAACGATGCCGTGCCGAGCACCGCCATTAGAAAAATCCGCAAGCCTTTGCCGCTGCTTTCGGAAGAAGACGTCCCATTCGGCATTCCAGATGGTTGGGTTTGGCTTCGGGTTTGCGAGCTGTTTCAGGTAAGTAGCGGGACGTCATTCCCTGCGAAGGAAGAAATGGATAGTGGCGAGTACGCGTACATCAAAGTTGCAGATATGAATCTGCCTGAAAATCAATCGGAGATACGAACTTCGTCACGTTTTATTGACCCAGACATCAAGCAAAAGAAGAAGCTGATCCCCGCCAACAGCATTGTGTTTCCCAAGCGAGGTGGTGCTATAGCGACGAACAAGAAGCGATTTGTTCGAAGCGAAATCTTCGCTGACCTTAACATAATGGCTTTAACCGTACCCGCCGACATTTCTATCGATTACGTGATGATCTGGCTCAAAGGTATCGATCTTGCACGGCTCAACACCGGCACAAGTGTTCCGCAGATCAATCATCAAGACATCGATCCACTTCCATTTCCGCTGCCACCTAGACCGGAGCAGGACTTCATTGTCGCGAAAGTCCGGGCTCTGGAAGAGCTTTGCGATTTTTTAAAACAAAGGCTTTCTGCCCAAAACCGATTATCGACCAATTTAGCAGATGCCCTTGCAACTAAATTTCATTGAGAAAACATGCGTTTAAAATCTGTTTGGATCAGCAATTACAAGAACATCCGCGACCTCACGCTAACCTTCGACGGTGATAGCTTCCTCGACATTTTCGTCGGCAAGAACGGGACGGGTAAGTCCAATTTCTTCGAAGCTTTGGTGGAAATCTTCCGCCACATCTTCGACAGCCGGAACGAGCAAGACGACATACCGTTCAGTTACGAGGTGATCTACGAGATCGATGGTAAGGACACCACTATCCTGTTCCAAGAAGAGCTGTTCACCGTCAACGGCCGCGAGCAGAAGACTGTTGGACAAGCTCCGGTGCCAGACAACGTCCTGGTCTATTATTCCGGCCACAACCCGACGATCAACCAGACAGTCTCCCGCTACGAAAGGCGCTTCGCTGATCAGAGTAGAAGCTGGCAGGCCGACGCGGCGCGCAAATTCATTGGCATCAGGTCTGATTACAAGGAGCTATTGCTATCGGTCTTGCTAATGCAGGAAGAGGATTGCGTCGCCCGGCAGTATCTGTGTGAGAAGTTGCAAATCGACGTGGTACCTAAGCAGGCCTTCGAACTTAAGCTCAAGCGGCCGTCATTCGCATCAAGGGTGCAAGTTGATGTCGCAGTTGCTGAGACCTTTCTATGGGGAGCGGGGGGCGCAGTTCGAACCTTCCTTGACCGTCTGACAGATTGCATCGAGGGCGGCTTCACCTTTGGGTCGATCTACGACCGCGAAACCGATCAATATACGATCCCGATCGATCTTACCCGGTTCCAGAAAACCTTCGATGGTGTTTCCGCATCTGAGCTATTCCGTAGCTTTGATCAGCTCAAAGCTATCGACATGTTCGCGGGGCTGTCTGTGCCTCTGCGCCTGATGAACGGCGATGTCGCAAAGGTTGGTGATTTCAGCGATGGTCAATTCCAGTCGGTGTATATCTTCGCGATTTCGGAGCTGTTCAAAGACCGCAACTGCATAACGCTTTTGGATGAGCCAGACTCGTTTTTGCATCCTGAGTGGCAATTTGGCTTCCTTAAGCAGGTAGTGGACATCACCGGAACCGATGCAGCAAAGACCAATCATGTTTTGTTGAGCAGCCATAGCGCTTCTACGATTGCTAGGTCTCAAGAACCTGCAATCAGAATGTTCCAATTCGGCGAAAAGGGCGTAGACGTTGTTTCTAGAGACAAAGCGACCATTGTGAAGTCGCTGTCAGCAGGATTGATCACCTTTTCGGAGAAGGAGGCAAAACTCAGCATCTACGAGATTTTAGAGAACACAACGGATGCGGTGCTCTTCACAGAAGGCTTAAGTGATAAGATCATCCTGGATGCTGCAATTGAAAAGCTGTTCCCAAACCAAGACTTAGGTTTGGTTGTGCAGGGTGCGTTCGATCGGATTTTCTTGCGAAATCTCTTTTCAAGGGAGGAGCTTCGCAAGAGCTACAAAGGCCGAAGCATGTTTGCTCTCTTCGACTTTGACGAGGCATTTAACGACTGGGATGGCTTGAAAAAGTCCGAGATGGTTGAAGAAGATCCTCTCCGTGGACTCGGCAAGCGACTGAAGCACAAGTCTCACTGCGCGTTCTTGTTGCCTGTCCCGGACCACGCCGCCATCCGCAAGCAAGCGCTTAACGCTGATGGCGATCCCTTTAATGACGGTAGTGCCTGCGTCCCGATCGAGCTGCTTTTCTGCGATCCAGACAATCTGGGCGAACACTTCAAGACAAAGGAAGTGATGGGTGGAGGTGAGGTCATTCAGTTTGTGGGCGACAAGGTAGCATTTGCAAAGAAAGTATCGGCAGACCTTCCTGCAGCCGCCTTTGAGCGCTTCCGCCCAATGTTGGAATTTATGCGTGATGAGGCAGTCAAAGCGAAAGGCTGATTGGTCAAGGCGAGGTATTATTTGTGGTATATCGTCTTGGATAAGAAAAAATAAATAATAATAACAGTGTATTGGGGTTTTTGTAATGATCCCTTCGTCTCCGCCACTTTTTCCAGCAATTGCGTGTACAACGGATGGAAGCCGCTACAGACGTTGCGGCAATACTATTGGTTTTGCAAACGCGCACGGCGCACGGATGCGACGACCTGCTGGGACACCAGCCAAAACCATTTGGCCGGTGTCCGCTTTAGCTGCCTTTACTGCAACTGCGCGCTGTCGCTCTGGATCTTCAGTTTCCAGTCTTCGATCAGCGTACCTTTCGTCTTCAGACGGCTGGCCAGGTAGTAGAGCCGCTGGGTTGCCGGGCCATCGGGCGCCGTTTCGAAGCGCTGTTTGAGGTAGTAGGGCGGGATCGCCTGGGAGTAGAGCGTGGCCGAGATGGTGCCGCCACTGATGTCTACGCCGGAAGGCAGGGTGATCTTGTAGGTCAACTCGTCCTTGCCCGCCTTGACGCCCGCGTCATGTTCGGCGCGCCCTTCGGGCATCGTTGCTTTCATGAAGGCGGCGGTCACTTCCGAGTCCCCAAACCGCGCCTTGAACGCATCTGTGCCGGG
Source organism: Tateyamaria sp. ANG-S1 (assembly GCF_000814025.1). GTDB lineage: Bacteria > Pseudomonadota > Alphaproteobacteria > Rhodobacterales > Rhodobacteraceae > Tateyamaria. Next base: position 218,697 of record NZ_JWLL01000003.1, on the reverse strand, counting down.
CTCTGCCGCGCCCCACGGCAGCAGCCGGTTGTCCTTGGGGTGATAGACGCGGTGCACGAAGCTGGAGGTGAACTCCTTGTCCGCGTTTTGGGTCAACTCTTCGTAGATCTGGACCTGGGTTTCCTTGTCGATCAGGTCATGGTGGGGTTGGTAGAGCGCTTCGGTTGCACCCTCGGGCACGAAATCCAGGAACTCCGTTTTCAGGGGTTTGCCGTCCGGTCCGATGATGACGCCCGCGCCATTGGTGCAGCCGGAGCACCAGACCTGTTTGCCGCTCGCATCCGTCACCTTCACCTCGAGGAACGCGCGGCGGAAGCCCACGCCAGAAGGCAAGCGGTGCCCTGTCTTGTTGTCGACGGTGACCACGGCCTCGAGCACGGCGCCCGTAGCGGTCAGGCTTTCGATGGCGACATTTGCCGTTTCATCACGGGCCTGCAGGGCCATCGTTTCCAGCGACAGGGCCGCGCCGTTGGTGGCATAGGTCATCGGGTCTTTGGGGCCCAGGCCCATCTCTTCGTCGAATTGCGACAGCATCTCGACCATGAAGGCGTTGAGGCCCACGAAATTGTGCCGCTTGTAGTCGTCGCGGAAGGGCACATCTAATTCCTCATGGGGCAGGGCGTTGGGCACTTCGGGCAGGTTCGTGTCCTGAATGGTCGCGATCTGCGTGGTCAGGCTGTCGATCTTAATCCTGCCATCCAGCGTCTCGAAATTGCTTTTCATGTGGCAGTCCTGGCAGGACTGGGCCGTGCCTGCGTCCGCGAACTGGCTGTTCTGCCATTCAAGGAACGTGGCCTGTTCGATCGAGTGCTGGAACTTCACGAGGGGCTCGCGATAGGTCACGTCAAACTCGTCCTTGAGGAAGTCGACAGCGTTCTGGGCCGCCTGGTTCAAGACCGCCTGTTCCTTGGCCGAGAAGCCGGGCAAGGGCTTGTCCGTCGCCCAGTCCACGTTCGGCAGGTTGATGGTGTGGCAGGCGCCGCACATCTCGCTTTCGGTTATGTAGTCGTCGTGGACGGGGGTGATGCCCATGGCGTTCTGCATCGGTTTTTGGCGCACATCCGGGAACGGTCCGATCAACTCGTTGGCGGGGTTGGTTCGGAATACGCCGGTCGTGCCGTTCATCAGATAGGTGTCGAGCGTGTTGTAGTCCGGCTGCCCTTCGGCCCGCTGTGGTGGCGCGATGTGGTGGCAGACGGCGCAGGAGATCCCCTCGCGGGCGAGGTTGCCGTATTCGTGGTAGTCATAGGTGCCTTCGGCGATCTGCTTCTCTTTCTCGGCTTTGGTGAGCGGATCGTGCAGCAGGGTGTAGGCCACCTTGAACGTGTTGCCGTCCAGGCCGCTGTCCGGGTTGTCGTGCGCGTCGATCTCAAGCTGACGTTGGCCCATCGCGCCGTGGCAGGACAGGCAGGTGGTGCCCAGGTTCTCCGACAGATCATCGATGCCCGCGGCCTCCAGCAGGGCAAATTCGGATTCGAGTTGCGCATAGAAAATCGGGTCACGCCCGGCCAGTCCCATGGGCGACCAGCGCCATTCGCCATATTCCGAGATGTTGAACCCGTCGCCATAGGCCGGGCCGTCCTTGATGAACATGCTGACGCCCGAGGGTGCGCCCCCCAGGCCGCCGTGGCAGCCCACGCAATTGTCCGAGGTCAGGAAATGCTGGGTGTCGTTGGGGCGCGCAGGCACGTGGTCCAGCCACTCGCTGGGCAGGGTTTGCAGATTGGCGCGCGTGATGTCGACGCCGCCGGTGCCGGGGAACATGTCGGTAAACGCCTTGTTCTGCTCGACCGGAGAGGCTTTGGCCGCAGCGATGTGGGCTGCGCGCATGGCTGCGGGGTCGTGCGGGTCATTCACATAGGACTTGATCATCTCCTCAAGGCTCGCGCCAAAGGCGGGCTTCTGCGCCATGGGTAGGTCGCGCCAGCTTTCGTCCACGCGGTAGATCACCGGCTCGCCCGGATACCCTTCGATGTTTTCGAGCGCGGAAAAGATCAGCTCTTCGGCTGCGGAGGCATGGCAGCGCATGCACATGCCGTCGCCACCTGCACCCAATGGCGGGCTGTAGGGGGCTTCGAACGTGTCAATCACGGGCTTGCGCGCCTTCATGTCGTCGGCATTCGCGAAATAGACCGAAGCAAAGAACCAGCCGCCATGGGACAGGGCGCTGTCCTTGACCATGACGGTCCAGTTCAGCGCGCCTTCGGTGTAGGCGTAGTGGGCCATCTCCTTGGCGACCTTTTCGGGGTCATTCGGGTATTTGGCGACAAGGCTGGCGTGGTATTCGTTGTACCGGGCCGATGGCGGGTTCACCATTTCCTTGACCACGATGGCACCGTCAGCGATGTCGCCGGTCCGTCCGGCTTCAAGCCACGCCATGATCTCGGGGGAGTAGTACATGCGCACAGCCGGGTGGATGCCGAAGCTCATGTTGAAGACAAACGGCCCGGTATCGCGCCAGCTTTTGTCCCGTTTCCAGCCCAGCCCCACATATTCTCGCTTCGCGATCCACGGAAACAGCACGTTTTCATAGTCGATCAGGGGCAGGGTGCTGGGCAATGGCAGGTCGGCCCCTTTGCCCTTGTGCGACGCATCGTCGGCCAGGGCAGGTTGGGTGACAAAGGCGAAAATGAAAAACAGGCTGGCGAGAAAGCTGGCGCGCATCGAATGGGTCTCCGGCGTTATGTATCGGCAGAATGCCACCTAAACGAGAATTTGTATACGCAAACTTTCGCCTATATCGCGAAAATCGGGTCTATTTCCGGGTTTTTCAGGGTCGAACCCTTGATCTGAGGCTTGTGCGCCCTAACGCGAAACTTGGGTGCGGTAGCCTTGCAGTACCGCACCCCGAGATTGGCCCTGAGACCGTATTCAGAGCAGTATAAGACCCTGGCTCGGCGCGCAGGAATTCGCCGAAAATGGGGAACTCTTGCCGATCTCTCCGGTTGTTTACCCAACGCAACCCATTAAACGGAGGTCACTATGGCTGACGCACTCAAAGTTGTTCCTTCAAGCGACGATGTCTCGACCGGTGTGCGCGACACCGAAGCGGTCGCAACCGGGCTGTCGGATGTTCTGGCGGACACCTATTGTCTGGTGTTCAAGACACATGCCTATCACTGGAACGTGGAAGGGCCGCTGTTCTACTCGGTCCACAACCTGACCGAAGAGCATTACAGCAACATGTTCGAAGCGGCGGACGAACTGGCCGAACGTATTCGCGCCTTGGGCGAGTTGGCACCGTCCGCATTGAAAGATGTGGTGAGCCGTTCGCGGATCGAGGATCCCAAAGGCCCGATGTCGACCGCCCAGATGGTCGATGATCTGGCGGCTGATCACGAGCGGTTGGCGCATCGGCTGCACGCGCTGGCCGAGCTTGCCGTAAGCAACAAGGACATTGTGACCGAGGATTTGGCGACAGAGCGGTCCGCGTTCCACGAACAGGCCGCGTGGATGCTGCGCGCAATTGCGAAAAGCTAATGTGGAAAAGACCCCGCCGGAACCGTCCGGCGGGGTCAAATCACGTCAGGCGTTCAAAGTCTCAGTCGACGAAAAGAACATCGCCTGGCTGACAGCCGACTTTACTTGCGCCTCGGTGTAGGGCTTTGAAATCAGGAAGGCCGGTTCCGGCCCTTTCCCGGTCAAAAGCCGTTCCGGGAAGGCGGTGATGAAAATCACGGGCCGATCACCTTGCGCTGCAAGGATGTCGTTCACCGCATCGATGCCGCTGGAATTGTCGGCAAGTTGAATGTCGGACAGGATCAGATCGGCCTGTTCTTCCTTGGCCAGTTGCACGGCGCGGTCGCGGGTCCGGGCGATGCCGGTGACCCGGTGCCCCATGTCGGCCACGATGGATTCCAGATCCATCGAAATAATAGCCTCGTCTTCGATGATCATGACCCGGCCCGAAACATGCTGACCCATTTCAGCATAGGCGATGTCGATCAGTTCCTGCGCCTCTTCTGGTGGCACGTTCATGACACAGGCCACGTCGGATGCGGAGAAATCCTCGACCGTGTGCAACAGAAGCGCTTCGCGCGTGTTCGGGGTCAGCTTGGACAGGTGATCACGGGCCTTGCGGGCGATCCCGGACACATCCGTGTCGTCGCCAAAAACGGCGCCGGAGGTTGTCCAGATGGCGTGGAAACTGCGGAACAGGGCGACTTTTGCGTCAGGGCCGTTCTGATACTGGTCGGGATCGGACAGGATCGCCTCCAGCGTGGCGATGGCATAGGTGTCGCCTGTGTCCTGACTGCCTGTCAGCGCGCGCGCATAGCGGCGCAGGTAAGGAAGATTGGCGCCCACATCGTTTGCAAGCTGCTCCCTTGTGTCGTTGTTCATTTTCTTTGCCTTTTTTCGACCTAGTCTTGGAACCATACGTGCAGTGGTGCGTATTGGTTCCGTCACACGTTAAGAAAATTGAGCGAGAAGTCAGACCCGATGACACGGCAGACCCGCAAGACCGAAATCGATGCAGAGATTGACGCGAACCTCAAACGCGCCTTCGACAATCTGGCAAACGAGCCTGTGCCGGACCGCTTTACGGACCTTTTGAACCAGTTGCGGACGGGCGGCGCGACGGACGCGTCTCAGAAGGAGGCGCAGAATGACGACTGACCCTCGCGACGAGTTGGTCGAGCATCTGGGCGCACTGCGTGCCTTTGCGCTCAGCCTGTGTAGAAACGCGGCCACCGCCGATGATCTGGTGCAGGAGGCACTGATCAAGGCCTGGACGAATATCGACAAGTTCGAAGCCGGCTCAAACATGCGTGCGTGGCTCTTTACCATTCTGCGCAACACCTATTACTCACTCCACCGCAAGCGCAAACGCGAGGTCGAGGATGTGGACGGCGCCTATGCCGACACGCTGGCGCAAAAGCCGGATCATGACGGTCGTCTTGCCATGCGCGACTTCGGCGCGGCCTTTGACCAGTTGAACGACGAGCAGCGCGAAGCGCTTGTTTTGGTCGGCGCGGGCGGCTTTTCTTACGAGGAAGCGGCCGAGACCTGCGGTGTCGCCGTCGGTACGATCAAAAGCCGCGTGAACCGTGGCCGCGCGCGTCTTGCCGAGCTGATGGCGTTGGACGACCCGGACGATATCGAACTGACAGACAGCGTGACGGTGGGGATCGTGTCGGCGCAAAGCGTGGCCTAAACCTTGACGAAAGAGACGTTGACCCGCGGGCTGTTTGTCCGTCTGGCAGGGCTGATGACCCTGGCGCTGTTCCCGTTGGGCGCTATTGCCCTGTGGCAAACCAACGAAGTCGTCAGCGCTACCGTCAGGTTGTCAGAAGAGATCGTGTTGTCCGAGACGGAACGGGCGGCAGCCTCGGAACGCCGCTTGCTCGAGCGGGGACGGGGGGCCGCCGAGGGGTTGGCCGCCCTGCTGGGGCCGGTTGCCGACGATGCGGCACAATGTTCTGACATGATGTCGCGTTTTGTCAGCCGTCAGGACACGTTCGTCTTTGCCGGCTTCATTGGGCGCAATGGCCTGATGGACTGCACGTCAAACGGCACCACCTTCGACTTTGCCGAAGACGCCAGTTTCGCGCGCGCTCTGGAACAGGAAGGGCAGATCTTTGAGGTGAACCTGTCGGGCGTTGCAACAGGCGAATCCGTTGTCATCATCAGCAACCCGGTCAAGATCGAGGGCCGGTTCGCCGGTTTCGTGTCCCTGTCCGTGCCACACTCGGCCGCAAACCCGGCGACATCCGCAGCAGTCTTGCAAGACGAACAGCGGTTCGATCACGTCACCATAAACCGGGCAGGGCGTATCCTGTTCTCAACCAGCGAGCTGTCTTCTGCCGGGCGCCTTTTGCCCGCGGATATCGACCCGACCGCCCTGCTTGACCGCAACGGCGAGACGTTCCTTGCAGAAGGTATCGACGGTCGCGAACGGCTCTTTGCCATATCGTCCATCGTCCCGAACGAGGTGGTCGTGGTTGGGTCCTGGTCCACGGGCCGCCGGACGGTTGCCGGGGTCAGTACCACACCGGTGTGGATCCCGCTGCTATTCCCGATCCTGATGTGGTGCGCGGGCCTCGCCGTCGCCTTTTTGGGCCTGCACCGGCTGGTCATCCGCCACATCTATACCCTGCGCCGCTCCATGCGGCAGTTTGCGCTGGGCGAGCGTGACGACCCGGAGGTCGCCTTTGACGATCCACCATCGGAGTTCGAAGTGCTTGAGACATCGTACAACCGCATGGTTCAGGCCCTGATCCGCGCCGAACGGCGGGCCGAAGAAGACCTGGAAGAAAAGACCATCCTTCTGCGTGAGATACATCACCGGGTTAAAAACAACCTCCAGCTCATCGCATCCATCATGAACATGCACGCACGCGCGGCCAAAACGCCCGAGACACGGGCGCTGCTCTCGCAATTGCAGCAACGGGTGCGTGGGTTGGCAACAGTGCACCAGACACTCAACGCCGATTCCGACGAATCCAGTATCGAGGCACGCAGCCTCATCCTGCGGCTGACCAGGGAGTTGGCCCCGATCGCAGACGGGCTGAAACGCAAGATCCGCACGACCACCGATGTGACACAAATCCAGCTGGGACAGGATCAGGCGGTTGCCCTGTCCATGCTGGCGGCCGAGGCGTTGACCAATGCGGTCAAATACATTGGCGCGCCACCGGGAGAAACACTTACGCTCGATGTGTCCTTGCAGCGCGACGGCGACACCCACCTGATCTTTGAGATCGTCAATTCCGTCGGCGCATCGTCGGACGAAGCGGCGGCGATGATGGACAGCAGCGGGATCGGAACGCGCCTGATGCGTGCGTTCGTGGCGCAACTCGACGGGGAAGAACGCCGCAGCGAAACGGACACGCATTTCCACTACAGCGTTACGTTTCCCGTGGCCAACATCATGCCCGAACTGCCAAAACCGTGGATGCAGAAGCAAGAGGCCGGATAGCATTGCGCCATTCAGATCAACGGGCGCGGTTGCACGTTATCGGGGTCGATACCTGACAAGTCAGTCAGTTTCTCTTCGTCCATAATGCGCAGGGTTCCGTTCGTCCAATGGGCGATCTTACGATCCTTGAGCTTCGCCAACGTCTTGTTGGTATGCACAAGCGACAACCCCAGCGCATCTGCAAGGTCTTGCTGCCGGAAGGGCAGGGGACAGGTGTCGCCCTTGTTCAGATCAAGCGCGCAGGCGCGGCGATAAAAGCGGTGCAGGCTCCACGCAATTTTCTCAAGTGCGCCCCGCTGTCCAACGGTGGTGAGCGCGTCGCCAAGGAAATGCTCCTCCACCGCTGCGATATGGGTCAGGGCATAGGCACGCTCGGGCTGGTTCTGGAACAACTCGAACACTCGGTTGCGGTTGAACACACACAGCCGCATGGGCGTGGTCGCTTCGACCGAATGACACATTGCATCCAGGATACCTGCCTGTAGCCCGATGAAGTCGCCGGGCATGACAAAGCCGATCACCTGGCGGCGCCCATCTTCCAATGTCTTGTAACGTATCCCCATACCCGACAGGACAGTAAACAACTGTGCCGCGCGCGCACCTTCCATGAAAAGCTGCGTGCCCGTGTCCGCAACCATTTCGCCGGTTTTAAAGCGTTTCATGAACGTCACTTCTTCCGACTTGAAGGGCAGGAACCCCTCCTTGCGGCGCAACGGACATTTGTCACAACTGATTGTCGAAATATCACCTTGGTATGTCACAGTTTATTGCTCCTCTGAGCGGGCGCATGGAAGTAGGGGGTCCAACAAGAAAAAAAGAGCAACGCCGCATGACATCGCGCAACCAATCCGATCACGCCTCTGCCGTGGTCATCACGTCCAATTTCGTTGAAGCCGAAGACATTACAGACGCCCTGCACCGCTTCGGCTTTGATGATGTCACTCACTTCCGTTCGGTCGAACACGCCACCACCTACTTTGAGGATGGCGTGCCGATGCCCGCATTTGCATTGATGTCGATCCAGGGTTCGGATGATGTCGCTGACGCGCTCTGTAAAAGGTTGCGCGCTGCGGGGTGTCGTCAGGTGCTGATCAACGGCGATCCAGACCGCGCCGTCAGCATGGGTGCGTCGTTTCTGCAGCGTCCATATTCGAACGTCGAACTTGATCGCTGCATTGCCGATGTGATGCGGGGCGCTGCGCCCCTCGATGGCGCTGAAAGCGCATGACCGGCATCACATGCGGATCATAACCTGACACGACTGTTCACGATCCCTGCGGCTCGATCATTTGGGCGTCGTCTTCAACAAACGCCGCATCGTCGTCCATGCTGGAATACACGTTCGCGATGAAAAACAGGGCTGCAGCCACGACAACGGTGCCGATCCCGACCAGTACGAACCAGTGCTTGCGTGTTTGCGTTTCTACATTTGTGTCAGGTGCCGACATAAATCGTCTCCTTGTTATTCGGTGTCGGTGGATAAACGCGCAGGAACCGGCAGAGTTCCGCGCAACATGTGTCAGATGACGTGGGATGACCCGCATCTCGCACCACGCGGCGGGTCGGGCAGGGCGGTGAGCGGCGACAATCCGCGCCTTGGGAACCAAAGCAAATGATCGGCGTTTTTCCTCAAATCAATTGATCCAGGACATCCATATGACGCAGGTTCCGTCCTCTCCGCTGGTTGAAGAAAAGGTCGAGGAGGAGGCGGTCACAGAAGCTTCAGGACTGTCGCCGCGTCTTATCTTTGAAACGATCCGTCGGCATGGCGACGAAGAGTTGAAGCGCCCGACCAAGACCTTGTTCTGGTCGGGTATCGCTGCGGGCATATTGATCAGTTTCTCGGTGTTGGGCGAAGCCTATCTTCGGGCGTATCTTCCCGACACGGATTGGCGGTTCATTGTCGAAAACCTGGGCTATTCGCTGGGGTTTCTGCTGGTCATCCTTGGCCGGATGCAGCTTTTTACGGAAAACACCATCACCACGGTTGTGCCTGCCGTGATTGACCCATGCCGGTCCGTGTTCGCGCGCGTGGCCAAGCTGTGGGCCATCGTTCTGCTGTCCAACATCATCGGCGCATTCATCATCGCAAGCTTTCTGGTCTACACCCCGGTCTTCACGCCCGAGTTGCTGGGCGTTGTCACCGACCTGAGCAAACACGCGACAGGTTTTCCCCCGGTCGAAGGGTTCGTGCGCGGTATTCCGGCGGGCGTTTTGATTGCAGCTATTGTCTGGATGCTCCCATCTGCCCAGAACAATGAGGTCTTGCTGATCATCATCTTCACATGGCTGATTGCGCTGGGCGATTTCACTCACATCATCGCTGGTTCTGTCGAGATGGCGGTGCTGGCGGTTCAGGGCCTGATCACCGCGCCGCAAGCGATCTTTGGGTTCTTTCTGCCGGTCCTTATCGGCAACGTCATTGGCGGAACGGCCGTGTTCACCATGATGACCTACGCCCAGATCCGTCCCGAGATCGACGGGGACGTATAAAACAGAGCGCCCGGGGGCGCCCTGCATTTCTTACGCGTCTTTGGCGAGGCTGGATTTCTCCGCATCCGGATCATCCATCCGCTCTTCCGTGCGTCGCTTGCTCAAATATGCCCAAACCAGAACCAGACCAAATGTCAGCGCAGGCAGGACAACGATAAGTGCTTCAATCGTCATGTCTTGTCCTTTCATGTTGCGTAGCTGGCCAACGTGTGCCCGCTTGGTCCGTTCCTTCGATCTGGCCCGATGGTGCAATCCGTCGCAGGTGAAAACGGATCTGAAAATCTGCCGACCATCGGCGCCAAAACCGCAAACATCGCTGATCTGCGTGGAGAAAACAGTCGAGGCGGCTTTAAGTGGAGCGCAAATAAAAATATTATATTTCAGATGCTTGACTGTATTTCCGCTAAAAATGATGAACGCACCTCAAAATCTCGTTGACATGATGTACGTCCCTCAAATAGCGTTTCCCTAAGGTTACCGCCCAAGCGGGACCGATAGGGAGGATCATATGAAAAAAATGACTTCAGCCGCCTTAGGTGCGGCCCTGATGACGTCTGTCAGCGTGCCAACCATGGCCATGGCAGATGATTTGACACTGTGCTGGGCCGCCTGGGACCCGGCCAACGCATTGGTTGAACTCAGCAAGGAGTTCGAGGCTCAATCCGGCCACACCATGAATTTCGAATTCATCCCATGGCCCAACTTCGCCGACCGGATGCTGAACGAGCTGAACTCCGGCGGCAAGCTCTGCGACCTGCTGATCGGCGATAGCCAGTGGATCGGCGGCGGCGCTGAAAACGGCCACTACGTCAAGCTGAACGACTTCTTCGACGCCGAAGGGATCAGCATGGACGACTTCGCACCCGCGACCGTCTACGCCTACTCCACATGGCCCAAGGGCACGCCGAACTACTATGCGCTGCCCGCCATGGGCGACGCCAACGGCTGGTTCTACCGCGCCGACTGGTTCGCCGACGCCGACATCCAGGCCGCCTACAAGGAAGCCACCGGCGAAGACCTGCGCGAACCGCAAAGCCAGCGCGAAATGCTGCAAATTGCCCAGTTCTTCCAGGGCCGCGAGATTGACGGCAAAACCGTCTACGGCGCGTCCATTTTCACCGAACGTGGCTCCGAAGGGATCACCATGGGTGTGACCTCGGCGCTCTACCCATGGGGCTTCAAATATGAAAACACCCCTGGCTCTTACGATATGGAAGGGGCGGTGAACTCAGCTGAAGCGGTCGAAGCGCTGGAATTCTACAAAGAGTTCTACGAAACTGCGACGCCACCGGGTTACACTAACTCCTACATGGGCGAGTCGCTTGATGCGTTCAAATCGGGCCAGGTCGCCATGGCGATGAACTGGTTCGCGTTCTTCCCCGGCCTCTACGCCGACCCGGATACCGGCGGGGACAAGATCGACTTCTTCGTGAACCCACCCCAAAACCAAGCCGGCTCGACCTTGGGCGGGCAGGGGATCAGTGTTGTCGCCTATTCCGATAAGCAGGATGCAGCCCTTGAGTACATCAAGTGGTTCGCCAACCCCGAGGTGCAGGCCAAGTGGTGGGAGCTGGGCGGCTACTCGGCCCACAACGCGGTCCTGAACGATCCGGGCTTCAAGGACAGCGCACCCTTCGCCGGTGACTTCCTCGAGGCGATGAACGACGTGCAGGACTTCTGGCAGGAACCGACTTATGCCGAACTGCTGCTCGCCATGCAAAAGCGCATCCACGATTACGTGGTCGCCGATCAAGGCACGGCACAGGAAGCTCTCGACAAGCTGATCGAGGACTGGACCGAAGTCTTTGAGGACGAAGGTAAACTCTAAGTCCTCCTCCCCGGGGTGGGCAGCACTGCCCACCCCACCTCCGACCGAACCGACCCTTTGTAGGGTGGGCACTCTGCCCACCTCACGAGAAAGCTGTGCCAGATGACAGACACCGTCGCCAACCGCGCCGCCAAGGCCACGCCCCAGCGCGTCGCGCGCAAGATCAAGGGACTGAGCGACCGCGCGATCGCGTGGATCTTCGTCGCCCCCACGATCTTCCTGCTGCTGGCCATCAACATCTTCCCGCTGATCTGGACGATCCAGCTCAGCTTCACCAACTACCGCGCCAACCGGCTGAACCGCGAACCTGAATTCATCGGCCTGCGCAATTACGAGCGTATCCTCACGGACAGCGACATCTGGCTGAACATGCAGGCCACCGCACATTTCCTGTTCTGGACCATCGCGCTGCAGGTGCTGATCGGCTTCACGCTGGCCTGGCTGATCAACAAGAAATTCAAGGGCAACGACCTCTGGACCACGATCATCGTGCTGCCGATGATGCTGTCGCCCGCGGTGGTCGGGAACTTCTGGAAATTCCTCTACCAACCGCAAATCGGGCTCTTCAACTACATCGTCGCCTTCTTCACGGGCAAGGACCCCAGCAGTTTCGAAATGCTCGGCTCGGTGCAATTGGCCCCCTGGTCCATCGTCATCGTGGACACCTGGATGTGGACCCCCTTCGTGATGCTCATCTGCCTCGCCGGACTCCGCTCCATCCCCGACTACATTTATGAGGCGGCAGAGGTCGACCGCGCCTCCAAGCTCCGCCAATTCTTCACGATCACCATCCCGATGGTGCTGCCCTTCCTCATGCTGGCGGTCCTGTTCCGAGGCATTGAGAACTTCAAGATGTTCGACCTCGTCGTCCAACTCACCGGCGGCGGTCCCGGCTCAACCACGGAACTCACCTCGATCAACCTCAAGCGCGAAGCGTTCGAGAAATGGCGCACCGGCTATGCATCCGCCTATGCCATCATCCTCTTCGTGACGGTGTTTGGCCTAGCCAGCATCTACGTCAAAGCCCTCAACAAGGTGAAGGAGCGCTGATGATACAGTCCCTTCAAACTTTGGCGATCCAAACGATCTCATGCGCAACGCGGCGCGACTGCGCCATGCCCGACNNGTCGGGCATGGCGCAGTCGCACCGGCCCAACCGTCTCGTACAAAGGCTGATCACATGAGCGCCTATTCCGTCACCGAACCCAGCACGCGGTCGAAATGGTTCGCCGGATCGCTGGTCATCCTCTACGCGCTGATCACAATGATCCCGCTCGCGTGGATCATGCTCACCGGCTTCAAATCGCCGTCCGATGCGATCAGCTACCCACCCAAGGTCGTGTTCGAGCCCACGCTCGAAGGGTATGTGAACCTCTTCACCACCCGCACACGGCAAACACAGGAATTCCTCGACGCCAACCCGCCGCAAAACTGGGCGGACGAGATCGTGCGCGAATATGACATGGTCATCGTCGGCCCGTCGAAATTCGGCGAACGCTTCCTGAACTCGGTCATCATCGGCTTCGGCTCGACCTTCCTGTCGGTTTTCTTGGGCACACTTGCCGCCTACGCCTTCTCTCGCTTCAAGATACCCCTGGCCGACGACCTGCTGTTCTTCATCCTTTCAACGAGGATGATGCCCCCCATCGCCGTCGCAATCCCCATCTTTCTCATGTACCGCAACCTCGGCCTGTCAGACACACATCTGGGCATGATCCTGCTTTACACGGCTGTGAACATCTCGCTCGCCGTCTGGCTGCTCAAGGGGTTCATCGACGAAATCCCCCGCGAGTATGAAGAGGCAGCGCTGATCGATGGCTACACGCGGTTTCAGGCGTTCTACAAAGTGGTGCTGCCCCAGGCCGCCACCGGCATCGCCTCCACCGCCATCTTCTGCCTGATCTTCGCCTGGAACGAATACGCCTTCGCGGTGCTTCTGACCTCGGCCACGGCCCAGACAGCACCGCCCTTCATCCCGACCATCATCGGCGTCGGCGGCCTCGACTGGCCGGCGGTCGCGGCAGGGGCCACGATCTTCCTGCTGCCGGTGATGATCTTCACCATCCTGCTGCGCAAACACCTGCTGCGGGGCATCACTTTCGGAGCCGTGCGCAAATGATCCGTCTATGTTCAACTACAACATCTTGGTGCACCGGGGGGGTGCCTGGGGGGTGCACAGGGGGTGTACGGATGGTGTACGGATGTCACCCCCCTCGTTTCAGGCAATCGGAGGGCACGCCATGCGCACATTCCTGACCGGCCTCATGCGCCTGCGCCGCGGCCCGTGGGAGATGCTGGCCACCATCATCATCGCCCTCGGGGTCTTCATGCTGATGCAACCTTTCGTGCTCTGGGCCTTCACCTATTCCTTCATCACGACACTGGTGGGCACCGTCATGTTCATCATCGTCAGCCACTTCCCGGAAGGTGAATAATGGCCGAGATTGTCATCAAAAACGTCCGCAAGGAATTCGGCGATTTCGTCGCTGTGAAGAAGTCGAGCTTCACCATCGAAGACGGTGAATTCTTTATGCTTTTGGGCCCCTCAGGCTGTGGCAAAACCACCACGCTGCGCATGATTGCAGGGCTGGAATTGCCCACGAGCGGAGAGATCTATCTCGACGGTGAAGAGATCGGCCAACGTCCTCCCTCCGAACGCGATATTGCCTTTGTTTTCCAGATGTTCGCGCTCTATCCTCACATGAACGTCTACAAGAACTTGAGCTATCCGCTGGTCAGCCAGGGCATGCCCCGCGCCCAAGTTCGCGCCAAGGTGGACGAGGTCGCCACGATCCTCGGGATCAAGGACATCCTCAAGAAACCCGTCGGTGGCCTGTCCGGCGGCGACCGCCAGCGCGTCGCCCTCGGCCGCGCCATCGTCCGAGAACCCAAGGCCTTCATGATGGACGAACCTTTGGGCGCGCTCGACGCCGAATTTCGCGAACACATGGCCGAAGAACTCCGCGCCCTGCACGACCGTATGGGGGCTACCACTGTCTACGTCACCCACGACCAGCTTGAGGCCATGCAGATGGGCGACAAGATCGTCGTGATGAACAATGCGGTGGTCGAACAGTTCGGCAAACCGCAGGACATCTACGACATGCCCGCCACCATGTTCGTGGCCGACTTCATCGGCTCACCGTCCATGAACTTTTTGAATTTTCAGGGAAAAGTCGCGAAAGGCGAAGAGTTGGTCACCCTCGGTGACCAAACGATGAGCGTGCCAACCCTGCGCGAAGGCGCCTCCGGCGACCTCGTCTTCGGTGTGCGCCCAGAACATATCCGCCTCTCCGATGACGGCGACTATCGCGGCAAAATCCTCGCCACCGAATATCTCGGCACGACCCAGATCATCACGCTCGACACCCCCAACGGAGAGGTCAAGGCCCGCATCGCCTCCGACCAGCCCGCAACAGTGGGCGAGACGGTGGGACTCGGCTTCAACGCCAAGACCGTGACCCTGTTTGACAAGGCCACGGGCCGCGCCCTGCGCTCGGAACTGAACGAAGGAGTGCTCGCCCATGGCTGAAGTACAACTGACCGGCGTGTCCAAATCCTTCAAGGCGACGAAAGCCGTCATAGACATGGACCTGACCATCCCCGACGGCGCCTTTGTCGTCCTGCTCGGCCCCACTGGGGCAGGCAAGACCACGACCCTGCGCCTGATCGCGGGCCTGGAGAAACCGGACACCGGGGACATCCACATAGGCGGCACATCCGTGACCAATCTGACGCCCGCACAGCGCGACGTGGCGATGGTGTTCCAGCAGTATTCGCTCTACCCGCACATGTCCGTTCGGGACAATCTCGCCTTTCCTTTGCGCTCGCCCATCCTCAAGACGCCCGAGGATGAAATAGCCCGCAAAGTCAAAGAGGTGGCCGAGGTTCTTCACATCCCACACAAGCTCGACAACAAGGCAACAGAGCTGTCGGGGGGCGAGATGCAACGGGTGTCTATCGGGCGTGCCTTGGTGCGTGATCCGCAAGTTTATCTCATGGATGAACCGCTCAGTTCGCTCGACGCCAAGCTGCGCGCCGACCTCCGAGTGGAGTTAAAACGCATCCACGCAGAACTGGCCGCCACGCTGCTCTATGTCACCCACGACCAGATCGAAGCCATGACCATGGCCACCCATGTGGGCGTATTGGATGAAGGCCGTCTGGTACAGTTCGGCACCCCACGCGACATCTATGAAAACCCGCACACGGCTTATGTTGCAGCGCGTTTGGGCCAACCCCGGATCAACCTGCTGCCTGTTGGTCTGATGGGTGAGGATGCCCCCGCAGGCGCGCACCAGGTCGGCCTACGCCCCGAAAACATACGGCACGGCAAAGGGCGCGACGCGCAAGTGGTGCGGGTGGAACACCTCGGCGACCAGACCCGGCTGCACCTCAAAGTGGCTGACTACGACGTGATCACCCTGACCGATCCGCACACCACGCTCAAAGCCGGCGAAACCATCCAGATCGCCCCGGAAAACCCAGTCTTCTTCGACGCTTCCGGCGCGCGGATCACCTGAGAAAGGACAAGCACATGGCACAATTCGTCAATGCGAAAGAGGATCTGGTCAAAGAAGCCATCGACGGCCTTCTGGCCTGCTCGGGTGGCGCGCTGGCGCGGCTGGATGGCTATCCGCATATCAAGGTGGTCTATCGCACGGATTGGGCGCGCGACCGGGTTGCGTTGATCTCGGGCGGTGGATCGGGTCACGAACCGGCCCATGCAGGCTTTGTCGGTCCGGGCATGCTGACAGCGGCGGTCTGTGGCGAGGTCTTTGCCTCCCCCTCGGTCGAGGCTGTTCTGGCGGGTATCCTGGCCGTGACGGGTGAGGCGGGCTGCCTGCTGGTCGTCAAGAATTACACCGGCGACCGGCTCAACTTCGGCCTTGCCGCCGAACGGGCACGTGCGCTTGGCCGCAAGGTCGAAATGGTGGTGGTCGACGACGACATCGCGCTACCGGAACTGCCGCAGCCGCGCGGTGTGGCGGGCACGCTCTTTGTTCACAAGATCGCGGGCGCTATGGCCGAGGCGGGCAAGCCTCTGGAAGAGGTCGCCGACGCTGCCCGTCGTATCATCGCCAGCGTGGTCTCCATCGGCACCAGCCTTGATACATGCACCGTTCCTGGCTCACCCAAGGAAAACCGCATCCCGGCGGGCAAGGCCGAACTGGGGCTGGGCATTCACGGCGAACCGGGGGTGGAGCAGGTGGATTTCACCGGTGCGTCCCAAGCCATGAACACCGTGCTGGAAAAGCTGCGTGAGCACGCTGGGCAGGGACCTTGTGTCGCCCTCGTGAACAATCTCGGCTCGACCACACCGCTTGAGATGTCGGTGCTGAGCCACGGGCTTGCGCAATCCGGCATTGCTAGCCATGTGATCGGCCCTGCGCCGATGATGACATCGCTCGACATGCACGGGTTTTCCGTGTCCGTTTTGCCCGTGGCCGCCCATGACCTCGAAGCTCTGGCAGCACCTGTTCCGATGGCGGCATGGCCCGGCCTTCAGGGGATGGTCGATGTGCCGGTGACACCGCTTCCAGACGGCCTCACGCCCATCGAGCCCATCCCCTCTGCCAATGCGCAGACGCGGGACATCATCGCGCAGGTGGCCGATGCGCTCATTGCTGCCGAAGGAGACCTGAACGAACTTGACGCCAAGTCCGGCGACGGGGACACCGGTAGCACGCTCGCCACCGCAGCGCGCGCGCTGAAGGACCGATTGGATGCGATGCCGCTTGCTGATCTGACGCAGCTTTTCCCTGCCCTTGGCAACGAGTTGAGCCAGACGATGGGGGGCTCCTCAGGCGTGATCCTTGCCATCTATTTCAACGCGGCGGGCGATGCATGTGCAGGTGGCGCGCCAGTGCACAAGGCGCTGGCCGAAGGGTTGAAACGGGTCAGCGATGTGGGCGGGGCCAAGGTCGGGGACCGGACGATGATCGACGCGCTGGCACCCGCGTTGGACGCACTACCGGGGGGCATCGACGCCTCTGCCGCCGCCGCACGCGCAGGCGCGGACAGCACGGCGCAGATTCACCGTGCAAAGGCGGGCCGGGCGGCATATGTCCCGTCAGACAATCTCAAAGGGCACAACGACCCGGGGGCGGAAGCCGTGGCGCTGGTGTTCGAAGGACTGGCGCGCGCCATGAAAGAGTAGGCACGTTTGAACAAACAGGACACGAAGAGCGGCCTGAAACCGACCGTCAATGACATTGCTCGCGTGGCGGGTGTGTCGCTGGCGACGGTGGACCGTGTCCTGAACGCCCGCCCCGGCGTGCGCGCCGTGACCATCGAAAAGGTGAACAAGGCCATCGCCGAGTTGGGCTATATCCGCGACACGGCGGCGGCCAATCTCGCGCGCGGGCGCGTCTATAACATGTTGTTTATCCTGCCAGATACGGCGAATGAGTTCGTGGTGGCGCTGGATGCGCATGTGACCGAACAGGGCGCAAAGCTGCGCCACCAGCGGACCACGCTGGACACCGTCCGAGTGCCGCCCTTTGATCCGCAGGCCATTGTGCAGGCTCTGGACAGCGTGGATGCCACGCGCACGGACGGCGTGGCCGTATTCGGGCCGGAAACCCCGTCTGTTCGCGATGCGGTCAAGCGGGCACGGGCGCGCGGGATTGTGGTCGTGGCTCTGGTCGCGGACCTGCCCAGTTCGGATCGCGATCATTTCATCGGCGTGGACAACGTGGCCGCGGGCCGGACAGCCGCGCATCTCATGGGCCGCTTTGCCAAGCGGGGCGGGCGTGTGCTTGTCATCACCGGCTCGCGGCTCGCACGGGATCATCTGGAGCGGCGCAAGGGCTTTGATGCTGTCATGTCGGACCGTTTTCCGGAACTGGACGTGGTTGCCAGTATCGAGGGGCGGGACGATCCCGACCTGATCCGCAAGATGCTGCCCGAGGTCTTTGCATCCTATCCCGACCTCCGCGGTATTTACTCGTCCGCTGCGGGCAATCCCGGTCTGATCCAGTATCTCAGCGACAAACCGCATCCCGGCCTCGTGGTCATCGCGCATGAGTTGACGCCAACCTCGCGCACGGCCTTGGAGCAGGATGTGTTTGATGCAATCATCTCGCAGGACACCGGGCACCTTGTGCGCTCTGCCGTGCGGCTGATGAAGGCTACGGCAGATCGCCAGCCCATCGACCACACGCAGGAACGCATCCGCATCGACATCTATCTGAAGGAAAACATGCCGTCGCCATAGCGGCATGAAGGGAGGAGACATCATGAAAACCATCAAGGGCCCGGCGCTGTTCCTGGCGCAATTCGCGGGCGATGAGGCGCCGTTCAATTCGTGGGACGCCATCACCAAATGGGCGGCCGAGTGTGGCTACAAGGGCGTGCAGGTGCCCAGCTGGGACGACCGCCTGTTTGACGTGATGAAAGCGGCGGGTTCGCAGGATTATTGCGATGAATTTCTGGGTGTGGCGCGTGAGAACGGCGTTGAGGTGACCGAGCTTTCGACCCACCTGCAAGGTCAGCTTGTGGCGGTGCACCCGGCCTATGACAGTGCATTCGACGGCTTTGCAGCGGAAGAGGTGCGCGGCAATCCCAAGGCGCGGCAGGAATGGGCGGTGGAGCAGGTGAAGTATGCGCTGTCCGCCTCATCTCGCATGGGGATCAAGGCGCATGCGACCTTCTCTGGCGCTTTGGCGTGGCCGTACATCTACCCGTGGCCGCAACGCCCTGCGGGTCTGATCGAAACCGCCTTTGACGAATTGGCGGCGCGCTGGCGTCCGATTTTGGATCATGCCGAAGAGATGGGTGTCGATGTCTGCTATGAAATCCATCCGGGCGAAGACCTGCACGACGGTGTGACCTTCGAGATGTTCTTGGAACGCTTGGACAACCACCCGCGCTGTAACATGCTGTACGACCCCAGCCACTACGTGCTGCAATGCCTTGATTACCTTGATAATATCGACATCTACAAGGACCGCATCCGCATGTTCCACGTCAAGGATGCGGAGTTCAATCCGACCGGGCGGCAGGGCGTTTACTCGGGATATCAAAGCTGGGTGGACCGAGCGGGCCGGTTCCGCTCCCTCGGCGATGGGCAGGTCGATTTCGGGGCAGTGTTTTCGAAGATGGCCGCCAATGATTTCGATGGTTGGGCTGTGGTGGAATGGGAATGCTGTCTGAAGCACCCCGAAGACGGTGCGCGTGAGGGTGCGCAGTTCGTCAAGGATCACATCATTCGCGTGACCGAGCGGGCCTTTGACGACTTTGCCGATGGCGGAACGGATGAGGCGGCCAACCGCAAGATGTTGGGCATCGAGGGTTAGCGTTGGCGCTTTTGGTGGATCGGCCCTTCGGGGAGGATTTTTTGAAACAGGGAAGAGGGACGGTTGTGCACTCACGCCGACCGGGAGGATGAGATGAGCCGGATCAAATTGGGTATGGTGGGCGGCGGCAATGACGCCTTTATCGGGGCGGTGCACCGCATTGCGAGCCGTATTGATGATCGTTTTGAGTTGGTGGCGGGGGCGCTCAGCTCGACGCCTGAGAAGTCGCAGGCCAGTGGTGAGGCCCTTGGGCTGCCGCGCATCTATGACGATTTCAAGCAGATGGCGCAGCGTGAGGCGCGGCGGAAGGACGGCATTGATGCAGTCAGCATCGTGACGCCCAACCATGTACACTACGCGGCGGCGCGCGAGTTTTTGAAGCGTGGCATTCACGTGATTTGCGACAAGCCGCTGACATCGACCCTCGCGGATGCCAAGAAGCTGGTGAAGGCGGCGGAGGACAGCAATGCGCTGTTCATCCTGACCCATAACTACACGGGCTACCCCATGGTGCGGCAGGCGCGTGAGATGATTGCAAACGGCGATATCGGTGCCATTCGCGTGGTGCAGGTGGAGTATCCGCAGGACTGGCTCACGGTCGAGCAGGACTTCAAACAGGCCGAGTGGCGCACCGATCCTGCGCGGTCAGGTGCAGGTGGTTCAACGGGTGACATTGGAACGCACGCCTTTAATCTGGCTTGTTTTGTTACGGGGTTGGAGGTTGAGAGCCTCGCTGCCGACCTCACTGCCTTTGTTCCGGAGCGGCAGGTGGACGACAATGGCCACGTCATGCTGCGCTTTGAAGGCGGGGCCAAGGGGATGCTGTGGTGCAGCCAGGTGGCACCGGGCAATGAGAACGCGCTGCGCATTCGGGTCTATGGTGACAAAGGCGGTCTCGAATGGGCACAGGAAGACCCAAACTACCTATGGCATACGCCCTTTGGCGAGCCGAAGCGTCTGATCACGCGTAATGGGGCAGGGGCCGGCGACGCGGCGGCGCGTGTCTCGCGCATTCCGCCTGGCCATCCGGAGGGGTATCTGGAGGGCTTTGCCAATATCTACACCGAGGCGGCGGATGCGATCATGGCGACTAAGGCGGGGAAGGGCGTGCCTGCGGATGTGCTTTACCCGACCGTCCATGACGGGTTGAAGGGGGTGCAGTTCGTGTCGGCTTGCGTGAAATCCTCGGCCCGGAACGCGGCCTGGGTGAAACTGGACCACTGAACATATGGGCCAAGGGGCGGCTTGACCCGCCCCGGCCCTTGTCATATCTGAGGCGTCGGAGCTGCGGGCGTTGTGTAGTGGTAAGACCTTAGCCTTCCAAGCTAATGACGCGGGTTCGATTCCCGCCGCCCGCTCCAAACCTTTCCCATGCGCCGCCCTGTCCACTTGACCAGACTGCACTGGTACATGCATGTGCAGGCGTGAGTAGTTTCCGGAGACCGCATGGCCGACCAGACGACCGCCGCCGCACCGCCCAATCCAGGCACGGAAGAGCGCGAAAAATCCAAGAAAATCGGCGCGTTGCGCGCGCTTTGGCCTTTTGTTGTGCCGTATTGGAAGCTGATGTGCGCGGCCATCGCAGCCCTTGTATCGACGGCCATCGTGTCGCTAACGCTGCCCCTGGCCGTCCGCCGGGTGGTCGACAACTTCAATACCGAGCATTCGGAGATCCTTGATCTCTATTTCCTTGCTGCGATTGGCATCGCAGGTCTTTTGGCCATCGGGACAGCTGTTCGCTACATGCTGGTTACGCGGCTGGGGGAGCGGGTCGTGGCCGACATTCGCAAGGCCGTGTTCGACCGGGTCATCGGCATGTCGCCGAGTTTTTACGAAAACATCATGACGGGCGAAGTGCTGAGCCGGATCACCACCGACACCACGCTGATCTTGAGTGTGATCGGCTCATCCATCTCGATTGCGCTGCGTAACATGTTGATTTTTATTGGTGGTCTCGTCCTGATGCTGCTGACCTCCGCCAAGCTGACTGGGCTTGTTCTGTTGATCGTGCCCGCCGTTGTGGTGCCGATCCTTGTGCTGGGGCGGCGTTTGCGCGTGCTGAGCCGTGAGAACCAGGACTGGATTGCGGCGTCTTCAGGCAGCGCTTCGGAACAGTTGAGCGCGGTGCAGACGGTGCAGGCCTTTACTCATGAGGCGACAAGCCGGACGATGTTCTCGGACGTGACGGAACTGAGCTTTGGTGCGGCTCGTCGTCGGATCGCGGTGCGCGCACTGATGACGGCGATTGTGATTTTCCTGGTCTTTGTCGGCATCGTCGGCGTGCTGTGGATCGGCGCAAATGATGTGCGATCCGATGCGATGACGATGGGCGCGCTGATCCAGTTTGTGATCTATGCGGTCATGGTTGCTGGAGGCGTGGCTGCCCTGTCCGAGATCATCGGGGAATTGCAGCGCGCTGCCGGGGCGACAGAGCGTTTGGTTGAGTTGTTGCAGGTCGAGGATGCGGTGCAGGATGTGTCTGCGCCTGTGGCCGTACCCGCGCCGGTCAAGGGGCATATCCGGTTCGAGGATGTGCGCTTTGCCTATCCAGCGCGGCCTGGGATCAAGGCGTTGGATGGCGTGACGCTTGACATTCAGCCGGGTGAGACGGTGGCCTTTGTCGGCCCGTCGGGGGCCGGGAAAACCACGATTATTCAGATGCTTCTGCGCTTCTATGATCCGCAGGAGGGTCGAGTGTTGCTGGACGGTGTGGATGTGGCCGAGATGGCGCGTGAAGCATTCCGCCAAGAGATCGCACTGGTACCGCAGGACCCGATCATATTTGCCGCGTCGGCCGCGGAAAACATTGCCTTTGGCCGCCCTGGCGCCAGCCAGACAGAGATTGAGGCGGCGGCCAAAGCGGCGGCAGCCCACGACTTCATCAGTGCGCTGCCGGACGGCTATGACAGCCCGCTGGGCGAGCGCGGTGTGATGCTGTCGGGAGGGCAGAAGCAGCGTATCGCGATTGCCCGTGCGATCCTGCGCGACGCGCCTGTCCTGCTGCTGGACGAAGCGACCAGCGCGCTGGATGCCGAAAGCGAGCGCGCGGTGCAGGAGGCCGTCGATACGTTGGCGCAGGGTCGCACGACGCTGATCGTGGCGCACCGTCTGGCGACTGTGAAAATGGCGGACCGGATTGTCGTGCTGGATCAGGGCCGTATCGTCGCCCAAGGCCCGCATCACCAGCTTGTGGCCGAGGATGGCCTTTATGCCCGGCTCGCCCGTTTGCAGTTCACGGACGGCGTTGCTGCTGAATAGGCACCGCCTGATTTTGACCCAAGGTAACCCGTTCTGACGCCGCGTCCGACCGGGGCCTTTCCCCTTGCAATGCTTGAACATTGCGGCAATCCACCGCATCTTGTGAGGCGAGGGATCATTGCGCCGAAACAAATAAAGACATGGCGCTACAGGGAGGAAGACCATGACATATGCCGGGTTCGCGGACCGCGATGCCATTGAAAAAGAGATGCCGTGGGAGGAACGCGACGTCGCCAAAACCCTCTTTGGTATGCTCAGCGATACGGCCGAAAAATTCCCGAACCACAACGCTGTCAGCTTCCAGATTTTCTCTGATCCGAAGTCCAAGGCCGAAACGCTGACATGGACGCAGTTGCAGGGTCGGACCGCGCAATGTGCCAACATGTTACGGCAGCACGGCATCGGGCCGACAGATGTTGTGGCTTATGTCCTGCCCAACGCGACCGAGACCATCGTGGCCCTGCTGGGTGGCGCGACTGCCGGGATCGTGAACCCGATCAATCCGCTGCTCGACGCCGAACAGATTGGGGCCATCCTCCGCGAGACGGGGGCCAAGGTTCTTGTGACCCTGCGCGCCTTTCCCAAGACGGACGTGGCGCAGAAGATGTCCGAAGCCGTCAAGCTGGCGCCCAACGTCAAGACGGTGCTCGAGGTCGATCTGCTGGGCCATGTGTCAGGCCTCAAATCCTTCATCATCCCGCTGATCCGTCCGAAGATGGAGAAGGCGCCGGGTGTCACCTATCTGAACTTCAACGAGGAATGCGCCAAGCATCCGACCACCCTGCAATTCGAGGATGTGCAGGAGGACCGCGTCGCCTGTTACTTCCATACGGGCGGCACCACGGGCATGCCCAAGGTCGCGCAGCACAAGTATTCCGGCATGGTCTACAACGGCTGGGTCGGTGCGACCGTGCTGTTGACGGAAGAGGATAACATACTGGCACCATTGCCACTTTTCCACGTGATGGCGGCGCATGTGCTGCTGTTGGGGGCTGTGGCCTCGGGCGCGCACTGCATCTTCCCCACGCCGCAGGGCTACCGAGGCGAGGGCGTTTTTGACAATATCTGGAAGCTGACGGAGCGGTGGAAGATCACGTTTATCGCGTCGGTCCCCACCGCCATTGCGGCGATGATGCAGCGCGGGATTGATGCGGATATCAGCACGGTGAAGTCCACATTTTCGGGTTCCGCGCCGCTGCCGCAAGAGCTGTTCAAGCGCTATGAGAGTGCGGCTGGTGTGGACATTGTCGAAGGTTACGGCATGACCGAGGCGACCTGTCTGGTGTCGGGCAACCCTATCGACGGTGAGAAGAAAATCGGGTCCGTCGGGATCCCGTTCCCCTACACCGAAGTGAAGATCTACAAGGGCACGCCGGAGGGTCCGGTCGAGGCGGATGTGGACGAGATTGGTGAGATTTGTGTGAGCAATCCGGGCGTCTGGCCGGGCAATACGTATACCGAGGCGGATAAGAACAAGGACTTGTTCTACAACGAAAAATTCCTGCGCACGGGTGATCTGGGCCGCTTTGATGCGGATGGGTATTTGTGGATCACGGGCCGGGCCAAGGACCTGATCATTCGCGGTGGTCACAACATTGATCCGGCCGAGATCGAGGAGGCGCTGTTGGGCCATGAGGCCGTCGCCTTTGCTGGGGCCATCGGTCAGCCGGACAAGCATTCGGGTGAGGTGCCGTGCGCGTATGTCGAGCTTGTTGACGGGGCAAGTGTGACGCCGGACGAGTTGATCGCCTTCTGCAAGGAGCATGTGCACGAGCGGGCGGCGCAGCCTAAGCATATGACAATTATGGATGAATTGCCGAAAACCGCTGTTGGCAAGATCTTCAAGCCCGACCTGCGGAAAGAGGCGATTGCGCGTATCTACAACGCGGCGTTGGCTGAGGCGGGCTTGAAGGCGCAGGTGGTCACCGTGACCGATGACAAGACACGTGGGCTGGTGGCGCGGGTGGCTGCCAATGGCGAGAGCGAGACGGCGATCCAGACCGTGCTGGGCGATTTTGTCCGGCCCTGGGATATGGCGTCCGAGGCGATGGCGGCCGAGTAATCCTTAACGCACCGTGCGGTGCGCTGTGAGATCGGGAAAGGCGCGAAACTGCGAAGTTTGTCGCGCCTTTTGCGTGTTTTGGGCCTCGTGTTTTCCGGTGATTTCGGGGTGTTTTGGGCAAACTGCACATTTTGGGCCTGAAACTGCGTGTTTTCACCCGTCTGAGGCCGTTAACGACCCGTTCATATTTGGGTCTGCGTTAACCTTTGCTTTGGGGCGTTAACAGGTTGGTCATATTCGGCCCCGAATGACGGAGACGTGAGCGGTGTCTGGGCCCGTTTCGTTGTAGCGTCAGCGGGACATATTCCTGAACGAGAGACCCCATGCCCAAGTCGAAGAAACGTGTGAAGGCGACGGCGGCATCGCCTGAGACCTCTGCCAGTGTCCTGTCCCGCCGGTCGCTGCTGGGCGGTGGGGCCGCCGCCTCTGCCATGGTGCTGGGGGGCGGGTTCTGGGGTGTGAGTTCCTTCCGGACCTATGCGGCGGAGCATGACCTGACGCGGGTGGGTCAGGGCGATCCGGCCATTGTGCAGATCCATGATCCGCAATGCCCGACCTGCACCGCCTTGCAGAAACAGACGCGGCGGGCGCTGCGGGATTTTGACGATTGCGGGATGGCGTATCTGGTGGCGGATATCAACACGCCGGAGGGGGCAGCCTTTGCCCGCCGGTTCAATGCGCCGAATGTGACCTTGCTGCTGTTTGACGGGCAGGGGGCATTGCAGCGCCGGGTGCAGGGGATGCAGCAGGCGGCGGAGTTGGCGCAAGTGTTTGCGGCGCATAAGGCGGCGGTTTGATCTGAGAGCCGGGCACGGGGTCAAGCCGCAGGCGCCGTGCCAGTGGCGGCCCGTCCCGGCGGGCTGCCGCTACATCTCCGCTCGTGCGCAGCGGGACTGTCATAGGCAAATGACCACGATAAACTGCGTTGAAAGAGCGATGGGGCGGCACCCCACGGGCCGCCACTGGCACGGCTGCGGTCAGGCTAGAAACGGTTTGGCCTGCATCGTGTTGGGGACGTCGGCACCGAGGCGGTACAGGATCGTGGGCGCCAATTGCAACTGGTCGATGAAGGTGTTCGCGTCTGGTCCTGTCGCCTCTCCGAAATAGTAGAGCGCTGTTTCCTGCTGCAACGCGCCGCGCCCGCCGTGGTGGCCGCGGTCGTCCTGACCGTGATCCGCCGTTACGATCACCTCGTATCCCATGTCGCGCCAGCGCGGGATGAAAGGGGCCAGCATCTCGTCCATGACGAAACAGGCGTGGTCCATTTCCTGGCTTTCGTGGAAGAAGCGGTGTCCCATGCTGTCGAGCGTGCAGGTGTGCAGCATGCCGTAGGTCAGGTCGAACCGGGCGCAGAGATTGGTGAGCGTGCCGAAGAGGTCCACGTCGGACGGCGTCATCTGGTTGTTGGCCCCGTAGCCCGTCATCGTGTGGAAGCGGCCATGGTTGATCGTGTCGCTGTCTGGCTCGTCATATTCGATGTCACGGACAAAATCGAAGGGGTGGCGGTTAAAGAATTCCGACCAGAAGGAATGGGCGACGGCCCCTGTGGTGCCGCCGGCCTTGCGGACTTGGCCGAAGACGTCCGGGTGGGTGAGCCGGAAGACATTGCCATTGCCGGTGCAGCCGTGCTGGGCTGGTGTGACGCCGGTGTGGATGGAGGCATAGCAGGAGGCGGAGATGGAGGGGATGACGCTGCGGTGCGTCCATGTCCGGGCGTCGCCGCTGTCGACCCACCCTTCGAGATTTCCGAAGAGGCGGCGGAAGTTTCGGAGCGGGACCCCGTCGAGGATGATGAGCAGGAGTTTGTTGGTCATGGCAGGCCCCTTTCGTATCAGGGCACTGTAGGCAGGTGGATGTGTCGGGACAAAGACACGTTTGTGCAGGTCAGGTTGCGAAACTGGCG
Organism: Tateyamaria sp. ANG-S1; assembly: GCF_000814025.1. GTDB lineage: Bacteria > Pseudomonadota > Alphaproteobacteria > Rhodobacterales > Rhodobacteraceae > Tateyamaria. The sequence continues at coordinate 191,934 of NZ_JWLL01000003.1, read as the reverse complement.
GGTTGGACGGGTCGGACGCGCTTTGCCCTTGGCAAAGACGCCCCGCCCACCGTCCCTTAGTTACCCGCGCTTTCCATTTTGCGGTTGGCGATCACCTCTTCGAGCCAGCCGAGTTTCATTTCAGGCACTGAACTGAGGAGAAGGTCGGTGTAGTCGTCATAGGGCGGCGTGAGCACTTCGGATTTGGTGCCATAGCGCTGGACCTTGCCCTGGTACATCACGGCGATGCTGTCGGAGATCGCTTTGACCGTCGCGAGGTCGTGGGTGATGAAGAGGTAGGCCACGTCCTCGGCCTTTTGCAGGTTCAGGAGCAGCTTGAGGATGCCGTCGGCAACCAGCGGGTCGAGGGCAGATGTGACCTCATCACAGATGATCAGTTTGGGTTTTGCAGCCAGCGCACGGGCGATGCAGACGCGCTGTTTTTGCCCGCCGGAAAGCTCGGCCGGGTAGCGGTCCTGGAAACCTTTGCCCAGTTCGATTTCGTCGAGGAGTTCCTGGATGCGGTTCTGTTTTTCGGCGCCCTTGAGGCCGAAGTAAAACTCGAGGGGGCGTCCGATGATCGTACCGACCGTCTGGCGCGGGTTCATGGCGGTGTCGGCCATCTGGTAGATCATTTGCAGCTCGCGCAGGTCTTCGATGCTGCGCGAGGGTTGATCGGGGCTGAGGGTGCGGCCCGCGAAGGTGATTTTGCCTGCCGTTGGGGGCAGGAGGCCTGTGATGACGCGGGCGAGGGTGGATTTGCCGGAGCCGCTTTCGCCGACGACCGCGAGTGTCTGGCCGGGACTGATGTCGACCGAGACGTTTTGCAGCACGTCGAAATTGACGCCTTTGTAGCGGGCGGTGATGTTTTCGACGCGCAAGACCGGCTCGGTCGGTTGCTTTTCCTCGTGCGTGATGGAGCGGACGGAGACGAGCGCCTTGGTGTACTCTTCTTGCGGTGCGTTGATGATCTGGTCGGTGGTGCCGTATTCGACCTTTTCCCCATGCCGCAGGACCATGATGTGGTCCGACACCTGGGCCACGACGGCGAGGTCATGTGTGATGTAGAGCGCGGCGACGCCAGTGTCGCGGATGGCGTCCTTGATTGCCTTCAGCACGTCGATTTGCGTGGTGACGTCGAGTGCTGTTGTCGGTTCGTCGAAGACCACGAGGTCGGGTTCGGGGCAGAGGGCGAGCGCTGTCATGCAGCGCTGGAGTTGGCCGCCGGAGACCTGGTGCGGGTAGCGGGTGCCGATGGTGTCGGGGTTGGGCAGGCCGAGTTTTGTGAAAAGCGCGATGGCGCGTTTCTGGGCCTGGGATTTGGTGAATTTGCCCTGGCCCACGGCGGCCTCGATCACCTGTTCCATGATCTGCTTGGCCGGGTTGAAGGACGCGGCGGCGGATTGGGAGACATACGTGACCTCGGCCCCGCGCAGTTTGCGGATGTCTTTGAGGGAGGCCTGCCGTACGTCGCGGCCGTTCACCTCGACCGTGCCGCCGGTGAGTGTCACTCCGCCGCGCCCGTAGGCCATGGTGGCGAGGCCGATGGTGGATTTGCCTGCGCCGCTCTCGCCGATCAGGCCCAGCACCTTGCCCGGCTCGACGTCGAAGTCGACGCCGTGCACGATGTCGATGTCGTGCGGCTTTTCGCCCGGTGGGTAGATTGTGGCGCCGATTTTGAGGCCGCGGACTTTGAGGAGTGGTGTGGTCATGCTTGCGTATTCCCGGGGCGCTGCCCCGGACCCCGAGGTATTTTCAGCCAGAAGAAAGGAGGTGTCATCCGCGGCCCCCTTTGAGGGAGGTGGTGCGGTTGAGGATCCAGTCGGCGATGAGGTTCACGCTGATCGCGAGCGTGGCGATGGCGACGGCCGGGTAGAGGGCGGCGCCGATGCCGAAATTGATCCCTTCCTTGTTCTCTTTCACGATGCCGCCCCAGTCTGCGAGCGGCGGTTGGACGCCGATGCCGAGGAAGCTGAGTGTCGAGATGAAGAGCACCATGAAGATGAAGCGCAGGCCCATTTCGGCGACGAGCGGGGAAAGCGCGTTGGGCAGGATTTCGCGGAAGATGATCCAGCCGAGTTTTTCGCCCCTGAGCCGCGCCGCTTCGACGTAGTCCATGACGCTGATGTCCACCGCGACCGCGCGGGCGAGGCGGTAGACGCGGGTGCTGTCGAGGAGGCCCATGATGACGATGAGGGTGACGACTGTGGCCTCGATACTGCTGAGGATGACGAGGGCGAGGATCAGGGATGGGATCGACATAAAGAGGTCGACGAGGCGGGACATGACTTGGTCCACCCAGCCGCCGGAGACGGCCGCCAGGAAGCCGAGGACGGAGCCTGTGGTGAAGCTGAGGATCGTGGCGGCGGTGGCGATGAAGATCGTGGTTTGACCGCCGAAGATCATGCGGGTGAGCAGGTCGCGCCCGATCTGGTCGGTGCCGAGCCAGTGGGCGGCGGAGGACGGCTCCCACACGTCGCCCACGGTTTCAGCCATGCCGTAGGGGGCGATGAGCGGCGCGAAGAGCGCGGCGAGGAAGTAGGTGCCGGTGATCAGCAGGCCGATGGCGGCGGAGAGGGGGATGTTTTTTAGCATTTTTGACTTGCCGCGCTACAAATTGCCGACCATTGGAAGATGCTCGCTGAAAACGTGAACCACGTTGCCGTCTCGTGATGCCCAAGCGGCGCGCTCTACTTTTTGCAGCAGACCTAAGTAAGGGGTGGATTTTCTGGCCGCGTGAAATTGGCAATCTGGTTTTGGACACGCGGTCCTCAAGGACTCTTCGAATTGATAGAAAACGATTGGCGGCACGTTCAGTCCACTTGGGTGGTTCCATCGCCCGCCTTCCAGCGACATGACGTCAAAGCCGCGTTCCTCGAATTTCTCCATCAACTCTATGTTGGACGTGCCGACGAATTTGCGGTCCATGCCTTTGACCATTGACGTTTGAAGCCAAAAGAACACGGCAAGTGGTGCAGCTATGACAAGCAGCACAAGAATGCTCCGCCAGAGGCGAACAATTCGCGCAAAAGGAAGGCCCGTCTGAGACGTCATTTTGGGTGCCTCAACCTTGGGTTTGCTAGTATCGACACCACGTCAGCGACAATGTTCAGGATAATGTAGACAGCGGCGAAGATCACACCGCAGGCCAGAACAACCGGCACGTCCCGTTTCACCACGGCGTCTACAAGGTACTGCCCCATGCCGGGATAAGCGAAGACCACCTCGACCACGACGACACCCACCACGAGGTAGGCGAGGTTGATCATGACCACATTCACGATGGGCGCGATCGCGTTGGGGAAGGCGTGGCGGTAGATGACCTTGAACGTCGTCAGCCCCTTGAGTTCCGCCGTTTCGATATAGGCCGATTGCATCACGTTCAGGATCGCCGCCCGCGTCATGCGCATCATGTGCGCCAGCACCACCAGCGTCAGCACGGCCACGGGCAGCGAGATCGCGTGGAGTTGTTCCAAGAGCGTCATGCCGGGACTGATCGAGGCGAAGGAGGGCGCCCAGAAGAGTTGGACCGCGAAGAAGAAGACGAGGATGTAGGCGATCATGAATTCGGGCAGCGAGATCGAGGCGAGCGTGACGCCCGAGATCAGCTTGTCGGGCCAGCGGTTCTGGAACCGCACCGCGATGAGGCCCAGAAGGATCGCAAGGGGGACCGAGATGATCGCGGCCCAGAAGGCCAGGAACAGGGTTGCCCCCATCCTGCGGGAGACTTGATCGGCGATGGGCAGCTTGTTGGTGAGGGCCGTGCCCATGTCGCCCGTGACGATGCCGCCGAGCCATTCGACATAGCGGGTGAGGGCAGGGCGGTTCAGGCCCATTTCCTCGCGCAGGTTGGCGAGGTTTTCGGCGGTGGCGCCTTGGCCGAGGATGGCCTGGGCTGCGTCACCGGGCAGGATTTCGGTCAGGCCGAAGAGCAGGGCGGAGGCCGCCAGCAGAAGGATCAGGCCAAGGCCGAGGCGCTGCAGGACAAGTGTCAGGATGGGGTGCATGAATGGTCAGTTCTTGGGGGTGCGCCCATGGGCGCGACAATCTGTGAAGCCCAACGAAAAACCGCGCCCGGAGGGACCGGACGCGGTTTGAAGTGGTTTAGGCTTTCCAGGTGTACTTGCCGGTTTTCCAGTACATCTGCGGGCCGTTGGGGTTGGGTTCCCACCCCTGGACCTTGGCCGAGACTGCGTCCACGAAGTCGTTGAACATTGGCACCATCACGCCGCCCTCTTCGTTCATCATGCGGCCCATCTTGGAATAGATCTCTTTCCGCTTGGCTTCGTCGATCTCGGCACGGGCTTCGAGCAGCATGGCGTCGAATTCCGGGCGCTTCCAGCGGGTGTCGTTCCAGTCCGCCGTGGACAGGTAAGCGGTCGTGTACATCTGGTCCTGCACGGGGCGACCGCCCCAGTAGGAGGCGCAGAAGGGCTGCACGTTCCAGACCTCGGACCAGTAGCCGTCATTGGGTTCGCGCTTGATTTCCAGCGGGATGCCTGCGGCCTGGCAGGACTGCTGGAAGAGGGCTGCGGCATCCACTGCGCCGGGGAAGGCGCCGTCTGCGGTGCGCAGGATGATGGGCGAGCCGTCGTGGCCGGATTTCTTGTAGTGTTCCGCCGCTTTTTCCAGATCGAAGGTGCGCTGCGGGATCGTGTCGTCAAAGAGCGGGTAGGCCGCGTTGATCGGCATGTCGTTCCCGATAGAGCCGTAGCCTTGCAGGATTTTTTCGACCATTTCTTCGCGGTTGAGCGCGTGTTTCAGGGCGAGGCGTAGCTCATTTTCGTCGAAGGGGGCGGTGTCCACGTGCATGATAAAGACGTAGTGGCCGCGCCCTTGGGTGGACAGGACGTTGATGGTGGGTGCGCGGTCGAGCAGCTTGGCGATCTTGGGCTCGACCCGGTTGATTGCGTCCACCTGGCCTGATTGCAGGGCCGCGGTCCGGGCTGTCGCGTCGTTCAGGACGATCAGTTCCACCGCGTCGTAGTGGGCCACTTCGGTCTGGTCGCCACCCCAGTAGTCCGCCTTGCGCTTGAAGGTCATGCGCACGCCGGGTTCGTCCGTTTCCAGCGTATAGGGGCCGGTGCCGATGGCCGCTGCGGGGTCGTCAAAGCCGCCGCCCGGCTGGATGATCAGGTGGTAGTCGGCCATCAGGTAGGGCAGGTCGGCGTTGCCGACGCCCAGCGTCACTTCGAACACGTCGCCATCGGTGCGCATCGCTTCGATCCCCTGCACGATGCCGAGCGCGCCGGATTTTGAATCTTCGTTGGAGTGCCGTTCCATGGTTTTCAGCACGTCGTCCGCCGTGACCGCTGCGCCGTTCGAAAAGGTCACGCCGCTGCGGATCTTGAAACGCCAGACCGTGGCGTCGTCCGACCCTTCCCAGCTTTCGGCCACGAGCCCCTTGAGGCTGCCGTCTGCCACCAGCTCGACCAGCGGTTCGCCCCAGAGAAAGCCGCCCGCCAGCGGCACGTCGGAGGCCCATGTGGCCGGGTCCTGGCTGTTGGTGCTTTCGCCGCCTTGGATGCCCATCTTGAACGTCCCGCCCGCGACCGGTGTCGCCTTGGCCGGGGTGGCGAGCATGGAGGTTGCGACGGCGGCGGACACGCCAAGCGCCGCAGCGCGCGCCATGAAGTCGCGGCGCGTCATCGTGCCTGCCGCCACCTTGGCGGACAGGTGTTTCAATTCGTTAGACATCGGTTTCTCCCGGTTGGTCCCCTGCGCCTTCGGTGGCGCGTTTTTTTGATTACCCGGCCAGCGTACCCATTTGATGACACCCTTCAAGGGGGAATCCGGGGTGTGCACGGCTTCGTGGGTGGGTTGCCGCCGTCAGAGCAGGTCGCGGGCGATTTTGTCTGTGATGTCCTTGTGGTAGATCCGGGTGTCGTTCTCGAACGCCTCTATCGAGGCGCTGATGTGGAAATGGGTGGCGTCGGACCACATCGCACAGCGCGCTTCGGTGCGCAGGCGGGTGCCGTTGCGTTCCAGCTCGTCCGTCCAGTGGCAGGTGCCGCGCGCCGAGAGCGGGTTACCTGGGTGGATGTCCCAGCGTTCGCGAGCGACGGAGCCGGTGATGAGGCCGTGATCGAGGTCGCGGCGTTTGCCGAAGTCATCCTCTATCACCAGCGAGGTGACGCCGGTGACCATATCGGTTTCCTGGCGGCGGATGTGGGCTTCGGCACGGAGCTCTTCGGTTTGCCAGGGTGCGGCTGCGTCGGGCGGGGAGAAGGTCCAGTAGCCTGCTGTTGTCAGGGCGTCGATGCTGATGGAGCCGCTGTGGAGCGTGACCGTTGCCGCCTCTGGCGCGGGCCAGATCAGGGGCCAGTAGGCGGTCGAGACCGCGACGCGGATGCGGTGGCCTGCGGGCACGGTATAGGCGATGTGGTCAAGCGGCAGGTGGATCTCCTCGCGCTGGCCCGGCACGAGCGGATGGCCGAGATGCTTGGCGAGGTTCAAGACCCCATAGGTGATCCGGGTGGCGGCGCTATCGGGGTGGATGTGGTTCAGGCGTATGGCGATGTGGGCGACGGGTCGATCGGCACTGAGCGTCAGGCGGATGACGGGCGCGCCGGTGATGGACAGCTCGCTGTCGAGCGGCGCGCTGTCGAAGCAGGCGCTGAGCGCGTCGTCGCGCCGCTGGTCACCGGGCAATTCGGGGCCGAGCCAGATGGCGCAGTACTCCCCGGCATCGGCACCCGTGTCCTGGGGCGAGGCCACCGTGTGATGTAAGCTGCCTTGCTCCGGGGTGAGCCCGGTGTCGGTCAGAAACCACGTGCGCTGCTCGCTTTGCGGGTCGGCCAGCCAGCGCCCGGGTCGCTCGGTGTACCATGTTGCGGGGCGCACGCCGTCCATCAGGTAGCTGCGCAGGTCCGGGTCGTCCTCGACCCCGGTGTCGATCCCCTTCAGCCAGCGGTCCCACCAGCGCAGTGCCTCTTGCAGAAAGCCGATCCGGGGTTCGGGCACGGCGAAATGGGGGTACTTGTGGACCCAGGGGCCGAGGATGCCCTTTGCGCCGGGGATGTTTTTGACGATCTGGGGCACCGCGTTCTTGTAGGCGTCGCCCCAGCCGCCGATGGCGAGCACCTTGGCCTTGATCGTGTCGTAGCTTTCGCAGACGGAGCCGTGTTGCCAATAGGCGTCGCGGCTTTGGTGGCGGAGCCAGACCGAGGGCAGAAACGGTTCGTTCTCAAGCCGCTCCAACCACATCTCGCGCCAGTCGGGGCGCAGGGCGGGGTCAGGCGCGCGGGAGGAGTAGCTCCACATTGTCGCCCCCCAACCGAGGTTCTCGTTGAGCAGACAGCCGCCCTTGTAATGGATGTCATCTGCAAATCGGTCGACGGTTGAGCAGAGCGTGATGATCGCCTTGAGCGGGGCGGGGGCCATGGCAGCGACCTGCAGGCTGTTGAAGCCGCCCCAGCTGATGCCCATCATCCCCACGTTCCCATTGCACCAGGGCTGGGCTGCTGCCCAGGTGATCACCTGGGCCGCATCGTCGAGTTCCTGTTGGGTGTATTCATCCGCCATCAGCCCGTGGCTGTCGCCATTGCCGCGCATGTCGACGCGCAGGCAGGCATAGCCGCGCTGGGCGACATACGGGTGGGTCAGCGCATCACGGGCACAGGTGCCGTCGCGCTTTCGGTAGGGCAGGTATTCGAGGATGACCGGTACCGGATCGTCGCCGGCATCCACCGGACGCCACATGCGAGCAGAGAGGCGCGTGCCATCGCTGACGGTGATGCCCAGATCAGGGTGTTCTTCGATCTCACGGAGGGTGTTTGTCATGGGCGCACGGTGGGAGGCGTGCCACGCCCGTGTCAAGCCGGGGAGGAGGCGCTGCCCCCGCGCGTCCCGCGCCCCCCGAGGTATTTTCAGCCAGAAGAAAGGAAGTCTTAACCTCCTGTGTTCAACTTCGCCTCACGGTACAGGCGGAGGCGCCGATGACCGTGCCAGGAGAAAGGATTTCCTTTCTTCACAAGGGGAGGGCCTGGTGCCTTTCCCTTTTCTTCTGGCTGAAAATACCTCGGGGGAGGCCGCAGGCCGGGGGCAGAGCCCCCTGAAAAATGTCGTCGCGCAGCGGCCTTTGGATCACGCCTTGTGGGCGATAAGCAGGTCCATGACATTTGTGCCTGTGGGGCCGGTGACCACCAGGGCGTCATGGTCTTTCAGCCAGGGATAGGCATCTGCGCGGGCCAGCGCATCGGCACCACTGTCGTTCCAGGTTGTGCCGTCCACCAGCGCGCCTGCGGCATCTGTTGGCCCGTCGGTGCCGTCAGTTCCGGCCACGAGGATACGCAGCCCCGTCCTGCCTGCGATTTCACGGGCGAGGGCGAGGCCGAGGGCCATGTTGCGGCCGCCAAGGCCCGGATGTTCAGGCAGGTGGACGACCGGTTCGCCGCCGAAGATGTGCAGCCCCGGCTCTGCATCGCGCAACAGCGCACCGAGCTTCGGCGCAAGCTCTGCGACGTCGGCGTAGAGCGTTTCCTCATTTGTGAGCACCTCGACGGGCGAAGCGGCGGCGACGGCCGCGCGGGCAATGGCGTTGCTGGCGATGATCTGCGGATCGAATGTAAAGGGCGCGTCTGCGGGTGCATCCCCGATGCCGGAGCCGATGGTGGTAAGGCTGTCGCCCTCCACATCCGATAGAGCGAGTGTGGTCACGCGCTGCCCTTTGAACCGGGCCAGCAGCTTGCCCCCCTTGATCCGTGAGCGGGCTGTGCGGTGTGCGTTCATGTCCCCGATGGGCGTGCCGGAGGCCAGCAGCGCTTCGGTTTCTGCCCGCAGGTCATCGAGGTTCAGATCGCCCTCGGGCACTTCCGCCAGTGACGACGCCCCGCCAGAGACCAGCATCAGCAGGTGGCTGTCCGGCGGGCAGGCACTTACCGCGTCGATCAGGGCGCGTCCGGCGGCCAGGGAGGCATCATCCGGCACCGGATGGGCTGCTTCCATCACGTCGGCGTGGGCAGGCGCATGTTCCGCATGGTGGTACTTGGTCACAATCAGACAGGGCAGATCGGGCCATTGTTCCGCTGCTGCCCGTGCCATGGCCGTGGCCGCCTTGCCCACCGCTACGATACGGTGTGGTCTGGCAATTTTGCCAGTCTTCAGTGCGGTTTGGACGGCAGCGTATCCTTCGACCGCTTTGACACCTGCGTGCCAAAGCGCAAAGAGGTCGGGCGTATCGGGCATGTCAAAAACCTTGCTGTTGTTTTGATATGAGTCCGAATCAACACAATATCTACCCGGAATCCCTGCAAATTGTGACGTATGGGCAAAAAGACTCTAGCCCTAGAATCATGATTCGCGTATCACTGCCGATACAACAAGTGGTCAGCACGGCGAAACAAGGCCGGCGACGCGATTACCAGAAGGGTCCGCATTCAGCGGTCTGAGGCGAGAGTGGTGGTGTTATGAAGGCGATTGATTTCGTCGTCCGCAATAGTGCGGGCGCAGTTCAGCGTGGAGTCGTGCCAGTCGATGGCAATACGGCGGTGTCGCTGACGCAAGGACAGGAAATTTCATTTAATCTTCGGCAAATTGATTTGGCCGGTCAGCAGCGCAGCGGAGATGATTTGGCCGGTCAGCAGCGCAGCGGAGATGATTTGATCATCACGCTGGTGGACGGGCGGCAAATTACGCTTGAGAATTACTTCAATGATGTGGGTGAGGCCAATCGCCTGTTCATTTCGGCCGACGGCTATTTGAACGAGGTTGCTTTTGTCGAAACGACCGATGGCGAATTGTTTGCCCAATTCGGCCCGACGGAGCAGTGGGGCAAGTGGAGCCCGTCTGATGATCTGATCTATCTTGGCCGCACCGAGGTGGCCAGTGTTCCCGTCGCTGATGACGAGGAAGTGTCGATGCTGGGTGCTGCCCTGCTCGGCGGGTCCGGCCTGTTGGGCGGTGGTGCCGCTGCGGCGGCTGCGGTTGTTGGTGGTGCTGCACTGCTTGGTGGCGGCGGTGGTGGTGGCGGTACTGGCCCGGGCGGCACCGGTGGTGGTGGCGGTGGTGGTGGCGGTGGAAATCCGCCCCCGTACGTTCCTGCGGATCCGACCGTTGATAATGTCGGGACGTCCACCAATGTGGGTGGCGATGATACGTCAACGCATGTCGTGACCGTCACCGGCACCGGAGAGCCGGGTGACACGGTCGAAGTGACTGCTGGAGATCAAGTGGCCACCGTGACCATCGGTGACGATGGCATTTGGGGCGTGGACTTCGCGGGCGATACCTTCCCCGGCGATGGCACGGTCGAGACGGTTGCTGAATTTACCCATACTGGCGGCGGGTCCACGACGATCACCGGTCCGACATTCGTGATCGACACAACACCGCCCGAGGTCGAGATCACCCATGGGGTGGACTCGGTTGGGCATGTCGTCAACGGCGGCGAGCTATCTGGCGGCGTCACGTTGCAAGGCACGGGCGAGGCGGGTGCTGTGCTGGAGATCACCATTTCCGGTGTGACACGCACGGTTACTGTTGCCGACGACGGCACATGGGACGCCACCTGGCAGCCGGGCACTCTGGCTGACGGAGAGTATTCGACCGGTGTTACAGTTGTGGCCTCGGACAGCTTTGGCAACACGACGACGATCACCGACATGCTGGTTGTGGACACCGTGGCTGAAGTCACTGTTGAGACGGCAACCGTTGAAACGGACGGTATCATCAATGCTGACGAAGCGGCTGACGGTGTGATCCTGACAGGTACGGCGCAACCCGGTTCGACCGTCGAGGTGACCTTTGGCACTGTCGTTGGCACCGCCGTTGTCGATGCGTCCGGCAACTGGACCGCCACGTTCGCGGCGGCTGACATCCCGTCGGGTGAGACAACGGTGGCTGTGACCGCTGTGGCGACCGACGCCGCAGGCAACACGGCCACTGCCACGGGCGACGTCCGCGTCGATACGCTGGTGAACACGCTGGGCTACACATCGACCGCTGGCGGCGATGGCACGATCAACGCGGCCGAAGCGGCGTCCGGGCTTGTTGTGACAGGCGTGGTTGAGCAGGGATCGACCGTGTCCGTCGAATTGGCGGGTTTGACCACCAGCGCGGTCGTGGCCGCGGATGGCACATGGACGGCAACCTTTGCCCCCGGTGCCTTGCCGTCGGGTACATACACCTCGGACATGGTGGCGACGGCGACTGATGCCGCAGGCAACGTGTCGAGCGTCACCCAGTCGGTCAACGTGGACACGCAGGCGAACGCGCTCACGCTGGATGGTCCGGTCGAAGGTGATGACGTGATCAATGGGGCCGAGGCCAGCGATGGTGTCATCCTGTCCGGCACGTCCGATCCGGGCGCGGTCGTGGATGTCACGCTGCACGGTGTGACCCACCAGACCGTCACCGGCACCAACGGCACCTGGCAGGCGTTCTTTGCCGCGAGCGAGATCCCGGCGGGCACGTATGACGCCCAGATCAGCGCGACGACAACGGACGCGGCAGGCAACACCGCAACTGTCACCGATACGGTGCATGTGGACACGCGGGTCGACAACCTGTCGGTGGCCGCGGACGCCATCGAGGGTGACAACATCATCTCGGAAGCCGAGCGTTTGGATGGCACGGTTGTCACCGGCACGACGGAGCCTGGATCGACCGTGACGGTGACCATGGGCAGCCATACCGTCTCGGCCATCGTGGATCCGAATGGCAACTGGCAAGCGCCCTTTACCGCGGACCAGATCCCGCAGGGCGAATACACCACCGATGTGTCCGTTACGGCGACTGACCTTGCAGGCAATGTCGCGACGGTTTCGGATACGGTGCGGGTTGATACGCTGGTCAATGCGCTCAGCCTTAGCACTCCGATCGCGGGCGACGATGTCGTCAACGGCGCGGAGGCGCGGGAAGGCATCAATCTGGGTGGCATGGTCGAACCCGGTTCGACCGTGATGGTCGATTTCAACGGCACGGTCCTTGAGGCCACGGTCGATGCAGGCGGCACCTGGTCGCTGGATATTCCGCCCTCGGCCATTCCCGGCGGCGAATATGACGCCGCGATCACCGTGATGGCGACGGACGCTGTGGGCAATACGGATATGATCAGTGACATGGTCCGTATCGACACCGAGGCCCCGGACGGCCCTGTCATCGCAAGCTTCACGCGCGACACTGACGGAATCCGCGGAATCTCAACCGAGCAGAGCGATGGCGATCTGTCCGTGGCACAGGTCAATGCTGACGGGTCCGTCACTAACGTGGTGGCCAACCAGGTCGACATCGACGTGCTGGGTGAGACGAACTTCCAGTTCCAGACCGACGTGCCGGACGGCTCGCATCTGGTGGTAAGTTCCGAGGACGCAGCAGGCAACGCCATCGGCACCTATGTTGTGCTGGATGATGAGAGTGCCAATTCGACCGTTGATCTGGGCAACGCCAACTTGGGCAACTACCAGATCGAAGCGGTGGAGCTGCAATTTGCGGAAGAGGCCAGCCTGACCATCACCGAGGCGCAGCTTCTGGATCTGTCGGACGGCACGAACACCCTGACCATCCATGGCGGCAGCGACGACACTGTCACCATTGCGGGCGCCACGCGGACCGGGTCCACGACCGTGGATGGGCAAGGCTATGACGTCTACAGCCTGGGCACCGAGGGTACGGTCATTCTGGATGATGACATCAACGTGAACACGAACGTCGTCTAGGTCGCGAACATAAACAGATTTTCACTGGGCAAGAGCAACAAGAACAAAATCGAGCATTCTCCAGCAAGACAGAGGCGCGGACCGGACACCGCAACCGCGCCCACCTCCAAAAACGATAAAACCCGAAACGGGGCAGGACTATGGGGCAAGGTGGTATCAGGTACGCGGCGGCGTTCACCGCCGTCTCGCTGGCAGCGGGATGTATGGGGGACATGGGCGAGATGCCTTTCGTGTCGCGCTCCGACGCGGGGGTGGACGCGGAGGTTGTGGCCCCGTCCCAAGCGCCGCTGCGGGCGACGCCCACCACACATGACGAGACATTGAACGCCGAAAGCCCGGTCATTCAGGGCTTGTTGGCGCGCCGGTCTGTGCTGCCGTCGGGCAGCGCCTATGACCGCGTGGCGACAGCTGTTCTGGCGGCCAATGCGCGCGCCGCCGAGACCGAGTTGCGCGCCGCACGTCTGCGCGCCTCTGCCGCGTCGAAGAACTGGTTGCCGACGATCGGGCCGCGGGTATCCCTGAATTCGCTCGGTGACATCATCAGCCAGATCGTCGTTGAGCAGGTGATTTTCGACAATGGCCGCAAGAAGGGCGAGCGCGCCTTTGCCAAGGCGGATGTCGAGGTGGCCGCCGTTGCGCTGGCCGAGGATACGAATGCGCGGGTTGCGTCCGGGCTGGATCTGTATCTGACCGCTGCCGAAGCGCGCGAGAGCGCTGCTGTGCATCGCGCGACGCTGCGCGAGATGGAGCATTTCGAGTACATCATGTCCGAGCGTGTGCGCGGTGGTGTGTCGGACATGTCCGATCTGAACGTGATCCGCCAGAAGCTGGCCGAGATCCGCGCCGCCATTGCCGCGAGCGAAGAGGCGGAAGCGACGGCGATTTCCGAGTTGAACGCCATGTCGATCCAGCCCTTGGGCGATGTGCGCGGGCTTGAGACGCTGGCCGTGGGAGGCACTGCTGCGCAGCCATTGGCCGTGACGCGGGCCGAGGCCGAGAAGGAGCGCAGCATTGCGCAGGCCCAGATTGATCGCGCCAACCAGTTGCCCGGCATTACCGCCACGGCGACGGCGGGGGAAAACAGTGGGGCGGGTCTGACCGCTGGCGGTACCGGCATCGGCTTTGGCACCGCTGGGCGTCTGCGCGCCATTGAGGCCGCGCGCGAGGCGGCAGGTCGTCAGGTGGCGCAGGCCAATGAGGATGCGAACCGGACCTTGCGCCGGCTTGAGGGCCAGTCTGCCGCGACTGCCCGTCAGGCGGGTGAGGCGCGCGGGCTGACCGCGCAGGCCAAGACGAACCTTGATCTGTTTCAGGATCAATATCGCGCCGGGCAGCGGCAGGTCATGGACGTGGTGGGCGTCTATGAAACCTTTGCCGCGCGTCAGGTCGCTGAAGTGCTGCTGAAATACGAAGCGCTCCGCCTGCAGGTCGAACTGGCCCGCGTGCAGGGGGTGCTGGCGGACGGAGAGCAGATTTGACCGAGAAACGCCCCTTTACCCTGACCATCACCAACGGCAACCGGGCTCAGATCACGGCGGCCCCGGTCAAGGAGACGCCGAAGGCCGATAACGCCAATCATGAGGCGGACCGCTTGAGTGCCCGTGCCGATGTGGCCGTGGCCTATGCCGGTTTGCTTGGGGTGTCTGCGGCGGCATCCGACATGCTGACGAACCTGCGCCAGAATGCGCGCGAGGGGGCGAGTGACAAGGTCGAGGCGGGGACGCTGGCGGGCTGCCTGCGTGGCGCGGGGTTGCAGGCCCAGGTGATGTCCGCGCGCGCCCTGACGCCGGAGCACTGGCCCGCGCTGGCCTATATGACCAGCGGTCAGGTGGTGCTGGTCGTGGGGCAGGACCGCGATGATCTGATCATCTATGACAAGACCTGTCCCGACAATCGCGCCCATGTGCCGATGGCGGAGTTCATGCCGTTCTTTGCCGGTCTCCTGGTCAGGGCGGAGGCACCGCTGGAGCGGGTGGCGGAGGTGCACAAGACCTTTGCCGTGCGCAATCACTGGTTCTGGGGTCAGTTCCCGCGCTTTCGCAAGGCGCTGGCGGAGGTGGCGCTTGGGTCTTTTGTTGCGAACCTGCTGGCTGTGGCCGTGGCCCTGTTTTCCTTGCAGGTTTATGACCGTGTGATCCCGCATCAGTCGGAGGCGACGTTGTGGGTGCTGGCGGCTGGTGCCTGTCTGGCGCTGCTTCTGGAGGCGTTCATCAAAATCGCCCGTGCCCGTCTGATGGACGGGGCGGGGCGGCAGATTGAGCTGTCTGTCCTGACCCTGCTGATGCAGCGCGTGATGGGGATGCGGAGCGATCTGCGTGGGCAGTCGCCGTCCATGACATTCTCGGCCATGCGCGAGTTCGGGTCGGTGCGCGAGTTCTTTACCGCGTCGACCATTGGGACGATTGCGGACATTCCGTTTATCTTTGTGTTTCTGCTGTTGGTGGCGTCCATTGCGGGGCCTGTGGTGTGGGTGCTCATCCTTGGCGGGGTGCTGATGGTGGTGCCCGGTTTCTTCATGCAGCGCCGGATGCTGCGGTTGACGCAAGAGACGCAAGGGGCGTCCGCCAAGTCTTCGCGGTTGCTGCACGAGGCGATTTTTGAGCGTGATACGGTCAAGACGCAGCGCGCCGAGGACCGCGTGATGCGGTTGTGGCAGGAGTTGACGACGCTGAGCGCGATGAAGTCGTCGGAGCAGCGTCGGCTGGCGTCGGCCCTGACCTTCTGGAGCCAGGGCATGCAGCAGATGACTTACGTGGCTGCGGTGATCGCGGGGACGTATTTGGTCTTTGCCGGGCAGTTTACCGTCGGGTCGATCATTGCGGTGGGTATTCTGTCGTCGCGGACTCTGGCACCGCTCACGCAGTTGGCGGGCACGATGGCGCGCTGGGGCAATGTGAAGGCGGCTTTGGACGGTCTCGATGCTATTGCTGATGCGCCGCAGGATGTGGATGAAAGCCGGACCTATCTGCGCCGCGATGCGCTGAACGGGCATTTCGAGCTGCGTGAGGTGCAGTTTCAATACGAGGATGACGGCGCGCCGACGCTGGACCTGCCCGGCGTGCAGATCATGCCGGGGCAGCGTGTGGCCGTGCTGGGGTCGAACGGGGCGGGCAAGTCGTCTCTGCTCAAGTTATTGTCGGGGGTTTATGCGCCGACCAAGGGGCGGGTGCTGATTGATGGCACTGACATGGCGCAGATCGAGCCGCGCGACCTGCGGCGGCTGATTGGCTATCTGGGGCAGGATGTGCGCCTGTTTTCGGGCACGCTGCGGGACAACCTGAACCTGACTTTGCTGGAACGGGATGATGATCGTCTCTATGCCGCGCTGGATTTTGCGGGGCTGGGGCCATTTGTGAAAGGGCACCACAAGGGGTTGGATCTGGAAATTCTGGATGGCGGGCAGGGTCTGAGCATCGGACAACGCCAGTCCATTGGCTGGGCGCGGCTGTGGTTGCAGGATCCGGCGGTCTGCCTGCTGGATGAGCCGACGGCAGCGTTGGACCAGACGCTGGAAAACACGCTGGTCAGTCGGCTGGAGACGTGGATGGAGGGCCGGACGGCCATCATCGCGACACACCGCGTGCCGATCCTGTCGCTGACGAACCGCACGCTGATCCTGCAGAACGGGCGTATGACCATCGACGGCCCGCGGGATGAGGTGCTGAGCCATATCGGCAAGACCGTCCCGCTGAAAGGCAAGATCGCATGAGCATCGCGCACACCAATCTGAGCGGGCAGCTTGAAGGTGACATGCGCGGCCCGTCGCTGGTCGTGTGGCTGAGCGCCGGGGCGGTGCTGGTCTTTGTCCTGTGGGCCGCGTTTGCATGGGTGGACGAGATTGTGCGTGGTTCGGGTGAGATGATCTCTTCGTCCCGGCCGCAGATCATTCAGAACCTTGAGGGCGGTATTCTGGCCGAACTGGCTGTGGCCGAGGGCGACGTTGTCGAACAGGGCGATGTGTTGGCGCGGTTGCAGGGGACGCAGTTTCAGTCCCAGGCCGATGATCTGCAGGACCAGATCGCGGCACTGGCCGTACGGCAGTTGCGGCTTGAGGCGGAATTGGCGGGTCAGTTTGACTTTGCCGTGCCGGGCGCGCTGGAACAGCAGATGCCGGGGCTGGTGGCGTCGGAGCGGGCGCTGCTGAATGCGCGGCAAACCGATTTTCTGAGCCGTCGCGAGGGCGCGCAGCGGGTGTTGGATCAGGCTGTGAAGGAACGTACGCTGCTTGAGGATTTGCTGGAGCGCAACATCGTCGCGCTGATCGAGGTGACGCGGGCGCGCAAGGCCCATGCTGATGCGCGGATCAAGCTGGATGAGATCATGACGCAGACCGAGTTGGAGCGGGCGCAGGCCTATTCCGACACGCTCAAGGAGCTGGGCACGCTGCGCCAGACCTACAAGGCGGCGCAGGACCAGTTGAACCGGACGGTGCTGGTCAGCCCCATGCGCGGGATCGTGAACAATCTGAGTGTCACGACCATTGGTGGAGTGGTGCGGCCCGGTGAAGAGATCTTGCAGATCATCCCGCTTGATGAGGAGTTGTTTGTCGAGGCCCGCGTGGCGCCCAAGGACATCGCCAATGTGCTGCCGGGGCAGGAGGCGAGCGTGAAGCTGAGCGCCTATGACTACACGATCTATGGGGCGCTGAAGGGCGAGGTAAAGCTGATCTCGGCCGATACGTTCAAGGACGAGCGCAAGCCTGACAGCGAGGCGCATTACAAGGTGACGGTGCGGGTGGACATGTCGGCCCTGACGGAGCGGCAGCGGTCTATTTCCATTCGGCCAGGGATGCAGGCGGAGGTGGAGTTGCACACCGGGTCAAAGACGGTGCTGCAGTATCTGATGAAGCCGCTTTACAAGTCACGTGAGGCGTTTCGGGAGCCTTAGGGTTAGGGGCGGCCTAGGGCCCGGACCTACAAAGTTGTGGAGTGCAGGTTTGCCATTCCATCGGCTATTGTGGCCACACATCTTTCGATGGACACTGCGTTGGTATCCAAAGTCACTCGATCCTGTTCCCACGCTTCAAATGCGCGATTGCTTACCTGCTGCCAGTCAGGAACATTGAGGCCCTCAATGTCATTTTCGCGCTTCTCTACCCGATCCCGGTGAACGGTCTCATCAGAGCATATGACCTCAACGTTCAATAGATGCGCACCGCAAGCGGCGGCGGTTTCGGACCATAATTGTCTCGTTACTGCAATTGGGTTCACCGTATCCACAATCACATCAAAGCCAAGAAAGAGATTGTCTTTGGCGATAGACGCCAGTGCTAGGTAGCCTGCGTCTTCTGCTGAATGAATGCTTAGAACGCTGTTCTTCATCGCAACTTCCACGGAATCTACGCGAAGGTGAAAAGCTTTGACACGCGGCGCGAGGGCTTTGGCCAAGGTGGTTTTGCCCACTCCGGGAAGGCCTGATAGGGAAACTAAAACTGGCATGTCATAATCTAACACTGCCTGATTTAGAGGACCATGGCGATGTCGGTAATGTCCGCACAGCAGACGTGTCCGGTCTAGTCGGTCTGTGTATCCAGCCAAATAGTGACCGGGCCGTCATTCGTGAGGCCGACGGACATGTCTGCACCGAATTTACCGGTTTCCGTCTCAACCCCCAAGTCAAGCAATTCTTGGGCGAACTGCAGGTACAGCGCCTCGGCCTCGTCCGGTTTGGCCGCACCGGAAAATCCCGGCCTGTTGCCGCGGGAAGTGTCTGCCGCCAGTGTGAATTGGCTTACCACAAGCGCACTGCCGCCGGTTTGCAGGATCGACAGGTTCATCTTGCCTGCATCGTCCTTGAACAGCCGCAGCTTGGACACCTTCTTGGCGAGCGTCTTGGCCGTGTCAGACGTGTCGCCGGGCATGGCACAGACGAGAATCAGGAGGCCCGGACCGCATTGGCCGACCACTGCGCCCTCGACGGTCACCGACGCCTCGCTCACCCTTTGCAGAAGTGCTCTCATTCCTTCCACTCCATGACGTCTGTGACATGCGCGCGGTCTGTGCGGAAGCTGTTTGCTGGGTGGTCCATGTCGGCATAGCCGAGGGAGATGGCGCAGAGGATGTTGCGGTCTTCCGCGATGGTGAAGTGATCCCGCACGAATGGGGCTTGGGCGGCGATGGCGGCTTGGGGGATTGTGGCGATGCCAAGCGCTTGCGCGGCGAGGCAGAAGGCGGAGACAAAGCCGCCTGTGTCCATGGCGCCGTAGGGGCCCAGAACTTTGGGACTGGTGATGATTGCCACGTGGGGTGCGCCGAAGAGGCGGTAGTTTTCCATCATCTGCTGAGCGGAGGCGGCGCGGTCGCCTTTTTCGATGCCCACCGCGTCGTACAGTTGGAAGCCGCAGGCGCGGCGGCGCATCCCGTAGATGCCGGGGTAGCCTTCGGGCCAGGGCATGTCCGGGGCTGGTGGTGTGGTTCGGGCTGCAGCGTAGAGCGCGTCGCGGAAGCGGTCGGTTTCGGCCCCGGCGGTGACGATCACCTGCCACGGCTGGGCGTTGCACCAGCTTGGCACTTTTTGCGCGGTTGCGATGATCCGTTCGATGTCGGCGCGTGGTACGGGATCGCCGCGGAAGGCGCGGCAGGAGAAGCGGGCGGATAGGACTGCGTCGAGGTTGTCGAAGTCGGTCATTACTGGGCTGCCGCCACAAGGCCGATACCTGCGGCTACGATCAGGCCGAGGATCACGGCGATGGCGATCTTGATCGTGGACCACGGCCGTTCGCCCTGCACCCGGCCAGTGCGTCCGTTCACAACAAAGCGGTAGGTCTCGCCCCGGTACTTGTAGGCGGCGAGCCAGACGGGCAGCAGCACGTGTTTGAAGGTGATCGCCCCCAGTGTGGTGTCGATCGAATGGATGCGCTGGCGGTCGCCGCCGATGTCGAATTTGACGTCGCGGGCAATGACGCGGTCCATCTTGGCGCGGGCTTCCTCGAAACCCTCTTCCAACTCGACTGCATAGCCTTCGGCGCGGAAGCCTGCCAGGAATTCGGGGGCGTAGGGCTCCATTTCGCTCAGGTCCCAGGGCTCCAGCGCGTCGGTGAAGCGTTTGGGCAGGGACTTGGAGGCCAGCACCAGCACATCGTCGAAGAAGCGGGCGACCTTGCCGCGGGCGGGGCGCCAGCGCACTTTGGCCACCTGCACCTGCTGGCGCTTGCCGTCCCGCATGACGGTTTTTGTCTCGTAGTAAACGGTGCCGCGTTCGCCTGAGTAGCTGCTGTGGGTGTCGGCATCAAAGGTCCAGTAGGGGACATAGATGCCCTGCATCGCGCGGCCCTTGCGGGCGTAGTCCTGCAGGCCGTTTGGGGCAAACCACAGGCTGCCGAGCCAGTTGGTCATGGCGTCCCGTGCCTCGCCTTCCGTTAGGGCGAAAGGTAAGACGCCGCGCGGTTTGATGTGCCGATGCGCGCCGGTGTCTGTGACGACGGGTGTAGCGCAGAACGGGCATTCGGTGGCGTGGAGGGTGGCGTCGAATTCCACTTGCGCCGCGCAGTTGGGGCAGGTCGAGACGCGGGTTTCCTCGATCTCTGCACTGGGCAGGTCGGCGGTGAGGGCGGCGCGGTAGTCTAGCTCTGCGATGGGGGCGACAGCGCGGGGGGCGTCGGTGTCCATGGGGGCCGTGTTGCCGCAATGGTCACAGACAAGGAGCCCCGCACGCGGGTCAAAGCGGAAGTCGGCCCCGCAATTGTCGCAGGGAAAGCGGTGATCGGCTTGGGTGGCCGTCGTGGTCTGGTCGGGAAGATCGGTCATAGGATGGAGTGCATCGCCTTTGGCGTGATTCGGCGTAAGGCCCCGTCGCCAAGTGCCGTGTGTCGCCAGAGGTGGAAGATCGCGTGCAAGGACGAGGCGGCGATGAGGTAGAGGTAGAGATCGACAAGCGTCGGACCGCCCCAGCGCCCGCCGAGCATATACCAGGCGGTGAGGGCGGCGACGAGGCCAAGCGCCGCGTACATGCCACGGCTGAGCCACGGGTGGGCGGTGCGTAACGCGCCTTCGAGTTTGGGGCCCGGTCCGTTCATTAACCCTTGGATGATGGCGATGGCGCACATGCCAATCCCTGTCAGCACAAAGGCCCATGCAATGGCGGGGATCGGCCCGCCTGCTACCAGCAGGATCAGAAGAACGAAATTCGCCCAGTGCAGGGCAATGGTGGCTTTGCGGCGCATTGTGGTTCCTGTCTCTCTGACCGAGCGTAATGGCGTTGGCTTACAATGGCTATATGCAAGCGCTGTGTCGCACCAGTTTGCATGTGGGATGAGCGAAGACACCGACCCGCGGTTGTTCACCAGGTTCCGGCACTACAGACAGCGCTGGTCAATGGACGGCACGGGCAGCGACGACAATGGTGCGAACTGCATTCAAACGGAATGCCGGTCACGCCTTACTATTGGTCGGTAGAGGCCGTGCGGGACGAAGCGGGCTTTTACTGCGTTTGCGCGCCAGTCGGATTTCTCTTCAATAGGACCTGAGGCTTCGTTGCAAATGCCGCCAGCTAAACATCACGCCGGTCTGCGCTCAAGAGTATGCGCACGAGGGCGGGTTGCGCGCGTACACCGGTTTTGTCGTAGATACGTTGCAAATGCGTCTTCGCCGTATTCGTGCTGATATCCATCGCATCGGCGGCAGCCGCAAGGTCGCTACCCGCCACAAGGTGATGGGCGAGTTTTTGTTGCGCTTCCGACAACTGGTATACTTCGCCTGCCGTGTTGAGTTGTGTCTTAAGTCGTTCACGATCATCAAACGTAATCAACAGCTTGCCGTCCCGCAGAAGCACCCAGCAGATATGCGCCAACCCCGCATCATCCTGTCCTAGCGGCACGGAGCGGATTACGGCCTCTTCACCGACGCACGGTGTGTGCCGGGTTCTGATTGTGGCAACCCAGGTGACGGCCTCTTGGAGATGCAAAAGCGCGTCCTCACCTCTTGCCCAAATCCTGTTTGCTTTCAAATACAGCAGGGGATGGTCAGGGAGCCGATCCTGCGCTGACGTGTTCATCTCAAGGACGCGCCCCTCGCTATCCACTTGGATCATCGGGCTTTGCGTCGATGTCGTGCGAATTTGAGTGCTGACAAGGCACGAAATTTTCCACGCGCCATCTACCTTCTGAAGGATCTTGAGCTCGTGATATTGGCCGGGAATGTCTTTTGGAATGCTCGGCGCATCCCCGATCTGGTCGTAGCTCACCCAAGCCATGTCCGACCCGATCACGATGGAATAGTTCTCGCGTTGAAACCTCCTTGGCAATTGCCACGGCTGTGCCTGGGCGAAAATGCCCCGCATCTGGTCTCTCACAGCAGGACCTTTGGTGACGGTCACACCGCTTCCGACATGCGTTTGAATGCGTTGAATCTCATCCGCATCATGCCAGCAGCTTTGCCAAGCTTCATAGTCATGTCGCAGATAAGCGTCGGTCTCCGCCTCGACGGCGGCAAGGATGGCCGCACGGTCGTCATCTTGCTTTGTCATTCGGGGGTCGGCTTCCATAGGGTGCGCAGCCTCTTTGGGGAAACACGGGCAAAAACAGACAGGAAGAGTGTAAATCCAGCCGACACCACCTCGACCATCATTGCGACATGCCTGCCAGCTGCCAGCTCCTGATAGTATTGTTCTTCGTCAGCGGGATCGAAACGTTTTTCCTTGGTCTGCGAGACCAAAACTATTCCGATGGCTTGTAAATCCATGCCTGCTCTCCTTCGCGACGGGCGATGAAAAGCGTATAGGGCAATGACAGGCGCTGGGTTGTCATTCAGGTGTATGACAAGGCGCGCAATTCCGAACAAACCATCGTCGGAAGCTGTAATTGGCTGCCTGGCGGGAACACTTGAGCGTGGGCTCAACGCTCACATTTGTTGTCCAGCGCCGCTACCGGCACCGATCAGATCCCCGGTGGAGGAGGTGGCGGCAGGATTGTGAAAAGCTGGGCCAGTTCAGTGACATCCTCGGCTTTCATCCAGCCGTCCTGACCAGCCGTCCAGACATAGCTTTCGCGGCTAAGTTCCCCGGCCTGTGCCATGCGGCCAAGCTGGGCCTTTGAGAACGGGCCCTTGGTTTCGCCGTTTTCGGCCACGTGCCAGACATGTTCGACGGGTGGGGGCGGTGGTGTAGCACCGCCACGCGCAGGTTGCGCGCCCCAGGGGCCGGAGTTTGCGGCCTGCTGGCCCATTTGCAGGCCCATCGCTGCGCCCAGTCCGGCCTGCATCGCATCTGATGCTCCGCCGCCCTCGCGCCCGAGCGCTTCTGCTGCCTGGAACTGCATGTACTCGTTCAAGTTTCCGATCACGCCCATGGAAGACCGCTTGTCCATCACCTCTTCGACCGCGGGGGGAAGTGAGATGTTTTCGATGTAAAGCTCGGGCAAGGTCAGGCCGTATTCGGCGATTTGGGCGCTGATTTCCTTGGCCACAAGCTGGCCCAATTCGCGGGTGTTGGCGGCCATGTCCATGACCGGGATGCCCGACTTGGCGAGGCTGCGCGACATCTCCTGCACGATGATGTTGCGGATCTGATAGCTGATCTCGTCCATCGTAAACTCGCCATCGGTACCGACGATTTCGACCAGGAAACGGGCGGGATCGGCCACCTTGACGGAATAAGTGCCGAAGGCGCGCAGGCGAACGGGGCCGAATTCCGGGTCGCGGCAGATGATCGGGTTCTTCGTGCCCCATTTCAGGTCGTTGAAGCGGGTGGTGTTGACGAAATAGACCTCGGACTTGAACGGGCTTTTGAAGCCGTGATCCCAGTGCTGGAGCGTCGTCATGATGGGCATGTTGTTGGTCTCAAGCATATAGAGACCGGGGGTGAAGACGTCGGCCAGCTGTCCTTCGTGGACGAAGACGGCGGCCTGACCCTCGCGGACGGTCAGCTTGGCGCCGTACTTGATTTCGTGGCCGTGACGCTCGAACCGCCAAACCATGGTGTCGCGGCTGTCGTCCACCCAATGGATGACGTCGATGAACTGGCCGGAGAGGAAGTCGAAAATGCTCATGCTGAGCCTCCTTTGGTCTGGTCGTCAGGATGGGCCGGTGCTTGTGGCTTCGGCGGCAAGGGTGCGGACGATGGGTTTGGCCTCTGCCAATCCGATGCCGGGGCGCAGACGTTTGTCATAGAGCATCCCCAGCAGCTTCACGTCGTGGCCGGTGAGTAGGGCGAACTCGTCGTCATCGTTGAAGATCGAGGGGCGCGCGTCGGGGCTGTCATTGGCAAGGCCGAGGCCTTGCGCCAGTTCTTCGTGAATGCAGGACAGGCGCAAGAGGTCGGGATTTTCGGCGCGGATCACGGCAACAGCAGCCGTGTAGGTCGAGCGCTCGGGGCCACTGGCATAAGCGGCAACGGCGCAATACGCGTCGCCCGGCAGGTTGCGCACGGGGGCCAGATTGGTGCGGTTTACACCGGGCAGGCCGGGGGCGCGTGCGTTCAACGTCGCGGCGCGGTCGTCTTCGGACACGAAGAACACGAGGAAATTCGGGTTGTCGGACACGGAAATCGGGTGCCCGGTGGCCTGCGCCAGCCGGCGGGCGTAGGCGATCACGTCATTGGTGTCGCGCGTGCGCTGGCTGGGTGGCACGGATGGGCCAAACTCGATCCCGATGCGCACGGGGGCCGTCCAGCGGCGCAGGGCGCTCGCTGATCCGGGCCGCACACCGGGGGCTGCGTATTCGTTGAAGAACACGATCTCTTCAAAGTTGCGGGCCAGCATGTCGGAGGTGAAGGGCGTGTCCGGCCCACCCCCATCCTGCCTCAAGAGGCCCGAGGTCAGCTGACTGGATTGCACCTGTGCAAGATATGAACGCAGCGCGGCGCTTTCCTGGCTGGTGGCCTGAATGTCAGGCACCTGTGGCGGGGCGAGCCCAGCGGGCCGCACCTTGGGCGTCAGCACCGGTTCCACCGGCTCGAACATCTCGCACGCGCCAAGCAGCGCAAGGGCAGCGAGGCCGCCCCATGCCATGATCCCGCGCTTTATCCGTGCCCCGAACATAGGTCTGTCGTCAGTTCGGAACCGACGTGCCAGCGGTGTCGCCCACACCATCCTTGCGCGCCTTGGCCGACGCCAGTGTGTCGCGCAGGTCGGCTTCCATCTTCTTGAGTTCTTCTTCGGCAGCGGCGCGCTTGGCCTTGCCTTCATCCGCGATCTGAAGGCTTTCTTCGATAGTGCCGATCAGATCGGCGTTGGCCTGTTTGACCGCTTCGATGTCAAACACGCCGCGCTCCATCTCGGTCCGGATCGCCTTGTTGCTTTCGCGCAGGTTGGCGGCGTTGGCGGTGAGCAACTCGTTCGTCAGGTCATTAGCGTCACGGACGGCAGCTGCGGCTTCGGCGCTGCGCTGGATGGTGACAGCCTGCGCCAGCTGGGTTTCCCAAAGCGGGACTGTGTTGACGAGGGTTGAGTTGATCTTGGTAACGAGGCTCTTGTCGTTTTCCTGCACCAGCCGGATCGAGGGCAGGGATTGCATGGTCACCTGACGGGTCAGTTTCAGGTCGTGTACCCGCCGCTCCAGATCATCGCGGGCGGCGCGCAGGTCGCGCAATTCCTGCGCTTTCATCACCTGATCATCCTCGGCAGCGGCGTCCACTTCGGCCTGCTTGGCCGGGATGACGGTGTCGTCCAGTTCCTTGATCTTCTCCTCGCCCGCGGCGATGTAGAGCGCCAGTTCATCATAGAACTGCAACGTCTTTTCGTAGAGCAGGTCGAGCGACTTGATGTCCTTCAAGAGCGTGTGTTCATGCGCCAGCAGGTCGTCGGTGATCTTGTCGATTTGGCCCTGCACCGTCTCGAACTTGGCGGTGAACTTAGCGAAGGGGGCGGCACGGCCCAGCAACTTCTCCCAGAAGCTGCGCTCGCGCCGCACGTCTAGTTCGGAGACTGAAAAACCGCGGATCGTGGTGACGATGTTGCGTAGAGAGTCGCCTGCCGGGCCCACATCCTTGTTTCGGACGTCCTGCAGCATGGATTGGCTGATTTCCTGCAACTCGGCCTGCGCTGCCGACCCGAAGGACACGATGGATTGCGTGTCTTCCATGTCGATCTCGTCCATACGGGCGCGGATTTCTGTGCCCACGGGCGCGTCGGCTTGTTCGAGCGGGACAATCGCGTTGGCGTCCTTGGGTTCGGGCAGCACCACGGCGGTGACTTCCTCGACCTGGGCAAGGGCGGCTTCGGCCTTTTGGCGGACTGTTTCGGACATGACGTGATCCTTATCGTTAGACATCATCAGCGGGCGACACGCGCACGCCTTCGCGCTGCAAGCGGTCGCGCAGCACGTCGATTTCGATGGTGAGGTCGGAGCGATCCTCGGTGAGCAGTTTGCGGGTGCGCGCGGCGAAGTTTTTTTCCAGGTCGTCCAGAAGGGCCGCGTAGTCGGCACGGGCCTGTGCGTCGCGGCTGCGCCCGTAGATGTCGGCGAACTTGACCGTCGCGTCACGTGCGCCGATCAGGTAGACGCCCAGATATTTGCGGGCGGCAGTCAGGTCGCGCGGGTCTTCCTCGACCGTGCGGATGAGGTCGCGCACGGTGGTCTGGAACTGGTCGAGCCGCAGTTCCATCTTGCGATCTTCGGCCCGTTTCATGGCGTCGCGCATGTCGGTGAGCAGGTCT
This sequence comes from Tateyamaria sp. ANG-S1, assembly GCF_000814025.1. Taxonomy (GTDB): domain Bacteria; phylum Pseudomonadota; class Alphaproteobacteria; order Rhodobacterales; family Rhodobacteraceae; genus Tateyamaria. The sequence goes on along the minus strand of NZ_JWLL01000003.1, from coordinate 165,711 downwards.
TCGGCGCCGTCCACGACGCGGGCCACGCGGTCCTGCTGGAAGCTGTCGACGCCTTCGAGCCCCTTGGATTTCAGGGGGTCAATGCCGAAGGCGGCAAAGTGCAGGCCGAAAGCTGCGAGGCCGTAGAGCAGTGGTGCGATGATCCCCGGATCAGAGCGGTAGGCGGCCAGCGTGATACCAAAGCCCACGAGGAAGGCTGCGATGATTTTGCGCGGCAGGGCAGGGCGGCGGGCGACCTTGCGGGTGTGGTAAGCGGCCTCGGCCTTGAGCCCCTCGCGCAGCATGAAGGCGCCGCCGGTCAGAAACCCTGCGGACACCAGTGCGGTGACAAGGCCCGCCGCACCGTCGTTCAGCGCCAGAAACACCATCGGGACGGCGGGCACGAACATCAGGTTGGCGCGCGCGCCGACGGGATCGACCTTGGCCCGGTCAAAGGCCGGGCGGTTGCCCGTGTCGGTTGCGTCGGTGGGGTCGGGGCTGAATTTGCCGCCAAAGCGCTTGGCCATTGTCTCAGCTCCTTCCCGCGCAGGGAACGGGGTAGGTCAGCGTTCCGGCGGGGTAGGTGCGCCCGGCTTCAAAACAGGTGACTCGGTTTGGCCCGTCTGCCCAGTATTGATGTGGGTTGGTGCCGCGCTTGCCATCCCGCAGATAGCGCATATGCCCCCAGAATGTGCCCTTTTCCGGTCCGCGCCACGCGCGGCCCAGTTGGAAATGCAGGTGGCGCACGGCCACGATGCACCTGAAATCCCTGTGGTTGTTGCCGAGCGCGCCGATGGTTTGGCCGCGGCGCACGGTCTGACCCGCCTTGACCTTCATCTGGCCGAGATGCCCATAGGCGGCGATCAGGCGTTTGCCGTCGGTGCCGGTGCCGTGATCCAAGACGATGGTCGGTCCCCAGCAGGATCCGACATCGGTTTCGAGCACGCGCCCGTCTGCGGCGGCGAGGATGGGCATGCCGTTGGGGCCCTTGATGTCGATGCCCTGGTGCCGTGCGCCACGGGGCAGACCGTTCACCCCTTTGCGCGACCGGAATTCAGAGGCGATTTTCGGTGCGCCCGGTGGATAGAGTACGGTGTTGCCCGTTTGGGCCTGTACAGGGGACAAAAAGACGCAAAGCACAGCAGCCGATAAGCCGGTGACTGCGCGGTTGATGGACCGGTGCACGTAAGCCAGATGCCCCCCCATCAGGTCAGAGACCACCGAGCAGGCCCAGCGTCACGCCGAACATCAGCGCAATCAGCGCGGCAAAGGCGATTTTCTGAAATGCGGTCGGCTCCATCCCGTCGTTCCCTGTTGGCTATCAATTATATAGCCCGTTTGTGGGTGCGGCACTAGGGGTGCGCGCATCCCCTCTGATCTATGAGAGGTGTGACGCGCAAATGACGGGCGCAAGGGGAATGTTTTGCGATATGCGTCACATATGCATCTAGCGCCGTTGCGGCTTGCGCGTGCGGCGGGGTTTGCCTTTGGGCTTGGCGCCGGGTGTATCAGGTTCGGGGTCGAGACCCAGCTGGTCGCGCAAGACACGTCGGCGGACTTCCTCGACCGCGCCCTGTTTCAGCTCGCCCAGTTGGAAGGGGCCGTAGCTGACGCGGATCAGCCGGTTCACGGCGAGGCCGATGCTGTCCATGGCGCGCCGGATTTCGCGGTTTTTGCCCTCGCGCAGACCGACGGTGAGCCACGCATTTGCGCCTTGCTGACGGTCGAGTGTGACCTGCATGGGTTGGAAGTGCTCACCCTCGACCGTGACGCCCTTGCGCAGAGGTTCGAGCTGCGGGTCGGTGGGACGCCCGTTCACCCGCACGCGGTAGCGGCGCATCCAGCCGGTGCTGGGCAGTTCGAGCTTGCGTTTGATGCCGCCGTCGTTTGTCAGGAGGAGCAATCCTTCGGAATTGAGGTCGAGGCGGCCGACGCTCATCACGCGCGGCATGTCTTCGGGTAGGGTGTCGAAGATGGTCTTGCGCCCCTGTTCGTCCTTGGTCGTTGTCACAAGGCCCGCAGGCTTGTGGTAAAGCCAAAGCCGTTCAGGATCAGGGGCTTGCAGGGGTTTGCCATCCACCGTGATCTTATCGCTGTCGGTTACGTTCAGCGCCGGGCTGTCGATCCGCTTGCCGTTCACGCTCACGCGGCCTGCGGTGATGATGTCCTCAGCGCCGCGGCGGCTGGCGATGCCCGCGCGGGCGAGAACCTTGGCGATGCGGTCGCCTTTGGGGGTGTCCTGGGTCATGGGCCGGGCTTACCCCTGGGTTGCGCGGCAGGCAAGCGGCGTGGCAGGGAAGCGCCATGGAGTTTCGATCATTCATGGATCAGGCGCTGGAGGAGGCGCGGGCGGCTGGTGCGCGGGGCGAGGTGCCTGTGGGGGCGGTTGTGGTGTCGCCTGAAGGGCAGATCGTGGCGCGGGCAGGCAACCGGACGCGGGAGCTGAGTGATCCGACGGGCCATGCTGAGGTTCTCGCAATCCGGGCGGCGTGTGCCGCTGCGGGGTCGGAGCGGCTGGTGGGTCATGATCTTTATGTGACGCTGGAGCCCTGTGCGATGTGTGCAGCCGCCATTGCTGCTGCGCGGATTGCGCGGGTGTATTACGGGGCGTCTGATCCGAAGTCGGGCGGGGTGGCGCACGGGGCGCGGGTGTTTTCGCATGCGCAGGCGCATCACGTGCCCGAGGTCTATGACGGGATTGGAGCGCGCGAGGCTGAAGACTTGCTCAGAGGGTTTTTCGCAGACCGGCGGTAGCCGTTTTCTTAGAAAGAAAACGGTCCGGAATTTTTTTGAATTTTTGAAAAATTCCGGGTGCGCCCGGTCAGAGGGTGATGGCTTTCATCATGTCGGGTTCGATCACCTTCACGCCCGGCAGCTCTTTCTTCAGCACATCTGCTGATTGTTCGAGAAGCGGAAAAGTCTTGTAGTGACAGGGGATTACCGTGTCGAAGTGGAAGTAGTGTCGTGCAGCATAGGCCGCGCCTGCCATGTCCATCGTGTAGTAGCCCCCAGCTGACAGGATGCCGATATCGGGTTTGTGGTAGTCCCCGATCCATTGCATGTCGGCCATGATATCGGTGTCGCCCGAGATATAGATCACCTTGTCTTCGCCCCGCAGGATGAAGCCGCATTCCTGGCCGGAATAGCGCGGGTTCTCATCGTCTCCGATAGAGGATGAATGTGATGCAGGGACGAGGGTCGCGGTGACATCGCCAAGGCTGATCGTGCCGCCGCGACCGTAGGCATGACCTTGGATCGCACCCTTGGCGAAGAGGAGATTGCCCAGTTCGAAGACCGCCGAGACGGGTGCGCCGGTTTGCTTGCTGATCTCGACGATGTCCGCGGTGTGGTCGAAATGGCCGTGCGTCACGAGGATGTGGGTGGCGTCTTGGATGGCCGCTTTATGCTGGTCTTCGGGGAGCATGGGGTTGCCTGTGAGCCATGGGTCGATCAGGAGGATCTGGTCTCCGATTTCGATGCGGAAGCTGCCGTGGCCGAGCCAGATGATGTTCATGATGTCTCTCCCTTTTGATCGAGTGTAGCGCCGAATTGAGAGTGCGGGAGCCTCCGGCGGGGATTTTTTTGAAACAGGGAATTCGGACCGGTCCGCGCAGCGACAAACACCGTGAGGCGAAGCCCCGGACCGGTGCGATTCGCTCTGGGATTTACCCGATATTCAGGGAGGTTAAGGGGTGGTGGCAGGGTGTCACCCCCTGTGCACCATCCGTACACCCCCTGTGCACCCCCATCGGGCGGTTTGGTGAGGGTTAACGCAACGTGCGGTGCCCCTCTTGAACGGCGCGGGTTGAGGGGTAGGTGAAAAGGCATGGAACTCTTGCGCCAGATTGACGGGTATTGCGAGCGGGTGGGGCCACATTATTGGGCCGAGCCGGTGAATGCGGTGACCAATGCGGCCTTTGTCATTGCGGCGCTCTGGATGTGGCGGCGCAGTGCGGGGGTGCCGCTGGCCCGTGCCTTGTGCGTCGTGTTGGCGTTGATCGGATTGGGCAGCTACCTATTTCACACTCACGCGCAGGTGTGGTCGGCCATTGCGGATGTGGCACCTATTGCCGGGTTCATCCTGCTTTATATCTTTGCCATCAACCGTGATGTCTGGGGTATGCGGACCGGCTGGGCACTGGGGGCGACGGCGTTGTTTTTTCCCTATGCAGCGGTGACCGTGCCGCTGTTTCAATATGTGCCGGTTCTGGGCGTGTCGGCGGGCTATTTGCCCGTTCCGGCCCTGATCGTGGTCTATGCGGTGCTGCTGTATCAGCGTCACCCGAACCTCGCGCGCGGATTTGTGATCGGCGCGGCGATCCTGCTTGTGTCGCTTACGGCGCGTTCTGTTGATGAAATGCTGTGCGCGCAGATCCCACTGGGCACGCATTTTCTGTGGCACATCCTGAATGGCCTCATGCTGGGCTGGATGATTGAGGTCTATGTGCGTCATATGCGCAGCCAATCAGGGGCCAACAGGCTTGAAGGCGCACCCGCCCCGCGATAAAGCCGCCAAAGACGCAAAAGAGGGATTTCATGTCCATCGATCAAAGCACCGCCGCGCGCGTGGCGAAACTGGCCCGGATCAAGGTCGAGGATGACCAGCTTCCGGCTCTGGCCGCTGAATTCAACACGATCCTTGGCTTCATCGAGCAGCTGAGTGAGGTGGATGTCGAGGGTGTGGAGCCCATGACCTCCGTCACCCCGCAGCGCCTGAAGCGCCGGGTGGACGAGGTGACCGATGGCAGCCAGCAGGACAAGGTGCTGGTGAATGCGCCTGATGCCCGCGAGGGGTTCTTTGCCGTGCCAAAGGTGGTTGAGTGATGGCTGAATTGAACAAGCTGGGGCTGGCCGAAGCCCGTGATGCGCTGCGCAAGGGTGATGTGACATCTGTCGAGTTGACCGAGGCGTGTCTGACCGAGATCGAAAGGGCAGGGGCGTTGAACGCCTTTGTCCACAACACGCCCGAGATTGCACGTGATCAGGCCAAGGCTGCTGATGCGCGGATCAAGGCGGGCGATGCGCCCGACATGTGCGGGTTGCCCATTGGCATCAAGGACCTGTTCTGCACCAAGGGTGTGCCGAGCCAGGCCGGGAGCCGCATTCTGGAAGGGTTCCTGCCGGAATATGAGAGCACCGTGAGTGGTAACCTGCTGGATGCGGGTGCGGTCATGTTGGGCAAGCTAAACATGGATGAGTTCGCCATGGGGTCGTCCAACGAAACGTCCGTGTATGGCAATGCCGTGAACCCTTGGAAGGTTGATGACCGTGAACTGACACCGGGCGGGTCGTCGGGCGGCTCGGCCAGCGCCGTGGCCGCTGACTTGTGCCTGGCGGCGACCGGGACGGATACGGGTGGCTCCATTCGCCAGCCTGCGGCGTTCACCGGCATCACGGGCATCAAACCGACCTATGGGCGTTGTTCGCGTTGGGGCGTGGTGGCCTTTGCTTCGTCTTTGGATCAGGCGGGGCCGATGACCAAGTCGGTTCGCGATGCGGCGATCATGCTGGAAACCATGTGCAGCCATGATCCGAAGGATTCGACCAGTGCCGATCTGCCAGTGCCGAATTTCGAGGCGATGCTGACCGGCGACATAAAGGGCAAGAAGATCGGCATTCCGGCGGAGTACCGCATGGACGGGATGCCGGATGAGATCGAGACGCTTTGGGCGCAAGGCCGCGAGATGCTGGCCGATGCGGGGGCGGAGATTGTCGATATCTCTTTGCCTCACACGAAGTATGCGCTGCCCGCCTACTACGTGATTGCGCCTGCCGAGGCGTCCTCGAACCTCGCCCGATATGACGGGGTGCGCTATGGCCATCGCGCCAAGCTGGATCAGGGCGACGGCATCACCGAGATGTATGAAAAGACCCGCGCCGAAGGCTTTGGCGATGAGGTGAAGCGCCGGGTGATGATTGGGACTTATGTGCTGAGTGCTGGGTTCTATGACGCTTACTACAACCGTGCCCGCAAAGTGCGGACGCTGATCAAGAAAGACTTTGAAGATGTCTTTGCCCAAGGGATTGACGCGATCCTGACGCCTGCGACGCCCTCTGCCGCCTTTGGACTGGGCGAAGCGTCGGATGATCCAGTGCAGATGTATCTCAACGATGTGTTCACCGTGACCGTCAACATGGCTGGCCTGCCAGGTATTTCGGTGCCGGCGGGAACCGATGCGCAGGGTTTGCCGTTGGGACTGCAGTTGATTGGTCGACCGTGGGAAGAGGGTGATTTGCTGAACACCGCCTACGCCCTTGAGGCGCGGGCGGGTTTTGTAGCAAAACCCGGTAAATGGTGGTAATTCGGTTCGACCAAAACCCAAAGAGGGTGGAGCAGATGATGAATTTCCGCAGCTTTCTGATGCTGGGCGCCGTGGCCGGACTGGCTGCGTGCCAGCCCGCCATTCCCGACAGCAATCCGGGCGATTTTGCCGATCCGGGGCGTGGTGTGGGCTTTGAAAACCCCAACACGCTGGAGGCCCGTCAGTCGCGTGATGCGCAGTTGACCGGACCTGCGGTGCAGGCAGCCCCTGCGGTTGGCACACAGCCGCTACCGCCGACATCGCAGGCTCAGGCCGCACGCCAGACGCCGCGTGCCGTGTCGAATCCGGCCAGTCTGGATGCGGAACTGGCGCAGATTGCGGCGGCCAATGACGCGGCAGCGGCGCAGGCCAATTCCGGGCAGGCGGTGGTCAATGCAAGCCCGTCCAATGCGGCACCCGTGATCCTGAACAACCCCGGCATTTCGGACGAGAATGACTTTGACGCTGTGTCGTCGCGCCAGTCCATCGAAAGCGATGCGGCGCGTTTGGAAGCGAACCGGCAGCAGTATCAGGTCGTGCAGCCTACAGCCCTGCCATCGCGGGCGGAGAGCGCGCAGCCGAATGTCGTTCAGTACGCCCTGCAGACGCGGCATCCGAAGGGCACGCGGGTGCATCGCCGGTTCGGCGTCGGTTCCGCTGCGCGCTTTGAACGCAATTGCGCGGCCTACAATTCCGCCGACGAGGCGCAGATCGACTTCCTTGCCCGTGGCGGGCCCGAGCGGGATCGCCAAGGGCTGGACCCGGATGGCGATGGGTATGCCTGCGCGTGGGACCCGGCCCCATTCCGCCGCGCGGCTGGCAACTGATCCTGCATCAGCATCCATCGCCCAATTGCGGACTGCGCCGTGACGGGCTGCGACCGACGCATGTCGTGCTGCATTACACGGCAATGGCAACGGCCGAGGCGGCGATTGAGCGACTATGCGACCCGGCGGCCGAAGTGTCGGCGCACTACGTGATCTGCAAAACAGGGCGAGTGACCCAGCTGGTGCCGGAGGGCCTGCGCGCCTGGCATGCGGGGGTTGGAGAATGGGACGGGTTGCAGGACATCAACTCACGGTCGATCGGCATCGAACTCGACAATGACGGGCAGGGACCTTTTGCGCAGCCATTGATGCAAAGCCTTGAGGTGCTGCTGGCGAGCATCCTCGCGGGCTGGGCGATCCTGCCTGAAAATGTCATCGGGCATTCCGACATGGCGCCGGGTCGCAAGTTCGACCCCGGACCGTTCTTTGACTGGGCGCGGCTTGAGGCACGCGGCTTGGCGGCACGGCGTGTGGTGGGTACGTCTTCATCCGGCATGGGCAACGACGCGTTTCGGCATCTGGCGCGGGCTGCCGGATACGCCGCTGACGTGTCAGACGATGCGCTTCTTGCTGCGGTTCGCCTGCGCCACCGGCCAGACGCGACCGGGCCGCTTGGTCCCGAGGACTTCGCCGCTTTGACATGCAGAACACCGGTCTGCACCTGAGCGTTGCGATCCTTCTTCATCTTGCCAAGTAAACTCCCGCCGGAGGCTCCCGCACCCACCACCTGCGCAACACCACCCATTGACGCGCCCCCGCCTTCACCCGTATGCGCGTCCAGCGCGGAGGGGCGGATGGCTGCGGCAGTGATGTCGAGGAAAGTCCGGACTCCCAGAAGCAGCGGTGCCGGGTAACGCCCGGGCGGGGCAACCCGACGGAGAGCGCCACAGAAAACAAACCGCCTCGCAAGGGGTAAGGGTGAAACGGTGGGGTAAGAGCCCACCGCCGGGCTGGCAACAGACCGGGCATGGCAAGCCCCACCGGGAGCAATGCCAAATAGGGATCGCGTGGACCGGCAACGGTCCGGGGCCGCTTCTGCCCCAGCAGGTCCGGGTTGGCAGCTAGAGCGGCACTGGCAACAGTGTCGCGAGATGAATGGTCATCTCGGGGCGGGCAACCGCCCTAGACAGAATCCGGCTTACAGCCCCTCCGCGCGTTTTTTCTGCTCCTGTTGCTGAACCCGCTCCGGTCGGGGTTGACTCGGGGCGGGGCGCGGGTAAAAGCGCGGTTCAAGACGAATTTCCCGCTGGCGGGCCTTGCAGGCTTTTCTGGCGACGCAGGAGACAGAACATGGCCAAGCCAACCACGATCAAGATCCGCCTGAACTCGACCGCAGGCACCGGCCACTTCTATGTGACCAAGAAAAATGCACGCACCATGACCGAGAAGATGGTCGTACGGAAGTACGATCCCGTGGCGCGCAAGCACGTCGAATACAAGGAAGGCAAGATCAAGTAAGATCGCCCCTCTTTCGATGTCAAAGGCCGCGCCCTCCGGGACGCGGCCTTTTTCTTTTTCTGGAGATGGATCATGGACAGCCTTACGCTCACCCGCCGGTCGGATGGCCTTGTGTACCGCTTTGCGCGCGACGCGCAGGTGGCGAGATGCTATCGGCGCGCGGATCGGCCGGACCTGACCCTTGTCTGGGATGAGGTTCTAGGCTGGATCATGCGTGACCCGCAGAGCCGTGCGCTGGTTGGACGGACATGGGAGGTGCCGGTGGCAGAGCAGGGTGCGTGCCCGCCTGAGGGCCCTTGGGTCACGGCAAAAGGGGCCAAGAGCTACGTCTATGATTTGTCCTATGCAGCGATGGAAGAGGAGCAGACATGATGCAGGTCAGACCCACGACCAAGGCGGATTTGGCTGCCGTGGACGCGCTGTTGGCGCGGACCTATCCGAAGCTGTTGAAGGCGGATTATCCGCCGTCTGTGCTGGTCACAGCGCTGCCCATCATCAGTCGAGCGCAACCGGACCTGCTGGCCTGCGGCACATATTATGTGGTCGAGGAGGATAATGTGGTGCTGGGCGCGGGCGGTTGGACGCCGGACCGCAAGGAGACCGGTGTGGGCCATATCCGGCATGTCGTGACCGATGACCGTGCATTGCGGCGCGGAGTGGGGCGGTTGTTGATGCTGCACTGTTTTGCTGTGGCGCGCGCTGCGGGTGTGGTGCGGATGGAGTGTTCGGCCACACGGACGGCGGTGCCTTTTTACGAAGCTGTGGGGTTTCGGCAGGTTGGGTTGATCGACGTGCCGTTGGGCGATGGGATCGTCTTTCCATCGGTGCGGATGACGCAGACGCTGTGATGTCGTCGGGTGCTCTGTTTTGCGCTGACGCGCAAAAGGCGCCCACCCGCCGACCCGGCAAAGAAAAAGGCCGGTCGCTTGGACCGGCCTTTTGTATCTGTGCGTGGTGTGCAGCCTATTCTTGCTGGCCCATGAACATCAGCAGGAACTGGAACATGTTCAGGAACGAGATGTAGAGGCTCAGCGCGCCGTCGGAGGCAGCTTTATCCAGCCATTCCTGATCGCCGTGCGATGCGTGGGCGATGTAGGTGTTCTTGATGTCCTGCGTGTAGAACGCGGTCAGACCTGCAAAGATCAGGACACCGAGCGCCGAGATGGCCATCATCATCGGTCCGGACTGCAGGAACAGGTTGATGATCATCGCCACGATCAGGCCGATCACACCCATCATCAGGAACGTGCCCATGCCGGACAGGTCCTTTTTCGTGGTGTAGCCCCAAAGGCTGAGGCCCGCGAAGGCGATGGCCGTCACCAGGAAGGTCTGTGTGATCGAGTAGGGTGTGAACACCAGGAAGATCGAGCTCATCGACACGCCCATGACGGCGGCGAAGATGAAGAAGCCTGTCTGCACGGCCGCGGCAGAACCACGGCGCATGAGCGCGCCCCAACCGAAGAGGATGAATGCCAGCGGGGCAAACATCACGACCCAGCGCAGCGGTGTCGTGTAGAGCACCTCACCAAGGCCCGTCAGGTACTGGCCTTCGCGCAGGGCGACGGTGGCACCTGTCGGATCTGTCGTCACAGCCAGTCCGGCAATCGACCAGGCCGCGAGGGCCGTGATCAGCATGCCGCCGGACATCGTGCCGTAGACTTTATTCATGTGGGCGCGCAGGCCCGCATCGATCTGGGCGGCGCGTGTACCGGCCGCGGACCGGATCGTATTCAACTCAGCCATATTTGACCTCCAAATTGATACAAAGCCCGGTGGTACATCCACCGGTCGCGGATTTCCGCCCGCGTTGCGTCAAATATCGGGTCAGTGCCCCTGTCATTCAAGGGTTTTTAAAGGGTTTTAGGCCCATGATGTGCGACATTCCGACCGTTTTTGTCATAAATGCCGCACAACATGTTGTGTGATCAGGTGCGCCAGGTGGCGGGCACGTCCCAGATGGGCTTGGCGCTCTCGCGGGCCGCGACCTTTGCGTCGATGCCGACATCGGAAAGTCCTTGCGCGTCAAGGCGCGCCAGCGCCCGGCGGGATCTCCAGACGGTCAGCAGGGTGCGCAACGAAAACGGACGACGGGGTGCCGGTGAAAGTGCGGAGTTGCGGGGGGTGACATCGATAAGGGCCATGGGTCGTCCTTTCTGATTTTGTGATTGAATTTTGCAGTTACATCATTTCTGTTGATGTATATGGTGCATGTCGGCATATTCTTGAAACGAATGTTTTTGATATGACCCATCAGGAGGATTGATGTGAGAAATCTGGACATCACAACGCTCAGGTCCTTTGTCGCGGTTGCGGAGAGCGGGGGGGTCACGCGGGCTGCGGGGTTTTTGCACCTGACGCAATCGGCCGTGTCCATGCAGCTCAAGCGTCTGGAGGAGCTTTTGGGCCTGGATCTGTTCGACCGGTCGGGCCGCACGATTGCCCTGACGGCATCGGGCGAGCAGCTGCTGGTCTATGCCCGGCGCATGGTGGCGTTGAATGACGAGGTGATCACCCGGCTGACCGACCAAGCCTATGAGGGCGAGATCACGTTGGGCGTGCCGCATGATATCGTCTATCCGGCGATCCCGCGGGTGCTCAAGCAGTTCCACGCGGCCTTTCCGCGGGTGAAGGTGCAACTCGACAGCTCTTACACCCGGCGGCTGAAGGCCGAATTTGCCAAGGGGGCCTGCGATATCATCCTGACAACCGAAACCGGCATTGATGCAGGCGGCGAGCAGTTGTGCACCAAGCCGCTGTGCTGGGTGGGTGCGCCGGGCGGGTCAGCATGGCGTCAACGACCGCTTAAACTGGCCTTCGGGCGGCAATGCACCTTTCGCCCGCGGGTGGTTGAGCAGCTGGATGCGGCGGGCATTCCCTGGGACGTGGTGGTTGAAACGGAAAGCGACCGGACGATTGAGGCCACGGTGAGTGCTGATCTGGCTGTCCATTCGATGATTGAGGGGACCGAGCCGCCGCACCTGGACCGGATCGAGCATGGCGGCGCGCTGCCTGAACTGCCTGCGCACAGCATAAACCTGTATGGGGCGGGTGGTGCGAGCGGTGAGGTGCATGACGCCCTTGTCGGTTTCCTGCGCAGGGCCTTTCAAGCGCCGGATGGCGTTGCATTGCGCGCTGTCTCGGGTGTTTGAAACGCTATCCCGAATCGAATGCGTCAGCGGAATTTGGCCGATGGGTGAAATGCGCCCCAAGACCCTTTCTCGGGACTGAATTGACGACTTTCGTTGCGAGATATGTTTTCGCTTTTCAATTATAGGTAGCAAAAAGCGCATCACGTTTACCGCGTAACGTGTTGAACCGTGCGAAGAAACGACCTGATCGCTGCATCATGCGGCACAGTGCAAATTGCGCGTGTGCGAGACCTGTTTTCTCAAAAATGTCCACAGGTTTTGATGTATTGCTGTGTCGTATTCGCGCGTTGCGGGTGGATTTCATTGAAAACTGGCGCGGTTCCAACTATTGTTAGTACAACTTTTCAGTGCCGAGCGGTATTTCGAATGCGCGTATAGGTGCTGTTGTAACGCAAGTATCAAGGTTGGATTCACATGGCACATCTGGTGGACGTTCATGTCGGCAAGCGGATCCGACAGCGCAGATGGCTGATCGGCATGACGCAGCAGAAGCTGGCGGACATGGTCGGTATCAAGTTCCAGCAGATCCAGAAATACGAAACCGGCGCGAACCGCGTGAGCGCCTCCCGGTTGTGGGACATTGGCGAAGCGATGGGTGTGCCCGTGGCGTTTTTCTTTGAAGGGCTGAAAGAGGACGCGTCGCAAGAAGCACCGACAGGCAACGTGCCGACGGATATGCTGAGCGACAAGGAAGCGATGGAACTGGTGCGGACCTACTACGCCATTCCAGAGGCCCAACGCCGCCGCCTGTTTGAACTGGCGCGTGTTCTGACGGACGTCGCATAGCACCACGTCAAGTCTTGCCTTGCACTGACCGCGCCGCTCTGGCACGCGGTTGGGCATGAGACACCTCCTACCAGAACTGACAGATGTCGCGCATGCGATGGCGGATGCTGCATCGGAGGCGATCCTGCCGCATTTTCGAGGCGCCGATCTGGGCACCGAAAACAAGGATGCGGGCGGGTACGATCCCGTGACCATTGCCGACAGGGCGGCCGAGCAGGCGATGCGTCTGGTTCTGGCCGAACGGCGCCCGATGGACGCCATTCTGGGCGAGGAATTCGGCACGCAAACGGGGCAGAGCGGTTTGACCTGGGTGCTTGACCCCATTGACGGCACGCGCGGGTTTGTGGCCGGGACACCGACCTGGGGTGTTTTGATTGCCGTCGGTGATGAGGCTGGCCCGGTCCTTGGCATGATTGATCAGCCTTACATACGCGAGCGGTTCTGGGGCAGCGACAAAACCGCGTGGCTCAGGGGCCCCATGGGCGAGGGTCGGATCAGAACCCGTGCGCCGCGTGGCCTGTCTGACGTGGTGCTGTTCACGACATTCCCCGAAGTGGGCAGCGCGACTGAGCGGGCAGGTTTCGAGGCTGTGGCCGACCAGGTCAAGCTGGTGCGCTACGGCATGGATTGCTATGCCTATGCGCTGCTGGCGGCAGGACAGATTGATCTGGTGATCGAGGCTGGCCTGAACAGCTACGACATTCAGGCCCCCATCGGTGTGATCGAGGCGGCGGGCGGTATCGTGACCGACTGGTCCGGTGCGCCTGTCCATATGGGCGGGCGGGTCGTGGCCGCGTCGCATGTGGATGTGCATCGCGCGGCGCTCGATATTCTGGCGGGCTTCGTTTGACCGAAACTCTGATCCGCCGCGCGTCCCATCTGGTCACGATGGATGATGACCGGCGTGTGTTGCGTGATGCCGATGTCCTGTTGAAGGACGGGCAGGTTGCCGAGATTGGCCACGGTTTGACACCAGCGGGGGAGGTTGTGGACGCCCAAGGCTGCGTGGTGACACCCGGCCTCGTCAACACGCACCATCATCTCTATCAGACGCTCACACGTGCCGTGCCGGCGGCGCAGGACGCGCTTCTTTTTGGCTGGTTGAAGACGCTCTATCCCATCTGGTCACGGTTCACGCCCGAGCACATGTTCGTCTCTGCCCAGATCGGGTTGGCGGAACTGGCGCTGTCCGGCTGCACGCTGTCGTCGGATCACCTCTATCTTTATCCAAACGGCGTGCGGCTGGAGGACACCATTGCGGCTGCGGCGGAGGTCGGGCTGCGCTTTCATCCCACCCGTGGTGCGATGAGCATTGGCGAGAGCAAGGGTGGCCTGCCCCCGGATGCGTTGGTCGAGGAGGAGGAGGCGATCCTATCGGATATGGTGCGTGTCATTGATGCGTTTCACGATGCCAGCGCGGGTTCCATGTGCCGGGTGGGTGTCGCGCCGTGCTCTCCGTTCTCAGTCAGCCGGGACTTGATGCGCGATGCGGCCGTTCTGGCGCGCGACAAGGGCGTGATGATGCACACCCATCTGGCCGAGAATGATGAGGATATTGCCTATTCCCTCGCACAGTTCGGCTGTCGGCCCGGCCAGTATGCCGAGGATCTGGGCTGGGTCGGACCGGACGTGTGGCATGCGCATTGCGTCAAGCTGGATGCGTCGGAGATTGATCTATTTGCCCGGACCAGCACGGGCGTCGCCCATTGCCCCTGTTCGAATTGCCGACTTGGGTCCGGCATCGCGCCAGTGCGTGCAATGCGGGATGCGGGCGTGCCTTTGGGGCTGGGCGTTGACGGGTCGGCCAGCAATGATGCGGGCAACCTCGTGGCCGAGGCGCGGCAGGCGATGTTGCTGCAACGTGTGGCGCGGGGTGCGGATGCCATGAATGCGCAGGAAGCGCTGGAGATCGCGACGCGCGGCGGTGCCGCCGTGCTGGGCCGTCCGGAGTGCGGTCATCTGTCGGTTGGTGCGCGAGCCGATGTGGCGATCTGGGATGTGAGCGGGATCGAAGCCGCAGGCAGCTGGGACCCGGCAGCGTTGCTGCTGGCGGGCCCGACGACTGTGCGCGATCTGTTTGTCGAGGGGCGCCAGCTCGTGCGGGACGGGCAGGTGGTGACCTTTGATCTGGCCACCGCCATCGCGCGGCAGACTGCGTTGGCCAAGGGGTTGAGCGAGGTGATATGAGGCATTTTGTTCTGATCGGGGTGTTTGCTGTGCTTGGGTCTGTCGTGTCGGCTGATCCTGTGGCCTTGGCCGCCATCAACGCCGAACGCGCGGCACAGAACCGGGCGCCTCTGGTTTATGATCCGGTGCTTGAGGCTGTGGCGGCTGGTCATGCGCGTGACATGGCCGCCAACGGTTTTTTTTCCCATAGCGGCTCGGACGGCTCCGACATTGGCCAGCGTCTGACGCGCGGCGGATACCGGTTTTGTTTTGGGGCGGAAAACATCGCCTCGGGCCAGCGGTCGCTGACCGAAGTGATGGCGTCGTGGATGGCGTCGCGCGGTCATCGCCGCAACATCCTGCACCGGCAGGCGCAGGCGGTTGGGCTGGCGCAGACGCCCGGCAACATCTGGGTGATGGTTCTGGCCGCGCCCTGCTAGGTGCGCCGCTGCCCTGCGACCCAGACATCCGCCACGGCCCGGTCATCGCCCATCATGATGGTGGGAAAGATGGCGTCCCAGACATCATCCGCCCGCGCGTGGCGTTGCGCGATAGCGGGTGTGGAGGCGAGGTTCAGCACGCACAGGTCGGCGGCAAGTCCCGGCGCGATCTGTCCGATTTCGTCCTGACGGTGCAGCACGCGGGCCGAACCTGCCGTGGCGAGCCAAAGGAGTTGCGCAGCGTGGACTGCCACGCCGCGCAGTTGCGCGATCTCGTAGGCTGCTGCCATGGAGCGCAGCATCGAAAAGGATGAACCGCCGCCCGTGTCCGTCGCAAGGCCTGCGCGCAGCCCCTGGGACGTGAGGCCCATCAGGTCAAAGAGACCGGAGCCGATGAACGTGTTGGAGGTCGGGCAATGCACCAGTCCGCCTTCCACCTCGCGCAGCCGGTCAATCTCGCGCGGTTCCAGATGGATGGCGTGGCCGTAAAGGCCTCGTGCGCCGAGGAGGCCATGGACCTCGTACGTGTCGAGATAGTCGCGCGCGGTGGGGTAGAGGCCGCGGACCCATTCGATCTCGTCCACCTGTTCGCTCAGATGCGTTTGCATCAGCGCATCGGGATGCTCGGCCCAGAGCGCGCCGAGGGCGGCCAGTTGGTCTTCGGTCGAGGTGGGCGAGAAGCGTGGCGTGATGGCGTAGCGCGCGCGGCCTATGCCGTGCCAGCGCTGCAGCAGCGCCTTGCTGTCGTCATAGGCGGACTGCGCCGTGTCGCGCAGCCCGTCGGGTGCGTTGCGGTCCATGCAGGTCTTGCCCGCGACCACGGCCATGTTGCGGTAGGCGGCTGCGGTGAAGAGGGCATCGACGCTTTCCGGGTGGATCGTGCAGAAGCTGGCAACGGACGTGGTGCCGTGATCAAGCAGCAGGTCCAGGTAGCGTTCGGACGTAGCCTGCGCATAGGCAGGATCACCAAAGCGCATCTCTTCGGGGAAGGTGTAGGTGTTGAGCCAGTCGATCAGCCGCTTGCCCCAGGACGCGATGATGGCCGTCTGCGGGTAGTGGGCGTGTGCGTCGACAAATCCGGGGCAGATCAGGTGGCCGGGGTAGTCGTGGCGTGTGGCATCTGCGCCCCTTGCCATGGCGTCCGCGCCGATGGCCGTGATCCGACCGTTTTCAATCAGAACGGCACTGTCTTCCTCGATCCGCACGGCGTCGGTCCATGGGACCACGAACGGGTCGTCGGAGAAGGTCAGGACATGGCCGGTCAAAAGCTGTGCATTTGTCATCCCCGCCTTATGCCGAGGCGGCCCGAACAGCGCAAAGCGAAATCCGGCCCATTGTCAGCCCAAGGGGTGCGCCCTATGGTCTGGCCAGACGCGAAGGAAGGGAGACGCACGCCATGTCAGATCAGATTGACGTGACTGAACCCGCCCAGGACGAGAACGCCTATGTCCTTGAACGCAAGGACGTTTCCGCGATCCTTTACGCTGTCGATATCGAGGATCGCGAGCAGCTGACCAAGCTGATGGAGCCGCTGCACGCGGCCGACATTGCTGACCTTCTGGAACAGATCAACGCCTTTGACCGGTCGCGCCTGATCCGGCTCTACGACCGCGAGTTTGACGGTGACATCCTGTCGGAACTGGACGAGTCGATCCGGGAAGAGGTGATCGGCGTCCTTAAGCCGGCCGTACTGGCCGAGGCGGTGCGTGATCTGGACAGCGATGACGTTGTGGATCTGGTCGAGGACCTGGATGATGCGCAGCAGGAAAAGATCCTCGACGCGCTTGAGGATACGGACCGCGCGCTGGTCGAGCAGTCACTGGCCTTTCCCGAATACTCCGCGGGCCGCCTCATGCAGCGCGAGGTTGTCATGGCACCCGAGCACTGGACCGTGGGCGAGGCGATTGATCGCCTGCGCAGTGCGGACGAGGATGCGTTGCCCAAGCAGTTTTACCACATCGTCCTGGTCGATCCGCGCCTGCATCCGGTCGGCAATGTCACCTTGGGCAAGCTCATGCGCTCGCGCCGCGAAGTGCCACTCGCTGATCTGGTGGAGGAGACGTTTCAGGTCATTCCCGCCACCCAGGAAGAAAGCGATGTTGCCTATGCCTTTAACCAGTACCACCTGATTTCGGCCCCTGTTGTCGATGACGAGGGGCGGTTGATTGGTCTGATCACCATCGACGACGCGATGGCCGTGCTGGATGACGAGCACGAGGAGGACATCTTGCGTCTGGCCGGGGTGGGCGAGGAGTCGGCGCTGTCCGATTCCGTACGGGAGACGACGAAGCGGCGCATTCCCTGGCTGGCCGTGAACCTTGTGACGTCGATCCTTGCTTCGCTTGTGATTGCGCAGTTCGACGCGGCCATCGCGCAGATCGTGGCCTTGGCCGTATTGATGCCGATTGTGGCGTCGATGGGGGGCAATGCGGGCACGCAATCGCTGACCGTGGCGACCCGTGCGCTGGCCACCAAGGACCTGACAGGTGCGAATGTGTGGCGCGTGATCCGGCGCGAGGTTCTGGTGGGGCTGATCAACGGAGCCGTCTTTGCCGTGGTGATGGGAGTGATTGGCATCATCTGGTTCGGCTCACCCGCGTTGGGCTATGTGATTGCGGCGGCCATGGTCGTGAACATGGTTGTGGCGGGTTTGGCTGGCACTGGCATTCCCATTGTTCTTGACCGGATCGGGATTGATCCGGCGCTGGCGTCGGGCGCGTTCGTGACGACTGTGACCGACGTGGTTGGGTTCTTTGCCTTTCTGGGCCTTGCTGCGGCGGTGCTGTTGTGACGGGTGCGGACGCTGTTTGCGCTGGCGCGCAAAGCCGCCCCGCCCACCGTCCCGTAGGGGGGTACTCATGGGACTGACAGACGAAAAAGCAGCCATCCGCAAGGCAGCCTTTGCGGCACGCAAGGCGGCGTTTGATCTGGATGCGGGCGGGGGGTCCGGCCTGTTGTCCTCCGTTCTGGCTGGCTATCGCGGTGTGCCCTTGTCGGGCTACATGCCTATCCGGTCGGAGATTGATCCGCTTCCTGCGATGTCCGAGGCCGCAGCACATGGCCCTGTCGCCGTACCGGTGATCCGGGCGGCGGGGCAGCCGCTGGTCTTTTCCCGTTGGACCCCCGATGCGCCGATGGCCGAGGGGCCATTCGGTGCGCAGGTCCCCGCGGTCGAGGACCTGCTGGAGCCTGAGATCGTGATTGTGCCCCTTGTGGCCTTTACCCGAACGGGCGGGCGTCTTGGTTATGGTGGTGGTTTCTATGATCGGACGCTGGAAGGGCTGCGCGCGCGGCGCGCGACCCTTGCCATAGGGTTCGCCTATGGCGCGCAGGAAATGCCGGACCTGCCCCTGGAGCCTACTGATCAGACGCTCGATATGATCGTGACCGACACCGACATCATCGAGGTCTGAGGGGGCCAGCCCCCCGGCCTGCGGCCGTCCCCCGGGATTTTTTTTGAAACAGAGAAGGGACATGGGCTGGCGCATTTCGCTTGCCGTTCCCGTCCGTCGGGGCATATGGGCAGGTATGAAACTGCTTTTTCTGGGTGATGTGATGGGCCGTGCGGGCCGTCAGGCGATCACCGATAATCTACCGCGTTTGCGTACCGAGTGGGATCTCGATTTCGTCGTGGTCAACGGCGAGAACGCGACCTCGGGCATGGGGCTGTCTGGTGCGCATGCCAAGGTGTTGCTTGAGGCAGGCGCAGACTGCGTGACGCTTGGCGATCATGCCTTTGATCAGAAGGACATGCTGGGCTTTATCGCGCAGGAGCCGCGCATTATTCGGCCCCTTAATTTCTCGAAGGCGGCACCGGGCAAGGGCGCGCGGCTGTTCACGGCCCGGAACGGGAAAAAAGTGCTGGTGGCGCAAGCGCTGGGTCAGGTGTTCATGAAGCGGCCCTTTGATGATCCGTTCTCTGCCCTGGAAACGGTGTTCCGGACCCATCCTCTGGGCGGTCAGGCCGACGCGATCATCGTGGATTTTCATTGCGAGGCGACGTCTGAGAAGATGGCCATGGGCCATTGGTGTGACGGGCGGGCGAGCCTGATGGTGGGCACCCACACCCATGTACCGACGGCGGATGCCATGATCCTGTCCAAGGGCTGTGCCTATCTGACCGATGCGGGCATGTGTGGTGACTATAACTCGGTCATCGGGATGCAGCGCGACGAACCCCTGCGCCGCTTTATCACCGGCATGCCGAAGGAACGGTTTGCGCCCGCCCTTGGCCCTGCCACGCTGTCGGGCGTCTATGTCGAGACGGGCGACGATGGACGTGCCACGCGGATCGAGATGGTGCGCGAGGGAGGGCTGCTGCGGGCCAGTGGGCCGTGACAGGGCGCGCGGCGCTGGGGTTCAGCCTGGTCCTTGTGGTGCTGGGGGCCGGGTGGGGGCTGACCATGCCCCTAACCAAGATCGCTGTCAGCACTGGCTACCAGCATTTCGGACTTCTGTTTTGGCAATTGGTAATCGGTGCGGTCGTGATGACCTTCCTGGCCGTTGTGCGAGGGCTTTCACTGCCGCTCGGGGCCGCACAGATGCGGGTCTATGTGGTGATCGCGCTGATTGGGTCCGTCCTGCCGAACTCTGCCAGCTATCAGGCGGCGGTGCATCTGCCGTCGGGGATCATGTCGATCCTGCTGAGCATGATCCCGATCTGGGCTTTTCCGATTGCGCTCTCCCTCGGCCTTGACCGGTTTGAATGGCGGCGATTTGGTGGCCTGTGCGTCGGATTGACCGCCGTGATGCTGATCGTGCTGCCCGGTGCGACCCTGGCGGGTGGCATTCCGGTCCTATGGGTGTTCGTGGGCCTGATCTCCGGTCTGTTCTATGCGTTTGAGGGCAACTATGTGGCCCGCTGGGGCACGGCGGGGCTGGATGCGATACAGGTGCTGTGGGGCGCATCCATCGTCGGGTCGATCATCGCCTTGCCGCTCGCCCTCTTCAGCGGCCAGTGGATTGATCCGCGCCCTTCCTATGGCGCGGCAGAGCTTGCCCTGATGTTGAGTGCGACGATCCATGTGCTGGTCTATGCGGGTTATGTTTGGCTTGTTGGGCGTGCAGGTCCCGTCTTTGCGGTGCAGGTCAGTTTTCTGGTGACCCTCTTCGGTGTCTTCTGGGCGCGGCTTATCCTGAGTGAAGATTACGCACCGACGGTCTGGATTGCCCTTATGCTGATGCTTTTGGGTATGTTTTTGGTTCAACCGCGCAGGCGCCGGGTTGAAGACCATGTCCCCTTGGGGGACAGTGTGCGCCGATCTGTGCACGACTAAGGATCACGGCATGGGGCTGATCGAGCTTTCGCAAACCGGCAACGCGGTACTGACACTGGCGGTGGTCGGCGTCATGTTTGTGTTGTTTCTGCGCGAGCTGTTTCCGACGGAAGTGGTTGCCATCACGGGCACGGCAATTCTGTTGGCCATGGGGGCCTTGCCGTATGAGCAGGCGTTGAGCGTATTGTCGAACCCGGCGCCGTGGACGATTGCGGCGATGTTCATCATCATGGGCGCGCTTGTGCGGACTGGTGCCCTTGATGCCTTTACCGGCTTGGCCGACCGGCAGGCCCGCACCAATCCTGCGGTGGCCGTGGTCATGTTGATGGCCTTTGTCATCCTCAGTTCGGCCATCGTGTCCAATACGCCCGTCGTGGTCGTGATGATCCCAGTGATCATTCAACTGGCCAAGACGATGGGGCTTGCGCCTTCGAAGATGCTGATCCCGCTGAGCTATGCGGCTATTCTTGGCGGCACGCTGACGCTGATCGGCACCTCGACCAACCTGCTGGTCGATGGCGTCGCGCGGACCCAGGGCATGGAGCCCTTCACCATTTTTGAGGTGACCCCGCTGGGGATCATCCTTGTGATCTGGGGCATGATCTATCTGCGCTTTTTTGGACCCATGCTGCTGCCCGAGCGGGACAGCATGGCGGGGCTCCTGAGTGATCGCAGCCGGATGAAGTTCTTTACCGAGGCGGTGATCCCACCGGAATCGAACCTTGTTGGCCGTGACGTCACGGGCGTGCAGCTGTTCAAGCGGGATGGCGTGCGCCTGATTGACGTGATCCGGGGTGACCAGTCCTTGCGTCGCAACATGGCTGGCGTCCAGTTGCAGGTGGGGGACCGGGTGGTGTTGCGCACCCAGATGACCGAACTTCTGAGCCTGCAGCGCAACAAGGAGCTCAAGCGTATTGATCAGGTGGGCGCGGTGGAGACGACCACGGTGGAGGTCTTGATCACCCCCGGTTGCCGCATGATCGGTCGGAGCCTTGGCGCGCTGCGCCTGCGGCGGCGGTATGGGGTGTATCCGTTGGCTGTGCACCGGCGGAACCAGAATATCGGGCGGCAGCTGGATGATCTGGTGGTGAAGGTGGGCGACACGCTGCTGCTGGAGGGCGCGCCCGAGGATATTCAGCGTCTGGCTGCTGATATGGATATGGTTGACGTATCGAAGCCCTCGCAGCGTGAGTTTCGGCGCAGCCACGCGCCCATTGCGCTGGCGGCTTTGTTGGGGATCGTGGTGCTGGCCGCCTTGGGTGTGGCGCCGATCCTGATGCTGTCGGTGCTGGCGGTCGCGACCGTTCTGATCACCGGCTGTATCGACGCGGATGAGGCGTTTTCCTTTGTGGATGGTCGGTTGCTGGCGCTGATCTTTTCGATGCTGGCCATCGGCGCTGCATTGGAGGCCACGGGGGCGGTGGCGTTGATTGTGGATGCTGTCGCGCCGGGGTTGATGGTTTTGCCGCCCTTCCTGATCGTGTGGGCGGTTTACCTGCTCACCTCGGTCCTGACGGAGCTGGTCAGCAACAATGCCGTGGCGGTCGTTTTGACCCCCATCGCGATTGGGTTGGCCACGGCTTTGGGGATTGATCCGCGGCCTCTGGTGGTGGCCGTTATGGTTGCGGCTTCGGCCTCGTTTGCGACGCCGATCGGGTACCAGACCAATATGCTGGTTTATGGTCCTGGCGGGTATAAATTCACCGACTTTATGAAGGTGGGGATCCCTTTGAATTTGAGTGTGGGTCTACTCGCCTCGGCGGTGATTCCGTTTATCTGGCCGCTTTGAGATGCACCACCTGTCCCAGCGTGGGACATGGGCGCAGCCTTGTAAGATCAAGGGCTTGCAGGGGCGACTTAACCTTTTGTTCAGGAAGTGTCGCGCCTCGGCGTGGCGGGTTTGCATCTTGAGAGATCTGGAAGCAAATCTGCTATTTGGCGTGGCGCGAAGCGTATAAAGATTGCTGATGTTCACAGTTTTGCCGCTTGCGTCGTAACCGATTTTTCACGACCGGCTGGTACCGGTTGGGCATAACGCCATGCCTGACCTTCGCCGCCCTCCACATCTGATCACGCCCGCCTATGAGGACAATGGCCTGTTCCGCTCGCCTGTCCGGCGGGTCACGGTTGGGCTTGTGCCGCAGGCGCATCGCAACAACCGGCAGGATCTGGTTGTGCGGGGCTTTCTGCCCGATGGTGCCGCCATAGAGGTGGTGTTTGCCGGGCGCCGCAACACGCAGGCGCTGGCCATTGAGCGCCGGTTGCGCGCCTTGCTGTTTCAGACGCGCGCCAAGACCCCCGGTTGGCGGGCGGAAGGTGTGGACACTGTGCAATTGCCCCTGCGTGTGGAGGGCGTGTGGCGGTCACGCTTTACCCGCGATGCCTGGGGGTGCGAGACGCGGCAGTACCAGTTGATCGCCGCGCGCTGGGCGATGTTTGATGAGGCGGGTGTCGCACATCTGTTTGGGGAGGCGCCTGTGCATCTGGCCCCGGACAAGCCGGTGCAGATCGATGGAGGGTAAGATGTAGGATGCCGTTGACCCATGCCGCATCGGCAGCGGTTGGGTGATCATCAAAGGGCAGTAGGGATCGGTGGTTTTGGTGAGGCGGCTGTGATTTCAGTCCCCTCGCGCCCGTCATCTGCGAGGTTGAGCACGGTCATACCTGTCGTGACATATACTTGTGTTCGTTCGGCAATCGGCGGCGAGGTGTCGGGTGTTTGCTTCCTGCACCTTTGCTATCGCTTCTTCGATTGGGGGCGTGTTTTCCGTGAGCCAAACCTTGGCCCAGCGTTTGCCTGAAACCCGGCCGAGATCGTTGTCTATGGCGCAGGGGCCATTGTGGCCCAAGTCGCTGATCTGGCTGCCTGACGAGGGCGGTTTCCCGGAACCGCACGCGCCCGCCGTCATGGCAGTGGTGCCTTCTGCTGTGGGAAAAACAAGCCCGCGAATCCCCGGCAGATCAACGTCTGTTTCATCATTGTGCGCTGGTTTGTCCGTGTGGCATCGGAGCATGGCAGTGGTGGTGCGATGTTTTTAACTGTCGCGCGCAAGGACGTGATCCCGGCCACGGGTTGCATGACGTTGCGCGGGTTTTCGGCTCAGGCGATGGCGGTTGAGCGGCCCGCGTTGCGGCCCGAGAAGATGCAGCCGCCTAGAAACGTCCCTTCGAGCGCGTTGTAGCCGTGGTAGCCGCCGCCGCCGAAGCCTGCGACTTCACCGGCCGCAAAAAGGCCGGGCACTGGCGTTCCGTCGGTGCCGATCATCTGGGCATCCAGCGTGGTGTGCAGACCGCCAAGCGTCTTGCGCGTGAGCACGTGCAGCTTGACCGCGATCAGGGGGCCGTTCGCGGGGTCGAGGAACTTGTGCGGTTTGGCCGTACGCAGCAGTCTGTCGCCCCGGTAGTTGCGTGCGGCGTGGATCGCCATCATCTGCGCGTCCTTGGAGAACGGGTTGTCGATTTGTGCGTCGCGCACCTCGATCTGTTTGCGCAGCTTGGCCTCATCAATGAGGTTGCCGCCTGCGACCTGGTTCATGCCACGCACGAGGGTTGTGAGGTCATTGGCCACTACGAAATCTTCGCCCCGCTCCTTGAACGCCTCGACCGGGGCGGTGGCGTTTTTGCCTGACAGGATACGCTGCTTGATCACCTCGGACCATTTTTTCGAGGTGAGGTCGGGGTTTTGTTCGGAGCCCGAGAGGGCGAATTCCTTTTTGATGATCTTTTGCGTGAGGACGAACCAGCTGTAGTCGTAGCCTGTGGCCAAGATCTCGCGCAGGGTGGACATGCTGTCGAAGCCGGGGAGCGCTGGGGGTGCGAACCGGTTGCCTGTTGCGTCGAACCACATGGAGGAGGGACCCGGCAGGATGCGGATGCCGTGGCTGGGCCAGATCGGGTCCCAGTTCTTGACCCCTTCGGTGTAGTGCCACATGCGGTCGCCGTTGATGACATGGCCGCCTGCGGCTTCCGAGATGCCGATCATGCGGCCGTCGACATGGGCGGGGACGCCGGCCACCATGGAGGCGGGTGCGGGGCCGAGCCGGTCGGTGGGCCAGACCTTGCGCACCATGTCGAAATTGCCGCCGATGCCGCCGGAGGTGACGATCACGGAGGGCGCTTTGAGGGCGAAGTCACCCACGGGGTCGCGGTTGGTTTTCTGGCCGCGTGCGGCGCTGTCGTCGGCGAGGAGGGTGCCGCTGACGCCTTTGGCGGTGCCGTTTTCCATGTCGATCCGGTCGACTTGGTGGCGGAAGTTGAACTGGATGAGGCCCGCGCGTTCGTGGTCTTCGCAGCGGCGGATGAAATGTTCGATGATGCCGGGGCCGGTGCCCCATGTGATGTGGAAGCGTGGGACGGAGTTGCCGTGCCCGTCTGCGTAGCTGCCGCCCCGTTCGGCCCAGCCCACGACGGGGAACCAGCGCAGGCCCATGGCGTGGAGCCAGGGGCGCATCTCGCCTGCGGCGAAGTCGATATAGGCCTCGGCCCATTTGCGGGGCATGGCGTCTTCGTCGCGGTCGAACTGGGCGCTGCCCATCCAGTCGTTGAGGGCGAGGTCGCGGCTGTCGCGGATCCCCATGCGCCGCTGTTCCGGCGTGTCGATCATGAAGAGGCCGCCCAAGGACCAGAAGGCTTGACCGCCAAGGAAACTGCGGGGTTCCTGATCGACGATGATGACCTTCTTGCCCCGGTCGCCCAATTCGGCGGCGGCGGCGAGGCCGGCCAGGCCGGAGCCCACGACGATGGCGTCTGCTTGATCCATGAGTGTCTCCTTAAGCTCTGCGGAACCACGCCACGAAGGGTGCGGCGACGATGTACATGAGGATACCATAGACGCCCGAGGGCAGGGCCATGGCGCTGAGCCCTTCGGCCTGGCCCGAGATCAGGGCGGCGAGGGTGATGCCGAGCGTGGCGTTCTGGATGCCGGTTTCGACCGAGATGGTCTTGGCCTGGTCCCAGGGCAGGGCGAGCGCGAGGGCGAGACCCAGGCCGATGAGGAGGAGGACGGCGTTCAGGACGATGAGGGCGGGGCCGAGCGTGCCGAGATTGGCGGTGAAGACGTCCCAGTTGGCGGCGAGGGCGGCGACCACGATGATGATGAAGAGGAGGGTGGCGAGGCGGGACAGGAACGGCTCGATCCGAATGGCGAAGTTGGCGGCGAAGTGGCGGATCAGGACACCGATGAGCACGGGAAGCGTCACGATGATGAAGACCGATATGGCGAGGCCGGTCACCGACACGTCGGGGGCTGCGTCGCCCATGAAATGCACGACGGACCATGCAGCGAGGATGGGCACCGTCAGGATGCTGAGCAGGCTGACCACGGCGGTGAGGGAGACAGACAGGGCGACGTCACCCTTGGACAGCCGCGCGATCATGTTTGAGGTGACCCCGCCTGGGCAGAAGCTGAGCAGCATGAAGCCCACGGCGATTTCGGGGCCGAGGCCGAAGGTGACGACGATGGCGTATGTGACGACGGGCAACAGGATGATTTGTGCTGTTGCGCCGATGGCAAAGGCCTTGGGTGTGCGCAGGACGCGGGCGAAATCGGCGAAGGTCAGGCCAACGCCAAGGCTGAGCATGATGATCGCCAGCGACAGTGGCAGTACCACGTTGAGTAATATGTCCATGATGTCTCTCCCTGATGGGGAGGTTAGACGGGCGGATTGGCGGCGCGCAACGCTGACGCTTGGTCAGCCGTTTTCTGACACAGAAAACGGACCGGAATTTTTGAAAAATTCCAGCGCCCGGTCAGAGGGGCCAGAAGACGAGGATGGCGGGGATCGATACGGCGATGACGATCACTTCGAGCGGCAGGCCGATGCGCCAGTAGTCGCCGAATTGGTAGCCGCCGGGGCCGAGGATCAGTGTGTTGTTCTTATGCCCGATGGGGGTGAGGAAGGCCGAGGAGGCCGCGACTGCGACGGCCATCAGAAACGGGTCGGGGGAGACGCCGAGTGTCTGTGCCATCTGGATGCCCACGGGGGCGGCCACGATGGTTGTGGCTGTGTTGTTGAGGACGTCAGACAGGCTCATCGTAACGATCATCAGTACTGTCAGCACGGCCCAGGCGGGCAGGCCGTCCGTCATCGTGACGAGCCAGCCTGCGATGAGTTCGGTGCCGCCCGAGGTTTCCAGCGCCGCGCCGAGTGGGATCATCGAGCCCAGGAGGACGACGACGGGCCATTCGATATGGGTGTAAAGCTCGGACAGGGGCACGATTTTGGACAGGACATAGGCCACCACAACGAGGCCGAGGGCGATGGGCAGGTAGAGCAGGCCCACGCTCGCGGCGGCGACGGCGCCTGCGAAAAGGCCGATGGCGAGCCAGACTTTTTCATCCGCCGTCACCGCCAGCCCGCGTTCCGCCAGCGGCAGGCAGCCGAGCCATTGCGTGACGTCTTGGCCGGTGTCGCGGGGCACCAGCAACAGGAGGATGTCGCCTGCGCGGATGGGGGTCTTGCGGATCTGTTTGGTGATCCGTTTGCCGCCGCGCGAGATGCCCATGAGCACCGTGGATTGTCGCCAACTGAGCCCCACGCTTTGCGCGGTGCGTCCGATCAGGCGGGACTGGTCTGTGACCACGACCTCAATGATTTCAACGCCTTCCCCGGCGGCCTTTAGTTGCTCTTCGCGTTTGGCGTCGGCGACGGACAGGCCGAGGGCGGCGCGGAATTCGTCGAGCGCGTCTGGCGTGGCTTCGAGCACCAGCGCGTCGCCCTCTTGCAGCAGCGCGTTGCGGGCGCGGCCGTAGCGGCGCTGGCCGTCGCGGATCAGGCCAATGATGGCGACATCCGCCTTTTCGGCGTCTTCGTAGAGTTCGCCGACGCGCTTGCCTGCGTGTTTGGAGCCTTCGGGGATGGTGAGTTCAGCGATGTAGGCTGAGAGTGCCTCGGTCGGGCCTTCGGCATCGGCGCGGGCGGGGATGAGCCGCCAGCCGATGAGCGCCACGAACGCGAGCCCGGCGATGGCCGCGAGACCTCCGACAGGGGCGAAGTCGAACATGCGGAAGGGTTCACCCAGTGCGTCCTCGCGGATCGTGGCGATGATGATGTTGGGGGGCGTGCCGATCAGGGTGACCATGCCGCCGAGGATGGTCGCGAAGCTGAGCGGCATGAGGCTGAGCCCCGGGGATCGCCCTGCCTTGCGCGCCGTTTGCATGTCCACCGGCATCAGGAGGGCGAGGGCCGCCACGTTGTTCATGAAGGCCGACAGCACGCCGCCGATGGCGCCCATGAGCGTGATATGTGCGCCGAGGGAGCGGGACGCATCGACCAGCGTGCGCGTGATCAGGAAGACCGCGCCGGAGCGCACCAGACCAGCAGAGACCACCAGCACCAGTGCCACCACGAGCGTGGCGGGGTGGCCGAAGCCGGAGAAGGCATCTGCGCTTGGCACCACGCCGAGGACCACGCCGAGCATGAGCGCTGTGAAGGCGACGATGTCGTAGCGGAGCTTTCCCCAGAGCAGGAGGCCGAAGACGGCGCCGAAGAGGGTGAAAAGGATGATCTGGTCTGTCGTCATCCCGGCAGGGTAGGGATGTGGGGGTGGCGGTGCCAGTTGTAATTCGGTCACGTGATTTGAATGCCGCGCTGAAGCGCGACGACATTTTGAAGGGGGCTCCGCCCCGGCGCTTGCGCGCCTCCCCCGAGGTATTTTTAGCCAGAAGAAAGGGCTAGTCGGGGCGTGGTATTGTGCGGTGGGGTGGTTGGGTCCAGTTGACCTTGGGGCCGGCGGGGATGATGCCCAGCGGGTTGCGCAGCTCGGATGGGGAGAAGTAGCCCGCTTTGTAGATGTCGGGTTTGACGGTGTCGGCCACGCCGGGCAGGGCGTAGAGCGCGCGGGCGTAGTCCCAGAGCGCGGGGTAGTCGCTGAGTTTGGCGAGGTTGCATTTGAAGGCGTAGTGGTAGGCCATGTCGAAGCGGGCGAGCGTGGGAAAGAGGCGGAGGTCGGCTTCGGTAAGTGTGTCGCCTGTGAGCGTTGTGTTGTTGGTGAGGTGGGTTTCGAGTTCGTTCAGTGTGGCGAAGAGGTCGGTGACGGCGGTGTCGTACGCCTCTTGCGTGCGGGCGAAACCGGCGCGGTAGACGCCGTTGTTGATTTTTGCGTGAATGAGGGTGTTCCAGCGGTCGATCTCTGCCTCGTGTTCGGGTGGGCAGAGGCGGCGGTGTGGGTCGAAGCCGGTGCCCAGCATCCGCACGATGTCCGCGCTTTCGTTGGAGACGATTTGTTCTGCTTCTTTGTCCCAGAGGACCGGGACCGTGATCCGGCCCGTGTAGGCGGGGCGGTGGCGGGCGTAGATTTCGTGCAGGGCGGTGGCTTGCAGTTCGGGGTCGGAGAATGCGCCGTCTGTGTCGAAGACCCAGCCCTGGTCTGTGCGGCGGGGTTTGGCGATGCTGATCGTGATCGCGTCTTGCAGGCCGAGGATGGCGCGGATCAGCAGGGTGCGATGTGCCCAGGGGCAGTTCCACGCCACGAAGAGGTGATAGCGGCCTGGGTCGGGGGTGAAGGGGCCGTCGGGGGTGATCCAGTGGCGCAGCGTGCTTTTGGCGCGTTCGTAGGTGCCGTTTTGGGTGGTGCCGGGGCCGGGGTCTTCGGCCTCGTACACGCCGTTGATCATCACGCCCATGGGTTGCCTCCTGTTTGTGTGCTTGCAAGGTAGCGGCGGTGCAGGCGTGCGCCACGCACGGGGGCTCTGCGCGGGTGCACAGGGTGGCCTTGCCCCGCCTGCGTGCGATGTCCTATAGACGCCCGGACCACCGAATTTGCGAGACAGGAGGCGCGCATGGCCGGGCACTCAAAATGGGCGAATATTCAGCACCGCAAGGGGCGTCAGGACAAGCTGCGCGCCAAGCTGTTTTCGAAGCTGTCGAAGGAGATCACCATCGCCGCCAAGATGGGCGATCCCGATCCCGACAAGAACCCGCGCCTGCGTCTGGCCGTGAAAGAGGCCAAGTCGCAGTCGATGCCGAAGGATAATATTGATCGCGCGATCAAGAAGTCTGTGGCCGGTGAGGGCGAGGATTACGAGGAAATCCGCTATGAGGGTTATGGGCCCAATGGTGTGGCTGTGATTGTCGAGGCGATGACCGACAACCGGAACCGGACGGCGTCGACCGTGCGGTCGACCTTTACCAAGAATGGCGGGAACCTGGGCGAGACGGGCAGCGTGGGCTTTATGTTCGACCGCAAGGGGGCTGTGAGCTACCCGGTTGAGGTTGGTGACGCGGATACCGTGATGATGGCCGCCATCGAGGCCGGGGCCGAGGATGTGGAGAGCACCGAGGATGGGCATGTGATCTGGTGTGCCGACACTGATCTGAACGAGGTGTCCAATGCGCTGGAGGCCGAGTTGGGCGAAAGCGAGAGCACCAAGCTGATCTGGCGTCCTACGACGACCACCGAGATGGACCTGGAGGGCATGCAGAAGCTGATGAAGCTGGTGGATGCGCTGGAGGATGACGACGACGTGCAGACCGTTACTACCAATTTCGAGGCCAGCGACGAGGTGATGGCGCAGCTTGACGGGTAGGGCGCGCTTTGCCCCCGCGTTGGGCGGAGGTGGTGCGTGTAGCAGTCGAATGGGCTGCTTGAACGAGGCCACTCGGCGACGATCACCTTCTGTCGCATTGCGTATCTCCAAATAGACTGAGCCGACCCTGTTTCCGGGATCGGCTCGTTCCTACCTCCGACGTCGGATGTCAGGAGGTGTAAATGGCGTTGTATCCAAGCGCCAAATCCAGAGAGACGCCGGAGATTGACGCGCCCGCCTGTCCGGCGAGGAACAGCGCGGTGTTGGCAATGTCTGCCGGGGTCAGCGCGGGGCGGTCGCCCACAGGCAGCATCGGATTGATCGCCGCATCCTGTTCCGCTGCTGTGGTCACGCCCATGGCTGCCATCTGCCCTTCGGACCGGTACATTGGAGTGTCGACCGGACCGGGTGCGATTGCGTTGACGGTGATATTGTCGGGACCGAGTTCGATCGCCGCTTGCTTGGTCAGGCCAATCACGGCCCATTTGCTGGATGTGTAAGCGCCGTTGCCGGGGACGCCCTGTCGGCCGCCAATGGAACTGATCGAGATCAGCCGACCACCGCCGCGCTGGCGCAGCGCAGGCGTGGCGGCGCGGAAGGTGTTGGCCACACCCCAGACATTGACGTCCAGAACACTTTTCCAATCCAGCGCGCGCCCGTCGGCAAAGCCGTGCCAGCGCACATAGCCTGCATTGGCGACGGCGATGTCGAGACCACCAAAGCGCGTGATGGCCTGCGAGACTGCGCCGTCCATATCGCCCTCGCTGCGCACATCGCCCCGGATCTGGGCGACATTCGGGTTGATTGCCCGCACAGCTTCGAATGCCACGTCGAATTCTTCGCTGTTGGCGATGCGGAACCCTTCGACCGGCGGCACGGCGGACGGGTTGGCCACATCAAGCATCACGACGGAGGCGCCGTGTCGGGCGTATTCTTCTGCGATACCGCGACCGATGCCGCTGGCCGCGCCGGTGATGAGTGCAACCTTGCCTTCGAGCGTGCCGGATGGGGCGGTCTGGGCGAAGGCGCCGGTTGCTGCGGCAAGGCCAGCGCCCGCGGCGGCGGCCCCTGCGATGCCGGAGGTCAGAAGGCTGCGGCGGGTGGTGTCGATGTGATCGGTCATGTTTTCGCTCCTTGGTTCTGGGCCCCGTTTCCGGTTGTGGCCCGTTCATGTCTGAAGCGAATATGTGCCCGTTGCCGTTGTTCGATAATCAGCTATCTTCTGGATGGCCTGTTAAGTCTGGCTAATGAATGAAGCGAACCGATCTTGATGGCGTGCTGCCCCTTCTTGCTGTTGTCGAGCACGGCAGCTTTCGCGCGGCGGCCAGCGCGCTTGGTGTGACGCCGTCTGCCGTCAGTCAGGCGGTCAAACTGTTGGAAGAGCGGATCGGCGTGCCCCTTCTGACGCGCACGACCCGGAGTGTGGGGCTGACGCAGGCGGGTCGCGTTTTTGTGGATCGGGTGCGGCCAGCGCTGGCTGAGGTGAGCGACACACTGGCGTCGATCCGCGAATTCGGAGAACGCCCCTCTGGCCTTTTGCGCATCAACGCGCCGCGCATCGCCTATCCGGTCATCTTTGAGCCGGTGCTTCCCGCCTTTCTGGAGGCCTACCCTGATGTCGAGGTCGAGGTGTTCCTTGACGATGGTCTTGCCGACATTGTGCGGGATGGGTTTGACGCCGGTATCCGGCTGGGCCGGATGGTGGCGCCGGACATGATTGCGCGCGCGCTGACGTCGCCGTCTCGCATGGTGGTGTGTGCATCGCCGGCGTATCTGGTTAGGCACGGCACGCCAGAGACACCGGATGATTTGGCGCATCATCGCTGCATCAATTTCCGCCGCCCGACACAGAAGACGATCTATAACTGGCGCTTTGTCGAGAGGGGGGAGGACCGGCACGTCCCCGTTCATGGATCAGTGACCGTCAACGATCCGAACGCCAAGATCCACGCGGCACTTGCGGGGTTGGGGCTGGCCTATGAGGTTGGTCCGATTGTGCAACCGCATCTTGATCGCGGCGATTTGGTGCAGGTTCTGGAAGGTCATTTGCCGGATATTCCCGGGTTCCACATCTATTACCCGGGGCGTGCGCAGATCATGCTGAAACTGCGTGTGTTCATTGATTTTGCCGCTGCCGCGCTGCGCACGTCACAGACCTAGCGACACATCCCGAAAGCCGTCATTTGCCATAGGGGGCTTTTGCGCTTGAGGTGGTCAGCGGCATCCTAGCTGAATGACAGCAGGTCCTTGCTGTTCTTCTGATGTCGCTGGACCAGGTTTTTCATCTGCTTGCCCTTTTCGGGGATGAACCGCGCGCTTGTCGGGGCGTAGTCGGGGTCGAGGATTTCGGGGAACAGTGCCGCGATTTCCTGTTGTGCATCCGGGGACACGGACTTGAGCGCTTCGGGGCCGGTATACAGGCTTTCTGTCGGCGCCCCGTTTGAAAACACGATCTCGTGGTGGTCGAAGAGCATGTGGAAATATGCGACGTCGTGCAGATCGTCGACAATGTCGATGCCGTCGATGTCCAGCAGCTTGATGGCGGGTATCAGGACCTCATCCGTGTCAAACATCCTGATCGCGATTGTGGAGCGTACTAGGACGCGGTGTTGCCGGGAGACCGTGAGATCGCTGGCGGGCAGGCCGCTTCCCAATGCCCCGGCGCGGATGCGGATGGGCCGCAGCTTTGGGTTTTCGGACAGCGTGTCGGCAGGCACCTGTGTGCCGCCGATCCACTGGACGCGCTGATAGCCGTTGTCCATCGTCAGGACACGGTCGCCAATCTGCAAATCCTCGATCAGACGCTCACCGTTGATTGTTTTGATCAACGTCCCCTTGGCGAAGCAGACGACGTTGGTGTTGTCGAATGTCAGATCGTCGCCTGCGACCGCGTTGCCAGTGCCGTCCAGCAGGGTGAGGTCGATGCCTCCGATCTCGGTCGTGTAGTCGGTGCCGTCGATGATGCCGTCCAGTCGGCCGTCGGCGGCATCGGCCCGCATCATGGCAAGCGCATTTCCGAAGTTGCCGCCAACCCCGTTCACAGTAGTGAGCGTTGTTGTGTTGTAGAAGCCGCTGAGGTCTACGAAGTCGTTGTTTGACTGGTCGCCGTCATTGATCGAGCCGGTGTTGCCAAAGTTAAAGTCCGTAATGACATCTGCGCCTTCACCGGCGCCTTCGTTAAAGATGTCATTGCCGAGGCCGCCGGTGACCGTATCGTCACCCGTGAACAGGTTGAAGATGTCATCGCCTGCGCCGCCGTCGAGCAGGTCGTTGCCCGCGCCGGAGTTGAAGACATCATTGCCTTCGCCGCCGGTGACCGTGTCATCGGCATCGCCCCCGGTGAAGGTATCGTTGCCTTCGCCAAGATCGATTGTGTTTGACGATCCCACGGCGTTGAAGACCGTGACTTGGTCATCATCCGCCCCGGCATCGATGTTGACGGTGATGACACTGCCTGTGACCGTTATCGCGTCGTTTCCGGCGCCACCGCTAAAGCTGCCGCCATCGCCATCATCGGTGATGAAATCGTCGCCCTCACCGGCGACGACGTTGTCGAACCCTTCGCCGGTGGTAATCGTATCATCGCCCGCGTTGGCGGCGACGTTGGCGTCTTCCAGATCTGTCGGGCCCGCGTAGTCCGGTCCGTCGATCGTGGAAAAGAGGCCAACCTGTCCGCCCGCCTCATAGTAGATGATGACGATTTCGTGCTGGCCGGGCCCCAGCGTTATACTGCCGGTTTCGATCGTCCCGACGGGCCGCGCCGCGTCGCTTTCGACGACTTCCTGGCCGTTCACATAGAGCCGCGAGCCGTCGTCGGAATTGAGCGTGAAGGTGTATTCGCCGCCCGTTTCGACCTCGAGTGTTGTCGAGATGCGGATGCCGAAGAAGTCGTCGTTGTTTCCAAGTGTGCCGGACTGGGTGGGCAGGTTCAGGGTGTTGGACGTGCCCGCATTGTAGACTGTCTGTCCGGGGCCCAGAGAGCCATCGGCGATGTTGAAGCCCGCAGCGGCCAGGCTGTTTTCAGACAGGCTTGGGAATTCGATCCATTCAAACCAGAAATTACCGTCCCCGAACGTGTTGTCCGGGTTCTGATTGACACCGCCCGTATTGTCGCTGCCCCTCACATTCGTCATTGTCAGTGTCCTTCAACTCTTAAAAAAAATGTGGCTTCCCTGAAAAACACGCCGCTTTGGCAGCAGGAGCGAAATGGGCGTTACTTTTGAGATGGCTTTTGTTCAGCAATGACGGACCTTGTTGATGTGGCGGCGACCGACGGCCAGAAGGGCGCAATTTCATTCACCCTCGTGCCGGAGGACGGCACAAAGTCAGAATTCAAATGGGGGTACCTGAGCCGATACACATAACCGCACTACACGTTTGGGTTGAAGGTTATGGCGGGGTAAACCGTCTTTCAAGCGCTTGGAATGTATCGATATGTCGGTGGCATGTTTTCGCGCAGGGCCGCGGTTTTGCTGGGCGCACCATGTGCGCCGTACCGCGCCGACGGCACGGTGCGCGTATCCCGGAAAGGGCCGGATTTCTGGGAAAAAGCACGAATTTTGGTTCCGCTGTACGGCGTGTAATAGAGCGTCGCGCGCGCCTGTCGTCTGGCTGTTTTTTATGCATTCCGTCGCGATGAAGTGCGGGCTTTCCCCTCAGTCTGATCCGGGCCGCGGCATTGCTGCCATGGACGCACGTTGCGGGATCGAAGGTCGGGGCTTGAGTTCAGGCATGTGCGCTTGCGAACACTGAACCCATGACATCAAAACGCCGCCCTTGGATATGGGGCGGCGTCATTGTATTGTTATGAAAATTTGATCTGAGCCGGATTAGAAAAACAGCTGCCGGGCCACCTGGCTCCAGCTTTGGGTGCCATCGGCATGGGGGGCAGGGGTCTGGCGGCGCAGGCGGCGCATCAGCCCTTTGAGATCATTGAGCCGTGTGCGAGCAGCGGCACCGCCCGCGCGGCTTTGCACGGACAGGATCTTTTCCTGGGTCTGGAGCGCAGCCTCGATCAATTCGAGGTCCTGCTTGGTCAGATCAACGGTATGTCTATCGTCAAGCATCGGATTTCATCCTTGTTATCGTTGACCAGCATATGGCGTCTGTAAGGTCATACGCCAATCATCAAAGATCAGATCAACGTGATACCTGTGTCAGATGACATCTGCTGGCAGTAGGAATGCGTGATATTGCACGCGGGTCGCCAGCATATAGGAAGTGTTTACCGAGAATACTCTGCACATTTGCGCAAGGCTGCTGTGCAAAAAACGTATGGCTCGTGCGGGGTTGCGGTGCGGAGTTCATATCGATGCGTCCTTTGGGCTTGCTGTGTGAACTCAGGTATTGCGCTTTCGTTCCCGGATGTTTTGTGTCGCTGTTGCGGATCCTTGCCATCCGAGCGTGACGGCGCTTGTCTTGTGACACGCGGTTTCAGTGATGCAGATGCTTTCTGCCGTGCATGACTGCCATCTGTTGCTGCTGCTGTCGCGCCTTGTGCTTAACCCCGCTTTTGGGGTTGATGGGCGCATGAACTCTTCCCCCTCTCGTCCGCTTGTTGCCATTTTCTGGATGCTGGTGACTGGCTTTTGCTTTGTCGCGGTCACGGCGCTGGTGAAATATATGGGCGACCGCATTCCCCCGGCTGAAGCGGCGTTTTTGCGGTATTTGCTGGGGCTGGTGTTTCTGCTGCCGATGTTGCCCGCGTTGAAGGCGGCGCATCTGACGGGGCGGCAATGGAAGCTGTTCACGCTGCGGGGGGCGTTTCATACCGGTGGCGTGATCCTGTGGTTCTTTGCCATGACCCGCATTCCCATCGCCGAGGTGACGGCGATGAACTACCTCGCGCCCGTGTACGTGAGCATTGGCGCGGCTCTGTTTCTGGGAGAGCGGTTGGCGTTGCGCCGGATTGCGGCGATTGCCGTGGCGTTGATCGGGACGGCGGTGATATTGCGCCCCGGGTTTCGCGAGGTGGCGCCGGGGCATATCGCGATGCTGTTCTGTGCCGTCAGTTTTGCGGGGTCGTACCTGCTGGCCAAGATCATGGCGGATGAGGCGAAACCGGCTGTTGTCGTGGCGATGCTGTCCATCGTGGTGACGATCTGTTTGGCCCCCTTTGCGCTTGCCAACTGGGTGTGGCCGACGGGGTGGGAGCTGGGCCTGCTGTTCCTTGTCGCCTGTTTCGCGACCGCCGGGCATTACACGATGACAATGGCCTTTGCCGCGGCCCCCGTGACCGTCACGCAGCCGGTGACGTTTTTGCAATTGGTGTGGGCCGTGTTGCTGGGCGCGCTTGTCTTTGCCGAGCCGGTGGATGTCTGGGTGATCCTGGGCGGGTCGCTGATTCTGGCTGCCGTTTCTTTCATCACCTGGCGCGAAGCGGTGCTGAAACGTGCGCCAATCACGCCGCCCAGCCCGGCGACGAAACTGTGACGGGTTTTGTTGATTGACGGGTCAATAAAAAACCGGCACGTTACGCCGCATCTTTGCGAATGGGGGTGCATGTGCCGAAAATTGGGATGGAACCGATCCGTCGGGCGGCGCTGGTCGAGGCGACGATTGCCGAGATCGGGGAGGCCGGGTCGCTTGATGTGACCGTGGGCCAGATCGCCAAGCGGGCGGGGATGTCCTCGGCCTTGGCGCACCATTATTTCGGCGGTAAGCACCAGATTTTCCTGGCGGCTATGGCGCAGATCCTGCGCGATTTTCGCAAGGAGGTTGTCGAAGAGCTGCGCGGCGCGCGGACATCGCGGGAACGGGCAGAGGCGTTGATTGCGGCCAGCTTTGCGCCATCGAGCTTTGCGCCAGCGACCGTGGGCGCGTGGATGACGCTCTATGCGCAGGCAACGACCCATCCTGAGACGCACCGTTTGCTCGCGTTGTACCAACGGCGTTTGCGGTCGAACCTGACCTATGCGCTGAGGGGGCTCAGCTGTGATCCGCGTGGGGATGCCGAGATGTTGGGGGCGCTGATTGATGGGCTCTATCTGCGGGCGGCGTTGTCGAAGGATGCGTCGCGCGATGCGGCGCAGGCGACGGCCTTGCGGGCGCTGGATACCTTGACGGGGGCCTATCAATGACGCGGCCCAACATCCTGATTTTCATGGTGGATCAGTTGAACGGGACGTTGTTTCCCGATGGTCCTGCCGAGTGGTTGCACGCACCGAACCTGAAGAAGTTGGCAGCGCGGTCGACGCGGTTTCGGAACGCCTATACCGCCTCGCCGCTGTGCGCGCCGGGGCGTGCCGCGTTTATGTCGGGGCAGTTGCCCAGTGCGACTGGCGTCTATGACAATGCGGCTGAGTTTCCGTCATCGATCCCCACCTACGCCCACCATCTGCGCCGCGCGGGGTATCAGACGTGCCTGTCTGGCAAGATGCACTTTGTCGGGCCAGACCAGTTGCACGGGTTCGAGGAGCGGCTGACCACGGATGTGTATCCACCCGATTTCGGCTGGACGCCGGACTATCGCAAGCCGGGCGAGCGGATTGACTGGTGGTATCACAACATGGGGTCTGTCACTGGCGCGGGGGTGGCCGAGATCACCAACCAGCTCGAGTTTGATGACGAGGTGGCCTATCACGCCACGCGCAAGATCTATGATCTGGGACGAGGGCATGATCGGCGCCCGTGGTGCCTGACTGTCAGCTTTACGCACCCGCATGACCCTTATGTGGCGCGTAAGAAGTATTGGGACCTCTACGAGGATTGCGAACACCTGATGCCGGAGGTGGGGCCGATCCCCTATGAGGATCAGGACCCTCATTCGCAGCGCATTCTGGATGCCAATGACCGGGATAACTTCACGATCTCGGATGAGGATATTCGCCGGTCGCGTCGGGCATACTTCGCCAACATCTCATATCTGGACGACAAGATCGGTGAGGTATTGGAGGCGCTGGAAGGCACGCGGCAAGAGGCCATCATCCTGTTCGTGTCCGACCATGGTGACATGCTGGGCGCGCGGGGGCTGTGGTTCAAGATGTCCTTCTACGAAGGGTCGTCGCGGGTGCCGTTGATGATTGCGGCCCCGTCGATGGAGCCGGGGCTGGTGACTGACCCGGTGAGCAACATTGATGTGTGCCCGACGCTCTGTGATCTGGCGGGTGTGGACATGTCCGAGGTGATGCCGTGGACCACTGGGCAATCGCTGGTGCCGCAGGGGCAGGGTGTGGAGCGCACCGAGCCTGTTGCGATGGAGTATGCGGCCGAGGCGTCTTATGCGCCGATGGTGTCGCTGCGCTATGGCAAGTGGAAGTACAACCGCTGTGCGCTGGACCCGGACCAGCTGTTTGATCTTGAGGCTGATCCGCATGAGTTGACCAACCTTGCGGATGTGCCTGCGCATCAGGGTACGCTTAGCCAATTGCAGGCCAAGGCAGATGCGCGGTGGGACCTTGCGCGTTTTGACGCCGACGTGCGCGCATCGCAGGCGCGGCGCTGGGTGGTGTACGAGGCTTTGCGGCAAGGTGGGTATTACCCCTGGGATTACCAGCCGCTGCAAAAGGCATCCGAGCGCTACATGCGCAATCATATGGATTTGAATGTTTTAGAGGAAAATCAGCGGTTTCCCCGCGGAGAATAAACCATCGCATGAAGACCCTTGGCGTGGGCAGACGATGGGTTCTTACCAAGCGCCACAGCCAACGGGTCAACATGGAGGGACCTATTTTATGCTTACGACAATCATTTCTTTCGGGGTGATCCTGGCCTTTGTGCTGGTTGCCTTTGTCACCATCAAATACTGGAATGTGCGCCTGACCGGGCCGCAACCGGTCAGCCTGTTTGTCTTTATCGCGATCCTGTTCACATCCGGTCTGGATGTCGGATTGATCATGTTCCCGATCGCTTTTGACTTCCCGCTTTATGCCGATACGGCGGCGGAACCGGCCTATGCGTTTACCAACCCGCTGGCGCTGGAGTTCGGGTTCTGGGGCTTTCTGATCTGGGCGTTCTACTTCCTGACCGCATTCTATTTCTGCGCCATCGAGCCGCGCGTGAAGTTCTTTGAGAACGGGATCGTGAAGCTGATCAACAACATGGTGATCATCACGACCTGTGCGTTCACCGGCGCGCTGTTCCTGATCTACATGCCTTACTACATCCCCGAAGTGGGCGACGGCGAGACGGTGATCCCGGCCTTTTACGTCATCTGCTTCCTGGTGATCCTGGCGGCGTCCTATTCCTCGACCGACATCAAATACGTGAAGATCCTGTCGGTCGCTTCGACTCTCGTGTTCTTTGCCCTGATTGCCGGCATGTGGATCAATGCGGGCATGGGCTTTGGCGAGTTCCTGAGCACCGGCAGCAATATCGGCGGGTACTTTGCCAACATCCACAAGTTCATCATTCCGCTGACGGATTATCACGAGTTCTACCTGTTCTGGTGGTTTGCGTGGTCGATCATGATCGGGCAGTTCACCTCGCGCTTCGTGGGCGGGCTGCGGACATGGCAATTGCTGGCCGCACTCCTGATCTTTCCGTCGATCCCTTTGGGCATATGGTTCACGGTGGCCTATTGGTATCACCTGAACAGCATCGACATGACCGGGCTGGTCAATTGGTCGATGACCGTTGTGGGCATCCTGTTTGTCATCAACTCGTTTGACTCGCTGATCCGGCTTTACACCGACAATCTGAACGTGACCGCCGACCGCTACGGGAAGGTGCAATACGTGCTGGGCAACGCCGCACTGCTGTTTGTGCTGACCTTGCTGTTCCAGAGCCAGTGGTTGCAGATCCAGTGGGTCGGGACCGCGGTCATCGGGATGTATGTGGCGTGCCTGGCCTGGGTGCTGACCCGCCGCGAGACGCTGGGTGATTTGCGCAGCATGCACGCCGCCCCCGCAGAATAGACATCGCGCGGGCGACGGGTGTGGCCCGTCGCCCCGTACAACACCATGAGGAATTGAATGCAGACCCAACCGACAGCGAGCCACTTCATTGGTGGCGCTTATGTGGAAGACACCGCGGGCACGCCCATTGACGTGATTTATCCGGCGACGGGAGAAGTCATTGGCCGCGTCCATTCCGCGACGCCCGCGATCATTGATCAGGCGCTGACATCCGCGCGCGCGGCACAGGCCGAGTGGGCCGCGATGACCGGGACGGAGCGGGGCCGCATCTTGCGCCGTGCCGCCGACATCCTGCGCGCGCGCAATCACGAGCTGTCGGTGCTGGAGACCTATGACACCGGCAAGCCCTATCAGGAGACGAGCGTGGCTGACGCCACAAGCGGGGCCGATGCGCTGGAGTATTTCGGTGGTCTGGCCGCAAGCCTGACGGGCGAGCATATCCCGCTGGGTGAGGACTGGGTTTACACCCGCCGCGAACCTTTGGGCGTGTGCGTGGGGATCGGGGCGTGGAACTATCCCACGCAGATTGCCTGCTGGAAGGGGGCACCTGCGCTCGCCTGCGGCAACACGATGGTGTTCAAGCCGTCCGAGACGACGCCGCTTTGTGCCTTGAAAGTGGCGGAGATTCTGCACGAGGCGGGCGCGCCCGCGGGTGTTTACAACGTCGTGCAGGGCTTGGGCGATGTGGGGGCGGCTTTGGTGTCCGAGCCCCGCGTTGACAAGGTGTCGCTGACTGGCTCGGTGCCCACGGGGCGCAAGGTCTATGCCGCCGCTGCGGCCGAGATGAAGCATGTGACCATGGAGCTTGGGGGCAAGTCGCCGCTCATCATCTTTGACGATGCCGATCTTGAGAATGCGGTGTCGGGCGCAATCATGGGCAACTTCTACTCCTCCGGCCAGGTCTGTTCCAACGGGACGCGGGTGTTTGTGCAGTCGGGCATCAAGGAGGCGTTTCTGGCGCGTCTGACCGAGCGGCTGGGCAAAGCGGTGATCGGTGATCCGCAGGATCCCGAGACGAGCTTTGGCCCCATGGTCAGCGCGCGGCAGACGGAGATTGTGCAGGGCTACATCGCCAAGGGGCAGGACGAGGGCGCGCGGCTGGTGACTGGTGGCAAGCGGGTGGAGCGGGACGGGTTCTTTTTGGAGCCGACCGTTTTCGCCGACGTGACGGACGACATGACCATCGCGCGGGAAGAGATTTTCGGTCCTGTCATGGCGGTTTTGGATTTCGAGGATGAGGCCGACGTCATGGCGCGCGCCAATGACACGGAGTTCGGGTTGGCTGCCGGGGTGTTCACACGCGATCTGACCCGTGCGCACCGTGTTGCTGCCGGGTTCGAGGCGGGAACCTGTTTCATCAACAGCTACAATGACGCGCCGGTCGAGGCGCCCTTTGGCGGGGTCAAGGCCTCGGGCGTGGGGCGCGAGAATTCGAAGGCGGCCATTGAGCACTACAGCCAGGTGAAGTCGGTCTATGTGCGCATGGGCGATGTGGAGGCGCCGTTTTGATGGGTCGGGACGCCCTTTTTCGGAGCGCGCCCGCCCACCCACCCCGCACTCCGAAAAAGGGCGGGCAGGGGGCGGATGTTGCGCGAGTTGCGATGTGAAGGATGTGTGCTGAGAGGTGCTTGAGGGCGCTTTGTCCGCCTCAAGACACCCTTTCAAGGATGAGATGCGATTCCCCGAAGCCTCAAGGACGAGCCGCGCCTGCGCGCGGTGCTGCGCATCCTTGACCCTTCGGAGAATCACGGAAGGTGAGAGATGGAAGCGGATTACGTGATTGTGGGGGCCGGGTCGGCGGGGTGCGCCGTGGCCTATCGTTTGGCCGAGGCGGGCAAGTCGGTGCTGGTGATCGAGCATGGTGGCACCGATGCGGGGCCGTTCATTCAGATGCCTGCGGCCTTGTCGTACCCGATGAACATGAAACGCTATGATTGGGGTTTCATGTCCGAGCCGGAGCCGCATTTGGGTGGGCGTCGGCTGGTCTGTCCGCGCGGCAAGGTCGTGGGGGGGTCATCGTCGATCAACGGGATGGTCTATGTCCGAGGGCACGCGCTGGACTATGACCATTGGGCCGAGAGTGGCGCCGATGGCTGGGCCTATGCCGACGTGCTGCCGTACTTCAAGCGGATGGAGGCATGGGATGGCAATGGCCATGGCGGCGATCCGGCTTGGCGTGGCAAGGATGGGCCGTTGCATGTCACGCGCGGGCCGCGCCGGAACCCACTGTTCCAGGCCTTTGTCGATGCGGGGCAGCAGGCGGGCTATGAGGTCACGGACGACTATAACGGGCAGAAGCAGGAAGGCTTTGGCCCCATGGAGCAGACCGTGCATAACGGGCGGCGCTGGTCAGCGGCGAATGCTTATCTGAGGCCTGCGCTGAAGCGACCCAATTGCGACCTGGTGCGCGGGCTGGTGGAGCGGATCGAGATGGCGGACGGGCGCGCGACTGGCGTGGTTCTGGCCGGTGGGCAGGTGGTGAAGGCGCGGGTGGAGGTGATCCTTGCAGCCTCGTCCATCAACTCGCCGAAGATCCTTATGTTGTCGGGGATCGGGCCAGGGGCGCATCTGGCGGAGCATGGGGTTGATGTGGTGGCTGACCGCCCCGGTGTGGGGGCGAACCTGCAGGACCATCTGGAGATGTATATCCAGTATGCCTCCAGCCAGCCGATCACGTTGTATAAGCATTGGAACCTGGCCTCGAAGGCGATGATCGGGGCGCAGTGGCTGTTCACGGGCACTGGCTTGGGCGCGTCAAACCAATTTGAAAGTGCGGCTTTCATTCGTAGTCGGGTTGGGGTTCCCTATCCTGATATTCAGTATCACTTCCTGCCGATGGCGGTGCGCTATGACGGGCAGGCGGCGGCCGAAGGGCACGGGTTTCAGGCGCATGTGGGGCCGATGCGGTCGCCGTCGCGGGGGGCGGTGACCTTGCGGTCGGCGGATCCTGTGGACGATCCTGTGATCCGGTTCAACTACATGAGCACCGATCAGGATTGGAAGGACTTCCGGGCCTGCATTCGCCTGACGCGCGAGATCTTTGCGCAAGAGGCGTTCGCGCCCTTCGTCAAGCATGAGATCCAGCCGGGTGCGGCCCATCAGAGCGATGAAGAGCTGGATGAGGTGATCCGCGAGCATGCCGAGAGTGCGTACCACCCGTGCGGCACCTGCCGGATGGGGCGGGCCGATGATCCGATGTCCGTTGTCGACCCGGAGGGGCGTGTGATCGGGGTGGATGCCTTGCGCGTCGTGGACAGTTCCGTCTTTCCGCGCATCACCAATGGCAACCTCAACGGGCCGTCCATCATGACGGGCGAGAAGATGGCCGACCACATCCTGGGCCGCAGCCTGCCGCGCAGCAATGACGTGCCGTGGGTGCATCCTGAGTGGGAGACCGCGCAGCGTTAAGAATAGTCACCGCCACCGTTTGAACTCGGTCAGGTCCGTTGTCATATTAACGGAATGTTAAGACTTTGTTCGGTGCTTGTTCTGTCCCTGTTGCCCTCTTTCGGGTTCGCAGATTTCATCGGTGTTGTGCGTGTGATTGATGCGGACACGGTGGATGTGGGCGACGTTCGCGTACGGTTGCACGCCATTGATGCGCCTGAACTGGATCAGACCTGTGAGACGGCGGCAGGCCAACCATTTGCCTGCGGGATGTGGGCGACCGCGCAGGTGGAGGCGCGGTTCGGCGGGCAAACGGCCCGGTGCGAGGCACTGGATACGGACCGGCACGGTCGGACTGTCGCCAAGTGCCGCGTTGGTGAGGCGGACATGGGGGCTGAGAT
This sequence comes from Tateyamaria sp. ANG-S1, assembly GCF_000814025.1. Taxonomy (GTDB): domain Bacteria; phylum Pseudomonadota; class Alphaproteobacteria; order Rhodobacterales; family Rhodobacteraceae; genus Tateyamaria. The sequence goes on along the minus strand of NZ_JWLL01000003.1, from coordinate 122,160 downwards.
CGTGAGCGCCGGATGGGCCTTTGCCTATCGGCGTTACGGGATGGACTATGATCTGGATGAAAAGGTGGCCTATGTCGCGGGGCGCGGATTGCATGGCTACCGGGTGCAGTCGCCTGCGGCGTTTCGTGAGGCGCGGGGGCAGGGGCGCCTGCCGCCTGATCCGGCCTGTCGGATCAAGGGCAATATCTCCGGTAACGGGCAGATCTTTCACGTGCCGGGGCAGGAATTCTATGACCGGACCGGCATCAACGAGGCGCGGGGCGAGCGGTGGTTTTGTTCAGAGGCCGAGGCGCTGCGGGCCGGATGGCGTCCCGCGCGGCGCTGAGGCGCAAGCGTAAGGCGGATCCTGGTCCGCCTAGTTCACCGCATAGGGCAGCACATCCCGTGTGTCGGGATCGACCGACAGCTTGCGTTCCAGCGGCGGGACGGAGCGCTGATGGCACATCTTGCGCTCGCAGATCCGGCAGGAGATGCCTATGGGCTCAAACGCCTCCGCCCGCGTGATGTCGAGGCCGTCGGCATAGACGAGCTGGCCTGCATGGGTCACCTCGCACCCCAGAGCAATCGCATAGCGCCGGACGGGCGCGCCGAAGCGGCCGCCGGATTTGGTCACATCGCGGGCAAGGCTGACATAGCGCACGCCGTCGGGCGTTTCGGCAAGCTGGCGCAGGAACTGGCCCGGTTGTTCGAACGCACGGTGCACATTCCAGAGCGGGCAGGCCCCGCCGAAGCGGGCGAATTGCAGGCGTGTGGCGGAGTGGCGTTTGGTGATCGTGCCTGCCTGATCGACCCGGACGAAGAAGAACGGGATGCCCTTGGCCCCCGGTCGTTGGAGCGTGGAGAGCCGGTGGCAGACCTGTTCGATGGACGCGCCGAAGCGGGTGGCGAGTTGTTCGAGGTCGTGGCGGGTGTCCTGCGCTGCTTGCAGGAACTGGCCGTAGGGCATGAGCGCGGCCCCAGCGAAATAGTTGGCGAGGCCGATCTTGGCGATCGCGCGCGCCTCTTCCGTCTGAAAGCGGGCGAAGTCGAGGGTCGCTTCGAGCAGTTTGTTCTGTCGCAGCAGGGCCACCTGTAGCAGCAGTTGGAAGGTCTGGCTTTCCTGGCTGGCGCGATGGGACAAGACGAGGGTTTGGGTCTCGGGGTCGTAGCGGCGCAGCGTGTCGGTGTCTTCGAAACTGACCTCGACACCACCATTGGCGAGGGAGGACACAGCGGCGACACGGATGTTGCGGTGGTGTCCTTCGGCATTTGCAAAGTGTTCGGCGGCGCGGTCCACGGCGTCAATGTAGTTGTCGCAGTAGTGGAAGAAATCGCGCACTTCCTCCCAAGGGCTGGGGCGTGCGCGGGCGTCCTCGCGCCCCAACGCTTCGTCCAGAGAGGCGAGCCGTTCGTGGGTCTGTCGGTAGGCGCGGTGCAGTTCGAGAAAGGCGTGTGCGAGGGCCGGGGCGTTCGAGGCGGCGAGCCGCAGGTCTGCCATCGGGGGCATGTCGCTGGAAAAGACCGGGTCGGACAGGGCCTCGCGCATGTCGGAGACGATCCGTTCGCCGTCGCCGGAGCTGAGTTCGGTCACGTCCAGCCCGAATTCCTGCGCCAGTGACAACACCACCGTCGTGCTGACCGGACGGTTATTATTTTCCATTTGGTTTAGATAGGGCAGGGAAACACCGAGCTTGGCGGCGAAGTCTTTCTGGGTCAGGCCGACGCGGGTGCGCACCTCGCGCAGCTTGGCTCCGGCATAGAGTTTTGGGGTGGCCATGGCGGTGTTGTCTTTGCAGGTTTGCAGTGCGGCGACACTAGGTTTGCAAAGCTGTGAGCGCAAGCGTTACGCGACTGCGAGCCTGCGTTCGCGCCGGTAGACCGCGCCGATGGCCAGCAACGCGCAGATGCCTGTGATGCACATGATATAGAGAAGCGGGTAGGCCCCGGTTTCTGGGGTCAGCAGGAAACCTGCGAGCGCCGAAAGGGCTGCTCCACCGCCGATCATGATCGCGCCGCCGAGGCCGGAGGCTGTGCCCGCCAGATGCGGGCGCACCGACAGCATCCCTGCGGTGGCGTTGGGTATCACGAGGCCGTTGCCGAGGCCCACAAAGGTCATCATGCCGAAGAAGGACAGGGGCGTGCCCATGCCGACAACGAAGATGGCGAGGGAGATGAAGGTGCCGAAAGCATTCGCGATGGAGCCCCAGAGCACCAGCCGGTTGACCCCGAAGCGGGTTGCGAACCGCCCGCTCAGGCCGTTGCCGATGAAGTAGCCGACGGCTGGGGCGCCAAAAAAGAAGCCGAGGACGGCGGGCGTCATGCCGAACACTTCGGTGCCCACGAAGGGCGCGCCGCCGAGATAGGCGAAGAATGAGCCGGAACAGAAGGCTGCCGCCAGCGAGTAGCCCCAAAAGCGGGGTGAGCGGAGCAATTCGGGGTATTCCTTGAACTGGCCGATCAGGGACTTGGACGATGGCTGGGCTGTTTCGCCGACATCCTTGTGGACAAGCCACAGGAGCAGGGCGCCGGTGATGAAGAAGAACCAGAAGACGGACTTCCATCCGAGCCCTTCGTCCAGCAAGCCGCCGAAGAAGGGCGAGATCATTGGGACGACCGCCATGCCCATTGTCACGTAGCCGATCATGGAGGCCGAGTGATCCTGATCGTAGAGGTCGCGAATGATGGCGCGGCTCAGCACCATGGCGACGGCGATCACCGCCTGACACATGCGGAAGAACAGAAAGACTTCGGCGTTGGGTGCGTAGATGCAGCCGAGTGTGGCCAGCATGAAAAGGCCAATCCCCCACATCAGCACCTTGCGCCGCCCGAGATTGTCGGAGATCGGGCCGATGATGGTTTGCATGATGGCCGAGACGGCCAGGTACAGTGCCACCGACAGCTGCATCAGCCGGTATTCGGTATCGAAATACTCGGTCATGTTCGGCAAGCTGGGCAGGAACATGTTCATCACCATGGCCGACACTCCGGCCAGGAGGATCAGTGTGATGATATGTGGCGGGGTCGTGCGGTCCAGAAAGCGGACCTTGGGCGGCGCTTGCATGGCGCAGAGGTATGCTTGGTCTACTACACTGTCCAGTGCAGTGGCGCACCAATAGGTGTGCTTTGCGGGTTTGCAATTTGCATCATGAATGCTGAATAGGGTTTGCAAATATTCGGATTGACCCTTCATCTTGGCCTATTTGCACTTGTATAAGCCAGTCAAACCACCAGCGGGGACAGCATGAAAGATATTCTGACCGAATTGGAATCGCGGCGCGCGGATGCGCGTCTGGGCGGCGGGCAAAAGCGGATCGACGCGCAGCACGGGCGCGGCAAGCTGACCGCACGCGAGCGTATTGACCTGCTTCTGGACGAAGGGTCGTTCGAAGAGTTCGACATGTTCGTCACACACCGCTGCACCGACTTCGGGATGGAGAAACAGAAACCCGCCGGCGACGGTGTCGTGACCGGCTGGGGCACGATCAACGGGCGGCAGGTCTATGTGTTCTCTCAGGACTTCACCGTGCTGGGCGGGTCCGTGTCGGCCACGCATGCCGCCAAGATCTGCAAGATCATGGACAAGGCGGTCGAGAACGGTGCGCCGGTGATCGGCATCAACGATTCCGGTGGTGCGCGTATTCAGGAGGGCGTCGACAGCCTTGCCGGTTATGGCGAGGTATTCCAGCGCAACATCATGGCGTCGGGCGTGGTGCCGCAGATATCTGTCATCATGGGGCCGTGTGCCGGTGGTGCGGTGTATTCGCCCGCCATGACCGACTTCATCTTCATGGTCAAAGACAGCTCGTACATGTTCGTGACGGGCCCGGATGTTGTGAAGACCGTGACCAACGAACAGGTGACGGCTGAGGAGTTGGGCGGCGCGTCCACCCACACCAAGAAGTCGTCGGTGGCCGATGCGGCCTTTGACAACGATGTCGAGGCGCTGGCCGAGGTGCGCCGCCTTGTGGACTTCCTGCCCCTCAACAACCGCGAAAAGCCACCCGTTCGCCCGTTCTTTGACGAGCCCGACCGGATCGAGACCAGCCTTGATACGCTGGTGCCCGACAACCCGAACGTGCCCTATGACATGAAAGAGTTGATCGTGAAGCTCGCCGATGAGGGCGATTTTTACGAGCTGCAGGAAGAGTTCGCCAAGAACATCATCACCGGGTTCATCCGGCTGGAAGGGCGCACCGTGGGTGTCGTCGCGAACCAACCCATGGTGCTGGCGGGTGTTCTGGACATCGATAGCGCGCGCAAGGCGGCACGCTTTGTCCGTTTCTGCGACTGCTTCGACATTCCGATCCTGACCGTCGTTGATGTGCCCGGCTTCCTGCCTGGCACCACGCAGGAATATGGCGGCGTGATCAAACATGGCGCGAAGCTGCTGTACGCCTATGGCGAGGCAACGGTGCCCAAGGTCACCGTGATTACCCGCAAAGCCTATGGCGGCGCTTACGTTGTGATGGCATCCAAGCATCTGGCGGCTGATTTCAACTATGCCTGGCCCACGTCCGAGATTGCGGTGATGGGTGCCAAGGGTGCGACCGAGATCATCCACCGCGCCGATCTGGGTGATGCCGAAAAGACGGCGCAGCACACGAAGGACTACGAGGACCGCTTTGCCAACCCGTTTGTGGCGGCCGAGCGCGGGTTCATCGACGAGGTGATCCAACCCCGTTCGACCCGCAAACGGGTCAGCCGTGCCTTTGCGTCACTGCGCAACAAGAAGACTCCTATGCCGTGGAAAAAGCACGATAACATCCCGCTGTGATGTCGCATCGCCACTGGCATATCCTGCGCGACAACACAGGGTTCACCCTGTGTCGGCATCTGCCGCCGCGGTTTGATTTTGCGGTCTGCACTGTTTTGCCCTGCGGGAAGGCTATTCGACTGGCCCATCAGATCCGTCAGGATCTGTGGCGCGCATTGCAGAATTTGCGTGGCTTTTCCCCGGTCGTGCGACTGGAGCGTGCCGCGGAGGGCTGGCTGGTTACTGCGGGTGGGCGCGCGGCGGGGCCGGTGCCTGCGGCCGTTGTTGCACGCGCAGATGCGGTTTTGAACGACGCCTCCAACCGGGTGCGTTGGGTGCGCCATGCGGGATGGCGGCCATGAAATTGTGGACAAAACAGGTCTTTGCCATCTCGCGCGCGGATATTGGTGTAGTCCAAGGCAGAGGCCTGTGTCCCTTTTTCGAACATCCTCAGCTTGGCAATTCCAAGACGATGAATAGTACCTATGGCACCGATGTGATCCGCGCTGTTCCCGGCATCGGAGGCCTCGGTGCGAGGCATTCGCGTGATCTGAATTGCCAGATGGCCGATGTCACCAAAAGCTCGGTAACCTTTGAATATGAAGGGCAGGGCGAACACGTTTTGAGTGCAGGGTGCCCCGTTCTACAACCTACTAGGATTGTGCACAGAGAAATTCGTCACTCTGACGTCCCGGAATTGATCGAAATCACCTCGCCTGCGACCTTTACAATGCAAGAAGAAGATGCACGATGAAGGGTAACAGGCAACATACTGTGCCGAATGGAATAGTGCGACGGGTTATCACCGCACGCACCGCAACCCCGGAGGGAGGAGCCCGGACCCGGAAACGGAGATGGGTCCGGGGTTGCGTTTCGGCTCTGTTGTTCTGCGCGTCTCCGGTCTTTGCGTTGGATGTGCCTTCGGGCCAGCCGGTGACATTGTCCGAAGTTCTTGTGGACGAGGTCGGTGCGGAACTGTGGATGCGGTTTCGGTTTCTGGCACCTGACATCGCGCGGGATGCAGCCGCTGTGACATACGCCGATGCCGAGGGTGACTTTCAGGCGCTGTGCGACGATTTTGCGTTGTCCTACATCGCAAGCTTTGGGTTCAGCGCTGACGTTGTTGTCATTTCGCTGATGGATCGCCCGGTGGCTTTTGGCGCTGCCGATCCCGAGGCCACGCAGTTTTTCGAAGCCTTCAGACCAAGCCCGGACGGCTGTGTGTGGGAGGAATTGTGATGCTTCGGCAAAAAACCGCATATGCGTCTTTGAGGCCACAACACGCGCAAGCCTGTCGGCCCCCGTATCTTTCAGCCCGAAAATCACGTATACGCAGGCCAAGGGGTCCCCAAGACCCCCCTACCTCGCATCGGGCGTGCAATTTCGTGCGTCTGGAAGTTGAATACAGGAGAGACAGATGTCGAAGAGCATCAAAGTGTTGGGCATGGTTAGCCTCATGGTTCTGGTCGCAGCATGCGCCCGCAACAACAACGAAGAGTTTGTCGTTGTTGAGCCTGAGCCCATCAGCACAGAGCCGGTCCACACGGGCAAGTTCAAGTAATTCTACAGGGCGGGCGGTTCAGCCCGCCCTGACACCCCTCGCCGCGGGGGGCAGCGCATGCTGAAACATCGCGGATTCCCCGGTCGGCTGACCGGCACAGACTTCCAGTTCACAATCCGGCGCCCGAACCCCAAAGGGGTGACACCGCTTCAGCGGCGTGAACGCTTTGCCGATCGCAAGCCCGCAGACCGGCGCGCGGACGCGGCATTTATGGCAGCGTTGTGGACCCATTTCGGCACAGACCCTTTTGAACGTGGCAATTTGGATGCCGGGCGCTTGTCCTGGCTGTTCGGGCGCGAGGTGATTCCAGCGACCGATCCCTTTGATCCCGCTGATTATGAAGCACTTTTGCAGATCGATGAGGCCGTGGCGCGTGCATCCTTTCCCGACTCATTTCAAGAGGGGTTAGCGTGATGTCTTTGGCACGCATAGGCGGTTTCTCGCCGCTCGATTCCCGTATTTGGCGAAACCTGGCTCATTCTCGCCGTGACACACACTTGCCCTTTGTGCGTCCTGACAAAGCGTGCGACCGTGTTCATGCAGCGTCGCTTCCCCAGGTTATCTGCGGCGCTGTGTACCATTTCCGTACCCCTTCCCCTGGTGGGCAGCAGGTGTCGCAAGATATTATGCTGCCCACCTTTTTTTTCGTTTCATTCGGCCTGGTGTTGGCCAATATCCGCCGGCTGGCGTTCGGTCGGCAGCAATTGGATGCATGCAAACATGCGTTTCGGCGGTCCGATGCGTATCTGCGGGCAGTTGGGTTGGAACGATTGATCGACCTTGGCGTTTGTCACACGACAAATGCGTCAAACAAAGGAAGATCAACATGCGTATCAAATTCGCAATTCTTGCCACAGCGGCCGCGCTCGGTCTGGCCGCGTGTGGTGACACAGTGGGTGAGCAGGCTGTGTTCGGGGGCGCTGCTGGCGGCGTCGGAAGTGCCGTTCTTGGCGGCAACGCCGTCGCGGGTGCCGCTGTCGGTGCCGGAGCGAACGTGCTTTATTGCGAAGCAAACCCAAGCAAATGCTAATATCCTGACGCGCGTAGCGCGAGTTTTTCAGTCACACGCGGAACGCCGTCTTGCCCCCGGGCAAGGCGGTGTTTTGCGTTTCAAGACCCAGAGAAGTGAGGCCCTATGTTCAACAAGATCCTGATCGCCAACCGGGGTGAGATCGCCTGCCGCGTCATCAAGACGGCGCGCAAGATGGGCATTCCCACGGTTGCCATTTACTCGGACGCAGATGCCAAGGCGTTGCATGTTCAGATGGCGGACGAGGCGATCCATATCGGGCCGCCGCCCGCAAACCAGTCCTACATTGTCATCGACAAGGTGATGGACGCCATCAAGCAGTCGGGCGCGCAGGCTGTGCACCCCGGTTACGGCTTCCTGTCGGAAAATGCCAAGTTTGCCGAGGCGCTGGAAGAGGCGGGCGTCGCCTTTGTTGGGCCGCCCAAGGGTGCCATCGAGTCGATGGGTGACAAGATCACCTCGAAGAAGATCGCGCAGGACGCGGGCGTCAGCACGGTGCCAGGCTACATGGGCCTGATCGAAGATGCCGACGAGGCCGTCAAAATTTCGACCGAGATTGGGTACCCAGTGATGTTGAAAGCCTCCGCTGGCGGCGGCGGTAAAGGGATGCGGATCGCCTGGAACGATGAAGAAGCGCGCGAGGGCTTCCAGTCGTCCAAGAACGAGGCCGCCAACAGTTTTGGTGATGACCGGATTTTCATTGAAAAGTTCGTCACCCAACCGCGCCACATCGAAATCCAGGTGCTGTGCGACAGCCACGGCAACGGCATCTATCTGGGCGAGCGCGAATGCTCGATCCAGCGCCGCAACCAGAAAGTGGTCGAGGAAGCGCCGTCGCCCTTCCTGGATGAAGCGACCCGCAAAGCCATGGGGGAGCAGGCCGTCGCCCTGAGCAAGGCTGTGGGCTATGCCAGCGCGGGCACCGTCGAATTCATCGTGGACGGGGACAAGAACTTCTATTTCCTCGAAATGAACACCCGTCTGCAGGTGGAGCACCCCGTGACCGAACTGATCACCGGTGTCGATCTGGTGGAACAGATGATCCGTGTCGCTGCGGGCGAAAAACTGTCGATCACCCAGGACGACGTGAAGCTGAACGGCTGGGCCATCGAAAACCGGCTTTATGCCGAGGACCCGTATCGCGGCTTCCTGCCGTCGATTGGCCGTCTGACCCGCTATCGTCCACCGGCCGAGACCGAAAGCTACAGCCCCGGCGTGACGCCCGAAAACATCGTGATCCGCAATGATACCGGCGTTTACGAAGGCGGCGAGATCAGCATGTATTACGACCCGATGATCGCCAAGCTCTGCACATGGGGGCCGGACCGCGCCACGGCGATTGAGGCGATGCGCGTGGCGCTCGACAGTTTTGAGGTCGAGGGAATTGGCCACAACCTGCCGTTCCTGAGTGCCGTGATGGACCATCCGAAATTCATTTCCGGCGATATGACCACGGCGTTCATTGCCGAGGAATATCCCGAAGGTTTCGAAGGTGTGGACCTGAAAGAAGATGATCTGCGCCGCGTGGCCGCTGCTTGTGCCGCCATGCACCGCGTGGCCGAAATCCGCCGCGCCCGCGTGTCGGGCCGGATGGACAACCACGAGCGCAAGGTCGGTACCGATTGGAATGTCGCGCTGCAGGGCCAGTCCTACGACGTGGTGATTGACGCGGACCCGGATGGCGCCACGGTCACGTTCGACGGTGGTTCCGCCCTGCGCGTGTCGGGCAACTGGACGCCGGGCGACCAGTTGGCAGAAATGACTGTCGATGGTGCGCCGCTCGTGCTGAAAGTTGGCAAGGTGTCGGGCGGGTTCCGCATCCGCACCCGTGGCGCTGACCTCAAGGTCCATGTGCGGTCTCCCCGTCAGGCAGAACTGGCGCGCCTGATGCCCGAAAAGCTGCCGCCTGATACCTCCAAGATGCTGCTATGCCCAATGCCCGGTCTGGTCGTGAAGATCGATGTGGCCGAAGGCGACGAGGTGCAGGAGGGGCAGGCGCTGTGCACCATCGAGGCGATGAAGATGGAAAACATCCTGCGCGCCGAGCGGAAGGGCATCGTGTCCAAGATCAACGCAGGTGCAGGCGACAGCCTGGCGGTCGATGACGTGATCATGGAATTCGAGTGAGTGCGACCCGTCATATCCTTGACGGGTTCGCCGCCGTTGATCCCCGCATCTGGCAGGCTGTCATTGCGGGGCTCTTTGTGGCTGTGGGGTGGATCGTCAACGGCGCGCAAAACCGCCGTGACGCCGCCCGGCTGCGGCTTGAACAGTGCGAGGATGTGCAGCGCGCGCTGGCGGCCGAGATCAAACACTATCTCGAGGTGCTGGAAGGGGAGGACCTGAATGCGGCGTGGGAGGCGATGCAGCCGCGCATCGCTGATGGCTATGTGCCGTTCCTGCCGACCGAATATAACGACATGGTCTTTCAGTCGGTGCTGGACAACATCCACATCCTGCCGAAATCTGTGATCGACCCGGTTGTGAAGTATTACTCTCAGCTCAACGCAATCGAAGTGCAGATCGCCGATTCACGCCTGAAGCCGTTTATCGACGGCACTGATGAAGCGAGCCGTAAACGGCGCGAGATTGCGTATTTTCAGTATCTGCAGATGAAGCAGCGCGCACGGACTTATGCCGTTGAGGCGCTGAAGCAACTGGGGGCGGACCCGGCTGTCAGTAGCCCGGGCTCGGCCCGTTCCGACCAGTGATGGGAGTGGTACGTTTGGGTGTATCCGACATATCCCTCTCCTTTCCAGCTGCGGCGCAGCCGCCATTTGGCTGCATCTGCAATATAGGATGTGCGTCTGTTTTGCACAAGCGCGAGGGCACAGCTAGCCCGCAATCGTTAACGTGCGGTGACGCGGGCGTTCAACTGCCGCTTCCGCGCCGTTCACGAATTTCGCGTTGCCGGATCGGCATCTTGTCGATGGAGCGTGTGATTTCGCGCACGTCCCATGGAAACGGTTTGCGCAATTTGACCGTGCCGTCCTTGCCCACAAGCACCAGCATGAAGCCGCGCGGGCGGAACTTCAGGCGCAAATCGCTGTCCACGGACGGGTCGGTGTCAGTCAGGACGATGACATCCCGGTCGGCCAATTCACCGGCGCGGTCTTCCAGAAAATCCATCTGTTGCCCGAAGTTCGGATCGTTCGGGCTGTCGGCAAACACGATGATGGGCCGCTTTTCCCAGACAAATTCGCTTAAATCCGGGATATTGCCGGTGACGAAGATGGAAGGCTCAGGCGCGTCATCACTTGCCGCAGCGACAACGGAACCGCCGAAAAGTCCAACCAGAACAATAGGTAATAGTTGTTTCATCTGCCCTCCTGCTCGCTTCTATGTAGCGGCTTTTTTTGCGATTGCGACGCCTGCTCGCGTCAATTTTAGCTTTAATCGCTCAGCAAGGCTTGCTGTGCGATCGCTGACCCATCTGCGTCTGCCCGATAAGGGGCGTTTGACGCGCATGGCAAAGGATCGCGGCGGCATGAAAGTTACTCTGCATATCGGGGCGCATCGGACGGCAACGACGTCCTTTCAGGCCTATATTCGGCAAAACGCGGACTTTATGCGCGCCCGGCGTCTGGGTTTCTGGGGACCGTTGCGAACGCGCAAGGGATTGTTTTCGGGTGTTCTGCCGTCGCCGACGTCGACGCCGCAAATGGCGCGCAGGGCCCGAGGGCGCGTCCTGTTGCATCTGAACAAGGCTGAGCAGAACGGCACGAAATCGCTGATCATCTCGGATGAAAACATGATTGGCACGATGCGCCGGAACATGCGCCGCCTCTCGCTCTATCACGACGTCGGAGAGCGGATGGCGCGTTATGCTGCTGGCTTTGATGGACGCATAGACACGGTCGTGTTGTCGATCCGGTCGTTGAACCACTACTGGACTTCGGCTGCCGCGTATTGCGTGGCGCGCGGCCATGCGATGCTTGAGCCCGATCAATATGTGCGCATCGCGTTTGGCGCGCGGACATGGCGGGATGTCGTGACGGATGTTGCCTGTGCCGTGCCGTCTGCGCGTCTTGTCGTTGTGCCGTTCGAGCGCACCGCCGGGCGACCGGATGCGATGTTCCGGGCAATGACCGGCCTGCACGGCCCCCGTGCAGGGGCGGAAACCTGGCTGAACCGGTCCCCGGATGTGACCCAGTTGCGCGACATCCTTGCGGACCGTGGCGAGGACCCGGGCATGATCCCCGGGACCTCCGGAAGCTGGGCGCCTTTTGATCCCGCCGCGAGCGCCGCCATGCGCGAGGCGTATCTGGACGACATTCACTGGCTGACCGCCGGTGCCGATGGACTTGCAACACTGACAGAGGATTTGGGCCAGAGAGGAGCGGGGCAAACCCTGCCGCATGGTCCGCTGACAAGAGGACATGGATATGACCAACAAGAAAGACGATTGGCAGACCCTCGCGGAGGGTGAGCTGCGGGGCCGCCCGGTCGAGGATCTGACCTGGAACACGTTGGAAGGGATCGACGTCGCGCCGATCTACACCGCTGACGATCTGGAAGGCGTCGACCACCTCGGCACAATTGCCGGTGAGGCGCCTTTCACCCGCGGTGTGAAGGCCACGATGTATGCGGGCCGTCCCTGGACGATCCGGCAATATGCGGGCTTTTCGACCGCCGAGGAATCCAACGCTTTCTACCGCCGCGCGCTTGCGTCGGGGCAGCAGGGTGTGTCGGTCGCCTTCGACCTTGCCACCCACCGCGGCTATGACAGCGATCACGAGCGGGTTGTAGGCGATGTGGGCAAGGCTGGCGTGGCCATCGACAGCGTCGAGGACATGAAAATCCTGTTCGACGGCATCCCGCTCGACAAGGTGTCGGTGTCGATGACCATGAACGGGGCTGTGATCCCCATCCTCGCCAACTTCATCGTTGCCGGGGAAGAGCAGGGCGTGGACCGCGCATTGCTGTCTGGCACCATTCAGAACGACATTCTGAAGGAGTTCATGGTCCGCAATACCTACATATATCCGCCCGAACCTTCGATGCGGATCATCGCGGACATCATCGAATACACCTCGAATGAGATGCCGAAGTTCAACAGCATCTCGATCAGCGGCTACCACATGCAGGAAGCGGGCGCGAACCTTGTGCAAGAGTTGGCGTTCACGCTTGCTGACGGGCGCGAATACGTCCGTGCCGCCATCGCGCGCGGCATGGACGTGGACAAGTTTGCCGGGCGGCTGTCCTTCTTCTTTGCCATCGGCATGAACTTCTTCATGGAAGCGGCCAAGCTGCGGGCGGCGCGCCTGCTCTGGCACCGCATCATGTCGGAATTTGAACCGAAGAACCCCAAATCCATGATGCTGCGCACCCATTGCCAGACCAGCGGTGTCAGCCTTCAGGAACAGGACCCCTACAACAACATCGTCCGCACCGCCTTCGAAGCGATGAGCGCCGTGCTCGGCGGCACGCAATCGCTGCACACCAACAGCTTCGATGAAGCCATCGCGCTGCCCACGCAATTCTCAAGCCGTATCGCGCGCAACACGCAGCTCATTTTGCAGAACGAGACGGGCGTGACCAACGTGGTCGATCCGCTCGCGGGCTCCTACTACGTCGAAAAGCTGACCCACGATCTGGCCGAGGAAGCCTGGAAGCTGATCGAAGAGGTTGAGGAGATGGGCGGCATGACAAAGGCCGTCGGCTCCGGCATGCCCAAACTGCGGATCGAGGAGGCCGCGGCACGCCGTCAGGCCATGATCGACAAGGGCGACGAGGTGATCGTCGGTGTCAACAAGTTCCGGCTCGAGAAAGAGGACGAGATCGACATCCTCGACATCGACAACGCGGCTGTGCGCGACGCACAGGTCGCGCGGCTGAAGAGCATCCGCGAGGATCGCGATGAAGCCGCGTGCCAAGCCGCGCTTGATGCGCTCAGCGCGGTGGCCGCGTCAGAAGGTAACCTGTTGGAGGCCGCGGTGAACGCGGCGCGGGCACGTGCAACGGTGGGAGAGATCAGCATGGCCATGGAAAAAGAGTTCGGTCGCCACCGGGCAGAAGTGAAAACGCTCGCCGGTGTATATGGCGCGGCATATGAGGGCGATGAAGGCTTCGCCGCGATCCAGAAATCGGTCGAGGATTTCGCCGAGGCCGAAGGCCGTCGCCCGCGCATGCTTGTGGTCAAGATGGGCCAGGACGGGCACGACCGGGGGGCCAAGGTGATCGCGACCGCTTTTGCCGACATTGGCTTTGACGTCGATGTAGGCCCGCTGTTTCAGACCCCAGCAGAGGCAGCGCAGGACGCCATCGATAACGATGTGCACGTGATCGGCATCTCATCGCAGGCTGCTGGTCACAAGACGCTGGCGCCCCAACTGGTTCAAGCGCTGAAGGAAGCGGACGCCGAGGATATCATCGTAATCTGCGGCGGCGTCATTCCGCAGCAGGACTACCAGTTCCTATATGATGCGGGGGTCAAGGCGATCTTCGGGCCGGGCACAAACATCCCGGACGCAGCGCAGGAAATCCTGACGATTCTACGCGCCGCCTAAAGCTTAAGGGCCGTACACGTTGCGCGGCCCTCTCCACCGGGACTAGGGAACTGTGAGCTGCAGTTTTGTGGTCTTGGCCCTTCAACTTGCGGTCATGCGCTGCAATACTACGCACCGGCGTGGTAGCACGCTGTTGAACCGCAAGTTGTTGGAACATTGATGCTATTTGATCATCTCGTTGTGGGGGGGCGCACACTCGCCTCTGCCCGCGCTTGCGTTGAGAATGCGCTGGGTGTGCAAATGCAGTCCGGTGGCGAACATGCCGTTTTTCAGACGCATAACGCGCTTCTGGGACTGGAAGATGGGCTCTATCTTGAAGCCATTGCTCCGAACCCTGCCGTGCCCGCGCCCAAACGGCCACGCTGGTACGACCTGGACCGTTTCACAGGCGTTGCACGGCTGTCAAACTGGGCCTGCTCCGTGACGGACATGGACAGTGAATTGGCAGAAATGCCGAATGGTTCCGGCGCACCGGTGGCCGTCCGCCGCGGTGATTTGGCCTGGCGGATGGCGGTATCGGATGACGGTACAACGCCGTTCGAAAACCTCTGGCCCGCGTTGATTGAGTGGCCAATCGGCGTACATCCGGCCGGGCGCCTTGAACCAACTGGTATCCGCCTGCAGCGGTTCACCCTGTCGCACCCGGACGGAGATACGCTGGCCGCAGTTCTTGCGCCGCACCTGTCAGATGATCGCGTCGCCTTTGAGGTCGGAGAGGTCGGTATGCATGCGGAGTTCGACACACCGCACGGGCCGCGTAGCCTATGATCCGGAACGCGACACCGCGCGACGCCCCGTGGATCGCCGACATCTGGAACGACGTGATTGCGCACACGCAAATTACATTCACAACGACGCCTAAGCGGTTGCTCTTTATCGAAGAAATGATCTCTGCATGGCCCGTTTTAGTTCTACCAAACGAGGGTGGATTTGCAACCTACGGCCCGTTCCGCAGTGGGCCGGGCTATGCTGCAACGGTCGAACACACCATTTTGTTGGCTGAAAGCGCGCGCGGACATGGCCATGGCAAAACGCTTTTGACGGCTTTGGAGGCGCGCGCGCAGGCAGACGGTCATCATGTCATGGTCGCTGCGATCAGCGGCACGAATGATGCGGCGATTGCCTTTCATGCAGCCATGGGCTTTGCCAAGGTCGCGCATATGCCCGAGGTTGGCCGCAAGGACGGCATGTGGCTTGATCTGGTGCTGATGCAAAAGCGGCTGGGTGCGACGGCAAGCGCTGACGCCACGCCAGAAGATACGGTATAGGTTACCGCCATGTCACTTTGGGCCCGAATATCCGACGCGCTTGCTGCGCTGACCGCAGGCGAAAGCCTGACAGACGTTTTTGACAAGTTGCGCGCCCCGCCGGAACGCAGCGTGGCCTTCGCCATCGCGGTCATCGCACTGGGGGCCAAGATGGCCAAGGCCGACGGGCAGGTGACCCGGGATGAGGTGACGGCCTTTCGCGAAGTCTTTCACATCGCCGCCAAGGACGAGGCGGGTGCGGCCAAGGTATTTAACCTCGCACGTCAGGATGTGGCCGGTTTCGAGGACTACGCCACGCGCATCCATGCCATGTTTGCGAGTCAACCCGAGACACTGACCGATCTCATCGAAGGGCTGTTTCACATCGCCATGGCGGACGGTTTCTATCACCCGAACGAGGATGCGTTTCTTGAGGAAGTGGCGCATATCTTTGACATCTCAGACTTGGATTTCCGCGCGCTGCGGGCACGTTTTGTCCCGGATGCGACGCCCGATCCGTACTCGGTTCTGGGGGTTGATCCAGCCTTGGACCTGAATGACATCCGCATGGCGTGGCGCAAGCTGGTGCGCGAGAACCATCCGGACGCGATGATGGCGCGCGGGGTTCCGGAAGAGGCGGTGCGCCTGGCGGAGAAGCGGATGATCGACATCAACCGCGCCTGGGAAGAAGTGCTGAGCACCCGAAGCTGATGCGCCTGGCCACCTACAACGTCGAATGGATGAACAGCCTGTTTGATGACGACGGGGCACTGCTCAACGATGACAACTGGTCGTCCCGTCAGGACGTCACGCGCGCCGCGCAGATAGAGGCGCTGCGCGTGGTCTTTCGGGCCATGGATGCCGACGCCATTATGGTGATCGAGGCACCTGATAACAGTCGCAGCCGCGATACGATACGCGCGCTGGAAACCTTTGCCCGTTTTGCCGACTTGCGCGCACGACAGGCGATCATCGGGTTCTCGAATGACACGCAGCAGGAAATCGCTCTGCTCTTCGACCCGGATGTGCTGACCGTGACTCACGCGCCGCAAAGCCATCCTGAGGCTCCGGGATTTGATGGCAGCTTCCGCATCGATCTGGATATCGACGCCACGGAAGATGCGGTGGTGTTTTCCAAACCACCCCTGGAACTGCTGGTCGAAACGGCTGGTGGCACGCTGCTCAGGATGATCGGGGCACATCTCAAGTCCAAGGCCCCGCACGGTGCCCGCGACCGGGACGAGGTCATGCGCATATCTATCGCGAACCGGCGCAAGCAGTTGGCGCAGGCCATTTGGCTCAGGACGCGGATCGACGCTGTGCTGGCCGAGGCGACGCCGCTTGTCCTGCTGGGCGATCTCAATGACGGTCCGGGGCTTGATGAATACGAACATCTCTTTGGCCGATCGTCGGTCGAGATCATCATGGGTGCGGGGGAGACGGCCCTTTTCGATCCGCACGCGCGACAGGCGTTGCAGCGGCGTCTGGGTGCAACCCCGACCACGGCGCGCTTCTGGATCGGGCCGGAACAGCGGTTTTTGCAGGCGCTCTTGGACTACATCATGATCTCGCCTGATCTGGCGGCGCGGTCCCCGACCTGGCGCATCTGGCACCCGCTTGATGATCCGCAGTGCTGGTCCGACCCTGCGCTGCGCGACGCTTTGGTCACCGCATCGGATCATTTTCCGGTGAGCTTGGATATCGTGCTATGATCCCCATATGGTTGGCATGAAACCGATTGTTGCCGCAGCTTGCATCGCGATCCTTGCCGGGTCCGCCACCGCGCAAGAGGCCGAGGATGAACGCGGGCTGTCCCTGATGGAACGCGGGGCGCAAATGCTCATGGAAGGGCTGATGCGCGAGATGGAGCCCGCGATGGACAATTTGCAGGGCATGGCCGAGGAATTTGGACCCGCCATGCGCGATTTCGCGTCACAGATGGGACCGGCCTTGCGCAACCTTCTGGATGAGGTCGAGGACTGGAGCGTGTATCACCCGCCCGAGAAACTGGAAAACGGCGACATCATCATCCGCCGCAAGACACCGCAAGAGCTTGAACAGACACCCGATGCAGGCAACGAGATCGACATCTAGCGCCGCCGTTTTTTCACCGTAACTTGCGCGCCCAGTGAGCTGGCGAGGGAGTTCAGGCGCGCTTCGGCCACCTCACCAAAGAGCGGCATGGCGTCAGGCGACAGGTGCAATTCCAACTCGCGTTTCTTGGGAAACCAGCGGAACTCGCCACGTTCTGCATCCTTCTCCATCCACAACATGGCCCCGAAGCGCATCGCCTTTCCCAGGATTTCGGCGTCGCGCTTGGTCTTGTCGTCGATCAGGTCGTAAAGTCCCTCGAAATGCGTGCCCTCGCGCTTGTTCGTATAACGGTGCAGCAACGCCAGCCCGAGGAAGATACGTTCAGAGTGTTTCAACCCGCCCAGATTGGCGCGGGTCGCATTGTCAAAACAGACCTCGGCCCGGTAATCGGGATGCGCGCGCCAACTGACGTCATGCAGCAGGCACGCGGCCTTGATCAGTCGTTTGCGCTGCTCCGGCGCGGATTTGAAGATCGGCTCGATGAATTGATAGAGCAGCTTGCCAAACCCGGGCATGCGCGCGTCCTTGGCCTCGGCAAAGCGGCAGGCTTCGATCAGCGGATCGCGATCACGCAGGCGTTGCGGCATCTGTTCATAAAGCATGCCCTCGCGGATGCCGTAGCTTGAGACGGCGATGTCCTTCGGCTTGAAGGTCTTGACTAGGCGCCACAGGACTTCGGCGGCCAGCGGGACCAGCGCCATGCGCGCAGAGGAGATGCCACAGGCGCCGCGCAGCGCTTCGTGATCTTCATGCTCACGGATGAATTTTGCAGTGCGTTGGACAGCCTGCGGCGTCATCCGGTATTCGTGCAGCACGTGCAGGGGGTAGCCGCGGCGGTGCATGTCGACGCGCGCAATGGCGCGCCAGGACCCGCCAACGAGGAACAGACGGTCGCGTTGTGCGCCCATTTCCGACTGCAACCGCTCCATAACCGCCTTGATATGCGCGCGCCGCCCTTTCTTGCCGCCCTTGACGGTTTGCAGCTTTAGCGGCCCAAGGTCCGAGGTCACGCGCCGCCCGACCTCGCCGTCGGAAATTTCGGCCAATTCCATGGACGACCCGCCGATGTCGCAAACCAGACCGTAGGATCCCGGCCAGCCCAGCAGCACGCCCTGCGCTGACAGCCGTGCCTCTTCCCGGCCGTCGATGACCCGGACGTTGAGCCCCGTTTTGCGCAACACGTCCGAACGGAACGCCAACCCGTCGCTTGCGTCCCGGACCGCAGCGGTCGCAACCACCGACAGATCCGACAGGCCCATGCCTTCGGCCAGCCGCTGAAAGCGGGTCAGCGCGTCAAGCGCGCGTACACGCCCTTCGGGATTGAGGTGCCCAGTGTCCGAAAGACCTGCGCCAAGGGCGCACATGATCTTTTCGTTGTAGAAATAGGCGGGCGAGCGTGCAGCCCCGTCAAAGACCACCAACCGGACCGAGTTCGATCCGACATCCACCACCCCCACACGCGACAGGGCGCGGGCCGACGGATCGTCGAACAAGGGCTTGCCGAAAAGGCTGCCGTCGCCGGTCTGTGGCGAAACCGATACGTTCATAAGGCCCCCGAAATACGCACGTTTACCCTTTGATGAACCAGCCGGAGGTGTGGGTCAATGACGGCGTCGGTCGGGTGGCTCTGTTTCGGCGAGCGCCGAAAGGCGCCCACCCGCCGACCCATCTGTCGCGCCTAGTCTTCTGTATGGGTCAGTTTTGGTACATCCGCGGCACCCGCCGACCCGCGACCCGAAAGGGACGGGTTTTCCATGAAGAAGCGGTGGCAGTTGAAGGCAAACGTACCTTCGGCCAGATCAGGCCGGGAAAACGATCCTTCGGGCGCCATCACCCAGCTTTGCGCGACGTCAGCGAGGTTTGCGGCCATCACCTGGCTTACGATCTGTGCCTTGACCGTGTTGTTTTCGATCTCGACCAGCGTTTCTACGCGCCGGTTCAGATTGCGCCCCATCCAGTCGGCAGAAGATATGAACACCCGTGCCTTTTTCGAGGGCAGTCCGTGGCCGTTGCCGAAACAGACGATGCGGCTGTGTTCCAGAAAGCGGCCCACGATGGACTTGACCCGGATGTTGTCCGATAGCCCCTTGATGCCGGGCCTTAGCCCGCAGATGCCGCGGATGATCAGACTGATTTTCACCCCCGCCTGGCTGGCGGCATAGAGTGCGTCGATTACCTCGCTGTCGATCAGCGAGTTCATCTTGGCCCATATTTCCGCAGGCTTGCCCGCGCGCGCGTAGTCTGCTTCCGCCGCGATCATCTCAAGCAGGCGGGGTTTCAGCGTGGTCGGCGAAATGGCGAGGTTGTCGAGCCCCTCGGGCGGGGCATAGCCCGACAGGTAGTTAAAGACCTTGGTCGCATCCCGCCCCAGCTTGGCATCGCATGTGAACAGCGAAAGGTCGGTGTAGATGCGCGCCGTAATGGGGTGATAGTTGCCGGTGCCGTAGTGGGTGTAGGTGACCAGTTCCTTGCCCTCACGCCGCACCACGGTGCTGATCTTGGCGTGGGTTTTTAAATCCATGAAGCCATAGACGACATGCGCACCGGCTCGTTCCAGCCGTCGCGACTGGCGGATGTTGGCGGCTTCGTCAAAGCGGGCCTTGAGTTCGACAAGGGCGGTGACGGACTTGCCATCCTCGGCCGCTTCGCACAGCGCCTCGACGATGGGCGAGTTCTTGGACGTGCGGTAGAGCGTCTGCTTGATGGCCACCACGTTTGGATCGCGCGCGGCTTGCTGCAAAAAGCGCACGACCATGTCGAATGTCTCGTAGGGGTGGTGCAGCAGCATGTCCTTCTGCCGGATGGCCGCCAGCATGTCGCCGTCAAAATCAGTAACCCGCTCGGGTACACGCGGCGTGAAGGAGGGCCAGAGCAGGTCGGGGCGGGCGTCAAAAACCAACTCACCCAGATCCGCCATGCCCAACATGCCGTCCATCTCGATCACTTCGGCATCGCTGACGCCCAGTTCTTCCATGATCACGGCCTTGAGCGCCTTGGGCGCGCCCGCGGAATGGGTCAGGCGCACAACCTCCCCCCGGCGGCGGCGCTTCAGGGCGACCTCGAACTCGCGCACGAGGTCTTCGGCCTCTTCCTCAACCTCGAGATCGCTGTCGCGCAAGACCCGAAACCCGAAATGGGACTTCAGCTTGTAGCCCGGAAACAGGCTGGGGATGTGAAGGACCAGCAGTTCCTCCAGCGGCAGAAAGCGGTGGCCGGGGCCGGGCAGGGCGATGAAACGATCGATCTGCGCAGGGATCGGCAGCAGGGCCTGAAGGGACCGTTTGTCCTTGGACCGTTCCAGCTGCAATGCCAGCGCGAAGCCGGTGTTCGGGATGAAGGGAAAGGGATGGGCAGGATCAATCGCCAGCGGGGACAGGACGGCAAAGACGCGGTTCAGAAAGACATCGGCCAGATGCGCCTTGTCTTCTTCGGTCAGGTCGGTGGCGGTCAGGACGGAAATCCCCTCGGCCTCCATCTCGGCCTTCAACGTTGACAGGACCTCGGTCTGGCGCTGGATCAGTTGGCGTGCGTTCTCGTCGATCAGGACCAGTTGTTCGGCTGGCGTCAGCCCGTCTGCGGCCGGGGTCGTGTTGCCAGCGATGGCCAGTTCGCGCAGACCCGCCACGCGGACCGTGTAAAACTCGTCAAGGTTGCCCGCGCTGATCGACAGGAACCGCAGCCGTTCCAGCAGCGGCACACGCGGGTTCTCGGCCTCTTCCAGCACCCGCCAGTTGAACCCGAGCCAACTCAGTTCGCGGTTGAAAAAACGACCTGGACCGCTGGTGTCCAGATCGGGAAGGGGCGTGGGCTCGGGAAAATCCGAGCCGAGAAAGTCAGCATTGGTCATGCGCGGCTTATCTGAGCGGAGTGTAAAGGTTGAGTGACACTTATCCGCCGGATCACCGGGGATTGTCCAGACATGCCGCTGCAAGCGCCCTTGTAATGGGCTTTTTCTGGGCAAGACTGCGCGCGTCTATGGCAGCCACGGCCGAGCGGGCGGCAGCAAAGCTGCGTTCCATATGGGTGACGAGGTAGGGGATGACATCCGGGCGCGGGGTCAGCTGCCGGTCGGCAAAGAGTTTCGCAAGAACCGCAGCCAGCAGGCTGTCATCGGGCGCATCCAGCGCCGCATGGCCTGCCGCATCTACCCGGCTTTGCAAATCCGGCAGGCTCAGACGCCACAGGTTTGGTGCCTGTTCACCCGTGATCAAAAGCGGGTGGCCCGCCGCCTGCAGGGCGTTGTGGATGTGAAACAGGGCGGTCTGGCACGCCATGTTTTGCGCAATGCGGTCCACGTCCTCGACGGCCAAAGGCCCGTTGAACAAGGTGTCCGGCGCCGTCGTCTCAAGGTCGTGGGCCGCAATGATCCGTGCGCCACTTTCGGCGGCCCAGACATGGGCCAGATGTGTCTTGCCGGACCCTGCGGGACCTGTCAGCGCCAACTTGCCCGAGGGCCAGGCCCGCCAGGCATCCACCATCGACAGGGCAACGGCATTGGACGGCGCGACAAGGAAATCATCCCGCCCCAGTGCCACGCGCACCGGAAGGTCAAAGCCAAGCTGCTGGGCCATGATCAGTCCTCGGCCTCTGGCGTGGCCGTTGGCGCGGGTGTCTCTGCCTGTGCCTGCCCGGTGACACCGGTGTAAAGACGGCTGCTTTGATACTGTTCGATGACAAAGCGCACCAGCACGCCGAGCGCTGCGGCCATCGGCACGGCCACCAACATGCCCACAAACCCGAAGAGCGCGCCGAAGACCGACAGGGCGAGGATCAGCCAAACGGGGTGCAGCCCCACGCTGTTGCCCACCAGCTTCGGGGTCAGGAAGTTGCCCTCGGCGATCTGTCCGATCTGGAACACGACCGCGACGGCCACGATCCACCACCACTCGCCCCAGAACTGAAAGAGCGCCAGCCCAACCGCCAGCAGCCCGCCCACAATGGCCCCGACATAAGGAATGAAAGTCAAAAGACCGGCCACAAAGCCGACGACCAGACCGAACTGCAAACCGATCAGCATCAGGGCGATGGCGTAGTAGGTGCCGAGGATCAGGCAAACGGTGCCCATGCCCCGAATGAACCCGGCAAGGGTCGTGTCCACATCTGCCGCAAGGCGCCGGATCACCGGCGCGTGGTCGCGCGGCAGCAATTCATCGACGCGGGCGATCATGCGGTCCCAGTCCAGCAGCAGATAGACACCAACCACCGGCACGATGACAAACAGCACAACGATGTTGATCAGGCTGGCCGCCGATGTCAGCGCGGTTTCAAGCAGCTGCCCGCCCCGTTCCGAGATCGTCTGGCCCAGCGAGTTGATCGTCTGGCGTACGGTGGAGCCTTCATCAAGCAGGCTGGGAAAGCGTTCGGTCAGGAACGTGCTCAGATCGCGCGCAAGCTGTGGCGCGGCGTTGAAGAGTTGAACGGCCTGTTCAACCAGCGTCGGTATGACCAGCAGGGCCACGATGACAAATATGATGATGGCGCTGATCGTGATGATGCCGGTGGCCAGCCCGCGGCTGCATCCGTGCGCCTCCAGCCAATCCGCGACCGGATCAAGAAAGTATGCGATGGCCGCGCCCAGAAAAAACGGCAAAAGCTGGTCGCCAAGGGCGTAGAGCAGAAAAAAGAAGACCGCTGCCGCGATCCCCCAATACTTGAATTGTTTGCGGACGGGCAGGGCCATGAGCATTCCACGTTTTGCGTTGCGCTTAGAGATGCGGGGTTTTGCCCGTGGCTTCAAGGGCCTTGGTGTCACGCTTGATCCAAAGGCGCGCTGACGCGCACGACATTTTTATGGGGGGCTCTGCCCCCGGCCTGCGGCCTCCCCCGGGATTTTTCTAAAACAGGGAAGGGGACGTTGCGGGCGTTTGGGCTTTGTCCTAATCAGGGCGAAATGTTGTGAGGGAGCGCGTAGATGCGTTTGAGCCGTTATTTTCTGCCCGTGCTGAAGGAAAACCCCAGCGAGGCGCAGATCGTCAGCCACCGTTTGATGCTGCGCGCAGGCATGATCAAGCAATCGAGTGCTGGGATTTATTCCTGGCTGCCTTTGGGCTTCAAGGTGCTGCGCAAGCTCGAAAACATTGTGCACGAAGAACAGGTGCGCGCCGGTCACATCCCGATGCTGATGCCCACTCTGCAATCAGCCGACCTGTGGCGTGAGAGCGGGCGCTATGACGATTACGGTCAGGAAATGCTGCGCATCAAGGACCGGCATGACCGCGACATGCTGTTCGGTCCTACGAACGAAGAGCTGATCACCGACATCTTCCGTGCACATGTGGGCAGCTACAAGGACCTGCCCCTGACGCTCTACCATATCCAGTGGAAATTCCGGGACGAAATCCGCCCGCGCTTTGGCGTGATGCGTGGCCGCGAGTTCTTTATGAAGGATGGCTACAATTTTGACCTGACGAAAGAGGACGCGCTGCACGCATATAACCGGCATCTCGTCAGCTATCTGCGCACGTACGAGCGCATGGGGCTTCAGGCCATTCCGATGCGCGCAGATGGTGGACCCATCGGCGGCGACTACACCCACGAATTCCTTGTGCTGGCCGAAACGGGCGAAAGCGAGGTGTTCTATGACAGTGCTGTCACGGACCTGACCTTTGGCGACCGCGACATCGACTATGACAGCGTGGAACAATGTCAGGCCGTGCTTGAGGAGTTCACCTCCAAATACGCCCGCACGGACGAAACCCACGACGAGGCGCTGTTCAACGACATCCCCGAAGACCGTCGCCGTGTCGCACGCGGCATCGAGGTTGGCCAGATCTTCTATTTCGGGACCAAGTATTCCGAGGCCATGAACGCGGTCGTCCAAGGCCCCGATGGCAAGCAGGTGCCGGTCCATATGGGCAGCCACGGTATCGGCGTCAGCCGCCTGATGGGTGCGATCATCGAGGCGAGCCATGACGACAAGGGCATCATCTGGCCCGAAGGCGTCACGCCCTATCACTGCGGGATCGTGAACCTGAAACAGGGCGACGAAGAAGCGGACGCGGCCTGTGACGCGCTCTATTCCAGCCTTACGGCGCTCGGGCTTGAGCCTCTATATGA
Organism: Tateyamaria sp. ANG-S1; assembly: GCF_000814025.1. Classification (GTDB taxonomy): domain Bacteria; phylum Pseudomonadota; class Alphaproteobacteria; order Rhodobacterales; family Rhodobacteraceae; genus Tateyamaria. Next base: position 97,931 of record NZ_JWLL01000003.1, on the reverse strand, counting down.
CGACCGCAACGAACGGGCAGGGGGCAAGTTCGCCACAATGGACCTGATCGGTCTGCCCTGGCGTATCACGGTCGGGCCGCGCGGGCTCAAGAACGGGGTGGTCGAACTGACCTCACGCCGCACGGGCGAAAGCGAGGAACTGCCGCCCGAGGCAGCGGTGCAAAAAGTGGCGGAGATCTACGCGGAGTTGTGATAACTTGACGGCAATGCAGGCGTTTTTCAGAACGGTTCTATGCGCGGCGGTTGTGTCCGCGCCCACGATACCGCACGCGGGCGAAGACCCGTCCGCGGTGCATCGGGCTTTGGAAAGCGCTTTTGTCGAGTGGTTGAAGGCCAACAACACCAGTGGCCTGATCGGTGCAAGCGTCTTTGATACGAGCGGTGCTTGGCAAACCCATCGCCACATCGCGCGCGCTGATACGACATCAACGGTCGCAGACCTAGCGAGCGTGTCCAAATCCATCACCGCCGTCTGCATGATGCACCTCGTGGACGACGGCCTTGCCGACTGGTCGAACCCGCTGCACAACTTCGTTGAGCCCGCGCCCGATGTCACTTTGGGCGAACTGGTCACGCACACGTCGGGCATCGCGCCAGATACCACCCAAATCGCGATGCTGGGCTGGCTGGGCCTGACAGCTGGTGACAGCGGCCATTTCAGCCGCCAAGTGCTCGACCTCGTCAACGCCAAGGGAGAGCCAAGCGGCCAGCGCGGCCAATACGCCTACAACAACGAAAACTACGCGATCCTGGGCCTGGTGATCGAAGTCATTGCTGGCCAACCATTCTTTGAGGCCTGCGCCGAGCGGCTGGACCTGCCATCCAGCATTCAGCCCGGCCCCGAAAGCGGGGTGTTCCAGCCCTGGGGGGGCCTGGCGTCTGACGTGGATGGCTATCTGCAGTTCATGCAGACGCATTTCCGGGCGGGCAGCCGGATCGCCTCCGATCCCTTTGCCCTACCGCACGTGGCCCTGGGCGGCGGCGCGTACTACGGCGTGGGCGTGGTGTTTCGCCCCTTCCGCGACAGCTACAACTTCTGGCACTTCGGCGCGCTCTGTTTTCCCAATCGGTTGCAAACGGGCAGCTTTGCCGTGATGTGGGAAGGCAAGGTGAGCGCGATCGCGATGTACGACACGTGCGTTGACCCACAAGCGATGGGTGATCTGGATGCGGCACTCGGCGCTGCAGTCTTTGGGAACCGGCCGTGATCCTGCGCGCCATCGTGCTGGCGGGCGGTCTTTTGGGCGGTGCCATGGCGTCGCAATTCCCCGAGTTCTCCCAGCAGTACCAACAGCGCCTCGGCGGTGCAGTCGATGCGCTGGGCGAGGTGGTCGCCGATTTCGACGCATCGGCGCAGGCGGCGGGCCTGACCCGCGATGCGGCATTGGCCCAGATGCAGGGCACCGACTTTCTGGACCGCAGGCGCACCGACATGACGCGCACCTTCGACCGGTACACGCGATTGCGCGCCGATCTTGACACACTTGCAACAGCCGGTCCTTTCATGCGCGCCTATCACGCAGCCCACTCGACGGATACAGAGGTGGCAAGTGCCGCACTCAGCGCCTTCAAACCCGCCATTCCGCTGACGCTGGCGGGGGTGATCTTTGCGGGTGCAGGCTTTCTCGCAGGTGCTACGGCCCTGTCGCTGCTGCTAAAACTCCTGCTCTGGCCCCTTACCGGTTGGCGACAGACCGCGCGCGGGACTTGACCTTGGCCCCTGACCCGGCCACATCTCACCAAGCCCGAGCAGGAGCCGTAAATGGCCAAACAGACAGCCCCCTTTGCCCCGTTTGAGTGGATGATCGCATGGCGCTATCTGCGCGCCCGCCGGGCCGAAGGTGGGGTCAGCACCATGACCTGGATCAGTCTGATCGGTATCACACTGGCTGTCTTTGCTCTTATCGCCACGCTGGCCGTGCGCTCGGGTTTCCGGGCGGAATTCGTTGACACGATCCTGGGCGCCAACGCCCACGTGACTGTCTACAACATCGGCGAAGTGACCGAGACGGGGCGCATCAACCGCACCATTTCCGACTACGACGCCCTTGCCGCATCTTTGGCCGAGGTGCCGGGTGTCGTCCGCACCGCGCCGCTGGTGCGCGGTCAGGTCATGGCCAACCTGCGCAGCCGCAATGCGGGCGTGCAGGTCTTTGGCATGAGCGCCGAAAACCTCGCCGGACTGCCCCGCATCGCGGACCCGGAAACGTCACAGGGCGACATCGCACGCTTCGAACAGGGCGTCGCCATTGGCTCGGGCGTGGCCCAGGAACTGGGCGCACAGGTGGGTGACCGGATCAAGCTCATATCTCCCAACGGCGTGCGCACCGCCCTTGGCACCAGCCCGCGCATCAATGCGTACGAGGTGACATACATCTTCTCCGCAGGCCGCTATGACATCGACCGGGTCCGCGTCTACCTGCCGCTCGCCGAAGCGCAGAGCTTCTTCAATCGCGAAGGGGTAGTCGACGAAATCGAGGTCATGGTCGACGATCCGGAATCCATCGACCAGTACTTGCCGGGCCTGTTGCAAAACGCGGGCGAACGCGGGCAGGTCTGGACATGGAAAGACGCCTCTGGCGGCTTTCTCCGCGCGCTCGAGGTCGAGGACAATATCATGTTCATCATCCTGTCGATCCTTGTGCTGGTCGCGGCGATGAACATCGTCTCGGGCCTGATCATGCTGGTCAAGAACAAGGGGCGCGACATCGGCATCCTGCGTACCATGGGCCTGACCGAAGGGTCGGTCCTGCGAGTCTTCTTCATCTGTGGATCGTTCACCGGGATTATCGGAACGGCCATGGGCGTGATCCTCGGCTGTCTCTTCGCGATCTACATCGACCCGCTCTTTGCGCTCGTGAACCAGATCATGGGCGGCGGCGTGTGGGATCCGTCCATTCGCGGCATCTACGCACTACCAGCCGAACTGCACCTGCGCGATGTGCTCAGCGCCGTTGCTCTGTCGCTCGGCCTGTCCTTCATCGTTACGATCTTTCCCGCGCGCCGCGCCGCCCGCATGAACCCGGTGGAGGCGCTGCGCTATGAGTGATGCGGTCCTGTCCCTGTCGGGGATCACCAAATCCTACAACAAAGGGTTGCCAGGGCAGGTGGACGTGCTGCGCGGCGTTGACCTTCAGGTCCGGCGGGGCGAAGTCGTGGCCCTCGTCGCCCCCTCCGGCGCGGGCAAGTCCACGCTCCTGCACATCGCTGGGCTGCTCGACACGCCAGACGCGGGCACGGTCACGCTGCACGGTCAGAACCTCACCGGCCAATCCGACAGGCGCCGCACGCTTGCGCGTCGGGCCGAGGTCGGGTTCATCTACCAATTCCACCACCTGCTGCCCGAGTTCTCGGCCCTCGAAAACATCGCGCTGCCGCAACTGGCCGCGGGCACGTCGCGCACCGACGCGGACGCGCGCGCGCTGGATCTGCTGGAAAAGGTCGGCGTCGGCCACCGCGCAACCCACCGGCCCGCCGAACTGTCCGGGGGCGAACAACAGCGCGTCGCCTTCTGTCGCGCGCTGGCCAACGGCCCGGCGTTGCTCCTCGCGGACGAGCCCACTGGCAACCTCGACCCGGCCACATCTGACCAGGTCTTTGACGCGCTGATGGGGCTTGTGCGCGACACCGGGTTGTCGGCGCTGATCGCCACGCACAACCTCGATCTCGCCCAACGCATGGACCGCACGGTTCGTTTGGATGCGGGTCTTCTGGCCTCCGAAACATCAGCGCCCGCTTGACGCCTGCGATTGGGTTTGGTCTGTCTTGACCTCGCGGTATTGGCTGCGGGGGACAGAACGACGATGACGGCAATCACACAGGCCGAGATTGAGCGCACCGTGCAGGCGGCCTTGATGGCGCACGGGGCAGGAGCCTTCCCTGCGGCCGAGGTTGCGCGCGCCGTCGCACAGGCCGAAGCACTGGGAAATCGGATCTGCGGTCTCTACTACCTCGAAAGCTACTGCCAGCAGCTTCAGACGGGCCGGGTGAAGGGCGACGTCATCCCTGTCGTGTCAGCACCCCGCCCGGCGACAGTCTATGTGGATGCGCTCATGGGCTTTGCGCAGCCCGCTTTCGCCTACGGGCTTGCTCCCGCCCTTGACGCCGCACGGCAATACGGCATCGCCAGCCTCGCTGTGGGTCACGCGCATACCTGTACGGCGCTTGGCTACTTCACAGAACAGATCGCGCGGGCGGGCATCATCGGCTTGGGCATGACCAACGCCTCGCCCATTGTGGCGCCGCCCGGTGGCAAGACCCGGATGATCGGCACCAACCCCATCGCCTTTTCCGTCCCCGACGGCGAAGGCAGGCTGGCGATGCAGTTCGACCAATCCACCACGACCGTTGCACTGGGCAAGATCACCATGGCCAAGGCTGCGGGCGAGGTAATCCCCGAAGGCTGGGCGGTCGATGCCGACGGCAACCCGACGACAGACCCCGAAGCCGCGCTTGCCGGATCGCTGGTCTCCACCGGCGGGCCCAAAGGCTGGGGTTTTGGCCTCATGGCTGAACTGCTGACGGCGGGCCTGACCGGCGGCGTTCTCAGCCGAAATGTCAAACCGCTCAAGGCGCCCGAGGGGCCGCCGCATGACCTTGGGCAGTACTACATCCTAATCGACCCCAGCGCATCCGGCGCTTTCATGGACCGGCTGGATCAGTTCAAAACCTACCTCGGCGAAGACCCCGCAGGCCGTATGCCAGGCCAGATGCGCAACCCCGCAGACCCAGTGAACGTCGATCCCGCCGCCTGGGCGCAAGCACAAGCGCTCGCAGGTATCGAAGACTAGGCCAACTGCGTCAGCCACACCCCCGCAGCCATCAACGCGATCCCACCCATCCGTGTCGCACTCAGCGCCGTGGCCTGTGCGCCAAACAGGCCGAAATGGTCAATCGCCGCGGCCGAGATCAACTGCCCCAGCAGCACGAAGAACACCGCATTGCCCACCCCGAAATGCGGCGCGATATAGGTGATGCTGAGCACGTAAAACGCAATCAGCACACCCGCCAAAAGCAGATGCTTCGGTGCCGCCGCAACCTTCGACAACCCCTGGGCCCCGGTCAGTACAAAGACGGTTGCCGCCGTAACAAAGGCGATGATGAACAGCACCGTGGCGGCTGCGGCAGGGCTGCCCACGCGCGTGCCAAGGGCGGCGTTCAAAGCCGCAAGGATCGGGATGCCGATCCCTGCCAGCAGCATGATCAGGGCGTATTGGGCCATGGAATTCCTCCGGGGTGGTGATGGTCAGCTGCAGATGCCGTTCACCTGCACCCCGTCCCAGGGCAGCAGCACATCGCTCTGACGGGACTGGGGCAGGGGGGCCACGGGCATCGACTGCGAAATCAGGGCGTGCAGGCGATGCGTCCGCTCGCCTTGCGGATCAAGGGCACGGCAGCACACGAACTCCTCGACGATAGAGCCCTGCTGTTCGAACCCGAAATCCAGAAACCGGCGGTTCTCCGATACGTCAAACAGGTACGGATCATCACTGATCCGATGCTCACGGGCCGCACGCAGCGGCGAATACCCCGTCACCTCCCGGTTCTGCCACTGCCAGATATGGGTCAGCTCATGGGCCAGCAGCATGGCGGCGATCAGGTTGATCTCACCCGGATAGTCCGGAACGTAATCGTCCAGATACCAGTCCTTGTCGAACAGCACGGTCTGCCACAGTGCCACTGCCGCAGGCTTGGCGGTGACAATATCGGTCGTGGGCGGCGGCAGGATCTTCTCCCGGCAGGTCGTGCGGGGCCGCGCCTTGCGCTTGAAGGTGACAGCGCGGGTCGGTGCACCATCCACCAGCCGCACACGGTCGTGGCTCAACTGATCGCCATGGATCGCGCTGGCAAAGGCGCGCTCGGCCTCTGTCAATGGACGACCGCAACCGGCCAGCAAGGTCAGGATCAGAAGAGCACGCAGGATCATGGCTGCAGTAGGGGCCAGATCGGGCCGGGGATCAAGACAGGAAACCGCAACACAGCGCACGACACCGTCGCATCTCCGTGATCAGAGGTGATGGATACGGGGGTGTTTGTGTCAACGGGGCGTCCCCACGTCTTAACCATCATCGCGGAAACACCTTCCGCGGACCGCACCGCAGGCCACCACTCACGGGTTCCCGGCCTGCCTGGAAAGGAGAAGATGAGATGGCAAAAGTCATTGTGCCGACCCTGTTCGGCTTCGCCAGCCTGATGAGCCTGTGGGCCATTGTCGGCGTCACGATCTGATGGGGTTCGCCCCCGGTTGTCTGGACGTCCCGGGGGTGATCAGCGCGGCGGAGGGCCCTTTTCGTTTGTCCCCCCTTAACGAGTATGTCCCCCGCCGCCTTTGACATGCCCCGAAGATGCCCCGCTTTGGTAAACGCTCGTTAACCATTGAGGGAGCATACAGAGGCAACACCGGCCACGTTGGCCAGGTTGGCTTAGCGAGTACCGGCGGAGGCGAAAGCCTCCGTCGTTTTTGTTTGCACAACACGAAGAGCCATGCGGTGTCTCCTCTGTCCTCATTAGAACTGCGCACCAGAGGGCGGAATCAAGGCCATAGGCCGCCGCCCGATCGCCGGGCCGCCCCCCGGGCACGGCGATATGGTTGATGTCTGCGCGTCGCTCGGATCGAAGATGTACCTTGCAACCATAAAGCGCTGCTGCGGAGAGGCCGGATCGTCGCACCGCGGCCCGTCGACGGGGCTTTCTCGAATGGCTAATGTGTGTAAACAATCTAGGATGATGAATCCTGAAAAATACTTGGAGTTGGTAAAGCAGGACCTATTCTCGGCACGTGTCGAATGGCGATTGTATCGGTCTCTTTTTGGAACAAATGAGGAAACTGTAGACCTCTTGAACGAGGTTTCTGGCCCAACTGCAAATACCCTCGAGCGAGTTTTATTCGAGCGGACGCTATTAAATATTCGGAAACTGAATGAACCCCCAAACAACGAAAGACGAAGGACTAAGTCTGTATCCGTTCAAGGGCTTCGCAAGTTTTGTTTTCCTGATGACCAAGTTTTGGCAAGCTTAGTGAAGACGTCCATCGAATTGGCTGCTTTTGCGAGAAATTGGTCGAACAAGCGTATCGCTCACTCGGATTTTGACTATCGCGATGGCCATGCGAAACTTGAGAAAGCCAGCCGAGCAAAAGTAGAGGCTGCGTTCGGCGCCATAGCTCAAACGCTAAAGCATGTATCAACGACGCATTTAGACACGACTTTGATTACACATCCTATACCGCCGTTGAATGACGAACGGCGGATGTTAGAGGTACTTTACTTGGGTCAAAGGGAGCGGCGGAATCTAAAGTCCGACAAAAAGAGGTACTTAGAAGAGCGAAACTACAGAGCTTTAGATGAGTTACGCAGTCAGGATCGGACACGTTTTCCCAGTTGGCTACACAGGGATAACCCGCCCTTGGACGTCGACTAAACATCCAACTCCTCCACAAACCGCGCGTTCTCCTGGATGTACTGAAACCGCATCTCCGGTTTCTTGCCCATCAAACGCTCGACCAGATCGCCGGTCTCGCCCGGTTCATCCTCGTCAATCGACACGCGGATCAGTTTGCGTGTCTCGGGGTTCATGGTGGTGTCCTTCAGGTCCTTCGCGTCCATCTCGCCCAGACCCTTGAAGCGGGAGACGTCGATCTTGCCCTTGCCGCCCAAACCGCGCTCCATCAGGTCGTTCTTCTCAATCTCATCAAGGCAATAGACACGGCGCGCGCCCTGCGTCAGCCGGAACAGGGGCGGGCAGGCGAGATACAGGTGCCCCGCATCGATCATGGGGCGCATCTGGGTGTAGAAAAAAGTCATCAAAAGTGCCGCGATATGTGCGCCGTCCACATCCGCGTCGGTCATGATGATGACCTTGTCATAGCGCAGATCATCCAGGTTGAACTTCGCCCCAAGACCCACGCCAAGCGCCTGAGTCAGATCAGAAATTTCGGCATTCGAGCCCAGTTTGGACGACGCCGCGCCCAACACGTTCAGGATCTTGCCGCGCAGCGGCAACAGCGCCTGCGTCTTGCGATCCCGTGCCATCTTGGCCGACCCGCCCGCAGAATCTCCTTCAACAATGAATAACTCCGTGCCGTCCCGTGTTGAAGAAGAGCAGTCCACCAATTTGCCGGGAAGCCGTAGTTTCTTAGTGGCGGATTTGCGTTGTGTTTCTTTCTCGGCCCTCCTGCGCAGCCGTTCCTCAGCGCGCAGGACCAGAAAATCAAGGATGGCCCCGGCAGATTTGGTGTCGGCGGCCAGCCAGTTGTCAAAATGGTCGCGGACCGAGTTCTCGACCATCCGCTGCGCCTCGACCGTGGCCAGCCGGTCCTTGGTCTGGCCCACGAATTCAGGCTCGCGGATAAAGCAGGACACCAGCGCACCGGCCCCGGTGGTCAGGTCTTCGCGGGTGATGGTGCTGGCCTTCTTGTTGTTGACCAACTCGCCATAGGCCTTGATCCCCTTCAGGATCGCGGCCCAGAATCCGGCCTCGTGCGTACCACCCTCGGGCGTGGGCACTGTGTTACAGTAGCTCTGGATGAACCCGTCGCGCGACGGCGTCCAGTTGATCGCCCATTCGACTTTGCCCGGCACCTGGAACTTCTCGAACGACACCGACCCGGCAAAGGGGGCTTGCGAATAGGTGGTCGCCCCGCCCAAGGCTTCAGTCAGGTAGTCGGACAGACCGCCGGGAAAGTGGAACGTCGCCTCGCGCGGCGTCTCCCCATCGTCGATGCCGGATTTCCAGCGGATTTCCACGCCCGAGAACAGATAGGCCTTCGACCGCGCCATCTTGAACAGGCGGGCGGGCTTCAGCTTGAGCGACCCAAAGATCTCCGCATCCGGATGGAAGGTCACCGCCGTGCCGCGCCGGTTGGGCGCCGCGCCGACCTTCTCAAGCTTGCTCTGCGGCACACCCCGGGCGAACTCCATCGCGTAAAGCTCGCGGTTCCGCGCCACCTCGACCCGCAGATGGTCGGATAGGGCGTTCACGACGGACGAACCAACCCCGTGCAAACCACCCGATGTCTCATAGCTGTCGCCGGAAAACTTGCCGCCCGCGTTCAGCGTGCAGAAGATGATCTCAAGCGCCGATTTCGAAGGGTCCTTTGGGTGCGGATCGGTGGGGATGCCACGCCCATTGTCGCGCACCGACACATGCCCGTTCTCGTGCAGTTCCACCTCGATCCACGTGGCATGCCCGGCTACGGCCTCATCCATCGAGTTGTCGATGATCTCCGCCACCATATGGTGCAGCGCGCGGTCGTCCTTGCCCCCGATATACATGCCGGGGCGCAGGCGCACGTGCTCCATGTCCTCCAACACCTGGATCGAGGATGCGTCATAGTCGGAAGACTTGGGTGTCCCGCTCAGAAGGTCGGTCATGGCAGCTGCTCTTTGTTGATTGGCGGCCACTATGCCAGAGCGGATCAGACGGGGAAAGAGTGATCAGGCAGGCCAGTGGGTGCCAAGCACGCCCGCTGCCTGTTGCGCAGTCACCATCTCCTGATACCTGTCCATCTGATGATCAAAACGCAGGAACTTGCGCTCGCCTTCACCGGCATGCACCTCGCCTAGATGCTGAAAGCTTGAGGGCAGGTCGCACACCCGGTCGTCATTGCGGTTCAGGCACAGGCATTTCGAGGCGGGCGCCGGTTGCACGATCCCCCGCGTCACGCGCGGCGCGGCAAAGGCGATGCCCGGAACGTCATGGGTGCGCACCAGGATCTGTGTCGCCGCCGCCCCCAGCGAGTGGCCAATGATGTATTTGGGACGATAGCGGTTCTTCTGCATCCAGTCGGCAATCACCTTGGCATGGCGCATGAACCCCTGATGCCAGATTACATCATGGGCACCCCACTTTTCGGTCAACTCGTCGTTCAAACGGTACTTCTTGCCGCCAAAATTCAGAACACGAAGGTTGAACTTCATATAATCGGCGACCGAGTTCGACCCGGGGATCAGCAGAATGTTCTGCTTTAGAAAGACAGCCTGTACGTGGTTCTTGTCCAGCGTGTCCTTCACACTCGTATCCAGCGACGTACGGGGCGGGCGGCGCTTGAACAAAAGGTAGGAGGCTTCGACCATCTGGGCCGCGCGTGCAATATCGTATCTATGGGTCACTGAAATGGTCCGTCGCTGCGAAATATGCGCACGACTATGACGCGAACGGATGCGTCTGTGAAGTCTGTTGGCTAGTCCAGCCAGTCCCGTATGATCCGCGCAACCTCGTCCGGTTGCTGATGCAACAGCCAGTGATCTGCGTCCGCCACATGCGCGCGCGTCAGCTCGGGGGCAAACGCCTCCAATCCCTCGGTCGATACCGGCAGCAGCGCCGTGTCGCCATCCGCCCAGATCAGCAGATGCGGACAACGCACCTGCAACCGCTCCAGCGGCAGGTCGGGCATCTCCACGGGCACACCCGGGTCCGCCACGATCAGGGGCGAGGCGCGGTACCAGTGGATCATCCCCTTCAGCTCCGACTGCCGCCAAACGGCCTTATAAGCCTCCAACCGGTCCCCATGCAGCCAGGACATGTCCATCTTGGCGGAAAACAGCTTCAACAGCTTGTCAAAATCATCGGCGGCCAAGGCATCTTCCGACCCCGGGCTGCGCAGAAAATTGATGTATTGCGACGCCTCGGATTGCGCACCGCCCGCGGCCATGGCCCGCTGAAACGGCACGGGATGCACACCATTGGCGATGATCAGGCGCGACACCAGATCGGGGCGGAACATGGCCAGACCATAGGCGACGGACGCGCCCCAATCATGGCCCATGACGATGACCGGACCCCGATCGCCAATCAGGGCCGCCATGTCACCCACCAGTTTCGACGTGGCATAGGCACCCACGTCATCCGGGGCATAGCTCGCGCCATATCCGCGCTGGTCGGGTGCCACGCAGTGGTAGCGATCCGACAACCGGGTCGCGACCTCGTCCCAGGCGCCCCCATATTCGGGAAACCCATGCAACATCAGGATCATCGGCAGCGCCGGATCACCCCAACTGCGGACTTTAAACTCATGCCCGCCAAGTGTGCGGGTCGCCACCTGCATCACTGGCCCTTGGGAAGCGTCTCGAACCGCAGGCCCTTTGCTGTGCGGGGGGCAAAGCCCTTCCAATAGGTGTGGTCTTCGGTCGGCTCGCCCGCATTGTCCACGGCAACGATCCCGTCGGCGGCATTGGGCACCAGCTCAAGATACTCCGCCTTCTCGGTGTCGCTTTTCAAATGCAGTCCCATAAAGGCGGTCGCGAAATGCTGGGCGATGTTGTTCATGCGCGTCGTGTCCCACACCGCATCCGCATAGTGTTCAAACGGCACGAATTCGAGGCCCTCAACCGGCTGCCAGCTTTCCTTGGGCGCAGGCATTGGGGCGGCAGCATTGTGGTTGGCATAGTCAAAGGTCAGCAAATGCCGGTCCGTGCCAGCCGCGCCGGTGAAAAAGGCGCGCATCGCATCGTAAACGGACACATCATCGTCACTGCCCGCCATGAACAGCGTGGGCACCCGCAGATCGGCGACACCGCTTGCGTCCCAGAACCCTGCATTGTTGCCCCACGGACCCACCGCAATGATAGCCTTGACCCGGCTGTCCAGCAGCGCCTCGTGGGTCTCCGACTGTTCAAGATGCACTTCAAGCAACCCGCCCGGGGCACCCCAGCTGAACTCGGTCGAGGCTTTGGTGACCCCGGCACCGCCAAAGATCAGCGCCCCATAGCCGCCCATGGAATATCCGATGACACCGGTGTTCTCGGCATCAATGATATCGCCCAAGGGGCCCTCCAACGCAGCCATATGGTCGAGGGTAAAGGCCTGGTCCAAGGGCCGGTTATACAGTGTCGAGCCAAAGGCCGCCTGATCCGAATAGGTGCTGTCGGTATGGTCGATCGAAACCGTGACATAACCTTTCGAGGCCAGGTTTTCGCCCAAATGGCTCATCAGGTAGCGGTTGCCGGGATAGCCGTGGCTGATGATGATCAGCGGATAGCGCGTGCCGGTCGCCGGGTCCGCGTCACGGGCGGCCCTGCCGGTAAGGGTCACTTCGGTCACGCCGTCGCGCATCATCGCTGTGTAGGCCTCGCCGGGCTCGGTGCCCTCCGCCGCCGGGTACCAGACCTCAAGCGTCAGGGGGCGGTCATATCTGGGAATGACACCTTCCTCGACATTGAGGATATCAATGCTTTCGGGGACCGTGACCTCCAATGTTTGCACGCCGACCGGCAGCGGACCATAAGGGGCCAGTTCGGGGGCGTCAGGCCGGATCTGATCAATGGGGTTGGCCCAGGCGCCAGCGGCCGCCAACGTGGCGGCAATTGCCAGACCCGGGGTGCGAGGAACGGTCATCCAAATGCCCTTTAACAAGATTCAACCTATGGTAACATAGTCACTCGCTACAGTGCCACAGTGACAGAGCCATTTTCCAGTGCAAGCAATGTCTTGTGATGAATTTGACAGTTCTGGCAGAAGCGCGGCTTTGCCCAAATGCCGAAACGGGGTTGAGGCCGCACCGGTCTGTGCCTAAATCTGGTCCCATGCGTTTTGTCCGCTCCTTAGCTCTTGCCGCAGTTTTTGCCTGGCCCGCGACCCTGCCGTCGGCGCACCCGCATGTGTTTATCGACACCAAGCTGCGGGTGATGGTCGGCGATGACGGCACTTTTGAGGGGGTCGAGGTGCAGTGGACCTATGACGACTTCTATTCCCTGCTTTTGCTGACGGATTACGGCCTGGACCAGGATGGTGACGGTCAGCTGACACCCAGCGAATTGAAGCGGCTGGATGGCTTTGATCTGCAATGGATACCTGGGTTCGAGGGCGACAGCTATGCGCTGCGCAACGGCACGCCGGTCACGCTTGGCAAACCGCAGGGCCGGGGCGTCTCGGTCGATGCCGGGCGGATCACCACAGTGCATTTTCGGCCCGCCGAGGGCAGGGCAGAGGGCCTTGTGCTCAAGGCCTATGACCCGACCTTTTACACCGCCTACGATCTGATCGCTCCTGTGGCCGTCGATGGCCCGTGCAACGCGGCAATCCAGCGTGCGGACCTCGATGCTGCCTATACGCTGGTCGAAGAGTTGCTCTACGCCACCCCCGCGGCCGAGGTCGAAGACACCTTTCCCGAAGTCGGCGAAGCCTTTGCTGACACGGTCACGCTCTCATGCTCTGGCTGAGGATTTCCGCCTGCCTCGTGATCGGCGGCACGCTGCTCTGGCTCTTTGGCTTTGGGGGCGTGTCCGATATTGGCCAATGGGCTGCGGCCCAGCAGCGTGACACGCAGAACGCCCTCGCCGGTGGCCTGCGGGCCGTGCGCGCGGGCGAGCCGGGCGCGTGGCTCGCGCTCATGGGCCTCTGCGGGGCCTACGGGTTCTTTCATGCCGCAGGCCCCGGCCACGGCAAGCTGGTGATCGGCGGCTACGGCGCTGCGGAACGGGTCACCGCGCGGCGTCTGTCTTTGCTGGCGGTCCTGTCCTCTCTGGCGCAAGCGGCAACGGCCATCCTGCTGGTGTCGCTGGGCGCCTTTGTCCTCGGCTGGGGGCGGACCGAGATGACGGACACCGCGGACAAGGTCCTCGCCCCCGCAAGCTACATCGCCATCGCCCTTGTTGGGCTATGGCTAATGGTGCGCGGCCTGCGCCGCACCCGGGGGGCCAAGGCGAACACACATCATCATCATCACCACATCGACGACCACGGGCATTGCAGCAGCTGCGGCCACGCCCACGCGCCAACACCTGCACAGGCGGCAGCCGTCACCTCCCTGCGGGATGCAGCGGCCATCATCGGGTCCATCGCGATCCGGCCCTGCACCGGGGCTGTGTTCCTGCTGATCCTGTGCTTTGGGCTGGGCATCCCATGGGCAGGCATCGCGGGGGCCATCGTCATGGGACTGGGCACAGCCAGCGTGACGGTGCTGGTGGCGCTGGCCGCTGTCGGGGCCCGGCAATCTGTCCTTGCAGGCTGGTCCGGCACAGGGGCCGTGCGCGCCATGGCACTGATCGAGGCCGCCGCCGGTGCCCTGATTGCCCTCATCGCCACAGCCCTTGTGCTGCCGCTGCTTTAAACATCCCGTCGCACGCATCACGCGAGGTCTTCCCTTGCCCAAAAAGCAGGCGTAAGGGTGAAGTATGTCCACAACACAGATGTCATATCTGGCCCACGCACGTGCGGTCCTTGTCCTCGGTCTGCCGCTTATCGGCGGGCATCTGGGGCAGGTGGCCATCGGCGTCACGGATACGGTCATGCTGGGCTGGTACGGGGTGGAAGAGCTTGCAGCCCTCGGCGTCGCAGGCAGCCTGTTCTTCGTGATGTTCCTAATGGGCTCCGGCTTTGCCTGGGCGGTCATGCCCATGGTCGCCTCCTTCCACGCTGAAGGAGACGAAACCAACCTGCGGCGCGCCACGCGCATGGGGATTTGGCTGAGCCTTGGCTTTGCGGTGTGCGCTTTGCCGGTGATGCTGATGGCCGAACGGGTGCTGCTTGCGCTGGGGCAGACGGATCAGGTGGCAAAGCTGGGGGCGGAGTATCTTTCCATCGCAGGCTGGGGCATCGTGCCAGCGCTCTTGGTGATGACGATCAAAAGCTATCTCGCGGCACTGGAGCGGACACAGATCGTGCTCTGGATCACGCTTGCCGCAGCTGTTGCAAATGCATTTGCGAACTACGCTTTCATCTTCGGCAACTGGGGGGCGCCGACATGGGGCATCGCGGGGGCGGCGGTGGCGTCCCTTCTGACCCAGTTCGTGATGCTGGCGGGGATCGTCGGCTACGCCCTGATCGCGCTGCCACAACACCAGCTGTTTAAACGCTTCTGGCGCCCCGATTGGGAGATGTTGGGGCGGGTCTTCCGCCTCGGCTGGCCCATCGGGCTGACCAACCTCAGCGAAGTGGGCCTCTTTGCGGCCTCGGCCTTCATGATGGGCTGGCTGGGCACGATCCCGCTGGCGGCGCACAACATCGCGCTGCAATTGGCGTCGATCACCTTCATGGTGCACCTGGGGCTCAGCAATGTCGCCACAATCCGGGCAGGCAACGCCTATGGGCGCGGCGACCTCGATCACATGCTGCGCGGCGCGCGCACGGTGATTGTGATGAGCCTCGCCATGGCACTTGCGACGATCATCCTGTTCATCGCGCTGCCCGAGCCGCTGATTTCGCTGTTCATGGAACGGGACGAACCTGCCCGCGACCAGATCCTTGAGATCGGGATCGTGCTCTTGGCCCTCGCGGCCCTCTTCCAACTCGTGGATGGGGCGCAGGTGATTGCGCTGGGGCTGCTGCGCGGCGTGCAAGACACGAAGGTGCCCATGGTGCTGGCCGCCGTCTCCTACTGGCTGGTCGGTATGCCCGCGTCCTATGTTCTGGGCTTTGTCCTGGGCTGGGAAGGGGTCGGCGTCTGGCTCGGCCTTGTCTTTGGTCTCGCCTGTGCAGGTGTTGCGCTGATGATCCGCTTCTGGACCGTGTCCGTGCCCAGATTGCGCGGCCCGGTCGGATCGGGCGCTGTTCCCGCCCCGTAAAGAGGGGCGGAAAGACGCCCCGCCCGCCGTCCCGTCAGCCCTTGATCAACCGGTCAGCCTTCTTGCGCACCAGCACCGACCGTAGGTCGTGCATGGCCAGCAGCAGCGCATCGGTCACATTCTCCAACTGATCATCCGTCGCCCGGCTTTGCGCCCATTGCGTCGTCAGGTTCAGGTAATCCACCGCCCGGTGAATGTCGTCGATGTCACGATGGGCCAGCACGTCAGCGCGCTCTTCCATCCACGCCTCGATCCGCGCCAAATCCTCCGGCGACAGGGTTCTGTCGCCATGCGGCTTGATCTCTCCATTGCGGATATTGATGACCGCGATCTGGTCCATCTCGATCCGGCGCTGCCGGTTTTCGGTATCGACCCGAAACACGGCCGCCCCATTTTCGCGCACACGGAAATAATAGTCAGGAAGCTCCGCGCCCATATACCAACCCTCGTTATGTAAGCCCCGCACAGAATGTCTGAATGCGGGTGCAGGCCTCTTTCAGGGCCTCGTCCGAGGTAGCGTAGCTGACGCGGAAGTTCGGCGATAGTCCAAAGGCGGCACCGAACACGACGGCCACGCCGGTCTCTTCCAGCAGGGCGGTGCAAAAATCCTCGTCATTCTCGATCTTTACGCCCCCGGCGGATGTCTTTCCGATGCAGCCCGCGATGGACGGATAGACATAGAATGCCCCGTCCGGCACCGGGCAGGCGATGCCCTCGGCCGCATTCAGCATGTCGACGACCAGATCGCGGCGACGCTTGAAGACCTCGTTGTTTGGCGCGATGAAGTCCTGCGTGCCGTTCAGCGCCTCGACGGCGGCATGTTGGCTGATCGAACAAGGGTTCGAGGTCGATTGCGACTGCACCTTGCGCATCGCCTTGATCAACTCTTCGGGGCCCGCCGCATAGCCGATGCGCCATCCGGTCATGGCATAGGCTTTGCTCACGCCGTTGACCGTCAAGGTGCGATCATAGAGACGCGGCTCGATCTGTGCCGGGGTCGTGAACTCGAAATCGTCATAGACGAGGTGTTCATACATATCGTCCGTCATCACCCACACATGCGGGTGCCGCATCAGCACATCGGTGATCTCTTTCAGCTCCTCGCGGGTGTATCCTGCGCCCGTTGGGTTCGAGGGCGAGTTGAAAATCAGCCACTTGGTCTTGTCCGTGATGGCGGATTCCAGCTGATCGGCGGTCAGCTTGAACCCGGTCTGCAACGACGCCTCGGCCACCACAGGCGTGCCGCCTGCGAGCAGGACCATGTCCGGGTAGCTCACCCAATAGGGGGCGGGGATGACAACCTCGTCGCCCTCGTTCAGCGTTGCCATCAGCGCGTTGTACAGGATCTGTTTGCCGCCCGTGCCCACGGTGACTTGGGCAGTCGTATACTCCAACCCGTTGTCCCGCTTGAATTTATCGACGATGGCCTGCTTCAGCTCTGGAATTCCATCGACGGGGGTATACTTCGTCTTGCCAAGCGCGATGGCCACCACGGCGGCGTCCTTGATATTCTGCGGCGTGTCGAAATCCGGCTCGCCCGCACCCAGGCCGATGATGTCCTTGCCCTGCGCTTTCAGGGCAGCCACTTGGCCCGTCAGGGCGACAGTCGGGGACGGTTTGACGCGGTCGAGTGTCGCGGAAAGGAATGTCATGTTGGCCTCTGGGTGCTAGCGCGGTATCCAGCCCCTCATAGGCGGCAGCCCCCGCGCAATCAAGCGCCAGGACCACGAAGGAGAAGACCACATGGACGATCTACAGGGCTGGTATAGCGCCGAGGCGGCAACCTTTGGCGACCGTGTGGCAGGCGCCCGCGAACAGGCGGGCATGACGCAAAAGCAATTGGCCAAGCGGCTGGGTGTGCGTCTGGCGACCCTGCGCTCGTGGGAAGATGACCTGAGCGAGCCGCGTGCCAACCGCCTGTCGATGATGGCCGGGCTGCTGAACGTGTCGATGATGTGGCTGATCAACGGCGAAGGCGAAGGGCTGGATGCACCGGTCGAAGAAGAGCCGCTGACCGCGGACATGCGCGACCTGCTGACCGAAGTGCGCGACATGCGCTCCGACATGCTGGCGCGGGCCGAGCAACTGGGCCGTCTGGAAAAGAAACTCCGCGCCGCGATGCAGGCACCCTCCGATGTCTGAGGAACTGCGCGAACACCGGCTCAAGCGGCTGCACATGCGCTCCATGCGCCGCGGGATCAAGGAAATGGACCTGATCCTGTCGACCTATGCGGGCCGTCATCTGGCGGACATGACGGATGCCGAGCTTGATACCTATGACGCGATGCTGAACGAAAACGATCAGGATCTCTATCGCTGGGTGACGGGGCAAGAGGCCGCGCCGGACCATATCGCCGCCCTGATCGAAGACGTCTCACGCACGTTTCAGCCCGAAAAATAAGGGCTCTGCAGCATTTAACTGAATATTTCCGAATCATCCGCATCTTCTGATCTGAGCAGATCAGGTCGGAGAAGACGGATGAGCATTCAGGACCCCATTGGCCAGGTCCCCGGGGTGGCCGAACGAAACGCAGCAAACGCGGGCTTCATGGTCGGGTATCTTGAGGCGCTGTCGCTGGTGGAGCGGTTGCACAGACTGCTGCTCGACGTCATCAAGGACGAGTTTGAGCGTGTCGGCGTGCTGGAAATCAACGCGGTGCAGGCGCTCTTGCTGTTCAACATCGGCGACAACGAGGTGACGGCAGGCGAGCTGAAAAGCCGCGGCTACTACCAGGGCTCCAATGTCAGCTACAACCTCAAGAAGCTGGTCGAAATGGGCTACATGCACCACCAACGGTGCGAGATTGACCGCCGCTCGGTCCGTGTCAAGCTGACCGACAAGGGGCGCAAGATCCGCGACGTGGTGAACGAACTGTTCCTGCGTCACGCCGAAGGGCTGCAATCCAAGGGTGTGCTCGGCCCCGAAGGGATCATCGACATCACCGCATCGCTCAAGCGGATGGAACGGTACTGGACCGACCAGATCCGCTATATCTACTGACGGCTACTCCAATGATTGCGCCGCATCAGCGGCAGGGGGCGCATCGGGAAACTGGGGCAGGGGGCCCTTGCCCAGAATAAGCGTTTCCAACTCGCGCTCCAGCTTGCGAGCCATGGCGGCGGCATAGTCCTCGAACCCCAGCGCGGTCTCCACAAAGCTGTCAGAGCCGACGATGACATTGTTCTGGAAATAGGCGGACAGTTCCGAAATCTCCGCCTGCCGCGCATCACCAAAGCTGGGCGCATCGGCACCAATGACCAGCGCATTGATGGTGATGCCCGTGGCCTCCACCTCCGGCTTTACATCCGCGGGCCTGATCCCAAGGTTCGACTTCCCGTCGCCGGAGATGTCCAGCGTCAGCTTCCAGCAGTCCGTCCGCTCCATCAGATGCGCCACACCCTCGCGCATGGCCAGACCCAGCGCGGTCCCAGGACTGGCCTGCCGCCGCTCGGTCGCGCGCAAATGTCCGATCACGGCGTCCAGGGCCGGTGCGCTGTCAATGGCCGTCCAGGGCAGGATCACGGCCGGGTCTTCGGGCCCGCTCCACTCGTACACCAGCAGGTGCACCGGCGCCGATGGCATCTGCAACAGGGCCTGCCGTACCCGACCGCTGTCCAGCGCCTCGGCCAGCCCGTCCATCTGCAACTGGTACTCCAGCGCATCAACCGACCCCGACACATCCAACCCCAGCGCCAGCGCCTGCCGACAGGCCCCCTGCGCGCTGGCACCGATCATCCCCGCACAACAGGCCATGATCAGCGCCGCCGTCCTCATCCGCCGCGCTGTCCGGTGTCGAGGCTGCCAATGATGGGCGGCGTCAACTCACGCTCCAGCTTCCGGCGCATGGCGCGCTCATAGTCCTCAAACCCCTGCGCCACCTCCAGAAACGCACCGGGTCCGCGCAACACCTCGCGCTCATAAAACTCGATCAGCATGGTCTCGGACGTAAACTCTGCCGCGTTCACCACCAGCCCGTTCACCGTCACCTCATCAAAGGGAAACTCGCGGTAGGCCAGTTGCGGCCCAAACCCTTCGTTGTTCTGCCCGTCGCCCGCCATGTCGATGGTGCGATACAGACACTCCGGCGCGCGCCCCAGCATCTCGGCCCCAAAGCCCAACGCATAGCCCATCGCTGTGGGAAACTCGTTATGTGACCGCTTGCTTGCGGCGACAGTCTCCGCCGCGTCCAACAACGCCGCAGGGCCGTCGATCAGCGTCCAGTCCAGCACCACTTCCTGATTATACCGGCCCGACCACTCGTACACGGCCAAGGCCACCGGATCATCGGTGGCAAAGAACGCGGCCCGCACCTCTGGCGCAGTCAGCGCCGCCACCAGACCGCCGCGCTGCAACTGGTCTTCTGTCGCATCGACCGAAGACGACACGTCGAGCGCCAACAGCAGCGCCAACCTGCACGCCGCGGCAGGGGATGCCGCGACGCACAAGGCCAAACAGACCGCAGGTCTTACCAATGGCCCGTGTTTTCCATGCTCGCCCACGGCTCTTGTGCGGGCAGGGCGTCACCCGCCTGCAAAAGCTCAATCGAGACGTTGTCGGGCGACCGGACAAAGGCCATGTGCCCGTCGCGCGGCGGACGGTTGATGGTCACACCATTGTCCATAAGGTGCTGACACATCTCGTAAATATTGTCGACGCGGTAGGCGAGGTGACCAAAATGCCGGCTGTCGCTGGGCAATTCGTCATCGCCATCCCAGTTGTAGGTCAGTTCAACCGGACACTCGGGCTGATCCGGCGGCGCCATGAAGATCAGCGAAAACCGCCCGCCTTCGCTGTCATGGCGCCGAGTCTCTTCCAGCCCCAGCAGCTTATAAAACGCCATCGACGCCTCCAGGTCTTTGACCCGAACCATTGTGTGCAGATATGTCAGTGCCATCGCAGCGCTCCCTTTGTCACAGTCACCGCAAGCCTAGCACGCCGACCCGCGCTGTCGAGACGGATGGCAATCACAAACAGGCGTTCAGAAGGATGAACTGATACCAACGCCCAGCGTGACCTGGTTCACGTCGTAGCGGTTGATGTTGGAGCCGGTGGCCCGTCCGCGCAACGTCACGGTCGGGTTGAAGCCGTAGTAATCAACATTCGTGAATGTGGCAGTGGCTGTCGCAAAAATCGACAGATCCTCGCGGCCCGCACGGTCAAAGGGTGACACGTCATAATCGCGCATCTGCGCTGTTACGCCAAAATTGAACTTCGTACCCATGATTTTTTTCGCTGGACTGTAACCTGCAGAAAGGCTGAACTCTTCAAATTCGGCCGGTTCTACCGGTGATGTCGTTTCCGCGACACCTATAGACAGGTCAAGGCGTGCTCCGTTTGATAGCGATCTGATCACGCCAGCCGAAACTCCGATCCTAGTCTCGTCCGCAGTCTGCTGTCCGACCACTTCTCTCAGATTGGCTGATAGACGCAGGTGTGTGCGTTCGTTCAGGCGCGTTATGCGGCCGACATTGGCGGTGGCAAAGCTGCTGTTTTCCTCGCCTCCAAACCAGGACTGGCCAACGGAAAATGCGAGGCTGTTGCGCGCCTTGCCGTCCGACGCAATATGTGTGAAAGCATAGCCGATTTCTGCGCTGCCGACGGCAAAGTCTGATCCAGAAGAGTTCGGGGCCTGCCTTCTTGCACTGTCCGACAGGACATAGGTGCGGTAGCTGCCGCGAAAAAACACGTCTTGCGCAACTTGATCTGTTTGCCTGAACCGGTAGCGCGTTGTTCCATTGACCCCGTATTCCAGCCCGGACAAGGCTTGTGCGTCGCCATCTAGCGCAGTTGCTACTTGTTCTACCGGGACCCCCAATAGCACTTCGATAATTTCTGCCAACGCATAGCCTGGCTGCGTTGTCTCTTTCGAACTGCCATTGTTCACATTCGATGTCGGGGCCAGGGTAAATGACAAGTCGGTGCGCCACGGGTTCCGGCTTTGAACATAGCGGAACCGGTCCTTGGCCAGCGCTTCATGGTTTGCGGTGGGTGCATGTTGCCCGGCCCGACGCAGCCACAGCTGCGCGCGCGTCCGCTTGCCATCCGACGACAACGCTTGCGCCATGATCATGGCAGCGGCAAAGCGGTCCTCGTCCTTCTCTGACAATGACCAGGCCGTACGGGCAGCATGTATTGCCTCGCGAAAATCACCCACATCGCGCAACGCCTGGCTTTTCAGCATCCAGGCGGTGTGATCGGATGTGTCCCGCTGGGTCAGCGCTGTGGAAAAGCGCAGCGCCTGGCGCGCTTGACCCACGCGCAAGGCCTCTGCCGCAGCCACGCGCAGCGCCTGGGGCGACAGCACATGTGATGCCGCGTCGTCGGCTTGTTGCGGTGCCGGATCATGTGTGGCGGGATCGGCAAGGCCCTGTGCGACAAGCACATTTGCCCCCATCGCGACCCCGCAAACAGCAGCCAATCGCGCCACCCTGTCCCGCACACGCCGCACTTTTTTTGCGGCCTGTGCCATGTGCTTACCTCAGAACAATGAAGCCGCTGGTGTCACGGACGGTCGCGCCGTTGCCACCGATACTGCTCGTCGCGACAATCACACCTACGACCTCGTCCGCGTTGTCACCCGAAATGATGGCGTAATAGTTGCCGGTTTCGTAGTTCACGGTCTGGCCGTTGTTGTTCACGAAGTTACTGGTCACCTCGCCAACAATCTCACCGTTCGCATCCAGAACACCCGGCCCAATGGTAAAGACCACCGCGGGGATGTTCGTCAGGCTTGCAGAGGCCTCGGTGTTGATACCGGTGACGATATCATTGGTGATGTCATTGCCGTTGATGTCGAACACCCGGCGATTGGACATCGTGCCGCGCACACCGCTGCCATTGTTGAAGTCGTTGAAATCGATGGCCATTTCCATGTCGGCGGTGGTGTACTGAATGCCACCCGCCCCGTTGAAATCACGCAAACCTGCGGCCTGTCCGGTGTAGACAGCCTGTCCCGTCGTCGGCAGCGTCACGGACCCGTCATGGGTCGCAGTCGCATTCCGCTGATACACAAAACCGCCAAACCCGTACGGAATATACGCCCCCGTCCGCACAATCGCGAACTGCGTCTCACCCGAGGCGCTGACGCCATAGACAGCGCGGTGCCGCAACTGGTTGATCGGCGTGCCAGTCAGGCTGTCGGTAAACTGCGTGTCGGCCTCATACACCGCATAGGGCCCAAGGCTCGACACCGCAGTGCCGCGCGAATAGGCGTTGTCACCATCAAAGGCGAGGTTGTCGACAGAGAACTGGTCCGTCGCAGGGTCATAACTGATGC
The DNA here is from genome assembly GCF_000814025.1 of Tateyamaria sp. ANG-S1. Lineage (GTDB taxonomy): Bacteria > Pseudomonadota > Alphaproteobacteria > Rhodobacterales > Rhodobacteraceae > Tateyamaria. The sequence continues at coordinate 75,154 of NZ_JWLL01000003.1, read as the reverse complement.
CGGTCGCAAAGCCGTCCCCGACCTGACCACCCTGGGCTTCGGTCGGTTCAGACCGCACAATCCCGCTGTCGGCCGTCGGCGATGTGGTGCCCGGCGGCAAGTCACGGGCCGGGTTGTCAATTCCAGTGCCCGGGTCCGACCCGTTGCCTGTGTCCGTTCCGGTATCCGTGCCCGTCCCAGTATCGGGAGAGGTGTCACCTTGCTCATCCGTAAACGGATTGCCATCGCCACACCCGACAAGGCTCAGGGCCAACAGCCCTGGTACGACAATTCTTTTCATAGCGAAGCCTGCTCGATTTTATTGTAACTGCTTATTTTGGCTCAAGAGTCCGCTCTAACCCCCCAAAAGTCAACGCTTTCGTATGGGGAACGATTCGCGCCGCCCGTGAACCGTTGCCAAAAAACCGCCCTCATCTAGCGGTTCTCATGGCGCGATCCCCAAGATAAGGTGTAGGCCCGACAGATTCTGTGGATAAAGGACGCGCCCCATGCCGCTCAGCCCCGAACAACAGTCCGAAATCGACGCCCTGCGCGCCCAGTCCACCCAAACGCTCCGCGCCACCGTCGAAGGCATGGAGGCGCATCTGTATAAAGCGCACGAGGTCCTCGACCACGGCTTTGTCCGCGTCATCGACTACATGGGCGACGACGCCGCCATCTGCCAGGCCGCGCGGGTCAGCTACGGCAAGGGCACCAAGTCCGTGCAAAATGACGAGGGGCTGATCCGCTACCTCATGCGCCACTGGCACTCGACGCCGTTCGAGATGTGCGAGATCAAGCTGCACGTCAAACTCCCCGTCTTCGTCGCCCGCCAATGGATCCGGCACCGCACGGCCAACGTAAACGAGTACTCCGCCCGCTACTCCATCCTCGACCGCGAGTTTTACATCCCGGCCGAGGACGCACTCGCCGCCCAATCCGTCGTCAACAACCAGGGCAGGGGCGAAGCACTGACGGGCGACGAGGCGCAGCGCGTCCTCAACTACCTGCGCGACGACGCCATGCGCTGCTACGACCATTATGAAGAGATGATTTCCCAGGACGGGCAGGCAGGGCTGGCCCGTGAACTCGCCCGCATGAACCTGCCCGCCAATGTCTACACCCAATGGTACTGGAAAGTGGACCTGCACAACCTCTTCCACTTCCTCCGCCTGCGCGCGGACGCCCACGCCCAATACGAAATCCGCGTCTATGCCGATGCCATCTGCGAAATGGTCAAGGATTGGGTCCCCGCCGCCTATAAAGCGTTCGAGGATTACCGGATGGGTGGTGCGACACTGTCGGCTACGGCGCTGGGGTGCATCCAGCGGATGTTGAAGGGGGAAGAGGTGACGCAGGAAAACTCCGGCATGTCCAAGGGGGAATGGCGGGAGTTTATGGGGGTTTTGAAAGGCGCTTCTTAGTGGCTTCGAACGTATTTGTTGCGCCGCCAAGAGCTTCGGGAGCTTGAAGGCGGAAGTGGCCTAGATAGAAATCTGTTTTTACGTGACGGCGGTCTCAAAATGGTTACCATACGTAAACGTATGCACGCATGGTGAGGTAAACAACTTGGACGGTTACGACGATTATCAAAGCGATCCAGAAACCACGAGAGAATTGTTCTGCATGTGGAATGAGAGGCTGTTGATTGCTGCAGCTGCGCATTACTCGGCGGCAAACTATTGCGAGGCTTCAGAAAAAACACTCTCAATTTTCAATATTTCCTTTGCAATCAGTGTATTGTTTTTTAGCTCCAATGGAGCCTACGTTGGCAGCTTTATGTCCTTGTTTGGTCTGTCGTCTGATTATAGCCCACTACTTGTATCGACGCTCAGTCTTCTTGTTGTTCTTTCATCGGCTGCGCAGTATATTTTACAGTTCGGAAATCGCGCCGCACTTCACAAGCAGGCTGGAAATGAGTTTTCGAACTTGCGCCGGAAAATTGAGCGATATTGGAGTAAAAACAACATTCATCCAGAAGCGGTACATTCTCTAAATCGAACATACAATATGATAACGAAGTCGCCGCCGCTTGTGGGCTCGTGGACTTGGAAGAAAGCGAAGCGTGATAAAATTGCCGAGGCGGACTTGATCAAAGAAAGCTTTTATTGTGGCGTGCGAGAAGAAACAGCACGAGAATAGTGGCCCACTACCCTAAACGAAGCTGTCCCCTTTCTTTCGTGCACGGAATCAAGGCCAAAGGCCGCCGTGCCAGCGCCGGACCGCCCCCCGGGCCGGCGCTACATCACCACCAGCGCACCGCCCGACCAAACTCGACAAACGATCACCATAAACCGCGCCGCACCCTCGTCGCTGCGCCAACCCGCGGCCCGGCGCTACCACGGCTCCGCGCTCAATTGAAACCGGCTCCGGGGTTCCGCCTGAGATGGCTTTTAACGATCTCACGGATCGCTTGTTGCTGCGCGAACCGCCCATCAGCCCACGCGGCCCTCTCGTGCATTGCTGCGCAATACACTGTCGGGTGACGCGGCAAAGCCGCTGACCCGGCGCTGCCACGGCTCCGCGCCCTATCGAAACGTCGGATGGCGGGATGAAATCCCGCCCTACCAAGACATGCCAGCGGGCTGGGCAGAGAGCGACCCTCGCCCCCGCCCGCACCATCCCCTCCAATCCGTAGGGCGGGGTTCACCCCGCCATCCCCACATATCAAACCACTCCCGCAAGCCGGACCACCCGCCCCAAAACGGTAGGGTGGGGTTCCACCCCACCACCTCAAACCGCAAGAAAAATCGCCCGCATTAACCACCACCCGGACCCCATCCACGCAAGACACCCGAAAACACGCACTTTCACCCCCAAAATGTGCAGTTTCCCAAAAACACGCCCATTTCCCCCGAAATCCGCCGCCTCAAAACACGCAGTTTCCGCCCGAAAATGTGCACTTTGCCCCCACAGCCCGCCGCACCAATCCGTCCGCCGACCCCATTCCCGACGGGTAAACACAAAGCGCGCAGTGTTTAGACACCGTTCACCCTTCGGGCCCGTTTTAACCAAAATGAACGAAATACTTATCCACAGTGCGTCATAAAACTGTTACGTTGATCGCATGATCAGAGCAGCTGCATTCATGACCCTTCTGGCCACGCCCATCTCGGCCAATCCTATCGCCGAAATCCTCTGCGCGCCCACCAAACAGATGCAGCAAAAGCTGGAACAGCAGTTCCATTCCGCCCGCACGGCTAGCGGAATGCGCAGCCCCGATCAGATGATGGAGGTGTGGACGGATCAGCGCGGCGATTGGGCCATGGTGGTGCGCTATGCCAGCGGCACCTCATGCATCGTCGCGATGGGAGAGCATTGGGAAGAAACGGAAAATCCGACCTAGCGTGTCGCGCGGTCCCGCAATTGGGCAACCAGCGCGCCGTTCTCATCTTCCCACATTTTCCAGGCCCGGTACCCTTCGATCTGCGCCTGCGGTCCGGTCAGATCACCCGCAAAATGCGCCTTGACCGCATGGTAATGCCCCATGCACCGCGCCCATTCGGATGGCGACGGAAACGTCGTCTCGGCCGACACTTCACAGGCGTAATACAGCGCCAACAGTCGCATCAGTTCGGTCATCGGGGGCACCCCTGTGCTGCTCAAACTGTGTCCAGCCTAGCGACAAATCCGCAAAATGAAGGTAAATCATGCGTGCGCTGAGCAAATATCCCAAAATTTCTGGACTTGTGATCACATCAGGGGCATCGTGCCCATAGATTTCGTGGTGTGTTGAAAGAACGAGGGAAGATATGCCATTCAAAAAAGTGATAACAGCCGCAACAGTCTATGCACTCCTAAGTACCGGCGCCGCACTCGCCGACAGCCACAGCGGCCCAAAAATTTACCCCTACCACAGCCAACACAATTACTGCCCCGCAGGCCTGCAACCCGTCACCATGGACGGTGTCATTTGCTGCGGTCGCCCCAACCAGCACATCACGTACCAACAGGCGCTGGCCCACCCGGTGAAAAAGCGTGTGCGCCACGTGCGTCAAAGCAGCTGCCCTGTCGGGACCAAGGGCTGCACCTACGATTGATCTGATCGCACTGGGATCAAGCGGCGCAGGATGGCATTCATGCGCCGCTTTGTCGCGTCTGGGCGCTAGAGCAGTTTCAACTCGCCTGCCATCTGACGCCCATCGCGGCCCTCAAGCAGTTCGAAACTCACTTTTTGATTGTCGGCCAGCCCGGTCAGCCCCGACCGTTCTACCGCTGAAATATGAACAAAAACGTCCTTGCCGCCCTCATCGGGGGCGATAAAACCGTAGCCTTTCGTGGTGTTGAACCACTTCACGGTGCCAGTTGGCATGTTCCCGTGCCTCCTTTACCTTGCAGTCTCCCCCGCGTCGGTCCTTCGGGCAGGGGCCTTGTGCGACGCAGTCAAAACGACTGCGCGCTCATTCAGAGATTGCCCTCAGGACGGGAAAATCAAGGTTGGGCCTCGCAATCCGTGCGAGATGCCGCTTAATTCAACGCAAAAGTGAGGTCGAGATATGGAAATATACGGATTGAAAACATGCGACACCTGCCGCAAGGCCATCAAGGCTTTGTCAGACGCGCAGTTTGTGGATGTACGGGCCGATGGTGTACCCGCCGATGTGATGGACGCAGCACTTGCCGCCTTCGGGGATGCGCTGGTCAACACACGATCGACGACGTGGCGCGGGCTGTCTGAGGAAGAGCGCAAGGGCGCGCCGAAAGACTTACTGGCGGCGCACCCAACGCTGATGAAACGACCGCTGATTGCGGCCAACGGCGGCTTGCACCTTGGCTGGACCAAGGACGTGCAAGCGGCCCTAGGTGTGGCTTAGGCGGCGGCCGGCGCAGGTTTGGGGGCAAGGGCCCGATCGAACGAGATCGGCCCGGCCCCTTTGATCACCAGAAGCAGCAACAGGAACACCCACAGCGCGCGCTGGTCCATGATCAGGCTGTTTGAGGGGGCATCGAACCACGCCCCCAACACCAGCGCGTCGTCCCATTTGCCGTGGCCGTTCAGGTCGGTCAGCGATTGCACAACGATAAACCCGATCATGCCCAGCGACGCGAGCCGCGTCAGCAGGCCAATGATGATGAGAAGGGGCAGAACAAACTCTGCCACAGTGCCCGCCGTCACCACCGCCCAATGATAAAAGCCCAGTTGCGTGACGTCGTAGCCGACATTTTCCATCACCTTGGGAAAGATCTGGGCATAGGCCCCCAGCGACGGTTGGAAGATGCCAAAGATGCCGTCGCCCAGCTTGGTCATGCCCGACACCCAGAAATAAACCGCCAAAACAGCGGCAAAGAGGAAACGGGCGAGGGTTGGCAACAGCCAGTCCGTGCGTTCAAGCGGGCCAAAGATCGCGTCATGCAGGCGGGATAGGGCAGTCATGGTTCAGTCCTTTGGAGTGGAGATGTCAGTCAGGGCGTTGTGCTGGATCAGAAGGGTCAACAGCGGCCCAAGGTCGAATTCGGCGTCGTGCGCGGTCGCCGCATCCACGGCTTTTTCCAGCGGTGCGTTCTCTGCAATCGCCTGCAGCCAAGCGGCTTGGGCGAGTGTGAGGGCATGGGGCTCTGGGTCAAACGCGGCTCGTGTCACGAGGACCGGCTGAGCGATGCCACGCGGCTTTGGCGCATCCGCTTGGGTGTTGTACCGCCAGATGTCGTGAATGGGCCACCGGGAATGGACCAATTGCACGGTTGGCGACAGGTGCAACCGTGTTTGCATCAGAACATCTGGATCGAGTGCGCCCAGCCGTGCCGGATCAAGAGCCGTTCTGTCCGCTGCATGATACGCGCGGCGCAAGGCCAGTTCGAGGCGTGCGACATCCGGCAGATACGCAATATGCGCCAGCGGTTCGAAGCTGTCGAGGAAGGCAGGTAAATCCTCACCATAGTGCATCATCAGCGGTGATGTCGGTGGGTGCGCGCGGGCGAAGAGCCGGGCAAGCTGATCAAAGTTCTGATCACCCAAAAGCTTGCACAAAACCGGAAACCCGGTGCGCAAGGCGTCGATCAGTGCGACGGTGACATTGTTGCGATAGACGGCAAAACGGCGGCTGGTCGGCTGGCCCTTCGGATCGGTCAGCCCGTCCGGCACGGCGCGCGCAGGGTCAAGCAATGCGGCGCGAAACTCGGCTTGCGTGGTGGTCATTGCGTCACCCGGCGGGCACAGAGGCCAAGGCACTGGCGGCACGCTCGGCCTCGGCCCGCAGGGTGGGCCAGTCGGGTACATCATTGTCCCATTCGACCAGCACAGGTGCGGGCCCTGTCCCAGCAAGCGCGTGATCAAGCAAAGCCCAGACAGGCTCCGCGGCCTCGCGCCCATGGCTGTCGATCAACAGCGGCGCGCCATGATCGTCTTCATCCTCGTCATGTCCACCCACGTGGATTTCTCCAATAGCGGCAAGGGGATAAGCGTCGAGATATGATTGCGGCGTGTAGTCGAGATTGGTGGCGGAGATGAACACATTGTTCACGTCCAGCAGCAGACCGCAGCCGGTGCGGCGGACCAGTTCGGCCAAGAAGTCTGTTTCGGACCAGGTGCTTTCAGCAAAGGCCAGATAGCTTGACGGGTTCTCAAGCAGCATCCGGCGGCCCAGAACCTCCTGCACCTCGTCAATGTGCTCAGCCACGCGGGTCAGGGTCGCATCTGTGTAGGGCAGGGGCAGCAGATCGTCGAGAAACTCGGCCCCGTGCGTCGACCATGCCAGATGTTCGGAGAAGCTGGAGGGTTCCAACCAGCTTACCAAATGTTTCAGCCGACCCAGATGGTCCGGATCAAGGCGGCCGTCACCGCCGATCGACAGACCCACGCCATGGACCGAAATGGCGAAATCCTCGCGCAGTGCGCGCAGTTGGGCATGCGGGCGACCGCCATCGCCCATGTAATTTTCTGCGTGTATTTCCAGCCACTTCACCGAGCCGGGCGCGTCGCGCAGGTCGGCGAAATGCTGCGCTTTGTATCCCACGCCGGGGGCGGCGGGCAGGCGGGGCGGTGTCAGTGTCGCATCCAGCATCTCGGACCCTTTGAAGCAGTGGGATCAGGTAGGGGGCGCCGGACCCGCCAAGGTCCGGCGCAGGCGTGTGACGCGCGCCTTAAGCGGAGGGCAGGTCGCGGTCCAGCTCTTCGAGCGAGCCCTGACGTGCGGTGCCGTCTGCCATGGCAGGCAGCTCGATCTCGGCGCAGGTGCCAGCGTCAACCAGTGTCCAGGCGTTACCCTGGTAGTCCACGGTCGATGTGCCCGCGCATGTGGTGCCGGGGCCTGCGGCGCAATCGTTCTCACCGGCTAGCGAAATGCCATAGCACTTCTCTTTGCCAGCTGCTTCGGCAGAGGTAGCGGAATGGGCGGTCATGGCAGCGGCAACAGCGCCAACGATGGCAACGGATTTCATGGTTTTTGACATCTTCAAACGTCCCTTTCGGAGATCGGTTACTGTGCGTTCGTGAGCCATACATAAGATGGCTTGCCCAAAACTTACCACTCACGAGGTGGTGTGTCACAGACCCGTTATCAGATGTCAGAAGATGGGCCGAAATCCCCTTGGATTCCGGCCCATTGTTGCAGTCTGCTGCATCTTTTGTTGCAAAAACGGGTGTTTACCGCAGATCCGGCGGTGTGGCCTCGGCCGCAAGCTGTGCGGTCACATCTGTCAAGGCCTGCACGCTGGTCTGTTTTTGACCCAGGCGGCGCACGGATACGGTTTTCTCCTCAACCTCACGCGCGCCCACGGCTAGGATGACCGGCACTTTCGACAGCGAGTGTTCGCGCACCTTGTAGTTGATCTTTTCGTTGCGCATGTCCGCCTCGGCCTGCACACCTGCTTTGCGCAGGGTGTCGACCACCTCTTGCACGTATCCATCGGCCTCCGACGTGATCGAGGCGACCACGACCTGGCGCGGGGCCAGCCAGAAGGGCAGCTTGCCTTCCCAGTTCTCGATCAGGATGCCAGTGAACCGCTCAAGCGAGCCAAAGAGCGCGCGGTGCAGCATGACCGGCGCCAGTTTCTCGCCCGAGGCGCTGACATAGGTTGAACCGAAGCGTTCCGGCAGGTTGTAATCCACCTGCAGGGTGCCGCATTGCCAGTCACGCCCGATGGCGTCGCGCAGAACGTATTCCAGCTTGGGCCCGTAGAACGCCCCTTCGCCTTCGAAGATGGTGTAGTTCATGTTCGCATCTTCCAGCGTGGTGCGCAGTGCATCTTCGGAAAGGTCCCACACCTCGTCGCTGCCGATCCGGTTTTCCGGTCGGGTCGACAGTTTGACATGCACGTCTTCGAAGCCGAAATCCTTGTAGATGGACAGGATCAGTTTGTTGACCTTGGCACATTCTTCGAACAGCTGATCTGGGGTGCAGTAAATATGCGCATCGTCCTGGGTAAAGCTGCGGACACGCATAAGACCGTGCAGGGCACCCGACGGCTCGTACCGGTGTACCTTGCCGAATTCCGAGATCTTGATGGGCAATTCCCGGTAGCTGCGCAGGGTATGATTGTAGATCATCATATGACCCGGGCAGTTCATCGGCTTGAGCGCATAGTCCCGGTCGTCATGGGTCTGGGCCAGGAACATGTTGTCCATATAGTTGAACCAGTGGCCCGAGGTTTCCCACAACGCCCGGTCCATGATGTCGGGTGTGTTGACCTCGATGTAATCAACCGCGTCCTGACGGCGGCGCATATAATCGATCAGGGTCTGGAACACGCGCCAGCCGGCGGGGTGCCAGAACACCGACCCTGGTGCGACCTCTTCGAAATGGAACAGGTCCATTTCGCGGCCCAGTTTGCGGTGGTCACGCTTGGCGGCCTCTTCCAGCATGGTCAGGTGCGCTTTAAGCTTTTCCTTGCCGGTGAAGGCGACGCCATAGATGCGCTGCAACATCTGCCGGTCGGAATCGCCGCGCCAGTAGGCACCGGCAACGCTCATCAGCTTGAACGCATCGCCGGGGACCTGACCGGTGTGTTGCAGGTGCGGCCCGCGACACAGGTCCTGCCAGTCGCCGTGCCAGTACATACGCAGCGGTTCGTCGCCTGGAATGCTCTCGATCAGCTCGACCTTGTAAGGCTCGTTCCGGTCCTTGTAGAACTGGATTGCCACATCGCGGTCCCACACCTCGGTGCGCACGGGGTCACGCTTGTTGATGATTTCTTTCATCTTCTTTTCGATGAGACCGAGATCTTCGGGGGTGAAGGGCTCTTCCCGGTCGAAATCGTAGTACCAACCATGCTCAATAACGGGACCGATGGTCACCTTGGTATCGGGCCAGATCTCCTGCACGGCGCGCGCCATGATGTGGGCGAGGTCGTGGCGCACGAGCTCATTGGCCTGCGCCTCGTCCTGCATGGTGTGGATGGCGACCGTTGCGTCGCCCTCAATGGGCCACTGCAAGTCCCAGTGCTGGCCGTTCACGGTCGCGCTGATGGCTTTCTTGGACAGGCTCTTGGAAATGCTCTCTGCCACGGCAGCGGGTGTCACGCCTGCGTCGTAGGCGCGTGCATTGCCGTCGGGAAAAGTAAGGGAAATCTGCTGCTGATCTTTGGCCATATCGGCATCCTCGTCAGTTTGGCGCCCACGGAACGCCCGGTTGCTAGGGTATGTGTGCAGGCGCTTTGACAGGCGCAGAGGCGTCCGTCAAGCGGTCTGTGGCGTCGGGCTGCGTTTGATGGACAAGCTGAGGTGCAAAAGCGCAAGGGCGGATCCGATCCCAGCGGCGAGACCCACATAGATGATGCCAAAGCTGTCGATGACCCAACCGCCAAGCGCCGACCCGACCGCGGCCCCCACGTAGATGGCCGCCGCATTCAGGGCCAGCACCACGGGCGCCTGCGGCCCCGACAGGCCGATCAGACGCATCTGCTGGCCTGCCATGAACGCCCAACCGGACGTGGCCCATCCAAGCGCCAGCAGGATCACGGCGAGGTCTGACTGAGGCAGCAGCGAAAACAGGGGCATGAGCACGATCTGGCAGATGCACAGGAGTGTCAGCGTCTTTGCCCAACCGATCCGGTCGGCCAGAAAGCCGCCCGCGATGTTGCCGATCACCGCGCCGACGCCAAAGATCGCAAGTACAAGCGTCACGCCATCACGGCCATAGCCCATCGTCTCGCTCAAGAGCGGCGCGATGTAAGTGTAAAGGACGTAGATGGCCCCGAGGAATGTGCCTGTGAACAGAACGGCCAGCATCATCCGCCCGTTGCGCAGCACACCGCCAAGGTCACGCAGCGACACTGGCTGAAAGCTCAAGCCCCTGGGCACAAAGGTCCAGATCAACGCGAGCGCGGGCAGGGCAAGTACTACGACCACCCAGAAGGCCCAGCGCCAGCCGAAGGTGTAGGCGATCCAGCTGCCCGCAGGCACACCGACGACTTGCGCCAGTGTCAGGCCAAAGAACACGGCCGCCAACACGCGCGCCCGCATCTCGACCGGATAAAGCGCCGCCGCGACGGCCGCTGCTACGGGTGTGAACATACCCGCACCTGCTGCGGCCATGATGCGCGCAATGCTCAGCACAATCATGTTGGGCGCCAGCGCAGACAGCAGCGCCGCGGCCAGGAAAAGGGACAGCCCGAACGCCATAACCCGCCGTCGTCCGACCGCTCCGGTCAGTGCCACCAGTACGGGCGACAGCACCGCATAGCCAAGGGCATATGCCGTCATCAACGTGCCCGCCGATGCAGGCGTGATCCCGAAATCCGCGCCCAGCGGCTCCAGCACGCCCACGATGACAAAGGCACCCACCCCGATCAGGAAGTTGCAGGCGGACAGGATAGGGATCAGCAAACGGGGCGGGGTCATTGCCCGGTTATGGCGCATATTGAGGCAGCTTCAATGCCGCATACAAAGGCATACAGGCAAAACGACAAATATCAGGCCAAAACCGACCTTTTGTACTGGACGCGCGCGGGCGAATCCTTGATTACGGTGGTTGTTCACTATCGGAAACTTCTGATCGCGAGAGGAACGCGCAGTGCCCAAGTACAACAAGACCTTCGAACTTTCCGTAGAAGACCTGGATCTGATCGAGGATGCGCTGCGCGCGTCCGAAAGTGCCGCCATCAATGATGACCTCGCCTGCAAAGCGGCGAATGACGACGTGCGTCAGATCCACGACCTCTTGGGGCGGCTTCACAATCAAAAGACGTTCTACCGCCCCGCGAAAGGGCCTTATGTCGGCGGGTAAAGCATGTCGCTGACAAGTGGCTTGCACTTTTCAGCTTTTCGACATGCGGCAATTGTCATGCTAGACGCACGCTGAAACGTGGGCCAGGGCCGCTACGGCGCAGGAACCCCTCGCGTTCATAGAACCGCATGGCCTTGCGATTGTCGGGGTGCGTGCCCACGGTCATAAAACTACACTCCATCTCGCGCGCTTGCTTCTGACAGGCACGCACCAGTGCCCCACCGACACCATTGCCGCGCGCATCGCGACTGACAAACAGGTGGTGCATATCCATGCCGCGTACGCCGAACTGCAACTGCGCCATGGGCAGCAGCGCCGCATATCCCAGCAACTGTGACCCGCCATCTGCGACCAGCACTGTCGCCCATGGGTGCGGTCCCAGCGCATCACGCGCCAAACGCTCCGCATCAATGTCCGGCTGATCGTCATGGCAGGCGGCCAAGCCGTTGATCATGGTTACGACCTGCGGCACATCGGCTTCGGTCATCTTGCGTATGTCTATGGGCATCTCTGCCTCCTTTCTCAAACGCGCCGCGTTCGGGAAGGCAGGGAAAGGCCGCTCGAACGCGGCCTTGGTGTTATGCAGACACACCAAAAGCACGCAGGGAATGCGTGCCATAGTAATAGCGGTGTGTAATGCGGTTGCTCATGCACATACCGAAACCGGCAAATCCGCGCCCGTCAAGGGCGCGGATCGGCATCAGGCCGCAAAAAGCGCCCAGCCCATCAAAAGGCAACATACCCAGCCGCCGGTAAAGATCAGCGGACGGCCTGGAAAGCGCGCCGTGCCGGTGATGTAGCCCACCGCATGCGCGATCCGCAGCAGCAGAAAGGCGATGCTGGCCCAAAGCGTAAGCGCCGTGAACCCGTCCACGCGATCGACCAGCAGGACCAGCACGGCAAATGGCACAGATTGCTCCAGCAGGTTCAGATGCGCCCGATATGCCCGCCGCACCCACGGGCGGTGCACATTCGGGTCGGGCGAGAGGATAAAGCCGTCAGGCGCATCAGCCGGGATCGACCCTTCGGGAGCGGTATTCACGCCGACGATGTACGGAATCCACAGGGACGCTGCCATCAGCGCGAGTATCCCCAGAACACCAAGTTCGGTCGCCATGACTTACGCCTCCACCTGATCCATGGGGCCGATATGGGCGTCTTCACCCGTCTCAAGCCAGGTTTTTAGCCCCGCGGCCCAGCGCACCCATCCATCGGCCACCCCTTCACCCGGCACGGCCGGTTCGCCCAATTTATAGTGTTCGACGGTCAGACGGACAAAATCACCCTCGGGACGTATCAAGTACACCACGCGGCTGGCTGGGATCTCGGTTGTGGGGCCCCAATGCGGCTCGAATGTCCATTCCTGCCGGCTTTTGGGATCCGATGACAGCAGCCGGTTGGTCAGCATGGGCGAGCCATCGGGAAAGTGCATGGTGATCGCATCACCATTGCGCGTCGCCTTGCTGCAGATGAAGTGGTAATGCCGCACTGCATCTTCATCCAGCAGCACCTCCCACAAACGGTCCTGCGTGGTCTTGATATATGTCTCCATCACGAAATCGGGTTTTGACATCTCGGGGTCTCCTTCGTCTTCAAGCTGATATTTGAGGTCGAGTACCGCTCGGGCCGCAGGTTTGACCCGGTAGGGGTCGATCCAACGGTCAATCGCTTCCTGCAGGGGCAGGGCGTTGAGATAGTGGTGCTTGAAGCGCCCCACCTTTTTCGTGGTGATCAGCCCGGCCTCTTCCAGAACACCCAGATGCTTCATGACCCCGAACCGGGTCATGTCGAGCAGGCCCTGCAAGTCCTGCAGGGTCTGACCGTCACGGTCGCGCAAAGCATCAAGCAGCGTGCGGCGAGCGGGGTCGGACAAGGCTTTGAACAGATCATCCATGGAATTCTTATATGTGATTATATAGTCACGTGACAATATGGTAACCTATAGAATTTGTAATGACCGGGATGGACAGTCGCGAAATCCTTCAGGATGATCCGCCAAAACGCAGGAGGATGGACATGAGCGGACCGGACTATCTTGAGACACCACACGGACGGCGGCTGGCCTACCGCCGGACCGACGGGTCGGGGCCGTTTGTCGTGTTTCTGGGTGGTCTGAAATCCGACATGGAGGGGACGAAGGCGATCCACCTTGAAGCATGGTGCCGCGCGCAGGGCCGCGCTTTTCTACGGTTCGACTATTCCGGCCACGGAGAAAGCTCAGGTACATTTGAAGAGGGATGCATCGGCGACTGGGCTGAAGACACGGCGCATGCCCTAGACACGCTCACAACCGGCAAGTTGATTGTCGTCGGCAGTTCCATGGGCGGCTGGCAATCGCTGCTTTATGCCCGTGCACATGCCGATCGGTTGGCGGGCCTAGTCACCATCGCTGCTGCGCCGGATTTCACCGAGGATGGTTACTGGGCCAGCTTCACAGACGCGCAAAAGGCCGAGCTTGAGGCGAAGGGTCAGATCGCAATGCCGTCGGACTACATGGAGCCCTACATCATCACCAAACGGTTGATCGAGGATGGGCGCAACAACCTGGTCCTGCGCGAACCACTTTCCCTGCCATTCTCCGTCCGTTGCCTTCAAGGCACTGCCGACACGGCGGTCAGCACTGAAACGGCCGTCCGCCTTCTGAACCACGCTGACAGCCCTGACATGCGGCTCACTCTGGTCAAGGATGCGGATCACCGGTTCTCCGACGACACGTGCCTGCGCCTGATCGAACGGGCGGTGGAGGAGGTCAGCACACTCTCCGCGTGACGTCGCGTTTTGTTGGCGCTGGGGCCGATTTTGGACAAGGTGGCGCAAAACCGGACCTGGGGAGGGGACGTTATGGCGCTGTCGCGCGGACAAAAAGCAGGCTGGGGCCTAGCGGACATGGGCATCGTGGTCTTTGTGGTGGCCAAGCAATTGCTTGTACTTGCCTTCCTGACTTCCGTGCTTGGGGTGCCAGTTGCCATTGCGGGAATGATCACCACGGGCATTCTGGCCTTTGACATCATCACCGATCCGCTCGTCGGCTACCTGTCGGACAACACGCAAAGCCGCTGGGGCCGTCGCGCGCCCTGGATGATCGTAGGTGCCTTGGTGATGACGGCAGGGACCGTGGCCATGTTCATGTCTCCTGCAACCGGTACATCCGGCGCCCTCTGGGTCGCAGGCTTCTTTGTCGTGGCAACCATCGGCTTCACCATGGTCGTGATCCCTTACGGCGCGACGGCAGGGGAGATGACCCAGGACCCCCGCGAACGCTCTGCCATGACCGGCTGGCGCATGGCCTTTGCGTCCATCGGTATCCTGATCGGCGGCGCCGTGATCCCCGGCCTTGCACAGGGCCAGGGCTATGACGGTGCGATGCTGATCGCGGCCCCGTTGATGGTGCTGCCCATTTGGGCCTCGGTCTGGTTTACGCGCAGGGCCCCCCGGATCGAACACAGCAGCGAGGTCGGCCTTATGGCCTCCCTGCGGCTCGTCCTTTCAAACCCGGCATTTGCTACGCTCGTTGTGCTATACGGCGTCATGACCCTCGCCGTCTCGACCATCACCGCCGGTCTGCCCTTTGCCGCGCTCTACCTCGTGCAGGACACCGGCGACACAATGCTCAGCGGTGCCGTGCAAGCGCTGTCGATGCTGTCGTTGCTCTTTGCAGCCTTTGTGGTGGGCGCGATCCTCAGTCAGATCATCTGGGTGCTCGCCTCCGGGCGCCTTGGCAAGCTTCAGGCCCTGATCCTCGGGCTCGTCCTCTACATCGCGTTGCTCAGCACGCTCTACACGCTGTTACCCAGCACAAACACCACGCTCATGGCAGGCATGTTCGTCCTCGCCGGCATGACCAACGGCGCCTACCAACAGATCCCCTGGGCCATGTTCCCCGACCTCATGGACGTCACACGGCGTGAGACCGGTGCGGCGATCGAAGGGGCGTTCTCCGCCGTCTGGATATTCGGCCAGAAAGTAGCCAACGCCATCGCCCCGCTGCTGCTGGGCCTTGTGCTGGCCACCTATGGCTGGCAGGAAACAACCCAAGGCGTCACTGACCAGACGGATGCCGCCATTGGCGCGCTGCGCCTGTCGATCACGCTGCTGCCTGCACTCATCCTCGCCCTCTCCATCATCGGCCTCCTGCTGATCTACCGCCCCCGCGCCCGAGCGCTTCTGAGAGCCGACCATGCCCTTTGACCCCACTCGAATCGGCCCCGATATCGACGCCTATTTTGCCGAAACCGAAGCGCAGTTCACCGACATCAAACCGGGCACGGAAAAGCGGGTGATCTGGGCCACCACACCCGGCACCCGCACGGATTGGGTCGTGGTCTACATCCACGGCTTTTCCGCCTCGTCCGAGGAAATCCGCCCCGTCCCCGACCGCATCGCGGGCGAACTGGGCGCAAACCTCGTCTACACCCGGCTTGCCGGCCACGGGCGCGCGCCCGACGCCATGGCTGAGGCCACGCCGGACGCTTGGACCGACGACGTTACCGAAGCGCTGACAGCCGCGCGGGCTGTGGGCGACAGGATCATCGTCATCAGCACCTCGACCGGCGGCACGATCGTCACGGCGCTTTCGCAAGACAAGGACGTGATGGAAGGTGTTGCAGGCTTCATCTTCGTCGCCCCCAACTACGGCATCAACAACCCGTTGGCGCCCCTGCTGAAATGGCCGCTGGCCCGCCATTGGCTGCCCTGGATTGGCGGTAGGCGGCGCACCTTTGTTGCGCGCAGCGACCGGCATGCCACCTACTGGACACTCGACTATCCTAGCATCGCGGTCATGCCGATGGTGCCGCTGATCGACCGAGTACATGCGCTGGACCACGGCAAACAAACGATCCCGGCGCTCTTCTGGTACGCCGAACAGGACAACATCGTGCTGTCGGACCGCACCAGAACTATTGCCGCAGCCTGGGGGGCTCCGAGGCAGACGGTGCACCCGATCCTGACAGAGAAGGACGACATCGAAAGCCACGTGGTTGTGGGTGACATCCTGTCGCCGGGGCAGACGGAAACTGCGGTCACAGGCATGCTCGACTGGATCAGGAGGCTCGACTGATGCGCCGCCCCGGCAGCATGTGGAGCCTCGAAACCCTCGGGCGCGTCCGGCTGTCGAAACATTTCTACGTGCGAGACTTTCTCTATTCCGAGATCGGCAACTACCACCAGATCCAGAACCTGCCGCGCGATCCGAACCTCGCTATCGCCAACGGGCGGGAGCTTTGCACCCAACTCCTCGACCCGCTTGAGGAAACCTTTGGACGTCTCGCCATCCGCTCGGGCTACCGTTCGCACGAACTCAACCAATATGGCAATGACAACAAGCTGAACTGCGCGCGCAACGACAACCCCATCGAATGCCACATCTGGGACTGGGCGGACGGGGACAAGGCCATTGCTGGCACGTCGCTCGCGATCCCTTGGTTCACGGACCAATACGAACAGGGGCGCGACTGGCGGGACCTCGCATGGTGGATCCACGACCACCTGCCATATTCAGGCATGTGGTTCTTTCCCAAGCTCTGCGCCTTTAACCTTGATTGGCGACCGGTCCCGCATCGCATGATTGGTAGCTACATCGCGCCCAGGGGGCTGCTTCTGCGAAGGGGCGAAAACCCAACCGAGCCCTTGGCGCAACGTCAGCGGCGTTACGCAGATTTCCCGCCATTCCGAGGAATCGCCTACCCCTGATGCGGTGCGCCTGATGCGCGAACTGTCAACCAATATACTTGCGCGCAATATCTGGTTTGTGAGTTGACGTAGCCCAGCAAAATAAGGGATTTTGTCGCCCAAATACATCCTGGGGGAACGGGTAATGAAACGATTCTTGGGGGCGGCGGCGCTTGCGCTGGCCGGATCTGCCACTGTTGCAACCGCCCAGTCCTGTGGTGGCGTCTACACGGTGCAGCGCGGTGACAGCCTATCGCTGATCGCCGACCGCCAGTACAAGAATGCCGCCACCTGGACCGAAGTGCACCGCAACAACCTGTCGGTGATCGGCGAGAACCCCAATGCCTTGCGCGTGGGCATGGAATTGCGGCTGGGCTGCATCGATGGGCTGCCTGTGGGCCTGCCGGGCGGCAACGCCACTGTCGCAGCGCCAGCGATCCAGACAGCATCGGCTGCCACCCCGTCGCGTCGCAAACTGGAACAGTCCATCAACCTCGTGACCGCCGGTGACTTCGCCCCCTTTACCGACCAGGCGCTGGAAAACGAGGGGCTGATCACTGACGTGGTGCGCACCGCCATGCAAAGCTCGCAATCGGCGGACAATTACAACGTCCACTGGGTCAACGACTGGTCCTCGCATCTGGATCCGCTGATGACCAACGCGATGATGGACATGGCCTTTCCCTGGTACAAACCCGATTGTGCAGGCTCGCCCGACAATTACCGCTGCACGAATTTCCATTTCTCAGACCCGATGTTCGAGATGCTGATCCTGCTGTTCGTGGACAAGACGCGGCCCATCCCCTTCGCCCAGGACAGCGACATCGAAGGGCGCACTCTCTGCCGTCCGGCGGGCTATTTCACCCATGATCTGGACCGCGCAGACCGGCGCTGGATTTCCGATGGCAAGATCACCTTGAAACGGCCACAGACGGTCAAGGGCTGCTTTGACATGCTTGTCGCGGGCGAGGTGGACGCAGTGGCCATGAATGAGTTCACCGGCCGCTCTGCCATCAAGGATCTGGGGCTGAAGGATCAAGTCGAAGTGGTGCAGGGCCGCCCGGTCTCCATCGAAGGGCTGCATGTGCTGGTGCACAAGGATCACCCGCAGGCGGACGCGCTTCTGTCCACGATCAATGGGGGCCTCGATGCCATCAAGCTGTCGGGCGCATACCAGCAGGTGATCGACAGGCATATGTCCAAGATCTGGGCGGAGTTCTGATGTCAGTGCGCAGCTTCGCCTTGTCGGTAACGGCCACGCTCGGTGTCGGGTCTGCCGCCATGGCGTGCGAGCCTTCAGTTGTGGTGGCACCTGGCGACACGCTCTTTTCCATCGCCGAAGATCAGCTTGGCGATTTGTCCCGCTGGTCGCTGATCTTCTACAACAACCCAGACATCCAGGGCGGCAGCCTCTTGGATCTGCCCGCAGGGACGGTGCTGTCGATTCCATGCCCCAATGTCGCTGCCCAGCCTGCAGCACCTGCGCCGGTGGTTCAGGCCGATCCCAAGCCCTTGCAGCAGGAGGCCGAGGCGGAAATCAAGCTTGTCACCGCATCGAATTACGCACCCTTCACCGATCTTGACTGGCCGGGGCAGGGGATGCTGACCGAATTGGTCAATGCCGCGTTCGAGGCAACGCCGAACCCGCTCACATACTCCATCGAATGGGAAAACGACTGGTCCAAGCACCTCTTTCCCATGCTCGACAGCAAGGAATTCGACATGGGGTTCCCGTGGTTCAAACCGGACTGCGCGGGCAACCCGTCGAATGAGCGCTGTGCAAATTTCCATTTCTCGGACCCGCTGGTCGATCTGGTCATCTTGCTCTTTGCGCACGGCGACAACCCGTTCACCTTCGACCAGGACAGTGACCTGCACGGCAAGACGCTGTGCCGCCCCGCCGGGTACTTTACCCATGACCTCGACCGCTCGGACAGGCGGTGGCTGTCGGAAGGGCTGGTGACGCTGAAACAACCTGCCACCCCGGACGACTGCTTCAACATGCTGGTCGCGGGTGAGGTGGACGCTGTGGCGTTGAACGAGTTTCTGGGCGTGCAGAAGATGTTCGAGATGGACCTGACCGACCGGGTTGCACCCCTGTCGCGGCCGGTGTCGGTTGAGGGGTTGCACGTGCTTATCTCGAAAAAGCATTGGCGGGGGACCGCGCATCTCTACCGCTTCAACGCAGGTCTTGCGCGACTTAAGCAATCAGATCGCTATAACGAGATTGTCAGCCGTCATCTGGCGCTGTTCTGGGATCAAATTAAAAGCTGATACCTAGCGGCAGGGCTTGTGGTGCCTGTGCGGTCGGGTCATGGTTAGCTAAAAGTAAACGACAAGGCGAAGACAGGCAGAGCATGGCGAAACGCGCAGGGCAGGGGCATGGCTGAACCCCTTGTTTTTCTTCCCGGAATGATGTGCGACGCGCGGCTCTTCGGCCCGCAGATCGCCGAGTTGTCCTCTGAGTTTTCTGTCATGGTGGCGCCCGTTACCCGCGGGGAACGGATCGAGGAGATTGCAAGCGGTCTTCTTGACGAACTGCC
Organism: Tateyamaria sp. ANG-S1; assembly: GCF_000814025.1. Lineage (GTDB taxonomy): Bacteria > Pseudomonadota > Alphaproteobacteria > Rhodobacterales > Rhodobacteraceae > Tateyamaria. The sequence goes on along the minus strand of NZ_JWLL01000003.1, from coordinate 55,800 downwards.
CCAGCGCTTTGCCCTTGCCGGTCTGTCGATGGGCGGGATCGTGGCGATGGAGCTGTTGCGCCGCGCCCCTGACCGGATCACACGGCTGGCACTGATGGACACCAATCCGCTGGCCGAGACGCCGCAGATCGCCGCCGCGCGCGAGCCCCAGATCGTCAAGGTGCGTACGGGCCGGATGCACGAGGTGATGCGGGACGAGATGAAGCCGAACTACCTTGCACCCGGTCCGTATGTTGATGAGATCCTGGCCCTGGTCATGGATATGGCCGATGCGCTGGGGCCCGACGTGTTTGTCCGCCAATCCCGCGCCCTGCAGCGCCGCCGCGACCAACAGGGCACGTTGCGCAAGTGCAAGGTGCCGACGCTTGTGCTGTGCGGCGCGCATGATGCGCTGTGTCCGGTTAAGCGGCACACGTTCATGGCGGAGCTGATCCCGGGCGCGGAATTGAAGGTGCTGGAGGATGCAGGGCATTTGCCGACACTTGAAGCACCAGCCGAAACAACGCAGGCGCTGCGCGACTGGCTGAAGCAACCGCTTATTTTACGGTGATGCGGCGCGTGTAGCTGTTCTAGCCTGACGTGACTCTGACTTTGCCGGTCGGCCTGTCAAACAGCTGAAATCCGACATCCTCCCACATCCGGGTCCAAACTTGGTAGTCGGTGAAGTACCCCAAGTGACCGGCGGCATCGACGTCGAGGTTCTGTTTCACGCCCGTATCCTCGTCGATCCGCGTACCCACATAGTCGTCGATCCGGTAGATGTTATGCCAAAGCAGACCGTCTGGCATTTTGTCCGTAGACACCTTGAAAGCGTGTGGAAAGTAGTGCCGGTAGACCTGTGTCACAGGCGAACCCATCGTGATAAGTGTCACCGGCGGGTTGCCATACTTTGCAAGTAGGTCGTGGACCCGTCCGCTTTGCAGCATCTGTGTCGCGATCACCGTGCCTTGGGAATGCGAGATGATCGTGATCCGCGATGGCGTCATCGTTTCCAGCGTGTAGTGCAAGACCCGCGTGAAGCGTCGGTTGATATCGTTCCGCAGGATGAAATTCGCCCGGTATTTGCCGTCTTCCACACGGCAGATGCATCGCGCCTGCACGGCATAGGAAACGATGTCACGCACAACCCCCAGCGCGCCTGCGACAAAGGATGGAAAGTTGTAGATCAACACGCCCAGGCCCAGGGCGATGGCACCGATGGTCCCGTTGCGCGCCTCGTCAAAGGCGACTGCATTCATGGCGCTGCGGACATATGTGCCTTCTGCCATAAATGCGGGGTCGAACCTTGCATCGAGGAACAAAGCAACGGCCAAAGCAAAGATGGCAACCACGAACAGCTTGAGGAAAAACGACAAAAACGGATGTAGGATGACACGGCCGATCCAGGGCGATGGGTTCTCTGCCCGCAGGGCATCGCGGCTGAACCGGCGTATGAACACGACTGTAAAGGCCGCCAGCAGAAAGAACCCGAGGGCGTAGATCGACAAGCCGAGCGTGTCCTGCGCATCACCGAATTGGCGATGAAAAATGCCGTGCAGAAAACCATCTGGTTGGTGGGCTTTGGCAATCGGTGTGTGCTCGGGGTGCCCGCGCGCAGTACTGAGACGTGCCACCAGGTTTTGGAACAAAAACCAGAATGACGATGTGAATGTCATCCAGAACATGATCATCGCGCCGACAATCGCTGGATACAGCGTATCTGATTGCTCATTCGCGGGCTCAGCCGCAGATCTTGGCATGAACCAGCTGCTGACAAGGACAAGGAAACCCAGCGCAATGGTCAGAAACCACGATGCCTCGAGGAATGTGACCGTGTACGTGACGACACATTCCAGCGAGCCATTCGGATCCGCGCGCAATTGAAAGCTGTCTGGTGGCTTTGTTGGCGTAGCACAGAGCGGTCCGCCCGAACCGCCGAACCATGGCATGATGGAAGCGTGTGCCGTTTCAATCCCATATGCGAGCCAGGCCATCAGAGGCACCTGATAGGCCGCCCAGATCAGTACGATCAGCACGCCAAACCCGGCAAGGCCCATTGCGAAAATCCTGATCAGGTAGCTGAGCCGCGCAACTGCAAAGATCAGCGCGGCAATCGCCAGCGCGATCAGGCCCTGTCCAAGCAGCGTCAGGGCGGTCGGGATATGGACGCCGATATCGAGGGGTGTCACGTCAATCAGCAGCAGCAACGCCCCGATCAGCAGGACCGCGTTGAGCGGCGCAACCAGCCCGTAGAACGCCCATGTGAAACCATGAAACAGTGCAATCGACGGCTTTGTGCGCGTGTTTTCGACATTGTCCATGCCGATATACCCCAAACCAAGGATCACACTGAGTAGGTCAAAGGCAGTGCGAAAGAACCCTTGGGGGGCGGGGGACTTGTCCGCCCAGAACACTTCGGCAAAGACAGTCTCGTTCGCGCTATCTTTGCTTTGCGCGGGACGCACCCGGCGCAGATTGACGGGAAACAACTTCGCCTTGCGCGGCGTGCCGTCGAATTCCTTTTCCGGCAGTTCGATCAGATCGCGGTAGACATCAACGGGCCCGTTGCTTCTACGCGCCCTTGGCGTTTGGGTGCTGTTGCCATCGACCAGATCCGTGGTTGCCGCGCCGACAATGGCATCCACCGTTTCACCGGGTTTCTGTTCACCAATGCCATGGACGGCGAGGATCAGGTGCCTTCCCATATCGGGCCTCAATCACATTAACCAATAACGGGAATTTAGCCGCAGATGACTGCGTTGCGTCAAGGCTTGGACGGATAAAGGGGCGATCGCTCTGCCTCGGGTACGACGTGTATGTCGCGCGTGGGGGTGCCGTCCGGAGTAAAGAACGGCGTTTGTTTCCACCGCCCTGTCAGCAACCTTGGCAACACGCGCCCGACAAGACCAGCGAGGAATTTAAACCCGCCTTCGTGTCCCCGTTTGCCATTGGGTTTGCGGATAAAGGCGCGCGCTTTTATCGGACCAAGTGGCGCGTCGTCTGCCAGCCGGTCGGTGCGGAAGGACGCAAATGCAAGCTTGGGGCTGCGTGCCGTGTTGAACAGCAGCGCCCCGCAGCAGCGGGCCCGCCAGCGCAGAAGCCCTTTTTCTGACAGCGAGAAGACGGCGAGCTGATCCTCACCCGCATCAAATCGCACGCGGTCTGGCACTGTTTGATAGACCTGCACGGCGCCCGGTGCGGGGTCGGGTTGACCCGCATACAACTCTGCCGCGCGGCAGTCGTGACAGAAGCATTCGGCGCGGGTGCCGTTTGATGGGGACACACCCGAAAGAGTACCCCGCAGAGTTCCACAATCGCAGGCGAAGGAGAGATCCACGCCTGCCATGCCGATCAGGCCGCCTGGTTCTTGTTCGCGGCCTTCTTACCCGGAGGTGGCGGCGAATTGGCGTCGATGAAGTCCAACACAAGGGGGCGGATGTTGTTCCGCCAGCTTTTGCCCGCGAAAATACCATAGTGGCCTGCGCCGGGCTCAACATGGCTTGCCTTTTTCTCGTTCGGCAGGCCAGTGCAAAGATCAAGTGCCGCCACGCATTGCCCGGGGGCCGAGATATCGTCATTCGCTCCTTCGACCGTTTTTACCGCAACGGTCGTGATCTTGCCGATGTCGACCTGTTTGCCATTCACGGTAAAGATGTTCTTGGCGATCTCGCCGCGTTTGAAGATGCGTTCGACCGTCGACAAATAGAATTCTGCCGTCATGTCCATGACCGCCAGGTATTCGTCATAAAAGCGGTTGTGCTTGTCATGATCGCTCGCCTCGCCACGCGCGGCGCGACCGATCTGGTCGGTAAAGGCTTTTGAATGCTTCTCGGCGTTCATCGACATGAAGGACGCGAGTTGCAACAGGCCCGGATAGACCATGCGCCCGACGCCTGGATACTTGAAGCCGACCCGCTGGATCATCATCTCCTCAAGTTGGCCCATGGTGACGCGGCGGCCAAAGTCGGTCACGTCCGTGGGGGTCGCATCGGGGTCGATGGGACCGCCGATTAGGGTCAGCGACGCCGGCTGCGCCTTGGGGTCTTCTTCCGCCAGGTACGCGGTCGCTGCCAATGTCAGAGGTGCCGGTTGGCACACGGCAATCACATGGGTGTCTGGCCCAAGCTCGCGCATAAAGTCCACGAGGTAGAGCGTGTAGTCCTCCACATCGAACTTCCCGGCGCTGACCGGGATGTCACGCGCATTGTGCCAGTCCGTGATGTAGACCTCGCAATTGACGAGCAGCGATTTGACGGTCGAGCGGAGGAGGGTCGCGTAGTGGCCAGACATCGGTGCCACCAGCAGGATCTTGCGGGGCTGTGTCTTGCGGCCTGACACGTTGAAGTGGATGAGGTCGCCAAACGAACGCTCTACGACCTTTTCTATATTCACCAGATGGTCGCGGCCGTCCTCGCAGGTGAAGGTGCGGATGCCCCAGTCAGGCTTGGCCACCATACGTTCGAATGTGCGTTCCGTGACCTCGCCCCAGGCCGACATCATCTGAAGGGCCGGGTTGGGCAGGGCGGCGAAGGCGGGGTAGGCGCCGATGGCGCGGGCGGTCGCACCCAGCCACTGGTTCGTGTTGCGAACCGTTTCCATGAGATCGTAGCTCATCATGTAGCGCATGGCGCTCTCCTTCACTCTAGGGGCGGGTACGCACTCCCGCGTTGGACGGTTTGTCGCTTTGCCCCCTGAAACATGCGACCATACATGTACAACTACCACGCGCACGCGCTTTTGCTGCACGTGCAAAGACTACGGGGAAGACGTTAACATGACAACCAAGGACACTACCGATGGTGCTGTCACAGGCGAAAACCTCGATAAATTGAACACAAATCTCCGAAAGGTCGAGGAGCTGACACAGCGACTCACCCAGGTTTTGACGCACCGCAGCACGCATAACGCGGCGCTCGATGGACCGAATCAGGAGCTGTTTCAAAAGGCTGCGACAGCCTATTGGACCGAAGCCTTTCGCGATCCGGCCAAGGTGCTGGAACACCAGTTGCAATTCTGGTCGAAATCCGTGACCCATTTCGTGGAAGCGCAGCAGGCACTGGCCCAAGGCAAGTTACAGGCCCCGGCGAACCCCGGACCGAAAGACCGTCGCTTTGCCAACCCGCTCTGGGACACGCACCCCTATTTCAACTACGTCAAGCAGCAGTACCTGATAAACGCGGACGCGATCGCGCAAGCGGTCGAGGACGTGTCAGACATGGACCCGATCGAGAAGCAGCGCCTTGCGTACTTCTCGCGTCAGATCGTCGACATGATGGCGCCGACCAACTTCCTCGCCACCAACCCCGATGCGCTGGAAAAGGCGGTCGCGACTGAAGGGCAAAGCCTGATCGACGGGCTCGAGAACCTGATTTCGGACCTTGAAGCCAATAATGGTGAGCTGATCGTAAAGCTTGCCGACGACAAGGCGTTCGAGTTAGGCGGCAACATTGCCACCACGCCCGGCAAGGTGATCTATCGAAACCGTATGCTGGAACTGATCCAGTACACGCCCACGACTGAAAAGGTGCACAAGACTCCGGTCGTTCTATTCCCACCGTGGATCAACAAATTCTACATTCTCGATCTCAAACAGCAGAACAGCCTTGTGAAGTGGATCGTTGAGCAGGGGCATACCCTGTTTGTCGTGTCATGGGTGAACCCGGATGCCACCTATGCCGGTGTGGGCCTGGAGGATTATGTCGAGGACGGATACCTGGCCGCGATCCGGGAGGCCAAGGCGATTACCGGCCAAAATCAGGTCAACGCCATTGGCTACTGCATCGCAGGCACCACGCTGTCGCTTACCCTGAGCCTGCTCAAGCAGCGCAAGGACAAGTCGATCAAGTCCGCCACCTTCTTCACTGCGCTCACGGATTTCAGTGATCAGGGCGAGTTCACGCCGTTCCTGACGGATGACTTCATCGACGGGATTGAGGCGGAGTGCGCGGACAAGGGTATCCTGCCGTCGATCATCATGGCGCGGACATTCACCTTCCTGCGTTCAAACGACCTCGTCTACACGCCCGCCATCAAGAGCTACATGATGGGAGAGACGCCACCGGCCTTTGACCTGCTCTATTGGAACGGGGACGGGGCGAACCTGCCTGAGAAGATGGCCATGCAATATCTGCGGGGTCTGTGCCAGCGCAATGAATTGGCCGAGGGCGGCTTTGACCTGCTCGGCCACACGCTGAAACTGTCGGACATCGACGTTCCGCTCTGCGCCATCGCGTGTGAGACGGACCATATCGCGCCATGGAAAGACAGCTACCGTGGCATTCAGCAGATGGGATCGAAGGACAAGACGTTCATCATGACCCAATCTGGTCACATCGCGGGCATCGTGAACCCGCCCAGCAAGAACAAGTACGGACACTATACGAACCCGGATCTTACCCTGGATTACAAAGAGTGGCAGGCGAGTGGGGACTTCAACGAAGGGTCGTGGTGGCCGCGCTGGGGCGCTTGGTTGAAAAAGCGGGGCGGGGCCATGGTCAAGGCCCGCGAGCCGGGTGATTCTGCCCACCCCGTGCTGGAAGATGCGCCCGGAACCTACGTGACGGTCAAGGCAAGGCCCTGAATTCCCTGATCCTTTCCGCAAGGGAAATTTCTTTTGCTGCATCGCAGCAAAAACCTTGATTTGCTGCGGTGCAGCATGTATATTTTTTGCAGACGCAGAAACGCCGGGATGACCCGGAGGGCGCAAAAGGATCGAAGACAATGGCTAAGCAAGCACAAGACATGACCGCGATGTTCAAAGACATGATGGGTGCATTCCCCGTCGACACAGCGGCCATGGAAGACGCATTCAAAACAGCAACCACGCTGAACGAAAAATTGAGCCACGTGGCAATCGACGCGGCTGAAAAGTCGACCGAGATCTCCTCGAAGTGGACTAAAGAGACACTGGCAAAACTGGGCGACATGTCCAAAGCCAAGGCAGAGCCTGCCGACTACGCCAAAGCCATGACCGACTTCGCATCGGCCTATGCTGAAGTGACAGCCGAGCACATGGCCGCCTTCGCTGAAGTTGCCAAGAAAGTGCAGATGGACACCGTCGAGCTGATGATGGCCGCAGGCAAGGACATGAGCGAAGACGCGCAAGCAGCCGTCAAGAAAGCCACAGGCGACATGACCGCCGCGGCCAAGAAAGCTGCTGCTGCTAAGTAAGTCGCACACGGATATATCGCGCCAGCTTTCCTCCCTGACAGGCGCGGTGACTATGGCGGGCCACACTTGGCCCGCCTTTTTCTTTTCGCGTCCCAGTGATCGTGATGCTTATGGTTCAAAGCATGAAGGTCAATAAGTCCGTTGTCTTTGTCCGCCGTGGCGATGCAATCTTGCTGTTTCGCCACCCGCTTGCTGGGGTTCAGCTTCCTAAAGGTACAGTTGAACCGGGTGAAACCACACAGGCAGCCGCAAGACGCGAAGTATTCGAAGAGGTTGGCCTGTCTCTGACCCGTCCGCTGCCCATGCTCGGTACTTGGATCTGCCCCTCGCCATCCGCGATATGGCACGTATTCATGGCGGACGCGCCGACCGGAACGTTGGAGGCATGGCGACATGCGCCGACAGGCGGTGGGCCCGAAGCGGGCCTTGTGTTTGATGTCTTTTGGGCGGATCTGCCCCGTGCGCGAAAGTCGTTGCACCCGTTGTTTTTGCCGGTCCTCGGGATGATTGAGCGGCACGCAGGCCTACGCTGACAGCGCCCGCGCCAACCAATCAAAGACACGGCGCACGCGAGGGATACGCCTGAGATCAGGATGCGCTGTGAGCCACAGCGGCATACTGCCTGCATCCTCGTCTCTGGACACACGAACGACACGCTTGTCCGCATCCCCGACCCGTTGTTGGGTAAATCCAATCCCGTAGCCCGCGATGACCATGTGCCAGCACAAGACCTGATCATCACTGCGAAAGGCAAAGAAATCCCGCCCGACGTCCAGGCCACGCGCTGCAAACCCATCAATGATCAAGGTGCTGCGGTCATAGCCGATGATCGTGTGGTGCTGTAAATCATGCAGCGTTTCTGGCGCTCCATGACGCGCGATGTAGCTGGGTGCCGCATAGGCGCCGAGCGGCAGATCGGTGATGTGCCGTGTGATGACGTCCGGCTGTGTCGGGCGGTACATGCGCAAGGCAATATCTGCCTCGCGCCGGAGCAGGTTCTCGGTCGTGTCCGACGCGATCAGCTCAATCTCAATTCCGGGATAGGCGCGATGTAGATCGCGCAGGATCGGCGGGAGGATGAAATTGGCCACCACATGGCTGGCCGTCAGACGCACCGTGCCTGCGATGTCAGAACCGCGCGCGTCGCGCGTGGTGTCAAATCGCGCCGCCGCGTCTGCCATGGCTGTTGCATGAACCAGCAGATCAGCGCCGTCATCCGTTAGGACCATACCGCCACGCGACCGATCGAACAGTCGTGTTCCCAAGGTTGCCTCAAGCTGTGCGATATGCCGGCTTAGCGTTGGCTGGCTGCTGTTCTGTGCACGTGCGGCTGCCGACAGCGATCCATGTTCGGCAACGGCGGCAAAGGATTGGATTTGGGACCAGTCAGGCTGAGACATCTATTCAATTTCGTATGTTTTATTTCGAATTATGCCGAATGATATTCGAAATTGAGGATCTTAGATAGAGGGCAGATCAAACGCATAAGGAGGTCTGCTTCATGTCATCAGTCATTGTTTTGGGTGCGAAAGGGCGATTTGGACGCGCAGCCGTAAACGCCTTTGCCGACGCTGGTTGGCAGGTCACACGCGCCGGGCGTGAATTGCGTGGCCCGGGGTGCCTGGATGTAGACGCCACCGATACCGCTGCGGTCGTGGCGGCCTGTATCGACCATCAGGTGATCGTTAACGCGGTCCATCCGCCGTACCCTGAGTGGAGTGAAACCGTGCCAAAGGTTACCGAAGCTGTCATCGCGGCGGCACGCGCGGCGGACGCCACGGTGATGATACCGGGCAATATCTACAACTATGGGCGCGACATGCCCCCGGTACTGCGCGAAGATACCACTTGGGCGGCCGAGACCCGCAAGGGAATAATTCGCATCCGTATGGAGTGCGCGTATCGCGACAGCGGGGTACGCACCATCGTGCTGCGCGGCGGCGATTTTCTGGACACCGAAGCCTCGGGCAACTAGTTCGAAAGCTACATCGCACCCAAGGCGGGGCAGGGCGAGCTGACATATCCCGGTCCGCGCACCCTGATGCACGCTTGGGCCTATCTGCCAGACATGGCCCGCGCGATGGTGGCATTGGCCGAGCGGCGGTTCGAGTTTCACGGGTACGAAGAGTTCGGCTTTGGCGGCTATGCCCTGACAGGCGACGCATTGATCGCAATGGTCGAGGAAGTCATGGGCAAACCGATGCGCGTGTCCCGCCTGCAATGGTGGGCGGTGCGGATCATAGCGCTGTGGTCCCCTCTGATGCGTGAGGTGCTTGAGATGCGCTATCAATGGGACCGCCCGCATCAGATCGACGGCAGCAAGCTGCGCGCGACCCTTCCTGACTTCCGCGATACACCTGCGCGCGAGGCTCTGGCTATGTCCCTATCCGAGCAAACTGGTGCGTATGGTGATTGACGCTTTTGCCTCTGATTTGCCGCGCCTGCACACACCCTTTCTTTTTGTCCACACCCCGCCTAAGCTGCGTTGCAGCACGCGGCATCGGGGAGATCAGGCACGTGACAGAAAAACCAGCACCCTTGTTGATCAAGCGGTATGCCAGCCGACGGCTCTACAACACGGAAACAAGCGACTATGTCACGCTCGAAGATATCTCGGGCTTTATCCGGGATGGACGCGAGGTGCAGATCGTTGACCTCAAGACCGGCGATGATCTGACCCGGCAGTACCTGCTGCAAATCATTGCAGAGCATGAAAGCCGCGGTGAGAGTGTGTTGCCCGTGGATGTGCTGAACGATCTGGTGCGCAGCTACATGGGCGGTGGGGCGTCCGTGGTGCCGCAGTTCCTGCAAGCCTCGTTCGAGATGCTGCGCGACGGTCAAAGCAAGGTGATGGAGAACATGAATGCCATGAACCCCATGGCCAAGATGCCCGGCTTCGAGATGATGCAGGCCCAGCAGGAAGCGTTCATGAAAGCGATGACAGGCGGGCTGGGTACCGGTTGGGGGGCTTCAAGCCCTGAGCCTGATCCCGATGAGAAAGACAGCGGTGAGGATCTGGACGCCATCAAAAAGCAGCTGGCCGAGTTACAGGACAAGCTGTCAAAGTTGTCTTGAAGGGAAAACCTGCAGGTGGGCCCCGTCGCGGGACAAGGGTCGCGTAGGCATAGCGACGCGCGGCTGACACTGTGACTACGTCTGGTCTTCGGTTTCAAATTGAACCGGTATCCGGTGCATATCGCGCATGATCCAGTCAAAGTACTTGGCCCGCAGGGCCGTGGCGACGGGTCCGGCAGTGCCGTTGGAAAAGTGCCGGTCGTCGACACGCGCGACGGGGATAACACCGCCACCGGACGTCGATAGGAACACCTCGTCCGCGCGCCAGAATTCACTGAGCGGGAGAAGGCGCGTTTCTGTCTGCAAGCCCGCCTCCGCACACATCTCAAGAACCGTGCGCCGTGTGATACCGTGCAAGACACCGTGATCGGATGTCACGACCCGATCGCCAAAGACGGCAAACACGTTAAAGCCCGGGCCCTCTGTGACGTGGTCCGCGTGATCCAGCAGCAGTGTCGTCTCAAACCCCTTGTCTTTGGCCTCGAACAGGCCCGATGTGAAGTCGCCCCAGTGGTAGTTCTTGACCTTGGGGTCCACGCTGTCGGTCGGAATACGGCGAACCGATTTCGCGATCCAGACAGACGTGCCCCGAGCCGCAATATCGGGCTTGACGATGTGAACATAAGGAACGCACCAGGCGTAAAAATGGTTTGTGCAATCACGCGGGTCACGGCTGCCTTGGACGGGATTGCGCCCACGTGCTGCAACCATAGCGACATAGGCATCTTGCAGGCCGCTGGCCGCCACCATCTGGTGAAGGGCCGAACAGATGTCAGCACGATCCATATCTATGTCATAACGTCCGGCGGTCAGCGACGCGATGAAACGGTCCACATAGTCGTCCAGCCGAAAGAACGCCCGGCGCCATACGGGCACCACGTCGTACACCGTATCGGCGTGCGTCAGGCCCCAGTCGGTCACGGGAATTGCTGCGTCTTGCACAGGAATGATTGTGCCACCCATCCACGCGGCACCGTTTGATAAATCGGTCATGCCACAACACTAACCAGCAGTGTCAGCGCTGCAATGGCCCTGCAGCGCTCAGGCGGCGCGGGGTTCTGTCGCCGTTGCCACCGCGTCGCACAACGCATCTGCCACCGCATCCAGGGTATCGGTCGGCAGGTGCACCGGCAGACGCACATCACAGGCGCGCATCAGCATGGCCCGCGTCTGCGGCAAGTCGGGCAGGTTGGGGATGAATTGCCAGTTCCAAAAGGCGCGCGCATTGTCCGCGCTTGCGCCAAAGACCTGAACCTTGACCCCGCGCGTGGCTGCTGCGGCAACGAAGGCGTCTACCTGTGCATCTGTCATGTCGACCAGGTTGAACTGGATCGAGTCAGGTGCGCGGATCTCGCCCGCAAGCGGGTCCGGCACGTGGATGTGGGCGCTGCGTTCCAGCAAGGCGGCCACATGGTCATGGTTGCGCCGCCCGTCTTCGACCCGCTTTGCCAGATGTGGCAGTTGCGGACGGATCACAGCAGCGCTCAGGTTCGACATGCGCAGGTTGTAAAGCGGCCACTGGTTCTGGTGCCGGGCAAAGGCATCCTGAAGGACCGGGTGTTTCTTCCAATTGTGCTCGTACGCGCCGGACATAATGATCGCGCGGGCCACCAGATCGGCATCATCGGTGATCATGATCCCGCCTTCGCCAGCGTTGATCATCTTGTAGGACTGGAAGGAGAAGCAGCCGATGGTCCCGATGGTCCCGATCTTCTGGCCGTTCCACAGCGTGCCCAGAGAATGGGCCGCATCCTCGATCACCGGCACATGTGCAGCACGGCACAGGGTCATGATTGCGTCCATGTCCGAGGTGTGGCCGCGCATGTGGCTGATGATGACGGCCTGCACCGTGGGCAGCTTCGCCACGAAGTCGTCGATGTCGATGCGGTAGTCATCCCGCACTTCGCACAGCACCGGCAGGCAATCGGCATGCAGAACCGAGGACGGCACGGCGGCAAAGGTAAATCCGGGGATCAGCACGCGGGCATCGCGGGGCAGGTCCAGCGCTTTGAGCGACAGGAACAGCGCCGCCGAACATGAGGACACGGCCAGCGCGAATTTGCTGCCCATCATCTCGGCAAATTCAGCTTCCAGCAGGGAAACGGGTGCGTCTTGCGGCGCCGTGTAGCGGAACAGATCGCCGGAGGTCAGGAGTCTGTCAATCTCTGCCCGGGCGGCAGCGGGGATGGGCTCGGCGGAGTGCATGTCGGGCAGGGTCATATTTCAGAATCCTTATGCTCGGTTTTTGGTTTTCTAAATCCGATAGGCGCAAAAGGAAACGATTTTGTGACGCACAGGCGGGATTGAGGTCAGACACCCAGCCTGTCGCGCAGGCTGTACCAGGTCATTGCAAGCACCAGGAGCGGGTTACGCAGCCGTGCGCCGCCCGGAAACGGGCGCGAGGGGATGGCTGCCATGGAATCGAATCCGTCCGATTGACCTTGAATGGCCCGCGCCATCAACATGCCGGCATGGGTTGCGGTTCCCACGCCGTGCCCGGAATAGCCCGATGCGCTCAGGACATTGGGGCCCAGCCGCGCCAGATAGGGCAGGCGCTTCATCGTGATGGCGAGTGTTCCGCCCCAGGCGTAGTCTATGGGCACGTCGGAAAGATGGGGGAAGATCTCTGCCATCGGCGCGCGCACCTTTGCCGCGATGTCGGTTGGAAAGCGGTAGCCATAGCTTTCGCCGCCGCCAAACAGCAGACGGTTGTCATGGCTAAGCCGGAAGTAGTTGATCACGAAACGGCCATCGGCCACCGCGATGTCGCGGGTGAGCACGCGGGCAGGGTCTTCTAGCGGTGCTGTGGCGGCGATGAAGTTGTTGATGGGCATCACGCGCGCGGCAACGTGCCTGTTCAAACGACCCAGATAGCCATTGCAGGCGAGTATGAGATGCTCGGCTGCGACACTGCCCGCCTTGGTTTGAACCTCAATCCTCGCGCCTTCAGCAATTCCTGTCACCGTGCTGCGCTCAAAGATTGTCGCGCCCGCGTCCTCTGCGGCGCGCGTCAGACCCAGCGCAAAGCGCAGCGGATGAAGGTGCCCCGAAAGCGGGTCGATCACTCCACCGCGATAGGCGGGCGACGGGCAGATGTCGTGAAAGGTGTCCCGGTCCAGCACCTCAAGCGTGTGGTCGTAGTGCCGCGCCATGTGATCTGCGTAGGCGTGCAGCTCTGCGACATCTCCATCACTCTCTGCGGTCCACGCCACGCCGGGACGATACAGACAGTCGATCCCATAGGCATCGATCAGATCGCGGACCAGATCCGTAGCCTCAAGCCCCAGATCCCACAGCCTGCGTGCATCCGCCTTGCCTAGCATGTCCTCAAGATGGGGCTGTTCAACCCGCTGCCCGGTGCCAAGCTGCCCGCCATTGCGCCCCGAGGCGCCAAAGCCCACGCGCTGCGCCTCAAGCACGACGACACGCCGACCGGCCTGCGCCAGATGCAGCGCCGCCGACAGCCCGGTATAGCCTGCGCCCACGATGCACACGTCCGCCTGCATCTGTCCCTGCAACGGTGCACGCACATCTGGGATGTCAGCCGTGGCCGCATACCAACTGTCCGGATACGCACCGGGCTGATCATTGGCCGTCAGAAGGTCCATTCTTCCCTATTTCCAAAAAATCCTCCCCGAAGGGCCGTTTTGCGGCCTAGACGTTCAGCAGCAAATGCTCGCGCTCCCATGGCGAAATGACCTGAAGGAACTCGTCGTACTCAGCGCGTTTCACAATGGAATAGACGCGCGCGAATTCGGTTCCCAAAACCTCGTGCAGATCGGTGGCTTGATCAAACAGATCAAGGGCCGAGCCCAGAACGCGCGGAATGTCTCCGTCGCCCTCATACGCATCCCCCCGGAACTGGGCTGAGGGCCTCTGTTCCTGGATCAGACCGAGATACCCGCACGCCAGTGAAGCCGCGATGCCAAGATATGGGTTACAATCCATCCCCGCGATCCGGTTCTCGACCCGCCGCGCCTGCGGCTCGGACAGGGGGATGCGGATACCGGTCGTGCGGTTGTCGCGCCCCCAGGCGAGGTTGATCGGGGCGGCATGGTCCTTCACGTAGCGGCGGTAGCTGTTGACGAAGGGGGCCATGACGGCAAGTGCCGCAGGCAAGTGGCTTTGCAGACCTGCGATAAAGTGAAAGAAGGCGTCGGTGTCGCCCTCCTGCGGGCCGACAAACAGGTTTTGCCCGGTCTCCATATCGATGATCGAATGGTGGATGTGCATGGCACTACCGGGCTCGCTCGCGATGGGTTTGGCCATGAAGGTCGCAAAGCAGTCGTGGCGCAGCGCCGCCTCGCGGATCAGACGCTTGAAATAGAACACCTCGTCGGCAAGCTTGACCGGATCGCCGTGGCGCAGGTTGATCTCAAGCTGGCCTGCGCCGCCCTCCTGCGTGATGCCGTCAATCTCGAACCCCTGCGCTTCGGCAAAATCGTAGATGTCGTCGATCACCGGGCCGAACTCATCCACGGCTGTCATCGAGTACGCCTGCCGCGCAGCCGCGGGGCGGCCGGACCGGCCCACCATCGGCTCGATCTCTTGCGCCGGATCAAGGTTGCGGGCGATCAGGAAGAACTCCATCTCGGGTGCTACAACGGGTTTCCAGCCCCGGTCCTTGTAAAGCTGCACCACCCGCTTCAACACGTTGCGGGGGGAGAAGGGCACCGGGTTGCCCTTGCGGTCATAGGCGTCGTGGATCACCTGCAGCGTCCAGTCACCGGTCCAGGGCGCTGCAGTGGCCGTCGACATGTCCGGCTTCAGGATCATGTCCTTTTCGATAAAGCCGTCCTCGTCCGCAGCCTCGCCCCAGTCGCCGGTTATGGTCTGATAAAAGATGCTGTCTGGCAGATGGAAATAGTCCTGCCGCGCGAACTTGCTGGCGGGCACCGCCTTGCCCCGCGCGATGCCGGGCAGGTCCGCGATGATGCACTCGACCTCGTCCAGCCGCTTGCCTTCAAGGTAAAGCCGCGCTGCTTCGGGCAGCCGTGTGGTCCAGGGTTCAGACATCGACGCGCGCCCCCTGTTTCAAAAAGGCAACCATGTCTTCGGCCACCTTGTGGCGCTGGGTTGGCATGCCAAGCTGGGCGCGGGCCCCCTCAATCAGCGGGACAGGCACGACGCCGGGCGCGCGGTGCGTGGCCAGCGCTTCCACCATCTCCGAACCGAATTCAGGGTGGGGCTGGATGGTCCAGATGCGGTCGCCATAGACAAGGGCTGCGTTCTCGCAAAAGTCGTTCGACCCAATGACTTCGGCCCCCGGCGGCACCTCAACCACCTGATCCTGATGCCATGCGTTTACGGCGACCGTCTCGCCCTTGTAGGTGTATTCGCGCCGACCCACAGACCAGCCGCCATCGAACTTCACGACCTTTCCGCCCATGGCTTGCGCGATGATCTGATGACCAAAGCAAACGCCAATCATTGGACGGCCCGAGACATGAATGGCGCGGATCAGACTCTCAAGCGGCGGTATGAACGGGTGATCCTCATAGGCCCCGTGCTTTGAGCCTGTCACCAACCAGCCGTCGCACACCTCCGGCCCGTCGGGAAACTCCATATCGACGACGTTGAAGGTCTGGAAGTCAAAGCCGTGCCCGTCCAGAACACGCGCGAACATGGCGTCATAGTCGCCCAGGCTGCCCAACACTTCGTCGGGCGCGTGGCCGGTTTGCAGAATGCCGATTTTCATGGATCACCTGATGGTTACGCCGCGAAGATAGTGCGCGGCTCAAACGCTGTCGAGGTAGATTTCGGTCTGTTCCTCGGGGCTGAGGTCGGCCATGTGCTTCGCCTCCTGCCGCTTGGTCATCAGTAGGTTGCGGATCAACTCGGCATCGAAGACTCGGGCGATCTCCGCGCTGGTTTCAAATGCGACCATAGCCTCGTCCCACGTGTCAGGCACTTGCGGCAGATCCTGCGCATAGGCGTTTCCGGTGATTGGCGCAGGTGGCTCGGCTGCATCCTCGATCCCGTTCAGTGCTGCCCCCAACACGGCGGCGATGGACAGGTACGGGTTCACGTCGCCCCCGGCCAACCGGTGTTCGATCCGGCGCGCAGGCGCAGGCCCCGAGGGCACACGGATCGCCGCCGTCCGGTTCTCATAGGCCCAGGCGATGCCCGTGGGCGCATGCGCCCCCGGCACGAGGCGAGCATAGGAATTGGCATGCGGTGCAAAGACCAGCATGGACCCGGGCATCGCCGCCAGACAGCCCTGAATGGCGTGGCGCAATGCGTCACTGCCAGCCTCCGTGCCGTCATCAAAGATGTTCTTGTCGTCCTGATCCAGCACCGAAAAGTGCATATGCAACCCGTTGCCCGCATAGTCCGGATAGGGTTTGGCCATGAAGGACGCCGCAAACCCGTGCTTGCGCGCCAGCCCCTTGACCAGCATCTTGAACAGCCACGCATCATCCGCCGCCTTCAGCGCATCGGGCTGGTGAACGAGGTTGATCTCAAACTGACCCAGCCCGCTTTCGGAAATGGCGGTATCCGCGGGAATGTCCATTGCCTCGCATGCGTCATAGAGCTCGGTAAAGAAATCGTCGAAAGCATCGAGTGTACGCATCGACAGGATCTCACCCGCTACCCGGCGCTTGCCCGAGCGCGGCGACGGCGGCACACGCAACCGGCTTCCTGCATCGTCGATCAAAAAAAACTCAAGCTCTACAGCAACTACAGGCGTCAACCCTCTGTCCGAGAACCGCTTTTGTACGTCAGCCAAAGCATGACGTGGATCGCCCATAAAGGGGCGGCCGTCCTCGTGATACATCCAGATCGGCAGCAATCCCGTGGGCGTATTGAGCCAAGGCATCGGCACAAAACCACGCGCGGTCGGGCGCAGAACGCCGTCGCGATCGCCGCTCTCCATGACAAGCGGGCTGTCCTCAATATCCTCGCCCCAGATGTCGAGGTTCAGAACAGACATAGGAAAGCGCGTCCCTTCTTGAGTGACCTTGTCGGCAAAGCGCACCGGCATCCGCTTGCCCCGCGCCACGCCATTCAGATCGGCCGCCGCCACGCGGATCGCGCGGATTTCGGGGTTATCGACAAGCCAATCGTGCATCATGCTCTTCTTCTGACTAAAAATACCACCGCCGGAGGCACAAAATCTTCACCGGATCAGGTTCATGCGCAGTTTCATCTTCTGGCGCGTATTGGCGGGCAAATGGCGGTTCAGCCGCCGGTTCACAAGGCCAAAGATGCCTATGATGATCAGTGTCAACAGGATGAAATATCCGGCCAGGATCGGATAGGGGATGAACGGATTGAACGTCTTGTCCGCAAAGTAGTTCGCGTAGTAAAGCGCATCGCCCCGCTGCTGCCACGCCGGAAAGCCCGAGAAGTAAACAAGCGTGGTAGCGTGAAACAGAAAGATCGCCTCGTTCGTGTAGGCTGGCCAGCCCAGCCGAAGCATCGTTGGCCACACAACTCGCTTGAACCGGGGCCAGCCGGACAGGCCGTAAGCATCGGCGGCCTCGACTTCGCCCTTGGGGATGGACTGCAATGCGCCATAGAAGATCTCGGCCGAGTAGGCGGCCGTGTTCAGGAACAACACGATCAGTGCGCCCAGCCAAGCGGCGGAAAACGGGTCGAAGAACGGATGCACGCTCTTGAGTTGCAGGAACAGGAAATAGGCAAAGAAGAACTGGATAAAGAGCGGCGAGCCTCGGAAGATGAAAATGAACCATTCCGATGGTTTGCGGATCAGCTTGGACTGCGCGTTCTTGCCCATGGCAACAGCCGTGGCCAGCATGAAGCCGAACACAAGGGCAAGCAGCCCGAAATAGATGTTCCAGATCATGCCCGACCCGATCAGGGTGAACTGCTGGCACAGCGTGAAGTCCTCGCGCGGCAAAAGCCGCTCGCCAATGCCGATGGAACGCAGGCCGTAGTCGGCGATGGTCTGGAGACAACTCATACTGCAGCCTTCCGCTGTGCTTCACCGCCCGTCGTCGCTTGTCCACGGGTCAGGCGCACCATCAGCCGGTCCAGCACGATCTCGGACGCGCGGGTGAACATCAGATAGAAGATCAGCAGTGCAAGAAAGTACCACATCCGCCAGTCGCCATGTGGATACTCGGTAAAGCGCGACGTCTTGGTCCCGCCCAACTCACGCGCCCAATAGACGATGTCCTCGACCCCCAACAGAAACAGAAGCGGCGTCGCCTTGATCAACACCATCCACAGGTTCGACAGGCCCGGCAGGGCAAACACCCACATCTGTGGCACCATCACGCGCCAGAACGTCTGTCGCGGGGTCATGCCGTAGGCTTCTGCGGTCTCAAGCTGCGCCTTGGGCACGGCGCGCATTGCACCGAACAGCACGTTGGCAGCAAAGGCGCCGAACACGATGGCAAAAGTCAGAACAGCAAGACCAAAGCCGTAGGTTTCGTGAATCCATTGCGGTGCATTGCCTAAGGGCATCTTGGCGGCGGCACAGACGACAAAATCGTTGCCCTGCCGAACCGGCTCGGTCCAGTCGGGGCAAAGCGCGCGGTGGCGCAAGTATTCAATGGCCTGATCCAGCGCGATGACAAAAAACAGGAAAAATGCGATGTCGGGCACGCCCCGAACAATCGCGATGTAGCCGCGTCCCAACCACGACACGGGCGCGATGCGCGAGCGTGCGGCGGACGCCCCGGCGAAGCCAAAGGCAAGGGCCGTGGGTGCCGTGATGGCCAGCAAAAGAAAGACAGTCAGCACCGACCAATAGATCGACATGTGCTTGCCCGTGGTCAGGTAGCACGCCATCCACTGCCAGTCGGGCAGGGTGCTTGGGTCGGTACAGAAGGAAAACATGAACGTCAGAAAAACGAGGGCGGAGGTGTCCTCCGCCCTGCCAAGAGGTCTTTAAAAGCCGTCGCCGATTTCCCATTTGGCGATCAGCGCGTTCAGCGAGCCATCTTCCTTCATCGAGGTGATGGCGGCGTCGAACTTCTCTTTCAGCTCGGTGTCGCTTTCGCGCAGGCCAAGACCGATGCCGCCGCCGATCAGCTCTTCCTTGTCGAGCATCATCAGGTCGGCATCTTCGTCGGCGATGGGCGTCAGGAACGCCTTGTCGGCCAGCACCGCGTCGGCTTCGCCGTTTTTCACAGCAGCGATGGTTTCTTCGGGCGTTGCGAATTCAACCAGTGTCGCGCCAGTTTCGGCGATGAAGGCGGCCTGGATCGTGTTGGCTTGGGCTGCCAGAACGCCGCCTTCCAGATCGACATCAGCCGACATTGCGACATAGGCCGACGGGTCGGGCAGGGTGTAGTTCTGGGTAAAGTCGATAACCTCGTCCCGCTCATCCGTGATGCTCATGCCCGCGATGATCGTGTCGTAGTTGCCGGACACGAGGTTGGGGATGATGCTGTCCCATTCGTTGGTGACCCACTCGCAGGTCAGCTCGGCCCGCGCGCACAGCTCGTCGCCCAGCTCGCGCTCGAACCCGTCCACTTCACCGGCGTCATTGATGAAGTTGTAGGGAGGGTACGCGCCCTCGGTGCCCATACGCACGACCGAGTGGCCATCGGCCAGTGCAAAGGTTGCGGTCATTGCGACAGCAGCCGTCGAAAAAAGGATGGATTTCATAAGTGATACTCCCGTTGGTTTATATGTTTACGCAGCGTGGGTTGCAGAGAGAAACCCGCGCAGTCGTTCGGATTTGGGGGCGCCGAAGAGATCGTCGGGCGCCCCTTGTTCTTCGATCCGGCCCTGGTGCAAAAACACGACATGATCGCTCACGTCATGGGCCAGCTTCATGTCGTGCGTAACGATCAGCATGGTCCGCCCTTCGGCGGCCAAGTCCTTGATCACCTTGACGACTTCCTGTTCAAGCTCGGGGTCGAGCGCGCTGGTTGGCTCGTCAAAAAGTAGCGCCTCGGGCTCCATGCAAAGCGCGCGGGCAATGGCCGCGCGTTGCTGCTGGCCGCCAGAAAGTTGGGCCGGATAGACGTCGCATTTGTCGCCGATCCCAACCTTGTCGAGATATGCGCGCGCGGCCTTTTCAACCTCGGCTGGATCGCGGCGCAACACGGTCACGGGGGCTTCCATCACGTTCTGCAGGATCGTCATATGGGCCCACAGGTTGAATTGCTGGAACACCATCGACAGGTTCGTGCGAATGCGCATCACTTGCTTGGCGTCAGCAGGGCGGCGGCCGTGATCGCGGCCTTTCCATATGACCGGTTCGCCCTTGAACAGCACCTCGCCCTGCTGGCTGTCTTCGAGCAGGTTGCAGCATCGCAGAAGGGTCGATTTGCCTGAGCCGGACGAGCCGATCAATGACACCACATCGCCGCGTTTTGCCCGAATATCCACGCCTTTCAACACCTCAAGGGCGCCATAGGCTTTGTGCAGGTTGCGGATTTCAATAACAGCAGTGTCGGACACGTGGGGCAGCTACGTCTGTTTCGATCAGACGGTATAAGGGAGGAAAAGATGTGCCTTGTCCACGGGCAAAAGGAACGTTTTGCCTGCCATTTGCGCAAATTGACGTTGGGTGACGCCGGATTGATCAGGGCGCAGGCGGTATGGGCAGGTCGAGGTAGGCAGAGGCTGGGATGTCGACCAGCCCCTTGAGGCGCAGATCGCACCGGTCCTCGTGCGACATTGCAGCGATGGCTGTGCGCACCGCATCCGCAATTGGTGCGGGATCGCGATCCAGTGCGGTGATATAGGGCAGTGCCGGTGTTGGTTCGGTCGTGTCGAAAGCTTCGAGATAAGCAACCGCATCCATATCTTCAGCGCCCCAGAGGAGCATTGTTACGGCGTCGATGGCTGCGTAATCTGCTGTTTTTAACAGCACACTTTGAATGCTTACCAAGTGGGACCCGGTTTGTTTGATCCGCTTCGGTCTTAGCCCACGCGCCGCCAAATGCGTCACCGGAGCGGCCCAACCGGATTGTGATAGCGGTTCGTTGTAGGCCATAACCCCTCGTTTCGAAAGCTCTCTCAAGGACCGGGGGTCGTCGCGCCGTCGGATCAGGTAACTGAAGTAGTACCCCGATGGACAGTCTGGCAGGTCATAATCTGGCGTGCCGACAAGTGTGACCTGGTCACGCAACCGTGCCCGATACGGCAGGCCACACGTCTGGGCCAGAAGCAGGTCGGAGGCCTGCCATTCCGTCCATGGATCACCGTCGCGCGTCAGGTGATCGGGGCCATATCCAAGGGCCGTACGTATGCCCGCCCAGAGCCGATCATGGGCGTCACGCAGATGCGGCATGTCGTACATGCCGAGCGATGCGATCATCCGCTGACGCGCTGGCGCGCCTTGGCGCTGTCTTGGTCGGTGATGCCCAGTAAGTTGGTGACCAGCCGCAAGAGCGCGTCCTCTTCCTGCGCGCGCTGCCCGTCTGCCAGAACGACCTTCCACAGCGCTTCGATCACGGCAAGGCGGTCTTCGTAGGCGACGGCGTCTTTGATGGCGCGGGTGAAGCGCACGGTGTCGGGGGCTTCGGTCTCCATTGCTTCCGCTTCAGCTCGCAAAGCCTTGGCATCATTGATAGAAAGCCCGTAGCGGTCCTGCGTGATCTGGTCGATCAGCGCCTGTTCGTCGCCGGAATAGTCGTTGTCGGATCGGGCCACGCGCACCAACAAAGCGGTGAGGGCCAGCCGGGCGTCAGCGTCTTGCAGGGGGGCGGGTTCGGGCTGGATCAGCCGCTTGAGGAGGTCTTGGAACATGTGTGCGATATAAGCCGGAAGCGTCTAGTCGCCAAGCGCTTGCGTGCGGATCGCGGCACTGTCATCGGGCGTGATGGCGAGGGCGGCTTCGATCTGGTGCAGCACGTCCTCTTCGATGCGGGCGTGGTCGCCATCGGCCAGCAGTACCTGCCACATGGCCGATGCGAGCATGAGGCGATCCTCGTAAGCGACTGTTTCCCTGAGAATATCCGTGAACTCCGGCGTACCGGGCGCGTGCCGTTCCAGCGCTTCGCAGGTGGCGCGCAGCTTTGCGGCTTCCAGTGGTTTAAGATTGAAAGTGGCGGCGAGGATCTTATCAATCGCGGCCACTTCGGGGGCCTGATATTCGCGGTCGGCCATTGCAACACGCACCAGCAACGCGCCAAGCGCCAACTGCGGTGTCGGTTCCGGCAGGGGTTTGGTTTCTTTGGGTCTTTTGGGGAATAGGCGTTCGAACATGGGCGGTCACTTCAGCTTGTTGAAATGAGTTTTCAGAATTGCGGCCTCTTCGGCAAGGCCGAAGGGCGGGTGGATCACAAACAGGCCGGATCCCACCATGCCGTGGCCGGGTTTTGCCGGGGGGAAGCGAACCTCGTGGCGGAGGGCATCGGGGTGATGTTTCACAAGGGATTTCAGCATGTTGTCGTGTGCATTTGATGCCAGGATCGGATACCACAGGGCAATGATACCGACATTCCAGGCGCGTGCATATTTCCGGATATGGCCGGGGATGGTCTGGTAGTCGTCCTTCACCTCAAAGCTCGGGTCGATGAGCATCAGGCCGCGGCGCGGTGTGGGCGGCAGGATCGAATGCGCCATGGCGAAGCCGTCGGCGCGGTGGACCTTGGCCGTTGGCAGGGCCAGTTCGAGGGCGTTGTGCTCGGCCGGATGCAGTTCAGCGATGGTCAGGCTGTCGGTGTTCCGCAGCGTTTGTGCGGCGATCAGGGGTGAGCCTGGATAGGCGTTTTGTCCATGTAAGTCAGTGGTTTGCGTCAGGCACTTCGCGTATGGATGGTCGGCGGAAAACCAGTCCTTGGCGCGTGCAATGCCTTGCGCCGCCTCACCTGTTTTCACCGCTTCATCTGTGCCTAGATCATAGAGTGCGCGGCCGCCGTGGGTCTCGATATAGCTGACCGGTTTGTCCTTGCGCGTGAGGTAGGCGAGCATCCAGGCGAGCAGGCTGTGCTTGTGGACGTCGGCGAGGTTTCCGGCGTGGTAGATGTGCTGGTAGCTGAGCATGGGCGCTTATGGCCCGATGGGCACCGTACGCGCAACGGTTAACGGGCCACGCGCGGGATCGAGGTGAAAATGCGGGTTAACGCCAGAAAAACAAGGGAAATGGGCCATGCACCGCGCGTACACCCCCTGTGCACCCCCCGTACACCGGATTGGCGTAAACCCCATGGTTAACGATGCGTGCGGTGCGAAGTGTTGCCAAAGGGTAAACGGGGCCAGAGCCCCTTTGTCCGCAGGATGCGGCTCATGGCGAGCAGGATCAGAAGGCCGAGGATCCATTTTGTGACAGGCTCCATCGTGCCCTGGATCTGCAGGGCGTGGAGGACGGTGCCGCCTGCAACCGCAATCGTGAGTGCGACGTGCAATCGGCGCCAGTTTTGCAGCCGGATGGGCAGGCGCTTGCGCAGCGCGGCGACAAGGGCAGCGGCAAAGACGGCCCACATGGCAATGGCGCCCCAGACAGCAAAGGGGGTAGGCGAGCGGAACAGCAGGACGTCGATCACGTCAGGCGGGCTGGTGATCCAGAGGCCCGCCACATGGCCCATGACGGCGAGGACGAGCAGCACGCCCGTGACGCGGTGGATGCGTCGGCTGCGCGCTGGCGGAAGGCCAGGCAGTTTGCCGATTGCCAGAAGCTGTTGGACGAGGATCAGCGCCATGCCGATGATCCCGGCGAAACCGGAGCCGATGTAGATCCCCTCGCGCCATTGCAAAAGCGGGCTGAAGGCCGCCGCCACAATCGGGGCGAGGAGTGCAACGACGAGTGCCGCCCAGATCAGGCAGGTGCGGACCAAAGACTAGGCCGGGACCAGCACGAATTGCACGTCGAGCGTGGTGTCAGAGGCGCTGGCCATGATCGGGCGCAGGAACACCGTCTCGAACCCGTTGTCATCGAATTCGGCGTCATAGGCGAGGTGCCCGTGAGGCTGGCCGAAGGCGGGCACGATCTGGGGCATGTCCATCTGGAAGCGCCCCTGAGCGTCGGTGAGCGTCGCGCCGTGGCTGCGTTCGTCCCGTTCGTGTCCTTCGGTCGTGTGCGCCCACATCTGGATACGCGCATTCGGGATCGGTGCGCCGTCGCCTGCGCGCAGCACGGTGCCAGTCATCAGGAAGCCGCCCCTGCCGATGCGGTCAACGATGGGCGCGCCGGGGCGATAATTGTTGGCGCCGCCGCGCATGGTCGGCGTGGGGGCGAGCCCCTGGGCGCGGGCAGGCAAGGTGAGGCCGGTGGTCAGCACCGCGGCGGAGCCGGTGGCAAGCAGGGTGCGACGGGCAAGTTGGGTCATGGAACGTCGTCTCCTTTCGCTGGGATGGCACAAAGGTAATGTAGCTGCGGCCAGTGTGAAGCACATGCACGCGCTCGTGAAGCGCGGCTTCGGGTGCTTTGACGTATCGGGTGCATCTGGCTTGCCTTGGTTCTGTGCGGGAATTGTCTAAAATTTGATCATATTTCGTCCGAGTGTTGTCAAATCACGATGGCAAACCTTACCAGATCGTAAACCATCTGACTAAGGCGGAGGCCCTCGTGTCGCTCAAATCTCGGTTTTTTCGCAAGCTTTTTGCCGGTGCTGCGCTGGCTTTTGGACTGTGTGCATCCGGCGCCCATGCGCTGACGCTGGATACTTTCAGTGGGCAGTTGCGGGGCGCCAGCGACGTGAATGTCGGCGGGTCGCTCTATTCAGTGTCTTTTCGGGACGGATCCTGTTTCGACCTGTATAGTGGTTGTGATGAGGCATCAGACTTTGCCTTTAGCACCGCAGCCGACGCGCAGGCCGCATCGCTGGCCTTGCTGGATCAGGTGTTCCTGAATTCCTCGCTTGGACGGTTTGACACGGACCCGGAGTTGACTTTGGGCATTGAAAGCACTCAGCTCGGTGTCATCCTGACCCCTTATCAAGGCGACAGCTTCACAGCCTTGGGCTACGGTGCGGTGAACGGGAACCGACGCAACAATGATGGCGCTTCGGCGTTGTCTTTCTCGGCCACGGACGTGTCCACCAGCAGCTTTTTCAGCTACGCCGTGTGGACCCCGAACCCGTCGCTGGCAGCCGTTCCGCTGCCGCCTGCTGTTCTTATGTTGCTCACGGCCTTGGGCGGTGTCTTTTCCATGCGGTTTTTCGGAGCCCGCCGGGCCTGATCGCTAGACATATGCGCTGTGACCGTGCCACCTGTCGGTGGCGCGGTTTCGCGTGTCCTAGACCAGACGCGACACGTCCTTGGCCGCGCGCACGAAATCCTCGAACAGCGGGTGGGGTGCGAAGGGCTTGGATTTAAGCTCGGGGTGGAACTGCACGCCGATGAACCACGGGTGATCCGTCCATTCCACGATTTCGGGCAGCCGCCCATCGGGGGACATGCCAGAGAAGCAAAGCCCTGCCTTTTCAAGCTGTTCGCGGTATTTGATGTCGACCTCGTAGCGGTGGCGGTGCCGTTCGTCGATGGCCGTAGTGCCGTAGACCTGTGCCACCCGTGAACTCTCGGTCAGTGTTGCGTCATAGGCACCCAGACGCATGGTGCCGCCCTTGTCGTCGCCGACCTTGCGTTCGACCTTGTGATTGCCCTGCACCCATTCCTTGAGGTGATAGACCACCGGTTCGAAGCGCTTTTTGCCCGCCTCGTGGTCAAACTCTTCCGATCCCGCGGCTTTGAGGCCCGCGACGTTCCGTGCCGCTTCGATCACGGCCATTTGCATGCCTAGGCAGATGCCAAGGTAAGGCACTTTGCGCGTGCGGGCGAATTCGGCGGCCTTGATCTTGCCTTCAGTTCCGCGCTCGCCAAAGCCGCCGGGGACGAGGATGGCGTTGAACCCTTCGAGGTGGGGTGCCGGGTCTTCATTGTCGAAGAGCTCGGCATCGACCCACTCGACCTTGACCTTGACCCGGTTGGCCATGCCGCCATGGGTCAGCGCCTCGGCGATCGACTTATAGGCGTCTTCAAGCTGGGTGTATTTGCCAACGATTGCGACCTTCACTTCGCCTTCGGCGTTGTGGATGCGGTCGGAGACGTCTTCCCATTTGGTGAGGTCCGGCTTGGGCGCGGGCGAGATCTGGAAGGCGTCGAGCACGGCCTGGTCCAGCCCTTCGGCGTGGTAGGCGAGGGGGGCGTCGTAAATGGTGGAGAGGTCCTGCGCCGCGATCACGCTGTCGGGACGGACGTTGCAGAAGAGGGCCAGCTTCTCGCGCTCCTTGGCAGGGATTGGGCCCTCGGACCGGCAAACGAGGATGTCGGGCGCGATGCCGATGGAGCGGAGTTCTTTCACGCTGTGCTGCGTGGGCTTGGTTTTCAACTCGCCCGAGGCTGCGATGTAGGGCAGGAGCGTCAGGTGCATGAAGATGCACTGGCCGCGCGGCTTGTCCTGGCTGAACTGGCGGATGGCTTCGAAGAAGGGCAGACCTTCGATGTCGCCCACGGTGCCGCCGATCTCGCAGAGCATGAAATCGACCTCATCATCGCCGATCTCGATGAAATCCTTGATCTCGTTGGTGACGTGGGGGATCACCTGGATCGTTTTGCCCAGGTAGTCGCCTCGGCGCTCTTTCTCGAGCACATTGGAGTAGATGCGGCCCGAGGACACGGAATCGGTCTTGCGTGCGGCCACGCCCGTGAACCGTTCGTAGTGGCCAAGGTCGAGGTCGGTTTCGGCGCCATCATCTGTGACGAACACTTCGCCATGTTCAAAGGGCGACATGGTGCCGGGATCGACGTTCAGGTAGGGGTCGAGCTTACGGAGCCGTACGGAGAAGCCGCGCGCCTGCAAAAGCGCACCCAAAGCGGCAGAGGCGAGCCCCTTGCCCAGCGATGACACAACGCCGCCCGTGATGAAGATATAGCGTGCCATGTTCGGTGCATCCCCCGTGGTTCAGTCTGGCCAAAAGCCGCTGTGAGTGGACGCGCAGAATGCGTTCCCCACGGGGCCTCAGTATAACAGGATTCGGTTCAAAGGGGCAAGGATGCCGCAACATGATGTTGCAGCTTTTCCGATGCCCGCAAGGTTTTGTTTAGTCGGCGCTTGGCACCAGCGGCGCGCTGTCATCCGCGCTGGGAGGCAGCAGGTCGCTGCCGGGCGGCACCAGATCGTTACCGGGCGCGTTCTGTGCAGGCGGCGTGATGCCCAGCTGATCGATGACGGACGTGCCAGACGCATTTTGCGCGGCAATGATCGTCAGCGTGATGGACGTGATCGTGAAGGCGATCCCAAGGATCCATGTGACCTTGCCCAGTGCCGTGGCCGGGGGCCGTCCAGCGGTCGCGCCGCCGCCACCGCCGCCCATGCCCAGCCCGCCCCCTTCGGAGCGCTGCATCAGCACCACGGCAATCAGGCCGAGGGCGAGGATCAGGTGGATGATCAGGACGACGTTTTCCATGGAAGCGTTTGGCTCTCTGCTGCGCGATGGGCGGTATCTAAGCAAGTTTGGGATGGGGGGCAAGGGCGGTTTCAGCCTCTGGACAATTGACGGTGGGGCGGCCCATGATCGGCCCATGCCACATGACCATTCCGACCACGATCACCCGCATTCCCTGTTGCCGTCAGACCCCGCCCTGCGGGTCAAGGCGCTGGAAACCATCCTGACGCAGAAGGGGCTAGTTGATCCTGCGGCGCTGGACGAGATCATCGACACTTATGAAAACAAGATCGGACCTAAGAATGGTGCGCACGTGGTCGCGCGCGCCTGGTCCGATCCTGATTTCAAGGCGGCTTTGCTTGTGGATGCTGACCCGGTTCTGGCGGAGATGGGGTATTATGGCCGTCAGGGCGAACATATGGTGGTGGTGGAGAACACGGATGCGGTCCACAACATGGTCGTCTGCACGCTCTGCTCTTGCTACCCGTGGCCTTTGCTAGGTATCCCGCCGGGCTGGTACAAATCCGACGCCTATCGCTCCCGCGCGGTGCGTGAGCCGCGCAAGGTTCTGGCGGAGTTCGGTGTGACGTTGCCCGAGGGGCAGGCTGTGCGCGTCTGGGATTCGACCGCAGAGGTGCGGTACCTGGTGCTGCCGCAGAGGCCCGAGGGCACGGATGGGTTGGACGAGGCCGCGCTGATGGCGCTTGTCACCCGCGACAGCATGATCGGCTGTGGACTGGCGGCCCGCCCATGACTCGTGTGCACGATATGGGAGGACGGTTCGGTGATGGGCCGGTTGTGTCCGAGCCCGAGCACGTCAAGTTTCATGCCGACTGGCATCCGCGCGCGCTGGCGATCACGCTGGCCTGCGGATCGCTGGGGCTGTGGAACCTCGATATCTCGCGCCATGCCCGCGAACGGCTGACGCCCAAGGATTATGGGCGGTTTTCCTACTATGAAAAGTGGATGGCTGCGCTGGCGGACTTGCTGGTCGAGACGGGGGCCGTGACCCGGGCAGAGTTGGAACAGGGCACGTCCGATGGCGCGAGTGACCTCGCCAACAAGCGCTTGGCCGCAGCGGCGGTCGCGGGTGTTCTGGCCAAGGGCGGGCCAGCGACGCGCGACAGCAATGTCGCCCCGATCTTTGCCATTGGCGATGCGGTCCAGATCCGTTCTGTCCCCGAGAACGTTATGGTGTCCGGCGGGCACACGCGGCTGCCGTCCTACGCAGCCGGGGCCACCGGGACGATTGTTCGCCTACACGGCGCGCATGTCTTGCCCGACAGCAATGCGCACCGGCTGGGTGAGGCACCCGAGCCGCTTTATGCGGTTGCCGTCAAGGCGCGGGACATCTGGGCGCATCCGGAACATCCCGACGATGAGGTGATCCTCGACCTCTGGCAAAGCTATCTGTCGGCACCATGAGGCCCGAGCCGGTTTTCGAAGCCCCGTGGCACGCGCAGCTTTTTGCGCTGACCGTGCATTTGAACGAGGCGGGGCATTTTGCGTGGCCCGACTGGGCGGAGCGCTTCGGCGCAACGCTCAAACGCCACGGGCTGGAGAGAGAGCTGAACGGTGGCGACGACTATTTCTTGGCCTGGCTCGAAACCCTCGAAACCCTTCTGACGGACACAGGCGCTGCGGAGGCGACGGCGCTTCGCGACATGCGCGCCGCGTGGGAGGCGGCCTATCTCCGAACGCCCCATGGCGCACCGGTCACGCTCGACTGATCTTTCACTTTGCCAGATAAACTCCGGGGGTGAGGCCGTAGGCCGAGGGGGCTGGCCCCCTTACCGCTCGTCGACATCATCCATATCGGCCTGACCGGAAAGGCGGCGACGTACGTGGCTCCAGTTCAGGCCAACGCCCAGAACCAAAGACAATGCAAAAAGTCCAAGCCACGTGTTAACGCTGTTGTTGTCGAGCGCGAGCAGGCCCAGATCGTAAAGCACCCAGAGCCCCGCGCCGACCACCGCAAGCACCAGTGCCATGCCTAAGCCGCCGATGGAGCGGAGCGTGGCGCGCAGGTAGATGATGTAGGCGATCAGCAAAAGCAGTCCGCACAGCACGGCGATCGACAGGTTTTCCGACCCATACTGCAGGGCCCAGGACACGTAGTTGTATTCGGTGGGGTTGTATGTCGCGGCGAGGAGCCCGAAGGCGAAGAGCCAGCGTGCGAGAAAGCCCATGGTGCGGTTCCTTGGTCGTCGTCTCGCTTTGATGGACCGGATGTGGCACTTGCTGCAAGCTTCGGGAGCCTCCGGCGGTGGTATTTTTCGTCAGAAGAAGACGAGATAGCGGTTTGCCTCTGGGCCGCGCATCGTTATACGGGCGCGGGTTTGCTTTCTGAAAGGGCATCAAATGGCCAATGTGGTGGTTGTCGGCGCGCAATGGGGCGACGAGGGCAAGGGCAAGATTGTTGACTGGCTGAGCGAGCGGGCGGATGTGATCGCGCGCTTTCAAGGCGGGCACAATGCCGGTCACACGCTGGTCATTGATGGTGAGGTCTACAAGCTCCATGCGCTTCCGTCTGGCGTGGTGCGGGGCGGCAAGTTGTCGGTCATCGGCAACGGTGTGGTACTGGACCCCTGGCATCTTGTGTCCGAGATCGAGACCTTGCGCGGGCAGGGTGTCGAGATCACGCCCGAGACCCTGATGATTGCCGAGAATACGCCGCTGATCCTGCCCATTCACGGCGAGTTGGACCGTGCGCGGGAATCGCAGAACTCGGTCGCCAAGATTGGCACAACGGGGCGCGGCATTGGTCCGGCTTACGAAGACAAGGTGGGGCGCCGTGTGGTTCGTGTGGCCGATTTGGCCGATGAGACGACGCTGGAACTTCGCGTGGATCGCGCTTTGATCCACCACGATGCGCTGCGGCGCGGATTGGGTCTTGATCCCGTGGACCGGGATGCGCTGATTGCCAAGTTGAAAGAAGTAGCGCCGGCCATCCTTGAATACGCGGCCCCGGTCTGGAAGGTGATGAACGAGGCGCGCAAGGCAGGCAAGCGCATCCTGTTCGAAGGAGCGCAAGGCGCACTTCTGGACATTGATTTCGGGACATATCCCTTTGTCACCTCGTCCAACGTGATTGCGGGGCAGGCGGCCACAGGTGTTGGCATGGGGCCGGGCAGTATTGATTTCGTGTTGGGCATCGTGAAGGCCTATACCACCCGCGTGGGCGAAGGGCCGTTTCCGACCGAGTTGGAGGATGACGACGGGCAGCGCCTGGGCGAGCGGGGCCATGAGTTTGGCACGACGACTGGGCGCAAGCGACGCTGCGGGTGGTTTGATGCCTGCCTTGTGCGTCAGACCTGTGCCACGTCCGGCGTGAACGGGATTTCGCTGACCAAGCTGGATGTGCTGGACGGATTCGAGACGCTGAAAATCTGCGTGGGCTATGAGTTGGATGGCGAGACGCTGGACTATCTGCCCACCGCCGCCGACCAACAGGCGCGCTGCACGCCGGTCTATGAAGAGATGCCGGGCTGGTCGGAATCGACCGAGGGCGCGCGCAGTTGGGCCGATCTGCCTGCCAACGCGATCAAGTATGTGCGCCGGGTCGAGGAGTTGATCGACTGCCCCGTCGCGCTACTTTCTACCTCGCCCGAGCGTGAGGATACGATCCTGGTCCGGGATCCGTTTGCCGACTAGGGAGGCCTAAATGGCGCTGCGCTACAAGACCCGGAAGCGATTGTCGCTGCTGATCCTGATCGTCGGGCTGCCACTCTACATCATCGTGGCTGTCAACATTGTTGCCTTGTTTGATCGGCCCTCCGTGCTGGTGGAGTTGCTGGTCTATGTGGGCCTGGGCGTGTTGTGGGCCTTCCCGCTCAAGGCGGTGTTCAAGGGGATTGGTCAGGCGGATCCGGATGGGTAACCGGACCGAGTTCGAGCAGACCGGGCGGACATGGTTTCGCGGTCTGCTGCGATCAGACGTGCTAGGGTACCTGAGACAAGCGCAGACGGAAAATGGCAGGCTAAACGCCGCCCATCCTGTTTTACAAGCTGACCCGCCTTGGCTGGTGGCACTTCGGGAGCATTGGCCCGGAATGCGCCAGGTGCGCGGCGTTGCCTTTTCCAAGGATGCGGAGGACAACTGGGCAGTACCATGGCATCAAGATCGGATCATTGCCGTCTTGGAGCGCCGTGAAACACAGGGATTTGACGCATGGTCTTGCAAGGACGGCGTTTGGCATTGTGCCCCGCCTGTTTCCGTCCTTGAACACATGCTTTTTGTGCGTCTGCATTTGGATGATTGCAGCGCGCAGGAAGGGGCCATGGAAATCGCCCTTGGCAGTCATCTTGCAGGGATTATAGCGACATCAGACGCGGCGGCGGTTGCTGAGACATGCGAGACGGAAGTGACCGAAGCCAGAGCCGGGGATGTCCTTGTGATGCATATGCTGTTGCTGCATCGTTCGACGCCATCCCGGTCGGGAGCGCCTCGCAGGGTGTTGCGCGTTGATCTGGCAGACCGCGCATTGCCCGCGCCCTTGGAATGGGCGCTTCCGATCTGACAGGAGCGGTTTCATCCGGGGATGAAAAAAGGCGCCCTTGCAAGGGCACCTTTTCTTTGGGTTCGCGCAGAGGGCCTAACCCGCTTCGCGTTGATCGGGGCGGTAGCCGATGTCGCCGGTGACGGCAAAGCGGCCCCCTTTGATCTTTTCGATCTTGCCCGCACGCAAAAGCTGGCCGAAGGAGCGCAGCCCGTCTTCGCGGCTGAAATCCTCGCGCTCCACCTGGCGCACCTTGGTCATCAACTGCGGGCGCGAGAACTGGTCGCGGCCTTCGACAAAGCTGAGATAGCTTGCCGCGGCTTCCAGCAGGGCGGGCAGGTCGTGGGCGCCCATATCGGCGGCGTAATCGGCAAAACTGCCTTTGTCGCCAGGTGTCGTCGTCTCTTCCACTGTGGCGACCCGGCGCGGCGTGACAGGGCCCTTGGGGGCGCCGCCGACGTCCACGCGCTGTTCAGCCACCAGCTTGAGCGGGGCGGGACGCTCGGTGCCCGGGCGTGCATCACGTTTGTCGCGTGTTTCAGGACGGCGCGGTTTGACGACCGAGGCAAGATCGGAGCGGAACGCGCCTTCATCCTCGTCGGTCTTTTGACCGATCCCGGCATCTGCCTTTTTCGCCATAACGGCTGCCTTCAGATGCTGGAACGCATTCCGGCGGCGCGAGCCCTCGGGCTCCTCCATCTGGTTGTCGGCCTCGGCCATCAGGCGCTGGACGTCGTCGTCCTTGACGGGCTGTGTTTCGGCCTCGGCGGGTGCATCGTCTTGGGCGGGCGCGTCTTCGGTCTCCTCGACCGCGCCTGTCACATCCGACACGGCGTCATCGGCCTCTGCATCGCCCGTTTTGTCCTCGTCGGCCTGTGGCAGTTCCGCTTCCACCTCGGCGAGGTCGGCGAGCAGTTCCGCCTCTTCCGCCTCCGACAGCGAGCTGTCGGTGGGCGCGTCGCCATCCGTCACCTCTTCGAGCGCGCCGCTCGCGATGGCGGCGTCAATGTCGGCACGCTTGACCTTGATGACGCGGGCGCGCGGCTTGGCTGGGGCGTCGGCGGCGACCGGCGTTTCGGCGGTGTCGTCAAAGATGTTGTCATCCTTGTCTTCGTCCGTCGTCGGCTGATCGTCATCCGCGGCCATCAGGGCGGCCAGCGTGTCGAGGCCCATGTCGTCCTCGTCTTCGTCCGCGGCGTCGGCTGTGGGCAGGTCTTCCGCTTCGGCCTTGGCGCCTTCGGTGGCTTCGCTTTGCTCTTCCTCCACGACAGGCGCATCTTCCGTCTCGTCATCCGCGGTGGCATCGCTTTCGAAGCGGGCGAGGATGTCGGCGATCGGGTCGTCGTCCTCTGCCTCGACCGCAGGTTCCGCGTCGGTGGCTTGTGCCGCTTCCAGCTCTTCTGCTGTCTCTGCGAGGATCGCCTGCGGTTGTGCATCCTCCTCGGCAGCGTCATCCGCAGCGGAGGGGGCGAAGGCATCGGCATGTTCGTCCTCGAACATCTCGTCTTCTTCCACCTCTTCTTGGCTTTGCGAGACGACCGCGCGGATACGTTGCAACTTGGCCGCGATGCTGTCTGGGGCCGGGGGTGTTTCGATGACCGGTTCAGCCACCAGTTCCACGTCGGCAGGTTCCTCCTCGACCGGGGTTGCATCGTCCTGGGCGCTGGCAAAGAATTCTTCGGCTTCGGCTTCGGCTTCGGCTTCGGCTTCGGCTTCGGCTTCGGCTTCGGCTTCGGCTTCGGCTTCGGCTTCGACCTCAGGCGCGTCGGTCAAAGCCTCGACAATTGCGGCGTCGTCTACTTCGGAGCCATCCACGAGGACGGGCGGGGTGTCTTCCATCACCGGCGCGTCCGCTGCTTCTTCCGCATGTTCCGGTTGTTCGTCGACTTGCGGCTCTGGCGCACTGTCGGGCGCGCGCGCAACGGCGGGGGCCGCCGTCGCTGCGGCGATGGCCATCGGGGATGCGGTGCTGGCATCTGGCGCTTGCGTGTCCGCGCTCAGGACAATCCGGCCTTCCTGCTCGCGCGCCTGCACGCGGCGCGAGATCTCACGCTCGGCGATGCGTGCCAGCATCTCTGCATCGGGTTGCGGTGGCTCGGCCCCAAAATATCTGTCATCGGCGGCCAAATCGCGGAAATACTCTGCAATCGCCTTCATCGTGCCGAAACTGTCGTCAAATCCTTCCAACGTGCACGAGAAGGTGCCGTAGGATACTGTCAAAATCTTATTATTATTCATCATCGGATGCTCGTCCTCTGCTGATACGCAAGGATGGACTAGGACACAGTCGGGGCCAAAGCGGCCCGAATCTGTGCCATCAAACGTATCATTTCAGGGCGAGATTGTGATGTGTTTCCGAAAATTGCATTAATTTGCCATGATTCCCCCAATTCTTCAGAGCACTGATCCCGTGGCCTTGTTTGGCGGAGGTGAGGCCAGCGCGGCAGATGTGCGTGCGGTTCAGGCACTCGCCACCCGGTTCGTCGCTGCCGATGGCGGTGCGGCTTTGGCCCTGCGGGCGGGGGTGACGCTGGATGCAGTGATTGGAGATTTCGACTCCGTCTCGGGCGATGATCTGGCCGCCATTCCGCTGGAACGGCAGCACCATATCGCGGAACAGGACAGCACCGATTTCGACAAGGCGCTGCGCCACATCGCGGCGCCCGTGGTGCTGGCGGTGGGTTTTCTTGGCGGGCGCGTGGATCATCAGCTTGGGTGTCTGAGCGTTCTGGCGCGCTATCCCGACCGGCCTTGCATTCTATTGGGCCGTGACGAGGTTCTGATGCTGTGCCCGCCGCAGCTGGACCTGCCCACCCGGCCCGGCGACGTGGTGTCGCTTGTGCCGCTTGCCCCGGTGCAAGGGACCTCAACCGGGTTGCGGTGGCCGATTGATGGGCTTCAGTTTGATCCCATCATGCGGATTGGAACGTCGAATGAGGCGGAAGGGCCCGTGTCATTGACCATGACCGGTCCGGACATGATCCTGATTGCGCCGCGCCACTGTCTGGAGGGCGTCACGCAGGCGCTGGTTCAGGCGTCTCCATCCGCGAGATGGCCCGTTCGCGCAGAACGATGTATAGCCCAGCCGCAATCGTAATGCAGATGCCCACAGCGGCGAGGCCGTTGGGCAAGTCGCTGAACACGATGAACCCGATGATCGTAGCAAAGGGAATTTCCAGGTACTGCATGGGGGCCAGCGTGGCCGAGGGCGCATAGCGCAGCGACCAGGTCATCAGCAGGTGGGCGAGGGTGCCCAGACCCCCGATGGCCAGAAGCAGCGACCATTCCATTGCGTCAGGCCGGATCAGTTCGATCCCCGGGATCTCGCGCCCTTGCAGCAGGAACACCAGCGGACCCATGATCACGATCGCCATCACACCACTGACCGCCTGCAGGCCGATGGGGTCCGTTTCCTTGGCGATCTGCCGGGTGACCAGCATGAAGACCGAGAAGTTGACCGCCACGAACAGCGGCAGAAGCGCAGGCCAACCCACCTCGACAAAGCTGGGCTGGACGACGAGCAGCGTTCCGATGAAGCCCACGATACAGGCCATGAGCCGACGGCTGCCCACCTCTTCGCCCAGCACGTACTTGCCCAAGAGCAGCATGATGAACGGCATGACAAAGGCAATGGCGACGGCGTCCGCGAGTGGTAGATATTGCAGGGCGGTGAACATGGCGCCGATGCCGAGGATGTGGAGGACCGTTCGGAAGAGCGTGAGCCAGAACACCCGCCCCCGCATCCTCCACAGCCGCGAGCCTGCCCAGACGATGGGGATCAGGATCACCGCCTGAACCGCAAAGCGGATGAGGACAAGCTGGCTGAGGGGGACCGACTGTCCCAACACTTTCGCCACCGCGTCTCCGACCGGAGCCACGATGCAAAAGCCCAACATAAGGAGGATGCCGAGAAAGGGACGGTCTTGATCCATCCGTTTACGCTACCGGGTAGAGGATCAAGCGCAACAGCTTGTTTGAGGCGTGGGTGACGCGCATTGGCGTCAAGACGTCATGGGGCGGCTTGGTGCGTGCACTCTTGGCAGAGCCAATTCGCCCACCCACCAACCCTGCGTCGTCTCAGCAGTTGGGCACGTTCACCGCCAGCCCGCCCAGCGAGGTTTCCTTGTACTTCTCGCTCATGTCCGCCCCCGTTTGCCGCATCGTTTCGATGCACGCATCCAGCGGAACCAAATGCGTGCCATCGCCGCGCAGGGCGAGGCTTGCGGCGCTCACCGCCTTGATTGCACCCAACCCGTTGCGTTCGATGCAGGGCACCTGCACCAGCCCCTTGACCGGGTCGCAGGTCATGCCGAGGTGGTGTTCGAGGGCGATTTCCGCCGCGTTCTCGATCTGCTGCGCCGTGCCGCCCATGATGGCGCAGAGCCCGGCAGCGGCCATGGCAGCAGCACTCCCGACCTCGGCCTGACACCCGGCTTCCGCGCCTGAGATCGAGGCGTTGTATTTGACCAGACCGCCGATGGCCGCAGCCGTCAGCAGGAAATCCTCCACATGTGCTTCTGACGCGCCGGGCACGTGGTCGAGGTAGTAGCGCAGCGTTGCCGGCAGCACGCCTGCGGCACCATTGGTCGGGGCCGTCACCACCTGACCGCCAGCCGCGTTTTCCTCGTTCACGGCCATGGCATAGACGCTCATCCAGTCGTTGATGGTGTGGGGTGCGGTCAGGTTCATGCCCCGTTCATCCATCAGCTTGTCGTGGATGCCCTTGGCTCGGCGCTTGACCTGCAAGCCGCCGGGCAGGATGCCCTCGGTGCTCAAGCCCCGGTCGATGCAGTCGCGCATGACCTGCCACAGCCGCTTGGTGCCGGATCGCAGATGCGCGTCGCCGTTGCGCGATACCTCGTTGGCGCGTTTCATCTGGGCGATGGATTTGCCCGAGCTTTCGGCCATCTCCAGCATCTCCGCAGCGGATTTGAAGGGGTAGGGGACGGGCGCGCCCTCGTCGGTGGCCTTGCCTGCGGCCAGCTCCTCCTCGGTCATCACAAAGCCACCGCCGATGGAGTAGAACACCTGTTGCAGCGTCACGTCTCCTTGCGCGTCGGTCGCCATCAGGATCATGCCATTGGCGTGGCCGGGCAGGGGCGTGTCGTAGTCGAAAATCAGGTCAGCCTTGGGGTCGAAGGCCAGCGGGGGAAGGTCTTCGGGATGCAGCGTGTGGCTCTCGGCAAGGGCAGCGAGCGTCGCCTCGGCCTTATCGTGATCATAAGTGTCGGGCACGAACCCGGCGAGGCCAAGGATCGTGGCCCGGTCTGTTGCATGCCCCACGCCGGTGAACGCCAGCGAGCCATGCAGCGAGGCCCGCACGCCCGCAAACTGGAAGGGCGAGGCGCGCATCATGTCGAGAAAACGCGCGGCGGCCACCATGGGGCCCATGGTGTGGGACGAGGACGGACCGATGCCCACCTTGAACATCTCGAAGACAGACAAAAACATGTTACAGCGCGGATCCTTCGGGTGGATTGGGCAGGACGGGGCGGGAGAATGGCGTTGGACCCAGCCCCTCGGCCTGGGCAACGGCATGTGCGGCGGGCCGTGTGTCGAGGCGTGCGGCCATAGCGGCAAGGGCCGGATAGGCTGACAGATTGAACCATGCCGTCTGGCCAATGGGATAGAGGGCACACCACCGGACCACGGCCGCCATATAGCATTCGAGGATCGACGGCGCTTCGGGGGCGGAATGCCCGTCGATATAGGCATCGACCAGACCAAGTGCGCCGGGCAGTGTCATGGCGGTGTCGTGCTGTGATATGAGCCGTTCACGTAATGCGCGCTGTGCGGCGGGGTTCTCGCCCACGTATTTCTCCGGGTAGAACAGCATCCGCAATTGCGCATGAACGGTGTTGGATACAAAGAACAGCATGCTCAAAAAGCGCGCACGCTCTGGGCTGTTCTGCGCCGGTGCCATCTGCCCATGCGTGTCCGACAGCCACAGGAGGATCGCGGCCGTTTCGAACATGACCCCGTGCGGGGTTTCAAGCGCGGGGATCAACCCGGCCGGGTTGATCGCGCGATAGGCGGCCCCGTTCTGGGCACGTGCCGCGCGGTCCACAAGGGCTGTGGTATAGTAGACCCCCATCTCCTCCAGCGTCATCCGCACGATGAGCGAGGCGTTGTCGGGCGCGTAGTGCAGAACGTAAGCCATGGGCGCTATGTAGCCATCTGCGCGCATCATCCAATGTCTCAAAACGACCAAATCGGCAAAGAACGGGCCATGATTAACTGCGCGTTTACCGACTCGCCTTTGTGTGGAGAGCAGGAGGACGTTTCATGCGCTGGATTATCGTGTTGATGTCGGTCTTGGCCTGCCTGATGCCGTGGCGTGCCGCGCTGGCGCAGGAGCTGTCGGGACAGGATCTGGTCGATGTGCTGGTGGCCCGAACCCCCGGTGCGACCCTGGACCGGATGCGCGAACGCCCCGACCGCTTCGTGCAGGAGGCTGCGGGGCTGATCCTTGGCTATGGCGGGCCCGAGGGTCTGGAGGCCGAGGATATCGAGACGGCGATTGACGCGGAACGCGCGCGGCTGCGCGCCCGCGAGATGCGGCGCTTGCTTGAGGCGGATCTGAACAATGATCTGAGCGTCACGCGCGCCGAACTGGACGTGCTGGTGCGTGCCGCATCGGCGACGATGCGCGGGCGGCTTCTGGTCTGGCACCGGTCTGCGGATACCGATGGCGACAGCACGGTGCGCTGGGCAGAGCTGCGCAGCTTTGCCGCCAAGCGGGCAGAGGCGGAGATGCCGGAAAGCGCCCTTGCCGCCATGCGCGCGATGATGACCTTTGACCTCGATGGCGATGACCGCGTGGTGCTGGATGAGGTCCTGGAAGCGATGGCGCTTTTGGGCGCGCCGGCCTGAGTGGTGTCGCTGCGGCCTTCGGGTTGCCATTTCGCAGCCTTTGGGGTCGCAACGGCCGCGCACGATGCGTATAAGCCCCACACACTTTGGGGAGTCGTCACACATGTCTGGAGAATTGTCGCCCATCGACAAGGCCAAGTTCGTCGCAGCCAAGCGCGCTGCCGATTATGTCGAGGACGGGATGCGCGTCGGTCTCGGCACCGGGTCCACCGCCGCCTGGCTGGTGCGCTGCCTGGGCGAGCAGGTGCGCGAGGGGGGCTTGCGCTTTCAGGGCGTGCCCACATCGACGCGCACAGCGGACCTTGCCCGCGAGGTCGGGATCGAGGTGATCAGTCTTGATGAAGCCAAGTGGCTCGACCTGACCATTGATGGCGCGGATGAGTTCGATGGTGA
Source organism: Tateyamaria sp. ANG-S1 (assembly GCF_000814025.1). GTDB lineage: Bacteria > Pseudomonadota > Alphaproteobacteria > Rhodobacterales > Rhodobacteraceae > Tateyamaria. The sequence goes on along the minus strand of NZ_JWLL01000003.1, from coordinate 16,556 downwards.
CCTCAACCTGATCAAGGGCGGCGGCGGCGCGCTCTTGCAGGAGAAGATCGTGGCGACCGCCTCCGATCAAATGGTGGTGATCGCGGACATCGGCAAAGAGGTCGAGCATCTGGGTGCCTTTCCCCTGCCGATCGAGGTGATCCCCTTTGGCTGGCAGACGACGCAGGCGCTGGTCGAAGAAACCCTTGTGTCCATGGATGTTCTGGGCCGCCAGTCGACCCTGCGCATGAATGGCGACCGCCCCTTTGTCACGGATGAGGGCAACCACATCCTCGACCTGCACCTGCAGCGTATCGGCAACCCCCGGCAGCTCAGCCTGGTGCTCAACCAGATGCCGGGCGTGGTTGAAAACGGGCTCTTCATTGATATCTGTGACGCTGTCGTGATCGGCTATGGCGATGGCCGGGTCGAAGTGCGCGACATCAATGAAGGCACGGTGGAACAGGACAGGCTCGATTTTCTGGAAAGCGACAACCTGTTCACCGATCTTGCAGACTAAGGACTGGCGCGATGGCGGACTATGACTACGACCTCTTTGTGATCGGGGGCGGCTCCGGCGGCGTGCGCGCTGCCCGTGTGGCCGCGGGCGAGGCGGGGGCCAAAGTGGCGCTGGCCGAAGAGGACCGCTATGGCGGCACCTGTGTGATCCGGGGATGCGTGCCCAAGAAGCTGATGGTGTTTGCCAGCGAGTTTTCGGACACGGCGGACGTTGCCAATGCCTATGGCTGGAACATGACGCCGGGCACCTTCGATTGGCGGCAGTTCCGCGGCCATCTCAACAAAGAACTCGACCGGCTCGAAGGGGTCTATCGCAGCCTGCTCAAGAACTCCGGGGTCGAAACCTTCGACGCGCGCGCCAAGCTGAAAGACGCGCACACGGTCGAATTGTCCACGGGCGAGACCAAGACCGCCAAGACCATCCTGATCGCAACCGGCGGTCAGCCCGTCCGGCCCGACATCCCCAACGCGAATATGGGCATCGTCAGCGACGACATCTTCCACCTCGACACCCTGCCGAAATCGATCCTGATCATCGGCGGCGGCTACATCGCCTGCGAATTTGCCTGCATCCTGCACGGGCTGGGCGTGGAGGTGACGCAATACTACCGCGGCGCCCAGATCCTGCGCGGTTTCGATGACGAGGCGCGCGGCCTGATCGCCGAATCCATGCGCGAGCGGGGGATCGACCTCTATACCGGCACAAATATCCTGCAGATGGGCCCGGCATCGGACGATCACAGCAGTGCCATCCCGACCGCCTCCGACGCCGCAATGGGTGCGGGCGCGCAGCAGGACATTGTGATGGCCCACGGCGGTGTCAAAACCGACCCCAACCCCGACCACACCGGCCCGATCTGGGTGAAGTCCACCACAGGTCACGAAGGGGTCTATGACATGGTCCTTTTCGCCACGGGCCGCGATCCCAACAGCACCGACATGGGGCTGGAAGACGTTGGCATCGACATTGGTCGCCGCGGCGAGATCATCGTCGATGAATACTCCAAAACTGCTGTCGACAGCGTCTATGCCATCGGCGACGTCACCAATCGCGTGAACCTCACCCCCGTCGCCATCCGCGAAGGCATGGCATTCGTCGAAACAGCGTTCAAAAACAACCCGACAGCGGTCGATCACGACCTGATCCCGTCGGCGATTTTCACGCATCCCGAAATGGGCACCGTGGGCCTCAGCGAAGAGGACGCGCGTGACCAGGAAGAGATCGAGGTCTACTGCACCTCCTTCCGGCCCATGCGCACCGCCTTTGCGGGCCAACCCGACCGGGTGCTGATGAAGCTGGTGGTGTCCAAGGCCACGCGCAAAGTGCTGGGTTGTCACATCGTCGCACCGAATGCAGGCGAGATGATCCAGCTTGCAGGCGTCGCCATCAAGATGGGGGCCACCAAGGAGGATTTCGACCGGACCGTGGCCGTGCACCCGACCATGTCTGAAGAAATCGTGACCATGCGTACACCTATGCGGACTGCTTGAAGTTTCGGGCAAAAAGCACAGTTAAGAAGCAAGCTGCAGCACAGGCTGCACGGCAAGAGGAGAACAATACCACATGGCTGGCAATACAGGCGGCCCCTGGGGGGGTGGCGGAAACTCGGGCGGCGGCGACGGTGGTCGCAGCAACGGCTCGCGCGGCGGCGGTGGCCGCGGCAATGGCGGGCGCGGTCCCGGTGATGAGGGTCCGCAGATCCCCGAAATCGACGAGCTGGTCAAAAAGGGCCAGGAACAGCTGCGTGTGCTGATGGGCGGTCGCGGTGGCGGCAATGCCGGTGGCGGTCGTGGCACCGGAGGGGGCGGTGGTCCGTTCCTGACGCGCGGGACCATCGGCCTTGGGGCGCTGGCAGCCATCATTCTGTGGGGACTGGCCAGCTTCTACACGGTCCGGCCCGAAGAGCAGTCGGTTGAGCTGTTTCTGGGTGAATACTACCGCACCGGCGATCCCGGCCTGAACTTCGCGCCCTGGCCCGTTGTCACGGCAGAGGTGATCCCGGTGACCCGCGAACAGACCGAGGAAATCGGTGTGGGCGGCCGTGGTAGCGACGCAGGGCTGATGCTGACCGGGGACGAGAATATCGTCGACATCGACTTCCAGGTCGTCTGGAATATCACCGAAGCCGACAAGTTCCTGTTCAACCTGCGCGACCCGCGCCCGACCATCCGGGCCGTGTCAGAATCGGCCATGCGCGAGATCATCGCACAGTCCGACCTCGCACCGATCCTGAACCGGGACCGTGGTGCGATTGCAGAGCGGTTGGAGGATCTGATCCAAGCCACGCTCGACAGCTACAATAGCGGCGTGAACATCATCCGCGTGAACTTTGACCGTGCAGACCCACCCGAACCGGTGATTGCGGCATTCCGCGATGTTCAAGCCGCGGAACAGGAGCGCAACCGCTTGCAGAACGTTGCCGACGCCTATGCCAACCGTGTGCTCGCCGAGGCTCGTGGTCAGGCTGCACAGCTTCTGGAAGAGGCCGAAGCCTACCGCGCGCAGCAGGTGAACCAGGCCGAGGGTGAAGCCAGCCGCTTCGCTGCCGTGCTTGAGGAGTACTCGAAAGCACCCGGTGTGACCCGCAAGCGTCTCTATCTTGAAACGATGGAAGAGGTGCTGGGCCGCGTGGACAAGATCATCCTTGACGAGAACCAAGGTGCCGGTGGCCAGGGCGTCGTGCCCTATTTGCCGTTGAATGAATTGCGCCGTAACACAGCGGAGGCGAACTGATGCGTAGATCTGCATTCCTTTTGCCCATGGTCGCGGTTCTGGCGGCTGTGGGTCTGTCATCCATCTACATCGTGGACGAACGCGAAAAGGCGCTTGTCCTGCAATTCGGTCGCGTCGTCGCGGTCAAGGAAGACCCCGGTCTGGCCTTCAAGATCCCGCTCATTCAGGAAGTTGTCCGCTATGATGACCGCATCCTGAGCCGGGACGTCGATCCGCTTGAAGTGACGCCGCTTGATGATCGTCGCCTCGTGGTCGACGCCTTTGCGCGGTACCGGATCGCGGATGTGAACCGGTTCCGTCAGGCCGTTGGTACGGGTGGCGAGGCGTCAGCCGACCGCCGCATCGACGGTATCCTGCGGAACGAGTTGCGGGCCGTGCTCGGTTCGGTGACGTCCAACGACATCCTCAGCTCAGACCGTGCGGTGCTGATGCAGCGCATCCGCGACGGTGCCATCGCCGAAGCGCGTGCGCTTGGCATCGAAGTGGTGGACGTGCGTATGAAACGCACTGACCTGCCGACCGAAAACCTGGATGCCGCCTTCCAGCGGATGCGTGCAGAACGTGAGCGGGAAGCGACAGACGAACGCGCCCGAGGCAGCGAGGCCGCGCAGCGTGTGCGCGCCCAAGCCGACCGGACGGTGGTCGAGCTGACGTCGGATGCCGAACGCCAGGCAGAGATCATTCGCGGTGAAGCCGACGCCCGCCGCAACGCGATCTTTGCAGAAGCCTTCAGCGCGGACCCGGATTTCTTCGAGTTCTACCGCTCTCTGACCGCGTACCAGCGCTCGCTGCAGGGGTCGAACTCGACCATGGTTCTGTCGCCGGACAGCGAGTTCTTCAACTACCTGAAGTCGCCGACCGGCAATCCGAACAACGCCTCACCTGAGCTTGCGAGGCAGTGATGGCGTGGGTCCTTCTGGCCCTTGGACTTGTGATGTTGGTGGAGGGGCTGGCCTATGTGCTGGCCCCTTCGCTTATCGAACGGGTGCTTGAGGTGCTGCGGACGCTGCCCGAAAGCGCGCGCCGGCAATTTGGCGCTCTCGTTCTGGTGAGCGGTCTGATCTGCATCTGGCTGGCTTTTTTCATTGGATTGTAACGCCTTTGCCGTAGCGCTGCTCACGGCAGGCTCACGGTGTGTTGAAACATGTTGGTGCTGATCCATCTTTGATGTTGCACGGATGCAACCCTACATGCACGCTGTGTGAACAAGTGCACGACCGTGTGCAAATGACCAAAACGGTCAAGACTATTACGCAGGAGTACCCTGATGCAGCGACAGGCAATCGCCGTCTCACGACAGTTATCCCCGACGCCCCTGATGCGCGCCCTCTGGCTCGGCGCGCTCAGCCTCGCCTTTGTGCTGGTGCAGGCGCTGATGGCGCAGGCCCGCCCCGAAAGCCTGGCACCCCTGGCCGAGCAGATCAGCCCCTCGGTGGTCAACATCACCACCTCGACCGTGGTCGAAGGCCGCACCGGTCCGCAGGGCATCGTGCCCGAAGGCTCCCCGTTCGAGGATTTTTTCCGAGAATTCCAGGACCGCAACGGCCCCGGTGACCGCCCCCGCCGCTCGTCGGCGCTGGGCTCGGGTTTCGTGATCTCCGAGGATGGCTTCATCGTCACCAACAACCACGTGATCGAAGGCGCAGACGAGATCAATATCGAATTCTTCAACGGTGACGAGCTGACCGCCGAGCTGGTCGGCACCGACCCCAACACCGACATCGCACTTCTGAAGGTCGAAGCGGACGGTCCGCTGCCCTTCGTGCCCTTCGGCAACAGCGACAGCGCCCGCGTGGGCGACTGGGTCGTGGCCATGGGCAACCCCCTGGGACAGGGCTTTTCCGTTTCCGCCGGGATCGTTTCGGCCCGCAACCGCGCGTTGTCAGGGACCTATGACGACTACATCCAGACCGATGCGGCCATCAACCGCGGTAACTCCGGCGGCCCACTCTTCAACATGGACGGGCAGGTGATCGGCGTGAACACGGCCATCCTGTCGCCCAATGGCGGCTCCATCGGCATCGGTTTTTCCATGGCCTCCAACGTGGTGACCCGCGTAGTCGACCAGTTGCAGGAATTCGGTGAAACCCGCCGCGGCTGGCTGGGTGTGCGTATCCAGGACGTCACAGACGACATCGCCGAAGCCATCGGGCTTGAGACGGTGGCAGGCGCGCTGGTGACCTCCGTGCCCGAAGGCCCCGCGCTTGAGGCTGGCATGCAGGACGGCGACGTCATCCTCAGCTTTGCCGGTGTGGATGTCGAAGACACCCGCGGCCTCGTGCGCCAGGTGGGCAACAGCCCCGTGGGCGAAACGGTGCGCGTCGTGGTCTTCCGCGCGGGCGAAACGGTGACGCTGCGCGTGACCCTGGGCCGCCGCGAGGAAGCCGAAGGCGCGGTGCCAGCCGCAGCGCCGGCGCCCGATGAACCGGCAGAGGCCGAAACCAAGGATGTCCTTGGCCTCACGCTCAGCACGCTGACGGACGAGCTGCGCGAGCAGCTTGGCGCCGATGCCGATCAGGAGGGCCTCGCGGTGGTCGAGGTCGATGAGACCTCGGAAGCCTTTGAAAAGGGCCTGCGCGCCGGTGACATCATCACCGAAGCGGGCCAGCAGCGTGTCAATAGCATTGCCGAGTTCGAAACCCGTCTCGAAGAGGTGGGCGAAGCCGGTCGCAAGTCGCTTCTGCTGCTGGTGCGGCGTGCGGGCGATCCGCGGTTCGTGGCACTCAGCCTCGCCGAGTAAATCCTCATGACCCGGAATGACGAAAGGCGCCCCGCGGGGCGCCTTTTTTTATTGGACACGCCAATCGTAAGGCGCACCTGCGGTGCGCCCACCCGTCACGTATCGCGGGCGACGGCGACCAGGCCCAGCTTGCGGGCGGCGGCGATGGACAGCGCCTTGCTCTCCAACCCTTCCGCGCTTTGGTAGCGGCCGATGGCTGCGCGCGTGGCGGGGTCTATCTCGCCCGTGATCGGGCCGCGATAATAGCCCCGTGCCTCCAGCGCGCGCTGGACCGAGGCGATGAAATCAGGGGTCACGTCATCTTCGCAGATCACCTCGTACCAGGTCTCGCGGCGGGGCTGCACGACCTCCTGCCGGGTTTCGGTCTTGTAGATCGGCGGGGTCTGTACGCGCCCATCGCTGCTGATCTGCGCGGGCTGCAGCAGGATCTTGCGGGTCACGGTCTCGATCACGGCAGGGCTCACGCTCTTGCCCCAGCAGGTGCCGGGGGCGGCACCAGGCGGGGCGGTGGCCAGCGAAATGGGGTCGATATTCGACGCCGACGTGACTGCGCTGGTGTCGGCACAGCCCGCAACGGCAAGCGTTGCCGCCAAGACGGCAAATGTTGGTCTAGATGTCATGCTCGGGCCTCTGATTGGGCTTTTGCCGTCACCATACCGGCGCAGGCCCATCCTGCCTAGCCTTTGCCTTGGGCGCGAGATGCCGGGGGCATCAGCCGCCCTTGCGACTCTCCCAGGTCTCTGTCCGCGCCTCGGCCTGCATCTGGCGCCCCGTGCCCTCGGCCAGAAGCTGGTCGAGCAGGGGGGAAATATCCTCGATCTCCTCGGCCAGCACATGGGTGACATTGTGGGCCCGCTGCAGACGCCCCGTCACCTTCAGCATCCGGCCCGCGACCACCGCGCGGCGAAACCGTTCGTAGATGTGGCGCCAGACGATGATGTTCACCACGCCGGTCTCGTCCTCAAGGGTCAGGAAAATCACCCCCTTGGCCGTGCCGGGCCGCTGCCGCAGGATCACCAGCCCCGCCACCGCGATCCGTGCATTGACGGGCGGCGCCTCCATTTCGGAGGCGCGCATACAGGACGGTGGCCGGGGCCATGTGGCAGGCCCCCGTGACGGGGCCTGCGGGAATGCCTGCGAACTGGGCGGTTGAAAGATCTGCATAGGAACAAAAATAGAACAAACACAATGGATCGCAAGTGCAAAAGAGGGGGTCGCAAAAGGGGCTGGCAGCCTTATCTCGTGCCCGGTAAAGATATGCGGAACGCGGAATTGAAGGGGCACGAGAATGGCCAAGATCACCTATATCGAACATGGCGGCACCGAACATGTCGTGGACGTCGCCAATGGCCTGACGGTCATGGAAGGCGCGCGCGACAACAACATTCCGGGGATCGAAGCCGATTGCGGCGGGGCCTGCGCCTGTTCGACCTGCCATGTCTATATACATCCCGACTGGGTGGAAAAACTGCCTGGCAAGGATGACATGGAAACCGACATGCTCGACTTCGCCTACGAGCCGGACGAAACCCGCTCGCGCCTGACATGCCAGATCAAAGTGACTGATGCGCTGGACGGTCTGGTTGTGCAGATGCCTGAGAAGCAGATTTAAGATGGCGGGGGCGCCGCGTCTGCTGTCGCGCCTGTTGTGCGCGTCCGCCCGCGGCGCGCGGCAATCGGTGCGCTTGTGGCTGATGTCGTTGGGCGTGATGGCTGCTGTCGCACCTGTCTGGGCCGATGTCATCGCCGAGGCGCGCTATGCTGATCCGACGGACCGGTACGCCCATGGCGTTCTGGGCGACGCGATTGAATGGGGCACGCTGGAACTTGTGATGCAGAGTGGTGAGCTGCGCCGTTTCGCGTTGCCCCGCGATCACGTCTTTGAAGATTTCGCGCCGCGTCTTGCCGACCTCGACGGGGACGGGCAGCCCGAAGTGATGGTTGTTGAGACCGATATGTATGCCGGTGCCGCCTTCGCCATTTACGGCCCGCGCGGAAAGATCACCGAGACCCCGCATATCGGCACCCGCAACCGCTGGCTGGCCCCTGTTGGTGCGGCTGACCTTGATGGCGACGGTGTGACCGAGATTGCCTATGTGGACCGCCCGCACCTGGCCAAGACCTTGCGCATCTGGCGCTATCAGAACCGGACACTGACCCATGCTGCCGACCTGCGCGGTGTGACCAATCATCGGATCGGCGAGACGGACATCGCCGGTGGTGTGCGCGAGTGCCAAAGCGGTCCCCAGCTTGTCCTCGCTTCCGAGGATTGGAAGGATCTGGTGGCCTTTGCCTGGGACGGCGAAGCGTTCATTTTTGAATATCTCGGCGACGACACGCGGCGCCCGGCCTTTGCCCGCGCACTGGCGTGCCAGTGATCCGGCTCGCTCTGGTTCTGTGCCTTTGGGCTGCGCCGCTGGCAGCGCAGGACCGGTTGAGCCCCGAGCAGTTCCTTGACCTGGTAGACCAGAGCACTGCAACCTTTTCAACCTTCCCCGGCCGTCAGCATGTGGGGACCGAGCAATTTCTGTCCCGATCCCGTACCGTCTGGGCTCGCGCCAACGGCACCTGTGCCTATGGTCTTGTCACGGTGGAAGAGGGTCAGGTCTGTTTCGACTATGACGACGACCCGCCCGGCGTGCGCCATTGCTGGGTGCCCTTCCTGCGCGATGCCCGGTTGTTCGTGGCCTCGACCGATGATCTGGGCGAGGTGCAGGAGGTGATCGAGATCAGCGACGAGCCGGTGGCGTGCACGCAGGCGCCTTTGTCATAGTCTGTGCTTTGAGTCCTGACGGCTGAGACAGTTGAGACTGCGGGAGCCTCCGGCGGGGATTCTTTTGAAACAGGGAATTCGAACCGGTCCGCGCAGCGGCAAACGCCGTGGGGCGGCGTTTGAGGTGAGAATGGGCGGAGCTCCGGACCGGTGCGCCCCGCGACAAAGGCAGCGCTGGGGTGGCGAGGTTTGTGTGGTGCAGGTCCCCGGGTCCGCGTGCCCGGGGGGGTGTATTTCTAGTCCAGCGCCCGCCATCCGATGTCGCGTCGGCAGAAACCGCCGGGGAAGTCGATGGCGTCCACCATGGCATAGGCGGCATCTGCTGCTGCGCGCAGGGACGGACCGCGTGCCGTCACATTCAGGACCCGGCCACCGGACGCGGTGATCTTGCCGTCCTTTTCGGTCGTGCCCGCGTGGAACACCATCTGGCTGCTCGTCTCTGGCAGGGAGTCGAGCCCGCCGATCACCGCCCCTTTGTCGTAGCTGCCGGGATAGCCGTCTGCCGCCATGACCACCGTGATCGCGTGATCATCCGCCCAGTTCACCTGCGCCGTGTTCAGCCGCCCCTCGGCGGCCGCATGCATCAGGTCGAGCGCCTGCGCGCCCAGCCGCATCATCATCACCTGGCACTCCGGATCACCGAAGCGCACATTGTATTCCACCAGCCGCGGCGCGCCGTCCTTGATCATCAACCCGGCATAGAGCACGCCCTGATACGGCATTCCCCGCTTGGCCATCTCGGCCATGGTCGGACGGATGATCTCTGACAGCGCGCGCTCGGCCACTGCATCTGTTAGCACCGGGGCAGGGGTGTAGGCCCCCATCCCGCCGGTGTTGGGGCCGGTGTCGCCTTCGCCGACGCGCTTGTGGTCCTGTGCCGTGCCGATGGGCAGCACGTCGGTCCCGTCGCAGAGCACAAAGAAGGACGCCTCTTCGCCCTCCATGAACTCTTCGATGACAACCTCGGCCCCCGCGCCACCAAAGGCACCGCCGAACATGTCGTCGATGGCGGCATGGGCGTCGGCGACGGTCTCGGCAATGATCACGCCCTTACCTGCGGCCAGACCATCGGCCTTGACCACAATGGGCGCACCCTGCGCGCTGACATATTCCCTGGCGGCGTTGGCTTCCGTGAAATGCCCATACGCCGCCGTCGGCGCACCCGCCGCATCGCAAACCGCCTTGGTAAACGCCTTCGATGCCTCCAACTGTGCCGCCGCTTGGCTGGGACCAAAGACCAGCACACCCGCGTCCCGCAGCCGGTCAGCCACACCCGCGGCCAAGGGCGCTTCGGGCCCAACGATGACAAAATCAATGCTCTCGGCCTCGACAAAACCCACCACGGCCCCGCCGTCCTCGATGTCCAAAGACGCACATTCCGCAATCGCCGCGATCCCCGCATTGCCCGGTGCCACCACCAACCGGTCGCATTTTGGGTTCTGCAACACCGCCCAGGCCAAGCTGTGCTCGCGGCCACCACCGCCCAAAATCAGAATGTTCATCGCTTGCTCCTTGGCCTTTGCTGGGGCGGGTTCTAAGCTGGTGGGACCTCCGGCACAAGGACAGCCCATGGACCTGATCGACGACCCCGTTCCCGGCTCGAACACACCTGAATTCTCGGTGTCCGAGATCGCGGGCAAGGTGCGCAAGCTGATCGAGGGCGAACTGGGCTGGGTCCGGATCAAGGGCGAGGTCGGGCGCGTGGTCCTTGCCCGCTCCGGCCACCTCTATTTCGACCTCAAGGATGACCGCAACGTCCTGTCCTGCATGACGTGGAAAGGGCAGGTGCCGGGCCTCGGCACGATGCCCGAGGAAGGGATGGAGGTCGTGGCCGAAGGCCGCATGACAGCCTCGGGTTTCCAATCGAAATTCTCGCTCAACGCCGAACGGATCGCCATCGCGGGGCAGGGCGCGCTCATGGCGCTCCTGGAAAAACGCAAAAAAGCGCTCGCGGCCGAGGGGCTCTTTGATGACGCCCGCAAACGGCCCTTGCCCTACCTGCCCGAGGTGATCGGGGTGGTGACATCGCTGCAAGGTGCGGTGATCCGCGACATCCTGCACCGCCTGCGCGACCGATTTCCGCGCAAGGTACTCATCTGGCCCGTCGCCGTGCAGGGGGCCAACTGCGCCCCCGAAGTCGTGCGGGCGATCCAGGGGTTCAACACGCTCACCCCCGGTGGCGCACTGCCGCGCCCCGACCTGCTGATCGTCGCTCGCGGCGGCGGCTCGGTCGAAGACCTCTGGGGCTTTAACGAAGAAATCGTGGCACGCGCCGCTGCAGCCTCCGACATCCCGCTGATCTCTGCCGTGGGCCACGAAACGGACACCACGCTGATCGACTTCGTGTCGGACCGCCGCGCGCCCACACCCACGGCAGCAGCGGAAATGGCGGTGCCCGTGCGCCACGAATTGCTGGCCTGGGTCGAACAGGCAGGCGCGCGCATGACCGGCGCGGTCAGCGGCGCCATGCAACGGCGCGAACAGCGCCTGCGCGACCTCGCCCGCGCATTGCCCCGCGCCGACGCGCTGGTTGAAGGGCCGCGCCAGCGGCTCGATGTGATCGGCGGGCAGCTTGGCCCGGCCCTGATCGCAGGGGTCCAACGGCGCAAGGTGCGCCTTTCGGATGTGTCGGGCAGCCTGCGCCCGGCCACCCTGCAACGCAGCCTCGACGCTGAAAAACGGCGGTTGCAGGCGCTGTCGGCCCGGCTGGAACCCGCGCTCGCCCGCGTCGCAGCGGCCAAGCGCGAACGGTTCGAAACCCGCGCCATCCGCCTGACTCCCGCCCGGATCGCACAGGATGCCGCGCGCAAATCCGAACGGCTGCACGATGTCACAACCCGCCTTCAGGCGGCAGGCCAGCGACAGGTCGATGGCCTGCAACGCAAGCTCGACGCCATGGACCGCCTGCGCGAAACGCTCAGCTACAAGGCGACGCTCGCGCGCGGCTATGCCGTGGTGCGCGGCGGGGGCGAAGTGCTGACGACCAAGGCTGCCGCCGAACAGGCCAGCGGGCTTGAGATTGAATTCGCCGACGGGCGGCTCAAATTGGGTGGTGGCAAGACGGTGGCGAAAAAGGCAGCCAAAACCCCCGAACAGGGATCGCTGTTCTAGGGCGCATCAGGATGCGCCTTACAGGTAAGGCGGATCTCGATCCGCCTCAGACCCCGATCTTGGGACCGTAGCAGATCATTTCCTCGCCCAGATCCTGCGCCTCGTACAGCTCCGTGCTCGCCGGATCATTGGCAAAGGTCGCGATCAAACCGCGCGGACCTTTTTCAAAGGTCCAGCATTGCGGATCGGGCCGATCCTCATAGACGAAACAGATCAGCTCGCCCTCCGGGTACCAGTGCCCCTCCTTGCAGTCCCCATCCAGGAACGACCAGGTCACGCGCCGGTTTTCGTGATAGATTTCAGCGCCATAGGCTTCCCCCGCGCGTCCGAAATACAGCGTCTTGTCGGTGACATAGGCCTCGAACTCGGCGGCACTCATGGGCTCCGACGACACAGCGCTGGCGCAAAGGGTGAAGGCGGCGATCAACATGCGAAAGAACATGCGCGCACTCTGCCAGAGGGCGCGCGCCCCCGCCAGTGCCTCAGGCCGGTTCCGGCATCAACTCGCCTTGAGGTCCGGCACCGGTCCAGCGGTCGACCCGCTTGTCCATCACACGCCGCCACAGCGGCGGCACCAGCGCGAGCACGGCCATTATGGGCAGTGAATGGGGCAGCATCGGCATCCGGTCTGCATCCAGATCAAGCTGGGGAAAGGCCGTCGCAGGGCGCGCATGATGCGCCGAATGACGCGGTGCGTTCAGCATCATCGCCGCCGAATACCAGTGCGGCGCGTTCCACGAATGGGCCGGACCCATCGGCTCTCGCCGCCCATCGGGCAGGGTTTTTCGCATCAAGCCATAATGTTGCACGTAATCCGACAGCATCAGCTGCGCCTGCGCATAAAGGCTAATCAGGATCAGCCCGATTAGCCCCGGCACGCCCCCAAGCAGCAGGGCGGCACTCAAGCTTGCCGCCGCACCAATGCCATAGAACAGGTAGGGCGCGGGCACCGCGACTCCCCCGTGCCGCTGCCGTTCGGCCCGTAACCCTGCGCAAAAACTGCCAGCCCAGGTGCGCGGCAGATAGGCCCAGAACCCTTCACCCCGCCGCGCCGTGGCCGGGTCCTTCTCGGTCGCTGCGTGGATGTGATGCACCAGCCGATGCGCACTGGTGTGATGGCCAAACAGGATCGAACTGTAGCACGCGGCCCCCAAGCGAAAGGCCCGGCGGTCAGCCCGGTGGATCAACTCATGCGCATTCGAATTGGACACCTGCCCAAAAAACAGACCCGCCGCGACAACGATCAACCCCTTGTCGCGCATCGGAAAATCCGTCCCCATCGTCCACACGGTCAGCCCCAGCAGCACAAAGTGGGCAAGCCCCAAAACCTCCGACAACCGATGCCCCGTCGCGTCCGTCACCCCGGCCCGCACCGGCAGCTTGTCGAGAAAGAACACCACCACCGTGATCACCAGCACCGCAACGCCGGGCCAAGGCCCGCCAAACAGGCACGCCGCCGCCAGACAAAAGCCCGGCAAAAAACTCGCAATCACAAAGGGTACCAGCGGTGGCAGGGTCACAGAATCGCTCCGGTTTCAGCCCACGCGGCCTCCGACACCGCGCTGGCGGGCGACGTTAACGCCAATTTGCTGCCAAAGCGTGACCGATTGGCGGCGACATGGTGACGATAGGCGCGTCGATTGGATCGCAGGGCGTCGCTTTTGGGCTGAACGCGCCCGAAGGGCGCTGATATTCTGCGCCCAACACGCAGGCAGGAGAGGTGCAATGGCACTCGATCAATCGACCAACGGAAGAGGCGTCTGGAAATCCGGCAAGGGCAAGGGCCGCGTCCGCCCCAAGGGCCGCGCGCTTGAGGATCAGGCGTGGGACGAGGTCCGCGCGCTGCTCGGCGATCAACCCCGCCGCCGCGACCTGCTGATCGAATTCCTGCACCTGATCCAGGACACCTACGGCCACCTCTCCGCCGCCCACCTCCGCGCGCTGGCCGAGGAAATGCGCCTGTCGATGGCCGAGGTCTACGAGGTCGCCACCTTCTACGCCCATTTCGACGTGGTGAAGGAAGGCGAAACACCACCCCCCGCCCTCACCATCCGCATCTGCGACTCGCTCAGCTGCGAACTGGCAGGCGCCCAGCAACTCAAAGCCGCCCTCGAAGACGGCCTCGACCCCACCCAAGTCCGCGTCCTCCGCGCCCCCTGCATGGGCCGCTGCGACACCGCGCCAACACTCGAATTGGGCCACAACCACATCGACCACGCCACGGTCGAAAAGGTCCAAGCCGCCATCGCTGCCGACGACACCCACGCCCACATCCCGGCCTACGAATCCCTCGACGCCTACATGGCGCAGGGCGGCTACGACGCACTGAAATCCTTGCGCGCAAACGGCAACTGGGAAGACGTCCAAGCCAAAATCAAGGAAAGCGGCCTCCGCGGCTTGGGCGGCGCAGGCTTCCCCTCCGGCACCAAATGGGGCTTCGTCCGCGCCAATGCAGGCCCCCGCTACCTCGCCGTCAACGGGGACGAGGGCGAACCGGGCACGTTCAAAGACCGCTACTACCTCGAACGCACGCCGCACCTCTTCCTTGAGGGGATGCTCATCGCCGCCTGGGCGGTCGAGGCCGACACCTGCTTCATCTACATGCGCGATGAATACCCGGCGGTCCTCAAAATCCTCGCCGATGAGATCCAAAGGATCGAAGAGGCAGGCCTCGCCCCCAAAGGCTACATCGACCTCCGCCGTGGCGCAGGCGCCTATATCTGCGGCGAAGAATCCGCCATGATCGAGTCGATCGAAGGCAAACGCGGTCTCCCACGCCACCGGCCCCCATACGTCGCGCAGGTCGGCATCTTCAACCAGCCCACACTGGTCCACAACATCGAAACGCTCCACTGGATCGCCCGCGTCTGCCGCGAAGGGCCCGAAGTCCTGAACAGCACCGAGAAAAACGGCCGCACCGGCCTGCGCAGCTACTCCGTCTCGGGCCGCGTCGCCAAACCCGGTGTCTACCTCCTGCCTGCAGGGTCAACAATCACCGACATCATCGAGGCCGCAGGCGGCATGGCCGACGGCCACGTCTTCAAAGCCTACCAACCCGGCGGTCCATCCTCGGGCCTGCTCCCGGCTTCCATGAACGACATCCCCCTCGACTTCGACACGCTGCAACCGCACGGCACCTTCATCGGCTCGGCAGCGGTGGTCGTCCTGTCAGACCACGACCGCGCCCGCGACGCCGCCCTCAACATGCTGAAATTCTTCGAGGATGAAAGCTGCGGCCAATGCACCCCGTGCCGCGTGGGCTGTGAAAAAGCAGTCAAGCTGATGCAGGCGGACACATGGGACCAGAACCTGCTGGGTGAGCTCTGCACCGCCATGACTGATGCCTCAATCTGCGGTCTGGGGCAGGCGGCGCCAAACCCGATCAAGCTGACGATCCAGCACTTCGCGGACGAAATCTAAGGCCTAACAGGTCTGGTGCTACCAATTCTTGTAAACGGCGCAGGGACACCCCTGCGCCCGCACATCCTGACAGATCTTCGACACGGCACCACGGTCATTCCCCGACACACGCGCCATGTGATATCCGGGCCGCCCCTGCACCCGGTTCTTCACAAACACGATGTCGACCTTAGCATCGCCGAGGGCACGACAGGACCGCGCAACCGCCTGCGCCTTGCGCTCTGCCGCCGCCTTGGTCGCTCCAAACCCGATCTGCGCACCCCATTTGGGCAGGGTCGGCTTGCCCGGTATCCCTTTGATCTTGCTCACCTTCCGACTGCGCGCCATGGCAAGGCAGGCGGGCATGAACGGCTCGCCCGCCTCCAACGCGAAATCATGGGCCTCAGGCGGTGCATCCCGCCACTCCTCCGCCGTCAGGCCGGTGATGATCTGGACATAGTTGAGGGTCTCCCGCGCCAGCCCGCCGCCTTCCATAAAGCCATCAGCCCGCCGCTCACCACCGTTATAGGCCACCGCCGCCAACCCGGCATTGCCATAGCGGCGCTGCAACTCGGCCAGATACTGCGCCGACCGCTCCATCGCCTCAGCCGGATTGTAACTGTCTGAAAACCCGCGCAGTTTCGCCGTCCCGGGCATGAACTGCGCAATCCCCTGCGCGCCCGCCGGGCTCAGCGCATTGGCATCAAACCGGCTCTCCTGCCACAAGAGCCGCGCAAAGAACCCGGCATCCAGCAGATGCCTGCGGCTCGCATCCTCGATATGCTGGCAGATATCAAACGCCGCGTGTTCGGGCCGAATACAGGCCACAGGGCCAAGCGTGCCGTCCGAACACAGCGTGCCGGGCGACCTTGCGACCACAGGCATCGGCAGCGCCATCGCGAGGGCCAGCAACAGAACCGCCCAGAACTCATACCTTTTCATGCCAGCGCGCTCGTATTAGGTGAGGGTCAGGTCAAGTATCGGGGCATCATGGCATTTTTCAAGAAACTCAAGGACCGGCTCTTCAAATCCTCGTCCAAGATTGACGAGGGGCTGGAGGCGATTGTCGAAGATGGCGGCGTGGAAGAGGCCGCAGCGCCCGACCCCGAGATCATCCCGACACCCGACCCGACGCCAACGCCGGCGCCCTCGGAAATGCCTCCCGTCGCGGACCCGGTGCCCGCACCCGCGCCAACGGAGATGCCCCAGATTTCCGATCCGGAGCCCGTGTCCGAGCCGGTGGAAACACCTGTTGTGCCCGATCCCGAACCGGTCATCGTTCCAGAGCCAGAGCCAGAGCC
>NZ_JWLL01000029.1 GCF_000814025.1 Tateyamaria sp. ANG-S1 | reverse complement strand
GCCGCCCAAAAGCGTGTCATTGCCCAACCCGCCGTCGAGCAGGTCGTTGCCAGCTAAACCATTCAAAACATCAGGTGCAACTGTGCCATTCAGGACATCACCGGACGCGGTACCGTTAAAAATTAGGTTACTCAATTCAAGTTCGAAGCTGCCGGCATCATCACGGAACCTGCCGCCGCCAACGCCCAGATAGTATGTACCAGTGTCTTCAGCTTGAAACACGCCACTTCCCGTCCCGCCAACAACGGCCAAAGTCCCGACTGAAACACCAAAAGCGTTAAAGATTTCAACATCGCTTTGCGAAATGGGCGTGTTGTCCGAGCCACCTCTGAGCGTAATGATATAGGATGCTCCGCTGACCAGCTGCGTTGCATACATGTCGCGATCACCCTCGTAGTCGAGCAATCCCGTGATCGTCTGCCCTGCCTCGATTGTCGCATCGGTCGAAAGACGGGAAGAGACCTCTTCCACCATTTCAAGGCGGTAACCGCCCGGATCAGAGCCTGTCGTGCTATTGATGCCAGCAACGATGTAATGACGTCCACTGTCACTGGGGTTCCATGCCAGCAAAGAAGAACTGCGCCCGTTTGCAATGGTTAGCTGGGCACCTGTTTCATCTGTTAAAACCAACCCTGTATCCATGGTCGCATTTGACGTGCCGTCACCTGTCATGCGCCAGAAATAACCTCGTGTGGATTGCAACTCGACCGCATAAAAATCCTGGTCGCGACTGTATTCCAACGTACTTGTAATCGCTTCGCCCACGCTAATCGATGCGTCCGTTGCCGTCGAATTCGACACCTCCTCGATCATGGTTAGGTTGTAGCCCCCGGTGTCAACTGAACGGAGTTGACCGCTTCCTGCGCTGATGAAGTA
>NZ_JWLL01000028.1 GCF_000814025.1 Tateyamaria sp. ANG-S1 | reverse complement strand
TTCTGGCGCTGGTTCGGGACGACGCCTGTGACGACGGGTCTGTCGGGGTCGCCGTCTAAATACGTGACCATGACCTCCATCCCGATACGGGGGATCACCTGGCCGCCCCAGCCGGCACCCGCCCAGTTCTGCGCCACCCGGACCCAGCAGGTGTCCGAGCCGTCTTTGGCCGCGCGGCGGTCCCAGGGGAACCACAGCTTGATCCGGCCGTATTCGTCGGGGTGGATCTCCTCGCCCTCGGGGCCCGCAACAATCGCCACCTGCGTGCCGTCGATGCGCGGGTGCGGCGTGGTGCGCGGCGGGGTGGCGGGCACATCCGCAGGCAGCGCCAGAAAGCGGTTCACGTATTCGGGCTGGTTCTCGACACTCTCGTAACTGGTGTCCACCACCTCGTGGGTGATCGACAGGATCACGTGCGGCTCAAACACGGTGTCGGGATCGGCCCCGTCATAAGGCGTGAACCGGTGCCCCGGGGCCAGCGTGCGCACCGCACCCGCGCCCTCGACCCGCGCATGCTCCGCCTCCAGCGCCTGCATGCGCAGCTTAGCCACACGCTCGACCTGCGTGTTGTCGATGCCCTCACTGGCGCGCGTGCCCGTGCCATAGCCCGCCTGCACAGGGTATTCATAAAGCTCATAGCCGCCGTTCTTCGGCAGCGTCACCAGCCCCGGCGATGTCGCCCCTGGCACCGTCTCGGGCGTGGTGAAGTTCCAGTCGCGCCCCGCATGGCTGCCGGGGATGTAGCGGAAGCACGTTTCGAACCGGTTAATGTGGTTGCGATCGGTCGAGCCATGGGCAAACCGCACGTCGCCGTCATCCTCAATCGCGTCCAGATAGCCTGCCGGGTGCGACGCGATATGCAGATCATGCGCGCCCTCTTCGTGCTGCCAGAAGAAGAACAGCCCGTCCTCCTGCAGCCGCCGCATCAGGTAGTCGAGATCCGTCTCATTCCACTGGACCGAGTAGTGCTGCCGTGGCGGTGCATCGACCACACCGCGGATCACGGGGGCGGGCAGCCCGTGCTCGCTGCACAGGATCTCGGCCACCTCGGTCGCAGACTTGTCCAGCCAGATGCGGCAATCGCTCTTTTGCGCCAGCATCCACAACGCCGGGCGCAGGACCAGCTGGTAGGATCGCAGCCCCCGGCTGGCGCGCGGGCCCGCGATCAGATTGGTCACGATGGCGTTCCAGGCGCGGCGGACGGCTGGCTCCTGGCTGAGCTCAACACTCACATCGACGGGCTGGCCCAAGAGCTGGTCGGGCGCGATCTCGGGTTCTTTCGAGCGCACCGAGACGGTGATCTCAAACAGCGCCGAGACATGCTCCTCGACCGTCAGCCTCTCGGCCAGAAGGGTGTCATCGCCCAGCGGGGTGGAGATGCGCAGGATACGGTCAGCTTGAACAAAATCAGAGGCGGCGTTCATAAAAAGGGCCTTGCATCACAACTTAAAGAAACTGGACAGAGACTAGTCACGCCCAGCTCCGCGTGACGAGTCGATTGTTACGAGCGGGCAAGCGTCGGCGTATCCTTGCTCGCATCGGTTGCGGGCAAACATCGAAAGGGCTTGCGCGAGGAAGCGCCGCCGACC
The DNA here is from genome assembly GCF_000814025.1 of Tateyamaria sp. ANG-S1. Taxonomy (GTDB): domain Bacteria; phylum Pseudomonadota; class Alphaproteobacteria; order Rhodobacterales; family Rhodobacteraceae; genus Tateyamaria. The sequence goes on along the minus strand of NZ_JWLL01000028.1, from coordinate 150 downwards.
CGCCACCGCCCATTACGACAGCGACACCATTTTCCACAAAGAGAAACCCGGCAAGGGCCAGCTAGCCTGGCTGGTCCACCTCACCCGCGGCGGGCGGTGTTTCCAGATAGCCTTATCCGACGCGACCTATGGCAGCGATGCAGCTTTGCT
>NZ_JWLL01000027.1 GCF_000814025.1 Tateyamaria sp. ANG-S1 | reverse complement strand
ATCTGGCGGTACAAGCGTAATTCGTTCAATTGGGTTCCAAGCAGCGAGATCGAAAAATGCACCCGATTTCTCTTGGCATGCTGTGGGTTGGCTTTCATTAAGGTAGCGACGCTCTCGGCCTCTTCTGGTCGACCTAGGGTACATAAAAGCTGCAAAAGCATAATGTTTCCTGCCGATTTGCGCCCTGCAGCTATTTCGGTCTTGATGTGTTCAACAATCTCTTCCAACCGGCCCAAAACCAGGAGGAACCGCACGTATACATCGGCGAGCGGCCCTACAATCTTTTCACTTTGATGCGCCTCGAACCATTCCAGACCCTTTTCTGGAAGACCCGCCTGAATGAAGGCGTGCGCTAGTGATTTCAGTACCGGCAGGGAATTCGGCCAGCGCCGCACACATAGAAGTAAATAGCGCAAGGCCAGTTCTTTCCGCCCAGTGTCGATCAAAAGCCGAGCCAGGCTTGTAGCCATGCGAGGATCCCGCGCCGCTGACCGTGTTGCCAATGCCAGAGAAAGCGCAGCCTGAGGCCCCTGCCGCATACGCGTGGCCTCGATACGAAACAAAGACAATTCCGCGGGTGCTATCCGGTCGCACAACGCGCTCTCGACCCGATCCGCCAGTGGTTCATTCTCGGCCACATGAGCAATCCGCAACAACACCTTGGCCAATTCCAGATCGATCAAGGAACGGTTTTTAACACTGCCTATGGCGGTAGATATGGCATCTGCCTGATCTAGCGTTCCTGCTATGACAATGAATTGTTTCAATTGTGCGTTTGTGATCATGTCCATCCGGCTGGCAAGATGGGCCGAAACACGCTTTGCCTTCGACAAGCGATCCGCCTTCACATACAGGCGTAGCAATTCAAGCGCGCGATCAGGTATCATTTGGTGTTGAGCGATCTTATTCCAGCAAAGAGATCGCAGTTTCGATATCATCACGTGCCTCGGCAATCTTGGCACGGGCCTGCAACGCGGGCCAGTGAGCTTTGTTGCTCTCAAGGATCTGCGCATATAGCGCATCTGCGGCTGTCATGTCCCCCAATGTGCGCTGCAGGTTTGCAAGCGCCAGCATCGTTGGCACATCATGGGGGCGTGTGTCATGCGCAGTCTGCAGAATATCCAGTGCCTCCTGCCTGCGCCCTGTGGCCTGTAACACATGGGCCTTCTTGCGCTGGAATAAGAGACTGTGGGGCCGCTGTTGCAGGGCTGCGGCACTTGAAGCGAGGGCCGCATCATAATCGGCGCGTGCAATCGCGGCATCCATCTGCCCGATCAGGGCCCCTTCGTGGGTGGGATCAACACCCAGGATCTGCGCATATAGCGCATCTGCGGCTGTCATGTCCCCCAATGTGCGGCAAATCGTGGTCAGAGCCGCCCGCACAGGTACAGCCTTTGGGTCAGACACGGCCGCTTCGGGTAATTGCGCAAGCATGGTTTGCAATGTGTGATACATCGCGGCGTAAGCAGCGGGTACAGTCATGAAGGTCCTTGTACGAAAGTAAGGCGTGCGCGTTATGTCACAGTCTGCATAGTGATACGACACTCGGTGATGCGTACCAACACTTCCACACAGCTCGCTGTGAGCGCCTTTCATACATCTCCGGCTGTGTATAGACGATGCCCATTTTCCAAGTGTTACCTATCAGATGTGGCAGAGTGTGACACTTCTACTTTGCAGATGTGGGACGCTTTAACTTTGCGTGTGAGCGATACCTGCACCGCGGTTCCTATTGCTTTTGGGGTAGGTGCTCTGGCCCATTTCCTCCCTTCATCTTTTCGCGGAAGACTTTGGCAGGGCATTGCATAGCAATGTCCCGAGAGGTTGAGACTGCCGTGATGTCGCGCGTCCTCGGCAGCCATCTTCGGGCACGGCGATTGGTGTTACCGACTGTGCCTTTCTGCCAGGGGGAAGAGAGGTCACCGACCCAGGTTTGC
>NZ_JWLL01000026.1 GCF_000814025.1 Tateyamaria sp. ANG-S1 | reverse complement strand
GTCATTTCAGGGGAAGCGTGGCCAAGCTGCTTTTGCACATAGCGCTCGTCTGCTTCGGCGTAAGACGCCAGACCAGACCGCAGCGAATGCCCGGAAAACAGTTTCACGCGTTCAGCCTCAGGAAGATCAGGCCGAAGACCAGCCTCCAGCATCGTGCGCTTGATGAGGCGTGCCACATGTTTGTCGGAGAGCCGACCTGATTGCACACCGCCATTGTCGCGTGTCACCTGTCTGAATATCGGCCCATGCGCGATTTTGGAGAAGTGCAGCCATTGCTCCAACGCGTGAACGGGGCAGGTTTGGTCAGAAGACCCACGCGCGATCTCTTTCTCTTTCCAACCCGTCTTGGTGTCCAAGATGACGACAGCGCCGCCTTCTTCGATCTCGACCCAACCGCGGCCATCCTCCGTGTCATCTCGATCCACATCGAGCCCAACAATCTCGGAGCGTCGCATACCACCCGCATAGCCGATGAACAGAATGGCGCGGTCGCGGAGATCACGCAGGCCAAAAGTGAGCGTGGCCACCATCTGGAGCAGTTCGTGGGGCGAGATCGGCTCTTTCTGTATAGGTGGCTTGCCGTGCTGGCGTCGAATACCGGCAAGGACTGTTGCGATGTGCCGATCCTTGCGATCCAGATACTGCCCGCGTTGTTGGTAGTTCCACGCAAGCCCCGACAGACGTCGTTCAATCGTCGAGACCGCGAGGGCAGGCGCGGGACCCTGCGGTGATGCAAGCTCTGCGATGTAAAGCGCGATGAGTTGGGGATCCGGCGTGAACTGGCCACTCAGTGGCTCTGCGCCGCGCCGTCGACACCAGCTGCCGAAATGCGCCCAGTCGGCTTTATAGGCCTTGTTGGTGTTCTCGGCCCTCGCTTGTTCGGCATAGCCACGCGCCGTCTCGACCAGGCGCTCCAGCGAGCCAGATGCGGCCACGGAGTCCGGAAGACTGATCGCGGTCTCTGAAGGATGATGGCTCTCGTCGTTATGAGCAGGATCGGGCGGGGCAGGGGCCGCTGAGCGCGAAATCTCGCTGTTTTGGGGTGGTTTGCTCGCCATTTGCAGAGGCTATCTTTGAGCGTCCGATAATGCAAACTTATTGGACATATCCTAGAGCAGCAGGGTGGGGCGGTTTACACACTATTTGGTAGGCAAAAGCGCCGCGACACGATAGTCTTGTGGCATGACCTATGCCCGCCAGAGCTTCAGCGACGACCTCAAGACCCTACCTCATATACCGTCCTGGGTCACCTCACGGCGGCCCGAAACCCCTGAAGATGTGGCGTTTTTGTCGGGCGCGGCGCTCAGCCATCTGCATCTTGTGTTGAGCCGGGACGACGTCCCCCAGACCTTGCTGAGGGCACGGCTGGGGCTGCGCGCGGCCGAGGCCTGCGTGACGCATCAGGGGCGCCCGGAAAGGTCCGCAGACTTGCGCGATGCGGTAGCATTCCTTCAGCCCGGCGACAATCCGGGTCCGGCGGGCGAGATTTATCTCTCTTGGCAGCGCGCAGTCCAACGACCTGTGTCGGTCAAAGCCCTGCACCGCGCCATGCCTGACCTTGAGTCGGAGAAGATTGCCACCTGGCTGGATGCTGGGCAGGGGGCGCCGGTCCCGCGAGCCGCGGCCGTGCTGCACGCGGTTATCGCGGATCGACCGCGCGACCCGGCTACGGCGTTGATCCTGGCGGACGCGGCTTTGGCGCAGGCCCTCGGGTGGAGCCATGTCCTGCCGCTCCTCGCGCTCGGTCTCAAACGGGCCGATATGCGGACGTCGTGTGAAGAGCTACGGTTGGCCTCTCATCGGGCGATCGCTGCTGCGGCGGTCGAGGCGACGCGGGAGGCCGCTGATTTGGCTCGACGTGCAGCGCGCTTGAAAGAGGTCGCACCAAAGCTGCGTGCGAAGGGCGCGGATGACGCCGTCATATTGTTCCTGACTCACGACGCGGTTGCGCCAACAGCGCTGACGTCGCTCCGGTCCGATCGCGCTGCGCGCCGGTTCTGTGATCGGCTAGTGGAGCTTGGCGCAGCGCGAGAGCTGACCGGGCGCGACACGTTCCGGCTCTACGGGATCTGAGCGATGGCGAAGGATCACGCTGACCAAGAGCTCGACCGGGAACTGCAGGACCTGCCTGCCGACCTGCGATGGCGCGAATGGATGCGCCGGATCGAGGCCGTACTCTTCGCGTCAGCATCGCCGGTGCCGCGCGAGGATCTCGCGCGCGTGGTGGGGCAGGGGGTCTCGGTCGATCTGCTGGTCGAGGACCTTGCGGTTGAGTTGGCGGATCGGCCCTATGAGATTGCCAGCGTCGCTGACGCGTGGATACTGCGGACCCGACCGGCCTATGCGTCGACGATCTGGGCGGCTGCGGATGTGGGCGACCAGGACCTCGACCTGCGCGAATACGACGTCGCCGTGCTGGCCGCCATCGCCTATCACCAGCCGATCACGCGGGACGGGCTCAAGGACATCTTCGGCAAGGAGATCAGCCGCGACTTGATCGGGCGCTTGCATGCGCGCGGTTTGATCGGGACCGGCCCGCGGTCGCCGCGGCGCGGCGCACCCTACACCTATGTGACAACCGAAAAGTTCCTCGTTGCCTTCGATCTGGAGACGCTCCAGGACTTGCCGGACCGGGAGCAGTTGGAGGATGCAGGGC
>NZ_JWLL01000025.1 GCF_000814025.1 Tateyamaria sp. ANG-S1 | reverse complement strand
GCAAACCTGGGTCGGTGACCCTTCTTCCCCCTGGCAGAAAGGCACAGTCGGTAACACCAATCGCCGTGCCCGAAGATGGCTGCCGAGGACGCGCGACATCACGGCAGTCTCAACCTCTCGGGACATTGCTATGCAATGCCCTGCCAAAGTCTTCCGCGAAAAGATGAAGGGAGGAAATGGGCCAGAGCACCTACCCCAAAAGCAATAGGAACCGCGGTGCAGGTATCGCTGAAAGTTTGATTTACTGGCTTGACCAGGTCCCAACCCCCTGTACCCTATCCGCATTTTTTAGGTTCAGGGCTTTCCATCATGACAGAGATTTTGGGCACGCCAGGCAATGACAGCTTGGTTGGGACTGAGGGTGATGACATTATCAACAGCGGTCTCGGCGACGATACCGTCATCGCATTAGGTGGGGATGATTTCATCGCATTCTCCGGCAGTATCCTTTCAGCCGGGAGCGGCAATGACACGGTCGCGTTCTCTGGTTTCACGTCCTTGGACGACATGATCGATGGTGGCGATGGTTTTGATCGATTTGTCGTAACTGGCGGGGGTCCTGGTAGCGGAATGGGCTTGGGCGGCGGGACATTTTCCGGGTTCGAACGGATTGATCTCAATGAAGTCCAGCTTGTGCTGACAGCGGACAACTTCTTGGGCGTCAGTCAGGTGACTGGCTTTGGCGGTCAGGGCGCGCTGGTGTTCGCGGCGATGGAAAACCAAATCATCGACCTGAGCAGCATCACAGTTGGAGAGAGAGGCACCGGGATTGGCCGCGCGGAAATTCAGATGCCAGTCCCGGTTACAGCAGGTATGGGGGCTGTGCTGGATGCAAGTGGCGCCACCAGTGACTGGGAGTTGCGCAGTGACCGTAGCTTTAATGACATCACGCTTTTGGGGGGCGCCGGCAATGATACGCTGCGCGGCGATGTCGGCGACACGCTGCGTGGCGGGGATGGGGATGACCGGTTTGTTGTCGACGGATCTTTTTCAAATCTTCCCGCGCCGTCTACGACTATCGAGGGCGGGGCGGGCATCGATACGCTGGAAGCGATCTATGGCAGGTATTACCAAAATCTAGACCTATCAGGGATCGAGGTGCTGCAAGGAGGCGGAGCGTTCTTCCGCAACGTAGCCCTATCCTTTGATCAGTTTACGAACTTCTCCGGCATCACTTTCCTTGGCACAGGTGAGATCAATCTCAATGGCCGCGTGCAATCGGTGGCGCTGAATGCGCAGGGCCAATATCAAATGGTGTTCCGCACCCAAGTCGCGGGCAATGACGATTTTACCCTGACCGATCATTGGGGGCGGGTGAATGTCGATATGGGCCTGGGCGACGATACAGTGCGCACCGGGGATGGGAATGACCATATTTTCGAACATGACGTCTTCGGCGGTGGCAACGATCTGTTTATGTCTGGCGACGGGCATGACACGCTGAACGGGGGCGATGGCGACGATACGCTGATTGCTTGGGGTACGGACAACGACGTGTCGGATTTTGTGCGCGGCGGGTTTGGCAATGACAGTATTGAAACGGGCGCCGGCAACGACGAGGTCTTTGGTGATGTTGGCAATGACACGATAGATGCGGGCGACGGCTCGGATACCGTCAATGGCGGTAGCGGCGATGATGTGATTGTGGGCGGCACCTCGGCCAACGACATTTCGGATGTGCTGTCGGGGTCGTTTGGCAACGACCTGATCCGCGGCGGTGCAGGCAATGACATGCTGCGTGGCGACAGTGGCAATGACACGCTTGAAGGCGAAACAGGGGCCGATACGTTGATCGGCGGCGATGGCAATGATGATCTATCGGGCGGAGCGCTTGCCGATGTGCTGATCGACGGTGCTGGTGATGATTTCCTGAACGGCGGCTTTGGCAGCGATCTGATCAACTTGGTCGAAAATGGTGGTGCTGACCGGATCTTTCATGCCGGGGCCACAGGCCACGGCTCGGATTGGGTGGCCGGGTTTCAAGACCAAGACACTCTGGTCTTTGGAGGTGCTGGTCAGGCCTCGGATTTTCAGGTCAACCGCGCCAACACAGCCGATGCTGGTGATGCGAATGTGGACGAGTTGTTCGTCACATATGTACCCTCTGGTCAGATCCTCTGGGCGCTAGTGGATGGCGACGATCTGACGGCTCTGAACCTGCAGATCGCGGATCAGACATTTGATTTGCTTGCCTGACAGCGCTACGGTCGTTTGAATTACTTATCTTTTTTAAAAACGCATTCAATTTGAGGACCGCCATGCCTTTTATGCCTGATCCCCTCTCTGCGCCCGTTATCCTACCCGGCATATCAAACCGTTTGCAGTCCCAGGCCGATATCGCGGGCCTTGCAGATGGGGGATATGTTGCGGTTTGGCGCAGCCAGACAACGGGTCCGACACAGGCCGATATCTACCAGCAACGTTTTGCCGCCGATGGTACGGCTTTAGGAGAGGCGCAGGTGATCGGCCAAAGCGGTCTGAGGGCGTCCAATCCAGCGGTGACTGCCCTGGCCGACGGTGGCTGGACGGTATTCTGGGGCGATACCGGATTTGATGGGCGGCGCTACGCGGCCGATGGCAGCGAGGTCGACAGCACCCGCAACGAGACGATCAGCACCTTTGTGGATATCGACAACCCCGATCCCAATATTGGGTTCGTTATTGTCGACACCGATCTGCTGGGCACCGATGCCTACGGGGGGGCGGGCAATGTCAATCTGCCTGGATCCGTGGCAGTGACCGATCTGGCCGATGGCGGGTTTGCCATCGTGTATGATTTCGACAGTGGCCCCTTGCGCGAAGAGGAAGTGGCCCAGATCCGCTATGGCGCCACAACAGACCCTGCCCCGGCCGCGGTTTTGCAGCCCTGGGATCTGTTGTCAGATAATTTCGAACGCTCGGACCGCCAGCGCACTCCGGACATTGCGGGCCTGAATGACGGCTCGCGTGTGATGGTCTGGAGGGCCACGGAAGAAAACGGCGGCTCACCAACGCTTCGGGCGCAACGTACGGGGGCGGATGACGCGATCTTGGGGCCTTCTTTCGAAGTGGCGACCGGGACAGCCACGCGCGATCCCAATGGCGCACGGATCACGGCACTCGAAGGGGGGGGATATGTGGTGGCCTGGACCGAGTTTATCTCGGATGACGCGGGCAATGCATCTGATATCTTTGCGCGGGTCTATGCCAATGACGGCACGATTGTGAATGCCGGGTTTCAGGTCAACGGGATTACCTTTTCCACGCAAACCGATGTGTCCCTTGCCGCGCTTGCAGATGGCGGCTTTGTCGCGGTCTGGAACCAGTTCGACACGATCGATAGCGAATGGGAGGTCTGGGGCCGCCTGTTCGATAACCAAGGCATGGCGCGCGATACGGCCTTTTTTGGCGGCAACTTTCGCATCGACACCAATGACAATTTTTCGGCCTTTGGGCCCGAGGTAACGGCCCTGGCCTCCGGCGGGTTCTCGGTGACCTGGACCGCTGAAACGGCCACGCGTTTGGGCAGTGTCCAAGACACCGACATTGCGGTCCGCAGCTTTGCCGCACCCGGTGATATTATCGCCGAGGACCTCAATCTGACTGGAACCACGGGCAATGACAGACTGGAGGGTATGGATGGTGACGACACGATCCGCGGCCTGGATGGTTTGGATACGCTGATTGGCGGCGCAGGAGATGATTTCATCTTTGCAGGTGGCACACCGGCAGATTTGCGTGACCTGGTCTTTGGCGGCGCAGGCAATGACACGATCGACGGCGGCTATGGCAATGACGAGCTGCGCGGGGATGCCGGGAATGACAGCATCGCGGGCGGCTTTGGCGCGGATACAGTCATCGGTGGGACCGGGAATGACATATTAACAGGCAGTGCTCTGGGCGATTTGATCTTTGGAGGAGATGACGACGATTTCCTGAATGGCGGATTTGGCTCCGACCGTCTGAACGGGGGCGCTGGCGCGGACCGGTTCTTTCATCTGGGCGTGCCTGATCATGGGAATGACTGGATTCAGGATTACAATGCAGCCCAGGGCGATGTGCTTGTCTATGGTGGGTCGGCCACGCGCGACCAGTTTCAGATCAACAGCACCTTTACCCCCGGCGCAGGCCAGGATCTGGTCCGCGAGGCCTTTGTCATCTACAGGCCAACCGGTGACATCTTGTGGGCCCTGGTAGATGGTCTGGCCAACGATGCGATCACCTTGCGCATCGGCGGTCAGGATTTTGACCTGTTAGCCTAGAAAAAATGCTGAACACTCACATGCTCATAGCAGTTTGCCTCCTTTACTCCATGGCTTGAAGCTTCATTATCGCCGCGGTAGAAATTGTAATCTAAGGCTTTGATTTCTCTGGTATCTCTGTAGGGTAAAATGACAATTATTACAGAAACTGTTGACGCACCTAACAACACCTCAACAACATACTCCATCTCAGACGGGGATATATTTCTCGGAACGTTTGACACCGAATTTTCTGAAGACTGGCTTCGTGTCGAGTTGGATACGGCTTTCGGGTATTACTGGACGATTACAGGTGACGGGTCTGCGACATCAACGGATGATACGGCACTCGTATTATTGAATGGAATAGGCCAACAAATCACTATATCGAATGGCCAGAGTTTTAGTTCAATACAGCATACACCAACGGCGACGGGTACGTTTTATCTTTCGGCGGGGACAGGTGGGCGATCGGTGGACCCCGGTACATACCGTGTGACGATGGTGCAAGAGGTCGCAAATAGCACGTCAAGCTCAGCCACCATTGCAAGCAACACAACCGTTGCAGGTTATTTCGAATACACGACTGACCAAGACTATTTCGGAACAACGCTGAACGCTGCACGAAGCTATTATTGGACAATTACCGGTGATGGCTCCGCAGATTCAGCGGACGACACGGCGTTGGCTCTGTACGATGAATTCGGCCAGCAACTCAACAGACTTAATCCTTCTGGCTCAGCTGGTTTGGCGTGGACCCCAACCGAAAGTGGTCAATACTTCATCAGCGCAGGAAG
>NZ_JWLL01000024.1 GCF_000814025.1 Tateyamaria sp. ANG-S1 | reverse complement strand
TTCACATAATAAAACCTATAAGTTGTGAACTGATTTGGCGGAGCGCTTTCACCTACCATTCTACTACCGCTACATAACAATGAGTTAGCCTGTAGGATGTACAACTTCTGGAAGTCGGCTATCGGCGACTCAGGCGTATCCTACGGCAACGCTGACTTTGATCAGCTGTCGCCACGACAGCAATTGGACGTCGAAACCAAAGGAGCGGGCAAGGTCCATAAACATATGAGCCGACACATCAGCCTGACCGCTTAGTGAGACAAAGATGGTCCGCCGACATCCCGTATTCCAAAGCGTTTCCAGTCGGGTGGCGTAGTCATAGACCTCGCCTTCCGCCCTATCAGATTGCGCATGAATGACCGGCGCGAACCCGGTAACTAGCTTCATCAGCGACTTCGCCTTGAAGCCGGCCAGAGGCACAAAGGTGTCACACATCAGGACCAGGTCGAAGACCCGATACCCATGTTCAAGAATGTCATGCGGATCCGCCATTGAACCCAGGTCGAAATCAAGGGGTACAAGAGTGGTATGAACGATCTCCGGCATGACCGGGATCGAACCGGACAGCACACCTTGTCTGAACTGCAATGAATATGTGCGCAGCTTATCCACGGCCTCATCAAAGCGGCATGTCCGCAAGCCGAGGCGACTGAGGACCTGCGGATCTTCATCGGTGATGCACAGCAGGTCCGGCGGATTGATGCCCATTCTTGCCAGCAGCACCTCGTATTTCGCGTATGTCGCGCTCGATTGCATCATCTCTTGGGTGAGCATTGGCGTCTCAATCTGACCCTGCGGCGCATCAAGAGCTTTGAGACCCTCGATCTCCCGCCCGCCGGTGATCAATACAGTCGGCAGCCCGGTCTCTGCCGCGAGTCGGCATAGCTGATCACCGAAGGTCTTGGGTTCATCGGACTGCGCCAAAGCGTTTTCCCGACGGCGCGCAGGTAGATCAAACAGTCTAGGGTCTGTCAGATCCAGACACAGCGCCCGGGCGCGGCTCAAGGGTTGGTCTGGCTTATCCTGGGTCATTCCGGAAGCCTTCCCGCGCTTGCGCACGCTCTGTTCTTGAAATCGCCTCATGGATCGGGAGGGCCGCGCCCTGTAGTCCCTTGGCTTTGGCCCCGAGGATCTGAGCCAGGTGCTCCGGTGTCGCGGCTCGACCGAGCACATACCAGCGAGAGTTCGTGCGCGCCCATCTCTGGTCTGGAGCAAGACCGCACAATGCCGATGTACGGATCCATCTGTTGCTAAGAACAGGATGGCCGCTCACATGTCCGACCAAAGCGGAGGCCAGATCTCCTCGTTCTCGTACCGTTATCCACTTTTCGAGACGAGGCGCCGTCGCAAGCATCTCGGGCTTGGGGCCTTCGACAGCCAACTCCAGCGATCTCAAGCGCGTGCGCTGATAGAGCTGTTCGGTTACCCCGTGATAGGCACTCACCCATTCACCGGCCGGAATGACCCACTGGCCGCCTCGTTCGGCTTCCTTGAGGGAAACGCCCAGTTCCCAGAACAGGTTCATCAGTTCCGGGCTGATGGCCACGCGCCCGATGTAACCAAGTTCAAGCCATGATTTGCTGTCGAGCGGTGCCAGAGACTGCAGTTCGAGGATCCATTCGATATCGGCGTCATTGGGGTCCACGGCGGCTCTCCCATAGACAGGCTTGGTCTAGGTAGCCAAGACGATTGTATCGTTTATCGGGGTAGCCGACCGAGATATTTCGAAGGTCACAACCTTCGCCCGTTCATGGCGGTGAGAATGCCCAAAAAACCAAGCGTCAATGTCATAGGCGCTTAGGACATCCGTCAAATCAGAATGAAACGCTGCCGTGAGCTTGTCGATGTGCCCAGCCACCAAGGGGTGCGGCCCATGATGCGTAATTACGACCGTCTGCCCCACTTCAGAATCTGGATAGTCGCGCGCAAGTTCGCCTTCCAACCAAGCCCGATGCTCCAGGTGAAGCGCCCGCAAATCACCGGCTGACA
>NZ_JWLL01000023.1 GCF_000814025.1 Tateyamaria sp. ANG-S1 | reverse complement strand
CCCGTCGTGCCCGAGGTATACATCAGCAGCGCATGGTCCTCCGGTGCCACATCGGGCAGGTCCGCCCCCTGCCCCAACATCCCCGGCTCCACCACCGTCAACCGCTCCGGCGCAACGCACTCAATCGCCTCCCTCTGTCCCTCATGGACAAAAGCAAACCGCGCCCCGCTATGCTCCAACGCATAGCCAATCGCATCCGCCCCAGCGGCCAGATTGATCATCGTGGCGCGAAACCCACCGTACAGAGCCGCATAAAGCGCCACGACCCCGTCGCGCCCGTTGGGATGGACAATGGCCACACTCTCGCCTGCCGCCACGCCCAGACCAGCAAGGCCACAGGCCGCCGCCCGCGCCTCATCCCGCAGCGCGACCCACTCCAAAACCTCCCCCGTCTCAGGAAACACAACGGCCACACCGCCCGCCTCCGCACGCGCATCCAGCCAGTCCCGCACCATGCCCCTCGGCGGACGTTCCCGGTCCAGGGTCATTTCCCCGCAACGCCCCAGTAATCGGCAAAGATCTCGTCTACCGCCGGCTCATCCGCCGCAATCTCCCGCACGATCTTCGTGGTCTGCAGGAAATGCCGCCAATGCAGGTTGGTGTCGATGGAATTCCCACCCCACGCGCCACACCCCATGGACAGCGAAAAGGGCATCCCGTTTGTAAACGACCCACCCGTCGCAAAAGTATGCGCCTGATTCACGATCACCCGGCTCGTCGGCACCGCCCGCGCCAGCGCCATCGCACGGCCCTCATCAGCGGTATGAAGACCCACCGAATGCCCTGCCCCCTGATGCAACTGAATTTCGGTCGTGATCCGCACCGCATCGTCAAAATCCCGCGCGCGGTACACGCTCAGCACCCGGCTCAGCTTCTCCCCGGACAGGGGATGCTCCGGCCCGATCCCACTGGTCTCCACCGCCACAAACGTCGTCCCCTCGGGCACCTCACCAGCGAGGCCCAACGCCTCAACCATCGCCCCCGCATCCTGCGCAATCACGCGCGGGTTCAAATGCCCCTTCACCCAAAGGCGTTCCACCACCCGCGCCTCATCCGCAACCAACGCGCCCCCCACACGCGCCATCTCAGCCGCAAACGCATCGTAAATGGCATCGACCACCACAACCGCATTCTCCGACGAACAGGAGGTCGCATTGTCAAACGTCTTCGACGCCGCAATCTTCTCCGCCGCCGCCGCCAGATCCGCGGTCTCGTCCACGATGACGGCCACGTTCCCCGCCCCCACAGCCAGCGCAGGGGTGCCCGAGGTATAGGCGCGCCGCACATTGTTCTGACTGCCCGTCACCACAATCAGATCGGCAGCTTCCAACAGCCGCTGGGTACCCTCCTTCGACCCCCGCCCGGGGATCGTCTGCACCAGATGACGGTCGATCCCCAGCTTGTCGAACTCCGCATGGACATAGCCCAACAGCGCCTCACAGGTCGGCACCCCTTTGGGCGACGGGGACAGCACGATGGCGTTCCCGCACTTCAAAGCATTGATTATGTTGTTGGCAGGCGTCGCGCCGGGATTGGTCGACGGCACGACAGCGCCAATCACGCCCATAGGCCGCGCCACCTCGGTAATACCAGTGGCCGGATCATCACTGATCACCCCATGGGTCCGCACCCCCTTGATGTCCCGCATCAGCCCCAGCGTCTTGCGATGATTCTTGGTGATCTTGTCGGGCACATTGCCCAGCCCCGTCGTCTCCACCGCCAACTCGGCCAGATGCCGGTTGCGGCCGGGCTCCATGATGGCCCAGGCCGCCGCCTGCGCCGCCCGGTCATACAACGCTTGCGACCCCTCCCGCTCAAACGCGGCCTGCGCTTCACGCGCGCGCGCAACAATGGCATCCACCTCGGCTACGGGATCGTCAGACATCACATCTTCCTGAAACAAAATGGGATGCAACGCCCACCAACCGGGCGCTGCACATGTTGATTTAAAGACCTGCAAGCAACTCTTCCAGCGTCTCCTGCCGCGCGGCCCACATCCCGATCACCTCGTCGCGGGTCATGATCGCCATGGGCGACCCACCGGCCTCCATCCGCGATTGCACACGCTTGTTCTCGAACATGGTCGGCACCACCTCGGCCAGCCTGTCAATGACCTCTTGCGGGGTGCCCTTCGGCACCATCACACCGCGGAAGTTGACCGACGCATTGTCGATGTCAAACCCCTGCTCCTTCATCGTGGGCACATCAGGCAGGAACGCATTGCGCTCCAGGTCAAAGACCCCGAGGATCTTCACGTTGCCCGCCGCTTGCGCACGGAAGGCATCGGACAGGTTGTTGACGCCACCTAGAACCTCACCGGCAATCACGGCACGCATGGCCCCGGCCCCGCCCGCATTGTTGGGGATATAGGCCAGCTTCACACCCGCCGCCTTCTCAAGCTGAAGCGCCGCAATGTGATGTCCCACAAACAGCCCCGCGCCCGAGAATGTCAGCCCGCCCGGATTCTCCTTGGCATAGGCCACGACATCCGCCATCGAGTCAAAGTCGCTGTCGGCCCCCACCACAAACACGGCAGGGTCCGCGCCCCAGTTCGCAATGGGCTCAAAATCATCGGTGGAGTATGACACGCCCCCCTCGATCGACTGCGCGATGAAATGCGGCACATTGTACGCAGCCAGCGTGTAGCCATCGGCCTCCGCCTCGGTCGCAAACCAGTTCCAGCCGACGCGCCCCCCCGCACCGGGGCGGTTCAGAATGGCGATGGGCATCCCCAGCGCATCCTCGTTCCCGGCCGTCATGGTCACGATGCGCGCCTGAAAATCGGTGGCCCCCCCGGCGCCATAGCTGACCATCATCATGATGGGCCGCGCGGGATAACTGGCATGGCCATCGGCCAGCGCCGGTCCCGTCATTGCGGCGAGGGCAAGTGCCGCCCCTGCAATCCATTTTCTCATAGTATCCTCCCTAGGGTTAACTCTGCCGCTTCTGCGGTTCAGAATAAGATTTCACGTGGTGTGAAGACGTTGAGCAGCTGGGCAAACAGCCCATACATGACCAGCATGAAGCCCGCCGTGATGGCGACGCGCTTGGCCCATGTTTTCAGCTGCGAGTGCGGTGCCGGATCGTAGAGCGACACCAGAATGAAGAACGCAATGGTGGTCGCGGTGTAAAACCCCAGCGCCTTGGCCGCCCAGAACACATAGACCAGCGTGACCACCAGCCCCGGTGCCATGCGCAGCATCGCCTCTCCGCTGATCCCGTTGCCCACCTTGGTGCGGCCCAGCACGGCCTTGACGAATGTCCAGATCGCCAACACCGCAAAGACGGATGAGATCAGGCGCGGGAAAACATACGCCCCCGCAGGTTCCTGCGTATAGCTGATATAGGCGATGGTCACGCCCACCGCAGCGATGAGGCCAGAGGCGATGATATGCTGGCTGCGCGGCAGGCTCCTCATGACATCGCCTCCTCTTTGGCGACGGCGTCGTCCTTGGTGGTGTAGCGGCGCTGCGCGATCTCCATCCAGATCGAGTAACTGACCGATGCCAGCACGATCAGGATCAGCAGCCAGTTCAACCAACCGGTGAAGAAATAGCTGCCCATACCGACCGTCGCGTTGGCGATCATCGAACCCTGAATGAAATTCGCCTCGGCAATCGGCCCAAGGATCAGGCCCAGCACCAGCGGTGCCGCGGAAAAGCCAAAGCGCTCAAGGAAATACATCCCCACCCCAAGGCTCGCCATGACATAGACGTCGCCCATCGAGTTCTGCACCGAGTAACTGCCAAAGACGGCCAGCCCCAGCACCACCGCCGCCATCACCGCATGGGGCACCCGCGCGACCCGCGCTGCCAGCCCAGCGATATACAGGCCAAAGATACACATCAGGATCTGCCCGATCAGCATCGAGTCAATGAACGTCCACGCCACCTGCGGGTAGTTCATGAACAGGTCCGGCCCGGGAAAGATGCCATGGATCAGCAGCCCACCCAGCAACACCGCCGCCGTGGGCGATCCGGGGATCGACAGCGTGAGCAGCGGCACCAGCGACGGCCCCACCATCGCGTTGTTCGCACTCTCGGCTGCAATGACCCCCTCGCTGTGCCCGGTGCCAAACTTCTCACTCTCCCGGCTGAACTTCTTCGACTGGTCATAGGCCACCAGCCCCGCGATCTGCCCGCCCACACCCGGGATCAGCCCGATGATCGACCCCGTGATCGTTCCGATGAACAGCGCCGTCTTCCGCCGCAACACCTCGACGAAGGCCAGCCGGATCGGATGCCGCTTCACGCTGATGATCTCAGCATCATCGCTCGACCGCCCCTTGGTGAACATCGTGATCACCTGCGGAATGGCAAACAGACCGATCAAGGCGGGAATGACATTGATCCCCCCGCTGATCGACGGGTGAAAGATAAACCGCTGCGCGCCCATGATGTCGTCAAAGCCAATGGTCGCCAACCACAGCCCGATGCACCCGGCCAGCAGCCCCTTCACCACCGAACTGGAATCGAGCGTCCCAATAACGGTCACTCCCAGGATCGCCAGCCAGAACAGATGCGACGGCCCAAAGGCCAGCGCCCACTGCGCTAGCACTGGGGTCAAAAAGATCAGCAAGAAGACCCCAAAAATCCCGCCCACAGCCGACGCCAGAAACGAAAGCTGCAACGCCTTCGCCCCCTCCCCCTTCGTCGCCATCGTGTGCCCATCCAGCGTCGTCGCAATATTCGCCGGCGCGCCCGGAATCTTCAGCAGGATCGCACTCACCGCACCGCCCGCCACGGTCGAGGTATAGGCCGCCCCGAGCAGGATCAGCCCCTGCTGCGGCTCCAGCTGGAACGTAAACGGGATGAGCAGCGCCACCGCCATCGTCGGCGACAACCCCGGCGTCGCCCCCAGGATCAAGCCGCCAATGGTGCCCAGCAGCAGCAACCCGAAATTGATGGGCGTGAACACATCGCCCATGTAAAACAGGAAATCCAAAGCGCCCAATTCCTCCCAGCTCAGGCTTGACCGACTACGCTAAGCGATGAAAATAGTTTTGCAAATGTTTTCATAAAAGCGCGCGGTGAAGCCCCCAAATGACTGACAAATCAAAGAAAAAAGTCGATATTGTCACCGTGGCCAAAGCCGCCCGCGTCTCCGCCTCGACCGTCTCGCGCTATTTCAACCACCCCGACCTGCTGAAACCCGCCACGCGCAAGCGCATCGACACCGCCGTGCGCAAAACCGGCTACATCCGCAACCGCGCGGCGCAAACGATCCACGGCATCCGGTCCGGCACCATCGGCGTCCTGATCCCCACGCTCGACCACGCCATCTTTGCCGAGGTGGTGCAGACTTTCTCCGACACCGTGGCCGACGCAGGCTTCACCATCCTTCTCGCCTCCCACGGCTATGACCTGCAGCGCGAATACGCGATCCTGCGCAAGTTCCTCGAACACCGGGTCGACGGCGTGGTGCTCACCGGCCTCGACCATGACGAGGCGGTCTTCCAACTTCTCGACCAGCAACAGATCCCCTCGGTCCTGATCTGGAACTACGCCGCACATTCCCGCTACCCCTCCATCGGGGCCGACAACGAACTCGCGGGCCGCATGATCGCGGAACACGTCCTGTCGCTCGGCCACCGCCAGATCGCCTGCATGTTCCCGCCAACACAAGGCAACGACAGGGCCCAGGCCCGGCGAGAGATCGTCATGCGCACATTGGCTAAGGCGGGTGTCACAGTGCCGGACAAATGGTCACTGACGACAATCTACAGCATATCGGAGTCGAAAAAGGATGCGGAGACTTTGTTTTCCGAACAAAAGCGGCCAACTGCGCTGATTTGCGGAAATGATGTTCTGGCCTGCGGGGCGCTCTATGGCGCACATGCGACCGGACTGTCAGTGCCCAAAGATATTTCGATTGTGGGCATCGGTGATTTCAAAGGCTCGGCCGATATTGAGCCACCTCTGACGACCGTTAGACTGCCCGCCCGGCGGATCGGGCAAGAGGCGGGCAACGCCCTTTCTGCTGCAATCACGCATCCCGAGCTTGTCGACCGGCAAAGCGTGCATTGCGCACCCATCCTTGTAAAAAGGCGGTCGGCTGCAGCCTTAGCAGACCCTTGATCTTGCAAGGGCCAGACAAGCGATTGCATGTCCTATTTGGCAGGTTTTAGACCCACTATGACATGCGCAAACACTTTCGCCGTATCCTCCCACCTGGGCAAAATCTTGGACTGTTCCAGCGCCGATTGACCAAGTGCTTCGGCGGCTGATGGGTTTGATAGAAGCTGAGCCAGCGCATCAGCAAATGCAGCCGGGTCTTCCTTTGGGACAACAATCGCGCCATCCCCAACAGTGGTTGCAACTGCGCCGGCATCGCAGGTTACGATGGGCAAACCGAATAACATCGCTTCGCTCAGCACCATCCCATACCCCTCATACCGCGTTGCCAGCGCGAAAATTGAGGCCGAGTTCATGCGACTTATCAAAGTATCATCGTCAATCTCACCAGCAAACGTCACGCGCCGATCAAGTCCAAGTTCCGTACTCTGACGGCGCAGAGCTTCTGCATAGGCTGGATCATGGACCCCGCCCACAATCTCTGCGCGCCAAGGCAATTCCTGGATCAACGCCAGCGCGGACAGAAGAATGTCGTGCCCTTTCCGCGGAGCGATCAGCCCCACCGACAAGACTAGAGGAGTTTCTGCTATCTGGCGGGCAACTGGCGGTCGGTCAAAGCCGGGCGGCGCGCATGTTATCGAACCTGGTTTTGCTCCAAAGCGTTCGGTCAACACGCGCGAGGTCTCGGGACTTGGAGCGATAATGTGGTCGGCGCGCCTGATGGCTGCTGTCTCGTTCTGCAGCAAAAATGCGGCTCGGTCGTGCGATAAACCGGTTTCGAGACCGAGAGGGTGGTGGATCATTGCAATAACCGGGGCCTGTACAGCCGCCAAACCATCCGGATCGATTGCGCCAAACACCAGCCCATCCAGTATGATCGGTTGATCTGCAGGGACGGCCCGCAGCATATCCAGAGTTTGACGCATGTCGGTTGCCGTTGGATCGGGAAAACTGTCCGGCAACTGCAAATGTGCCGTCGGACATCCGATATCGTTCAACGCCTGAAGAACGCGGGCTTCATAAATGAAACCGCCCGTCCTGCGATCCTTGTCTCCGGGTATGGCAAAAACGGCTTTGGTCATGACAGTTGCTCACTCGCATATACCCGCAAAATCCGTCGTTCGATCATTGCAACGCAGGCATAAATCGCACTGGCCGCGAGCGCGATAACCGCGACACAAGACCAAAGCATATTGTAGTTTGACGTGCTGGCCGTCATCGCCATCAGCATGCCCAGCCCCTGCCCGGTCGCCAGCCACTCAACGGTTGTCACGGCCAACAGGGCCGCGGGTACGGCCATGCGTGCTGACGCGAAAAAAGCAGGCAACATTGCGGGCAACTGCGCCTTTATCAATGTCTGCCATTTGCTTGCTCCATAGGACCGGAAGAGTTCAACGATCTGTCCGGGCGTCTGGCGCAGGCCCTGTCCACACGCCACCAACGTTGGGAAAAAGATCATCACGGCCACAACAACGGTCGTTCCGACAATCCCGCGACCAAAGGCCAAAACCAAAAGAGGGGCTGTCGTTATGATCGGCACAGCACGAAGGGCAACGGCAACGGGCAACGCGACTTGTCCTAGTGATGGTGCCAGAATAAGCGCAGCCGCCAGCGCCGCGCCCAAGCCCAACCCCGCCAAGTAACCCGGTAGCGCACTGCCCAGCGTTTCGGACAATGCCGACAAAACAGTCGCGAGGTTTTCAGATTCAGCGAGAAAGACAAAAACGTCGCCCGGCCTTTTGGCGAAAAAGCGATTGAGACCCGACACATCCATTGAAATCTGCCAGATCGCCAGGACCGCCCCGACGATGAATGCCATTTCGGCAACACGCATCCACAGGTTTTGTGTAGGTTGCCCCTGTGGTGCAGACAGCAATATCACAGGCGTGTATCCGACCAGACGGCGTCCCAGCAGACCCAAAAGAGCATATGCCATCATCGCTATGCTTGCCGAGATGATCGCGAGCGCCCAGGTTGCTTCGGTCTCCAGCCCCCGCATGGCGCGCAAGGTGAGTACACCAAGGCCACGCTCGGCTCCGGTGAACTCTCCGATCATCGCACCGAGGAATGAGGCAGGTGCACTGATTTGCAGGCCAACGAACAGGTACGGCAGGCTGGCACGGGCTCTGACATATCGCAGTGTTGATAACGGGTGACGTCCGTAGACGGCCATAAAGTCAGTCCAGTTTTGCGACACGGCACGCAGCCCCACGAGCAGCGCCAGTAGAGTTGTGTAGTAAACCGCAAGAGCCGCGAGCGTGATCTGAGGCCCTTCCCCCGGCCCAAACAGAACACGCAAGATCGGACCACTGGCAATCAGGGGAATGCAAAACAACAAAAGCGCAAAAGCAGACAATAAACGCGCACTTTTCGGCACCACGATCATGATGACTGCCAACACAATCGCAGCAAGGTTGCCAAAGACAAAGCCAAGCCCGGCATTCACAGACGTTGCGAAAGCGGCACGTGTGTACAGGGCAAATTCACTTTGGATATGTTCGGCGATCTCACTTGGCCCAGCAATTAGAACGCTCCCTGGGACACCGCGCGCAGCGAACTCCCACGCGACCAAAAATAGACAAATCCCCAAGACGCGCACAAACCAGATCAACCGACCGCTCCGGTTTCCAGCGCTTCAAATATCCTGTCAGAGAGTTCCCGGAAGGTGTCACTGGCCCGGTATGCGCTGTCACGCGGAACGCCCGGCGCAGTGGCAATGTCAGCCAGAACAGAGGCCGGGCGATCTGACAGCACCAGTACGCGGTCTGATAGCAAGACCGCCTCTTCTACCGAGTGGGTCACAAGAGCGACGGTTGTCCCCCGATCACGCCACAGGGGCGGCAGGTCGGTATTGAGGCGCCGCCGTGTTATCGCGTCTACTGCCCCGAAGGGTTCGTCCAACAACAGTATCTCAGGCTGAGATACAAGGCTGCGCGCGATCGCGGCTCGCTGACGCATACCACCCGAAAGTTCTGCCGGACGGTGGTCTGCAAATCCACCCAGTCCGACAAGTTCAATCAGCGTATCAACATGATCGGACGGCTTTCGCGCGAGCTCAGCGCCAAGGGCGATGTTTGAGCGCACAGTGCGCCATGGCAGCAGGGATGGATCCTGAAACGCAACGGCCAGCGCGCCGCGCCGCGCGACCTGCGCGGGCACTTCGGACCCCAACCGCACCGTCCCTTCGTCCGGTCCCGTCAGACCTGCGATCAATCTAAGGACAGTGGATTTCCCGCAGCCTGACGGACCGACAAGCGCGGTCGTTTGACCGGCCTTGAAGGTGGCAGAGAACGCCTCAACCGCTGTCACACTGTCGAAGCGTTTCTTGACGTTTTCAAAGTGAATTTCAGGACCGACCATAGAATGGCAGCCGTCCATTCGCCTTAACCATGCACCTCTTCAAGCAACGAGCGGTCCCATAGATCCGGGCTGACATCCTGACCCAGAAGCGCCAGTGTCTCAACATTCGCTGCAATGGTTTCATCTGTGAACCAACCGAAGCCGTGCGCATCTGTCAGGTCCGTAAACATCAAAGGAACCTGACGCGCGGCTTGAAGCTTTTGCGCCTCCAGGTTCAGCCCTGCGTCTGGGAACATGTCAACGGCAAGTGCGGCTGCTGCATCTGTGTCAGCGACATAGTCATTCCAACCCATCACCTCTCCCTTCAGCAAAGCGACCAGATCAGCGCGACGATTGGCCAATGCGTCCTCGGTTGCGATGTAGGTCTGCGAATGCAGTGCATATCCATAGTCGGCCATCAACATGGTTGTGTTTTCCACGCCCTGCACCGTCATTGCGACTGGCAGATCAGTTTCCCAAGACAGCAAACAATCCACCTGCCCGCTGACCAACGGGGCCGGATCATATTGCGTCGGGACAATCTCTATTTCGTTGATGTCAATATCATTCAGGGTGCAAAGCGCTTGAAGCACTGGCGTATTGGCAACTGCCATACCGATGCGCTTACCCAAGAGGTCCTTGGGTGTATTCACCGGGTTCTTGGACAGGGATGCGATGGCAAACGGGTTTTTCTGCATCGCAACCGCAATGATCTTGAAGGGTGCCCCTTGCGAGACGGCAGATGCCGTATAGTCGGCAGCCGAAATGCCGACCAATGCCGCTCCGGAAACCACCGGCGGTTCAACAGGTGCATTTGGCCCGCCCTGGCTTAGCGAAACATCCAAACCCAAGTCGCTCCAATAGCCGTTTCGGGCCGCCAGATAGCTGCCGCCAAACTGAACGGAATGCAGCCAAGACAGCTGAAAGTTCACGGCTGTCGCACCAGCGGCAAGCGCAGGACCTCCAACAGCGCCCAAAGCCGCACCGGCGGCGCTGGTTTGCAGGAAAAAGCGGCGGGTCAGATGGGTAGGTTGGGTCATGAGGGGTTCACGTTCCTTTTGTGAGTGATGCAGGTTTCGAGAAGTTTGTGACGAACAGTATGCCAACTGCAGGCAGAACGGACAGCAAGAGGGCAATGCCGTAGCTTATGCTTGTAGCAATCCCTGCATCGGCCGACGCACCGAACACCGGAAACAGCAAACCCGCGGCACCTTCGCGCCACCCCCAGCCACCGACCGACAGTGGTATGAGCATGGCGCACAAGATCAACGGGATTACGGTGGCCCAGCCCTCGGGCGGGATGGTGACGCCAGCGGCACGGGCGCAGGCATAGAATGCTAGGATCAGGCTTGTTGTTGTAACAAACCCATGCAGCAAGACCGCCGGTGACCGCATCAATGCTATCGTACGCAGCAGAAAGCGACCGGTCGCCGTATTACGCATCATTGAAAGCGACGTCACGGCAGCGAGCAATACAAGGCCAACAAGAACGGCCAAGTCCACCCCGTTCCAAATCAGGTCATCCGGCCAAACGCGCGCGATGGCGAAGCCTGCAAACATCAACGAAAGCATCGCCAGTTGACCCAGCAAACGCTCGGCAACGACAGACTGAGCAGCGCTGCTGAAATCGACGCTTTGGCGCGCGCGCACCGCTCGAGTCATATCGCCAACGACGCCACCGGGCAGAACCGTGTTAATGAACTGACCCAGATAGTATTCGCGCAGAGCCGTCGTGAAACTCAGGCTTAGCCCAAATGCGCGGGCAGCACATTGCCAACGGTGGGACATTGAAAATGTCGCCATTGTCAAAGCGATCAGTGCAACAGCCATCCAGCCCGCGTCAAGAGACCTCAACCGAAGCAACACCTGCCCTGCATCGGCCCACCACAAAACTACCAACACGCAACCGACGGAGAAAGCGAGCCTGACCCAGAATGACATCATTTGGTGACGTCCCCGGCATACGGCGTGTTGGTGAACGCAAAAAGAAAGTCATCTCGAAAACTGTCCATCCGTCGCACAGGTCCGTCCGCCGCAGGGATCAACCCATCGGTCCAACCCCAATGCTCAATCCTTTGCAGAACGTCTGCCGGACCGATCATGTGAACAGCAACGTCCTTATTGTCGCTTCCTGCAACAAATTGGGCGGCTTGATGATCACCCGCAACGATGACCAGCGGCGCATCAGCAGCCAATCGCGCCACGTGATCAAAGGTGACTTCCAGAACGTAATCGACCGACCTGCGATACGCATCGCGCACAGCACCCCTATCCCGCCATAGGTCCTTCGGGGCTGGACCACGCTTGGCCATTTCGTCAAAGACCTGTCCGGTGCCGATATCCTCCCAAGGCACCACATCCGGGATCGGCGTCCACGGCGCATGCGAAGAGATCAGCGCAATTTGTATGAAGTCAGGCCGAGGGTCCGGAGGCAACAGTTCTGCATATGCGGCAAGTGTGTATTGATCAGGCATTGTCACCCAGCGAAACGGCTGTCCTTCGTACTTCATATCATCTGCCGCAAGGACAAGATCAAAGCCCATGGACAGACTTTCGGGCCATCCAATTGTAATGGCAGGCATCACCGCAGCCGTTCGGTAGCCTGCATCCTGTGCGAAGTGATACAGCCACTTGTGTCCGCTCGCGAGCATAGCCGAATAGCGGGCATTATCCGATGTCCATAATCCGCTTGCGAAAGCGCTATGTGCTAACCAGCTTTGGCCGCCTGCGGTCGGGGAGGTCATCCAGCCGCTTTTCATCGACATCCCGGCGCGTTCAATGGCCTGTTCGGCTGCGCTTAGCGTCGCCAAATGTGTCGGTGCATACAGAGGGTTGTCAAAGCTGGCGCGTCCGTAGCTTTCGATCCAGATAACGATGACATCCCGTCCGTCCAATGCATTGAGCAAACCGGCCGTATCGGCAATCGGATCACTCTTTGCCTCTTTTGTGAAGCGCACAAGCTCGGCAGCCGTTTCGCGCACCTTGATACCGCGTTTTAGCGTGTGGCGGGTTGTCCACGCGGTGCCCGGTGGGCTCTCTGTGAACTGCCAATATTGCAAGTGATGGCCAACATCAGCAGCAGCCCACCCCGCTGCGCCAAATGCGATCACCGCTGCACCCATACGCCCAACGTGCTTCGGCCTTATCCCACCCCACGCTTGGAGACTCTGTTGAAGAGCAAAGAACAAGAGAACGCATGCCAGCACCGCACCAATGGCGGCCAAAATGGACAGTACCGAACCGATACTATCTTGCATCAATGAAAAACCCGCACCGATCAAGAAGACATCAAAGACCGGGTTGAATGGCCGGTTAAAGGCAGTGAACATTCCAAAATCTGCCACCTTGATCAGAACGGCGACCACGAGCAGAAGCGCCAAACCGGCGCTGATCGCGCGGTTTCTTCCCACGGCAACCATCGTCAAAAGGAGGACCGGCAGTTCAAGCGGCCACCGGTTCAACGCGCTCCACTTCATCGTGCCCGGATGATTGGGGAGAACGAGAACAGCAAACAAGAGTACTGCCGCCAAACACAGAAACACTGCTCGCTTCATCCGGCCCGCCTTGCCAGCCAAACGATATCAACGACGAAAGACCACGTGAGTAGAAGCGCGGCTATATATGCGAACGCGCTCGACAGTCCGGTTGGCATCATTGGAAACGCGAGCAGGATAAGCGCTCCGATTTGCACGACGCAGATAGCCTTGCGCCTAAACGACTCGGGCAAAGGTGCGCGCAGAAAAGACCATTGGAAGGATGCAAGAACAAACGCATAGCGCATGAACCCCAGCACCAAGATCTCTGGGCCTGTGATGCCGTTGGTCCAGACCCAAAGTGACAAAACCGCCGCAAGGCCCGCGTCCGTCTCCATGTCAAAGCGGGCGCCGAAATCGGAGGCGAGGCCGGATCGCCGGGCCAACCACCCGTCCGCACCGTCCAATGCAAATGCAATGGCGGCCACGCCGAAGACAATCCAAGCCGATGCGCTGCCCGACACAACCGCGCCGACAAGAAAGGCGACGGCAGCGGCGCGACCCAGAGTGACTGCATTGCAAAGCCCAAATCGGTGAAACATGTAGCTCTGCGTGATGCCGTATCCGACAACGGTCACAATGACGGCGAAAACCAGCAAAGACGCTGCTGCGGTTCCAAACACATAAGCTGACGCAAGGCCAAGAAAACCTGCATAAACAATGGCAATTGACAGAAAGCGGAAAAGCACCGGGGGACGGGCCAGCAGCTGTGCGTTCATATAAGGCATGCTTCGTAACATCGCTTCTCCACTTTGGTTCGGTCCATACCTAGCCCCGCAAACACAGTCCGACACGCGGTAAACACGTCAGGCTCACCTTTTATTCAGCGCTGTCACGGAACTTTTACAATTGCCTCCAAAGGCAGATGGTCTGACGCTACCTTGGTTTCAGGTGAGCGAACAGCCGTCGCGCCGTATACTTCGCCCGGACCATCGGTCAAAATGCGATCCAACGCCAGCGCAGGCCAAGTGCTCGGGAACGTTGCCCTGGCCGGGCCACGCAGTTTTATGCCGACCAAGGTTTTATGGAACATCGCCCCACCCCAAGGTCGCCACTCGTTCAGGTCACCCAAGAGAATAGTCTGCATCGCAGTGCGTCGACGCAGGTACTGCCCAATAACACGCATTTGAACAATCCGAAGCGGCTGAGACAGCGAAAGATGGGTTGAGATCACACGTATGGGCCGACCTTCGAAGATCGCTTCGATTGACACCGCGCCACGATGGCAATGGCCCGGCAAGTCGATGACGTCGGCATGCGTGCGCTGTAGGCTCGGCGCCATGAAAAGGATCGTGCCAAGGAACCCGTCACTTTCTTCGCCCCACCTGAGCGCTGGATCATGCATATACTGCAGTCCAGTCCGTCGGGAGATTTCCTGAACGTTCAAAAGGCGGGCATGTGGCCTGCACTCTTGATCAGCTTCTTGAAGCGCCAATACATGCGGGTGCCGCGGCCCGAGAACGGAACAGATGGCATCAGCCACGCGATCCGGATCCACACGCCCGTCTGTGCCTTTCCCGCGATGCACATTCCAGGTCACACACCGAAGGTGCCGGACCGTCATCAAAGCCAACCTGTCATGCGTAAGAAGTGCCCTATGTTCGTACTGAACCTTGTAAATACCACGCGACATGAACAGCTTGAGCTGAACCGCTCACGTCTAGATAGAGGAAACCCGCCATGAAACGAACACTGTTTGCTACCGCGGTCATCGCAACATCACTCGCCTCGCCTTCCTTGGCCGACATGTCGCAGTACGAACTCGATCCGACTCATACGGCTGTGTACTTCAAGGTGGACCACATCGGTTTCGCCAAAACACTTGGTATTTTCACGGATGTGGCGGGCACGTTTTCCTACGATACCGAAACCCAAGAGTTGCAGGACGTGAACGTCACCATACAAGCCGAATCCGTGAACACCTTTAACGAAGCGCGGGACGGTCACGTGCGAAACGCGGATTTTCTTCACGTCTCGGATCATCCCGAAATCACCTTTGTGGCAACTGGTGGCGAACCGACGAGCGATACAACCGGAACCGTAACAGGCGACTTGACGATCCTCGGTCAAACACAGCCCGTCACATTGGACGTGACACTGAACAGGGTTGCTGACTACCCATTTGGTCACCAGCGCGAAGTACTTGGCCTGTCGATGACGACCACGATCCAGCGCAGTGACTTTGGTATGACCTATGCAGTGGACAACGGATTGGTCGGCGACGAGGTGACGATCAACATTGAGACGGAAGCAATTAAGGCCGACTAGGAACGCTTCGCTCGGTTAAGCATCCACCATCATCATAGGTGTTTTCAAACAAGGCTTTGGTCAAAGTACCTTGTTTCGGCTCTGCTTGATGCTTACCTTTGCTTTGCAACTGATGTCAGGGATCAGAAATATGGATTCAGCGCTCACAACCTAGTCACCCCAACCGGGTCATCTTGCTGTGAGCGTTTTCCATGTCTTCCGTAATCCTGTCCGGCCTTTGCTGGAACACCCCTGACACCACACCCCTTTTCGCCAATCTCGATCTGACATTTGGACCGGGCAGCACCGGACTGGTCGGGCGCAACGGGACGGGCAAGACCACGCTTCTGCGTCTGATCGCAGGTGAGCTTGAGCCTGCGTCCGGCACCGTCATTCGCCCGCAAACCGTCGGTTTCGTGCGCCAGAATCCCGAACAACAGCCCGACGAAACGCTGGCAGACCTGTTCGCGGTGCACGCAGAGCTTGCCTTGCTCGCGCGCGCCGAACGGGGAGAGGCAACTGCAGATGACCTCGCCAATGCAGACTGGATGCTTGAGGCGCATCTCCAAACGGCGCTCAGCACAATCGGCCTTGATCTGCCGACCGACACCCCCCTGCACGCCCTCTCAGGCGGCCAGCGCACGCGCGCAGGGCTTGCCGCGCTCATGTTCAAACAACCGGATGTACTGCTGCTGGATGAGCCGACAAACCATTTGGACCGGGCCGGGCGCGTGCAGGTAATGGACGCTTTGCGCTCGTGGCAGGGCTGCGCGATCATCGCCAGCCATGATCGCACCCTGCTGGGCGATATGGATGCCATTGTCGAACTGACGACGCTTGGTGCGCGGACCTATGGTGGAAACTACGCCGCCTACAGCGACATGAAATCTGCCGAACTGGCCAAGGCGGACGACAATTTGGCCCGCGCAACCCGTACTGTGGCCGAGACCAAAGCCCGTATCCGCCTTGCCGCCGAACGCAAGGCCCGCACGGACCGACAAGGGCGACAATTGCGAGCAGCGGGCAGTCAATCCAAGCTGCTGCTGGACGCCGCCAAAGAACGCAGCGAAGGGTCGGCCAGCGGCGCAGCACGGCTGCGCAATCGCCAGATGGAGGATGCGCAAGACGCACTAGAGAGTGCGCGGGAGGCCGTCGAGGTGCTTGAGCCACTGATCATGGACATTCCACCGTCGGGTCTTGCCAGCGGGCGCGACGTTTTGCGGATTGATGGACTGACATTCAGCTACGGATCAGAAGCCCCTGTCCTAGACAACATTGCGCTCGCGATCCGCGGACCCGAGCGCATCGCCGTGAGCGGACCCAATGGTTCAGGCAAATCCACGCTGCTGGCCTGTATCCACGGCGATCTACCGGTCGCGGACGGCTCTGTTCATCTGCATGTACCCGCAGCACTTTTGGATCAGGATATGAGCATGCTTGACCCGGACGAGACAGTGCGCGACGCGCTTGCCCGTCTTGATCCAAACGCAACTGAAAATGACCGGCGCGCTGTCCTTGCGCGCTTTCTCTTTCGGGGCAACGACGCTTTGCAAAAGGTCGGTGCGCTGAGTGGCGGGCAACGTCTGCGCGCAGGTTTGGCCTGCACACTTGGACATAGCCAACCGCGCCAGCTTCTGTTGCTTGACGAACCCAGTAACCATCTCGACATCGAAGCCATCGAAACGCTTGAAGCGGCGCTGCGCGCATATGACGGCGCACTACTTGTGGTCAGTCATGACGACACCTTTCTCGATCGGATCGGGATCAACAGGCACGTTACCCTCCGATGATGCACCTCACGGCGTATTCAAGAAAAAGTGTAGCCTACGAAGTTACTGGGATGATTGCTGTTCTGGGCGGGGATCAGCCTATCACGACCGCCCCGGCTTTTCCTGACCATACGTTACCCTACGTACAGATCGTTCAGTTACAAAAACCGCTGAAAACAGCGCGCATCATCTGACAGGAGGAGGACATGATGAACTTCAACCAGACATTCAAGGCCGTGCAGGTCGCAGTGTTGGCAGGCTCCCTCGGGCTCGCCGCCACATCCCTCAGCGCCGAGGACCGCAGCGACTGGCCCGACAGCTTCTCGGTCGGTACAGCCAGCCAGGGCGGCACCTATTTCGTGTACGGCGCCGGGTGGGCGAACATGGTGGCAGAAGCGCTTGGCATCCCCGGCGGCACCGAAGTCACTGGTGGGCCGGTCCAGAACGCAGCCCTCGTGCAGACAGGTGATCTGGACATGGGCATGGTCACCATGGGCCCAGCCTTTGACGCGCTCAATGGCAACAGCGCGCTGGCCCCGGGCTTGCAACACGATCAGATCCGCGCGATCTTTCCGATGTATAAGACGGGCTTTCACGCCATTGCGCTGACAAGCTCGGGCATCACCAGCTTCGCTGACATCCCCGATGGTGCTGTCGTGGGCGTTGGCCCCGCAGGCGGTACACCCGGTACGTACTGGCCCCGCATTCTCGAAGGCATGGGCAAGAATGTCGAATTTCGCAACGGTGGCGCCGCGGACCTCGCCGGGCAGCTTCAGGATGGTCTGATCGACGTTTATACTTGGGCGGGGGGCCTGCCCTACCCGGCCTTCAGCCAGCTCGATGCGCAAACCAACGTCACCTATTTCGGCTTTACGCCCGAGGAACAGGCGGCAGTGATCGGCTCCCAACCGGTGTCGGAATTCACGATCCCGGCGGGCACATACCCCTCGCTCGAAGAGGATCAGCTTAGCGTTTCGATGTGGAACTTTGCCATTGCCAACGCGAGCCTGCCCGACAGCTTCGTTTACGAAGTTGTTGATACGGTGATGAGCAACAACCCCAAGATGCTCGAGATCCACAAGGCGGCTGTTGAGACACTGCCAGAAAACTTCGACAAGAACACGTTCCTGCCCTGGCACCCAGGCGCAGCCAAGTGGTTCCGCGAGAACGGTTTCGACATTCCGGCGGAACTTGCTGACTAAGCGCTCGCGCATCGTCTAAGCTATCCAAGCCTCCCGCACGCAACAGGCGGGGGGCTCTTTTCATGCAATCAGGGGATGGTAGGCATGACGGAAACAGCAACGCAGCCCACACCGTTGGAACAACCCGAAACGCCGGTCGGTACCGACCTGCTGACGCGCGTGGGCTTCCTGCTCTGCGCCGTCTACGCGGGCTGGCATCTCTACGTGCTGAACATCGCGCCTTTGGAGACTTGGACCTTCCGCATCATGCACATCGCAGGCGCGCTGATCCTGGGCTTTGGCACGAGTGCCGCCCTGTCGATGCGCCCCGCCGCCGACGGATCAAACGGCCCCTTCTCGCACCTCATGGGCGGCATTGCACTGATCGGCACCACCATCGGCCTTGGCTCCCTGATCGCGGCCATGATGCTCCTCGAACCCGGTACCCCTGCACCACCCCCCTGGACGCTTGCAGCCTTCGGCCCGGCCCTCGCCGCGGGCACGCTGCTCGCCATCCTCACCGGCTGGCTCTACCCCGCGCGCAAGGGGCAATTGCCACTCGCCGACATCGCCCTGATCGTCGCGACACTCGCCAGCTGCGGCTTCATCCTCTTCAGCCTCGACACCCTGTCGCTGCGGCTGCGCGCGGGCACACCCTTTGCTGACCCCAACAACGGCTGGGCGGCTTTCGTGATCATCGTCATGATCGCGGAGCTCACCCGCCGCCTTGCGGGCCTTGCGCTGGTGGTCATCGCACTGGTCTTCATCGCCTACGCCTTCGCAGGCCCATGGATGCCCGGCTTTCTCGAACATCGCGGCTACGACGCCAAACGCTTCTTCACCTATGTCTTCACCGACAACGGCGTGCTGGGCCCAACCACCGCGGTGTCGTCCACCTACATCATTCTCTTCATCATCTTCGCCGCCTTCCTGCAAAGCTCAAAGGTGGGCGACTACTTCGTCAACTTCTCCTTCGCCGCCGCAGGGCGGGCCAAGGGCGGTCCAGCCAAGGTGTCTGTGCTGGCCTCCGGCCTCATGGGCATGATCAACGGCACCTCAGCAGGCAACGTGGTCTCGACCGGTTCTCTGACCATTCCCCTGATGAAAAAGGTCGGCTACCGCCCGCAATCCGCCGCCGCGATTGAGGCGGCGGCATCGACTGGCGGGCAAATCATGCCGCCGATCATGGGCGCGGGCGCCTTCATCATGGCAGAAATCACAGGCATCCCCTACACCGAACTGGTTGTCGCGGCCCTAATCCCCGCCATACTCTACTTCGCCTCAATCTACTTCATGGTCGATTTCGAGGCGAGCCGCACAGGCATGCGCGGGATGCGAGCAGATGAGCTGCCGAAACTCGGTGATCTCGCCAAACAAGCCTACCTTTTCCTGCCGATAGTCATCCTGATCGGCGCGCTGTTCAGCGGCTATTCGGTGATCCGCGCGGGCACACTCGCCATCGCCTCGGCGGCGGTCGTCAGCTGGCTCACCCCCTACCGCATGGGGCCAAAACAGGTCTACGAGGCTTTGGGCAATGGCGGGCGCATGTCGTTGCAGATCATCATTGTCTGCGCCTGCGCTGGCCTGATCGTTGGGGTCATCTCGCTCACCGGCGTGGGCGCGCGGTTCTCCAGCCTACTTTTCGATCTGGCCCAGCAAAGTACGCTTCTGGCACTGATCTTCGCGATGATGATCTCGGTTATCCTCGGCATGGGGATGCCGACGACGGCAGCCTATGCGGTCGCGGCCTCAGTCGTTGCACCGGGCCTGATCGAGATCGGGATCGCCCCGCTTATCTCGCATTTCTTCGTGTTCTACTTCGCCGTCGTGTCGGCGATCACGCCTCCTGTGGCACTCGCGGCTTACGCGGGCGCCGCCATCGCAGGCTCTGAGCCGATGCGCACCTCTGTCACCAGCTTCAAGGTCGGACTGGCCGCTTTCATCGTGCCGTTCATGTTCTTCTACAGTCCGGGTCTGCTGATGGAGGCACCGTGGTACGTCAGCGTCCAAAACCTGCTCACGGCGCTTATCGGCGTCTACATGCTCGCAGGCGCGGTGCAGGGTTGGTTCATCGGCACCGCGGGCGCGCTGATCCGCATCATCTTGCTGGTGGGTGCGGTCTGCATGATCTCGGGTGACTGGCGAACGGATCTTCTCGGCATCGCTATCGCTGGCCTTTTGACCTTGCGCGGAATGCGAACCCTTCAAAATTCAACATAAGCCGAATGCGCTCCCGCAATGGGGGAATACCCCCATTGCGGGAGATCAAGATCACACGCACAGTTTCGTCATTTACGACAAAATCTTTGATTTAGGAGTATTTGACGATGTCGAGGACATCCATGATCGACGGACGTATTGCGTCCGAAAAAGACACCCCGCTCACCCGGGCAACAGTGGTTGCGCGCACGCGGGACGGAAGCGTTGCTGGCGAAAGTATCACCGACAATCGGGGACTATTTCGAATTAACCTGAACCGCGACGTCGAACCTGACCTGCAGGTCGAAGTCGTCGGCGCGGAAGGTAAGATCGAGAAACTCCAAGAGCATGACCTTGTCGAAGGACCCGTCTTTGATTTCCGAATACCAGGTAAAGTGCTTGAAAAACTCAAACCCGCGAAAGATGCGTTTCCCCTCCTCTCGGGTCCTGTTTACGATCCCCAGGCATGGGAGACGATACGCGCAGCCGTAGGTCAGCTTGCACCGCGTGGCGACAAGGAATTTAATATCCTTTTGAACGCCGCACGCTGCCCCGGGCCGCCCATCTTTGATTTCGACGACATGCTCGACATTGCTTCTGGCGCAATCCTCGGCAATCTGGCGTCCCAGTTCACCTTAGCGGAAAGGCTGGAGCGTTTTGCGGAGGTGGACGTGCCCTATGAGCCGATCCTCGTCGATGTAGCGACGCGCGCGCTCAAAGGCGACGAATTCTCGCAACCGGGGTCCACGCCCGAAGGGCGGACCCGCTTTCTCGCCCAAACCATGCGGCTTGACGGCCCGGCAGGGCCAAGGCCCATCCCGGACGACCTAAACGTCACCTGCGCTGTCCCGCATACGCGCTGGCTTACCCTGATGGGAGGAATGGTCGCGTCCGCCCGCAGCCATGATCATCTGTTGCACATGACCCGTGGGCTCGAAATCGGCTTCTGCCGACATGATCAGGCGCAGAACCTGCTGAGCATGGCAAACCTGCTGCTGCATGAAGGGGTAGAGGCACCGTTCCGCGAAGCGCTTCTGTCCATGGAATGCGGTCCCGATGACGGCCCTGTACCCGGGGGCTGGAACCCGCGCAAACCGATCCCGACACCTGAGTGTGATCCTCCCTTCCGGCAACCGGAACTGGATTGCTTTCCGCCTCTCGAATGCTTCTTTGATCTCAGCAGCACAGGCGGAATCTTTGGCAAAACAACGCCCTATTTCATCGCCTCAATCACGCCGGAGAAGGCATGCGCAGGCACCCGGATCGTGATCAAGGGCACCAATTTCGGCCGCGGCGGAATGGTCTGTTTCGGCGACGAGAGGCCAGGTGTTGCAGCGCCAGCAGTGGCAGGCCAATGTGTGCGTGCCATCACGTGGACCGACACCGAAATCGAGGTGGAAGTGCCAAGCGGCGGCTTCAGCCCGTATATCGCCCTCGCCATCATCGAATCCACCGAACGGGTCTGTGGACGGTCCTTCACCATTTACCGCAAAGGAAACCGTGTCGCCTTTGAAGGGGGATCCACGGCTGCATCACTGTCCCTGCCCAGCCGTTCGTGGTTCGAACCCGGAGAAACAGCGCGTATTTCATGGCGCGGGCACCCAATATCAGCGCCCGCGACGCTGGAAATCAAGGTGGACGGCAAGACCGAGTTCAACCAGCGCGTCAATCCTGTAAGCCACATGCAGTGGCCGGTGCCGACGGTAACGGACCCAACACGGGTCGAGATGATCTTTACCGTTGACGGGCCATGTGGTCGGGCGGTGGACACGCAGGTGCGCGAAATCAATATTGCGCCCACCCTTGCCATTGACGGCGTGGAAATAACCCAGGGCATTCAGACCTATGGGCGGACGGACGGTACGCCGGACAACGATCTCGCTACGATTTCCGGCAAGGACACCATTGTGCGTGTCTACATCGACGCAGACCGGCGCGGTTTCTTTGGCAATCGGGTACCGGATGTCACAGGGATGCTGACCGTCGACGGCATCCACCAGTTGATGCCGATCAATGGAGAGGTACCAAACAGCTGCTCGGGCTGGGCAGCAGGCAACCCGTTCATCGAGGCGCGACCGGCCAGCCAAATCGACCGCGAAGTGACAGATCATACGCTGAACTTCCGCATCCCGCGCGCACTCAGTTCGGGCACCCGCACTCTGCGCATCGACATCACTGGGCCGGAAATCAACGAAACGCGGGCGCGACACAGGCTCGATACCACGTGGTCCTGGCGCACCGAAGCGGCCTTGCCCGTCCGACACGTCCGGATCCGTGATGACAACGCGACCAACGGCACAAACGCGCGCCCGTCCGCGGCCGAAGCGATGTGCACATTGCGACGCGGCTTTGACCTGCTGCCGACACCGGCCGACAACCTCGGTGCCGCGGCACGACCCACGCACAATACGACACGGGACCTTGGGACTGATGCTGGCGTCGGGGGTCTGTTGGCAGACGTTCACGCCCTGCACGCATGCACCACGACAGAGTATCTGTGGGGCCTTTTCCGGCGAACGGTCTGCCCGGCAGAACATGACATCATCTGGGTTGGCATCACCCACCCCTTCAATCGCGGAATGGGCTATGTGCCGGGCACAACATGCCTTTCGGCTCGGTTTGACCCGGTTGGCATGGGTCAAAGAAGCATTCTTAGGGTCAAGACAGCGCATGAGATTGGGCACAACCTTGGCTACAGCCATGTGCCTTTGGGCGGCGCAGCAGGCACGCTCGAACCCGGCTTTCCCAACGGCGGTATGCTGATCGACGTCGCCTTTGACCCGTTCTTCAACCAAGCGCTGCCCGGCACCCGCAACGACATCATGGCCTACGGAACCCGCTGGATCAGCGGTTACAACTGGAGCCGTTTCCAAACCACAATCTCCTAAGGGGAGGATACACAATGACTGATACAACCTATCTCCGCTTCGACGTTCTTCTGACCGAAGGGCTGGACATCGAAAAACGGACTGGCTGGGAAACCCAGTTCATCGCAACCAAACCAAAGGTGGATCCTGACAGCCCCTTTCGACTGGTCCTGCTGGACAAGGATGATGACATAATCGCCGAAACAGCCCCGCGCGTACAGTTCCGCCACCTGTGCCAATCCAAGCACCGTCACGAGGGCGAACAAATAGCCCGGGTCGAGGCATACCTGCCTGTGACCAAAGGGGCGCGGGAAATGGCCTTTGTCCGTGGTGACCGCACGCTCTGGCGGGCAAAGGTGGCCAAACAGGCACCCAAGATCGGCGACATTCGGGTTGAAGCAAACGCCGAGACCGCAACGGTCAGTTGGGACAGCGACGGCGACAACGATTTGAGCTTTCAGGTGATCGCTGTAATCGACGGCGACCGATCACATGTGATTGCGCTGGACGTTGAGGATACTAAGGTCGAGGTGGACCTGACTGCCCTGCCTGCCGGACCAGAGGGGTCAGACGCCGTCTTTACCGTTTTGGCGACCGATGGCGTGCGATCAAGCTGGATTGCGTCAAAACCCGTCACGCTGGCGCCACGCCCAAACAAGATAGAGGTCATGGAGCCTGCGCCCGACACGGTTTTGGCAGCCGAGACGGCAACCACCTTGTCCGTCCGGATCGATGGTTGGGGCAAACGCAACGAGGAACCTGACACGTTCCGCGCCATCATTGATGGCGAACCCGTAGCCGTTGGAACCAGCCCGCTGGTTTTGCCAGCGCTCAAGCCCGGCAAGCACAGTCTGCGCATCGAACATATGCGCGAGCAGGCAAAGCCAATCGAGCAGACGTTGACCGTTGCAGAACCTACCAAGGCGATGACAGCCTGGCGCGAAGCGATGCAGATTTGATCGGCTATGCGCCCCTGCTCCACACAGCAGGGGCGCTACCCCAGCACAATAACTTCCTGTGCGCTTCGGGCGAGTATTTCAACAATCTCATCGCCCAAATCCTGATACTCCGCCTCGCGCGCCGAGCTGCGGCGCCAGACCATGCCAATGGTCCGCGATGGTGGCGTACCACGAAACGGACGAGCCAGCACCAGTTCCTGGCTTGTCACCTCGGACCGGACATAAAGGGCTGGCAGCAACGACAGCCCCATGCCCATCGCCACCATCTGGCGCAAGGTGTCCAGGGACGTCCCCTCATATTCGCTCGACAACACTGCGCCGTGCTGCTCGCAAATGCGTTCGACCTTGTCATAAAGTCTATGGCCGCGTTCCAACGCCATGATCGTTTCACCTTTCAACATACTCGGCGCAATCGTTTCTTCGCGGGCAAATGGGTGGTCAAACGGCATAACCACCGACAACGGCTCGCGAAAAAGCGAGCGGGTTTCAAACTCGGCCTCCCGCGTCGGCAAGGGGAAAAGCAACAGGTCCAACGCTCCGGACCCCAACGCCTCGAGCAAATGCTTGGGCAAGCCTTCACGCACGTAAAGCTTCAACTGCGGATGGCTCTTGTGCAAATCCGGCACAAGGATCGGCAACAGGTACGAGCCCAGCGATTGTACGACACCCACCTTGATCGTGCTGTTCAAACTCCCACTTTGAAGCGTGGACAAGGTGCGGATTTCTTCAACCTCACGTAGCGCCGTGCGGGCGTGCTGAATGATCTGCTCGCCCAAGGGCGTCACGACAACACCACCTCGACTGCGCTCGATCAGGATCGCACCCAGCTTGTTCTCCAACTCCTTCAGCTGTGCGCTGAGGGTAGGTTGAGTGACGTGGCAGTTTTCCGCGGCACGTCGAAAGTGCCCGGTATCTGCCACTGCAACCAGATAGCGCAGTTGCTGAAGTGTCGGCATTCGTCCCTCTCCCGAATTGATAGATGATATCTATCAAAAACTGCCCGGTTTTCAATTTGATCAATCGAACTTTGTCCCCATCTCAACATTTATTGATGTGAAAGGCCCGGGCATGAAGCGCTTTAAAAACATTCTGGTCGTTTCGAACCCGGAGGGTGTGTCCGACGCGCTCGTGGCCCGCGCGCGCTGGCTGGCAAAGGCCAATGGCGCACATTTGACCCTTATGGATGTGTCAGAAACCGACCAATCCGACATGGCGCGCATGCTCGCCACCCTGTCCGGACAGCGCGGTCGAGAGGTTGGGGCAGAACTGATCGCCGCGCGCAAAGAGCAACTTGAGCAGGTCGCTGTAGGTCTTCGGCAGGAAGGCGCCGAAGTAACCACAATGCTTGCGCAGGGCGTCGGATTTATCGAAGTCATTCGTCATGTTCTGACCTATGACAACGATCTGGTGCTCAAAGCCGCCGACCAAACCCCGACCTGGAACGTGCTGGGCGGGCCTGACCTGCACCTTCTGCGCAAATGCCCGTGCCCTGTCTGGATCCTCAACAGCAAGGCCGAGCCAAAGGCCAAGCGCATCGTGGCAGCAGTCGATCCCGACCCAACTGACGCCACACGCGACGCGCTCAATCACAAAGTGATGCAGCTTGCGACATCATTGTCTGTTCAGGACGATGCCAAGTTGGACGTGCTAAACGCCTGGTATCTCTACGAAGAACACCTGTTGCGCTCCAGCCGCGTGCACACCCCGCCCGAAGATGTCGAAGCGCTTTTGCTAACAACCAAACAGGAAAGCCACGCACGGCTGACCGCGCTGACGGACCAGTACACCGAATTCGCGGACCGCATGCAGATCATGCACGTCAAGGGTGTCGCAGCCGATGTCATCGCCCAGCACACTCACGAACAACATATTGATACGCTGGTTATGGGCACACTCGGGCGCACGGGGCTTTCGGGCATGTTCATCGGCAATACCGCCGATACCATCCTCAGCCGCGTTGCCTGCTCTGTCCTTGCAGTCAAGCCCGAGGGCTTTATTTCTCCCGTGACGATTGAAGAACTGGAAACACATTGAACGATACGGCCACCGCGATGCACCCCACGGGAAACGGCCTTGTCGGTCTTATCCCCGTCGGGATCGCCCTCCTCCTGTTCGGCTGGTTCCTCAGCCTCGCCCCCGCCGTCGCCGACGGGCAAAGCCTGCGCCTTGTCTGGGACTGGGTGCCATCCCTTGGCATAGCGATGTCGTTCCTTGTGGACGGCCTCAGCCTGACCTTCGCGCTCCTGATCTCCGGCATCGGCGCGCTCGTGCTGCTCTATTCCAACACGTACCTCGCCGGGCACCCGCAATTTGCCCGCTTCGCTCTGTTCCTGACCAGCTTCATGCTGGCGATGCTGGGGCTGGTGCTGGCCGACAATCTTATCGGGCTCTTCGTCTTTTGGGAGCTAACCACCATCACCTCCTACCTGCTGATCGGCTTCGGGCATGACACAACCAAGGGGCGGCGTTCAGCCCTCCAGGCGCTCTTTGTCACTGGCGCGGGCGCCTTGGCGCTGCTCGCAGGCTTCATATTACTGGGCTTCTCGATGGGAAGCTTCGAGCTATCGGAAATCCTGGCCCAGGCCGATGTGCTCAAAGCCCACGAGATGTACCTGCCGATCCTCATCCTGATCCTGGCGGGCACCTTCACCAAATCGGCGCAGTTCCCCTTCCACTTTTGGCTACCCAACGCCATGGCCGCCCCCACACCGGTCTCGGCCTTCCTGCACTCGGCCACGATGGTCAAGGCGGGGGTGTACCTGATGGCGCGGATGCACCCGGGCATGTCAGGCACGGATGTATGGTTCTGGACGCTCACGATTGCAGGCGCGTTTACAGCTGTTTTCGCCAGCATCCTCGCCTTGCGCCAGACGGATCTGAAACAAGCCCTCGCCTACACCACGCTCATGGCACTTGGCACGCTGACGCTGTTCCTCGGTCAAACCTCCGGCTACGCCATGACTGCCTTCGCCACATTTTTGGTGGTCCACTCGCTCTACAAGGCTGCGTTGTTTCTTGTCGTGGGCTGTATCGACCACTCGACCGGTACGCGCGAGGCCGACGTGCTCGGTGGCCTGGGACGGGCAATGCCTGTCACCGCATTCGCCGCGGGGCTGGCGGCGCTGTCGATGGCGGGCTTTCCACCCTTTCTCGGGTTCATCGGCAAGGAACTGAAATACGCTGGCATTCTTGCCATTGGGTCCGAACCGTTCCTCTTCGCCGCTGCCCTGCTAACCGCCAACGCGCTGATGTTTGCAGTGGCAGGCATTGTGGCCCTGCGTCCGTTCTGGCAGCGAACAGGTGTTGCACTGCCCCGCAAACCGCATGAAGCCCCTTGGCCCATGCTCGCAGGCCCGGTGATCCTCGCCGTGCTCGGCGCACTTTTTGGCGTCTACCCGGACCTTCTGCAGGTCGCACTGGTTGATCCAACGGTCAAATCCCTGCTGGGCTCCATCGAAGATGCCAAGGAACTGAAACTGTGGGCGGGCGTGAACATGCCGCTGTTTATGTCAATCGTCACTGTCGCGCTCGGCGCCGTCCTGTACCTCGGGCACAAGCGCTTGCGGCCCGCGCTCGGGCGACTGGTGGACGCGGCACCGCAGTTTGACAACGGCTGGGACAAGTTCCTGCTGGCCCTCAAAAGCTTCGCCGCATGGCAGACACAGATCATCCAGCCCGGTATCCTCCGGCGCTACATCTTTGCGACCTTCGCCACCGTGCTGGTTGCTCTTGGCGGCACGATGATCGCACGGCAGGCCATGCCCACCTGGCCCGACCTGACTGACGTCACCTTCCAAAACATCGCCCTGGTTGTGCTGATCAGCGCAGGGGCAATACTCACGGCTCTGACAAGTTCGCGCATCGCAGCCATGGCAGCGCTGGGTGTGGTCGGCATCGGGGTCGCGATGATCTTTATCGTGTTCAGCGCCCCGGACGTTGCGATCACCCAGCTGCTGGTTGAGACGCTGATCGTGGTGCTGGTGGCTGTGGCGTTGTTGCGCCTGCCCGTGCTGGACGAAAACGGACGCGACCATCGCCCCCTTGATGCGATCCTTGCCGGGGCCATCGGCCTATCGGTCACGCTGGTGCTGCTTGCGGTACTCGAAACCCCGCTGGACCTGCGCCTGACCGAATACTTCGAGGTCACAAGCTGGCCAGAAGCGTTTGGCCGCAACATCGTCAA
Source organism: Tateyamaria sp. ANG-S1 (assembly GCF_000814025.1). Lineage (GTDB taxonomy): Bacteria > Pseudomonadota > Alphaproteobacteria > Rhodobacterales > Rhodobacteraceae > Tateyamaria. The sequence goes on along the minus strand of NZ_JWLL01000023.1, from coordinate 75,045 downwards.
TGTGATCCTCGTGGACTTCCGCGCGCTCGACACCTTTGGCGAAATCGCGGTGGTCGTGATCGCTGCCCTCTCAGCCTACGCGCTCTTGCGCACCACCCACCCAAGGAAAGACCCATGAACTCGATCATCTTGCGCGTGGGCACCCGGTACCTGTGCGGGCTTCTGGTGCTGTTCTCGCTATACATGCTGATCCGCGGCCACAACGAACCAGGTGGCGGGTTTATCGGCGGCCTCATCGGCTCTACAGGATTTGTGCTGTTCGCACTGGCCTGCGGCACTGCCGACGCCCGCAATGCGCTCAAGATCATGCCGCAGAATATCGCCATGGGGGGCCTCGGCATTGCCCTGCTCGCCGGCATCTTCGCGGCTTTTTTTGGCGATGCTCTCTTTACAGGCCAATGGCTCTTCATCAACGAAACACCCGACGACAAGGGGATCCCCATCTCGACAGTTCTTTTCTTCGACATCGGGGTCTACCTCGTGGTGTTCGGCTCAATCCTCTCCATCGTGTTCGCCATGGAAGAGGAGATCTGAATGGAAGCGCTTATTGCGATAACCATTGGCGTGCTCGTCGCCACCTCAGTCTACCTCATGTTGGCACGCAACGTACTGCGATTCATTTTCGGACTTGTGCTGATCTCGAACGCCGCAAACCTGATTATCTTTGCGTCAGGGCGGCTCACCGTCGGGGCACCACCCCTGATCCCGGTGGGTGCGGATGGCCCCGTGGGTGATGTGGCGAATGCCCTGCCCCAAGCGCTGGTGCTGACCGCCATCGTAATCGGCTTCGGCCTCTTCGCCTTTGCCCTCGTGCTAATGTTCCGCGCCTATTCAACGCTGGGCACGCTTTATTCCGACGACATGCGGATCGCTGAGCCGCGCACAGAAGACAAGACATGACCTGGACCCTTGCGACCCCTCTTGTACTGCCTTTCCTCACGGCGGTACTGGCCTTCCTTGCCCGCTACGGGACTACCGGGCGCTGGTTCAGCGTTGCAGGCAATGCGGTGTTGTTGGCGGCTTCCATCCTGCTCATGGCGCGCGTGCTTGATCAGGGCGTAATCGCCACACAGATGGGCGGCTGGGCCGCGCCCTTCGGCATCACGCTGGTAGCCGACTATCTCTCGGCCGTCATGGTGATCATTACCGCCATAACCGCGCTCGCCGTGTCGGTCTATGCCCTGACAGACATCGACGTGCGCAAGGAACAGCTTGGGTACCATGCGCTCTTCAACATCCTGATCGGCGGCGTCGTGGGCGCTTTCCTGACTGGCGACCTCTTCAACCTCTATGTCTGGTTCGAGGTCATGCTGATCTCGTCCTTCGGCCTGCTGATCCTGGGCGGGAACAAGGATCAGATCGATGGTGGCATCAAATACGTCACGCTCAACCTGATCTCGACCATCCTGTTCCTGTCGGGCATCGGCTTGCTTTACGGCATGACCGGCACGCTCAACATGGCCGACATGGCCCGTGCTATCGACAGCGTGGAAAACCAGGGCCTCGTGACCGTCGTGGCTATGATGTTCATGGTCGCCTTCGGGGTCAAAGCGGCGGTCTTCCCCCTGTTCTTCTGGCTACCCGCCGCTTATCACACGCCCGCCTTCTCGGTTTCTGCCGTCTTCGCTGGTCTGCTGACGAAAGTTGGTGTCTATGCCCTGATCCGCATGTTCACGCTGGTCTTTGACGGAGATGTCGGCTTCACTCACCAGATCTTGCTCTGGGTCGCCGCCCTGACCATGATCACCGGCGTCTTGGGCGCGGCGGCACAGAATGACATACGCAAGATCCTGTCCTTCCACATCGTCAGCCAGATCGGCTACATGATCATGGGGCTCGCACTTTTCACCCCGCTCGCCTTGGCGGGCGCGGTCTTCTACCTCGTCCACCATATTGTCGTGAAGGCAAACCTGTTCCTGATCGCAGGCGTGGCCGAGCGCACGGCAGGCTCCACAGATCTGAACCGCATCGGGGGTCTCTACAAATCCGCCCCTCTGCTGGCGGTCCTGTTCTTCATCCCTGCATTCTCGCTTGCAGGCTTCCCCCCACTCTCGGGCTTCTGGGCCAAATACGTGCTGGTCGCCGCCGCGATTGAGATACAGGGCTGGATCATTGCCGCCGTAGCCCTGCTGGTCGGCCTACTGACCATCTTCTCAATGACAAAAATCTGGGCCGAGGCATTCTGGAAACCGCACCCGGAAGGCGCCGACCCCGCGCTCAGCCAGCTCACACCGCAAGCCCGGCGACACCTCCTGATCCCAATCGCAGCACTCGCGGCAATGACGCTGGTTATCGGCTTCTCACCCGACCCCTTCGTCACCTTCGCCAAGGACGCAGCGGCTCAACTTCTCGATCCGACAGCCTATATCACTACGGTACTCGGGGGTGAGGCATGAACACACTTGTCGCCAATATCTTCTTCGCCGTGGCGTGGATGATCCTGTTCAACACCTTCACATGGCTGTCCGTGCTGTCGGGGCTCGTTGTGGGATACTTCGTGCTGATGCTGATCCAGCCCCTGGCCGGGGTCAAATCCACATATTTCAAGCGGGTCTGGTACTGGATCAGGCTTCTCATCATGTTCAACTACGAATTGATTGTGTCCAGCATCGAGGTGCTGTGGGACATTTTCACGCCCACACATCGCTCGAACCCGGCCATCGTGAACATGCCGCTCGACGTCAAGACCGACGCTGGGATCCTACTGGTGACAAATCTCATCTCGCTCACCCCCGGCACGCTCAGCATCGACGTGAGCGAGGACCGCAAAACGCTCAAGCTGCATGTCATGTTCGCCGATGACCCGGACGCGGTGTGCCGCTCGCTGAAACAAGGCATGGAACGCTGGGTGATTGACGCAGTGGAGGACCGGGAATGACACTGATGGACACCGTGCTCACGCTTGGCTTCGCGCTCGTCTTCATCGGGGTTGGCCTCGCCCTGATCCGGCTGGCTGTCGGACCCACCCTGCCCGACCGCGTTGTTGCGCTAGACCAGATGACGGTCTCTATCGTGGCCTTCTGCGGACTGGCCGCGATCCGGTCGGAGGACGCGGCCTTTCTTGACGTTGCCCTCGTGTTGGCACTGGTCGGTTTCCTCGCGACAGCGGCGTTGGCGCGCTTTGCCGAACGTGTGGTGGTGCGACGCGAAGCAGAGGAAGAACAAGAGGACAGCCAATGATCGAACTTGCCGCCGCCGCTCTCGTTTTCCTCGGGGCCGCCATGACAGTCGCTGCCGGCATCGGCGTCTTGCGGCTGCCAGATGTTTTCACACGGATGCACGCCGCCACCAAAGTCGGCACGCTCGGCTCCGGTCTTGTCATGGCGGGTGCCGCCTTGCACTTTGCGGACCCAGCCATTGTCTTGCGCTGCGTGCTGATCGTATTTTTTCTGCTGCTCACCGCACCTATAGGGGCGCATATGATTGGACGGGCCTCCCTGCGTCTCGGGATCAATCCGTGGAGCCCGAAGTCAGCCGCCATGGACGAGAAAGAGAAGTAGCAATCAGGTAGGCATCGGGCTGTTCCGTTCGAAATCCGGGCCTTAAGCCCTATTCCACAGCGGCACCGATTGCAGCCAATGCGGCCTTGGCAACGTCCTTGTCCTGATCCGCTGTGCCAGAGCCGACACCGATACCGCCCACGCACACCCCATCGAAGAAAATCGGCAAACCTCCGCCAAGCCGTGTCACGGCATTATCAGTGGCAGCCGCGATGGTAGGCCCAACAGCTTCGGGAATGGCATCGCTTGGGGCCCGGATGGATGCGGCGGTGCGCGCCTTGGTCTGAGCGCTCTTCAGGCTCAGATACTTCGCCCCTGTCATCCGGATCTGGCCCAAAGTGACGCCACTGGCATCCACGATCACAATACATTGCGGCTGGCCCATCCCTTCGGCCTTGGCAACCCCCGCCTGAAGCATGGCCATAACGGCCCCGTGTGTCAGGACAAGTGACTTTTCGAAATGCATGACTTCCATCCTTTCGCGGGCTTTGTTATCGGTAACATAACAGCAGCTCCGGGAAGAGGAAAGTATATGTCTGCAGCAGAAATCGGTGTGATCGGGTTGGGCACGATGGGGGCGATGCTGGCGCTCAACATCGCAGACAACGGGTTCACGGTCGCGGTGCACAACCGCACGGCGTCGCGTATCCCGGAGTTCATGGACAAGGCGGGAGATCTGGCCGAGCAAATCACCGGCCACGCCGCGCTGGAAGACTTCGTGAATGGCCTGGCGTCCCCGCGCAATATCATCCTGATGGTTCCAGCCGGCGATGCAGTCGATGCACAGATCGAACAATTGCGCCCGCTTTTAGACGCCGATGACATGATCATCGACGCAGGCAATGCAAATTTCCACGACAGTGAGCGGCGGGCAAAAGAGGCGGAAGCTGCAGGTGTTCCGTTTCTGGGCATTGGCGTGTCGGGTGGTGCCGAAGGTGCCCGCTTTGGCCCATCCATCATGGGCGGTGGGACATCCGAGGCATGGGACAGGGTTGCCCACATCCTGAAAGCAATTTCCGCCAAGTACGAAGACCAGCCATGCGCTACATATATGGGCGCAGGCGGAGCCGGACACTTCGTCAAAACCGTGCACAACGGGATTGAATATGCCGATATGCAACTGATCGCAGAAGCCTATGGCGTGATGCGCGATGGGATGGGCATGGATGCCGCCGCGTGCGGGGCCGTGTTTGACCGCTGGAACGAAGGGCTGTTGCAAAGCTATCTGATCGAGATTTCCGGCAAAGTGTCCGCCGCAATCGATCCGGAGACGAGCAACCCCATGCTCGACATGATACTTGACCGTGCTGGTCAAAAAGGGACGGGCCGCTGGACGGTGATCGAAAGCCAGATGCTAGGCGCACCTGTGCCCGTCATCGAGGCGGCGGTTGTGGCGCGGAACTTGTCGGCGCAACGGGATTTGCGACTGGCCGGAGCGGAGGCCTTTGGTCCGACCGGTGGCGCGATGGCCGACGGCACGCTCAGCTTCGATGACCTTGAACAGGCTCTGATCGCGGGCAAGGTACTGTGTTACGCTCAGGGCTTTGAGCTGCTGACGAAGGCCAGCGCCGACTACGGTTGGGACCTGCCGATGGCCGAGATTGCCGAGGTCTGGCGCGAGGGGTGCATCATCCGGTCCGCGATGTTGAACGACATGGCGTCGGCGTTGACGGACGCGCCCGAGCGGAACTTGGCCCTCGCTCCATACTTCGCCGACATTCTCCGACAGAACATGGCCGGTCTGCGCAAAGTGGCCGTGGTAGCCATGGGGGCGGGGCAACCGGTGCCCGCATTGGCATCGGCGCTGAACTACTTCGACACACTCACCAGCGCGCGGACCACGGCCAATATGCTTCAGGCGCAACGCGATTACTTCGGCGCACACAGCTTTGAGCGCACCGACAAGGACGGGGCGCATCATGGGCCGTGGCTGGATCAACACATGCAGTGAGTGAATAGGAGTGGTGCGCGGTGAACGCGCGCCCTACGCCCCTTAGACCGGGGAGACGCCGTTCACGTTGAGAAAAACCGAATAGAGCGAGGTTGTCCCAGCGATAAAGAGCCGGTTCAGCTTCTCGCCCCCGAAGCAGACATTCCCGACAAGCTCGGGGATGTGCACCTTGCCGATCAATACGCCCTCGCTGTTCAGACAGTGAACGCCATCGGCGGCAGAGCTCCAGATGCGGCCGTGCGTGTCGAGGCGGAAGCCGTCGAACAGCCCTTCGGTACAGGTGGCAAAGACTTCGCCGCCAGACAGCGTGCCGTCAGCGCCGACCATGTGGCGTCGGATGTGTTTGGGGCCGTCTGTATCATGTGTGATCCCGGTGTCGGCGATGTAGAGCATCGTTTCATCGGGGGAGAAGGCGAGGCCGTTCGGTTTGTAGTAATCGTCGGCGACGATGGTGATCTCGCCAGAGGGGTCCACGCGGTAGACGTGGCAGGCGCCGATTTCGCTTTCGGCGCGGTCGCCTTCATAGTCCATGAGGATGCCGTAGCTTGGGTCGGTGAACCAAACCGAGCCATCGGACTTCACCACAACGTCGTTCGGGGAATTCAGGCGTTTGCCTTGGTAGCTGTCCGCGATGACGGTGATGGAGCCGTCATGTTCGGTGCGCGTGACACGGCGCGCGAGGTGTTCGCAGGACACCAGCCGCCCCTGCCGGTCGACCGTATGGCCATTGGAGTTGTTCGAGGGCTGGCGGTAGGTCGAGACCGATCTGTCGGTATCGTCATAGCGGAGGATGCGGTTGTTCGGGATGTCGGACCAAAGAAGATAGCGCCCTGCTGCAAACCACACTGGCCCCTCGGACCACCTCGCCCCGGTCCAGAGCCTCTCGACCCGCGCGTGGCCCACAAAGCACTCTGCAAATTCGGGTTCAATGACTTCGAACCCGGTCCCCTCGATCATGCCGAACATCGTCGTTTCCTTCTTTAGTCTCGTCATACCGGCACACAGCCCAACCCGGAGGCGGGCCCTGGTTGCCGGGATGGCTGGGGTCCGTGCCCCAGATCGCCTGATAGGTGTCGATGGCCATGCCACGCTTTTGCATGGTAACAAAGGCCACCGCCAGCGCCGCCCACCATACTGTCAAAACCAACCACATCCAGACCGGACCATTGGCTTTCCACAGGCCCAACATAATCGTGACGATGGCGAGCAGGATAACGGAATAGCCGATGCCCTTGTGCAGCACCTCGAACATGCGCCGCCACGGGGTCATGTCATAGTGGTGCCCACGCATTTGGGTATCGGTCGGTCCGCCCTTGGACCCGCGGAAGAGGCCAAGCAGCACCTGCGCACCTGCCCCCGCGAGGACCGCGTAGCCCAGCCAGTTATGCACGCTCATCGTTGCGAAATCACTGGGAAGCACCAGCACAAGGCCCAGCAGTGACAAGCCGACAACCAGCGACTGCCCCATCCAGTGACTGCGCCACCAGATCAGATTGTCGACCTCGCGCGGGAAGTCCTGCCCCGGCATCACTTTGAAAAATCGCGCGATGATCACAGCCATTGGCGCCAGAATGCCCCATGCAAGCACCATCGACCTTGCGTGCCACGAGATGGCAAAGCCCACCTCGTGCGCGCGACTTGGATCGATGGGGGCGAGGAGCCAGTCCATCAGCCTTTGACCGCCCCTGCGGTCATGCCGGTGATGATCTGGCGGCTGGCGAGCAGGGTGAAGATGATCGGTGGGATGGCGAGCAGCATACCCGTGGCCATGATCACACCCCACTCCACGTTGAATTCGGACATGTTGTTCACGATCAGGATCGGCACGGTGCGTGTGTCGCGGTCCGATAGGGCGGAGGCGAGCAGGTATTCGTTCCATGCGATGCGGAAGGTGAAGATGGCGGCGGCGGCCAGGCCCGGCTTGATGAGCGGCAAGACGACTTTGAAGAAGACTTGGAACGGCCCTGCCCCATCAACCCGCGCCGCTTCTTCCAGCGACCGGGGGACCTGCACAATGAAGCTTTGCAAGATCCAGATCACAAAGGGCAGGTTCATCGCCACGTAGATCAGGATGATACCGGAGTGTGTGCCCGCAAGGCAGACATCACCCCGCCCTCCAAACGTGTCACGGATCGCGCCGCCAATCAGGCCATCGCGATCTAGACAGAACTCGTTATTCCACAAACCGAAAACAGGGACGAGCAGCACGGCGGGTGGCACCATGCGCACCATGAGCGTGCTGAGCGATACGGTGTCCCGCCCCATGAACCGGAAGCGCACCAGCGCGTAGGCCGCCATGCACCCGATCACTAACGTTAGCGCGGTCGAGATCAGCGCGATGATTAGCGAGTTGATGAAGGCGCCGCCGAACTTGAGTGAGCAAAAATCGAGGTGCTCGGGCTCGTACCAGAGGACATCACACAGGGCTTGCTCATAGTTCTGGATCGTGGGCATGAAGATCAGGCCGGAGGTACCTGAAATGATGTCCACGTCCAGCTTGAACGAGTTGATGAACATCAAGAGCACGGGGCCCACGGACATAAATACCAAAAGGGCGATGACCGCATAGAAAGCCGGATTGGCGCGGGAGTTGGGGGTGGACATCAGCTTTCCTCCTCGACCAGCGCATTCAGCCGAGCGGCGCGTGCTTCTTGCCAGCGGTTGAAGGCGAACATGCCCACAGTCAGCAGCAGAAGCAGGATCAATAGGTAGTTGGACATGGCGGCGGCGACGCCCAGTTCGCGGAATTCGGTGGCGGTACGGCTGATGCGCAGCGCCAGGATTTCGGTCGACAGGCCCGGGCCGCCTTCGGTCATCACTAGGATCACTTCCAGCACCTTGAAGGCGTCGATCAGGCGCAGAAGTGCCGTGACGATCAGGACCGGCATCATCAGGGGCAGCTTGATGTGGATGATTTGTTGCCAGGCTGTAGCGCCATCGATGCGCGCCGCTTCCAGTGCCGAGCGGGGGAGCGATTGTAGGGCGGCCAGTGACAGGATGAAGATGAAGGGCGTCCATTGCCAGATGTCTGCAATGATGACGGAGGTGAGCGCGTGGTCCCCGAGCCAGTCCACGCGCGGCAGGCCGATGCTGTCGAGGAAGCGGTTAAACGTGCCGACGGTCGGGTGGTACATGTACCGCCACATCAGACCCACCACGACAGGGGCAATCATCATCGGCAGGATAAACATGGTGCGCAGAAGCGAGATGCCGCGGATTTCGCGGTCGAGCAGAAGGGCGAGGCCCACGCCGATCACCATCTCGATGGTCACCACGAAGAAAGCGAAGCGCAGCGTGACGCCAAGGCTTTCGTGAAAGTTCGGGTCGTTCCAGAGGAAGATGTAGTTCTTGAGGCCCACGAACTCGGCTTCGCCAATGGTCTGGCTTGGGTTCCAGTCGCGGAAGCTGCCCCAGACCATGTAACCCAGTGGGTACATCAGCGCGATTGCCATGATGATCGCGGCGGGTGCCATGAACATGTAAGGCGTCAGTCGGTTGGCCATCGCAGTACGCATGGGTCAAACTTTCCAGGGTCTTGAAGGGGGCAAAGGGCCGGGGCGCGGGCGTGTCACCACACGCCCCGGCAGGAGGAAAGGCTTACTGCCAGGTGTAGTAGCCGGCGTCATCCATCACGGCGCGCGTCCGTTCAGCCACGCCATCCAGCGCTTCCTGAATGTCCAGATCTTCAGTCAGCACCTTGGACATGGTTGTGCCGATGTCCGCGTTGATCTTGCCCCAGACCGGGATGATCGGGCGCCAATCGGGATCGGCATATTTCAGGGCTTCACCAAAGGTCGCGGCGAACGGGTATTTTTCATTCAGACCGGCATCCTGGTAGGTGGAGAAGCGCGAGGGGTTGCCGCCTTCCATGGCGACCATAAGGTCTCCTTTTTTGGACGTCAGCCACTGCATCAGAAGGAAGGCCGCTTCCTTGTTCTCGGCGTTCTTGGGGATACCGATGCCGAAGCCACCGGTTTGCGATCCGCGACGCACGCCTTTGGGGTGCATGGCATAACCAACCTTGCCCGCGACCTGGCTGCGCTCGGGATCTTCGAAACCGGGCATAAAGGCGATGGAGTCCATGAACATCGCCGCCTGACCCGTGGCGAATGCGTTGGCCGCTTCGGACGGACCAAAGCTCATCGCGCCTTCGGGACCGCAATCGACAATGGATTTCAGTGCATTGGCCGCTTCGACACCAGCGGCGTTGTTGATGATCGGGTTCCAGGCGTCGTCAAAGACGCGGCCGCCGAGCGGGGCAAGGTGCAAAAGGAAGGCGTGGCTGGCTTGGTGGCCCGATGCCGCGCGCGATGCCATGCCGCCCATACCCGGCTCAAGTTCGGGGATCTTGCACGCCGCATCGAGCAGTTGGTCATAGGTTTCGGGCGTCGGGATGCCGTGCTTTTCAAAGATGTCCTTGCGGTAGGCGAGGACGGAGGTTTCCGAGCCGAAAGGAATGCCAAACAGCGATCCGGTTGGACCCGGCAGATAGCCCTTGAAGCCGCCCGCGACACCGATGTTTTCGACATAGCCGTCGATCAGGTCGCCCGCGTCATAGTTCGGGTCGGCCAGTTTGGGGTTCATGAAGTACTTGGCCAGGTTTTCCAACTGGTCGGCAAAGACATAGTCCGCTTTGGAAAACACGACGTAGGAAATGAGGTCATACTCGCCCTCATCCTGTGCCAGTTCCAGCGTCTGCCGCTCGCGCATCTTCAGGTAGGGCAACTGGTCCACCTCAACCTCAATGCCCGTTTCCTTGGTAAACTCGGGCAAAACCTTCATCGCGGCGTTGTAATGTGGGTGCGCGGGGAAGTTCACGATCAGGGTCGTGCCCGCGTATTCCTCGTAAGGGTTGGCAAAGGCCGCCCCTGCCATGATGGCTGCGGTCGTCAGACCCACCGCCGTTGTTTTCAGTCCTTTGAACATGTGTTCCTCCCTTAGAACTTATTGATTTTCAAAGTGCGTTTTCGGATGTGCGATCGAACAGGTGTACGCCGCGCTGGTTGACTGCGAAGGTAAGGGTCTGGCCAAGGGCAACCGGTGTTTCCGAATTCACTTCGACCATCACCTGGGCTGGGCCGCATTTGCAGAGCAGGACGGATTGCGCGCCGATGTATTCCGACACCTGCACGTCGAGCGTCAGGGCTGTTGCCGGGTCGGCGTCTTCGGCAAAGTTCAGGTCAGAGGGCCGGATGCCCAGCGTTACCTCGCGGCTGGAATGCCCCTTGGCCTTGGCCGCGATCTCGCCCGACAGCTTCAGATCAAAGCCGTCGCCGGTGACCCACATCTCCCCTGCCCGCTCTTCCAGTGCGCCGTCGAGGAAGTTCATCGGCGGCATGCCCATAAAGCCCGCCACAAACTTGTTCACCGGGCGTTTGAACAGCTCTTCGGGTGTGCCCTGCTGCTGGATGTAGCCGCCGTGCATGACGACGATCCGGTCTGCGAGCGTCATCGCCTCGATCTGGTCGTGGGTGACGTAGATCATGTTTTTCTGGACGCGCTGGCTCATGAGCGCCAGTTCCGCCCGCATCTGCCCACGCAGTTTGGCGTCGAGGTTCGAAAGCGGCTCGTCAAACAGAAAGATGCCAGAATCCTTCGCCAGTGCGCGAGCCATGGCAACCCGCTGGCGTTGACCGCCGGAAAGCGCACCGGGCTTACGGCCCAGAAAGTCGGTCAGGCCGACCATCTCGGCCACTTCCTTGACCTTGGCGTTGATGTCGGACTTCGGGCGGCGGGCGAGGCGCAAGGCAAAGCTGATGTTCTGCGCCACGTTCATATGCGGATAAAGCGCGTAGTCCTGAAACACCATCGCCAGATCGCGTTCCTTGGGTTCCAGATGACTGACGGGTTTGTCGTCGACATAGATCTCGCCATCCGACACGTCCTCCAGCCCCGCAATCATCCGCAGGGTCGTGGATTTGCCGCAGCCCGACGGGCCGACGAGCACGGTAAATTCGTTCTCCGCCATCTCAAGCTCGATGCCGTGCAGCACCTCAACATTGCCGTAGCGTTTGACCAGATTGTCGAGCCGGATGGTGGGCATAGATGTACTTCCGTTCTTTGTTACCGGTCACACTAACAATTGTGACCGGTAACACAAGAAAAAATGAAGAGCCTAAGCGACTGAAATCGCGACGTTTCGCTATTTCGTGCTGTCGCGGAAAGTCAGATTGACCGGCACAGGAACCAGTGAACGACTCATTGGCGCATCATCTGACAGCAGTTGCCCGATCAGTTTTCCCGTCTCACGCCCAATGGTTTTGGGGTCCACAGAAACAGTCGTGATTGTGGGGGTCGCAAAGCGCGACACTTCGAAATCGCCAAAGCCCGCGATGCCGATGTCTCCCGGCACGGATTTGCCGAGTTTCAGCATCACCGACAGCACGCCAAAGGCAGGGGCGTCGGACACACAGAACACGCAATCGGTGTCGGGAAATTCCTCAAGCAACCGGGTGGCCGCTTCGGCCCCTTCCTCAATCGACAGGGGCGGTTTGCCGATTTTTAGCGCGCGGTCAGTGGGCAGGCCCGCCTCTTCCATCGCATCGAGGTACCCCTTGCGCCGGGCTGCACCCCGGGTCCAGTCATCATCGGCCTCCCCTACAAAGGCGATGTTACGATAGCCCCTCTCGATCAGTGCTCGCGTCATATCTGCCGCTGCCTGCCGGTTGGAAAAGCCGATAGTATGACCGATGGGATTGTCGGGCCGCTCCCACAACTCGATCACTGGGATATGCGCATCACTCAACAGCGCAACGGTCCGATCGGAATGCCCGTCATAAGACAAGACGATGGCCTCCGGTCGCCGCTTAAGCATGTCCTCGACCAACTGTTCCTCGCGATCCGGGGAATAGTCCGTGTGGCCCAGAAGGATCTGCTGGCCGATGCCTTCCAGCTCTTCGGTCAAGGCCTGCACAGTTTCGGCAAAGTGGAGGTTGTTCAGCGACGGTACCAACACAGCGACAAAGCCCGACCGCTTGGTCGTTAGACTGCCCGCCATCTGGTCCGGCACGTAATTCATCTCGCGCACGACCTTAAGGATACGGTCCCGTGTATCCTTGGAAATCGGGCTGTCCTTTTTCAACGCGCGGCTGACTGTCATGCGCGACACACCAGCGGCGCGGGCCACATCGCGCATCGTTACGGGGCCAGAGGATTTGGACGGTGTTCGGGGCATAAGACGCAAGGTGTGCCCGGTCACAACGCGCGTCAAGATGCAATCTTAGGGCATTCTCGGTCGCTACACACAACTGAAACAGCACACCACGAATAGGCTCCAAACCGAAATACTTTGCGAATTTCGCGCTTTATAATAATCTGCGGTAGAATTTCGCTTTTAAGATACGCTGCCGTCTTTTCCGGCGGAACGATGAAACGCATTAAAAATACCCGCCCATAAGCGGCAAAGGATATTCAACACTGACTTTTTGAAGGGGTTTAATATGTCAGGGCTTACGAAACGGGACGGCGATATTTCCCGCCTGCATCCCGCTATCCGCGACAGCGTCGCTGCCATTCAAAAGAAACTGAATGCTGAAAAGATCCCGTTTCGAGTGTTCGAAGCGTTCCGCACCCCACACAGGCAAGCGAGCTTGTACGCCAAGGGACGCACAAAGCCAGGCAACAAGGTCACTTGGGTTGGCCCATGGGGATCAATCCACCAGTATGGATTGGCGGTGGATTTCGTTCTTTTCGAAAATGGAAAATGGAGCTGGGACGACAGCGGGGCCAAGGCGAAATGGTGGACGCGCATGCATGAGGTGGCCGCCGAACACAACATGACCCCGCTCTACAACAAGAAGAAGCAACTGATCGAAAAGCCGCATGTCCAATTGGTAGGCGTCACATCTTCGGAATTGCGCGATGGTATTTACCCCGATGGTGGCGATACTGTCTGGGCCGAGCATCTCGCCGATCTGATCGACAGCTGGGACAGTGGCGGCGCTCCGGCCAAGCCTGCGCTGGCGCCGGAGAAACCCGCGCTTGATCCCACCCTCGTCGCGGATGACGATCCGGGCTCCGCAGCCTCTCCCGTATCTATGCCCTCCGGCACCGCAGAAGCGGACGCACGGTTCCAAAAACTGCACAGTTTCATCAAGTGGGCAGAGGGCGGCTTTGCCAACCATCCGGATGATACGGGCGGCGCCACCAATTTCGGCATCACCCGCGCAACGCTTGAGGATTGGCGCGGCAAGCCCGTGACCGAGGACGAAGTGCGCGCCCTCAGCCGGGAAGAAGCGAACCTGATCCTGCGCACCAATTACTATGCGCGATGCCGCTGTGGTGAAATGCCGGACCGCACCGCCATGGTCGTCTACAACACTGCCATTCTCTCAGGCACAGACAAGGCGATCAAGACGCTGCAAGAAGCGTTCAATACAATGGGCATGAAGGTCAATGGCGGGCCTTTGAAGGTAGATGGGATTGTCGGGCGCAACACTATTGCCGCTGCGCGCGAGACTGATGCCGAAGCCATGTCCGAAACCTATGTCGATCTGTACGAAGCCTATCTCAAAACCCGCCACAACTTCGATACCTTCGGGAACGGTTGGATGAACCGGATCGCGAAACTGCGTGAATTCCTGACCACATTGCCAAAAGAGGCGGGCAAACGCCCGACGACCGTCATGAAAGTTACCAACAAACCCCTGGGCCTGGACCTGGACGTCGATGATCTGCTCTCGGTCATCGCTGCGGTATCCACGGGTGGCAAAAGCGCTGCCGCCAAGCTGGTGTTGAACCGTATTATCCAAAAAAAGGTCGCACAGGCCGAAGATGACAGTGTGACCGAAAGCCTGCTGAAAGCGGCGTTGAAAAAGAAACTTAATGACCTCGAACCTGAAACACCGACCCCTAACAGACCACCACTCACGCCCGTCAACGCAGCACTTGGAGAGACCGTCGGCAGGCTGCTGAACGGCAGGAAGTCGGTCATCGGGATCGTCGGGCTGCTTCTGACATCCATTGTTCCCGCGGTCTTCCCGCAGGGCCGCGGGGTCATTGATCCAGCCTTCGTAGCGCAACTTAAAGCGAACCCGGATATCCAAACGATCCTGTTCACCTTGCTCAGCATCTTTACCGGTTGGGGCTTCCTCGGGAAAATCGACAAGGCGATCCGCGACGTACGAGCCGAGTTCTGAGCCTGTTCATAAGGAAACGCCCCCGATCACCTCGACCGGGGGCGCATTGTTTTCAGTAAGCGCCGTTTAACGCTCGAGTGCGCCCACACCGGAGAAGCGGAACGCTTCCTGTTCCAGCGCGTCGATTTCCTCGTTGCTCATCTGGTCATGGGCCACCGTGATCCGGCCCAGGAAGACAAACGGCAGTTCGTCAGCACGCCCCTCAAGGTCCGCTTTGATCGCTTCGGCTGTCGCCGCGCCCACGTCATCGCCCATACGCATCGGTGTGGCATCCAGCTCACCACGACGGATCGCGTCAAGCTCCAAACCTGTACCGCCCCAGCCGGTCGAGAAGATCTCTTTCTCCTTACCGACCGAAACCTGTGCCTCGACCGACCCCATCGCCATCGCGGTGTTGGCGTTATGGATAATCGTCGCCTCAGGGTAGGACTGCAGGATCAGCGATGTACCGGCAAAGCCGCCCTCGCGCTGATATTCACCATAGTGTTCGTAAACGGTGGTCCAGCCTGCCTTCTCTTCGACGCAGGCTTTGAAGTCACCAGAACGCTGGTTGTCGGTGATGCCGGGAATGCCCCGGTTCATCGCCATGGTCACACCTTCGCCCAGACGACCGATCATGTAGTCGCACATGGTCAGCGCACCGGCAGCGGACGAAAAGTCGAACCAAGCCGCGGGCTGATGCTCCAGCTCTTTCAGCGGTGTGTGGAACGCCCAGACATAGGTGGTCAGGTCATCCGTTTCAGCCGCCAGTTTCGAGATGTTGTCGGCCTGGATCGCCAGTTCTGATGGGCCAAAGATCACGTAGTCATAGATGTCTTTGTCCAGTACGACCTGGTTGGCATAGGTCGTTTGCAGCGAATGCTCGATCTGACGCGAGGCGAACTCGGTCGTTTCGTACTGCACGCCCAACTCGTCCAGACGCTTGGTCATCGCCAGATAGTTGCGCGCCCAGAAGTCCGACGTGTCCGACGACGGGTAGATCAAAGCGATCTGGATCGGCGCATCCTGCGTGCCGCTGAACTTGACCGCCTCAGCGCCAACGACGGCTTGCATGGCTTCCAGCTTGCCTTCGGCGTTCACCTCATCGGGCACCCAGTAATCGCGGTCCGCAATGTCGGGCAGTTCCTTCAGCGGCAGGGTCGCATGGCCATCAGCCAT
This sequence comes from Tateyamaria sp. ANG-S1, assembly GCF_000814025.1. Classification (GTDB taxonomy): domain Bacteria; phylum Pseudomonadota; class Alphaproteobacteria; order Rhodobacterales; family Rhodobacteraceae; genus Tateyamaria. The sequence goes on along the minus strand of NZ_JWLL01000023.1, from coordinate 59,299 downwards.
CGCCATTCCTGTCATCGCAGTTGCCACGAGGGCTGTGGTTGCTAAAAATCTCATTTCGGTTCCTCCCTTTGCAATGAGAGCGGGATCGTCGGCCAGGTCGGGGCTGCACCCTCGGCCTGGCCACCCCGCATTGGCCGGATTATCCGCTTGGCGCGACGTCCCCGGCAAAGATGCCGCCGATTGCCAACAGGGCAATCAGGACACCAATCAGCAGTGCGGAAAACCGCACCAATTTCTGGCCTTCGGCGGTCTTGAGGTCTGCAAACCAGCCCCCTGCCCCGTCGCGGTCCTTCTTCTGGATCCAAGCATAGAGTGCGACCGAACTGATGATCACAAAGCCCGACGCGACCGGCTGCCAGAAGAATTCGATCCGCAGCGTCACAAGCGCATTCAGCATCATGGCCAGCAGCAACACGCCCGAGAATGACCCGATGATCGAAGCACGGCCGCCAAAGAGCGACGTGCCACCCACAACCACCGCAGCAATAACGTGCAGGTTGAAGAACGGCGCCATCGTCGCCTGAATGGCGTTCTGTTTGCCGGTCAGCATCAGGCCGGCAAGGGCCGCACAAGCGCCACACAACACATAGGCATAGACCTTGTGCCGTTTCACACCGATGCCGGTCAGTTCCGCCGATTCCGGGCTCGAACCAATGGCGACCGTGTAACGACCAAAGTGGGTCCGCTGCAGGATGTAGTAGCCTGCCACCATGGTCAGGATGCCGATCACCGCAGGTGTTGGGATGAAAAACGGCGTCTGACCACGACCCATTTCTGTCAGGACGTCGGGGAAGCGCGCCAGCACCAATCCCTTGGCCAAGAGCAGCGCCAGACCCTTGTAAACAAGGTCCATCGCCAGCGTGCCGATCAGATCGGGCACGTTGAAGCGTGTGATCACCAGACCGTTGATCAGGCCCAGAAGCGCACCAATCGTCAGAGCAATCGGGATGCCGACATAGATCGAGAATCCGAACTGCTTGACCAGAAACGCCATGATGATCGCCGACAGCACAGCAACGGACCCAACCGACAGGTCGATACCGCGCTGCGTGATGACAAAGGTCATCGCCATCGCCATCGGCATATACAGCGCCGCATCCTGCAGGATCAGCTCAAGGTTGCTGATGCGATAGAACCGGTCGGGCGAGGCCACGGCCATGAACAGGAAGATGGCAACGATCATCGCCATCGGCGCAATCACCGCCATATACGGCTCAAGCCGTTCTGTCAGCGGTGCTTTTTCACTTGTCGCAACTGCGGCGTTCATGCGGCGTCCTCCTTGGCACCAACGATCATGCCCAACACTTCTTGCGTTGAGCTCTCAGCGGTCAGGGCCACGCCCACACATTGACCACGGCGTTGCACGTGGACACGGTCGGCAACTTCAAACACGTCATCCAGTGAGTGGCTGATCAGGATCACGGCCAGCCCTTGCTTTTTCAGGGCCATGATCAGTTTGAGGGTGCGTGCCGTCTCTTGCGGGCCAAGTGCTGCAGTCGGTTCGTCCATGACCAGCACGCGCAGCCCTTCATGATAGACCGCGCGCGCGATGGCCACAGCCTGACGCTGACCACCAGACAGGCTGTCAGTCTGCGCATCCAGCGATTTCAAGCGAACACCCAGGCGTTCCATCAAAACGCGCTCGGTCTCTTCGCGCATCTTCTTGTTGTCCAGAACCGTGATGCCAAACACTTTCTTGGTCAGCTCGTTGCCAAGAAACATGTTGGCCGCCGGATCAAGGTGATCGGCCAGCGCCAGCGTCTGATAAACGGCGTCGATCCCAGCCTTGGCCGCGTCGGCGTGGTTGGAAAACTCGACCTTCTCGCCGTCGATGTAAATCTCGCCCTCAGTCGGTTGGTAGACGCCTGTAAGCACCTTGATCAGGGTCGACTTGCCCGCACCGTTGTCTCCGACGATGGCCAGAACTTCTCCGGCATAGGCGCTTAGGTTGACGTCTTGCAGTGCGGTCACACCGCCGAAACGTTTGGTTATCCCGCGCATCTGCACGAGTGGCACATCAGCCATATCTCTCTCCTCCGGTTGCACGGATGCCACGGGCTGCGCACGCGCCCGAGGGGTTCGGAATTTGGGTGCAGGGTCCCGTTACTCACTGCGGGACCCTGCGGGGAGGGACCTCTATTTTCCCCAGATCTCGGCATATGCCTCGCGATAGGGAATGTCGGGGTCAAAGGCGTTGCTGTCGCCCAGCTTGGCAAGCCCTTCGGGTGTGACAAGTGCGGGCGACGTGATGTAGCCCGAGCAGGCCTCACCCTGGATGGCGCGGTTCAGCTCGTCCACGAGCTGCCAGCCCTGCAGGTTCAGCGGTTCAGCCACGGTGATCGCCTGATAGCCGTTGGAGCGGATGCGCTGGAACGCGGCCTCCGACCCATCACCGGCGGAGCCTGCCAACGGACCGGCATCAGGCGACAACCCGGCTGCGGCCAGCGATGGGCCCATGAAGTCAAAGTACAGGTCGTTGATCGCCAAAGCGTGCGTCCAGCTTTCACCATATTTCTGCAACAGCGACGTTGTCAGCGGCCCCATGCGGGTGGATGTGTCTGCAATCGGCGTATCCACATATTCCAGCACCTTGCCGCCTGCGGCCTCAACCGTCTCTTTCAACCGGTCGGCCTTGTCGATGGCGATCTGATAGGTGCTGTCGGTGAAGATCACGACACCAATCTCTTCACCCTCCGCCTTCGCATCATCGATAGCCCATTCCGCAGCCACTTCGGACACGGTCATCGCATCAGTCGATACGTTTACAAAGATGCCACCAGGCGCATCACATCCGATCACGGGGCCAGAGTGCCAGGCGACCATGGGCACACCTGCATCCACAACACCCTCAAGTGCGGCTTGCTGCTCCACGGCGTCAAAGCCGTTGATAATGATGCCGTCGGCCTTCAGCGCAAGCGCCTGACCAATCGCCGCCGTACGGCCCTGGATGGATCCTGCGCCGTCAAGCACCCGCACGTCCCAGCCAATCTTGGCCGCCGCTTCCTCGACACCCGTGGTAACACCAAGGATGCCACCGTTTTTCAGATCGCCAGCAACCACCACGATTGATTTGCCATCAGCCGCAGTCGGTCCGGTAGTTGGCCCGTCCCACTCCGCCAGAGCGGGCACGGCTGTCATCATGGTCGTGGCCAGAAGCCCCGCGATGAATGTACGTTTTTGCATAGTTTCCTCCCTTTGCAATTCGATCATGTCGCGCAGTTTGATCCAAAAACCGGTTCCCGCTTTTTGGACTGCACTTTGTGCGTCAACGCTTGTCTGCACCTTTTTTGCGTTGCGCGTAGCCTGCGATGCCGATGGCAACCAGCAGGGTTACTCCGTTGAACAGTGGCTCGACCCAGAAGGAGCCGCCGAATTGTTGAATGCCCGAAATGCCCACGGCCAGGATGACGACACCGACCACGGTGCCCCACACATTCACCCGACCGGGTTTGATCGTCGTGGAGCCAAGGAACGCACCCACAAGCGCCGGCAGCAAGAATTCAAGGCCCACCGAAGCCTGCCCGATCCGCAGCTTTGCAGCCAGCAGTACCCCGGCCAATGCCGTCATAGCGCCAGACGCAACAAAGGCGCCGATGACATATTTCCGCGTTGGAATACCGTTAAGTTGCGCGGCCCGCTGGTTCGCACCAATGGCATAGAGGTATCGTCCGACAGGCGTGTATTCGAGCAGGATCCACATCACGACCGTGATGACGATCAGGTAGTAAGCCGTGATAGGCAGGCCGAACACAAAGGTCGTGTTCAGCGCATAGAACCCGTCCGGCAACAGCCCCACCATCTGGCGTCCGCCCGTGTGCCACAGGGCAAGCGCATAGAGCACAGTCCCGGTGCCCAGCGTCGCAATAAAGCTGTCGATCTTCGCCACTTCAACCAACAGACCATTCAGGAATCCGGTCAAAGCACCCAGCAGCAGAACGATGGCGACCGCCATCGGCCACGGCAGGCCCAGCATGGTCTGCAAGCTGATAGCAAGGATGTGCCACAGCACGATACCATAGCCGACGGTCAGGTCGATCCGCCCCGCCGCCATCGGGATCATGGCTCCGAGCGACAGAAGCGCAATGATCGCCTTGTCCGAAATGATGGACCGCAGGTTCAGCATCGTCGGGAAAGTGTTCGGCAACAGGACCGAAAACAGCCCGATCAGGAAAACGGTCAGGATCACGAGGCCATAGACCGGCAGGAACCGCATCAACCGCTTGCCCATCGGCAGCCCTTTGAGTTCCGCCTTGGTTGGCTCGAGTGCGCTGGATTCAAGCGACTGCATGCGAACCGCCCCCTTCTGTCTTGATGTTGCCAGCCGACGCGGACTGGATCAGGTTTTCTGTTGTCAGCCGCGTGCCGCTGAGTTCGTCAACGATAGCACCCTGGCTAAAGACGATGGCGCGGTGGCAGATCGTGGCGATCTCTTCAAAATCCGTGGACATGATCAGGATCGCGACACCTTCGCCCAAGGCGCGGTTCAGCAGGGCATAGATCTCGGACTTCGCGCCCACATCCACACCGGCGGTCGGGTCTTCGCAGATCAGCAGCTTGCGCTTGGTGGCGAGCCAGCGGCCAATCACAACTTTCTGCTGGTTGCCGCCCGACAGCGCCTCGATGGCAAGGGTCGGGTCATTGGGCGACAGGCCCAGCTCGGCCCCAATCTCGCGCGCCTGTTCGGCTTCGACCCGTGGGGAGAGCATGTTCAACAGCGTGCGACCAATCCCATCTGGGTTCAAAAACGTGTTTTCCCGGATCGACAGGCTCATGGCAACGGACTCTTCGGTCCGATCCTTCGCAACCAAGCCCACTCCGGAATGCAGCGCCTTCTGCGGCGATGCGAGGTCCGGCGTCTCGCCGTCCAGCGTCACCTGACCTTCGAAGGGGACCAAGCCAAAGAGCGCGCGCGAGATCGCCTCGTGCCCTGCCCCGCGCAGACCAACCAGACCCAGCACTTCATTCTTCTGCAGATCGAAATCCAGCTTCTGCATGCCAGGCACTTCGAAATTGCGCAGGGACAGAACCGGTGCGCCAATCTCGCTTGTCGCCTTGACTGTTTCGCGCGTCTTGCGACCGACGATCTTCTGCACTAGCTCTTCTGGCGTCGTATGATCAATGCTGCGTACACCGACCATCGCGCCGTCGCGCAGCACGGCCACGCGGTCGGCAATCTGGAAAATCTCGTCTAGGCGATGCGAGACATAGATCATCCCCACCCCCTTTTCCCGCAAAGGCCGGATGGCGGCAAACAGCCGCTCCACCTCATCCGCAGGCAAAGAAGCCGTGGGTTCGTCCAGCACCAGAAATTCGCTATCCACCGCCAAAGCGCGCGCAATGGCGACCAGTGACTTCTCGGTCCGGGTCAGATCTTCGACCCGTGTCGTAGGATCAAATTCAGCATCAACCTTGCGCAATGCCTCGACGGCGAAATGCTCAACATCCTTCCAACGGATCATCCCGTTCTTGCGGGAAAAGCCCAAGGCAAGGCCGATATTCTCAGCCACCGTCATCCACTCGATCAGGCCAAGGTCCTGGTGAATGAACGCCACCTTCTGGCGCTCACCAAACCCGGCCGGTTTGTGCTGGTAGGGCACGCCATCAATCAGCACCTGCCCGGCGTCAGCTGTATGGATACCGCCCAGCACTTTGATCAGGGTCGACTTGCCCGCGCCGTTCTCACCCAGCAGCGCCACGATCTCGCCGCGGCCGACGCTCAGCGACACATCCTTCAGCGCATAGGTGCCGCCAAAATGCTTGTCGATGCTGTCGAAAAACAAACCTGTCTGCAGGTCTGGCATGGGCGCTCCTCCGAAATTACGCGGCCCCAACCTCCCCGTTGAGTTACCCGTAACATTTCGCTAGCATCATGTCATAGCACGCGCCCTGTCAAGGCTTAAGTTACCCGTAACGTAAAATGGCTGTGAACATGGATAAAGTAAATAAAAACAACAAGGTAAGCCTCTCCGAAGTCGCTCGCGCTGCGGGTGTATCAAAGATGACTGCCAGCCGTGTGTTACGAGGTGAAGGAGGCTATTCGGAAAAAACGCGCGTCAAGGTGATGGAGCAAGTCGATGCCCTCGGCTATCTCCCGAATCGTTTGGCAACAGTTTTTGCGGGCGATCAGACCTCGACCTTCATCGGCGTGTCGATCCCGGACCTCGGGAACGAGGTGTTCGCGCAGGTGCTGGAAGGCATCGACCGGAAGCTCGGCACCTTCGGATACCAGTCCGTTCTGGGCCTCACCCAGCACACCCAACAAGAGGAAGAGAACTGGATCAGGACGGTGCTGTCCTGGCAACCCGCGGGCCTGATTTTGACCGGGCGCTACCACTCCCCCCGGGCCACCGACATGCTCCGAAACGCAGGCATTCCGGTGGTTGAAATCTGGGATCTGAACGCCGCCCCGCTCGACATGAGCGTGGGCATAAACCACTTCGACAGCGGCTTTGACATGGGCCGTTACCTGTCGTCTCTGGGCTATCAGAAGATCGGTTACGTGGGCACGTCCCACGACACGGCTAACGCCGCGACCGAGCGGCTGAATGGCTTTTGCAAGGCGGTTGAAGGGGCCGGAGGCGCGGTCGTCAAACAGCTCTGCCTGCACGACACAGCAACTTACTACCCAGGCTTTTACGGGACCGAGCAATTGCTGGCCGCAACCCGGAACGTCGAGTGCATCTTCTACCAAAATGACGCGATGGCCTTCGGCGGGCTGCAATACTGCGCCTCCAAGGGGCTAACAGTGCCCGACGACATAGGTATTGCGGGTTGGGGCGACCTACCGATTGCATCCGTCATGAACCGGCGGCTGACCTCTTGCCACGTGTCCCACCTCAAGCTGGGTCAAAAGGCGGCCGAGATGATGATGGGTCGGCTCACGGAAGAGCCCGTGCCGACCTGCACCGACATCGGGTTTCGATTGATCCCGGGGTCTACAGTGCGGAACAGTGGGGTCTAAGCGCATTAGGGCCAATTCTCCGGAATAAAAATCCCCGAAATAGGCGCCGCACCGCCACTTCGCACAAAGCCCTAGAAAAAGGTTGAACCGCCCACGGTCGGAAGCAATGCCAGTGCTGAACATAGGAGTGTTTTATGCAGTGGTGGCCCAAATCCGGAGAAGGTTGGCGAAGTGGTCCGTGGTGGACAGTCGGCCCCTCACGTTTCGTATATTTGCCACTCTTGGCTTTGGTCGTGTTTCTTGTTTTGCGGTACGTGATTTAGACCAAGTTCGGTTTTGGCCGCACTGTCGTTCAACCGGGGCCCATGCCGCTCGACCACCACCAACACTGCCATCAGATCAATCCCCGTCAGCCCATAACCCGGATTCCAAGCTCCTTAGCCAGCAGGTCGGAGGCGGTGGCATTACGATACAAATGAATGTATACAATTGTATACGCTTCTGCCGCCTGGAGACTTCTTGTGATCGAAGACCTGCATCACATCCAACTCGCCATGCCGAAAGGCCGGGAAAATGACGCGCGCGCCTTCTATGTCGATGCTTTGGCGTTTTTAGAAGTGGACAAGCCCGACGCCCTTCGCGATCGCGGCGGCATTTGGTTCGAAAGCAACAACGTTCGGCTGCATCTGGGTGTCGAAGAACCTTTTTCACCAGCAAAAAAGGCGCATCCGGGGTTCAGAGTGAACTCATTGGATCAAACAATCCGGCATCTCACAGGTGCCGGTATCGCGTATCGCACGGACATAGACTTGCCAGACATCAAACGTATCTACGTCGATGATCCGTTTGGAAATCGGATCGAACTGCTTGAAGTGATACCTGCCTAGCTAGCTCGTCTCGCCCACCACCAGCGCCGAACCCACATCGATCCGCGCAGGTGTGTCTATCTCGTCGTCAAAGATACCCTGCAACAACTCAACAACCTGTCGCCCGATGTCCTCGGCCTGCACATTCACCGTCGTGATCCGCGGATTTGACACCTTGGCGACCTCAAAGTGACCAAAGCCGGTGATCGCCAGATCCTCAGGCACGCGCAGACCAATGCGCTGAACAGAATTCAGACAGCCAAAGGCCACCGGGTCTGACACACACACCAGCGCATCATATTGCGCAATGTCCTTCCCCATCGCCTCGATCACCGCAGCGCCGTGGCGCATGGACACCGGAGCAGGTCCGGCATCAATCATCGCAACCTCGGGCAAGTCATGTGCCTGTGCGGCCGCAACAACGCCAGCCCGGCGCACCGCGCCCCGCATGTCGGCACCTTCTGACGCGCCAACAAAGGCCAGCTTTCGCCGCCCGGTCGCAACCAGATGCTCAACGATATGCGCCATCGCATCGCTGTTGGAAAAGCCAACTACATGGCCAAGCGGGTCCTCGGGCAGATCCCACATCTCGATCACTGGCAAATCACGGGCCTGCACCAGCTTGCGGGTTTCTTCTGTGTGATGCCCACCGGTTAGGACCAGCGCTTCGGGGTTGCGGGTCAAAAGCTGGCGCACCAGCTCCTCTTCCCGCTCGACCCGGTAATTCGTGCTGCCCAAGAGCAGTTGCAGCCCCGCCTCGCCCAACCCATTGGTCAAAGCGCGAAAGGTTTCGGCAAAGTTCGCGTTGTTCACCGACGGAAGAGTGACGGCGACAAAGCCGCTCTTTTGCGTACGAAAGGCCTGCGCCGTGCTGTCATAGACATAGCCCAGATCATCCGCCACCTGCCGTACCCGCGCGCGCGTCTTGTCGTTGACGGTGCGGTCATCCCGCAGGGCGCGGCTTACGGTCATGGGCGACATGCCCACCGCCTGCGCCACGTCCCGCATGGTGACACGCGCGCCCATGGCTTACGCCTTGAACTCGTTCAACTGCGTGACGTGGTGATGAATGCGACCGTCAAAATGCTCGGCCACGATCTCGCCTGTCACATCACGTGATTGCGCGCGGAAGGGGCTGTCCAGCGCGCTCTCCATCGCCGCCGCATCCGGGTATGTGATGGCGAGGATCAACGGAAACTCCGGCGCGCCCTCGTCCCGGTCATCGCTAAACATCACGCGCACGTCGGTATTGCCGGGAAACTGCTTCCACAACGGCACCAACCGTTCTAGCACGGCAGCGCGAAAGGCGTCCGTCTGGCCCGGCTTCACCGACCCTTCGAACAGGGCAAAGCGTGTGATCATGTCTCTATCTCCTCTTTCGCGCCCTGGAAAAACTCCATCAAGGCGGCTTGATCTTCCCCACCCAGTCCAGCGGCGGTCAGCATCCGGTGAATTTCGGCACACAGCGCGGTCATGGGCATCGACGTACCGGTCTGCCGCGCCAGATCGTTCACCATGTTCAAATCCTTGACCATGTTGTCGATGCGGCCCGTGCGGCGATAGTCCTTGGTCGCGAAACGGGGCAGATACTCCTGCAACAGAGCCGAATCCGCACGCCCCCCCTTCAGCGCCAACGGGATTTTCTCCGCATCCACGCCCGCATCGAGCGCAAGCTGGGTTGCCTCTGCCACAGCCATGAAGCCCAGACCGCACAGCACCTGATTGATCAGCTTGGTGGTCTGCCCTGCCCCCGACGGCCCCATATGCGTGTAGTTCGACGCCACATGCTTCAGCGCGACATGGGCGCGCTCCACGTCCTTGGCCTCCCCGCCCGCCATCAGGGTCAGCTCCCCGATCAGCGCCTTGGGCGCCCCGCCGGACAACGGACTGTCGACCCAGGCCAACTCGCGCTCGGCGGCCATCTTCGCAAACTTCCGCGTGGCATCCGGCTCAATCGACGACATGTCGATGATCAGCGTGCCCGGCTTCGCCCCATCCACAATCCCGTCCTTGCCAAAGGCGGCCAACCCCACAATGCGCGAGGCGTTCAGGCTGGTGATCACAAAATCCACGTCCTTCGATGCCTCGGCGGCCGAGGCCGCCGCAACCGCCCCCTTCTCGACCAGCGCGTCCACCCGCGCCTTGTCCAGATCAAAGACGTTCAAAGAGTTCCCGGTCGCCAACAGCCGCTCGCCAATGGCGCCCCCCATGGCCCCTGCCCCGATCAGGGCAATCTTCTCGCTCATATCATCGTCCCCCGTACGTAATCTTCCGACTGCGCGATCACCTGCTCAAAGGGACGCGCAATGTCGATCTCTCCACCCCATTCGTCATCGCCCAACCGCTCCAGCGTCTCGAACTGGCTGTCAAGCAGGGACGCAGGCATGAAATGCCCAGGCCTGTGCGCAACCCGCTGCGCCAGCACATCACGCGGCGCGTCCAGGTGAATAAAATGCACCGGCTCATCGACATGCTCGCGTATCCAGTCGCGGTACTTCTTCTTCAGGGCCGAGCAGCCAATGGCGATGGCCCCCTCATGCCGCGCCAGCATCCGCCCCACATCGGCCAACCACGGCGCGCGGTCCTCATCATCCAGCGGCACACCCTGCGCCATCTTGTCGATGTTTTCCTGCGGATGCAGGTCATCGCCATCCACGAACTCCATGTCGCACATCACCTGCAAGGCCGTCCCCACGGACGACTTCCCGCAGCCCGACACGCCCATCAGCACATAACACCGCATCAGAGCGACGCCGTGATGCCGCCGTCCACGAACAGCGTGTGACCGTTGACAAAGCTCGACGCGGGCGACGAAAGGAAGACGGCAGCGCCCACCAGCTCCTCGACCTTGCCCCAGCGGCCCGCCGGGGTGCGTTTCTCCAGCCAAGCGGAAAACTCAGAATCGGCCACAAGTGCCGCGTTCAGCGGCGTATCAAAGTAGCCCGGTGCAATCGCATTGCACTGCAAGCCATGCTTCGCCCAGTCCGTCGCCATGCCTTTGGTCAAGTTGGCAACCGCCCCCTTGGTTGCCGTGTAGGGCGCAATCCCCGGACGGGCCAGCGCTGTCTGGACCGAGGCGATATTGATGATCTTGCCCGCACCGCGCCCGATCATATGCCGCGCCACGGCCTGCCCCACATGGAACACGCTCGCGATATTCGTCTGCAACAACCGCTCGAACGCATCAGCCGGGAAGTTCTCCAACTCCGTCCGGTGCTGCATACCTGCATTGTTGATCAGGATATCGATGGCACCCTTGTCGGCCTCGAACCCATCCACCGCAGCCCGCACCGCATCATGGTCCGTTGCGTCAAAGGCCAACGTGTGCACGTTGCCACCCAACGCCTCTGCCGCCGTCGCCAACTTGCCCTCATCGCGCCCGTTCAGAACGATCTCCGCACCTACTTCCGCCAACCCCTTGGCCAGCGCAAAGCCGATCCCTTGCGACGATCCGGTGATCAGGGCGCGGCGGCCCGAAAGCGAGAAAAGGTCAGACATGCGACACTCCGAATTTTGAGGACGGGATTGACGCCCGCCGAATTGTTATCGATAACATGATACCGATAACATCGCGTGTCAACGAGGAATCGCAATGACCAAACCCATCGTTCTCCAAGTCGGCCCCTACCCCGAATGGGACCAGGATCCGCTTGATGCCGCCTTCGACGTCAAACGCTTGTTCGAAGCATCTGACGCCCCCGCTTTCCTCGCCGAACACGGCCCCAACGTACGCGCCATCGCCACGCGCGGCGAACTTGGCGCAGACGCGGACATGATCGCCGCCTGCCCATCGCTCGAACTGATCTCGGTCTACGGCGTGGGCTACGACGCCGTAGATCTCAACGCCTGCAAACCCCGCAACATCCGCGTCACAAACACGCCCGACGTGCTGACCGAAGACGTGGCCGACCTCGGCGTCGCTATGATGCTCTGCCAGTCCCGCGGCATGATCGGAGCGGAAAGCTGGGTGCGCGACGGCTCATGGGCGGCCAAGGGGCTCTACCCGCTCAAGCGCCGTGTCTTTGGACGCAAGGCCGGCATCCTCGGCCTCGGGCGCATCGGCTTCGAAGTCGGCAAACGGCTCGCAGGCTTCGGCATGGACATCGCCTATTCCGACATCGCGGCCAAGGATTACGCCCCCGACTGGACTTTCCTCGACAGCCCCCTCGCGTTGGCACAACACGCTGACTTCCTCTTCGTCACTCTCGCGGCGTCCGCAGAAACACGGCATATCGTCAACAAAGACATCATCGAAGCGGTCGGCCCCGACGGCATGATCATCAACATCTCCCGCGCCTCCAACATCGATGAGGACGCGCTGATCGACGCCCTGCAATCCGGCGCCCTGGGATCGGCAGCCCTCGACGTCTTCGAAAAGGAACCCGCGCTCGACCCGCGCTTTCTCGACCTCGACAATGTGCTGGTGCAGCCGCACCACGCCTCGGGTACAATCGAAACACGCAAGGCCATGGGCCAGCTTCTGCGCGACAACCTGACCGCCCATTTCGCAGGTGATGCCCTGCTGACCCCCGTTCTGTGAAAGGCCACCCCATGAAAGTCATCGTTGCCCACGCGGCCAAGGACCTGAGGGTCGAAACCCGCGACATGCCCACGCCCGGCCCAGGTCAGGTGCTGGTCAAGATGGCCGCGGGCGGCATATGCGGCTCGGACCTGCACTACTACAACCACGGCGGATTCGGCCCGATCCAACTGAAGGAGCCCATGATCCTCGGTCACGAAGTCGCGGGTCATATCGAAGCCGTGGGCGATGGTGTCACGGGCCTCGACACCGGCGCGCTTGTCGCCGTGTCGCCGTCCCGCCCCTGCGGTCAGTGCAAATTCTGCCTCGAAGGCAAACAGAACCACTGCCTCAACATGCGGTTCTACGGCTCCGCCATGCCTTTCCCCCACATCCAGGGGGCCTTCCGCGAATACATCGTCGCTGACGCCGCCCAATGCGCCCCGGCAGGTGATCTGAGCGCAGGCGAGGCCGCCATGGCCGAACCCCTATCCGTCGTCCTGCACGCCGCCAAGCAAGCGGGCGACCTGATGGGCAAGCGCGTGCTGGTCACCGGCTGCGGCCCTATCGGCCTGCTCGCTGTCCTGGTCGCCCGCGCTGCGGGCGCAGTAGACATCGCCGCCACCGACATCTCGGACTTCACGCTGGGCAAAGCGCGCGACGTGGGCGCCGATAACACGATCAACGTCGCACAAACCCCCGACGGCCTCAGCCAATTCGAAGCAGACAAGGGCCACTTCGATGTTCTCTTCGAATGCTCCGGCGTCGCCTCCGCCCTCGCCTCCGCCGTCCCTGCCCTGCGCCCCGGCGCTACGATCATGCAATTGGGCTTGGGCGGCGACATGACCTTGCCTATGCAGGCGATGACGGCCAAAGAACTGCAACTCAAGGGCTCTTTCCGCTTCCACGCCGAGTTCTTCACTGCCGTGGAAATGATGCGCACAGGTCGGCTCGACGTGACCCCGCTCATCACCCACGCCATCGGCGTCGATGCAGCGGTCGAAGCCTTCGAACTGGCAGGCGACCGGTCGCAGGCCGTCAAGGTCAACATCACGTTCTGATGACCTGCGGCGGTGCCACGTGCATCGCCGCTTGTCCTTGCCCATAAAGTCTACTATTTTTATCGGAAATCACAGAACATAGCCAAGCCACCCGGCCCAGCCATCCCTTGCCCTTGTTTAGCATCAGGATTTGGCCGCGTGTCTGCACCTCATATTTCCGCCGAAACCATCCGCGCCCGCCGCGCAGACAAACCCGACCTCCGCGACCGCGACTTTGCCGAGCAAAACGGCATCAGCGAGGGCGCACTCGTCGCCGCCTATTGCGGCCACGGCGTCACCCGCATCGACGCGCATCCCGACGTGGTCATGGACGCCGCCCAACAGCTAGGCGAGGTCATGGCGCTCACTCGCAACGCCTCCTGCGTGCACGAAAAGATCGGGATCTACGACAACTACCACCCCGGCCACCACGCCGCGATGATCCTGACCGAAGACATCGACCTGCGCATCTTCCCCAGCCACTGGCAACACGCCTTCCTCGTCGAACGCGAAAGCGACGCAGGCACGCGCCGCAGCGTTCAGGTCTTCGATGCGGCAGGCGATGCCGTCCACAAGATCATCCTGCGCGATGGCTCAAACCACGCGGCCTTTACCGACCTGACAAAGAAGCTGGCCACCGACGACCAATCGCCAGACGCCACATTCGCAGACCGCAAGCCCCCCGAAGCGCCCAAGATCGCCGAGGACAAAATCGACATCCTGCGCAAGGAATGGCAGCGCATGACCGACACGCACCAGTTCCTGCGGCTGGTGTCCAAGCTCAAGATGAACCGCCTCGGCGCCTACCGCGCCGCCGGTGCGCCCTTCGCCCGCTCGCTCGACCCCTCCGCCATCGACACCCTGCTGACCGACCTGCAACGCACCGAAACCGAGGTGATGCTGTTCGTCGGCAACCGCGGCTGTATCCAGATCCACACCGGCGCGCTGCACACGCTCAAACCCATGGGACCATGGCAGAACGTCATGGACCCCCGCTTCAACCTCCACCTGCGCCGCGATCACCTGGCCGAGGTCTGGGCCGTCGACAAGCCCACCCAACGCGGCACCGCCACGTCGGTCGAGGCGTTCGACAAAGACGGCGCGCTCATCTTCCAGGTCTTTGGCGTGCCCAAGGAAGGGCGCGACAGCCGCCCCGCCTTCCGCGCCATCGTGGCAGAGCTTGACGGGGTCGCCGCGTGATGGACCGCCGCGACTTCATCGCCCTGTCGCTGGCCCTCGCCGCAACGCAGCCCACCCGCGCGCTGGCCGCAACGCAAGACACCATCGCCATCGGCGGCGACGTGACCGAGATCGTCTATGCGCTCGACCAACAACACCGCCTGCTCGCCCGCGACGCGACCTCAACCTACCCGCCCGAGGCACAGGCCCTGCCCGATGTCGGCTACATGCGCCGCCTCTCCGCCGAAGGCGTGTTGTCCTTCGCCCCCTCCCTCATCATATCTGCCGAGGGCGCTGGCCCGCCCGAGGTGATCGACATCCTCCGCGCCGCCTCCATCGATTATGTCGAGGTGCCCGAGGGCTATGATGCCCAAGCCATCATCGCCAAGATCACCGCTGTCGGCGCGGCCCTCAACGTCCCCGACGCGGCCCAAACACTGGCAGACCAAACAACCACCGCGCTAAACACCGCCCTCGCGCGGGCAAGTGAAACCAACGGCACGCCCAAACGGGTCATGTTCATCCTGTCGACCCAAGGGGGCCGCATCATGGCCTCCGGAACAGGCACGGGGGCCGACGGCATCATCGGCATGGCAGGCGGCACCAACGCCATCTCCGCCTTCGAAGGGTACAAGCCCCTGTCCGACGAGGCTGCCAGCGCCGCCGCCCCCGACGTCATCCTGATGATGGACCAGACCGGCGACCACGCATCGACGGACGACGAACTGTTCGCCCTCCCCGCCCTACAAGCCACGCCAGCCGCACAAAACCGATCCGTGGTCCGAATGGACGGCCTGTTCCTTCTCGGCTTCGGCCCGCGCACGGCGGGGGCGGTTACAGCCCTCAACCGCGCGCTCTACCCCGTCTGACCCCATGGCACTGGCCGATCACCTGCCGCAAAGCCGCGTCGCACGGGCGCGCATCCTGCACGGCTGGCTTGCCCTCGCCCTCATCCTTGTTAGCCTCTTCAGCCTCACGGTCGGCGCCACCGAAGTCTCCCTCGGCCCCGCGCTCTGGAAACTCGCCACCGGCGAAGCCCTCACACGGATGGAGGCCATCGTTCTCTGGGACATCCGCATGCCCCGCCTGATCCTCGGCCTGCTCGTGGGCAGCGCCCTCGCGGTCGGCGGTGCCGTCATGCAAGGCCTCTTCCGCAACCCGCTGGCCGACCCCGGCCTCGTTGGCGTCAGCGCGGGCGCAGGCCTCGGTGCCATCACCGCCATCGTTCTCGCAGGCCTCGCCCCGCTCTGGCTGTCGCGCATCGCAGGCGACCAATTGGTCCCCATCGCCGCCTTCTTCGGCGGCTGGGCCAGCACTATCCTACTCTACCGCGTGTCCACACGCCGTGGGCGCACCTCCGTTGCTACCATGTTGCTCGCGGGCATCGCCCTCGGCGCCCTCGCGGGCGCGCTGTCAGGCATCCTCGTTTACATGTCCGACGACCGCCAACTGCGCGACCTCACCTTCTGGGGCCTCGGGTCATTGGGCGGCGCAAGCTGGGCCAAGGTGGTCGCAGCAGGCCCCATCATCGCCCTCGCCCTCATCGCCGCCTGCACCCTCGGGCGCGGCCTCAACGGGCTAGCCCTCGGCGAAGCAACAGCAGCCCATATCGGCCTCAACGTCCAACGGGTCAAAGGGCTGGCGATCCTCACCGTCGCCGCCGCCACCGGCGCCGCGGTTGCCGTGTCGGGTGCCATCGGCTTCATCGGCATCGTGGTCCCCCACCTCCTGCGGCTCGGCACCGGCCCCGACCACCGCCCACTCCTGATCAACGCCGCCCTCCTCGGCGCGCTGCTGCTGGTGCTGGCGGATGTCATCGCACGGGTCATCATCGCCCCTGCCGAACTGCCCATCGGCATCGTCACGGCAGTGCTGGGGGCACCGGTCTTCCTCTGGATCCTGCTCCGGCAACGCGGCATGGTGGACCTGTGACGCTCGCCGTGCGCAACATCACGGTCCGTTACGGGCCCAAAACGGTGATCGAAGGCCTCACCGCAAACGCCGTGCCCGGCGCGGTCACGGCCATCGTCGGCCCCAACGGCTCCGGAAAATCGACCCTGATCAAGGCGATCTGCGGCGACCTGCCCTACACCGGCCAGATCACCCTCAACGGCACCGACGTCGCCACAGCGCAGCCATGGGAACTGGCAGGCCTGCGCGGTGTGCTGCCCCAGGCTTCGACCCTGGCCTTCCCCTTCCACGCCATCGAAGTCGTACGTATCGGGCTGACGTCCGGCCCCGACGCCGAACACCACCACCGCGCCGAAGCCGCCCTCGCCCGCGTCGGCCTCGCAGGCTACGCCAACCGCTACTACCAGGAGCTTTCGGGCGGCGAACAACAACGCGTGCAACTGGCCCGTGTGCTGGCACAGGTCTGGTCACCGGGCACGGCAGAAGGCCCGCGCTGGCTGATGCTGGACGAACCGGTGTCCAGCCTCGACATCGCGCACCAGCTTCAGGTGATGACCATCGCGCGCAACTTCGCCCGCGCAGGTGGCGGGGTCATCGCGGTGATGCACGACCTCAACCTCACGGCCCTTTTCGCCGACCACGTGCTGGTGATGGCCGAGGGTCAGCTATTGGCATCCGGACACCCCGCAGACGTGATGACGGACGATGTGCTGTCGCGGGCCTATGGCTGCACGCTGCGGGTCAACACCGCGCCAACCGACACCATCCCATACATCCTGCCCCATTGCGCGGCACCGCATGCCGCCGAATAGGGCTGCCAGAAACACAGGACACGCAACATGAAACTCAGCACCAAGGGACGCTACGCACTGGTCGCCCTAGTGGACCTCGCCTTTCACCAGGATGCGCGCCCCGTCTCGATGGCCGAGATCAGCCAGCGGCAAAGCATCTCGCTTCCCTATCTCGAACAGCTCTTTGCCAAGCTGCGGCGGCACGGGCTGGTGATGTCGAGCCGCGGACCGAGCGGCGGCTACAAACTGGCGCGCGCCCCGCAAGACATCCGCATTGACGAGGTGCTGAGCGCCGTGGACGAATCCGTCGATGCCATGCGCACTGGCGCAGGGGCCAAGGGCGGATCGTCAGGCACCCAAGCCCAATCGCTGTCAAACCGTCTGTGGGAGGGGCTCAGCGCGCATGTCTATGTCTTCCTGCACAAGACGACGCTGGCGGATGTGATCGGCAACACGCTTGTCCCCTGCCCCGCGATCCCCGCCTTGTTCGAAGTCGAAGACGCCTGATCAGGCGTCGCGCCGATGCGCGGGCGGTCGCGGCGGACGATGGGCATAGGCGTCCATCGGATGCGTCATCACGCGCAGCGCTTCGGGCCGGACACCCGCGCATATGCGACGCAAACACATGCGAAACCATCTGTACGTCACCGGGTGAAGATACAAACCAAAACTCCCTGAAACGGGCATGCAACCGAGGGCATTTTACCGGGCGTTCAGCGGCTGCTGTGGCTTGGTCGCAGAAACATGACAGAAAAAGTCGGGATTCGACAAGGGATTCCCGACAATTTCGCTCAGAAAGGGTTGCCTTACCTGCAGAAGCCTGTAATTGACTATTTCTGTAGGATTTAGATCAATGGAAACAGGGAGCCTTTCCATGACCACCAGAACGTGTTTTGTCACCCTCGCCGTCGCAGCGATCACAGCGACCACTGCCGTGGCCGAGGGCGAACTGAACCTCTACTCGTCGCGTCACTACGACACCGACGAGCGTCTCTACTCCGACTTCACGGAAGCAACCGGCATCACCATCAACCGGATCGAAGGCAAGGCCGACGAGCTGATCGAACGGATGAAGGCCGAGGGCGCAAACTCCCCCGCAGACATCCTGCTGACAGTCGACACCTCGCGCCTTGAGCGTGCCAAGGACGCAGGCGTTCTGCAATCCATCGAAAGCGACGTGCTCGAAGCCCGCATTCCCGCCGCCCTGCAAGACGGCGACAACCAATGGTTCGGCTTCAGCCAACGCGCCCGGATCATCTTCTACGACAAGACCGACGTAGAAAACCCGCCCACCAGCTATGTCGAGCTAGCGGACCCCGCCTTTGAAGGCATGGTGTGCCACCGCTCGTCCTCCAACGTCTATTCCCAGACACTGCTGGCAGCGATCATCGAAAACCACGGCGAAGACACAGCCAAGGAATGGGCCCAGGGCATCGTGAACAACTTCGCCCGTGCCCCGCAGGGCGGCGACACCGACCAGCTGCGCGGCCTCGTGTCAGGTGAATGCGACATCTCGATCTCGAACACCTACTACTTCGCCCGCGCCATCCGCAAAGAGGTTGACGGCCTGCCGGCAGACGCACGCGAGAACATCGGCTGGATCTTCCCCGCCCAGAACGCCGAAGGCGCGCACATGAACCTGTCGGGCGGCGGCGTTGCAGCCAACGCACCAAACAAGGACAACGCGATCCTGTTCCTGGAATACCTGGCCAGCGATCAGGCGCAGGAATACTTCTCGGCCGGTAACGACGAATACCCGGCTGTGCCAGGCGTGGGCCTCAGCCCCTCCGTGGCAGCCCTGGGTCTCTTCCGCCCGGACGCCGTGGACCTGACCAAAGTGGCCAAGAACGTGCCTGCGGCGCAGAAGATCTTTAACGAGGTCGGCTGGGAATAAGCAGACCTCTGCCCAAAATGTGAAAGGCGCGGAAAATACCGCGCCTTTTTCTTTTCTTACTGTATTAGTCAGGATTGACGATCCCGACAAAAACGATCAACATAACAGCGATGAGTCTCAGCCACCCCTGAACGGGCAGCCCAGACGCCGGTGACACCAACTGGAGGTGAGACATGGTGAGACAAAACAAAGATCAACGCCCGCGCGCCCGGACGTACTGTGACAAACCCTGCTGCCAAGAACTGCTGCAAGGCGCACTCGACGGGCACTACTCAAACGACCACTGCCTGGAACGTATGCTCGACCATCTGGAGCGTGCAGCATGAACGCGATGACACAAGTGCCGAACACAACCGCAGCCCCGGACGCGCAACACATGGACACCTATGACGCACGCGATCTAATCAAGGACGGAGTCCAAGCCTCAATTGTCCTTGATGGTCAAGTTTACTACCTGCGCATCACGCGCGCGGGCAAACTGATCCTGACGAAATGACAGCGCCCAACCACGCCCGCGGCGGGGCCACTGTCAACGTGCTGAACCGGATGGAGGCATGGGAGGCGAACCTCGTCCTCAACCTCCGCCTCTGGTGCGAGGGGCCGAACGGCCAGCACCACGCACGCGATGATTACCTCAACGCCCTGCCCGCCGCCGAAGCCGAGCGCGCCTGGGCCACGTTCCAGCGCATGACGCGCAAGATCCTGTGCACAGCACCCCGTCCCCTCATCCGCCACGCGGTGGGATGCAATTGCGTGGGCTCCGACGAATGTATCTTTGTCCACCTGGTGCGCACCGCATCCGACGGTCACCTGAACGACGCGGCCCTCATTGCGACGCTGCTCACCGGCCCGGCCCATGCCGAACACATCGCCCTGATGGCGGGCGAGGTTGGCAGCACCCTGCGCCACATCCACGGCCAAAAGTCCGATCCGATTTCACCCGCAGCCGCGCCCAACGTGGTGCGTCTGCACTAACCAAAGTCAGAACAAAAATCCAAAGGGGACGTTACCTATGAAACTGACACTGACAACGGCACTAGGGACAGTGCTACTGGCAGCCACCCCCGCGCTCGCGGACAAGGCAGCCGTTCTGGACAATTACGCGGATATCGCGCTGGCCAAATATACCGACAGCCTGACCACGGCGCAGGCGCTGCTCGATGCGGTCAACACGCTGACCGAAACGCCCTCTGCCGAAGCGCTCGAAGCGGCCAAGGCCGCGTGGATCATCTCCCGCGTCCCCTACCAGCAGTCCGAGGTCTACCGCTTCGGCAACGCCATCGTCGATGACTGGGAAGGCAAGGTAAACGCCTGGCCGCTGGACGAGGGTCTGATCGACTACGTCGACCCCTCCTACGGCGGCGCCACGGATGAAAACGAATACGCCGTGCTGAACGTGATCGCGAACCCCACCTTCACGCTGTCCGGCGAAACCATCGACGCCTCCACCATCAACCCGGACCTGCTCGAAGGGGCGCTGCACGAGGCGGACGGCGTGGAATCGAACGTCGCAACCGGCTATCACGCCATCGAATTTCTGCTCTGGGGCCAGGATCTGAACGGCCACGGCGCGGGGGCAGGCGCACGCCCCTGGACGGACTACGCCCAGGATGACGCCTGCACCGGCGGGAACTGTGACCGCCGTGCCCAATATCTAACAGCGGCAACGGAGCTGCTGGTGTCCGATCTGGAATGGATGGTGGCACAATGGCAGGACGGCGGGGACGCCCGCGCCCAACTTACCGCAGACGAAAACGCAGGGATCAACGCGATCCTCACCGGCATGGGTTCGCTGTCCTATGGCGAGACAGCGGGCGAGCGCATGCGCCTTGGTGTCATGCTGAACGATCCCGAAGAAGAGCATTCCTGCTTCGCGGACAACACCCATAACGACCACTTCTACAATGCGGTCGGCATCCGTAACGTCTATCTTGGCAGCTACACACGTGTGGATGGGTCCATCGTGTCGGGCGCGTCACTGGCCGGACTGGTGGCTGAAGCAGATGCAGGTGTGGATGCAGAACTGCAGGGCAAACTCGCTGACAGCGTGCTTGAAATGCTGGAAATGAAGATCGCGGCTGAGGCTGGATTTGCCTACGATTCCATGTTGGAGCGCGGCAATGACGCTGGCGAAGCCCTGATTATGGGCGGCGTAAACGCCTTTGTCGATCAAACCCGTTCCATCGAACGGGCGGTGGCCGCTTTGGGCACCGGGGAGATCGAGATCGAAGGCTCCGACAGCCTCGACAACCCTGACGCCGTTTTCCAATAATGGCTCCCCGTGCGCGGCAGCGGCGTGTTCCCAAAGCAAACGTGCCGCGCACATGTTGCCCCCCTCGGGGCAGCCACAGCGCGCACCGGATGTCCGCGTTTCCGGTGCGCGCATTGTAATTCCTGACCAAAAGACCCAGCTATATCAAAACCAGCGAGGTTTCACATGGCCAAGACCCCAAGCCCCTGTATCGACGTCTGCAAATTCAAGCGCGAAGGCCACTGTATCGGCTGCTCCATGACCAAGGCGCAGAAGTCGATGTTCAAGGCGCTGAAAAAGGACAAGCACCGCGAAGGGTTCGTCCAGATGCTGATCGGCCAACAGTCACGGCTTGGCAAATACCGGCATTGGGCGCCGGAATACCTGCGCAAATGCCTGAAGAAGAAAGTGAAACCCATCGCCGAAGTCCGCGATGTCGCCTGAGAGACACGCATGCGCCTCCCCCTCATCGCCCTCTGCAGCATAGTCGCAGCGCCAGCATTCGCTGACTACAGCCTCGAACTGACCGAGATCGGCAAGCGGGACTACTATTGCACGATCACAGTCGCACTGACGAACAACAGCGACACGACCCTGACAGAGATCAACGCCTTCTTCCTCAACCACATCGGCGAAGAACAGGTGGGACGATCCAAGGGCGCGTCGTTTATGAACGTCGCCCCCGGCGCCTCGGCGTCCGCAACGTTCGAGACACCCAACGCCCCCTGCTCGGCCACCGATACAGATGTGGAAAGCTACCAGATGGTGATCGGTGCCTGCCGCATCGACAACGCATTCGAAGACAAGACTGTCTGCGTGGACCGCATGACGCTCACCGACCCGTTTTCATCGGCCACCGCGCTGAACTGACCGGGCAAAAAAGAAAAAAGGTCAAGCCAACCGCCGCTGTCCGCAACGTGGCTTGACCTCTGCGTGGGTCGCTGCCTGGATACCTGGCTGCCGTTTCGGTGGCTCGGGTGTCTGGGTGGCTTCCTATGCCTCTCTGCGGACCCGGCTTACGCCAGATGCGCCCGCAGGAACCAAGCGAACTTTTCGTGATCCTGACCGCGCGCGATGCACAGGTCCTCGGTCAGCGTATCGCCATGCTCGGCGGCCAACTCGCCACAGCCTGCAAGAGTGGCGGCAAGCGTTTCCTGCGCCTCCTGCATCATCTTGATCATCTCTTTGTCGGTCGCATGCCCGTCATGCTCTTTGATCTTGGACCGCTCCAGCATCCCGGCCAGTGTGCCCTCGGCATGGGCGTCAAGCGCACGGATACGCTCGGCCAGATCGTCCTGCGCGGCGAAATGATCTTCGTAAATCTTCTGGAACAGATCGTGCAGGGGGCCGAATGCCATACCTTTGACGTTCCAGTGGAAGTTCTGCGCCAGCATGGTCGTGACGGCAGTCTCGGCAACGGACTGGTTCAGCGCCTCAACAATGGCGGCACGTGCGTCGGTGGACAGCGCAACAGCTGTTTGGGTCATTCCTAACTCCCTCATCGAAATTTTACGCTGGCTTGCACATCACTGGCTGGCTTGCCCAACAGTAGTTAGGCACCCAAACGGAAGAAGCAAGAGGTTTTTAGAATAATTCTAAATCAGAGAAAAATACTCTGAAATCCGCCCCACCAGATAGCGGATCAAACGGCGGTGTTCCGGCAGCACACGCGACTTCAAAAGAAACGCAACACTGCCCTCATCCGCCCGCGCAATCGCCTGCCCCAGTTGCAGCAACCAGGTCTCGTCAAAGGTCATCTCGACCGTACCCGGCGCATGCAAACGCGGCTGTTTATCAAGCGCTTGCGCCAAACAGCGCATCAACGCCTCGGCATGCGCCTCCCGACTGGCCGACCGGGTCACATGCAACAGCGCACAGGCCTCGAACAGATCCGCCCGTCGCTTCGACCGGCAGGTCATCGACATGAAACGCAACTGGTTCAGAAAGGCAAAGGCGCCATCGGACACGGGCCGCACAGGCGGGGCGCCGTGTGGCTCAGTCGCCAGATCCAGTCGCAAGGGCACCATGTCGCAGTCTCCAAGTCCTTCGATGGCGGGAATCATCTCGCCAAAGCGTATTCCTGACTATATTTATAAGCTATGAAGAAAATCACAACCTCCGTCGCCCTTATCTTGCCCGCCACGCTGGCATTTGCCGCACCACTGGACGTCGAACTCACGGACCTGCACCTGTCCGTGATCCCGCGCACCGCGGCTGAGGCGGAGCGGATCCAGCGTGTGATCGCGCCCACGACCGATTTTACCAAACCCGAACAATTCGAAGGCAATCCCGGCGGTGCCGCCACCGTCCGCGCCCGCGCCACGCGCGACGCCTTCTCACAACCGTCCGGCAATATCAGCTTCGAAAAGGAACTGGATTTCAAAGTCGGCAACGGCCTCTTCAAAAAGCTGTGGGTATCCTCCCCCGCCTCCACCCTTGCCTCCGACGGCCTCGGCCCCCTCTTCAACGCGCGCTCCTGCCAGCGCTGCCACCTCAAAGACGGGCGCGGCCACCCGCCCGAGGGACCAGACGACAGCGCCGTGTCCATGCTCGTCCGCATCTCCATCCCCGGCGGCGCAGCCCCAGAACAGATCGCGGACTTTATCGCCACCCAGCCCGAGCCGAACTACGGCGGACAGATCCAGGATTTCTCCATCGCCGGCATCCAGGCCGAGGCCGACATCAAAATCACCTACACCGAAGAAGTGATCGAGCTTTCCGGCGGCGAAACCGCCAGCCTGCGCAAACCGACAACCACCCTCACCAATCTCGGCTACGGCGCCCTGCACGACAACGCCATGATCAGCGCCCGCGTCGCCCCGCAAATGATCGGCCTTGGCCTGCTCGACGCGATCCCGGCGGCGGACATTCTGGCTAAAGCCGACCCCGACGACGCAGATGGCGACGGCATCTCGGGCCGCGCCCAAATCGTCATGTCAGATCAATACGGCGTCCCCATGCTCGGCCGCTTCGGCCTCAAAGCAGGCAAGCCCTCCGTCTGGGAACAGTCCGCCGCCGCCTTCGCGGGTGACATTGGCATCTCGACCCCCCTGCACCCCGCAGGCCACGGCGACTGCACCGACACCCAAACCGCCTGCCTGGCCGCGCCCAACGGCAACACCGCCGTCCATGACAATGCCGAGATTGGCATCGCAGGCCTCGAGCTCGTCACCTTCTACTCCGCCAACCTCGCCGTCCCGGCCCGCCGCGACACGGGCGACCCGGAAGTGCTGCGCGGCAAACAGGTGTTCTACAACACCGGCTGCATCGCCTGCCACACGCCCAAGCACGTCACCCACCGGCTCGACGGCCAGCCCGAGCAAAGCTTCCAGCTCATCTGGCCCTACACCGACCTCCTCCTGCACGACATGGGCCCCGGCCTCGCCGACAACCGGCCCGAGGGACGCGCCAACGGTCAGGAGTGGCGCACCCCGCCCCTCTGGGGCATCGGGCTGACGGAAACGGTTTCCGGCCATACCTACTTCCTCCACGATGGCCGCGCCCGCAACCTGCTCGAAGCGGTGCTGTGGCACGGCGGCGAAGCCGAACCGCACAAGCAAGCGGTCGTCGACATGCCTCCCGCCGACCGCGCCGCCCTGATCCGTTTCCTCGAAAGCCTGTAACTATGCGCCTCGCCCTCGCCGCCCTCTGCCTCTCCGCCCTGCCCGCCGTCGCAGATGTCCAGCGCACACTCGACACCCACATCCTGCCGGGTCACGCAGCATTGGTCGAAGAAACCACCAAACTCGCCGCCGCAGCCCAAGCCGACTGCACGCCAGACGCCCTCCGCCCCGCCTTCCACGACGCCTACGACGCCTGGATCAGCATCAGCCACATCCAGTTCGGCCCGATCGAGGACCAAGCGCTCCCCCTCGCCATGTCCTTCTGGCCCGACCCCAAGGACAGCACCGGCAAAGCGCTGGCAAGGCTCACCGCAGCCACCGACCCCATCGTGGACGACGCAGAGGCATTCTCCGATGTCTCCGCCGCAGCCCAGGGCTTCACCGCGCTGGAACGGATGCTCTACGACGACCAGCCCGACGCGGATTACGCCTGCCGCCTGACCCAAGCCATCGCCACGGGCCTCGCGCAGAAATCAGGCTCTATCCAAGCCGATTGGCCCGCTTTCGCGAGCTTGATGACGACAGCCGGGGAAGAAGGAAACACCCGCTTCCAAACCCCGATTGAAGCAAAGCGCGCCCTCTACACATCCCTATCCACCGGCCTCGAATTCTTACACGACCAGCGCCTTGGCCGCCCCTTGGGCACCTTCGACCGGCCCCGCCCCCGCCGGGCCGAAGCGCGACGCTCCGAACGTTCCCTCCAACACATCCAACTGCAACTGGCGGCCCTCGAAGCGCTCGCCACCACCATGACCGACACCGACCTGACAGCGACCAAGGCCGCATTTGCAGAAGCCATCACCCGCGCCGACGCGCTGGACGACCCCGCCCTTCAGGGCGTCGCCGACCCCGCCGAACGGTTCAAGGTCGAGGTGCTGCAACAATCCGTCCGCGCCATTCAGGTCGCCGTCATCGACGAAATCGGCACGCCCCTCGGCATCCCCGCAGGGTTCAACGCGCTCGACGGCGACTGATGCCCTCCCGCCGCGCCTTCCTCGCCGGGCTCACTTCCGCCTCGCTCACGCCCACACTCAGCTGGGCCGACGTCGGCAGCCCCGTCGCCCTCAGCGCCGCGATGACCCCCAGCGGCGCCTACGTCCTCGTCGGCCTCACGGCGAGAGGCGACATCACCTTCCAAATCCCCCTGCCCGCCCGTGGCCATGCCGCTGCGGCGCATCCACATGTGGCCGAAGCCGTCGCCATCGCCCGCCGCCCCGGCACCTTCGCCAAGGTCATCGACTGCGGCACGGGCGAGGTGAAACAGACCCTAACCAGCCCAGACGGGCGGCATTTCTACGGCCACGCCGCTTTTTCTTCCGATGGCATCCTGCTCTTCACCCCGGAAAACGACATCGCCACCGGCGCGGGCCGCATCGGCATGTGGGACCGCAGCGCAGGCTACTCGCGCGTAGGCGACGTCCCATCCGGCGGCATCGGCCCACACGAAATCCTCCGCCTGCCCAACGGCACGCTCGCAGTCGCGAACGGCGGGATCAGAACGCACCCCGACACCGGGCGCGACAAGCTGAACCTCGACACGATGCAACCCAACCTCACGATCCTCGCCCCGGACGGCACACATATCGACACGGCTCACGTGCCGGAGAACATTCATCAAAACTCCCTCCGCCACATCGCAGCCGCTCCCGACGGCACCGTGATCTGCGGCTTCCAATGGCAGGGCGATCCCTACGATCCGCCCCCACTTGTGGCTCTATACAAGGGAAATGGCACGCTTCTGCCCGCGCAGATGGACGAAACCGCCCTCTTCGGCCTCGACGGCTATATCGGCAGCGTCAGCGCGTTCGGCGACGGCCACTATGCAGCCTCCTCCCCACGCGGCAACATCGCCTTTTCCTTCGATCAGACCGGCCAGCAAACGGGCGCGCACAAGGCAACCGACGTCTGCGGCCTCTGCGCCGCCCCCGACGGCACCTGCCTTGTCACCGATGGACTCGGCAGGGTGCATACGCTCACCGGGGACACCCTCCAAAACCGCACAACCCATAAGCTCGCTTTCGACAACCACTTGGTTGCCCTCACGGCCTAGGTACAAGGCAACCGCGCACGGACCCGCTCCAACACCCGGCGATAGGTGTGCGGCGGCACCCAGACCACGCACCAGCCGAACACGCACACCGCCGACAGCCACAGAACAAAGCCCGCCGCCTCCCCCGCAAGGGCAAGACCAACGCCGGGAGAGATCAACAACACCCAAACCGCCCACGCAGGCACCGGAGCCGCGCGCGGCGGCAAGCCAAAGCTGCGCCGCCGCTTGGGATCAAACCGCGCCAGCCACGCCACACACGCCAGGCTGATGGCAAGAGTCACGACCACCACCGCTCAGAAACTCCGCTGCACGTAAACGCCAATCGTCCGCGGCTCACCCAGCCGCTCGAACGTGATGCCGGTTTCGTCCACGGACCTGTTTGTCGCATATTCCTCGTCAAACAGGTTGCGCACATACAGCCCCAATTGCAGGTCATCCATCTCGTAGGTCAGATAGGAATTGACCACCCACCGATCATCACTGCGCTGCGCCTGGGTGTTCTCAATGTCCAAAAAGCTGCCCTGAGTGTAAGACGCATCAAAAGCCCAAGACACCCCGTTGTCCCAGTCATAGCGGGCCCCAAAGGCGGCAGTCAGCTCCGCCGCACCGGGAAAGTCATTGCCCGCCAGATCGACGCCGTTATTCACGAACTCCACAAACTCCGTGTCGGAATAGGCCACCTGCCCAAAGACCGAAAACCGCTCGGTCACCTCCGCCTCGACCGACAGTTCCCCGCCCCGAAGCTCGGACTTGCCCGCGTTGACGACGTCAAAGACGGTCTGCCCGGTGGGCAGCGTCCCAGCAAACCGGTTCACCTGCTGGTCCGTCCAATCGGTAAAGAAGACATTGGCCGCCACAAACACGCTGTCGGCGTTGAAACTGCCCCGGTAAGCCAGTTCGTAGTTGGTGGTAAACTCCGGATCAAAGTTGGAAATGCTATTCGCGGCATTGATGCTGGTGCCGCCCGACCGATAACCGCGCTGTATGGTAAAGCTCACCCTCTGGGTGTCGCTGAATTCGTAATTGATCCCGAACTTCGGCAAAAACGCATTGAAACTGGTGCTGTTCTCTGCCGATTGATCCCGGAACTGAGGGGGCAGAGGTACAGGCGCGTCGTAAACGATGTCCGCATCAAACGCGAATTCCTCGTAGTCGTAGCGCGCGCCGACCGTGAACGACAAACCGTCCAGCCACCGATCCGCACGAATATCCACCTCGCCAAAGATGGCCGCGTTCTCAACGTCCGTGACCACATCGCTAAAGCGGTTGGCGAAAATCCCGTTGGCGCCCTCGGGCCTTTGTGTGAGAGCAAAGCCCGTATCGATCAACAGGTCCGCCGGAATCGAATCCTGAATGTTGGTGTAAAACAGACCCACAACGCCGGAATAGGCCCCGGTGTCAAAACTCAGCCGCACATCCTGCTCAAACACCTCCGTCTCGCCCACGCGGTCAAACCGGCTCAGGAAGACCGGAAACCCGTCCCCATCCTCGCTGCGGACATAGTCCTGCGTGTAATAGCTGGTTTCCGTCTCCAGCGTGAGCGCCGCATTGATGTCCCATTCGGTGCGCAGGCCAAAAATGTCATGCCGCGACCCTTCCCGCGTCGGAATATCCAGCTGAACGACACGACCCTCTGGCGAAATGGTCCGGTTGATCGAATCCTCGCCCGCGAAGTTCTCGGTCCGGCTAAAGGACGCGATGGCGCGGAAGGTATCGGTGGGCTCCCACAGAAATTTCAGGCGATAGGTGTCGATCCTGTGAGCATCCGCATTTTCACCCAATGTGGCATTGAAAATCGTGCCATCGACATTCACCGTCTCCGCCGAAAAGCGCAGGGCAACGGTGTCCGACAGCGGCGTATTGGCCGCAAATGCAGCCCGGTAGTATCCACGCGACCCCAGCTCGCCGCGCAGCTTGAACTCCCGCTCGAATGTCGGGTCTTTCGACCGCACCACAATGGCCCCCGCCAGCGCATTGCGCCCCTGCTGGGTCGATTGCGGCCCGCGCAGCACCTCCACCTGCTCGATGTCCCAGGCCGAATAGGGCCCGTAGAACGTCGCCTGATTGGTGGGCAGGGCAACCCCGTCAATCTGCGTCGATACCACCAGACCGGCCCCGCCACCGCCTGCACCGCGCTGATCGATACCCCGAATAGAAAAGCCCTGCTCGCCAAAGCTCGTGCTCACCCCCGGCGTGCGCGCAATCACGTCCTGCAAATCCGTATCGCCCTTCCGCTCCAGATCCTCGCCGGTCTCGATCGTGGCCGATGTCGGGCTGTCCTGCACCGTGCGCGCCTGCAACTCGCCCCGCAGGATCAGGGTGCCCAGATCAACGGGCGCGCCCTCCTCCTGTGCGGCAGCAAGGGTAGCATTCAGGGAAAGCGTCGAAACGCCACCCACCAAAAGGGGGGAAAGGGCTCTCATATCCAGCTCCGGGAAACACGTGTTGTCGAGTGGGGTGTCTGGCGGGGGTCAAGGCCCGTCGCTGGATGGCTGGCACACAGCATCCATTTCCTGACAAAAATTGCAAGGTACTCCGTTTTCCGCCCCCGCACATCTCGCCATTGCCGGGGCGATCCCCTATGTTTGGGTCGAAATGCCAGCCACGCATCCCGCGTCGCCAGCCTCGCACTCGGGCAGACGACATGCAGGCATTGGGCACCCTCCCCCGTCGCGGACAACACTGGATCACCACCCGGATCGACCGGCAACCGACACGCTGGCGCTGGATCCTTGCGGGCCCCGTGGCCTTCATCCTGTCGATCCTCGCCATGGCGGGCCTGCCGACCGTCCTGCCCGCAGGTGCAGGCGGCGTGAACCACCTCGTGCTGCCGGTCGTGCTCTTCCCGCTCCTGTGGTCCAGCTTCATCGTCTGGCCCGTCGCCAGCACCGCCCTGCCCCGCGTCGCCACCACCTATCTCGGGCTGGGGGCGCTCCTGCTCACCCTCATCACGCTGAGCTTCCTCACATGAGCGCCGCCAACCACGCCACCAAGCGCCTCGTCGCCCTGCATGGCTGGTCTGCCACCCTGCTCGCTATCCTGCTCTACGTGGTGATGCTCACCGGCACGATTGTCGTCCTCGACAACGAACTCACGGACTGGAGCGCCGGACACACCGACCGCGCGCCCCTTTTCGGCCCCCGCACCGACCAGATCGTCACCCGCTTCGCCGCCCAGGTCCCGCCCGAGATGCACGACCACGTCTTCCTGTCCCAGGGCAGCAACGGCACGCTCAGCCTGTTCTTCGGGACGGACCAACCCCATCCCGACGGCGGGACGGCACAGTTCGGGCGCGGCTTCCTCGTGAACCCGCAAACGGGCGTCCTGCAATCGGCCCGCGCCGGGTTCTTCAGCGATGTGGTGTCACACCGCCCCGAACGCGCCTTCTCGCACTTCCTCGTGGACCTGCATGTGCAACTGCACGTGCCGGGTCGCTGGGGGCTCTACATGACGGGCATCTTGGGCGTCACGATGCTGGTGGCCGCCATCACCGGCGTGCTGATCCACAAGCATATCATCCGCGACCTCTTTACCACCGAACGACCCGGTGCGCGGCTCGTGTCCTTCCGCGACCGGCACACGCTGGCAGGGGTTTGGTCGCTGCCCTTTGCGGTGCTTTTGTCCTTCACCGGCGCCTTCCTCAGCTTCGCAATATCCCTCGGCCTGCCCGTCGTAGCGCTCGTCGCCTTTGGCGGCGATCAGGATCTGGCGATTGCCACCGTGCTAGGGGAGCCCACGACCACTAACGCCACCGTCGCGGCCATGGCCGATCTCACCACACTGTTTGCCGACGCCACCCTGCGCGCAGGCGCCCCGATAGGCACGACAGAGATCCACGATTACGGCACCGCCGGGGCTGTGGTCACAACCTTCCACGGCATCGCAGACGGGGCGCTGATCCCCACAACGCTCGACTACAACGGCGCAACCGGGGAATTCCTGGACCGCCGCCAGATCGTTGGAACAGAGCCGTCCGCAGGCTCCGTCCTTGCATCGCTCATGGCACCGCTGCATTTCGGCAATTTCGCCGGCTGGTGGTCCCGCATCATCTGGGTCGGCCTCGGGGCCGCGATGACCTACACCATCGTCACAGGCATGCAGCTCTGGCTCCGGCGGCGCGAAAATGAACCCGCCTGGCAGCACGGCGCCCGCGCGCTCAGCGTGGTCGCCTGGGGCCTGCCGCTGGTCATCGTGATCACCGGACACGCCTCGCTCGTGGCACTGCTCACCGGCGATCCAGAGGCCGTGGTCCCGCGCGTCTTTATCGCGGGTTGCCTTGCCGTGCTGGCCTACGGTGCGTTCACCCTCAAACAGCCGCTCGACAGCCTCAACCGCATGCTCGGTCTGGCCACGGGCATCGGCCTCCTGCTTCTGCCTGTCACCCGCCTGCAAACCGGCGGCCTGTCCTGGGGTGAGGCGCTGATGTGGCGCGGCGACAGCGTGCTGGTGATCGACGTCACCTGCCTCGCGCTGGGGCTCATCTGCCTGCTGGCCGTGCGCCGCAAGCGTGCGGCCCAACCAGCCGCCGCCCCCGCAGAATGACGCACTGGAAAGCCGTGCCCGCAAACGCCATCTCACACACGAAAGCACCAAGAAGGACACCACCATGTACATCGCCATGAACCGCTTCACCGTGACCGCCCAGAATGCCGACGCGTTCGAAGCGCTCTGGCTCGGCCGCGACAGCCACCTCAAGACGATGGACGGCTTCGTCGAATTCCAGATGCTCAAAGGGCCAGAGGATGACAGCGGCAAACGGCTCTACGCCTCCCACACCGTCTGGGCGTCCGAAGACGCCTTCCGCGCATGGACCCGCTCCGACGCCTTCCGCGCCGCCCACAAGGACGCAGGCAGCACCGCCAAGCTGCACGAGGGCGCACCGACCTTCGAAGGGTTCTCGGTCATTCAGGAAATCGCCGCGGATTAGGGTCTGCTACAGGCGCCGGGCACCAGATGCGCGTCATCCACGCCCGGCATCATCATCGCAAGCAGCGCGGCACAAGAGGACACGGACGCCGCCCGCTCCTCGGCCTCTGCCACATCCAGAACCTGCCGCGCCTCGGCATGGCCTGCCTCTGCCGCCAGCTCAAGATAGGCGCGCGCCTGCACATCGCACCCATCCTCCGCGAAACGCGCGGCCACATAGGCCATAGCGCCCACATCCCCGCGTACGGCCAACCGCTCCACTGGATAAAGCGCCGTCGCAGAACACGCTGTCGGTGGTGCGGCCACCTCCTCCTCCGGCGACAGCACCAGCGCGGTCATCACCGCACAGGCCAACAGCACGAACATACCGCACAGATACTGCACCATATGCCGCGCTTGCTCTGGGCTGGACCGGGCCATCATGCTCACCGCCCCTCAATCTGAATGCGGAAGGACCTTTGCGCACCCGGTGGGGGTACGGGGAAGGGTGCCGCGCGCTGGATCACCTGCATGGCCGCCCGGTCCAGATCACTCGACCCTGAACTGCTCGCCACCGACACGGCACTCAAAGCCCCGTTCGACGCCACGCGGAACGACACGGTCGCAGCCCCCTGCGCCCCCACACGCGGGCGGCGCACGCGCTGGATACGGCGCATCACCTGCCCGGGATAATTCGACGCGGCGGCATTGCCTGCCTGCGCAGCGCCTTGACCGCTGGCACGCTGGGCCGGGGCGGCTGACGCGCTGCCATCCGCCTGGCCCGCCCGCGCATTGGTCTGCGCCTGATTGCCCTGTGGCGACGGTGTTCGCGTGGCCGTCCGCGTCGTCTCCGGCGGCGGCTCATCCGGCGCATTGCGCTCCTCAAACTCCCGACTGCGCACCTGCGGGCGCAACGACCGGGTCGCCTCCACCTGATCGGGCTCATCCGCGGTCAGTGTCTCGGGCGCGGGGGCCTGTGCAACAGGCACCGTCGGCGTCACCCGCAGGGTCGGCTCGGGCACGGGGGCTGTGTCCACCATCGCAACGGTCTCTGTCGGCTGCACCGCGTCCTCCGGGGGCTCAACCTCCGTGACCTCCTCCACCGGTGCAGGCTCCATCGGCTCAGGCTGCTCAACCGGCTCCGCGACATCCTCCACGGGCACAGGCTCAGTCACCTCGGTCGTCTCGACCCCGCTCAGCGTCCCTTGCGCCAGATCCGCGAACCCGTCGCCAAGGGAGGCCTCAGCCGCCCCCACCTGCCCGCCTTCCATCATGACGTCTTCGGTCAAATCCAACCGCATCACCCCGCCCAAATGCAGGCCTGCTGCCAATAGAAACGCCACAGCAGCGATCCGACGCGACCCCAGCCTCATTGCAGCGCCCTCTCGGTCACAATGATCACACGGCCCGCGCCCGCCCGGCGCAACTCACGGCCCAGGGTCACAAGATCGGCAGCAGGCAGATCGCGAT
The DNA here is from genome assembly GCF_000814025.1 of Tateyamaria sp. ANG-S1. Lineage (GTDB taxonomy): Bacteria > Pseudomonadota > Alphaproteobacteria > Rhodobacterales > Rhodobacteraceae > Tateyamaria. The sequence continues at coordinate 25,899 of NZ_JWLL01000023.1, read as the reverse complement.
CCGGCACAATCCGCACCTCTTCTCGCGCCTCCGGGTCCAGCCCAGCCACATAAGCGGCAACATCCCCCTGCGCAGTCCCTCGATACAGCATCTCGCCATCAGCCCGGATCACCAGGGCATCGGGCGGCGCACGCCCCTCCAGATCATCGGTGCGCACAAGCGACAAATCCCGCTCCAGCGGCGGCGCCAGCGTGCCCGCGACCATGAAAAACACCAGCATCAGAAAAACGATGTTGATCAGCGCAATCGTCGGCTCTCTGGTTTGACGCCGCGCCCGCATCAGCCCTGCCCCAGCACGGTGATCTGCAAGCCGGGCACATTCCGCAACACGACCAGCAAATCAGTCAACCGCTGCGCAGTCACGCCGTCCTGCAAGCTGACGATCACGGGCTGCTCGGCCTCCGCATTCATCGCCTCCGCCAGCGCCTCCAGCGGCACCTGCGCCCCGTTCAACGCCAGGGCATCCTCGGCCACGCGCAAAAACAGCGGCGGCACCGCAGCCGCCTCTGCCCCCTGCCCTGCCCCACCGGCGGTCAACTCCACCTCGGCAAAGGTTGAAAAGGTCGAGGTCAGCATGAAAAACAGCAAGAGCAGAAAGATCACGTCGATCAGCGACGTCATCGACACCCGCCGTCGTATGACCCGCGCCCTAGCCACGCGCAGGGACCATATCAGTGTCTAATACGGGCGCATCGCCTCGCCCCACAGGTGCAACAGCGGTCAGGACAAAGCCCTCTGCCGCCACCCGCTCGGCCTCCATCCGGCCTTCAAACCAGGCCAACACCAGCGCGGTCGGCATCGCCACGGCCAGACCCACGGCAGTGGTCAGCAAGGCCACCCAGATACCACCGGCCAGGATCGACGGATCCACCTGCGCCCCGGCCGCCTGCAAGGCCTGAAACGCCTCGATCATACCCAGCACAGTCCCAAACAGACCCAGCAACGGGGCCAATTGCGCCACCGTCTCCAGAAACCGGAACCCGCGCTCCAACCGCGAAAACCGCGCCTCGGCCATGGCCTGCAACCGGTCCCGGCCCAAGCCGTCAAAACCGGCCTCAACGACACCGGCCAGATAGCTCCGCGACGGCGCCAAAGCCTCCCGCGCCCCACTCCGGTCGCCCGCGTCCCACGCAGCAACAGCATCTCGCACGGCCGCGTGCCGCCCCACGTGGGCCACTGAAAACTGCCACAGCTTGTACAGGATCACCGCCACCGTCACGACCGACACCGCCATCAACACCAGAACGACCGGACCGCCCAGATCCAGAACCGCCTGCAATTGTCCAATCACCGCATCCAGCATCAGCCCAGCACCTCGATACCGACCCGGCTCATCGGGACCAGACCGGCGGCACAAGCGCCCTTGTCCAGCCCCTCGGCAGCACAGGTGTGCAATCCGTTGAACAGCACCCGGCCCAGGCCGTCACAGGCCACGTTCGGCACCGCGAACTGGCGCACGCGCGGGCGGCCCACGGGCAAGGCTCCGAAATCGAACAGGGTCAGACGGTCCACCTGCCCCGCTGCATCAAACAGCACGGTTTCATAGACAAGCTGATCAATCGCCATCTCATGCCCGTTCGTGACCATAAAGGTCAGCGTGCAGGCGCCATCGGTCTCCGATACGGTGTTGAGTTCAATCGCGATCTTGCCGGTCAGGTCGGTCTCTTCCGCCGCCGCGCCAGATGCGCCCAATGCGATCAGGACCAAACCCGCAAGACGGGCCCACATCGTCCCCATGCCACTCTCCTTGCTTCAAGGGTGGGATGACCTGGCAATGCGGCTGGGAACCCGTTGGGGCCCTAACAACCACGTCTGTGGCGCCAGCGCAATACCTGATAGAAAGACTAGGAGAAGGGCCTCGCCACCCTGTCCCGAAGTGGCAAGCGGTGACAGCGCCGCTCACAATGTCCCAAAACAGTCCCTAAACTGCAAATTTGTGACGGTTTACGGCTGCAATGGCATGGCTGACGCCAACCGAAACAGCGCAAAATCTCAGCATGCCAACCCGCATGTTTGCGGTGCAGATCACGCCAAATATACTTTACTTCTTTTATCAGGAAAGCTACCAAATAGCCCGATTGCGCGCCCCACCCCCAACTTGGCAGGCCCCGCGCTGCCAACAGCACACATCATGGGGATCGCATGCAGAAATGTATTCTGGGGGGCGTGGCCTTGCTGGCCGCGGGCGCAACAACCGTTCACGCACAGGAGGCTCCGGTGGACTTGCCGCCGCTCGTGCTCGGCACCGCATTGCGGGCCGACCGGGACATTCAGGACACGCCGGTGGCCGCATCGGTGGTTGAGGGCGAAGAGCTGGAAAAACGGCAGGCCGACACGGTCGAAGAGCTGATCGGCGACGTCCCCGGCGTATCGATCGAAGGCGGCCCGCGCGGCGTCGCGCAAGAGATCAACATCCGCGGCTTTCAGGACGAACAGGTTGTCCTGCGCTTTGATGGCGGTCGGCTGAACTTCAACCGCGAACACAGCGGGCGCTTCTTCTTCGATCCCGACATCGTCCAGCGCGTCGAAGTGGTGCGCGGCGGCGGCTCCACACTCTTCGGCTCCGGCGCCATCGGCGGCGTCGTCGCGGTCGAGACCAAGGATGTCGAGGACCTGCTCCTGCCCGGCCAAACCACCGGCGCCCGGCTCCGCCTCGGCTACTCCGACAATGGCCAGATCTGGAGCCCCTCCGCCACGCTCTACGGCGATTTCGGCAATATCGACGCCCTCGCCTTCATCGGCGGTCGGAACTTCGGCACATCGCTCCAGGACGGCAACGGGGACGACATCCTGCGCTCAGAGGTGGACATCGTCAACGGCCTCCTGAAACTGGGGTTCGAGCCCACCAGCGACCAGCGATTCGAGCTGAACCTATCCTACTACGAGGACGAAGGGCTGATCCCGCCCAACGCCAACACCACTGCCAATCTCGACCCCAACACCGGCAACGATTCCGAACGCTCGGCCGAGATCTTCACCTACCGGCTGTCCTGGGACTGGAACCCCGAAAACTCCGACCTGATCGACCTGTCAGTCCTGCTCTACGGCAACACACTCGACATCCAGGACGACCGCGTGCGCGACGGACGCCCCGACTTCACCGAATACGACACGATCGGGCTTGAGGTCACGAACCGGTCCCGCTTCGACATCGGCGTGCCCGTCGAACTGGTCTACGGGATCGACGCCTTCCGCGACGAACAATCAGGCACCCGCAGCGGCGCAGATCGCACGCAATTCCCCGACGCCACCGCCACCACAATCGGCGCCTTTGCCGAGGCCACCTTCGGCGTCACCGACCGGCTGGACCTGATCGCGGGCCTGCGGTTCGACAGCTACGACCGGGACGTGGACGACCCCAACCTCGCCGACGTAGACGACGATTTCTTCTCCCCCCGTATCGGGTTCAGCTTCCGGCCCAATGACGACTGGCAAGTCTTCGGCAACGTCGCCCGCGCCTTCCGCGCACCCACGCTGACGGAGCTTTACAATGACGGGGTGCACTTCCCGCTGTTCGAGCGCGTGATTGGACCACCCGGCACACCTCCGACCGAGTTCACCAACAACTTCATTCCAACGCCCGATCTCGAACCCGAAGAATCCACCCAGATCGAACTCGGTGCCCGGTTTGAGCGCGCAAATATGTTCCGGCCCGGCGATGCCTTGCGCTTTTCGGCCAACGCTTACTATGCCGATGTAAAGAACTTCATTGACTCGCAGGTCGTCGGTGCAGACGCAGTGTCAATTCCACTCGCTCCCACCATCGTTGGCGTGTCATTCCAGCGCAACATCGACGCCGAGCTTTACGGGTTCGAAGCTGAACTCGACTACGACGCAGGCAACTGGTTCGGCGGCCTCGCCCTGACCCTACCCGAAGGAAAAGCCAAGAATGGCGAAGAACTCGGCTCCATCCCACAACCCCGGCTGACAGCAACAGTGGGCTTCCGCCCAGCCCCGGAATGGACCCTGGGTGCCCGTGCCACCTTCGCCGGGGACCAGAACGACGTGCCCGCTGACGCATCCGGCAACACCCGCCCGGGCGAAAGCTACACAGTCGTGGACCTCTTCGGCTCATGGTCGCCGCAGCAGGGGCCACTCTCAAACGCGGTCTTCCGCGCGGGCATCGACAACGTGTTTGACGAACAATACACGATCTTCCCCAACGAACTGCCGCAATCAGGCCGATCCATCAAACTCTCGGCCTCGTTCCAGTTCTGACGCTCAGAGCCGGTCCGGGGGCGGCTCAGTGCCCCTCCCCGGACCGGCCCCGAAACTCGGCATACAAGCGGTCCAGATTGTCCGCCAGATAATCGCCAAAGGCCGCCCCATCGGTCGAGGTCAGCGAAATGCTGTAGGCACGGCCACTGCGGCCCACAACGCCCTTGATACGCCCCTCTCCAGCCGTCCAGGTGCGCTTCGGGGCCACCGTGCGCGCCCGCTTGCGCTTGGGCAGCGTCCCGGCTTCGGCCACCTTGGTCTGCATCAACTCGAACCGCGTGTCGCTGTCCAGCGTGTCAAAGCCATCGGTGCGCGCAATACGCAGCGCAATGCCCTGATTGGCGTCATCCGCCATCAGCTTCTTGAACTCTTCCCACCGGTCCCGGCCAATCTGCTTGGCCGGCCCAATGGCCCGCACGATCACGTCGGGCACGGTCTGCGCCACCGAAAGCATCCGCGACAACCGGCTCGCATCGACAGTCAACGCCTGCTGGATCACCTCCCGCTCCTGCCCCAGGTCGGCAAGGTTCTTGGCAAACTGCGCCTTCTCGATAAACGACAGATCGGCGCGGGCCGTGTTCTCCTGCCCCTGCGCCAGCACATGGCCCACATCGTCCAGATCCTTGACGACAGCGCGCACAGACCGGCCCAGATCGCGCGCCACGCGCACCCGGCGGTGGCCAAAGACCACCATGTACCGCCCTGCCGCATCCGGGTGCGGACGCAACAGCACCGGTGTGTCCTGCCCGCTCGCCTTGATCGACGCCTTCAGATCGTCAAACGCCTCGTCATCCCCGCTCAACCTGTCACTGACAAAGGACACATCGACCAGATCGGGATCAATCTCGACAATCGTTTCGCCTTCCATCAGGCGCTTGGAATTCTCGGCAAGGCTGTCAATCGACACCTTCATCGACTTCGACGCACCGCGCATGGCGTAGCTCGACCGCCCTGCACCGCTCGGCGTGTCGGTCGGCTGCCCGATCACGGATTTCAACAGGTCTTTTCGCGCCATGTCATCCTCCTAGTCTCACGGCAGGTCACGGCCCCAGGCCTGATGCACCAGCCCCGCAATCTCGTCATTGACCGCGTTCAGCGACCCCATCGCCCGGTCATAGGTCGCGCGCACAAACTGCCCCCGCTCAACCTCGTACAGCGTCTGTTTCGTGATCCCCGCATCGGAAATGGCCGTGGACTTCACCATTTGCGCCTCCAGCATCTGCTCGGGGAACATCGCCTGCAGGAACCCGACCATTTGCTTTTGCGGCCCGTCCGTCGGTTCAAACCGCGTCACCAGATAGCGGAACCACTGCAACCGCATCTCGGCTCCCGCCTCACGAATGGTTTGCAGGATACCGCCCAGCATCAACAAAAACTGGCTCATCGACATCACGTCCAGCATCTGCGGATGTACCGTGATCAGCACCGAACTCGACGCTGTAAGAGCCGTTAGGGTCAAATAACCAAGCTGCGGCGGGCAATCGATGACCACGATGTCATACTGATCCTCCACCTCCTCCAGCGCCTTCGAGATGCGGGTGAAGAACGTCCGCCCCTCGGTCGGGTCGCTGCTGGTCAGCGCCACAGGCGTGTCATACTCGTATTCCTGCAAATCAAGGCTCGCAGGCACAATATCGAGGTTCGGAAAGTTCGTGGGCCGGATCACCGCACTGATCGGCTGGCGTTCGTCGTCATAGCGCAGCGTCTCATAGAGCGATGAAACAGAGTCTAACTCAGGCTGAATCCCATGCAACGCCGTCAGCGACGCCTGCGGGTCCAGGTCCACCGCCAGCACCCGATGTCCCTTGAGCGCCAGGTGCTGCGCCAGATGCGCCGCCGTCGTCGTCTTGCCGCTGCCGCCCTTGAAGTTCACGACCGAGATGACATGCAGCTCTTCGCCCGCGCTCCGATGCGGCACATACCGCCGCTTGCCGGGTCGCCCATGCGCATCAAGGTATCTGCGCAGCTCCAGCATTTGCTCGGCGGTGTAGGACCGGCGACCAGAGGGCGAGGTTTCAGGCTCCGGCCCCTTCCCCTCCAGATGCAGCTTCTTGATCGTGGATTGCGTGACGCCGAGGAAATACGCCACCTCCGCCAGAGAGAACGACCGCAGCCCCTTCTCCGCATTCGGCGGGTACTGTTCCTGCCGCAGAATGTTCAGCCTGTCCGAGATCAATTCCCCTTGCCGCAGGATGATCTCATCGAAAGGCAAAGGGGCCATATCAGTCTCTAACAGGGGGTTTCCCATGCTGCCGCCTCATGTAATACCGCTTTTTGCGCGATTTGTGCTCTTGAACTGTGATTACCGCAGCGTGTACTTATCCACAACAGTTTTCTGTGGCACATAAGCGGTCGAGCGCCGCCTTGCGAGAGCGTAAAGAAACAGTGAATACAGCGTAACTTACTGTTTATAAAAGCGTAATCCGATTTGCACGGCTGTCAAAAGCCTCAACCGGCCCGCACAACCCGCTCCGACAGCGCCACATTCACCGCCCGCGCAATGATCCGCTCCTCATCCGTCGGAATAACCATCACGCGCGTCGGCCCCGCGCCGATCTCCCGATCATTCCGAAGGTTCGCCTCCGCATCAACCGAAATCCCCAGATACTCCAGCCCTTCCGAAATCCGCGCCCGGATAACAGCGGCATTCTCCCCGATCCCCCCACAAAAAACGAGCGCATCAATCCCGCCCAGCACGGCGGTCAAAGCCCCAATCTCCCGCCTCGCGCGGAACACGTAATAATCAATCGCCTCCCCCGCCCCGGGCGCGTCCGACCCCAGCAAAGTCCGCATGTCACTGGTCAGCCCGGACAGCCCCAAAAGCCCGCTCTCCTTGTAAAGCATCGCCAAAACATCCCCCGGTTCCATCCCCCGCTGCTCAATCAGATACAGCACGGCCCCGGGATCAATCTGCCCGCAGCGTGTGCCCATAGGCAGCCCGTCCAGCGCCGAGAACCCCATGCTGGAACCCACGCTTTTCCCAGCTCTGACAGCACACATCGATGCCCCGTTTCCGAGGTGCGCAATGATCATTTTCTTCTTGTGCAGCTCAGGATCTTCAACCGCGATCACGCCGGTGATGTAGTCGTAACTCAGCCCATGAAACCCATACCGCCGCACGCCCTCGTCATAGAAATTCCGCGGCAGCGCGAAGGTGTCGTTGACCCACGGATGCCCCCGGTGAAACGCCGTATCAAAGCACCCCACCTGCACCGCGTCAGGAAAGGCCGCCCGCGCCGCCTCGACCCCCGCCAAGTTGTGAGGCTGGTGCAGCGGTGCGAGGGGTGAGAACTCCGCGAGGGCAGTGAGCATGTCGGAGGTCAAGACCATGGGCTCCGCGAACTTTGGCCCGCCGTGGACGATGCGGTGGCCGACCCCGGAGATGGTCAGGCCTGACATGTGTGGGCGAAGGGCGTGGATGACCTGTGCCAGCGCGGCTGTATGGGTCGGGGCGTTGATGGTTTCGGTGGTTTTCTCGATCAGCAGACGGGCCTCTGGGCCCAGCCCATCGACCTGGCCGGTGAGCAGCATCTCGGGTTCCGGGCCGTTGCGATAAAGGCCGAATTTCAGCGACGACGAGCCGGTGTTCAGCGTCAGGATTGCGCGGCTCATCGGGCCAAGGCTCCGCTGAAGAGCGCGGCGATCGCGGCGGAGGCGACGCGCGTGCGGCGGTCGTCGGCGCGGCTGGTGAGGATGATGGGGACCTGTGCGCCCAGTACGATCCCGGCGCCTTCGGCGCCTGCGAGATACATGAGTTGCTTGGCGATCATGTTGCCGGCTTCGAGGTCGGGAGCGACGAGGATATCGGCCTGACCCGCGACGGGTGAGGTGATGCCCTTGCTTGCCACGGCGCGCATGGAAATGGCGTTGTCGAAGGCGAGGGGACCGTCGAGCACGCCGCCGGTGATTTGGCCCCGGTCAGCCATCTTGCAGGGGGCGCCCGCCTCGACCGTGGACTGCATGCGGGGGGTGATGGTTTCGACCGCGGAGAGGAGGGCGACCTTGGGGGTGTCGATGCCGAGCGCGTGGGCGAGGTCGATGGCGTTTTGGACGATGTCGGCCTTGGTCTGCAGATCGGGCGCGATGTTGATCGCGGCGTCGGTGATCAGGAGCGGTTTGGGGTAGGTGGGCACGTCCATGACGTAGACGTGGCTCATCCGCCGTTCGCTGCGCAGACCGTTGGATTTCGAGACCACGGCAGACATGATTTCGTCGGTGTGTAGGGCACCTTTCATCAGCGCCTTTGCGCGGCCCTCGCGGACGAGTTTCACGGCCTGTTCGGCGGAGGCGTGGCTGTGTCGGGTATCGATGATGTCGAGGCCGCTGATATCGAGATTTTCAGCCTTGGCCACGTCGTGGATACGGTGGGCGGGGCCGACGAGGATTGGGTGGAGCAAACCCCGATCGTAGGTGTCTAAAGCGCTTGTTAGAGACGCAGTATCGCAAGGATGCACAACGGCTGTGGGCAGGGCAGGGTGCTTGGTTGCGGCCTCCAACAACCTGTCATGCGCAGCACCGCGGCGGTGCATGACGAGGTCGGGCATCACCACGCGGGGGCGGCGGATCTTCTGAGTGGGGGCCATGACGGTCGCCTGCCCTGTGATCACCGGTTTTCCGTCGCCATTGGTGCAGATGCAATCGAGGGTGAGCCGCTTTTTCTCGGTGTGCTTTTCCGTGACCGTTACGCGCACCGTAACGGTGTCACCAATGCCCACGGGCTTTAAAAATTTCAGGCTCTGATCCAGGTAAATCGTGCCCGGCCCGGGCAGTTGTGTGCCCAGCACGGTTGAGATCAGGGCGCCGCCCCACATGCCGTGGGCGATGACCTTGTGAAAGACATCCTCCTGCGCGAATTCCGCATCCACGTGGGCCGGGTTCACGTCGCCTGACACCACGGCGAAGGCGTCGATATCCTGTGCGGTGAGGGTGCGGACCAGTTCGGCGCTGTCACCGACTGCGATGTCGTCAAAGGGGCGATTTTCGATAAAACCCATGCTGGGGTTGAGGTCAGACGACATGGTGTCCTCCGTCGATGTAAGCAGTGTTTCCGGTGACGGAGCGGGCGAGGTCGGAGACCAGGCAGGCAGCCATGGCGCCAACCTCGTCTATCGTTGTCAGCTGGCTGAGTGGGGCGCGTGTGCGGGCGTCGTCGATCAGGGCGTCGAAATGGTCAATGCCGGAGGCTGCGCGGGTTTGCAGCGGGCCGGGCGACATAGCGTTCACGCGGATGTTTTTCGACCCTAACTCTACAGCGAGATAGCGTGTTGTCGCCTCAAGTGCTGCCTTGACTGGGCCCATGATGTTGTAATTGTCCACGACCTTTTCCGCGCCGTGATAGGACACGGTGAGGATGGTGCCGCCATCCGCCATCAGAGGTTCGGCGCGTTTTGCGAGACGGATCAGCGAGTGGACGGAAATGTCCATCGCAATGCCGAAGCCGTCCTTGGAGCAGTCCACGACGCGGCCATGCAAGTCTTCGCGCGGACAAAAGGCGATGGAGTGCAGCAGGAAGTCGAGCCGTCCCCAGCGCGCTTGGATTTCCTCGAAGATCGCGTCTGTCTGCGCGTCGTCGGTGACGTCGAGGGGCAGGAAGATGTCTGCCCCCACGGCCTGCGCCACCGGTTCCACGAATTTACGCGATTTTTCAGTCTGGTAGGTCAGGGCCAGATCGGCGCCGGAGAGTTGAAACGCACGCGCACAGCCTGCGGCGATGGACTGGTCGTTGGCGACGCCGACGACGAGCCCCTTTTTACCGGCGAGAAGCCGGGATTTTGGCAACATGGCCTACTCCATTTTGACATAGGTGCCCGGTGCGTCCTCCAGCGCGCCGGGCATTTTGGGGGGTGTGGTTTTGTCGCCTGCGCGGTCGGCGAGCCATGCGGACCATGCGGGCCACCAGCTGCCTTGGTACAGCGGGGCCGTGTCGAACCAATCTTCGGGCGTGAGCGTGTTTTCATCGTTGCGGATGGTGTGGATGCGATGGTGTCGCCGGTTGTGGCCGGGTTTGGAGACGACACCGGCGTTGTGGCCACCATTGGTAAGGGTGAAGGTGACATCCGAGCGGGCCAGATCGTGGATCTTGAACACGGATTTCCAAGGCGCAATGTGGTCGGTTTCGGTGCCCACGGCAAAGATCGGCGCGCGGATGTCGCGCAGGGACACGGCGCGCCCACCCACGTGGTAGCGCCCGGTGGCGAGATCGTTGTTCAGGAACATCTGGCGCAGGTATTCGGAGTGCATCCGCGCGGGCATGCGGGTGCTGTCGGCGTTCCACGACATGAGGTCGTTCATTTCGGCATCTGGCTGGCCCATGAGGTAGCGGCGGATCATCCGCGACCAGATCAGGTCGTTTGAACGCAGCATCTGGAAGGCGCTCATCATCTGGCCGGCCTCAAGGCAGCCTTGTTCGGCCATCACGTCTTCGAGCACGGAAATCTGGCTTTCATTGATGAAAAGCATCAGTTCGCCGGCTTCCGTAAAATCGGTTTGCGCCGCGAGGAGGGTGAGGCTGGCGAGCCGTTTGTCCCCATCGCGGGCCATCTGGGCGGCGGCGATCGACAGGAGCGTGCCGCCGAGGCAGTAGCCGGTGGCGTGGACCTTGTCCGTGCCGGTGGTCGCGCAGATGTGGTCGAGGGCCGTCATCGGGCCTTGTTGCAGGTAGTCGCGCATCCCTACGTCCGCGTCCTCGGGGCCGGGGTTGCGCCAAGAGATTGCGAAGACGGTGAAGCCCTGTTCGGTCAGGTAACGGATCATCGAATTGTCGGGGCTGAGGTCAAGGATGTAGTATTTCATGATCCACGCGGGCACGATCAGGATCGGTTCCCGATGTACCGTGTCTGTCGCCGGCGCGTACTGGATCAGTTCCATCAGGTGGTTGCGGAAGACGACCTTGCCCGGGGTGACGGCCACATCCTGGCCAACCAGCTTGGTGGGCTTGGTCCGGGTGCGTTTGAGGGCGGTTTGTGTATCTGCGAAGGCGTGAAACGCCCCTTCGATCAGGTTCTGGCCGCCGGTTTCGGCGGTGCGTTTGAGCGCTTCGGGGTTGGTTGCGAGAAAGTTGCCCGGGGCGGCTGCGTCGAGCATCTGGCGGGCGAGAAAGGTCATGGCCGCGTCGTGTTCGCGGGTGAGGCCGGGGATGTTGGAGGTGGCGTTGTCGACCCATTGTTCGGTGAGCAGGAAGGCTTGGGCCCAGGCGGAGTAGGGCGGTGTGTTCCAGGCTGGGTTTTTAAAGCGGCGGTCGGTGGGTTTGGGCTGTGCGGGTTGCTCGTCGGGGTCTGAGGGGCAGCCCTTGGCCAGGAAGGCGAGCCAGTTGGTCCAGTTCTGCTGGGCCTGGCGGGCGAGGTCGAGCTGCTTGTTGGGGGCGGTGGCGAGGTGGAGGGCCCAATCGGTCCACATGTTGGTGGCCGCCATGGGAGAAACGCCGCCTGTGAGGGTCGAGAGGGTTTTGCGCAGAGGGTGATGTTCGGGCGGTGCGGTTTCTTTGGTTTCGAAGTCCTTCATCTGCGCCCCTCCGGCTGCTTATCCTCGTCGCAGGTATGAATGCGGGTGCAGCATCACAAGCGTGAGACAGCCGACGGGATCGGCGGATATTTGCCATGTTGTTGTGAGGATGGGGTTTGGAGGCGTTATCGGTACTTCGGGAACGCTTTTGGTGGCAAAGAGGTGCTGTTTTCTAAGGAAAATAGGGTTGGGGAGAGGCGGTATTGCTTGGTTTCTAGTTATTTCTGTTAGAAATATGGTTAGGTTTGTTATTGCGTTAGGGCAGGGGAAAGATGTTGGGATATCAGGGTGTTGGGTTTTGTCGCCGTTCCTGATGTACCGAGGATGCGTTCCCGTTGTACCGAACTTGTGTTCTTGATGTACCGAAGCGCCTGTTCCTGATGTACCGATAGAGTGTTCCCGAAGTACCGAGTCACCAGATTGGGTTGGCTTCGATGTACTTTTTGGCGAAGGCGCGGAAGGCGGCGTTGGGGTTTTTGACCGGTTCGTCCTTTTTCGCGGCCCATTCTTGCCACGCATTCAGGATGTACTGGATGTCGTATTCGGGGTTTGCGTGCTTGATGTCTGTGAGCACCGAGTGGGCGACGTCCAGCGCCGCGGCGTTCGGTACATCGGGAACGCTTTGGTCCTCGAATTTCGGCTGGAAGCGGACGAGGGCTTGTTTTCCCTTGGGCTTGAACGGGGTGGAGACGGAGGCGGGATCGACGATCTGGACGTGGTAGTCGGGGATCGTGCCTGCCTCGCAAATCTCGTTGATGCGGAATTTGAATTTGCGTTCAGTGTCGATGGAGCCGCATTTCTCGGCGAGCCGCTTGATGCCGATGTACCATTCGGGCTGGCGGCCTACATGTTTGCGGGCAAGCTCGTAGAGGCGGCGCTCTAACCCCTTGGACAGACGGAAGTAATCGCGGTTGATGGTCAGGACGCGCCGGTCCTTGACGATGGCGTTGAACATCCAGCGGTTCATGGTGACTTCGACGGCGCCCATAACCTTTTGCCCGCGGCGGTTGGTGCGTTCGATGACGCGCCAATCCTCGATCCAGCCGAAGCCGCGGCGTTCGCGTTCGTCGCCTGCGGTGATGTTTGTGAGGATGTTGGTGGAGCGGAGGCGGTCGAGGGCGTCGAGGAACAGCTCGTAGGCGCGTTTGCCGGAACTGCGGCCCGTGACCTTTAGGAAATCATAGGCGGAGAAGGTGATCGTGCGATCCTGAACGGAACTGGTCGCATCCGCGTCGAAGCGGCCGTTTTCGATGCGTTCGTTCACGAGCGAGGTTAGGTAGATTAGGATGTCCTTGTCCCAGATGGTGGCGATGCCCTTGTGACCCGGCTGGATCTCGATCTTCACCACGCCATCATCGAAGATGAAGGGCGTCATACGGGGGCGTTTTTGCAGGGAGAAAAACGGAAACTCCATCAGCGCACGCTCGTCCTTAACGGGCGCGTCGGCGAGTTGGTCGAGGAAGAGGTCCACTTGTTTGTCTGACACGTCCGTTCCCGATGTACCGAATCTAACGTGTTCCCGTTATACCGAGTTTTGTGTTCCCGATGTACCGATATTTTCAAGATGTTGTTGTGTCGGTGTTTTTTGGCACAAGCCAAGCGTGAGGGGCGCGGTCACTTGGAGTAACCGCACCCTGTAAACCTGCGACGATCGCTTAGTTTGAAAACGTATCGTTCAACCCGGAAACCGGGCTTGCGACACCGGTGATGGCGGATAGGGCTTTCTGGAACTGTGTATAGGGTGCCTCGGCGGCGTAGAGGATATCGCCGTCCCGGATATTGAACTGTTCGCCGAAAAACAGACCGGAAGGTTCTGTGAGATCAAAGGCATAGATGGCCTGGCGTTGACCGGAATAGGCGGCCCCGCCCAATTGTTGCAACCGTGTGGGTGTTTCTGCCCGCAGGATGAACACGCTGTCGGGGTAGCCCGACCTTGGGTCCAGCCCGCCGACCAGGCCAAGCGCTTCTATCAGGTTGATGGTCGGCTTGGGGAATTCGACCAGCGACTGACCCGACACCGCGCCAATGGCGGTAAAGGCGCGGCGGTCCTGCCGGACGGTGATCTGATCACCGGGCATCAGTGCGATGTCAAACTGTGGTTGCGCCAGCAGATCGTCCAGCCAGATGCTGCCGGAGACATGGCCGCGCTGCACCAGCACTTCGGTCAATTCGGATTCGTCTGTGAACCCACCCGCCTTGGCCAGCATCGCCCGCAGCGTGCGGGCAGAACGATCAATGGGATAGACACCCTGGGCGGCAATGCTGCCCAGTACGGTGACGGTGGCGCCATTGCCGGGTATTCTGGCCACCATGATCTGTGGGTCCACGGTCTGGGCCGATATTTCTTCGACCAGATCAAGCCGCAATTGTTCTATCGTGCGTCCCGCAGCCTGTACCCGACCGGCATAGGGGATGAACACGGCCCCCTGGTCGTCGACCGGCACTTCGGTCAGGACCGACGGCCCCTCGATCGCGCCAAAGAGGCCGTCATCGATGTTTTCCCAGATCGTGACGTTCAGCAGATCACCGGAATAGATCAGTTCGGCATCGATGCGGTCGCGGGCTAGAAAGCTGTTTGGAAAGCCGGTGCGCGCGCTGAGATCCTCGGGGCCCGCAAAACGTGCGACGTCGGCATTGACGGGAACGGCGAGAACTTCGGCGTTCAATACCTGGGCAGAGGCGAGGATTTCACGCGCGTTGGGTCCGGGCCGCGGCAGGCCGCATGAGGCGAGGATGCTGAATAGCATTATGAAAATAAGCGTCTTTTTGATCATCGTTGTTCTATTCATACTGCGCCGAAGAAAGTGCCGGCGGTTCCCCCAATGTCTTTTCGTTCTTGCGGGCGGGCGTGCTGATGACGGGCCCGCTGCGCTGCTTTAGGTGCCGATCCGCGAAAAGGTCTGGCGCACATCCGGTCCCGTCCCAAGCCAACCTGCAACCACGTTGGACACATGCGAGACGATGCGGACGCGCTGGCTTTGCCCGGCGGCTTCGGCGCGTACCGCGTCCTGTCCGCTGAAGGCGACGAGGTCGGCAGAGACCCCCGCCTCTGACGCCAGCACGGCACCTGTGCGCGCATCGACGACCGCAATATCGAAATTGATATTGTGCACGCCGGATACGGTCAGCCGCGCGCGTGCCATTTCCGTGAGCGCGTGAAACTGGTTCACCGTCACGTTCACATTGACGGGCCGCCCGTGGCTGGACAGCGTGGCTGCACCGGTTTCGACCGCTTCCTGCATGATGCGTTGCACCTGAATGTAGCGGTCACCGGGCGGCTCGCCCCGCCAGACGATGTCCCCATCGGCGGCGGAGAAGTTGTCAGCCTCGGATACGGTCAGTGTTCGCGGCACATCGACCGACACTGCATTCAACCGCCAGGCCGCCGATTGTTCGGGCGTGGGGTTTTGATTGTAGCTTGTTTCCCATTTCCGTTCGCATGCCGACAGGGCAAGGGCGCAGAGGCCGACCAAAGCCAGCCGTGCGACCCGTGATATGGTGCGGTTATGTGTTTGGGCGGTGCGCATATACGCGCTGTGCTGTGCCGTGGTCATTGCAGTCCGCCCATGCGCAGAATGTCCGTTCTTGCAGATGTTTCAGAACGTTTCGATTTGCGGCGTCGTTCTGCCGCGCGGACCTTGTGCATGACCAAATTCTGCCCCCCAGCAATGGCTTAAGCATGTTTTCTGGTTCAACTATAGCGGGTACCTGCATCCCAGCAAGTTGGGGACTGAGCGCCGGAAAATTTCCGCCGATGCAGGTGTGGGGTGGTCGGGCATCTGTCATGGCGCGGGGTTGTGGCGGTGTGCGCCGATAGGTGACGCAGCGGCAACTTCTCAGAGAACGCGCACCGAGTTGATGCAGGTCAAGCCGCCCTTGCGCGCCATGCCTAGAGTGCGCGTCAGGATCTGCCGTGCCAAGCGCTCCTGCCAGGCCGTTGACCGGGTGAATATGAAGCTTCCGAGTGGTGATCATACCATGCTGTTTGTCCTGACTGTGCCGCTGGGTGCGTGCGCCTGCAGCCTGCCTGGTGCGGGCAGGGCAGGGGGGGTTTTCTGATGCGGATTGTGACGGCCTTGGGGTCTGCGGCCCTGTTGCCGCAGGGGCCGGATGTGTCCCGCGACGCCCACAGGGCCAATTTGGTGAGTGCGGCCAAGGCCCTGGCCAAGCTTGCGCTCGAGCATCAGGTGGTTGTCACCCATGGCGATGGGCCGCAGCCCGGCGTTCTGGCGTTGCAGGGGCAGGCCGGGCCATCGGCAGAGGTGATGGGCACGCAGACCGATAGCCTCATCGGCTACATGTTGGAGCAGGAGCTGGGCAATTGGCTGCCCTTTGACACGCCGATTGCGACCCTTGTGCCCATGATCGAGGTTGATCCGGATGACCCGGCCTTTGACACCCCGATGCACTGTGTCGGCCCCGTCTATGACAGGGCGGAGGCGGAGCGGATCGCGGTGCGCACGGGCTGGCAGATGCGTGCCGATGGCGGTGGCTGGCGGCGTGTGGTGGCAACGCCGGTGCCGCGCCGGATTTTCCAGAAGCGCCCGCTGGAGTGGCTGGTCGAGCAGGGAACGATCGTTCTGTGCGCGGGCGGGGGCGGGGTGCCGACTGCTTATAACGATGCGGGCGATCTGGTCTGTGTCGATGCGTTGATCGACAAGGATTTCGCAGCCGCCCTGATCGCGCGGGAGGTTGGGGCGGACCTGTTTCTGGCCGCGACCGGTGCCGATGCCGTCTGTCTGGACTGGGGCACGGCCGATCAGCGTGCGGTCAAGACGGCGGCACCCGATGCGCTGGAGCGCCATGCCTTTGCCGCCGGGTCCATTGGGCCGAAGGTGGCGGCGGCCTGTCAGTTCGTGCGCGCCACGGGCAAGCCTGCTGCCATTGGGGCCTTGTGTGATCTGAGTGCCATGGTCGCCGGCGCGCGCGGCACGGTAATTTCCCCGGACGTCACCGGCATCACCTTTCATGAGCCTGCGTCCGAGCCGGGTGCGGCGCTGGCCCCGGAGATGCGCCATGGTACGTGAGCTGATCCGCTACTCGCAGGTGCTGGAGATTGTGGGCGACACGCTGAAGGTCCATGTGCCGGAGCAGGCGGGCGCTGACAGTGTGGTGCGCTATGGCGATCTGGCTGTGGTCAAGAGCGTCGATGGGGCATCTTCGCTCGCGCAGGTCATTCGGATTGAGCGCGATGTCGTGAGCTTGCAGGTGTTTTCGGGGACCAAGGGGATTTCGACGGGGGCGACGGCGACCTTTCTGGGGCATCCGATGCAGGTGCCGTATTCTGGGAACATTCTGGGTCGGGTGTTTGACGGGGCAGGGGCGCCCGTGGATGGCGGGCCCGATCTGGGCGGTGAGCCGCGCTATGACATTGGCGGGCCATCGGTGAACCCGGCGGAGCGGGTGGTGCCAAAGCGGATGATCCGCACCGATGTGCCGATGATTGATGTGTTCAATTCTCTGGTCGAGAGCCAGAAGATCCCGATCTTTTCGGTGTCGGGCGAGCCCTACAACCCGTTTCTGGCGCGCATTGGCATTCAGGCGGATGCGGATGTGGTCGTGTTTGGCGGCATGGGCCTGATCTTTGACGACTTTCACACGTTCCGGCAGTCCTTCGAGGATGCTGGGGTGTTTTCGCGGACCGTCATGTTCGTCAATCAGGCGTCTGACCCGCTGGTGGAGCGGTTGCTGGTGCCGGATCTGGCGCTGGCCGTGGCGGAGAAGTTCGCGGTCGAAGAAGGCAAGCGTGTGCTGGTCCTGCTGACCGACATGACCGCCTATGCCGATGCGATGAAGGAGGTGGGCATCAGCCAGGAGCGGGTGCCATCGCAGCGCGGCTATATGGGCGATCTCTATAGCGAGTTGGCGCGGCGGTATGAGAAGGCGTGTGACTACGCGAAGGGCGGGTCGGTCACCATTCTGGCGGTGACCACCATGCCGGGCAATGACGTCACGCACCCTGTGCCGGACAACACCGGCTATATCACCGAGGGGCAGTTTTACCTGCATTCGGGTGTGATTGATCCGTTCGGCAGCCTGTCGCGGCTGAAGCAGAACGTGGTGGGCAAGACCACGCGCGAGGATCACGGCCAGATCATGAACACGATGATCCGGTTTTACTCCGAGGCGCGCGACGCGGCGCAGAAGCAGGCGATGGCGTTTGAGCTGTCGGACTATGACCGGCAGGTGCTGAAATTTGGTGATCTGTTCCGGGCGCGGTTCATGGACATCAACGTGTCGATCCCGCTGGAGGAGGCGCTGGATCTGTGCTGGCAGACGCTGGCCGAGTGCTTTGAGCCTGCGCAGTTGCTGATGAAGCAGCCGTTGATCGACAAGTATTTCCCCAAGGGGTCGCATGGCGCGGTTGCAGCTCAATAAATCCTCGCTCGCCCGCGAGGCGGCGCAGCTGCGGTCGTTCGAGCGGTTTTTGCCGTCGCTCGACCTGAAGCGCCAGCAGTTGATGGCGGAGCGGGCAAAGGCTGTGACCGAAGTTGCGGCTTTGCAGGAGGAAGTGGACCGGCTGGCCGCGCAGGTGGGTCGCGATGTGCCGATGCTGAGCAATCGCGACATTGATTTGGGCGGGTTGGTGGAGCTGACCGACTATCATCTGGCCGAAGAGAATGTCGTGGGCACACGCCTGCCCGTGCTCGACCGGATCGAGGTGACGGTGCGGCCCTATTCCAAGATGGTGCTGCCCCATTGGGTCGATCACGTGACGCACCTGCTGCACGACATGCTGACGGCGCGGCTACGGGTGCAGGTGGCCCGGCAGCGGGTGGAGGTGCTGGATAAGGCGGTGCAGACCGTGACCCAGCGGCTGAACCTGTTTGACAAGGTGCTGATCCCCAACGCGCGGGCCAACATCAAGAAGATCCGGATTTATCTGGGCGATCAGCAGACCAGTGCAGTGACGCGGTCGAAGCTGGCCAAGCGCAAGCGGGGGGCGGCATGAGCATTGCGCCCCTGAAGAAGCTGAGCCTTGTGGGGCCGGTTGAGGCGCAGGATGTGGCGCTGACGCGGTTGCAGGAGTTGGGCGCGATGCACTTGCTGCCGATGTGCCCGGTTGAGAGCCGCGTGGAGAAGCGGGTGAGCCGGGAGGCGGAGGATGCCTATAAGGCGTTGCGCTTTCTGGCCGTGGTGCCGGGACCGCGGCGGCAGGTGCGCAGTGATCCGGAGTTCGATGTTCAGGCCTTTGTCGCTGATGCGCTGGCGTTGAAGGATCGGCTGCGCGCGGCGCGTGACCGGCGGGATGCGTTGGCCAATCGGTTGGCGCATATGCAGCCCTGGGGGGATTTCGAGTTTCCGCCGCTGGAGAGCCTGGCCGGGCAGCGGCTGTGGTTCTGGCAATTGCCGGTGAAGCATCGCGCCGCACTGCAATCGGTGGAATTGCCCTGGCAGATTGTCGGGCAGGACACGCGGCATCTGTTTGTGGTGGTTCTGAGCCCGGAGGAGCCGCCCGTTGATCTGCTTCCCGTGCCGCGTGTGCATCTGGGGTCGAAGCCGGGGCGGGTGCTTGAGGCCGATCTGGAGACCGCCGAGATCGAGATTGAGACGCTGCAGGGCGAGCGGATGGCGATGACGCGATTTCTGACGTTGCTGCGGGCCAATCTGTCGGAGGCGGAGACGCTGGCCGAGCGTGCCTTTGCTGACAGTCAGACCCTGCGCGATCCGGATCTCTTTGCCGTGCAGGGCTGGGTGCCGGAGGCCCGGGTGCCGGAGGTGGAGCGGACCTGTGCCGATCTGGGGCTGGCCGTGTTGATCGAGGCGCCTGCGTGGGATGAGGTTCCGCCGACGTTGCTTGAGCAACCGGATGAGGCGGGGGCGGGCGTGGATCTGGCGAATTTCTATCAGGTGCCAAACTACCGCGCTTGGGATCCGACGCGGATGCTGATGCTGTCCTTTGCCCTGTTCTTTGCCATGATTGTGGCGGATGCGGCGTACGGCGCGATGGTGGCCGTTGGTGTGCTGTTGTTCTGGCAGCGGCTGGGGGCCACGGCGGCGCTGCGGGGGTGGGGGCGGATGGGGCTGTATCTGGCGGGGGCCACAGTAGCCTTTGGCGTGATCGTGGGCAGCTATTTCGGGTTTGGCCCACCGGAGCGTGGGGTGCTGGCGGGCTTTGCGTTCCTCGATCTCAATGACTTTGACACGATGATGACGCTGTCGATCCTGATCGGGGTTCTGCACATCTGTTTTGCCAATGTGATGGCCTTTGCCGCGAAATCGACGCGCAGCCGGTTTGGCAATCTGGGGTGGATTGCGTTGCTTTTAGGCGGCGTGACGCTTTGGATTGGTGGGCTGGAGGGGAGGCCGCTCAACGTGGGCGGGGCGTTGATGGTTCTGGGGCTGGTTCTGGTCATGTGGTTTGCCAGTGACCGGCCCGTGACCAAGCCCAGCGATTGGTTGTGGCGCGGGTTTGACGGGCTGAAGGGGGTCGCGGGGGCCATGGGCCTGTTTGGCGATGTGCTTTCCTATATGCGCCTGTTTGCGCTTGGGCTGGCGTCTGCGTCACTTGCCATCACGTTCAACGGGCTGGCGGTGGATGTGATGGCGTCGGGGTCAGGTCTGGGCCTGCTGGGCGGGCTGCTGATTTTCATCATCGGCCATGTGCTGAACTTTGCGCTGGCGATGATGAGCGGGGTGGTTCACGGCCTGCGCCTTAATTTCATCGAGTTTTACAAATGGGGGCTGCCCGAGGAAGGCGTCCCCTTCCGGGCTTTTGCCCGCAAGGAGGTTCAGGAATGACGGAATTGGTGATTGCATTGGGCTGGCTGGGTATTTTTGCCCCTATGGCCTTGGGGGCTGTGGCCAGTTCCATCGGCTGTTCGATTGCCGGGCAGGCGAGCATTGGCGCGATGCTGGAGACCGAGGGCGGCTATGGCCGGTTTGTCGGTATCTCGGCCTTTCCGTCGACTTTTGTGATCTATGGCATCGTGATCATGTTCACGCTGAACCGTGAGGTGACGCTGGAGAATGCCGGGGGCCTCTTTGGTGTGGGGCTGCTGGCGGGTGTTGCGCTGCTTTATTGCGGGATCTGGCAGGGGCGGGCCTGTGCCGCGGCGATCAATGCGTCAAAGGAGAAGCCTCAGATCTTTGGTCTGGCCCTGGCGCCTGCGGCGATCATTGAGGGGTTTGGCGTCTTTGCCTTTGTCTTTGCCCTGGTCATCAGCGCGGGGATTGCGTGATGGCGACGGAGCAGGAGACGGCCAAAGGGGTCGATGCACTGATTGCACGGTTGCGCCATGACGGTGTGGCTGCCGGGACCGCGGAGGCGGAGCGTTTGGTGACCGATGCGCAGGCGGAGGCCGCGCGGATCGTGGCCGAGGCTGAGGATGCTGCCGAGAAGACCCGGATCGAGGCCAAGCGCGCGGCGGATCGTTATGCGCGCGCGGGCGAGGAAGCGCTGAACACGGCCATGCGGGACGCCGTGCTGACCATGAAATCGACGCTCATGGCCCAGTTCGAGCAGGATGTGCAGCGCATGGTGAGTGCGCAGATGTCCGACCTCGAGATGCTGCGCCAGATGGTGCTGGAGCTGGTCGGCCGGGCCGGGCAGGCGGCGTCGGTGGGGCAGGGGGCCAGTGTGATCCTGCCCGCCGAGGTGGTTGGCCCTGAGGCGATCACCGCCAATGCCGATGACATCCAGTCGGGCGCGCTGACAAAGTATGTTCTGGGGCTTGCGCAGGATCAGTTGAAAGAGGGTGTGACGCTGTTCGCCGCGAGCGATCTGCACGCCGGTATCCGCGCACAGGCGGGTGAGGATGGTGTGGCGCTGGATCTGTCGGACCAGGCCATTGCCGCGCTGCTCATGCAGCATTTGCAACCGCGCTTTCGCGCCGTGCTTGAGGGGGTGATCAAATAGCCATGTCTGATCCTGATGCCTATGTCTCGCTGGTGGCGAGCCTGCCCAGTTCCGAGCGGTTGTTCGTAGCCAAGCGCCCGCCGTTGTCGCGCCTGCGGCTTGAGCGGCGCTTGTCGGCGCTGAGCGAGGGCGATGCCCGGACGCTTGCGCGGATCGAGGGATTGCTGAGCTGGTCCGCTTATGATCGCGGCTCGGACCTGCGCACCCTTGTGGGCCGGGCCAAGGCGGTGATGACTGATCTGCCCCAACGCACCTTGCGCCGGATTGTGAACGAGCGGATGGAGTTGCGGACTGCTGTCGCTGCCTTGCGGATGCGGCACAGTGGGGCAGGGGCCCCGCAAGGAGACTGGGGTTATGGCGTCTGGACCTCGCATATTGCGGCCAATTGGGGGGATACGACCTTTGGCCTTGATCGGTCCATGCCGTGGTTGCGGCAGGCATGGCAGCTTTTGGAGAAGGGTGATCCGCTGGCGCTGCAACGCCATCTGCTGGATGTCACTTTTCGTCAGTTGCAGCGTCATGCCGGGCGTCACCACTTCGATTTCGAGGCGGTGGTGATTTACGTGCTGAAGTGGAACATCTTTGACCGCTGGGCCAAGGCCGACAGCGTGGCCGCAGCACAGCGCTTTACCGAGTTGTCCGAGGACGCCTTGCGGCATTTCCCGCATCTGCAAGCGGAAGGAGTCAGCGCATGAGTGCCGTCGCTGAAAGGACGCCTGCCGCTGAGGCAGAGGTCGCAACCGCCCGCATTGTCGCTGTGCAGGAAGGGTTGGTGCAGATCGAAGCCCTGGACCAGCCCGATCGGTCGCCGGGGGCGTTGGTCAAGAACGAGATGGTGTTCATTCTGCCCAGTCGTCTGGCTGCGGGAGGACGGCAAGAACGGCTGAAGGCTGAGATTCTGCGGGTCCGGGGCAATACCGCCGATGCGCAGGTGTATGAAAGCACTCAAGGCGTTGCAGCGGGTGATCCGGTGGTTCAAAGCGGGCAGCTTTTGTCTGTGGCGCTTGGGCCAGGATTGTTGGGCCAGGTCTATGACGGGTTGCAAGCGCCGCTGAAGCAGGTGGCCAACGCCTATGGCATTTTCCTCCCCCGTGGGGCCGATGTGGACCCGTTGGACCGAGCGGCGAAGTGGTCCTTTACCCCGTCAGTGAAGCTGGGTGACACCGTGACCGCCGGGCAGACCATTGGCACGGTGCCCGAGGGCCGCTTTACCCACAAGATCATGCTGCCCTTCAACTGGACGGGCAGCTATACCGTGAACTGGGTGCAGAAGGGGGCGGTGACCGTCAATGATCCTGTGGCGCGCCTGACCTCGGACGGGGGAGAGGAGCATGTGATCCCCCTGTCGCAGCGCTGGCCGGTGCGGCGGCCGATGGCGGGGGATTTGCTGAAATCCGGGGCTGTGCAGCGGAAATATCCCGACACGCCGGTGCTGACTTCGCAGCGCTTGATCGACACGTTCTTTCCCATCGGGCGGGGCGGGACGGCGTGTATTCCTGGCCCCTTTGGCGCGGGCAAGACCGTGCTTCAGAACCTGATTGCGCGCAATGCGCAGGTGGATGTGGTGATCGTCGTCGCTTGCGGTGAGCGGGCGGGGGAAGTGGTGGAGACCATTACCGAGTATCCCGAGATGACCGACCCGACCTCGGGCGGGAGCCTGATGGATCGGACGATTATCATCTGCAACACGTCCTCCATGCCAGTGGCGGCGCGGGAGGCGTCGATTTTTACCGGGATCACCTTGGGTGAGTATTACCGCCAGATGGGCCTTGATGTGCTGTTGATTGCCGACAGTACGTCCCGCTGGGCGCAGGCGATGCGCGAGACGAGCGGACGGTTGGAGGAGATTCCGGGGGAAGAAGGCTATCCCGCGTACCTCGAAAGTTCGATCAAGGGGCTGTATGAGCGGGCCGGGGTCATGACTGCCGTCGATGGGGCCACGGGCAGCCTGACCATGATTGGCACGGTGTCGCCCGCGGGCGGGAATTTTGACGAGCCGGTGACGCAGGCGACCTTGTCCACGGTGAAGTGCTTTCTGGGGCTGTCGTCAGAGCGGGCGTACAAGCGGTTCTATCCGGCGGTGGACCCGCTTTTGTCGTGGTCGCGGTATCTGGAGCAGATGTCGGAGTGGTACGACCTGCATATCGAGCCCGGTTGGACCGGCAAGGTGAAGGCGATGCAGGACCTGTTGGAGCGGGGTGAGCAGATCAGCCAGATGATGAAGGTCACGGGCGAGGAAGGCGTGACGCTTGAGGATTACGTGACCTTCCAGAAGGCGCTGTTTGTCGACATGATCTATCTGCAGCAGGATGCGTTTGACGATGTGGACAGTTGCGCGCCGCTGGAGCGTCAGCAGCGCGTGTTCGGGCTGATGCAGCGGGTCGTCGATGCGCCGATGGCGCTGGAGGACAAGGGCGCGATCCGGGCGTGGTTCACTGAGGTGACGGGGCTGTTCAAGAATTTTCACTATGCGGCGGATGGCACGCCGGAGTTGAAGGCGCTGCTGAGACAGATCGAGGACAGGATTACCGGGGTGTGACACAGGGACTTCGCCGTCGGACCGCGTTTTCGAAGCGGTAGATTTTTACATACTAAGTCCTATACGTCGGGTGTGCTGACCTAGAGCCTCTGGTACAGCATGTCGAGGGCTGCTATGACGTCAATGTTGTGCTCGGCCAGGCTGGCGACCGATGTTTTGAGTTCGGACAACGGCACGGCGGCCACGAATTGGGTGGCTAGGATAAGGTCCTGTTCCGCGATGTGGATGACCGGGTTCAGGTGCTTTGAAGGTTGGAGCGTGGTGCCGAGCGGCACGAGCGGGATCACCTCGCGGGTGTTCAGCGGGTCGAGAAGGTCAGATCGCACATCGACGACAAGCGTGCCGTCGGGCTGGATGTCGTAGACGTTTGCTTTATCGGACATAAGGAGACTGGGCGGTTGGGGGTTTTGTCGGAAGGTACGGTTTTCCGGTAAGCGATGAGTAGTTTCGGGACGACTCCGTGATCTGTTGTGAAAGCCATAACAAGGATCCTGCCAAGTATCGGTTTCCCGAAGCTCCAGAGCAGAGAAGGGGAGGGGGCATCGCACGGGATGTAACTCACATCCGGACTGGTGATACCTATGATCTGTAGAACGTCAAAGACTATTGCCTCAATCCGTCCAAAGATCTGAGCCAAAACAGGGAGCCGCGTCACGCAATTCTGACATCAATCGGACTTTGAACCGTCAGCAGCAGATGCCCGCTCCGAGCCCAACCGTCTCATTCGTCAGTATGCAGCGAATGACCGAAATCGAATTGAGTTTCTCCAGCGATTTGGGTAGCGTTCAAGTATGGCCTCGCTCGGGCCTCCCCCCTCCGCTGGGGCAGCATTTGACATGCGGAGCGACACGATTTCGGACCTATCCTGTTCGAGCACGCGCATAAGGAGGGATTGCGGAGACCGCTCGCAAAAGGAGGTTCACGATGAGACTATCCTCGCCAATCTACACCCTTAAGTGCCAAGCCAAGCGACTCGTACGCGAAAATGGCATAAAGCTCCACGAGGCACTCAACCGTATTGCCACCAATGAGGGTTTCAAGGACTGGAGCCATTTGGCGTCCAGCTACTCTTCAACTACACCAGCCACTGAAATCATGAGCCGACTCAATTCAGGCGATATGGTGCTGATCGGTGCGCGCCCTGGTCATGGGAAAACCCTTCTTGGATTGGAACTGGCTGCATTGGCAGAGAGGAATAATTGCACAGGCTATGTGTTTTCATTGGACTACAATGAAGCGGATGTTTGGATACGGTTCGCGAAACTTGGTTTCGATCCAAACGAACATGACCGATCAGTCGTCGTTGATACTTCGGACGATATCTGCGCAGCGCATATCGTTGAACGCCTCAGCAATTCGCCGGGTCACGCACTTGTCGTTGTCGACTACCTGCAGCTATTGGATCAGAAGCGCAGCAACCCTCCGCTCGAAGAACAAGTCCGGGCGCTGAAGAAATTTGCCATCGAATGCGGAGCGGTTGTGGTTCTAATCTCCCAGATCGACCGCGCTTTTGAGCTATCGTCGAGCAACATGCCAACCCTAGCCGACATCCGTTTGCCAAACCCTGTCGATCTATCGCTTTTCGACAAAAAGTGTTTTCTACATGACGGCCAAATCCAGATAGAGGCGGCGGCATAGCACCAAGCTGAATTCCTTTGCGGACGTTCGTCGAAGGTCCGCAAAGTCCGCATACCGGACTTACAGGCCCAGCCGCTTTAGTCAAATTCACCCGGAACCGATCCCGACGGCGTTGGTAGGAGCGTGTCATTTCAGGGGAAGCGTG
>NZ_JWLL01000022.1 GCF_000814025.1 Tateyamaria sp. ANG-S1 | reverse complement strand
GGCGTGGTGTCGAAAATCACTGAGTAAGTTGCGGTTTACCGCAACTGGTGGGCGGCACCTGCAACAGTGCCTTTGCACAGCAAAGGTCACGAGAGCAGAGCCGCAGCACCCGGTTGCTGCACTTCACAACACGTAAGGCGGATCTCGATCCGCCACGACATTGAAACAGAAAGGGCCGCGCATCACGCACGGCCCTTTTTCATGTCATTCTTGTCAATTTCCATCTGCTCTGCCGATCCAAAACACCCTGTTTCTCAGTTGGTGCCTAGCGGCTTTTGGATTCGATTTACGTCTCAGTGCCCGCAAACGCGATGTCAGAAAAAGCAACAAAGTTGCGTTCCATAGGGCTGTTTGTGGAATTTTCTTGATCACTGCTGCTGTCATTCTGCACCTGCAAACACGCGGCGAAAGTCGCTGAAATCCAAGGCTTCTCGCAGTGCTGCACTTGCGAACGTGCTCATACGGTATACGACGGTATCCCGCTAAGTCATTAAAATATATTGATTTTTTTCCGCGCTTGCGCACCCTTGGTTGTAACGGGAGGATTTTTGATGGATCAGATCAACACGGCTGCATGGGTTGGCAAAAGCACCTCTGACGTGGGCGGTATCGACATGTCGATGGCAGCCAAACTGCACGCCACGATTGGACGCTCGGACGAGGCGGCACCGCGTGGCGGTGCGCTTCTGCCGCCCTTGTGGCATTGGGCAGCCTTCCCGCCTATGGGCCACACCGATCACCTCGGGACCGACGGGCATCCTGCACCCGGGGCCCTCCTGCCGCCCCTTGGTCTGCCACGTCGCATGTGGGCTGGTGGGGCGCTCAGCTTTCACGCCCCGATCCGGGTCGGCGACACATTGCACCGCCACACGGCGGTCCGCTCGGTCGATACCAAAACAACCGCCGCCGGACCCATGGCGCTTGTCACACTGGATCACACGATCATCGGCCCCCAGGGCCTCGCCATCGAAGAACGGCAGGACATTGTTTACCTGCCCATGCCGGAGACTTTCACGCCCCCGAAAAAAAGCGCCATGCCCGCCGACACGAGCGAACAGGTGGACGCATCTGCGACCCTGCTGTTCCGCTACTCGGCTGTCACGTTCAACGCGCATCGCATTCACTACGATCTCGACTACGCCCAGCAGGTGGAAAAATATCCGAGCCTGGTTGTGCATGGGCCGCTGCAAGCCACGCTGCTCATGCGTCACGCGACGGAACAATCCGGCCAAACCCCGGTGTTTTTCGACTTCCGCGCCGTGCATCCGCTGTTTGCCGGAGCACCTGTCGATATTTGCACGACGACGGATGACGGCATCCTGTCGCTCTACACCGGGCAGAACGGACATCAGGGAATGCGCGCCACAGCCATGTTCGGAGGTACACAATGACCGTCCTGTCAGGAATGCGTGTCGTCGAACACGCCGCCTTTGTTGCAGTGCCGCTGGCCGGAATGACCTTGGCGCAAATGGGGGCAGAGGTGATCCGCGTTGATCGTCTGGGCGGCGGGCTGGATGCTGGCCGCTGGCCTCTCGCACCCTCAGGAGAAAGCCTCTTTTGGGCAGGGATGAACAAGGGTAAGAAGTCGGTCGCGGTCGACACGCGCCACCCGGATGGCAAGAAGCTCGTTCAGCAACTCGTCGCAGCACCCGGTCCGGACGCGGGGCTGTTCCTAACCAACCTGCCGGTCAATGGCTGGCTGGACCACGACACATTGTGCACCTTGCGCGAGGACATCGTTACGCTGACGCTCAAAGGTGACCGTCACGGGCGCCCACAGGTTGACTACACCGTCAATCCGGCCCTCGGCATCCCTCACATGACCGGACCCGAAGGCTCGCACGAGCCTGTCGCTCATGCCTTGCCAGCCTGGGATCTCATTGCGGGCAACATGTGTGTTTCGACGCTTCTGGCGGCAGAGCGGCACAGGCTGCGCACGGGCGAAGGGCAAAAGGTAGAGCTTGCGCTCAAGGATGTTGCCGCCGCCACGATGGGCCATCTCGGCATGTTGGGCGATGCGACACTCAATCCGACCGACCGGATCAAGGCGGGCAATGCGCTCTATGGTGCGTATGGACAGGATTTTGTGTGTGCAGACGGGCACCGCATCATGGTCATCGGCCTGACCCATCGCCAGTGGCGCGGCCTGGTCAAAGCCACAGGAACCGAAGAGGCCATGCTGGCCATGGAACGGCGCTACGGCATCTCGCTCGCGGACGAGGGCGAGCGCTGGCGGCGCCGGGCCGAGATCACGGACATCCTGCGCCCTTGGTTTGCGTCCCGTCGCGTGTCCGAGTTCCGCACGGAATTCGACGCAGCGGGCCTGACATGGTCTGAATTCCGCACAGTGCGCGAGGCATTGGCGGATGATCCGGACCTTGGCAGCGACAACCCGATGTTCGACGTCTTGCACCAGCCGGGGATCGGCACGTACCCGGTGCCCCGTCACCCAGCAAGCTTCGGCGCACATGACCGCGCCCCGGCACAGGCGGCTCCGACCCTTGGCGCAGATACCGAAGAGGTGCTGGGTGATGTGATGCGGCTGACGGACACCGAAATCGCGCATCTGTTCGATGCGGGTGTTGTACAATCTGACCGCTACAGCGCTACGCGCACGGCCGCCTGATTTCGCCCTTGCAAAGCTTACCTCTGCCGCGTAATTCAATCCGGCGCATAGGGGTATAGCTCAGCTGGTAGAGCGACGGTCTCCAAAACCGTAGGTCGCGGGTTCGAACCCTGCTGCCCCTGCCAAAAACTCACCAAAAATCAGTAAGTTGAAGTTTGCAGTGCACAACCCCACCTAGGAAGTTGTCATTGCACAAAGCTTACACAAAATTGGCTTAGACACGCATGGTGGTGAGTAACTATGGGAAAACACACAATTTTAGGCGGTAAAGTTCACATCTATCGCCGCGAGGGCAGCTCTAAATGGCAGTGCGCAAGCTTTCTGGCTGGACGAAACAGGCGCGCATCAACGAAGACAGACAGCCTGTCTCTTGCGAAGGACTTCGCTGAGGACTGGTATCTCACTCTCAGGGGTAAGCTGAGAGATGGCGAAATCCATGGAGAGAAGACATTCAAACATGCAGCCGAAAAGTTTATGGCTGAGTATGAGGCTTTGACAAACGGTGAGCGCAACCCGCGTTGGGTTCAAGACCACTATCGTAGAATACGGATGCATCTGGTTCCGTTTTTTGGCGAAATGGCGCTACCGTCTATCAACGGTGGCACCGTCCAAGACTATCGAATTTCACGCATCAACGTAGCGGAAGACCGCAAACCACCATCCCGAAGCACACTGCACCATGAGACAGTCACGCTCCGGCAAGTTCTCAAAACAGCAGTTAGGCAGGGCTGGATCACTCACGTCCCCGATGTGTCCGCGCCCTACAAAGCATCAGGAAAAATCGTTCACCGTGCTTGGTTCTCGCCCGACGAATACAAAAAGCTCTACGAAGCAACGCGCGCCAACATCAAGCAAGCCAAAGGAGAGCGGAACAAATACCTAGCAGAGCAGCTTCACGACAAGATCCTGTTCATGGCGAACACGGGTAGACGTTTCTAAGTTCCACGAGAAGCAGCGTCAGCTTCAGGCAGAGTACAACGAGGCCAAGGCACGCGGTGATCTTGCTGGAATGCTGGAAGCTGATGCCTTGCGCGCGACTAACATCCGCATGGGTTTAGAAGGTGTCGGAGCTTCTGAAGCAGAGATTGAAGCTGCAAAGAAGCAGGAAGATGCGGCCCAAAAGCGATATCTTGACCAGACGGCTATTGATGCGCGACGCGAAGCTGAAGCGCAGGGAATGAACAAGGAAGCGGTCGAGGATCACGTTCTGTCCAGCGTCGCGCAGGCAGATGCCCAGCTCGAAAAGCGGATGGAAGCCCTTGATTCCGAGCTAGGACTTTCCGAAGCAGTTGAAGCGCCAAAGTTTGAAGTTGCAGAGGTGGCTGAAAGCTCACCTCCATCTCCTACCCCGAAAGGTCAATCTGCTGAACCTGCTTTGCAGGTATAGATACCGCCGTCGCCCTACTTGGCCAGATACCGGAACGTCTGCGCTTCTACCTCGACTATGACTCCATCGCCCGCGACTTGAGCGTGGACTACACGGAAACCAGCGTAGCGGGTGAAAGAGTTGTCTATCGTTGCAGTTAGGAGGGGCTTGCGGCGCATGTGTCAACAAGACGCATTTGTGAACAACGGATGTATCCGACTGTACAGCGAGATTCAGTGCGGGTAGCGTCCAAGTGAGTTTGAAAACAGGTGCAAAGAAGGTCGAAAGTTACACAGTTTTTTACACAGCACACAGTTTCACGCTAAATTATCGTGTAAAAACAGTATGTAATGACGCGTCTAAACGGCCTCCAAGACCGTAGGTCGCGGGTTCGAACCCTGCTGCCCCTGCCAAAAACTCATCATACACGCCGTGCGAAACATCGGACCGCTTTTGACAGGGTATTTTGTGCATACTCGCGTGCTTCAACGTAGGGTTTGCTTAAGTCGGGCTGTCCTCGCATGTTCGCATTCTCGAATCCTCAGTGACGCAGAAGCAGGACGCTCTCGATCTGTCGTGAAACCTGCGACACGTCCTCTGCCGACAATCACGGCGGACGCGACTTGAACACGTACGCGCCACCTCCCAATTTTCAAATGAGATGAGGAGGGCGGAACCCTCGGCTCATTTTGTGGGTCAACAGACGGGCGA
The DNA here is from genome assembly GCF_000814025.1 of Tateyamaria sp. ANG-S1. Classification (GTDB taxonomy): domain Bacteria; phylum Pseudomonadota; class Alphaproteobacteria; order Rhodobacterales; family Rhodobacteraceae; genus Tateyamaria. The sequence continues at coordinate 37,199 of NZ_JWLL01000022.1, read as the reverse complement.
GGAGACGAGAATGGGGCGTGAAATCACGCTGTTCAGCAGTGAAGAACCCAAGACACGCAGCGATGTGGCCGACTTCCTGCGTAACTTGGCAGACCGCATTGATGCCGCTCAGGTTGTTCTTCGACAAGGTCAGGATGAGATCGTCCTGAGCCTGCCGGAACGTATCGTTCTGGAGTTGAAAGTCGAAGATGAGGAAAAGCGCAGCAAGGGCATCCAGCACAGCCTGGAGATCGAGTTGAAATGGTATGATGGAGATACCTCAACAGGATCCGTTGAGTTGGGCTAGACCGGCGAGCGCACTCAAGATCAGCACCTCGTGGTTCGGGACATGGTAGCTCGACCAGCGGACTGGTTTCCAAGTAGGCGCCGCGGCCATTTCGGAGCCATCCGCATTGGCCTGAACAGGCTGTTCGGGGTCTTTGTCCTGCAAGCGTAAGGCAATCAAGCGGGCAGCATGGATGGGGTTCGCTCTGCCGTGTAGGCCCGCATTAGCGACAGCAAGCCTGCTTCAGTGATTCACTGAAATGCGACCTCCATGTGGCCCGGTCCGGGTGGTGTTACGCAACCCGGCGCCGCCACAGAAACAATCCCGGCGCGTAGCTAATCATTGAACCTCCATTAAAGACAGTGCCATGTTTTCGCCATATCTCTGACACTGCTCTCCCTTATTCCGGCCCTAGCTTCGCCTCATCCGCACAACGCGAGCCGTATCAACGCCCGATCTGCCCGGGCCGGTAATGACGGCCCCAATTGGTGATGGGGCAAGGAAGCTGCCAGATGACTTACACACTGATCCCCGGTCAATCTCACACCGCAAGTGAGGAAGAGACGATGTCGATGATCCGCTCGGTACTGACCGAGGGCGGCGACACCGCACCCGAAAAGGTGGCTGAAGCACCGATGCAAAAGCAGCAAGTGCAGGCCTTTGTCGAGCGGACCACCGAAGCGGCCCCGCGTCGCCGTGCAGACGACCTGCCCGAGCTTGCCGCAGTCGAAGAAGAGGCACGCCCTCGTAAAAAGCGATCGCCCCGCGGTCTCCCGAGGCTGCTGCGACCGGTAAGCGCACTTATCCAGCGCGTCCGGACCTTTCAGCCGACGACCCGCCACATCGGTCTTGCGCTTATGGCCCTGCTGTTCGTCGTGCGCCCGCACTGGTTCGTGATCGGGGCCGTGCTCGCCCTGATGCTTGTTGTGGGCACGTTTCTGACGCTGGGTGCCGACCGGGTGTGGCATGGTATTCTCGCCTGGCTCGACCGCATCGAAGCGCGCAACCCCGCACGCGCGGCGGAACTTCGCGGCAAACTGGACACCTTCGCCTATCGTTGGGACAGCGTGCTCGATATCTTCCCGGATGGCATGGTCGACAGCCTCTACATGCCCGACTTCCAGTCCATGCAGCAGGCTGACATCGAACATCAGCAGGTGGTCAGCGACCGGCTGGACCGGATGGCGCAGGAAAGCTGACCACAATCCCCGACACGTGAACAGGGCGGGTGCAATCCCGCCTTGAATTCATCCCGGCCTGCCGTTAAATGCGGTCCATCCGTAGCAAAGGACATGCTCCATGGCCACCACAAACCCACTTCAGTTCATCCAGCAGGTCCGCTCGGAAGTGTCCAAGGTGGTGTGGCCAACCCGGCGCGAGGTGTTCCTGACCACCGTGATGGTGTTCATCCTGTCAGCGCTGACGGCCGTCTTCTTTGCACTGGTCGACATCATCATCCGCTGGGGGCTTGAGACGGTCCTGACCACCTTCGGCTGACGATCCGCAGGGGCGGCGGCCCCTTGCACTTTGAAATGGTGCAGAGTATTTCACAAACCTGATCTGACACAGGCGCGCGGCGATTCGAGCCCCGCGCCACTTTTTATTCCGGGCAGCGGTTCACGCAGACCGCGCCCAGACGAACCAAACGGGCGAGGGGCCGGAAAAGACATGGCAAAACGGTGGTATTCGGTCAGCGTTCTTTCCAACTTCGAAAAGAAGATCGCCGAGCAAATTCGCACCTCGGTCGAGGAGAACGGGCTTGAGGACCAGATTGACGAAGTGCTGGTCCCCACCGAAGAGGTGATCGAAGTCCGCCGCGGCAAGAAGGTCACGACCGAACGCCGCTTCATGCCCGGCTACGTGCTGGTGCACATGGAAATGTCCGACCAGGGCTATCACCTGATCAACTCGATCAACCGCGTCACCGGCTTTCTGGGCCCTCAGGGTCGCCCCATGCCCATGCGCGACGCCGAAGTGAACCAGATCCTGAACCGCGTCCAGGAAGGTGAAGAAGCGCCCAAGCTGATGATCAGCTTCGAGGTCGGCGAAAAGGTCAAGGTCAACGACGGCCCGTTCGAGGATTTCGACGGCATGGTCGAGGAAGTGGACGAAGACAACCAGCGACTCAAGGTCACGGTATCCATCTTCGGCCGCGAAACACCGGTCGAACTGGAATACACGCAAGTCACAAAACAGATCTGACCCTGGTCAGTTTGCTTACGAAGAAGGCGCGCTTCGGTGCGCCCTTTTCGTTGCGAAACCTCGACCAAGGTTGCCGACCTGTCCGTACGCTTACCACCCCAAGAGAACTGGTTGAGGGCCGGGCCCGCGGATGAAACTGTCGATTACAGTTGATGGCATAATGATCGCTCATTGGCCTCGGCCATCGCAAATGCAGTGCTAGGAACGACCAGTGTTGCCGGGCACAGAACATCCCGCTGATTTCAAACGTTATAAAATACTTGCCTCGGCACGCAGGGCCAAACTGTTCAAAACAGCATCTGCAATTCCCAGTCCGAGTTTTCGGGATACATCCTGTGCAAGATGAATACCGTCAGAGCCATCAGTCATCAGATGGGAACCATCGAAATACGCACAGTCATGTTCATGGGCAAAGGCTTGCAACAAGCTTGGCAGGCGTTTGGCTTGCGCCTCAATTTGCAAGGTTACTTTTGCAAAGGGGTAGGGGCTGTTCGGGACAATGCGTGGCAAGGGCGGAGTGACGATCATAATGTTCGGAACCGGCATGCCAGGCTCTGCCGCAGGCGCGTGGGCCATGCGAGTAAGTTGTTGCAAGCCAAACACAACATGTTCAGCCGTGGGGTTCGGGACAGAGAACAGATCATTTGTCCCCAACATGATGATCACAAGATCAAGCGGGGCGTGCTGCTCCAGGAGCATCGGAAGGGTTTCGACCCCGTTCCGGTAAGGTCGCCCCGGAAAGTCGTAAGCTGTTGTGCGCCCGTTAAGTCCCGCCTCCAGCACCTCAGCTGAGAGTTGGTCCCGCAGTACGATGGGCCATCGCCAATCGGCCGCATGTCTATTTCTGGTTCCGGGGACAACACCCCACGTCAACGAGTCACCAAAGCACAAAATACGACGCACGCTCATCCTCTCCTTACGTTTTCCAGCTTCCACGCAAACACCTCGGTCGACTGGTGTCCGCATGATGGAAGAAAACGACCTTGATAAAAACGGAATTTTGTCTTGCCCAACGCACTTTCTTGAAGCCGCCCAATGCGGGTATGTCTCTCGCTATCGTTTGACAGAAAAGCGTTCTCGAAAAAGGGTGCGTTGTATGCGCTGACCTTGGAACCGGCCCCGCCAACGCGCACCGTCGTAGCGGTCGTTACGACTTGAGTGCGCGAACCGGCGGAAATCGACCGATGCGACTCTGGGTTGTTGAGTGCTCCCAAGCTGACTGCTATCCCCAAAACTGGAAACCCTAATTCAGGACGTGTCAATTATGATCACATGGCAGACCCTAAAGCTTCGCGCATCAGGCGCGGTAGCCCGTTAAAGCGGTCTGACAGGTTTCCAATCTGAAGGCCGCCCCGTGAGCGGCCTTTTTTTGTGTTTTCCCTCATGCGGCGGCTTTCCATTTTCAATGGAGAGAACAATGCCAACCTTGTCCCTTTACATTCCCCTCAGCCGGTCGCGTGGTGTTGTGCTGCGGCTTGCGGCCATCTTGGCACCGCGCCCCGATACAGCGCGTTCGGTTCCGCGCGGGCACGTCGATTTGCCCGCCTATCTGAAAAAGGACGTGGGCCTGCCTATTGAGGTTGAACGCCCCCTGCCGCCTCACGTCCGGTTGCTATTTTGACCGACGTTTAGGACAGCGTGTCGGGGTGCCATTTTCAGAAACAGCACCCCGCCTATCTCGGGTGGGCACGCCGATGCTCACCCGAAGCCCGCGAATGACCACCGGTTGCGGAGGGGCGTTTGGTGCCTTCGTGACAGCATCCGTCCGAAGTGCCGCATCCGGTACAATGGCGATGCTGGTTATGCGGCGCATCCCACGCCTCAAGCAAATCGCCAACTTATCCACAGAAACATCCCCAAGACCTGTTGACGAATGCGGCGGATTATCGCCTACTGGTTGACACAAGCACACCATGTAGATGTGCACGCATAAGCCGAGCAGCGTATCTGGGGGATATTCTATGGCACTGAAGTATTTGAGGGACAGCCTCCCATGGCTGGTTCCGTCTGCAGCAATTGTATTTGCAGCGTCCGGTTTTCTTGAGCTGGGGGGCAAGGAAGAAACAGCAAAAACGCAGCCCGTGGTCGCTACCGCGCCGCAACCTGCACCCGTTGCGCCCCAGGCTGCACCGGCACAGGTCGCCAACGCTGTCGCACCCGTGGATCAAGAGGTCGTGGCCCGCCAGATTTCGCCAGAGACATCCCTGACAGCCGTCGCCCCCGTCGCGCCCCAAGCACAACCTGTGGCTGCCGCAGCGCCAGTGCAAAAGCCGGTCGAGACACTTGCGCCGCAGCGCACCGCGTCGCTGGCCACAGCGCCCGTCGCACCGTTCTTTGACACCAACACGTTCGGGGCAGGGGCGCAGCAGCAGTGCATCGACGATCTGCGCACCATGGCCGATCAGGCCCGCGTCTATTTTCCCAGCGGTGGTCTGACTGCTGACTCCAGCGGAATCGAGCAGGGGCGCCTTTTGGGTCTGATCGCCCAGAACTGCCAAGGCGTGCAGATCCGGGTGGAGGGGCACTCGGACCCGTCCGGTGATCCAGCCGCCAACCTGCGTCTCAGCAAGGCCCGCGCCGAAGAGGTCATCAAGCGCATCGGCGCCTCTGGCATCGACACCAGCATGTTCTTTGCCCAAGGCATGGGTGACCGTCAGCCCTCCGGCATCGTCGGCCCTGAACCCGCATCCTACTATGACCGCCGCGTTGAGTTTTCCCTTGTGGAAGAGGTGACGCGCGTGGCCGTCCGGGTGCCTGCGGCCGCGCCCAAGCCCTGGGCCAACGCGACCTGCGTGACAGCCCTACAGCGCGCCGTCGACAGCACCACACTGTTCTATGCGCCGCGGTCGGTGTCTCTCGGGTCCGGCGATATCGATACGGCGATGACCCTCGCGACCATGGCGATGGAATGCCCGCACGCCCGTCTGCGTGTGATCGGCCATCACGCCGGTGACGTTGGTTCGGGCGAGGGCGTCTCGACCGGTCTCCTGCGCGCCAAGGCTTTGATGGCCATGCTGGTGGGCAGAGGAGTAAATGCTGAAGAAATCATTATCGCAGCGCCCTCTCGTCCCCTGAACGAGGCTGGCCTGCCCGGCAGCCGCGTCCGCTTCGACGTGATCCTCGAAGAAGGCTGACATGTGTCCCCGCGGGGACAAACCCTCTTGTGTTTTTGGCAGGAGCGCTGTAACCGGCGCTCCTGTTGCTTTTGCAGCATTCCCCGTGGGAGGCGAGGGTCTCGCGAGATCCAGACCACGACCACGTCAACATAGGCCAAGGGGCGCGTCCCGAGGCTGTTTGAAAAGGAGATTGGCACATGGCCAAGAAACTTGCCGGCACCATGAAATTGCAGGTGCCCGCCGGGCAAGCAAACCCATCCCCGCCGGTTGGTCCGGCCCTGGGTCAGCGCGGCATCAACATCATGGAATTCTGCAAGGCGTTCAACGCCAAGACCGCAGACATGGAGCCCGGTGCGCCGTGCCCGACCGTGATCACCTACTACCAGGACAAATCCTTCGCCATGGATATCAAGACGCCGCCTGCGTCTTACTATCTGAAGAAGGCGGCCAAGGTGAAATCCGGCGCCAACAACCCCTCGCGTGAAACGGTTGGTACGGTGACGGCCGCGCAGGTGCGCGAGATTGCCGAAGCGAAGATGAAGGATCTGAACGCCAACGACATCGACGGCGCGATGCAGATCATCCTGGGCTCCGCCCGCTCCATGGGCATCGAGGTGAAGTAAGATGGCAAAGCTTGGAAAACGCACAAAAGCGGCCCGCGAAGCCTTCGCCGGCAAAGAAAACCTGAGCGTCGAAGACGCGGTGAGCCTGATCAAGGCGAACGCTTCGGCCAAGTTCGACGAGACGGTTGAGATCTCGATGAACCTGGGCGTCGACCCCCGCCACGCGGACCAGATGGTGCGCGGCGTGGTTGGCCTGCCCAACGGCACCGGCAAGGACGTGCGCGTCGCTGTGTTTGCCCGCGGCCCGAAGGCTGAGGAAGCGCAAGCGGCGGGTGCGGACATCGTGGGCGCTGAGGACCTGATGGAAACCGTCCAGGGCGGCACCATCGAGTTCGACCGCTGCATCGCCACCCCTGACATGATGCCCATCGTGGGCCGTCTGGGTAAGGTGCTGGGCCCCCGCAACCTGATGCCGAACCCCAAGGTCGGCACCGTGACCATGGACGTCGCCGACGCCGTGAAAGCGGCCAAGGGCGGTGAGGTTCAGTTCAAGGCGGAGAAGGCCGGTGTGGTCCACGCGGGCGTGGGCAAGGCATCGTTCGACGAGGCCAAGCTGGTCGAAAATATCCGCGCTTTTGTGGGTGCCGTGGCCAAGGCCAAGCCCGCGGGCGCGAAAGGCACCTATATGAAAAAGGTGTCGCTGAGCTCGACCATGGGTCCGGGCGTGAGCGTCGATGTGGAGAACGCCGTCACCGAATAATCGGGGACGATTTTGAGATTGAAAGGGCGCGTGCCGAGGGGTGCGCGCCTTTTTTCGTGTCCCACGCTGGGACGTTGCGTGACCTTTGCAAGATCAATGGGTTACGAGGGCGGTTTTACCTTTTGGTAATATGTGCGGCCCAAATCCTGCCACGCTTTGCCGCTATGCCATCGCCAAGAAAGCGAGGGCATATGAAGGCACCATTGGGCATTTTGGCAGTGTTGATTGCGGGCGTGACCCTGAGCGGTCTGTCCCAGGCAGAGGCCGAAGAAGACGTGCGCACCCCCATCGAGATTGCGGTCCAGCATTGTGCGGCGGAATGGTCCGCACTTGTTGCCGTGAAACCGGACGCTTGGATGACCATCAATCCGATCACCGGAGACCGCGACATTGATCCGGCCCATAACGAAGCGTTTCACAAATACACTGCCGCGGCGATCGCGCTTGCCGATTATACTGGTGCCTTTGTTGGCCTGCCGACTGCGGTGGCACGGGACCCGGGTGCGCTGGACGTGGCGCGGGCCAAGTATGCGCTGTCGCAGTGCCTGATGCCCAACGTGTATGACCGCCGCGTACTGATGGCCTTTTCGCGGGTCGCAGATCCGTCTTTTCCCGAGGAAGACTGGTACCGGGTGATGTTTGAATACTTTGATAAGTTCACATGCATGCGCTTTCCTGAGGCAAGCGAACAGATGTTCGCGCTTGACCCGAGGAGCGCGCGGTTTGGCGAAGAGCATACGGCGATCGTGCACGCGGTGATGACGCCGTGTGAGTAGGGGGCGGGCAAGGTGCCCACCTTTTGCATGTGGCATGGTGGGCAGAATGCCCACCCTACGGTGTATGGGCGCGCGGTGAGACGGACATCGCCGGACCGGGGGATGGCGATCTTGGGGGCCATGCGGCGCGCTTTATGGTCGTGGGGTCATCGGACTGCTGCGCGGGGTGCAGGTGGAGATGTATCGCCAGCCCGTGGGGCTGGTCTGGCGATGTCCGGCGCCTTCGGCTTGATTCCGGAATAGACGAGAAGCGACCGCAATGAAATAAGTGAACAAGAATTCTGAAACTAGTGCGATGCTACGTTCAATGAATACTGGATGGGAGCATCTGGGAACGAAGCACTTCTGTACCATTGGTGACATCCAAGTGTATCGCTACTATATGTAGGGGTATGGAGCAAAGTGAAGTCGATACAGAAAATGCGATGACAATTCCGCCGAAAAGGCGATTGTTCGGTTGGTTTGAAGAAACTATTCCTGTCCGCGGATTGAAGCTTAGTCTATCCGACGTTAAGGCTGTGTATGAAGAGTTGAGCGCCATTAACCGCAAATTCGGTGAAGACGTGATTTCTACGCTCCAGCGCGATCCTGAAATGAGTGATGATGAATGGGCGAAGCAAAAAAGATTTTTGCTTGAGGATGCGTTCTGTTTGACGATTTCAATACGTGGTGAACGGGATCAGCAGTTCTACGGTGAGGACGCTGAAGTGTTCACTAGTGATAAACTTCCCAGTCAAATTCGGACAATATTTTTCACAAACGTGACTGCTTGGCGTCGCCATTCGAATGGTACTGATCCTGAAAATCGAATGGAGATTTTCTTGGATTTCAGCAAGCCTGCGTTGTTTGATCCCAACCCTTTCGTATCTGATCCAACACCAAACGACAGTAACGTCACTGTACGCGCGCAAGACATGACTTACTTTCGAGCTGTTCAGAGAGTGGTTGATACGAAGCTTCTTAACAGGAAAACGTGGTATGCAGTAATCCATCGTTCGTTTGCGTATGATGTAGGCATGTGGACGATAGCGCTTCCAGCGGGCCTTATACTTGCTAGCTTTTACATGGATCAATGGCTGCCGGTAGATGGCGATTTCTCAGCCTATCGTTGGGCGTTTTTCATTTACGCTCTCGGGATGGTGGTTTTGGGCTACCGCTTTCTAACTGGGTATGCGAAGTGGGCGTTTCCAGTAAACGTATTGGCCGAAAACAAGGACAAAGCACTGCGACACCGTATTGCTTTGGCAGGAATATTTGCGTGGCTAACATACAAGGCTACGGATGCTATTTACGCGGCGCTGCCTTTCGTCCCGTGAACGCGACTTTTGAGTTTGAAACAGAACGTAGTAAAATAAATTCTGCAAGAAGATTGGGTTTTTGAAGCTTCGCGAGAATATACGTTTGCTATAAAAAACTCATAGCGACAAGCCGCAGTGTGTAATTCTGGTGTGGTATTGTGATCACGGTTTTAGTGGGCGGCATTAAAACCCAACCCCCCTTCACAACGCCCCCCAAACCCTCTACTCCCCACCCAGAGGGTGTCCGATTGATTCGAACCCCCTCGCTTTCGTCCGAGACGGTGGGTGAGCCTTGGCTCATAAATCCTGCCCGAGGCGGGAACAGACCTTACTTCTCCAGATGCTCCGTCGAGCCTCTGGCGGTCTTGGACCCGTGCATTTCGAGGACCAAACCGCCGGAGTGATCCGGTGCAAACTGAGCCGGGGGGTTCGCCTCCCATAAACTGGAGAAAACTGTGGATAGAGCCCAGAAAGAGAAAGTGGTCGAGGAACTCGGCCAGATCTTTGAAAGCTCTGGCGTCGTTGTGGTTGCCCACTACGCCGGTCTGACAGTTGCCGAAATGCAGGATCTGCGCGCGAAAGCGCGTGAAGCAGATGCTGCGGTTCGTGTTGCCAAAAACAGGCTCGCCAAGATCGCCCTTCAGGACAAGCCCTGCGAAAGCATTGCCGACTACCTGACGGGCATGACCGTTCTGACCTATTCCGAAGACCCCGTGGCAGCCGCCAAGGTGTCGGAGGACTTTGCCAAGGGCAACGACAAGTTCGTTATCCTTGGTGGTGCGATGGGTGAGAATGCGTTGGACCGGGCCGGTGTGACGGCTGTGTCGAAGATGCCTTCGCGCGAGGAGCTTATCGCTTCCATCGTGGGCTGCATCGGCGCACCTGCATCGAACATCGCCGGGGCCATTGGCGCACCTGCAAGCAACATCGCCTCCATCCTCTCGACCATCGAGGAAAAGGCGGCCTGAGGCATTGTCTGATTGGCGTGCGGTAAACGCTGCACGTTGGAACACATGTAAACGGAAAGAGCTGATACAATGGCTGATCTGAAAGCACTCGCAGAAAGCATCGTGGGTCTGACCCTGCTGGAAGCACAAGAACTGAAAACCATCCTCAAGGACGAGTACGGCATCGAGCCCGCCGCTGGCGGCGCAGTGATGATGGCTGGCCCTGCAGGCGACGCCGGTGGCGCTGCTGAGGAAGAGAAGTCGGAATTCGACGTTGTCCTGAAAAACGCAGGCGCCTCCAAGATCAACGTGATCAAGGAAGTGCGCGGCATCACCGGTCTGGGCCTGAAAGAAGCCAAGGACCTGGTCGAAGCTGGTGGCAAGATCAAGGAAGGCGTCGACAAAGCCGAAGCCGAAGAGATCAAGGGCAAGCTGGAAGCAGCTGGCGCCGAGGTCGAGCTGGCCTAAGCCTTGCGATTTCGCAATTCAGGGGGCGTTCCGGAGACGGGGCGCCCTTTTGCTTTGGGGCCGGGATTTGACAAAAGCGGGTGTTTGGCGCAGGCTGTCCCTTGTGCTTTCTCCGATACCGTCCTAAATGAACCTCTCCGCTGGGAGCGATGATTCGCGCCCGGCTTTTTGCGTCTTGTATCTATGGGGGTCAGCCGAACACACACTTCATGTTCCGATCTTTCGCAAAAAGCCGCTGGGTTCGAACCGCTGCGGCGGCTTTTTAGGAAAGATTGTGATCGGGCGCGCATCTTGGGCGGGTGCGCAGGGATAGATCACCTTTTCGATCTTTGAGGCTCGCGCCGGGAATGCCCCTTCCGTTGCGCGACCAGAACAAAGATGGAGTGCGAGAACCGCATGGCACAAACGTTCCTTGGTCAGAAACGTCTACGTAAATACTACGGCAAGATCCGCGAAGTGCTGGACATGCCGAACCTCATTGAGGTGCAGAAATCCTCCTACGACCTGTTCCTGAACTCCGGTGATGAGCCGACGCCGATGGACGGCGAGGGCATCATGGGTGTGTTCCAGTCGGTGTTCCCGATCAAGGACTTTAACGAGACGTCCGTTCTGGAATACGTCAAGTACGAGCTGGAAAAGCCGAAATACGACGTGGAAGAGTGCCAGCAGCGCGACATGACCTACAGCGCGCCGCTGAAGGTCACCCTGCGTCTGATCGTGTTTGATGTCGATGAGGACACCGGTGCCAAGTCCGTCAAGGACATCAAGGAACAGGACGTGTTCATGGGCGATATGCCTCTGATGACACCTAACGGTACCTTTATCGTAAACGGCACCGAGCGCGTGATCGTGTCCCAGATGCACCGCTCGCCCGGTGTGTTCTTTGACCACGACAAGGGCAAGACGCATTCCTCGGGCAAGTTGCTGTTTGCCTGCCGGATCATTCCGTACCGCGGTTCGTGGCTGGACTTCGAGTTCGACGCCAAGGACATCGTGTTCGCCCGCATCGACCGTCGCCGCAAGCTGCCGGTGACCACGCTGCTGTATTCCCTGGGTCTCGACCAGGAAGACATCATGGATGCGTATTACGATACGGTTCAGTACAAGCTGGAGAAGAACAAGGGCTGGGTTACACCGTTCTTCCCTGACCGTGTGCGCGGCACCCGTCCGACGTACGATCTGGTCGATGCCAAGACCGGCGAAGTGATTGCCGAAGCGGGCAAGAAAGTCACGCCGCGCGCGGTCAAGAAGCTGATCGACGAAGGCACGGTCACCGACCTGCTGGTGCCTTACGAGAACATCGTCGGCAAGTTTGTCGCCAAGGATATCATCAACGAAGAAAACGGCGCCATCTATGTCGAGGCCGGTGATGAACTGACCCTGGAATACGACAAGGACGGCGATCTGATCGGCGGCACCGTGAAGGAGCTGATCGACGCGGGCATCACCGATATTCCGGTGCTCGACATCGACAACGTCAATGTCGGTCCGTACATCCGCAACACGCTGGCGCAAGACAAGAACATGAACCGCGAAACCGCGCTCATGGACATCTACCGCGTGATGCGTCCGGGCGAGCCGCCCACCGTGGATGCGGCAAGCGCCCTGTTTGACACGCTGTTCTTTGACAGCGAGCGCTATGACCTGTCGGCTGTTGGTCGCGTGAAGATGAACATGCGTCTGGCACTGGATGCCGAAGACACGCAGCGCACCCTGCGCAAAGAGGACATCGTGGCCTGCATCAAGGCGCTGGTGGAGTTGCGTGACGGCAAGGGTGATGTCGACGACATCGACCACCTAGGCAACCGTCGTGTCCGTTCCGTTGGCGAGCTGATGGAGAACCAGTACCGCGTGGGTCTGTTGCGCATGGAGCGTGCGATCAAGGAGCGGATGAGCTCCGTTGAGATCGACACGGTGATGCCGCAGGACCTGATCAACGCGAAGCCTGCTGCGGCTGCCGTGCGCGAGTTCTTTGGCTCGTCCCAGCTGTCGCAGTTCATGGACCAAACCAACCCGCTGTCCGAAGTGACGCACAAGCGTCGTCTGTCGGCGCTTGGGCCGGGCGGTCTGACCCGTGAGCGCGCAGGCTTTGAGGTGCGCGACGTGCACCCGACGCACTATGGTCGGATGTGTCCGATTGAGACGCCGGAAGGGCCGAACATCGGTCTGATCAACAGCCTCGCGACCTTTGCCCGCGTGAACAAGTACGGCTTTATTGAAACGCCTTACCGCGTGGTGAACGAAGGTCAGGTGACCGACGAAGTCCACTACATGTCCGCGACCGAGGAAATGCGTCACACCGTGGCGCAGGCCAACGCGATGCTGGACGAGGACGGCAAGTTCCGCAACGAGATGGTGAACACCCGTAAATCCGGGGACTACACCCTGTCGCCGGTGGATCAGGTGGACCTGATCGACGTGTCGCCCAAGCAGTTGGTGTCTGTTGCCGCCTCGCTGATCCCGTTCCTTGAGAATGACGACGCGAACCGGGCGCTTATGGGCTCGAACATGCAACGTCAGGCGGTGCCGCTTCTGCAAGCCGAGGCGCCGCTGGTCGGCACCGGGATTGAAGAGGTTGTGGCGCGCGACTCTGGTGCGGCCATCATGGCGAAACGTGCCGGTATCATTGACCAGGTGGACGCCACCCGTATCGTGATCCGTGCGACCCATGACCTTGAGCTGGGCGATGCCGGTGTGGACATCTACCGCATGCGCAAGTTCCAGCGGTCGAACCAGAACACCTGCATCAACCAGCGTCCGCTGGTGAAGGTGGGTGACACGGTTCAGAAGGGTGAGGTCATTGCCGATGGTCCGTCCACCGATATGGGTGAACTGGCGCTGGGTAAGAACGTGGTCGTCGCGTTCATGCCGTGGAACGGCTACAACTACGAGGACTCGATCCTGATCTCCGAGCGCGTGTCGCGTGATGACGTCTTTACCTCGATCCACATCGAGGAGTTTGAAGTCGCCGCCCGTGACACCAAGCTGGGTCCGGAAGAGATCACCCGCGACATCCCGAACGTCGGTGAGGAAGCGCTGCGCAACCTCGACGAAGCGGGCATTGTGTATATCGGTGCGGACGTGGAGCCGGGCGACATTCTGGTGGGCAAGATCACCCCGAAGGGCGAAAGCCCGATGACGCCGGAAGAGAAGCTGCTGCGCGCCATCTTTGGTGAGAAAGCGTCGGACGTGCGTGACACCTCGTTGCGTGTGAAGCCGGGTGACTTTGGCACCGTCGTGGAAGTGCGTGTGTTCAACCGCCATGGTGTGGAGAAGGACGAACGTGCCCTGCAGATCGAGCGTGAGGAAGTTGAACGCCTTGCCCGTGACCGCGACGACGAGCTGACCATTCTGGACCGCAACATCTATGCCCGTCTGGGCGACATGCTGTTGGGCAAAGAAATCGCCAAGGGGCCGAAAGGTGTCAAGGCGGGGTCGAACGTGGACGCCGACCTGCTGGAAGCGTTCCCGCGTTCCGCGTGGTGGCAGATTGCCCTGAAAGACGAGCAATCGGCACAGGTGGTCGAGGCCCTGAACGAGCAGTACGAGGCGCAGAAACGTGCCCTGGATGCCCGTTTCGAGGACAAGGTCGAGAAGGTCCGCCGTGGTGACGATCTGCCCCCGGGCGTGATGAAGATGGTCAAGGTGTTCGTGGCGGTGAAGCGCAAGCTGCAACCGGGCGACAAGATGGCTGGTCGTCACGGCAACAAGGGTGTGATTTCGAAAGTGGTGCCGATGGAGGACATGCCGTTCCTCGCCGACGGGACCCCGGTTGATTTCTGTCTGAACCCGCTGGGCGTGCCGTCGCGTATGAACGTGGGGCAAATCCTTGAAACCCACATGGGCTGGGCCGCGCGCGGTCTGGGTCTGCAGATCGACGACGCGATGCAGGAGTATCGCCGGTCGGGTGATCTGACCCCGGTGCGTGAGGCGCTCAAGATCGCTTATGGCGACGACGTCTATGATGAGGGCTTCACCGGGATGGATGAAGAGCACCTGATCGAGGCGGCGGGCAACGTGACCCGCGGTGTGCCGATCGCCACGCCGGTGTTTGACGGCGCCAAGGAAGGTGATGTGAACGACGCGCTGGTGCGTGCTGGGTTCAGCGAGTCCGGTCAGTCGATCTTGTTTGATGGGCGGACTGGTGAGCAGTTCTCGCGTCCGGTGACGGTGGGCATCAAGTACCTGCTGAAGCTGCACCACCTTGTGGACGACAAGATCCACGCCCGTTCGACCGGTCCGTACAGCCTCGTCACGCAGCAGCCGCTGGGTGGTAAGGCGCAGTTCGGTGGTCAGCGCTTTGGTGAGATGGAGGTCTGGGCCCTGGAAGCCTACGGCGCCGCCTACACCCTGCAAGAGATGCTGACGGTGAAGTCGGACGACGTGGCGGGCCGGACCAAGGTCTATGAGAGCATCGTCAAGGGCGAGGACAATTTCGAAGCCGGCGTGCCGGAATCGTTCAACGTTCTGGTCAAAGAGGTCCGCGGTCTGGGCCTCAACATGGAACTCCTGGATGCGGAGGAAGAAGAGTAGCGGTGCGCCTAAAGGCACACCCTACGTAGGGTGCGCATTTACTGCGCACCTTCTCCCCCGCACCCTCTGATTTGTGAGGAAAAAGAATGAACCAGGAACTGACAAACAACCCGTTCAACCCGCTGACGCCGCCCAAGGTCTTTGATGAGATCAAGGTGAGCCTGGCGTCGCCCGAACGCATCCTCTCGTGGTCGTTTGGCGAGATCAAGAAGCCCGAGACCATCAACTACCGGACGTTCAAGCCCGAGCGTGACGGCCTGTTCTGTGCGCGTATCTTTGGCCCGATCAAGGATTACGAATGCCTGTGCGGCAAGTACAAGCGCATGAAGTATCGCGGCGTTGTCTGCGAGAAATGCGGTGTGGAAGTCACGCTGCAAAAGGTCCGCCGCGAGCGGATGGGCCATATCGAACTGGCGGCCCCCGTGGCCCACATCTGGTTCCTGAAATCGCTGCCCTCCCGCATCGGTCTGATGCTGGACATGACGCTGCGTGATCTGGAACGCGTTCTGTATTTCGAAAACTACGTGGTGACCGAGCCGGGTCTGACCGATCTGTCCTATGGCCAGATGCTGTCGGAAGAAGAGTACATGGACGCGCAGGATGCGTTTGGCATGGACGCCTTCACCGCCAATATCGGTGCCGAAGCCATCCGCGAGATGCTGAGCCAGATCGACCTGGAAGCCGAGGCCGAGAACCTGCGTGCCGATCTGAAAGAGGCGACAGGTGAGCTGAAGCCCAAGAAGATCATCAAGCGTCTGAAAGTGGTGGAGAGCTTCCTCGAATCCGGCAACCGCCCCGAGTGGATGGTTCTGACCGTGATCCCGGTGATCCCGCCGGAACTGCGCCCGCTGGTGCCGCTGGATGGTGGCCGTTTCGCGACATCCGACCTGAACGACCTGTACCGCCGGGTGATCAACCGGAACAACCGTCTGAAGCGTCTGATCGAACTGCGCGCGCCCGACATCATCGTCCGCAACGAAAAGCGGATGCTGCAGGAATCCGTCGACGCTCTGTTCGACAACGGCCGTCGTGGCCGCGTGATCACGGGTGCCAACAAGCGCCCGCTGAAATCGCTGTCGGACATGCTGAAAGGTAAGCAGGGTCGCTTCCGTCAGAACCTTCTTGGTAAGCGCGTGGACTTCTCGGGCCGTTCGGTCATCGTGACCGGGCCGGAGTTGAAGCTGCACCAATGTGGTCTGCCGAAGAAGATGGCGCTCGAACTGTTCAAGCCGTTCATCTACTCGCGGCTTGAAGCCAAAGGTCTGTCCTCGACCGTCAAGCAAGCCAAGAAGCTGGTGGAGAAGGAACGTCCCGAGGTTTGGGACATTCTGGATGAGGTCATCCGCGAACACCCTGTCATGCTGAACCGTGCGCCGACGCTGCACCGTCTGGGCATTCAGGCGTTTGAGCCTGTGCTGATCGAAGGTAAAGCGATCCAGCTGCACCCGCTGGTCTGTTCGGCCTTCAACGCCGACTTTGACGGCGACCAGATGGCTGTGCACGTACCGCTTTCGCTGGAAGCCCAGTTGGAAGCGCGCGTGCTGATGATGTCCACGAACAACGTGCTGTCGCCTGCGAACGGCGCGCCGATCATCGTTCCGTCGCAGGACATGATCCTGGGCCTGTACTACACCACGCTGGAACGCGCGGGTATGAAGGGCGAAGGCATGGTCTTTGGCTCGATCGAGGAAGTGCAACACGCCCTCGATTCCGGTGAAGTGCACCTGCACGCCAAAGTTACTGCGCGGATCCCGCAGATCGACGCGACCGGCCAAGAGGTCATGATGCGCTTTGAAACCACGCCGGGCCGTGTCCGGTTGGGCGCGCTTCTGCCGCTGAACAACAAAGCGCCGTTTGAGCTGGTCAACCGTCTGTTGCGGAAGAAGGAAGTGCAGCAGGTCATCGACACCGTCTACCGGTATTGCGGTCAGAAAGAGTCGGTTATCTTCTGCGACCAGATCATGTCCATGGGCTTTAAGGAAGCGTTCAAGGCGGGCATCTCGTTCGGCAAGGACGACATGCTGATCCCCGACACCAAGTGGACCATCGTCGACGACACCCGCGAGCAGGTGAAGGACTTTGAACAGCAGTACATGGACGGCCTGATCACTCAGGGCGAGAAGTACAACAAGGTCGTCGATGCCTGGTCGAAGTGTAACGACAAGGTCACCGACGCCATGATGGGGTCGATCTCGGCTGAACGTACGGACGAGGCGGGCGCCGAAATGGAGCCGAACTCGGTCTACATGATGGCGCACTCCGGTGCCCGTGGCTCGGTCACGCAGATGAAGCAGCTGGGCGGGATGCGCGGCCTGATGGCGAAGCCGAATGGCGACATCATCGAGACGCCGATCATCTCGAACTTCAAGGAAGGTCTGACCGTTCTTGAATACTTCAACTCGACCCACGGCGCGCGGAAAGGTCTGTCTGACACCGCTCTGAAAACGGCGAACTCGGGCTATCTGACCCGTCGTCTGGTGGACGTGGCGCAGGACTGCATTGTGCGCGACATCGACTGCGGCACCGAAAACGCCATCACTGCCGAAGCGGCCGTGAATGACGGTGAGGTGGTTGCATCGCTGGCCGAACGTGTGCTGGGCCGTGTGGCTGCTGACGACGTTCTGAAGCCGGGCACTGACGAGGTGATCGTGGCCGCTGGTACGTTGATCGACGAGCGCATGTCCGACACCATCGAAGAGATGGGTGTTCAGTCCATGCGCATCCGCTCGCCCCTGACCTGCGAAAGCGAAGAGGGTGTGTGTACCATGTGTTACGGTCGTGACTTGGCCCGCGGCACCATGGTCAACACGGGCGAGGCTGTCGGCATCATCGCGGCGCAGTCCATCGGTGAACCTGGTACCCAGCTGACGATGCGGACCTTCCACATCGGTGGGGTTGCTCAAGGTGGTCAACAGTCGTTCCTGGAAGCAAGCCAGGAAGGCAAGATCGTCTTTGAGAACCCGCAGACGCTGACCAACGCAGCCGGTCAGGTTCTGGTCATGGGCCGGAACATGAAGATGGCCATCGTGGACGAGAACGGCGACGAGCGCGCCAGCCACAAGCTGGGCTACGGTACGGCATTGTTCGTGACCGATGGTCAGGATGTGAAGCGCGGCGACAAGCTGTTCGAATGGGACCCCTACACGCTGCCGATCATCGCGGAGAAGGCGGGTACGGCGAAGTATGTCGACCTTGTCAGCGGCTTGGCCGTGCGCGACGAGACCGACGATGCCACTGGTATGACACAGAAAATCGTGATCGATTGGCGTGCCGCACCCAAGGGCAACGAGCTGAAGCCGGAGATCATTCTGGTGGGCGAAGATGGCGAGCCGGTCCGCAATGACGCGGGCAACCCGGTGACCTATCCGATGTCCGTGGATGCGGTTCTGTCGGTCGAGGATGGCCAGACCGTGGAAGCCGGTGACGTTGTCGCCCGGATCCCGCGCGAGGGCGCCAAGACCAAGGACATCACCGGTGGTCTGCCCCGTGTGGCCGAGTTGTTCGAAGCCCGTCGTCCCAAGGATCACGCGATCATCGCGGAGATCGATGGTTACGTAAGGTTCGGAAAAGACTACAAAAACAAGCGCCGCATTGCGATTGAGCCCAGCGACGAGACCATGGAAAAGGTCGAGTACATGGTGCCCAAGGGCAAGCACATTCCGGTGGCCGAAGGCGACTTCATCCAGAAGGGTGATTATATCATGGACGGCAACCCAGCCCCCCATGACATCCTTGCCATCATGGGTGTGGAGGCCTTGGCCGACTACATGATCAACGAGGTGCAGGAGGTTTACCGACTGCAAGGCGTGAAGATCAACGACAAGCACATCGAGGTCATCGTGCGTCAGATGCTCCAGAAGTGGGAGATTGAGGACTCGGGCGACACCACGCTGCTGAAAGGCGAGCATGTGGACAAGCAGGAGTTCGACGCGGCCAATGAGAAGGCGCTGTCGAAAGGTGGTCGTCCGGCGCAGGGTGGTCCAATTCTGCTTGGGATTACAAAGGCTTCGCTGCAGACCCGGTCGTTTATCTCGGCTGCGTCCTTCCAGGAAACCACCCGCGTGCTCACTGAGGCGTCGGTACAGGGCAAGAAGGACAAGCTGGTTGGTCTAAAAGAGAACGTGATTGTGGGTCGCCTGATCCCTGCCGGGACCGGCGGTGCGACACAGGCTGTGCGCAAGATTGCATCGGATCGCGACAACGTGGTTATCGAAGCGCGTCGGGAAGAGGCCGAAGCGGCCGCGGCCCTGGCGGCTCCGACCGCCGACGATGTGGTGGGTGGTGACGTGTTCGACACGGTCATCGACCATTCGGAAGACAGCCGCGACTGATCCCGATCTTTCGGTTTAAGATTTAGAACCCCCGCCCGAAAGGGTGGGGGTTTTTGCATTTGCGGGGATGTGGGTTAATGGGGCGTGCGGTGGTTAATGGGTGGTAAATTTCCGGGAAACTGCGAGGTTTTGGGGGCGAAACTGCGTGTTTTGCTGTGTCATCAAACGGGTGGTTTTGGGGCTCTGACGTAAACTGCACATTTTGCCTGTGAAACTGCGTGTTTTGAGGCGCAGGTCGTTGTTTAGACCACGTTTACTTTTGGCCTGCGTTAACGCTTTGGCGCGGAGAATAACTTTTGGGTAAGGATCGCGGTGCAGTGCCCGGCGGATCCGTTTCCGAACGTGGGACCGGTGGTGTTACTGATATGGCGGGCGTTGGTTCAGTGCGCTGACCGGGCCGGCCTCAACGCCCAAAATAGCCACGTGTCAAATACGGTTATCAGCCAAGCGCCTATTTCATGCAATAGGTTGAAAAGAAACGTAATTTACTCTGTTGACGACTTGGCAGTCGCAAGATCTCGCCGCGTTCCAGGCTTCGGATCGCAGAGCTTCGCCTGCGTATAGTACTTCTATTGCTCAAGAATTTCTCAAAACTAAAATTATGAGACGTCTGGTTTCATTTTTGTTGAATCCGGTTTCTTAGTTAATCCTTGAAGGAAGTCTCCATGACCGTACACGATCTCGCACTTCAGACGGACGATATGTTTGAATTCAAAACTGGTCCCATTGCGTCGACAACCGCCTTTGATGCCGCGCTTCAAGCGCGGGGCATCGACACCTCAACTCTGACACACGCGCAGAACAAGGCTTTCGTCGATGCCGCTATGCAGATCGACAAGGTCTTGGCGTCCGATGTGTCGACGGTTGAAGAGGCGCGCGATCTGCTCGCCTTTGATGCCGACATTGAAGCTGTGGACAATCTGAGCACACTCAACGGTGAACGATTGAATGGTGTTGCGACCGAGGACGGCAAGATCATTTTGGACAGTGCGCTGACAGGACAAGCGCTGCGCGACACGTTGATTGAGGAATTGGCTGAATCGGCTTTTTACGAGGCGTTCAATCGCAGCTCAGCCGGTGATTTCGGGGCTGAGACCGAAGCCCGGATCGAAGGGAATGCGTCCGCAGAGTACTTGGCGCAATTGTCGACTGATGTTACGAATGACACAGTCCAGACCGAGTTTGGAAACGGGCAGGCGAGTTCGATTGAAAAGAACTACGCGTACATCTTCGACCTGGTCATGCAAGATGTTCAAAGAGAACTTGCCAGTCAAAAAAATGCGTTTACCGATATGCTTGTCGCGCAGGGTGGACAGGTAATGAGTGGGCAAGGCGGGCAAATAATGCTTCAAAATCTCTACTCGAAAGTAGGATTGATTTCCTATTCAGAAACCTCCGGTATCGACTACAGCACCTCTATGAAAATAAGCAACACCGCCAATCTGGATCTTAATGGCGATGGTATAGCGGATACCTATGAGTATCTTGGGTTTAGCCCTCACTTTGCAGCTCAGTCTCATACTGGCACCAAATTGGAAAACGTGGGGTTTGTACCAACGAGCAAATCTGCCAAGTTTCTGATGGGTGCAGGCGATTCAAAAACGACATGGGTTGCCAAGAAGGATGAGACGATTTCAACCGCGGAAACAGTATCTGTTAATAACAAAGTAGAGTTGCGCGCAGATGTGAGTATATCAGGAAAAGTCTTTGGCGCTGGTCTCGAACTGAAGCTTGGGGCGTCTCAATCCACTGATACAGGTCAGAGTAGCACAACCACTTCTGCTTTTTCTTTCGGGAGCGAAGTGCGCCAAGAGCATACCGTCACAGCCGGCAGTTACGAAAAAGGCACCTTAATCTCATATGGTATGCATGCGGTTAAGGGTGATTTAACATATAACGAGGAGCTCACGCATTCCTACAAAATCACAAACGCAGCTGCAGGCAAGGCCAACCATTTCGATGTTACACAAACGGCTGAGGTCACGCAGAACGACTATCTTCTTGATGTCGTAATGACAGATTACGATGTAAATAATCCGCCGACCATAAACAGTTACGACTATTTGGTGTAAACAAGGTATTTTAGGGTGCGCCAGTGGGCGCCCTAGGTCGCCTTGGGCCCAGAGCGGTCGTTCGGCTGCACGCTAAAATATCCGCTTCACTCCGCACAGCGGCACTCCCCCAACAAAAAAACCGGCGCAAGCCAGTGCTTGCGCCGGGTCTGTTGAACGGTCGGGGCTATTTAGTTGATCCAGCCTTCGACGATGTCCATGTTTTCAGCGACCCATGCTTCGGCCACGTCTTGCGGGTCCATCTCATCCCGGCCGATGGCGAGGATCCACTCGTTCACCGTGTTGGGGTCCAGTTGGATCTGGCTGAGGAACTTGGCCGCGGGCGGGTTACGCTCTTCCAGCGACTTGGAGTAGCTGACGAAGATCTGCGCGTCGGGCGTTTTACAACCTGCTTCGGACACTTCCAGCCAGTCTTCGCCGTCGAGCTGCAGGTTCAGGCAGCCTTCGGTGTGCTCGGGCTCAGCCAGCGGTGTGATGTCATAGGCGGCGTGAATCCATTCCGGCGTCCAGTAGTAGAACAGGATCGGCTTCTGGTTGCCGTAGGACGTTTTCAGTTGCGCCTTGAACGTCGCATCCGAGATGATTTCCGGCTCCCACAGTTCGGAGAGGCCATAGGACTTCATCTTGACCTGCCAGATCTTCGTGGATTTCCACGAGGCGTCACCGGCCCAGTATTCACCCTTGCCGTTGCCGTCCTTGTCGAACATGGCGGCAATCGCCGGATCTTTCAGGTCCTCGAAGGACGTGATCCTGTCCGACATGTAGCTGGGCACATACATCTGCTGGGTGCCGGCGTAGGGCTGGTTGTGCGCCACTGTGCCTGCATCTTCGATGAAGCGGTCCCATGGGCCTTGCTGGTTGGGCATCCACATGTCGGTCCAGACGTCGGCAGAGCCGTCGCCCTTGTCCATGCCGGTGGCGATGATCGCCTGGTCGGACAGGCCTTCGACGATTTCCGCCTCGGAGTTCAGCGGCCCTTCGATCACTGTCTTGATCACGTGGGCGATGGCCTTGGCGCCGGTCCAGTTGAGGTCGGAGATGGCGACCTTTTCCTGAGCTGAGGCACCGACTGCTGCGACGGAAAGCGCCCCGGCAGCGGTGAGGGTTGTGATGAGTTTCATATGTGTCTCCCTTATTGAACTCATTCTTGGTTAGTGTTTGACGGTGTTGGCCTTCTGGACAACGCGGTCGATCATCATCGCCAGAAGCGCGATGCCGATGCCTGCCAGGATGCCTGCGCCCGTGCGAGTGTTGGCGAGCGCCTCCGTCACGATAAAGCCCATGCCGCCCGCGCCGATCAGCGCGGCCACGACGACCATGGACAATGCCATCATCACCACCTGGTTGACCCCTGCCATGATAGACGGCAGGGCCTGGGGCAGTTCGACCTTCATCAATAGCTGCCGTGGGTTGGCGCCGAAGGCCAGCGCTGCTTCCTTGGTGTTCTCAGGCACGTGGCGGATGCCGAGCGCCGTGAGGCGTACCATGGGCGGCATGGCGAAGATCACCGTCGCCAGGATGCCCGGCGGTTTGCCGATGGAGAAGAAGGCGACCGCAGGCAGCAGGTACACGAAGGAGGGGATCGTCTGCATGATGTCGAGGATGGGCGTGATGATTGCCTGCCCCCGTTTCGATTTGCCGACCCAGATGCCCAGGGGCAGGCCGAAGACGATGCAGATGATCGAGGCCGCGACCACGAGGCTCATCGTGTCCATCGCTGTTTGCCAGAAGCCGAAGAGGGCGAGGTAACAGAGCGATGCGGCCACGAATATGGTTATTCGGGCCCCGGCCATCGTGTAACTGATTGCCATGATGGCCCCCATGGCGATGATCCATGGCGTGCCCACAAAGACCGCCGTGATCGCTGACAGCATCGACCGCAGGAAGGTCGTGATCCCGTCGAAGAAGAAGCCATAGAACGCCGTCAGGTAGCCGATGCCATCGTCGATGAGCTGTGCCGTGTAGCTGTTGAGGTTGACCGGTGGCAGACCCTCGCGCGGGGCTTCGCGGCGGACAAAGCGGTCGCCGTTGTCGTCGCGCGGGTAGGTGACTGTGTCGCGCCGTTCCAGCCAGACGATGGTGGGGAATTCCCCGATGATCATGCAGTCGAACTGGTCCTTGAACGCGACCTCTTCGCCCGCGGCGATAGAGCGGGCCTGTTTGATGCAGGTCCGTTCTTCGGGCGGGAATTGCGAGGCGCGGTAGAGCATGAGCGGCGCGATCATGGCGACGATCAGTGTCGCCCAGACGAGCCGTTTCATGTCCCAGCCCGAAGGCTTGGAATGGTCGACGCGCCATGTGTTGTACTGGCGGAAGTAGAGCCGGTCAGCCAGCCAGCCGAAGATGACGCGGCCGAGGATGAAGATGATCACGGCGGCCCAAAGGCTGGACGTGGTCCAGTTTTCGAACCGTTCGACCAGGAAGTCCTTGTTGTCGATGACGGCCTGTTCGGCGGCGCGCGAGAACTTCCAGACCTGCATGAGATAGACCGCTGCCACGAGGTCGATCAGGAAGCCGATCCAGAACAGCATCTTGTTGGCGCGGATCGCGGCCCATGGGAAGCCTGCGATGGCCGCCATCCAGTTGACGTGGGTGGCGGGCAGCTTGGCCTTTTGGATCGACAGGAAGGTTTCGGCGAAGTAGCCGCCGGATTTATCCGCAAATTCGGCGAAGGGTTTGGTTTCGTCCGTTGCAGCGGCGGGTGCGCCGCCCATTTGATCGGGTGTTGTGTCGGTCATGTTACGCCTCCCCCTGGACGCCGTGCAGGATTGCATCTTTGGACACCACGCCCACGACGTTGCCGTCCGACTTGATCAGCACCGGGTGGTCCTGGTTGACGCTGAGCGCGATCAGCTTGTCGAGGTCGTCGTCGGGTTCGGCCACGGGGGCCTCGGCCTGCGGGATGGGCCCCTTGCGTTGTTCGTAGGCTTCAAGCGGTTCCATGACTGTGTGTGCATAGAGCAGCTTCAGCTTCGAGATGCCAGCCACGAAGTCCGCCACGTAGTCGTCGGCGGGCTTGGTCACGATGTCTTCGGGTGTGCCGACCTGCACGATCTCGCCATCCTTCATGATGGCGATGCGGTTGCCCATGCGGATCGCCTCATCCAGGTCGTGGGTGATGAAGAGCGTCGTCTTGTTCATCGATTTCGACAGGTCGAGGAATTCGTCCTGAAGCACGCGCCGGATCAGCGGGTCGAGGGCCGAGAAGGGTTCGTCCATCAAGAGGATGTCCGGGTCGGCAGCCATGGCGCGGGCGAGGCCCACGCGCTGCTGCATCCCGCCCGACAGCTCCGAGGGCAGGCGATCGCCGTAGCCTTGCAGGCTGACCAGTTCGATCACCCGGTCGGCCACTTGCGCACGGGTGTAGGCATCGACATTGCGCAGCTCCAGCGACAGGGCGACGTTGTCGCGCACCGTGCGGTGGGGCAGAAGCGCCATGTTCTGGAACACCATGCCGATCTTGTCGGCGCGCATGGCGCGAAGCTCTTCGGCGTTGAGTTGGCCGACATTGGCCCCGTTGATCAGGATGTCGCCGCCCGTGGGTTCGATCAGGCGGTTGATGTGCCGCACGAGGGTGGATTTGCCCGAGCCGGACAGGCCCATGATGCAGAAAATCTCACCCTCACCGACGGAGATCGAGACATCCTTGACCCCCACGACAGCGCCGAATTGTTCCAGCACCTCGGCCTTGGACAGGTTGTCCCTGCGTACGGCTTCCATCGCTTCGTCTGCGCGGCTGCCAAAGATTTTCCAAACGTTGCGGGTGACGACCACCCCTTCTTCCCTGTTGTCGTTCAAGCGCGTGCCTTTTCTCTTTTTGGGTCGAGGAAGGGCAGGTCGACAAGCGTTGCGCCGAGGCGCTTCATATGTCCGTCCAGTTTGCCCACTTCCAGTTCCGTGCCGGGTGCGGCGTTTTCGACGGCGACCCGGGCCATGCAGATTGCATGTCCGAGTGCGGGGGAGTGGCAGGCACTGGTGATGGTGCCCACCTGCTCGCGTCCCACAAAGATGCCATCGCCATGGACGGGCACCTCATTGCCGGCCATGTGCAGGCCCACGAGCTTGCGCCGCGGAGCCGTGTTGTTGCGTTCAAGGGCGGTGCGCCCGATGAAGTTTTCCTTTTTCAGATCGACGGCAAAGCCGAGGCCCGATTCAAAGGCGTCCGCCTCTGGCCCGAACTCGGCGCCTGAGATCATCAGACCCGCTTCGATCCGCAGCATTTCGAGGGCGTTGCCGCCCATGGGCACCAGCCCGTCGGGCGCGCCTGCCTCCATGAGTGCGTCCCAGATGGTGACCGCGTCGGCGCTGTCGCAGAAGATTTCGTAGCCGAGTTCCCCTGTGAAGCCAGTGCGGCAAAGCATGAACATCGGTCCATCCCGGTCGTGCAGACGGGCGATGGTGAAGCCGAACCATTTGAGGTTGTCGAGCGACGGGCGCGAGGGCTGTGTGAAGACGATCTTGCGCAGGATGTCGCGGGATTTGGGCCCCTGAAGGGCGAGGTTCTGGATCTTGTCGCCGTAGCTGAGCACCCGGACGTTCAACCCGTGGGCGGCTGCCTGTTCGCGCAGGTGCAGGCCGGAGTTGTCCGAGCCGCAGCACCAGCGGAAGGCGGTGTCTTCGAGCCTAAAGAGCGTGCCGTCGTCCAGCACCGACCCGCGCGCGTCGCAGACCAGCGCGTAGAAGCCGCGATGTTGCGACAGCTTGGCCGCGTTGCGGGTCAGGCAGATTTGCAGCAGCTCCTCGGCATCGGGGCCGATGATGTCGAATTTGCGCAGGCCCGACATGTCCTGCAGCGTGGCCGCGTTCTTGCAGGCCCAGTATTCGGCGATGGCCCCGGTCGCATCGTATTGCGTGGGCATCCAAAGCTGCCGAGCCACCTGGTAGCTGCTGGTCAGTTTGGAGATGCGCGGATGGAAGGCGGAATGGGCGGTCATTTGCGCTGCGTCCTCGGGGTTGGCGCGCCATGCGACGGCGTGCTGTATCCGGCTGTTTTCGTCGTAGATGCGGACATGCACATCTGTTGGGTTCCATCCATTGATTGGGTCCACGTCGTCGGGACAGGCGGTTGAGACGCAGACGAGGTCGGTCAGCGCCTGCATGGTTACGTGATCGCCGGGGCGGGACCATGCCTCGTCCGCTTCGATATGATGGCCTTGCCAGTCGATCCACGAGTTGAAGAAGAAGTTGATGGCAGGCCAGGCGCGGCGGTTGCCGATGCCGTAGGGGGCGAAGGCGCCCGAGATGTTGTCGGAGCAGTTGATGTGGCCGGGAAAGCCGCGCTCTTCGTAGCCGCGGGCGGTGCAGGCCAGTGCAAAGGTGTCGTGGCGGCCCACTGTGTCCTGGCGCAGTGCCAGCAGGGGCACCATGTCCTGATCAAAAAACTTGTCGTGCAGGCCGGGTGTGGGGTAGGCGCCGCGCGCCATGGTGCGCGAGACGGTGCTGTCGATATAGCGTTCCAGCCCGCTGTCCAGTGCATCGGCCCGCATCGCCATGAAGTCGGAGCATTGCTGCCCTTCGACATCGATGATCTGGACGAATTGTCCCTTTTTGAGCGTATAGGCGTGGGCGGTGCCGCGGCTGACGCGCCATTCATCGACCACGTGTCCGAGTGGGTCGGGCAGCGCCAGGTCAAAGCCGTTGCCTGCCGGGGGCTGGATCGTCAGCGTCACGCTGCCCCCAGCGCCCGTTTCGATGAAGCCGTCCTGTGCGGGCAGGATGCAAATCAGGTCGGCGTCCTGTGTGACCTTGCCGATATGGGTTTCGCCCGGTGCATCTTCGGGTCCGAAGATGTGCAGGCCGCGCGCTGCGTCGAGCGTGCTGTCGCGCCCCTGTGCCATGGCGTGCAGGGGCCGTGCATCGTAGCCGGTGGTTGGCAGGGCGTCGCCGGCTGTTGTCACGCCCTCGAACGCGCTGGTGTCGAAGGTGCGCGCGGTGTCCGTCCGCGCGGCGATCCACACATCGCATCCGCCGTCCGTCGTGGTCAGCGAGATGACGGATCCGGCCCGCACGCGGACCTGTTCCATGCGTCCATACCGCACGTCCCGGCGCAGGGTCGACGTGTCCTTCAGACCCTGGTAGCGCACCCGCTGCGGTGCAATGCTGTCGCTTCGTTGTAACACGAGCCTATTTCCCTGTTCGGTTTCCACATCATTGACGTAGGTGCGGTGTAACCGGTTACATTTCAACACCCGCGAATCGCTTCGGTCAAGAGTGTGGGACGGGAAGGGGGCGGTTTGTGAACAAGATTGGCGTCAGTATCCGCGATGTTGCCCGCGAAACGGGCTTGTCCACGGCGACCATCTCGCGCGTGGTCAATGGCGGCAGCAAGGTGAGCGACGAGACACGGCAGCGGGTGCTGGAGGCCTGTGCGCGGCTCGATTACCTGCCGAACCCGGCGGCGCGTGCGTTGTCTACCCGCAGGTCGAAGGCTGTGGCGGCCATCATCCCGACCATCGAGCATTCGGTTTTTGCCAAGTTTATTGCCGCCGTCGAGCGGACATTGGGGGAGCGCGGGTACTCCCTGATCATGGCAATCGCGAAGGCGGACGAGGCAGAGGAACTGGCCGCGGCCCGCAAGCTGTTGGGTATGGGGGCTGACGCCTTGATCCTGAGTGGGCTGGATCACAGTGACCTGTTGTTGGAGATGCTGGAACGCCGGGCGGTTCCATATGTCTTTACCTCTGCCTGGGACGACCGCAGCGCGCGGCCGGCCATTGGCTATGACAATGCGCTGCTGGCGGAGCGCGCCATGCAGCATCTGGCGGACCGGGGGCATCGGCGCGTGGCTGTTGTGCATGGGCCCTTGGGCGAAAGCGACCGGACCCGTTCCCGCCGCTCTGGTGCGGCCTCTGTGGGCGACCGGTTCGAGCATCTGGCGTTTTTCGAGGCGCCATTGGATGTGGCGGGCGGCAAGGCGTGCGTTGCTGCCGCGCTGGAGGATCCGCGGGATTTCACCGCCTATCTGTGTTCGACCGACGTGCTGGCGCTGGGCGCGTATTTTGCCTGTGCCGAGGCGGGTAAGCGCATCCCGCAGGACATTTCTGTCATGGGTTTTGACAACCTCGATTGGTCCCGCGACATTGTGCCGCCGCTGACCACCATTGATCTGCCCGCCGTGGGCATGGGCGAGATGGTGGCGCAGCGGATCGTGGCCTATCTTGAGGATGGCGCGCCGCTGCAAAATGAGTTGCTGACGGCGGGGATCATTGAACGCGGATCGGTGGCTGACCTGACCTAGATCGAGGCTGCGCCGTAGCCTGCGCATCGTCCGAAGACGGCACCCGAGGTCAGGCCTGAGCCGCCGGGGTAGCCGTTGAAGAACACGCTGCCCACAAGCTCGCCACAGGCGTAGAGGCCGGGGATGGGGGCGTTGGTGCCCGTCAACACGGCGCCAGTTTGGTCCACCTTGAGCCCGCCATAGGTAAAGGTGATCCCACCCGTGACCGGGTAGGCGCGGAAAGGCCCCTGTTCGAGCCGTTGCGCCCAGTTCGATTTGGCGAGCGGAAGCCCTTGGGTGGCTTTGCCGTCGAGGATTGTCGGGTCGAAGGGCGTGCCGTCGTCCACGGCGGCGTTGTAGGCGTTGAGCGTTTGGGCAGCCTGCGCGTGATCGACCCCGTCCAGCATCGGGATCAGGGCGTCGAGTGTGTCCGCCTCGACATAATGCGCGTCGTGGAAGTGGTACTCGCCGTAGAGCAGGTCCAGCACCTTGGCGTCAAAGGTCTGCCATGCGAAGTGGGCCACTTCCGCTTCGAGTGCGCCGGGGGCGACGAGACCCGCGCGCGAGGTGTTCACGAAGAGGCTGCGCGGCGTCATGGCGGCAAGGTCGTCGGCGGTGATGATGCCCCGCGTGGTGGGTTTGAGCCGGACGTGGATGCTGACGATGTCGGAGGTTGCGAAGAAGGCGTTGCGTGAAGGGGCGACCGTTTCACCATCCGCTTGTGCCCGTGCGCGTCCATCGTCCGAGGCCCACCATTGGACATTCATGCCGATGGCTTTTGCATAGGTGGCAACCGCTTGGGCGATGCGTCCGTAGCCGTAGAGCCCGAGTGTGCGGCCCCGCAGTGTGCGCCCGACGCCGGATTGCCAGTGGCCTGCTCGGATCGAGGCGACTTGTTCCGGGATTTCACGCTCGCGGTCGGCGAAGATTGTGTCGGTCTCAGGCCTCAGCATCATGCGGATGATCGTACCGCGCAACCCGCGAGGCAGACGCCCGCCAAGAACATGGGGAAGGTGCGGTCGCGGCTGAACGACGGGATCGAGGCGGCGTCGTATAAGGCGTAGGCGATGTAGGCGGTGATCGCGATCAGGAAGAGGAAGGGCGCGCGTTTGGAGCAGGACTACACGTCGTCCTCGGCCATGATGTTTTTCGATTGGCGCAGGCCGATGACCACCGACAGGACGGTGATGATGATCAGGACGATCACGATGGGGGAGAAGATGTAATCGAGCCCCTCTTCAAAGCCGCGGCGGAAGCGGGATTGGGCGATTTGCAGGGCCTGGTTGGCGTAGGTTTCGGCCGGATCGCTGAGCACGAAACCGATCAGGAAGGCCGGGCGCGACCAGTCGAAGCGGCGCATGAGGATGCTCAGGAAACCGATGGCAAAAAGGGCGACAAGATCGATCAGGTTCTGGCAGGACTGGCAGGCGGCGAAGCTGATGATCATGAACAGGAACGGGGCGAGGAGCGCGAAGCGGATCGTTGTGAGCTTGGCGATCCCGCCGGACGCCGCGATGCAGATGATGGTGCCCACGACGTTGGCCAGCGCGAGGAGCCACACGATGGAGTAGGTGATGTCGAGGTTGTTTTTCAGCATGGCTGGGCCGACCTCGATCTGGCCGGAGCCCAGAAGGGCGATGGCGCCAATGAAAATCGCCATAGAGCCTGAGCCGGGGATGCCGAAGAGGAGGGTGGGGACCAGCCCGCCGCCTTCCTTGGCGTTGTTCGAGCTTTCGGGGCCGATCACGCCGCGCACTTCGCCCTTGCCGAAGTTCGATTTGTCCTTGGTCGATTGAACGGAGTGACCGTAGGCGATCCAGTCGACAACGGAGCCGCCAAGGCCGGGGATCACACCCACGACCACGCCAATGATCGAGCAGCGCACCGACAGCCAGATGTTGGCAAACCAGTCGCGCACGCCGTCCAGCCAGCTGCCGCCAAGCGATTGTTCCTTGGCAATGGCGCGGTCCTGGCGGAGCAGTTAGATGATTTCCGGGATGGCGAAGATGCCCAAGCCTACGATCACCAGCTTCAGCCCGTCGGTGAGGTAGGGGTAGTCGTAACGGGCGCGGGGGGCCTCGATCGTTCTGGAATTGCCGCTGGCTGCGGAATGACTTAAGCCTACTGAGGCGCGCCGATCGGTTTGAACCCCCGGCCCAGAGGGCGCCATGCCAGCGCTGTGAGCGCTGTGGCCCCCAGCGCCGCAAGGACGAAAGGCGTGATGAGGGCGAGGTCGCGGGTCACAACTCCTTCAGACCAGCGCACAACCAGACCGGACAGGAGCAGCCCGATGGGCATCATGCCCCATGCGAGCAGCCGGTAGATGCTGTTGACCCGGCCCAAGAGCGCGTCAGGGATGGAGCGTTGGCGGTAGGATACGGAGACTGTGTTCCAGATGAGGCCAGTGAATTCGAACATCGCCAGCACCAGTGCCAGCACATAGCCGTTGGGCGCAAAGGGCATAATGGCAAAGGCCACGGCAGAGGCGAGTGTCATCCATTGCGCGGCGGCGTTTTGGCCCATCAGTTTGACCACGCGCGCCGCGACGATGCCGCCCGCGATGCCCCCGACCGCTCCCGCAGCGAGGATGAGGCCGTAGCCCTGTGCCCCGATCCCGAGGTTTTCCTGTACGTGCAGGATCAGGGCGATGACGACCATCTGGTGCAGCAGGTTCCAGATCCCTGTGATCACCGCCAGCACCATCAGGAACGGGTGGCCACGCAGAAAGCGCCAGCCTTCGGCCAGATCGCTGCGCCATGATCCGTGTTCCGTCCGTGTCGGCTTGAACGGCCCGCTGAGCGACAGGACCAGCAGTGCGGCGAGCGCGAACATGGCGGCGTTCAGGGCGAACGGGGTCCAGAGCACGGCGGCAATCAGGAAGGCGCCGAGCGCGGGACCGAGCAAGGAGTTTCCGACCAGCTCGACGCTCCACAACCGGCCATTGGCCTGTTCGAGCTGCGCGTGCGGGACGAGTGCGGGCAGGATTGTCTGGGCGGCGTTGTCGCGAAACACCTCTGCCGTGCCCACGAACAAGGCGCAGGACAGAAGCGCGTAGAACAATGCCGGGTTGGCGGTGCCTGCGTCGGGTGCAGACGCCAGCGGCATCGAGAGCCATACACAGAGCCCCGCCGCGGCAAAGGCGGCGGCGCGCAGGACATCCATGCCGAGGATCAGAAGACGCCGGTCCACGCGGTCCGTCACCACGCCCGCAGGCAGCGCAAAGAGGAACCACGGCAAGCGCAAGGCGATGGGCATGAGCGCAATCAGCACGGGATCGCGGGTCAGGAGGGACGCGATCCAGGCCCAGACCACGACGGCGATGCCGTCGGCCAGGTTGGTCATGCCACTTGCTGCGATGAAACGGGGGAGGAGGGAGCGGTCTGCCATTGGGTCTTTCGTGTCAGAGTTTTTCACGGCCTACGAGGTCAAGTCCACTTGAGGTCAAGGAATAATTCCGACCTGTGTCTCTGGTCACTGCGAAACGATGAAGATAGCGTCGCCAGGCAAGCTCAGGATTGGTTTCCCCATGTCTCCCAACACGATTGGTGCGCTTTTGATGATGGCGTCGATGGCGTCGTTCACGCTGAACGACACGCTGATCAAGATGACGGATGGGGCGGTGCCGCTTATGCAGTTGCTGGTCATTCGCGGTGTGATCTCGTCCGTTCTGATCGTGGTGATGGCGCGCTGGCTGGGTGCCATTCACTTTCGCATTGCGCGGCGCGATTGGGGTCTGATTGCCGTGCGGTCGGGGGCCGAGGTGGGGGCGGCGTATTTCTTTATCACAGCGCTTTTGAACATGCCGCTCGCCAATGTGACGGCCATCTTGCAGGTGTTGCCCTTGACTGTGGCCGTGGGGGCTGCGCTGTTTCTGCGCGAGCCGTTGGGCTGGCGGCGTATGTCGGCTATTCTGATCGGCTTCATGGGTATGCTGCTGATCGTGCGCCCAGGGGCGGAGGGGTTTTCGGTCTGGTCGGTGTATGCGTTGATCGCGGTGGCTTGCGTGACGGTGCGCGATCTGGCGACGCGGCGGTTGTCGGAGGAGGTGCCGTCGATGACGGTGACCCTTGTCGCGGCGCTGACCGTGACGCTGTTTGCTGGCGTGAGTGGTTCCGGGTCGGCGTGGGTGCCGATTGATCTGCGGCTTGCGCTGCTGATCGGTGGCGCGTCCGTCTTTATCATCGGCGGTTACTTCTTTTCGGTGCAGGTGATGCGTGTGGGTGAGATCAGCTTTATCGCGCCGTTCCGCTATACCGGGTTGATCTGGGCGCTGGTGTTGGGCTGGCTGGTTTTTGGCGACTGGCCCTCGTCGCTGACGCTCCTCGGAGCTGCCATTGTCGTGGCGACGGGGCTCTTTACGCTGTATCGCGAGCGGCAGGTGTCAGGGGGCTGAGAAGATTCGCTTCACGGCGTCCACGTCCACGGCGAAGCGGTTGCGGAAGAGGCGCTCCTGCTTGGGTGTCAGCGGCTCGACCGGCCAGTCCTTTACCTTTTTCTGGCGGCTGTCGTTGTAGCCGTTGTGGGTGCGGACGAACATGTCGCGGTCTGAGTACGTCACGCAGGGCATGAATTGTGGGATGCGTTCGTGCATGAAGTTGTGGATCGTCATCGCGCAATCGCCCTGGATGTGCATGCCGAGGGCGGAGACATAGAAGGCGCGGTAGATCTGGGTGGCCGAGATACCGTGCGCGCCCACTTCGGCGATGTACCCCTGGTTCCAGTCGAGCCCGACGGTCTTGTGCTTCTTGGTCAGGGGGCGGGCATCCTTGGCCGCCTCACGCAGCTTTTCGATGAAGTCGACGGCGCAGGCGTCGTCGTCATCGTGGCGGAACTGGATGCAGGGTTTGGACGGGTCGCGGCGGGCATTGTTCAAAAGCGCCTTGGACATCTCGCGGCTGGGGGCCGGGGGTTCGGCGATGATCTTGACCTGTTTCATGCCCGCCGTCAGGTCGTGCAGGCGGTCGCGATGCTGCTTGGGGAACTGATCGCCGATGAGGATCAGGAGGTCGAAATCCTCGTCCGTCTGGGCGCGCAGGCAGGGCAGGGCCATGGTTTCGAGCAGGCGAAACCGCTCTTCGATCCGGTCATGGGCCCAGAGGTAATCCATGCGTTCGCGGGTCGTTTCGTGACCGACCTGGAACCCCCCGATGGCGGGATAGGAAAAGCGGCAGAGCCCGATGATCTGCATGGTGGCCAAGCCCCTTGTTTTTCTGCTCGTATTGCGGTGGACTGTGCCCTATCGGATACGGCCCATGCAAGTCGGGTGTGGCTGTTGACAGTACCCCCGACTCCCCCTATACGCCCGCTATCTCGGCAAGGGGTCAGTCCCGGCACCGAAATCAAAACTTAAGTGGACACGATCCGGCCCCTGCATTGGCCCGATCCTCTGGAAACCCACCGCGTCGCGCCGTCCACCGGAGCGATTGCGGTTTTTGCGCTGTTGTGGACGCACAGCAAGCGATGAGATTGAAACCGCGGGGCAGTCCCGCACGACATATGTTGATGAGACGGGGAAAGAACCTGCAATGCCAACGATCCAACAGCTGATCCGCAAGCCGCGGCAGCCCAAAGTAAAACGCTCGAAGTCGCTTCACCTTGAGGGCAACCCTCAGAAGCGTGGCGTGTGCACCCGCGTGTACACCACCACACCGAAAAAGCCGAACTCGGCCATGCGGAAGGTTGCCAAGGTGCGCCTGACCAACGGGTTCGAGGTCATCAGCTACATCCCCGGCGAGAGCCACAACCTGCAAGAGCACTCGGTTGTGTTGATCCGCGGCGGCCGTGTCAAAGACCTTCCCGGTGTGCGCTATCACATCCTGCGCGGTGTTCTGGACACGCAAGGCGTCAAAGATCGTAAGCAACGCCGTTCGAAATACGGCGCCAAGCGCCCCAAATAAGGAGAGCAGCAGATGTCACGTCGTCACGCCGCCGAGAAACGCGAAGTCCTGCCCGACGCCAAGTATGGCGATAAGGTTCTGACCAAGTTCATGAACAACCTGATGCTGGATGGTAAGAAATCGACCGCAGAACGCATCGTCTACAACGCGCTGGACCGTGTTGAAGGCAAGATCAAGCGCGCCCCCGTGGAAGTGTTCCACGAAGCGCTGGACAACATCAAACCGTCCGTCGAAGTGCGTTCGCGCCGCGTCGGTGGTGCCACCTACCAGGTGCCGGTTGAAGTGCGTCCCGAGCGCCGCGAAGCGCTGGCCATCCGCTGGTTGATCACAGCCAGCCGCGGCCGCAACGAAAACACGATGGAAGAACGCCTCGCCGGTGAACTGCTCGACGCCGTACAGTCGCGCGGTACTGCCGTGAAGAAGCGTGAAGACACGCACAAGATGGCCGACGCCAACAAAGCGTTCAGCCATTACCGTTGGTAATCCAGACACCCTGAGGAAGCAGCCCCATGGCACGCGAATATCCGCTCGACCGCTACCGCAACTTCGGCATCATGGCTCACATCGATGCTGGCAAGACCACATGTTCGGAACGCATCCTGTACTACACAGGCAAGTCCCACAACATCGGTGAGGTGCACGATGGTGCGGCCACCATGGACTGGATGGAGCAAGAGCAGGAACGCGGGATCACCATCACGTCGGCTGCGACCACCACGTTCTGGGAGCGGACCGAGGACGGCCAAACGGCCGAAACTGAAAAGCACCGCCTGAATATCATCGACACCCCCGGCCACGTGGACTTCACCATCGAAGTTGAGCGTTCGCTGGCGGTTCTCGACGGTGCTGTCTGTGTTCTGGACGCCAACGCCGGTGTTGAGCCTCAGACCGAAACCGTGTGGCGTCAGGCAGATCGCTACAAGGTGCCGCGCATGGTCTTCGTCAACAAGATGGACAAGATCGGCGCCGACTTCTTCAACTGCGTGAGCATGATCGAAGACCGCACCGGCGCCCGCGCCGTGCCCGTCGGTATCCCGATCGGTGCAGAGACCGAGCTGGAAGGCCTGGTTGATCTGGTCACCATGGAAGAGTGGCTGTGGCAGGGCGAAGATCTGGGTGCATCCTGGATCAAGGCACCCATCCGTGCCGAGCTGGCCGACATGGCCGCCGAGTGGCGCGAGAAGATGATCGAAGCCGCCGTCGAGCAAGACGACGACGCGATGGAAGCCTACCTCGAAGGCAACGAACCTGACGTTCCCACGCTGCGCAAGCTGCTGCGCAAGGGCACGCTGGCGCTGGACTTCGTTCCGGTTCTGGGTGGCTCGGCCTTCAAGAACAAAGGTGTCCAACCGCTGCTGAACGCCGTGATCGACTACCTGCCCAGCCCGCTGGACGTGGTTGACTACATGGGCTTTGCCCCCGGTGACGAAACGGAAGAGCGTAACATCGCCCGCCGTGCGGACGACGACATGGCGTTCTCCGGCCTCGCGTTCAAAATCATGAACGACCCCTTCGTGGGCTCGCTGACCTTCACCCGCATCTACTCGGGCGTCCTGAACAAGGGTGGCTCGATGCTGAACTCGACCAAAGGCAAGAAAGAGCGCGTTGGTCGTATGATGATGATGCACTCGAACAACCGCGAGGAGATCGAGGAAGCGTTTGCAGGCGACATCATCGCGCTGGCGGGTCTGAAGGACACCACCACCGGTGACACGCTGTGCTCGGAAAAAGAGCCGGTTGTTCTGGAAACGATGACCTTCCCCGACCCGGTGATCGAGATCGCGGTTGAGCCCAAAACCAAGGGCGACCAGGAGAAGATGAGCCAGGGTCTGGCGCGTCTGGCGGCAGAAGACCCGTCCTTCCGTGTGGAAACTGATCTGGAATCCGGTCAGACCATCATGAAGGGCATGGGCGAACTGCACCTCGACATTCTGGTTGATCGCCTGAAGCGTGAGTTCAAGGTCGAAGCCAACATCGGTGCCCCGCAGGTGGCCTATCGCGAGACCATCGGTCACGAGGTCGAGCACACCTACACCCACAAGAAACAGTCGGGTGGTTCGGGTCAGTTTGCCGAGGTGAAGATGATCATCTCGCCGACAGAAGCAGGCGAAGGCTACTCCTTCGAGAGCCGCATCGTTGGTGGTGCCGTGCCCAAGGAATACATCCCGGGCGTTGAAAAGGGCATCCAGTCGGTCATGGACTCCGGTCCGCTTGCTGGCTTCCCGGTCATCGACTTCAAGGTGGCTCTGATCGACGGTAAATTCCACGACGTGGACTCCAGCGTTCTGGCCTTCGAAATCGCGGCCCGTATGGGCATGCGCGAAGGCATGAAGAAAGCCGGCGCCAAGCTTCTGGAGCCCATCATGAAGGTCGAGGTCATCACGCCTGAAGAATATACCGGTGGCATCATCGGTGACCTGACATCGCGTCGGGGTCAGGTGTCGGGCCAGGAGAACCGCGGCAACGCCATCGCCATCGACGCAATGGTGCCGCTGGCCAACATGTTCGGCTACATCAACACCCTGCGTTCGATGTCGTCGGGCCGTGCCCAGTTCACCATGCAGTTCGACCACTATGATCCCGTGCCGCAGAACATCAGCGACGAGATCCAGGCGAAATACGCTTAATAAGGTCGGGTTTCCCGACCACTGGGAAGGCGGGGTGAACCCCGCCCTACCACCCACCGTAGGGCGGGGTTCACCCCGCCACCCTTGAGACAAAGAAGGAGCTTTGCAATGGCAAAGGAAAAGTTTGA
>NZ_JWLL01000021.1 GCF_000814025.1 Tateyamaria sp. ANG-S1 | reverse complement strand
GCAGTTGGAGGATGCAGGGCTGACGGAGGCGTGACAGACAGTTCTATCGCTCAAAAATGGCTCATTCATGAGTTATAGAACGACATCCTATAACTCATGACAGATTTGCAGGTCTTCCCTGGTGTCAGAAGATTGGCGATTGGTGCCTTGTTCACTTCCAATCAACAGGTCGATGACGTCCAATCGCCAGGCTCTTCCAGGTCAGGTTGCGTTGATTTCTGCTTCAAGCTCCGCGATCGCGCTCATCACGTCATCAAAGCTTGGCGCGTCGCCCATGATCATCTCACGCATACCGGCATAGTCCCGGCGTAGAGCGACCTCCAGGCGGGCGCCCGGGGCTAGGTGAATAGGATTGTCTGGGGCCGGTAGTGGTGTGTTGATTATGCACAGGTCGAATTGTGCCTTGGCCGCCTCCGGAGTGTCGCGTAGCGCGTTAGGGGCCGGGCCACATTCCAGCATTGCCCGGGTTTCAGTTTCGCGGCTTTCCCACCATCCTTTGAATGAGCTTTGGGAGTCCAGATCGAGGCAAAGCACGTTCCGGCCATCCAGTGCAGCGGTCACTGACAGATTTCTACAAAGCGTTTTTTACCTGCTCCGCCCTTTTTGGGCGGCTATTGGTATCGCTTTCATAGTTCGGACTCTATCGCAAATGTGCGAAGCAGCAAACGCATAAATTCACAACTGCATACTTGCGTAAATACGTAAATGCGCAGCTATGTATAGGGAGAGAACGGACGTAGGACTTTTCTACACCCTAAGTTCATCCCTAGGATCGAGAGGCCCGCGCTATGAAATTCGTCACTTACTTTCGCGTACCCCTGACCCCTAAGGCGTATGTGCCGCGCAGGTGTATCTTCGTCTACAGGACTGACGAGACTGAGTAACAGCAACTGATCAACCATCGCAAAAAATGCGAAAAGCCTCAAGACTAAGGCAATTTCTGCGATCCCAGTTGTTGATGCAATACCAAAAAACAAAAGCGTCTAGGTTAGTGCCTCCCGGGCGGGTTCCTCAGTTTGCTCGGTGGCAGGAATACGTGTGTTCCAGACACCCGTCTGACGCCTAACGATCTCGGCGGTTGCAGCAGATTTACCTACGCGCAAGGCACGCATTTGGTAAGCTTGGATAAACTTTCGCAACTCAGTATCGTCTTGCTGTTTCTCTCCTTTGATGACTGAACGCACATACCCCCACCAACTTGCCAGCCCGCCAATCAAATAAGGCGGATGCGCCATTCTGAATAGACAGCTTGCTGTGAAGAACCAGAAGTTTGTCCCCATGTAATACTGACCAAAACCGTGCCGTATACGGCCAGTCAGGATACTCTTCTGGCTGCTGCCCATCGGTCTCAAGTGTTCGAACCGCAATTCAGGAGTATCCCACGAACAGGCGATCCAGCCAAGCTGCCGGGACTTGTGACAATCAATCGCGTCCCACATGACTTCACGTACAAAGCCACCAATGTCTTGGAAGCAAGCCCTACGATAGAACTTGGTCATTCCAACAGACATCTCGTCCCCGCACTTTTCCGACACCATGCGATCGCCCTTTCGGAAATAAGGCTTGCCAGAGCAGCTGCCGATACGCGGTTCGGCTTCCATTTTTGCCATTAACGTCGCAAAGTATTCCTGCGGCAGATCAAGATCCAGATCGAGCTTACATAAATAGTCAAAGTTCTGCCAATCGGTTTGATCCAACCCGTAGTAGAATGCTTCAATCACCCCGGGACCAACGGCACGATGCCCCCGATCGGGTTTGGTAAGCACTTTGATCCACTTGTGCCGCGCTGCATAGTCCGCCAGAATAACGGGCGTGTCATCCGTCGATCCATCGTCTACTATAACCCATAGGGCAGGGGTCTCGTTCTGAGCGATGACGCTGTCAAGCGTACGTTGCATGTAGTCGGCCTCGTTACGGCACGGCGATACCAAAACGTACTTTCGACTCTGTTCGACGGTTTCCATATCTGGCTGCTATTGATAACCACTCACCTTAGTTTACACGTTTCAATTTAGGCACTGCAAGATGAACCATCTCATTTCAGAGGTTGTGAAGCATTCCACGGCTAAAATTCTTGCGCAAGTTCAAGGGTCAGGACCCGTTGATTGCTGCCCAACAGCGTGCTTCACGGTTCGAAAAGAAGCGGTGAACAGTCTAATCTTTTCTGGCTGACCGCTGCCCAGCATTGCATTCCGAAGGTATTTAACGAGAGGTGAAGCACAGATGGCGCGCCTTGGGTACGTAGCGGGCGAGTTCTGCAGATTGACCATCCTTCCTTAAGCTTCTTGATCACAATCTTTCTTGGACTGACAAGTCGCTCCAGTTTGCACCGACGCGCGCGTCTTTCGGCCTCACCACTTTTTTCTCAAGGCTTCCTTCAGCAGATCGTTCTGCATGCTCTTCTCGGCATGCATCTTCTTGAGGCGCTTGTTCTCTTCGTCGAGCTCTTTCATTCGTGCCATCAAGCTCGCATCCATGCCGCCGTATTTGGAGCGCCACTTGTAGAAGCTTGCGCTGCTCATCCCATGTTCGCGACACAGTTCAGACACCGGCGCACCGTTCTCCGCCTGCTTCAGGATCGCCATGATCTGCGCGTCGCTGTACTTCGATTTCTTCATCAGAATCTCCTCTTTCATCTTCGAGAAAATTCTACTGACGCGCCCTTCTAAAAATGGGGGACTACCGGGGATCGACTGCGGTTTTGGCGGGCTATAGGCTTGGACCCTAGCTGAGCTTTTCCTAGGTATAGAGGTGCATCACTTCGGATCGCGAGGCTCACTTAATCAGCAACCATGCTTCAACACCCATGGCATCAGCCAGACGCGCAATGTTGTCCACCGAGATGTTCTGCTCTGATCGTTCCACAGCGCTAAGATACGTGCGGTTCAGGCCAGCTTCGTGTGCCAACCGTTCCTGAGACCAACCATGCTCAGCACGAAACACCCGCAGGTTCCGTGCAAGCACGTCTCTCAACTCGCTTTTTGGCGTCCGTTTCACAGCCGTTAAGGTGCGAATTGTCGGTTTTAAATCTACCTGTTTTAAGATACATTCAACCTATGAGACCAAGGATCGTCACATTCCTCGCGCCTGAGGTTGGAGCTGGCCGCACTACCGCTGCCATGGCGTTGGCATCGACTTTAACCAAGGGAAGAGACTCCTCAGTTGTTGTAATTGATGCAACTCCTAAGGCGCGTTGTGTTTCAAGCAGATCAGCATGCCTTACTCGCTGGCAGCAGCATATAAAGAGACATGGTGCAACAATAGATCATCTGACAGTCTATCACGTCTCAAGCGTCAAAGAGTTGACTGACATTATTGAGGGCAAAGTCGACGAGCGACTTCCAAGCTTCGCCACCATCCTTATCGATACAGGTGCGCAGGCCGATGATCTTGCGCTCTCTGTCGTTCAGCGGAGCGATATACTTATTGCGCCCTTTATGGACACTACA
Source organism: Tateyamaria sp. ANG-S1 (assembly GCF_000814025.1). Lineage (GTDB taxonomy): Bacteria > Pseudomonadota > Alphaproteobacteria > Rhodobacterales > Rhodobacteraceae > Tateyamaria. Next base: position 58,159 of record NZ_JWLL01000021.1, on the reverse strand, counting down.
GTCGCTCGGAAGATCTCCGCAGTACTAGAGGGCATCGATATAGGAGATGTGCCTCTGTATGGCCTGAAGTGCGGAGATGCTTGCAAGGAGGCAGAGCATCCCGATGCCGTGGCGGCATTTAAAGCAGGGCATGTGCTTTTGCACGGTTTGCCACGTTCACCTCTTCTGGCCAATATGTCGAACGGTGGCCATCTTTTGAGCATGCATATCGCTCTTAACTGGAAGTACGCGCGTTACCCGCAGACCGATCCCGCGCGAAAGCCTCTTCGCGACTTCATTAAGATCAAATCTGAGATTGGCTGCCTCGCTAATGAGATTGGGCTTGCATTGGATGGGTATGAACTCCGCCGACGCGAACCTTTTCAACGCCAGGAGCCCATTTCAGTCTACAACCCCTCTGGGCCAATTCCGACATGAGTGACGAACTCGCAATCGTGCGCGGCATCGTAGCCACTGCGAGAGAGCAGGTGCAATCGGTCCGTGTGGATCGGCAGACTGGTTACGGCCGAGTAAGCACAATGCCTGACCTTTGGATACGTGATGAAAATGGCAAAGAGCACCGCTATCAAGGCGACCTTTTTTGATGGTGCGCAACCCGGACACGAAGTAGCTGTCATAACCAAGGTAGCCTCAGGCAAACCTATGGCTTTCGCCAATTTTACGACCGAGCTTGTCCGAGACAGCAAGGAACTGACCATCAATACATCTATCCCAGCAACCGTATTCAGCGCCTTTGTCATCAGTCTTCTCGCCGCAATTCCTGGCTATTTTTTGTGGGCATCACTTCTGGATACTGTTGGTCTCGGAAGGTATGCTTTTTCGGCTATAGCATTTCAGATCTATGGCGTCGTCTTAGTGGCCAGCGTCTATGGCGGGTTGACGATCTGGTCTAATCGGTACTGTGAGCGATCAACCGCCTTGCGACGTGAGATTGATCGATTGCTTGTTGCCAACACCCCGCAATAGGAGGGCCATCATGGCACCTGAGAAGGCTTTGGCAGACATGACGATGGATGAGCTGGATGCGATCATCGGTCCGGCAACGCTCAAAGCAGCTCAAGAAGGGCTTGCAGAGGGCGCTCTGATTGTATTCGGCGATAGCGAAAGAACATATAGGCAGTGGCCCGATGGTCGTGTTGAAGTCAATTGGGAGCGTGGAGAGCCGGACTGCGAAGAATGACGATCTGGTACACGACCGACATGCCTGTTGGGCATGAGAGTAAAATAAAGCAGTGTCGTCGGTCTAACAAACTAGTCAATCATATGGATGAATTCTCGCGTGCTAACCTCGGCTCCGTTGCGCAAAGAGCGTGAACCCCGGAACCCCCTTTCACTTGGGGCACTTTTCCCACGGGCTTTATGATAGGTATACCGAGCGCGGTTTAGCTTTTCAGGACGGCAGCTCGGACGTGGAGTTCGGCGACCTGACGATCGAAGTCGCGTGCCATGAGGTTCTGCCCTAAGAGCTTCGCGTATTGCATCGTTGTATAGTCTCTTGTCGGTGCGGCTTCGGCGGTGGTATCTGCTCCACTTTCGCCAGATCGCGCGGCCGAGGTATTTCGAGGCGCTTAGTGCTTCGTTCCGGGGGACCCCACTGGCCGTAGAGGGGCACGAAGCGTTGTGCGCTGAACTGATCAGGATAAGGAAGACTGCCGGTCTGACTCAGGCTGATCTCGCCAGCAGGTTGTCATGTCACCAGTCCATGGTTGCGCGTATTGAAAGCGGTCAAAGACAGATCGATGTGGTTGAGTTAATCGTCCTTGCTAGGGCGCTTGAAGTTTCCGCGGAAAACATCACGCGGCTTGTGGATGTAGCAACGCCGAAGAAGCAGCGAATCTAAACCCCATAATGATAGTTATGATAAGTAGACGACTGTCTGAATATCATTCCAATGCAGCCACAGTGCGTAGGCAGTTAAGGTGCTGGATGTTACAAAAAATGCTAGGTCGCCCCAGCCGTCCCAGGTTTTATACTGAGCGCTATAGTAAGCAACCAACGGGTATACAATCACTGGCGCTAATCCAATGGCTACGCTAACACCGATAATCCCGAAACTGGGAACCAATGCGACAAGTATTGTCAACTGCACGATTGCAGTGCTGAGGTTCACCGCCATCATGGCAAACGAATTACCCTTTGCGACCGCTGAATTCATGACGCCTGTCATTATCATTCTAGGCATTAGAGCCACCGCTAGCAGAACGGCAATTCCTCCGGCGGCTTTGTACCTGTCGTCATACAACGTCTCCACGAGCCATGGTCCGGTGAGTGCCACTAGGCTCAGCATTGAACACCCAGCCAATACAAGTAAGCGTCTGACTTTGAATAGATTGGTTTGGTTCCGAAGGTCGTCTAAAGGATGCCGCATGCGGTAAAGCGGAAACAAGACAGAGCCTGCTATTCTCTGGGTCAACGTTGTTGGTATCTGAGCCAGGGCCAAGGCAAGTCCATAAATGCCCAGCAAATCAACGGTTATAGCCGTGCCCAAGATGGCTCTATCGCTTTGGTTCATAACGTAAGTTGCGATGCTGCTTATGCTAAGAAACTTGCCCAGATTAAAAATGTCACGCAAACTTGCCCGCTCAAGCGCCAGCCTGTTGCGGTGGCCTTCCAAGTAACGGGCGTACAAGAGAAGAGCGATCGTAGGCTGTATCAACATTCCAATGGCCAACGCCCAAACTGTTTGGAGAAAATACGCCAGAAAAGCCGTGCCAATCAGTCCAATCATTTGCGAGGCTAAGGTCAACGATGCATGTCGTCCCAGCTGTAAGTGACGCTGTGCACTTAAGACTTTTGTACTGTGCAGACCCTGAATAACCAGGGTTACACCAGCTACGGGCAAAATATGGATCAGTTGTGGCTGTTGAAAAAACCGGGAAAAGACTACTGCGAGAAGACTGATTATCAGCCATAGAGCGATTCCACGCAGGATTTGCACCGTCCACACCGTGTCAAGAAATGCCGGTTCGTCGCCCCGAGGGTTCTGAACAACGGAGCCGCGCAAGCCGGCATCCGCAAACATGACAAGCCCGCCGATGATAACCTGGACAAGTGCCATGATCCCGAACGCTTCCGGAAACAGTAACCTGGTCAGCAGCAGGTTTGATGCAAATCGTAACATCTGGCCGCCGCCAGCAAGCCAGATCGTTGCCAGTATCCCGCGGACAGTCCGGCCCTTTACATTATCTGATGCCAGAAGAGACTTGAAACGCCGGATCACACACTTGTCCACATCTACATGTCGAAGAAGAACCAACTTCCTTTGATCGGGACAGCAAGGTAGAATAAAGCAGCGCCCAGCAGGCGTCCTCGTAACTCGGCGGCTTCATAGCGTCAAGCGCTTCTCGGAGATATAAAATGCCTCTTTTGGCCATTTTGAGCTGGCCGCTTATAGCGCTTTTCTTTTTCGCACAGATGTCGTTTGCGCGGGCTTTGGTGATAAGCACGCTCGTAGGCTATTTGTTTTTGCCCGAGAAATTTGAAGTTGATCTACCGGGACTACCGCCGGTGGACAAAACCCTTATTTTGATGGCCGGAATGCTTCTAGGCACGCTGTTCTTTCGCCGGAAGGTTCAGCAATCCAAGGAACCTAAGTTGAGAAATCAGGATCGCCGGGTCGGTCAAATTCTCAACCTCGCCATAATTGCACTGTTACTGGCGCCTGCTTTCACAATGCTGAGCAACCGCACGGCAGTGGTTGTTGGCCCTGTTGTCCTTCCCGCAATACGACCCTGGGATTTTTTGGGCATGACTGTTGAAACGCTATCCTTCCTGATACCGTTTTTATTGGCAAGACGACATCTCGCGACGGTAGAACAGCATCGAAAAGTTCTCGTCTCTCTTGTCCTAGCGGGTTTACTTTACAGTTTGCTTGTGGTGTTCGAAGTCAGGTTCAGCCCACAACTCCACAACTGGGTGTATGGGTATCATCAACACTCATTTCTTCAGCATATTCGGGGTGATGGATACAGGCCGAAAGTATTTCTGAGTCACGGCCTTTCGGTCGGATTTTGGCTTTTTACAGTAACACTGGCAGCATTTGCGCTTCTACGGTCTCATCCTCAACACAATCGTGGTCTGTATTTCCTGAGTGCGGTCTGGCTGTTTGGCGTTCTCTTTATAAGCAAGAACCTTGCTGCAACTGTGATTGCGTTGCTTCTGATCATTGTAATAATGGCACCGCGAAGTTGGCAGCTGAGGTTCGTTTGGGTGATAGTTATCCCCTTTCTGTTGTATCCAGCCATCCGTCAGTCTGGCTTTGCTCCTACAGATCAAATCACTCAGCTTACTGAGCGCATCTCGCCAGAACGTGCACAATCATTTCAATTCCGCCTCGACAATGAGGATCAGCTGCTTGCTCGGGCGTTGGAAAAGCCTGTCTTTGGTTGGGGAACTTGGGGGCGCAGTCTTATCTATAACGATAGAGGCGAACGCACTTCGACATCTGATGGTACCTGGATCATTGTCTTGGGCGAAAGCGGTTGGATCGGATATCTGGCGTTCTTCACACTTCTGACTGTTCCTTTACTAGCACTCATGCGCGTGAGGCGACGCAAGGATATTCCCATTGCGACAATGGCCCTTGCTCTTATCATGACAGGTAATCTGATTTATCTTATACCCAACTCGGCACTAAGCCCGATTGGTTGGTTGATGGCTGGTGCACTTGCAGGGTTCGTGCAGTTCGATCGGGAGGCTGATCCGGAGCAAAGTGACGTGCAGGAGGTAAAGAACAAAGGACCAAGACAATACACGCGGTTCGCCAGGCCGGTGGTTCAAGACATTGATACCGGGATACCCCAAACGCGTTCCACGTCAAATCCAAAGCGGGTCTGAAGCCGATGCAGGTCGTCGTTCAGCAGAGAGAGAAGTGTCGCTTCTTCTTCTGGAGTAAGGTCAAATCGTCCCTCGACGACCACTCTGCGCCGAAAGCGGCTTTTGATTTTCTTTTGTAGCGCCTCTGACAAAAATAACTTTCCAACTTTGAGTAAAAAAGGGTTTGACGTGAGCGCAGACCAAGAAGAGCTGAGCGATACGCGGTCTTTGGCAACGTTCTTGCGCGTTATGTCCGTTGCTTTGCGCTCAAAGTCGAGGTCCAGGAAACGATAGAGCCGCTCTAGCGTTTCCGCGGGTTCGGCTTTGAGGTCTTCGAGGCCGGTGACAAAGATATCGCCCGCGTCAAACAGGTCGGCAAACACATCAAGCTGCTCGGCATAGCGCGCCATGGCTAAAGATTGCAGTGAGACGCTTGTATCGAGACTGTGGTCAGCATGCTTAGAGTTGTACTGACCAATTTCCTTACGCGTGCGCTGAACATCGCGCGCGTGGGATTCAATGCGGCGCAACGGATGGCGCATGATGTAGATCAGCTTGAAACGCGCACCTGGTACAGCTGCCATGCGCTCTCGGACCCCTGTGACAAAGGGTGCCTTTGTGTAGTCCGTACTGCCGTCCAGCCGATAGGCTTGGCTGTCTGGATCGAAATCGAAGAGACTGTCATACCAGTCCAGCCCCTGAGCGTTCACATCGTCAAAAGCGAAATAGCCCGGTTCTTTCGGGTGGGCTGGCGCGATCTTCGGGTGCCTTGCCAGTGTCGCAAACAAGGATGTCGTGCCGGACTTCATGGCCCCAATGATTAGGATGTACTGCTGCGTGGGTTTGTCATTTGTACTCAATCAATTCAGCTTGCCTGCCCCGCAAGCGCCGCATGTGGTAAGACAGAGCGCCTCGGGCTTCGGCAAACTTGCCTATGGTCAAAAGAAGGCTCCGTTCCCATGCCGGCCGCGTGCCGCCGTCGCGCATCGCCAAACGCACCACCTGCAACGGATACACAAGCGCGAGCGCGAAGGCCGATGGCCCGAAAATTAGGGTCATTGCGACAATGCCAAGCGGCAGCCCTGCCCCCCATACTAGCGCGCGCCGGGTTTGTTCAACGCCGTGCCGCTCTGGCGGGTCACCATGCATAACGGTCCCTTCAGCAAAAGCGTGGCCACTACGCTTTGCACGTTGCCAAAACTGACCGAAGCGCGTTATGGCTGCATCATGCAGCGTCATTTCGGCGTCCAACCGCCACACGCGCCAACCCGCGGCTCGCAAGCGCACGCATAATTCGGGCTCTTCGCCAGCAATGAGGGACGGATTAAAACCGCCGACAGCATTGAGTGCTTCAAGCCGCATAAGCGCATCACCACCACATGCTTTGGTCTCGCCCACCGGCGTGTTCCATTCGAAATCACACAGACGATTGTACATAGAATGGCTGGGAAAGCGTTCGCGCCGCCGTCCGCAAACCACGGCCACATCCGGTTGATTGGTGAGAAATTTATGTGCCTTGGGCACCCATTCGGGGTCCAAGGTACAATCTCCGTCGATGAATTGGATGTAGTCATGCGGGGTTTTCAGCGCAGTAATGCCGGCATTTCGGGCCCGCGCGGCCGTGAAGGGTTGGCTCATGTCCAAAGGTATAACACACGCGCCTGCGGCTTGAGCCGCTGCAATTGAGCCGTCAGTTGACCCACTATCCACATACACCACATCACCCATACCCTGCGGTACCGAAGCCAAGCATGCCACAAGACGCGCGCCTTCGTTTCGCCCGATGATGACGGTGGCGGTACGGGTCGTCACGACAGCACGGCCTGATACGCTACATCAAGGTCCGACCGTCCGGGCAGGAGTGCGTGAAGGATGGTCCGATCTTCGGCAAAGATCGCCTTAAGCCGTGCTATGTGATCTGGTCCGATCTCTGGTCGTTTTTTCATTTGGCGTCCTGCTTTGATCTTGTCGCGCAGGGCTTGCGGGATGAGTTTGCGGCGCAGCATTGTTGCAACCGGGTTGTTTATCAGAAGGCCGTCCAGTGCCCGGCGCTGCAGGCGTTCAGAGCTAACGTTTTGGGGACCAGTGTCCTCCTTCCACCTTAAATCGGAGCGCCCGAGGAAATGACCAATGCGGAGCATCAGTGCCGCGGGATCGGCGTACATTGCTTCGAGCGTGTCCACATGGATTGCCTCCGTGCCAAAGGTTTCAACCCACGGTGCGAGCTGCATACCATAACGACCATAGTCGACCAGTGCGGGATGTGTGTCGAGCGCCGAGGCCAAATCGGTTGTTATTACGCCCATGGTCCATTCGTGAATATAGTGAGATACAGCGCGCGCCAATGGATCGCGGATCAGATAAATCAGGCGCGGCGAATGGTTAAAAGTGGCGCGCAAACGGGGCAGTGTGTCGGGCAGATCGTGCAGTTTCGTATAGTGCGTACTCGCTTCGCCTTTGAGATCGCCATGCTTAGCGCCGTCAAAAAGGCTGTGATACCAGTTAATCCCTTTCGCAAAGACTGGGTCATCCGAGAAGAAATTTGGTTCCTTCGGCGTCGTCATGAACACACGGTGCTGTGCACCGAGCTGGGCCGCCAATGTGCTTGTGCCGCATTTCATTGCGCCGATGATGATGTAGTCTGGCAACCTCATGTGCGGGGACCTGTCGCATCATAGATACGCATAGGTGTGAGTGCGTTAATCCAAATATCTCGCGCCTCTGCTTCGACACCGTTTGGGACAGGTTTTCCAAAAACCACGCGAAGCCGAGCTACGCCGCGGCCAACATGCCACATCAGATTTGCGAACCAGAGGCCAGCATAGCCGTAGCTTTGGTAGAACAGGCGACTGCGTGAGGCATAGTAGTAGGCGGGTAGGCGTTTGCGTGCATGTGCTAATGCTTTCACAGGCGCACTTCCGCCCCGGAAATGTACGGCTCGTGCCTTTGGGGTATGCGCAATCTTCCAGCCTGCACGACCTGCGCGCAGGCAAAACTCGGTATCCTCGAAATAAAGGAAGTATCCATCGTCCATAGGTCCGATCTCCTCCAGCATGTCGGCGCGCAAGAGAATGCAAGCGAAACTGGACCAACCGATGTCCTGTGTCGTCGGCTCTGTCCCAAGTGGCATGTCATAGCGTTTGAACAGACGCGTGATAGGGCCGGTTTCGGCCCCTCGGATTAATTCACTGGCTGGGCTGGGCAAGCGAAAGCAACTGATCTGTGGTGTGCCATCATCGTATTCCAAACGGGGTGCAATCAGGCCTGCTTTCGGGTGCGCCGTCGCGGCCTTGAGGACATGCTCGCAAAACCCTGGGCGCAAGACAGCGTCTGAATTCAGCACCAAATAATGGTGCGCCTTACGCGCATTGATCCCCTGATTGTGTCCGCCAGAAAATCCGGTGTTGGTGGCGGACCGGATTAACGTCACTGGTGCGCTGGCTTCCGAAATCCACTCCGCGATACGGTCGGCCGACCCATCGCCGGAGGCATTGTCCACAACCACAATTTGGCCATTCGCAGGCCAGCCTGGGCTGTGTTCGAAGTCTGCAAGAACGGATTTGATGCAAGCAATCGTCAGATCGACCGTTCGATAGTTGATGATAGAAACGAGCAGGTCGCACGACCTTTCCGTGTCGAATGCGTCATCACTCATTGTTTTGCGTCAAAGCCCAATCTTGGGCAGGTGGTGTGCAATACGACAATAGAGCATGGGTGGTAGGGCATCCTCAATGTGCGCCCGCCGCGCGACTAGCTTGTCGACTTGGTCTGCCGTATTCGGGCGAGGTCTAAAAATTGTCGTGTGTGATTTGCGCGACGAGTCCCAGGTCGCTGTATAATAGTACAGCGCTATGGACATCCGATGTTCTCCGTCCGGATGGTTCACGGTTTCCGGATTGCCATGAAACGTGTCGGACCCGGTTGAGAAACAGCACATCCGATTGAAGTGCGGCACAAAACCTGCGACCTTGCCTGTCATCTCCTTGTCCCATACCTCGAAAGAGCTGCCATATTCCTCTTTCCAACCTTTATTGAGATAAATCAGGACGTTCAGGCGACGCTCCACATTCATTTGCTTGTGAAGATTGAAGTCCGCATGGATATCAAGGTGCCCGCCGTTAGCCACTTTGTGGATTCCGGCACCGATGAAATAAGGGTCCGGGATCAGACCCTCGATGCCGGTCATCTCTTCCAGAAACAGGATAAAGGGCTGTGAGTTCAACGCATGGAAAACCCTGCGAGTGTAGCTGGGCAAACGTTCGGGATTGTAGGATGTCTTGAGCTTCTCCTGAGCGCGATCAAAGGCGGATTCGGCGTCGGGTAGCGTGCCCAGATCTTGGCGGACACCATCGAGGATTTCGGGCGTCAGGAAGTTATCGATACAAATGTGGTGGTAGGGTTCCGCGCCCAGGTACTTTTCATTCAGGGCCTTGCCTGCAGCCTTGGCAACAGCGGTGTCCAACGTAAGGTCTTTGGCTCCGAAAGGAAGAGTTGGAGTGGTCATAACGCACCTAGAGATCTAGTTTTCGAATTTTGTACCATGGGATCTGTACCATTAAAAGTAGGGCGATCGCGTTACAAAGAAGAAGGTACTCGGTCCTTGCCATCAGCCATTTGGCGTCAGTATAGGCTCAGAATAAACTTATATAAAAGTCAACGCGGCGGTGGCGGCACTGTTCTGGTGGGAACAGATCACAGGTTTGGGCAACAGATTGGAACAAGGCGTCAAGAGTTCTGGCTTTGAACTGTCGCTGGTGAGCGTTGAGTTCTGAGCAAGCCATCTCACTGGGATTCAGATCGGGGTTGTGTGGTGGCAGGAAAAGCATCCAATTGCCCTGCGCCTTCAAGCAATCCTGAGCGCGTGCAGATTTGTGCCACAACAAGTTGTCGGCGATGATGACCACGCCGCCGGGCTGCAGAGTGGGAGCGAACTGGGTCTCGATGTAGGCGAAGGATGAACCATTTTGCACCATTAGTTCAAGCACAGTAGCGAACCGGTCCATGAGGCCATCCAAGACCCAAGGCGTGGTCAGTTCATCGAAGCGTAGTCCAGCAAGCAATGTCTGGATCCGACAATGAGTAAATGGCGCATCTGCTTCCGGCCGCGCACCGCGCAGGGATCGCCCCCGCAGGCGGCTCATCTTCGTGGTCACAGCCGTTTCATCAATGAAGACTATCCGATGTGGCTCAACGCACAACCTCGGTATCCGCCGGTGGGTGGTACCACTCGTATCGTGCGGCGCGAACACGAACAGCGCCTCTTCTGTACTCAACGGTTTGAAGGCGTGAACTAAGCCAACACGAGAGTGAAGCTGCGGATATGCGGGATACTTGGTTGCAAAACGCTTGTTGTTTAGCTCGAAATAAGCTTTCGCTCCCTTAAACAAACACTTATCCTGATCAGTTCAGCGCACAACGCGTCGTGCCCCTCACTATGAATAGTTTTTACCATACGACGAGAAACCTCTTCGCACTGGCGCTAAGCCTCAACTCGCGGCGCTCGGTTTAGCAGATCTGATCATCGCGCCCGCCATCAGTCCGTTTGAGGCCAAATGCATCGTGGACGGTATCGATCAGTATCTTGGGACACCTGATGACTTGATGTGCTTGGTCAATGGATACCGCAATGGGGCATCTGAGGCAGCAGAAAGCCGCGAGGCTTTGGCTATCACGCGGTGTTTCAATCTGAATTGCCCTGGGCCGAGGCGCTGTCTGATCAAATCCTACCCTGGGTCTGCGGATGATATGGGGCGCCGCGGACGTGATCCATCTTCTGAACTTCGAGCCAGTCAACCAGTTCGCCCAAGATGTAACTCGACCCATTGTCTGAGAGCAGGGTCGTGCAGAGCTTCCATGCGATGATGCACCGGCTGTAGTCATCCAGGATCTTGCTGAGATAGAACCAACCCCAGCCGATGACCTTCAAATAGGTGAAGTCTGTCTGCCAGAGCTGGTTTGAACGCGTGGTCTTGTCATTGAATTCGTCCGCTGCGGATAGAACTACATAGGCCGGACTGGTGATCAGATCATTGGACTTCAGGATGCGATAGACCGAAGCCTCTGACACAAAATACTTTTCCGCGTCGGTGAACTGAACGGCCAACTCGCGCGGAGACAGGTCGCTTTCCTTCAAAGCCAGGTCCTTAATCTTCTCACGCATTGGCTCGGGAATGCGGTTCCAGACCCATGACGGCTTAGGACTGCGATCCTCAAGCGCTTCGGGACCGCCAGTCTGATACCGGTCATACCAGCGATAGAAGGTGGTCCTGGGGATGCCGAGCTTGTCCAGCGTGCGCTTGGTCGACAGATGCGGCCCTTCGACGAGGCGGATGCGCTCCAGCTTCTCGGATGCGGGATACCTCATTCGTCGTCGCCCCCTTTCCCGAGCATGCTTTTTTTGAGCAGCCGCAGCTTTAAGGCCTGTTCAGCGACGACCTCTTTCAAATCGCAGGATTCCCGATGCAGGTTTTTGACTTCCGCCGACGTCGCAGCACGAGCCGTATCGCCCGCCAGCCGCTTCTTCCCAGCTTCAAAGAATTCCTTAGACCGACTGTAATATAGGCTCTGTGCAATGCCTTCACGGCGGCAAAGCTCAGCAAGGCTGTCCTCACCCGTCAGGCCGTCCAGTACGATCCTGATCTTCTCTTCGGCAGAATTTCGGCAGAGTACTGTTTGCGCGTCGCACGACGGATGTCTTTGACGACCTTCTAGCCGTGGCTCTTTCGTGCTCCGGGTTTCTGTATCATGTCCACTCCTTGATGGTTACGATGTGCTAGAAACCCTCCCTTATCAAATCGCCCTAATCTGTCCCATTGGTGCTGACGTCAGACACACAACAGCGCAATACAAGCTGGAACCGCATCATCTCACAGGTTATCCAATCCAAGCAAACACCACCAGGATCGCTGTGGATTACTTGAAGGCCAAGTGAAAATGACTATTACACCAGTTCTTTTGTGCGGAGGTTCCGGGACGCGCCTATGGCCGCTATCACGCAAAAGCTACCCGAAACAATTTGCCAATCTTATCGGAGAACGTACCCTTTTCCAAGCTACCGCGAACCGGATGTGCGCCTTTGAAAAGCCGCTTATCGTAACTGGTTCCGACTTCAGATTCATTGTGACTGAACAATTGGCTGCCGTCGGCATTGACCCAGGAGCAATTCTGATCGAACCACAGGGGCGAAACACAGCGCCTGCCATTCTCGCCGCGGCACTGCACCTGTATGCGCAAGACACTGACGCAGTCATGCTTGTGTGTCCGTCGGATCACCTGATCCCAGATACCGATAGTTTTCTCGCAGCCGCCGAAATCGCTCTGGCCGAAGCACAGAACGGTCAGTTGGTGACTTTCGGCATTGCGCCAACCTATCCGGAGACTGGCTACGGTTATCTAGAACTCGCCGAGGCTCCCGGCTCAAGCGCTGTGCCCCTGACACGGTTCGTCGAAAAACCTGATGCGGCGACCGCGGCAAAACTTGTCGCTTCCGGACAGCATATGTGGAACGCGGGCATCTTTGTGTTCAAAGTGGCGACCGTTATCGATGCCTTTAAGGCTCATGCTGCTCCACTAATCGAACCGGTCGCACGCGCTGTGTCTGATGCTCAGACGGATTTGGGATTCTTACGCCTTGCGCCAGAGCCCTGGTCAAAAGTCGACGACATATCGATTGACTACGCAGTAATGGAGAAGGCGGACAACCTTTCGGTCGTTCCTTTTTCTTCGGCGTGGTCTGATCTTGGCTGCTGGGATGCAGTTTGGCGCGCAAGTCCGCAGGATGATCGAGGTGTTTCAGTTCATGGAAATGCAACCGCAATCGAATGCGACAATACGTTGCTTCGATCAGAAAGCAACGAGCTGGAATTGGTCGGTATCGGCCTAGAGAATATTGTTGCCGTCGCGATGAATGATGCCGTGCTTGTTGCTGATGCATCACGGGGTCAGGAGGTCAAACTGGCTGTAGAGTCCCTGAAATCCAAGGGAGCAGTGCAGGCCGAGCAGTTCCCCAAAGACCACCGCCCTTGGGGCTGGTTCGAAAGCCTCGTAATCGGCGATCGCTTCCAAGTGAAACGGATCGTAGTGCACCCAGGTGCTTCTTTATCGTTGCAAAGCCACCATCACCGCGCCGAGCATTGGATTGTTGTCGAAGGCACCGCAAAAGTGGTAGTTGATGACGAAGTGAGACTGGTGACAGAAAATCAGTCTATCTATATCCCGCTAGGGGCCGTTCATCGTATGGAGAACCCGGGAAAAGTTCCCATGGTGCTGATTGAAGTCCAAACCGGGGCGTATCTGGGTGAAGACGATATTGTAAGATACGAAGACGTCTACGCACGCGGACAAGGCGCAAAGGGATAGTTGCAAAACAGCATTCCCATTGACCGTGCCCGTATTTTACCGGGCGCAATGGCGCAACGGAAGCGCAGCAACTTTGGCCTACAGAACACACTTGATTGAAATCCATTTGGGGTCAGTTGCGAATAGGAGCGGAATCCTGCGTTACGGGATTTTCTGGGTAGTTTTGGGCCATCTATACTCTCTGGTTATCAGAATGTGCGCCCATCCGAGCGGAGAGACGTGTGAGAGCAGGCTTTCTGGGTCGTAGATTCCGGTATGCCTACGTTTTGCGATGATCTGACCGAGTTGCTTTGTGTTCCAGTAGATGATGATCGCCCCGAGGAGATTGAGCTCAGCCAGTCGGTCATCCTGGGCACGGCTGGAACGATCACGGATTTCGTCTTGGCGACCGATGCGTCGGGCGTTTTTCAGCGCGTGGTGCGCTTTGCCTTTATTCAACCCGATCTGGGCACGGCGTTGCAACTCACGGTCTGTGAGCCATAGCGCGATGAAGAGGGTGCGCTCGATCCGCCCGACTTCGCGCAACGCCACGGCCAAGTCATTCTGGCGCGGGTAAGAAGCCAGTTTACGCACGATCTGACTGGGTGGCATGGCCTCAGTGTCCATAGTGACGGCGATCCGCAGGATGTCTTCCCAGTGATCGCGGATGAGGTTTTCGCGCACTTTTCCGCAGGCATTGGATTGGACTTTACGTTGATTGGCTCTGAGTACGGACCACTGCAAAATCCACGGCATTATAGAAAAAACAGTGCCGAATGGAGCATCTGAAAAGGCTAAGGTGATGATAAACTGCACCCTGACAGATGGCTCATAAAGGTCTTGCCATCTGAAGACGGCTGAAGCGGCTACTACACTCCACCTTCGCCATCCACCCCATCGAAAGCCCCCGACACAAGCTCTTCCCAAAACGCCCGGATGGCAGACGCATTCAGCGCAGACATCCAGCCATGCCGCTCAAAATCCTGCCGCGCCGCACCATCGTCCATGCCGCTCAGAAACAACCGTTTGTCTGCATCCCTCTGCGTCGGTGTCCGTGCGGCAACCAGGGCCTGCACCACTTTCAACTGCGCCGCCCTGCCGCTGGTCGGGACGGGCACCTCAACGGCATAGTCCGACTTCATCGCAGCGGTCAGATACCCCACGGGATTGCGCACATTGCCCTGCCCCGCCACATATTCCAGCTTGGCCGACACATACGGCTCCCCATGTTCGGCCAGCCACTGCCGGGCCAACCTGTCACTGACACCCAGCTCTCTCAACCGGCCATAAACAGGCGCATTGCGAAGCCCGGTACCATCATCCAGATCAAGGATCGCCAGTTGCGGGTTCTCCTCGATCTTGAACCGGATATCCGACACCGCCCTGCCTCGCTTACGGATCTCAGGCGTGACAATGATGTTCGAGGTCTTGTTCACCTCGGCCACGGCGGGTTTGATGATCTTGGCATTCAGATGCTTGTAGGTCTCATAATAGGCACTGTCCCCGACCCCCATCAGCCTTCGAAAAAGATCAAGGCTCCACCACCCCGTGCTCCCCGTCCGCACAAAGCGGTAACAGTTCTCATACAGCGCCAGCGCGTGCCCACTTGTGAACCTGCGCTGGATGTTCAGGTTGATCAGAGCAAAGACCTTCGGGTCGTTCAACTTCTCCGCCAATGCGGGCGGATACGTTGCAGTTGTCCAACGGTATTACGCTTCGTCAAATGCGCGATTCGCAGGGTTATGCGATCCGCATTGAAGGGGCAGCAGTGTCGCCTGATCTGATGACATCCCTGATGGAAGAGATCCGGGTGCTTTTGGAGAAGCCTTAGGTTTCGTCGCGAAACCTGCTGACCGGGTGCTGGGCCAAGTCACGGACCAGTGCCTTGAACGTCGCCGCTTGGGGCAGGGGGCGAGTGAGTGGCTGGAGAGCCACTTAAGAGCTTGTAGCAAATACACGTCATCAACTGCTTGGGGTGTCGCCAGATCGGACGAAGTCGGACCTGCGGATACGGTGGCACATTTACTATAATAAATTCAATTGCTTAAAGATCCTCTGAGTCGACTTAATAAGCTATCAATGAATTTCGAATATTTCGACTATTGCGAATAATTCAAATGGCACCTATGTTCTGTCTGCCTCAGAACGTAACTTCAGGATCATCATGGCCGCCCCCAGCAAAGAGGCATTCTTTGACCGACTGCCTGACGAGGTCGAGATCAAGAATGCCGAACAACTCAGAACGATCGTAGCGTCCCAAATGAAAGAGGGGGCCCCGACGACGTTGTCGCTCGCGTTGGAAGGTGGCGATGTTCAAACCGTGACCCTGGCGCCAGCTCTTGCGGCATCGCTGCTGGAAGTTCTGCGGCTGGTTTCAAGCGGGCGCGGGTTCCGCATGATCCCGGTTGGTTCGGAACTTACAACGCAACAAGCCGCAGATCTGCTGAACGTGTCACGTCCCTTCCTTGTGAAGCTTCTAGAAGAAGGGGATATCCCGTTTGCGAAGACCGGGCGGCATCGGCGCGTGCGTGCTGAAGATCTCTTTGCTTATAAAGAAAAACGCGACGCTGCGCGTTCGGACGCTTTGAGTGATCTTGCTCGAATGGATGCCGAAGACGGAATGGTATGAACGGACATGCCGACCGGTTCACAGCGCTGATTGACGCCTGCGTGCTTGGCGGTGCTCTCCGTCGAAATATGTTGCTGAGCTTGGCCGAAGCCGGACTGTTCCGGCCGCGGTGGAGTGCGCGTATTCTTGATGAGACCCAAAAGGCTATCTTGGGGATCACAAAGGGAGCGACGGATGGAGCGCGGCAGCGCGCTGCTATTGAGGCAGCATTTCCAGAGTCCCTTGTTGTTGGATACGAAGTCTTTGAGGCACAGCTTGATCTGCCGGACCCAGGTGACAACCATGTCTTTGCGGCTGCGATATCGGCATCGGCTCAGGTCATTGTGACTGATAATCTCGCGGACTTTCCCGCCCAAACGCTCAAACGGCACGCGATAGATGCGATCTCGGCGGATGACTTCATCGCGGACACGGTCGAGCTTGACCCGTCAGAGGCAATTGTTGCTTTGCGTCGTATGCGTGAACGGTTTGCAAACCCTGCAATCGATGTTCCAGGGTTGATTCACAAATCGGAGGCGCAGGGGCTTCTTCAGGTTGCGACACTTATGAATGAGTACAAAGCGTTTCTTTAGAAGAACAAAGTGGCAGATTTTCATCCAATGCTGGGTTCATATGTCCCCGATGGCAGGGTTTCTGAGCTGCCGTTCTTATTGAAGCCTATGGCGATCTGCATGCAATAGGGCAGGGGTAGTACCAACGCCTGCATCACAAAGCTTAGGCCCATGACCTGACCCGCGAAGCCGGGCCTTACCCGCACAGCTTGCCCAACAACATATTGGGCGCACTCTTGTCAGGGGACAAAGCCGTAACTTAGCGTTGGGTTGAGTGTAACGCCTGTAGAACGCGCCAATGCCTCTTCTGGTGGCTTCCGGCACATTTCGGGTTCCTGTCAATCCGGCGACGGAGGGCCATATCGGCAAGAACGTGCCATTCGGGGCGGTCGCTTACAGCCGGTCTCGTCACGACGTGGATTAGGGTCCAGTGTCGTGTCGCGCACTACTATTTTTTGATTTGATAGATTCTTTCAGGAGGCGCTGATGAACGCAGAAGCTGATTTTATTCAGGCTGAGCGAATCCTACGTATTGAGACGTCGCTGGGAGAGGATCAGCTTTTGGCTCAGAAGCTGTGGCTGCGCGAGGCGGTCTCGGAGCTGTTTGAGGCGCGGATGGTCGTGCGCTCCAAATCCTCGGATCTGACCCCGCAAGATCTGCTTGGCAAAGCCGTCGATGTGTCCATTGAGCTTGGCGGTGGCGAGCGGCGGGCCTGGAATGCTATCGTGACTGATCTGATGGCCGGGGCGCGGCAGACCCGTGGCCTGCGGGAATATACCCTGACGCTGCGCCCGGATCTGTGGCTGCTGAGCCAGACCTCGGATTGCCGTATCTGGCTGGACAAATCTGCGATCGACATCGCCAACGATCTGTGCGGCGAACATGGGATTACCGCCCCTGTCATAGCGGGTGTGGTCGAGCCCGTGCCGCCACAACACTACTCGGTGCAGTGGAATGAGAGCGATCTGGACTATCTGACGCGCCGTCTGGAAGAAGACGGGCTTTATTATTGGTGGACCCACGAGTCTGGCGCACATCAGTTGCATATCGCGAGCCATGCGGCGGGTTACATCGGTGGAGAGGATGTGCGCTTTGCCCATGGTTCGACAGACCGCAATCACATCAATCGCTTTGAAACGAGGTTCCGTTACATCCCCGGCAATCACGCCGGACGGGACTGGAACTTTACCACGCCCGGCACGGTGCCGGATGCGACAACGCCGTCACTGGTGAGCCTGCCCAAGAACGGAAATTACGAGCGCTATACCTATCCGATGCAGGCAGGTTACGGACCGGGCAGCCGCGCGTCCGAGGGTATTGAGACCGCGGGTGTCGAACGGGTCGCAAAGCTGCGCATGAAGGCCCAGGAGGCCGAACATGCGCGGGTCGAAGGTGACAGCAATGTGCGCACACTGGCGGCTGGATCCCGGTTCACGCCCTATGATGTGGCGAACCCGGACAACGTCTTTGAACCGCACGTAATCCTGGCGATCGAGCATGAGGCGACGGATCTCAGCTATGAAAGTGTCGAGAACCAGCCCGATTACGCCAACCGCTTTGTCGCTTTGCCCGCCGATGTGCCTGCCACGCCGTCCCTGGCCACCCCGCGCCCGCGCATTGACGGTACCCAGGTGGCGATCGTCGCGGGCCCCGAGGGCGAAGAGATCCATACTGACGAATACGGCCGCATCAAGCTGTGGTTCCCTTGGGACCGGCGGGCGACGCAGGACGGCTCGGACACTTGTTGGGTGCGTGTGGCGCAGAACTGGGCTGGTGCAGGCTGGGGCGGCCAGGTGATCCCCCGTATCGGCATGGAGGTCATGGTCAGCTATCTGGACGGCGATCCGGACAGACCCGTCGTCACAGGAGTCGTGCCGAACCAGCGCCAGAAAGTCCCATACGACCTGCCAGAGCATAAGACGCGCTCAACGTTCAGGACAAATACCCACAAGGGGAGTGGGTTCAATGAACTCAGGTTTGAGGACAAAGCGGGTGAGGAAGAAATCCGAGTTCATGCCGAAAGAGATCTCAACGTAATGGTTCGGAATAACAAGGTAGAGTATGTTTCTCAAAACAAAGTCGCAACGACACTTTTGAATGCGGTGGAACAGACCTTCGGATTTCGTTATCTGAGCGCAATGTCTGGGCTGACAATTTCAACCGGCCTGACAGGCGCGAGCCAGCTGGAGCGGCTTGGCATCGCTTCTGTAAATACACCGCTTTCCTCGCACGGATACTCCCTAGACACGTTTGATGGTGCGGCTCAATCTGCCCAAGGGCTGTCCTTACTAAGTGAGGGCAACAGGTTCGATTCTGTCGGAGAGAATTCAACACTTATCGTGGATGGAAATGCGCGGACCCAAATTAGGGGCACTCAAACGTTTAGTGTCGCTAAGTCAGCTACTTTTGGAGTGGGTGAAAATGAGGTGACCTCTGTTGGCGGCACTTCAGTAAAGACGGTAGGCAAGGAACTTTTATTTTCTTGTGGCAAGTCGAGGTTAAAGCTGAAGGCAGACGGGACGATTGAACTACATGGCGTGCGCCTTTCACTCGTAGGTGAAGACATCGTGGATGTTGATGGCGCGAGGATTGATTTAAACTAATGGATACCATCAGCACAATAGAATACTCCCCTGGAGCACTTGAGGATTTTTGCGGTTTGTTTCGCATACCTGTCGATCAGACAGAAGAGAATCCAGAACTCGCTTTTCACTGTCTGAATGGTCTTTGGGGCGTTCCTATAATTGATGGTCCTCAATCTGCTCGTCGCCCGACATTGAATGCCTTGGGACGCGCTGTTGATGAAGGATTTCGGTATTCAATAAGTCAACCTTTCAAGTACTCTTTCGGTACCTTGATGGGGCAAATGCAGGCATGGCCTGTCCTTTTTGAGTATGTGCGTAATCTACTTGCCATGTCTGAGGCCGAACTTCTGAGCCACTATGATGATGTCAAACAGTTCTTTGATCGCCATGCTGGAATAGCAAGCGGACTTGGAGCAGTAGGAACTGTTGGGGCACTTAGAGGGCAAACACCGGCTCAAATTGCACAATCAATCGGTCAGCGAGCTGCTGCTATGGGCGATGCGGTTGATGCTGCAGCGATGGAGCGTGTTAGGCGAACAATTGGAGAACGCTTTCCAAGAGCAAATACCGCTATGAATCGCGTTGGTAGCACCCTGACCGGTACAGCGGCCGGAGCGTTCGGGATTTTGGCAGGTGTGGTCTATGTTGCGACAATTGGAGAGGCTGCCGACAAACTAGCTGAAATTCGAGCTGTTGCGACGATTAAATATTCAAATAATGAACTGAGTGAACGTACTTTGGTGCATATCTTAGATCTAGCGCCAACCGATGCGCTACCTGAAAGATACTTCGATCAATAGTCATGCAGGATCCCGGGTCAAAAAAAATCCATACAGGCCATGCCTACATTTCTGCGGCTGCTGGTTTGATTGCTATGCTTTGGTTTTCCTGGGGCTTATTCTCTGCACTTCTAGTATCATTTGCAGCATATGGTGCTCAATGGACATCAAAAAAGTTTAGCGAAAGTATTAGTTGGCGAGCTGATGTAGCGACGATCATTGCAGTTAATCTTTGTGCTTGGGGGCTAGTTGAGGTCGGCCTTCCGGGTATTTTATTCGCGCTGTCTTATCCTCCTCTCATCTTTCTTCTTCACCGAGTTTAAGCTTAGCCGCCTCAACTTGAGGCAACCACTGCTTCTTCGCCGTACGGCGGCGAACAACTAACGCAGGGGCAAGTCTGCGGCAAAGTCACGCGAGCCTCTATCTTATGGTGGCTGTGCCAAGGATAGATCGGAAGACGTCACCATGCGCGGCTAACCCATGTTGATACCGTAGGGACCTACAAACACGGCAGCTTCGAATACCATCCGTCCGGACATCAGGTCACCGTCCATCACGGGGAGGGCGGCGACGGGTTCGAGAAGCTTTGGTTCGACGCATTCGGGCGCCACATCATGACCTCGGATGCGGCGGGGCGGTTCTCACATCGGCGTTTCGATGCGACCGACAACTCCGTTGGGGGGATCGATGCAAACGGCCAGTCACGGCGCTACGGATATGACGCGCACGGCAACGTTCAGAGCGCGGTCGATGAAGAGGGCCGCGAGCACTTTACAATTTGGAAAGATGTCGGGGATCCCATCACGCAGCTCGGTCCCGATGGTGGGGCCTGGGACTATACTTATGATGAGCGGGGGAACCTTGCGCAGGTCCGCAGCCCGCTGGGGTCCGTCACAGACCTGCGGGTGAACGCCGTAGGCCAGACCATTGAAGTCATGCGGCATGACGGTCTGATGGAGTTCCGTGGCTATGACGACAACAATCGCCTGACATCGATCATCTACTTCGGCGGGGGCGAGACGACTTTCGAGTACGATGCGTTCAACCGCGTCGTTTCCATCACGGACCCTGCGGACGGTATCGCCAGCTCACCATTGCGCGACCGATGGTCGATCATCACGATCGGTTGTGATTTTGGACCTCAAGACGTCGTCCTCAATGCTTTCTCAGAAGCAGAACTCGAACTAGGTCAATCAACGATAGTTGGTGCTCTGGATGATCAAGATTTGATGGTAATCGGGGTCGCGTTCCGCAGTGTACGCTCGCTAGCTGGTCGTTCTGATTTGGCGAACTGGAACAAGAATGCTTTTATGTTGGAGCAGCTCTTAGCATCAAGCGAACTCCCTTCCGTTTTACATGAGTTAGAACTGGCAGATGCTTGGGCAACCCGTAGAGCTGCCGCTACGCCACCGAACCATCGTCGAGGCTCAGCAGCGGCAAAAATTGGCACTTTGAGGCTCTCCTCACCAACCATCATTCCAGGCAGTGGGGACATCGACGCTGAAGGAGAGCGCGATTGCTGGAACATCCACGCCAGCTTCTTAGCCAGTTGCCCGTGGCGTGGACAGAAATGATGGCGGCTGCGCTACTCCCAAGAGAGCGGCAAAGAAGAGAGGGCCTCCTGGGTCCATCAAGCTGTTTTGAGTCAATCACTTCATTTCACGATGCCGGAATTCGAGATGAATTCAGGTTTACTGATAGCTCACCCCATCGACTTGGCTGGGCTCAGATCGAGCTCAAGTACTTGGACCGGTAGGGCCACAAACCCCTTGCACCGGTCAAAAATGATCTTTTTTGACATACTTCCCTAGGTCCAGCGCAGCTATTGCTTGCGGGTTCTGCTCATCGAGGCTGCTGAAGATCTATCTAGGGAAGCGTCTCTTTGGTTCTCAATTTAAGGGTCGATTGGTTGCCACCGTTCGGCCCTGTTTTTTAGGATACGCCTCCTTCGTGCCTGCTATTTGTCCGAGACAACAGGGCCGTGCTTTGCATCGGATGATTTTACCTGATAAACAGGCCGCCAGCCTCTTTCGCGGTCTAACGCCGTTTACTTTCGGTATTGTGCGCAATGTGGCGTGAAATAGCAGGACTAACGCAAAGTATCCTTTTATTTGAGTGGGTATAGGTGAAACATATACGCTAAGAAATTGATTTCACTACAAAATAATGAGGGGCAATAGAGTGAAAAGAACGCAAGCGGGAGTACCGCTAAGTATCCGTACTCAAAATCTCAAGAAATCAGGGCGACCGGGAAAGGCGAGGCTTTGCATTTAGAGGCGTAGGCAATAGGTAGATTGCTCACCGATCTCCTGTTGATGATCCGCATGCTGTCCCGATTTTTTGGCCGATATCCCATCGAATTGCTCAAGCCGCGCAGGGCGCTGGCGGTCATTGGAGATGTGCATGGATGTGCAGATCTTTTGGCAGAGGCGCTGGCCTATGCAGGGGACCGGTTGACGATCTGTGTGGGCGATTACGTGGATCGGGGGCCAGACAGTGCTGCAGTGCTGCAGTTGCTGATGGAGCAGCCTAACATTCTATGCCTGGGCGGTAACCACGAAGAGATGTTGCTGCGCTTTCTTAACGATCCTCAGGGGTCTGGGGCGGCGTGGCTGCGCCACGGTGGGGACTGCACAGTGCGTAGCTTTGGTTTGGACCCGCGCGCGGCGGAGACGGGTGCGGCTGCTTTGTCGGACTTGCGCGACGGGTTGCAGGAGGCCATGGGACCAGAGGCGATCGCGTGGCTGCGCGCGCGGCCAGACAAAGCCGTTTTTGGCAACTTGGCGGTAGTGCATGCGGGTGCTGACCCGCGCGTCCCAATTGATGAGCAAGACGGCGCGACACTGCGGTGGGGGCATCGGCGGTTTTCCCGGACGGTGCGCAAGGACGGCATTTGGGTTGTGCATGGCCATACGGTTGTCCCCGAGGCCAAGGTAAGTGCCGGGCGTATTGCCATTGACACAGGGGCCTATGCGACGGGCCGCCTGACACTTGCCGAGTTGAGCGATGGTCAGGTGTCATTCACTGAGTTTGGCGCTGGCTGAAGCCGCGGAGCGGGCTTTTCCATTAAGGCATTGTTTAAAAGGTTTTGCGCAGGTCTTGATTGACCTAGTGCTCGGCCGCATTGGTGCGTGCTATATCTTTGGCATGGAACGCTCGCGCGGTTTTCAGCCGGGCGGTACGCGAGTGGGCACTGGCTTGAACGTCTCGCGACCAAGCCCAGAGGATCGCGAACATCATGCCAAAAATACTTCCTAGAACGTAAGCCAGTAGAGCCAACCAGATGCCTGCTCCGGTGGCGACAGCAGCGGTCGTAGCGATAAATCCGACACCGATACTCGTGCCAATGAGAAATGCAATCATATCCGCTCTCAAGACCAATCTACAAAGCCTAGTCATTACGAAGTGGGGTAAACAAACACTTACGTACAGTGGGAATCTAATAACACTTTTTACGAGAATTTTGAACAGCCGTGCTTTCGCGTACTGTCAGTAAAACAAACACAGGCCTCACACCGTGCGCGGCCTGCGGTGGTTTCGGAAGAGATAGGCCAGCGCCGCACCCGCAATAAAGCCCGCCAGATGTGTCTGCCAGGCCAGTGCACCTTGCTCGATGATGAGGGTCACGACATTCAGGAAAATCAGAGCGATGACAATGGTAAAGGCGGCGCCAAGGCGCCCAGGCAAGACAAAGCGCAGCACGGTCCACGCGCCAACGAGGCCAAAAACGCATCCAGAGGCCCCAATCATCGGTGTGGGGTCGGACGCCAGCAAAAAGAAACCGAAAGCGCCGCATATGGCAGCCGCCAGCCACAGAACGCCAAAACGGCCGAGCCCAAACCGTGCTAGAAGGGGAGGGGTCAGCCACAGCGTCACCAGCGCGTTTCCCAGCATGTGCATAAGCCCCGTGTGCAGCACCGCGTAGCTGAGAAACATCACCCAGGGTTGGGCGGCATAATTTGGTTGCCAGTCGCGCAAAAGACCGGGCCAGAAAGCCCCGTATTGCACCGACAAGACCCGCCAGGTCCGGGACCCGATCCAACCAAGCTCTGCGGCGTAAATCAGGATTTCCGGCAGACAAATCAGCGCGAGCAACAGCCACAGGCAAACCCTTTCGTCAATTGTGTGACGTCCGTGTTGCTGCGGGGCAGGGGGAGGCATGGGTCTTTGCTTTGGTTTTGGGCTTCGCATGCGCGGGAACACGTCCCCGACTGTGCCATGTGATGTCCTTAGCGTCGAACCAAAAGATCGCGCCGTAAAGTGATGCTGAGCCGGTTGTCGCGGGCGGTGTCGCCTTCGTCCTCCTCGCGCAACCGGTGCTGTAGAGCCACGTTCAGGTCCCAGTCGCGGGTGATCGCACGCTGAATGCCCAACGACACAACGCCAAAGCTGCCATCATCCCCGCCGCCGTCGCTGTCGCGGTCAGTGAAAGAGAAACTGGTGTTGAGCCCGGTCAGTGGCGAAAGCTGTGTGGTGTAGCCCAGGCGCACAGTCGTAACGTCCTGTTCTTCGTCATCAACGTTGGACCGCAAGGTCCGGGTGAGATTTGCGCTGAGCTCGCCATTGCGTAACGAACGGGACACGTCAATTTCGCCCGTAGGCCGGACACGGCCTGTGACACCACGGGTCACGCCAAAGAGGCCGGTAAATGCCCATGCGGCGCTTTCTATCGTGCGGCCTGCGCTGAGAGTGTAACGGGTGCCATCTTCGGTGTCTGTGACGTTGCTGCGTACCACAGCGTTGCCGTTGGCCAGATCGCGCCGCAACGTGCCGTCAATGCTGAACGTTTCGCGGCGCCCCTCGGCTGTTCCGAAGTCTTCAAAGGTGCTGAAACGGGTATTGAGAAAGGCCTGGGTGTCGGGGGCCAGGTTAAAGCGGAACCGTGCACCCAAGCGGAATCGGTCCTGATCTGTCAAGTCGGGATCGTCGGCGTCACTGAAGCGGCGTGTGGTGAAGCCTGCAGACAGGGTGACCCCAAATGGGGATTGTCGCCTCAGTTCAAGCGCCACATCACCGCCGACGCGCTGCTGTGTGCCAGTGTCTTCGAGCAGATCAAAATCGGCAGTGTTTTCGTTGAATTGCAGTTCGCTGGACGAAATATCCTGTTCCTGGAAAAAGAGGTCCGCCGTCAGTCGGGCATCGCGCGCTTCCCGGGAATAGGCCAGGGCCAGCCGAGGTTCGAAAATGCCGTCCGGCAAACTGTTATCTTCAGCCCCTGTGACCGAACGCAGACCAATGTCGCCGCTGAATTCCAGCTCTTGGATTGGGGTTGCAAAGCGCGTCAGGAAATCCAGCCGCGAGGTCAATTCGGTAGTGCTGCCCGTGCGGTCAACATCGAGGCCGCGGTTGCTGCTGGTGGCGACGCCTGTAGTGATCCCCAATTGCAGGAGGGGCTCTTCCGACTGTTCCTGGGCAAAGCCCAAGCTGACGGATAACAGGCCCGCACAGAGGCAGAGCCCCCCCAGTGCAAGGCAAGACGAAACGCGGGCTTTCCCCATCGAACGGATCATTCAAAAAGGCGGCGTGCCGGCACCAGAATGACATCGCCATCCTGCAGCTCGAACGTGGAGTTGGTCGTGGCGCCTTGTGTGATGGCGTCATAATCCAGCGCAAAGACTGTTTGAATACCGGTTTTGGGATCAGTACGGCGCAGTTGCACCCGTTTTGTCGCAGCAAAGGGAGAAAAGCCGCCCATTTCTGCAAAGGCCTGCAGGAGAGTCGATCCAGGCTCCATCTCGACCCTGCCGGGCCGTTCCACCTCGCCCAACATGAAGACGGCGATGGTGATAGGATCAATTTCTCGGAAAGGCTCTTCGGGCGCCAGCTGTTCGAGGCCGACAAACACCGTCGGCATGGAGGCAAAGTTAGAGCGAAGCCGCTGTGCTAGCGTGCCTTGCACCGCTTCGACTGAACGGCCTGCAGCGCGGATAGATCCCGCCAATGGAACGTTGATGCGGCCATCGGGGGCAACCAGGACGGAACGGTTTAGTGTTTCGTCCTCTACAACTTCGATGCGTAGGACGTCTCCCGGTTGGATGCGGTAGGTCTGTGCTGTGGCCAAAACGGGGAGGCTGATCAGAGTAGCGATCAACCAGCGTAGAACATGCCTGCGATACATCATGCTGTATGCCTCATTTTTTTTCGACCTTATGCGTTGATGAGTTTGGTCGAGTTGCGTGTGGGATTATTATTGGTCACGACCGAAAAATCATAGAGCCATGATTAATAATCGGGCAGTGGGACTCCAGTGCTTGCGCGTCTGCAACACTCTTTCGCTGTGCGCAGCGGCATTTGGGCCCGATCAGTTGTTTTGAAGGCTTTGCAGGGCGTCGCGTGCCCGAGCGATTTGCGGCAGGGTCGTGTCTGGTCCGGCCAGCTCAATCGCTTGGTTCAGTGCGGCTTGTGCCGCTTCATTGCGGTTCAGTGCGGCGTAGGTCATGCCAAGGTGAAACTGTACCAGCGGGTTGTTCGGCAGCCCCGCTGCTGCCGGTTCAAGATAGGCCAGCGCTTCGTCCAAATCACCTTGTTGAAAAGCGATCCAGCCATAGGTGTCTTGCAGGGCAGGGACATCGGTTCCGCGCAGACGGCGGGCGACGGTGGCCGCGCGCGCCTGGCTTTCGGGGTCGTCGCGGAAGGTGCTGAGCAAGCTGGCCAAGTTATTGGCTATAATCAGGTTATCCGTGTTGAGTGTGTAGAGCGTTTCGTAGATCTCAATCGCGCCTTCGATGTTGCCTTGCCGTTCCAGTTCTCTGGCTTGCAGTGCAAGGAGGCGCGGGGCCTCGGAATTCACAGTTAGAGACGCACTGAGTAAGGCGCTTGCATCATCAAGGCGGTTTTCGCTGCGCAACTGCGCATAGAGTTGAGTGATGGCAGGTTCGTAGTCGGGCTCTTCGGCAATGAGTGCGCGTAGAATAGTCTCGGATTCGCCTGAGTTGCCCTCGGCCACGTTCAGTGCGGCATCAATCCGGCGCAACTCCCGGTCGGGGTTGCCGCCTTGAAGCAGACCATCGAGGTAGGTGCGTGCTTCGTCCACTCTGCCAGTTCGCAGTTGTGTTTGGATAACGGCATACACGGCGCGCGTATTCGCGCCCCCGGAGCCAGCCTGTTGCTGTAGGATGGCCAACCCTTCGTCTACGCGGTCTTGTTGCAAAAGCAAGGCGCTGCGCAGTCCTTGCAGCAAGTCAGGCGCACGCGGTTCATCCGAAATTCTCTGCAAGTCTGCGATGATCCCGCGCACGAGACCAAGGGCGTTGTCTTCGAGCGCCAGCTGCGCGGACAGGCCCAGCACATCGACATTGGTTGGATTAGCGTTGCGGGCGTCGGCGAGCACGGTACGCGCCGCTTCGCGACGGTCATTGCGCAGTAGGAAATTGGCATAAAGCAGCGATTCCCGTGTTCCGGCGTTTGACACGTCGACCGCAGTGGCCAGGCGTTCGCCCTGTAGCTCGATACTGCCATTGCGCTCATGCGCGCGGGCCAACAGAAGCAGGATGGACGTATCCCGCGGGCTTTGATCCAGCGCGCGCCGCAAGTCGATGATGGCCTCGCCCGCTTTGTCTCCTTGAATCAGCAATTCGGCCCGTAATTTCAACGCGGCAACGTTCGAGGTGTCACTTGCAAGAATCTGTTCGATTAGCGCGCGACCGCCAACCTGGTTGCCGCTGCGTAGCAACATGGTGGCCAACGTGCCCTTGATCTGACGGGTTTGATCGGTGTCTGGCGCATCGGTCAGTATGTTTTGCAGTGCGGCAATTGCCTCTTGCGTGTTACCATTTTCATAGTCGAAACTTGCACGAAGCGCGCGGTAGAAACGCTGGTTGTCCGGTTCCTCGGCGTTGGCGGCGATCAGGCGTTCAACTTCGGCCAGTGCGGCGTCGCGGCCGCGGGCCTGCCTGATCAGCTGAATGAGTGTCACAAACCCTTCGGTTTCGCCAGTATCCTCGCCCGCAAGATTGCGCAGGAACGCCTCGGCCTGGTCGAAGTTCTCGCGGTGCAGGTAGAAGGTGATCAGCGACTGCTGGACTGTTTCGTTTGTAGGGAACTGCTTGAACATGGTTTGCAGCAGTTGTTCGACTTCAAAATCGTCCTGGAGTGCTTGGAGTGCCTGCAGCTTGACGACGTAGTAGCGGAGTTCGTTAGGTTCCTGCGCGATGGCTGCATCGAGGTGCAAAATCGCTGCTGAGGGGCGATTTGAGTAGAGTTCGTGCGCGATGAGAAGGCGGCGGCTGATTAGGTCAATAGGATCGGCTTGAAGCAGCTGTTTGGCCTCTTCGGCCAGGGAAGTCCGTTTGGCTGCTGACTCGTCCAAAGCGGCTTGACGGTAATCAAGCGCAACACGGATGGGTTGCGTGATAGGGGCTTCGGGGGCCAGTTCGATGGCCCGGCGGCCGTGCCGTTCCGCCTCGTCCCAGTTTTGCAACGCGATTGCCATACGCGCCAATGCCTGTCGAACATCAGCAAGGTCAGGATACTGCTCGGCCAGCCGCAGGTATTGTCCGTAGGCCGCGTTGGTTTTGCCCTGAGCTTCTAGGATTTGGGCCAACTGGCGGCGTGCATCTTCATGTTCTCCGTCGAACCGGAATACGTTGCGGAATTCGACAGCTGCACGATCCATATCGCTCTCAGCCAACAGGCTGAGCCCGGACTGATAAAACCGCTCGGCTTTTTCATCGGAGTCTTCGCATGCGGCAAGACCCAACATGGCCAATAAGGCAAAAACGGTAAGGCTACGACGTGACATGCTGCTTTGTACTGCTGAAACGCGTTTTGAAAAAGGCAGAAGCGTGGTTTTTCAAGGAAATATGATTGATTGCAAGCCGCTAGGTCAGTGACCTGTTCCGCGTAAAACAACCCGCACAGTGGCAACTAGGGTTATGAAATCGGTCTTGAATGATAGCTCGCGGTTGTAGCGTGCATCATAGAAAGCGCGATCGGCAAAGGAGGTCTCATTGCGGTCGGAAATTTGCCAGAAGCCGGTGATACCGGGGCGTACCTCGTAGTAATCGCTGCCGGGGTAGAGCGACTTTTGGTCTTCCATCATAGGACGGGGGCCGACCAGCGACATTTCACCCTTTAACACATTGAAAAGTTGCGGCAGTTCGTCGAGCGACGATTTGCGCAGGAAACGGCCCAATGATGTAACGCGCGGGTCGTTGATTAGCTTTTGCTTGGTCTTCCATTGGGCGCGCATCTTGGGGTTGTCCTGCAGATAGGTTTCGAGGACCTTGTCTGCTTCGTGCACCATGGACCGGAGTTTCCACATATAAAACACGCGCCCGTTCATGCCGATGCGCTTTTGTCTGTAAAATGGCTTTCCGCCTTCGCGTGAGACCAGAACCGCGAGTACAAAGATTAAAGGCAGGATGCCAGGCAAGCTGAGCACCACCAGCAGGATGTCCAAACCGCGCTTGGCCACATTCCGGTAGAAACCGGACGTTTGCGTATGGTTCACTTGACGTTGGCGGTTCACGGCATTGGCTGTTTCACCAATGCTTGCCTTGCGAATGTCTCGGGCAGACAAAAACATCGATGTCTGACCAATGTGGCGGGCCGATGTAGGACCAGGCAATAGTCCGTCCGCGGGAGAACTGGTGGCGGTCAGAGGCAACGAACTGGTCTTCTCGGGCATGTAACTATGTCCTTACTGTGTGTCACGCCTTGTCGCGTAAAATACTAAATTACATAAAGTTGGCGGATATTCGCTCTTACCAACTTTGGAGTGGTTTATCCACGGTCATCCACCGTTTTTGATTCAAATTTGGGATTAAAATATGGCAATGCCGTGAAGTCGCGCATAAAAGTACCGTAACGATAAAAAAGCTATGTTAATCATGGTACTTACGTGTGCAAGTAATTCTGTGGCGGGTACAATCCCCGTGAGCAGAGCGCCGATTTACTGCAGTCAATGATTCTTTGCTACGATATTGGGAAGTATCGGCGGAAATCAGTAGGAGCAGGCGGTCAGATCGGTTAACGAGATGCGGAAGGCTTGGTCGTGCGCGTCCACGAATGGTGCGACTCACCTAACCGCAGCATCGGTGACAGGACAGATGAACACACTTGATATATACACACGTCATTTCGGGATGCGCGAACGGCCTTTCAGCCTCGTCCCGGATCCGGACTTCCTGTTCTGGAGTCCGGCCCACCAGCGCGCTTATTCGGTCCTGGAATATGGGATCATTTCGCGTGCGCCGATCACCATGCTGACGGGCGACGTGGGGGCCGGAAAGACGACCCTCGTCCATCAGCTGCTGAATTCGTTTAATGAAGATGCCTGCATCGGTCTGGTGTCCAATGCTCAGGGCGACCGCGGCGAGTTGTTGCGTTGGGTCATGTCTGCGTTTGATCAGCCGACCGACCCGTCGGCCGGCTACGTGGACCTGTTTGAACGCTTTCAGGCCTTTCTGATTCAGCAATACTCATTGGGCCGCCGCGCCATTATCATCATTGACGAAGCCCAGAACCTGGATCGAGAGAACCTTGAAGAGTTGCGGATGTTTACCAACATTAATTCGAACAAGGACGAGCTGTTCCAACTCGTGTTGGTGGGCCAACCCGAGTTGCGCGACACGGTCATGAAGCCGGAACTGTCACAATTTGCGCAACGGGTCGCCGCGCATTTCCATCTGAGCCCGATGACATTGGAGATTACCCAGGAATATATGAGCGAACGCCTGAACAAAGCAGGTGGATCCCTCGATATCTTTACTACTGAAGCCTGCCAGATTATTTTCGAAAACTCTGGAGGGGTGCCTCGTATTGTTAACCAGTTAGCTGATCTGGGTTTGGTTTACACGTTTGGTGGAGGTGAGCATACGGTGACAGCAGCAATAATGAAGCAGATTCTCACAGACGGCGTTTTCTTTGCCGGCGCCGCCAAGGCCGAAGCAGATGCATTGAGGCTGGTCGACCCCGTTTCCAGGAAGTCGTGATCTTGGACCTATCGTTTTACTTTGCTTTGTTTGTGCGGCGCTTGCCGTATTTTCTGATCCTGACGGTGGCCGGTACAGCTGTTGGTGTTGGTTTGGCGCTGACCTTGCCTCCCACGTTTCAGGCCGAGGCGCGGCTTGTGGTCGAATCCGAGCAAATTCCGGATGAATTGGCGGCCTCTACAGTGCGGACAGAGGCCAGCGAGCAGCTCCAGATCATCGAGCAGAGGATTTTGACTCGGGACAACCTGCTTGAGATGGCCAACCGCTTGAACATCTACGCCAATCGGGAGGCAGAAGAGGGCGAACCGCTGCGCCCGGATCAGATTGTGAGTGATCTGCGGGAACGAATTGATATCCGTATGCGGGGCGGGAGCCGCCGAGGGACGGTTAACGCAACCCTTGTTGACGTCTCTTTTACCGCGTCATCTTCGGCTCTTGCCGCGCGTGTCACCAACGAGGTGGTGACACTGATGTTGGAAGAGAATGTGCGGATGCGCACCGGGGTGTCTGGCCAAACGCTTGAGTTCTTTGAACAGGAAGTGGCCCGCCTGGATGAAGAGTTGGCGCGTCGTGGTGCGCAGATCATCGCGTTTCAGGAATCCAACAAGGAAGCACTGCCAGACAGCCTGGAATTTCGTCGAGGTCAGTTGGCGGCCGCTCAGGAACGTGTATTGCAACTGACCCGCGAAGAGGCGGCTTTGTTGGATAGGCGTCAGGGACTTGTGACGGTGTTCGAGACCACGGGCAGCGTTGGATTGCTGGCGCCCGAGGCTCGTCAGAATCTGACGCCGACGGAACTCAAATTGCGTGAATTGGAGGAACGCCTAGCCTCTTCTGGTGCGGTGTTGGCGTTTGATAATCCACGCCTCCGTGTGTTGAGGGCACAGATTGAGGCGCTCAAGGAACAGGTTGCCGCAGAAGCTGCTGCAACTGCAGGTGTGACGACTGCGGATCAGAAATCGGACGCGGGGTTGTCTCTTTACGATCTGCAGCTTGCCGATCTCGACAACCAGTTGGAGTTTGTCGTCGAACTGCGGTCCGAGATCGAAGCCGAAATGGAACTGCTGCTAGCCACGATCGAGGCAACGCCTGCCAACGCGATTTCCCTTGATACCTTGCAACGGGATTTTGCAGCGACGCGGGAGCAGTATGATCAGGCAGTTGCCAACCGGGCTCGTGCCGAAACCGGCGATATTATTGAAGCTCTGTCAAAAGGCGAACGTATTTCGGTGATTGAACAGGCCGTGCCGCCAGAGAATCCGACCAGCCCGGATCGCCCCCGGTTGGCGATTGCGGGCCTGGGCGTTGGCATGATGATGGGTCTGGGTCTCATCGTTCTTTTGGAACTGCTCAACACCGCTATTCGCAGACCTCAGGACATTGTGCAGCGGTTGGATGTGACGCCGCTTGGGACGTTGCCGTTTATTCGCACGCGCGTTGACCGCGTCAAACGGCGCTTACTGTTGATCACCATTTTGGCGTTCGTTGGGGTCGCAGTCTTTGGCGGGATGTGGGTAATTGACAACTATGTCATTCCTATTGACCGCTTGTTCGAAGCGATCCTTGAACGGTTGCCAAACATCAATTTCAGTATCCCAGCGCAAGACAGCTGAGCGCGAAAGGGCCGTTACGAGTATGGAAAAGATACAGTCTGCGATTGCGAAGGCCCGGGCGGAGCGGCAGCATGTTTCTCCCACCCGGCCGCTGTTTCACCATCGCGACTATGATCAAGATCATAGCGAAACGGCGTGGGCTGCGCTGCCGTTGATTGAGCCCAGCATGAAGCGTTTGCGTTCTCAGCGGATCGTGACACTTGATCGTGTTGGTGAGGCCGCAGCTTTTGACAAACTGCGCACCCGGATGCTGCAACAGATGCATGCCAACAACTGGCGGCGGGTGGCCATCACATCGCCCGGTCCGTCGAGTGGCAAGAGCACTGTTTCTATGAACCTTGCTTATAGCATGTCGCGTCAAATGAAGAGTCGGGTGATCCTGAGTGAGTTGGATCTGCGCAAGCCGTCAATCATGAAGTCTTTGCGCCTGAAGACTGACCGCGATTTTAGCAAAGTGATCCAACACACCAGTCCTTTTGCAGACGAGGCAGTGCGGTTGAAGTCTAATTTTGCCTTGGGTGTGTTGCAGCGCCCGGTCGAAGCGTCGGCTGAGATCTTACAGAATCCGCAACTTGAGGACACGTTGCAGCAAATTGAAGCGGATTATGATCCGACGATTATGATGTTCGACTTGCCGCCGTTTCAGGTCAGCGATGATGTGATGGCGTTCGCCACAAAGGTGGATTGTGTGCTGATTGTTGCTGCGGCAGAGCAAACCAAAATTGATGCGCTTGATGTATGTGAACGCGAGTTGGCGGACGTTACGAATATTTTGGGTATTGTCCTAAACAAGTGTCGTTATGAAACAGAAGACGCATCATATAACTACTACGGCTAAATTAGATGGGTTACGCTGCATAACCTAAACAAAAAAAGCAGCCTTCAGGCTGCTTTATCAATATCACTAGGACAAGCTGATTGCTTACGCAGCTTTCATTTGTTTCCTGCGCGCAACAAAACCTGCAGCAAACAATCCAGTCAACAGCATACCGCCGGCAGCAGGAAGCGGTACTTCTGCAGTCGCAAGCGTCGCTGTAATCGAGATAGGCGCACTTACGCCGGTTTCAGGTGGCGCAAAAAATACCGTCAGAACATCACCACCAAACAAGCGCGGCAGCGAAAATTCATCTTGGCTCACGCCGGCGGATGTGCCGGGGAACACAGTGAGATTGTTAGCAAGGGTGCCGTTCTGTAAGATACCACTTACAGATGTAATTTCAAAACTTACTTCGCTAACGTCGAGCGCATCACCCACGCCAAACACGAGTGCGGTTGCATCCAGCGCACTTTGGATTTCGAAATCGAACGAAATACCACCTCCACCAGGCAACAAGAACCCGGCTTGAGGAGTGCTGTCACCCGGCTCAACCGGCACAGCATACGCCGCCACCGGAAATGCCAAAGCCGAGACAGCAGTCAGCAGCAACTTTTTCATAACTAGTCTCCACGAACACTTCATATCGGGAACTGGTCCCGTCGTAATAATGGTTAACATAGGCTTTCTTTGCGGCACAAGCAACTTCGATGTTTTCATTGGTAGTTAAGCCCATATGTGCGGTTCCTGGGCGTTTGTAACGATATAGGAACATACAAAATCGCCTAAGCGCTCGTTTTGTTGACCAAATTTCAACAATAGCGTGTAATTTCACTGGGTTTGGGAATTGATAGCGCTGGCCGATTCGAATCGCCTGGGCGTTGCGTAATGAGCGATGATGCCGTTTGGTCCGTTTTTTTTGTGTTAATGCACGTGAATTATTCCTGCGCCCCAATAGACGTTCCACAAAAAGGAGAGGGCGATGAATGACGAATTCAAAAACCATGCAACGGGCCTGAGCGCACCCGCCCGGGACGCAGAGCCTATCATACCTGACGATGCAATTGACCTGTCAGTTGCTACTCGTGCCCTATACATTGGCGAAGCCGGAAGCGTGCAACTGCGTATGGTGTCTGGTCAGGACGTGACGTTAGCGAATGTGCAAGCCGGTGTAATTTACCCCTTGCGCATCGCACGGGTCATGGCCACTGGCACAACTGCGTCGGGTCTAGTGGCTTTGCGCTGACTATTTGAGGTGCTGGATCGTGATTTGATCCATTTGCTCTTTAAAAGATCGGTGCAGCCCGCGCATGCGGGCCCACCGCGTTACCTTCTCTGCCCAGAAGATGACAAACCCGAAACGACGGATGCCAAACTTCCACACAGCTATCTTGTTGGTGAGGCCAAGCGCGATGCGCCGCGTGATTGGCGCCGGTGTGCGCGGATATGCTGGCGTATAGCCGCGGCGCTGCATCATCGGTCCTGCGCGAAATTCCACATCCATCAATTCCCGGGGCGTGCTTTTGCGCCGCCATTGCTCGGTCAGTTTGGGGTCAGGCGGACCGTAAGTGGTGTTTTCGTGGTACTGTAGCATGGCCGGATCATAGTCGCAGTGCATGAATGAGCAGACGGCCCTGAGTGTCCTTTCGGTGCGGCGAAACAGATCTTCGTAGGTGAATTCTTCAATTTGTTGCTTTGCTATA
This sequence comes from Tateyamaria sp. ANG-S1, assembly GCF_000814025.1. Lineage (GTDB taxonomy): Bacteria > Pseudomonadota > Alphaproteobacteria > Rhodobacterales > Rhodobacteraceae > Tateyamaria. The sequence continues at coordinate 23,398 of NZ_JWLL01000021.1, read as the reverse complement.
TTTAATGTGGCGTCGTCCCACGCCTGTTCCGTTTCGATCCAGTGTCCGACGCCGTGATAAAGTGTACCAACCCAGCCCATCCCAATCGACGACCGGGCGACATCGCGCGGATCGCGCAGCATGTGGATGATTGGTGCATGAGGCAATACTTGCAGCATACGGTCTACGCTGCGGTGAATATTGATGCTGAGCACTTGCCCAAGGGCGCGAGCCTGAAGCTGATCTAGAAAGCTGTTGAGCAGGTCAAGACCGTCCATGCCTGCAGCAATGTCGAGCCTCTGCTTCTTGAAGATACGTCCGGCGCGTAGGGCGTCGATTTGGTATCTCCAACCGGTTGGATGTGACGTGTCCGGAAGCAGATGGTCGAAGAGAAAGTCCATTTCGCCCGGATTGCTCATACGGGGATGCGCATTCAGCATGAGCCGAAACACGGTCGTGCCCGAACGCAGGGCACCGTAGACAAAAAAGATGTCCGATCTGTCAAGCGCCACTGGGTTACTCCGGAATAAAGCGCGGCAGGACACCCTGCATCTCAAGGAACACCGATTTCAGCCGTGCCTCGGCCTCCTGTTCCGTTTCGTCTGAATTGATTGGTGTCAACAAGCGGACAAGTGCTCCGTCTGTGCGCCCCGTCGTGATGCCATTCCAGAAGAGCCAGAATTTTGCCGCGAAGTCCCACGCGATATGGCGACCCTGCTGTTCGAACCAGTAGTAACCGATCATGCGGGTCTGTCCCTGTTGGACAACCGCGCGGTTCAGATTGAATGGTTCTGTTAAACCAAGCTCGGGAGCGATGTCGACACGTTCGAGCCAGGCAATCTCCCAACCGGCGCCTGGTAGACATACTTCTGGCGAGTGGGTCCCACCGTTGGATTGATCATCATACCAGGCCATGAACAGGCCCACGGGCGCATCGGCGGTCGGACTACTGAGCGTGACAGAGTGGTAGTCGTCTGCACCCAGGACCACCTCCACGCTTTGTTCAAGCGAGATACGTTCGGACGATCGCCAATCGCCCAGTGTGCTCGGGAAAATCGCAAAGGGATCCCTAGGCACGTCAACGGATGTGACCGCGGGGCGTGCCTGCCATACTGCCGCCGCGGCGACCATCAGCATCGCTGCGGCGATCATCGGGCGCGACGCCTGCACCAGCGTCAGGCGTGCTGCTTGAGTTCCCAGGCCAGATGTGTCGAGATCAAGTGCATCAGGCAACGAAGGACGGTCGGGGTTAAAGCGGAGCATAACCCATGCCAGTGCAAACAGCATGAAGATGCAAATGATGAAGACCACCCATCCTTCGAAGAAGTGCGTGAACCCTTCGAGGTGTTCGACGCCCCATTCGTTTGCAATCCAGCCGCCGACCGCGATGCGCGCTGAATTCATCACAACTGTGATGGGGGCTGCAGCCAGCAATAGAACGGCCTTATGCCACATCGGGCCGCGGTAGATGACCGCAAAGATGTAGGAGAAGGATAGGATCGGGAACAGGTAGCGCAGGCCTGAGCACGCCTCGGCCACGTGTAGTTTCAGAACGCCCAGGTCAATGATGTTGCCCGACAGATACACGGGCACGTCAATTATCTGTAGCAGCCACACGCCCAACTCGGACGACACCATTTGCAGCCACGTGGACAGTTTATAATAGAGCACCCCCGGAAGCGGCAGCATGTACACAAGATGAACCACTGGCGGCCAGAAATGACGTCCGGTGCGCCAGCCGAAAGAAATCAGCAGGATGGCTGCCACCCAGAGGATCAAGGCATAGGCGACGATGTCGTCAATCTTGCTGAGTTTGCCAAGCAGGGCGAAAACAATGGACAGGCCAAGCAGCCAAAGCCCAGGTTGGCGGTCGTGTACGGCGCCGTAGTTCGGCGGAAATTCCTTGAGCTGCCGTAGGAAGAGCAGTGCGGAGAGGACCGGTATAAGCGGACCATGGCTGTATTCGGGCAGCTGCCATGCGACAAGCAGCGCCTCAATCCCTTCCCAAAAGAAACCGATGGCGGCAAGAGTGGCCAGGGTAAGCCAGAACAGGCCAGGGTGGAATACTGCTGCGAGGCCTGACTTGTCGGATGAAGCGTACGCCATAATTGTCGTCTCTTTAACTCTACCTAGCGGACTTGGTGTCCTGACTTCACGACATCGCAGATGTCTTAGCGTATTATATGGCGGAGATACAGCAAAACCGCGGCAAGTTAACTATGCAGTGATTTGTTGGTCACTGGAGGTGCGGTATGTACCAGACATATCAAGTTATGGATCATGTCGGGTGTTAGGTGCGAAATTGAGCATTCGATAGATCAATTGTTTAAATCGCCGACAAAGCGTGTTTCTGACGCTTCAGGCCCAAATGAACAAGATTCTCTTTGTGCGGGAGCGTGATCGCGCTATAAGTGTGTTGGTGGGTAAACCGGTGCCCAAAGCGTGTGGGAGCGCTGCGGGTTGGAGTTACAGTCCTGGCGCGAACTACCCTGCACCCCCGTGGCGACCTTTCTATAGATACGATCCGAGCACTGGCTTGTCTGGCGCTTGTGTCATTTCATGTCGTTGGGAATTCATCACAGTCTGGTATGGAATTGCCCGATGACCATTGGTTACGGCTTGTGAACCTGACCTTTGCTGACATGCGCATGCCGTTGTTCAGTTTTCTGTCTGGTTTCGTCTTTGTGTCGCTTGCCCGCACGGACAAAGAGCCGGAGGAGTTGCTGTTGTCCAAGGCCAGGCGCCTGCTTGTCCCGATGCTGTGTGTCGGTGGTTTGTTCTGGCTGGCGCGAGATTTGTCAGGGCATGTGCAGCAGCCTGTTTTGTCCATTGCCATCATGCCTTTTGCGCATTTTTGGTTCCTTCAAGCGACATTTCTTATCATGTCCGTTTTTGTCGTGCTGACATGGCTTAGCGGGCGGCGAGATGTTTATGTGGCAGCGCTCTTGATGGTGTTGGGGGCTGGTGCGTGGATCACACGGGCGGTCCCGCCCGAAAACGTCTTTTCTGTCATTCAGGCGTTGTACTTGATGCCATTCTTTATGGCGGGGTATCTCACCCGATGCTTTGGTATGCCGAAGATCGACAGGAGTTGGACTGCTTTTGTCTTGGCGGTGCTGATTGGTGTTGGTGCGTTACTGGCAACAGATGCCGTTTCAGTACAACCATTTTGGCGGCGCTGTCTGACCGTGGCTTGCGGGCTGATATTCTGCTTTACGCTGCTGTCGTTGCAGCCAAAAAGTGTGACACTCGCCCGGTTGGGGAAAATGTCATACGCGATTTTCCTGTTCCACGTTTTTTTCACGGCGGCGGCGCAGGCAGCCTGGTTGGTGCTGTGGCCAGATGTGTCTGACCCCGTAATGTGGATCAGCGGCATCGCCGTAGGCGTGATTGGGCCCATTCTGGTGTACCATTTGATTACATCCAACGCCCTGATATCTTTTGGTCTTCTTGGGATAAAGATCCCCTCACAACGACCAGTTGGCGCCACCAAGTCTGCTTAGTGCGTTGTACGCTTAGCTGCCAAGTTAGCGGCGTTTAAAGTGACGGCATCCGTTGCGCAATCGGGCGGATTTACGGTCGGTCAGTTCAGGTCATATAAACCCGAGTTTTGGCATTCCTGTGCGCCGTTGTCACAGGGAGGCCATTCATGGACATCAGCTTTCAGAACACTGCGTTTACGCCATCCTATGGTTGGCGTTCTGCGGAGACTGTTGTGTCCGCACCGGGTTTGGCTCCGATCCCTGGGATTTTAGACGCCCCAAACATCATTGTTCTGGGCGCTTCGATTATGGATTCGGCCTTTGGCAGTGGGCAGGTCTTGCGTCCCGAAATGCAGGCCTACGCTGCTGCAGCCGGGTTTACTGGCACATTGCACGCCCGCTCGCAGGCGGGTGAACGGATCGTGGATACGCAGACACGATTGGCTGATGTTCAAGCAGAGCCAGCCATTGCTGCCACGGCGGGCCAAAACCTGTATTTGGTACACACGGGTGGGAACGATGTGTCTGCCCACCGGCCGTGGCCCGGCAACGAAACTAGTTTCACCGCAGACTACACTACTTTGATGCAGGATATCACATCAACTGACCTTGTGGTGCCGATGCCTCTGACTAAGCGCATTTATGGCAGCGATGCAGTGCCACCTTACTCCGAAGCAAACTCCGTCGATCCAACCGATCCTGCAACTGAGATCAACGGGTCACGGCCATACAACGAGAACATCATTTATTCCGCAATTGATCAGTACGCCCCGAATTGGCGGGCAGTGGGGCAAGTGCCTTATGTGAACCCCTACGAGCTAGCAGCGCGTTACCCGCAAATTGTGAATTCAGATGGCATTCATGGATATGGTGCGTCTTTGGGCCGGTACGTTCTGGCGCGCGTTGCAGGCCGCGCATTGGGGATGTCATCAGGGGCCAGTCGGACGGGACGCGCGTTCCTGTATTCACCGCAGAGGGGCGACCCGACCAGCATGACCATCGGGTCCATCAACAGGTTTATCTCGAACGGGAACGGGATTTTCCAGAACAATCCGTTGCTGTGTGGTGCGGTGGACGTAAGCGGATCATTTGACCCGTTTATCGAAGTTTTGACGACAGACGTGTTCCAAAACGGGTCCAACAATGCGGGAACGGAAACCTTTGCACGGATTGCGGATACCCGGTTTCACGACCCGGAGATCGTTAACAACGGAATCTACGTGCAAGGTACTCAGGTCTACAACATGACCTTCGCTCAACTGACCCCAAACGACACAGTCCGCGTTTCGGCCGTAGGTGTGCGTAACGCGGGCAGCGCAAACCGGCGCGCCATGGTTTCCTTGAGCACCGGCGAGACACTTGAACTGGATGCATCCAATGTTGCGGTGTCCAACCAGGTCACGTTTACTGCCGTAACCGTGCCTGCTGATGGACAAGTGACCTTGAGTTTGTCTGTCGCTCCAGGCAGCACGTACGGATACTTGCACGGCGTTTTGTTAGAATTTCTGTAGCGAGTGCAACATTTTCTGCCGCTATCTGCACCATGTAGATGGCGACAGCCTCACGTCATGCTAGGATCGACATGAATGCTCTCAAGTCGTGAAAGGTTCCGGTATGACATCTTCGAAGTTGCAAGCTGAGCCGTGTTATGTGTTCGCATTGTTGAACTCTCGTTTGGCTGGTTTGCTTTTGGTGGGACTACTCTTCATGACATCCGCATCTGCACAAACATCTGCCGAACCAGCTAGAGGTTTGACAAACCCGACTCTCGCGTTGAACCTTTCGCGAGTAAGGGACTTTTATCCGGGACTTCAATTCTTGGATCTGGCTCGCATGATGCGGCCGTGGCGTGCAGTCAAACATGGCCAACCGCATTCCGCAGGCTTGTCAAACGAAGAACTGCAGCAGTTAGGACACCTAGATGCAAATGGTTGGCCAATCAGGCTTCCAAAAGGACAAGATGCGCTCTGGACGGTAATGACGTGGAATGACCTTCCACAAGATTCACCGTTGGCACGTGGGCGGTACATTCTACGATACGAAGGGGTTGGGACAGTTAAGCTGCATAGAGATGCACATGTTGTTTCGCAGCAGCCAGGATTGATAATCTTTGACAATCGTAAAGGGAAAACATTCACGATTGAAATAACGCGCACTGATCCGTTGCGGAACGGGGATTACGTTCGCAACATCTCCATTGTAGCAGAGCGTCATCTTGAGTTGCATGCAGCGGGTGCAACCTTCAATCCTGATTGGCTGCGGCTTATTCAAGATGCACGACAAGTCCGATTCATGGATTGGGGAGAAACGAATAATTCTAAAATCGTTAACTGGGAAGATCGCTCAACTCCGCAAAGCGCCAATAATTTCCGCGTGCCACTTGAGCATATGGTGCAGCTGGCAAACGAGATTGGTGCGGAACCCTGGTTCACAATGCCTCACATGGCAAGTGAAACATATATCCGCAACTTCGCAACCTATGTCCGCGACCACATGGACCCGACACTGCCGATACGTGTTGAGTACTCTAATGAAGTTTGGAACTGGAGATTTGAACAGGCGCATTGGGTATTACAACAATCGATCAAGGACTGGGGTGAAGAAAGGCAACCTGCATACCATACAAAAAAAGCAGTTGAGACAGCTTTGATCTGGAATGAAGTGTTTGGGGAAATGGCTGACATGCGCCTTGTTCATGTACTAGGTGCGCAAGCCATCAATACCTGGCGAACACGTATTGCAATGAAAGCAGAGGCATGGCGTGAAAATGAGCCCGATGCATTTGTTGCCCCGGAATCTGTTTTTGATGAATTGGCAATTGCACACTACTTTGGCGGCACGTTGATGCGCAACGAACAGGAACAAATACATCTTTTGAACACGATTAAGTCTCCCGAAATTAATGCTATTAAGTACCTTGCCGAGCGTTTGCGAGATCCTTCGTATAGCCATTCCTTACCTGACCTTCAGAGCCGGTGGCGGGAGCATGCCGAATTGGCGAAGACATATGGCCTTAAGCTAACGGCGTATGAAGGTGGGCAACACGTTCACCATCACAGTAGAACGCCCAACCTCAGCGACGAAGATCGTGCTCTATTGGAAGAGTTCATGGTCGAATTTGTCCGAAGTGAGGAAATGGCTGAGCTTTACCGGGAAAGCTGGTATATTTGGTCTGAAATAAGTGATGGACCGTTTATGCAATTTGGCGACATGACAACGCCTACAAAGTGGGGATCGTGGGGAATTTACGAGGGCCTAAACATCACAACAAAGCGAGGTAACCTAATTAATGCGTTGAATGCAGAGCAAGACCCTTGGTGGGAGAGCGCGAAGCCCAACGCCAGTTTTCAGCATGGGGTTACGAAACATGCTTCGGCTCAGGCCGATACTTTGACCGGCACCGACCAAGAAGACTACATTCTAGCTGGTGATGGAGATGACAGAATTGTTGAAAGCGCCGGTGATGATGGAGTTCACGGGGGCAATGGCATGGACACCGTACTTCTGTCCGATGTTTCTGGTGCCTATCGCATTGAGCCCAAGGGCGGCGGTTACAAGGTGTCCGGGCCACAGGGTCGCGATTTTTACGTCTCTGTAGAACGCGTGATTTTTGGGACGGGCGAACCGATCATTTTGGCAGACTTACCGGTCGGCGCCGATGGCGCTTTGATCCTGCCCGAACAAGATGCGCAACTGGAAATTCCGCCTAACTTTGTCGTCCCAGAAGTTAGAGGTGGCGTCGTTGATGCAGCTGACTATGCAGGCGTACTGGTGCCAGTGGGAGGCACTGTAAGTGCCATCAACAGATGGTCCGCCTTAGGCATTGAATTAGGTCTGAACGCAAGATCAGGTACAAAACCCGCATACTTTATTTCCGAAGCCGGGGCTGAAGCCATAGTGGGAGATCAAGTGATCACGCCCAAGTACCATGTTGTGAATGAAAACCGTTTGTCACCCGGGAGCCCACCTTTGACCGACAGCGCGATTACAACTGCACGCCTTCTCGGTTCCATCGCATTGAATGTTTCCGCTATAGTTGGAAGCCCGCAGGATGACCGTTTCTTTGGTCGCGGAAGTGGTGAGGCATTCTGCGGAGGCGAAGGTAACGATTACATCGCGACTGCTGCTGGCGATGACATTGTTGAAGGTGGCGACGGCAAAGATAGCCTTATCACCGGTTCAGGAGATGACACGCTTGATGGTGGCAAAGGAAATGACCGTCTGCGCGGAGAGGGCGGGAAGGACAACTATCTTTTTAATGCAGGATGCGGACACGACACGGTGCAAGGGTTTACCTTAGACGACAAGGTCGTCCTGTCCAATTTCATAAATGATGATCAAACTGTTGATGAAATCGCGACTGATACCGAAAGTGGTCTGTTACTCGTACACGGTACCGATTCAATTCTGTTTGAGGGTCTCAGCCGCGCAGACCTCTCCTGGATGACCATCTTGCGTGATTAATTGGCAATTCACCGCGCGGTAAATGCTTTGCCAGCTTGCCGCGCAGAACGAAAAAGTCCGGGCATGATCGCGATACATGCCATGTAGCGACCCGCAAGCCTGCCCGGATTTCCCAGCATCCGCCAAACCCATTCAAGTGCGAGCTTCCGCACCCAGACTGGTGCACGTTTCTGAGCACCCGCAACGAAATCCAGACCGGCGCCGATAGAGACAAATCCGCATTTTGGCGCCAAGGCATGCCCACGCACTGCCAGTCTCTCTTGCTTGGGCGCGCCCAAAGCCAAAAAGCACAACCCCGCCCCGGAAGAAGCAACTTCTTTAAGCGCCGCTACTGCGACATCGCCGTCTGGGTCGAATCCGTAGGGTGGCGCGATCTTGCAAACGACATTCAGACCGGGACACCGCGCGCGCAAGCCTTGTTCTGCAGCATCCAAAGTTTCCACCGTAGATCCCAAAAAGGCTACCGGCACGTTCAACCGTCCAGCCATCTGACTTAAAGGTACAACCAGTTCCGACCCTGGGATCAACTCTACCTCACGCCCAGCCTGGCGCGAAAGCCACACGATGGGATTGCCATCGGCCACGACATAGGTTTGAGCTTTGTACGCTGCCAGAAAGGTAGGATCGCGCCGCAATTTGACAATGTGATCCAGATTGAGCGTTGCCATCGAAAACCCTTCGCCCGCCTGCACAGCAGCCTCGACCTCCGACATCAAAGTCGCTCTGTCGGAATGAGTAACATGCACCATGCTATCCGATGGGCCGGCAAAATCTACTACTTGGGTCATCTGCTTCTCTTGATGTTTTCGTGTGCAGAAATGGCACAGATGATGTTAGGATGCAGCTGTTACTATACACTTTTACAAAAAAGCAGCTAAAAGCCTGTTTGCATTGACGAAAGACCGGAGTTCATCGATCGCATATGACGCAGCTAACTAAAATTGCGATGCTGGGCTGTGGGTACGTCGCAAATATGTATAGGCTCACGCTCGCAGCTCATCCAGATCTAAGCTTGGTTGGCGTCTTTGATCGTGAAACGTCGCGCTGCATGGAGATGGCGCGGTTAACCGGTGCTCGAGCGTATGCTGATATCCAGGGGTTACTGGATGATCCTGAGACCACCATTGTTCTCAATTTGACCAACCCATCCGAGCATTACCAAACAAGCTGCGCTCTTTTGGCGGCCGGAAAGCACGTGTACACCGAAAAGCCGCTTGCCATGCGCCTTGATCACGCATGCGATCTGGTTGATCGGGCGAAACAGGCAAAGCGGCACTTGGTTTCGGCGCCGTGCACTCTTCTTGGTCCTGTCGCACAGCTGTTGTGGGAAGCCTTGGAAAAAAATCTTGTTGGCAAAGTTCGGGTTGTTCACGCTGCTATGGAGGACGGAATGGTCCCAAGCGCGCCTACGCACCGGTGGGTGAACGAAGGCGGCATCGCATGGCCGGCAGTGGATGAGTATGTCACAGGCTGTACTGTTGAACATGCCGGCTACGTCCTCAGCTGGCTTTGTGCCATGTTTGGCCCTGTCGTGCGCGTTACTGCGCATGCAGACACGGTGTTACCGCAGAAAATTGGCGGCATTGCCCTTCCAGAAAGCCCAGATTTTTCGATGGCCGCCCTGAGTTTTGACAATGGAGTGTTGGCGCGCATGACGAACGGTATCTATGCGGGGCACGATCATGCTTTGCGGCTATGGGGCGATGATGGGGTCATTGAAGTGGACGATCCGCGATCTGACACATCCGCCGTACGCATTAGGCGTTACCAAACTATAAGGCGCAAACGCTTTTTGTCACCAATTACCAAAAAGTTGAGACCACGGGGAGACTCAAAGAAGATCGCCAAATACCGTGGATCCCAAACACGCGATTTTTGTCGTGCGATCGCCGATCTGGCTCAAGCAATTCGCACCGGACAAGAGCCCTATACGAATGCAGAGTTCGCCGCGCATGTCTCTGAAGTTACGCTTGCTTGTCATCACGGAACACACTCTAGCGGTGATCAGGCGGGTTTCGGTGCTGCGCTACGTCAAATGCCTTATTCGACCGTAACACGCTTTGCTCCAATTGCGCGGCGCGATCACTCATGACACGCATCGCGGTAACTGGTGCAGGTGGCTTTCTTGGACGCTCAGTTGTTTCTGCATTGGAGAACCAAGGACATGAGATCATAGCGATTACGCGCGCTGTCGTCGATCTGGCCGACAGAGATGGGCTGAGAGGTGCCCTTGCAACAGCGGACGCTGTTATTCATACCGCTGCGGGTCAAGGAGACGACCAAGCTCACGGCCGCGACACGATTTTAGCGACAGAAAACGTGCTTGCAGCTATGCCTGAAGGTGCCCGGTTGGTTCTGGTATCTTCCTTTTCGGTCTACGCTTTTGAAGGCCTTCCCGACGGCGCGCAATTGGATGAAACGTCACCAACTGAACCCACAGGAGCGACAAGGGACGCCTACACCAGGGCCAAGATTGGTCAAGAAAAGGCTGCGGTCCTCGCCGCACAAACAGAAGGGCTCGACCTGTGGATCGCTCGACCTGGAGCGATATTCGGACCTGGTCGAACCAAAACGGCACGGTTGGGCTGGTTTAAAGGAGGTCACTGTATTTGTCCTGGTGGCAACGTTCCGGTGCCAGCAATACACGTTGCGGATTGTGCGCGGGCACTCGCGCTTGCTGCGACGGCACCAAACAACAACTGGCCAGATGACGCCCCTATACTCAAAGGGGGCGGGCATGTTACTATTATTAATTTGGTGCATCCGTCCACTCCATCGCAAACAGATTGGTTGAACGTCCTTGACACTCGCTGCATCAAGTTACCTCTCAAATTGATGATGAAGATCTCTGCCGCATTGGATTTACTAGCAGAGACTACGGCAATAGGGCACCGCTTTGTTCCATCTTCTTTACGCCCTCCAACTCTCGCCGCCCGGTTCAAACCTTTGCGTTTCTCAACCAACAGGCTTGAACAACGACTGGAGTTCCTCCCAGAGCATTCCTTTGCCGATTCCTTGGCGGAAAGTGTTAAGTCCGCAGAATGAAGCCACGTCCAATTGCATATCTAACGGGTGAATACCCAAGAGCTACCGACACTTTCATCCAACGTGAAGTTGCGCAGTTGCGACATCTCGGCTTTGAAATTCACACCTGCTCTGTTCGTTCCACTGATCCAAGTCATCACGTTGGTCCTGAGCAGCAGGCCGAGCACGCATCTACATTTGTCGTTCAACAATCGGCTAAGCGTCCATTTCGGCTCATTGCCGCACACGCGAGGATGATGCGATTTCCGCGCCAATGGCTTGGTGCTGCTGGCCTTGCCTGGTCAACCTCGCCCAAGGGAGTGAAGAGCCGTTTGTGGCAACTTTTCTACTTTTTGCAGGCAGGTGTTTTGGCGGATCACATGCTTCGAATTGGTGTCCAACATCTTCACAACCACTTTGGTAATTCAAGTTGCTCAGTTGCAATGCTTGCCGCACATATGGCCAAAGTACCCTTCAGCTATACCGCCCATGGTCCGATGGAGTTTTTTGAGCCGCACCATTGGCGACTTGATGCCAAAATCGCCCGTGCATCTTTTGTGGCAGCCATCAGTCACTTTGCGCGGGCTCAATGCATGCTTTTTTCTGACAAATCTCACTGGAGCAAAATCAAGATTGTTCACTGTGGAGTGGAACCTGAACTGTATGAGAAACACGATCATGAGCCGGGCAAGCACCTTGTTTTTGTAGGTCGCCTTGCAGCAATCAAAGGGGTTCCTTTGCTGCTTGATGCGTTGGTAAAGCTAAAAAGCATGCACGCTGACGTTCGATTGACACTTATCGGTGATGGTCCAGAACGACAAGAACTGGAAAGGCGCGCAGACACACTTGGATTGTCGGAAGCCGTGACGTTTACCGGGTATCTGGGACAAAATGACGTCGCTGCAACATTGAAGACTGCGGATATTCTCGTGTTACCCAGTTTTGCCGAAGGCGTACCAGTCGTTTTGATGGAAGCGATGGCTACAGGACTGCCTGTCATTGCCAGCCGTGTTGCAGGCGTGCAAGAGTTGGTCGAAGATGGTGCCAGCGGCTATGTTTTACCACCTGGTGATGTCAACGCACTTCAGGTTGCCATAGATAAACTTCTGACGGACGAAACAGAGCGCGTAAACATGGGCCATGTTGGGCGTACGAAAGTGATCGCGGACTTCGACATAGCCAGGGAAGCCGCCTGGCTCGGTCACCTTTTCGCGTGTAGTCTGAACGGACATCTACCGGACGCTTTGCGTCCAGATAACGCACATGCATAATGAAGCGTGATTGCAAAATAGCCGGATGCGCACCTAGGGTCAGGATGCATTGATTTCCGCCGCGCTGCATGATTCACGGCTCCGAAAACGGAGCGGTAACATGAGTGACCTTTTCTGGCTAAGCGATGCGCAGATGGCGCGTCTTGAACCCTTCTTCCCAAAGTCCCACGGCAAGCCCCGCGTCGATGATCGACGCGTGCTGAGTGGGATTATCTTTATCAATCGCAATGGGTTACGTTGGCGCGACGCCCCTGCGCAATACGGCCCGCACAAGACGCTCTACGGCCGCTGGAAACGCTGGAGCGAGAAAGGCATCTTCGCGCGTATGATGGCCGGGCTGGCGGCAGAGCACGGCGAGAAAACGACCGTGATGATCGACGCAACATACCTCAAGGCCCACCGAACGGCGACCAGTATGGCCGCCAAAAAGGGGGGCGTGGCCGCCTGATTGGTCGAACCAAAGGCGGTATGAACACCAAGCTGCATGCCATCTGCGACAGTCAGGGACGACCAATCGACCTGTTCGTCACCGCCGGTCAGGTCAGCGATTATATCGGCGCACGGGCGCTGCTCAGTCGCCTACCAAACGTCAAATGGCTACTCGGGGATCGTGGCTATGACGCTGATTGGTTCAGAGAAGCGTTGCAAGACAAAGGGATACGCGCCTGCATCCCGGGCCGAAAGAAACGCAAGACGCCGGTCAAATACGACAAGAGGAGATACAAGCGGCGCAACCGCATCGAGATCATGTTCGGTAGGCTCAAAGACCGGAGGCGCGTCGCGACCCGCTATGACCGATGCCCAAAGGTGTTCCTCTTAGCAATCGCCCTCGCGGCCCTCGTCATCTATTGGTTATGAAGCCTGACCCTAGAAAAACGCGACCCCAGAAAGAACCTGGCTAGATTTTACCAGATGGCCGTGCGCCCAAATTTGTTTGGTGAGTGGACGCTAGAACGTCATTGGGGGCGAATAGGGCGGGGCGGTCAAGTCCGCATGGATTGGTACAGCCGTGAGGCTGAAGCCGAAGCTGCTTTGGTGAAGCTAGAAACGACCAAGCGCCGCCGAGGGTACTATGTAGAACCGCAGCAGCTCTCTATGTTCGGGGACGAAACTTGCCCGAGGCGCAGCCTAGAGGTATAATGAGAGCATGGAACAAGCACGTGTAGAACCGGCAGTCGTGGGGCAGTTTCACACCTTTGGTGAAGCTGGTGTAGCCTATGAGGTGGTCGAAGAATTGGACGATCACACGGTTAAAATCCGAGTAGTCGAAACTGGCGAAACGCTGGACTACGACCGCGACCAACTAGCCGCTGACCCTCTCGCCTGATGTTTGCCATAGCGTTTGACTTGGTGGTGGCCGATACGGCCAAGCACCACCCAAAGGGTCTGTCTCAAGCCTATACCGACATCGGCAATGCCCTGACCCGGTATGATTTCCAGCGCATTCAAGGCAGCGTCTATGTCACGGAAACTGAGGACATGGCGAACTTGTTTCGAGCGATTATGGCCCTGAAAGAGCTGCCTTGGTTCAAGAACTGCGTGCGAGACATTCGATCTTTCCGCATCGAGCAATGGTCTGACTTCACGCCAGTTATCAAAGACGAATAACCACTAGTTTTTGACCTGGCAAGATTGCTCATTTCAAGACATTGGCGCTGCCGAAGCTTGAAAAGCTACGAGTGCAGGGGCCATCGCTCGGAACGAGGCTGTGAATGCCTCGCGATATTTGGGCCGTACCATCTCGCGAGGTTGGAGCGGATATGCGCCATCATCTCGGTAGCAAATTGGCACAGCGCACAACGTCGCAGACAAGTGGGCTGACCGCACGCTTACGATTTAGCGGGGGCAATGGAAAAATCCGATTTACACGGCGTATCGTGTTGTAGCGCAATTTAAACTTTGCTACCTATGCGATAGGCGGTGAGGTGGGGTTCATGATTGTTAAGGTTCAGCAAGAACAAATACCTGCAGCAATTGTTTTTCGTATTGTTGACAATGAGAGAGACATTCCGGTCCTGGTCCAACTCGCGCAAGAAGCGCATGAAGAAAGCCGCTTCAGCTACATGAAGTTCAGCCCTGATAAAGTGAGAAAAATAGCCAGAAGTGCGCTGAAGGATCCGAAGCGACATGCTGTCATGTTGGCGCATAGGGGAAAAACCCCCGTTGGTTTCGCCTATTGTTCAGTTGGAGAGTACCACATCGGCGAAGGTGCTCTGATTACGACCATCCATAACATGAATGTATCGCGGTTTGTGCGTGCCGGGTTGTCAGGTGGACGTGTGGCTTTGGGTCTCTTCAAAGGGATTGAAACCTGGTCAGCAGCCAGGGGCGCAAAAGAGGTCTTGTTCCATGTAACATCTGATGTTGATCTCGCGCGTGCACACAAGCTCGCCAAGCGTATGGGATACAAGTTTATAGGGGGAAGCTATGCCAAATCAGCATAGTGCCTTTAAACCTTTATTTTCTGGTATTTGGATGAATAGTTCAATAATTAGGTGGGCTTTAAACGCAAAGTGTACGTTTGCGGCAATGTTTACCAGCCTAGTTCTTCACCAGCCGTTACATGCAGACATAACTAACAAAGTTTTCTACGAAGCAGTAAGCGCGGTAGAGAGCCGGAACTACGTTGCGTTTAATAGGCTCCTAGATAAGCATCCTAAGTTGATGTCATATGCCGCTTCTCCTCAATGTACTCTCTATTGTGAGCTGGTAAACCTGGCAAGGCGCCCAATGCCTGAGGATTTTTTGACCGAGGTGGATGAGAGGGCGTTAAGAGAGTTAATTGGTAGGCGTGCCGATCCAAGTTTATCAAAAAACCTCTTAAGGGATATGCTGGCATACGTGAACCGGCTTAAAAATAGTGAAGCAGATTTGCCAGTTGCAACAGGAGATTGCACTGAAGTAAGAAATAGAATGTTTCCGCTAATAAATGACTTAGTTGAGTTGCGGGCGAATGTTGGAGAGGCGGATGGTTTGCGCTTCTCCCTTTCTTTTCTCTACGTGCACCAACTATGTCATGTAGCATATGTTTGTGGTGCACCATATGAAAGGGTACCTTCACAGGCCTTATCTCGTATTTCTGATAACTTGAACGCTTCTGAGGTTGTGGCTTTACGCAGGCTAACTTCAGAAGGTTCATTAGGTAAACAGTGCGTTGAGCAGTTCGAAGAATTTTAGGAGTAAAGTATGGCGGACTCTTTGTTCGAAGCAGAGTTGTTGGTTCTTGATCATAGAATGGAGTCTCGGGAGGAAATACTTAACACCGGAGACAGGCTTGCAGTAGATATTGGTGCCCGTGCCGCAAGAATTGATAATATTTTAACAGGAGATCGAACAACGGGCATTACAGCCCTTGATGATGCTATTATAGTTCGAGATGTGGCAGGACCCATCCGAAACAACGACGCATTAAGTAGAATCGATACAATATTCTCTAGAAGCGCTAATTTGTCAGTTGGAGTTACGGTCGAAGAGGCTGCTTTGTATGATCGAATTGATCGTGCGTTGGCCAGAATGGGGCAACCACCACTTACGGATGAAGAAAAGGACCGACTACACGATAAAGTAAATGAAGCTTTTGTAAGTGGCACATCTAATGCGGAAGGTATTGACCCGGATCGCTGTTTCGCACCGGGCACTTCGGTTTTTCTGTCGGACTGCACTTACAGTGCGATTGAAAACCTAGCGGCATCTCATTCGGTAGCCAGTTTTGACCAGAACGACGCGGATGGTCGTGGCCAGTTGCAGTCTCGTAAAATCTTACGGGTCTATGAGAACGTCACCGATTGCTTTGTTCGTCTTGATTTTTCTGATGGCCGTGAACCGTTGTATGTCACACCAGGTCACCTGATGTTGGACGAAACCGGCGGTTTCACCAAGATTGGTGACCTGCTCAAGCTGGGCGGGGGAACCGCCCGTCTTATTGACGCCAACGGTTCGGTGGTTGCTGCAACGGGGACTTGGCTCCATTTTTCTGCCGAGACCGCGCATATGTTTGCGCGCGCATCGACTAAGGCAACAGTGGTGGATGGAAACGTCGTCTACAAAGAAGACGTGCAAGAGGGCTGGAAAACATACAATTTCGAGGTCGATGATTTTCACACTTATGTCGCGGGCGGCATCCGAGTTCACAACGACTCAGGTCTTCTGGGGCGCGTCGGAAACGACATTGATGCGGGCTTGGATGCATTCTTTGGTGGTCAGGATGGCGACGGTACAGTTCGTGACGCGTTGACGGATATCGTTACGGCGCCTCTGCATGTCGCAGGGCACATTCTGAATGGCGTGGCGCAGGCGGGCGTTGCGTTGGGTAACGGATTGAGTGCTGCAGGTGAACGGCTTGCAAACGGTGATGTCATCGGTGCGATTGGCGAAGTGGGTCGCGGGATCGCCAACGCCGTTGGCGAGATTGCGCAAGGGATAGCTGGCGCAATTGGTGAAGTCGCTGAAGCCATTGGAAATGCCGTTAGTGCCGTTGGCAATGCCATCTCTGATTTCGTGAGTGGCATTTTCGGAGGCAACGATAGCAACGATAACTCTGGCAATGATAGTGGTAAGCCAATCATTCTGGACTTGGATGGCGATGGCGTAGAGGTAAGTGTCAACGGCGACGTCAGCTTTGACATGGATGGCGACGGTTTTCTTGAACAGACAGCGTGGGCCGACGCAGATGACGGATTTTTAGTCATCGACCTCAATGCAGATGGGACGCGTGGCGATGGTGATGGTGTCATCGATCAAACCAGAGAGCTGGTCCTAACTGAATGGCTTGATTGGGATGGCGCAACAGACCTTCAAGCCCTAGCTACTTTTGATCAATGGGCCGCGCGAGGTGGTAACAATGACGGCGTTTTGAACCACCTTGATGGCGTCTGGTCCGAGCTAAAAGTGTGGCAGGACCTGAACCAAAACGGGATCACTGACGATGGCGAGCTGAGGACGCTTTCTGATCTCGGTATTTCGCAAATAAATCTGACCTACGATGATGGGACTGACTTCGCTGACGTAAGCAACGATATCGACGTATTCGGAAACGCACTGCTGGGAAGCGCTTCCTATACGCGAAACGGCGAAGTGGTCGTTGGCGGTGTTGGTGATGTGGCCTTGAGCTACACGGCACAAGGCTGGCGTCGTATCGAAACGAGCACTGGTTACTTGATCGAGTTTGAGAGCGGCCAGTCCCTGACTTACACCGTCATGGATGGCTCGGGCGCGACTTCTGTCAATCTAGTTTCAGACTGGCTGGACGGCGTCACTGGGGACGCGCGGAACAACCAGTTGGATGCACAAAATCATACGCGCTCTGTTCAGATATCCGGCGGGGATGGTGCCGACGCGATCTATGGCGGTCAGATGGATGACTATTTGTCTGGCGACGGTGGCGCGGATCACCTGCTGGGATTTGGTGGCAATGACCAAATCTTCTTTGACGAGCATGACACAATCGTGCGCGGCGGCGCCGGCTACGACTCTGCGATATATACCGGCAACGCGGCACTCACGTTCGACCTTCAGGCCAATGAATTCGAGACAGCTTACGGTGGTGCCGGAAATGACACCTTTACGGCTGGATATGTAGATCGCGCTGTTGCGATTTATGGTGGCGATGGCGCTGATCGTATTACTGCCGGTGGTGCAGATGATGTGCTGTCCGGTGATGGCGGTAACGACACACTGATCGCTGCGAATGGCGATGATATGCTCCTGGGGGGGGCTGGAAATGATCAGTTGCATGGCCAGACCGGAGACGATGTTGCGCTTGGCGGCGATGGCAACGACTATCTGAATGGTGGGCAAGGCGACGACTTGCTGTTTGGTGGTGACGGAAACGACAATCTTCATGCTTCATTGGGTGACGATTACCTCTCTGGTGGAGAAGGCCGGGACACGCTGCGCGGCGGTGAAGGTGATGACCGTCTGCACGGCGGGGCTGGTGTAGATGTGCTCGAAGGCCAGAACGGCGACGACCAGCTTTTTGGCGGAGATGGAAACGACACATTCCATGGCGGTCACGGGGATGACTATGCCGAAGGTGGTGCGGGCGATGACCTGTTCCACGATAGTCACGGCGACGACTTGTATCGTGGTGGAGACGGCAACGATACATTTTCGCTCACCGTCTATGGTGGCAGCAATATTGTGCAAGGTGGAATCGGCACAGACACGTTGATCCTCAGCGGCAGTGCCAGCATGTGGGACTGGAAACACGTTCAAAGCGGTGCAAACGGTGTTGGACAGTACCTCTTTTGGTCTGGCGATACGTTTGTACAAGTGCAGGACGTGGAGCGAGTGACATTCAACGGTGGCAACCACGAGCTTCACTGGACACACCTTGATCGTCCTTCCACGGCGGAGTTTGCACTCTCGTTAATCGCAAGCCACAATCACTTGATAAATGCTTTAGGGACTGATTGGCAAACTGGTGAAGACTGGTGGTTAAGCCATGGTCAAGGTGAAGACAAACCCATAACATTCAATGCACTACAGTACTTAGCTGCGAACGCCGATGTCTACAACGCGTATGGCATTCACCTTGTCAAAGCCACCGAGCACTACATCAGATGGGGTCGTGACGAAGGCCGCAACACGGGTGACTTTGATGCGGAGCAGTATTTGCGCAACTATGCAGATCTACGTGCAGCTTTTGGGACAGATTTGTCAGCTGCCACAATCCATTACATCCAACATGGGCGCACCGCAGGCAGAACAGACAATGCTATAGCCTCTTCGCTTTCGGATGCAGATTGGAGCGCGTTTTTGGCGTCTGGAGCAGGAGCCAGCAGCACGATCACACTCGCACATGTAGATGCGCTTCAAGATAACCAGGACAGCTTCTACTGGGCCAACAATATTGATGCGACGGATCCGAATGCGACCATGTTTGGCTGGGAAACACGGGCGGACTCCATTGACGGTGGTTCAGGGAATGATCTGATCACGTCAGATGTGTATTTTACATGGTATCAGGCCTACGCTGCTTCCACAGGCAGGAACGACACCGTGAACGGCGGCGACGGCGCTGATACTATTTGGGCTGGAATCGGCGAGGATTTGTTAAACGGTCAAAATGGCAATGATGCTCTGATAGGAGAAGCTGGCAACGACACCATCTACGGCGGCTCTGGGAATGACTTTTTGCGCGGTGATACAGGCGATGACTCGCTGCATGGCAAAGAAGGCGCTGACGTTCTGGAAGGTGGCTCCGGGGATGATCAACTTGACGGAGACGAAGGCGCGGACACACTTCGCGGTGGCTCTGGCAATGATGCGCTCGTTGGGAATTGGGGCGCTGACTATCTTCACGGTGGCGACGACAACGATACGCTACGAGGGGGTGACGGTGCTGACGCATTGCTTGGCGGCAATGGCAACGACCAAATCAGCGGTGATGCGGGTTCGGACAATCTGGACGGCGGTGCAGGAAGCGACACGCTCGATGGCGGTTTAGGAGACGACCGCCTTCAAGGGGACGCAGGTAATGATACACTGATTGGCGGAGCCGGACATGATTTAATCGAAGGTGGCGCTGGCGATGACAGTTTGCAGGGCAATGCCGGTTTTGATCAGTTAGACGGCGGTGATGGAAACGATACTCTGCACGGTGGAGGTGACTCCGATATTCTCATTGGTGGAGCCGGGGCCGATCACCTATCTGGCAACGACGAGAACGATATCCTTATCGGCGGAGCCGGTGGCGACACGCTCCACGGCGGCAACGGTGTTGACGCTGTCAGCTATTCAGGAGCAGGCTCGGCCATTTGGGTTCGTATTGATGGCACGAACATCGGAAATTTTGCCGGAGATGCACTTGGCGACACACTCATTCAGATCGAAAATGCCTACGGTTCCGATTTCAACGACACGATCCAAGGGTCTTCCGGTCACAATGCCATTTGGGGCGCAGATGGTAATGATCGCCTTTACGGTCTGTCCGGCAACGATGATCTGTTTGGAGGCGCTGGCATCGACCACTTGCGCGGCGGAGACGGCATAGACCGTCTTGATGGCGGGGATGGCAACGACATTCTCTTCGGCGGAGGTGGCGCAGATCAGCTGATTGGCGGTGACGGCATAGATCGCGCACAATATAGCGAGGCAAGCAGCGCTGTGCGTGTCGATTTGCAGAATACATCCGTCAATACCGGTGAAGCTGTTGGCGACACGTTCGATAGCATCGAGCGTCTTCATGGATCGGCTTACAACGACGACCTGCGAGGTGATGCTATTGATAACCTGCTTTGGGGATGGAATGGTAACGACCGTCTACATGGCCGAGATGGCGATGACGATCTAAGAGGTGGAAACGGCAACGATATCCTATGGGGTGGCAATGGCGCAGATCGCCTGGATGGCGGGGCTGGCATTGACCGTGCGCAATACTACGCATCCGACGCCAACTTGATTGCTGATCTGCAGTTCGCACAACACAACACGGGCGCCGCTGCTGGTGATACTTACATCAGCATCGAGAACCTGCATGGCGGCAATGGGCACGATAACTTGCGCGGCAACGCGGGTAACAACACGATCTGGGGTGGATCAGGCAATGATCACCTGCACGGCCGCTTAGGCAACGACGTTCTGGTTGGACACTCTGGCGCTGACCATTTCAACTTCAACCTGGGCTGGGACCAGGATCAGATCAACGACTTTACCGACAACGTAGACACCATTGTGTTCCGCAATTTTGGCCTCACTGACGCAGAAGATGCGCTCAGTCATGCGAGCCAAAGTGGCAACCATGTCGTGTTCGATTTTGGCGGCGGGGATAGTCTGACGGTCCTCAATACAAATGTTGCTGCACTTACAGACGATATTTTGGTGTTCTGATTGTGTTCGGCTTGCAGCGCTAAGCAGCGCCGCAAGCCGAAGCCTTAGTCTTCTCAGGCAGCGTTTTTTAGAGGCTCTAGGTCTTTCGTAACAAAAGTGTAACATACGAACGACCGTCTGAATGTTACACTTTATCTATGAACCAGCTCACACCGCCGTCAAAATTCGTCGTTTACTATCGAGTCTCGACCAAGGGACAAAAGGAAAGTGGGTTAGGGTTAGAAGCCCAACAACAGGCCGTTGACACCTACCTTGCGGCCCAGGACGGTGCAGAGGTAGTAACCGCGATCGAAGAAGTAGAAAGCGGCAAAAACGACAAGCGGCCTCAACTGGCCGAAGCGCTAAAACTCTGCAAAATACACAAAGCTACGTTGCCAATCGCCAAGCTCGACCGACTGGCGCGGAAACCTACGTTAAGAAAGAAAACAAAGCCGAACCGCGTTTTTTTGAACGGGTGTCCGCAGCAGTGGCGTGGTACCTTGTGAGAAGGAATCGAGCAGACGGTGGCTAGAGCGATAGAAAACAGCATTTCAGATCAATTTGAGATTGCTTGGCCCACGAGTGCGCGCGCTTCTGAACAAATGGTCGGTATGCTTCGAGCGACTGGAGCTCACGATGGCGAACGTTTTCTCTTACGCCTGTTCCCGAAGTCGAACAGTTCTCTAGATGAAGATCTGAAGAGGGTTTTGTCTGAGAGTATTAGACGGTTTCGTAGGGTTCTGTCGGTTGAAACGACTCGTTCGACCTTTGTTGAGATACTCGAAATCGTCGAAGACGCTCACTACGTCGGGCTTGTAATGCTGGATTGCGGCAGCTCTTGTAGCGATCTTTCCGATCGCGCGTCTCTGGAAATGATTTCTGCTGCGCGAAGCAACGGAGGTCGATCGCGTCTTTGGAACGGAATAGTAAACGTTGCTATTGCTATTGATGCCTGTCACCGAGCAGGCATAGTTCACGGTGGAGTAGGGTTGGACTCAGTTTTCGTCGATCCACAGTCTTTGGTGTTTAGGCTCGGCGGATATGAGAGTGCTGTATCTACCTCGCAAGACGTAAACGAAGTGTCGCGAATTGTTGGGCGAACCCAATCGGTTTCTTTTCATCGGGACTGGGCAGATTTTGCCGAGTTGATCAAAAAGGTATTCTTCGGCGATATCAAACAGATGCCTAGCTTGTTGGCCGCAGAACACCGCTTGTTTGACAAGTTGATGCGTCCCAAGAGATTTCAAGTTCTTGACGGACAATCGATCATTGATGAGATCCGCGAAATTGGCCAGGAACTCGAAAGAATTGGGTCAAGTGCGCAGGGAGAGCTGGTTTGCTATCCAATCAGCAGGGTCATTTCAAAAGATATATTCGCTATTACTCAAGGTGCGATCCCATCTACTGATACTAACCGGCTATTGGATTTCGCAACCCAAGACTTGTCTGAAGCCACGACGCGAATTGCGAGCTTCAAACCAAATGGTTGTGATCTAGTGCTATTCACTGGTCGTGCAGTATACCGCTTGAACACTGTAGGCGATTACCTTGCCCAAATTGTGGGTGCATCAAAGAGGCAAGCCTCTGACAGAACCGACGGTGCATTGGAACTTGTGAAAAAGGTCGGTGTTTGTTTTCGGCGCAAAGAAGCTGAGGATAGAGTCCGCAAACTAGGGCTCGGAGCAACATCTTGGCGCTCGCTGCAAACTCCAGCGGAAGCCAGTCCTCTAAGGCAAGAGTCGCCCGTTTGGTATGCATTAATCCTAGCTGAAGTCTTCTCGTTCCTTAGCAATCGGTTTGCGGTGTACCCGGTCTATGCGGAAGAGCTGGATGACGGTGCGACCGTTTTGATATCGTCAAGGCAAGACCAGTCGCGCGACGCATTTAGGCATTCTCTTGGGCTGTGTCCTGCTGCGGAGGACCTGGCACGAGAGTTGAGTTTCGACGACGTTTCCCGAAACTGGGTGTTGTCCGATTTTGATCCAACAGTATCAAACGCATTTGGAGGGTCGGCGCTCAGGTTCCAAGACATTGGACAGAGAAATGGCTCCGCTGGCTACTTGTTCGAATTAGACTCGCCATTAGGCCATCGGGTCCCAAGATATCTGAGCATTAAGCCTGACACAGGAGCTGACCGAGCAATCAAAAGACGTCTATCCAGCATCGTTGCTGCAAAGGGGCAGGAGGATCTGCTGAGCGCCTTAAATGATCCAAATAGCGTTGCGCTCGACCTGTATGCTCGTGAAGTAGCACCTACCGGTGACGCTCCCTCAAACATGGATGCATCAAAGGTGACAGCGTGGCGATCGCTTCAAGATGGTTGGGCTCTCAACTTGATTGTGGGCCCGCCTGTCAGCCGGTGATTTGCGG
>NZ_JWLL01000020.1 GCF_000814025.1 Tateyamaria sp. ANG-S1 | reverse complement strand
CACGCTTCCCCTGAAATGACGCGCTCCTACCAACGCCGTCGGGATCGGTTCCGGGTGAATTTGACTAAAGCGGCTGGGCTTTAGCGTTAATCCCTCACAAGCTCTGAAAGATCCTCAGGCGGTGACCAAACACCAGACTTCGCTTTTACGTACGTTTTACACAGAGACGCGATCTTATCTTGATCGCCAAACCAAACACGTTGGCGGCCAACCACTGTTAGTTGTTCAAAAGCGTTCGCAATAAATCCATAGGTCGATAGAAAAAGACATCCGGCGACCTTCTCCGCGACGACTACATTCAAAAGATCTTGTACGGCATCTGAGCCGACCTTTGTTGCCGATCGCCAATGTTTGACCTCAACGAAGTATGTGGCCATTTGCCCTTTGACTTCGCATGTTACAATGACGTCCTTGCCCCCATCTTGGAGGGAGGTGTCAGCGCGGCAGCAAAACCCAAACTCTCGAAAACCTCCGCCATCAGCCGCTCCATGTCACGCCATTCTATGCAGGCCAATGCCCGCGCATAGCGGGCGACCAGCATGGCCAATTGGCGGCTCGCCCCGATGATTGGGAAATCCCCAACTTGCGTTTGTTCTTGAGACGGCTGGGCCCGCAGTTGTTGATTGCGCTCGTTCTGCGAAACCGTCTGCTGTCCGATTGGCAGGGCAGGGGAGGCCGCTTGGGGGCCGCCGTTTTGGATCGTGACAACGGTGGTATCAGGCTCTTGGTCTGGCAAGGTTGCAACCGGGTGCTCTGTCGGTGCCAGCAGAAGGCGCTGAACGGCCGTGCTGGGAGGCACGGCTTCGTCGCCGGTTTGGTCGAGTAGGACGCTCTTTTTCATTTGCCATCCGAGAGGATGTGATGATCAGTGGCAAGGCAGTGGCCGGAAAGAAACGTCGTCGTTTTGGAAAGGATGTATTCATCAGGCTCCTCCAGGCGCTGCTATGAAGCGGGAGATGGCCATCGCGTATCTGCAATCTGAGAGCTGCTGGAGGTTAAGCCTTGTCAAATCCACGCCGGAACATAAAGTGAACATATACATCGGTAAGCCGTGAAACATGCCGCTGCGGTGCGGCAGTCTTCAGCCATGGTTACCCCCACATTCGTTGGAGTTCCAAGAGGACGTCATGAAAAAAGGTTTTGATACGCTACCGAGTTGGGTCCTTGTTGTGCTGATTATGGTGACGTTCCCAGCCCTCGTTTGGCTAGAACGTTTTGTGCCAATTGGCGATGACTTCATCAGCTTAATTGATGAGCTTGGCTGGCTAGCGATTTTGCAAGAAGCGCTGCCGTTTGTCGGGACCATACTGGCGTTTTCCTTTGTTGGCTTGCTGGGACTGGGCTTCTCACTCGTATTTGTTACGAGTTTTTCAGTACTGGTCGATCGTATGAAGACAGGCAAATAGATGCGGCTATAACCAGGTTGGCTGTAGGTGTTCAGTCCCGGCATCTGGTGGATCGGATCTAAGATGAATCGCTCTAGCTCAGAAGTCCAGATTCTGCAGATGTATTCGTAAGGCGTGAGACCGCTCAGTGTCTTTAGGCGATGTACGAAGTTATATGCATCCAGGACGTCGGCGGAATGGCCTTTCACGCCATCTCGCTAGATATTTCCTAGCGTTCTGGTTTTGCAAGAATGTTGAAGCGGAGACAGCTGGTAGAAAAGCTCACCAATTTATCAGTCATGAAGTTGAATGCGCCTTGGACATACTTAGAGTCGGCACCCATTGATTTCCGACGTGCTGCGTGATTCACCGCTGCAAAAACGAGCGGTGAATATATCAGATCTTTTCTGGTTAACGGATGCGCAGATGGCGCGTCTTACCGAAGTCCTGACCCTAGAACAGATTGAACTATGGGAAGAACAACACGTCTTTTAAGTCAATATTACTGACTAATTTTATATAAATCAAATTACCCGTCGCTTTCCATAATGCGCCGCAAGATATGCCGCCGGTGGTCTTGACCGCCGAAAAACACACCTAGCACCCGCACCTCGCCACGCACTTCATCCGAGATAAAGTAGAACACCGCCTTATCTCTGGTCACATGCCGCAGCCCGTCCATGATCTGCGGCGCAAGCGTCCCCTGAAATGGCAAATCACCCAAGGTCGCCAGTGCATCCTCGATCCCGCGCACCCGCGCCGCAGCACGGTTCAACGCATCCTGCAGCGGATCGCCCAGGTCCCGATACGACTGGAACAGGTGGTCAAAGATAATCTCGATATCTGCGTCGCAGGCTGCACTGCGCAGAACCCTATAGCCCGTGGGCAAGAGACTTGGCCGCAATCATGTCTTCGGTCCGGCGGCGCCCGTCCTCTGCGGTCACAAACGGCCCCTCGGCCCGCTCGGCAAAGAAGGCCTGCAAGGCTGCCAGCTCCGCTCGCTCGCGTTCCTCCTCGGTCCGCACCAGCTCCAACCCGCGCTGTACCACCGCGCTCAGGCTGGCATACTGCCCATCGGCCACCAGTTGGCGGGCAAACTCATCCTGTTGATCCGTGATCGAGACTGAGGCTTTAACGGACATCACACGCTCCCATTGCTACTGGGTAGTATATGGGCACGCACCCGATCCATGCAAGTCAGTTCAGATCCTGCAAAAGCCGCCCGTGCTTCTTGCTCTCTGCAATCACATCCCGAAGCGTCCGCAGCCCCCTACCCTCCAGAAGCGGGATCAACCGCACCAGCGCCTCCGCCGTCACTTGCGCGTCACCCAGGGCGGTATGCCGCTGGTCGGGGGGAATGGAGATGTCGAGCCGATCACAGAGCGCGTCGAGCGTATGCTCTTCCGTCGTGCCAAAGACAATCGCTGACAACAGCACCGTGTCCAGCACCGGATGGTCCCACTCCACCCCCATCGCCCCTGCCCCGCGACGCAGAAAGGCGATGTCAAAGGGCGCATTATGCGCCACCAGAACGGCATCCTGACAAAACCCGTGCAATGCCCGCCCGGCTGTCGCAAAGTCCGGCGCGCCCGCCACATCCGCATCCGACACATGATGCACAGCGGTCGAGGCAGTTGGGATCGGACGACCCGGGTCCACATAGCTTTCCAGCACCTCACCCTCGACAATACGGCCATTCAAGACACGCACCGCGCCCAGCTGCACCACGTCATCATCTGCCGTGGACAAGCCCGTCGTCTCGGAATCGAAGGCCACGAAACACAACTCGGACAGGGTCGTGTCCTGCAAATCCTCTGCATCGCCAGCATTCAACAGATCGAAATCATAGACCAGCGGCCGCGCCGCCTCCGGCGACATCGGCTCCTCCGGCATCTCGATCAGCAGCATGAAGCCCGCCCCATCCAGCGGCTTGAACTTGGCGGCAAAGGTGGTCGTCGCATCCTTGTCCCGCAAGTCAAAGACCACCTCGGTGCCGGTCTGGTTCATGGTCGACTTCGCGCGGCCCAGATCGGCAGCATAGAAGTAATCCACCAAAGGCGCCTTCAGCCGCGGTGGCGCAATACCAGCCAGGATCTCTGCCGCTTGCCCGTCATAAAGGACAATGCCCATCCGCTCGTTCACCATAATCGTAGCCACCGGGATTTCGGTGAGAAGCGCGGTCAGCCTCTCCGCCTCGGCCTGCAGGCGCGCGGTCTTGTGGGCCACCTCCGTTGCGCTGTCCATCACGCTCGAGCTCAACACCTCGGAAACCGCTTGCGCAGCGGGGGCCAGGTCACCCAGATACCGCGCCACGTCGGCATCCACCTCACGCGCAACACCGGAATGGGCGCGCAGGCGCAGCTCTGCCGCAAGCGCATTGATGGGCTTGGCCACGTTCTCGTCAAAGAGCAACCAGACCACTGCCGCCAGACCGGTGTTGAGAAACGCAAAGAGAACAAAGGCGGTGACAAACGGCCCACCCGGCAGCGCGCCCTCACCCCGTGCCCAGCCAAAGTAAAGCGCCCCCGCCGCCAGCGCCGCGCCACCCGCCGCCATCAGGCAAAAGAACAGGAAGATGCGCAGGCGCAGGGACAGGCGGGTCAGCATCTCACGCCTCGCATACCATGCTCAGGATCGGATCGTCACCCGGCATCGCCTGCCAATCGGCATCGCTGACACTGCCATCGGCAGCAAACTCCGCCCCGTCGATCAGCACAGCGGACTGCGCCCCGGCACAGTCCAGCAGCATCGGCGTCTGGTTCACCGGCGACCAGCGGCCAAAGAAGTACAGATCCACCATACGCTGATCCGGCTGCGCCTCGTTCCGGCGCAGGTTGGCGACATCCACCGCGACAAAGCGCTTGGTGTAGGGCGCCACTTGCGTCCAGGGCCGAAACCAGCTTTGCTCATCCACGGTCATGGCAATCTCGACCCCCTCCGGCAGTCGCTCAGCGGTGCGCCCGAACCACGTGTATTCGTTCGAGATGGTCATGCCGATCATCCCGGCCCCCGCCGCCACAGGCATCAGCCACTTGGGCAAGCGCCGCCCGGTCATCAGGTTCAACACCATAACCAGACCCGCGGCGCCGATGCCTGCGAAAACCGTCGCAATCAATTCCACAAACATGGCCTACCCCAGTGCTCCCTTGCCCGTCCCCAGTGCGGATTGCATGGTTTTGACGATGACAAACGCCTCCCGCAAATGGCTGCGCTCAAACCCCGACAAGACGTCCGGCGGCAGCATATTGCCCGGCGCCTCGCCCTCCCTGATCTGCCGCGCCTGCCGCCGCAGCCGCGTGGTGGCGATCATATCATAGGCGTCAATCAAATCCGCCCCACCACTGGACGACATCGCGCCGGTCTCCAGCGCCGCCTCCAACCGCGCGCGCGTGTTCACCGCCGTCGCCTGCCCCTGCAGGGCATAGACGCGGCCCAGATCGACCACTGGCACAACGCCCGTGTGCTTCAGATCCAGCGGCGTGCGCGGCAACCGGTTAAACAGACCCAGCGGCGGCGCATGCTTCAGCGAATTCGACACTATGTGTGCGACGAAAATCGAGTTGCCCGACGCCTTCGCCAGTGTTTCAGCCTGCAGGTCGGAAAACAGGCTCTCATCCCCACCAATCGCCCGCAGATCAAACATGACAGAGGCGAGCATCTGCGCCTCCGGATTTGGCTTGGCGATCCAGCCCTCGAAATAGGCACGCCACTTCGACAAGGGCTGACACCAGCGCGGGTTCGTCGCCATCATGTCGCCGGGGCAATAGACGTAGCCACAGGCGTGCAGCCCGTCGCTCACGATCTGCGCCAGCTTGGCAAAGTAGGGCATATCCGCGTCAGAGACTTTATCCGACAGGATCAAACAGTTGTCCTGATCCGACACCCCGGTCTGTTCGCGCCGCCCCTGACTGCCGCAAGCGAGCCAAAGATATGGCACAGGCGGCGCGCCCAATTCCTCTTCGGCCATGGTCAACAAACGGCGCGTGACGGTATCGGCAATGTCCGTGATCAGGCGCGTCACCCCATCATGCCGCGTGCCCGCCCCGACCAGTTGCGCCAGCAACCCGGGAATACGGCCCGTCACCTCAGCCATCGCTGCCACATCCGGCGCCTCAGCCACCAATCGCACCAACTCTGCCGAAGACAACGCCTGAAAGCGTGTCAAATCGGTCTGGGTCACGATGCCCACCAACCGCCCAGCATCGACTATCGGCACATGACCGATGTGGCGCTCCATCATCATGTGCAGCACATCCAGACCCAGCGCATCGGGCGGTAACGTCAAAGGCGCGGGCGTCATCACCCGCTCCACGGGCTCTTCCGGGCTCAGCCCCCCGGCAACCACCTTTGCATTGATGTCGCGCACCGTGACGATGCCGCGAAAACCCTGTGCATCGACAATACAAACCGATGAAATCCGGCGCCCGGCCATCAACTCCGCCGCCGCGCGGATGGTGGCATCAGGCCCACAAATGACCGGATCGCGCGTCATCAACTCGTCCACCGGCAAAACGGTCAGATCCTGCGACGACATCAGCTACCTCCCGGTCAAGAACATGGCCTGCCCACGAGCATCGCGGACAGGCCGTCATTTTCAAGGCGCATCGCAGGGAAGAGAGGGCTGCGATGCGCCCAAAGGGCCTTAGTGGTCGGCGGCTGCCGCACCCGCTCCACGCGGGATGCGCACGCTTTCCACCAGGTCCTTGATCTCTTGCGGGGTCTCCTTGGTCATGCCGGACACCACGTAGGCGACTGCAAAGTTGACCATGGCCCCGATCGCACCGAACGATGTCGACTTGATCGGCCCCAAGAGCGGATCAGCATCCGTGAACGAATTGGTGTCCGGGATAAAGAACCAGCCTTTGTGCAGGAAGATGTACAGCAAGGTCACAACCAGACCGGCCAGCATACCCGCAACCGCGCCCACATTGTTGATGCGGGTCGAGAAGATGCCCATCATCAGCGCAGGGAAGATCGAGGCCGCAGCCAGACCAAAGGCCAGCGCCACCGTCTGGGCGGCAAAGCCCGGCGGGTTCAGACCCAAGAGCACAGCCACAACAATCGCCGCCGCCATCGAAATCCGGGCCGCAAGCAGCTCTGACTTCTCGGACATGTTCGGCGTCAGCTGACCCTTCAGCAAGTCGTGGCTCACCGCCGACGAGATCGCCAAGAGCAGACCCGCCGCCGTGGACAAGGCCGCCGCAAGACCACCTGCCGCCACAAGGCCGATCACCCAGCCCGGAAGGGACGCAATCTCGGGGTTGGCCAGCACAAGGATGTCGCGGTTGAAGTTGGTCAGCTCATTGCCTTCCCAGCCGTTGGCCGCAGCACGTTCCTGCAACTCGGCATTCGCGTCGTTGTAGTACTGGATTTTGCCGTCGCCGTTCTTGTCTTCCCAATCCAGAAGACCGGTCTTCTGCCACGTCGCCATCCATGCATATTCCGGATCGTTTTCAATGGCTTCGACCGTCACGGCCTCACCTGCGGTCCCATTGGGCCACATCAGCTCCGAGATGTTCAGACGAGCCATGGCACCAACGGCAGGGGCCGTCAGGTACAACAGAGCGATGAACACCAGCGTCCAACCGGCAGACCAGCGGGCGTCAGACACCTTGGGCACCGTAAAGAAGCGCATGATGACGTGGGGCAGACCCGCTGTACCGATCATCAGCGACAGGGTGAAAAGCACCATGTTCAGGGTAGACCCATGCGCTGCCGTATACTCAGCAAAGCCAAGGTCGGTCACGATCTGGTCCAGCTTCGCCAGCAGCGGCTCACCGCTTTCGGTCGAACCAAACAGACCCAGCGCAGGGATCGGGTTGCCCGTCAGTTGCAACGAGATGAAGACCGCCGGAATGGTGTAGGCGGTGATCAGCACGCAGTATTGCGCCACCTGGGTGTAGGTCACGCCCTTCATGCCGCCGAACACGGCATAGGCAAACACCACACAGGCACCAATCAACAGACCCCAGGTCGTGTCGATCTCAAGGAAGCGACCAAAGGCGATGCCAACACCCTGCATTTGACCGATCACGTAAGTGATCGAAGCCACCAGCAGGCAGATCACGGCCACTAGACGCGCGGTCGAGCTGTAGAACCGATCGCCGATGAACTCGGACACCGTGAACTTGCCAAACTTGCGCAGGTAAGGGGCGAGGAGCAGCGCGAGGAGCACGTAGCCACCCGTCCAACCCATCAGGAAGGACGAGTTGTCATAGCCGGTAAAGGCAATCAGACCCGCCATCGAAATGAAGGACGCCGCCGACATCCAATCCGCCGCCGTGGCCATGCCGTTGGTAACTGGGTGCACGCCGCGACCGGCAGCGTAGAACTCGCTTGTCGAACCCGCGCGGGCCCAGACAGCGATGCCGATGTACAGCGCGAACGATGCGCCGACAAACAGCAGGTTAAGTGTAAACTGATCCATGGCGATTACTCCTCGTCCACGCCGTATTGCTTATCGAGCTTGTTCATCCGCCAGGCGTAGAAAAAGATCAGCGCCAGAAAGACGAGGATCGATCCCTGTTGTGCGAACCAAAAGCCCAGGTCGGTCCCGCCGACCTCGATGCCGCTGAGAAGCGGACGCAGGATGATGCCAAAGCCAAAGGACACAAGCGCCCAAATGACCAGTGAAATCAGGATCATGCGGACGTTGGCCGCCCAGTAGCCCTTGTCCGTTTCGGACGCTCGGGCAATGTTTGTGGTTTCTTCCGCCATGGCGGCTCCTCCTTTGGTTTCCAATGCAGGGCCGCATAGGGCCCCATCGGTCGGTGCAAGTGCTCCGGCCAGGCCGGGCACTGCGTGTTTCCTCCAGTTTGCGCACGCTTGATCCGACATGTGTTGATGCAGATCATGGGTGCCTATACGCGGCCCCGGGCACGCCGGGACCACCCCGCCCCTCACGCACACAAGGGTCGGGCGCGACAAAACACGTGTCGCGTGAAACTCTGTCAGGACACGCCGATCGTCAGGTGGCGGCGTCCTTCACCATCGCCGACAGGGTCTCCGCAATCGCGTCGATCTCTCCCATCGCGTCGATGGACTGCAGCACGCCCTTGGCATGGAAATAGCCAAGCAGCGGCGCTGTCTTTTTGTAGTATTCCGTCAACCGCAGCTTCAGGCTTTCGGCATTGTCGTCAGCCCGTACCGGCTGGCCCGCAGCGCGTGCATCTTCCGCACGGCCCACGATCCGGTTCACCAGGATCTCGTCATCGACCTCAAGCGCGATGACAGCATCCAGCCGGTGCCCCGTCTTCTCAAGCAGCGCACCCAGCGCATCGGCTTGCGCCAGGGTCCGCGGGAAACCGTCAAAGATGAAGCCCGCGGCATCGCCACCCATCAGCTTCTCTTCGATCAACCCGATAACGATCTCGTCCGTAACCAACTCACCGCGCGCCATAACCTCGGCCACACGGTTGCCCATCTCGGTGCCGCTGTCTTTGGCCGCGCGCAGCATGTCGCCCGTCGACAGCTGCACCATGCCGTGCGTGTCGACCAACCGCTGCGCCTGTGTCCCCTTGCCTGCCCCCGGAGGGCCAAGCAGGATCACGTTCACGGGCCGCGTTTGCGTATCTACCGTCGCTCCGTCCATCAGTCGTCGCTCCGGTTCATACGGTTCTCGATCAGGTCATCGACCACAGACGGATCGGCCAGGGTCGAGGTATCCCCGAGCGAGCCAAAATCATCTTCAGCAATCTTGCGCAGGATACGGCGCATGATCTTGCCCGAGCGTGTCTTGGGCAGGCCGGGCGCCCACTGGATCAGGTCGGGCTTAGCAATCGGGCCAATCTCGGTCCGGACCCAGGTTTCCAGCTCCTTGCGCAGCGCGTCGCTGGGCTCTTCGCCGTTCATCAGCGTGACATAGGCGTAGATACCTTGCCCTTTGACATCGTGCGGATAGCCCACGACCGCGCTTTCCGCGACCTTGGCATGTGCGACCAAGGCGCTTTCCACCTCGGCCGTCCCCATCCGGTGACCGGACACGTTGATCACGTCATCGACGCGACCGGTGATCCAGTAATCGCCATCCTCGTCCCGACGGCAGCCATCGCCGGAGAAATAGTAACCTTTGTAGTCCCCGAAATAGGTCTTTTCGAACCGCTCATGGTCACCCCAAACGGTACGCATCTGACCGGGCCAGCTGTCCTTGATGCACAGGACCCCTTCGATCCCGTTGCCATCCAGTTCGATCCCACTTTGCGGGTCCAGCACAACCGGCTGCACGCCAAAGAACGGCTGCTGCGCCGAGCCAGGCTTCAGGTCTGTGGCCCCCGGGAGTGGGGTCAGCATGTGCCCACCGGTTTCGGTCTGCCAGAACGTATCGACAATCGGGCAAGCACCCTTACCAACCACTTCATGGTACCAGGTCCAGGCCTCGGGGTTGATAGGCTCACCAACCGAACCGAGCAGGCGCAAGGACGACAGATCGTACTTCTCAACCCATTCGTTGCCCGCACCCATCAGCGCACGGATCGCGGTCGGCGCGGTGTAGAACTGCGTCACCTTATGACGCTCACACACGTCCCAGAAGCGGCCCGCATCGGGGAAGGTTGGCACGCCCTCGAACATGATGGTCGTTGCACCATTGGCCAGCGGGCCATAGACGATGTAGCTGTGGCCGGTCACCCAGCCCACGTCGGCGGTACACCAGAACACATCCCCCTCGTGATAGTCGAACGTGTACTGATGGGTCAGCGCCGCATAGGTCAGGTAGCCGCCGGTCGTGTGCACAACACCCTTCGGCTGACCGGTCGAGCCGGACGTATACAGAATGAACAACGGATCCTCGGCACCCATCTCGGCGGGCGCTGCATAGTCCGACGCTTCCAGCGCCATCTCGTTGTAATCATAGTCGCGGTCGGTCCACGTCGTCTGACCGCCCGTCCGCTTCACCACCAGGCATTTCACGCTGTCCTTGCAATGCAGCAGCGCTGCATCCGTGTTCGACTTCAGGGGTGTCTCCCGTCCGCCTCGGGGCGCGTAATCAGCGGTGATGACGACCTTGGCGTCACACCCGTTGATCCGCGCCCCAAGCGCGTCCGGGGAGAAGCCGGCAAACACGATGGAGTGGATGGCACCGATGCGGGCACAGGCCAGCATCGCATAAGCGGCTTCCGGGATCATTGGGAGGTAAATGATAACCCGGTCGCCTTTGCGAACGCCCAGCTCTTCCAGGATGTTTGCCATCTTGCAAACAGAGCTGTGAAGTTCGCGGTAAGTGATATGTTTCGGTTCGACCTTCGACGTGTCATCCGGTTCCCAGATGATGGCCGTCTGATCGCCACGTGTTTCCAGATGCCGGTCGATGCAGTTGGCCGACACGTTCAGTGTGCCATCCTCAAACCAGCGAATGTCGATATTGCCCGGCTCGAACGAGGTGTTCTTCACCTTGGTATAGGGCTTGATCCAGTCAAGCCGCTTGCCCTGCTCGCCCCAGAACGCTTCGGGGTCAGCGACGGACGCGGCGTACATCTTGGCATAGCCGTCAGCATCCAGATGCGCGCGGGCCTTAACCTCTTCCGACGGGGGGAAAGTGGCCGCATTCGGCGTGCTTTGAATATTCATGGGTTCTCCTCCGGTTTGGGCTCGGATCCGCTTTGCATCGGCTTCGTCACCCGGGGCGTTTTGATATGCGCCTGTTGAGGATCACCATACACGTTTCTGTAAAATCGTGCTTTGCCTGCTGGTGTTGTTGGATTTTTTTGTAAATTTTTGATCTATAATGGCAGATGGCTTGTAAATTTTCTTATATTCGTCTCATTTTTTCCAAGGTTTTCTGCACTCTAGCAATTTCCCGCAAAACGGGAACGGTATCCATTTGCATACTGTTAGCGAACAACAGTTCTGACCCCTGCCCTGTGACAAATTGTCAATCTGATCTGACAGGCACGCCTCATACCCAGAATCACGTAGTTTGCGCCGCGATGAGTCGCGCGTCAGGCGCTGCCCATCAGCCGCGCCTCACCCGGCTCCGCCGCAGGCAACCACAGCTCAAAACAGGCACCGCCGACATCACGGTTCCGCGCCCGGATAAGCCCCCCAGCACGCTGGATCAGGGTTTGGGAAATCGACAGGCCCAGCCCGGTCCCCTCCGCCTGCTTGGTCGTGTAGAACGGGGCAAAGACATCATCGACCCGCTCCGGCGCAATGCCTGGGCCAGTATCCGACACCGCCACGCGCACGCCCTGCACCCCATCCTGCGCGGCATCATCAGCCACGATGGACAAAGTCCCCTGCCCCGCCATCGCCTGCACCGCATTCATGATCAGGTTGATCAGGACCTGCTGCATCTCGCCAGGATCAATCCGCACGTCGTTCAGCGCGTTCAGCTCCGTCACGACCTCAATCTCAGTCTGCGAAATCACGTGATTAACCAGCACCAGGCAATCCGAAATCACCGGTCCTACCGGCACACTGTGTTCCACATCCGCAAACTCACCCGGACGCGCGAATTGTAGCAGCTTACCCACAATGGTCTGGATACGCGCCACCTGCCGGTCGACCAGACCCAACTCGGTCCGGATCGCATAACTGCCGTCGCCCAGCGTCTCGCGGATCACATCGACATTGCCCTGAATGACGGCGACCGGATTGTTGATCTCATGTGCAACGCCTGCCGTGATCTCTCCGATGGAGGCCAGCTTTTCGCTCATAACCAACTGCCGGAACGTCTCTTCCAGCTTTTCATTCGCGCTCTGCAACTCCGCCGTTCGCTGCGCCACGCGCACGTTCAACTCTTCATCCCGTTCCTGCACCTGGTCGAGCAGATCATCGAGGTGGCCTGCCACTTCCCCAATCTCGCCCGTGCCACCGCCCTGCCCATTCCGTGCCGACAGGTTGCCACGGCGCACCAGAAACATCGTGTGGGTCATCCGTTCAAGCGGGGCAAAAATCCCCTTCGCCAGCCGCAGGAACACCGGCGCCGACAGAAGCAGCACCGCAACAAAAGCAGCAAGAATGACGAGAAACGCATTGCGCTTTGCGATGGTAAACGGCTCTTCCAGCACCCCGACATAAAGCATCCCGACATACTGACCAAAGCTGTCGGTCAGCGGCAGATAGCCGGAGATATACCAGTCGTTCACCACAAAGGCCCGGTCGAGCCACGTGCGCCCCTCACCCAGCACCTTGCCGCGCACCGCAGCCGACACGCGGGTACCAAGGGCACGCACGTCTTCGAACAGACGCACGTTCGTGGACACGCGCACATCCTCCAGAAACAGCGTCGCTGTGCCCTGCCGCAAGCCTCCAGTGGATCCGTCCTGATAAACAAGCGCATTGATGGTATCGATAAAGCTCAGGTTCCGGTTCAGCAGGATGCCCCCAACCAGCACCCCATCCCGTCCCGGCAATGTGACCGGGGTGGCGGAATGGATGACCATCCCCCGATCCTCGACCAGACGGTCGGTCGGCAGCGCCGCCTCTGTATCAATCAACGGCAGACGTGCTTGTTCCGCCAGCTCAGGCGAGATCCCCGCCAGATCTTGGGCCGAGAAAACATCAATCTCGGTCTGCCCGCGCCCTTGCGCAGCACTCTGAATGACAGGCCACTCTTCGGTGATTGCAGAGCGCGCCAGGAAATAGAGAAAATCTAACTCAAGCGCCGCGCGCTTTTCGTCAAAGAACGCATCGCGCCCGGATGGCGGCGTCTGCGCGAACTCCACCGACCCGGCCACCGCCTGCAACTCGTCCCCGGTCTGTACCATGAGGCGCGAGAGGTACTGTTCGGCAATCCGCAGGTCGCTTTCCACATTCGCGATCAGCACCTCGTCATAATCCGCCGTCCAACGCGTCATGCCGAGAAACAGCAGCAGCGGCATCAGCACGACCATCGGCGCGAGGGCCAGGATCAACAGACGGAAACGGACGGAGTTCATGGGGATACGCTAGCGCAGCGGGTTGTTTTCCGCAAAGCTCCGGAAAAAAGCGAGGTAGGCGCGGTCCGCATCGCGCGGCGGCTCCTTCGACGCGGCCCAGGCGCGCCACTCCTTTTCCACATGGTATATGTCGTAGCCCGGATAGCGCAGCCGCGCGGTCTCGTAGGTTTCAGTGCGCAACGCAGGGCCTGCTGACTCCAACCACGCAGGCCGGGGTTTGAGGTCTTCGCTCGTGTTCGTCATGCGCGCCTTGCGACCAACCTTGGAAAAGGTCAGCTCCCGCTCCGCCTCAACGGTCCCTGCCCCATCCTTGCGCCACCACTTCAACTCGATATGGGTCACCCGCCGCCCGGTCTTCACCGGCTCAATCCCAACCACGTAGTCCGACAGCATATTCACCTCGGCCACCGCCGGCTCGATCGCCCGCAACTTTAGGTTCGACCACGACGTCAGCTTACCCTTCGGCACCCCCAGCACGCCCCGCAGATCGTCGAGGGCAAACTTCTCCGACGACCGATAGCGCAGGTTGCCCCGCTTCTGGATCATCTCGTAGAGGGTCAGCGCGTATTTGGAACTCAGCGCAAACATCACCTCGCGCTGCAGGCGGGCAAAGACGGTCGAGTCCTTGATGATCTTGCGCAGCCGCTGCGGGATCTCGTACTCCAGCACCCCGTCGCGCCGCGTCGTCTCGATGTTCCCGCCCAGGAGTTGCACCCGCTCAATGGCATCCTCGCCCTCATGCGTGACCTTCACCTTGACGATGGCCGACATCAGCCGCTCGACCGACTCCCCTACCCTATCATTGGAATTGTGCGACCCACGCAGATCGGATTTCGAGATCACATGCGTCACCGGCTTCTCGATCGCGTCCCACGCATTCTCAAGAAGCTGATTGTAGATGCGCCGGTCTGCCAGCGTAAGCGGCGTGACCTCGACCAGATCCACCAGCTCGCCCG
Organism: Tateyamaria sp. ANG-S1; assembly: GCF_000814025.1. Classification (GTDB taxonomy): domain Bacteria; phylum Pseudomonadota; class Alphaproteobacteria; order Rhodobacterales; family Rhodobacteraceae; genus Tateyamaria. Next base: position 47,409 of record NZ_JWLL01000020.1, on the reverse strand, counting down.
GCTTCACCAGGCTTTGCGCGTTTGGCCGGGCGTCGATGGTCCGGTAGGATTGGGTCGGGCGTTCCGCCATGCTGCTCTTCTCTTACCTCTGACGGGCAGTGTGACGTAAGAATAACGGGGCTGGCCGGGGGCGTCCACAAAAAGCGGGGCACCCAATTTGTAAGGTTAAAAGAGTGGAGCGGAATCGACGCGTCGGGCAAGTGATTCGAAATACACCAGAAAATCAAGGGCCTGAGTCGGAGCGTGGATTCACCCGAAACGTAAGGATTAGAGCCCACCCAAGACGTAAGAGTAAGCGCCCCAAAACGTAGGAATTGCCATCCCGATCCGTAAGCCAAACCGCCCCGGAACGTAAGCGATAGAGCCGTTTGAACTTTAAAATACAAGGGTTTGCGCAGCCTGAACATAGAACACTAAGAACTTTGAATAAGGCGTGTCTTTAGATTTGGATCTTAAGGGGATTTCAGAGCAGCCGTCTGTGATACCTCTCTAAACGCGTACATTCGGGTTAGGCTACGATATAGTCGGCGTAAAAATTACATACATCGGAGCATTTAGTCCCATCTTCTGACCATTTGCAGCCCTCCCACAAATTTCCGCTTTTTTCGAGCCAATCCCTAAAAGTTTGCACTTGAGGCAATCGCCCACACCCGTCATGATTCGGACTAACACCCCTGTAAGAGGTCCGAAATGGAGCAGTCCGCCCTACCCCCCGTCTCCCTCGAGGAGTTAGACAAACTCGCCACCCGCGCGTCTACGGTGATCGACCGGTTACGGGATCGGCTCTATGCCCCCGGCGCACAAAAGTCGCTCGACCTGCGGTTCAACGTCAAACGCGCTGCTGACATGGTCGGGCGCAGCGACAAGTTGATCCGTGATGCCGAGGCGGATGGCCGTTTGCCGATGCCTGAAAAAGACCCGACGACGGGTCGACGCACGGGCTACAGCCTCGCTGACGTGAACCGCATGCGGCAGGTGTTCGGCACCCTGCCCCACCGCGCCGACAGCGACCCGGCGATGGTTCTTGCCATCCAGAACTTCAAGGGCGGGGTCGGCAAGTCCACGATGGTCTGCCACTTCGCCCAACACCTCGCCCTGCAAGGCTACCGCGTTTGCGTCGTGGATTGTGACAGTCAGGCCAGCACAACCTCCGTCTTTGGCCTCAACCCCGATGTGGATGTCGATGAGGAAGAGGACACGCTCTACCCCTTCTTCCGTCATGGCGGGCCGCAAGACCTGTCCTACGCCCTGCGCGCGACCTACTGGCCGAACATTGCGCTGATCCCAGCGAACCTCGGCCTTTACGATGCCGAATACGAATTCGCCGCCCGCATGGCGCGTGAACAGGTCTTCGTCTTGGACCGACTTCGCAACGGGTTAGAGACGATCAAAGACCGCTTCGATGTAATCCTACTCGACCCGCCCCCTGCCCTCGGGATGCTGTCGCTGTCGGTGCTGCGCGCGGCAGATGCATTGGTCATTCCTGCCCCACCCAACAACATCGATTTCGGCTCTACTGCGCATTTCCTCAAGATGCTCGGCGCCACGCTCAACGAACTCGCCCGCCACGGCGGTACGCGCGATTATGCTTTCGTTAAGATCCTCGCAACCAAGATGAACGACTCGAAATCGGCGCATATGGCGATCAAACGGATGATGGACGCGGTCTTTCCCATGGACATGTTGCAATCGGTGCTCAAGGACAGCGCCGAGATCGACAATGCCGCGGCGAACCTGTCCACCGTCTACGAGCTGACTGGTCCGGCCACCCGGACCGAAACGCATAAACGCTGCCGCGCCTATCTGGATGCCGTCTGTCGCGAGATCGAGGTGCTGATCCGCAAGACCTGGCCAAGCCATCACGCGCAATTGCGCAAGGAGGGACTGCTATGACCCGCAAGCACGATGCCATTTTCGACGATGTTCTGAGCGATCTGGAGGGCGTTCCCGATGCCTCGGACCGCGCGGGTGCGAGGTTTTTGAAACGGACCACAGCGATCAGCGACCGGCTGGCCGGAGAGATCGAGGAAAAGACCCTGCGCTGGGTCGATCCCGGCCGCTGTCGCATGTGGGCGCGGCACAACCGTGATTACGCGCTACTGACCGAGGACAATTGCCGCGACTTGATCGACGGTATTCGCAGCCAAGGCCAACAGGAATTTCCAGCTATTGTGCGGCCTGTAGACGATGATGACTATGATTTCGAAGTGATTTGCGGCGCACGTCGCCACTTCGCCGTATCCTGGCTGCGCAACAACAACTACACGCAGTTCAAATATCTGGTCGAGGCGCGGCAACTGTCCGACGAAGAAGCGTTCCGGCTGGCGGACATTGAGAATCGCGATCGCGAGGATATCTCGGACTATGAACGTGCGTTGGATTATGCCGATGCAGTCGCGCGCTACTATGGCGGCAAGCAAAAGGCGATGGCCGAACGGCTGGAGGTCAGCCAACCCTGGCTGTCCCGCTATCTGCAACTGGCGAAGCTGCCGCAAGCCATTGTCGAAGCCTTCCCAAACATCCGCGAAATCCGCGAGCGGAACGCGCGCGAGCTGAAGCCGCTTCTGTCGCAATCCGACACATCTCGCGCCGTGCTGGAAGAGGCTGGCGCCATCGGGCGCGAGCAAGAGCGCGCGCGGGCCGGGCGCGGGTCGTTCGTGGACGCGGTGACGGTTATGCGTCGTTTGACTCGCGCCGGAAAGCCGGTGCAGCCCAAGCCAGAGGTGGACGGCAAAGTCTACCGCCGCAGCACCCATGACAAAGGCATCGCCGTGGTTCAAAAAGGTCGCAAGGTCCGGATCGAGTTCGAAGCGGGCATGACCAAAGCGCAGCTCAAGGGTGCGTTTGATGCCTACCTGAGTGCTGAGTTCGGCGACTGATCCCGGAAATTGCCCACGGGCAATTTCGGATGCCACGGGCGAGAATTGCCCGTGGGCAATTTTTCACACTGGACAATCTGACCACAGATCAGCCGACGACAAGAACCGCCAGCGACAAGCTGGCGCGCCTTTAGAACAGGGCTGGTATCCCCCTGCAAAACCGTCCAATTTCAGGCAAAACAAGCAAGGGGAGGATCGGCCATCGTCGATCTATGGGAGGGTCTGCGCCACGCATTCTGGCTGATCGTCACGTTCGATGCCGAACTGGCGGACATTGCGTTGCGGTCGCTGCGCGTCACTCTCACGGCCTTGGTCATTGCATGCCTGATTGCCTTGCCGCTCGCTGCCTTGCTGGCGGTCCGTCGCTTCCGCTGGCGTCGCGCAACCATTGCTATGCTGAACGCACTGATGGGCCTGCCGCCGGTTGTCGTCGGCCTCATCGTCTACATATTCCTGTCCCGCTCCGGTCCGTTCGGGGCGCTTGGCCTGCTGTTCACACCCACGGCCATGATCATCGCGCAGGTCATCATTATCGTGCCCCTCATCGCCTCCATCGCGCACCAGTCTTTGCGCGAGTTGTGGGCCGAATATCACGACCTCCTGATCTCCCTGAACGTCACGCAGATGCAAAAGGTGCGTACGCTGCTCTGGGACGCGCGCCGGGCGCTGCTGACGGCCGCATTGGCGGGCTTTGGACGGGGCATCGGAGAGGTCGGTGCAATCATGATCGTCGGCGGCAACATCGACAATGCCACGCGCGTGCTGACCACTGCCATCGCCCTTGAGACAGGCAAGGGCGAGTTTGCTCTGGCATTGGCCCTGGGCTTTGTCCTTATCGCTCTGGCGCTTGGGGTAAACCTGTTGATCCACTGGGTCGGCCAGACGGAAAGAGACAGCCGATGGTAAGCGACCTCTTTCCACTGATGCTGAAAGGGGCGGAGACGTCTCGGCGTGGCAAGCGGCTTGTGGGGCCGATTGATCTGTCGCTGGACGGGCAGGGGCTGTGCGTTGTCATGGGCCCTAACGGGTCCGGCAAAACAACTTTGTTGCGGCTGATGCACGGCACAGCCCGTCTGACGGGCGGAGAGGTGACGTGGGCCTGCGATACCGCGACGGCACGGCATCATCAGGCCTTTGTCTTTCAGCAGCCCGTCGTCCTGCGCCGCACGGTTGAGGAAAATCTAACATACCCATTGCAGTTGCGCGGTGTCGCACGCAAAGCGGCGCGTGCATCCGCGCAAAAGTGGGCGGCAAAGGTCGGATTAGGGCCGCATCTGCAGCGCCGTGCCATGGTGCTGTCGGGCGGTGAACAGCAAAAGCTGGCCATCGCGCGCGCCCTGATCACGGACCCGGCCCTCGTATTTCTTGACGAGCCAACCGCATCTCTCGACGGTCGCGCCATGCGCGAGATCGAGGCGATTCTGCTGCAGGCCAAGGCAGACGGAACACGTTTGATCCTGTCCACCCATGACATGGGTCAAGCACGCCGTATCGCAGATCAGGTAGTGTTCATGTTAGGCGGCAAGGTGCACGAAACCGGCACCGCACCCGCATTTTTCGAGGCGCCGCAAACTCCCGAAGCGCGCGCCTTTTTGCAAGGAGACATCGTGGAATGAAACAGAGACTGTTGTTGGCCGTTTTGGCAGTTATGGCCGCAGGTATGGCGCATGCCGCCGATCAGATGCGCATGGCCGTTACGACCTCGTTCCACAATTCCGGGCTTGCCGACGTGCTATTGCCGGAAATCGCCAATGATCTGGACCTCGAAGTGCAATTGCTCGTCGTCGGCACCGGTCAGGCCCTCAGGCTGGGTGAGGCGGGTGACGTGGATGCGATCCTCGTTCATTCGCGCACAGCCGAGGAAGCATTTGTGGAGGGCGGCCATGGCACGCATCGACGCGAGATCATGTACAATGACTTCGTAATCATTGGCCCATCAGATGATCCGGCTGGCATTGCCGAAGCAGAAACGGCGGGCGAGGCGCTTCAGGCGATCGCCACATCCAATGCGGCCTTTGTCAGCCGCGGCGACGATAGCGGCACCCACAAGAAAGAGCTCAGCCTTTGGACAAATGCGGATCTGGCGGCCGACACATTCGGCGAATGGTATCGCGCCGTGGGGGCTGGCATGGGGGCTGCGCTCAACACCGCGTCGGGACTTAATGCATATATCCTCTCGGACCGCGCAAGTTGGCTGAATTTCGGGAACAAGGGCGATCTGGCACTGCTCTTTGCCGGCGATCCGGTCCTGTTCAACCAATACGCCTATCTACCCGTGAACCCGCAACGCCACCCCCATGTAAAAACTGAACTCGTGTCCAAACTCGAAACATGGCTCACGTCAGAACGGGCACAAATCTTGATCGACGGATACATGATCGACGGAGAAACCCTGTTCGTCTTCAATGCTGAACCCGTCTCTAACTGAGCGGTTTCGTCTTCTTCTGACCAAAAATACCACGGGGGTGCGGGGGCTGGCCCCCGCGTCGGTCGGATTTGCATCGCCAATTCGAAATCAAAGATCTCAGTGCTCGTGCCCGGTATCCCCGTGCACCGCAAACTGATCCAGCCCTGCATCTTGGGGCTGGATCGTGCGGTAGGCTTCGCGCACCCCTGCCTCGGTCAGTTCCCGCGCGACAGTCAGCAGCGTATTGGGGTCGTGGTCCTCGCAAAGCTCGATCATCTGGGACAATTCTTCAGTCGCAACGGGGCGTGCGGCTTCGACCGACGGCGCGCCGTAGTAGGTGACAAAGTGCTGCGCCAGTAATTCGATCAGCGTCTCCAGCTCGGTCTGTTCCAGTTGTGTGACCGCGACAAAGGTCACGCGCCCGCCGGTTTCCAGCCCGAACCAGCCGTTGGCAAAGGCTTGCCGTGCCTTCCCGGTCAGGTCGCCTTCGCCCCAGTTTGAAAACTCGAACCCGCCTGAAATGCACCACTCGCCCGTGCGGGCAGGGGAGGCGAAGACGTTCATGTCGCTTTCGTCAAAATGGATCGCGCGGGCGAGTTTCATGTCTGTGCCTCCAGCACTTTGGTCAGCGGGATCAGGTGGGTGGTGGTATCGTCGCGCAGAAGCATTCCGAAATCCTCGTCTACGCCTAAAAACGTCCCTTTTAGAGACTGATTTTCCGCATCTTCCCCAATCCGATGCGCCAACCCGCGCCATTCTGAGTGTAAAGGCGCTGACCCTTCATCTTCCCACCGGTTCAACCAGTTGAGTGTATGCCGCGCCCAAGCTTCCAGAAGGGTAGGGGGATCAACCTCGGCGCAGCCTTCCGCGAAAAGCGCGGTTTCATCCGGCGTGTGTCCCATGTCTTCGGAGGCGGGGATCAGCGGCAGGGTAAATCCGATGACCAGCCAGTCGGGCACAGCATCGCGATCGGTCCCTGACGCCATCGCCCTGAACCCACCGCAGCGCGCGCCGTTTACGCGAATGCCGCCCCACCAATCCAGGTGCACGGCGACCTCCGGCGGGGCCAGTGCACCAAGCGCGTTCTGAAATCCCACACCGCACAGCGGCAGCATCGTCATGGCCTTCGACAGCGACACTTCGGGGGCGAAGACAAGCGCCGCCTCCATCTCTGCTGCACCCAATTTGTAAGCGATCAGGCCCGCGTCACAGCCCAAAGTCGCCCGCATGACGGCGTGGTCAAACGCACTGTCCGGCGCTTCCTCGCCCCACATCAGCGGGGGGAAGGTGACGGCTGGCTGGCTCATGCGGCACCCTTCTTGACCAGGTCGGCCGCGACCTCTTGGAACGCGCGCGCCTGCGCGCTGTCGGGCTGGCTGACAGTGATCGGCGCGCCCCCATCGGCGGCGAGGCGGATCTGCAGGTGCAAGGGCACTTCGGCCAGCAGGGGCACGCCCAGTTTTTCAGCCTCGGCCTTCACCCCGCCATGGCCAAATACGTGTTCCTCATGCCCGCAGTTGGAGCAGATATGCGTGCTCATGTTTTCGATCATGCCAACGATGGGCACGTGGAGTTGCTGGAACATATCGACGCCTTTGCGCGCGTCGATAAGGGCCACATCCTGCGGTGTAGAGACGATTACGGCCCCATCCACCGCGAATTTTTGCGCGAGCGTCATCTGCACATCCCCGGTGCCCGGCGGCAGATCCACGATCAGCACATCTAGCGCACCCCACTGCACCTGAGACATCATCTGCTGCAACGCGCCCATCAACATAGGCCCGCGCCAGACGACTGCCTGATCGTCATTCATCATCAGGCCAATCGACATCATCGTGACGCCGTGGTTTCGCATGGGCAGGATTGTCTTGCCATCGGGTGAAGCAGGACGACCGGATACACCCAGCATCCGCGGTTGGGACGGTCCGTACACATCCGCGTCCAGCAGGCCCACGCGCCGACCCTGTTGAGCCAATGCGCAGGCAAGGTTCGCGGACACGGTCGACTTGCCCACGCCGCCCTTGCCAGAGGCCACCGCTAGAATGCGGTCGATCCCCGGCACTTTTTGTGGCCCTTTCGGCTCGGCCGGGCGCTGTGGTTTCAGATCAGGCGGGGGCGCTTTTTCGGTATGACCGGTCAGCACAATCGCCACGCTCTCGATCCCGTTCAGCGCACCCAAGGCCGCCTCGGCTTGCGCCTTCACGCCTTCATAGGCGGAGGCCTGCGCCGGGTTGATCTCCATCACGAAGCGCACCGTGCTGCCGTCCACATTCAGCGCGCGCATCACACCTGTCGATACGATGTCACCGCCCGGTGCCTCGATCCCTTTTAGGACCTCCAGCACCTCATCCCTGCTTGTCGTCACGTGTCAGTCCTGTCCGGTGATCTCGCCCGACACTTCATGTGTCATATCAAGCTCTTCGATGGTGACTACGGCCTTGACCTTGTAGGTCTTGCCGCCTGTTTCGGCCTCGCGCATCGCTTCCTCGATGGCTTGCTGGGACGTCACGCCCACCTGTTTCAGGAACTTGCGCATGGACATGTTGAAATCGTCGCTCATGGGGCTTCCCCCTCCCTATTGTTGACGCAGCGCGTGGGCGGGCCGTAGGCTGGACCCATGCGCATGTTGGTACTGATCTTGGCCCTGTTGCCCGGTTTGGCAATGGCCGATGACAAACGGGTGGTGTTCTATGCTCCGCCTGCCTTGGTTGAAAGCGGGTTGATCAAGCACATCGCGCCGCGTTTTTCGCTGAAAACCCAGGTTAGGGTCGAAATTGTGGATGACCCTGCTGCGGCCGATCTCGTGTTGGGCCCTGATGGGCGCGCGTTGTTTTCGGGTCTCGGTCAGACCTGGCACATGGATTTGCGTGGCGAAGGCAAGGGCGCGCAGCGCTTTGCCGACTGGCTGACGTCCGATGTTGGGCGTCGCACGGTGCAGGGTTTTTCGCCCGACGGAGAGCCGCTGTTTACCGAGCCGCAGGTGCAGGAGCGCGTCGTGGCGAAGGTCGAGATGACCGGTGATGCTATCGCGGGGCAGGGGGTTTCGTGGGACAAATGCGGGCGCTGTCACGTGACTGAGCGGGGCAAGGACAGTTTTGGAATAGGCTCTACGCCGAGCTTTTTCGTCATGCGCGGGTTTGAAGACTGGCAGGCGCGCTTTGCGAGTTTCTATGTGTTGAAGCCGCACGCCGCCTTTACCCAGCTTGAGGGCGTGACCGACCCGTTCCCCATCGACCGTCCGTCGCCCATTGCACCCATCGAGCTGACGCTCGATGACCTTGAGGCGATCCTGGCCTACGTGGCCGTGCTGGACCCCGCCGATCTTGGCAAGCCGCTGGAGCATCAGTGATCGCGCCGCTTTGACAGGTAGTCGTCGGTGGTGCGTACGCGGGGGCGTTCGCCGCCCTGGAACGGGTTGTCGTCTGCGTGGAACTGCGCTTGCACCCGGCAATTGTCGCACATCTGGATCATCCGCAACTTGTCGCCCGAGAACATGGCGTGGTTCTGCAGCTTTTCGGTGATCCGGTCGATGGCGGATTTTGAGCCGAACAGCGCACCGCATTCGATGCAGGGAAAGGGCTCTTCCTCGTTCAATACCTCTTGCGTCAGCGCCGCGTCGGTGAGGTTCAGGCGTGGCTCGTAGGTGATCGCATCCTCGGGGCAGATGTTGGCGCACAGTCCGCACTGCAGGCAGGCGTCCTCCTGGAAGCGCAGTTGCGGCTTGTCGGAGTTGTCGCCAAGCGCACCTGAGGGGCAGAGCGACACGCAGGACAGGCAGAGCGTGCAGGCATCGGTATCGACCAACACGGCGCCGTAAGGTGCGCCGTCGGGCAGGGCTATGGTGTCGGTGCCCGGGTGCAGGGCCTTGGCCGCTTGCCGGGTGATCTGCCGCCGTGTGCCCATGGGGCGGACAGGCGTTGCGACGGGGGCAGGGGCCTCGGCGTCGTAGAGTACATCGCTCATCGCGTCGGGGTCGGGTGTGTCGAGTAGGGTCGCTTTGCCCGCGCCTGCGATGGCGTTGGTGAGTGCGACTTGTGTCTCTAGTGCGGGGACATCGGCCTTGGGGCCGGGCAGGAGTGTGACGCTTGCAAAGCCTGCGGCGAGGGCGGCGACCGCTTCCGCATGGCCGAAGGCGCCGATGGCTGACATCTCCAGCGGGATGACGTCGGCGGGCAGGCCGCGTCCGTGACGAGCGGAGAGGCGGATCATCTCGGACCCGTGGCTGTCATGGACCAGCAGGCGGGGTGCTGTGCCGCCTGCGTCGAGGAAGGCTTTAGCCATCGTCTGCACCCGGCGCATCGTCAGGTCGACCGGTGGCGCATCGTAGATGATGGCGCCGGAAGGGCAGGCGGCGGAACATGCGCCACAGCCCGCGCAGATCATCGGGTCGATGGCGACGTGTTCGCCGGCGGAGGTGATGGCCCCGGTCGGGCAGAGGCCGAGGCAGTTGGTGCAGCCGGTCTGTTCCGCACGGGAATGGGCGCAGAGCAGGGGTGTGGTTTTGACGTAGAGTGTCTTTTCAAACGTGCCGGTCAGGTGCGAGGCGGCGAGGATGGCCGCCGCGACGCCCGGTGCGTGGCTGGGGTCGGCGCGCAGGTAGCCGTCGCGCTTTTCATGGGCCGGAAACAGGGGTGTGTCGCCGCGCAGGTCGAGGATGATGTCGCATTGCGATTTCGCGCCGTTTTGCGGGTCGGTGAGGGTGAAGGCCCCGCGCCCACCCGGTTCGATCTGTTGCAGGGCGTCGATGACTACTTCGAAGTTGGCGAAGGCACCAGAGGCGCGGCGCAGCTTGCCCACGACCACGTCGAAATCGCGGGTGTCCGGGACGTCATTCGCATCGTTCAGTAGGACTGTGACGCCGAGGTGATCTTTGAGCTGCGCGGCGGCGTCCAACGCCACCTCAGCGGGGCCGAGGATGAGGCACAGCCCCTCGCTGACCACATCGAGGGTCTTTTCCGGCTCTCCCGGCAGCATCGCATCGGCGATGAGTGCGGACATTTTGGGCAGTTTTGGAACGTCATCACCGCTCCACCCCGCCCGGTCGCGCAGGTCGAGGGTGGGGGGTGCAGGCAGGTCCAGACCCTCTGCCAACTCCTCGAAAACCCGTGTCTCCTGGGTGCAGCAAAAAACTGCATCGCCCGCCTCAAGCGCGGCTTGGGCGCGGTCTAGCTGAGTGGTGCAAAGCGCCGAACAGGGGGGGCGGACGTCGAGGCCGGTGGCCTGTGACAACCCTTCGGCGTCGATGGTCTGGGTGCCCAAACAATCGCATGTAATCAGTGACTTGGCCACGTGTTTTCCCCTTGCTGCGACGGCTGAAAATCCCGTCGTCCGGCTTGATGTTTGGCGTAGCGTAGCCCCGATTCGTAGGCGTTCACAAACCGATTTCTTGTGTCGCGACCGGGCCAGACGGTGCCGAATTGGCTCAAGTGATTCGTGATTCGGTATACTGCGGTATTCCCGACTGAAACGCTCATGATGGACAATTCGTCCATTGCGTTGCGGATCGGTGGGACAGGGTGGCCAAATTGCCTTTGCTTTCGCAAACACCGTGAAACCTCACATAAGACGCTTCTCGGATCAGAAATTAGGCAGTTTGATAACTGTACGGAGGAGATAGGTTGATCCGAAACCCAGACAAGTACCAATCTATGCCCTTGGGCGTTGTTTTGCGACGACTGCCCGGCGTGACGCGTTGGGCCTCCTATTCCTGGAAAGCTGTGGCCGTGTTGCCCGGTGCCAGTCCTGCCGATTGGCAGGAGCTGCGGCGCGAGGGCGAGGCGGTGGAATACCATGCCGCGACCCTGCCGCTGGACCTGCACGGGGCGGAGACAGAGGCGTATCTGCATGGCCTGTCTGCCGAGGTACCCAGCATCTACGTGGTGATGCGCGAGGGTGTGAGTGATCAGCCGCTGGACGTCGTTCTGGTCACGGCGTCGCCCTATGAGGCGCAGGATTACACCGACAGCGGTGAAGAGATCGTCGAGAAGGTCGCGATGCCTGCTGGTCTCGTGGCCTGGGTGCAGAATTTTGTCACCAACTTCCACGAGGAAGAGGTGTTCATCAAACGCAAGCGCGACAAGAAGCGGACAGATCTGACGCAGGATGGCATCGGCGATCCGCGGATTGCGACGGCGGCGGATATCTATGCGTCGCCCGCGCGTCAGCGGAGGCGGGTGCATTGAGCGCCCCAACACATAAACCACGGGATTTCTGGTCTCGGCGTCGTGCTGGCGTGGAAGCCGAAGAGCAGGCGTTGGAGGCGCGTGCGGTTCAGGCTGAAGCGGCCAAGCTGGAAGAGCGGCCAGATGAAGAGATCCTCGCCGAACTGAACCTGCCGGAACCGGAGGCGCTGGATAGCCCCGATGCGGTCCGTGACTTTCTCAAGGCTGAATTGCCCCAACGCCTCAAGACACGCGCGCTGCGCCGTCTGTGGCGGTTGAACCCAGTGCTCGCCAATCTGGATGGGCTGGTGGACTACGGTGAGGACTTCACCGACGCGGCCATGGTCATCGAGAAGATGCAGACCGTGTATCAGGTAGGTAAGGGCATGGCGACGGCGTTCCTTGAGGACGAGGCCGATGAGGACACCGAAGAGGCCCCCGCCGAAGAGATAGAAGACGTCGAGGACGAGGCGCCGATGATCTTGGCCGCCGAACCTGCGCCCCTTCCAGACCCAGACCCCGAACCCACAGCGATGCCGCAACGCCGGATGCGCTTTGCCTTTGACACTGCATGATGGACGACCCGAAAATGACAGCCGCTGAAGACATTCAAATCGCAGACATGGATCGGGCCCGCGCCGATCTTTACAACTTTCTGGGCGCGCTGCTGGCCGGACCGCCAGACGAGATGTTGCTGGCGCAGACAGCGGGTCTGTCCGGGGACGAGACGGAGCTGGGGCAGGCCATTGGCACACTTGCCAAGCTGGCGCGCGTGACCAAGCCACGCGCGGCGCAGTCCGAGTTTAACAAACTGTTCATCGGTCTGGGTCGTGGCGAGCTCTTGCCCTTTGCCAGCTATTACCTGACCGGGTTCCTGAATGAAAAGCCGCTGGCCGTGCTTCGTCAGGACATGAGCCGCATCGGGATGCAGCGGTCGGAAACGGTGTTCGAGCCCGAAGACAGCATTGCCAGCCTTATGGAGATGATGGCCGCCATGATCGTGGGCCGCTTTGGCACGCCCGCCGATCTGGGCGCGCAGAAAGAGTTCTTCAACAAGCATATCGGCTCCTGGGGGGGCCACTTCTTTACCGATCTGGAAGAGGCGAAGACGTCCGTTTTCTACACGCCGGTCGGGACAGTGGGGAAGATTTTCATGGCCGTGGAGGCGGAAGCCTTCCGGATGAGCGGCGCCGACTGAGGCGTCAGAAGGGGTGGGGTGACCTGCCCGAAACAGCGAGAGGAGACGATCGCATGACGAAGAAAGAGGACGGGGCATCGCGCCGTGACTTTCTGAAGCTGGCCGGAACTACGGCGCCCGTTGCGGCGGTGGCGGTTGCGACCGGTGCGCAGCAGGCCGAGGCGGCAGAGCCCGACCTGAGCAAAGAGACCATGCAGGATACCGCGCACACCCGCGCGTATTTTGACAGCGCCCGGTTCTAACGCCGGATGGGAGGACGCCGCGCCCGGGAATAAGCCCGGACGGGGCAGGGGATCAGCGACTGGTTGCGTGACGCCCGACTGCTGAGAGCCAAAGAAGAAACCAAGCGAGCGGCCCCGACACGGGGGTGCAAGCAAGGGAGAGCGATATGCTTAGGAAAAAGACCAACGGGGTTGCGCGACGCCCCCAGCGGACAAGTATCCTGACTGAAGCAGCCAACGCTTCGGTAGACCGGCGCGCGTTTTTGCGTGGATCGGGACTGGTGATCGGAGGCCTTTCGGCCATTGCCGCCACGGGCGGAACCGTCACCCAGGCCAACGCTGCCACAGCGGCAGCGGGCAAGGTGGAATTGAAGAAATCGGTGTGCACGCACTGCTCGGTCGGCTGTACGGTCGTGGCCGAGGTGCAGGACGGCGTCTGGACCGGGCAGGAGCCCGGCTGGGACAGCCCGTTCAACCTCGGGTCCCACTGCGCCAAGGGCGCCGCGGTGCGCGAGCACGCCCACGGTGAACGCCGCCTGAAGTATCCCATGAAGAAAGAGAACGGCGAATGGGTCCGTATCTCGTGGGAGCAAGCCATCGACGAGATCGGCGGCGGCATGATGAACATCCGGGAAGAAAGTGGCCCGGACAGCGTGTACTGGCTGGGCTCAGCCAAGCACAACAATGAACAGGCGTACCTGTTCCGCAAGTTCGCGGCCTATTGGGGCACGAACAACGTGGATCACCAGGCGCGTATCTGTCACTCGACCACCGTTGCGGGTGTTGCGAACACATGGGGCTACGGCGCCATGACCAACAGCTACAACGACATCCACAACTCCAAGGCGATCTTTATCATCGGTGGCAACCCGGCCGAGGCACACCCCGTGTCCCTGCTGCACCTGCTGCGCGCCAAGGAGCAGAACAACGCCCCTGTCATCGTATGTGACCCGCGCTTTACACGCACCGCAGCTCATGCGGACGAGTATGTGCGCTTCCGTCCCGGCACCGACGTGGCGCTGGTCTGGGGCATCCTCTGGCACATCTTCGAGAACGGGTGGGAGGACAAAGAGTTCATCCGCACCCGCGTCTGGGGCATGGACCAGATCAAGGATGAAGTCGCCAAGTGGACGCCCGAGGAAGTCGAGCGTGTGACCGGCGCCCCCGGTTCGCAGCTGAAACGTGTGGCCCGCACCATGGCCAACAACCGCCCCGGCACCGTGATCTGGTGCATGGGTGGCACGCAGCACACCAACGGCAACAACAACACCCGTGCCTACTGCATCCTGCAGCTTGCCCTGGGTAACATGGGCACAAGCGGTGGCGGCACCAACATCTTCCGCGGCCACGACAACGTGCAGGGTGCGACGGACCTTGGCGTTCTGTCCCACACGCTGCCCGGCTACTATGGTCTGTCGGCAGGGGCCTGGGGTCACTGGAGCCGCGTCTGGGGTGAAGACCCCGAATGGTTGGCCGCTCAGTTCGCCACCACCACCGGTGCGGATGGCAAGGAAAAGGCGCTGCAGAACCTGAGCGGTATCCCGGTATCGCGCTGGATCGACGGTATCCTTGAAGATCCGGAGAACACGGACAACCCGAACAAGGTCCGTGCCATGGTGCTGTGGGGCCACGCGCCTAACTCGCAGACCCGGATGACGGAAATGAAGAAGGCGATGGAGCAGCTGGATATGCTGGTTGTCATCGACCCCTTCCCGACCGTCTCCGCCGTGTTGCATGACCGCACCGATGGGGTGTACCTGCTGCCCGCCTCGACCCAGTTCGAGACGCGCGGGTCTGTCACTGCATCCAACCGGTCCATCCAGTGGCGTGAGCAGATCATTGATCCGCTGTTCGAGTCCAAGCCCGATCACGAGATCATCGCGCTGTTCGCGAAGAAGTTCGGTTATCACGACCGGATGTTCCGCAACATCCAGCTGGAAGAGGATGGTCTGACCCCGAACCCCGAGGACACGCTGCGCGAGATCAATCGCGGCATGTGGACCATCGGCTACACCGGTCAAAGCCCTGAGCGGATCAAGACCCACATGGCCAATCAGCACACGTTCGACCGGACGACGCTGCAAGCCATCGGGGGTCCTGCCGACGGTGACTATTATGGCATGCCATGGCCCGCATGGGGCACAGCTGACATGAAGCACCCGGGCACGCCGAACCTCTATGACATGTCGAAGCCTGTGGCCGAAGGTGGTCTCACCTTCCGCGCGCGTTTCGGTGTGGAACGGGACGGTGACAACCTGCTGGCCGAAGGGGTCTACAGTGTTGGGTCGGAAATTCAGGATGGCTATCCTGAATTCACGATGCAGATGCTCATGGATCTTGGCTGGGACGGTGACCTGACCGACGAAGAGCGGGCGACCATCGACGCCATCGCGGGACCCAAGACCAACTGGAAGACCGACCTGTCGGGCGGCATTCAGCGGGTGGCGATCAAGCATGGCTGTGCGCCCTTCGGGAACGCCAAGGCCCGCGCGGTCGTGTGGACCTTCCCCGATCCGGTGCCGCTGCACCGCGAGCCGCTCTATACCAACCGCAGGGATCTTGTTGCGGATTATCCGACATACGAGGACCGTCATGCCTACCGGCTGCCGACCTTGTATGCGTCGATCCAGAAACAGGACTTTTCGAAGGACTACCCGATCATCCTCACCTCTGGCCGTCTGGTCGAGTATGAGGGCGGCGGGGACGAGACCCGTTCGAACCCGTGGCTGGCCGAGCTGCAGCAGGACATGTTCATCGAGATCAACCCGCGTGACGCCAACAACCTTGGTGTGCGGGACGGTGCGCAGGTCTGGGTCGAAGGGCCCGAAGGCGGCAAGGTCAAGGTGATGGCGATGGTCACCAACCGGGTGGGCGAAGGCGTGGCCTTCATGCCCTTCCACTTCGGTGGTCATTACCAGGGCGAGGATTTGCGCAGCAAGTATCCGGAGGGGGCTGACCCCTACGTGCTGGGTGAATCCACGAACACCGCCCAGACCTATGGCTATGATTCAGTAACCCAGATGCAGGAGACCAAAGCGACTCTCTGCAAAATCTGGACAGCGTAAGGAGGAGACGACATGGCATTAGGAGGACAGGCGAGAGCCAAGTTCCTATGCGACGCCGAGCGCTGCATTGAATGCAACGCCTGTGTCACGGCCTGTAAGAACGAGCATGAAGTGCCCTGGGGCATCAACCGTCGCCGCGTGGTCACCATCAATGATGGTGATCCCGGTGAGAGGTCGATTTCCGTGGCCTGCATGCACTGTTCTGATGCACCTTGTATGGCGGTCTGCCCGGTAGACTGCTTTTACCAGAACGAGGAAGGGGTGGTTCTGCACTCCAAGGACCTCTGCATCGGGTGTGGTTATTGCTTCTATGCGTGCCCCTTCGGCGCGCCGCAATTCCCGCAGGCCGGCAACTTTGGCAGCCGCGGCAAGATGGACAAATGTACCTTCTGCGCTGGTGGCCCCGAAGAGACCCACTCGACCGCCGAGTTCGCCAAGTACGGGCGCAACCGGATCGCAGAGGGCAAGCTGCCCATCTGCGCCGAGATGTGTTCGACAAAAGCACTGCTCGCTGGCGACGGCGACGTTGTGTCGGCCATCTACCGCGAGCGCGTCGTGGCGCGTGGCTTCGGCTCCGGCGCCTGGGGTTGGGGCTCTGCCTACGGCCGTCAGGACGGCTAAGCGACGGGGGATCACTGGCCAGTGCGCTTAGCCAGCCACGGTGATCCCCTCTGGCCCGGACGACGGCAAGGTCGTCCGGGCACTCACAAGACTTAACAGCGGGCGCATGCCCGTTTCCGCACCGGTGTGCAGCGAGGTTTCGCGCGCTCCGCTTCTGTTGATTTGGGTTTGACCCATGCAGGGACTAGCAACGGCGTCATGATGTTTTCTTATCGTGAAAGGTTCACCATGCATCGTCTTACCTCTGCGCTGACTGTCAGCGCCCTGCTTTTGTCTGCCGCTCCGCTTGTGGCGCAGGATACGCCAGCTCTTGAGTCCGTGGATTCCCGTGTCAGCTATGGGCTTGGCCTCCAGATCGGCGAAAACCTGGCTCAGAATGATGAGTTGGACTTTGACCTCGACGCTTTTGTGCAGGGCATTGCGGACGTCGAGGCGGGTGCCGATCCGCGTCTGGATCAGGAAACGATTGTTGCTGCGTTCGAGGCACTGAATGCCCGCGCGTCTGAGGCGAAGCTGTCCGAGAATACGGAATTCCTAGAAGAAAACGGCGCGCGTGATGGCGTCACCACAACCGACAGCGGCCTGCAATATCAGGTGGTCGAGGAAGGCACAGGCGAAACCCCGGCCGAGACCGACACCGTGACTGTGCACTATGAGGGCCGTCTGCTGGACGAGACCGTCTTTGACAGCTCGATCGAGCGTGGGGAGCCTGCGAGTTTTCCCGTGAACGGCGTCATTCAGGGCTGGCAGGAGGCCCTGCAACTTATGAAACCGGGTGCCAAGTGGGAGGTCTGGATTCCGTCCGAGCTTGCCTATGGCCCCCAAGGTGCGGGTCAGGCGATTGGCCCCAACGAAGTGCTGAATTTCACCATCGAGTTGATCAGCATCGACAGCTAACGCCGCGTCCTTGCGCGGCATATGGAGATACATGACATGCTACGCGCATTTCTGGTTTTGGTGCTTTGCCTGGGGCTGATGCCCTTTGCAGCGCCTTATGCCGCCGCTCAAGAGACGCAAGAAACAATTGACCGCTCCGCCACTGGCGGGGCGCAAACGCTCGAAGACATCCTGGCCCGTCAGCGCGGGGAAGAGGTGGCGCCGAAGACCGGCGATGCCGCAAGCAAGGCCCGCGATCTGTCGGGGCAGCTTGGCACGTTGGGTGGTTCTTCCGACCCCGACCTGTGGCGTGCGTTGCGCTACGGGTCGGCTGACATCACCGTGTCGTCGGGCGGTGAGGTGGCCACTGTTCTGGTGCAGGATGGTGGCATGGGCTGGCTGGAGTTCCGCAAGGGGCCGCTGGCGACCTATGGTGGTTACCTGCTGCTTGGGACGATTGCGTTGCTGCTTGTCTTCTTCGTCCTGCGCGGCAAGGTGAAGCTGGACTATGAAAAGACCGGGCGCACTGTCACCCGCTTCAAGAGCTTTGAACGCGCGGCGCACTGGCTGCTGGCGGGGTCGTTTATTCTGCTGGGTATCACCGGGCTGCTGACCCTGTTCGGTCGGATGTTCATCGCGCCGTATATTTCCAAGGAATTCAATGCGACGCTGCTGATGGTATCGAAATACATCCACAACAATGTCGCCTGGGCCTTTATGGTCGCTCTGGTCGCCATCTTTGTCATGTGGGTCTGGCATAATATCCCTAACCGCACCGACATTACGTGGTTTGCCCAAGCGGGTGGTATCGTCGGGTCGAAGCACCCGCCCGCCAAGAAGTTCAATGGCGGACAGAAGATCATCTTCTGGTCGGTGATCCTGCTCGGGGGGTCGATTTCTCTGTCTGGCGTGTCGCTGCTCTTCCCCTTCGAATTCCCGATGTTCATGAAAACCTTTGACCTGATGCGCAGCGTCGGGATCGAGAGCCTGCCGATCTATGGGCCGCTGCCCACGGCGATGGCCCCGCATGAAGAGATGCAGTACGCCCAAGCCTGGCACGCCATCGTCGCGTTCGTGCTGATGGCGATCATCATCGCGCATATCTACATCGGGTCGGTCGGCATGGAAGGTGCGTATGACGCGATGGGGTCGGGCGAGGTGGACGAGGCCTGGGCCCGCCAGCACCACTCGCTGTGGCTGGAGGAATTGCAGGCAAAGGACAAGGCCGCGCCCAAAGATGCGACGCCTGCTGAGTAGCCTGTTTCTGTGCCTTGCCCTGCCGGTCGGGGCACAGGAATTTACCACATATAAAGGCCACGGCGGACCCGTGATGGGGCTGATCGTGACCGGGGATGGCACGCTTGCGTCTGCCAGTTTCGACAATTCTGTCGGGGTATGGGACGGTGCGGTGCCAGCGTGGCTTGAGGGTCATGATGCTGCTGTGACAGCTATCTCTGAAGCTATGAACGGTGCGCTTGTGACTGGCGGTGACGATTTCGCCGTCTGGCACTGGGGTGAGACCCCGCGCAAGATCGGCCAGCACAAGGGCAAGGTGACGTCGCTTGCCCCGTCGCCCGATGGGGCAGCAGTAGCTGCTGGGTCGTGGGATGGGGACATCGTGCTGTGGCCGCTTGGGGCAGGGGAGGCAGAGACGCTGCCCTATCCCGGTGCCGGGGTGAACGCGGTTGCCTATTCTGCGGATGGTGCGTTTCTGTATGCGGCGACGTCCAAGGGTGATGTGCTGCGCTATGAAATGGCCACCCGCGACACGCCGCGCCCGTTGGTGCGGCATGGGTTCGGGGTGAACAGGCTGATCGTGGGCGATGGCTGGCTGGCCTATGGCGCCGTCGATGGCGGCACGCGGGTGATTGATGCGGAGACGGGTGAAGCGCTCTATGATTTCACCTTAGACCGCCGTCCGATCCTGTCGATGGACCACCACGTGCAGACCGGGCAACTTGCCATTGGCGATGGCGAGGGCCACATCATGATGGTGGACACGAATGACTGGCGCATCACCCGCGACTTTCGCGCGATGCGGCAGGGGCCGGTCTGGGCGTTGGCCTTTTCGACCGACGGGACTGTGATCCATGCCGGGGGGATCGACGACGTGATCTATGCTTGGCCGGTGGCGCTGCTGGACACATATGATCCTGCAGGGGGCGAGACGCGCAGCTTCCTGCGCGATGCCGAGACGATGAGCAACGGCGAACGGCAGTTCATGCGCAAATGCTCGATCTGCCACAGTCTTGAGGATGGCCCGTCGCGCAAGGCGGGGCCAACGTTGCATGGGGTGTTTGGGCGCAAGGCGGGGGTGGTGCCGGGCTATCGCTACTCGCCAACGCTCGACGGGTCGGACATAGTGTGGGACGACACCACCATTGACGCGCTGTTTGACGAGGGGCCGGATCACTATATCCCCGGCTCAAAAATGCCGATGCAGGTGATTGCCGCACCGCAGGACCGCGCCGATTTGATCGCGTACCTGCGCGGAGCAACGAACAAGGAGTAGAGAATGAAGGCCATGATGATGGGCTTTGCCGTGATGATCGTGATTTCGGTGGGAGCGTATTTTGGCTTGCAGGAGCTGGGTCTGACGGCAGGGGCCGTTGGCTCGGGCGATGCGGTGAGGCTGGATTGAACGCATGAACGCGCCTCGTTCCACTCCGGACATTTACGGCAAGTCGCTGGCTGGCGCGAAGGTGCTGGTCATCGATGACGAGCCGGGGATGCGCCATTTCCTGGTCAAAACGCTTGAGACCCGCGTGAAGCGCGTCGATGCCGTGGGCTCGCCCGCGCAGGCAACCAAGGCACTGGACGAGGCGCAGTATGATTTGGTGATCCTCGACAACCTGATGCCGGGGGGCACGGGGCTGGATTGGCTGACGGAGCAGAAGCGCAAGGGGTTCTTTGCCGATGCGATCCTGATCACCGCCTATGCTGATCTTGAGACGGCGATTGCAGCGCTGCGGGCGGGTGTGAGTGATTTTGTGCTGAAGCCGTTTCGGGCGAACCAGATCCTGAGCGCTGTGGCGCGAACGTTGGACCGGAAGTATTTGCAGCGCGACAACACCTTGCTGCGGCGTGAGCTGTCTTCGGGCCAGGGGCATGGCAAGCTGTTGGGCAATTCCGAACCTATGGAAGATGTGCGCGCGATGCTGGCGCGGTTGGCCCCCTTGCCCACGCCGGTGCTGTTCACCGGGGCCAGCGGCACGGGCAAGGAGATGGCGGCGCGGCACCTACACGACCTGTCGGACCGGGCGGAAGCGCCCTTTGTTCCTGTGAACTGCGCGACGATCCAGCCGGATCGTTTTGCCGAGGAATTGTTTGGCGTGGTCGAGTCGGAAGATCGGTTGAAGCCGGGGCTTCTGCTGCTGGCCGATGGCGGCACGCTGCTGCTCGATGAAATTGCGCAGATGCCCGAGACGGTGCAGGCTGCTCTGTTGCGTGTGCTTGAGGACAAGAAGGTGCGCCCGGTCGGGGCAGAGCGTGAGATTCCGCTCAATGTCCGCTTCCTGTTCGCTACAAATGACGACATCGAAGCCTCGGTGGCGGCGGGTCGCTTCCGTGCGGACCTTTATCACCGCATTCATGTGGTCAAGATCGACATGCCGCCGCTAAAGGACCGGATGGACGACATCGTCGAACTGGCCGCGCATTTCATGGCGCAGTTTTCGGCCTCGCTTGCCATGCCGTCGCTGGAGTTGGACGAGGAAACACTGCTGAAGCTGCGGCGCTACGACTGGCCGGGCAATGTGCGGGAGCTGCGCAACATGATTGAGCGATCCGTGATCCTTGGCGCCTTTCCCGAGGAATTTGCGGGCGAAGGGACCGTCACCGGCGCGCAGGCCATCGAGAACCTGGAGCTGGTGGTGCAGCGCCACATCCTGCGCATGGTGGATCTGTGCGATGGCAACCGGGCCGAGGCGGCCCGCCGTTTGGGCGTGTCGCGCAAGACCATTGATCGCCGCATGGCGGCTTGGCTCGAGTGATTGTGAACGGCCTAGGGCTAAAGTCGCATATGGTGGTGCGGGGTGCGACGCTATCTTGGCTGAGTGAAAGAGGAGGAATCTGCAATGGCATGGACAAAACCCAAGGCGCGCGAAGTGAAGTGCGGCATGGAGATCAACATGTATGGCCCCGGTGAAGATGATGACCGCGGCGCCGAGCGTGACGTGATCTAAACCACTTTTCAGTTCATGAGACTGATTGTTCTTGGGGCAGCCGCCGGTGGGGGGCTGCCCCAATGGAATTGTGGCTGCCGCAATTGCGCCGATGCGCGTGCCGGGGTGATCCCACGCATGACGCAATCGTCGGTTGCGGTGTCGGTGGACGGGACGGCTTGGGTCGTGCTGAATGCCTCGCCTGATATCCGGGCGCAGGTGGACGCTTGTGCCGCGATGCACCCGCCCGAACTGCGCGGCTCGCCGATTGTGTCGGTGGTGCTGACGAATGGGGATATTGATCACATTGCGGGCCTGCTGACCCTGCGGGAGAAGACCGAGTTTGATGTTTATGCGACATCTGCGGGCTTGGATATTCTGAGGTCGAATTCGGTGTTTGGGGTGCTGGACCCGGCGCTTGTGGCGCAGCATCAGATTGCGTTGGATATGCCATTCGAGCCGGTGCGTGGCCTGACCATCACGCCCTTTGCGGTGCCGGGAAAGGTGGCCTTGTTCCTGGAAGGCGATACGCTGAACCTGGAAGAGGTGGGGGAGCAGACCGTGGGGTTGCTCTTGGATAGCGGGACGTCGCGGGCAGCATATGTACCAGGCTGTGCGGCTATTCCGGATTGGCTGCTCGACCGCTTAGGCGGTGTTGATCTGCTGCTCTTTGACGGAACCGTATGGAACAATGATGACATGCAGCGCACCGGCACCGGAGAGAAAACGGGCGCACGGATGGGCCACGTGCCGCTGAACGGTGAGCTGGGCAGTCTTGAGCGTTTATCGGGTGTGGAAGGCCGCAAAGTGTTCATCCATATCAACAACACGAACCCGATCCTGCAGCCGGACAGCCCGGAGCGTGCGGAAGTAACGGCCAAAGGGTGGGACATTGCCTTTGACGGGATGGAGATTGCGCTGTGATGGACATGCCGGACAGCCCTGAGGTTTTTGAGGCACGGCTGCGCGCCGTGGGCGAGGCGCAGTATCATGACAAGCATCCGTTTCATCACAAGCTGCACTCCGGCGGTTGTACGCCTGATCAGGTGCGGGCTTGGGTGATCAATCGTTATTACTATCAGACGCGGATCCCGATGAAGGACGCGGCCTTCATGTCGCGCGTGAACGACCCGGCGCTGCGTCGGTCGTGGCGGTCGCGGATCGAGGATCATGATGGCTCGGCTCCGGGCGAGGGCGGTATTGCCCGCTGGTTGAAGCTGGCCGAGGGCGTGGGGCTAGACCCGGATTATGTCGCTTCCGAGGTCGGGATACTGCCTGCGACGCGCTTTGCCGTGGACGCGTATGTGCGCTTCGTGCGGGACGAGCCGTTGCTGCCGGCGGTGGCCTCATCGCTCACAGAGCTCTTCGCCCCCGCCATTCACAAGAACCGGATTGCGGGGTTGCTGGAGCACTATGAGTTCGCCAATTCCGAAACGTTGTCTTACTTCCAGAACCGGTTGAGCGAGGCGCCGAAGGATGTGGCGTTTGGCCTTGGCTGGGTGATGGATCACGCCGTGACCAAGGCCGATCAGGATGCTGCTGTCCGCGCGCTGACCTTCAAGACCGAGGTGCTTTGGGCGCAGCTCGATGCGCTTTGGTCGGCCTATGTGGAGCCGGGGCGCATTCCGCCCGGTGGCTGGCAACCGGGCGAGGGGTTGGCGCGGTGACGCAGGACGACGTCCCATACCTGCCGCGCGGCGTGCGCACTCAGTTTGATGCGGTGCGGAATGTCGACGTGATCCTTGGGCCAGAACGGGTGCTGGTGTTGGATCAGGTGGGCAAGGCTGTGGTTGGGCGGCTCGATGGCGAAGCGAGTCTGGCCGAGATTTCAGCCGATCTGGCGCAGATCTATGACGCCCCCTTGGACGCCATCGCGCCGGATGTGACGGCCTTTGTCGAGGATTTGCGGGACCGGGGGATGGTGCATGTCCGTCCGCGTTGATCCCCCCATGGCAATGCTGGCCGAGTTGACGCATCGCTGTCCCCTCGCGTGCCCTTATTGCTCGAACCCGACGGAGTTGTTGGCCAAAGAGAGCGAGTTGAGTACCGAGGCTTGGGCCGATGTGTTCCAGCAAGCGGCGCGCTTGGGTGTTCTGCAATTGCATCTGTCAGGGGGTGAACCTGCGTCCCGGCGTGATTTGGTGGGCTTGGTCATCGCAGCGCGTGAGGCGGGGCTTTACACGAATCTTATCACCTCGGGCATCGGGCTGACCGAACGACGGTTGCGTGAGTTGGATGATGCGGGTCTCGACCATGTGCAGCTGTCCTTGCAGGGCGTAAACGCTTCCATGGCTGATCGCATCGGCGGGTACAAAGGCGGGTTTGACCGCAAGATGCACGTGGCCGAGATCATCGCGGACATCGGCTTTCCCCTGACCCTAAACGCTGTGATGCACCGCGATAACCTGGATGATCTGCCGCAGACCATCGATATGGCGCTGCGCCTGGGCGCGCGGCGGATCGAAGTGGCGTGCGTGCAGTTCCAGGGTTGGGCGCTGATCAACCGTGCGGTGTTGCAGCCCAGCAGGGAGCAGGTCGAGACGGCCAAGAGGACGGTGGCGCGGGCCATTGAGACGCTTAAGGGCCGGCTGGTGATCGACTTTGTGCCGCCGGATTACTACTCCGATTTTCCCAAGGCCTGCATGAACGGGTGGGGATCGACGGGCCTGAACGTCACACCGGACGGCACCGTACTTCCGTGTCACGCGGCAGAGACTATCCCGCATTTGCGGTTCGAAAAGGTGACGGATCGGGCGCTGTCGGACATCTGGTATAAAAGTGATGCCTTCAACGCCTATCGCGGCACCGATTGGATGCCTTCCATATGCCAGTCCTGCGACCGGCGCGACATTGATTTTGGCGGGTGCCGGTGTCAGGCGATGGCGCTACTGGGCGATGCCGCCGCCCCCGATCCGGTGTGCACCAAGTCACCGGGACGCGCGGCACTGGATGCGCTATTGGTGGAAGAGGTGCAGGAGGTTGCTGCACCCGCGTTTGTGTATCGGCGGTAGGGGGGCTGGCATGAGACAGAGGATTGCAGCGACGCTTGGCATTGCGGCAGTTCTTGTGTCCACCGCTGCGCATGCCGACTGCACGGATGACGCGATGATCGTGTTCGATGGCTCCGGCTCCATGGCGGAAATGGGGTTCAACCAGATTGACGAACCGCGCATTTTTGAAGCGCGCAGGGCCATGCGGACCGTGATGCCGCAGGTGGAGCAATTCCGACGCATCGGGTTGATCGTCTATGGCCCCGGCGGCGCGGGCGGTGTGGGTGAGTGTTCGGGGATTGAGTTACGCTTTGGCCCGCGCGCTGGTGCGGCGGAGGCCGTGATTGCTGCCGTCGAGAATTTGCAGCCGGAGGGGCGCACGGCATTGACCGAAGCCGTGGCGTTGGCGGCCAAAACCCTAGGGTCGCCGAAGAAACCGGGGACCGTTGTTCTGGTCACCGATGGCAAGGAAACCTGTGGCGGGCAAACCTGTGCGCTGGCAGCGCAGCTTTCAGGCACCGCGCTGACGGTCCATGTCATTGGCTTCAAAGTTCGGGGTGAGCATTTCGGTTGGGAGACGGAAGGGGATACCGATTACCTGAATTCGGTCAGCGTGGCCCAGTGCCTCGCCAACCAGACGGGCGGGGAATATGTTGGGACTGAGACGGTGGACGAGTTGATCGCGGCGATGAACCGGACGCTGGGCTGCAACCTGCTGTTCTAAGCCGTGCGCTGGCGCCAGCGGGTGGCGCGGACCTCCATCGCGCGCAGAAGTGTGAATTCCAAGAGCAGCATGAAGGCAACGAAGCTGAGCGCATAGGCCAGTACGTATCCCGTTTCGAACAGTTGGAAATAGAGGTGGATCTGGAAGCCGATGCCGTTGCTGCGGCCCAGAAACTCGACCACCAGAACAATTTTCCAGATGATGGCGAGCCCGTTGCGGGTAGAGGTCGCGATGTAAGGCCAAAGCTGCGGCAGGATGACGTGGTGCAGCCGGGTCACGGGTGACATCCGGAACACTTGTGCCATGTCGCGCAGCTTGGGGTCGAGTACGTGGACACCCTCACGGATGGCGACGGCGACCATGGCTGTTTTGTTGAGGGCGACGGCGGTGATGGCGGCCACTTCGTTCAGGCCGATCCAGAGGTAACACAGGACGATCACTACCAGCGCTGGCACGTTCAGAAGCACGACCAGCCAGGCCGAAAACCAGCGGTTGACCCCGTCGTTGAACCCCATGGCTAGGCCGATCAGACACCCGAAACCCATGGCGAGTGAGAAGGCCGCGGCGACCCGTAAAAGCGTGGCGGTGAAGTGGACCTGCATCTCGCCGTCTGCAACTTCGCCGAGGAAGATGCGCCAGACGTCCGCCGGGGAGGGCAGGACCGTTGGGTCGCTGCCGAGCCACGCTACCGCCCACCACAGGGCAAGCAAGCCGAGCAGTGAAAGAGCGAGGGCCGTGATGTCGAAGCGGGCGTCGTTCATGGGCCAAGCCTGTCACAAATGTGACCTGCGCCAAAGGCGTGTCGGGCCTTGGTGAGACCTTAGTCGCATAGGGTCGCATGGCGCACCGGAATAGGCTGCGCAAGATGTCAGGGATCAAACGCATATCTGCTTGTCTGCTGAGTGCCATACTGTGGAGTATGTCGCTGATCGCGAGCATGGCGGAACCGCTGACGCGCGAGGTGCTCGAGCCCTACATCGTGCCGCCCATGTCACTTGGTGAACAGATCAACGATCAGGGCGTCTGGCAGCTTTTGAATTCGGGCGGGGCCGAGGCGGGATATGTGTTCGAGACTGAGCCGATGGCGCCTCTGCCCGGCTTTTCCGGGGCGGCGATCAACATGCTTGTGGTGCTGGATCTGGACGGCCGGTTTCTGGACGTGCAGCTGATCTCTCATAACGAGCCGATCTTTGTCTCCGGCCTGCCGGAGAAGCTGTTTTACGATTTTTTCAAGCAGTATCGTGGACATTCGATTTCGGACACGCTGGTTGTCGGCTCGCCCTATGGCGCGGGCGGGGACGGATCGGCGCTGGTTTATCTGGACGGCGTGACCAAGGGGACGGCGTCGGTTCGGATCGCGCACGAGAGCATTCTGGCCGCCGCCTTGCAGGTCGCACGAGAGAAGATGGGTGGGATTTCATCCGGTCCGCCGGCTTATCCCGACCCGGAGTATCGCGAGGATTTGACCTGGGATGCGTTGGTTAAACAGGGGATCGCCACGCGCAAGGTGGTGACGAATGCTGACATGGATGTCGCCTTTGACGGCACGCTTTGGGAGGATGACGACCCGGAGGCCAAAGATGATCCTGACGGCACCTATCTGGACCTTTGGGTGGTCGACATCGGTGCGCCCTCCGTCGCTGAGGCTGTGTTGAGCCCCAGCAGTTTCGAAGAGCTGCAAAGCTTTATGGAGATTGCGGATACGGACGAGCCGGTTCTGGTGATCGAGGCCGGGCGGCACGGGCTGGTCACCGACGAGTTCGTGCGCAACACCGCGCCCAACCTGATCAGCGCGGAACAAGGTGGCTTTCCCATCGCGTTTCGCGACAGCGACATCTATGTCGAGCTGAACGACGCGCTGCCGAACGAGTTGCATAATGCGGTCTATGACGGGGCGGCGCTGATCCTGCGAACAGACCGGCGGCTGGGCTTTGATCCGGCGAGTGAGTGGGTGCTGAAGGTCAAAGCGCTGCGCGAGCACGGGTCTTTCCAGCCCGAGATCGGATCGGTTACACTGGACGTGCCGCATGTGACGCCCGAGCGGTTTTACAAACGTCCCGAGGTCATCAAGCCAGCGCCGCCCTGGGTCGATGCGCTGCGCAATCGGGCGGTGGACTTGGCGGTGCTGGGTTTGTTTCTGGCTGGCCTTGTCGCCTTGCTGCTCTTTGGGCAGAACCGTCTGGCCGGGTCGCCTTGGTTCACACCGCTGCGCTTGGGTGTACTGGCCTTTGTCGTGGGCTTCATCGGCTGGTGGGGGCAGGGGCAGTTGTCTATCGCGACGCCACTTGCCGTTGGCCGCACCGTGCTCGATGGCGGCAGTTTTGCCTTCCTGCTTTATGATCCGTTTTCACTGGCGGTCTGGGGCGTAACAGTCCTCGGCTTTGTCCTGTGGGGCAGGGGGCTATTTTGCGGTTGGCTGTGCCCGTTCGGTGCGTTGCAAGAGTTCGCCAACCATCTGGGACGCCTGCTGCGCCTGCCGCAAATCGAGCCAAATGCGTTCTGGGACGCGCAATTGAAGAACCTGAAATATGTCGTGCTAGCGGTGTTGGTGACGCTGATGGTCACAGCGCCCGCCGCGCTGGACAAGGCGATCGAGGTGGAGCCGTTCAAGACGGCCATCACGACCTTCTTTATCCGCGAATGGTACTATGTCGTCTATGCCGTCGCACTGCTGCTCCTGTCGATGGTCCTGTTCAAAGGGTTTTGCCGCTACCTCTGCCCACTGGGTGCGGTCATGGCGATAGGTGGACTGGTGCGGGGCCGCGACTGGATCGCGCGGCGGGCCGAGTGTGGCTCGCCCTGTCAGTTGTGCAAGGTCAAGTGCAGCTACGGCGCCATCAAGAAGACAGGCGAGGTCCAGTATTCGGAGTGCTTCCAGTGTCTGGATTGCGTGACGATTCACGAGGATGAACGCAAATGCGTGCCGCTGGTCCTCGCCGCGAAGGGGCGCAAGCTGGGGATGGCCGCGGAATGATGGTTCGACGTCGTTTCCTGGCTGTTGCCGCTTGTTTCGCTGCCACACCTGCGTTGGCGCAACGGCATGCGTGGACGGGTCGGGCCTTTGGTGCCGAGGTGTCGATCGAATTGCATGGGCCTGCAGATATCGCCGGTCCTGCATTGGAAGAGGCGCGCGCCCTGATTGCCGAGGTTGAAGGGCTGTTTTCGCTTTACGACCCGGTGTCGGAGCTGGCTAGGCTTAATGCCAAAGGCGCACGGAAGGTTCCCACGCGGTTTATTGACCTGATGCGGATTGCGGATGCGGCGCATCAGGTTACCAGCGGCCTATTTGACCCGACGGTTCAGCCCCTCTGGCGCGCGCTGGTCGACGGCGGTGATGTCGAGGCGGCTCACGCGCGCATCGGATGGGATCAGGTCACATGTCAGGGTTCCCATGTGACGCTTGCGCCGGGACAGTCGCTCACCTTCAACGGCATCGCACAGGGGTTTGCGACCGACCTCGTGTCGGACATGCTGCGGGCGCAAGGCTTTGAAAGAACGCTGGTCAACATCGGTGAGCATCGCGGTACGGGCGGGCCGTGGCGGTTGGGCCTGTCTGATCCGATCCATGGCATGCTTGCCATGCGCACCATCGAAAATCGGGCAGTAGCCACGTCGAGCCCCATGGCAACGCCGGTCGGCCCGAACGGTCACATCGTCCATTCGGTTCAGTCGCCGCGCTGGTCTACTGTGTCAGTCGAAGCAGATACTGCTGCGATGGCCGACGCTTTGTCGACCGGATTGGTGCTGGCAGATCTTGAGCAGGTGAAACAGGTGCGCCGCGAACCCTATGTGCACCGGATCACGTTGGTGGATCCGAGCGGTGACCTTATCACACTCTGAAATGACAAAAGGGCGGGGATGATCCCCGCCCTCTCTGTTTGATGTCACCGAGGATCAGCTTGCAGCAGCCACGGCCCGGCCCGTCATCACCTTGACCAGATGCGCGCGGTATGTGGCGGATCCGTGCAGGTCGGCAATCATGTTGTCCGCCGAAACGCTCAGCCCTTCGAGCGCCGAGGCAGCGAAGTTAGCGCTCAGCGCCGCTTCGGCCTCGGTCCAGCGGAACACACCTTCGTTCGAAGCACCGGTGACCGCCACGCGCACGCCGTCTGCATACTTGGCAACGAACACACCCACCAAGGCAAAGCGCGAGGCAGGTTGGACGAACTTCTGGTAGTTTGCCGCCTGCGGGATCGGGAAGTTGACAGCAGTGATGATCTCACCTTCTTCCAAGGCGGTGTCGAACATGCCCTGGAAATAGTCGTCTGCCGCGATCTCGCGCGAGGTAGTGACGATCGTCGCACCCGAGGCCAGAGCAGCCGCCGGATAGCAGGCCGCGGGGTCGTTGTTAGCGAGCGAGCCGCCAATGGTTCCCCGGTTGCGCACCGCAGGGTCGCCAATATGCGAGGCCAGCGCCGACAGCGCCGCGTAGTTGCCATCCGCTGCGACAGTCGCGTGGGTTGTGGCCCCACCGATGCGCAGGCTGTCACCATCCCGCGTGATCCCTTGCATCTCGGCCACGCCTTTCAGCGACACAAGCGTGGACGGGCTGGCAAGCCGCTGCTTCAGCGTGGGAATAAGGGTCTGCCCCCCACCCAGCGCTTGCGCGTCCTCTGTCCTCATGGCTGCGACGGCGTCTGCAACCGTGCCCGGCTTTTCAACATCGAAGTTGTACATTTTTTGTCCTTTCATCTGAAACAGGGCGTGGGTTCCCCCCTTCCCTGTTTCAAAAAATCCCGGGGGTCCGGGGGCTGGCCCCCGGTCCTGCCCTCTCAGATCATTGCATCGCTTCCCAAACGCGGGCGGGCGAAACGGGCATGTCGATATGGGTCACATCCTTCCCACCCGACTGCAACGCGTCGATCACCGCATTCACCACCGTGGGCGGCGAACCAATGGCACCAGCCTCACCGCAGCCCTTCACCCCAAGCGGGTTGTGGGTACAGGGCGTGCCCTGGCTGTGATCCACCGCAAACATCGGCAAGTCATCGGCGCGCGGCATGGTGTAATCCATGTAGGACGCGCTCAGCAGTTGGCCGTTCTCGTCGTAGGACGTGTTTTCCAGCAGCGCCTGCCCGATGCCCTGAGCCAGACCACCCTGCACCTGACCGGTCACGATCATCGGGTTGATGACATTGCCGAAGTCGTCCACGGCCGTCATCCGCTCCACGGTTACCTTGCCGGTCTCCGGGTCGACCTCAACCTCGCAGGCATAGGCGCCAGAGGGATAGGTGAAGTTCGCGGGATCGTAGAACGCCGTCTCCTCCAGCCCCGGCTCGATGTCTTCGAGCGGGTACTCGTGGGGGATGTACGCCTTGAGCGCGACCTCGCCAAAGGTCACCGACTTGTCGGTGCCCGAGACCGAGAACACGCCGTCCGCGAGCGTGATGTCGTGCTCGGACGCTTCCAACATATGACCTGCGATCTTCTTGGCCTTGTTGATGATCTTTTCGGTGGCCCGGACTACGGCAGAGCCGCAGACCGCCAGCGAACGCGAGCCATAGGTGCCCATGCCGAAGGGGATCTTGGATGTGTCGCCGTGCACGATGTCGATGACGGCGGGGTCGATGCCCAGCATCTCGGCCACCACTTGCGGGAAGGCCGTTTCATGTCCTTGCCCGTGGCTGTGCGCGCCGACCATGACGCTCAGGTTGCCAGTGGCGTTTACACGCACCGTGGCCGCATCGTAGAGACCCACGCGAGAACCAAGCACACCGACGAGGTTCGACGGCGCGATGCCGCAAGCCTCGATGTATGCGTTCACGCCAAAGCCGCGTAGCTTGCCGTTCTTCTCGCTTTCGGCCCGGCGTGCGGCAAAGCCGGCCACATCCGCGACCTCTTCCATCTTGTCCATGAGCGCGTCGTAGTTGCCCGCGTCATATTCCAGCCCTGCCGCAGAAGCGAAGGGATACTGGTCAGGCTTCACGAAGTTCTTGCGCCGCAGCTCGATCGGGTCCATCCCCAACTCGCGCGCGGCCTTGTCGATGACCCGTTCGATGGAATAGGTCGCCTCGGGCCGTCCGGCACCGCGATAGGCATCAACAGGGGCGGTGTTGGTGAACACCGCCTTCACGTTCACATAAACCAGCGGCACCGTGTAGTTCCCGGCCATCAGCGTGCCGTGCAGGAAGGTCGGCGTCGCGGTCGAAAAGTTCGACAGATACGCACCGACATTCGCCTTGGTGTCGGTGCGGAAGGCGAGGAATTTTCCGTCCTTGTCCAGCGCCAGTTCGATCTTGGTCACGTGGTCGCGGCCATGAGCATCGGTCAGGAACGACTCCGTCCTATCTGCCGTCCATTTCACCGGGCGATTGAGCCGTTTGGCCGCCGCCAGCACCAGCGCTTCTTCACCGTAGTGATAGATCTTGGAGCCGAACCCGCCGCCCACGTCGGGCGCGATGACGGTCAGCATGTTCTCGGGGATGCCGAGGACAAAGGCCGAGATCAGCAGCCGCGTCAGGTGTGGGTTCTGCGAGGTTGTGTGCAGGGTGTATTCACCCGTACTCGCCTTATAGCTACCGATGGACGCGCGCGGCTCCATCGCGTTGGGGACGAGGCGGTTGTTCACCAGCTCCAGCGTGGTGACATGATGCGCGTTCTTGATAGCGTTGTCCGTTGCCTCGCGATTATCTTCGATCCAACCCCAGTCAAAGCACTGGTTGGTGCCGATTTCGTCATGGACATAGTTGGACCCAGACAGGGCTGCGTTCATGTCGACGATGGCGTCGAATTCTTCGATATCTGCCTCGATGGCCTCAACTGCATCACGAGCTTGCTGCACTGTTTCGGCGATGACAGCAGCATAGGCGTCACCCACGTGGCGCACCTTGCCGTGTGCCAGGACGGGCCGCTTGGGTTCCTTCATCGGCTCACCATCACGCGAGTTGATCAGCCAGCCAGCGGGGTTGCCGCCCACTTCGGCGAAGTCTTCACCGGTGAACACGGCCAGCACGCCGGGCATCACTTCGGCGGCAGAGGTGTCGATGGATTTGATCGTGCCGTGGGCGACGGTCGAGCGAGCAAAGACCGCGTAGGTCTGTTTCGCCAGCGTGATGTCGTCTGTGTATTCGCCGGTTCCGGTCAGGAAGCGGACGTCTTCGCGGCGCACTGTGGCGGCGCCAATCCCTGTGTCCTTGGGCATTGTCTATCCTCCCCTTATTCAGCGGCGATGGCTGTGACGTCCTGACCGGACGCCGCCATGATTGCCTTGACGATGTTGTGGTAGCCGGTGCAACGGCAGATATTGCCTTCGAGGTACTCGCGGATCTCTTGCTCTGACGGCTTGGGGTTCTCCTTGAGAAGGGCCGCCGCCGACATCACCATGCCGGGTGTGCAGAAACCGCATTGCAAGCCGTGGTGATCCTGAAACGCCTGCTGGATCACATTCAGCGAGCCATCAGCATTCGCTTGCCCTTCGATGGTGTCAACGGTCGCACCGTCGGCTTCCGCCGCCAACATTGTGCAGGACTTTACGGCCACGCCGTCCACATGCACGACGCAGGCGCCACATTGCGATGTGTCACAGCCGATATGCGTGCCCGTCAGGCCCTGATCGTCGCGCAGAAAGGACGCCAGCAATGTGCGTCCTTCCACGTCTCCGGAAACGGTCTTGCCGTTCACCGTCATGGTTACCTTGGTCATTCGTTCCTCCCTTGGAATGTCTGATATGTTGGTCCGCGCCTAGCTGACGAGGCGCTTAAGCCAGCCCTTCTTGGGTGCGTCTTCTGACGTCTCCGGCTCTGGTTCTTCGGCAGGCGCAGGGGCGCCCACGTGGTCCTGGAAATTGTTGAAAAACTGGTCCGCCATCTTCTTGGCAAAGCCATCGATAATACGGCTGCCGAGCTGGGCGAGCTTGCCGCCGACCTTTGCTTCGACATCGTAGTGCAGCACGGTCTGGTCACCTTGCGCCTCAAGCCGCACCTTGGCGCCGCCCTTGGCAAAGCCCGCGGCGCCACCCTTGCCCTCGCCCGCGATGTTCACGCTCTCGGGGGCCTGCATATCCGACAGGGTGACTGCCCCTTTGAATGTCGCCTTCACCGGGCCGACCTTTTGCACGACTGTCGCGGTAAAGCCTTCCTCCGCCGTGCCCTCCATCTCCTGGCAGCCGGGCACGCAGGCCTTCAGCACCTCTGGATCGAGGATCGCGGCCCAGACCGTGGCCCGGTCGGCGTCGATGACACGTGAGTCGCTGAGATTCATGGAATGCCCCCCTTTTGCTTGTTTGAAAGCCTATGGCGCAGGGGGCCCATGCACCATTCGACCAAGTGTGTACGACCAAAGTCGTGCTTATCTTTCAGGGGTTTGGTGGGTCAGGCCGTATTTCTCATAAATCGCCGGAATCCGCCCGTCTTGCAGCGCGTAATTGATCGCGTCATCGACGGAATAGGACAGCGGTCGGTAGCGGAAATTCACGGCCACGCCGAGGGTCCACTGGCTGACGGCAAAGCCTGCGAGCGGGGGCTGGTGCACACCGCTTGTGTCGCTCAGTCCGTGCTCCAATTCTCCCAAGGGACCCATGACCGCCTTCACCTCGCCTGCGTTCAGCGCCTCCATCGCCTCTGCCGTTGTGGTGAAGCGGCGGATGTTTGGCTGAAGCTGACCGCCTACAAAACCTGACAGGTAGAAGTCAGAGATCGAATCGTTCTCGACCCCTACAGTGTCGAAGCGGAAATAGGCCGGAACCGGCTTTTCTTCGGGGTAGGTCGCCTTGTCATAGGCAATCGCGATGCTCTCGCCCGCGTATTGGCCGGTGAACACCACCTGCTCGACCCGACACTTAAAGGCGCTGTCATAAGGGATGCGCATCATTACGTTCGCGATGCGTCCGCCGATCAGGGCACCGCGCCAGATATTGTTGCGCAGGTCCGCATCCAGGTTCTCGCCCGCAGCCACGAAGTTGAACCGCGCATCGACCCCCAGATCTTCGGCAATGATACGGGCAATCTCGATGTCTACGCCCATCGGCTCGCCATTCTCTTTCCAGGAATAGGGCGGGTAATCCTCGTAGACAGCGAACAGCATGTGCCCCTGGTCCTGGATCTGGTCCAGCTCCTTGCCCACGATGTCCCGCCCCACGTTCTGGGGCTTAGGTTGCGGCACGTGATCCGCGCATGGATCAGCAGCGTGGGCCTGCCCCAAGGACAGACCCACAACCACCAGGGAGAAGATTGTTTGTCGAAATGTCATGCCGTCAGTTTGCGGCAGACAGACCAATCGTCAAGGCTTCGGAGGCCGACTTGTATGCGCCGGGCGTCCCGTCGATCAGGTTGGCCGCGCGGAAGGCCACGCTGTCGGCCACCGGGGCACCGGACAGCGTCGGGATTTCGCCCGCGATTTCACCAAGCCGCGCCTTGAGAGCGTCGGCATCGGCACCGCTGGCATCGCTGATGTATCCCGCCAATTCGTCACGCAGCGTTTTCAGCTCGTCCGCAACCTCTTCCATCGCAACGTCATCTGGTCGCGCCTCGATATACGTGCGGATGGCCCAGGCGGCTTCTTGCCCCAGAAGCTCACCAAAAGCGGGCATTTTGGTGATGCCGTTCTGGGTGTAGCCCTCGACAAAGCGTTCCATGTACCATTCGTCGCCGTATTCTTCGGCCTCAAGGAACCGAAGGTCGGGTGCCAGACCGCCCGAGACGACTTCCAGCCCGTGGCAGCGCGCGCAGTTCTGATTGTAGCCCGAGGCGCCGATTTCGATGGCGCGCAGCCAGGTTTCCTCGCCCACCTTGTCGGCGCGGTAGGGGTTCTCGGTCAGCCAATCCCCTTCGATCGCGGGCAGGTCCGAGGTGTCCACGGCTTGCGGTGCGACATCGCCATGG
Source organism: Tateyamaria sp. ANG-S1 (assembly GCF_000814025.1). GTDB lineage: Bacteria > Pseudomonadota > Alphaproteobacteria > Rhodobacterales > Rhodobacteraceae > Tateyamaria. The sequence goes on along the minus strand of NZ_JWLL01000020.1, from coordinate 12,286 downwards.
GCGACGGCAAGTGTTGCAATAGCCGTCAACGCGCCGGCCAGCAGAAATCTATTCTTGGATGTGCTTTTCATCACATGCCTCCCTGACATGAGTGCTCCTCTTGCCTTCTGTCCTAAGGCACGGGGCGGGGGCGGGATATTCGACTTTGGTTGTGGGCCAAAGGGAGTAAGACCATGGTCCTATACACACCCAATTCCCGCTCAAGTTAGCCTTGAGGGAACGGGAGGAAAATACGTGAAACACCTTGTCTTGGGTGCGCTCTTTGGGGGTGCGCTGGCCGTACCTGTCTGTGCGGAAATTACACTGAATATCGGGTACTTGCGGGTCGAGCAGCCTGCACCCCCAACTCTGTCCAACCTTGATCCGATCCCTGAAAGCAATGGTCTTGCGGGGGCGCAGACGGGGCTGGCGGACAATCTGACAACGGGCAAGTTTCTCGGCCAGACATACGAATTAACCGTGGCAGAGGTGTACGAAGGCGAAGACCCACTGGCCACCGCGCGCGATTTGCTAACCGCGTCGCCCTATCTTGTGATCGACGCGGGCCCGGAAGACATCACTGCAATTGCCGATCTGGCCGAGGCGGAAGGTGCAGTATTGTTCAATACGTCCGCCGGTGATCTGGCCCTGCGCGATGCAGAGTGCCGAGGCAACTTGCTGCACACGCTCGCCTCAGATGCGATGCGTACGGATGCGCTGGCTCAGATGCTTGTGAAGAAGCGCTGGGATGATCTGGTCATGATCACAGGCACGCACGCAGCCGACACCAGCTATGCCGAGGCGATGCGCCGGTCGCTGACCAAGTTCGGTCTTTCGCTGGAGGCAGAGAAGGAATGGGCCTTCGACGCCGACATGCGTCGCAATGCCAGCCAGGAAGTGCCGCTGTTCACCCAGGACTTCGGTGACTACGACGCGCTGATCATCGCGGATGAGGTGCACGATTTCGGGCGCTACGTCCTTTACAACACTTGGGAAGCCCGGCCCGTTGTCGGGTCCGAAGGGTTGTCGTCGGTTGGCTGGTCACCCGTCATCGAGCAATGGGGCGCGGCGCAACTTCATTCCCGGTTCGAGGAAGAACACGAGCGCGAGATGACGGCGCAAGACTACGCAGCCTGGGCCGCCGTGCGCACGCTGGGCGAGGCGGTGACGCGCACCAATGCGACCGACCCCGAAACACTGCGCGCATACATCATGTCCGACCAGTTCGAACTGGCGGGCTTCAAGGGCCGGCCCCTGACTTACCGCGACTGGAATGGTCAGCTGCGCCAACCCATTGCCATCGCGCACCCCCGTGCGCTGGTGGCCCAAGCCCCGCTCGAGGGGTTCCTTCACCAGACCAACGAACTTGACAGCCTGGGGCTCGACCGCCCCGAAAGCAACTGCGAGGCCTTCCAATGATCCGTTTGACTGCGATGTTTTCCCTGTTGGCGTCCACCGCGATGGCGGGCGAGATCTGGGTGACGAATGAGAAAGACGACACGATTTCTGTCATCTCGACCGAGACGCTTGAGGTCATCAAGACCTATGATGTGGGCGAGCGCCCGCGTGGCATCCTGTTCAACAGCGACTACAGCCGCCTGTATATCTGCGCTTCCGACAGCAATGCGGTGCAGGTGATGGACCCGAACTCGGGCGAGATCCTGCATGAACTGCCCTCCGGCGATGACCCGGAGCAATTCGTGCTGCACCCGGATGACCGGCACCTCTATATAGCGAACGAGGATGATGCGATCACAACTGTTGTGGACGTGGAAACCCGCAAGGTCGTGGCCCAGATCGACGTGGGCGTGGAGCCGGAGGGCATGGCCGTTTCCCCCGATGGTAAGATCGCCATCACCACGTCTGAGACGACGAACATGGCCCACTGGATCGACACCGAAACGCAGGAGCTGTTTGCCAACACGCTTGTCGACAGCCGCCCGCGCCACGCCGAATTCATCAAGGACGGTGCCGAGATGTGGGTGAGTTCCGAGATTGGCGGGACGCTGACCGTGTTCGACACCGCCACGCAAACCGAAAAGGCCAAGATGAGCTTTGAGGTGCAGGGTGTCCACCCCGACCGCGTGCAGCCCGTGGGGTTCGAGTTCACAGCCGGTGACACCCACGCTTTTGTCGCGCTTGGGCCATCGAACCACGTCGCGGTCGTCAACGCCGAAACGTATGAGGTTGAGGATTACATCCTCGTCGGCCGCCGCGTCTGGCACATGGACTTCAACGAGGATCGGTCGATGCTGTTCACCACCAACGGTGTGTCGGGCGATGTCACGGTTATCGACGTGGAAAAACGCGAGGCCATCAAGTCCATCAAGGTAGGCCGCTTTCCCTGGGGGGCCGCGTTCCGGCCCACCGGTTCCTAATACTCACTACATTTCGGGAGGAAACCCAATGAAGACCCTGGCTTTGATCGCCGCAATGGCGCTTGCCGCACCGACATTTGCCCTGGCGGACAATGATGATGACGACGCAGGCTTTGGCGCTGCGGGCCTGCTGGGCGGCAGCAACAAGGAAGACCTGCCGCCGATCATCCTGTCGGCGGGTGAACCCATCGCACCCGAAGGCGCGTGGGAGCTGAAATCCGGCACCTACTACGAGTTTGAAATCCAAGGTGACGGCAGTCAGGAACTGGCGCTGGTTGGCCCCGAGTTCTTCCGCGCGATCTGGATTGACGAGATTGTGGTGGAGGGTCTTGAGATCCGCCCCCTCGGCCTCGACAGCATCGAGTTTGACGAAGCGGGCGAAATGGAGATCGGTTTCGTCGCGATCAAACCCGGCGCATACTACATCAAGATCCCGGGGACATCGGGCGAAACGCAACGGTTGGACATCACCATTAAATGACAGGGCTTGAGGCCACGGGCCTCACCTATTCATACGGAGCGAAAAAGGCGTTGGAGGATGTCTCCTTCAGCGTCTCTTCTGGTGCGTTCTGCGCGCTGCTCGGGCCGAACGGCGCGGGGAAGTCGACGCTCTTCAACCTGCTGACCCGGTTGTTCGTGGCGCCAGAGGGGCGGATTATCATTGCAGGCCACGATCTGCGCACGAACCCGCGTGCAGCGTTGGCCGAGTTGGGCATCGTGTTTCAACAAACGACCCTCGACCTCGATCTGACGGTCCAACAGAACCTGAACTACTTCGCAGCGCTGCATGGTCTGTCGGGCCGCGCCGCACGCGCCCACATTGACGCCGCACTGGATCAACTCGATATGCGCGAGCGGGCAGGGGAGAAGGCCCGCGCCCTGAACGGCGGGCACAGGCGGCGGAGCGAGATTGCGCGCGCCTTGCTGCATGATCCCAGTGTGCTGCTCTTGGATGAGCCGACCGTGGGTTTAGACGCTGCTGCGCGTGCGTCGATCACGGACTATGCGCATACACTGGCAGATCAGGGCAAGACAGTCCTGTGGGCCACACATTTGACGGACGAGGTGCGACCCGACGATGACCTGATCGTCCTGCACCGCGCAAAGGTATTGGCACACGGCAAAGCGCGTGACGTTGCAGGCGACATGAGTTTGAAAGACCGCTTCCTGTCCATGACCGGAGCGGAGGCGTGAGCGCCTACCTCACCTCCATGCGCGCCATCGTGCTGCGCGAGGCGCTGCGGTTTATCCACCAGCGTGAACGGTTCATCGCGGCCCTTGTCCGCCCCTTAGTTTGGCTGCTCGTTTTTGCCGCCGGGTTCCGCGCGGCCCTCGGCCTCAGTATCATCCCTCCATACCAGACCTATATCACCTACGAGACGTATATTGTCCCCGGCCTGTGCGGCATGATCCTGCTGTTTAACGGGATGCAATCATCACTCAGCCTCGTTTACGACCGTGAGATGGGGTCGATGAAGTTGCTGCTGACCTCGCCACTGCCGCGCGGGTGGCTGCTCTTTTGCAGGCTGGTGGGCTCGACAGCTATTTCGATCCTGCAGGTCTATGCCTTCCTCGCCATCGCCGCCCTCTTCGACATTCGAATGCCCGCGTGGGGCTACGTCACCGCGCTGCCTGCCTTGCTTGTGGCGGGGCTGATGCTGGGCGCGCTTGGCCTGCTCCTGTCGAGCTTCATCAAGCAGCTTGAAAACTTCGCGGGCGTGATGAACTTCGTCATCTTCCCGATGTTCTTCCTATCATCGGCGCTCTACCCGCTGTGGAAAATGGCCGAAAGCTCGGAACTGCTGCATGACATCTGCGCGGTGAATCCATTTACCCACGCGGTCGAGCTGATCCGCTTTGCGCTTTATGTCGAATTGAACCCGGGCGCACTGGGATGGACCCTGCTGGCGACTGCGATCTTCGCGGTTGCCGCGCTGGTCGGCTACGATCCCGCGCGGACTCGGATCGGGCGCAGGGGCTAGGGCGCCATGTCACTCACAATTGTCGCGGGCTGACCGCCCAGCGTCACAATGCGGTCAGCCAGGCGTTTCGCCTCTTCCTCCGCATGCGTCACGAGGATCGTTGCAACACCGTGCGCCTCTCGGAGACGGGCAAAAAGCGCCATCATCTCTTCCACCAGATCGGGATCGAGCGAGACAAAGGGTTCGTCCATCAGCAGAAGGTCAGGTTTCACGGCAAAAGCACGGGCAAGGGAGAGGCGCCGTTGCTGGCCCAGGGACAACTGGCCCGGAAAATCGGCGCCGCGCCCTTTCAGACCCACATCCTGCAAGGCCGCCATAACGTCTTGATCCGATGCCCCGGTGGGCAGTGCAATATTGTCGGCAACAGTCCGCCAGGGCAGGAGGGTCGGTTCCTGAAACACCATCGCGCAGGTGCCGCGCACACCGCACCTGCCATCAAAATCCGTATTCAGCCCTGCAATGACGCGCAACAAGGATGACTTTCCGATCCCGGATGGCCCGACCAGCGCAAGCGTGTCACCACGATCCAGCTGAAAGGATATGTCCCGCAGAACGGGCTTGCCCTGATAGGCCAGCGCCTGCAATCGCAGATCAAGCAGTGGGGCAATCACCTAACTGCCGGAGTGCAGGAAAGTGCCGGCAGGCAGTTCCCTTGCATCGCCCACCAGGTCTTCACCTCCTAGCTCGACCATCAGGGCGAGCATCCGGGCGGCGGCGTCTTCATCGACCGGACCAGCGTCGGGAATGCCCGCGCGGAACCCGGCCTTAAGCGCGTCGAACTGCGCGTCGGTCTTAGCATTCATCCGGTCGCGCAGGCGGTCCCATTCGGTATCATCGGCGGCCAGCAGATCCTTGGCGTCGCGCGACGCAGCGGCCAGACCATTCACGAGATTAGGATTGTCGCGCAGCATCTCACCCTTGACCACATACCCGAGAAGTGGCGTGTTCGGATCAAGACCGAGCGCTGTGGCCGCATCGGCGACATCGACCAGCTTGCGCATGCCCGACGCTTCCATCTTGGCGAGGAAGTGCCAAAAGTTGATGACAGCATCGACCTCGCCCGAGAGCGCCGACTTGAAGATCAGCGGCGGCGCGGCAAAGACCTGTTCAGTTTGCGCCTCAAGATCAGCGCCTTGGGCTTGGGCAGCATAGGCTTGCAAGATCAACCAGCTCTTGTCCAAGGGTCCACCGGCGATCCCGATCTTGGATCCCGCCAGATCAGCGAGCGACTGCGCGGGGCTGTCTTGCGGCACCATCACACCACCCACAGCCTTGGAGTAGGGGATGAAAACATAGTCCTTGCCTGCCGCCCGTTGGCGCGCGACCCACAGCCAGTCAGAGACGATCACATCGGCCTCTCCACCCTGAAAGGCGACCTTGGCTGCGGACCCGCCCGCGACACCCTGCACCTGCAAGTCGAAACCATGGGCGGTGTCAAAGCCATGATGTTTGATCGTGTCGAGTTCCCAATTCACGGTGCCGAACTTCAGGACCGACGCGCGCAACACAGGCGTGTCTGCCAAGGCAGCGGCAGCTAGAAGAGCAGCGGCGATGGCCCCGCCAAATGCTTTGAAAAACATGCGTTGATCCTCCCGTATCGCCTTAAACCTACCAATATCGGCGCGCGCTGGAATACGACCAAAGCCGCAACTTTGCCGGGGAGTCGCATGCCATAACGTGTTGCCACCGATGTGCGCAAACTTATCCTTTTGAAGCCCAAAACCCGATTTCGCGACTCGCTCCACGACCAAAGTCGCACGCCATCTGTCAAGTTCCTTGGGGTCTTACGACCATTGGCCAATACCTGCATGACCCGTTTGCGCAAATACTCTCGGCATGGCGAGGGCGGTGCCACATCTGTTCACTGCTTTCGCAAGAACTGCCCAGCAAAGGGTTTTGGGAGGACTACATATGAACAGATTTATCGCCGCCGCAGTTGCGGGGGTCCTTGCGACCTCAGCCGCATTTGCCGAAGGCGTCACCGAAGACATGCTGGCCAACGATGCCGCGTCCACGGGCGACGTGCTGACCAACGGCATGGGCCGCCACCTGCAACGCTATTCGCCGCTCGACACGCTGAACAAGGACAACGTCAAAAACCTCGTGCCAGCCTGGGCCTTCTCGCTAGGCGGGGAAAAGCAGCGCGGTCAGGAAACGCAGCCCATCGTGCATGATGGCGTGATGTACATCACCGGCTCCTATTCCCGGATGTACGCGATCGACGTCAAAACGGGTGAAGAGATCTGGCAATACGACGCCCGCCTGCCTGAAGGGATCCTGCCCTGCTGTGACGTGGTGAACCGTGGCGCTGCCATCTATGGCGACAACGTCTATTTCGGTACACTCGATGCCCGCATCGTGGCTCTGAACGCCAAAACGGGCGACACGGTCTGGAACAAGAAGATCGCCGATTACAAGGCGGGCTACAGCTATACCGCTGCGCCGCTGATCGTGAACGGTCTGGTCATCACCGGCAACTCCGGCGGTGAGTTCGGGATCGTTGGTGCCGTCGAAGCGCGCGACGCCGAAACAGGTGAACTGGTCTGGCAACGCCCCGTGATCGAAGGTCACATGGGGATGCTCAACGGCGAAGAAAGCACCATGACCGGCACGCTGAACGCGACATGGCCGGGCGATATGTGGAAAACGGGCGGTGGTGCGACCTGGCTCGGCGGGTCGTACGATGCCGACACCGACACGCTGGTCTTTGGCACGGGTAACCCCGCACCCTGGAATAGCCACCTGCGCGGTGCCGGTGCACCCAGCGAAGATGGCATGGGCGACAACCTCTATGCCGCATCGCGCCTGGGGATCGACCCTGCAACGGGCGAGATCAAGTGGCACTTCCAGACCACCCCACGCGAAGGCTGGGACTATGACGGCGTGAACGAGGTTGTGGCCTACGAAAACCGCGCGGGCGAGCAGCGCTTTGCCACCGCCGACCGCAACGGGTTCTTCTATGTGCTGAACCGCGAAGACGGCGAGTTCGTGCGCGGCGTCCCCTTCGTCAAAGACATCACCTGGGCCGAAGGGCTTGATGAGAACGGCCGACCGATCTTTGCCGAAGCCAACCGTCCCGGCGATCCCGCTGCTTCTGCCGATGGAAAGAAAGGTGAGGTTGTGTTCTCTTCCCCAGGCTTCCTGGGTGGCAAGAACTGGATGCCGATGGCCTTCAGCCAGCGCACTGGCAACTTCTATGTACCCTCGAACGAGTGGGGCATGGACATCTGGAACGAGCCGATCACCTACAAGAAAGGTGCTGCCTATCTGGGTTCGGGCTTTACCATCAAGCCCAACTACGAGGACCACATCGGCAGCCTGAAGGCGATCGACCCCGACACAGGTGAAACCAAGTGGGAGTTCAAGAACGACGCACCGCTTTGGGGTGGCGTGATGACGACCGCAGGTGGCTTGGTGTTCACCGGCACGCCAGAGGGCAAGTTCATCGCCTTTGACGACGAGACCGGCGAAGAACTGTGGTCCTTCCAGACCGGCTCGGGCATCGTGGGTCAGCCCATCACCTGGGAGCAGGACGGTGAGCAATACGTCACGATCATCTCCGGCTGGGGCGGTGCGGTTCCGCTCTGGGGTGGGGAAGTGGCCAAAAAGGTCAACTACCTGAACCAAGGCGGCATGCTCTGGACCTTCCGTCTGCCGGAACAGCTGGCCTCCGCCAACTGATCCTTTGACACCACCGAAGCGCCCTCGCATCAGCGGGGGCGTTTTGTCTTGTGATGTAAGACCTTTTGACAGGTGACCGCAGGAAGCCACGCAGGCTAAGCTGCATGTATGGCGCTACAAACATCACCCCTGTCCGATCCGTCCGAAACCAAGATGCCGCAAGGCTGGGCGCTGGTGATCGACGATCATCCACTGTTCTGCGACGCGCTGGAACTCACGCTTCGGTCGGTTGCGAATTTCGACAAGGTGGTGACAGCCGACAGCCTGGAACGCGGGCTTGAACGGCTCGTCGATGACACCCCGCCCGCGCTGATCCTGCTGGACCTGAACCTGCCAGACGTCGACGGCCTTGACGGGCTGATGCGGCTCAAGCGCACGGCAGAGGCGACGCCGGTGATCATCGTGTCGTCCATGACCGACAATTCGATCATCGCGAATTCCATCGTGGCCGGGGCGCAGGGCTTTGTACCGAAACACTCGCACCGGTCGGTGTTCCGCGACGCCATCGAAACCATCGCAGCGGGCGACATCTATAAACCCGCCGGGTTTGTCGAAGGCAACGGGACCGATGCCACGGACGACCACCTTACCCGCCTGTCGTCCCTTACGAACCAGCAAGCCCGCATCCTAGACCTGATTTGCGAGGGCAAGCTGAACAAGCAGATCGCCTTTGACCTGTCGATTGCGGAAACCACGGTAAAAGCTCACGTGACCGCCATCATGCGTAAGCTCGGGGTGCAAAGCCGGACACAGGCGGTGCTTGTCGCGCAGGAAGCCAAATACTCAAATGTCTTGCCAACCGGCGACTGACGCTCATATCTTTAGCGTCAGGGAGAGAGTAAATGACATTGCAGTCCAAGGCCGGAAGGCTCGAAGGACGTGCTGTGGCAGACAGGTATGACATCCTTCATACCGCAGAAGTGCGCGCTTCAACGACGTCGCCCGTCAAACACCTGAAACGCAAGCTGGGCGAAGGCCCATTTGCGCTAGTCGCACTTTTTGTCACCCCAGCCGTCGACTTTCACGGCGTCGTGGCCGAGGCTGAGGCGCTGTTTCCAGACGTCGACGTACTGGCCTGCACAACAGCGGGCGAGATCGGCACGACAGGCTACGAAGAAGGTCTGGTGGTCGCCGTTGGCTTTCCCGAGGACGGGTTTGCCACCACCTCCCTGATGATCCACGACCTCGACGCGCTCGACATACAGGAAACCGTTGACCAGATCACACTGGAACGGATCGCCCTGAGGGACAAGACGCCCGACCTCAACGAAAACTTCGCCTTTCTCGTCGTCGATGGCCTGTCGCTCAGTGAGGATACGCTCGCCGCAACCATCGCGCCCGCCTTGCGTGATTTCCCGATTTTTGGCGGCTCGGCCGGGGACGGCACCGCCTTTTCCCAGACCTTTGTCGCGCTGAACGGCGAGGTGGTCAGCAACGCGGCCATCCTTACGCTTGCGCGCAGCAAATATGAGACGCGGGTCTTCAGCCTGAACCACCTTGTGCCGGGCGACACGCAAATGGTCGTGACAGGCGCTGATCCTGCCCGACGCATCGTCAAGGAAATCAACGCCGAACCCGCCGCGCGCGAATATGCGCGACTAGTCGGCAAGGATCCTGACCAGCTTGATCGCTTCACTTTTGCCTCGCACCCCGTGGTCGTGCGCATCGGCGACACGCACCATGTCCGCGCTATCCAGCAGGTCAACGACCAAGGCGAATTGGTCTTCTTCTCCGCCATCGACGAAGGCATGGTGCTGACCGTCGCGTCGCAGGAAAACCTGTCGGCCCACCTGCAGGACAAGCTGTCGGACCTGGGCCGCCCGGACGCACCTGCAAACATCATTGGCTGCGACTGTATCCTGCGGCGGATCGAGGCCGAGCAGTCACAACAGACCCGCCAAATTTCTGACGTGCTCAGCGCGCACCGTGTCACCGGCTTTTCCACCTATGGTGAACAGATCGGCCCGCTGCACGTGAACCACACAATGAGCGGCGTTGCCTTCTACCACCCAACGGTGCCGGGCAAGGCGGGCGTCTGATGTCGCTAATCAACCCCAACGACTCGCTCGAACGGCAGAACGAAAAGCTGCTGCAAATCTCGCACGCCCTGATGCGGCGGGTGGAGCAGAAGACGGAACAATCCGGCTTTGCCTACCAGCAGTTCGAACGCGCCGCCTTGCTCGAATCCGAAGTGCGCGACCGCACCCGCGATCTGGAACGCACGCTGGACCTGTTGCAGGACTCCAACGCCCGGCTGGAACAGGCCAACCGTGAAACTGAAAACGCGCAGGCTAACCTGACCGAAGCGATCGAGACCATCAACGAAGGCTTTGCGCTTTTTGATCAGGACGACAGGCTCGTCCTCTACAACAGCCGCTTTTGCCGGGATTTGCAGGATGTGGAGCCACTTCTCAAGGAAGGTCTGACATTCAAGGACTACGTAAACTACATCTCGACCAGCCGTTTCCTGGCCCTGCCAGACGGTCAGACCGCCGACGAGTGGGCAAGGCTGCGCCTCGAACGGCACCGCGAGGAACACGTGGTGTTCAACGTCAGCCTGATCTGGGACCGCTGGTTGCAAGCCTCCGAGCACCGCACGTCGCGCAACGGCACCGTGATCCTGCAAACGGATGTGACCGACATCATCAGGATGGAGCGGCAGGAACGTGATAAGATGCGCCACCAAGAGGCGCGCAAACTGCAAGCGACGCTCGACCACCTGAACCAGGGCGTCTGCATCTTCGACCACGACAAGACACTGGTGGGCTGGAACAAGCGGATGGACCGTTTACTCGACATCGCCCCCATTCGCTTGCGCGACACGCTGAACTTCGACGACCTCATGGAACAGTTCCGCGAAGAGCTGGTGTTCGATACCAGCTTTCCTGCCGAACGGTTCATCGACTGGACCAACCGCACCCGCACCCGCGAACCCATCGCCTTCGAGGTGACGCGCAAGGGCGACCAGATCTACAGCATCTTCGCGCAGGAAATGCCCGACCGGGGGTTCGTGATCAGCCTGACGGACGTCACATCTGAACGCGCCGCCACCCGCGCTTTGTCCGAGGTGAACGAACGCCTCGAAGGGTGGGTCGAGGAACGCACCGCCGAACTGGAAGAAGCGCTGAGCGAGGCCGAACGCGCCAACGCCTCCAAATCCCGCTTTGTCGCGGCCGCCAGTCACGACCTGCTACAGCCCTTGTCAGCGGCCAAGCTGTTCGTTTCCTCCATCGCCGACCAGACCGACAACCGGTCCATCAAACAAGTGGTGGCCAAGACCGAAACCGCCTTGCAAGGGGTCGAACAGATAATCGAGGCGCTGTCGGCCATCTCAAAACTCGACGCAGGCAAGGCGGTGTTCGATGTCCAACCCGTTTCGCTCACCGAAATCTTCAACCCGCTGCGCGACGAACTGGCCCCGAGCGCGCGGGCCAAGGGGCTGAGCTTTTCAATGGTCCACAGCGGCCTGACGGTGGTCAGCGACCCCGGCTACCTGCGCCGCATCGTGCAAAACCTGCTGTCCAACGCCATCCGCTACACCGATGAAGGGCGCGTGCTGGCCGGGGTGCGCCGCGTCGGCGACTATGCCCGGATCGAGGTTTGGGACACCGGTTGCGGCATCCCGGAACAAGATCAGGATGCGATCTTTCAAGAATTCAAACAGCTTGCGCCGGGGGCCGCGAATGCTGGCCTCGGCCTCGGCCTCGCCATTGTGGAGCGCGCCTGCAAGGGCCTGCGCCATCCGCTCGAATTGTGGTCGAAGCCCGGCACCGGCAGCTGTTTTTCTCTCATGGTGCCCGTGTCAGCACCTGCAGCACGGTTGCTCGACCCGCACCGCGCAGCACCATCCAACGCCTTGCGCGACCTCAGCGGCCTTCTTGTCATGCTGGTCGAAAACAATCGCAGCGTGGCGCAAGCCATCATGCATCTGATCGAAAGCTGCGGTGGCGAGGTGATCCTAGCCGAAACAGGTGAAGAAGCGCTCGCGACGATTTCCGAGATCGACCTCGTGCCCGATGTCTTCCTGCTGGACTACCAACTCGGCACCGGTATGACCGGCGTTGAGCTTTACGAGGACATCCTGTGGCGCTACGGCGATGTACCCGCCGCCATCGTCTCCGCCGACCGCACCACGGAACTCAGGGCGCATTGCAAACGGCTGGGCCTCAAGCTGCTGGCGAAACCGGTAAATGTACAACGCGTTTGCGATTTCCTGAGCGAGGGATACAGACCGGCCATGGCAGATTTCACATAATAAAACCTATA
>NZ_JWLL01000002.1 GCF_000814025.1 Tateyamaria sp. ANG-S1 | reverse complement strand
CATCTGACGCATGTTTGGGTTGCTACCGCCACCCCCACCCCCACCGCCACCGCCACCGAAGCTGACAGGAGCGAAGAGATCGTCCGAACGGACATCATCTTTGTCGAACATGTTGTGTTCCTCTAACACTTTTATGGCACTCCGTAAAACGGGCCACCTTTTGCTGTTTGCCGGGCACCTGGCCCGACGGCTCGATCGAGCGGTGGGTCGGTCTATGACCTGCCGCTCGTTTTGCAGCATCTGCTGAGAGTACAGCATTAGCTGCAATTCGGCGCGATGCAGTCACCTGTATCACCATGTGATACCTGGTCGACGCCGCATATACGTGACCTACCAATTCAAAATGGCGCCATCGCGTCGCCCATGTTGGCTTTCAAGGTCAAACACTTTGTCTTTTAGTGCCCAGTATCTCCACACAGTTTGAGGGAAGAAACAGAATTGCGATACGACTTCGCCTGCCGCGCTCCTGCCGTGCGATTGATGAATTCGTTCATGGAGTTGCGTATTCTTCATGTATTCATACCAGCGATTTCTTTTTGTGTCGGAAAGGCTGTCAAGGTTCGTATGCCTTGGATATGTGAACACGGTGTGCAGACGCACACGGCAGGGCCAGCGAGAGGATACCGTCCATTCTGTAGACGCAGCATTTCCATGTGGCCCCCTTTGTGAGAATTGCGCGAAGATTTCGTCGCGGGCCGTTGCGTCGACTTCATAGTAGATTGTCTCTTCTGTCTCGATGATGGGAAGAGTCGCGCTGAATAAGTGAATGGCGATCATAGAAAGAAACAGGAGTGTTAACGCCGAAACTACTTTGAAAACCATTTGCTGCTTCGCTCTCTGATCGCGAAGTGCCCCAAACCTTGGGGCACCTCATTGTTTAGAAGGGCTCGCCGACCGTTTGGTTCATATTGAACGTATTGGCAGGATCGCTGGGGTTGCCAAACCCGATAGATGAGCCGGTGGCACCAATCCCTGTTGTCGCACCCAATCCACCAGTCATGGCACCCCACGAGTGTGTGTCAGTGATGGACGTTCTATTTTCGTTGCGCCGAGCAGCGGCTTCATTTTGTGCGGCCCGGCCAGCGCTGTTGCCGCCCCCACTGTCACTATCTCCACCCCCACCGAAGCTGACGCGACCAAAGAGGTCATCTGACCGAATACTGCGTTTGTCGAACATGTCGTGTTCCTCTAACACGTCGATGGTTTTCTATGTTATCAACCATCTGTTGCTGTTTGCCGGATACCTCATCCGGCGGCTCAATTGAGCGGTGGGTTGGTCTATGACCCGCCGCTCATCATGCGGTGAATGCTGCGGGTACAGCATGTGCCGCAATTCGGTATGGAAAACGGCACCCGCGAATGAATATCTGCTTGGGGTGTCGGTGATATGGACAAATACCCGCGCTGGCAGGCAGCCTGGATTGAGCGGACAACGGGTTCATGCAAGCGCCCCCCCACTCTTTCTGCTTTGCCGCAGGTTGATACCCGTCCAGCGATTGATCCGACGCACTGATCCATCGGGATTGCGGCGCAGGCTTGTGGCGACCTGATCCGGGAATATCACATGCGTCATTTCATGGAGCACCTCGCGTATGTTCCCGTACGGCGTAACCCAGTCGTTGAAAAACAGCCGGTCGCCGCAATTCCACTCCTCCTGACGCAAAGCACGCCCTGTTCGGTGCACTTCTCGCTCGACATCCTTGTTCAACCACGCCCACGTAACGAACGCCGTCGGCACGTAGTCCTTGGTGATGTAAAATCGGATCTGGCCGGCCCAGAGAGCGGGCAGGATTTCAGTGTGTAGGTAGTCGGCCACCTCATACCTGCGGTGATATTCGGACTGCGCGAGCAGTTCGACGGCATAGCCTGTGCATGCGTAATCATCCAAGTTCTTCATGCGGGCTGTGTCCGACAAACTGTGTGTCCGCTGGGTGCTTCAACCTTGGCTTCGCTTGGTAGCCGCGCGCACAACTGCTGATGCAGGATCGTATGATCACCAAATGGGGCAACTTGATGCGTGATACGTACAACGTCCCGTTCGTCTTGAACCCAAGTCGCATAACCAAGCGGTCTTCTGTCATCAGACAACGCGATCACGGCCGTTTTCTGGCGCATATGGCGGAGAAGTACCGCGTAGCATTCATCAATGGTTTCCTTAGGTGGGCTTGGCCGACCACAGATATCCAGCATCACCATTATGCCGAGCGATCTGTACGCATCCAGCTGAGGACAGTTTCGATCCGCATCCGGTACAACTGGGAAGTGGTTGTTCTCAGGGTTCAATTCTTGGTCCCCGGTAAAGTCTCAAGCAAGTCGGAAAGCAAAACCCGCCCCTGAATGGCGTTCCAAAGCCTATCGTTCTGACAAATGGCGAAAATCCGCGCAGCACAATACCGCGCCAACGGGTAGTTCCAGCGGTAACGGTACGGCGCTGCGGGATTTGTCAGGGCAAGAGACAGGCTTTGGGCATCACCACCAAGGTAGATTGCGTCATCAGAGATGTGCGCTGACCGGATGCCGGACGCAGATGGATGCCCAAGCATGCCAACATATTCAAGCAAAACGCGTTCGCTCACAAAAGCAGCGATCTCACGCTGCACTGGGTTCACGAATACATCAGCATTAATGGAGTATTGAACTGCATGCCCGAACTCGTGGGCCATGGCCAAAACGTCCAGACAGTTTCCCGCGAAGCAGATCGAGACCAGCGGCGCCGTGCCCTTGTCGCGCGCCAGGGTAAAGGGCTTGGACACGCCTGTTTCGGGCGATGCAACCAGCAGTTCAGCGGTGCGAGAGACATCAAGAATGACCTCTGCCGCGTGCGGGAATTTCCAAGCCAACGCCCGGGCAGACAGTTTCCATGCGTCTGACGCTCTCAAACCACTAGGCTCATGGGCTGGCTGGCGCGGCTGAGTGCTCACGTTCGGTCTGTGGTGTGAAATCTCCTTAAGGACATCTTCGACACGTTCAGCAGACAACCTGTGAAGCGCCAGCCAGTCACAGATGGTGTACTCATAGCTTTTGGGAATGCTTTTATTCCCGATGACATTGTTGCGCCCAACCCGTCTTGGCAGCGTTTTCTCATGTACTGGATTGGGCTGCCCAAGCCGCGGTTCGGCCAACGCTTCAGCCTCGCTTTCCACCTGTCATCTCTCCTCAAACGGTTTGCAGTCTCGGCGCTGATCCGCGTCTGATGAGCGACTTCGCTCTTATTCAGAAGTACACGCATAGCTAGAGATTATCTAACCTCCAAATTCTTGGTATGCAGCGAAACGTTGCGAAGCGTTGTGAAAAGTTTTGGTCAAGTATATGATAAAAAACGGAAAGTTTTTCATCCCTCCACCTGGGGATAGCAGCGACCTGAAGACCCTGTTCAAAAGATTGGTTGCTGCAGGTGCCGGTCGCCCTGTTGACAAAAATGGTTGTCCAAGCGGTCCGTGGACACCGGAACTTCTCACCCAGGCAATCTCGCAGATGGAGGCGAATCGTGCCGACATAGAACTGCGAACTGTGCAGCTATGGTTTCAGGACAACAAAAGAGGCGTCAGCCCGAAAAATATCCGATGGCTTGCCCGTATCTTTGGCTGCGATGACCCACAAGCAACAAGCGATTGGCAGGCAGAATTGAGTGCAGCTCAAGATCGGTTAAGAGCCAAACGGCAGCTGCAATCGGCGATGAAAAAACACAAGGAGCACCCATCGCCGGATTTGGTGTCACGGGACACAAGCAAGCCTATCCCTGATCAGGGTGTTAGATATGTCGATCCCGACTTGAATGCTCCGGGAAGTACACTCGCCCGGATATCCGAAGGGTTGCTGTGCCCAAAGTCAGCGCTCAGCCTGCCCATCGTTGTTTTCATTGGCGCTGTGCTTCTTGGGCTGCTGTCCTACACAGCCAGTATTCACGATGTTGTATATCAATCAGAGGTCGCTGGTGCGAAGCAGGTCGGCTTCCTATGGGCTCCTAACTGGACCTTCAATTTTCTGATCGCCATTCCTCTGTACCTCGTATTCTTGACGGAGCTCTTGGCATTCTGGAAGAAAAGGGGCCGTGCTGCCCTTCTCAATGAAAAAACAGAAACGGTTGTCGCGGCGGGTTGGTCCCGAAAAATTGACGATGCGTCCTTGGTTTTTGGGTTGGTTTTTATGGGCTGCGTTCCGATCATTGGTGGGTATCAGTGGGTCACGACGCGGCTGATGCCGTTGATCAACAAAGATCCAAGGACCTTGCCGATTGATTGGGGCAGGATCGCAATTGTATCACCTGAAATTGCGTCGGTTCCCGAGACGATCGTGTTCACAGGCCTGGTGTGGCTTTACATGGGGTGCTGCACCTATCTCTATTTCATGGGACTTGTTGTTATATACCTCATAACACAGGACTTTTTTGAGATTTCGAATTCCGCGAAAAACCGACACATTCCAGAGGCGGGTGACCGCGCGCGCAAGATCGGTGAGACGGTGATGTTTGGCGTATTCAGATGCGCCGTCGTTGGTTTGATTATGTGCATCATCATGAAGCTGCAGTCCGTGTATCTGGTGTCGGACAGCGAAAACATACTTCGTTGGTTTGCCAGTGACCTCTCAATCGTCTTGGGTCGCGGCGAACCTTCAAGCGGTGGTTTTGATTACAGCGCGCCCGTGTTGTTCACGAGCTTTGTTGCAACCCTTGTCACAGTCTCGATCTCTTTGAACGGTTATCTCAAAGTTCGTCGAGGTGTTGCACAGCTTCAGAGTTCGGGCCGCGCGCATTTGGATACGACAGGGCGGCCGCAAAGAGCAGCCAGCATACAAAAATCCACGTGGAAACTGCTGTTGGTTGTGGGGCTTCTGACACTCAGCTTTTTGTTCATCGGGCTCGTACCGGGGTTTTCTGTATTGCTCATACTGTCCGTGTCGCTCGCCATCTACGGCCTGTGCGACCCCAGTTTCGGGCGGCGCGACACATCGACCGAGAAAGAACAACATGTTTTCTAAGTGGCTGGACGAATGGGATGAAAAGCACGCATGCGAAGCTGACCAAGACAAGACGTTGATGAGCTTTGACATTGGAGCAGCGCTCTGCTTCCCAGACGTGCAAGACGAAAGCTTTTCAGGCTTTTGCCAATTGGCCAAAAGTGCCCGTGCTGATCCGGGCTTTTATGATCTTCCCGCGACATACAAGCCGGAGGTTCAGCGGAACGGCAGTTGGATTACATTCCAGTCAGCGATACGTACTGAAGTGCCTGAAAACAATGTTGTCACCGTCAAGGTCACACCAAGCCGATCCGGCAAACGTGCACTTGTGGTCTTCCACCATTGGCGGGCCGAGGACCGCAATGCCAAGCTCGCCAGTTTGTTTTCGCGCCTTGGGTTTGATGTCTTTGAAATCGCCATGCCCTATCATCTGTAACGCAGCGTTCCAGACGTTGTCGGTTCAGAGCACTTCGTTAGTCCCAACCTTGGGCGCACAATCCGATCCATAAACAGGCAGTTTTGGAGAGGAGGACTTTGATCCGATGGTTGAACAAAAACGGTTATCAAGGCGTGTCTGTCATGGGCGTAAGTCTAGGATCGTGGGTCGCTGGCCTGGTTACAGCGCACGACGCTGCCGTAACGCGCGCAGCCTTTCTGCTATGCCGTGGAAACGCCGCTGATGCAGTTTGGAACGGCCGCTCAACTCGATTGGTGCGCGAAAGCATTGAAACCGAAATAAACCTCGAAAATCTCCGAAAGGCTTGGGCGCCGATAAACCTGGAAAACTATGCAAACAAGCTGGCAAGGCCGAATCTCCAGCTTCTCTGCATTCTGGGCCGGAGGGATAACGTGATCTTGCCCGAGAATTCAGAGAGTTACATCAGAAGTATTTAAAATGTTGGCGCAAGATTGAAAACGGCCCGGTTCAACTGTGGCCACGCGTCTCTGACGCTGCCCCCTTCAATCTGATGACTGGCTAATCGTCATGCGGCAAGGCGAGATTGTCGAGTGCGGAGACGTAGAGGCCTTCTTTGAAGCGCCCGAAACGGACTATGCCCGTCAGCCACTCCGCGCTGTTCCGACCGTCTGATCGCGACGGCGGTTGTTCTCAGACAGCCGAACAAAAGCGTTCGGTGCGAACACATCCTGTCCCTGCGCTGCCGGCCTCGATGGGGTCGATGTACAGGTCAAGCTAGCCGACACGTTCCGCGCTTGCAGAAACCTCACACTCGACATCGATCAAATGGTGAGAAACGCTATACAAAGCGGGAACGCGCCGATCCCTGGCTGGCAGACCTGCTGCAGAGAAAGCCTGCGCGCCTTGCTGCGGTTGCCATGGCGAACAAGACGGCGCGGATCATGTGGGCAGTGTTAACCAGGAACGAACCTTATAGGCCGCACGCAGCCTGAGCCGGAAAGGAAAGACGAGATAGCAAGACCAAAGATGTGATGGTGTGCACTTCAGCCGCAACGATCAGGACACTCCGCCGAATGTCCCGGGCGTCACTGTCCGCAAAGCAGTTAGGAACCTAATCTGCGGATCCCATCAGGGCCAGCGGTCGAGACCGCGCAAACAGGCCGGACACAAGACCGCTTCTGAAAACGTACGCACAATCTCATTTAACCCTTGCTATGCGGGCGCCATCCACACAGGTCTTTCGCTGCAACTGCGCCAATGGCGGCTTTCAAGACCTAGACAATTGGGTCGCGATAGCTAAGCAGTCTCTTTATCAAGTCGAATAAAAGCCGAACGTTCCGCTGAAGCGAGGCATGCAACATGACATCCGAAACCGTCATCAAAACTATTGCCGATGCGCTGCACAATCACCCTAAGATTCGCGGCTTGTTCCTCAGCGGTAGCTTCGGCAATGGGCGGGCAGACGCCTACAGCGACATCGATTTCGTACTGGTGTCGAACGATGGGCCAACGGACGAGATTGCTGGCGCTTGGAAAGCTGCTGTCGAACGCACCGGCGAGATTGTAAAGTGGTGGGATAGAGGCGTCCGTCCCGCACTGATCAATGCCATCACTGCAGACTGGACGCGTACGGATGTTATCATCCTGAAACCCGAGCAGTTCGCAGCCCACAGCCAAGCAAGCCTTAGACGGCTGTTTGACCACGATGGGCTTTACGATCAGTTGCCAACGGAGCGGCCCCCGAGGCAGGCAACACCTGAGCGCCTTCTTCGCGAGTTTGAGGAGTTCATTCGCATACTTGGGCTTTTGCATCTCGCGGCAGGTCGGGAAGAGTACATTAACGGTGTCGTAGGCATCTTTCATTTGCGCTCGAAACTGATCGATCTCTTGGTAGAGGAAACTGGCGCGCCAGATCGAGGCGGAGCCCTTCATCTGAACCGTTTGCTGACAGATGAGCAGAAGGAGCTAGTCGCGGCCATGCCAGCGCCCATAGTCGATCGCAAAGCGATGATCGAAACGCACCTGGCCTACGCGAAGGCGTACCTTCCGCGAGCGAGGCAGCTTGCCAAAAGCAGAGGCGTAACATGGCCCGAACGGTTCGAAGAGGTGACTTGGGACAAGCTAAATCAGTCTCTCGGGTTGGTGCGACCCTATTAGATGGTGCATTAATTCGATCAGACTCCGACATTCATGCACTGCGCAGCATCAGTCAAAGTGGGCTTAAAACAGACCTCGGGGCGCGCGCAGCATTAACAATCGTGAGCCGTAATGGCTCTTCGTGGACGGCCCTAAGCTGCCATTCATCTGACATCTCGTTCGCCGCAGTGCCGCGTTTCAAAGCAGAAATTGTGAGCGGCAGGCCGCGAAGGGCGGCTGTAAGCCCCATCTCTATAGTTGGTGCAGGCCGACAAACGACCGCTATAGCTATTTTGCGATTCTGAATATGACTAAGAAACTTCTACGCGTTGCACAAACCAATGCCCGGCATGCAAAGATGGACCAAGAAAATATGAACGGTGTTTGCGCTTTCCTTTGGTGATAGTTGCACTTTGCCTAAGGCGTTTTTCTTCAGGCGTCAGTGGTCTTTGAGCGGACAAGACGGTTGCGCCCCTGGCGGTGTGCAGGGGCGCGAATTGATGTCAGGAAAGGGTGATCTCCAGATAGTCCACCGCGCCGGTGCCTGACGGTGGGAAGTAGAGTAATACGCCTCCGAGACGGTCGGTGAACGGGAAGCCGTAAGCCTCGGTCAGCGGCTGGTTTGCAGCGGCATATGTGTTGTAAAAATCGTCGTTCGATTGCGCGCCGCTGAACTGAACGGACGTGTGTGCCACTGCCGTGCTGAACCATTCGCTGGAGGTCAACTGACCCATTGTTTTGCCGGTCTGGCCGGGCACAGGGGTCGAACTGCCCGGGAAGCCCCAGTTCATCCCGGCGACCAGGTCCCCGACGATCCAGCCGTAAATGTCGTTGGCAAACGGCACGGATGGGCCGCCGTTCACGCTGTAGCTTGGGTTGGCGCCATAGACGCCAGTCACCGCGTTCATCTCGGAATACGGGATCGTGATGGTCGTTTGCGTGGTTGAGTTGATGGTCCCAGACAGGGTGACCACACTAGTCTTGCTATCGAAACTGGCTGTTAAATCATAGGGCTGGTCGCTCCCGAACGTCCCCGCGATCTTCGTGGTCTGGTTTTCGAGGAAGGCCATGTACTCGGACCAGGTGTGGTAGCCGCTGGCAAGGCCCGGCCCCAGAACCCGCACGGTGTCCTTCGCGCTGTCGGTGACCAGCGCAGCCGCTGGGGCAACCTTCTTGATCGCCGTCATCAGCGTAGACGTATCCTGACTTGTCAATTGATCCGCCAATTTCCCGCCCTTGTAGGTCGCCGCCGTCACGGTAAAGCTGAAAAAGTCGATGTTGCTGATGTCCATGTTGTTGCTTCCGTTCCCGAAAACGTTCAGCTCAACATAGGCATATTGGGTCAGGTAATCCGGGTCTGATTTGTCCCCCGGCTGCGGTTGGTTGCCCGCGGTCGTGCTCAGCGGCGTGTCGCCGAGGTTCAGATAGATACGACCGTTGGTAAAATTGTTGAGCGACACATTCGCCACGCTGCCCAAGGACGGGAAACCCGGCAGGGCACTGGTCAGATCTGCAAGCGAATAGCCCTTGTTCCCGCTCAGTTTGACAGTGCCACCAGCACCGGTCTGCCCCCCGCCGAAATATCCATTCAGGAATTGCACCCAGACCTGATCGTCGGCTTGGCCAGTATTGTTCTTGAAGATGACCGGGATCATCGGGGCGTCGGATGTCTTTGCAGGGACATAGGTGATGGCATCTGTGACGCTTAACGTGGACGCGGGACTGGATCCGCCGGGATAGTTGGTCACGTAAATGTCTTGTGGTCCCGGCTCTCCGTTTGGGCTGGGTGGAACAGTGACGATGTAAAGGCGACTGGCGGTCGACTGGCTCAAGTCGATGCCGCATGTGTTGCTTGCATTCGCAGGCCCGCTGCCCACGGTGACAATCGGATTTGGCCCCTTGAGCGCGTCAATGTGGAAATTCGTCCCATTTATGAACATCCCCTGACCTGCAGGCCATGAGAACCCTTGTTGCACCGGAATTTGATCGAGTTTCGTTGTGCTGTCTGGGGATTCCGATGCGCCTGTGAGCGTCCAGTTTGCAGAGTTCGTCATTGAGAGTCCTTTTGTGCCAATAGGCATGAATTGAATAAGCGGCATTTGAAAATCTGTGGAAAATCCACAACTCAAACGCGACCCACTTCAACCCTAACTAGTGCGGGTAACAAGTCAACGACGGCGCGCATACCAATTCGTACGTATGCCTTTTTCAAGTGTGACCCGGCCAAAACTCAATCAGGGTTCCGATCGTGATTTTGCCACACGCTGCGTTGCGCGCGGCGGCTACAAAAAGTCCGTTTCACGCAGGCTCATCCAACGCCAACAAAGATCTGGGGGTATAGATTGCCAATTCATCATGTGAAACTTTGGAGGCTTTCATGTCAAACACGTCGTCTTCCGTGATACCGGCGGGCCGTGTCGCCTGGTATGTGACCGAGCGATTTTATGTCGATGCAAAGGGCGCATCTTTTGACGAGGGGTACTTTCCCGACATCAAAGGCCTGGACTTGCCAATGCTTTCAGGTTCCGGACCAGCCGCGGAAAAGACCGCGCATTTTACCTTTTCTGCTGATCCGTTTCCCGAGACAACGCGGACCAATGGCGATGTCTCGCTTAGTATCAGCCCGCCGGGGCGATGGCACCTCTACTACAATCTAATCCCCTGCGGCGACTTCGATGCCCCGGGAACCTTCGCCAAAGGTCAGCGCATCGCGACATTCGCGCGCGACGGCACAAGTGCGGCATGAGCATCGGCGCGTTTTAAGTCAGCGTGTTGTCCTTTGAATTGATCAAGAGCGAAGATTTCAGCTTTGAGGAGCGGGTGCACAATATCGCGTGCGTCATACCGAATGGTGTTATGCAGGTAGGGTATGGAAGCAACATGACTCAAACGGCTCTGACCAAATATCCCACGATCAAATGTTTCGTGGGCACGGCAACGGCGATTGGCTAGGAGGGCCGTGATCAGAATCCGCATGGACCGGAAGAGCTGCTCCATTGTGTCCGATTAAGACATTACGCGGCACAACTCCCGGCACTCGACGCAGCCATACTTGCTAGAAACAGTTTTGACGCGCCAACGGCCCCAAGCGGCCGTTCACCCAGATGGAGTTTGCGGCGTCGTAGCTTTCTGAAAACAGACCTCGGGCGCGTGTGCCAGAAAAAGGCAGCTTGAAACCTAACCTCCCAATGCCGCGCCCAGGACTAACATCCGCTCATTGGTGGAGGCACTTGTAGTATTGCTGGAAACCGCCCAACTGCCTTCGGCAGTATGCGGCTTTGAATGCGCGTGATCTTCATCGGGACCTGCATGTTTCATGTGGTCGTAGCATCCGACCCTTCGCGAGGTCGCGTTTCATCATGCAGTATGCAACGGCAAGAGACGGCTTCAATACGGATGGTGAGATAGAGAAGCCGTCAAATGGTAATTTTTACGCCCAGAAATTCCCTTATTGGTTGAGTTTTATTGGAGGCGTCCAACACCGTACATATGGGAAATTTTAGATGATGAAACCTGATTTCGACCTTCTGGCCAAACACCGGATGCCGCCGGTACAACACGGTAACATGCCAAAACCAACCAGCACACCTAACCCCGATAGTGAATTGCTGTCGGGATTCAACGGCTACTACATTCTTGATAGCGAGGGTGCGTTCTTTACAATCGATACCACGATTTCAGTTGAGTATGACGCGACCAGCGACAAATTCACACCGACCTTTTCTGTCCAGACCATTCTGTGCGTTGACGGCAAAAACCCGATCACCTTCAACTTTTCCGAAAGCACGACCGCCACGTTCAAGCAATCCGGTGATAACTATGTTCTGACCTATACCACAACCGGTTCCCAGGCGACGACCGTTACGCTGACTTTCACGCGGTCGGGGGTCACCAATGGCCAGACAGCAACAGTGGCAGGAACCCTCTCGCCTGCGGTCGCCAGCGTATCCAGTGTCAACGGCTATACCTACAACAATCCGATATTGCCCGCGAGGTATGCAGGGAAATATTACGTTCAGGGCGAAGCGCCGGTCAACGCAATGACAATCGGTTCGGATTTTGCGTTGCACTATTCCGCTTACGGCGTGGCGCCACCACCCACCGGACTCGAGCCGGTCAAAAGCTACACCTACAACATGAACATGTATTACTTCGCATTTGAAGACAGCAAGGGCAACAAATCAAGCCTGATCATGGGCACATCAGCCGCCGCAGGTATGGTCAGCAACAACATCACGAACATCGATGGGAATTCGATACCGCGCACGTTCACCTCCATCCAATTGAACAATCAGGATGTGCCGGACCCGCTGGCGTTGGATTTGAACGAAAACAATGCCGAGGATTTGGCCGGCATGGCGGGGTACTTTGCATTGACCTCGTCCAGCAGCGGGGCCACCCCCGGTGCCTTCCTGTCGGTTGAAGGTATCTATGCCAGCAGGTATACCCCCGCCTATCCCACCCCCAAGGTCACAACCAAATACAAGGTCACTGTCGGGCTTTGTTTTGACGGGGTGCACAGCACGGTCCGCCTGTATGACACCGCCTGCACGTACGATACGTCAACCACCACGTTGACGATCCCGGATGCGACCCATGAAGGTGTGCATGGCAGTTGGAGCATCGTCTTTGCGCCGGGATACGCGCCTGGTCCGGCGGCATACCCGCACTACGGCACGCTGTGCACAGCGACAGTAACGTTCAACCCGGCTGATAAGTCAGCGTCGTCCAGTTGGACCGGCGCCAGCCCCTTGGCTCCAGTACCGCTGTCGGCGTTCAGTGGAGCTAATATGACAACCAAGTCACCCGCGGACTCCGACAATCAGACGGAAGAGATCATTTCAGAAATTCTGGCGTACAACAACGAATGGCTGGAAATCGTATCAGACTATTCAATCCTTTATACACCTCCGACGGAATGCGCGGCCTGGGATCTATCTGATCAACAGCAAAGCTGGCTGGAAATCCTGTATGTCCCGCTGATGTACATCGTCGCTTACCAGGTCAAGCCGGAGACGTATCCGATCGCAGACCCAAACCTGATGTCGTGCATGCTGTCGCTTGGAACAAACGGTGCGCATGGCATCGCAAGCATCAACACACGTTATGTGCAAGTCGCACCGAACATGCCTCCTGTTCCGCTGCTGCCTACAGCGGTGGTCGCAGTGCCTTGTCCGGCCGCGCCTTTGCCCGCGACCTGAGCGAGCTTGTACGTGACCAGCGCCGGGCGTGGAAATGCGCCCGGCATGATGTCACCTGGTCGACAAACGAGCAGCCCATGACGCCTGCATCGTCGGACAGTGTGACAGAAGCTATCCACCTTTAACGCGCCGATGGATAGGCGGCGGCGGTCGTCGCGGGGCGGCGCCAGGACTGCGGGCGCGAGCAGCCGGGCCGGGCGGCAGAGCGCTTCGTCGACCTCAAGGACGGGCCTGGCGCTCTCCCAGTGGCGCCGGACTTGGCCAAGATCGACACCTGCGCACCAGGACATGGCAGCGGCACCGAGAGGCGTCCAACCAGCCGCTTCACACAGGCCACGCCATCAATCTGCCGAAATGTCGCCAAGGCTGCGCAGGATTGACAGATCGCTCTCGTCGATTGCCGCCCGGTCTCCGGCGCTGCGCGCTCCTAGACCTGCTGCGACGCGTGCAGACCGACACAGATCTCAGGCAAGCTCGGCGCGTCGTTTTGGTTGGTCGGGTCCGGGTCAGCCGTCATCGGCGAAGACATCGCCGGAGCCCGCCGCGACGGCGCCACCGCAGGAAATCCCGTCGCCGCCTCAAGCGAGGGTGCGTCCGTTCACGTAAACGGTCGGCGAGCCCGCGGAGACGCTCCGCCCATGCGGCTTGCACCGACGGCAGCCATGCGGTGCGACCTCGTCGCCTTGTCGAATTACTGGGATGCCGTTGATGTCAACGTTGGCGCTGCCACCGATGGCCGCAGACTGCGCGGCCGTGGCCGGAGCAGGTATCACCTAAGCGCGAGGCTGAAGGCATATGAGAAATCCTAAGTTCGTGAAGCATTGGGAGTCCTTTAGGACGGACCGTATTCGCGAATATACGAAGCGGGAAGTGGCCCGGCCCATCCACCAACCGAACCCGCCCATGCGTTGTCCAAGAAGTGTTCGGCTGACTCATTAAGTTGAGGAAAGATGTCTTGCCAGTAAGGGTAGCTTTGTTCTGGGAAGTGCTTTAAGTATTCGCGTCTTGTCCTGAATAAGTACCCTGTAAAAGGTGGCAAATAGTGTAGAAAGCGATTGCTTGAAAAGCGATGCTGATCGCCGTCCTTTCTAAATGGGCATCGGCTGTAAAAGTTGTTGTACCAGTGTTCGATACGCCAACGGCAGTTGTAGCGGCCTGCCGTATGCCCGGGCATGCTCAAATTCGCTTCCGCTGATCCCATGTTGACGGCTGACAGACCATCTTGTTCGTCCGTCGGAAAAGAAAACTCCATAGAAATCATTTGGAAAAGAACGAAAGACGAGGAAACGACCTCGACCTCAGTCTGGGCTCCATCAAGGTCAGCCAGCGAGAATGGTGTTCGCGTATACCTCGTCATGAACTGCTTCTCCTGAGATAGGTTGAAGCACTGCGCCCATATGTTTGATTGAGCATGTTGATCAAGAAAGGGCAGCGCCAATTGTGCCTCAAGCAAAGCCTGTTGTTGCGTTTCCTCAAAATCATTTCTGATTTCATCCGAGATCATGTCTTGAACGTCCCGTGTATTACGCGGGATGTTCACTAAGCCGCGGGGGCCGAATGGTAAACCCAAGCCTCTTCCCGTCAAAACGCAATAGGCAGTGGTAAGGCTATCTAAACCATGCAGCAGAAAATGTAGCTCACAATCATCCAAGGAGTTGCCGCCACCCAAGAACTGGATATGCCAGTTGTTCGAAGGTGTCTCCCTTTGCCCAATCCATTTATGGACGTTTGCGAGATCATTGCCATAGGGGAACTGGTTGCTCATCTTAGATATCGACCTTGCAGATGTGACCGCCTGTGCGGTCAAACTCATAAAACGGATGGAAAGAACGATCCTTCGTAGCTCCGACCAACTGACAGCCAGCTGTTTCACGGCAAAGCTTGAACGTCGCAACAGCATCTTCCGTGCTGCACGGTCGTGCATCGCAGGTACGTTGAAATGTGTCTCCGGCCGAGTTAACCGCGAGCAAGCCGAGCGCGACTGGGTCCTTCATAGACACACCGGAAAGTGTTTGCTCTGTTATTGGGAAAGTGTTTTCGACCGTCGGCGGAATAAGATCAGAGCCATAGGCAAGAGCATATGAGTTTTCGACTGTTTCCTCGACTGTAGCCTCACACGATACGTCTAGATTGACCGCTTCAGCCCTGCATGACTGAAGCAAAAGCACAGCTAGTAGAGGCATCAGTATATTGGGAAGCCTCATATCAGTTCAGGTCTATTCTTGGTGCGCGTGCTTGGATGCCAGCTTGAGATGTGCTCTTTATCTCGCCATTTGCGCTGACAGTGACATTTCCGGATGCGACGGTACTTAAATTCGAGCCATCAAATATGATCCGACCATCACTGGTCAATACGATGCGGGCATTGCCGCAGGCTAAGACCAAATCCCGGGTCGCACGAATTGTTACGGAGTCACCACTTGAGATCGATGTTGACTGACCTGATGCAAGGTGGATGTTCGTCGCTGCGCTTAATTCACAGCCGTCGTTTGTATTCAAATCGAACCTCTTATCCGTATAAAGATCGATGTCGCCTTTGGCTTCAAATGTCATTGTACCCTGACTTGCAATGTTAAGCGCACCGCCTGCACCTGCTCCCATACCCGGTCGCATCATGCGCTTAAACGGTGAGAACACATCGTCCCGCCCAGTCTTGTGTGCATGATCACCCAATCGCCCCGCATCGATCAGCGTCTTGTTGTGGCCGCGAGTGCCGACGTTTAGGGTGTAGTTCCCCATCACATGTGTTTCGGAAGAGCCTCCGACTTGCTGCCGAGCAGAACCATTTGTGGCTGCAATCGTATCACCAAATGTCTTCTGAATACTGTCTCTGCGAATAATCGAAGCGTCGTCGCGATTGATGATTGTGTGTCGATCTCTTTGAGCATGCGTGTAGATCTCCTCTTTGCCGAGCTCATCCTCAAATCGGAGTTCGTTAAAGCCGCGATACCCTCCCTTGTGGGTGTTTGTCCTGAAGGTTGATCGCGTCTTATTCGCGGGCAGGTCATAGGGCACCTTCTGGCGCTGGTTCGGGAC
>NZ_JWLL01000019.1 GCF_000814025.1 Tateyamaria sp. ANG-S1 | reverse complement strand
GCCTCACCCCAGCAAATCGAACTCCTGTCCTGCGATGCGAATGTTGATCTGGTCCTGCCCGTCGCCATCCACCAGCGCCCATAGGATCTGGCCCGTCGGCCGGTAGATCACAAACGCCTCGTCCACGCCATCCGCGCCCGCACTGGCCGTGTTGGTGATGTTCACCTGGAACTGATCGCGCGTGGCCTGGCCGCCATAAACCAGCACATCGCCCTCGGCCGCATCGTAATCCTGGATCCAGTCGTTGCCATGATCCGCGATGCCCAGATGAAAGAACCGGTCCCCATCCGCGCCGCCATTCACCCGGTCCGACCCAAAGCCGCCATTGATGAAATCGAACCCGTCGCCGCCAAAGATCTCGTCGCCAAAGGCCGAACCCGTCAGCACGTCATCGCCCGTGCCCCCGATCACTGTGTCGGCGCCAAAGCCGCCCGCGATATTGTCATTGCCTGCATCGCCGCGCAGCTCGTCATTGCCATAGCCGCCGTCAATCGTGTCATTGCCTGCACCGGCAAAGACCAGGTCCCGCAGGTCGGCCTCGGACGTGCCGCCCACAATGCTGTCATCGCCCTCGCCGCCGATCAGCGTGTCAACACCATCGCCGCC
>NZ_JWLL01000018.1:3558-3755 GCF_000814025.1 Tateyamaria sp. ANG-S1 | reverse complement strand
TCACCCCAGCAAATCGAACTCCTGTCCTGCGATGCGGATGTTGATCTGGTCCTGCCCGTCGCCATCCACCAGCGCCCATAGGATCTGGCCCGTCGGCCGGTAGATCACAAACGCCTCGTCCACGCCATCCGCGCCCGCACTGGCCGTGTTGGTGATGTTCACCTGGAACTGATCGCGCGTGGCCTGGCCGCCATAAA
>NZ_JWLL01000018.1:0-3428 GCF_000814025.1 Tateyamaria sp. ANG-S1 | reverse complement strand
CCCAAAAGCGTGTCATTGCCGTTTGCTCCGACAAGACGGTCGTTGCCACCGCGCCCATCAAGTAGCGCATCGATGCCGTTACCAGACATCAGGGTGTCGTTGTCATCGCGTGATCCGCGGACCGCTTCAACACCTGTGAAGGAATGCGTGAACGCCTCGCCGCGCCAAACGCCTGAGGCCGTGCCTGCCTCGAGGTCCACGGTGACGGCTTCGACTTGGTTGCGGTCATAGCGCAGCAGGTCAAAGCCCTCGCCCGCATCCAGCGTGTCCATGCCGCGCTCCAGGATAAACCGCTCATCCCGGTCGCTGCCGGTGATGGAGTCACTGAGCTGGCTACCGCGCAGTTCGGTCAGGTTCTCCAGACCCGTGATCGTGTCTTGATCGCCATAACCATCCTGGATGATCCCAGTATTTAGGTCGGCTACAATCCCATTGGTTGCAGCGCCGTCGCGATAGTCTAGACGGATTGTGCCCCCGGTCCCGTTAAGCAAGTTGAAAGTATCATCCCCTTCCGTCCCGAGCAGGCCCAGGAACCCATTGTCAGCCTGGGTGATATTGAACGTGTCATTTCCGCTGCCACCGAGCACGAACATCCCGCCTTCAGGTGCGATGATCACGCTGCGCCCACCCAGCACTGTGGTAGTGCCGTCGGTGCCGTTCACGATGTTGAAAATGTCATTCACGACATCCACGGTAATAGTAGCTGGACCTGTCCCTTCCTGCACCGCGATATCAGCAAAGCTGGTGGCATTGGTCAGATCGACAGTGTCATTACCAAGCCCAGTAATGATGAAATCAAAGAAGCTTTCTGAAGATACGATGAACAGGTCGTCTCCCAAGCCCCCCTCGAGCTGGTTTTCGCCGCCACCTCCGTTCAGCGTATCGTTGCCGGCAAGGCCGACGATACGGTCATCTGCTGCGCCACCGACCAGATTGTTGTCGTTCTCGTCCCCAAAAATATCACCACCGCTGGCCAATGCCTGCAGTTGGGCAAAGGTGAGCGAGCTGCCATTGTTGAATTGGATAATTTCAACGGTGTCTTCGATAAAGTCAAAGCCTTGACTGGACTGGACATCCAAACCATTGCCCGTGGTGGTCACAGTGATGCTGTTTACATCTGCGAAAATGATGGCGGTATCGGTGCCGTCGCCTCCCAGGAATTCATCGTTGCCCTGACCACCTTGCAAGGTGTCGTTGCCGTCATTGCCTTCAAGGCGGATATTGTCGATACGCCCCGCTGCATCAATGAAGTCATTGAAAACGGACCCTTGGACCTGGTTGATCTGCAAAAGAGTGTCAGTGTTGCCAAACGTGTCGAGCACGGTGCCGACGGCTGTGGCCTGATTGCCTGAGCCCAGATTGGCGGTGATACCGCTGGTTCCGCCTTCATAATGTTCGTTGTTGTAGCCGACCTGTGCATCGCCGCCGCCACCATCGATGGTATCGTTGCCTGCGTTACCCTCAAATCCTTCCCAGCGGTTTTCGGCGGCGCCAGTGATCATGTCCGCATCCTGCGAGCCCTGGAAATAGTGGATAAAGGTGAACGTGTCGTTCACCCGACCGTCACCTGATACAACGGTGCCTGTGCCGTTGAGCCCGGACGTGATGGTCAGGCCACCAATGCCACCAATATTGGCATAGCTGATGTCGGCCCCTTCGCCTTCTGCCCAGTGCCCGGCATGGCCCAGGATCGTGTCGTTGCCCAAGCCAGCGCGAATGAAATCGCCAAACCCTTGCGTACTGGCATCTCCGCCCGAGGCATCCAGCAGGTCATTGCCATCATCGCCGTAAAGCGTATCGCGCCCGTCGCCGCCACGCAGGGTATCGTTGCCTTCATCGCCCTCGAGCCGGTCATTGCCTGCGCCACCGATAATGCTGTCATCGCCGCCGCGCCCTTCCAGCTGCTCGTCCGCGCCGGATCCGGTCAACGTGTCGTCGCCCTGGCGCGAGCCGCGGATATGTTCGATTGAGATCAGCGTATCGGTAAAGCCGATCCCGTCCCAGGTGCCTGTCGCTGTACCTGCGCCCAAATCTACGTTGACCGCGTCCACGCCCGATCGATCATAGCGCACCCGGTCGAACCCGCCGCCGCCATTGACGGTGTCATCGCCCTGTTCGGTGATGAAGCTTTCGTTCCGGTCCGATCCGGTGATGCTGTCATTGTTGTCGGTGGCCCGGATTTCCAGCCGTCCGTCGCCGCCCAGGATGTTGATCGTGTCCTGCCCACCGAAGCCGTCATTGCTGACGATGCCGGTGCTGAGGTCCACGATAAGGCCCGCTGACGGGACGCCAGATGCGGGGGTGGTGAATGACCCTTGGTGGTAGCTGAGCCGGGCGCCGCTGTTCAGCGTGAGGTTGAACGTGTCATTGCCTTCGTTGCCGCGCAGGTCGAACCAGCCGTCTGCGGTGTTGGTGACATTGAAGACGTCATTGACCTCGCTGCCTTCGAGCCCGAGCCCGTCGGCTTCCATGATGCGGCGCGGGTCGATTAGGGTCGTGGTGAACCCTGTGCCCGTCACGGTGCCGGTATTGGCCACTGCGTCGACGTTGAAGGTGACGGCCCCGTCAACGAAATCCTCGAAATCGAGCCCCTGGAACGAGGTACTGGACACACCCGAAAAATCGATCGTGTCATTGCCCAGCGTGATCTCGATATTGTCACCGTCAAATCCGCCATTGTCGGCGCCTGCATCGATGAAGTCGTTGCCAACACCGCCAAAGAGCTCGTCGAAAAACCCGGAACCCCGTATTGTCACGGGCTGGGTGATCAGGGGAACGAGATCAAAGTCCAAGAGTTCGAACATGTCCAGCCCGCCCTGGGCCATACTGGCATCGACAGTGATCGGGCCACCTGCATTCAGCAGGTTAGCAATGGGCTGCAGATTGTCAGAGGTTACCGCATCCAGGGCTGCAACCAAGGTCACGAAATCCCAATTGATCCCGGTGACTGTCCCTTCCAGTACGGTTCCGTTTGCGCTCGACATCGACAGGCCTGTCACGGTGCCTGCGATAGGCTCTTGCGCGCTGGAAAAAGCAAAGCCCGATCCGGTGACGGTGGTCGTGATCCCGGTGTCAGGGTTGGTCGCAATGACAGTGGTCGATGAGGCAAACAGGATATCGATCTCAAATGAGTCATTATTCCGAAAAAATGCATCACCAAAAAAGCCGGTATTAGTCCCGATAAGTGTGAATGTGGTCATGATCTATCCCCCGAAGTTCAATGCCTGATACAATGCATGTCTGAGCTGCTTTTGAATGTTTTATGATGCAGTGTAATTGGCGCAATCCATATTACCCTACGGAACCGTAGGATATGCGTGCAAGACCAATTTTTGGGAGGAGCGGCTTTTTAGGGATGATGGACGGAGGTCGATCAGTGCACATCTTTGGCACAGCCTTAAAAGCCCCGCCTCACCCCAGCAAATCGA
>NZ_JWLL01000017.1 GCF_000814025.1 Tateyamaria sp. ANG-S1 | reverse complement strand
AGTTCGATTTGCTGGGGTGATCCATAGGAAGGAATTGCTGTGACCTTTAATATCGCTTTTGACTATCGCTTCGATGAGGTCGGGTTTTTCGACGCCCCTGCCCGGCGCGCTGCATTGGAAGAAGCAGGCCGCATCTGGTCCAACCTGATCCAGGACGAATTTGACGATATCCCTGCCGGGGTTCCCATCACTATCCGGAACCCCGCAAACGGCAGTGAGTTTGTCACGCTGTCCATGAACGAACCGATCGACGATGTTCTCATCTTCGTCAGCGGTCGTGACTTGGGGGGGCCGCTGGGTGTCGGTGGGTTCACAAGCGGTCAGGTCCGCGGAGACATTTTCGCATCGCGCGTCTCGGGCGATTTTCGCGACACGGGTCCGGTGACAAATTTTGAACCATGGCTTGGCACCATGGCGTTTGATCCCAGTTTCAATTGGAATTTCAACATCAGCGGCCCAGTTGCTGGAACTTTTGATTTTATCACCGTGGCATTGCACGAAATTGGACACGTCCTTGGTTTCGGAACGGCACCGGTGTTTGACATGATTGCCGCAGGCGGCTTTGACGGACCAAACGCGATTGCCGTCAATGGTGGCGAACCTGTCCCCATGGAAATCGATCTGAGCCATGTCATCAGCGGATACAATGGCGACACAGTCCTGCTGGATCCGGAAACGACCATCGGCACCCGGACACTGCCCAGTGACATCGACTTGGCACTCTTGGCGGATATCGGCTATGAAATCCATGGATTTACGGCGCAAGGTAGCACCCCGCCCATTGCAACAGCCGGAAATGACATCACCATTTTCGGAACGCTGATCAACGATCTGATCGACGGTTTGGGGGGCAATGATCAAATTCAAGGCAACCTGGGCGAAGACACCCTTCTGGGCAATGCCGGCGAAGACACGCTTTTTGGTCAGGCGGGAAATGACGTTCTGGATGGCGGTGCCGATGACGACCAGCTTCAGGGCGGGGATGGCAACGATACGCTTATCGGAGGCCAGGGTTCAGATACGCTTTTTGGTCAGGGCGGGGCTGACACGTATGAAGTCCATGCAAATGGTGGCGTGGTTCGGATCTCTGGTTTCGAGTTGGGATCAGAGGTTATCCGGTTGGTGGGATCGGGGTTTGCATCCGTATCGGAGGTTGTGGACAGCATTACGAAACCCTTTAGTAATGTCTCGCGCATCACCTTTTCGGATGGCACACAAGTGGACGTGTTCCACGATTCCCAAAGTGGAACACCTTTGACAGAAAGCAATTTTCAATTGCTGCCACCGGTTGGTGATGTGTCTTTGATCGGGGATGAAAATGACAACGTGCTTGTCGCCGGTGCGGGCAATGACCAAATCCTGGGCTTCGGCGGTAACGACCGTTTGGAAGGGGCGGCTGGCAACGATACCCTGAACGGCGGCGATGGTGTTGACAC
>NZ_JWLL01000016.1 GCF_000814025.1 Tateyamaria sp. ANG-S1 | reverse complement strand
GACCCGAACACAGCCGCCATCGACACCCTCTGCGCCCTGCTGGCCGAAGGGCACGCCTATATCAAACTCTCAGCCCCCTACCGGCTCACAGACAACATCACCGAAACCCACACCCTCATGCGCCGCCTCATCGACGCCAACCCTGACGCATGCCTCTGGGGCTCCGACTGGCCGCATATCATGCTGAACGGCGCGCACATGCCCCAAGCCGCCACGCTCGCCGACAGCCTCTCATCCATCACCACCGAAAAAGAACGCCAAAAGATCTTCGTCGACACGCCCAACCGCCTCTTTGCCCCATAGTCTTTCTTCTGGCCAAAAATACCTCGGGGGTCTGGGGGCTGGCCCCCAGCCGGTCGCCGCGCACCCCGCGCGGCGAAACCCTTGCCCCCACGCACATGCCCCCATACCTATGGGCACAACACGTCATCAAAGGTGCTCACACATGTTCCAACTCCCCTTCCCCGTCCGCGACGCCAATGCCAGCACGGGGGACCAGCCCTTGGGCAACTTGCCCGAATGGAACCTCGATGACCTCTACACCGGCGAAGATGCCGCCGAACTCAAACGCGACCTCGACTGGCTCGAAGAGGCGTGCAAGAGCTTTGCGAGCGACTACGAAGGCAAACTAGATACGCTCGACGCCAAAGGCCTCCTCGACTGCATCCAGCGCCAGGAACGGATCAACCAGGTGGCGGGGCGGATCATGTCCTACGCCGGCCTGCGCTACTACCAACTGACCACCGACGCAGACCGGGCCAAGTTCATGTCCGACTGCCAGGAGAAAATCACCAACTTCACCACACCGCTCGTCTTCTTCACCCTCGAACTCAACCGCCTCGAAGACGACCACCTCGCCGCCGCGATGAGCGCCAGCGAAGAGCTCGCCCGCTACAAACCCGTCTTTGACAAGATCCGGGCCATGAAGCCCTACCAACTCTCCGACGAGCTGGAAAAATTCCTCCACGACCTCGGCGTCGTCGGCGACGCATGGGAACGGCTCTTCGACGAAACCATCGCCGGGCTCACCTTCGACATCGACGGTGAAGCGCTCAATATCGAAGGCACGCTGAACTTCCTCACCGACCCCGACCGCAAGAAGCGCGAAACCGCCGCACGCGAACTGGCCGAAGTCTTCTCGGGCAACATCAAAACCTTCGCCCGCGTCCACAACACGCAAGCCAAGGAAAAGGAAATCCTCGACCGCTGGCGCGGCATGCCCACGGCGCAGACCGGGCGGCACCTTAGCAACCAGGTCGAACCCGAAGTGGTCGAGGCCCTGCGCAATGCCGTGGTCGCCGCATATCCCAAACTCAGCCACCGCTATTACGAGCTGAAGCGCAAATGGCTCGGCCTTGAAAAGATGCAGGTCTGGGACCGCAACGCGCCCTTGCCCATGGAAGACCCCCGCATCGTCGATTGGGACGAGGCGCAGAAAACGGTCATGGACGCCTATAACGCCTTCGACCCCCGCATGGGCGAGCTGGCGCACCCCTTCTTCACCAAGGGCTGGATCGATGCGGGCGTGAAACCGGGCAAGGCTCCCGGCGCCTTCGCCCACCCCACGGTCACGGACGTGCACCCTTACGTCATGCTGAACTACCTCGGCAAACCGCGCGACGTGATGACCCTGGCCCACGAACTGGGCCACGGCGTGCACCAGGTGCTCGCCGCAGGTCAGGGCGAAATGCTGTCCTCCACTCCGCTGACCCTCGCCGAAACCGCATCCGTCTTCGGCGAAATGCTCACCTTCCGCAAAATGCTCGACGGGGCCAAGGACGACGCCCAGCGCAAGGTCATGCTCGCAGGCAAGGTCGAGGACATGATCAACACGGTCGTCCGCCAGATCGCCTTCTACGACTTCGAATGCAAACTGCACGAGGCACGGCGCGGCGGTGAGCTGACGCCCGAAGACATCAACGCCATCTGGATGAGCGTACAGGGCGAAAGCCTCGGCCCCGCCTTCGAATTCATGGACGGGTACGAGACGTTCTGGGCCTACATCCCCCACTTCGTCCACTCGCCCTTCTACGTCTACGCCTACGCCTTCGGCGACGGTCTCGTGAACGCGCTCTACTCCGTCTACGAAGAAGGCGCACCGGGTTTTGAGGATAAATATTTCGACATGCTCAAAGCGGGCGGCTCCAAACACCACAAAGAGCTTCTGGCCCCCTTCGGCCTCGACGCCTCCGACCCCAAATTCTGGGACAAGGGGCTGAGTATGATCTCGGGCTTCATCGACGAACTCGAAGCGATGGAAGACTAACGCGCCCCGCACAAGACCAAGACCCTCGCCGCGCGCCGCGGCGCGGGTCAGCCCTCAACCGCCGCCCAGAAACGCCCGCATCACTCGCTCGGCACCCGCCGGATCATCGCGGTGCGCACCATGCCCGCAGCCGTCGAACATCTCCAGCACGGCATTATCGCCGACCGCTTGCGCAATCTCCTGCGAACAGATGGGCGGCGTCACCGGATCAAGCGCACCGCCCATTACCAGCACCGGGCAGCGGATCGCCGCCAGCCCGGCCCGCAAATCCATCTCCATCATCTCTTTCTCAAAGAAATGCACCGCAACCTCAGGCCGCTCGATGGCGCGCTTGCGGAACGCACCCGCATTTGGATCAACAGATTGCGTGTAAAGCGGCAGGCACGTCTCGCCATAAGCGGCATAAACCTCCTCGGACGGCGCAGTAAAAAACGCTTCGGCCAGCGCTGCCGCCTCATCCCCGCCCAAACGACGCATCATGTCCATGGTCGCATCCAACCGAAACCGCGCCGCGGTCGAGGACAGGATGACCTTCGCAGGCCCCTCGGGATGGCGCGCGGCATAGTGCATCGCCACCATCCCGCCAAAGGACTGGCCAAAGACCAGCGGCGCCTCGATCCCCAAAGCCGCGCAAAAATCGGCAATGTCATCGGCCCACTGATCCAGCGTCCAGGTTTCCGGGTCACCGCTCGACCGACCACAGCCCCGATGATCCAGATAGACCACCTGAAAGGCATCCGCGAACCGGTCAAAATACGGGCGCAACGTCGTATGGTCAAAGCCCGGCCCCCCATGCAGCACGAGCAATGTCGGGCGCGGCACCATCTCCTCGCCCACAGGCTCCAGCTTCGGGCCGATCACATCAAAGAAAATCCGCGCTGTCTCCAGCTCAACAAACATCAGCGTCCCTCACTTCAACTGGCTGTCCTTCGACCCGCGCCGATTGATCCCGCCCCGCGCGCGAAAGGCCGCATCCCGCTCCGCCACGCAATCGACACACAATTTCACACCAGGAATGGCCATGCGCCGCGCCTCGGGGATCGGTTCCTCGCATTCCGCACAATGGGTCAGGCTCTCACCCACAGGCGCAGGCCGCGCCTTCATCCGCGCCAGCTCATCCGAAATCGACGCCTCGATCTGCTCCGATACCGCCCCGTCCTTGGCCCATCCGCCTGCCATCACGCCGCCCTTCCCTGTTTCAAAAAATCCTCCCCGAAGGGGCGATCAGCCTCCAGCAGCCCCCACCTTGGCAAAGACCGCGTCAATCACCGCCTGCGTCCCCCGCGCATCCTCCAGATGCCAGGGGTACGGCGTGCCCTCCCGCACATGGGCCGAAAACGCCTCCACCTGCAGCACATAGTGATCTACCCCCGGAAACCGTTCCTCAGTCACCGCTGCCGCACCCGCCACACCATGCACATTGCGCTGCAACTCCAGCCTGGCGGTGGCAAAGCGCGCGGGATTAAACGGGGCCGTCAGCTTGATGATCCCGTCCGAGCCGACAAAGGTCATCTCCTGACACGGGTGCATCCGCATCGAATTCACCCAATGGGCGGAAAAGGACGGAAACCGCGCCGACACGCGGGCCAACACATCGACGCCGTTCTCGAAATCCACATCCGCATGGGTGATCTCAACCGGCTCCTCGCCCGTCAGCCAACGGGTACAGCCATAGGTGTAAACGCCAATGTCCGGAATACCGCCCCCACCCGTCTCGGGCCGGTTGCGCACATTCCCCGGCTCGCTGGCATTGTCATAACCAAAAAGCCCCGCCACATGAATGAGCCGCCCAATGGCACCCTCCTCATAAAGCGCCTTCGCCCTCTGCCACTGCGGATGGTGGACAATCATATAGGCTTCGGTGGCAAAGCACGCGGACGCATCACGCGCCGCAATCAGCGCGTCGTACTCACCCGCCGCCATCGCCATCGGCTTTTCACACAGCACATGCTTGCCCGCCTCCAGCGCCTTCAGCGACCACTCCACATGCAGGTGGTTGGGCAGCGGAATGTAAACGGCATCAATCCCCGGATCGGCGAGCAGCGCCTCATAGCTGCCGTACACCTGCAAGGACGGGCAGAACGCAAGAAACCCCTCCGCCTTGTCCGGCGAGGATGTCGCCAACCCCACCAATTCCGCCCCTTTGGCTGCATGAATAGCAGGCGCCATATCCCTGCGGGCAAAACCACTCGCCCCCAGAATACCCCATCTGATCGGTTCCAATACGCGTATACTCCAAATGTGAACCACTACCTTACCCCCTGCCCAACCGCGCACAAGACGCCACGTGCCGCGCCGTCATGCTGGCCTGCGGAATGCCGCGCGGCCTAAGCTGACACCCACACAGGCGGGAGGACATCATGCGCTGGATCAAACGCGGTCTCATCGGACTTGGCATCGTCCTGGCGGCCGCCATCGCCGCCTTCCTGACCTTCGCCCCGGGCTACGTCGAAAAAGGGCGCAATGCCGTTGTCCCGCACGATCCCTACCCCGTCTCCGACACCGCCCAATCGCTGCACGACACGCTGGTCGTGGGCGACTGGCACGCCGACAGCCTCCTGTGGAAACGCAGTATCGAACACCGCGCCGACCGGGGCCATGTCGACATCCCGCGCCTGATCGAAGGAGGCGTGGCGCTCCAGGTCTTCGCCGCCGTGACCAAGTCCCCCGCAGGCCAGAATTACGAGGCAAACTCGGCCGAAACCTTCGACAACATCACGCCGCTCGCCATCGGTCAGATGTGGCCGCCCCGCACCTGGGGGTCACTGGCCGAACGGGCGATCTACCAGGCCGAACGGCTGCACAAGGTCGCCGCCCGCGTGCCCGACCGGCTGACAGTCATCACCTCGCAAGCAGAGCTTGACGCCCACCTCACCGCCCGCGCAAACGGCAGCAAGGCTGTGGGTGGCCTGCTCGGCATTGAAGGGGCCCACGCGCTCGAAGGGGACATGGCCAATCTCGACCGGATCGAGGCGGCGGGCCACCGCATCATCGGCCTGCAACACTTCTTCGACAACGAACTCGGCGGCTCGCTTCACGGCACGCGCGACATGGGGCTGACCGACTTCGGGCGCGCGGTGGTGGCGGAAATCGAAGCCCGCGGCATGGTCCTCGACCTCGCCCATGCCAGCCCTGCCGTGGCCCGCGACGCCATCGCCATGACGGACATGCCGGTGATCGTCAGCCACACCGGCCTGCACGGCTTCTGTCCCGTCACCCGCAATTTCGAAGACGATCTGATGCAGGCCGTCGCCTCCACCGGCGGCGTGATCGGGCTGGGCTATTGGGGCGACATCCTCTGCCGCGATGCCACGCCCGAGGCCATCGCCGCCATGATCGTGCAGGCCATCGACACCGTGGGCGCGGATCACGTCTCTCTCGGCTCCGACTTCGACGGGTCGGTCACAACAGCCTTCGACACCTCCAAACTCGCCAGCCTCACCCACGCACTGATCGACGCTGGGCTGGATGAGCCGACCATCGCGAAAGTCATGGGCGGCAACATGGTGCGCGTCCTGCGGGCACGGCTGAACTGAGGACAGAGCCGCGGGTAGATCGCTGCACCCACCGCCTATTTAAATCTCAAAAAACGTGCCGCGCAGCGATGCGCGATGCCCGGCAGCGTATCGCGCGGCGATGCGCGAGAGGACCGGTCCGGGGCTCCGCCCATTCGGACCTCAAACACTCCCCCAGAGTGTTTGCCGCTACGCGGACCGGTCCGAATTCCCTGTTTCAAAAAAATCCTGCCCCATTGCCCGTCAGGTGGCTTTGCCACCGAAAGGGAAGGGCCGATCCGCCACAGGCACCACCACAAGCAAAAAGGGCGCACACCCGGACGCCCTCTCCAATCGTAAGGCGCATCCTGATGCGCCCCGCCCGTCAGGCAGAGCTCATCAACCCTTTGCCCTTGGCAATCTCGCGCATCTTCTTCTGCAGCTTTTCAAACGCACGGACCTCGATCTGGCGGATACGCTCGCGGCTCACGCTGTACTGGGTCGACAGATCCTCCAGCGTCACCGGCGCATCGGCCAACCGGCGCTGAGTCAGAATGTCCTTCTCGCGCTCGTTCAGCACGTCTAGCGCCTCGGCCAGCATCTCACGACGCACTTCTAACTCGTCGCGCGCCTCATAATCGCCCGCCTGGTCGGCGCTCTCGTCCTCAAGCCAGTCCTGCCACTGCATGGCCCCCTCGCCTTCGGAGCCGACAGTCGCGTTCAACGACGCATCACCCCCCGACAGACGCCGGTTCATGCTGATGACTTCGTCTTCGGTCACGCCCAGATCGGTCGCGATCTGCTTGACGTTTTCGGGGCGCAAATCGCCCTCTTCCAGTGCACCGATCTTGGCCTTCGCCTTGCGCAGATTGAAGAACAGCTTCTTCTGCGCCGAAGTCGTGCCCAGCTTCACCAGCGACCAAGACCGCAGGATGTATTCCTGGATCGACGCCCTGATCCACCACATCGCATAGGTGGCCAGGCGAAAGCCCTTCTCTGGATCAAACCGTTTGACGGCCTGCATCAGACCCACATTGGCTTCCGAAATTACCTCGGCCTGCGGCAGACCATAGCCGCGATAGCCCATGGCGATCTTGGCGGCGAGACGCAGGTGGCTCGTTACCATCTTGTGGGCCGCACCTGTGTCCTCTTTCTCGACCCAGGCCTTCGCCAGCATGTATTCCTCTTCCGGCTCCAAGAGCGGGAACTTGCGGATTTCCTGCATATAGCGGTTCAGACCGCCCTCAGGCGTGGGTGCGGGAAGATTTGCGTAGTTGGCCATAATGTCCCTCCTGTGCCCCGTGTTATCAACTTCATGTTTACGGGCTTAACATTGCATATGGGACGGCGTACCGCTGCATACAAGGGGCCAGCGGTCGTCGCAGTTCGAATATGGCACGCCAAAGCCCGGTCTTGCAGGGCAGGCCCCGTGCTCTCACGCGCATGTGCTGTTCGTTACAGCGCTTTGTAAAGAATGCGTTACAAGAGCGCGCGGTTCCCGCTCAGTCGCCCAGAATACCCAGCAAATCGGCAAAATCCTGCGGCAACGGGGCTTCAAACCGTAACATTTCCCGCGAAATCGGGTGTTCAAAGCCCAAAACCGCCGCATGAAGCGCCTGCCGATCAAAACCAGTCACAGCCTCCGCCGCCGCCTCGCCCAGCGCCCCGCGCGCCAGCTTGCGCTTGCCGCCATAGGTCGGATCGCCGACCAAGCCATGTCCCGCATGGGCCATATGCACCCGGATCTGGTGAGTGCGGCCAGTCTCCAGCCAGCACTCTATCTGGCTCAGCACCGGCGGCGTCCCATAACGCGCCACCAGCCGCGCGCGCGTCACCGCATGCCGCCCGCCCTGAAACAGCACCGCCTGCCGCTGCCGATCCGTCTTGTGCCGCGCAAGCTGCGTCGTCAGCTTCAACACGTTGCCCGGCTCAAACGACGCGCCCTTCACCCCGCGCAAACGCGGATCATTGCCATCCGGCACGCCGTAAACCAGCGCGCGATAATACCGCTCAACCGTATGCTTGGCGAACTGGTCGGCCAACCCATGATGCGCCGCATCACTCTTGGCCACGACCAGCAACCCGCTCGTATCCTTGTCGATCCGGTGCACGATGCCGGGGCGCTTCATGCCCCCCACACCGGACAAGTCGTCGCCGCAATGATGCATCAGCGCATTCACCAACGTGCCCGAGGGCGAGCCGGGCGCCGGATGCACCACCATGCCCGCAGGCTTGTTCACGACAATCAGGTCGGCATCCTCGAACACCACATCCAGCGGAATATCCTCCGCCCCGATATGGCTTTCTTCCGCGGCCTCCACCGTCACCTCGATCACAGCGCCCTCAGCCACCTTGGCCTTCGGGTCCGACGCCACCGCGCCATCCACCGTCACAGCCCCATCCGCCATCAACCGCGCGAGCCGCGTCCGCGACAGGGCCGCGCCCTCTGGCACGTCCCGCGCGATGGCCTTATCAAGACGCGCAGGCGGATCAGCCGCAATGACAAAGGACAGGCGCGTGGACGACATGGATACCCCAGAGCTTCCGGCCAACCTCACCTTTCTGCGGCGGCTGGTGACCGTGTTGACGATCATCATGATCGGGGGCGTTGTAACGGTGGTCGCCCTGCTTGTCATCCGACTGAACGCAGACCCCGCACTGCTGCCCCTGCCAGACCAGGTCACACTGCCGGGCGGCACAAGGGCCACGGCCTTCACCATCGGCTCAGACTGGTACGCAGTGGTGACGGAAGATGACCAGATCCTGATCTTCGACCAAGTCACCGGCACCCTGCGCCAAACCATCGACGTGCAGACGGCAGCGGACTAACCCGCCATCTCGGCGGCCAAGAACGCCTCCGGACTCTCCACCTCCTCAAGCCTTTGCCCCTGAATACACCAGAACCGGTTGCCCACAGTGCGCAGGAACGACCGGTCGTGGCTGACCAGCAGGCACGAGGTCTCGTGGGCAATCAACTCCGCCTCCAAAGCCTCCTGCCCCTCAATATCCAGATGGTTCGTCGGCTCATCGAGTAGGTAGAAACTCGGGTTCTTCAAACGCAACACCAACATCGCCAACCGCGCCTTCTGCCCACCAGACAACGCACCAATGCGCGTATCCTGCATCCGGTAGACCACCCCGGCCCCGGCCAGCACAGCCCGCGCCCGCTGGTCGCCAATATCAAACGACTGCGTCACCGCCTGCATCGGCGTATCATCCTCCGCAAGCTGCCCCATATGCTGATCGGAATAGGCCGCCACCGCCGACGGCGCACATCTGACGCCCGGCACATCGCCCTGCAACGCCCGCGCAATCATGCGCACCAACCGCGTCTTGCCCGTGCCGTTCGATCCCAGCAGAACAACCCGATCCCCCGGCGCAATCCACTTCCGCCCCGTGCGGTACAAAAGCCGCCCCTCCGGCGTCTCGACGGCGACATCCTCTAGCGCAATCAACGCCTTGGCATGGGTGCCACTGTTGCCAAGCCTGATGTCACCCGCATGGCTCGCGGCATAGGCAGGCTTCGCCGCCGCCTCCATCTTCTCGGCCCGCTCGGTCAACTGCTTGGTCTTGGTCAACAGCAGGTCCGAGCCTGAATTGATCCCCACATTTTTCAGCTTCGCCGCCTGCTTGCGCAACTGCCGCGCCTTGTTCACGTCATTGGCAAAGCGCCGGGCGTCGGCGGCATCCGCCTCCTCCAACGCCACTCGCGCCGCCGAAAACGGCAGGGCAAAGAACCGCGACTGCTCGGGCCGCAGAAACAACGTGGCATTCGTGACTGCATCCAGAAACGCCCGATCGTGCGAGATCACGACCACCGGCAGATCGCCGGGCAGTGCCGCCATCCACGCCTGCAACAGCGCAATGCGGTGCAAGTCCAGATGGTTGGTCGGCTCATCCAGCAGCAACAGCCCCGGCTCAGTCACCCAGGCGGCAGCAATCATCGCCATGCGCTGCCAGCCGCCACTCAACTCAGACAGCAACCGGTGCTGATACTCATAAGGCACGG
The DNA here is from genome assembly GCF_000814025.1 of Tateyamaria sp. ANG-S1. Lineage (GTDB taxonomy): Bacteria > Pseudomonadota > Alphaproteobacteria > Rhodobacterales > Rhodobacteraceae > Tateyamaria. The sequence goes on along the minus strand of NZ_JWLL01000016.1, from coordinate 56,100 downwards.
ACAGATCGTTCAAAACGACATCCACCCGCCAGCTTTCATAATCCGCCTGCTCGGGCGGCAGCGCGGCCAGCACCCAGTCATACATGGTGCAGCCCAACGCCTCGTCCGGCAGATCTTGCTTCACATAGCCAATGCGCAGGCCACGGGCGCGGGTGATCTCACCGCCGGTGGGATCAAGCTGACCGGCCATACAAGCCAACAGGGTCGATTTCCCCGCACCGTTCTGGGCCACCAGACCAATGCGGTCGCCCTTCGAAATGGTCAGATCAAGGTCAGAAAAAAGCGGGTCACTCAGCGTCACCGCCAAGGTGTTCAGGTTCAGGATAGCCATAAGGGTCTCGGATCAAAAAGACGTGCCGCAATGCGGCTCTGGGCAGACCGTTGATCAGATTACCTGTGGCCAGCCCTGCAAACGGATTTACAGGGCGTAACGGGGACCATGCTGAAGTCGGCGAATGATGCGCATGCTCAGCGTGTGCCCTCCCTTTGTAGATCGTGAACCTATAGGCAAGCTAAGACACCCGGCACATATTGCCAAGACCGGAAAATCATAGGGACTGGGGGGGATGGTACCACCGCCCCGGCTCGAACGGGGGACCTCCTGATCCACAATCAGGCGCTCTAACCAACTGAGCTACGGCGGCACTGAGGGTCAAATACCGACGCTCCGCGCCGATTGCAAGACTGTCAAAACCGATAAATCCATGTCTGCTCCACCAAATCCTGTCCATATGAATGCACAGGCCGTGACCGGGCCATCTGCCACCCGTTGCGGGCATAAAGGGCACAGGCCGCCTCGTGGCTTTCATGGGTCCACAAGGTCATGCCCTGGTATCCCTGCTCCCGGGCAAAACCCATACACTGCTCTAACAGCATCCGACCCACACCGCGCCCCCGCGCCTCCGGCACCAGCAGGAACAGACGCAGCTTGGCCGTCACCTCATCGTGACGCACGCAAAAGATCGACCCAAGGCGCACACCGTCTGCCTCCGCAATCCATCCGCGCTCGCAGGCCGGATCATGGTCCCCGTTGAAGGCTTCAAGAATCGACCGCACCAGCCGCCCGAAACTGTCGTCAAAGCCAGCTTCGCGGGCGTACAAAGACCCATGCTGCTCCACCAGCCAATCGGTGTCGCTTGCTTCAAAGGTGCGCAAAGTCACATCTGTCATGCCCGCACCATCCCGCACCACAGCTTGCCTTTCAATCCCGATCAGGCTAGCACGCAGCCTTCACGTCCGCCGGAGAAGACCATGGGTATCAACACCGAAAGCGATATCGAAGCCAACCTGCAAATCGGCCCCACCGACACAGGCATGGTGCGCATCTATATCGAGGCGAAAGGCGTTGAAATTCCAATGGATTTCGACCCCGAGGAAGCCAACGAGATCGCGGACGAGATCAAGGCCGCCGCCAAGGCCGCAGGCGCGCTGAAACGCTAAGTCACCGCGCCAGCCCCTCCGGGCAAACGTCTCAGAACCGAATGTCGTACCCGGCCTTCACACCGTAGGTGCGCTTGGTGTAGGCCCCCAACCCGCCCAGAAAGCTGTCGATCACCACGGCCCCGCCACCCGGGGTCCGGTAGCTGACGCCAAGGTTCACCCGCCCCTGCCCCTTGCGCTGATCCGGCATGGTAAAGGCGGCCCCGTAGCGATGGGTCGATGTGCGCGACAGCGCACCACCACCGCGCAGCACAAAATTTGCGCCGTTCTTGTGGCGCAGGATGCGGCGAAACTGCAGGCCCATCTTGACCTCGTTCATCCGCACGCCCTGCCCGGCCAGCGCGCTGCCCGCGCGGGCAGCCGCATCATCCGTGGCATAGGACGCCACCAGGCTCGGCGTCAGGGTCGTCACCCCATAGCTCAACTGCCCCGACAGCTTCAGCTGCGCCAGCCCGCGCCGGCTGTCGGGCCACTGCGTTCTATCGCCCGCCCGCCGGATGCCGTAAGACGCCCGCCCGCGCAAAATCCGCCCTTCCACGTAAAGCGGGTGATTGGCGGCACGGGCCAGGAAATAGGACCCGGCCATCGCGCCACGCCCCGCCCGCGCGGACTTCGCTCCGGCCTGGGCCAGATAGTCCGCCTCGATCATGCCCCCCACGATGAAGTTGGGCGTGACAAAACTGTGCAACCCCACCACACCAATGCCATAGCGGTCCTTGCGCAGCCCGTCCGCGTCCCACCGGCCCGTCGCCCGCGCCCACAGCAACCGGTCCACACCGCTTGAAAAGGTCAACGCACCCTTGTCGTCGGTCACATCGGCATTGAACACACCCGTCCCCGCCCCCGACAGAAACGCCGACAAATCAGGCTGATGGCGCACCAGCCGGTTCATGCGTGCGGTCTTCAACTGATACATCAGCCTCTGCGCTTCGACCGTCTCGGCCCGCGCAGCACTGTCACCCAGCACCCCGACACATGCGACCAAGGCCACCACGCCGCAGGACACAGCAACACCCCGCAGCCGACCGGCATATCGCATCGCTTTGCTGACAAGACGTTTGATCATCACATAAGGCCCCGGGCGTGGCTGGAACAGGCAGAAAGGCAGCAGTATGATTGAGCAGCATGTGCGGTCGTCAGAGGTGCATCACGCTACGGCGGGTGTTCTACCCCAAAACGCACAAGCGCCCAACACCGAACCGCACCCCGGCCCCGATCTGCGCGGTGAAACGTGGCGTCATGGCACCGCTTGCCCTACCACCCCAGCCCCGCACCCGGATCGCGCAGCGCCTGCAAGCGCCGCGCCGCATGGGTCGCAAATTTCTGCACCATCACCTTGCGCCGCGCAGGCGCCAGCTTGTCCTCGGGCGCCATCCTTATGATCTCCGCATCATAGGCATCGGCAATCAACAACCCCGTCCCCTCCGGCAACAAATCCACCGGAAACTCGCCATCGACGGCCCAGAAAAACCGGTCACACCACTCCAGATAGCCGTCCCACTTGTGATCCGACATGAAATCCGCCCGGCTCGACTTGCACTCGATGACCCAGACCTCCCCCTTCGGCCCCAGCGCCATTACGTCCACGCGCAAACCCCGCGCAGGCACGAACTCCTCAACCGTGGCCCAGCCCAGCGACGCCAGATGGCGCGACACGCCCCGCGCCAGCACCTGACCGGGCATCATCGTGGTGAGATCAGCGACAACTTCCATGGCGTCCAGAATATGAACAAACCCTGAACAAAAGCAAGCCACCCCCACAAGGCTTGGCGTTCCGCCCCTCTGCCCCTACCTTTGGCCGACAGCGGTGGGAGCCGACACATGACCAACGACACAAGGCTCAACGATACTGGGCTAAGCCAGACACAGGCCCGCGGCGTCCGCTATGCGCGCGAGCTCGAAGGACATCTCGGCTGGCTCGACACCTTCTCCGGCACCGCCCTCGGCGTGCTGGCCACGGCATCAGGCATCTACACCTATCTCGGGGTGTCGTCCCTCCTCGACGAAAACGGCGCCATGTCGGTCTTCGCCGCCATCGCCTACTCGGTCGCCGTCTCCGTCGGTATCTTCGTCTTCTGGTCCTACATGATGCGCCTCTTTCCCGCCGTCCGCTCGGCCCAGGCCCGCATCGGCCTGATCGTGGCCATGGGCGCAGGCTCGCTCGCCATCGTCGCCATGTCCTCCTGGCTCAACGCCGCCGCCCTCGCGGGCTCGGCGGCTGTCGAACAGCACCTCGCCAAGACGGTGCAGGACTACCAGACCAGCCTCGAACGCGCGCACGAGGTTGCGCTCAACGGCCAGTCCCTCGAACGCGACGTCGCCCGCGTCCGCCAATCCTTCGAAGACCTCTCCGAACAGGAAGCCGCAGGCGCGCTCTCCGGCCTCGCAGGCCGCGGCGCCGTCTTCCGCGTCCTGCGCTAGAAAGCGGCAGAACTCTCGGGGCTCGAAGGACAAATCAGCGCCCAAACCCCTCTGGTCGAGGCCGCCTTCACCGAAGGCAACGCAATCCTCTCCCGAATGCGCGCCCTCACCGTCGAACCGGGGCCCGTTGAGGCGCGCAGCGTCGAATTCTCCGAACAGGCCGTCCGCCTCGCGGGCCTCATCACTCAATTGCGCCAACTCTCCGTCGCCCCCCTCGTGGAACGCGCGGCCCAAGACCTCGCCGCCTCCGTCGTCCTGCCCGAACTCGACAGCTCCACCGAACAGGGCCGCACCGACCAGGCTGCCACCATCACCTCCGTGCTCGAAGTGCTCGCCCAACGCGCCAACACGCTCGAACGCGCCGCCCAAAACGTACAGGCGCAAAGCACGACCACGGACGTCACCTACACCCCCATCTCCTCGGCAGACGCGGTCATCCTCTACGCCCGCAATTTCGTCCCCTCCTGGGCCGGGGCCATCGCCATCGATCTGCTTCCAGCGGTCCTCGTCTTCATCCTCGCCATCACCCAATCCGCCATCCGCGGCGGACGCGAAGGGGCCGCAGTCGAAGACACCCTCACACTCGCCGAGCTGCGCGCCGCCATGGCCGCCCTGCGCGATGTCGAGGACACGATGACCGCCCCCGGCCAGATCAACCCGCCGGACACACCCAAACGGGTCGCCGAATGACCGACACGGCGGACACGGGGACCCCACAAGGCAAACAACGCAACCCCGTCGCCCGCGTGCTGATGGGCGTCCTGATCTTCCAGCTTGGCATCGGCGGCCTCCTGATCCTCGGCGACATGCAGGGCCTCCGCCTGCCCACCTTCGGCCCCGACGCCCCGCGCCTCACCGAACCGGTGCGCCCCGGCGACCAACGCCGCACCTTCCGCCCCGACCGCGACCGCCCCGTCACGCAACCGGCCCGCGATCCCGGCGAACTCCCCAACCGCCTCGTCCTCACACAAACCGATGGCACAACCTACCGGCTCGAAGGGGGCATAAGCGCAGGCGACGCCGACCGCCTCGCCGCAATGATCCTGCAGTCCGACCCCCGACCCGAAACGCTCATCCTGCAAAGCCCCGGCGGCTCGGTCCAGGACGCCCTCGCGCTCGGCCGCACCATCCGCGCCGAAGGGATCAGCACGCAAATGCTGCGCGGCGAATTCTGCTACTCTGCCTGCCCGTACCTGCTGGCCGCAGGCACCACGCGCGACATCTCCCCCGACGCCTCGGTCGGCGTACACCAGCACTATTTCGGCCAAAACACCTTCCTCCCCGCCGCCTTCGCGGTCGAAGACATCCAGCGCGGCCAGGCCGAGGTGATGACCTATCTCGACGAAATGGGAATCGACCCGCTCGTAATGCAACACGCGCTCAGCACTCCACCCGACCAGATCTACGTCCTGCTCCCGGAGGAGCTTGCGCGCTACGGCTTTACCCCACCAAAGGAGTAAGCCCGACCATCAAGGCTGTTGCCGCGTCAATCCCTTGCCGTCCTCGATGTGCCGATGCGTCGCCAAAACGGTCGCGATGCGTTTTTCATCCGGCGGATGCGTCCCCCAGAAACTCAGTTTCCCGCTCTCGGTCCGGGCCTGCTCGGGACGTGCAAAATAGCGGGCACCCTTCACCGGATCATAGCCCGCCGCATCCGTGATGTAGGTCCCCAGCGTATCGCTCTCCAACTCATAGGTCTGCGAATAGGCAGCGGTTCCAATAGCTGCTCCCAACTCGACGCTCCGGTTCACCAGATTGGGATCAGTGTACCCGCCATAGGCCGCCGTTTGGGCATTGGCGGCTGCCGCAATCGTCCCCAGGATCAGCGCACCGGCGATCTGTTGTTGCTGCTGCTTCTCGATATGGCGCCCGATCAGATGGCCGTATTCGTGCCCCATGACAAACGCCACCTCGTCATCGCTTTGTGTGTCGCGCAGAAGTGGCAAGGTCATGCGCACCACCGGTGTGCCGTCGACGTAGGTGAAATACGCATTCCGCTCGGGCAAGGCCCGGTCGATCTCGACACGCGCCGCACAGTTAAAATCGGGCCGTTCCTCCATGACCTCCTCGCAAAAGCGCTCGGCCACCGGACGCACCCGCCGCGCAACGCGCTGAAACCGGCGCTCTGCTGCCGCAACAGACAGCGGCACACGCGCGCCCTCAGACTGCGCATCTGCAAACATCGACCGGGCCTGCGTCGCACTCGCGGCGTCGATCTCGGGCAGCGAGAACGTAGTACCGCACGCCCCACAAAATGCCAGCAACGCGAACACAGCCAAATGTTTGAGTTTCGTGTAACGCATCCCGGCAGCCCTTTTGTGAGATTCTTGCTCTACCACCACTAGGACTGACGCGAATAGGCGTCAATACGCAGCCGTCTGCACCACGCGCAGCACGGCATCAGAGCGCCTCAGCAAATTCGTCCATACGATAGATCGCCTGCGGCATAAGGTATCGCGTTAACCCTTTGAGACGGCCGATTTTCCGCACGCACCCGAAAACGCGCAATTTTGCCCCAAAACTGCGCAGTTTCTCAAAATCGGCGCGAAACAGCCCCGTTTCAAGGGTTCCAAAACACGCAGTTTCCGCCGGAAACTTCGCAGTTTCACGACCCGGCACAGGTAGACCGCCATCAAACGAGCCGCCAAATCGCTGGTTAACACACCGCACGCACCCCGGTCCGGGGCTCCGCCCATTCGAACCTCAAACACTCCCCCGGAGTGTTTGCCGCTGGCGCGGACCGGTCCGAATTCCCTGTTTCAAAAAAATCCTCCCCGAAGGGCCGATAAGCCACCTGCCCCCAACGGCAAGCCTTGCCGCACGCCACCCTCCCGCCTATGTAAGCGCGTGGCGGGTTCTGCCCTTCTCGTGACAGGTTGCATTCCGGTGGCCTTAAGCAATTCCGAGGGAGCTGGCTCTGTCCGGGCCCTGGTCCGGTTACCTGGCGCCCACCTGTATATACAGGTCCTCGGGAATGAGAGAACCAAACGGTTGTGGTGGTCCCGTCACTTCACCCCAACATCTTGTGCTGCAATCCTGCACAGACCCGGTTCGCAAGCGCGAATTGCGGTGCGCAGACGCGCGCCTATCTTTGCCGCAACGCAAGGATGAAAGGAGACACCCATGTCCCTCAGACCCACCATTGAAACCCGCAAGGCCCAGCCCACGATGGAAGGCGCAGGCGTCCACCTGCACCGCGCCTTCGGCTTTCAGGACCCCTCGGAAATGGACCCGTTCCTCCTCTTCGACGACTTCCGCAACGACGTGCTGGAAAATTTCGAAAAGGGGTTCCCCTGGCACCCACATAGGGGAATAGAAACAATCACTTATGTGCTTGAAGGCACCGTCGAACACAGCGACTCCTTAGGCAATTCAGGCACCCTCGGCGCAGGCTCTGTCCAATGGATGACCGCCGGGTCCGGCATCCTCCACCAGGAGATGCCACACGGCAATGCGCGCGGTCAAATGCACGGCTTCCAGCTCTGGGGCAACCTGCCCGCGGACCAGAAAATGACGGCTCCACGCTATCAGGACATCCACGGGTCAGACATACCCGAAATCACCGATGACGACGGAACGAAAGTACGGGTTATCACAGGCGAATTCTGGGGCAAGACAGGCCCGGTCGACGGCATCGCCGCCGATCCGCAATACCTCGATATCTCGGTGCCCGCCGGTGTGAAAAAGACCTTCAAAATAGACACTTACCGACGCGCCTTCGCCTATGTCTTCCAAGGTGCGGGCGCCTTCGCCGACGCCTCCGACCCTTCGGGCATCTTGCTGGAAAAGGAAGTCGCAGGACAAGAGCTCAACATCCGCGACCTCTCCGGCGACCGCACCCTGATCCGCTTCGGCACAGGCGACGAAGTCACGGTGCAAGCGGGCCCAGACGGCATCCGCTTCCTGCTGATCTCCGGTGCGCCCATCAACGAACCCGTCGCCTGGCACGGCCCCATCGTGATGAACACGCAAGAGGAACTGATGCAGGCCATGCGCGATCTGCGCAACGGCACCTTCATCCAACCTGCACACTGAACGGGACGGCGGGCGGGGCGCATTTGGCGCAGCCAAACAGCGTCCGACCCGCCGTCACGCCATCACGGACTTGCGCACCATGTCCCAATACTGATCCTGCACGTCCCCAAGGCTCAAACGCCCCTCATCCCGGAACCATGTCGTCACGCCCGTCAGCATCGCAATCACGGCGAGCGTGGCGATCTTGGGGTCTGGCACGTCAAACACACCAGCCCCGGCCCCATCGCGCAAAATGCGTTCCAAAACAGCCTCATAGCGACCACGCAGCCCCTCAATCTCGGCAAAGTTGTCGACGTCCAGATTGCGCAATTCCATGTAAGCAATGAACACCGCATCCGGTCGCGCGTGGTGAAACCCGATGTGAAAGCGAACAAAGGCCTCAAGCTGCTCCAGCGGTGGATCACCCCCATCAACTGGCACCGCCGCCAGCAGCTCGACCATATGGTCACGCATCAACTCAACAAGCAGGCTCTGCTTGTCCGGAATGTAGTTATACAGCGCCCCCGCCTGCACCCCAACTTCGCCCGCGATCTGGCGCATGGACACAGCCGCATAGCCATGCCGCGCAAACAGCCGCAGTGCCGCGTCGCGGATACGCGGGCCTGTGATGTCGGAATGCGAACCAGTTGTGCGCGCCATGGGCAGGATTTAACTGAACACCCATTCAAACCCAAGCGATGCTTGCGCCATTCGGGACCATGGTGCATCACAAGGGCAACACATGGTTTTCGGAACCCGTTTGAATATGCGCGCACCTGCCGCCCTTCTTCTCTTTGCACTTGCTGCGTGCACACAATTCCCCGAATTGGACGACGCAGTATCACCCGATGTGGCAGGGTCAGACTTCCCGGCCCTTCTCCCGCTGGAGCCGCTTCTGGCGGGCACAGCACCAATTGTCGGCGACCCGATCCAAACCAGCGAAAGCCTCGAGGCGCGTATCGAAGCGCTGCGCGCCCGCGCGCGCGCCCTGCAACAGCGCCCCATCGTCGATCCCGCCACCCGCGCCCGGATGCAGGAACGCTGGGGCTAACGGCAATTGCACCCCGCCCATGAACCCGCTACATCGCCCGCGACGCCCAATCGCTACAAGGACCCCGACATGAACGCACCGCTTCGGCTTGGCATCGCAGGGTTGGGCACCGTCGGCATCGGCGTGGTGAAGATCGTGCGCCAGCACGCCGCCATGCTTGAGGCACGCACCGGCCGCAAGATCGAGATCACCGCCGTCAGCGCGCGGTCCCGCAACAAGGATCGTGGCGTCCCCCTCAACGGCTATGCGTGGGAAGACGACCCCGTTGCCCTCGCCACCCGCGATGATGTGGACCTGTATGTCGAACTGATGGGCGGCACCGACGGCCCGGCCAAAGCCTCCGTCGAGGCCGCGATTGCTGCAGGCAAGGATGTGGTCACGGCCAACAAGGCGATGCTCGCCATTCATGGGCAAGCGCTGGCGGAGGCTGCGGAAGCCAAGGGCGTCAGCCTGCGCTATGAGGCGGCTGTCGCCGGTGGTATTCCCGTGATCAAAGCGCTGACCGAAGGGCTTGCCGGAAACGAGATCAAGCGCATCGTCGGCGTCATGAACGGATCCTGCAACTACATCCTGACCCGGATGGAAGACGCGGGCCTGAACTATCAAGAGGTCTTTGCCGAAGCTGACGGGCTGGGCTACCTTGAGGCCGACCCTCAGCTTGACGTGGGCGGCATCGACGCCGCGCATAAGCTGGCGATCCTGTCCTCCATCGCCTTCGGCACGCGGGTCGATTTCGACGGGATCGAATTGGAAGGGATCGAGCGGGTCAGCATCGACGACATCCGCCATGCCGCCGACATGGGCTACAAGATCAAGCTGCTGGGCGTGGCGCAAAAGACGGGCCGCGGGCTGGAGCAGCGTATGATGCCCTGCCTCGTGCCCGACACATCACCGTTCGGGCAGCTTCAGGGCGGCACCAACATGGTCGCCATCGAAGGACACGCGGTAGAACAGGTTGTCCTGCGTGGTCCCGGCGCGGGCGAAGGGCCCACTGCCTCTGCGGTGATGGGCGATGTGTGCGACATCGCGCGCGGGCTGCGCCTGCCTGTCTTTGGCCAACCTGCTGATACTTTGACGGAGGCGCCACGCGCCGCATCCATCCTTCCCGCACCCTACTATCTACGCATGGCGCTGGTCGACAAACCCGGTGCGCTGGCCAAGATCGCCACCGTGCTGGGCGATGCAGGCGTCAGCATCGACCGGATGCGCCAATACGGGCACAGCGACACGACCGCCCCCGTGCTGATCGTCACCCACACCTGCACCCGTTCAGCCGTGAACGCGGCGCTGGAGGCGATGCAGAGCACCGGTGTGCTGGCCTCCGACCCGGTTGTGCTGCGCATCGAATCCATCTGAATTTTCAAACTTCGCCAAAGGACTTTTCTTCATGACCGACACCGCACAATTCCAGGACCGCATGCTGTCATTGGGCCTCGCCCGCGTGTCCGAGGCGGCAGCACTCGCCTCCGCCCGGCTGGTCGGCCACGGCGATGAAAAGGCAGCCGACCAGGCGGCCGTGAACGCGATGCGCCAACAGCTCAACATGCTGGACATCGCGGGCGTCGTCGTCATCGGCGAAGGCGAGCGGGACGAAGCACCCATGCTCTATATCGGCGAAGAGGTCGGCACAGGCACAGGCCCCGGCGTGGACATCGCGCTCGACCCGCTCGAAGGGACGACATTGACGGCCAAGGACATGCCCAACGCCCTGACCGTGATCGCCATGGGCCCGCGCGGCAGTATGCTGCACGCGCCTGACGTCTACATGGACAAACTGGCCATCGGCCCGGGCTACGCGCCCGACACCGTCACACTCGACATGACGCCTGCCCAACGGGTCGAGGCGCTGGCCAAGGCCAAGGGCTGCGAAACTTCCGACATCACGGTTTGCATCCTGGAACGCCCCCGGCACGAAGCCGTCATCAAGGCCGTACGCGACACCGGCGCCTCCATCCGCCTCATCACCGACGGTGACGTCGCAGGCGTGATGCACTGCGCCGACCCGACCACGGGTATCGACATGTATATGGGCGAAGGCGGCGCACCCGAAGGTGTGCTGGCAGCCGCGGCACTGAAGTGCATGGGTGGCCAGATCTATGGCAAGCTGCTGTTCCGCAACGACGATGAAAAGGGCCGCGCGGCCAAGGCGGGGATCACCGATCTCGACCGTATCTACACGCGGGATGAGATGGTGACGCAGGACGTGATCTTTGCCGCTACGGGCGTGACCAGCGGATCGCTTCTGCACGCCGTGCAACGCGAACCCGGCTGGCTGACGTGTGAAACGCTGCTGATGCGGTCCAAGACAGGCTCGGTCCGCCGCATCAACTACCGCACCCCGACCCACACGGTCTGAGTGCCGGGCGGGCGACATGGCCCGCCTTACGATTGCTCTGGCGCGTGCCGGGGCCCTGCCCGCGCCGATCTGGCGCGGCGCGACATGGGGGGAGAGTGGCGCTGTGGCATTTCTGGGGGTCGAACAGTCCTTGACCGGTCGGGCCTGGATCGGCCCGGACCTTGCCACGGAACGGGCCGCCGAAACGCTGGCGCAACATACCCAATTGCCCCGCCCTATCTGCCAGATCCTGGCGCGGATGGGTGTCGCGCCGGACAGCGCCGACAGCTACCTCAACCCGACCTTGCGCGATCTGATGCCCGACCCGAGATCGCTGCGTGACATGGAATCAGCGGCGTCCCGAATTCTGGCGGCTGTCCGTGGTCGCCAACACATCGCCATCTTCGCAGACTACGATGTGGACGGCGGCAGCTCGGCTGCCCTGCTCATCACCTGGCTGCGAGAGGTCGGAGCCACCGCGCCAACACTCTACGTGCCCGACCGCATCGACGAAGGCTACGGCCCCAACGACGCCGCCATGGCTCAATTGGCTCGGGCGCACGACCTGATCATCTGCGTCGATTGCGGCACCCTGTCTCATGGCCCAATCGCAGCAGCACAGGGCGCGGATGTAATCGTTCTGGATCACCATTTGGGCGGTGAAACGCTGCCGGACGCCTATGCCGTCGTGAACCCCAACAGGCAGGACGAAGACGGTGCCTTGGCCCATCTCTGCGCAGCCGCGGTGGTGTTTCTGGCGCTTGTCGAAGCGGGGCGGCAAATGCGGGCGAGCGGACAGACCGGGCCCGATCTCATGGCGATGCTGGACCTTGTTGGCCTTGCCACAGTGGCCGATGTGGCACCGCTGACCGGTGTGAACCGCGCGTTTGTGCGGCAAGGGCTCAAGATCATGGCACGGCGAGATCGGACAGGTCTGGTCGCGCTGGCGGACATCGCAGGTCTCGACACTGCGCCGACACCATACCATTTGGGCTATCTTTTGGGTCCCCGGATCAACGCAGGCGGCAGGATCGGACAGGCTGACCTTGGCGCGCGGCTGCTGGGCACAACCGACCCGCACGAGGCGGCGGCACTGGCCGAGCGCTTGAACACACTGAACGCCGAACGCCGCGACATCGAAGCCAAGGTGCGGGCAGAAGCAATTGCACAATGCGAAGCGCGCGGCAGCGACGGTGCGCTGGCCTGGGCCGCTGGACCGGGTTGGCACCCCGGTGTCGTGGGCATCGTTGCCTCGCGCGTGAAGGAAGCGACCAACCGCCCCTCCATCGTGATCGGCATTGAGGACGGGATCGGCAAGGGATCGGGGCGCTCGGTCTCGGGCATCGATCTGGGTGCACCCATTCAACGGCTTGCGGCCGAAGGGCTTTTGATCAAGGGGGGCGGACACAAGATGGCGGCCGGGCTGACCGTCGAGGAAAGCAAGATCGACGCGGCCATGGCGCGGCTGTCCGAATTGCTGGCTAAACAGGGCGCCGACGCGCTTGGCCCCGCCGATCTGCGCCTCGACGGTGCCCTGATGCCGGGCGCAGCAACCGTCGAGCTGCTGGATCAAATCGACGCCGCAGGCCCGTTCGGGGCCGGCACCCCTGCCCCGCGCTATGCTTTTCCCGGGATGCGCATCCTGAACGCCCGGCGCGTGGGAGAAACCCATCTGAAAGTGACCTTTGGCGAAGCGGGCGGCACGCGGATGGACGCCATAGCCTTTGGGGCGTTCGACACCGCGCTCGGGCCGGAATTGATGGATCACGGCGGCGCCTCTTTCCACCTGGCAGGCCGGGTCGAAATCAACACATTTCGCGGGCGGCAATCGGTGCAATTGCGGCTCGAGGATGCCGCGCGGGCCTGATCACGGGGCGACGGGAAAATTCCGCAGATTTATATCGGCTCCGGCGTTTTTTCCGCTTGCGCCCTTCCGCTGAATTGCCTATCTGAGCGCTCACACCAGCGATGGCCCGTTCGTCTATCGGTTAGGACGCCAGGTTTTCAACCTGGAAAGAGGGGTTCGATTCCCCTACGGGCTGCCACCTCCCCCGACAAGCTATTGATAAGCATGGACTATCCCTCCTGCTTGTCCAACTCTTTAGAAGAGTTGGACAATTTTCCCAGTTTTTCGAAGCCGCTATCGGCCAGTTTCGAGCGGTTTGCAGCCCTCGTGTAGACCGAAGCTTGCGTGGTATCCGTGTGTGCGAGATACGACGCGATCTCCCAGTCGGACGCTCCCGCATCGGCCAACCTCGTCGCTCCTGCCTTGCGTAAGCCGTGTATCGATCCGGGAACTTCTGCTTCGCGGCAACGGTCACGGAACCAGTTGCCAAAGGACGTGACCTTGTAGGGTTGGCTCGCGTAAAGGGTGCGCAGAGTATCGACTTCGACCAGTGCGGCAGTCTTCAGGTTGCTAATTGACCAAAGTGCAGCCAAAAGGATCAACGCACCGAGCAGACCGGAAGCAGCAATGCCACCAATTACAAAATGCCGAGTCCGCTTTACGCGGGTTTCAAGTTTGTCCATCTCATCTTAGACAAACGCCATCTTTGCCTCGACAGTTGCGGACTTGAACGCTGTCTCTTGCACAAGCGTCTGTAGGTAATCTATCGCCTTGACTAGGTCGGCTGCCTTCTGTGTCTGCACTGCACCTTCAAGCTGGCGTTGCTGCCGCAGATAGGCGATCCGGTCATCTAGATCGGCGCTCATGGCTCATACCCCTGATCCAAAGGCACCGAGGCGGATTTCAACTCGTCTGATAGGTCAGAGCGCAGTTGTGTGGGGTCAGCTCTTGGCAGAAACGCGGACAACTTGTGCCAGGCCGAAATGATCGCCGAGACAGGTTTCTCCAGGTAAGACATGATTCCGTAATCATCCACACTCTTCGCCAAGGCTCGATCCGAGATTTCAATTGAGGAACGTTCCGGGTTGAACCGAACGGCCCCCGAAAACACGCCTACGAGCACACGCACCGTTGTTCCGGCAACGTCCAGCACCACCCTTTTGACAACCCGCCTTTTCTCAAGCTCAAAGGCGAGTTCTTGTTGTTTCATGTCCGCCTTTGCGGCTTCCATCTGAGCGGACTGAGCTGCGAGTTCTTCACGCACTTTCTGTTGCAGTTGACGGGCGTCCTGCTTCGCCGCGTCAACCACTTGCCGAGCATGCTTCGTAGTGCGTCTCTTTGCTTCCTCAGCCTCACGCTGAGCCTGATCGACCAAAGCCAGCTTTTCGGCGAGTTCTTCTGCTTTCTGCGCCGCAGACTGTTCCAGGGCGTCCTCAGCGTCAATGATGCGCTCCACCCGCGTCGCAATATCAGTTTGCAGCTTGGCATCGCGCCGCGCTTGATCTTTGCGGGCCTTCCATTGCTGGCGGCTGAGCCGTTCACGTTTCGGCCCAGTTCGAGTCAGGCCACAGGCAAGACTCACATGCTCATAGTAGTGGTCCTGCAAATCTCGCGCCTTCGCGCGATACGCGGCATTGCCAAGTTTCAGTGCGGCCTTGTTGTCATGACCTTCGGCACGGGCTGCCTCCACCGTCTCCTCTTTGGCTTGCCAAGCTGGATTGAGCTGGCGGGCCGAACAGGTCCGATCATCAAGCGGCAAGACATAGGCGTGCATGTGCGGGTGCTTTTCGCCCCAATGCTCGATCACCGAAACCAACTTGTCGCCGAACCGCCTCTTGAGCCAGGCAAGATTATGGTCCCGCCAGCGTTCGTATTCGACGCGGGCCTCGGGTTTCGAGTTCACAAGATCGGTCGGCAAGGGGTGCGATGAAACAGCCGTCATCAATGTGTGCCGGTCTTTTCGGATACCGCGCCGCGCCTTTCGGCCATTCTTCAGAGCGACCTCGACCCCACCAGCGGCGACCATTTCGTCATGCAGCCTCCGGACCTCGGTAGCAGCCACGCCATAGACGAGAGACGGCGGGCGTGGATCGGCAACGTGCTTGCTGTACTCAGGTCCACGGGAAGCTTCAGCGAGCACCCTTTCAACAGACTGCCCGACCTCATTGGCTTTGCGCGAATAGGACTGAAGGTGCATGAATTGGGGACCGGACATCACAGCCCCCCAGTTTCAAAGCAAACGCAATATGGACCGACTATTGAGTTGCAAGCAACTCGCCGGGCAGGGCGCCGCGCCCCTGCACCCAACCAAGCGGCTGTGCCGCCGATCCCAGCGGGACCGAAGCCGCCTTCCGCGGCTGCAACACCAGCCCGCGCCAGCCTTTTGGTGGGCGTGCGGTCTGATGTTGCTAAGGGGGCTTTGTGGGAGAGTGGAGACCGCAACATCACAGGCACCCTGCAGCTTGCGCATCATCGAGCGTGATGAGATTGTGGCCAACGACGTCATGCAATTGAGTCTTCGTCAGGTGCCGACACATCCCGTGGCGCGTCCTGATCCAGCCTGCAATCTGTTCGGCACGTTTCACTGCCGCCGCTTCTGCCTCCACCCGAACAAGCCTCAGATCATCAACATGCCGCTGCCACTTTCGATCCCGCAGCCAGTTGTCGATGAATGCTACCTTGCTTCTGGTGAAATCTGCGCTTTCTGTCGAATAGGCTTGGGGGGCTACCACCAACTCATCCCTGGAAATCTGCCGTAGGATATCCTTCACAAGTTGGCGACAAGCTTTTCGGTCCCGCCTACGGTCTTCAGGTTAAGCCGCCCAGACGATTTCAAGGTCAGCATCCGCCTCCTCCGCGCTGGAAGGATCTGGTTTAGAATATGGTTCTGATATGTTCGTATTACATTTGCCCTCAGGGGCCGATGCGCTGTCCTCTGGGGCAAATGCATCATCTGACCTTTCGGGTCGCTCCATTTGCCCTTCTAGGCAAATCGGTTCGCCCAAGGCATACCAGTTCGCGCGCTTAAACTTGTCTTGGGCAAAGTTCCCCTTGAGGATCAGCCCAGCCTCAACCAGCTTGTCTAGTGCTGTTCTGATCTGCTTGGCGGTCAGATATGGGAACTTCTTATCGAAGGCGGAAAGGGAGTTATAGGTCCAGTAGCGGCCTTCATGGAAGTTGCGCCGATTAGTTTCATTGTGACGGACCCAGAAGACGAGGTTGCGATAGACGACCGCCGCGTTGACGCCCACCAGCATGGCGATGTCTGGGTCGAATGTATGAAAGGCCGCATCGGCCTTGACCTCCGAGCGACTCATTGGACTAGCTTTAGACGGTTGGACGGACCCCGGTTTTCTTGAATAAATTCAATGGGGTCGAAGCAACCAGTTGGACACTTCAAGCCGTTGATTTCATTTACTTCTTGGCTTACCCTACGGATTGCCACACTTTTCCCTATAAGCATGAGAAGTTGGCGTATGCGCCGGCTGGTTGGTGAAACGATTAACACGTAAGCCACTCATCGCATCAGTCGCGCTGCTTATGTATTTATCAGCGGGCTTCCGGCGACCGGGATACTCCCATCAAATGGACTTGCATGTCCCGGCCCGCAGGAAACCGACCAAGGCGCTTCTAACTTGGCCGCTGGTCGCTTCACACGAGTGTCTCAGCGATCACTACTAAGCTGCGTCGACGCATAATCAACACAGTCGAAGGGTACCAAACAACGCGCGTCGGCATTGAGTTTATCGCCTAGGACTCCCGTTCCACGTCGCGGCCTTTGGGCGGAGCGAGGTTTTCAGCAGAACGCCGGAGTGCGGGGACATAGTGGGTCTGTTGCCCACGGCCACCGTGCTTGGAGGCATAAAGCGCCACATCGGCGTCATCCATCACCTCGGCGACGCTTTGCTTCGATGCCGGGTCATAAATGGCGGACCCGATGCTGGCAGAGATCTTGCACACCTCACCCTGAAACGGGATCGGCCGCGACAGGCGTTCGATGATGCGGCGCCCTATACCCTCCATCGCTTCGCCACCCTTGGCATGCGGAAGAATGATCACAAACTCATCACCGCCCACGCGCGCGACAGTGTCGCTGTCCCGCGTCTCTTCGACCATGACACGCGCAACCGTCTGCAATACATGATCGCCTGCGGCATGGCCCAACGTATCATTCACCGCCTTGAACCAATCCAGATCAATCTGCATCAAGCCGAACCGCGTGCCCCAATCCACGTGGCGAGCCACCACATGGTCCATTGCCCGGCGATTTTTGAGGCCGGTCAAGGTATCGGTAAACGCCTGCTCCTCTGCTGCGATCATGGCCCCCTGAAGGCGCAGATTGAGCTTGCGGGACGCTTCCATCGCGGCCGACTTGGCCTCAACCAGATACAGCATTTCGACGGTCAGATCGGTAGCCGCAAAGTCCCCGCTGGTCAACGCATAGTCAGACACCGCATCCACGACCGAAATGCCAAAGGATAGGTTCACAATGCTTTGGCCTTCGGTCAGGCCGGGAACCAGCAGCCCCTTCACCTCGGTCTTGGGGGCATCGCGCAATTGAAGATGCAGCTTGGTTCCAGCGGCGGCACGCAACGCATCCATCGTGGTGATCGCACGCGGCCGTTTGAGATCGAAGATTTCAAGAAAGCGACGCCCCACCATCTGCGCATCCGGGCGCAGCTTTTGCAGCGTCGGTCCTGCGTGCACCACATGTCCTGTGGGCCCGAGAACAACATGCATCGGACATAGAACATCCAGGGCCTGCATGAGTGCTTCGTGATCGTTCATGACGCGCGTGCCCCCAGATCAAATGCACGGCCTGCAGCAAATTCAGTTTCGACCAGAGTGACCGAAATCGTTTCGATCCCGTCGCCGCCCCCAGTATGTTCAAGCAATGCAAGTGCGCCGTAATCATCGGCCATCGTTCGCAGAATACCCATCATCACATGCCCATACCCCACCATCGGGCTTTCACAGATCAGGCTGAAATGCGTGGGCGAGTGATCCCTTAATTCGATGCGCGGCAGGTTCAGATCAGACACAGCAAGGCGCGCGCGATCCGGCAGATCATCCAACGAGTGCAGGAATTCAACGAATGTGACCCCGCCGAAACGCAGCAATCGGCGCAAGGCTTCGACATTCGGATGCGACACCAGATATGTTCCCATATCCTCCATCACATCGCTGCGCGGCCTGTTCAGCACGTTGCTGATCGCATCCAGCAGGCGCGGTGTGATGTCATCATCATAAGTGAGCATCGCCTCGAACTCGACAAAGTCGAGATCTGCGATGCGGGTCGCTTCGACCCATTTGTCAGCCCCGTAACTGTCCGTCACGAAACACTGAATTGCTCGATTGATCAGCCCATGCATGGCGCGACATTCCCATTTCCACGAGACCGACAATGCCCGCTGACCTCTAAACAATCCAATAACAGATGCAATTTGACCTAATTATTGGACCGCACAGGCTCAGAAATCGGTGGGCGCGCCGCCTTCGGTTTTGCGTCGCGCGACAAAGTCAGCCAACGCGTCGCGAATGGCCACGTCCATGGGCGGGGCTTCAAAGCTGCCGATGATGTCCTTGAACATCCGATGCGCCCGCTCCGGCGTCCAGACAGCACCTGCAGCCTCCCAACCTTCGTAGTTTTTCCAATCACTCAAAAAGGGCTGGTAGAACGCGGTCGCGTAACGGTCCTGCGTGTGTTGAATGCCAAAGAAGTGTCCATCGTTGCCGACCGAGGTGATGGCCTCCAGCGCAATATCATCCGGGCCCGTCCCGGTGATGACAGGGTCCATATACCGCTGAATTTGCTGCAAGATCTCGCAATCCATGATGAACTTTTCGGGGCTCGCGATCAGCCCGCCCTCCAGCCAGCCTGCGGCGTGGTAGACCATGTTGCTGCCCGACTGCACTGCGGCCCACAGGCTGTTCGACGTCTCCCACATGGCTTGCCCATCGGGCACATTGGCCGCGCACACGCCAGAGGACCGCATGGGCACCCCGTAGAACCGCGCAAGTTGCCCGGTCATCTGGGTCGCGCGCATATATTCGGGCGTGCCAAAGGCGGGCGCGCCGGACTTCATGTCAACATTGGAGGTGAACGTCCCGATGGCGCAGGGCGCGCCGGGGGCCACGTATTGGAAGAGCGCAATGGCGCACAGCGCCTCGGCAATGGATTGGGCCACGGCACCTGCCATCGTCACCGGGGCCATCGCGCCCGCAAGGGTAAAGGGCGTCACCACAACGGCCTGCCCGCGCCGGATCATACGCAAACACCCGTCGATCATCGGCTGGTCGTGCTTGAGCGGCGAGGTTGAATTTATGTTGGTATACATCCGCGGCGTCGCCTCGAACGCCTCGTGGGTCAGACCGCCCGCGATGCGCACCATCTCCATCACGTCCTCGACCCGCTCCTTTCCCAGCGAATAGGCGTGCATGACCTTGTCGGTCAGGGTCAGCTTGTCAAAGACAACATCCAGGTGGCGCACGCTGGCGTGGATATCGACCGGCTCGACCGGATAGCCACCCGCGAAATGGATGCAGTTGAAGTATTGGGTCAGCTTCAGCAGGTTCGCGCACTTCTCCCGCGTGCCGGGCACCTTGGTGCCAGTCTCCATGTCCCAGTAGTTCGGGGGTGAGGAGACGTTGCCAAACAGAATATGCCCGCCGCCCACGGTGATGGTTCGGTCCGGGTTGCGGGGGGTCAAAGTAAAGGTGGACGGCGCCTTGCCCACCATCTCCATGACGAAATGGCGGTCCATCCGCACAAGGTCACCATTGATCTTGCAGCCAGCCTCGCGCAGGATCTCCAACGCCTCTTCGTTCAGGAACTGAACACCGATCTCTTCGAGAATGCGCATGGCCCCGTCGTGAATGGCCTCCACCCCCTCGGGCAACAGCGGCTCGATCGGAGCATCCGTGACCACAGGTGGGTTCCAGGGCATTTGCTCAATCACCGCTGCGCCACGCCGGGCCGCAGCCCCGGCCCGTCCGCCGCCCCGTGCCCTGCCACGGCTGCGTCCCCGTGGTTGATCCGGTGTTTGGTCAGGTGTCGCGATCTCTGCCATGGAACTGTCCCCCGGTCATCCGTCCGACCCCAAGACAGCGCAGCATCAGGGCGCGCACCGTTCCATTTGCGACCGCTCGTGTCGTTTTTTCCGAGAGAACAGACGATTCCGGTCCGTCAGGGGACGGCAACCTCGTCCAGCCAGGCGGGCAGCGCACCGATATCGGGCAGCACGGCATCGGCAAAAGGTGCCAGCACCTCGCGCGGCGCAAGACCGGTCAGCACGGCAAGCGTGCGCATCCCGGCGGCACGGCCAGCCATCAGGTCATGGGTGCTGTCGCCCACCATGACGACTGTATCCGGCGTCAGTCCAGTCTGCGCGCAGAAGCCCAAAAGCTGCCCAGGCGCGGGTTTGCCACCATAGCCACTGTCGCTGCCTGCAATGAAATCGAACAAACCGTCCACTTGCGCTTCCGCCAGATGCGCGCGGGCGGGCGTTTCGGCGTCATTGGTCGCGACCCCAAGGGCAAGCCCGCGCTCGCGCAAGGCAGTCAGCAAGGGCACAAGAGGCACAGCCTCCGCCTGCGGTGCCCGTGACGCCTCCTGGTTCAGAAGGAGGATCATGTCGTCAGGCGACAGATCCGGAAAATGGGCTGCAAGCTCCGCCGCGATCTCGGTTGGCGTTCCAGCAATCACGATGCTGTCGCGTGCAAATCGGGCGCGCAACAGGTCAAAGCCAATGGCCGCACCCGCCCGCTCGGCCAGGGCCTCGTCCCCTTTGGCTGCCCGGCGCAGAAATGCGGCGGCCCACGCTTCCCACGTCGTGGAAAAGTCAAAGAGCGTGCCGTCCTTGTCAAAGATCACGCCGCGGACCGGCGCAGGTGGTGCAGTCACGTCCAATGCACGTCTCCGCCACCCGGCAGCGCCATGCGTGCCCGCATCGGTGCGTCGTAAGGCAGGCCCTGTGCGTCGCAGAACGCCGTGACCCAGGCATCATCCATCATTATGAAATCCAGAAGCGCGCCCAGAAAGGCGGGATCTCCCACACCCGCGCGCATGTCTGCCTCGCTCGCACCTGTCGCGCCCAGAAAGACGGGCAACATCTCTTCATTGCCCGCCATCCACGCCACGGCCTGCAGCGCGACCACTTCGGCGGATTCTTGCGAATGGGACATCACGTTTGTGCCTTTGCAGTCTGATGGAAACGCTTTGTTAACCTAAACGATCAAGAACCTAACGTACGTCTTTTGTAACGAATTGGAAACGCATCATGCACGGCAAGGTCCTTCTTATCGACCCGATTGCGACAAACCGCATCGTGCTGCGTGTCAAACTGGCGGCCAGTCACTACCACATGGCCCAAGCCGCCTCCGTCGCTGAAGCGATGCAGGTGATGGCGCAAGATCTCCCTGATCTGATCCTGTGCGCAACCGACCTGCCCGATGGTGATCCGCTGCGGCTTCTGAACCGGATGCGCAAGGCTGGCCTGGCGGGCAAGGTTCCGATGATCGCGCTCAGCGGCTGCGATGACAATGCCGAACGCCTGCGCTTGCTGGCCGGTGGGATCGACGATGTGATGCAGAAACCGATCAACGACGCACTCCTGCTGGCGCGCACCCGGTCGATCATCCGGGCCTATGCAACCGCAAGCGAATGGACATTGCGCGAAGGGACATCACGCGCCCTGGGCTTTGCCGAGGCGGCAACGGGTTTTGCCCCGGATCAGTCAGTCCGCATCATCGCCCGCGACGGGGCCAAGGCCGAACCATGGGCGGCGGCGCTCACCCACCGGATGAGCGCACGGATCAGCTTTGCCCGGCCCGCAACCGCTGTGGCCGACCTGGAGCCAGGCCGCGCACCCGACGCGCTTTTGCTGATCGTTGAGCCGAATGAAGGGCCGCAGATGCTGCAACTGCTTGCCACCGTGCGCAGCCAGGCCAGCACGCGGCATTGCGCGATACTCGGTGTAATTGGGTCCGATGACATGACGCTGGGCGCGCAGATGCTCGACATGGGGGCCAACGACATGATGCGCAACACGCGCACCACGGACGAGATGGCCCTGCGGCTTGAGGCACTGCTGAACCGCAAGCGGGTCACCGATGCGCTGCGCGACACGGTGAAATCCGGGATCGAGGCCGCCGTGATCGACCCGCTGACAGGGTTGCACAACCGACGCTATGCCATGCCGCACCTCTCCCGGATCGCGGAACGGGCAGCGCGCACGGGCAAGCCCTATGCGGTGATGGTCGCCGATATGGACCACTTCAAACGGATCAACGACACCATGGGCCATGCGGCGGGCGATGCGGTGCTGATCGAAACCGCACGCCGCCTGCGCGAGAATCTGCGCGCGGTGGATCTGATTGCCCGGATCGGGGGCGAAGAGTTCCTGATCGTCCTGCCCGGCGCGGGCCTGTCAAACGCGCGCAAGGCTGCCAAACGCCTGTGCAACATCATCGAAGCAACCCCGTTCGATGTGCCCGACCAAGCCACTCAAGTGAACGCCACCATGTCGATTGGCATGACCGTGGTCGATCCGGCCCGGGGCGCGAAGACGTCCGTGCCCCACACCCCCGAAACCCTGCTCGACCGGGCGGACCGCGCGCTTTACGGGGCCAAGGCGGAGGGGCGCAACCGCGTCACGCTCGACCGCCCGGCAGCCTAGCGGCGCAGATCAGTCCTTGCGATCGGGCTTGCCACGCCCGCCACCGCGCCGCGCAACCTCGCGGACACGCTGGGCATAGGCGCGCCGTTCCTCAGCAGGCATCTCCGCCACGATCTCCAACCAAGTGGCCTGCGCCACGGCCTGAACGTCGGCGACACCGCGGGACTGACGCAGCAAGACAGCCTCGACCGCCGCGCGATCAAACTCGTCTGCATCAAGGGCCGCCACCATGTCATTATATGCCGCCCGACGCGCGCCGCGGCCGGGCAGGTCCGGATCGTTGCGCACACTGCCAAAGACGCGGCGGCGGTCCTCCTGCGGCAGCGCCATCACATACGGCATCGCATAGCCCATGCCCGGCCCCTTGCCTCCCAGCGGCCCGCCCCGCAACACAAACCCGGCAACCAGTCCAATCACTGCCAGATTGAGCGACAAAGAAAGGCCAAGCAGAAGCTTCAACCAGAGCGGCGCGCGCCGCTCAACTTGCGTGTCACCCATACTCACCCCTCCTCCAGCGCCCAACCAAAGGCATCGAGGCCGAGCTCAGCGTCATAGTAATCATCATATCCAAGTGTCCAAACCAGGTCCGCACCGGTCGAATCCAGCGCCCCCAAACCGACGACAAAGCCAGTGACCGTCGCCGCCATAAGGCCACCGACAGCGCCCCAGCCACCAATGCCCTGTACCATCTGGCGCCACCAAGGAGCCGCAGCCACGGCTCCACCCGGAGCAGGCAGATGGGTCTGTGCATCCGCCAGCACACGGGCCATCAGGTCGGCAGACGGGCCCGGACCGGGATCCGCTGCCAGATCATCCAGCATCTCTTCGATGGTCTTGCCCGGATCGGGCGCGTGTGGGCCTCGGGTCATGTCCTTCATCCTTCATATCCAAGGGCGGCCACCCGCCCTTTCAAGGCCTGCGCCAGCGCGCGCTTGGCACGGGCGGTCAGGCTTTCCACCGCCTCGACACTCACGCCAAGTGCCGCTGCAATCTCTGGGTTCGACGCCCCCTCGAAATGGCGCAATGTCAGCGCCATACGCTGCCGTTCCGGCAGATCTGAAATGGCCGCGCGCAAGGCGGCGTGGCGGGCGGTCTCCTGCAAGCGCGCCTCCGCGCCGGGGCTGGGGTCCTCGGGCTCGGCCACGTCCTCCAGGGCCATCCCTGACCGCGGGCGCTTGCGCAGACGGTCAGTACACAGGTTCGACACCACGCGATAAAGCCATGTCGACACCTGCGCCTCCCCCTCCCGCCACTCGGGCGCGATACGCCACAGGCGCAGCATCGCCTCCTGCACCACATCTTCGGCCTCTGTCGCGTCCCCCAGCATGCGAAAGGCCTGCGCCTGCGCGCGGGGCACAAGGCGGATGGTCAACGCACGCGCCGCCGCCGCATCGCCCCGCGCATAGCGGGCCAGAAGGGCTGCGTCATCCACATCCGGGCGGGCGTCAAGCGGCATGGTCATCGTTTCGGCAAACTGCATGGTCCCGCCCCTGCAAACAAGGGGCGGGACCGCTGACCATCAGTTGTCGCGCTGCTTGGGGCCACGCTTGCGGGCCTCTGACCGCGCCTGCTCGAACTCTTCGGCGGAAATGCCGCCGCTGCTGTCGGCATCCAGACGCTCGAACATCCGTGCCGGATCGCGGCGATTGTTCCGCATCTCTTCCATCGACAACTTACCGTCCTCGTTGGCATCCATCCGGGCCAGAACACGCTCGGCCCGTGTCCTTGCACGCTCTTCGCCACGGGCTTGAAGCTCCTCAACGCTCAAGAACCCGTCACCATCGGTGTCCGCCTCGGCAAAGCGCGCCTGCCCGGCGGCCTGCATCTCCTGCAGGGTCACTTCACCGCTGCCATCCGCGTCCAGCGCGGAAAAGTCTGGACCGCGGTCACGCGCCATGGCCGAAATCGTGGTCACGCCGATAGCCGCTGCGGCGATAGCGGCAATAAATGTGCTGCGTTTCATAGGTGTCTCTCCGTTTTCTTTGCCTCCGAACGGTCGGTTACTTCCGCCGCTCTGTGCCTCTTCAAACGGGAGGGGCCGCAGGTTCCGTCGAAAAAAAATGCACACGCCCCCCAAAGACATCTGGACGCGACATCGGGACGCAAGGACAGATTGTGACATTCCACTCGGCCGACAATCACAGCATGGTGCGCAAATTCCGAGAAAGGTGTTTCCCATGCAGTCCGAGCAGACAAGCCTCACCGACACGCCCGAACGTTCCATGCGCACGGCCCTGCTGCGCGGCTGGCGGCGCAAATGCCCGCGCTGCGGCAACAGCCATGTGCTCAAGGGCTATCTGAAGCTCGCTGATAGCTGCTCTGTCTGCAAGCTGGACTACACGCACGCCCGCGCCGATGACGGCCCTGCCTATCTGACGATCCTGCTGGTCGGGCACCTGATGGCGCCGCTCCTGCATGTGGTGTTTGTCGAATTCCGGCCCGAGCCGCTGGTGCTGTTCACCATTTTTGCAGTTGGCTGCGTGGGCCTGTCGCTTTACCTTTTGCCCAGGTTCAAGGGGGCCATCGTCGGCTTTCAATGGGCGCGGGGCATGGGCGGCTTCGGCCGGCACGGCTAGGTCCAGCACCCCGGGGGGGCGCTGAGCCGCAAGGGGTAAGATGACGGAAACAGACAAGTCCCAGATCCGAAACGCAGCCACCGTGATCGTGCTGCGCGACCGGTTCACGACCCCGCGTATCCTGATGGGCCAGCGCGGGGCCAAGGCGGCGTTCATGCCGAACAAATTCGTCTTTCCGGGCGGCGCGGTGGATGCAGGCGATCATACCGTCCAGCTGGCTTCGCCACTGACGTCCCCGAATGACGCACGGCTGGCCGAGGACGGCGATGCCGGTCTGGTGCCTGCCCTCGCAGCCGCCGCCATTCGCGAGCTTTTCGAGGAAACCGGCCAGATCCTCGGCCAATCGGGCCGTTGGTCCGACGCTCCGCCCGATTGGACACAGTTCGCCTCCACCGGCTACAGGCCCCATGCGGCACCGCTGCAGTTCGTGTTCCGCGCGCTCACGCCTCCGGGCCGTCCCCGGCGCTTTGACGCCCGCTTTTTCCTGATCGACGCCGATGATCTCGCCTCCGAGCCCGATGATTTCAGCCGCGCCTCGGACGAGCTGTCGCATCTGCAATGGGTCGCGCTGGACGAGATCCGCAGCTTCGACATGCCCTTCATCACCGAGGTTGTGCTGGCCGAAATAGCCGCTCGCGTCACCGACCGCACGCCGCCCGACAGCGTGCCCTTCTTCAAAAACAATGACGAAGAAAGCCTGTTCCTGCGTCTGCGCGGTCACCCGATGACAGACTAGATCACCGCAACCAGCAGCAGGATCGACGCCAAAAGCACGCCCATCCCCATCCATTCGCGCAGTTTGATGGTCTCGCGAAAGATCAGCACACTGGCCAGCGCGCTCATCGCCAACTCCACCTGGCCGACGGCTTTGACATAGGCCGCGTTTTGCAGGGTGAAAGCGGTGAACCAGCAAAACGACCCCGCCATCGACATCAGGCCAACCCAAATGGCCACCCGGCGCGCAGACCACACCGCAGCGATCTGCCCCGGCTCGCGCCAGCGCAGCCACAACAGCATCGCCACTGTTTGCATCGCTGTCACCGCCGCCAGGGTCAGGCCCGCCCGCGCCAGCGGATCAGCCAGATCAAGGCTCAGCGACGCTCCCCGGTAGCAGACACCGGAAACTGCAAAGAGCAGCCCAGCCATCACGCCCAAACCAGTGGAGCGATTGGCCAGGTCACGCCACCCCCACCGCGCCATCTCGGGCGGCGCAGACAGCAACAGCACCCCAACCAGCCCAAGGCCGATGGCGGCAAAGCCCCAACCGCTGACCACATCCCCCAGCAGCACCCAACCCACCAGCACGGCCTGAATGCCCTCGGTCTTCTTGAACGTGATCCCAACGGCAAAGTTGCGGGCCTGAAACAGCATCACGGTCGCAACGGTGGCGAGAATCTGTGCCGCACCGCCAAGGGCGCCAAACACCCAGAACCGCCACCCGAACTCCGGCCACACCTGTGCCGTCCAGGTCATATAGAGAATGATCAGCACCAGAACGAGCGGCGAGGAATAGAGAAACCGCGCCAGCGTAGCACCCGACGCGCTCAGCGTGCCCAGCGACAATTGTCGCTGCAGCATGAACCGCAGCGTCTGAAAGAACGCCGCAGCGACGGTGATCGGAATCCAGAGGGCCATGGCCCTCTATGGCCGCTTACCGATCCGAGAACCAGAGCGGATGCGGCACCGGATCCTTGGCCTTCAGAAAGTGACGCGCAAACACCTCTCTGTAAGACCCGTAACGATACCCTTCATTGCACGTCAGGTACCGCTCACGATGCACCCGGTAGAGCGCAGGTAACCGGTACCACGGCACCCGCGGATGCATGTGATGCACCACATGGAAGTTGTTGTCCAGAAACAGAAAGGCGAGCAGCCCGCGATCCTCGACAATCACCGTCCGCGCCCGCGCCTGATGCTCCAAAAACATCCGGATTTCCAGCACCGACAGCGCCGCATAGCACGCCGCCAGATAGACCCAGCCCGTCATCGCACTCACGCTCACCGAAACCAAGACCAGCGCAAAACCCGGCAGATGCACCCCCCACCCGCGCAGCATCTTTTAGTGCCCCACACGGACCGCCCGCCAATCATCACGCATGAAAACAGTCTGCCCCACAAGCGGCCACACGATCATCCGCCCCGCCAGGGTGTTGTTCACCCGCAGCAGAGCCCGCACCAGGACTGGCATCCGCCGCCAAACCGCAGGGTCGATACAGTTGCTCTCAAATTCGTCATAGGGGTCAGTAAGGTTCGCATCCTGATGATGCGCCAGATGCGTATCGCGAAAGCGCACATACGGCACAAACTATCCCGGATTGACCAGCACAGCCAACGCCACCGGCCCGGACCCAAAGCGCCATGTAAACAACCCACAGCCCCCCAACGTGATCCACTCAATCTGCAAGGGGCGATCAAAAGGCAAACGGCGCGATGACCGACGTACAGGCATCGACAAAACTCTCCGGAAAAACCATTCGGAGAATACGGCTACGCCCGGCTGCCGAGAATTCCGAAATGACTTAACAATTCAGCCAAATCGTTACAAAAACGTCATGTGCTGGACATCCTCGACAAGCGCCTGATTGGCACCCAATTCCGCACCTGCCTCACCCCGGCCATTCAGGACCAGAACATGTCACAAAGCGAACTCACCCGCGCCATAGGCACCCTGTCCCTGCATGTCGACACGCTGGTACAGCAAGCCTCCTTCACCGCCCGCGCCCTACCCGATCACCTGCAAAGCCTGCGCACCCTCATCGCCTAAGGGGCCTTTGTCTCGGAGCCAGCATCGCTTGGTCGACGTGGGACAGGAGCGCACGGCTTTGCCAAGCAAAATCGCCGAGGGACCCCGCACCGCGGGGATACGGTCTATTTTCCTTGGCAAAGACGGGCGGTTCTGTCACGCCCAAGACCCTGCGACGCCGGACCCGGGACAAAGGTTTTGTCTTGGTGAAGCGGAAGCCAAAACCAAAAATGTCACGCGCCGCAAGGCGCTCAATCGGATCACCTCACGGCCGCTGCCCGACAGAACGCCCCGCACCCTCAGGCACCGTCAACACAGCATGCGCCGCCGCAATCCGCTCCAACGCCGCCACAATCCCCGGCGCAGGCTCCGACGGCCGCCGCGTCTCCAGGCTCACATGCAGCAGGAAATGCTCCCCGGTCGCCAGCAATCGGTCGTCATCATACATCTCGTGAAACAGATGCAGCTTCTTGCCCGCCCCGGCCAACACCTGCGTGCGTACCTCAATCACAGTGCCTGCATGCACCTCGTCCACATGCCGGATATGCGTCTCGGCGGTGAAGTAGCTGCCCCCCGTCGCAATATACTCCGCATCACACCCGATCAGCGCCATGAAACGGTCGGTCGCATCGCCAAAAGCCTGCAAGTACCGTGCCTCGTTCATGTGCCCATTGTAGTCGGTCCAATCCAGCGGCACCGCCCGGCGCACGGTCAGAATGGGGGCCGAGACATCCTCCAGATCAGCGGCAGAAGCGTCCAAAACGGAACCTGCACGCAACGACGCCTCGTGCCTATTCAAAACCGCACCCGCGCCCCAGTCATTGGCCTTCAGCGCCCGCATCATCGCGACCAGATTGTCATCCCGCGCCGCCAACATCTCCGAAATGCTCATATGCCCCGACTGCGCATCCGACTGCCCGGCAATAAGATCGACAAGGTCATCGGTAAATTCCGGCACATCCATCAACTTGGTCCAGGGCCACTTCAGCGCCGGGCCAAACTGCGCCATGAAATGGCGCATCCCGGCCTCGCCCCCGGCAGTTCGGTAGGTGTCAAACAGCCCCATCTGCGCCCAGCGAATACCAAAACCCATGCGAATGGCCTCGTCGATCTCCTCGGTCGTCGCCACTCCGTCCTTCACCAGCCACAAGGCCTCGCGCCACACCGCTTCAAGGAAGCGATCCGCAATATGCGCATCAATCTCCTTGCGCACATGCAGCGGGTACATCCCCAGCGAAGACAGCGTGGCCTTGGCCCGCTGGATGAGCGGCGCATCCGTAGCCCCCGACGGCACCACCTCGACCAGCGGCATCAGGTAAACCGGGTTGAACGGATGACAGACCATGATCTGCCCGGGCCGCGCCGCGCCGTCCTGCAACTCACTGGGTTTGAACCCGCTGGTGGACGACCCGATGATCGCATCCGCAGGGCACGCTGCCTGCACTGCGGCCAAGGTGCGATGCTTAACGTCTAACCGCTCCGGCACGCTCTCCTGTATCCAGTACGCCCCCGCAACGGCCTCCGCCAAATCAGAATGAAACGACAACGCTCCTTCGCCGGGCAGGGCCACATCCGTCAGGCTCGGCAAAGCGCGCCGCGCCTGCGCCAGCACCGGTGCCAGCTTGGCCTCCGCCTCCGGGTCCGGATCAAAGACCCGCACATCCCACCCGTTCAGCAAAAACCGCGCGGCCCACCCGCCGCCAATCACGCCGCCGCCGATGATGGCGGCGACCTTTGCTACAGGCTCGCCCATGTGTCCGTCCGATATCCGTTGAAATCCAAAACCTGCTCCGCCGCCCGGATCTGATCCGCGCGCGCTTTGCCATCACGGGTCACCACAAAGCCAAAGCGTCCCTCCGGATCGCCCATCGCAGCCGTGTTGTGATCGGGATCAATCCAAAGCACCCAAAGATCGCGACTATCGCCATCCTCATAAGTGAGCCGCAGGATACCCGTCCCAACCGGCGCCACCGCCGCATCCCGCCCGTCGCCTGATGCGCTCCGTTCCCGCCAGACACCTGCCGCAATCTCAAACCCCACCAGAGGCCAGTCACCGGCCCCACTGCGCACAACCTGCCAGCGCCCGTCAAAGCGCGGAAATTCGAACCGCGTGATCGCCCCGATCGGCACCGTGGGATTGCGCAACAGCCGCGCATCATCCGAACCGGTCAGTGACCCCGACGTACAGGCAGCCAGCGAGAATATTGCCAAAAGGTAAACGAAACCCGACCAAAGCGCCCGTTGGGGGTGCACAGGGGGTGCACGCATGGTGCACGGGGGGTGACACCTTGTTCTCACCCCTTCGGCGCCCGCTTCACGAGCCCCAGTTTCGCCCGCACCTCTTCCGGGCCAATCACCCGCGCCCCCATATTCTTGATGATGGTCCCGGCCCGTTCCACAAGCTGCCAGTTCTCCGCCAGCACCCCTTTGCCGAGCCACAGGTTGTCCTCCAAACCCACGCGCACATTGCCCCCGGCAAGCACTGCAGCCGCGACATAAGCCATTTGGTTCCGCCCCAACGAGAACGCGGAAAAGGTCCAATCCTCCGGCACGTTGTTGACCATGGCCATAAAAGTGTTCAGGTCATCCGGCGCGCCCCAAGGCACGCCCATGCACAATTGCACCAGCGCGGGCGCATCCAGAATACCGTCCTTAACCAGTTGTTTTGCATACCATAAATGCCCAGTGTCAAAGGCTTCGATCTCGGGTTTCACCCCCAGATCGGTCATCATCCGCCCCATCGCCGTCAGCATCCCGGGCGTGTTGGTCATCACGTAGTCGGCCTCGGCAAAGTTCATCGTCCCGCAGTCGAGCGTGCAAATCTCCGGCAGGCATTCCGCCACATGCGCCACCCGCGCCGACGCCCCGATCATGTCCGTCCCGTCCTCCTTCAAGGGCAGCGGCGCCTCAGTATCGCCAAACACCATGTCGCCCCCCATTCCCGCGGTCAGGTTCAGCACAACGTCCACATCCGCATCCCGAATACGCTCCGTAACCTCCCGATAATACTCAAGTTTCCGGCTCGGCACCCCCGTCTCCGGGTCGCGCACATGACAATGCACCACCGCGGCCCCCGCCTTCGCAGCCGTAATGGCGCTGTCGGCAATCTGCTTCGGCGAACGCGGCACATGCGGGCTGCGATCCTGCGTCCCCCCCGACCCGGTGACGGCACAGGTTATGAAGACCTCACGGTTCATGGACATCGGCATAACAACCCTCCTTGCATCCCACACCACTTTGCCATCCAAGTCAGGTTCTACTTGTCATAAAACGAAGCAACATGACAAAAATCGCAATTCTCGTGCTGCAAAATACCAACATGCTGTCGCTTGCAACGGCGGTGGACCCGCTCCGTGCGGCCAACCGACAGGCCGGATCGGACCTCTACACCTGGCAATTCCTCACGCCGGACGCAGCACCCGTCGACCTCACCTCTGGACTAATTATCCCCGCCAATCCCATCCACCGTCTGCCAAGCTGCGACATCCTGATCCTCGTCGCAGGCTTCGATCCTGCGGCTCAGACCAGCCCCCGCCTCATCGCAAGCCTTCAGCGCCTCACCGAAAAGAACACCACCCTTCTCGCCATCGACGGCGGCGCCTGGCTGGCGGCCAAGGCCGGGCTGCTCGACACCCACAAGGCCACAACCCATTGGGAAGATTTGCAGATCTTCGCCGAAACCTTCCCCGCCATCACCGTGGAAAATGCACGCTACGTGGTATCAGGTCAGCGCTGGACCAGCGGTGGCGCGGCCCCTGCGCTGGACATGATGCTGCACCTCATCGGCCAGCACCACGGCCCGCAGCTCGCCGCCAAAGTCGCCGCGGGGTTTATCCACATGACCCAGGCCACCCCGTCCGATCCCCAGATCCGGCACCACCCCACAGCAGATCACAACGCAGTCACGGCCCGCGCCCACGCGCTCATGGAGGCGCATCTCGACGCGCCTCTCCCCATCCCGGACATCGCCTCGCGCCTCGGCCTCAGCCCCCGTCGCCTGCAACAACACTTCCAAAAACAGTTCGGCCACAGCCCCAAAGCGCACTACACCACCCTCCGCCTGACAGAAGCACACCGGCTCATCACGACAACGACCCAAGACCTCCACAGCATCGCCCTCGCCACCGGCTTCACAAGCCAATCCAGCCTATCGCGCGCCCACAAGGCTCAGTACGGCCAAAGCCCAAGTGCAACCCGAAACACACTTCACTTTGCCAAATAAACTCCCCCCGGAGGGCCAGGTCGCCAACGCCCAAACCCCTAGCCTATCTGAGTAGGCCAGCCATCCCGCTCCCTTCCCCCGAGGGGAAGGACAGGATGGGGGTCACCGGGAATCACATGCGCTAGCGCATTCAGGTCAGAACGGCATCGGATGGTCGCGGTGAGCATTGTCCAGATCGACCATGACCTCTTCACTCAACGCGACATCGGCAGCACCGATGGCGACCTCAAGCTGCTCCATGGTGGTCGCGCCAAAGATGGCAGAGCACATAAAGGGCCGCGTCAAACACCACGCCAGTGCCATCTGGCTGGGGTCCAGCCCGTGCTTCTGCGCCACGGCAAGATAGGCATCCACCGCCTCGAATGCGCGCGGGGTCTTGCGCCCACCCAGATCCGGGTTCAGCGACAGACGCGAGCCATCTGGCACTGCGCCACCCTGATACTTCCCGGTCAACAGCCCCGTGGCCAATGGGGAAAAAGACAACAGGCCCACATCCTCGTTCAAACTCAGCTCAGCCATGTCCGTGTCATAAAACCGGCACATCAACGAATATTCGTTCTGGACCGAGGCCACACGCGGCCCACCCGTCCGCTCGGATGCAGCCAACCACTGCGCCGTACCCCAGGCACTCTCGTTGGACAGGCCAAAGGCACGGATCGTGCCCCGGTCAACCTCGCGCTGCAGCGCGCCCAGACAATCCTCCATGTTCTGACGCACGGCGACCGTGTCGTGGCCCGACGGATCATAGGCCCAGTTCTGCCGGAACATGTAGCTGCCGCGATTGGGCCAGTGGAACTGGTAAAGATCGATGTAATCGGTCTGCAACCGGCGCAATGATCCCTCGACCGCGCCGGGAATGGTTGCACCGGAAATGTCGGCCCCGTCACGCACGTGCTGCATCCCCGCGCCCGAATGCTTGGAGGCGAGGATCATCCGATCCCGCGCACCGCCGCCCGCAAACCAGTGACCGATGATCTCTTCGGTCCGGCCAATGGTCTCCTTGGCGATGGGGTTCACCGGATACATCTCGGCCGTGTCGACAAAGTCGATACCGGAATCAAGGGCCCGGTCGATCTGTGCGTGGCCCTCCTCCATTGTGTTCTGGGTGCCCCACGTCATGGACCCAAGGCACAACGCGGACACCTCGATCCCTGTACGGCCTAATTTGCGTCGTTCCATGTGCGGTGCTCCTTTGGTCATCAGGCCGACCCTAACGGTGCGCGAAAGAGGGACAAGCCCAAAATCCTGCCCCGCAACATGCAAAATTCATTTGAGAACAAAAATAGAACATCTATACTGATCAGTATGCCGCTGCCCACGTCACTTGCACATCACACCCAGACCCGGACCGCCCCGTGTCTGCCGCTCTTGCCCGAGGGTGCGCAGCACGGGTTGGGCGACGGGCTGGCGCTTGGCCGCGTGCACGAGGCTTGCGGGCCTGCCCGCCACCGCTTTGCCCTGTGGCTGGCGGCCCAAACGACAGGGCCGGTGATCTGGATCAGCCCGGACTGGAACAGCGAAAGCCTGAACCCCTGCGGCATTGCCCCCTTTGTCGATCCGGCACGGCTGCTTCTGGTCCATGCCAGACGCCCCGATGATGTCCTCTGGAGCATGGAAGAGGTGCTGCGGTCGGGTACTGTGCCCCTAGTGATTGCCGACCTGCCGGGCTTGCCCGGCCTGACCCCGGTGCGCCGCATGCACCTGGCCGCCGAAAATGGGGGCGCGGGCAAAGGGGCCGCACCGCTGGCCCTGCTGCTCACCCCCGGCATGGGCGGCGCACAAGGGGTGGAAAGCCGCTGGCACCTTGGCCCTGACCACAGGGGCACGCCCGGGCATTGGCGGCTCACGCGGCTGCGCGCCCGCACGGCTCCCGAACGGGCGTGGGAAGTCACACGCACCCCCGGCCAGCCCCTGCCGCGCATCTCCGGAACGATCAAGGCCGCGTGAGCACCGATTAAACCTCAGGCTAGCGTGTTACCTTTGCATCAAGCCCCTGCACAGGACATTGCCATGCACCGCCGTCACCTTCTGCTTTGCGCGCTCGCCACACTCGCCCCCCGCACCTCATTCGCCGCTCCAACGCCCTACCGTCTGGGCACAGGCGGTGCCACGATCACCTATACCTTCATGCTAAGCGGTGCGCCGGTCAAAGGCACCATACCGGTCAGTCAGGCGGATCTACAGGTCGATCCGAACAACCTGCCCGCCTCAACAGCAGTCGTGCGGGCCGATGTCCGCCGTGCGCGCACCGGACTGATCTTTGCCACCGAGGCGCTGAAATCCGAATCCGTTCTTGATGCCGCAACCCACCCCACCGCACAGTTCCGCTCAACCCGCGTGCGCGTCGGTCCCGGCGGGCGCATCTCGGACGGGGCCACGCTCGAAGGGGATCTGACCCTGCGCGGCGTTACTCGCCCCGTGCGCTTTGACGCAGGCCTGTTTCGCGCACGCGGCAGCGCCGCTGATGATTTCAGCCAACTCACCGTCATGCTCAAGGGCCGCGTGGACCGCCGCGACTTTGGGGCCACGGGGTATCCGGACCTTGTCGACAACGCCATCGGCATCGACATCACCGCAGAAATTAGCGCCACGGGCTAAAAACGACCCCCAACCGTCGAATACCCGCTAGGAACGGCACCGGACTTGCGCCACAAGGGCCACGCCATGCGTATGCTCATTTCCTTCGCGGCCCTGTTTCTCTCGGTCATTCTGCTGCAACTCAGTTCTGGGGCGCTCGGCCCGCTGGATGCGCTCTCGGGCCTGGTGCTCGACTTCACGCGGCAGGAGATTGGCCTGCTGGGCTCGGCCCACTTCCTTGGCTTTTTCATCGGCTGCTGGTGGGCACCGCGACTGATGGGCAGCGTAGGCCACAGCCGCGCCTTTGCCGCCTTCACCGCCGCGGGCGCCATTGGCCTCATTGCGCACATGCTGGTGGTGGACCCGATGGCTTGGGCGGTCATGCGGGTCGCATCGGGCATGTGCGTGGCAGGCTGTTACACGGTGATCGAGGCATGGTTGCAATCCAAGGTCACCAATGAAAGCCGAGGACGCACTATGGCCGTCTACCGCGTGATGGACATGGGCGCATCGCTGGCCGCGCAACTGGTGATCGGCGTGCTCGAACCGGCCAGCTATGTCAGCTACAACATACTGGCCATCGTCTGCTGCGCCGCCCTGCTGCCGCTGACACTGACCAAAGTCAAACAGCCCGAAACACCCGCTGCCCCTCGCCTGCGCCCGCGCCTCGCCGCACAACGCTCGCCGCTGGCTGCCGCCGGGGTGGTCGTCGCAGCCCTCTCCAGCGCGTCGTTCCGCATGGTCGGACCGATCTACGGGCAAGAGGTCGGCCTGAACACCCAACAGATCGCATGGTTCATGGCGGCGTTCGTGTTGGGCGGTGCCATCGCGCAATACCCTGTCGGCTGGCTCGCCGACAAATACGACCGGCGCTGGGTGCTGATCTGGCTCTCGGGCGCGGCTGTGGCAAGTTGCGGCATCACCGCCTTTGCCACGGGACTCAACGCTATAGGCATCATGATCACCGCTGGCCTTTTTGGACTGACGACCTTTCCCATCTATTCAGTGGCCGCGGCCCACGCACACGACTTCGCGGACAGCTCCGAACGGGTAGAGCTGTCCGCGGCGCTCATGTTCTATTTCGCTCTGGGGGCCATCGCGGCACCGTTTACGGCCTCAGCGCTCATCGACGCCTTCGGGCCACCCGCCCTCTTTGCCATGATCGCCGTCGGCCATGTCGCCCTGATCATCTTCGGCCTCGCCCGTATGCGCGCCCGCGCAACCCCGTCCGAGCGCACCCGCTATGTATACGCACCGCGCACCTCGTTCCAGATCGGGCGTTTGCTGGGCCGCAGCCGCGACGGAAAGTAAGGGGCCTTTTCCAGCCGACACCACACTGCTACATGGGCCGCAACCATGCGAAGGCCCATCATGCAGCGTCACCTGATCACATCCGCCATTCCCTACATCAATGGCATCAAACACCTCGGCAACCTCGTCGGCAGCCAGTTGCCCGCCGACCTCTACGCCCGCTACCAGCGCGCGCGCGGCAACGAGGTGCTGTTTCTCTGCGCCACCGACGAACACGGCACACCGGCCGAACTCGCCGCAGCCAAGGCGGGCAAACCCGTCGCCGAATACTGCGCCGAGATGCACGCGGTCCAGTCTGAAATCGCCAAGGGGTTCCGCCTGTCCTTCGACCATTTCGGGCGCTCCTCCTCGACCCACAACCATGCGCTGACCCAGCATTTCGCAGGGCGGCTGGCTGACGCCGGGCTGATTCGCGAAGTGACTGAAAAGCAGGTCTATTCCCATGCCGACGGGCGCTTTTTGCCCGACCGTTACATCGAAGGCACCTGCCCCAATTGCGGCTATGACAAGGCCCGCGGCGACCAATGCGAGAACTGTACCAAGCAACTTGATCCCACAGACCTGATCGACCCGCGCAGCGCCATCTCCGGCTCTACCGACCTCGAAGTGCGCGAGACCAAGCACCTCTACCTGCGCCAGTCCGCGCTCAAGGACGATCTGGATGCCTGGATCGATAGCAAAACCGACTGGCCGGTGCTGACCACCTCCATCGCCAAGAAATGGCTACATGACGGCGACGGCCTGCAGGATCGCGGGATCACGCGCGACCTCGACTGGGGCATCCCGGTGCGACGCGGGGATGACGACTGGCCCGGCATGGAAGGCAAGGTGTTTTACGTGTGGTTCGACGCGCCCATCGAATACATCGCCTGCGCGGGCGAATGGGCGGACGCGCAGGGCGGCGCCGATTGGGAACGCTGGTGGCGCACCGACAAAGGCGCGGATGACGTGCGCTACACCCAGTTCATGGGCAAGGACAACGTGCCCTTCCACACGCTCAGCTTCCCGGCCACGATCCTGGGCTCAGGTGAGCCGTGGAAGATGGTCGATCACCTCAAGTCGTTCAACTACCTGAACTATGATGGCGGCCAATTCTCGACCAGCCAGGGGCGTGGCGTGTTCATGGACCAGGCGCTCGACATCCTGCCGGCTGACTACTGGCGCTGGTGGCTCTTGTCGAATTGCCCGGAAACCTCGGACTCCGAATTCACGTGGGAGCTGTTTCAGCAAGGCGTGAACAAAGACCTCGCCGATGTGCTTGGAAACTTCGTCAGCCGGGTGACCAAGTTCTGCCGTTCGAAATTCGGTGAAACAGTGCCAAATGGCGGCGCGTACGGCACCGCCGAAAACGCCCTGATTGATGACCTCGACAAACGTATCGCGCGGTACGCAGCGTTTATGGAGGCCATGGAGGTCCGCAAGGCCGCGCAGGAGCTGCGGGCGATCTGGGTGTCCGGAAACGAGTATCTGCAAACCGCGGCACCATGGGCCACGATCAAAGAAGACCAAGATCAGGCCGCCATGCAAATCCGGCTCGGACTCAACCTGATTGCGCTTTATGCCGTCTTGTCAGCACCCTTCATCCCGGACGCCGCTGCCCAGATGATGCATGCGCTTGGGCAGAAGCAGATGGACTGGCCAGACACAGCCGCCGACGCGCTGAACCGATTGCCTGCCGGTCATCTGTTCACTGTGCCCGACAATCTGTTTGCCAAGATCAGCGACGAAGATCGCAGCGCCTGGCAAGACCGCTTTTCCGGTATCCGAACATAGTGCCATCCCGGCGCTGCCCTGGGGAGCGCCGCACTTTGGGTGCGCGCTGTGCTTGAGAAAGCGGCTGTGGTCAGGGCCGTAGACATTACATCGTAGCGCCGCCCGTTTAACGACACGCGCCCCACCTTCACGGCAGCGGTCCCATTCCGGACGGCGCAGCCCAATCCCTAGGGCGTTCACCCGAGAAGCGGCCTTCAAAACTCTTCCCACCCAGTCGCCACAGGCTCGTCTTCGGTATTGATTTGCATGGCGAGCGCGCCATCCGTCTGCTGCGGCGCAGGCTGAGCCGTTTCCTTGGCCACGGTCAAAGCGCGCGCGGTCAACCCGCTGGGACCGATATTGAACTTCGCCACAGCATCAGCAAGCGCATCCGCCTCACCTGTTAAAGCATGACTGGCGGCTGTCGTTTCCTCGAACATGGCCGCGTTTTGTTGTGTGACGTGATCAAGCTCATTCACGGCGGCGTTTATTTCGTTCAGGCCCGCCGATTGCTGACGTGCCGATGATGCAATTTCCGCCACTCGGGTCGAAATGTCGTCCACCGAAGACACAATTGCGGCGAGCGCAGTGCCAGTCCGGTCGACAAGATCGACGCCCTGCTGCACTTGCTCACCACTGGTGGAAATCAACGTATTGATCTCCCGCGCCGCGTCCGAGGACCGCTGCGCGAGGGCACGCACCTCGGTTGCGACCACCGCAAACCCACGACCTGCCTCACCAGCGCGCGCCGCCTCGACGCCCGCGTTGAGGGCCAGAAGGTTCGTCTGAAAGGCAATGTCATCAATCACCGAGGTGATCTTTGATATCTCTTGCGAGGATGCCTTGATCCCGTCCATGGCCACCACGGCCTGGCGCGCAATCTCGCCGCCCTGCTCGGCATTCTGCTGAGCATCCTCGGACATCTTGCTGGCCGCATCTGCCCCTTCGGCCGCAGAGCGCACCGACGATGTCAGCTCGTCCAAAGCGGCAGCTGTTTCCTCAAGCGTGGCAGCCTGACGTTCTGTCCTGCGGGACAAATCATCTGCAGCGCTGGTGATCTCGGTGGTTTCACTGCGGATCGATTCAACATTGTGCGTCACAGCAGTCATGGCCTCGCGCAGCCCAACCAGCGCGTTGTTAAAGTCCTGTCGCAGCTTTTCATAATCTGCCGGAAACGGTTCCGTCAGTTCCAGGGTGAGGTCCCCGTCAGACAGGTACTGCAGGCTTTGACCCAACGCCGCAACAACGCGCGCCTGTTCATCCGACAACCTGACCTGCTGGTCACGCGCCTCCCGTACTTCGCTCTCCGCCTCGGTCACATCGGTTCCGATCAGAATGCACCGTTCCAGACTGCCATCATCTGTTGAGACGTTTATGAAACTGGCGTCAACCACCACCCGCTCGCCATCCAGACGCAACAGATCGACTTTGCCGTGGATGCCGTCACCATTCTTCAACGCAAGCAAAATATCTGCTGGGATCTCCGTCGTCGATTGCTCCGGCGCGATGATCGTCCCCAAGGACACACCATCCAGTTCTTGCGGGTCCAGCCCGAGCCGAACCGCCGCCACTCTGTTGAGGTCAGAACAACGTCCCTGCGCATCGAATTCTATGCGCATCTGGGTGCTGTCGATCCCATCCAAAAGGGCGGCATTTCGGTGGGCAACGGTCTGTTCCGCCCATTCGACAACCGCACCAATGGGGTGACCTGCCTCATCGCGCGCCGGACTGAAGGTCACACGGATATGCCTATCGCCCACACGAATGAACGTGGTCCCGACGTCAGACGTGGTGTCCCCATTGTCAGGCCTGAGAAGATGCCCAAAGCCTTGCAGACCGCTCAGATCAGCGCCGATCCACGTGTCAGAGTGCGCGTCAGGCCATATCTCGGCCAGTCCGGGCGCGAGATCATCAAGCAGCCTGTCGCAAGCAGCGTTCGTGAACCTGATGTACCCGCCCTCGTCCACAATCATCATCGGGGCGGTAGACCCCTGAAAGGCCGCGCTTTTGAACGCACTTTCGCGCTGGCTTTTCTGGGCCTTGGACAAGGCGACCCGAAAGCCGTCCAGACGCCGGGCAATATTGCCGATCTCATCCCCTCGGGCGGTGCCGGGCACATCCATGTCGTAAGACTTGCGCGCCATCGCTTTCATCACGTGGGCGACACGATTCAGCGGGCGCGACAGATTAAACCACGCATAAACAGTGACAAAGGCCATAGCCAGGAAAAACACGCCCGTAGCGACGGCAATCGCGGTCATCTGATTCTGCGTGAGCAAAGACAGAATTCTAGCGTCATCCCATGTGGTGACGACAGCGCCCGCAACAGCCCCGTCCGCTCCGAAAAAAGCCGGATAGGCCACAATCATGCCGTCCGCCGACCTGACAGACACACCGCCTTCGATGGCCTCACGGGCGAAGGGGCCGGGATCCAATGCGGCATCCGTGCCCATCGACGTGGCATACAATGTCGCGCCGTCGAGGTCCGTTACGAAAATGCCGCGCGCCTCGGGTTCTGCAGCAGACAACGCGCTTTTGGTGATCTCCCTGATTGCAACGTCATTCCCGAACCTGATCGATCCGCCCAGTTGCATGGCCAGAAGCTCGGTCACATTCTCTGCGCGGGCGGCCATCTCATTGTGTAGCAAATTGCGCTGCGCAGAGTGGTCGAACGTCACCATCGCAGCCAGGACAGCAACCGTCAGAACGGCCGTCATCGCCACTGCCTTGAACATCAAGGTGTTGAAACGGGACAAAAATGACCGGCTGTGACCAGTTTCTGGCATCATGTGATCCTTGGCATTGCGGCGGACCGGCATGGCGGCCCAAAGCGGATTTGAAGGATCGTTTAAGGCAGCGCCATTACCGCCAGCTTAATTTCGGCGCACCATAAAGGGCGCCGAAACTTACAATTGTTCAGATAACTGGTACGGGCGGTGGGACTCGAACCCACACGGGCGTCAGCCCTTCGGATTTTAAGTCCGATATGTCTACCATTCCATCACGCCCGCGTCTCATGTGTGATAGGCAATCGGGCGCGCGACCTCAAGGCTCGGGTTAAAGCTTCTGGCCCAAGGGCCCCAAAGGTGCCCCATCGGCCAGCAAATGACGCTCGGACAGCCATGGGTTCTTCTGAAGGGCCGCTTCAAGCTGCGCACGCGCATCGTCGCGGCGGCCAAGGTTCATCAGGGTCAGCGCACGGCCCGATTGCGCACCGACATGATCGGGCGACAACGCAAGCGCGCGGTCCAGATCAACCAGCGCAGCCTCAAAATCCTCGCGCAGAAAGCTGGTAAAGGCGCGCTGGTTGTACCCTTCGGCATAGTCCGGGCAATACGCGACCAACGCATCGAAACTCTCGTAAGCGCCGACGAAATCGAAATTGCCACGCTGCCGCATACCACGATCCAGAACCTCCTGGGCAGCCGTGTCAGGTGCCCGCAACCACACCTGCCACATCTTGTCAGACGCCGCCCGACCGGCACGCTCATCCGGGGCCGCGTTGGCCTCGGCGATCAAGGCGCGCATCTCCTCCGCAATGTCCGGAGACGCAGGGCAGGCAAGCGACCATACGGGCGCGCAGGCAAAGAGAATGGCAACAAAAGGTCGTTTCATACCGGCAAAGATGACCCAACACACCGGTCGGTCAAGCCGCCACTTACTCAAGCCCGGGCAGCATCACTTCCTTGACCGCCTCCATCGCCACGTAGGTCGATGTAGACGCCACATGCGGCAGGCCGGAAATCACATCCCCCAAAAACTGACGATAATGCGCCATGTTGCGCGTGCGCACCTTGAGCAGATAGTCGAAATGGCTTGCAATCATATGAGCCTGTTCGATCTCCGGTACCTGCTGCACGGCGGTATTGAAGGCGCGCAAGGCCGCCTCGCGCGTGTCGCTCAACCGCACCTCGACAAAGGCCACGTGATCAAGGCCCAGCGAAATCGGGTCCAGAAGCGCGCGATATCCCATGATAATGCCGGACTTTTCCAGCCGCCGCAGCCGCGCTTGTGTCGGCGACTTCGACAGACCGATGCGCACGGCAAGGTCGGTGATGCTGATCCGCCCATCCTCGGCCAATGCGGCGAGAATCGATTGATCCAGCCGGTCCAGCGCAACTGACTGTTTTTGCGGTTCGTCCGCCTGCTGCTTTACCATTTGTTCTGCTATACCCTGTCAGATTGGAAATTATACCTTCGCAAGCGGTGATACACTATGCAAAACGAAATGGGAAAGCGCTATGCCACGCGACATCGACCCGAACATCGCCTTGCAACTCGACGCAGGCATGTACGCCTGCGCCGACACGACCCTCCACGCTCTTGTCCAGCAAGCCGACCTGACCCCAAGCGACCGCGTAGCCATCTGCGCGGCAGCCACACAGCTTGTCACCGCCATCCGCACGCAATCGGCACCCGGACTGATGGAAACATTTCTGGCCGAATACGGCCTCTCCACCGACGAAGGTATCGCGCTGATGTGCCTCGCCGAAGCGCTCCTGCGCGTCCCCGACGCTGACACCATCGACGCGCTGATCGAGGACAAGATCGCACCGTCCGATTGGGGCAAGCACCTGGGCCATTCGACCTCCACCCTCGTTAACGCCTCCACTTGGGCCCTGATGCTCACGGGCCGCGTGCTGGACGACGACCAGCCCGGCCCCATCGGCCACCTGAGGGGTGCCATCAAACGGCTGGGCGAACCTGTGATCCGCACCGCCGTATCCCGCGCGATGAAGGAGATGGGCCGTCAGTTCGTGCTGGGCGAGGATATCGACAGCGCCATGGACCGCGCCGCGGGGATGGAGGCCAAGGGCTTCACCTATTCCTACGACATGCTGGGCGAGGCGGCGCTGACCGAAGCAGATGCACGGCGCTACCACCTGAGCTATTCGCGCGCCATCTCGGCCATCGCGCGGGCCTGCACCTCGGACGACATCCGCCAGAACCCCGGCATTTCCGTCAAGCTCTCGGCCCTGCACCCGCGCTACGAACGCGCACAGGAAGCTTCCGTGATGCGCGATCTGGTGCCGCGCCTGCGCTCACTCGCCCTGCTCGCCGCCTCCGCAGGCATGGGCCTGAACGTCGATGCCGAGGAAGCAGACCGACTGTCCCTCTCCCTGCAAGTGATCGACGCCGTGATGGGGGAAGAGGCGCTTGCAGGATGGGACGGCTTCGGCATCGTTGTGCAGGCGTA
Source organism: Tateyamaria sp. ANG-S1 (assembly GCF_000814025.1). GTDB lineage: Bacteria > Pseudomonadota > Alphaproteobacteria > Rhodobacterales > Rhodobacteraceae > Tateyamaria. The sequence goes on along the minus strand of NZ_JWLL01000016.1, from coordinate 12,938 downwards.
CGGCCCGCGCGCAGGCGCTACGATCGACGCGATCCACGACTTGGCCACGCAGCACGACCGCAGGGTCATGGTCCGTCTGGTCAAGGGCGCCTATTGGGACACCGAAATCAAGCGCGCACAGGTCGAGGGCGTCGCAGGCTTCCCCGTCTTCACCCGCAAGGCGGCGACCGATGTCTCCTACATCGCGAACGCGCGCAAGCTTTTGAGGCTGACCGACCGCATCTACCCCCAATTTGCCACACACAACGCGCACACCGTCGCCGCCATCCTGCACATGGCCGACAGCCAACACTTTGAATTCCAACGTCTCCACGGCATGGGCGAGGCGCTACACACCATGATCATGCGCGCCCAGAACACCCGCTGCCGCATCTATGCCCCAGTCGGCGCGCACCGCGACCTGCTCGCCTATCTCGTGCGGCGGCTCTTGGAAAACGGAGCCAATTCCAGCTTCGTGAACCAGATCGTGGACAAGGACGTCCCGCCAGAGGTCGTGGCCGCCGATCCGTTCGACGCGCTGGAATACACCTCAATTACCATCCCGGACGGCCCCGCGCTCTTCGCCCCCGAGCGGCGCAATTCCCGAGGCTTCGACCTCACGCACCTGCCCACGCTCGACCAGATCGACACCGCCCGCGCGCCCTTCACGCAGCATCAATGGCAGGCGGCCTCACTGACAGTCACACCCGGAAAGGGGGAAAACACAACCGCCTTAAACCCCGCACACCCCTCCGACACGGTGGGGCACGTGTCATGGGCAACACCCGATATGGTCAAACAGGCATACGTGGACGCCGCACCATGGGATGCACCGGTAGACCAACGCCGCGTCACACTGAACGCAACCGCCGACCTCTACGAACAGCACTTCGGCGAACTCTTCGCCCTGCTCGCCCGCGAGGCCGGAAAAACCCTGCCTGACGCCGTCGCCGAACTGCGCGAGGCGGTCGATTTCCTCCGCTACTACGCCACTCAGGCCGACGACAGCGCGCCCGCAGGCACCTTCGCCTGCATCTCTCCCTGGAACTTCCCGCTCGCCATCTTCACCGGCCAGATCGCCGCGGCCCTCGCCGCTGGCAACGCAGTGCTGGCCAAACCAGCCGAGCAAACACCCCTCATCGCCCACCGCGCCATCTCGCTCCTGCACGAGGCAGGCGTGCCGCTCCACGCCCTGCAACTCCTGCTGGGCGCAGGCGACATCGGCGCTGCGCTGACCAGCGACCCGCGCGTGTCCGGGGTCGCCTTCACAGGCTCCACCGAAACCGCCCTGCGCATCCGCGCCAGCCTCGCTGACACCGCGGCTCCCGGCACACCGCTCATTGCCGAAACCGGCGGTCTCAACGCCATGATCATGGACAGCACCGCCCTGCCCGAACAGGCCGTGCGCAGCATCATCGAAAGCGCCTTCCAATCCGCAGGCCAACGCTGCTCCGCCCTGCGCTGCCTGTACGTGCAGGAAGACATCGCCCCCCACCTGACCGAGATGTTGATGGGCGCCATGGACGCGCTCCGGATCGGCACCCCATGGCACCTGTCAACCGATGTGGGCCCCGTCATCGACAGCGAAGCGCACGCCACCATCGCCACATACATCGCCGACGCGCAGGCGCAGGGACGGCTCCTGCACCAAGTGAAAGCGCCCTCACACGGCCACTTCATCGTTCCCACCCTGATCCGCGTGACCGGCATCGAAGACATGGACCGCGAAATCTTCGGCCCGGTCCTGCACATCGCCACCTATAAGGCGCAAGACCTCGACCAAGTGATCGACGCCATCAACGGCACAGGCTACGGGCTGACCTTCGGCCTGCACACACGGATCGACGACCGCGTGCAGCACATCACAGACCGGATCAGCGCGGGCAACCTCTACGTCAACCGCAACCAAATCGGCGCCATTGTCGGCAGCCAGCCCTTCGGCGGGCACGGCCTGTCTGGCACGGGACCAAAGGCGGGCGGGCCCGACTACCTGCTCCGCTTCCGGGCCGTGACCCCGACGCAGGTGTCCGACACATGGTCAAAGGCCGCCCCCTTGCCCGCGTTACCCAAAACGAAATCCCAGCACCAAAGCAGCACCGCCCTGCCCGGCCCCACGGGCGAATCCAACATGCACAGCCGTCACCCGCGGCCAGCTCTTCTCTGCGCCGGTCCGGGCGCAGAGACAGCAGCCGCACAGGCAGAAGCCGTGCGCGCCCTCGGCGGCATCGCGATCGAAACGACGGGGTCCGTCGAACCACCCGCACTCACCAATGGCCCGGCCTATGGGGGCGTACTCTGGTGGGGCGACACGGACACCGCCCGCGCAATGGCGCAAGCACTCGCAAAACGTGACGGCCCGATCATCCCGCTGATCACAGGCCAACCCGACCGCGCGCACGCACTGATCGAAAGACACGTCTGCGTAGACACCACCGCATCGGGCGGAAACGCGGCCCTGTTGAGCGCCGCGAGCTGAGGCAGCGCCGTTTTCTGACAGAGAAAACGGACCGGAAACCGTGTCGGTTTCCGGCACGCCCCTTGACCCCGGCCCCGCGCCAGCCAAGTGTCGGGGCATGTTTCCGATCCGTGATCACAACCCATCAGGCCGCACACCCTACATCACCTACACACTGATGGCGGTGAACATCCTGATTTTCCTCAGCTATGTCGGCCTGTTCTCGGACGAACGCGCCCTCAGCCGCTTCTTTTTCGACTACGCCGCAATCCCCGCCCGGATCGTCACTGGCGACGGGGCACTCACGCTCGTTAGCTCCATGTTCCTGCATGGCGGCTGGCTGCATCTGGGGGGCAACATGCTCTTCCTCTACATCTTCGGCGACAATGTCGAAGACGAGATGGGGCATGGGCGTTTCCTCGGCTTCTACCTCGCCAGCGGCATCGCCGCAGGCATGATCCACATCCTCTCCGCCCCCGATTCCATCGTCCCAGTCGTCGGAGCATCGGGGGCCATCGCAGGGGTCATGGGCGCGTACCTCCTGCTCTTTCCCAAGGCACGGATCGACATCCTGCTGATCCTGATCATCATCTTCCGGGTCTTCCCGATCCCGGCATGGATCATGCTGGCGCTCTGGTTCGGGATGCAGTTCATCGGCGGCGTCGGCAGCGACCCGAACGCGGGCGGGGTCGCCTACTGGGCGCACGCGGGCGGGTTCATCGCCGGTATCCTGCTCACGATCCCGCTCTGGCTGCGGCTCGGCGGTCCGGGCTTCTGGCGGCGCACTGACGGGCATCCGCCCCACCCGGAGGCCCGCTATTCCACCTCCCGCATCCCAAAGGTCAGACGATGAAAGCCACCTGTCATTGCGGCGCGGTCGTGCTTGACGTGACGCTCACCGACGGGCTGGCAACCGCTGCCCGCTGCGACTGCTCCTTCTGCCGCCGTCGCGCGGCCCCTGCGGTCACGGCCCCCAAGGACGGCGTCAAAATCGTCAAAGGTGCGGACAAGCTAACGCGTTACCAATGGGGCACCAATACCGCCAAACACCACTTCTGCAGCATCTGCGGCATCTACATGTACCACAACCGCCGCTCAAACCCGGATGAGATCGGCGTCAACATGGGCACGCTCGAAGGCGTGAACCCGGCCGAGCACGAACCGATGCCGTGGCATGACGGGGTGAACCACCCCTCGGACACAAAAACCTAGATGCGAATGATCTTGGCCAACTGAGAAAACATGTTCTCGTTGGCACAAATGATCTCGCCATCGTCGAGAATGCTTCCGCCCTCGGTCAGCGGCTCAACCAGCCCGCCAGCCTCGCGCACAATCAGCGACCCGGCGGCGATGTCCCAGGCGTTCAAACGACGTTCCCAATACCCATCGTAGCGACCGGCGGCAACGTACGCCAAATCCAGCGCTGCGGACCCAAAGCGACGCACACCGGCGCAGGTCGGCATCAACCGCGCCAGCTCCTTCAACGTCTCAGGCAAATCCGACCGCCCGCCAAAAGGCAGGCCGGTGGCAAAGACACACTCGATCAACTGCCGCCGCCCCGACACCCGCAACCGGCTGTCGTTCATAAAGGCACCGCCACCCTTCTCGGCAAAGAACATCTCGTCTTTGGCCGCATCATAGACGACACCCGCTACAATCTGCCCCTTGTGCTCCAGCGCAATGGACACGGCCCAGTGCGGCAGCCCGTGCAGAAAGTTCGTCGTGCCATCCAGCGGGTCCACGATCCAGCGCCTGGTCGGGTCTTCGCCGTCTTCCTCGCCACCCTCTTCGGCCAACCAGCCATAGTTGGGCCGGGCCGTGCGCAACTCTTCCTTCAGGATCTCTTCGGCCGCCAGGTCAGCCTTTGACACGAAGTCACCCGCCCCCTTCATCGACACCTGCAAGTTCTCCACCTCGCGGAAGTCCTTGACCAGCGACCGGCCCGCCTTGCGCGCGGCCTTCATCATGATGTTGAGATTTGCGCTGCCTTGCATGGGGACGCTCCGGGGATGGGGAAGATCAAGGGCGCGCTATACGCCGCGCATGCGGGGTTGCCAAGGGGGGTCCGCTCAAACGCCCTGCAGCACAAGGGCGGCAAGGCTTGCACGCGCATCATCCAGTGCCGTGGCATCCTCGGTGGCAACGGCCAGGATCATGGCACCCTGCAAAAGCGAAATGACAACCCGCGGCGGCAGCTCAGGGGCATGATCGGCCAGGGCGTCTGCAATCCAAGCCTGCAGCCGATCATAAAAGGCGCGTACCTCCTGCGTGGCCACATCCGGCAGATGGGCCTGGACAGCCCCCAGCACCGCGCACAAACATGATGATCCCCGAACGGCATAGGCGGCACGGTAAGCGTTTGCCAGGTGATCCATACGCTCCGCCGGCGCAGCACCCGCATCCAACGGCGCACCCAACCCATCCAGAAAAGCATCCGCATATCGCTGCACAACGGCTTTGCCCAGATCGGCCTTGGTCGGGAAATGGTAGTGCACCGACGCACTCTTGATCCCTGCGGCCTCTGCAAGATCGCGAAAACTCACCGCATCAAAGCCGCCGCGCCGCATCTCGGCTTCTGCCAATTCCAAAATCTGTTCCGCCCGCTTGGACATGCCGCTGCCTCGAAAATTTTACCTATCACTAGATAGGGGGTTGAACTTGGAAATGAAAGCATCCAGTTATCTACCTACTGATAGATAGAGGATCAGAACATGAAACGCATCTACATCATCGGCGGCACATCCGGCATGGGTCTTGCGACCGCAAAGCAGCTGGGCAACGCAGATCACAGCATTGTCCTTGTGGGCCGCAACAGCACCAAACTGGCGACCGCTGCGGACATGGTCGGGCAAACAGGCGCATCCGTCGAAACCATACAGGCGGACATCGGCGACCCGGCATCGGCCACTGCATTGGTCGATAAGATCAACGCAGACGGCACTCACATCACCGGCCTTGTGAACGCGGCAGGCACCTTCGCCCCCAAACCATTCCTCGACCACGACGGCACGGACTATGACAGCTACGCAAACTTGAACCGCGGCACCTTCTTTGCAACGCAAGCGGTGGCGCGCAACATGGCCCAACACGGCGGCGGCGCCATCGTCAATGTCGGGTCCATGTGGGCAAAACAGGCGATCAAGGCCACGCCCTCCTCCGCCTATTCCATGGCCAAGGCGGGCTTGCACAGCCTGACACAACACCTCGCCATGGAACTTGGTGACCAAGGCATCCGCGTCAACGCGGTATCACCTGCCGTGGTCGAAACGCCGATCTACGGTGCATTCATCGACCCCGACAAGATCAGCGAAACGCTCGCCCAAGGGTTCAACGCCTTCCATCCCATCGGGCGGGTCGGTCAAGCGAACGACGTCGCACGGCACATCGCCTTTCTGCTGTCAGACGACGCAAGCTGGACAACCGGCGCAATCCACGATGTCGATGGCGGCGTGATGGCCGGACGCAACTAAGAAAAAACCTGGGTCGGCGGGCGGGCGCATTTGCCAACGGCAAACAGAGCCGCCCCCGACCCTACGCCGCCTGCAACTTCCGTGCCTCCACCCGGGCCAGATCAATCAGCTTCTCCATATACGGCTTGCCCAGATCATCGTCCCGCACCGCCGCATACAGCCGCCGGGTCAGCCCCTCCTTGGTCAACGGCCGAGTCACATAATCACTCGAATACTTCACCTCCCGCACCACCCAATCCGGCAGCACCGACACCCCGCGATTGGACGCCACGAGCAGCAAAATCACCGCCGTCAACTCCGCTTGCCGCACGGCTGCGGGCTCCACCTTCGCCGGGATCAGCAACTGGCTGAACACATCCAGCCGCGTCCGCTCCACCGGGTAGGTAATCAACGTCTGATCCCGAAAATCCCTTGCCTCCACATACGGCTTCTGTGCCAGCGGGTGGGTCGAGGCCGCTACAAAAACCGGCGCGTAATCAAAAAGTTCGACAAAGGTGACACCGGGCAGATCCTCCGGGTCCGACGACACCACCAGATCCACCTCCTCCTTCATGAGCGCAGGCAGCGCGTCAAAAGCAAGGCCGGGACGAATGTCCACATCCACATCCAGCCAACTCTTCCGAAACACTTCCAGCACAGGAAACAGCCACTCGAAACAGGCATGACACTCGATGGCAATATGCAAGCGCCCGGACGATCCATCGCGCAAGGCCGAAAACTCCGCCGCCGCCGCCTCTACCTGCGGTAACACCTGCTCGGCCAACCGCAGCAACCGCAAACCCGCCGCCGACAGCTTCAAAGGCTTCGACCGGCGCACAAACAGCTCCACACCCGCCTGATCCTCCAACCCTTTGATCTGATGGCTCAGTGCCGACTGCGTGATGTGCAGTTGATCGGCTGCACGGGCCAACCCGCCCGCCTCGTGAATGGCCTTGATCGTGCGCAGATGACGAAACTCGATATGCATATAGAACTCATGTTGATGATGAGAGTTATGAATTTGCTTCAAAATACTCGGCAGGGCATCCTGCAACAAGCCCAAAGGAGCCCCCCATGCCCACACCCGACGTCGCCCTGTCGTTCGAAACCTTTCCTCCAAAGTCGCTGGATGCGTCCTTCCACCTCTGGGACACGGTACAGGCATTGGCGCCCCTGAACCCCCGCTTCGTCTCGGTCACCTACGGCGCAGGCGGCACAACACAATCGCTCACGCAGGAAGCGGCCCAAACCCTGCGCAAAACCTCCGGCCTGCCGGTCGCCGCCCACCTCACCTGCACGGGCCAAAGCCGCGATGACGTGCTGGCCACCGCCCAGCGCTACGCCAAAAGCGGGGTCAAGGACATCGTGGCCCTGCGCGGCGACGCCCCCGGCGGCGGCGCGTTCGAGGCGCATCCAGACGGCTTTGCCAACAGCATCGACCTGATCCGCGCCCTCGCCGACCTGAACCAGTTCACAATCCGCGTGGGCGCCTACCCCGACAGCCACCCGGACGCCGCCTCGCCCCAACAAAACATCGACTGGCTCAAGGCCAAGCTCGACGCAGGCGCATCCGAAGCCATCACCCAATTCTTTTTCGAGCCCGACAGCTTCCTGCGCTTCCGTGACGCCTGCGCAGCCGCAGGCATCACCGCCCCGATCACGCCGGGCATCTTCCCCGTCGCCAACTGGGCGCGTGCCCGCAAGTTTGCAGAAACCTGCGGCACACCCATCCCGGCTGCCACGTCCACCGCCTTCGACCGGGCCGAACGCGAGGACCGCGCGCACCTCTTCGCCCTCACGCACTGCGCAGACCTCTGCGACACTCTGATCTCCGAAGGCGTGGACAAATTACACTTCTACACGCTCAACCGCCCCGACCTCACATTGAAGGTTTGCCGCGCCTTGGGCCTCGTCCGCCCAACACAGATGCGCAATGTGGCGTAGACCCAAGCCTCACAAACCGTCTCTGGCACGCAACCCCGCACACGCCGAAGCTCAGCCCCACCCATTCTCACCTCAACAAGCGTGCGGTACAGCGGTGCGCGAGAAGGGCGCCACCCCACGGCGTTTACCGCTGCGCGGACGGGTCCTGGGCTCTGCCCATTCTCACCTCAAAGGCCGCCCCACGGCCTTTGCCGCTAAAGCGGACCGGTTCGAATTCCCTGTTTCGAAAAATCCCGGGGGAGTCGCCAAAGGCGACGGGGGCTGGCCCCCGCCACCACTTCCCACTAGACCAATCGGTCTGATCCCACTACCGTCCCGGCATCACGACCCGGAGACGTTACCATGCCCCGCCTCGCCCAAACCATGGCCGACCTGCCCAGCCAGGACGAACTTCTCTCCATGTCCGGCCTCGCCTTCATGCAGGGCATCCTCGACGGCACAGTACCGGGTCCCCCCATCGGCCATACGCTGGGCTACGCACTGCATGCCGTCCAAGATGGCGAAGTCACCTTCCGCGGCACACCCGAATTCGACGTGACAAACCCGATGGGCACAGTGCATGGCGGCTGGTACGGCACGCTCCTCGACAGCGCCATGGCCTGCGCGGTGATGACCAAAGTGCCCGCCGGGTCCGTCTACACAACGCTGGAATACAAGATCAACATCACCCGCGGCATCCCCCTGGGGATGGAAATCGCGTGCACGGGCCGCATCGACCACGCCGGGCGCAGCACGGGCGTGGCCACGGGCGAAATCCGCGGCGTGGATGACGGCAAACTCTATGCCACTGGCTCCACCACCTGCATCATCATGAAACTACGCTGAATACGGGACGGCGGGTGGGGCGACTTTAGCCACAGGCTAAAGAGCGTCCGCCCCCGTCCCACGCAAATCGGCCACCCAATCGGACCACGACCGCGGCGGCGGTGCCTGCGCCACCGTGGGATGCACACGCTCGGACGGATCAACGCCCACCAGGCGGGGCCGCCGCGTCACAAACCATTTCCCCAAACCCACAAACGTCCCCATCGACGGGGCCGAGGCATCCTGCACAAACCGCCCTGCCCAGCCCTCGGGCAAGGGCAACCCGCAGCGCTCCGCCTGCTCCAGCATCCAGACCAGCGGAATATTGGCGAGCGGGCGCGACGCCCGCCGCCCCGACAGATGCCCCCCAACATCGCCATGCACGCCCCGGAACCACATCTGCACCAGATGCCCATCCCAGCCCTCGGTCGTGTCCCACATCACAGGGGCATAGGCGACGCGCGTCTCATTCCGCGCCACCGCGTGAAATCCATGCTTCACGGACTTGCCCAGCTGATGGTTGTGAAAGGCGTGACGCGGCGCGCTCAGCCGCCACAGGAACGGCATGTTCAGGCCCAGCGCCTTGACCGTGTCCCACACGCCAATCATCTCAATCTCGACCGCCGCATGGCAATTGTTGCGTACAAAAATTCGCGCCGCATCCCCATCAGGGCTGCACTCATAATGGCGGTACACATCCCGGATATTCCGCTCGGTCGCAGCCTCGGGCTTCAACAGGCCAACGCGATCAATGATCCCCGCCAGTGACCGCACGGCATAAGCACCTCGCGAGTACCCCAGCAAAAACACCTTGTCCCCGGGCCTATACCGTGACGCAAGATACCCATACGCCCGCCGGATCTGCCGGTTGATCCCCCGGCCAAAGACAACGTCACCCGCCTTGCGCCAATGCGACCATTGCAGCCCCGGCTCGTAATAGAGCGACACGGCCGTACCCATCTCCTCCAGCAGCTTTGCCGTCAGCCCGGCATTGGTCTCGTCCCCCGGCTCAAGGGTCGACATGGTCCCATCAATGATGATGACATGGATCGTCTGCCCGCGCACGGGCGGGTCCACATTGGGAAGACCCGCGCGCAAGCGGCGGCGCAGCCAGTGCGCAATGGCGTTATTCAGCCGCGATCCGAGCATCCCTCATCAAGTCCCAAACCTTCATCGGTGTGAATGGCATATCCACCTGCCGCACGCCGTGCTCCCACAGCGCATCCTGCACCGCATTGGACACCGCAGCCAACGCTCCAACCGTCCCGGCCTCGCCACAGCCCTTCATGCCCATGACATTGGCAGTAGACGGCACCGGCTCGGACGTGAATCCGATGTAAGGAACGTCGTCGGCACGGGGCAAGGCATAGTCCATGAACGTTGCCGTGAGCAATTGGCCATCCTCATCGAACTGAACATGCTCTGTCAGCGCTTGCCCAATGCCCTGAACAACACCGCCATGCACCTGACCTTCGGCCAGCATCGGATTGATAAGATTGCCAAAATCATCGACGACCGCATAGCGATCCACAGTCACAACGCCCGTGTCGGGATCAATCACAACTTCTGAAACATGACAGCCGTTGGGGAAGCTCCGCGCCTCCAGCGTGGTGCGCTGTTCATGCACCAACAGGTCCTCGCGCCCCTTCTCGCGGGCCATATCAGCGACCTCCAGCATCGTGGGCGTCATGTTCGACCCCTCGATCCGGAACTGCTCATCATCAAAGGAAATCCCGGAGGCAGGCACCCCCTCCTCCTCGCTCAGAAACGCCACAAACGCCTCGGTCATCGCGGACACAGTCGCCAAAGTGGCCGTATTCTGCACAGTCACAGACCGCGACCCACCGGTGCCGCCACCCTGCTTGATGCGGTCACTGTCGCCCTGCACCACATCGATCATCTCAACCGGAATACCGGTCTGATCGCTCAGGAACTGGGCATAGACGGTCTCATGTCCCTGCCCGTTCGATTGGGTGCCGACATAGATGTTCACACGGCCCTCATCCGTAAACTCAACCTTCGCACTCTCGGCAGGATCACCCAAAATGCTTTCGATATAGTAACACAGGCCCAGGCCCCGCATACGGCCCTCGGCCGCGTCGGCAGCCCTGCGCGCAGCGAAGCCGGGGATATCCGCCTCCGCCTCTGCACGGGTCAGCACCTTGTCGAAATCACCCACGTCATAGGTCTCGTCCACCAGCGTCTTGTACGGAAACTGATCCGGCTTGATGAAGTTGATGCGGCGCAGCTCCAGCGGATCCACACCCAGCTCACGCGCGGCCCGGTCCATCGCACGCTCCAGAATGTAAATCGCCTCGGGCCGCCCCGCCCCGCGATAGGCATCCACCTGCGTCGTGTTGGTGAAATACCCGACCGAACGCAGGTAAGCGGCAGGCATGTCATACACCCCGGTCAGCACCCGGCTGAACAGTTGCGTCTGAATGGCTTGCGCATATTGCGAGTTATAGGCTCCCATATTCGCCTCGGTGAACACGCGATAGCCAATGATCCGGTGACCCGCGTCAAAGGCCAACTCGGTCAGCGAGGTCAGATCCCGCCCCGCATTGTCCGACAGCATGGCCTCCGTCCGCTCCGACATCCAGCGCACCGGGCGCTTCAATGCGCGGGCGGCATGGGCGACGACAAAATACTCCGGGTACATCATCCCCTTCATACCGAAACCACCGCCGGTGTCCGGGTTGGTCACACGAATATCGTCGGCAGGCATGTTCAGCCCCTTCGCCAACTGATCCTTCGGCCCCCACACGCCCTGCCCGTTGATGGCCACATGCAGCCGGTCGCCCTCGGGCTCGGCATAACAGCCACGGGGCTCCATCGAATTCACGATGATGCGGTTATCACCCACATCCAGCGACACCACCCGCGCAGCCTTGTCGAATGCCGCCTGCGTCGCCGCCTCATCCCCCATATGCCAGTCATAGGCCACGTTGTCCGGGGCTTCGGCATGCACAGTCTCTCCACCCGCCGCCATATCCATCTTGGCCGGCAGGTCGTCGTAATCGAGCATGATCAACTCAGCCGCATCGCGCGCCTGCGCCAGCGTCTCGGCGACAATCACAGCCACCGGCTCACCGACAAAGCGCAACCGGCCTCGCGCCAGAATGGGCCGCTCAGGGGCCGCCCCGTCCGACCCATCCCGGTTCTTCACAGTCACCCCTTGCATGGCAACGTTCAACCCCGCGGCCTCCAGATCGGCAAGGGTATAGACGGCATGCACACCCTCCGCCTCCCGCGCATCGCTCACGTCGAGCTCGGTGATCACCGCATGGGCCACAGGCGACCGAAACACGAAAGACTGCAACGCATTCGCAGGGGCGATGTCATCCACATAGCGCCCCTCACCGGTCAAAAAGCGCACGTCCTCGCGGCGTTTTACGGGTTGAGACTTGCCGAACTTTTCCATGGGGAACTCCTGTGTGCCGGTTGGGCTGTTACCGCGAACCTATCGTGGACGGGCGCAGTGTCCAGCGCCAGTTACGACGCGGGTTTGCCTGCATCCGGCACCGTGGGGGCAGAAGCGCGCGGGCCGACGTCTCCGACCCACCAGGTTTTGCCCCGACTGTCGCGATAGACCTCAACGCGCGCAGGCGGACGATACCGCTCATATCGCGCCTTCGAACGCGCGGACATGCTTTGCCCACGCCCACCGTGATCGTCCTGCCAAACAAGAAAGGAGCGGACGGATTTGCCGCTCTTGGTTTTCCGCACGCGCTCCTCAACAGACACCACATCAACCCATTCGGCGTGCCCAAATTTGCGCGCGCGCAGTGCCTCGATCACCGACCGTGCGGTCCACCAGAATGCGCCAAGCGCGACAAGGCCAAAGGCCAGAGCCGCCCAACGCATCACCTGTCCATCGCTCCAGGTCTTGCCAATGGTGTACTCCATCCGGCGTGGCTGCTCGGGCAAATACCGGATCTCGCGCGGCGTGCCCGGCTCCAACCTGCGGTACAGTCCCAATCCAACCTTACGCTCCACGGACAGGGTCGCACCTTCTGCAACATATTCGAATGTCACGAAATAGTCGGTCTCGGTCTTGTCGTTGCGCCGCACACGCCGCTCGCGCCTATCCGTGGCTGTCGCCTCGACCACGACGCCGCGTGTATCAAAAGCCATGCCCAATTTCAGGCTATGATAACTGCCAGCGGTCAACAGCAAAGCGACCAAAAACGGTATAATCGCGAAAAGCGCCCTCCTGTGCCACCAAAGCCGAAAAAAGCCTGGCGCAGGACCATTCGTATAATCCTTCATAGCCCCAACGCTAGCGCACAGCCGCCGCCCCCAAA
>NZ_JWLL01000015.1 GCF_000814025.1 Tateyamaria sp. ANG-S1 | reverse complement strand
TCGGGCGCTTTGGGCGACAACCCGACAGCACCCGGCCCGGTAAAATTCTACCCCTACCTGTCCGGCGAACGCACACCGCATAACGATGCGCAGGTACGGGGCGGGCTCACTGGGCTCGACATCGCATCGGGCCCTACGGACCTCACCCATGCCGTGATGACCGGCGTCAGTTTCGCCCTACGCGACAGTTTCGAAGCGCTGAAAGCCACCGGTGCGCAACTCCCCTCGGCCCTCGCCATCGGCGGTGGCAGCCGATCGGACTATTGGACCCGGATGCTGGCCACGACCCTCAGCATTCCTCTGGAACGGCCCGATGAGGGTGCCTTTGGCTCTGCTCTCGGTGCGGCCCGGATCGCCATGTGCGGTGACACCGGCGCAGACCCCGCCACCATCATGACCAAACCGCCCATCGCCGATGTGATCGAGCCGCAGGCCGACCTCGTGTCCGCCTATGATGAAGCCTACGCCGCCTTTGCAAGCGCGTATCCCAAACTGAAAGCCATGCCATGACCACTGGATTCTTTGACGCCGTCCCGCCTGCCACATTCGAAGGCCCCGACAGCACCAACCCCATGGCCTTCCGCCACTACAACCCGGACGAAATGGTCATTGGTCAGCGGATGGAGGACCACCTGCGCTTCGCCGTCGCCTACTGGCACTCCTTTGCGTGGGAGGGGGGCGATCCCTTCGGCGGTCAGACCTTTGTCCGCCCCTGGCACCCGCAAGACGACATGGGCCGCGCCAAGATGAAAGCCGATGTGGCGTTCGAGATGTTTGCGCGGCTGGGCGTGCCCTATTTCTGCTGGCACGACGCCGACATCCGGCCCGAGGGGGCGACCTTTGCCGAAAGCCTCGACCGGCTGAACGAGATCACCGACTATTTTGGGCCGAAGATGGAAGAGACGGGCGTGGGCCTGCTCTGGGGCACGGCCAACATGTTCTCGCACCGCCGCTGGATGGCGGGCGCGTCGACCAACCCCGACCCGGACGTGTTCGCCTATGCCGCCGCCACGGTGAAGGGGTGCATGGACGCGACACTCAAGCTCGGAGGACAAAACTACGTCCTCTGGGGCGGGCGCGAAGGGTACGAGACCCTGCTCAACACCGATATGGGGCAGGAACTGGACCACATGGGCCGCTTCCTGTCGATGGTGGTCGAGTACAAGCACAAGATCGGGTTCAAGGGGCAGATCCTGGTGGAGCCAAAGCCGCAGGAGCCGTCAAAGCACCAGTACGATTTCGATGCCGCCACCTGCATCGGCTTCCTGCGCAAATACGGGCTTGAGGATGAGGTGAAGCTGAACCTTGAACAGGGGCACGCCATCCTCGCGGGGCACTCGTTTGAGCACGAGATCGCTGTGGCCGCCGCCGACGGGATGCTGGGGTCGATCGACATGAACCGCAACGACTACCAGTCGGGCTGGGACACCGACCAGTTCCCCAACAATGTGCCCGAGGTGGCGCTTGTCTACTACCATATCCTCAAGGCCGGGGGGCTGGGCCTAGGCGGCACGAATTTCGACGCCAAGCTGCGGCGGCAAAGCCTCGATGCCGAGGATTTGATTGCGGCCCATGTCGGCGCCATGGACATCTGCGCGCGTGGCCTCAAAGCTGCGGCGGCAATGATCGAGGATGGCGGTTTGGAAGACGCTTTGAAGACGCGCTACGCCGGGTGGGAGACTGCCGAAGCGCAGGCCATGCTTGGCAGCGATCTGGCGTCGATTTCGGATCGCGTCATCGCCGAGGGGATCGAGCCACAACCCCATTCGGGCCGGCAGGAGATTTTGGAGAACTATGTCTCGCGTTTCGTCTAAGGCCACAGCCTTTGCCCTGATGGCGGCCCCGCTCTGGGCCGCCGATCTGCCCTATGAAGAACCGGTGTTTCCCGAGGTGGACGCCGCGCAGGTCGAACTTGGGCGGCTCCTGTTCTACGATCCGATCCTGTCGGGGTCGAAAACGGTCAGCTGCGCCACCTGCCACCACCCCAAATTCGCCACTGGCGACGGGGTGTCTCTGGGTCTGGGCGACGGGGCCGCGGGTCTTGGCCCGGATCGCATGGCCGATCCCGAAAACCTGCCCGAACAGCGCATCCCCCGCAACGCGCCGCCGCTCTTCAACCTCGGGGCCACGGAATTCACCGTGTTCTTCCACGATGGACGTCTGGAAGAGGACGTAACCCGCCCCTCCGGCATCCGCACGCCGCTGGGCACCGAGATGGAAATGGGCTTCGCCTCCGCCCTGTCCGCGCAATCCATGTTCCCGGTCCTGTCGGCGGACGAGATGGCCGGGCATTACAGCGAGAATGAGATCAGTCAGGCCGTCCGTCAGGGTCTGATCACCGGGCAGGGTGGGGCGTGGGATCTCCTGTCGCAAAGGATCGAGGCGATCCCGGAATATCGCGGGCGGTTTGACGTAGTGATCGGAGATACGCCGATCCACTTTACCCACATCTCTGACGCGCTCGCCGCCTTCCTCGACTTCGAATGGCGCGGTGTCGCCAGCCCCTTCGACCTCTACCTGCGCAACGGGACGGAGATGGAGCCAGCCGCCATGCGCGGGATGGACCTGTTCTACGGCAAGGCGCAATGCGCCACGTGTCATTCGGGCCGCTTCCAGACCGACCACGCCTTCCACGTCATCGCTATGCCCCAGATCGGGCCGGGCAAGGCGGCGCGGTTCGAAAGCCACGCGCAAGATACCGGCCGGATGCGGGTCACGGGCGATCCGTCAGATGCCTACGCCTTCCGCACGCCGCCCCTGCGCAACGTGGCGCAAACCGCGCCCTACGGTCACAGCGGCGCCTACGCCACGCTCGAAGGGGTCGTGCGCCACCACCTCGATCCGGTGGCCAGCCTGCGCAGCTATGACATTACGCAAGCCATCATGCCGGGATTCGATGCCGATGACATGCGCGTGCTGACGGATGCGACAGAAATGGAGGCGATTGCCGCCGCCAATGACCTCGCCCCCATTGCGCTCACCGATGCAGAGGTGGACGACTTGCTCGCGTTCCTCAACGCCCTCACGGATCCGCAAAGCATCCGCGGCGCACTCGGCATCCCCGCTGCAGTGCCCAGCGGCCTGCCCGTGGATCAATAGGACTGGGGGGCGGGCGTAACCCGCTTACGTGGCCTCTGCACAGGACAAGCCCTCTTCTTCTGGCTAAAAATACCTCGGGGGAGCCGCACAGCGGCGGGGGCAGAGCCCCCTAAATCATGTGGTCGCGCAGCGCCCTTCTTTGGGATGCCGCACGTTGCGTTAACCAACCCAGGACCGCCCGATGGGGGTGCACAGGGGGTGTACGGATGGTGCACAGGGGGTGACACCCTGTTTTGGGCGTCAATCCCTATGAAAATAAGGTAAACGCGCCGCCCAAATCGCGCCCTCAGCGCCGAAGGGTCACCCCCCGGTTCACGCCTGTCTCTTCCCACTCGGACCACTCACCGTGCGGCCAGCGCACCCGCAGCCGAACGGTCTCGGCCTCGCCCAATCCAAAATGCTGCGGTCCCGAGACACCACCCGCATGGCCCCCGCCGACCGTGATCTCGCGGGCCTGCACAGCGACCCCATCATCCACCTCGATCCACGCGCCAACGGCCCGCGTATTGGCACCCTCCTGTATCACCGCAACGCTCAACCAGTTGCCCGTATCTGCGCTGACGTTCTGCCAGATCTCCAGCGGCGCCCGCCTGTTGACCACGGCCAGATCAAGCAGCCCGTCACCATTGAAATCCACCAAAGCCGCCCCGCGTCCCCGGTGCATCGAGGCCACGCCTGCCACATCCCCGGCTTCCGCGAAGGTGCCATTCTCCTGCGCAATCAACAGGTTATTCGGGTCCTCCATCGCCAGACCGGGCATTTGCTGCACATTGCCCTTGGCAATAAACGCATCATCGCGCCCGTCATTGTTGACGTCGCCAAAGGCGATATGCCAGCCGGTCGAGGGGCGCCCGTCGCTGCCCACATAAGGCCGGTGCGCAGCACTCCCCATCTCGAACGGCACGTCCTGAAATGCCGGTCCATCGCCTACCTGCCGCATCAGCCGCTGGTCACCCATGGAGGACAGATAGACTTCATCCCGCCCGTCCCGATCCAGATCGCGGGTGGCAATGCCCATGCCCCACAGCTTGTGCCGCGCCCAGCCATCTTCTTCGGTATAAAGCCGCGGCGTGGGTTCCATCGCCCACATCTGCTCCTCACCGTCGCGCACGTAATAGTGCCGATCATTCGACACCCGCAGATCAGCCCGCCCCGTCCGCGCCCAATCGGTAAACAGCATCGACAGCGCACAATACCCCGGCGCAAGCTCTTCCACCTTGTAGGTATCTCCCTCAGGTCGCCATAAGTCATTGATATCGCACGCTTCGAACGGTCCATCCGGATCGCTGCGATCGACATAGTGACCAAAGGCAAAGGTCGGCGCAGACTGTCCGTCCTCCCAAGTCGCGGAAAAAGCGGTGGTCCACTTATCCTCGAACTGAAATGCCATCGGCTCGAACGTGCAGTCACCGCGACCGCGCAGGACTACGTCACGCCCCACGCGCATCACGACCAGATCCATCAATCCGTCATTGTCGATGTCCAGCGGATAGGCCCCCGTCGTGCCGATCATATCAACACCGGATGCGGCCACCTTCTCGAACGCGATGCCACCGTCCGATATGTTGCGCAAAACAAGCGGCGCATTGCTCCCACCGGCGGCCACAAGATCAGGGCGCGCATCGCCGTTGCAATCCAGCACGGCCAAGCCACCGCCCACGAAATGCTCCCAACCTCCGTCATAGACATGCGTGGGAACATCTACCGGAGTGAACTTGGGATCGGCGGCCAAGGCCGGTTGTGCCAGACCGAGGAGCGCAGCGACGAGGCCCCAGCCTACGTCAGACTTTTTGAAAAATCTTTTGGATTCAAGCATCTTCCAGCGCCTTGACTGCCGTGTCTTGCACAAACTCCAGCGCATAGGCAGCCGCCCCCCGCGCCCACATCAGATTGTCCCACTTGTGCACCACGACGTCCGGCGCAGGCTTGTCGATCTCCACGATGCTCTTGCGCATCTCCTCGACTACCGTGTCGGCATAGAGGTGGTCGAACTGCATCTGTTCGCCCGCAAGGATCACCAATTCCGGGTCAAAGATGTTCACAAGGTTTGCGAGGCCCATCGCAAACATCTTGCTCGCCCGGTCGACAACCTTGCGCGCCGTCGGATCACCGCTTTTGGCGGCTGTCAGTACGGTGGCAACCGCCTGGCTGGTGGGCGTGGTCAGGCTCATGCCGCCCACACTGGAGGCTTCACGCACCAGCGCATAGTCTGAGATATAGGCCTCCAGACAGCCGCGCTGGCCGCAGCGGCATAGTGCACCGTCCAGATGCACCTTGGTATGCCCGAACTCCGCCCCGCAGCCGCGCGTGCCGCGGTAGAGTTGACCGCCCAGCACCATGCCCATGCCAACTCCGCTTTCGATGGTGATGACAATGAAATCCGAATGCGACTTGCCCAGACCAAAGGTCAGTTCGGCCATAGCCACGAGGTTGGCATCGTTGTCGAGGTAGACGGAAATGCCCAGGCGGTCGTGCAAAACGTTCCCAAACGGCACGTTGCGCGCGTTCAGCGATGGCGACCAGTAGACGAGACCGTTCTGCGCATCGACCACACCCGCCAACCCGACACCCACAGCGGAGATGTCCGACAGTTTGTGCCCGACTTTCTCTGCGAGGTCCGTCAGCCCGGATTGAATATGCTGCGCCAGAACTTCGGGCAACAACCGACCGCTCGGGATCGCACATTCGTGGTGGGTGACGTCCACGCCGTCAAAATCCAGCAGGACGAGCGAAATGGAATCGTTCGAGACCTTCAGGCCGGCGATCAGATGTGCCCCACCGGCGATCTTAAGATCGACCCGTGGACGGCCCCGTGCTGATTCGTCGGCACGTGATTCGCGGGGCACTTCTTCGATCAATCCGCCGCGCAAAAGGTCGGCCGTGACCGATGTTACAGTCGCGCGACTGATGCCGGTATGCTCTGCCAGATCGATGCGCGGCACGGGTCCGCGCCGCGAAATCTCGCGCAGAAGTAGCCGTCTGCTTTCGACCTTCTGGTGACCGAATGCCATGATTTTATTCTCTTTTTTCCTCCCGCCGCGTGCCGAAGCCCGCAGCCTATACGTAGGATGATGCCGGTTTTTTCGAAAGCTGTCCAATTTAATTTGCTTTTCGAATTTAAGTGGCTAACAATGGGACACCCGCTGCAAAAGGTACGACAGCGGGCATGTCTTTTGGGAGGACACCAATGAAACGACGCACGCTTTTGGGCGCCCTTGCGGCTGCCACCATGCTTACTTCGCCGGTTCTGGCCGACGGTCACGCGGTGACCGTGGGTGTGAGCTGGTCGAACTTCCAGGAAGAGCGCTGGAAAACCGATGAAGCCGCAATCAAGGCCGCTCTTGAAGCCGCTGGCGCCACCTACATCTCCGCTGACGCGCAGTCGTCCTCGGCCAAACAGCTTTCCGATGTTGAATCGCTGATCGCCCAAGGTGCAGACGCGCTGATCATCCTGGCGCAAGACGCGTCTGCCGTGGGCCCCGCCGTTCAGGCTGCCGCGGATGAGGACATTCCGGTTGTCGCCTATGACCGTCTGATCGAAGACAGCCGCGCTTTCTACCTGACCTTCGACAATGTCGAAGTTGGTCGGATGCAGGCTCGCGCCGTGCTCGAAGCGATGCCCAAGGGCAACTACGTGATGATCAAGGGCTCGCCCACTGACCCGAACGCCGACTTCTTGCGGGGCGGACAGCAAGAGGTGCTGCAAGCTGCCATCGACGCAGGTGACATCATCATCGTTGGCGAAGCCTATACCGACGGCTGGGTGCCTGCGAACGCGCAGCGCAACATGGAGCAGATCCTGACTGCAGCCGACAACAACGTTGACGCTGTTGTCGCCTCGAATGACGGTACTGCCGGTGGCGTTGTGGCTGCTCTGACCGCGCAAGGCATGGAAGGCATTCCAGTCTCGGGCCAGGACGGTGACCACGCCGCGCTGAACCGCGTGGCAACCGGCACGCAGACTGTATCGGTCTGGAAAGACGCACGCGCACTGGGTGCAGCAGCAGGCGAGATCGCCGTGTCGCTGGCCAAGGGCGAAGACGTGGACGGCGCAGCCGAGTGGACGTCGCCCGGCGGCACCACCATGACCTCGATCTTCCTGGAGCCGGTTCCGGTGACAGCGGACAACCTCGACGTTGTCCTCGAAGCAGGCTGGATCGAAAAAGACGCGCTCTGCGCAGGTTCTTCGCTGGCGGTTTGCCAGTAAGGCCACATAATACCCCGCCCCGGCGCATGTGCGTGCCGGGGCGGACCAAACAGATTTCACCAGACATTGCGGCACGTTTCGACGGGGGGCTTTCCCACGGACGGGCGCGCTGTGCCGTAGCAACCGGGTAAAAAGGGCAGGGGACATGGACGACCAGGCCAAATCAATGATGGACAAGCTGGGCCTCGATGCCCGGCTGTTGGGGATGATCGGGGCGCTTGTCGTCATCTGGATCGTGTTCGGCTTTTTCACCGACTGGCGATTTTTGTCGCCGCGCAACTTCTTCAACGTGAGCGTACAGACCGCATCGGTTGCCGTGATGGCGACAGGCATGGTGTTCGTGATCGTGACCCGCAATATCGACCTGTCGGTCGGCTCGATGCTGGGCTTTATCGGCATGACCGTTGCAGCGCTTCAGGTGCAGTGGCTGCCATCGGTGCTGGGCTTGGGCCACCCGATGATCTGGGTCATCGCCGTTTTTGCAGCCATCCTGATGGGGGCCGTGCTGGGCGCAGCCCAAGGCTGGGTGATCGGCTATCTGACCGTGCCCGCCTTCATCGTCACGCTCGGAGGTTTCCTGATTTATCGAGGGGCCATGTGGTGGGTCACCAAGGGCCAGACGCAAGCCCCGCTTGATCCCATCTTCCGCCTGCTGGGCGGTGGGGCCGAGGGTACGTTGGGTGAGACACTCAGCTGGGTGTTCGGCACTGTTGCTGCCGTGGTTGCCGTCGCCATCATGCTGCTGAGCCGCCGCCGCAAGGCGACCCATGGCTTCACCGTCAAACCGGTCTGGGCCGAAGGCATCCTGATGGCGATGGCCGCAGGCCTGATCATGGCCTTTGTCTGGATCATGAACAGCTATCCGATCCCACGGGGCGCCATGCGCCGCATGACCGAAGCGCGCGGGATCGAATATACGGATGGCATGGTCTGGAACCACGGCGTCGCCATCCCGGTGGTGATCCTGCTGGCCGTCACCATCGTGATGACCATCATCGCCACCCGCACCCGCTTTGGCCGCTATGTCTATGCCACCGGTGGCAACCCCGAGGCGGCGTCGCTGTCCGGCATCGACACGCGGCTGCTGACGGTTAAGGTCTTTGCCCTTATGGGTGCCCTGACAGGGATCGCGTCGATCATCGCTTCGGCCCGTCTGAACGCGGTGGACGTGGGTCTTGGCACGCTGGACGAGTTGCGCGTGATCGCGGCTGCGGTCATCGGGGGCACTGCTTTGTCAGGTGGCGCTGGCACGATCTATGGTGCCGTCATCGGCGCGCTGATCATGCAGTCGCTGCAATCGGGCATGGCCTCGGTCGGGGTGGATGCGCCCTTGCAGAACATCGTCGTGGGCTTCGTTCTGGTCCTCGCCGTGTGGATCGACATCGTTTATCGCCGCCGCGCCGGCGTCTGAGGGAGGACTTTGCTATGACGACACCTCTTGTCGAAATGAAGGACATCTCGATCAGTTTTGGCGGGATCAAGGCGGTGGACCATGTCTCGGTCGACCTGAAACCGGGCGAAGTTGTGGGTCTGTTGGGCCACAACGGCGCGGGCAAGTCGACGCTGATCAAGATCCTGTCGGGCGCCTATGCCATGGACACGGGTGAAATCCTGATCAACGGCGAAAAGGCCACGATCAACAATCCGCGTGACGCGCGGACCTACAACATCGAGACGATCTACCAGACGCTTGCGCTGGCTGATAACCTTGATGCCGCGTCGAACCTGTTTCTGGGGCGCGAATTGGTAGGGCCGACCGGCTTTGTCGATGACGACGCGATGGAGGCCGAGACCCGCAAGATCATGGCGCGGCTCAACCCGAACTTCAAAAAGTTCAAGGATCCGGTGAGCGCACTGTCAGGTGGTCAGCGCCAGTCGGTGGCCATTGCACGCGCGGTTTACTTCAACGCCCGCATCCTGATCATGGACGAACCCACTGCGGCCCTTGGCCCGCACGAGACGCAAATGGTGTCGGAACTGATCCAGCAGCTGAAGGCCGAGGGCATCGGCATCTTCCTGATCAGCCACGATATTCACGACGTGATGGAGCTGTGCGACCGCGCATCCGTTATGAAAAATGGAAAGCTGGTGGGCACTGTTGACGTTGCTGATGTGACGGACGATGACCTGCTCGGAATGATCATCTTGGGCAAGAAACCGGGCGAATCGTAATGCAGGATGCAGGGGCGCTGGATCAGGCCATTGGCCTGGTCGCTGACGTTGGTGGAACAAACACACGACTGGCGTTTGTGGACCGCGATGGGGTCATCGCGGATACGGTCGTGAAGTGCCCGAACGCTGACTTCGGCAGCTTTCTCGATCTTGCGACCAACTATCTGGACGGGCGGTCTGTGCCGTCGCAGGTGGTGATCGCGGTTGCGGGGCCTGTGGCGGGTGACAAGGCAAAGCTGACCAACCGGAACTGGGATTTCGACGCGGGCGCGTTGGCCGCAGCCTTTGGCGCGGACGAGGTGGTTCTGATGAACGATCTTGAGGCGTTGGGGCAAGCGGTGCCCACTGTAGCGCAAGATGCCGTCGAACCGCTGCATGACGGTGCTGCGCTTGGTGGGGCGGGTCAGGCACTGGTCGTCGGGCTTGGCACAGGGTTCAACGTGTCGGCCGTGAATATGGAAAGCGGGACGGTTTTCACCTCCGAACAAGGGCACGCCAGCCTGCCGTCGAGTGTGATGTCGATCCTGCAGGACCGCATTCCCGACACATCCCGCTTTGACTCTGTCGAGAACCTGTTTTCCGGCGTTGGCCTGCTGCGGCTTGCCCATGTGATCGGTGTGGACGTGGACAGCGCCGAGGAATTGGCGAAATCCGAGGACCCCCGCGCGCTTGAAGCGCTGGACGCCTGTACCGAGGCCTTTGGCCTGATGGTGCGGGAGCTGGCCTATTCCTACTTTCCGCGCGCCGGGTTCTATTTCAACGGCTCGCTTGCGAAGTTCCTGATGGAGCCCGAACGGCGTGAGCGGGTGCTGGCCCCTTTGCGGGCCGATGGCAGCTTTGACGGGCAGTTTGCCCGCATTCCAGCGTTCCTGTTTGTGTCCGATACAGTGGCCTTGGGTGGCTGCGCTGCGCGGTTGCTGGCACGGGTGGGTTAGTGCTCGGTTTATAGGCTTCTTGCGATGCCGGTGATTGTCTCAAACGCAACGTCGAAGTCACGCTCCTCGCAGTCGAATTGCCCCGCTTGAAAGCGAATGACTTTTTGGCCGTCGACACTCGTTTGCGTGAGGTAGATGCGCCCGTCAGTGTTGATTGCCTCGACAAGCGCTTGGGTCTGCTCATCGCTTGCGCTCTTCGCCTTGAACGTCCAGAGCGAGAGGATGGGCTCGGTCACGATCTCGAAGTCGTCTTCGGCGCGCAGGCGTTCGCAGAGGGCTTGAGACCACGTCACGTGATTGCGGATGCGGGTGCGCAGTCCCTCCATCCCATAGTGGCGCATCAGGAACCAGAGTTTGAGCGCGCGAAAGCGGCGGCCTAACGGGATCGACCATTCCGAATAGTCGATAATGTCCTCGGCTCCATGGGTTTTCAGGTATTCGGGCCGGATCGCGAGGGTTTGGCGAAGCTGGTCCGGGTCGCGCAGGAAGTGCGCCGCACAGTCGAACTGCGCGCCCAGCCATTTGTGCGGGTTGAAGACAATGCTGTCGAAGCGGTCGGCGCCAGTCCAAAGCGTGCGGAATTCGGGGCAGATCATCGCGGTGCCCGCCCATGCCGCATCAAGGTGACTGTAGAGCCCGTGCTTTTCGGCCACTGCAGCGACGGATTCCAGGTCATCACACGCGCCCATACCAGTAGCGCCAGTGGCGGCGATGACCCCGGCAGGGATGCGACCGGCCAACCTGTCCTCGGCAATGGCCGCCTCAAGATCAATCGGGTCCATGTGGCGCAGATCGCCCGTCGTGCGGATCTTGACCAGGTTGTCCTGGCCGATGCCTGCGACCCAGATGGCGCGGTCGATGGAACTGTGGACTTGATCGGAACAGTAGATGCGCAGTGCGGATTGACCGTGCAGCCCGTCGATATTGCCCCGGAAGTTCAGCGCGCGTTCGCGCATGGTCAGGACGGCGGCGAGGGTGGCTGAAGACGCGCTGTCCTGAATGACGCCTTGATACGTGTCTGGCAGGCCAAGGCCCTGACGCAGCCAGTCCATCATGCGCGTTTCCATCTCGGTCGCGGCGGGCGAGGTCTGCCAGAGCATACACTGTGGCGCGATGATCGAGGCAATGAATTCGGCCAGCACCGAGGCAGGGGCGGCGTTCGAATTGAAATAGGCAAAAAAGCGCGGGTGTTGCCAGTGGGTGATGCCCGGCATCACGATGCGTTCGAAGTCGGCCATGATATTGGCGAGGTCGGTGCCTTCCTCGGGTGGGGTATCCGCCAATTGCGCGGCGATGTCGCCGGGTGCGGTTTGTGCACGAACGGGGCGGTCGCGGATGGTTTTGTGATAGGCGGCACCCCAGTCCGCTGCGTCCTTGGCGTGTTTGGCGAAGTCGTCCCAGCTCATGGGTGTCCTTTCAGGCGAGGCGCATCTGGATGGGCCTTACGATGTCGTAAGGCGGAGGTGTCCTCCGCTCGTCTCAGGGTGCCACGATTGGCTGCACTTTGAGAAGAGGCTTGCCGTGCCGGGGCCTTCAAAGATGTTGCTGTCCGCGAACCGGGTTCTTGCTGTCTGGTCCGAAGTGGACGGATCTTATTACAAGGCTCTTTGTGCTATAATACCCAAACCGGTAGCACTGCCATCGACAAGGAGATGCCTGCGATGTCGGGACATTCGGTGAGCGCTTGGCGTGCATCCTCGCAATGCCGTGTTCCACACGCCGGGATGCAGCGCCGACCCGTCCGTGATGTCGATCAGGATGCTGGCCGTCTGGGGGCTGAGTAAGGACGCTGCGCGACGACATTTTTGAGGGGGCCAGCCCCCGTCGCCTTTGGCGACTCCCCCGGGATTTTTTGGAAACAGGGAATTCGGACTGGTTGGTACAGCGATAAAGGCTCTGGAGCGGTGTTCCTCTTGCGCGATACGTTGCCGGGTATCGCCTGCTGTTGCGTGTAACAGTTGTGTCGGTCCGCAGTGGAGAAGCCCGTGCTGTCATCCTTTTCAATGCCGTCAGAGCGGAGGCAGGCCCGCGATCTTGCGGCCTTCTTTCGTTTTCAGGGAAAAGTCCTGACCCCGCCATGTGTCGCCTTCGGGGCCCATCAGAACCGCGATGGCCTGCCCCACCCAATCGGCGGGGATGTGCGCGTCCCATGGCAATTGGCTGACCGGGTTGATGCCGGAGGCGGCGATATCGCGTTGCATGTCGGTCGCCACTGTGCCGGGGGAGAGGCCCATGACCCGCACGCCTGCGCCGCGTGCCTCCCTGTCCGCCACACGGGTCAGGGACAGGACGGCAGCCTTGGTGGCGCAGTAGTGGCTCCACCCTTCAAGCGCGCTGGTCGCCGCGCCCGAGGAGATGTTGATCACCGTGCCAGCGCCGCGGGCCATCATGCCGGGCAGGGCGGCGCGGAGGCCGTGGTAGACCCCCTTGACGTTCACATCGACCACGCGGCCCCATGCGTCCGGGTCGCTGTCGGTCAGACGTGCGATGGGGTCGATCAGGCCCGCGTTGTTGATCAGCACATCGACGTCGCCAGCGGCTGCCATCATCTTTTGCACTGCGTCGAAGTCGCTGACATCGCAGGGGATGGCCGTGCCTCCGGTCTCTTTCGCGAGGGTGGCGAGGGCCTGCGTGGACCGGGCCGCCAGCACCACATGCGCGCCCTGCCTGGCAAGGATCCGGGCGGCGGCCGCCCCGATCCCCTTGCTTGCGCCGGTGATGACGACGGTCTTGCCTTTCACATACTCCATGGTTCAGCGCCCCCAGGTGCAGGGGATGTTGGTGTCGGGTGTGCCGGCGCATTGCACCAGGTCGAAATGCAGATCGACATCGACGCTGAGGCCTGTGGGGCTGTCGATGAAGGCGATGAAGTCCATGCCGTGATCAAGGCGCAGGATCTCGCCGGTGGCCTCGAACCCGACGACGCGCACCTCATCGTAGTTCGGGATGAAGTCTGG
This sequence comes from Tateyamaria sp. ANG-S1, assembly GCF_000814025.1. GTDB lineage: Bacteria > Pseudomonadota > Alphaproteobacteria > Rhodobacterales > Rhodobacteraceae > Tateyamaria. The sequence goes on along the minus strand of NZ_JWLL01000015.1, from coordinate 76,576 downwards.
ATAGGTGCGGTCACGGACCATGGTGAAGTCGAGCGTCACCGGCGCGCTTTGCCCGCGCATCGTCAGATCGCCCGTCAGCTTGCCGGAGGTGGGCGTCAGCATCAGGATGTCGGTCGAGGTGAAGGTGATCTGGCTGTGGGTCTCTGCATCCAGATAGTCGGCATGGCGCAGGTGTGCGTCGCGGTCGGCGTGATTGCTGTCGATGCTGTCTGCGTCGATGGTGAAGGTGATCTGTGAATTCGCCGGGTTTTCTTCGTCGATGAGGAAGGTGCCGTCGTAGCTGTTGAAGCGGCCCACGGTGCGGCTGAGGCCCATGTGGTTGATTTCCCAACCGATATGGGTGTGGCCGAGATCGAGTGTCCATTCCGTTGGGGTGGCTTGGGCGGGCAGGGTGCCCATGAGCAGGGCGGCAAGGGGTAGGGTGCGGTACATCGTGATCTCCGGTCTAGGTGAATGTGCATCCGACCTAACTGCTGCGCCATGTGCAAAAAATGGGATTGCCTGCATATGATTGATGCATAAAATGCACGAATGGACACCGTTGCCCTTCGCACCCTTCAGCTTGTTGTACGGCATCAAAGCTTTGCCGCCGTCGCGCGGGTGCTGGATGTCGATCCCAGTTCTGTCAGTCGGACCGTGGCGGGGCTTGAGGCGCAGTTGGGGTTGCGTCTGTTCCAGCGGTCAACCCGACAGTTGACGCTGACGGAGGCGGGGGCGCTGTATCTCGACCGGATCGGGCCGTTGCTGGATGATCTGGATCTGGCGCGCGATGCGGCGGCGGAGATCAGTGCGCAGCCGTCGGGGCATGTGCGGCTGACAGCCTCCGTGGCGTTCGGGCAGGAGGTGTTGGTGCCGCAGCTTGCGGCTTTGCGGCGTGCGTTGCCCGAGATTGTTTTGGAGTTAACTCTGAGTGACCAGACCGTGGACCTTGTCGCGGGGCAGATTGACCTTGCGATCCGTCTGGCCCCTGCGCCCAAGGGCGATCTGATCAGCGCCCGGTTGATGTCGACGCGGTACCGCGTGGTGGCGGCGCCATCGTACCTGCAAGCGCACGGTGCGACCGCTGCGCCGGAGGGTTTGGCGGACCGTCCCTGCCTGCGCATGACGCTGCCCGAGTATCGCACCGAGTGGCGGTTTCGGCAGGGCAGTGCAGAGACGGTTGTGGGGGTTGATGGGCCACTTCTGATCTCGAACGCATTGGCGTTGCGGGCGGCTGCGCGAGAGGGGTTGGGACCCGCCTTGCTGGCCGACTGGATGACGGATGGTGATCTGGAACGCGGCACGCTGGTGGACCTGTTTCCCGAACACGAGGTGACAGCGACCACCTTTGATACCGGCGCGTGGCTTCTGTACCCGAGCCGCGCCTATTTGCCGACCAAGGTGCGGGCGGTGATCGACTTTCTGCGTGCCCGGCTGCGTTAAAACGCGATGCCGGTGTTCTTTTTGATCTCGCGCAGCACGAGGTTGGTTTGGGCGCTGGCGACGGCGGGCAGACGGAAGAGGAAGGTTTCCAGAAAGGCGTTGTAGGTGTCGAGATCGGCGCAGAGTACCCGCATCTGGTAGTCCGATTGCCCCGTCGTGGCATAGCATTCCACCACTTCGCGCCGGGTTTCGATGGCGCGGATGAAGGCGGTCAGGTCATCCTCCGAATGGCGAGCGAGTTGGACATGGACAATGGCCTGGAACTGCAGGCCCGCGGCCTTGGGGTTCAGGATGGCGCCGTAGCGGTCGATGATCCCGGCTTCCTCCAGCGCCTTGACCCGGCGCCAGCAGGCAGAAGGGGACATGCCGGCCGCCTCCGCGAGATCAGCGTTGGAGATACGACTGTCCGCTTGTAGGTGTTTGAGAAGAGTTTGGTCGCGGCGATCAAGGTGCATGCGGGTAATTTAGCCAAATTCTATTCCCTTGGCGATATTCTGTTTCAACTGATCGTCGGTCCGCCGCAAAACTGAAATCTCTTGCCATGCCCTGGCCCGCATAATGCGGACAGGAGGTAGCCATGTCTGACCCGAGCCACCGTTTCGATACCTATGCCCTAACTGATCGCTATGACCGTACTGCGGGGCGTGTGTTCCTGACTGGGACACAAGCCCTTGTGCGCATCATGCTGGATCAGGCGCGCCGGGATCGGGCGGCGGGGCGGAACACGGGCGGCTTTGTGTCTGGCTATCGCGGGTCGCCGCTGGGGGGGCTTGATATGGAGTTGTGGCGAGCGCGGGATCGGACTGCGGCCGCTGACATCACATTTATGCCTGCCGTGAACGAGGATCTGGGGGCCACTGCCGTGCTAGGAGCCCAGCAGGCTGTGCTGGATCCGAACTGCACGCGCGAAGGCATCTTTTCCATGTGGTACGGCAAGGGCCCAGGCGTGGACCGGTCGGGCGATGCGCTGAAGCACGGGAATGCCTATGGGTCGTCGCCGCTGGGCGGTGTGCTCGTTGTGGCAGGGGATGATCATGGGTGCGTATCGTCGTCCATGCCGCACCAGTCGGACGTTGCCTTCATGGCTTGGTTCATGCCGACACTGAACCCGGCCTCGGTTGAGGAATACCTGAGTTTCGGGGCGTGGGGCATCGCGCTCAGCCGGTTTTCGGGCACATGGGTGGGGTTCAAGGCGATATCCGAAACGGTGGAAAGTGGCGCATCGGTGGTGTTGCCGCCTGATCCCGTTTTCGCGCAGCCAGATTACACGGCGCCACCCGGTGGGTTGCATATTCGTCCCTCTGACTTGCCGAGCCCTGAGATTGAGACGCGGATCGGGCACAAGCTTGAGGCGGTGCAAGCTTTTGCCGAGGCGAACCCGATTGATCGACGGATCTACGATGTACCGTGCGCGCCGTTCGGGTTTGTGACAACGGGCAAGGCGCATCTGGATCTTATGGAGGCGCTGCGCCTCTTGGGGCTGGATGAGGCGACGTGCCGGGCGCGGGGCATCGACATCTACAAGGTCGGCATGGTCTGGCCGCTGGCCTTGCGTGATGCGCGCGCCTTTGTCCGGGGCAAGCGCGAGGTCATGGTGATCGAGGAAAAGCGCGGGATCATTGAGAGCCAGTTCAAGGAAGCGTTCTATGATCTGCCACGCGACATTCCTGAACGTATGGTGGGCAAACATGACGAGACAGGCGCGCCATTGGTGCCGTGGACGGGGGAGCTGAGCCCGCGGCTCCTCGCACCGCTCGTCGCCCGGAGGTTGGATGCGTTTGTGCCTGATCTGGATCTGCCAGCGCGGGCCAAGGCGTTGCAGGTGCCGCCCAAGCTACTGAGTGTCGAAGGTGCCACGCGCACGCCTTACTTCTGTTCGGGCTGTCCGCACAACACGTCGACCAAGGTGCCCGAAGGGTCAAAGGCTGCGTCTGGCATTGGCTGCCATGTCATGGCCTCTTGGATGGATCGCGAGACGGGTGGCTATGCCCAGATGGGCGGCGAAGGCGTGCCTTGGGTCGCGGCATCGAAGTTCAACGGCGGCAAGCATATCTTCCAGAACCTGGGGGAGGGGACATGGTACCATTCCGGCGCACTGGCCATCCGGCAAGCCGTCGCCGCGCGGACGAACATCACCTACAAGGTGCTGTATAACGACGCGGTCGCGATGACCGGGGGGCAGCCGGTGGACGGCCCTGTGAGCGTCGAGGCGATTGCATGGTCCAGCCGGGCCGAGGGCGTGGACCGGATCGCACTGGTGTCGGATGATGTGGGCAAGTTTGACAGGGGCGCCTTTCCGCCCGGCACCACCTTTCACGATCGTGCGGCGCTGGACGCCGTGCAACGGGAATTGCGCGACATTCCCGGCGTCACCGTCCTGATCTATGAACAGACCTGCGCCACTGAAAAGCGACGTCGCCGCAAGCGAGGCACCCTGCCCACGGTCAAAACCTTTGCCGTCATCAACCCGGAGGTTTGCGAGGGCTGCGGCGATTGTTCGGTTGAAAGCAATTGCCTGAGTGTGGAGCCGTTGGAGACGCCTTTGGGCCGCAAGCGGCGGATCAACCCATCGACCTGCAATGCGGATATGTCATGCCTTCAGGGGTTTTGCCCCAGCTTCGTGACGGTCGAGGGGGCGGCGCGCAGGGCACCGGAACCGGTAGCGTTTGATGTGGAGGCGGCGCTTTCCGGCATTCCCCAGCCGGAACTGCCAGCGCTCGACGCGCCCTACGACCTGCTGGTCACTGGCGTCGGTGGTACCGGGGTCATCACCGTCGGCGCGTTGGTCACCATGGCTGCGCATCTTGAAGGGCGGGGAGCGTCAGTGTTGGACTTCACCGGTTTTGCGCAGAAGTTTGGGACGGTGCTCAGCTATATCCGGTTGGGGCGGTCGCCCGACATGCTGCATCAGGTGCGGATCGAGGAAGCGGCAGCAGATGCGGTGATCGGGTGCGATATCGTCGTGTCATCGGCCCCCAAGGCGTCCGCGCACTACCATTCCGGCACGCGGATGGCGCTGAACCGGGCGGAGATGCCGACGGGCGATCTGGTTCTGCACCGCGATGCAAGCCTGCGCGTCGATGTGCGCGAGGGGGCGATTGCAGAGGTGATTGGTTCGCAGAACCTCGCAGCCTTTGACGCCAACGCGCTGGCCGAGCGGTATCTGGGCGACAGCGTCTTTGCCAATGTGATGCTGCTGGGTGCGGCTTGGCAAAGGGGCCTTGTTCCGGTCAGTGAAGTGGCGCTGAAGCAGGCGATCAGATTGAACGGGGTGGCGGTCGATCAGAATACGCGCGCCTTTGACCTGGGTCGGATCTGGGCAAGTGACCCTTCGGTTTTGGCGCCAAGCGCGCCAGCGAAGACGCCGGACACGGCGGATGAGATCATCGCGCATCGGTCCCAGCTTTTGGTTGACTATCAAGACGCCGGCTATGCCGCGCGGTATCGTGAGGCTCTGGCTTCGCATACGGCAGCGTTTTCCGAGGATGGCCGCAAGATCGCGGCGCGCGCGCTTTACAAGCTGATGGCGTACAAGGACGAATACGAGGTCGCGCGCTTGCACGTCGATACCGGGTTCTACGACAGCCTCTCGGACCAGTTTACCGGCGACTTCGCCGTCCATCATCATCTCGCGCCGCCACTCCTGTCTTGGCGCAAGGACGCGCGGGGGCGACCTGTGAAGCGGACCTTCGGGCCTTGGATGCACCGCGCCATGCGGCTGTTGGCCAAGGGCAAAGGGTTGCGTGGCACGTGGGCGGACCCATTCGGATACACCGCTGAGCGGCGTGAAGAACGCGCGCTGATCGACTGGTACATCGCGGGGCTAGAGCGGCTGAGCCAAGGCACCGCCGATGCAAATGCCGCACGTACCTTCCTGTCCGCGCCGCTGGAATTTCGCGGCTACGGTCCTGTCAGAGCCGAGGCGGTCGCGCGGCTCAAGCCCGAAGCCGATGCCGCGCTGGAGCGCGCTAGTAGTCGCTGACCAGCAGTTGCGTGGGCGCTGTGTCTTCCTCTATTTCCGAAAAGCGCCCGATGGGCTCTGCAAAGATATTGTCGGTCAGATCATCGTTCACCGTGGAGACCTCGTGGATCAGGCAATCGCCGCCTTCGCCCCAAAAGGCATGCCAAGTGGTCGGTGTCAAAGTCACGGATGCGCCCACGGGCAGCTTGAGGTGCCCGCCCGCAGGCAGTGTCACCGGCACGCCATCGGTCAGGACATGTACATCGGCATCGCGGTCAATCTGCCCCTCTGCATCGCAAGTGAACAGCTCCAGCACCAGTGTCGCACCGCCGCGATTGATGATGTCTTCGGTCTTGAGCACGTGGCGGTGCATGGGTGACAGCTGGTCCTGGCGCGAGATCATCAGCTTTTCGGCGTAGAGCATCGCGCCCTGCTGCCCCATCTCGCCCAGATCGCCGTTGCGCATGGTGAAAAGGAACAGGCCCATCTCGTCAAACCGGCCCTGTCCATAATCGGTGATGTCCCAGCCGAGGCGCCGGTCGCGGATATGAGCGGCCTTGTCGCTGCGCATCTCGTCCGGTGTCCATGTGCCGAAGGGCGGGACGGTCCAGCCGTGCTTGGCAAAGAAGTCGGCACCGTTCGCAAGGATGTCATTGACGCGGGATCGTTTCATGGGGTCAGTCCAGTTCTTCTTGCCAGGGCGGGTTGGCGCCTGCGCGCGACACGGTGATGGCGGCGGCGCGGGCAGCGAGGGAGAGCATGTCTTTGAGTGCCGCTTCGTTCAGCGTTTCAATGGCTGCGGGGTGCAGGGCATCTGCGCGGCGCAGGGCGGCAAGACAGCCTGCATTGAACGTATCACCTGCGCCGACGGTGTCGACGACCTGCGCCTGTTGCGCGGGGGCACGGACCATTGTGCCGTTTGCCAGGTGGGCGGTGGCACCGTCGCCCCCTTCTGTCAGGAGCAGCATCTTGGGGCCGAGGTCGAGCACGGTTCGCGCCTTGGCATTCAGATCGCCATCCGGGACGAGCCAGCCGATGTCGTCATCAGACAGTTTCACAATGTCGGCCCGTCCGATCAGCTTGGTCAACCGCGTGCGGTAGCCGTCGTGATCCGACACGAAACCGGGCCGGATATTGGGGTCCGCCATGACCAGCCGATCCGACGGCTGGGACAGGGCAAGGTCGAGCAGGCTGTCCGCTACCGGCGGGTTGCAGAGGGAAATGCCACCGAAGAATACCGCCTTTGTCCCCGCGGGGACAGAAGCGATATCAATGGGTTGGATGTTCCGCGTGGCCGTTGCGTCGTCGTAGAAGGTGTACGTGGCATTGCCGTTTTCGAGGTGAACAAAGGCCAGCGCCGTGTTGCGGTCGCTGCGCACGGCGTGATCGACCGAGACCTGGCTCGCCCTCAGGTGATCCTCGATCATCGCGCCAAATGGGTCGGAGGACAGGCCTGTGACCAAACCGACATCCTCGCCCAGACGGCCCAAGGCCACGGCTGTGTTCAGGACGGCACCTCCCACATGTGGCACATAGGCGCCGTCGGCGTTGGGGATCATGTCGATCAGGGCCTCGCCCGCGCAAAGGATCATTCAGGGCTCTCCGTTAGGGTGATATCAGCGGGTGCCGACTGGCTCAGGACCGTGGTGATATTGGGCATGTCGTTTGTGTCAATCCAGGTCTGCGCGTCGGGTTTGCCGTGTTCTGCCCAGCGTGCATGCAGCCGGGCGGTGAGGGTACTCAGGTTGGGGTGGAGTGCCACCGAATAACTCCAAAGGCCATGCAGCTCGTCCCAAGGCGGCTGATTGAGCAGCAGGTAATTCCCCTCGACCAGCACGGTGTGACATGTCGCATCGACGCGGCCCACACCGGCGATGGCGATCTCGCGCTGTCGGTCGAAGATCGGGAAAATCACTGGGTCCTTGGATTGGAGTGCGCAAACCAGACGTAGGAACCCATATGCATCGAAGGTATGCGGCGCGCCCTTGCGGTTACTCGTGCCGTCGGCCTGTAAGAGCCGCTCATCCAGATGAAAGCCGTCCATCGGCACGACCATTGCGGGATCACCCATGTCTGTCAGTCGCGCAGCCAGTTTCAATGCCAACGTGCTCTTGCCGCTGGCCGGGGGACCTACGACCGCCACAAGCCGCCGGTTGGGCGCAGGTGGGCGGTCGAGGATCTGCGCGCAGATCTGGTCGAGGGTCATCTTACGCAGCCATCTCCGGCACGGCGGCCCCTGTCATGTAGGCGACCGCATCTGACATCGAGTGATCCTTCGGGTCGATCACGCAAAGCCGTTTGCCCAAGCGGTGCACGTGGATGTGGTCGGCGACCTCGAAGACATGTGGCATGTTGTGGCTGATCAGGATGATCGGGATGCCGCGTGACTTCACATCCTGGATCAGTTCGAGGACCTTTCGGCTTTCCTTGACCCCGAGCGCGGCGGTGGGTTCGTCCAGGATCACCACCTTGGACCCGAAGGCCGCCGCACGGGCCACGGCGACGCCTTGTCGCTGACCACCAGAGAGCGATTCGACCGCCTGGTTGATGTTCTGGATCGTGGCGAGGCCCAGCTCGCTCAGCTTTTCGCGCGCGAACTTCTGCATTGCGGGCTTGTCGAGTTGGCGAAAGACAGTGCCCATGATCCCCGGTTTGCGCAGCTCGCGCCCCATGAACATGTTGTCGGCGATGGACAGGGCCGGGGACATGGCGAGCTGTTGGTAGACCGTTTCGATCCCTTCTTCGCGGGCCTCGATGGGGGAGCGGAACTTGACCTCTCGCCCTTCAAGCCAAACCTGCCCCTCTTCCGGCACCACAGCGCCCGAGATTGCTTTGATCATCGACGACTTGCCCGCTCCATTGTCCCCGATCACTGCCAGGATTTCGCCCGGCATCAAGTCGAAGTCGGCGTGGTCGAGGGCCGTGACCTTGCCATAGCGTTTCACAAGGTTGCGGGCTTTGAGAATGGGTTCGGTCATGCGGCAACCTTCCGTATCCACTGGTCCACGGCGACCGCCGCGATGATGAGCATCCCGATCAGCATAAAGGTCCATTGCGGGTCGGCCCCGGCCATGCGTAGTCCGAGTTCGAACACCCCCACGATGAGGGCACCGAAGAGTGCGCCCGCGATGCTTCCACGTCCGCCGAAGAGCGAGATGCCCCCGATCACCACCGCGGTGATGGACTGGATGTTGCCGATGACGCCTGTGGTGGCCGAGGGCGAAATCGATCCGAACCTGCCGATCATTACCCAGCCTGCCAAGGCGCATATGAACCCGGCGACCATGTAAACGGACATGTATGTCTTGTGGACGTTCACGCCGGACAGTTCGGCGGCCTCGGGGTCGTCACCGACGGCGTAGACGTGCCTGCCCCATGCCGTAGATCGCAGTGCATAGGCGAGGATGATGAACAGCGCGATCATGCCCAGCACGCCGAGGGTAAAGACTGCACCGCCGATAGTGAACTTGGTGCCAAGGAACTGTAGGAAACTGGCTTCGGCCTCGATGTCTTGCGACCGGATCGTTTCATTGGCGGAGTAGAGATAGTTCGCCGCCAGAACGATCTGCCACATCCCCAAGGTCACGATGAAGGGCGGTAGCTTCATGCGGCTGACGAGCCAGCCGCTGATGGCACCAAGGGCCGTGCCAACCGTCAGGCCGATAGCGACAGAGACGGCGGGGGGAATCCCGTATTGGAACGATGCCTTGCCCATGACGACTGTGCAGAGGACCGCGATTGCTCCTACGCTCAGGTCGATGCCTGCTGTCAGGATAATGAGCGTTTGCGCGGCGGCGAGCACGCCGACGATCTGTACCTGTTGCAGGATCAGCGTCAGGGCGAAGGGTGAGAAAAAGCGTTGCCCCAGCAACAGGCCAAACAGTGCGATGGAGAAGATCAGCACGATCAACGGCACCAGCGATGGGGTCTGGTGCAACGTGTGCTGGATCTGCCCGACGATGCCGCGGCGGTGATCTTCGAACTCGGCCACAGTGGCGTCAGCGGACGAGGCTGCAGATTCGTAGTTGTCCGATTGGGTCATGGCGTCCCATCCTTGAGGTGGGGAAAGGGGCAGGCGTGTGGCCTGCCCCGATCATGTTCACTTGTCGGCAGGGGTGCTTGGCCCCAGCCGTCTGATCAGCGTCAGCGGATCAGCCCCAGCAAAGGTTCTTGCCCTCTTCGACCGAGATGCTCTCGACCCCGTCGGCAGGCTGGTCTGTCACCAACGCCACTCCGGTGTCAAAGAACGCTTTGCCTTCGGTCGCTTCCGGCTTGGTGCCGTCCTTGGCCCAGGCGGCAATCGCTTCGATGCCCAGCGATGCCATCAGCAGCGGGTATTGCTGCGAGGTCGCACCGATCACACCGTCGGCCACGTTCTGCACACCGGGGCAGCCGCCATCGACAGACACGATCAGCACGTCGTTTTCGCGGCCAATGGCCTTGAGCGCCTCGTAGGCACCGGCGGCGGCGGGTTCGTTGATGGTGTAGACCACGTTGATGAACGGATCCTTGGCCAGCAGGTTCTCCATCGCGCGGCGGCCGCCTTCCTCGTTTCCGGCAGTCACGTCATTGCCGACGATGCGGGGGTCGGTCTCGTCTCCCCACTTGTTCGGATCGCCGATGTCGATGCCGAAACCGGTGAGGAAGCCCTGATCGCGCAGCACGCCCACGGTGGGTTGGCTGATGGCGAGGTCGAGCATGCCGATCTTGGCATCAGCCGCCGCATCGCCAAGGGTCGCTGCGGCCCATGCGCCAATCAATTCACCGGCAAGGAAGTTGTCGGTGGCAAAGGTCATGTCGGCGGCATCAATGGGTTCAAGCGGCGTGTCGAGCGCGATGACCAGCAGACCGGCGTCACGCGCTTGCTGGACCACCGGCACGATGCTGGCGGTGTCGGATGCGGTGAGCAGGATGCCCTTGGCACCGTTGGCGATGCAGGTCTCGATCGCCTGCACTTGCGTTTCATGGTCGCCATCGACCTTGCCCGCGAAGGAGCTGAGGTTGATGCCCAGCTCTTCGGCCTTGGCTGTGGCGCCCTCGCGCATCTTAACGAAAAACGGGTTGGTGTCTGTCTTGGTGATCAGGCACGCCGAAATTGCATGCCCGTCGGCCAAAGCCGCGCCCGCCATGGTGGTCAGGGCACAAGCCGTGCCCAGCAGTAGTTTCTTCATGGTGTCCTCCCAGAACGTGTCGGGCCCGAAAATAGGCGGTCCGAACTGCCCCAAGGGAAACGCGATTCTTTGATCCTGTCAATTAATAAGTAAACTTGATTTATTAATTGACGCGCGCAAAGTTATGACAGGGAGGAATGGTCTGATGGAACTGGACCACGTGCGCACCTTGTCCGGCGGTATCAACCAGACGGGCGTGCGCGCCTATAATGAGCGGTTGATCCTGTCGATCTTGCAGCGCAATGGCGGGCTGCCGGGTAGTGACCTTGCGCGCCGGACCGGGCTGTCGCCGCAGACGGCGTCGGTGATCCTGCGCAAGCTGGAACAGGACGGGCTGCTCATCAAGGGCGCGCCGGTGAAGGGGAAGGTTGGCAAGCCGTCGGTACCCTACCTTCTGAACCCGGATGGCATATTCTCGGTCGGGCTCAAGATCGGGCGGCGCAGTGCGGACCTGTTGGTGCTGGATGCGATGGGGCAGGTGCGGCACCAGTTGCGGCATACATATGACTATCCGCTGCCGGGCAATGTGTTTGGGTTTTTGCGCGACGGGTTTGCCGATCTGATGGATCAGATGGACGACCCTATGCGCGCGCGTTTGTGCGGTGTCGGCATTGCTGCCCCCTTCGAGCTGTGGAGCTGGCATGAATTGCTGGACGCACCGCCGGAGGAGTTTGCCGCATGGAAAGATGCGGATTTCGTGGCCGAGGTGGGCCAGATCACGGACCTGCCGGTGCGTTTGGTTAATGACGCAACCGCTGCCTGCCGCGCCGAGCATGTGTTCGGGATTGGGCGGGAGTATCGCGACTATGTGTATTTCTTCCTCGGTGCTTTTGTCGGCGGCGGCGTTGTGCTGGACCACACGGTGTTCGAAGGCAACCAGAAGAATGCGGGCGCGTTTGGAACCATGCCGGTGGCTGATTTGCAGGGCAAGCCGGGGCACTTGATCGATCTGGCGTCGATCTGGACACTTGAGGCGCGGCTGATCGAGGCAGGAGAGAACCCGCGTCAACTGTGGCAGCAGCCGCAGAACTGGTCACATCTGGAGCGCTTCGTTGTGCCGTGGCTTGAGCAAACGGCGGATGCGCTGGCCATTGCCTGCGTCGCAAGCTGTGCGGTGATTGATGTGGAGGCTGTCGTGATCGACGGGGCGATGCCAGCGTCGATCCGGGCGCGGCTGGTCGAGATGACGGGCGCCGCGCTCGAAACCAAGGACATGCGTGGATTGTTCCGACCCAAAACGGTCGAAGGTCAGATCGGAGCAAATGCCCGTGGCATAGGCGCTGCCACAGGACCGATTATTGGACAGTTCCTGCTCGACCGCTCAGCCGCGATGTTTGAGCAGGCTTAGCGGTAGTAGAGCGACTGACCGTTCGAGAAGATTTGCACCTTCTCGGGCGCTGCCGTTACCTTGACCGACTTGCCGCGCAGGTCTTTGTGGATGCCGGGCATCTTGGCCAGCACGGGCTGTTCGCCCTCTTCGGCATGGAAGTAGAGGATGGTCACTTCGCCCAGGGCTTCGGTGAAATCCACGGTCCCTTCGAACACGGCGTCGCCATCGGTTTCGACCATGTCTTCGGGCCGGACGCCGACATTGACCTGCAGGCCCTTGTCGCTGTCTTGGGTCGGAACGGCGGATGCGATGACCGAACCGCCCTTCATCTTCACCTTGGTCTGTGCGCCGGTCTCCACAATCTCGCCCGGCAGCAGGTTCATAGACGGGGAGCCGATAAACTGAGCCACGAACTCGTTTTCAGGGCGTTCATACAGCTCAAGCGGTGAGCCGACCTGCGCGATCCCCTTGTTGGCGAGAACCACGATGCGGCTGGCGAGCGTCATCGCTTCCACCTGGTCGTGGGTCACGTAGATCATCGTGCTGTCTGGCATCGACTCCTTCAGCTGCGCGATCTCGATCCGAGTCGCAACCCGCAGGGCAGCGTCGAGGTTCGAGAGTGGTTCGTCGAAGAGATACACCTTGGGATCGCGCACGATGGAGCGGCCAATGGCGACCCGCTGGCGCTGACCACCCGACAGTGCCTTGGGCAGGCGGTCCAGATAGGGTTCAAGCTGCAGGATTCGCGCAGCGCGGTTCACCGCCTCATCAATCTCTGACTGAGATTTCTTCGCCAGTTTCAGGGCAAAGGTCATGTTGTCCCGCACGGTCATGTGCGGGTAGAGCGCGTAAGACTGGAACACCATGGCGATGCCGCGCTGGGCGGGGGGCACGTCGTTCACGACCGTGCCGTCAATCTCAAGCGTGCCGCCGGTGATCTTTTCCAGCCCGGCAATCATGCGCAACAGCGTGGACTTGCCGCAGCCCGAGGGGCCGACAAAGACGATCAACTCGCCCTTCTGGATGTCGAGGTTGATGTTGTTGAGCACGTTGACCGTGCCGCCATATGTCTTTTCGACTTCGGTCAGTTTCAAATCGGCCATGTTTGGTCCCTCCCTTCGGGAAGGCGGTGGCCCGCCCCCCGTTTTCCTCGGTTATGTCTTCAGCGCTATGGCGACCTGCCAGCCGCCCAGATGGACGTGCCCATCGGGGCCCGGCGCAGTGCTGCCCAGTTCCGACCCGATGGTCACCCATGATCCTTCGGGCAGGTCCAGCGTGGCAGGCTCGTCGCTCAGGTTGATGGCGCAGAACACGGTCTGGTCGTCGTGATGGCGGGTGAAGTGGACGACGTCGCCCATCGCCGTCACCCCGTCATGGCTGCCCTTCGACAGCGCCTTGTGCGTGTTGCGCAGGGCAATGGCGCGGCGATAGTGGTGCAAAAGCGCAGCCGGGTCATCCTCTTGCGAGGCGACGGCGCTGTGCAGGTGATCGCGGCTGACGGGCAGCCATGGATCGCCCGCGGTGAACCCGCCATGGCTGTTGGATGGCTCCCACACCATGGGCGTGCGGCACCCGTCCCGGCCCTTGAACTCGGGCCAGAACTCGATGCCATAGGGGTCTTGCAGGTCTTCGAAGGCGACGTCGGCCTCGTGCAGCCCCAACTCTTCGCCTTGATACAGGCAGACCGAGCCGCGCAGGCACAGGATAAGCGTCGCATAGGCGCGCATTGCGGCATCCGACAGCTCCCACCGGCTGGCATGGCGGATCACGTCGTGGTTGGAGAACGCCCAGCAGGCCCAGCCGTCGCTTGCGACTTCGTCTACCTTGTTCAGCACCTCGACCACACGGGTTGCGGTCAGCGGATCTTTGGCAAGGAATTCAAAAGCGTAACACATCTGCACACGCTCATCGCCCGCAGTGTATTCGCCCATGATCTCAAGCCCACGTTGCGCGTCACCCACTTCGCCCACAGCGGCAGAACCGGGGTATTCATCGAGCAGCGCACGGAAGCGGGCCAGGAACGCCAGGTTCTCCGGCTGGTTCTTGGAATAGACGTGTTCCTGATGGTTATAGGGGTTCACCGACGGCGCGATGGTCGCGTTGCGCTGCTCTTTCGGCAGGGCCGGATTGTCGCGCAGCTGCTTGTCGGCGTAGTAGAAGTTGATGGTGTCGAGGCGGAAGCCATCCACCCCACGGTCCAGCCAGAACCGGGTCACGTCCAGCAGCGCGTCCTGCACATCCGGGTTGTGGAAGTTCAGGTCGGGCTGCGTTTTCAGGAAGTTGTGCAGATAATACTGCTCGCGCCGCGGCTCCCATGTCCAGGCGGAACCGCCAAAGATCGACAGCCAGTTGTTGGGCGGCGTGCCGTCGGGCTTGGGATCGGACCAGACATACCAGTCGCACTTCTCGCTGTCCCGGCTGTGCGCGCAGTCGAGGAACCAGGGGTGTTCATCGCTGGTGTGGCTCAGCACAAGGTCGATCATCACGCGCAGGCCAAGCGCGTGGGCTGTTTCGACCAGCGCGTCGAAATCCGCCAGCGTGCCGAACATCGGGTCAACGCCCCGATAGTCGCTGACGTCATAGCCAAAATCTTTCATCGGCGAGGTGAAGAAGGGCGAGATCCAGATCGCATCGACGCCAAGGGAGGCCACGTAAGGCAGGCGGCTGGTGATCCCGTTCAGATCGCCGATGCCATCGCCGTTGCTGTCCTGAAAGCTGCGCGGGTAGATCTGGTAGATCACCGCCCCACGCCACCAATCCTCGTCCGTCACAAGAGTCCGAGCCATGTCGAATTCCGCCTGTTTATTCATGTAAGGAGGTCCTATTTCACCGACCCGGCCAGCAAACCGCGCACCAGGTATTTTTGCATTGCGAAGAAGACGCACAGCGGCACTGCAATCGACACGAAGGCTGCCGTGGCAAGGATTTCCCAATTTCCCCCGCGCGTGCCAAGCAAGTTCACGATCTGGTCGGTCATCACCGTCGTCTGCCCCGTGGCGTCAATCAGGAACACCTTGGCCACCAGCAGGTCGTTCCAGGTCCACAGGAACTGGAAGATCGCGAAGGACGCCAAGGCGGGGAACGACAGTGGGAGGATAATCTTGGTGAAGATCTGGAAATCCGTCGCGCCGTCCACCTTGGCGTTTTCAATGATGTCGCGGGGCAGGCCAACCATGTAATTTCGCAAGAGGTATATCGCCAGCGGAAGGCCAAAGCCGGTATGGGCGAGCCAGACGCCGAGGTATCCTTTGCCGATGCCGATCCCCACATGCAGCTTGAGCAGCGGGATGAGCGCCAGTTGCAGCGGCACCACCAAGAGGCCCACAACGCAGGCAATCAGGATCGCCCGTCCCGGGAAGTCCATCCACGCCAGCGCATAGGCGGCGAAGGCAGCCACGACGATGGGAATGATCGTGGCCGGGATGGTCACGGTCAACGTGTTAAAGAACGCCTTGGCCATGTTGTCGTTGGCGTCCCCGCTGGTCATGATGTTCACGTAATTCTCTGTCGTGAACTCGGGCGGCGTCTCGGCGGTGACAAAGGCGCGTTGGCCCCGCCCGCTGATCTGCTCTTCGTTGCCGGACCAGGCGTAATTGCCGTCGGCGTCTACAGTGAAGGTTTCACCATCGCCCAGGTCAGCCACGTCGCCGGGTTGGTAGGCATCCACAGCACGGGACGAAGTGCCCCAGCTTTGGATATCGCCGCCACCGCCGTTTTCTTCAAAGATGTTGCCTTCGACCACGAACAGATCGCCACGTTGGACGCGGTTTTCATCAGGTGCCGAGGCGCGGAAGCGTTCGGTTTGCTCCGATGGGAACATCGACGCCCACCAGCCCGACCCAACGATCTGGTCGGCGGTGCGGAAGGACGACACAAGCAGCCCAAAGGTCGGGAACACCCACAGAGCGACAAGCAGCACGACCGAGATGTTAACCGCCCAGCCCAGGGACGATTTGGAACCAGCGATGTTGTCCATTACTTCATCTCCTTACGGGCGTTGTAGACGTTCCAGACAAGGATCGGCGTCACCAGCAGCATGATCACGATGGCCGAGGCTGATCCAACGCCCCAATCGTTGGCGCGGAACATCTTGTCGTACATATAATTGGCCAGAACCTGCGTCTCCCACTGGCCGTTGGTCATCGCAAACACGATGTCAAAGACCTTGAGCACGACGATGGTGATGGTGGTCCAGACGACCACGATGGTGCCCATGATCTGCGGCACCTTGATCTTGAAGAAGATCTGGAACGGGTTAGCGCCGTCGATGATCGCGGCCTCGACCGTTTCTTCGGGGATGCCGCGCAGGGCGGCGGACAGGATCACCATGGCAAAACCGGTCTGGATCCAGATCAGCACCACCATCAAGAGGAAGCTGTTCCAGAAGGGGATGGTCAGCCATGTTTGCGGCTGGCCGTAGGGGAAGTCGAAGGTGAACAGACCGATCAGCGACGACAGCGACAGGTAGACGAGGTAAAGCGCTGCGGCACCCACAAACAGGCGCAGCGGGACATAGCCCTTGCCGCCGCCACGCTCCTTGCTCTCGGCAATGGGGCGCACGAAAATCCAGCCGACATAGGCGACAATCGCGGCAAAGGACAAAAGCATAATCGCAGGCAAGGCCTGTAGGAACAGGAACGACCCGATGCCGCCCTCGAATTGCAGCCACACGGCGTTCAGCACACCGATCTGCCCCTGATCCGCGGGGCGTGCTTCATACACCAGTTTGAAAATCACACCCGCACCCACGAATGAAATCGCCATTGGCATGAAGATGAGCGACTTGGCGGCAGAGCCCCACTTGATCCGGTCGGTCAGTTGGGCGGCCAGCAAGCCAAAGGCGGTCGAGGCGGCGGGCACCACGATCAGCCACAACATATTGTTGCGCAGCGCTTCCCAGAACTTGGGTTCGGCCATCATCTGGTTGTAGTTGGCAAGGCCGACAAAAGCGCCACCGGCGTCACGGTCGGTCAGCGACAGGCGCAGCGTCTCGAACACGGGGTAGGCGAGGTACAGACCCAGCGCGAAAATCGCAGGAAACAGGAAGAGCCATGGACGCACCATGTTGGCGCGGTTGATGTTCTGACCCGCTTGCGGCCCCTTGGCCGGAAAGATCACTTTGTCGAGGATCTGGTTCGATCCCCAGAAATACAAAACGCACCCGCCAACACCAAGCGCGATGGTTATCAATCCCAAGAGTGCGGGGTTCATCTGGCTTCCTCCCTATGGCGAGGCCCGGCTTATGCGCAGGGTCCAGCGCGACCGGCAAAATGGCCGGTGTGTGATCAGCCCGCAGATGCACGGGCTGATCTGTCTTGTGAGTGGTTGTAGGCTTACTTCAGCGCGTCCCAGCTGGACTGGATTTCGCTGGCCACTGTGGCAGCGTCCTTGCCACCGGCATAATCAACCATACCGGTCCAGAACGTCCCGGCGCCAACACCACCCGGCATCAGGTCCGAGCCGTCGAAACGGAAGGTGGTCGCACCCAGCAGAACTTCACCCAGCGCGCGCAGCGTGTCGTCCTTGTAGGCGTCCAGGTTCACACCGTTATGCGGCGTGAGGAAGCCGGTCTGCGCCATCATGATCTCGTGGCTGATCGGCTCCTGGAAGAACTCCATCAGCGCATTCGCACCGTCGGAGGGATTGGTGATCGCCATCAGCGTACCGCCACCCAGAACCGGGTCGCCCAGATCCTTCTCGGCGTAGCTGGGGAAGTAGAAGAAGTTGGTGTCGACACCGAACTCTACGTCTTCCGGGAAGAAGGCAGGCACGAACGACGCCTGGCGGTGCATGTAGCACTGCGGCGGGGAGGAGAAGAGACCCTTGGGCGAGTCGCGGAAGTCTGTCGATGCGACAGCACCGGCACCACCGGCGACCTTTGCGTCGTCACGGGCAAACCAGCCGAACTCTTCGATGGCCGCCACGACACGCTCGTCATCAAACGGGATCTCGTTGGTGGTCCACTGGTCGTAGACTTCGGGCTCAACCGTCCGCAGCATCATGTCCTCGACCCAGTCGGTCGCGGGCCAGCCGGTGGCCGCACCTGATCCCAGACCGATGCACCACGGTGTCTCACCGTCCGCCACGATCTGCTCGGTCAGCGCCTTCAGCTCTTCCATGGTCTCAGGCACTTCGTACCCGGCATCCTCGAAGTTCTCGGGGTTGTACCAGACCAGCGACTTGACGTTCACGTTGTAGAAAAAGCCGAACACCTGGTCGTTGCCATCGGCATCCGCATACGTGCCCAGATCGACCCACGACTGACCGGCGGCATAGTTTTCCTTGACCCAGTCACCCATGCTGTCGGGCAGGGGGTGCAGCTGACCCTTGCCTGCCATCACGGCGGCCAGACCAGGCTGTGGGAACACGGCGATGTTGGGGGCGGAACCCGCCTCTGCATCGATCACGATCTGCTGTTCGAAGCTGTCAGAGCCGGTGTAGACAACGTCAGCACCGGTCGCTTCCTCGAAATAGGCCAGCGCATTGTTCAGGTAGCCATCTTCAGGTGTCAGCCAGGGGCCGAACACGGTGATGGTCTGACCGCTTAGGTCAGGGGCGCTTTCAGCCCATGCGGTGTAGCTGTCCCAGCTGAACGGGCCCTCGCCCGGAGCAAAGATCAACTCGGCATGTGCCGTCCCTGCGGTGATAGCCAACGCAGCCGCGCTGGCCAGAAGTTTGGTGTTCATTCTGGTCGTCCTCCCATTCATTTCAATCCAACATGCTGATTGACCAGTTCATGCCCGCTTTCACATTTGTCAAAGCGCTTTGGAATGTCGCGAACGTTGCCGAATTTTCACCGCCTGTCAAACGGTCTCGGGTCGTCCGTGCAAAATAGTTTAACACGTCAAACGGGAGGCATGAGAAGTTTTGACGTTAGCGCAACCAGCCGTTAGCGTGTGGCCTTGAAAGCGCTTTGGAACGGAATACCCAACGGAATGCCCTGTGAATCTTAAAGAACTGTCATCGCTGCTGGGGCTCAGTCAAACCACGGTGAGCCGCGCGCTCAACGGCTACCCCGAGGTGTCGGAGAAAACCCGCGCACGGGTGATCCAGGCGGCCGAGGCCCACGCCTACAGCCCCAACACGCGCGCGCAGGGCCTCGCCACCGGGCATTCAAAGTGCATCGGCCATGTCATTTCCGTCAGCGATTCGGCAGAAATGGTGAACCCGATCTTCGGCGACTTCATGGCCGGTGCGGGCGAAACCTATTCCGCGCATGGCTACGATATGATGGTCACGCGGGTTGGCGCGCAGGACGAGGCCGACACCTACCGCAACCTCAAGGCCCGCGGCGCCGTCGACGGCATTGTGGTCCACGCCCCGCGCCGCAACGATTCGCGTATGGAGCTGCTTGACAAGATCGGGCTGCCTTATGTGGTCCATGGCCGCTCAACCGGCGTCACGACGCCCTATTCCTGGCTCGACGTAAACAACACCCGCGCCTTTTCCGAGGCGACGTCCCATCTCGTCGGCCTCGGCCACAAGCGCATCGCGCTGATCAACGGTCAGGAGACGATGGACTTCGCCATACGGCGGCGCTCGGGCTACGAATCCTCGCTGCGCTTTGCGGGCCTGACAATCGATCCTGCGCTCATGAGCACGGGCGAGATGACAGAGGCTTACGGTTATAACCAGGCCAACACGATGCTGGATCTGGACACCCCGCCCACCGCGTTCCTCGTCGCCTCCATCATCTGCGCCGCAGGCATCCGGCGCGCTCTGGATGAACGGGGCCTGCGCGTGGGCAGGGACGTGTCGATTGTCACCTTCGACGACTGCCTCAGCTACTTTGCCAACGGTGGCGACAGGCCCGTCTTCACCGCCTGGCAGTCTTCGGTGCGCGAGGCGGGGGCCACGCTCGCCGAGATGCTGATCGACCGCATCCGCGCCCCACGCGCCCCACACGATACGAAACTCTGGGAGGCGGCCTTTGTCGAAGGCACCTCAACCGGCCCGGCCCCATCCAAGGACTGACAATGTTCACACACAAACGCACCGACTTTCCCGAAGGGTTCCTCTTCGGGGCCGCAACCTCTGCCTACCAGATCGAAGGGCACCAATTCGGCGGGGCAGGCCGCGCCATGTGGGACGACTTCGCCGCCACGCCCGGCAATGTCGTCCGCGCCGAAGACGGTGCACGCGCCTGCGACCACTACCACCGATACGAGGCCGATCTCGACCTTCTGCGCGACGGCGGCTTCGATGCCTACCGCTTCTCCACAAGCTGGGCGCGGGTCATGCCGGACGGGCGGACGGTGAACCCCGAGGGTCTCGATTTCTACGACCGGCTGGTCGACGCGATGCTCGAACGTGGGCTGAAACCATGTGCCACCCTCTACCACTGGGAACTGCCCTCAGCCCTCGCCGACCTCGGCGGCTGGCGCAACCGCGACATTGCGGGCTGGTTCGGCGATTTCACCGAAGCCGTCATGGCCCGCATCGGTGATCGCACCTACTCGGTTGCCACAATCAACGAATTCTGGTGCGTGTCCTTCCTATCCCACTTCCTCGGCCACCACGCCCCGGGTCTGCGCGACATCCGCGCCACCGCCCGCGCCATGCACCACGTGCTCTTGGCCCACGGCACCTCCATCGAACGGATGCGCGGCATGGGCGTCGGCAACCTCGGCGCCGTCTTCAACATGGAATGGGCCACCCCCGCCGACGACAGCCCCGAAGCTGCCGAAGCTGCAGCGCTCTACGACGATTACTACAACCACTTCTTCGTCTCAGGCGCGTTCAAGGGTACATATCCCGATCGCCTCGTCCGCGACCTCGGCCCCCACCTGCCGGACGGCTGGCAAGACGACATGGCAACGATCAAGGCCCCGCTCGACTGGGCCGGCATCAACTACTACACGCGCTCCATCATCGCCCCGAACGATGGCCCATGGCCCCATCACCACGGGGTCGAAGGGCCACTCGAAAAAACGCAAATGGGGTGGGAGGTCTACCCTCAGGGCCTGCACGACTTCCTCGTCAGAACGGCGAAGGATTACACCGGAGACCTCCCACTTTTCGTCACAGAAAACGGCATGGCCAACGCCGATACAGTCACAGACGGTTCCGTACAGGACGACGCACGCATCGCCTATTTCCAAAGCCACCTGCAAGCCGTCCGAGACGCCATCGCCAAGGGCGTGCCGGTGCAGGGCTACATGGCGTGGTCGCTCATGGACAACTACGAATGGGCGCTCGGCTACGAAAAGCGCTTCGGCATGGTCCATGTCGATTTCGACAGTCTCGAACGCACGCCCAAAGCGTCATGGCATGCGTTCAAAGCGATGCTGGCAGGTTGAATAGGCAGCTCCCAAAAAAGAGCGGCTTCGCCGCACGCGATCCACTTTATGGAATGAGGGACGCTGTCTCCCAAACTCCCTAAGGTATTTCAGCCGGAAGAAGCAGGCATCCATTGCCGAGGATCAACGGCCCGACCAGTCTGCGCACTTTCTTGTGCAGCCATACCCATCGCAACAGCCGCCCATCCATCGGCCAACGTGACCTCAGGCGTGCCTTGCCCCCGCACAACGGCGGCGAATTTCTGATGCTGGTAAAAGGTCGATCCATTGTGATCGCCCGCGTCCAACAGGGTTGGGTCCACAGGAATGTCATGCGTCACCGGCCCCTGCGGATGACGCGGCGACGTCACCAGCTTCGCCACCGGGGCAGGCCCCAAATGCTCCGGCCAAAACCGCCCCGGACCGGGGACAAAGGCTTCGATCTTACCCGTGGGCCCAACAGCGGACAGCTCCTCCTGATAGGCAGAGCCTTCGGCAAACATGCACAATTCCAGCATCGCCCGCGTGCCGTTGTCGAAATCGACAATCGCGTAGCCGCTGTCGATGATGTCTGGCACCTCGCCGCCATAATCCTCATCCAGATGGTTCACGGCCTGCGTGGCCGAGGCCATCACCCGCACCGGCTCCGCCCCCATCGCCAAGCGCATCAGGTCAAAGAAATGGCAGCACTTTTCGACAAACGTACCGCCGGTGTACCGGTTGAACCGGTTCCAGTCGCCCACCTTCTCCAAGAACGGAAAGCGGTGCTCGCGCACGGACAATTGCTTGATGCCGCCGGTTGCCTCAGCGCTTCTCTCAAGAAACTGCGCAATGACGGGCATATAGCGGTACTCCATCGCCACCCAGACCGGGCAGGGATAGCTGTCGCGAAACGCCGCCAGCTTCGCCGCGTCGTCGGGATCGGTAAACAGCGGCTTTTCCACCAGCAGGGGCAAGGGGCGCGTGGCGGCGATCTCCTCCATCTGCGCCACATGGCAATAGTTCGGGCTGACGATCAGCAGGCAGTCCAGTTCCTCAACCGCCAGCAGCTCAGCCAGTGACCCCACTCGCACAGCGGCAGGCTCAATAGCCGAAGCCAATGCCGCCATCCCGTCATCGGGTTCAAAGAACGCGGCCACGCTCGCCTCGGGCAACAGCGCGATATTGCGCATATGTTCCTGCCCCATCATGCCGCATCCGATGATGCCATAGCGTACCTGATCCAACTTGCGTTCCTTCACTTCAGTCGTTGCACATAAACGGCCCGTGCGGGGTCGTACCATGTGCGGGAAAACTCAATGGGTGCCGCTGCGTCCGCCCAACTCAGCCGCTCGATATAGCCGACGGTTTCGCCGGGGCAGGGGCCGTATGCCTCGGGCGCCCAGTCCGGGACGAGGCCAAGCGACACCCGGTCCTCGGCGCGCTGGATCCACAGACCCAATTCCTTGCGATAGGTGGCGTAAAGGGATTCGGACATTGCCGCTTCCGACACGATTCCCGCATCCGCATCCAGCCAGATCTCTTCCACGCCCATGATTGTTTCATTGAGCGACCGCAAACGACGGATGCGCGTGGCTTGTGCGGATGTGCCAAAGGCGGGCAGGTCGGCGGGCTTGTCCATTAGGTCCACCGACAACACCTGCGCGCGCGGCAGCCCGCCGCCCTCCAGCAGTTCCAGCCGGAACATCGCGTATACAGTGCCCGTGTCCCCGCCCGCGCGGATGTAGTTGCCCGACCCCTGAACGCTCTCGACCAAGCCCTTCTCGCCCATATCGCGCAGGGCCTTGCGCAGCGTGCCGACACTCACACCCAACTCGGTCGCCATGTCCCGCTCGGGCGGCAGGCGCTCCCCGTCGATCAACCGACCGGCGACGATATCGCGGGTCAGAAGTTCGGCGATCTGCACATAAATCGGCAGCGCATGGGGGGAAGGGCGTGGATCAGTCACAGGATGGGCGAGCGCGTCGAAAAACAAAATTGATACACCATTGATCTACATCAATGACAGTGTTACGCAAGTCCCAACTTGACCCAAACGGAAAGTGCGCCGATGACCATCGTCCCCATCACATCCCCTGACCTCGACGCGGCCGAAGTGTCGTGGTTTTCGGCGCTGTGCTCGGACGACTACCAGTTCCTTGGCGTGCCCGACGGCGACCTGCGGTCGAGCTGGGCACACTGCTCCGACATCGTGAAAGAGGCGGAAGCGCAGGGCTTCCGCAACATCCTCTGCCCGTCATCGTATCAGGTGGGTCAGGACACGCTGTCCTTCGTCGCAGGCTGCGCGCCGATCACGTCCAAAATCAACCTGCTGGCCGCCGTCCGCTGTGGCGAAGTACAGCCCATCATGCTCGCCCGCACCATCGCCACGCTCGACCACATGCTCGAGGGTCGGCTGACGGTGAACATCATCTCCTCCGACTTCCCGGGCGAGAAGGCGGACAGCAACTACCGCTACCAACGCTCGCGCGAAGTGGTGGAAATCCTGAAGCAGGCCTGGACACGGGACGAGATCAACTACGAGGGCGAGGTCTACAACTTCACCGGCCTCACCACCGACCCCGTGCGCCCCTACCAGACCGGCGGCCCTCTGCTTTATTTCGGCGGCTACTCGCCCGCTGCCCTCGAACTCTGCGGCCAGCATTGTGACGTCTACCTCATGTGGCCCGAGCCGCAGGAGAACATCGCTCAGCGGATGCGCGACGTGAACGCGGTGGCCGAGAAATACGACCGCACGCTCGACTACGGCCTGCGTGTGCACATGATCGTGCGTGACACGGAAGCGGAAGCGCGTGAATATGCTGACTACATTGTGTCGAAGCTCGATGACGAATACGGCCAGTTGATCCGCGACCGCGCGCTCGACTCCACGTCGCTCGGCGTCGCCCACCAGGCCAAAGCCCGCGAACTGGCTGACAAGTTCGGCTATGTCGAACCCGGACTCTGGACTGGCGTAGGCCGGGCGCGCTCGGGCTGCGGTGCGGCGCTTGTGGGCTCTACAGACCAGGTCATGTCCAAGATCGAAGAGTATCAAAAGATGGGCATCCGCGCCTTCATCTTCTCGGGCTACCCGCACCTGGAAGAAGCAAAACATTTCGGCGCGCGCGTCATGCCGCACTTGAAAACCTGTTCTTTGCCCCATGCTTATGGCCGGGTGCCAGACAGCGCCCCCGCAACCCCACTCGCCGCAGGAGAGCGCCGCTAATGGACCGCGTCCACCTATCCGATACCCTCAACTTCTCGCGCATCGTCTACGGCATGTGGCGGCTGGCCGATGACAGCGACACCTCCGTGTCCCACGTGCAGGCCAAGATCCACGCCTGCCTCGACCAGGGGATCACCACCTTCGACCAGGCTGACATCTACGGCGGCTACGTGGCTGAGGCTGCGCTGGGCGAAGCGCTCAAGGCCGACACCGGCCTGCGGTCAAAGATGGAGATCGTGACCAAATGCGACATCGTGGCGCCCATGGGCCGCTATGCCGACGCACCGGTCAAATACTACGACACCTCCCGCGCGCATATCATGCAAAGCATCGAAAATTCGCTGCGCGACATGGCCATCGACCACATCGACCTTCTGCTGATCCACCGCCCCGACCCGTTCATGGACCACCACGAAACGGGCGCCGCACTGGACGAGGCTGTGGCTTCGGGCAAGGTCGGCAGCGTTGGCGTGTCGAACTTCCGCCCGTGGGACTGGAAACTGCTGCAATCGGGCATGAAAACCCAACTGGTCACCAACCAGATCGAAATCTCGCTCAGCGAAATCAGCCCCTTCACCAACGGCGATCTGGCCTTCCACCAACAGCACGGCCAGCCACTCATGGCGTGGTCACCCCTGGGCGGGGGCGGGCTTATGACCGGCAGCGAAAAGCTGCACGATGTCATGGACGAGATCGCAGGCGCCAACGGGGTAGACCGCGCCGCGGTCGCGACAGCCTTCCTGCTGGCGCATCCCGCAAACATCATCCCGGTCATGGGCACCAACAACCTCGACCGGATCAAGAACATCGGTGCGGCGACCAAGGTGTCGCTCGACCGACCCACGTGGTTCCGCCTCTACGAGGCGGCGCTCGGACACGAGGTGGCCTGATGACGATGCAAAGCCCGCAGCAACCCACCGTGTTCACCCCCGACGCAGACAGCAGCCGCCAGTTGCGCGATGCCTTCGGCAAGTTCGCAACCGGTGTGACAGTGGTCACGGCCCCCAGCGCCGACGGCCCCATCGCTATCGTTGCCAACAGCTTTTCGTCGGTCTCGCTCGACCCGGCCCTCGTGCTGTGGTCCGTGGACCGGAACGCCCGGCGCTTCCCCTATTTCGACGCGGCGGACCACTACGCAATCCACGTGCTGGCGGCGGAGCAGGGCGACCTGTGCAAACAGGCGGCGCGCAACGCGCATGTTCTGAGCGAGCATCCGCACATTCTGAACGCCGACGGCGTTCCCCTTATTGATCATTGCCTTGCGCGGTTCGAATGTCGCAGGGTGGCTGCACATGACGCGGGCGACCACGTCATCATCGTGGGCCAGGTCCAGCGCACCGAAATGCGCGACGGCCAGCCGCTCACATTCTTCGGGGGCGATTTCGGCTCCGTCACGTCCTGACGTGAAAAACGACCCGCCCGCGGGGTGAAAGCGGAAAATGGGCCACGGTGGACAAACCGCCGGGCGACCGACAAAGGGAGGGCCCTTCATGGGTCTGTTACTGGCGGTGCTTGCACCGTTTGCATGGGTGAATGGTGCCCTGCTCAAGATCGGGCGCGCCATCGGCATCGTGGCAATTGCGGCCATGGTGATCGCGATCCTGATCCAGGTGGTCGCGCGCTACGTATTCAACAACGCACTGCCCTGGCCGGATGAAGCCGCGCGCTTCTGCATGCTGTGGATGACAGGCCTCATGGCGCCCACAGCCTTCCGGCGTGGCGGGTTCGTGGCGCTCGACATGATTTCGGGCGTGCTTCCTCGCGCCGTTGCGGCGCTCCTCAGCCTCTTTCTGCTGCTCATCTCGCTTGCCATCCTGCTCGTCGCCCTGCCCATCGGCTGGTCCGAGGTCACAGGCTTCGGTGGTCGCTTCGCCACAGCCTCCCTCTACCTGCCCACATTTGACGGTTGGTTCCGCATCCCGCGCAGCTGGATGATGTTGTCCCTGCTCGTGGGGGTCGTCCTGCTGATCATGGTCAACATCGAACTGATCCTGCGCAAACTGGTTGAGATGATGGGCGGCGGTGACCAACTGCCGGACCTCGACCTAGGCGACATGGCCGCGGGGAGCGAATGACATGCTGATCTGGTTCCTCCCGCTTTTCCTTCTGTTCCTGTTGATCGGCCTGCCGGTCTTCTTTGGCCTGCTCGCCGCACCCGGAATCCTGCTGTACCTGAATGGTCAGGAACGCGATATCACGCTGCTCTATCGCAATGTTTACAACGGGATGGACAGCTTCCCACTGATGGCGATCCCGTTCTTCATGCTGGCGGGTGAGCTGATGAACAAGGGCGGCATCACTATCCGCCTTGTTCAGTTTTCGCAGGCACTCATGGGCCACCTGCGCGGCGGTCTCGCCCAAGTGAACGTCCTCTCCTCCATCCTCTTTGCGGGCCTCTCCGGCTCCGCCGTGGCAGACACATCAGCCCTCGGCTCCATGCTCGTCCCAGCGATGGAAAAAGAAGGTTACACCCGCCGCTACGCCGCTGCGATCACCGCGGCCTCATCCGTGATCGGCCCGATCATCCCGCCCTCGGGCATCATGATCATCTATGCCTATGTCATGGGCGAAAGCGTGGCCGCCCTGTTCCTTGCAGGCATCGTGCCGGGCATCCTTGTCGGCGTCGGCCTCATGGTGATGATCCGACTGACCGCAGACCGCTACGACCTGCCCGCCGCGCACAAGGTGCAGTTCGACGGTGTCGAGCTAAGCCCGATGGAGCGTTGGGTGTCCTGGGCGCTCGTCCGGCTCAACATCGGCCTCCTCCTCTGGGCGTTCCTACCGTTGGGCGACACCACACCGCTGATCCTCTGGGGCACCTTTGCAGGTGCAGTCGTCGTCGCGCACGCCCTCATGCTCGCCCTGCGTACCCAAGTCAGCAGCGAATTCCGCACCATCTGCAAACGCGCCATCGTGCCCTTGCAAACGCCGGTCCTGATCCTCGGCGGCATCCTGGGCGGCGTCTTCACCCCGACCGAAGCCGCAGCGGTGGCCGTGGCCTACGCCGTCTTCGTCGCCCTCTTTGTCCTGCGCACCATGTCGCTCAAAGACCTGCCCGACATCCTCAGCCGCGCGGGGCTCACCTCTGCCGTGGTCCTCCTGCTCGTCGGCGCAGCCATGGCGTTCAAAACGGTGGTCTCGCTCAGCTACGCGCCGCAAATCCTCGCCGACTTTATCCTGACGCTGTCGGAAAACCCGCTGATCCTGTTGTTCCTGATCAACCTGCTGCTCTTCGTCGTCGGCATGTTCCTCGACGCAGGACCAGCGATCATCATCCTCGGCCCCATCCTCGGCCCGATCTTCGTCGACCTCGGCGTCGACCCGATCCACTTCGCAATCATCATGTCGGTGAACCTGACCGTGGGGCTGGCCACGCCCCCCATGGGGCTTGTGCTGTTCGTCGCTGCTGCCGTCAGCCGGGAAAAGGTCGAAACCATCGCCAAGGCGATCCTGCCCTTCCTCGCCATCGAGATCGCAGTGATCTTCCTGATCACCTACGTGCCCGCCATTTCCATGACCATTCCCCGTCTCACGGGGTTTGCCAACTGATCAAAGAGCTTAACGGGAGGACCTAACCACATGCTCAAAACGACCCTCAAAACCCTCACGGCGGCCGCGCTTGTCGCGGGCTCAGCCATGATGGCGACCGCGCAGGACTACACGATCCGCGCCACCGCCAACTCGAACACCAATGACGAAGACTATGACGGCCTTGTCGTGTTCAAGAACTACGTCGAAGCAGCCTCCAACGGCGCCATCGCCGTAGAGCTTTTCATCGGCACGCAGCTCTGCTCGAACGGTGCGGAGTGCCTGCAAGGCGTGGCCGACGGCTCGATTGACGTCTTCATCTCCACCTCCGGCGGCGCCTCGGGCATCTTCCCCTACGTCCAGGTGCTCGACCTGCCCTACCTGATGGCCGACGACCGCATCGCCGAACACGTGCTGCAAGGCGACTTCGTCCGCACCATGCGCAACATGGCGCTTGAGGATTCCGGTGGTACCATCCGCCTGATGACCATCGGCAACACCGGCGGCTGGCGCAACTTCGCCAACACCCAACGCCGCATCGCCGAGCCGGGCGATATGGAAGGGCTGAAGATCCGCACCGTGGTCGCCGACCTGCCGCAAGAGCTGGTCCGCGCGCTGGGCGCATCGCCCACCCCGATCCCGTGGCCTGAACTCTTCACCTCGTTCCAGACCGGCGTGGTCGAGGGCTCCAAAAACGGCATCACCGACATCATGGGCATGAAGTTCCCCGATGCGGGCCTGCAATACGTCACACTCGACGGACACGCCTACATGGGCGCGCTGTGGTGGATGTCGAACGAGAATTTCATGGCCATGCCCGAAGACATGCGCCGCGTCGTGGTTGACGGCTTCTATGCGCTGCAACAGGCCACCTTCGCCTCGCCCAAGCGCAAGTCGATCCAGGCCTACGAAGAGTTCGTCGCAGGCGGCGGTGATCTCTACGTGCCGACGCCCGAGCAGAAAGCGGCCTTCGCCGAGGCCGCGGCTCCGGTCAATGACTGGTTTGTGGCCAACGTGGCCCGCGGTGACGAAATCCTCGCCGCCCTGCAAGAAGCCGTGGCTGCAGCCGAAGCCGACGTGAACGCAGCACGCGAAGCCGACCTGAACTAAGGCGGATCAGGATCCACCTTACTTTTGGGCCGTCCCACACCGGGGCGGCTCTTTTCGTTTTGGCCATTGAACGGCATGTGATCAGATCACACCGCACAATAGTCAAACCCTTGCGCCACGAGATGCTGCCACCGCTTTTGCCGATGCGCGTAAAATGATCTGGCAAACTGCGCGACAAACCAGGTCAAGGCACCCGCCTCGATGGCGACCTTATCGGTGTACAGCGTGCCTGCACCCTCCGGCGCGACGGTCACAAGATGATCCCAGCGCCGGATCAGAGCGCTTGAGCCGTTGTCGCGGATCTGTCGAATACCCTCCGCCGTTTCAGGATGCGAAATGCGGATGACCTGCCGACCCAGCGGAATGATACCGCGCCACGTCATCTTCACCGTGTAATCACCTTCGGCCCATCGCTCGGGAAATTGTGCAGGCTCCACCGGGTCAAATTTGAGGATTGGATGTGCCACAAAGAGCAATAGCCGCGGGGTGTGCAGCGCGTCCCAGACCTGATCCGGCGGAGCATCCAGAAATGTCGACAGCTCAACGTTTGGCATGGCCAGATGTTAGCACAAAACGGGGCCCTTCGGTAGCGTGACACGGCTGCGCGAACATGCCGAGTTGATGTTCGGACGGCCTCGCAGATCTCGCAATCCAGCACCATAGACGAGCGTGCAAATTCCACCGGTCGCGCCTCGACCCGTTACCGGCATTCGAACGCACCCACCGCGTCCAGAACCACCCGCGCGGCCGATGCCCGCAGCGGCAGATAAGACCGATCAGGCATATCCATATTCAGCGCAAACACGAAAGTCTCGGCATCGCACCGGACCCAACCAACATACCAACCGATGTCCATGGCCGCCCGATTGAAGTTCCACCCGGTCTTGCTGTGCAGCGTCCAACCGTCACCCGCATCCGACTGCATGATGGCGTCCGCCGCCGCATATGTGCTGTCCGACAGGGGCAGATCACGCTCAGCCAACCGCTCCAGGAATGCAATCTGCTCGGTCGCGGAAATCTGCAACGTGCCGTCCAGCCAATAGGTGGTCAACGTATCCTCGGTTCCAGTCTCGGCAGTGCCGTAGCCAAAACGGCCCAACCACTCGGTCATGCCTGCCAGGCCGACACGGCGGGCAATCTCCTGATACACCCACACAACGGAATTCGGAAAAGCCGAGCTCAGGCTGTGATCGCGGTTCCACCCGTCAAAGCTCCGGTGCTTGCCGTCCCACGCAAATACGGTATCGGGTGCCGCCACGCCGGTTTCCAACGCAATCAACGTATGCGGGATCTTGGAGGAGGACGCAGGCGCAAAGCGCTGGCTCGACCGTTCGGCGTTGCTGACCCAGACCTGATCGTCCGACAGCCGCCGCACAACGATGGTCGAGGCGTTGGGCTCAACACCCGCCATCTCGACCGTCTTCGCGACGTCCACAGGGGCTGCGGCACCAACATTTGCCGACAGGACAAGGGCGGATACAGCGAAAATGCACGCCTTCAGGCCCCCAAACGTCCGCTTAGAAAAAGTGCTGCTCATGTTTTGGTGTCCTTGAAACAGGAGTTTTGATTTGAAACGATGTTTTACTGATTTGACAAATACGAGCCCCGCAACGGATCAGCGCCAAAATGTGGCAGCGCGCGCAGGTTGCAAAGCTGCACTAGGGGTAGACGCGGATCGGGGGTGTCACAACCCGCGCTGGACCGCCGCCAAATCCATCGGCTGAACGCTGCCAGCCCGCTACAGTCCTCCGGATCACTCAAAGGACGATGTCACCGTCCGCTCCATCAAACCGCACATCCCGCACCGGCCACTTGCCCCGACCGAGCACACGGGCAATGGTGCGCGCATTCACTGCACAACAAAACAGGTGCCCCATGTCCCAGACCGATAAAGCCAAAGCCTTCGCCGCCCTCCACGTGCCCGGAACACCGGTGGTGATCTACAACATCTGGGACGCAGGATCGGCCAAGGCGGTCGCCGGGGCAGGGGCCAGGGCCATCGCAACCGGCAGTTGGTCCGTGGCCGAAGCGCAGGGTTTTCCCGACGGTCAAAAGCTGCCGCTCGACGTGCTCTTGCCCATCGCGACCCGCATCGTGGACAGCACGGACCTGCCCGTCTCCATCGATTTCGAGGGCGGCTATGCCAGCGATCCTGAACCGCTCGCCGCCAACATCACCGCGCTGATTGGCACCGGTGCTATCGGCCTCAATTTCGAAGATCAGGTTGTCGGTGGCGATGGCCTGCACGACATCGACACGCAAGTCGCCCGGATCAAAGCCGTGCGCGCCGCTGCGGACGCCGCGAATGTCCCGCTCTTCATCAACGCGCGCACCGACCTGTTCCTCAAGGCCAAGCCCGAAGCCCACGCCGATCAGATGCCCGAAACGCTCGACCGCGCGGCAGCCTATGCGGATGCGGGCGCAAGCGGCTTCTTCATTCCGGGCCTCACGGATCACGCCATGATCGAAAAGGTCTGCGCCAGCACGGCTCTGCCGGTCAACGTGATGATGCGCGGCGCGCTCGGCTCGGTGTCAGAGGTCGCAGCCCTCGGTGTCGCCCGCACCAGCTACGGCCCCGGCCCCTTCGCCAACGCGATGCGCCAGGCGGCAGAGGGCTACAAGGCTGCCGCCGCAAGCTGACGGCAATCCACACACCGCCGTCGCACCGACGCGGTAGGGCGGGGTTTCACCCCGCCACGCCCTAACCAAAAGTTACCGCCCGCGATCAAACCTTAACACGGGCCAATAATGAACGACCCCTTAACGCGATCCGCCCCGGCAAAACGCGCAGTTTCAGGACCAAACTTCGCAGTTTCGCAAAAATCGCGCCAAAACACCCTGTTTACGGACGCCAAAAACACGCAGTTTTCTCGCCAAAATGTGTATTTTACCTGATTTTAACCACCGTACGCAGCGTTAACGCCCCCGTACGGTCATCAGACTTTCCAAGCCGAAAATCTGCTGCCAAACTCAACGGAACGGATACATCCAGAACTTGTAATCAGCGACCAGAATATGCGCCCGATCAATCTCGTCCTTGGTCATTTTCTTGACCACCTCTTCCAGCGAAATCGCGGCGTCCGGATCGCCTCCAATCGCGCTCAGAGTGTACCACATATAGGCGCGCACAAGGTCTGGCGCAGGCATCCCGCGCCCCACCTCGTAGTACCATCCGACACCGGATTGCGCGCCCGGATGTCCCTTCATGGACGACCGCAAATACCACTCAAACGCCCGCTCATCATCGCGCTCGACGCCCAGGCCCAAAGCGTACATGACACCGATCAGTTCCTCGGCATCCGCATTGCCCGACCGGGCCGCGGGCCACAGCGCATCATAGGCCGCCTTGTACTCTCCGGCCTCCATCAAATCGCGCGCTTCCTCGATTTCGGCCAGCGCCGGAAACGCCATAAAAACAAGGGTTATCGCAAGTTTGCGCATCTCATCCTCCTCGCCGCGGCCCCTGCCTTTGCAGACGATCTGCCGCGTCCTCTGACACCGGATGATTTCATCGCCGTCGACCCGGCGCAAGCCAAACTCGGCCAGCTTCTGTTCTACGATCGCATCCTCTCCGGCAACCGCAATATCGCCTGCTCGACCTGCCATCACCCTGACCTCGGAACCGCCGACGGGCTGAGCCTCGGCATCGGCGAAGGGGGCGAAGGGTTGGGCCCCCAGCGCACCGCTGGCACCCGCGAAAACCGCATCCGCAAACGCATCCCCCGCAATGCACCCGGCCTCTGGAATCTGGGTGCCAAGGACCTGCACACCATCTTCCACGACGGCCGCCTCAGCGTCGCTGACACCTACGAAAACGGCTTCAACTCCCCGGCCGAGGAATGGCTGCCCGAAGGTCTGGATAACCTATTGGCAGCACAAGCAATTTTCCCATTGGTCGCCCAATTCGAAATGGCCGGAAACCCCAAGGAAAACGAGGTCGCAGGCGCCATCCATCAGCGTATGGATTATGCCTGGCCCATCCTCGCCGACCGCATCCGTCACATCCCCGCCTACGTCGAGGAGTTTGTCGATGCGTACCCCCACATCACGACGGCCAAAGACATCGCGATTGCCGACATCGCCAACGCCCTCAGCGCCTTCATGATCTGGGAATGGACCAGCACCGACAGCCCGTTCGATGCCTATCTTGAAGGTGATCAAAACGCACTCGATACCCAGCAAAAACAAGGGCTTGATCTTTTCTATGACAAAGCGCAGTGCAGCACATGCCACAGCGGGCCACTGATGACCGACCAGCAATTCCACGCCCTTGGCCTCCCCCCTTTCGGCCCCGGCCGCACCCGCCGTTTCGACCCCATGGTCCGCGACGTGGGGCGCATGGGCGAAAGCGACGCGCTTGAGGATGCCTACGCCTTCAAGACACCGATGCTCCGCAATGTGGCTCTGACAGCGCCCTACGGCCACAACGGCGCCTACCCCACGCTCGAAGAGATCGTGCGTCATCACCTCAATCCATTGCAATCATTGGACAATTGGACACGTGAAACAGCAGCATTGCCAGATGTCCCATGGCTTGCCGCCATTGATTTCATGGTCTGGCAAGACAGCCGCGAAATGGCCCGTCAGCGCGCGGCGGTACAGCTACAGCCGATCCCGCTCAGCGACACAGAAGTCGATGACATCATTGCGTTTTTACATGCGCTCACGGGCGAGACCGCGAACACCGACAGGCTCGGCGTGCCCACATCCGTGCCCAGTGGCCTGCCCGTTGATCCGAGGATTTCGAACTAGCGGCCCTTCCAAACCGGGTCACGCTTTTCGGCAAACGCACGCGCGCCTTCCAACTGGTCCTCAGACCTGTACAGCGTCTCGACCGTCGGCAACTGGCTGTTCGTGATCCGGTTCATGGCGTCCTGAAACTTGGAGTCCTCGGCGTCGCGCACCACCTCCTTGATCGCCGCGTAAACCAGCGGCGGCCCCGACGCAATCAGCCGGGCCAGTTCCCACGCGCGATCCATAAGCCCTTGATTCGGAACGGTTTCATTGACCAACCCCCAGCGATGTGCTTCTTCCGCATCGAACCAGCGGCCGGTCAACAACAGCTCCATCGCGATGTGATACGGGATGCGCTTAGGCAGCTTGATACTCGCCGCATCCGCCACCGTACCTGACCGTATTTCGGGCAAGGCAAAGGTCGCATGATCGGCGGCAAGGATCATATCCGCACTCAACGCAAGCTCCAGCCCGCCCCCGCAGGCGATCCCGTTCACCGCTGCAATCACCGGCTTGTTCAACCCGCGCAATTCCTGCAAGCCGCCAAAGCCACCAACGCCGTAATCCCCATCTACGGCATCCCCGTCAGCAGCGGCTTTCAGGTCCCAACCAGGGGAAAAGAACTTCTCTCCCGCGCCCGTTACAATCGCGACCCGCAGCTCCGGATCGTCCCGAAACGTCATGAACGTCTCACCCATGATCCGGCTGGTGGCGAGGTCGATGGCATTGGCTTTGGGGCGGTCCAAGATGACTTCCAGGATCGCGCCCTCGCGCCTTGTTTTTATGGGGCTCATGGCTTAGGCCTTTCGTATCAGCGCGTCAACGGCGACGGCGCGGGTGGGGGTGCAGATCAGCGGGTTCACCTCAACCTCGCTGACGGTGTCGGAATGGGCAAGAACGTAGTTCTGGATGGCAAGGACCGCGTCGATGACAGCCGCCACATTGGCGGCAGGCTTGCCACGATAGCCATCCAAAAGTGCCGAACAGCGCAAGCGGTAGAGGGCAGCCTGCACATCCGTTGCACGGACGGGCAGTAACAGGTGCACGGTGTCCTGCACCAACTCGGTCAGCACGCCGCCGGCCCCGATGGTCAGCACGAAGCCATGCGCCGGATCGCGCACAACCCCGATCAGCATCTCGGCCACGTCATCTGTCACCATCTCTTCGATCAGGACGGTAGGTGTTCCGATGTCTTTGGCAGTGGACAGGATGTCTTCCCTGGCAACGTTCAACCGCACGGCGTTTGCCTCAGTCTTGTGTGCGATACCTATGCCTTTGACGGCGAACGGGCCCGACAGCGACGGCAAGGTGTCCGCCATGTTTTCGGGTGCGGTCGCGACATTCCAAGGGACGTCAATGCCGTATGCCGCCAGCGCCGCCTTAGCCTCGGCTTCCAAAAGCACCGTGTCCGCGGATGCTGTGCCGGGTAAACAAATAGGGTCTTTGTGCGGTGGTTCGATGCTTTGCACCGCATCAACCGCGGCAAGGGCTTCGCGCAGCCCGTGAAACGGTACGACACCATTGGCTGCCAAGTGCTCTGCCGTCTCCGGGGGCATCAACTCGGGCAATGTTGCGACGACGCCGAACGGCGCTCCGGTCATTGCTTTTGCGGCAATGGCTGCGTCCACCGTGCAGGTCCAGTCGGTTGCATCCGTGGCGGGGTAGTCGACGATAGACAGTGTCATTCCGATCTCTTCCCCTGTCATGGCGGCCCAGGCTTGGGCCATGCGCGGGGCGTCGCGCCAGATATAGGTGTGATAATCCAACGGGTTGGCCAAAGAAACCATAGGGCCCAAGGCGTCGCGCAAGGATGCTCTCTGGCCATGCGACAGGCTGGGAAAGGTCAATCCCGTGCCGACAGCCATATCTGCAATCAGGCTCGCCTCACCGCCCGAACAACTGATAGACGCGATGCCGTTGCCGCTGATTGGACCATTCAAATGGAGCAGCTTCAGCGTTTCCAGAAAGTCAGGCAAGTTTGCGACGCGCGCAATCCCCAAGCGGTTCAGAAACGCCTGGGCACCTGAGTCTGATCCGGCAAGGGACGCCGTATGCGATATGGTGGCCTGCCGCGCCCGATCGGACGCACCCACCTTGAGCGCGACCAGCGGTACACCGCGCTCATGGGCGAGGGCCGCCAGCGCTTCCCAACCACGCAGACTGCCAAACCCCTCCACATGCAGGCCAATCGCCGTCACACGCGGGTCGTCCAGCAGCGCCAGGGCCAACTCGGCCTGGCTGGTCTGTGCCATGTTCCCGCAAGTGATCACATAGGCGATGGGCAAGGCGCGTTGCTGCATCGTCAGGTTGATGGCGATGTTCGAACTTTGGGTCAGGATGGCGACACCCCGGTCCACGGGCGCACAGCCATGCTGATCCGGCCACAGCAAGGCCTGATCCAGGGCGTTGATAAAACCATAGCAGTTCGGGCCAAGAATTGGCATGTCACCTGCCGCTGCGACCAGCTGGTCCTGCAAGCTTGCGGCATCCGTATCCTCGGCCCCTGCTTCCGAAAAACCGGAGGCGAAACAGACGGCTCCGCCAGTCCCAATACGCGACAGGTCCTCCACCACCCCAATCGTTGCCGCCCTGTTCACACCCACAAATGCAGCGTCAGGCGCGTCCGGCAGGTCAGCAACTGACGGAAATGCGCCATGTCCGCCAACCATCGCCTTCGTCGGGTGCACGGGCCATATGGCGCCGTCAAAACCAAAGCGCTCGGCTTGCTCGATCACCGAAACACACCACGCGCCGCCGCCGATAACGGCGATGGATTTGGGGCGCAACAGCCGCTGCACGCCCTTCTTCCCTGTTTCAAAAAAATCCCGGGGAGCGCGAGGGGCTGGCCCCTCGCTCCTGTCGGATGGGCCTTGCCCATACGAAACCATTTTACGCACCCAAGGGCCGCAATAGGTCGCGGCTGATGATATGGCGCTGGATCTCGCTTGTGCCGTCCCAGATGCGCTCGACCCGCGCGTCGCGCCAGAACCGTTCTATGGGAAAGTCGTCCATGAGGCCCATGCCGCCATAGATCTGCAAAGTCGTGTCCGTGACCCGCGCGAGGGCTTCAGAGGCATAGAGCTTGGCCGACGCAATCTCCCGGTTCGACGGCAGCCCCTGATCCAACCGCCACGCGGCGGCCAATGTCAGCCAGTCGGCGGCATCAATCTCGGTGATCATGTCGGCAATCTGAAAGCTGACGCCCTGAAATTTGCCGATGGGTTGGCCGAATTGCTTGCGCTCAGCTGCGTAGTTCAAGGCGTAGTCAAAGCAGCGCCGCGCGCGGCCCACAGAGAACGCCGCAACCGTCAGTCGTGTGGCGTAGAGCCACTCGTTCATCACGGCGAAACCGCCATCAACCTCGCCCAGCACCTGAGCACCGGGCAGGCGGCAGTCGTCGAAATAGAGGATGCAGTTCTTGTACCCCTTGTGGCTGACCGAATTGTAGCCGTCCCGCACCTCGAACCCCGGCGTGCCGCGATCCACCAGAAAGGTCGTGATCCGTTTCTTCGGACCCTTGGGCGTGTCATCCACACCTGTCGCGATGAAGACGATGAAGAAGTCGGCGTGTTCGGCGCCCGAGATGAAATGCTTGGAACCGTTGATGACCCAATCGCCACTATCCCGCACAGCCGTACACTTCATGCCGCGCACGTCCGACCCGGCATCGGGTTCAGTCATGGCGAGCGCATCCATCTTCTCACCTCGCACGGCAGGCAGCAGGTAGCGCTCGCGCTGCTCATCGTTGCAGGCCATCAGGATGTTCTGCGGTCGACCAAAGAAATGGGTCAGCGCCATGGACCCGCGCCCCAGTTCCCGTTCGACCAACGTGAAATCGAGATGGCTCAACCCTGCGCCTCCAACCTCTTCGGGGAAGTTACAGGCGTAGAACCCCATGTCGATGACCTTGCGCTTGATCTCTTCCCCGAGTTCTTGGGGCACGTGACCGGTGCGCTCTACTTCGGCCTCATGGGGATAGATCTCGTTCTCGACAAAGCTGCGCACGGTCGAGACGATCATCTCCTGTTCTTCGCTTAGGCCAAACTGCATGTCCGTTCATCCCTTTTCCGGTTGGGGAATGTGACGGTGGCTTGCTGGGATATGCTGTGCAGTATTAGGTTTCAATCATGCAAAATTGGCCCGAAATCCATGACGCGATGCAGCATGTGGACATCGTGCTGTTTGATCAGTTTTCCAATCATTGCCTCGCCAACTTTGTGGAACCCCTGCGGGCGGCGAACGGGTTTTTGCAACAACGGCACTACAGGTGGCGTTTCGTGACGCTGGATGGCGCGCCGGTTCAAAGTTCAAGTGGCTTGCGGATTGCGCCGGATGCAGCGCTGGCTGACGCGGATGGCAGGGCGCTGATGCTCATGCCATCCTACGGCATCCGCGACCTTGATCGGACAGAGGTTGTGCGTGCACTCAAACAGGCGTCACGGGGCAAGCGTTTGCTTGGCGGGTTCGACACCGGCGCATGGCTGCTGGCGCGTGCGGGGCTTCTTGATGGCTATCAGGCGACAATCCACTGGGATGTGCTGGACGCTTTTGCCGAGGCCTTTCCCGACACCGATACGCTGCGCGCCCGCCACGTGATCGACCGGGATCGGGTCACCTGTTCGGGGGCGATGGCTGCATTCGATCTTGTGACAGAACTCATCGCTGCGGCCCACGGGGCGGGTATCGCCCTCGACATCACACAGATGTTCATGTTGCGCGATGCGGTGCCCACGGTGCGCCCGCTCAAGGCCGGGCGCAGCGTGACCCGTGCAGTGGCGCTGATGCAGGATCATGTCGAAACCCCGCTCTCGATCCCTGAACTGGCTCGCCGGGTGGGGTGCACCCAGAAGACGCTGGAGCAGCGGATGAAGACAGCGCTGCGCGCAAGCCCCTCCGCCATCTACCGCAGGCAGCGTTTGAACGCGGCGCGGCGGCTGGTGCTCGACAGCGATTTGCCCGTCTCGGAAATCGCGGGGCGGTGCGGCTACGACAATGCCAGCGCGCTGACGCGCGCATTCCGGCACGCCTTTGGCCAAAGCCCCAGCGCGCTGCGCCGGGGCGAGGATCAGGAGGGTTTCGGTACCGTTTCCCCTTCGGCCGATCGCATCGGGAAGATGCGGCGCAAGGCGACGTAGAATACGGGCGTAAAGAACAGACCCAGGAACGTGACCCCTGACATGCCGAAGAAGACGGCTGTGCCCAGGGCCTGCCGCATCTCGGAACCGGGACCGGTTGCGATCATCAGGGGCACAACGCCGAGGATAAATGCAAACGCGGTCATGAGGATCGGGCGCAGGCGCAAGCGGCAGGCGTCAACTGCGGCCTCGGCGGGTGACATGCCCTTCTCCTCTTGTGCCTGTCTGGCGAATTCTACGATCAGAATTGCGTTCTTGGCCGCCAGTCCGACCAGCACAAGCAGGCCCACCTGGGTCAAAATGTTGTTGTCCATGCCGCGCAGCATGACACCGGTCAGGGCGGACAGAACGGCCAGCGGCACAACGAGGATGATGGCCAGCGGCAGGACCCAGCTTTCATAGAGTGCGGCGAGGAACAGAAAGACGAACAGCACCGAAAACGCAAAGATGTAGGTCGCCGCATTCCCCTGGTTGCGCTCTTGCAGCGCAAGTTCGGTCCATTCGTAATCGATGCCCGGCGGCATTATTTGCTCGGCCAGTTCCTCCATCGCGATCAGCGCGTCGCCTGTGGACACACCCGGCGCTGCGTTGCCTTGGATCGGCACGGACACAAGCTGATTGTAGCGTTGCACAAGGGCGGGACCGGCAGTGTCGACAACCGATACCAGCGTGCCGAGGGGCACCAGAGCCCCTGTTGCCGTGCGCACGCGCAGAGTGCGGATGTCCTCCTCATCCAGTCGGAACTGCTGGTCGGCTTGCGCGCGGACCTGGAACAGGCGGCCAAACGCGTTGAAGTCGTTGACGTAAGCCGAGCCCAGGTTGATCGACAGAGTCTCGAAAATCTCGCCAATGGGCACGTTCAGCATTTGCGCGCGTACCCGGTCGATCTCAAGGAATACCTGCGGTGAGCTGGCTGAGAAGGTGGTGAAGACGCCTGTCACCTTGTCGGATTGCTGTGACGCGCCCATGATGGCGTAGGCCGTTTGCAAGACCCGCGACATGTCAGCGCTTTCGGTGTCCTGAAGCTGCATCTTGAAGCCACCGCCGGTGCCCACACCGCTGACTGCAGGCGGGGCGATGGCGATGATGAACGCCTCGCGGATGGCCTGCATCCGGCCAAAGATCTGGCCGACAATCGCATTGGCATTCAGCCC
Organism: Tateyamaria sp. ANG-S1; assembly: GCF_000814025.1. Classification (GTDB taxonomy): domain Bacteria; phylum Pseudomonadota; class Alphaproteobacteria; order Rhodobacterales; family Rhodobacteraceae; genus Tateyamaria. The sequence goes on along the minus strand of NZ_JWLL01000015.1, from coordinate 36,548 downwards.
GCTTTCAAGCCGCTCTTCGAACGGGGCGAAGGTGGTAAAGATCACGCCCTGGTTGCTGGCATTGGTGAAGGTGGCGCCGGAGAACCCGGCGAAGGCCACGGCGTTTGTGACACCCGGTGTGCCCAATGCGATTTCTGTCGCCTGCTTCATCACCGCGTCGGTCCGGTCCAGAGACGCGCCCTCGGGCAATTGTACCACGACGATGGCGTAGCCCTGATCGGCGTCGGGGATAAAGCCGGTCGGCACCTGTTCGTTGACCCACCACGCAGAACCCAGCAGTGCAATAAAGGCCAGGAACATCACAGCCATCATGCCCCATGTGCCCACGATCAGGCGAACGATTGCGGTGTAGCCGCGTGTCATCGCGTCGAAGCCCCGGTTAAACGTGCCGGCAAAGATATCCACGACGCGCGCAAGCGGATTGCGGGATGGCTTGGCATCATGCGGCTTCAGCAGGATCGCGGCGAGGGCCGGGGACAAGCTGAGCGAGTTGAGGCTGGAAATGATCGTCGCCACGGCAATAGTCACCGCAAACTGTGCGTAGAACTGCCCGGTGATCCCTGGCACCATGGTTGCGGGCACGAAGACGGCGATCAGCACCAGTGATGTGCCGAAGATGGCGCCCTGCACCTCATCCATAGTGCGCTTGGACGCTTCGCGCGGGGACAGTCCGTTTTGGATGTTGCGTTCCACGTTTTCGGTGACGACGATTGCGTCATCGACAACGATCCCGATGGCAAGGATCAGGCCAAAGAGTGTGAGCAGGTTGATCGTATACCCAAGGGCCAACATCACCGCGAATGTCCCGATCAGGGACACGGGTACGGCCAGCAGGGGTATGACCGCCGTGCGCCAGCTTTGCAGGAAGACAAGGATCACGATGACGACCAGCAGCACCGCCTCGAAAAGCGTGGTGTAGACAGCGTCGATCGAGGCGCTGATGAATTCGGTCGGGTTGTAGACCACACGGTATTCGAGGCCATTGGGGAAGTCCTCGGCCAGCTCATCCATTGTTGCGCGCACTTCGGCAGCGGTATCGAGCGCGTTTGACCCCGGTCGCTGGAACACGCCAAGTGCCACGGCGGGTTTGTTGTCGAGATAGGAGTTCGTGACATAGGACCGTGCCCCGATCTCTACCCGTGCTACATCGCGCACGCGCACGACGCGGCCATCTTCGGACGCTTTCACGATCACGCGCCCAAACTCGCGCGGGTCTTCCAGCCGCCCTTGGGTCGTGATGGACACCTGGAACGCATTGTCAGCCGCATTTGGCGGTGCCCCAAGCGAGCCACCCGACACCTGCACATTCTGTTCGCGCAAGGCACCAACCACATCACCGGCAGTCAGGCCCAGCGACGTCAACTTGTCCGGATCCAGCCAGACACGGGCCGAAAATTCGCGTTCGCCAAAGATCACCAGATCGCCGACCCCGTCGATCCGTATCAACCTGTCGCGCACGCGGGCGCGGGCGTAGTTGGAGACGTAAAGCTGATCGAAGCTTTCGTCTGGCGACAGCATGTGCACGACCATCATCAGGTCGGGCGAGGATTTGGTTGTGGTGACCCCCAGTGCCCGCACCTCTTGCGGCAGACGCGGTTCGGCGATGGCAACGCGGTTTTGCACCAGCACCTGCGCGGCATCCAGATCCGTGCCCAGCTCAAACGTGATTGTCACGCTCACCGTGCCATCGGCGGTCGAGTAGGAGGACAGGTACAGCATCCCCTCGACCCCGTTGATCTCTTGTTCCAGCGGGGTGGCCACGGTGTTTGCGATGGTTTCGGCATCAGCACCCGGATAGGCGGCACGCACCACGATAGAGGGCGGTGCGATCTCCGGATACTGCTCGATCGGGAGTTGAAAGAACGAGATCAGACCGACGATGGTCATGATCAGCGACACAACGACCGCAAAGATCGGGCGAGAAACAAAAAAGCGGCCCATCTTAGTTTTCCGCGATTAGCGGTAGATCAACCCACTCGGGGTTCACGGTTGTGCCGGGGCGTGCCGTGACCAGCCCATCGATCACGATGGTTTCGGTGCCGTCCATCCCCTCTCGAATGACCCGGTAGCCGTCGATGCGTGGCCCCGGACGGACGGGCAAGGGGGTCACAACGCCGTCTTCCCCAACCGTCATCACCAGGCGGCGATTCTGATCCGCGACAATGGCGCGATCCGGCACAAGGATGCCCTCATAGGGCAGCGAGCCGGGGACGTTCACGCGGCCAAACAGGCCCGGCGTCAGCAACTCGTCCGGATTTGGCAGGACGGCTCGCACGCGCATTGTGCCTGTCGCGGCGTCGATCCGGTTTTCTGAGAAATCCAGATGGCCGGTTTGTGCCGGGATGCGTGTATCCGACAGCGTTACCTTGACCTCAAGCGCGCCGCCCCCCTCTTGCAAAGCGCTGCCGCGCGCCCGGGCGTCGCGGGCATAAGCAAGGAAGTACCGCTCGTCGATGTCGAAGAAAAAGTAGATGGGGTCGTTCGAGACGATGCTCGTCAACTCGGTCTGGTTGGCGGACACAAGGTTGCCCGGATCAAGCCGCGACCGGTCGATCCGACCTGCCATGGGCGCGCGTATTTGGGAAAACTCCAGATCCAGTTCGGCCAATTCCACCGCTGCGCGCGCCTGTTCCAATGCGCCTTGGGCGGCCAGATACGCCTCGCGACGTTGGTCCAGGACACTTTGCGGAATGGTGCCGTTGCCGATCAGAGCCTGTGCCCGTTCAAGCTGTTCCTCGGCAAAATCATAGGTGGCGGTGGCCACGTCGATTTGCGCGCGGGCCTGACGCAAGGCCGTGTTGAACTGGCGTTGGTCGATGGTGAATAAAAGCTGGCCTTGCTCGACCAGACTGCCGTCCTGAAAATGAACCTCTTCGAGGTACCCCGACACGCGGGCGCGCACCACAACTTCGGATTGGGCTTCGAACCGGCCCACGAATTCGTCATCTTCCACGATGGTTTTGACGACCGGGCTTGCCACCGTCACCGTCGGTGGGCCCTGCTGGGCCGAGGCCGCGATGCCAAAGAACGCCAGAACCCAAAAGCAAAGAAATACGTAATTTTTCATGGAAACGTTCCTATCTGTGCGGCGCCTTCGAATCGTGGTGCACGTCGTTTGTATAATGCACGCGATCACACATCATGATGACAGGAATTGTCTCGTGAACTGCGCACAGTCGGCTTCAGCATATCACTTGGTGACGTCAAATGCCTTGTTTTCCAAGGGCAAGCCTGTGCAGCTTTCAACTTATTCTAGCATTTTTGACAATCATCGGCGATGATTGGCTTATTCTTACCGCCAATTGTTTGAGCACATTATGTCTGTCCTTCCGTATTCCGTCCAACGGGTCCTTTTTTCCGTTATTGAAGCCATTCCACCCGCAGCAACCCTTGTTAACAGATGGGCGATCAATCGTGTTGTGAACCGCGCGCGACCCCGGCCGCACCCGCTCAGCACCGAGCGGGACTATGTCTGGTGGGGCGGTCTGACCGACAGGCGGTGGAGCGGGCGGCACCTGCCGCCAAGTCCACGGGACAATCCCCCGGATCCCGAAGCACTTGCCGATCTGTTTCGACGCAAGGATGGCACTCAACGCATGTGCCCCAAGTCGACCTGCCTGTTTCCGGCCTTTGCCCAGTATCTGACAGATGGGTTCATCCGCACCGAGTCCGAAGATCTGGTGCCGGACGGAGAAGACCCGGCGCACCGTCTCAAGCGCAACACGTCCAACCACGAGATTGACCTTTGCCCGCTTTACGGACGGAACCGGGAACAGACGCTCGCGCTGCGGCACCGGTCTGAAAAAGCGGGTGAAAAGGGGCGCCTTGCCTCGCAGATGATCAACGATGAGGAGTACGCGCCGTTTCTATATGAAAACGACAAGGTGAACCCGAAATTCGCGGTACTGGACCCACCTTTGGGTCTCAGCAAAACGACCGAGACGCAGCGCGCGACCCTCTTTGCCTTTGGCGGCGACCGGGCCAATTCCGTTCCGCAAGTGGCGATGCTCAACACGCTGTTTCTGCGCGAACACAACCGCCTCGCGGCTGAGATTGAGGTGCAGCATCCCGATTGGGACGATGACCGCGTGTTCGAGACGGCCCGCAACAGCGTGATCGTGATGTTCATCAATATCGTGGTCGAGGACTACATCAACCACATCTCGCCCTTGCCCTTTAGCCTGCGCGCCGACCCCTCCGTCGCGTGGAACGCGCCATGGAACAAGCCCAACTGGATCACGACCGAGTTCAGCCTGCTCTACCGTTGGCACGCGCTGATCCCCGACGCGCTCAAGTGGGGTGCTGAGGCGCGCCCGGTCGCATCGACCTTCATGAACAACGCGCTTCTGATCGACGGCGGGCTATTGTCGGCTTTCGAAGGGATCAGCGCCACGCAAGCGGCTGAGCTGGGGCCCTGCAACACGGCAGAGCAGCTTCTGCATATCGAGGTGGCCTCGATCAAACAGGACCGCGACTGCGCGCTGGCAGGGTTCTCGGACTATTGCGATTACATGAGCCAACGCCGCCCCGTGAACTTCGAGGCGATCTCGTCCGACCCGGATGTGGCGGGGATGCTGCGCGACTTTTACGACGGCCCGCGCGACGTGGATTTCCATGTGGGGCTCTTCTGCGAGGACCGCGTGCCCAACAGCCCCTTGCCAAACCTTGTGCTGAAGTTCGTGGCGCTAGATGCGTTCAGCCAGGCACTGACCAATCCGCTTTTGTCGCGGCACGTGTTCAAGCGGTCGACCTTCTCCGGCCCCGGCTGGCGCGCGATCAACCGCACGCAGACCCTGCGTGACGTGGTTGATCGGAATGTCGATGGTGGCGCGGGTGATACCTTTATCGGGATGACCCGACCGGAATGGCGGCCTGAGTAGTAAGTCGGAAGGGCAGGCCGGGTGCGAGCGGTTCACCGGCCAGTTGCCCGATATGCCATGCCAGAACAAGGTTGCTGGACAGGACAGGAATGCCCTGCGCGGCTTCAATCACTGGAATGGCGTCAAGAGTCCGAAGGTTCGTGCAGGACAGGAACAACGCATCGACCTGATCGAGTTTCGCCCTTCCATCACAGCTTTCAACTAACCGAATGACATTGGGGCAAGCTCATCGCCCTCCTGCTCTGGGCTGACGAATGTCTTGAGGCACAACCTGATCTGTCATGTCCTCTTGTTTCATCCTAATTGACAATTGGTAAGCGATCGCATTCCATCCACTCGTCAGCATGGTCGTCACCTCTGGGTGGCGCTAAGAGGGAATGAGGTGCGGGCGCTTTGCCCAAGTCCTTGACTGCCCCCGCAACTGTAAGCGGAGCGCTGGCACCATAGAGGCCACTGAGCGCAATTGCGTTTGGGAAGGCTGGTGCCAACATCAATCCGCAAGTCAGGAGACCTGCCTGCTGATCAAATTCGATCAACCAGGCGGGGTGACCTGGGAGGAGTGGACCGATGCACGACGCCTATACGGCAACATTTCCATTGTGCATCTCAGGCACCGTTCGGCAGCCTGGCCCGACCTTCCCCTGCTGTTCAGCGGGGTGGGATACATGCGGGATGCAAATCTAACGCTATCAGTTTGTTTGCGGTGTCGCGATGGGCGCGAGACCCGCGACGCTGATCTGGAAAAACGAGGCGGGCAGCGGCTATCTCAGGGGGTGGCAGCTGCCTTTTCCGAAAGCGAGGCCGCTCAGCTTGGCGTCCAATTGCGCGGCGTAAATTGCATGAGCCAATGCAAACGCCCATGCACAATCGCGCTCTCGGGCAGAGCCCGCTTTACCTATCTTTTCGGGGATCTTGATCCAGAGATCGGCGCAGCTGATGTGCTTGCCGTTGCTGCAGCTTACGCAAAATCAGCAACCGGCTTATTGCCACGCAATGTTCGCCCCGATGTTTTGCAAGCGGGCATTCTGGGCCGCATCCCACCGCTCGACTTCAATGGCGAGCTGATTGAGCCAATCATCCCTCGACCTTCCCATCACACACAAAAGGACGACGTCCAATGATCCGTTTCCGATCGAATCGACTGCTTGCTGTAGCAGCCATTGCAGTCACAACGATGGCGCCAATGATCTTGAAGGCCCAAGATGTCACCATCGGCCAAACCTTTCTGGCGAGCGGCCTCGACCCAGCAGAGGGCTCAAACGGTTGGGCCGTCGTCAGCCACGGAGTCGGCGAGCAATTGTTCCGCGTTTCACGCGAGGGCGAAGTGGTGCCGAACCTCGCCGCCTTTGCAGTTCTGAATGATGATGGGACATGGACCATTGATCTTGCGACGGACCGTTTCTTCTCGGATGGCACACCGGTCACGGCGGAAGCTGTCGCCGAGGGGTTCAACCGGACCGGCGAGAGCAACCCGTCAGCTCGCGCTACTGCGGGCCGACTGACGTTCACGGCTCTGGATGCAAACACGCTAAGCGTAACGACGGAGCAACCGACCACGATCCTGCCCTCGATCCTCGCGGAATGGGCCTTTCCAGTCTACAAGATGGACGGCGAAATTCCTGTCTTCACGGGACCATTTGTAGTGACGGAGTTTGAGCCAGGTGGCTCGATCGAGATGGTCCCCAATGCGCACTACGAGAACGCAGAAAACCGTCCCAATGTAACACTGCGCCGGATCGCTGATGGGCAGTCGATGGCTCTGGCTTTTGCATCGGGCGAGTTGGACATGGCCTTCAACCTTCCCGTCGAGTCGCTGCCAATGCTGGAGGCCGTCGAGGGCGAAACGGTTTCTTTCCCCGTAGGCTATCAATACATGATGTGGATGAATACGACCTCGCCTGCCTTGTCAGATACGCGGGTGCGGCAGGCGATCGACATGGCTATCAATCGCTCTGATTTGGTTACCGCTGCCCAGGCAGGCGTTCCCGCAACAGGCGCGTTTGCACAAAGCTTTCCCTTCGCTGCGACGGAAGAATTAACCTATGATCCTACGGTCGCCGCCGCGCTTCTTGATGAGGCGGGCTGGACAGTGAGTGCAAATGGGGTCCGCGCAAAGGATGGCGTGGAGCTTGAGCTCGTGCTCTACGCTTATCCGCAGCGGCCCGACCTTGTGACCTTTCAACCGGTTGTCCGTGCTGCCTTGGCTGAGATTGGCATCGGCGTCACCACCCAGGTGACCGATACCGCCAGCGAACTCGCAGGCAGCGGCGAGTTCGATATGTTCCTTTGGGCAACCCATACGGCCCCAGCGGGGGACCCGGGTCTGTTCCTGTCGCTTTTCTTTGAAACCGATGCGATCTGGAACCATAGCCGTTGGTCAAACCCTGACTATGATGCTTTGATCGCCGAGCTGCGCGCAGAGGGTGATCCGCAAGCTCGCATCGACCTGGCCCTTCGGGCCCAAGAGATGATCGCAGCCGAAGCGCCGGTCTCTTTTCTCGTAACGCCCGAATGGCATGTGGGTCTGTCGCCTGCACTGGCGGGTTACGAACCTTGGGGCTCGGACTATTATGTAATCCGTCCTGATCTAGTGGTCGCTGAGTAGCCCGCAGGATGCGAATAGAGGTGGCAGCACGAACCCTCGGTCGACTGGTCTTGTCCTGGTTGGCCGTTACGGCTGCCGCTTTCGTACTTTTGCGGCTGATGCCCGGCGACCCGATCGCAATCTTTCTCGACCAATTGTCTGTCCAGGCTTCGCCTGAGACGGTTGCAGCCTATCGAACACAATGGGGTCTTGATGGCTCCTTGCTCGGTCAGTTCCTGCGCTGGCTCTTGGGCTTTCTAACCCTGGATTGGGGTGTTTCGTTCGAGACGGGTCGCGCCGTATCCGAGGATTTCGCGGCGCGTCTGCCATATTCAGCCGCGATTGGATTCGGCGGTATGGCATTGGCCGTTTTAGGCGGCTATGGGCTCGGATTCTTGGCAGCATTGAGGCCGCATGGATGGGCAGATGTTGGCTCCCGTGCGCTGGTCGTGGCGGGCCAGGCTCTGCCTGCGTTCGCCGTGGGCCTCGTCTTGCTTTGGGTGCTTGGCGTGCAATTGCGCTGGATCAACGTCTTTGGCGGCGGCCCGGTTGAGCGCGTTGTCTTACCAATGCTCTTGGTGGCGGTGTTCTCTATAGGTTCAATGGCGCGGATCACGCGTGCGGGGTTCATGGATGTCAAAGCCAGTCCCTACTTCCGCACTGCACTTGCAAAGGGTCGCTCGACCACCGGCGCTCTTTGGCATCACGGGCGAGCTTCGGGCGCTCTGGCGCTGATCGCGGCGCTTGCGCCCGAGCTGGCCTGGATCGTCGGAGGCACTGCGGTCGCAGAGATCGTCTTTGCCGTGCCGGGCGTCTCAGAACGGGTCGTACAAGCTGTTAACAACCGCGACTATGCCATCCTGCAGCCCTACATTGCCCTTGTGGCGTTGTGGGTAGCTGTTGTGTTGCAGGCCGGACGCGCATTGCGCCATGCGCTGGATCCTAGACTGGCATGAGACAACCCTCGCTTATCCTAATTGGGATGATTGTCGTTGGGATAGGCAGTTGGATTCTCACAGCTGGTTTGAACGACCCGCACTCGATTGATCTCGCCAATAGGCTTGCAAAGCCATCTGTCGGTGCGCCGCTTGGCACTGATCATTTGGGGCGCGACCTCGCAACTCGGGTCGTACTAGGCATTGTTCCCTCACTGACGGCTATCGCGATGGTGCTTGTTGGCGGCATCGGCATTGGCGTGACCGCCGGTGGGGTTATTGCATTGGGGCCGCCCGCCTTACGAGGTGCAGTCGCTTGGCTTGCAGAAACGGTTCTTGCCGTGCCCACACTCGTTACAGCGCTGGTTCTATCGGCTATCTTTGGCGCCGGTGTTTGGACAGTTGCGATGGCCCTCATTGTGACGTCCTGGGCCCCCTATGCGCTCACCATCGCGGCGCTGTTTGACCGCATCCGCGGCGAGACTTACTGGCGCGCTAGTGAGGCCTTGGGGACCACGTTGCCTGCAGCGCTGTGGCGCCACATGCTGCCCAATGCATGGCCCGCGATCGGCGCTTTGGCAGGCGCGGATGCTGGCCGCGCCGTCATACTGGTCGCGTCTTTGGGCTTCATCGGCCTGTCTGCCGATACCGGTCGACCGGAATGGGGCGCAATGATCTACGAGTACCGGGTGTTTCTTTTTACCGAGCCGCGTCTGGTACTTGCCCCAGTTATCGCATGCGCGCTGGTCACCACCCTGCTGCACCTGTTGTTTGATCGCCAAGGAGACCGTCGGCGCTAGGAAAAGCTGTATCGCGAGGGCCTGGAAATGCGATTTGCATGAGTGTTAACTTTGTTGTGGCCGGAGTACTGGATAAGAGCTCGCTCTCTAGCGCTTTAGAGTAAAAGTAGTCATTATCGATACGGCCCAAAGCCGACCTTGAGCTTGGCCTTTGGATGCTGCGGTCACAGCCCGCTTACCGGCCATTCGCTGCGGCGCAGAGGCACACCCAAAGACTAAAGAACCACTCGTTAAAGGTTCTTTTGCCATTGCCGCGTTCTTCGTCTTATCGCGCGTCAGTGATCTGTTGTTCGTTCAGAACGTGATAGGCCCAGTCGCCGCCGCTTTCCTCCAACTGCGCCGTAAAGATGCGTTTGCCGTCAGTACGAACATTAATCAGACCGTAGCGAATTCCGCTCACAGCCTTCACCGTGTCCAACCGCGGCCAGTCGAATGATGAGCTCTGGCTAGAACCCAAGAACAGCCTGTAGTGTGCCATTTCATCTTTGGTATTGTGAACCTTTTTAGCGCCTACCGGACGCTTGCGCTCATATTTGGGCTGCGGCTCAGAATACTCGTTCATTTGTCCGATTTTGGTAATCCCGACGCTGCGCGCCACTTCGGTCATATAGACCATAGGTGCGACCAGATGGTCGCCCTCTAGTAAGCGCCTACCTGTCAAAGCGCTGGCTGCAACAATTGTCGGGCGCGGATGATCATGCGTTTCAGCATCCCCGGACGAAATTACGGTTACAAGAGGACGAAGCCCATCGAGGAACTTGTACGAAACATCGTGACTGCCATGATGGCAGCCTTTGGCAACGTCGCATCGATACTCGGTTGTAAAATTCGACCCAAACGTCTCCATGATGTGATTTTGCGAATGAGTATTGAGATCCCCGGTCAACAGAATACGCCGGTCGCCGTAGTCTAGACGCAGCACAATACTATGACCATTTGTGTTTTTTGAAGTTCCATCCGGAAACCGCTTTAGTCCGGGCTGCCCGCTAACGTCGGATTCAATTGGTCCAAGCACGCGCATCTGACAATCACTGTCGCCGCCTGGTCCAAATCCAGGCAAAAATTTACCTGTCTTGTCTGAGATACGGTCAATGCGGCTCGGCGCGCCAGAGTTACGTTTGCACTGTGTAGCTGCGGCAATAAATTTGCCCCATGAGCCATTCAAAGTATCAAAATCAGGGTTCGCCAAGTTTGCAGTCGCGGCCAATGCACTCGAACGATTTGTCAACAACTTTGTATAGTTGCCGTTGCTGACCGTTCCAAGCGAACGCTTCGTTTTGCCACTGGCAGTGTGACCATTAAACCACCAAGACAGTCCGGCATGGTAAACGGTCTCTATCGTCACTCCACCAGCATCCAGTTCTTTCAGATTCTTTTCGTCTTGGTCGATCAGATCCCAAAGTCCACCGAAATGGTCCAAATCGTTGTGGCTGGCAATCATTGCATCTAGGCGGATTTTCGTTTTCTCGACGTTATCGCGATCTTTGAAATTCACGTAGTCGCGGGCGAACTTCCAATCTACGAAGTCAGCAGCGTTCTTCCCGCCCTGTTGGTTCTTGCGAATGTTTCCCCCATCGACCATCACGTGATGACCTTCTGGAGTCACCACTAGTAGACCGTCGCCTTGGCCCACGTCGATGATGTAGACTTCAAGCAATGCCTCACCGCCAAGATGGCGTTTGTTCACCCAATTGGTACCTCCACGACCTGAAATTCTTTTAACATCGCCATCTGTTTGCAAAACCCGAACTCGATCACCCCAAATGAAGGTACCTCGCTGGCCGCTTGGGGGTTTTCCCCCATCGTCAGATTTTGCTTTTGCGGCGGTTGAATAGTAGCGAGCAGTGTCGGACTTAACGACATCATCCCACCATTTGTCTCGTGCTGGCATCACACTCTCCCTAATTTTCTTTGGTTCTCAATACTCTTTAGAGTACACAATCGAACCGTTTCAGCCAAATGAGGGTTTGAGAAGCAGATTTCCCGGCCCAAAGCAGCCTTTCACCGACGATTTGCGATGCTGCACCCGCATTCCGCGTAGCAGCCGTACGGGAACAACGCGAACGCAGAGATCTGACTATATCTCCTTCGATGGCTCGATGACTCGATGGCTCGATAGCTCGATGGCTTAAACTTATAGCTTCAAAAAGGGTAAGAACGCGCTAAGCTACGTCCATAGCAAAAGTATTCGTTTGAGTGATCTATGAAGATTGACCACAAGTACCTCGAGTAGCTCGAAAGTGAAATTGTCCAACGGGTTCACCAAACGGTAGAACAGCGCCTTTTTCGCAAGTATTTATATATGGGTACTTTCGTGGGAGCTGTAATCGGCGTTTTTGGCTGGTCAGTGATCGATTCTGTCAGGGACCAGGCCACTAGCTTAGCCAAGGACGCAGCTCAACCCGCGATTCAGCAAGCCGAAACTGTAATATAGGAAGCCACTGATGCTGCAGCTGAGGCTCGGAGCGCTGCCGATGCGGCGACGATCAGGCTACAGAGCATCGATGAGTATCTCGACCGCCGTGAGCAAATACTGAGAGAAGTCAGATCGGATACCAGAGCACAACGTCGCTTGGCTGAAGAAATGCGGGAAGAAACAGAGGCATTTTTTGCAACTACACGAGAAAAATCTGAAGAATTAGATGCATCAAGGCAAGAGCTCGCAGAGAATTTTCAATTTCTGAATGACAACCTTTCTGAGTATCAGACCCGCACTGAGGAATTTGGAATTGAGTTAAACCGGCTAGCCAGCGCAGGCGACTTGGAAACTGTTGCCCGGTCGGTCGATCTCCTTGGCGCTCAGCTAGCAGCTATGAATGATCAACTCTTGGAGCTCACTCAGAAGGCTTCAACGACCGAAGAGTTGTTCCAAAAAGGTGCGGACGGTGCAGTGATAGAAGAAGCGGTTGCGGAGGTTGCATCCGAGAAGCCGAGCGATGTGGGTACTACAACCGTCTATTTTCAATTTGCTGGATCTAGCCGTGAATTGGCCGAGGCAATTTCCGCAAGATTAGAAGATCGAGGTTATTTCATGCCGGGAGAAGAACGCACATCGATTGCCGCAGGGAAACGTGAGATCCGCTTTTTCTTCGACGAAGATCGAGAGCAAGCAGAGGGGTTGATGAAGGAGCTAAACGATGTCTTGCTCGTGATGGGCCTAAAGGCAGATGTTTCCCTAGCTGACTTCACCAATTTTCAGGGCGCTAAGCCTCGCCGCAAGACCTTGGAGCTTTGGCTTGAACCCGTGCCACTTTAAACTTAGATTTCTTCATTGGGTTCGGCCTGTCCGGCCCAAAGCTGCCCTTTGCCGTGCTCTCATGTTCTGCACTGCAGCTTTCCTAAAACGGACACTGCTCAATGTTGCCTGCTGCGCGGTGGGGCAGCAGCCGCCTGCCACCTTTGGGTGCAAATCAAACTTCTGCTTCACCCGCTTCAGCATCGTCTTGGTCGATCCAACCGCAGCCTGTCGGATTGATTTGGTGGCTTCTACGTCGACGATGACGCCGTGGTCTGTGTCGATCAGATAATTGTCGGAATATGCCCTGAGTGCCGAATCCAAGGAAACCTGACCGAAGTTATCACAGCTGTTCCTGTAAAAGAGGAAAACCGTCAACTGGGCGGACGGCCTTAGGTCAGATCCAGCAAACCTGCTAAAAGTTGCGTTCTTGCCCGACAAAAGTTGGCTTTCTCACCGGGCGAGTTGAGTTTCATGCCGGACGACACACAAACCTTTGAAATGGCTGGGATGGTAGGACTCGAACCTACAACCTACGGTACCAAAAACCGGTGCTCTACCAATTGAGCTACATCCCAACGTGCCGCGCTAATTAGAGCGGCGCTGCGGCGCGCGCAAGCCCCTTTGCACCAAATTCCTTACTATTCCTTTGGTGCGGCATCGGTCAGCAAATCGGGTGCATCCGGGTCGCTGCGCTCGGCGTCGACAAGCTTGTCCAGTCCTGGCTCCGACATGTCGGTAACATCAGCCGTATTCACGTCCGGCACCTCGCTCGGTTTCGACGGTGTCGGTGGCTGCGTCGGACGGGCGGCCTCGCTTGCCGGGGCAGTGCCGCCCAGCAGTTGGACACGGTATGTCGTGTCGGGCACTTCAATACCAGCGCCTTCGATCCGCGCCTTGACCAGGCGCAGCGCCTCGCCCTTTGCGCGCACCAAAGATGTCGCTTCCTGATCGATCCAGCCGGTAACCGTCAGGAAAACTGCACCATCGCCGATCCGTTCGATCCACGACATCGGCGCAGGCTCGGCCAGGACAAAGGGCAGGGCGGCAACCGTTTCTTCCGTCATCTGGCGCACCTCTGCCAGATCGGCGTCCGAACCGACGCCAATCTCGAAGCTTAAGCGCCGTTCGGTGTTGGTCGAGTAGTTTACGATCCGGCTCTTGAACACAGTCGCATTCGGGATGCGGATGTGGTTGCCGTCAAAGCTCAGCAGGATTGTGGCGCGGCTGGTCAGGCGGATCACCTTGCCGATGTCGCCCTGGATCTCCACCACGTCATTGGGACGAAAGGGCTGGCGGATAGACAGCATGATCGAGGCGATGAAGTTCTCAACCGTGTCGCGGACGGCAAAGCCGATGGCCAGACCGACAATCCCCGCAGCCCCCAGGATCGTCCCCAAAAGCGCTGTGGCCCCGAGGATGTCGAGGGCGATGACCACACCCGCAACAAAGAACAGGATGCGCACGACCTGCCGGTAGATGTCGGCGATAAAGGCATTGGGCGCGATCCGGTCCCATGGGTTGCGCGCGCGTGCCAGCAGCATCCCGAGCGTCAGCACCCCGATAAAGGCGAGCGCAGCAATGGCGAGCAGCGGCAAAAGCGCAATGGCTTGCATGATGCGGGCCTGGAAGCGCTCGACCGCGGGGTTAAGTCGGGCGACCACATCCGTGGTTTCCGTCACCTCGTTATTGATGGCGACGACCCCTTCGACCCGGCCAACCAACTCGTTCAGCCGTGTGGCCGTATTGGCGTCAACGGTTGTGCCGCGCAGGGTCACGATGCCCGAAGAGACCGCGACGGTGACGCCGTCAAACCCGTCCAACTCGCCCAGAATGTCCCGGATGCGCACGGCGATGGCTGCATCTTGGGTCGCGCTGTCCTCGACCGTGATAGTCCCCTGGGGCTGGGTGGTATCCTGTGCCCAGACCGGTGCCGCGCAAAGACAGAGCAGTAGAGCGAGGAGGCGGATCATGCCTGTACCTCGACCAGAATGGCCCCATCCCGCCCACCGCGTTCGACCGCTTCATGCGCGGCAGCTGTTTCGGCGAGTGGAAAGACCTGAGCGACGGGGCAGGACAACGCGCCGTCCGCGAGCGCGCCGTGCAGGCGCGATATGCAAGCCTCCCGTTCGGCCTTTGGCAGCAGGTAGATCAACAGGATGTCCAACGTGGCCGCCTTGAACAGCAAGGGGCCGAAGGGCAGCGTCGGGGTCATGTCGAGGGCGGAGCCGTAGACCGCAATCGTGCCGTTCGGCGCGATGACTTGCGCGTCGGTGTCGATGTTTCGGCCCAGCTCGACCTCTATGATGCGATCCACTGGCGCGCCGCCGTTCGCGGCAAGGATATGATCGGCAAGGTCCGTGTCAGTATAATTCAGAACGGTATCCGCGCCCGCCGCACTTGCGCGGTCCAGCCCAGCGTCACGGGCGGTAGCGATGACGCGCGCACCACCCCACTTGGCAAGTTGCACGGCCAGGAGGCCCACGGTTCCCGCGCCGCCCTGGATCAAAAGGGTTTTCCCCGTCACGTCCCCGCTGCCAAAGACAGCCTGCGCCGCCGTCAGCCCCGGAATGCCCAGCACCGCTCCGGTTTGGTCGGACACTGCGTCTGGCAAAGGAACCGCCTGATCCGCAGGCAGGCAGATATGCGTCGCGCAGGTGCCAAAAGGACGCTGCCATTGCCCGTTCCAGATCCAGACACGCTGGCCGATACGCTCTGCGGAGACGCCATCGCCCACAGCCGCGATACGCCCCGCGCCATCGCTGTGCGGGATGATCGCGTCGAAGGGCGGTTTGGTCACTCCGGGGCGCGTGCCGCCCCGCGCCTTGACGTCGGACGGGTTCACGCCGGAATAGCTCAGCTCGACCAACACCTCGCCAGGGGAAGGGTCCGGCGTCGGCATTTGGGCAAGGGTCAGAACGTCGGCGGCTGCCCCGAAACGTGAGTATTGTATGCAGTTCATTTCAATGATCTTTTCCAAATCGCCGCGCGGCGCGTCCCCAGAATGCTACCCAAGTTCCCAGTAAGAGCAAGGAGAGTTCCGATGACAAGACAGGTTCTGATCCCGCCCGCCTTGCGCGCACCATACCCGGCATGGACCGCGGTCGAGGTTGCTGGTCTGCGCCGCGTCGGTGCTGTTGTTGAAATCCGTGCTATTGCTGCGCTGCGCTAGTCGCGCAACTCGTCAATGGCCACACCCCAAAGGCGCGCCTTGGGCGCCCAGCCCCGGTAGCCGCCGGAGCTTATGCGGCACCACTCCGGCCCGCATTTACCCAAACGGGCGACGACGCCTGCTTCCAGTGCTGCAGTGACGGGTGCCGCGGCATCCGGTTTGGTGCGCAGGGTCAGCATGTCTTGTTCCACAATCACCGTGCGCGTGCCGGACAGCAGCGAATAGTGGACCCAGCCGCCAAAACCATCGCGGTCTTCGACGCGGCGCCAGTGGCCGTGTTCGGCAGTGATGCGCAGGGGCATGTCGCGGCGCTTGAACACCCAGTCAATGCGGTGGGTCAGGGATGGCCCCCGGCGCACGTTGCCCTCTGCAGCTTTCATCGACACGTAACGGGGCAGGGGCAGGTTGGTCACAGGCCCAGTGTCGCGTGCCATCAGCGGCAGGGTCAGACCCAGCACCACCAGCATCGACAGCACACATCGCCACACCGCAACCATCGGGAACTTTCCGCTCATCACACGCCTCTTGATATGGCCGAGGTTCTTGTGCCTCGTGCTCACATCCGCCACCATGCCAAAAACGGTGGCCAAGGCCAAGCACCGGGGAGGACGCGATGCCAAAGGAACGTCTGAGTGTTGTCGTTACGCGACGGTTGCCCGCCGAGGTCGAAACCCGGCTGAGCGAGCTTTTTGACGTGACGCTGCGCGAAGATGATGCGCCGATGTCGCGGTCCGAAATTGTCGAGGCGATGAAAACGGCTGACGTGCTGGTGCCCACGATCACCGACACGATTGACGGGGCCATGATTGGGCAGGCTGGCGAGCGTCTGAAACTGATCGCGAACTACGGTGCGGGGGTCGATAATATTGATGTCTCAACCGCACGGCAGCGCGGCATTCTGGTGTCGAACACACCCGGCGTTCTGACAGATGACACCGCCGATATGACCATGGGCCTGATCCTTGCCGTCACGCGCCGTTTGCCCGAGGGGCTCGCCGCGATGCAGTCGGGGAATTGGGACGGCTGGGCACCGACTGCCTTTCTTGGCGGGCGCGTCGCGGGGCGTCGTCTTGGCATCCTCGGCATGGGCCGGATCGGGCAGGCGGTTGCCCGCCGGGCGGCCGCCTTTGGCATGCAGGTTCACTACCACAACCGCCGCCGCCTGCGTCCCGAGATTGAGGAAGAGCTTCAGGCGACCTGGTGGGAAAGCCTCGACCAGATGGTCGCGCGCATGGACGTGATCAGCGTCAACTGCCCGCACACGCCCTCGACCTTTCACCTGATGAACGCCCGCCGCTTGAAATTGATGAAACCGGACGCGGTGATCGTGAACACGTCACGTGGTGAGGTCATCGACGAAAACGCGCTCACCCGGATGCTGCGCGCGGGCGAGATCGCGGGCGCTGGCCTTGACGTCTACGAAAACGGGACCGAGGTGAACCCGCGTCTGCGCGAGTTGAACAATGTCGTCCTTCTGCCCCATATGGGCTCAGCCACCCGCGAAAGCCGGGTCGAGATGGGCGAGAAAATTATTATCAATATCAAGACCTTCGACGACGGCCACCGGCCCCCGGACCAGGTTGTGCCGTCCATGCTGTGATGCCTCGGGCGGCGTGTCCGCCCGGTCCAAGATTGCCGAATAGATTGCCTCGCCTGCGCCAAAGGAGGACCCAATGCGCTTTTCCCTGACCGTTGCCTTTTCCCTGATTGCAGGGGCCGCTTTGGCCCAACAGACCGCAGATGCCGTGCAGCCCGAAGGGTCCACAACAGGCGCTGCCGTGGCGACGACCGAAGCCGTGGCTGCCGCACAGGCCGCAAAGGATGCCGGTGAACCGGTCACAGCCGAAAACTACATAGTCGCTGCGGCCAACCCGCTCGCTGTGCAGGCGGGGGTCGAGGTGCTGGCCGCCGGTGGCACCGCAGCCGATGCGTTGGTGGCAGTGCAGCTTGTTCTCGGGTTGGTCGAACCGCAGTCTTCTGGTCTCGGCGGTGGGGCGTTCCTGATCTGGTACGATGCGGAGACACAGGAATTGACCACCCTCGACGGGCGCGAAACAGCCCCGCTGGCGGCGACACCCCAACTGTTCCAAACCAAGGACGGTGAGCCGATGGGTTTCTTCGATGCAGTGGTTGGCGGCCGGTCCGTCGGTACGCCCGGAACGCCCGCATTGTTGGAAGACGCGCACACCCGCTGGGGCGGCCTGGCTTGGTCGCGTCTATTCGATACCGCCATTAGCTTGGCCGAAGACGGGTTCGAGGTGTCTCCCCGTCTGGCGGGACTGATTGAGCGGGATGCTGAAAGGCTAGGCACCTTTGCGACGACCGCAGAATATTTTTTACCCAACGGCACACCGCTGAGCGTTGGTACGGTCCTTCAAAACCCAGAATACGCGGCCACCTTGCGCAAGATGGCGTCAGAGGGGGCCGACGCGATCTATACCGGCGCGATTGCACGCGACATCGTGGAAACAGTGCAGACTGCGGCAGGCAATCCCGGAGTACTGTCAGAGCTTGATCTGGCTGTCTATCAGGTCAAGGAACGTGCGCCGGTCTGCGCGACCTACCGTGATCACGAAGTCTGCGGAATGGGTCCGCCCTCGTCCGGGGCTCTGACAGTGGGGCAGATTCTTGGCATGTTGGACAGCTATGATCTGGCGGAACTCGGGTCTGAAAATCCCGAAAGCTGGCGGCTGATCGGCGATGCCTCGCGCCTTGCGTTTGCGGATCGGGGCCGATTCATGGCGGACAGTGATTTTGTTCCGATGCCGACCGCCGGGCTCGTTGATGCCGACTACCTTGCGGATCGAGCTGCGCTGCTCGATGGCGATGAAGCACTCGAAGAGGTGGAACCGGGAAACCCTGGTTTTGACCACAGCCGGAACTGGGCGGATGACCAAAGTCTCGAGCTGCCATCGACCTCGCATATCTCGATTGTGGACAGCTTCGGCAATGTTGCCTCGATGACCACAACGATCGAGAACGCATTCGGATCGCGTCTGATGACCAATGGTTTTTTGCTGAATAACGAGCTGACGGACTTCAGCTTCCGCACGCACTCCGACGGCGTGCCCATCGCCAATGCCCTGGCTCCGGGCAAGCGCCCTCGTTCGTCGATGTCGCCCACCATCGTGATGAAGGATGACGCGCCGGTGCTGGCCATTGGCTCTCCCGGTGGCAGCCGGATCATCGGCTACACCGCCAAGTCCATCATCGCATGGATGGACTGGGACATGGACGTACAGCAGGCCGTCAGCCTGCCCCACGCAGTCAATCGCTTCGGCACCTTTGATTTCGAAGCAGGTACATCCGCTGAGGATCTAGCGCCCGAGCTTGAGGCACTTGGCTTTGAAGTGAACGTGCGGGACTTGAATTCCGGCCTGCATGCGATTGAGATTGGCGAGACGCTGCAGGGCGGGGCAGACCCCCGTCGCGAAGGGATTGCGCTGGGTGACTGAGCCCCGCGTATCGAGGGAGGAAAGAGCATGCCGCAGGCGATAGATCTGCCACGCAATGAAGAGGGGATCGCGACCGCGCTCGGGATCCTCAAGCAGAAGTTTGGCGACCGGTTCCATACCGGGCAGGCGATACGCGACCAGCACGCCCATACGACGACATGGATTAGGGCGCAGGCGCCGGACGCGGTGGTCTTCCCCACCTCGACCAAGGAGGTATCGGATATCGTCAAGGTCTGTGCGACCCATCAAGTGCCAGTGATCCCTTACGGCACCGGCACGTCGCTCGAAGGGCATGTCAATGCGCCCGCGGGCGGTGTCTCGGTTGACTTGACGCAGATGGACCAGATCCTGACGGTGAATGCCGAGGACCTTGATTGCGTCGTCCAACCCGGTGTCACGCGCGAACAGCTCAACACATACCTGCGGGACCGCGGCCTGTTCTTTCCCATCGACCCCGGTGCCAATGCCTCGCTCGGCGGCATGGCCTCGACCCGCGCGTCCGGCACCAACGCGGTGCGCTACGGTACGATGAAGGACAATGTCCTGAGCCTTGAGGCGGTGATGGCCGACGGGCGGATCATTCGGACAGCGCAACGGGCCAAAAAGACCTCGGCTGGCTACGACATGACGCGCCTGCTGATCGGATCGGAGGGGACGCTTGGCCTGATCACAGAGATCACGCTGAAGCTCCAGGGCATACCCGAGGCGATTTCGGCCGCGCGGATGTCTTTCCCATCCATAGATGCGGCATGCCAGGCGGTGATGACGACGATCCAGTACGGCATTCCTGTGGCGCGGATTGAGTTGATGGACGAGTTGAATGTAAAGGCGGCCAACGCCTATGCCGGGCTGAATCTACCGGAAACGCCGCTTTTGCTTCTGGAATTCCACGGCTCCGACAGCGGCGTGATCGAACAGGCAGAGATGTTCGGATCGATTGCCGAAGACGTGGGCGGCACGGATTTTGCCGCGACCGCCACGGCAGAGGAACGCAACAAGCTGTGGAAGGCGCGCCATGATCTGTATTGGGCGACCCTACAGTTGCGGCCGGGGGCGCAGGGCATTTCCACGGATGTGTGCGTGCCGATCTCCCGTCTGGCCGAGGCGGTGACGGGTGCGCAGGCTAAGGCCGCCGAGCTTGATCTGCTGGCGCCCATTGTTGGCCATGTGGGCGACGGCAATTTCCACTCGCTCGTACTGATCGACATGGACAATGACGATGAGGTCCGCAGGGCCGAAGAGTTCACTGCATACCTCG
The DNA here is from genome assembly GCF_000814025.1 of Tateyamaria sp. ANG-S1. GTDB lineage: Bacteria > Pseudomonadota > Alphaproteobacteria > Rhodobacterales > Rhodobacteraceae > Tateyamaria. The sequence continues at coordinate 16,229 of NZ_JWLL01000015.1, read as the reverse complement.
CCGATGAAGCGATCCGCATGGACGGCACCTGTACCGGCGAGCACGGGATCGGGCAGGGCAAGGTGCCGTATCTCATCAAGGAACTGGGCCCCACTGTCGAATACATGGCCGCCATCAAGACGGCGCTTGATCCGCAGGGCATCATGAACCCGGGCAAGATTTTCGGGCGTTGATCCAAAGGCCGCTGCGCGACGACATTGTTTAGGGGGCTTTGCCCCCGCGCGTGCCGCGCTCCCCCAGGATTTTTTGAAACAGGGAAGGGTGCTGCGTGGCGGGCGTCGTTTTTTTGCGGCGTTCGGTCGGCTTGCTGGCGCGGGCGGGACACGCTTCGCCTAGAACGGCAGGAACGGTTTGCGAGGGAGTCGGGACATGAAAACCCATGTGAAAGCGCTTGTTGTGGGTGGCGGCGCTGTTGGCACGTCGATAGCCTATCATCTGGCCCGCGCAGGCTGGGACGATGTCATGTTGCTGGAACGCGACGAGTTAACCTCGGGCAGTACATGGCATGCCGCTGGTCTCTTGCCATATTTCAACATGTCCTATGCGACGACCCACATCCACGACTATTCGATCAAGTACTACAAGACGCTTGAGGAAGAGACGGGTCTGAATGCCGGTTTCTACGTGGTCGGCAACCTGCGCATGGCGCAGACGGATGCGCGCATGGACGAATACATGCTCTACGCCTCGACCGCCGAGACCTGCGGCGTGCCCTATGAGTGGATGAGCCCTGCCCAGATTAAGGAGCGGTTTCCGCTGGTGCGGACTGAGGATCTGAAGGGTGCGATTTACCACCCGACAGATGGCTATATTAACCCTGCCGACGTCACCATGGCGATGGCCAAGGGTGCGCGGCAGCGCGGTGTGCTGATCGAGCGGAAGTGGCAGGTCGATGCCTATCACTGGACCGGTGATCATTGGGATGTGACCTGCACCAAGATGGTCGAGAAAGGCGGTAACCTAGTGCCATCTGATGAGCAGATCGTTATTCATGCAGAGCATGTTGTGACGGCGACAGGCAACCATGCGCAGCGCACAGCGCAATTGCTTGGGATCAAGATCCCGGCCATTCCGGTCGAACACCAGTACATCGTGACCGAGCCTGACCCTGCGCTGGTCGAATGGCGCAAGACCAATCCCGAACACCCTGTGCTGCGCGATGCGGATGCCAAATGGTACGTGCGTGAGGAGCGTGGCGGGTGGATACTTGGCCCCTATGAGCGTAATGCACCGGCGCGCTTTGAATATGCCGTGCCGGACAGTTTCCGTGCCGACCTGTTCCCCCTCGATCTGGAGCGGATCGAGGAAGAGTACATGTCCATGATCCACCGGATCCCATCCTCGGAAACCGTTGGCTTGAAAGACGATTACAACGGCCCGATCTGCTATACGCCGGACGGCAACCCGCTGGTCGGGCCTGCGCCGGGCTTGCAGAATATGTGGCTGGCCGAAGGGTTTTCCTTCGGCATCACCGCTGCTGGCGGCACCGGATACTACCTTGCCCAGATGATGGTTGAGGGGGAGGCCGAGATCGACATGGCCTCACTCGACCCCAAGCGCTACGGGTCGTGGATGACAACCGAGTATGCGGCGCGCAAGAATGAGGAATGCTACGAACACGTCTATATCCTGCACCACCCCGACGAAGAGCGGGAGGCATGCCGCCCGCTGCGCACGGGGCCAGCCTATGACCGGCAGAAGGCAGCGGGCGCGCAGTTTGGCTGTGTGAACGGGTTTGAGCGGCCCAATTACTACGGGCCTTTGGATGCGCCGGATAGCTTTGACCACGATGCGCGGTCGTTCCGCCGTGGTGGCTGGTGGCAGTATGCCGTGGAAGAAGCCAAGGCGATCCGTGAGGGCGTGGGGCTGATCGACGCCACGGCCTTTACCAAGCATCGGATTTCCGGGCCGGGGGCGACAGCTTTCCTCGATTGGTTCACGACGAATAGGCTGCCGAAGGTGGGGCGGATCAACCTGACCTATGCGCTGACTGCGGCGGGGACAACGCGCACCGAATACACCATCGTGCGGCTGGCTGAGGATGACTATTACCTCGTCTCGGCAGGTGCGTGGCACGAATATGATCAGGATTATCTTTACAAAGCGATCATGGACAAAGAGCCGGAGTTCGGACGCATCAATGAAGAGGATGTGACGACCAAATGGGGCGTGTTCGCCATTGCCGGGCCGAAGTCACGCGATGTGCTGAACGCGTTGGTGAAGGATGCGGACCCGGCGACTGTGTTGTCGAACAAGCGGTTTCCGTGGCTGTCTTATCGCGACATCGAATTGGGCATGTGTCCGGTCCGTGCTATCCGCGTGGCCTATACTGGCGAGCTTGGCTGGGAGTTGCACCACCCGATCGAGATGCAGAATTACTTGTGGGATCAACTGGTTGCCGCTGGTGAGAAGCACGGCATGAAGCTGGTGGGTGCACGGGCGCAGAACTGGCTGCGGCAGGAGAAGTCCTATCGTGCCTTTGGCACCGAGTTGGGTCGGGATGCGACGCCGATTGAGGCTGATTTGCCTCGATTTATTGATCTGTCAAAGGACTTCCATGGTAAGGCTGCGATGGAGAAGATCGGGGTGCGGTCGAAATGCGTGACCCTGCTGGTTGACGGGCCGGAGGATGCGGACCCTTGGGGGCGCGAGGCGCTTTATGACGGCGAGACGCGCGTGGGGCGTTTGACCTCAGGCGGGTATTCGGTGGCCTTCGGCAAGTCGATTGGGATGGGGTATGTCACGCCCGGATTGGCGATGCCGGGGACCAAGCTGAAGGTCAAGATGTTCGATCAGCTTTGGGACGCTGAGGTGGTCGAGGACAGCCCCTACGATCCCAAGAACGAGGTGATCCGGAAGGACGGGTAGGAGCGGTTTCGCCGCGCTTGCGCTGCGGCGACCGGCTGGGGCTCTGCCCCAGACCCCGAGGTATTTTTAGCCAGAAGAAATGGCTTTAGCGGATGGTGCGGCGGTCCAGCCATGCCTCCCAATCCGCGGTCGAGCCGTTAAAGGCGTTGATGTCGACTGATCCGGCGGTGTTGGGCAGTGTGCCTGTGGCTGTGTATTGCCAGAAGCGCCAGGGTTGGCCGGGATAGGCCTCGGCCGGCGTTTTGGCTGTTGTTCGGAGCCAGAATTCATAGCCTTTGAAGGTGTTTAGCTGTGCGTCCTCGTAGAAGCCGGGGGTGGTGTAGATGATGGGGCGTTGGCCGTAGTGCGCGGTCACGAGGTCAAGCCAGCGGCGCATTTCATCCTGAACGGTGGCCGCATCTGGGCGGCGCTGGCAGGTGGGGGAGAAGGGGTTCCATTCCATGTCGAGCACGGGCGGCAGGCTGCCGCGTGTTTTGGGAGCCGTGCGGATGAAGAATTGCGCCTGCACCTCCGGAGCGGTGCAGAAGTAGTAGAAATGGTAGGCGCCACGCTTGATCCCTGCACGGCCTGCGCCGCGCCAGTGGTCTTGGAACGCGGGGTCGAGCAGGTCGCCGCCTTCGGTGGCTTTGAGGAAGACGAATTCGATGCCGACGGCTTTGGCGCGCTCCCAATCGACGCTGGTTTGGAAGCGGGCGGCGTCCATGCCCTGGACCGGGTAAGTGGTTGGTTGGCGACCGGAAAATCGGACCGGGTCAGTGTCGCCGATGACCATGGGGTCGGTGAAAGGGGCCGGGGCGGGGGCGCCGCAGGCGGTCACGAGGACCAGTGCGGCCAGCATCAAATGGCGTATCAACATGGGCTGAGCCTAGCCGCTCAGAAGCGGGCTGGCGACAGGGAATTGATGGTGGCGGCGTCGAGCTGCGGAGCGTGGCCGAGGACGATGTCGGCGAGGAGTTGGCTGGCCGCCGGGGCCGTCTGGAACCCGTAGCCGCCCTGGCCTGCGCACCAAATGAAATCAGTGACTTGGGGGTCGCGGCCCAACACCAGGCAGCGGTCCGGGGCGAAGCTGCGCAGGCCGGCCCAAGTGGTTTCGACGCGGGTGACGGGTTCGGTCACGTGTTGGGCGTAGCGGTCGAGCCCCTCGGCCAGCACCATGTCGTCGGCCCAGGCGTCGTGAGGCTCTACCGCGTCTTCGTCGGCGGGGGAGACGAGCAGTTTTCCGGCGTCAGGTTTGGCGTACCATGTTTCGCCTACGCCGAAGAATATCGGCCATTTATCAACGGCTTGCCCGCCCGGTGCGGGCAGGCGGGCCATGGATCGGCGCTGGGGCGTGATGCCGATGGGTTTGACACCGGCCATGGTCGCGATCTGGTCGGCCCAGGCGCCCGCGGCGTTGACCAGCAGGTCGGCGGTTAAGACTTCGTTACCGCAACGGACGGTCCAGCCTTTGTCGCGGTTTATCTCGGTCACTTTGCGATCCGTCAGAACCTGCCCAGCATTGGAGCGCACGGTCCTTGCGAAATCTTGAATCATGCGGTCCGTGTCGATGTCCCAGGCGTCGGCGTGATAGGCGGCGCGGGTGATCAAGCCGTTCAGGATGGGGACGTGCGCGCGGGCCTCGTCCACTGAAATCTCGGGGCATTTCAGGGTTTTGGCATCCGCTTCGAACTGAGTGTCCTCGCCCGCGCGGGCCACCAGCAGAAAGCCGCGGGGGCTGAGATAGGGTTGGTGGTACTCGGCACTGGCCTTGTTCAGTGCGATCACTGGGGCCAAGCCGTAGTTTTCTTCGAAGAGCGCGGCGGAGCGGCCCGAGGCGTGGTAACCGAGTGCGCTTTCGCCCTCCAGAACGGTGACATTCGCCCCTTCGGACAGGCGTGCAGCGGCGGAGATGCCCGCGATGCCGCCACCGATGACGATGATGTCTGTCACGCTTCCTCGATCCGGTCGGTCGCGGGCGGCGGCGTGACGCTGAACGCTGTGATCTGGTCGTAGAGGTCCGCCGTCATATCGAAGTCGAGTGCTGCCAATGACGGTGCCAATTGCTCTGCAGAGCGGGCCGAGATGATAGGGCGCGGGCGGGCAGGGTGCGCCATGGCCCAGGCCACGGCGAGGGTTGCGGGGCTGGTGCTCAGATCGGACGCAAGTGCCGTCAGTTTGACCGCCGCTTCGCGCATCCAATCCACGTTGTAACGCGCGGCATAGCGGTCGTCTTCGGTCAGGCGCCCGGTGCCACCGGCGGCGTACTTGCCCGTCAGCAAGCCGCCACCCAACGGAGAATAGGGTGCGATTTCAATGCCCTGATCGACGGCCATGGGGAAGATCTCGACCTCCGATTGCCGTTTCACCAGGCTGTGCATGGGCTGGATGATGTCGATGCGGACTTCGAATTGGCTCGCGACCGCCTGCGCCTTCATCATCTGCCATGCGGCGAAGTTTGAGACCCCGATGTAACGGATGCGCCCCTCATGTTTGAGAGTCGCGAGCGCGTCGAAGGTTTCCTGTAGCGGCGTGTCGTCGTCGAAGCGGTGCAGGTAGAGGATGTCGATCATATCCATCTGGAGCCGCTGCTGCGAGGTGGCGAAACCCGTCAGGGTGTTGTCGCGGCCTGATCCGCCTTCGTACGCGGCCTTGGTGGCGATAATCAGGCCCTCGCGATCCGTCTGCGCCATTTCACCCAACAGGGTTTCCGATGCGCCCCCGGTATAGACGAAAGCCGTGTCGAAATGGGTGATCCCGGCTGCGCGGGCGGCGTCGAACATCGCTCGGCTTTCAGTAGCGTCGGCCCGTCCGCCGAACTGCATGGTGCCAAAGGTAAGGGGCGAAAGCGGGGTGCCATTCAGGGACGTAATCATGGGCCAAGTCGTGGCACGGGGGCACCGTACGCGCAACGGTTAACACGGCCCACGCCGGGGATCGGGCGGAAATCCCTTAATGGCCTGCATTTGCAGGGGGCACCGGGCGTACACCCCTCATGCACCCCCCGTACACCCCCTGATGCACCTTTGGCGTGGTTAACGCACCGTGCGGTGGGGTTTGTTACCAAAGCGTAAATGGCGGCCACTGCCGGAAACTGGCACCAGCCTGCGGTGGATTGTGCCAGGCCGCGCGATAGGTAAAGCGCGGCAATAGATGGAGGGACGCGACATGGCCGACGGGTTTGAGCAGATGGTGGACGAGGCGCTTACCTTCTTTGCCAAGCTGGAAAAGAACAACACCAAGGACTGGTTCGAGCCGCATAAGGCGCACTACAAAGAGGCCATTGCCGGACCCGCCAAGTTCTTTGCCGATCTGATGGCGGAGGATGTGGCCCGCACCACCGGCAAGCCGCACAAGCCCAAGGTGTTCCGCATCTACCGCGATGTGCGCTTTTCCAAGGACAAGACGCCGCTGAACACGCATCTGCACATCATGTGGCAGCCGACGGTGCAGGACCCGCTTGCGCCTTCGTGGTTCTGGGGGCTGTCGCGCGACTACTTCATCCTTGGCATGGGCGTGATGGGCTTGCAGGGCGAACATCTGACCCGCTACCGGGCCTTTATCGACACGTTGGGCGACGGGTTGCAGGACGCGCTGGATGAGGCCGCAGAGAGCGGGGCCGAGATCAGCGATTGGGGCCCCGAGCCGCTCAAGCGGGTGCCCAAGCCCTATGACCAGGATCACCCCCATGCCGATCTGCTCAAGCGCAAGGCGCTGGCCGTGTCCGGCCCCATGCCCGAGGACTGGCGAGAGACCGGGGTCGTCAAGGCAACGCTGAACCGGATCGAGGCATTGATGCCGGTCTGGAGCGTTTTCGACAAACGCTTACATATTGATACACATCAATGACAGCGTCTTACATTGCGTGTCTGCCTCTTTGCACACTGCAAGGAGACGACCCATGGCCCAGACTGCCCAGACGCTGAACGACAACCCCTCGGCCGCGCAGGCCTTTGACACGGCGCAATACCCCTATCCGGACAAGATGAGCCGCGCAGATTACGAGGCGGAAAAGGCGGCCCTGCAGGTCGAGTTGCTGAAGGTGCAGCTTTGGGTGCAGGAGACCGGCCAGAAGTTCGTCCTGCTGTTCGAGGGCCGTGATGCCGCTGGCAAGGGCGGTACGATCAAGCGGTTCATGGAGCATCTGAACCCCCGTGCGGCCCGTGTCGTGGCCCTGAACAAGCCCACGGACGAAGAGCGCGGGCAGTGGTTTTTCCAGCGCTATGTGAAACATCTGCCGACGGCGGGCGAGATCGTGCTCTATGACCGGTCGTGGTACAATCGTGCGGGCGTGGAGCGGGTGATGTCCTTCTGTGCTGCCAATGAATATCTCGAATTCATGCGCCAGACCCCCGAGTTTGAGCGGATGCTGTCCCGCTCGGGTGTCCAGCTTTACAAATACTGGTTTTCCGTGACCCGCGACGAGCAGCGCCGCCGGTTCGAGGCGCGCAAGACCGACCCGCTGAAGCAGTGGAAACTGTCGCCCATTGATCGCGCGAGCCTCGACAAGTGGGACGATTACACCGAGGCGAAGGAGGCGATGTTTTTCTACACCGACACCGCCGATGCGCCCTGGACCGTCATCAAGTCCAACGACAAGAAGCGCGCCCGCATCAATTGCATGAAGCACTTTCTGGCGGGGCTTGAGTATCCGGACAAGGATCTGAGCGTCGTCACCGCACCCGATCCGCTGATCGTGCAGCATGCAGACACGGCGGTGCACAGTTCGGAACATATTCTGTCGGCGTCCCTGCACCCGCAGTCCCGCAAGAGCTGACGCGCATAGATCGCATTTGAGATAAATCCGGTTCAGAACATGGCGGCGCGGCAACCTGCTGTTTAGGTGTCGCGCCGCAAGAACACCGCACGCGATGGTTTCAGAATGGGATTGCGATGCGGTGGATCTGGTGTGTCTTGGCATGTGCGGCTTTGATCGGGCAGGCGGCCCTTGCCTGGGCAGAGGCGTTGCCGATGGTCAGTCGGGCGAGCCTGTTGCCCCAAGCGGCACCGCTGATCGCGCCCTCTGACCCGCCGATGATCCGGCACAGCGGCCCCAGCCTGTTTGTGGGACGGTCGGAGACGGGCCTGTTTGCGCCACCTGATCCAGAAGAGCTGGAAAAGCTGCGCAACTATCCGGCGGGCGACCGTATTGCGCGCCTGCGGACCCTGATCGCGCAGGCAGAGGCCGGGTCCAAAGGCTATGACGCCGTGCAGTACGGTGCCACGATCAAACCGCCCGCCGATCCCACACGGCTGACGATCCAGCAGATCTATGACTGGATCGACGCAACACCGGGCCAACCCCACGCCATCGGGCGCTACCAGTTCATCCCGCCAACCCTGCGGCGGCTCGTACGGCAGGCCGGCATCAATCCGCGCCAGCGGTTCAGCCCCAAGGTGCAGGACCAGTTGGCCGACATTCTGCTGGCGGATGCGGGGCTGCGTCCCTTCCTCGCCGGAGAGATGGACCGCGTCGCCTTTATGAACAACCTCGCCAAGATCTGGGCGGGTCTGCCCAATGACACCGGCAAATCGCACTACCACGGCTATGCCGGGAACAAGGCGACGATGACATGGGCGCATTTCGACGCCCAGATGGTACACATCTTCGCACGGTGACTGCGGCTACAGCCCCAGCACGGTCTTCACCGACCCTTGCGGGCCAAAGGACCAGTCAATCGCCGCGTTCTCGATCAGAAAGATGATCGCGTTTTCGGGCGGGAACCCGATGCTCTCCAATCGTGCCCGGATATCAGAGTAAAGCGCCTCTTTCTGCGCATCTGTGCGCCCGCCGAGCAGGGCGATTTCAATGACAATCGTCGCCGCCGGGTCGCGCGGCCCGAGGAAAGTGGGGTGAAACGCCATGTCCTCCGGCTCGTACCGGCAGACCAGGCAGAAATCATCATCGGGATTGACGGCGCAGGTGTCGACCAAAGCGGCGTGCAAGTTTCGGTTGATCTGCTGGCACATCTTGGGCGCCAGCGCGCGCGGCACGTGAAGTTTGTTGAATGGCATGTCTCGGACCCTCCAAAGCAATCGTGAAAAAGCAAAGGCCCCCGAAACCGGAGGCCTTCCATGTCTTCGACGTTGATCCGGCTTACTGCGGAATGTCGCCGTCCACACCTTCGATGTAGAAGTTCATGCCCGCGAGCGTGCCGTCATCGGCCACTTCGCCCTCGGCCAGCCAGGCACTGCCGTCCTGCTTGTTGATGGGGCCGGTGAAGGGGTGGTATTCGCCCGTCCGCATCGCTTCGATCATGGCTTCGGCCTCGGCCTTCACCTCGGCTGGGACTGCGTCGGTGATCTCACCGATCTCAACCATGCCGGTGGGGATGCCGTCCCAGGTGTCGACGCTTTCCCAGGTGCCTTCCATCACGGCGCGCGTGCGCTCGACATAGTAGGGCGCCCAGTTGTCGATGATCGACGACACGCGCGGGTAGGGGGCGTATTGCGCCATGTCCGACGCCTGACCAAAGGTCATCACGTTGCCTGCTTCCTGTGCGGCCGCCTGCGGGGCTGTGGAGTCGGTGTGCTGCAGCACCACGTCCGCGCCCTGATCGATCAGGGCCTTGGCGGCGTCAGCCTCTTTCGCGGGGTCAAACCACGTGTAGACCCAGATGATCTTGAACTCGACATCCGGGTTCACTTTCGAGGCGTGCAGATAGGCCGAGTTGATGCCGCGGATCACTTCGGGGATCGGGAAAGACGCGATGTAGCCGATGATATTGCTCTCGGTCATTTTGCCCGCGATGTGGCCTTGAACCGCGCGACCCTCGTAGAAGCGGGCGGAGTAGGTCGACACGTTGTCGGCACGTTTGTAGCCGGTTGCGTGCTCGAATTTCACATTCGGGAACTTGGCCGCGACGTTGATGGTCGGGTCCATGAAGCCGAAGGACGTGGTGAAGATCAGATCGGCCCCATCCAGCGCCATCTGCGTCATCACGCGCTCGGCGTCGGGGCCTTCGGCCACGTTTTCAACGAACACGGTTTCGACCGCGTCGCCGAACTCCGCCTCAACCGCCTGACGGCCCTGGTCGTGCTCATAGGTCCAGCCGCCGTCGCCGACAGGGCCCACATAGACAAAGCCAACCTTGGTCGGATCGTCGGCCAGTGCGCCGCCCGCCAGCCCAAGCGCCAGCGCGGCACTTGCCACAAGTGTCGTGAATTTCATTTTCGGTGTTCTCCCCATTTAGGTGCGCGCCCCTTATCCCGAGGCGTGGAATGTGCGCCCCAGTGAGCCGGGGGCGCGGGATTTGTCTGCGCTCAGAATCACCAGAACGATGATCGTCACGATGTAGGGGGACATTGCCAAATACTCGACCGGAATGGCAACGCCCGCGCCTTGCAGGTTCAACTGGAGCTGGGTGATCCCGCCAAAAAGATAGGCACCCAGCAGGACACGCCACGGCTTCCACGAGGCAAAGACGACAAGGGCGAGGGCGATCCAGCCCACACCGGCGGTCATCCCCTCGGTCCATTGCGGCACGCGGATGAGCGAGATGTAGGCCCCGCCCAACCCCGCACAGGCCCCGCCAAAGAGGATAGCCAGCGTGCGGATACGCTTGACCTTGTAACCGAGCGCATGGGCGGCATCGTGGTTTTCACCAACGGCGCGCAGGACGAGGCCCATGCGAGTGAATTTCAGCACAGCCCATGTGCCCGCGACGATGCCGAGGCCTAGATAGACCATCAGGTCATGCCCAAACACGATCGGCCCGATCACCGGAATGTCGGCCAGCGGTCCAAGCGGCGTGGCTTCGGCGCGCGGCGGTTTGATCCCCACATAGGACTGCCCCATGAGCGACGACAGCCCAAGGCCAAAGAGGGTCAGCGCAAGGCCCGAGGCCACCTGATTGGCCAGCGCCACCTGCGTGAGAAAGGCAAAAAGCAGGCTCAGCACGGCACCGCCAATGGCCGCCGCGATAAACCCAACCGTGGGCGAGCCGGTGTTCACGGCAATGATGAAGCCACAGACAGCGCCGGTGATCATCATCCCCTCGACCCCGAGGTTCAGGACACCCGCGCGTTCAACGACAAGCTCTCCGATGGCGGCCAGCAGGATGGGCGTGGCCGCCGCGATCATGGCGGCGATCAGGAGGATTGGGTTGATCGAAGACAGGTCCATTTGCGTTATCTCAGGAGGTGCGTGAGGCACCGCACAAGCCGTGGGGCGTCCCCTTCGAGTGATATTTCGAACATCAGAACGTCCGGTTCGACGCGTGTCGACATGGCTCGGGCCTCGCGGTGCGGTGGCGTGTGATTGAATGCCTGTTTGATCGCCATGTCGCCAATCAGCCAAAGTGTCCCGTTCTGATCTGTCCAGCGGCCAGACCAGGACACCTTGTCTTCGAACCCCATTTCGCTGCGTGTGCCGGTGGCCGTGAACGTGTCGTCGGACGCGAATTCTAAGTCGAGGCTGAAATAGGGCACGGCAAGGTTGGCGAGCGAAGGTCCACTGTCGCAAAACCAGGTGGTCGTCGCGAGGGCTATGGCGGCTGTTGTGCTCATCACGCCACCTCCACCCGGCCAAACCGCACGCGGTAGTTTGTCATCACATCCAGCGCCAACAGGAAAAACAGCAGCATCCCCTGAAATACCTGAATGGCGGCGGCAGGCAGACCCAACTGCGACTGCGCAATATCGCCGCCAATGTAAGTCAGCGCCATCAACAGCCCCGCAGCCACGATACCAAGCGGGTTCAAGCGGCCAAGAAACGCCACGATGATCGCCGTGAACCCGTAGCCCACGTTGAAATCAATGCTGATCTGACCCGCCGGCCCCGCCACCTCGAACATGCCCGCAAGCCCTGCGAGCAAACCGGACATGCCAAGGCAGAACAGCACCAACCGCCCCGGATTGACGCCCCCGAACTTGGCCGCCCGCGGCGCTTCTCCCGTTACCCGAATGGCAAAGCCCAACCGGTGCCGGGTGAGCAACACATAGGCAAAGATCACCGCGATCAGCGCCGCCACAACACCCCAGTGCATGCCGGTGCCCGAGATGATCTCGGCATTATGCGCGCTGGGATATTGCTGCAAGTTCCGCGATCCGGGAAAGCCAAACCCTTCCGGATTTTTCAGCAATCCCAGGGACATGGAGGCCAGCAACTGTTCCGCCACATAGACCAGCATCAACGACACCAAGATCTCATTGGTCCCGAACTTCACCTTCAACACCGCCGGGATCATGGCCCAGGCCCAACCGCCCAAGGCCCCGGCCAGCACCATCAGCGGAAAGATCAAAACGCTCTCAGTGGGGTAAAAAGCCAGCCCCGCACCTGCACCACAAATGGCGCCCACGATGTACTGCCCCTCGGCCCCAATATTCCAGATACCCGCTCGGAACCCCAGCGCCAGACCGATGGCGATCAACACCAGCGGCGCACCCTTGATCAGCAATTGAGGCCGGTAAAAGAACGCAAACTCGCCAAAGAGCGGCTCCCAGAAAATCGTCGCAATGGCCTGCAACGGATCCTTGCCCAAGGCCGCAAACAGCACCCCACCAAAGATCATGGTCAGCACGACCGCCAGCACAGGCGTGGCATAGGCCATCACAGCAGAGGGCTGCGGCCGCGCCTCGATCCGGATCATTCAAACATCCCCAGCTTCATTTCGCCAAATAAACCGCCGCCGGAGGCTCCCGCACCCTCAAACATGCGCCACCTCCATCCCGTGGGCACCCCCCAACATCAACCCGATCTGCTCCACATCCAACCCAGCCGTGGCACGCGGCGCACTCAAACGCCCCTCGTTCAGCGCCGCAAACCGGTCCGAGATTTCCATCAGCTCGTCCAGATCTTGCGAAATGGCGACCACGGCAGATCCCTCGGCCGCCAAATCCAGCAAGGCCTGCCGAATGGCCGCCGCCGCGGCTGCGTCCACACCCCAAGTCGGCTGGTTCACAACCAGCACTTCCGGCTTTTGCAACACCTCGCGCCCGATCACGAATTTCTGCAGGTTGCCCCCTGACAGTGACCGCGCTGCGTTCTCAGGCCCCGGCGTACGCACGTCAAAGCCCGAAATGATCCGCTCGGCAAAGCTGCGTGTCTTCCGCCAGTCCAGTATCCCCCGCCGCGCCAACCCTTCGCGCGCGGCCCCGGTCAGCATGGCATTCTCCGTCAGCGACATATTCGGTGCCGCCGCATGGCCCAAGCGTTCCTCGGGGGCTGCCAGCACACCCAAACCGCGCCGCGCCTCCGGCCCTGCCTTGGCCAGATCATCCCCCTTGAACCGCACCATCCCCGGCCCGCACGGCAATTCCCCGGACAACACCGCCAGCAACTCGTCCTGCCCGTTGCCCGCGACCCCGCCGATGCCCAGCACCTCGCCCGCGCGCACGTCAAAGGACAGGTCTTTCAAAGACATGCCGAAGGCCGAGGGGGACAAAACCGACAATCCGGTCACCGACAACAGCACCTCGCCCGCCTCATGGGCCGCGGCCTTGGGCGTGGCCAGCGAACTGCCCACCATCATCTCGGCCATGGCTCGGGCCGAGGTGTCGCGCGGCACGCACGTGCCCACCACCTTACCGCCCCTAAGGATCGTCGCGGCATCGCAGAGCGCGCGAATTTCTTCCAGCTTGTGCGAGATATACAGGATCGCGGTCCCCTCCGCGCTCAACTTACGCAGAGTTTCAAACAGGATTTCCACCTCCTGCGGCGTCAGCACAGAGGTCGGCTCGTCCATGATCAACAGCTTCGGGTCCTGCAAAAGACACCGAATGATCTCGACCCGCTGCCGCTCGCCCGCCGACAGATCTCCCACCGTCCGATCCGGGGACAGCGGCAACCCATAGGTCTCCGACACCTCGCGAATACGCGCCGCAAGCGTCCGCATAGGCGGCGGTGTCTCCATCCCCAGCGCGATATTCTCCGCCACGCTCAGCGCGTCGAACAACGAAAAATGCTGAAACACCATGCCCACACCCGCCGCACGGGCCGCACGCGGGTCCGACGGGGCAAATCCCGCGCCATTCATCTGCATCACACCAGCATCGGGCTTCACCAACCCATAGATCATCTTGACCAGCGTCGACTTGCCCGCCCCGTTCTCGCCCAGCAGGGCGTGGATTTCACCGGGTGCGATCTCCAACGACACGTCGTCATTTGCCACAACGCCGGGATAGGCCTTGGTCAACCCGTTCAGGGACAAAAGGGGGCTCACGCACGGGTCTCCAGTCGTAGCGGTATGGTCTGCGTGGACTGTGCTAGCCGATAGGCGACCCCAATCGCAATCAAATGCGGGTCCTTGCCCAAAGATGGATCGCCAATGGGGCAGGTGATGCGGTCAATTTCATCCGCAGCGTGTCCCAGTTCAGCCAACCGCTTGCGAAAGCGCGCCCATTTCGTCTTGGACCCGATCAACCCGCAAGTGGCAAAACCACGGCTCAGCAGCGCGTGGCACAGGCCCAGGTCAATGTCATGGGCGTAGGTCAGGATCAGGTGATGCGCATCCTTGGGCGCATGGGCCGCCAGCGCAGGCAGATCCACGGCAGGCACCGTGGTCACTGCGTCCGGCACATCTTCGGGAAACCGCTCCGGCCCGGTATCCGCCCAGGTCAACCGATGCCCCGGCACATGGCGCAGAATATCGACCAGCGCACGGCCCACGTGACCCGCGCCCCAGATCCAGACCTCCTGATCCTCCGGGCGCACCGGCTCGATCATCCAGCCGTCTTTCAGTTGCGATGCGGGCAGGGTGCCCTGATTGCGCGCCGCCTTCATCATGCGCTTGATGGACAGGGGCATCGGGTCGGGCCCCCGCGCCACCAGATCATGGGGCAGGGCGCGGGCGCGGTTCAGGTCGTAGATCTCGGACAGGATTTCAACCGCCCCACCACAGCACTGACCAAGGTCTGGCCCAAGCGCGTGACGGCTGCGCGTGTCCCGCTTCAACTTGCGTGCGGCCGCCGACAATTCAAACTCCAGCGCACCGCCACCAATGGTGCCGGATTGCCCGCCGTCCCAGACCAGCATCGCCGCGCCCGCCTCGCGCGGGGCCGACCCCTGCACATGGGCCACCACGACACGCACCACACGGCCATGGGCCGCGCAGGCGGCAATCAGACCCGCGCGATCAAACATCGCCGCGCGCGGTGTGCACCGCTTTCAACACAGCCTCGGCAGTGGCGGGGGCCTGTAAGTCCGGATAGTGCGGCCCACAAGCCGCTGCTGCGTCACTCAGCGCCAGAAACGCCGAAATCCCCAGCATAAGGGGCGGCTCGCCGACGGCCTTGGACTTGTAGATCGTGTCGGCCCGGTTTTCACCGTCCCAAAGCGCCACGTTGAACACGTCCGGACGATCTGCACAGGCGGGGATCTTGTAGGTCGATGGCGCATGGGTGCGCAGACGGCCCGCATCGTCCCAAACCAGCTCCTCGGTCGTCAGCCAACCCGCGCCCTGCACATAGCCACCCTCGATCTGTCCAATGTCCAGCGCCGGGTTCAGCGAAGCACCCGCGTCATGCAGGATGTCAGCGCGCAAAATCCTGTTCTCACCCGTCAGCGTGTCGATCACCACCTCGGTCACGGCTGCGCCATAGGCAAAATAGAAAAACGGCCGCCCCTGTCCCTTGATCCGGTCCCACTTGATGTCAGGCGTCTTGTAGAACCCGGTCGCCGACAGGCTGATGCGCGCCATGTAGGTCAGGGCGGCAACCTCGGCAAAACTGTACTCCTCGGCTCCTGCAAGCACCCGCCCGTCGGCAAAGGTGACCTCATCCGGGCGCACCTGGTGCAACTGCGCCAGATGCTCTGCCATCCGATCCCGAATGGTGTCGCAGGCGGCCTTCACCGCCATCCCGTTCAGATCACTGCCCGACGATGCCGCCGTCGCCGAGGTGTTGGGCACCTTAGCGGTGTCGGTCGCCGTGATCTTCACCATCTCCAACGGCACGCCAAACCGGCTTGCCGCAACCTGTGCGACCTTCTGGAACAGCCCCTGTCCCATCTCGGTCCCACCATGGTTCAGATGGATCGACCCGTCTGCATAAACATGAACCAACGCACCGGCTTGGTTCAAATGCGTCAGGGTAAAAGAAATCCCGAACTTCACCGGCGTCAGCGCAATCCCCTTTTTCAGCACCGGATTGGCCGCATTCCAATCCGCTACAGCCGCCCGCCGCGCATCGTAGTCCGAACTCTCCCGCAACTGCGCGACCAGGGCATCGCCGATGAAATCGTCCACCTCCTGCCCATAGGGCGTGGTCTGATAAGTCTTCCCTGTTTCCAAAAAATCCTCGGGGGGAGCGCCATCGGCGTGGGGGGGGGACAGCCCCCCCCCATAGAAAATTGCAACCCGCACCCCCCCCGGGGCAAACCCCCCAAGACCCCCCCCCACATCCACAAACCCCCCCCTCCCCCCCCACCCCCCCCGCCCCCCCCAACC
>NZ_JWLL01000014.1 GCF_000814025.1 Tateyamaria sp. ANG-S1 | reverse complement strand
GAACTGAAGGTGACGGACCGTGCGAGCGGCCAGCCTGTGGTCGACGGTGAGGTGGGGCTGATTGAGGTGCGGGGGCCGAATGTCTTTCAGGGCTATTGGAAGATGCCGGAAAAGACCGCGGCCGAGCTGCGCGCGGACGGGTTTTTCATCACCGGCGATCTGGGGAAGATCGACGCGGACGGGTATGTGCATATTGTTGGCCGCGACAAGGATCTGATCATCTCGGGCGGCTACAACATATACCCTAAGGAGATCGAGTTGGTGCTGGATGACCAGCCCGGTGTGCTGGAAAGTGCGGTCATCGGCGTGCCGCATGATGATTTTGGAGAGACGGTGGTGGGGCTGATTGTGCCGGTGGCGGGTGAGACGCCGGATGTCGAGGGGATCAAGGCGGCTGCGGCGGCGTCATTGGCGCGGTTCAAGCACCCGCGCGCGCTGATTGTCGTGGATGAATTGCCGCGAAACACGATGGGCAAGGTGCAGAAGAGCCTGCTGCGGGAGGCGCACAAGGATCTGTTTGTGATGACCTGACGGAGCCTAGGCCGCGTCGTCCGCTCCGAATGCTTTCATGTGGGCGGTGAACTTGTTCAGCATGTGTTGCTTCATCAGCGCGCCGAGGCCTTCGGCGTCGCGGGCGTGCAGCTTTTCCATCATCTGTTCGTGTTCCGCGATGGCCTGTGACCAGCGTTCGTCGGACAGGTTCACCATGAAGCGCGCGCGCCGGACGCGAACGGCGAGCATGCGGTGGTGCGCTTCGAGCACCTCGTTTTTCGCCCCTTCGATCAGGGCGTTGTGGATGTCCTGGTTGGCCTGGAAGTACGCCTGCCTATCGCGCGCCTTGTAGGCGGCGATCATGTCGTCGTGCCGCTGGGCGATGTGCGCGATGGCGGCGGCGTCCATGTGCGTGCAGGCCTGTTCGCCTGCCAGCTGTTCGAGGACTGCGATCAGGGGGAAGGTGTTTTCCAGCTCTTGCCGCGTCACCTCGGTCACGCGGGCGCCGCGGTTGGCCTGCAGCTCGACTAGCCCTTCGGAGGCGAGCACCTTAAGCGCTTCGCGCAGGGGCGTGCGGGAGACGCCGAAGGAGGCGCAGAGGTCTTTCTCCGGTACCTTTTCGCCGGGTTTCAGCGCGTCTTCGACCACGAGGTCGCGGAGCCGTTCCACGAGCTCTTCGTGCAGGGTCGGGCGTTTGATGCTTTGGGTCAGGTTCATGTCGGTATCCTAGCCATCAAGTGCCTGTTCCAGCAAGCGTGCGACGTGCATTGGCCTGCGCGGCGTGCCGTCGGTGATCTGGTGCCGGCAAGAGGTGCCATCGGCGACGACGATCGCGTCGTCGGGGGCGGCGTCGAGCGCCGGGAAGAGGTCGAGCCCGGCCATCTTGAGCGAGACGTCGATCGTGTCGGGGGCGTAGCCGAATGCGCCCGCCATGCCGCAGCAGCTGGTTTCGATCATGTGCACCTGCGCGTCGGGGATCTGGCGCAGGAGGTCGAGCATGGGGGTGACGGCCGCGTGCGCCTTCTGGTGGCAGTGGCCGTGGACGTGGATGGGGCGGTTCAGCGGTTTGAGGGGGAGCGCGGGGGCGGTGATCAAAAATTCCTCGAACGTCTTGGCGTTGTCGGCGAGCGCTTGGGCGTCGGGGCCAGGGCAGAGTGCGAGGAATTCGTCGCGGAAGGTGAGGATGGAGGAGGGTTCGAGCCCGACGATGGGGATGCCGCTGGCGACGGCGTCGCGGGTGGCGTCGATGACGCGCTGTGCTTCGGCGCGGGCTTCGTCCACGCAGCCGGTGGCGAGGAGCGTGCGGCCGCAGTCGAGGTTGATGCCTGAACCGTCTTTTGCCATAGCCACGCGCATACCGGCGGCGCGCATGACCTTGATGGCGGCGCGGAGGTTTTCAGGCTCGAAGTAGCGGTTGAAGACGTCGGCGAAGAGGAGAACGTCGGGGTTTTGGTCCTGCGCCTCCTCATCGCGGAAGGGGTTCGCGGACCAGATGGGCAGGTCGCGGCGGTGGGACACGCCGGTGAGCCGTTCGGTGAGTTTGCGGACCGGGCCGATCTTGTTGCGCAGGTTCATCAACCACCCGACCCGTGCGGCCCGGGGGGCATAGCGGGGCAGATGGGCGACCAGCTTGTCGGCGAAGGTGAGGCCGTTTTCGCGGCGGCGGGCGACCAGCACCTCGATCTTCATGCGGGCCATGTCGACCCCGGTGGGGCATTCGCGCCGGCAGGCTTTGCATGAGACGCAGTATTTCATGGTATCGGCCATCGCGTCCGAGGTCAGCCCGCCGGGCATCTGGCCGCTGATGGCGAAGCGCAGGGTGTTGGCGCGCCCGCGTGTGGCGTCGCGTTCGTTGCGGGTGGCGCGGAAGGAGGGGCACATGACGCCGCCCTTCAGCTTGCGGCAGGCACCGTTGTTGTTGCACATCTCGACCGCGCCCTGAAACCCGCCTGCGGCGCCCGGCCAGGCCGACCAGTCGAGGGCGGTATCGAACTCGGGCACCTCGTAATTCGGGCCGTAGCGGAAGACGCGGCGGTCATCCATGGCGGAGGCGTGCACGATCTTGCCCGGGTTCATCAGGCCGGTGGGATCAAAGCGGGCCTTCACCTCTTCGAACGCCGAGACGATGCGGGGGCCGAACATCTTTTCGTGGAATTCGGAGCGCACGATGCCGTCGCCGTGTTCGCCGGAATGCGAGCCTTTGTAGTGCTTGACGAGGTCAAAGCATTCCTCGGCAATGGCGCGCATGGTTTTGACGTCCTTGTCCTGCCGCATGTTCAGGACGGGGCGCACGTGAAGGCAGCCGACGGAGGCGTGGGCATACCATGTCCCCTTCGTGCCGTGGCGGGCGAAGATGTCGGTGAGGCCTTGGGTGTATTCGGCAAGGTCCGGCAGGGCGACGGCGCAATCCTCGACGAATGAGATGGGTTTGCCCGCCTCTTTCATGGACATCATCACGTTGAGGCCGGATTTGCGGTATTCGGCGATGGCGTTTTGCAGGTTCGGGTCGCTGACGGGCACGACACCGCCCCAGCGTGCGTCGGTTTCTGAGAAGGCAAAACCCAGATCGCCCATGAGGTCGGCGAGTTGCGCGAGTTTGGCGGCGTTGGCGGCGGCGTCCCCTTCGGCGAATTCAACCAGCAGGAGAGCGGCGGGGGCGCCTTCGACGAACGCCTCGATGGTTTTGGCGAAAAGTGGGATGGCGCGCCCGAGTGCGATCATCGTGTCGTCGATCAGCTCGACCGCTTGCGGGTCCAGCGTGACCAGATGCTGCGCGGCATCCATCGCCGCGTAGAAGGTGGGGAAGTGGCAGATGCCCAGCACCTTTTCGCCGGGCAGGTGGGCGAGGCTCAGGTCCAGTTCGGTGAAATAGGCCAGCGTGCCTTCTGACCCCACGAGTAGGTGAGCCATGTTCACGTCATTGCCTGTCAGGGCGTCGATGTTGTAGCCGCCGACGCGGCGTTGGACCTCGGGGAAGCGGGCATCGATTTCGTCCGCTTCGCGCTGGCCGAGGGCGCGCATGTCGCATACCAGATCGGCGTAGGGGCCGGGTGCAGGGTCGGCGCCGTTGAAGCGGGCGCGGGTGCAATCGGGCAGAATGGCAGAGATCGCGCGGACGTTGTCGCGCATGATGCCGTAGCGCAGGGATTTGCCGCCCGAGGAGTTGTTGGCGGCCATGCCGCCCAGCGTGCAGCGCGAGGCGGTGGAGGGATCGACAGGGAACCACAGGCCGTGCGGTTTCAGGGCGCGGTTCAATTCGTCAAGGACGACGCCTGGCTGCACCTTGACGGTGAGCTTTTCGGGATCGATGTGGATGATCTTGTTCAGATGGCGTGTGTTGTCGAGCACCACGGCACGGTTGACCGTTTGACCGCATTGTGAGGTGCCGCCACCTCGTGGCAGGACGGGTGTTTCTTCCTCTCGCGCGATCTGCATGACGGCTTCGACATCGGCCTCTGACCGGGGCAAAACGACCGCTTCTGGTACCATTTGGTAGATGGAGGCGTCGGTGGCGTATCGTGCGCGGCTGGCGGGATCGGCCATGACCTCACCCTGTGCTTCTGAAGCCAAGCGTTTGAAAAGATGCGTGTTTTCTCGCATGTGTTCTATGTAACCTCCCAATCCCGGCCCGTTCTACGGGGCTTCAAGATTTTGCTTGACTGAATAATGAATTCATAATTACGTTTTTTGCAACAGCTAATCGCGTCGGGCAAACGGCGCATTTCGGGAGGATAATATCCATGCGCCAGGCTGGCCGACATTTCCTGCAGATTCCGGGGCCGAGTGCGGTGCCAGACCGTATCCTGCGTGCCATCAGCGCGCAGACCATTGACCATCGCGGCCCGGATTTTGCCGAGGTGGGCAAGACGGCGCTGGAGGGGATGAAGAGCATCTTCAAGACCGAAAGCCATGTGTTCATCTACCCGTCCTCGGGCACCGGTGCGTGGGAAGCGGCGCTGGTCAACACGCTGAACCCCGGTGACAAGGTGCTGATGTTTGAGACGGGGCATTTCGCGACCTTGTGGAACAAGATGGCGCGCAAGATCGGGATGGAGCCGGAGTTTCTGGAAGGGGACTGGCGCGGCGGGGCAGAGCCTGACCGGATCGAGGCGCGGCTGCGCGAGGATACGGGCCACGAGATCAAGGCGGTGTGTGTTGTGCACAACGAGACCTCGACCGGGTCGGTTTCGAATGTGGCCGAGGTGCGCAAGGCGATTGATGCGGCGGGGCATCCGGCGCTTTTGATGGTGGATACGATTTCGGGCCTGGCCTCGATTGACTTCCGCTTTGACGAGTGGGGCGTGGATGTGTGTGTGTCGGGCTCTCAGAAGGGTCTGATGCTGCCGCCGGGGCTGAGCTTTAACGCCGTGAGTGCACGGGCGATGGAGCATTCTAAGAGCGTCGAGACGCCGCGCAGCTACTGGGATTGGCAGGACATGGTGGGTCCGAACGAGACGGGGTATTTCCCGTACACGCCGGGCACCAACCTGCTTTATGGTCTGAACGAGGCCATCGCGATGCTGCATGAAGAGGGGCTGGACAATGTCTTTGCCCGTCATGCGCGGCACGGTGCGGCGACGCGGGCGGCGGTCCGGGCCTGGGGGCTGGAAGTGCTGTGCGCGCGGCAGGGTGAAGAGTCCGGCGTGCTGACCGCTGTTTTGATGCCGGGCGGGCATTCGGCGGATGGGTTCCGGGCGACGACGCTCAAGCACTATGACATTTCGCTGGGCAATGGCCTGTCCAAGGTGGCCGACAAGGTGTTCCGCATCGGGCATCTGGGCGATTTCAACGATTTGATGCTGATGGCGACCTTGTCCGGGGTCGAGATGGGCTTGGCCAAGGCCGGTGTCCCGCATCAGGCGGGCGGCGCGCAGGCGGCGATGGAGCATCTGAAGGACACGACAGATACGCGGGTGGCCGCGGAATAACGCCCCAAAAACGGGGCACCAAGGGAGGAAAACCATGAAACTCAAAGCAACCATACTGGCCAGTGTGGCGGCCATTGCCATGCCTTTGGCAGCGACGGCGGCCGACCTGACCCTGCGCTTTGGCCATGTTGGCAACCCTGGCTCGCTGTTTGAGGCATCGGCGGATGCCTTTGCCGAATGTGCGAACGGCAAGCTAGGCGACCGGGCCGAGGTGCAAACCTTTGGCGCGAGCCAGCTGGGCAAGGACCGTGAGCTGCTGCAGAAGCTGAAGCTGGGGCAGGTCGATTTCTCGCTGCCGTCGTCGGTGATGTCGTCGGTGGCGCCCGAGTTCGGCGTGTTCGAGATGCCCTACATCGTGCAGGACCGCGACCACATGCGCCGCATTCAGGCCGAGTTGGGAGATGTGTTCCAGGAGGCCGCGCAAAGCCAAGGCTACCGGATCATTGGCTACTTCGAAAATGGCTTCCGCCACATCACCAACAATACGCGTCCCATCAACACGCCCGAGGACCTGCAAGGCATCAAGCTGCGTACGCCCAATGGCGAGTGGCGGGTGAAGATGTTCCAGCAATATGGTGCCAACCCGACGCCGATGGCGTTCTCGGAAGTGTTCACCGCACTGCAGACCAACGTAATTGACGGGCAGGAAAACCCCTATGCCCAGATCGCGTCGGCCAAGTTCCAGGAAGTGCAGGAATACCTGTCGATCACCGGACACGTCTATACCCCCGGGTATGTTCTGGTGTCCGAGCGGCGCTGGCAGCAACTGCCCGAAGACGTGCGTGCCGATCTTGAGGCGTGCGGGGCCGAGACGCAGGATTTCGTCTATGACCATGCCGCGAAGCTGGAAGTAGAACTCCTCGATGTGATCAAGGCAGCCGGTGTGCAAGTGAACGAGGCGGACAACCAAGCCTTCATCGACGCCTCTACCGCGATCTACGACGAGTTTGCGAGCACCGTGGATGGCGGCGCGGACCTGATCGAGCGTATCCAGAACCTCGCCTCAGGGTCCTGACCTGAGACCGGGCGAGGGGCCGCAATCGGTCCCTTGCCTGCTTTAGGGTACGCTTAAATGACATCGTCTTCTGACTTCTCCGGGCCCGGCGCCCGGCAAGGACCTCCCATGCTCAAAGCACTGCAGACTTTCTTTGAGGTTGTCCTCGAAAACTTCGTGATCCTGTTGATGGTGATCCTGACGACTGTCGTGGTGGTCGCCGTGACCTACCGCCTCTTGGGGTCGAGCCTGGCCTGGTATGACGAGGTGGCGGCGATCATGCTGGCGTGGATCACCTATTACGGGTCGGCGCTGGCTGTTTTGCGGCGGCGCCATATCGGGTTTGACAGCGTGCTGCTCTCCATCGGGATGCCGTGGCGCATGTGGGCTGTGGCGCTGGCCGAGCTGGTCACAGCAGGCTTTTTCGTGCTGCTCGCGTGGGCCGGATACACGGTGATGACCATCCTGGGGGGCATGTCGCTGGTGTCACTGACCTGGGTGCCGGTCAGCTTTGCCCAATCCGTCATTCCCATCGGTGCCGTGTTGTTCCTGATCTGTCAGGCGCTGAGCCTGCCCGATTACTGGCGCAAGACCGCATCGGGCGTGTCGCTGGAACATGCTGAGATCGAAGAAGAGGTGGAAACCGAGATGAAGAAAGCGGGGAACGCCTGATGCTGATGCTGGGGATCTTCATCGCGATGGTGGCGATGATCTGTCTGAACGTGCCTATTGGCGTGGCGCTGGCCGTGTCGGCCATTGGGGGCTTGCTGGTGCTTGAAGGCACCGGGTCGCTGGTGAACGTCGCACTCGATATGTATGGCGGCGCGACCAAGTTTTCGCTGATCGCCATCCCGATGTTCGTGCTGGCGGGCGCGATCATGAACGCGGGTGGCATCACCGACCGGCTGATCAACTTCGTGGCGGCGCTGATCGGGTTCATCCGGGGCGGGCTGGCGCATGTGAACATTGGTGTGTCACTGTTCTTTGCCGAGATCTCCGGCTCGGCTGTCGCGGATGTGGCGGCGATGGGGTCGGTGATGATCCCGCAGATGAAAAAGCGTGGCTATTCCGGTGCGCTGTCGGCGGCGGTCACGTCGTCCTCGGCCTCGCTGGCCATCATCATTCCGCCGTCCATTCCTATGATCCTGTACGCAACATCGGCCAACGTGTCGGTGGAGCAGTTGTTTGTCGCGGGTGTCGTGCCCGGTCTGATGGGGGCTGCTGGGTTGATGGGCGTCGCCTACTGGTTTGCGGTGCGCTATGACCTGCCGCGGGAAGAGGCGTTTTCGGGTCGGGTGCTTTGGCGCGCATTCGTTGACGCTCTGCCGACCTTTGCCCTGCCGGTGATTATCCTTGGTGGTATCTTTGGCGGCTATGTCACAGCGACCGAGGCGGCGGGGCTGGCCGTGCTGGCGGCCATCGCGATCAGCCTGTGGTATCGGCAGGTCGATCTGCGCCACCTGCAACGCTCGATGCTGGACGGGGGTATGCAGACGGCGGTTGTTATGCTGCTGGTGGCCGCGTCCGTGGTCATGGGCGGGTTCCTGACCCGTGCGCAGTATCCGCAGGAACTGGCGGGCGCGATCCTGAGCATCACTGACAACAAGTGGGTGGTCCTTCTAATCCTCAACTTCTTCTTCCTGGTGATCGGGTTCTTCCTGCACTCGGCGGCGGCCATCATTCTTGTGGTGCCGATTGTTATCCCGCTGATCGACGCGGTGGGGATCAACCCGATCCACTTCGGTCTGGTGGTGACGCTGAACTTGGCGATCGGGCAGCAGACGCCGCCTGTGGCGAGCGTGTTGATCACCGCCTGTGCGGTGGCGCGGGCGAATATCTGGGACGTGACCAAGGTGAATATCTACTTCATCGCGGTCCTGCTGACGGTGCTGTTGATGTGCACCTACATCCCGGCGATCCCGCTGTTCCTGGTCGACTACTTCTATAACTAACCTCCCATGGGCTGCCCGGTTCTGGCCGGGCGGCCCGATGATTTCCCGAAGGACTGAACATGGACCTTGATCTGGCCAACGCACTGATCGCGGCGGCGCTGGAATATCGGCGCGCGCACAACATGAAACCGCTGACCATTGCGGTCATTGATGCGGGGGGCCATCTGGTGGCGCTGCAACGCGAGGATGGCACCAGCAACCTGCGGGCTGAGATTGCGCAGGGCAAGGCGAAGGGGGCGGTTGCCATGGGTTTGGGCTCGCGCGCGCTGTTTAACCGGGCGCAGGAGCAGCCGTACTTTATTGATGCGATGAATGCGCTGAATGGTGGCGCGCTGGTGCCGGTGCCGGGCGGTGTGCTGATCCTGCGGGATGGCGTGCTGGTCGGTGGGATCGGCATCACGGGTGACAGTTCAGACAATGACGAAGCCTGTGCCATTGCTGCCATCGAGGGGCAGGGGTTGGTCGCCGATACCGGCGGTTAAGCCGTCATCGCACGGGCGACGTCGATCATCCGCGCGGAAAAGCCCCATTCGTTGTCGTACCAGCCAAGCAGGCGCAGTTGCGTCGCGCCGATCCACTGGGTTTCGGGCAGGGCAACGATGAGCGACTCGGGTCGTGCGCGCAGGTCGGATGAGACGCAGGGGTCATGGGTGATGCCGATGACCGGGTTTTCCTTGAGGCACGCATCGAGCGTTGTGGTTGCGTCTTCGGTCGGTGTGTCGCGCAGTTGCAGGACGGCATCGACGGATGACACGCTGATGCAGGGCACGCGGACAGCCGAGACGCTGAGCCGCCCGTCTATCTCCGGCAGGATGCGTGCGATCTGGTTTGCAGCGCTGGTTGTCGTGGGCACCATGGACACCGCCGCCGCGCGGCTGCGTTCAAAGCTGGGGCCGGGGGCGTCTACTGTCGGCTGGCTGCCGGTGTAGCAGTGGATTGTCGTGATGTGTCCGTGGGTGATGCCGAATGCGTCGTCCAGCGTTTTGAGCAGGGGCGCGATGGCGTTGGTGGTGCAGGAGGCGTTGGAGATGATGCGGGCGTCGGTCAGTTCGTGGTCGTTTGCCCCTAGCACGATTGTCTGATCGGCGGCGTCGGAGGGGCCTGAGATCAGGACGCGGTTGGCGCCGACTGTGAGACCGCGTGTCGCGATGGCGCGCGTGCCTGCCTTGCCGGTGCATTCCATGACGATGTCGACGCCCTTCAGGTCGAGTGTGGACAGGTCCGGTGTGTTGGCAAATGGGATGCGCTGCCCGTTAATGACCAGCGCGTCTTGTTCGGATGTCACCTCACCGGGAAAGGGGCCGTAGACGGAATCGTAGCGGAAGAGGTACGCGCAGGTGTCGAGCGGCGCGATGTCGTTGATGCCGACGATTTGGACGTCCTTGTGCCCCGACAGCACTTGCCGCAGCACCGTGCGGCCGATGCGGCCGAACCCGTTGATAAAGATCTTCACTGCCTTGGCCTTTGTGATCGCGTCAGAAGTCGACGTGGATTGCGATACCCTTTTTCTCGGCCAGGTCAACAACGCGGGCGGCGACGGCGAGGTCCTGGAGCCCGACGCCGGTGCCGTCGAAGAGCGTGATGTCAGTGTCGCCCGAGCGCCCCGGATGCGCGCCGTTGATGACGGCGCCGATCTGGTGGATGTCGGATGCCTCGATCAGCTCGGCGGCGATGGCGTGCTGCGCCTCACCGATGGAGACGGACTGCGCCACCTCGTCGGTAAAGACAGTGGCGCGGGCAAAGAGGGCGGCTTCGACCTCTTGCTTGCCCTTGGTGTCAGTGCCCATGCAGGCGATGTGGGTGCCGGGGCTGACGTGGTCGGCCATGAGCGACGGGGCGAAGGCGGAGGTGATCGAGATGATGACGTCGGCATCGACCATGCCGGGCAGGTCGACCGCTTCGAAGGGGAGGCCCGCCTCTTCGGCGACCTTCGCGATGTTGGGCAGCATGTCGGGGTGGTAGTTCCAGCCGATGACCCGTTCGAAGTCGCGCTGTTCGAGGGCGGCCCGCAACTGGAACGTGGCCTGATGGCCCGCGCCGATCATGCCGAGGACTTTCGCGTCGGGGCGGGCGAGGTGTTTGATGGAGACTGAGGAGGCAGCCGCCGTGCGCAGGGCCGTCAGCAGGTTGCCCCCGACCATGGCGGCAGGTTTGCCGGTGTCGGGGTCGAACAGGAACACGGTGGACTGGTGGTTGATCAAATCCCGCTTTTCCAGGTTGTGGGGCCAGTAACCGCCTGCTTTCAGACCGAGCGTCGCGCCCGCGCGGTCAAAGCCGCCCTTGAAACCATAAAGCGCGTCCTCGTGCCCGATGGCCTCGCGTACGACGGGGAAGTTGTAGGCGTCCTCCGCCGCCATCGCGGCAAAGACCTGTTCTACGGCGTCGAAGGCGGCTTGCCGCGTCATGAGGTCGGCGATGTCTTTTTCGGGCACAATCAGCATTTGGGTCAGTCCGTTGGTCAGAAAAGGGGGCAGGTCGGGCCTGCCCCCGGTAGGTGTGGCCCGGTGACGGGCCATTGGGAGGATGAGGGGGTCGCGCCTAGAACGCCTTACCGCGCGCCGAGATGGGCCAGAGCGTTTCGACCTTGCCGTCCCGCACGCCCACATACCAGTCGTGGACATTGGCGGTGGGGTCGCAATGGCCGGGGACAAGGTGCAGCTTGTCGCCCACCTTCAGCACGCCATCGGGGTCGGCCACGACGCCATGTTCGTCGGAGCATTTGACGTATTCGACGTCTGTACGCCCGAAGATCACCGGCAGGCCGCTGTCGACCGATTGCGCCTTCAGCCCCGCATCCACGATGGCCTTATCGGCCTTCGCGTGGCTCATCACCTGTGTGAGGATGAAGAAGGCGTTTTCCCACTCACCCCGGTCGATGCGGTTGCCGTCCTTGTCCAGGATGCGGCCGTAATCGGCGTCCATGAAGGCGTAGGAGCCGCATTGCAATTCATTGTACACGCCCGAATTGCTTTCGAAGTAGTAGGAGCCGGTGCCGCCGCCGCCGACGATGTCACATTCCAGCCCCTTGGCTTTCAGCCCATCGACAGCGTCGCGCACCATGGCAATGGCAATGTCGATTTTCTCTTTGCGGTCGTCGTAGCTGTCCATGTGCTGCATGGCGCCTTGGTAAGCTTGAATACCCGCGAATTTCAGGCCGGGGGCGGCGTCGATGGCAGAGGCGATCTCGACCACAGCGTCGGTGGTCGTCACGCCGCAGCGCCCGGCGCCGCAGTCAATCTCGACCAGACATTCGACGGTGGTGCCGTGTTTCTGGGCAGCGGCGGACAAGTCGGCCACGTTTACGATGTCATCGACGCAGCAGATCGTGCGGGCGCCGAGTTTGGGCATGCGGGCCAGCCGGTCGATCTTGGCCGGGTCGCGGACCTGGTTGGAGACAAGTACATCTTTGATGCCGCCACGGGCGAAGACTTCGGCCTCCGACACCTTTTGGCAGCAGACGCCGCAGGCGCCGCCCAGCTCGACCTGCATCTTTGCCACGTCGACTGACTTGTGCATCTTGCCGTGGACGCGGTGGCGCATTCCGTGCGCCGCTGCGTAGTCGCCCATTTTCTTGATGTTGCGTTCCAGCGCGCCCAAGTCGAGGACCAGCGCGGGCGTCTGGATGTCGGCGGCGTCCATGCCGGGCTGCGCGGGCACGTCAAAGCCCACTTCGAGGGTGTTGAGGTTGACAGGTGCGTTCATTGGTCAGTCTCCCTTGATCCAGGGCAGCGTGTCGAGGTCGACATTGCCGCCGGTGATGATGACGCCCACGCGTTTGCCCGCGAAGCGTTCCTTGTTTTTCAGGATGATGGCTAGGGGCACGGCGCAGGACGGCTCCATCACCACGCGCAGGTGCTTCCACGTCAGTTTCATCGCGTCGATGATCTCATCCTCGGACGCGGTGAAGATGTCGGTGACGTGGTTCGATACGAAATGCCAGGTCAGTTCCTTGAGCGGGACAAGCAAGCCATCGGCAATGGTCTTGGGCGCGTCATCGGCGATGATATGGCCCGCCTTGAAACTGCGATAGGCATCATCGGCCTGTTCGGGTTCGGCTGCGATGATCTCGACCTCGGGCGCGAGTGTGGACAGTGTCAGACAGGTGCCCGATATCATGCCGCCCCCGCCGATAGGGGCCAACATCATGTCGAGCCCGTCGGTCTGTTCCATGAATTCGCGTGAACAGGTGCCTTGGCCAGCGATCACACGCGGGTCGTTGTAAGGGTGTACGAAATCGCCGCCCGTTTCCGCCTGCACCTTGGCAAAGGTTTCTTCGCGCGAGGTGGTTGAGGGTTCGCATTCCGTGATCTGCCCGCCGTAGCGGCGGACGGTGTCTTTCTTGGCCTGCGGTGCTGTGCGCGGCATGACCACGTTGCAGGGTATGCCCCGGCGCATCGCGGCATAGCTGAGGCAGGAGGCGTGGTTGCCGGAGGAGTGGGTCGCGACCCCCTTGGCCGCGTGTGCGTCATCGAGGCCGAAGACCGCGTTGGTGGCACCGCGCACCTTGAAGGCGCCCGGTTCCTGGAAGTTTTCGCATTTAAAGAAGAGCTGCGCGCCGGTGAGTTCGTTGAGGTAGTCCGAGGTGCGCACCGGGGTGCGGCGGATATGGGGCGCGATGCGGTCGTGCGCGTCGAGCATGTCCTGATAGGTCGGAATGATCATGTCGGTCATATCCTTCATCACGCGGCATCCTTCTGTACGTTGGCAGCACCGTGCGCGCGGTAGACCTGTTGCGCAGCAGCGACGCCGGACCCGAGGGTGATGTCGAGGCTCAGATCGGCCATGCACATCTCGGCCGTGGCGATGCCGGACAGTGCCATCACGTCTGTCAGGCTGCCCAGGTGGCCGATGCGGAACACCTTGCCTGCGACCTCTCCGAGCCCGCCGCCAAATGCGACGCCGTATGTTGTAGCCGCGTGGCTGACGATGCGGCTGGCGTCAAAGCCCGCTGGTGTGCGGATTGCGCTGACCGTGTCCGAATAAAGATCAGGAGAGGCGGCGCAGAGTTCAAGGCCCCACGCCGACACGGCCGCGCGTACGCCGGAGGCGATGCGGTGGTGGCGGGCGAACACGGTGTCGAGCCCCTCGCTCAGCAACATGGTGCAGGCGTGGCTGAGCCCGTTCATCAGACCCACGGCTGGGGTGTAGGGGTAGGCGCCCGCCGCGTAGCCATCGGCCATGTCGCGGATGTCGAAGAAGGTGCGCGGCAGTTGGGCCGAGGGTTGGGCCGCCATGGCTTTGGCGCTGAACCCGACGATGGCGAGGCCCGCGGGCAGCATGAAGCCCTTTTGCGACCCGGTCACGGCGACGTCGACACCCCAGCCGTCAAACTGGAAGTCGATGGAACCGATGGAAGATACGCCATCCACGAACAGAAGTGCCGGGTGGTCTGAGGCGTCCATCGCGTTGCGCACTGCCGCGATGTCGGACGTGACACCCGTGGCTGTTTCGTTGTGCGTGGCGAGCACCGCCTTGATCTGGTGCGATGTGTCGGCGGCGAGGATCTCTGCAAACTGTGCGTGGGGGATGCCGTGGCCCCAGGGCGTTTCGACCACACGCACGTCGAGCCGGAGGCGCTGGCACATGTCGATCCAGCGGTGCGAAAACATCCCGTTGCGGGCCGCCAGCACAGTGTCGCCGTGGCTGAGTGTGTTGGTCAGGGCGGTTTCCCAACCGCCGGTGCCGGTGGCGGGGAAGATGAACACGTCCGCTGTTTCGGATTTTAGCACCTGACGCACACCATCGCGGGCGGCGTTGAGGATGCCGCCGAAGAGCGGCGAGCGGTGGTCGATGGTCGGCATGTCGCATGACTTGCGCAGGCTTTCGGGAATGTTCGTCGGTCCCGGAATGAAAACGGGGTTCTGAAAACTCATAGCGCCCTCCTATCTGCACCTCCTTTCTACGACAGGGCCGCGACGCATGAAATTTTTGCATGAAATATGACCAGGGTCGGAGCGCTGCTGAAATATGCTTGAGAAACAGGCGCTTGTATTTTTCATATTGCGAAATACATTTTCACAAATGTCGGAGGATCGTATGTCGGGCGCGCAAAACACCCAGGAGAATCCCCGTCGTGCCCGTGGACGGCCAAGGGGATGGGACGACAAGACCGAGCAGAACACGATCAAGTCGCTCGACAGGGCGATGGAGATTTTCGAGTACCTCAGTGCGGATCAGGGCAAGACGCTGTCGCAACTGGCGTCGGAACTGAGCCAGTCGCCCGCAACGGTCTACCGGGTGCTCATCACGCTGGAGGCGCGCGGGCTGGTAGAGTTCGATCCCGAGGAACAGCGATGGTATGTGGGCGCGCGGGCCTTTGTCATTGGGGCGCGGTTTTTGCGCCGGACCAGTCTGGTGGACCGGGCGCGGCCCATCCTGCGCGCCCTAATGGAGCGCACGGGCGAAACGGCGAACCTGGGGATCGAAAAGGGCGGCATGGTGCTGTTTCTGAACCAGGTTGAGACGCATGAGAGCATCCGCGCCTTCTTTCCGCCCGGCACGTTGTCGGACATGCACGCCTCGGGCATCGGCAAGGCGCTGTTGGCGTTCATGGATGAGGACCGGTTTGGCCAGTGGCTAAAGGGGCGCAGTCTTGAAACCTTCACCGCGCATACGCTGGTTGCGCCGGACGCACTGGTGCAAGAGTTGCGCCGCACCCGCGCGCGGGGATATGCAATTGACGCAGAGGAGAAGAACCTGGGCATGCGCTGCATCGCGGCCCCGGTCTTTGACATGTATGGTGAGGCGGTGGCCGGTATCTCGGTGTCCGGTCCTGCGACGCGGATGGGGTGGGATGTGACCGAGCGTATCAGCCGCTCGGTTGTCGACGCAGCACGGGACCTGACACGCGCTGTCGGGGGGTCAAACCGTCACGACGCCGGGTGAAGACGGTATGTTGCATTAAACGGGCGCGCGGAGTTCCTTTTACCTTTCCCGAATTTTTCCTATCAGGAAAACAATCTGGCCCAGCATGGGCAGCAGTCTGGCAGCGACATGAACGAAAACGACAAAGTTCCGGCGCCGAAGCTGACCCAGGATCCGCATTCGATGCGGTCGGGCGAGCGCGAGAAGGTGCTGGAAATCGCCATCGGACGAGAAGTCCGCGCGCGGCGCAAGCAGCAGAACACCACAGTAGCGGAGCTTGCGCGCGTGACCGGGCTGTCGATTGGCATGCTGTCGAAGATTGAGAACGGCAACACCTCGCCATCGCTGACCACGTTGCAGCTTTTGGCCGATGCGCTGTCCGTTCCGCTGACCAGCTTCTTTCGTCAATTCGAAGAACGGCGCGAGGCGGTGCACACGCGAGCGGGGCAGGGCGTTGAGCTGGACCGCGAAGGCACGCGCGCCAACCACCAATACAGTTTGCTCGGGCACATCGGGGCCAACGGATCCGGCGTCATTGTCGAGCCGTACCTGATCACCCTGACCGCCGAATCCGACGTGTTCCCGACCTTCCAACATGGCGGAATCGAGACGATTTACATGTTGGAAGGTGAAGTCGATTACCGGCATGGCGACCGCGTGTATCCGCTGAAGCCCGGCGATACGCTGTTCTTTGACGCCGATGCGCCGCATGGGCCCGAGCATTTGGTCCGCCTGCCCGCGCGCTACCTGTCTGTTATCAGCTATCCGCAGGTCAACTGACCCGGGCCGTCAGACCGGACAATTTCAAATCGGAACGGCTTACTGTCGGTCATAACCGATAAGCTTTGGCAGCAGTCCCGTGCCCTGAATTTCAGCAGATATTTGCATGAAGGGAAAAAATATTTCCTCATGTTCTTGTTGATGGGACGGTTTCTGCCTAGCCTACAGCGGCAATGACACACGCTGGGAGCGCTGACAGCCATGTGCGGAATCGTCGGACTATTCCTGAAGGACCAATCGCTCGCGCCGCAGCTTGGGCACATGTTGACCGAGATGCTGATCACCATGACGGATCGTGGGCCGGACAGTGCGGGCATCGCGATCTATGGCGACGAGGTAGAAGGCCATGTGAAGCTGACGCTGCAATCGTCGGGCCCCGAAACGGATTTTACTGCGTTGGACGCGGAGCTGGGCGCTACGCTGGGCACCCATGTCACGCAACGGGTGATCGACACGCACGCAGTGCTGCACATCCCAAGCGATCAGTTCGACGCGGCACAAAAGGCGCTGGCAGAGATGCGACCCGGAGTTCGGGTTATGAGCCGGGGCGACACGCTTGAGATCTACAAGGAGGTGGGGCTACCGCGTGACGTGGCGGCGCGTTTCGACCTGAGCCGCATGAGTGGCACGCATGGGATCGGGCACACACGCATGGCAACTGAATCCGCTGTGACGACCATGGGCGCGCATCCCTTCAACACCGGCAGCGATCAATGCCTCGTTCACAACGGGTCGCTGTCGAACCACAATGCGCTGCGCCGAAAGCTGCGGCGCGAGGGCGTGACGATCCAGACCGAAAACGACACCGAAGTGGGGGCGGCCTACCTCACGTGGAAGATGATGCAGGGCGCGACGCTGGGAGAGGCATTGCAGTCGGGCCTCGATGACCTCGACGGCTTCTTTACCTTTGTCGTTGGCACGAAAGACGGCTTTGGTGTGCTGCGGGATCCTATCGCCTGCAAACCGGCTGTGATGGCGGAAACGGATCAATATGTGGCCTTCGGCAGCGAATACCGGGCGTTGGTCAACCTGCCCGGTATCGACATCGCGCGCGTGTGGGAGCCTGAACCGGCGACGGTCTATTTCTGGTCTCACGCTGATGGGCAGACCATCCACGACAAGGCGGCCTGAGATGCAGACCTATGACCTGGAAGCAGACGGGTTGCGGGGGCTCAACGCCGCCCTGCACGCCCAAACGAACCAGACCCGGTGGGAGATTATCAACCCCAAGGGCAGCCATGCCATTGCCGTGGGCCTCGACGCACCCATCGACGTGACGGTCAAAGGATCCACGGGCTACTACTGTGCGGGCATGAACCAGCAGGCAACCGTGCGGGTCGAAGGGTCCGTAGGGCCGGGTGTGGCGGAGAACATGATGTCGGGTGAAGTGATCGTGGAAGGCGACGCCAGCCAGTACGCCGGGGCCACCGGCCATGGCGGGCTGCTGGTGATCAAGGGCAACGCCAGTTCACGCTGCGGCATTTCGATGAAGGGGATCGACATCGTCGTGCACGGCAATATCGGTCACATGTCCGCCTTCATGGCGCAGGCAGGTACTTTGGTGGTGTGCGGCGATGCGGGCGATGCGCTGGGGGACTCGCTCTATGAGGCGCGCCTGTTCGTGCGTGGATCGGTCAAAAGCCTTGGTGCGGATTGCGTCGAAAAGGAGATGCGGCCAGAGCATCTTGCCTTACTGGAAACCCTGCTAGAGCGCGCTGGTGCTGATGCGAAAGCGGAAGAGTTCACGCGCTATGGCTCGGCGCGAAAGCTTTACAACTTCGATGTCGACACCTCGGCGGCGTATTGAAGGAGAGGGGGATGACACAAACGGATGACACCACACCGCGCACCGTTCCGATCCAATCGGAGACCTTCAGCAACGCGGTTAATGCCGAAATCCGGCGGGCGGCGGAAACTGGGATTTACGACATCCGTGGAGGTGGGGCGAAACGGCGTGTGCCGCATTTTGACGACCTGCTGTTTCTAGGCGCATCGGTCTCGCGCTATCCGCTCGAAGGATACCGCGAACGGTGCGAGACATCGGTGACGCTGGGCGGGCGTTTTGCGCAAAAGCCGATTGAACTGGATATTCCCATCACCATCGCCGGGATGAGCTTTGGCGCTCTGTCTGGACCCGCCAAGGAGGCGCTCGGGCGCGGCGCCTCGGCCGCGGGTACGTCTACGACGACAGGGGACGGCGGTATGACACCCGAAGAACGGGAGCATTCGGACAAGCTGGTCTATCAGTACCTGCCATCGCGCTACGGCATGAACCCCAATGATCTGCGCAAGGCGGATGCTATCGAAATCGTGGTCGGGCAGGGGGCGAAACCCGGTGGTGGCGGCATGCTGCTGGGGCAAAAGATCAGCGATCGCGTGGCCGAGATGCGTACTTTGCCCAAGGGGATCGACCAACGCTCCGCCTGTCGGCACCCGGATTGGACCGGGCCGGATGATCTTGAGATCAAGATCCTCGAATTGCGCGAAATCACCGGCTGGCAGGTGCCGATCTATGTGAAGGTCGGCGCGACGCGGCCCTATTACGACACGGCGCTGGCGGTCAAAGCCGGGGCCGACGTGGTTGTCATGGACGGGATGCAGGGCGGCACGGCCGCCACGCAGGATGTGTTTATCGAAAATGTCGGCATCCCGACGCTGGCCTGTATCCGTCCAGCCGTGCAGGCGCTGCAGGATCTGGGCGTGCATCGCGAGGTGCAGCTCGTGATCTCGGGCGGCATCCGCAACGGTGCTGATGTGGCCAAGGCGATGGCCTTGGGCGCGGATGCCGTCGCCATCGGCACTGCCGCACTGATCGCGTTGGGCGACAATGATCCCAAATGGGAGGCCGAGTATCAAAAGCTGGGCACCACCGCTGGCGCCTATGACGACTGGCATGCGGGCAACGACCCCGCTGGCATCACGACGCAGGATCCGGCGCTCGCCGCGCGGCTTGATCCGGTTGATGCGGGGCGGCGGCTGCGCAACTACCTGAAGGTCATGACGCTTGAGGCGCAGACCATCGCCCGCGCCTGCGGTCACAACCATCTGCACAACCTCGAACCCGAAGACCTGTGCGCCCTAACGATGGAGGCTGCCGCCATGGCCCGCGTGCCGCTGGCCGGGACCGATTGGTATCCCGGCAAGCCGGGGTTTTGAGCAGCGCGGTTTTGCATTTCAGACATTAATTGAGAAGGGAGAGCGCATCATGACAACGGATCTGGCCGCTTTCGCGCAGGACAACGGCGTCAAATACTTCATGATCTCGTTCACCGATCTGTTCGGCGGGCAGCGCGCCAAGCTGGTGCCAGCGCAGGCCATCGCGGACATGCAGGACGAGGGCGCAGGCTTTGCCGGGTTCGCCACGTGGCTCGACATGACCCCTGCCCATCCCGACATGCTCGCCGTGCCGGACCCGTCGTCGGTCATTCAGCTACCGTGGAAACCCGAAGTGGCCTGGGTTGCGGCCAATTGCGTGATGGAGGGCGAAGACGTCGCCCAGGCCCCGCGCAACGTCCTGCGGCGGTTGATTGATGAGGCAGCGGCACAGGGCTTGCACGTCAAGACAGGGGTCGAGGCAGAGTTCTTTCTGCTGACACCGGACGGAAACCAGATCAGCGACCCCTTCGATACGGCGGAAAAGCCCTGCTACGACCAACAGGCGGTCATGCGCCGCTATGACGTCGTGCGCGAGATCTGCGACTACATGCTGGATCTGGGCTGGGGGCCGTATCAGAACGACCACGAGGACGCGAACGGCCAGTTCGAGATGAATTGGGAATTCGACGATGTCCTGAAGACCGCCGACAAGCACAGCTTCTTCAAGTTTATGACCAAGTCGGTCGCTGAAAAGCATGGGTTTCGCGCAACGTTCATGCCGAAACCGGTCGAGGGTCTGACGGGCAACGGCTGTCACACCCACGTCTCGGTCTGGGACGCGCCGGGCGATGCCGCGACAACCAACGTCTTTGCGGGCGAGGGGGACGGCCCCACGGGTGAGGTCGGCCTGAGCGCCGAGGGCAAGCATTTCCTTGGCGGGATTATGCAGCATGCCACCGCAATGGCTGCAATCACCAACCCGACCGTCAACTCCTACAAACGGCTCAACGCGCCCACCACAATGTCGGGGGCGACATGGGCACCGAGTACCGTGACATGGACCGGCAACAATCGCACGCACATGGTCCGCGTGCCCGGCCCCGGCCGCTTCGAACTGCGCCTCGCGGACGGCGCAGCGAACCCGTATCTGTTGCAGGCTGTCATCATCGCGGCCGGGCTTTCGGGACTGCGGGACAAGGCCGATCCGGGCAAGAGGCTGGACATCGACATGTATGCCGAAGGGCACACAGTCAAAGACGCGGCAAAACTGCCGCTCAACATGCTGGACGCATTACGGGCCTACAACGACGATGCCGCGTTGAAGGGGATGATGGGCCAGGAGTTTTCAGACGCCTTCCTGAAGCTCAAACATCAGGAATGGACATCATTCGTGTACCATTTTTCAAGCTGGGAAAAAGAGAACACGCTCGATATCTGAGGCGCCCACAGTCTGGGGATCTGCGCTACTGTTTTTCAGGGTTCTGGTTCATTGCCAGTATACGCCTGTTCTCGTCCGTCTTTGATGCGGCCGCCATATACCGTAGCCAAACATCTGACCAGCGGACACCAAGGGGATCAAAATGGCATGGGCCATTCGAACAGTGATAGAGTCGATGATGCTATGGCAGGCGAGGGAAGCTGAAGGAGAAAAAGGGGGAACGGCTGGGATGCAGTGATGAAGTCTGAAACTGCCGACTTTTCCCATGGCTTGCGTATGAACCCTGCATGCAACAAACATCTATCCGACGGTAACAAACACCGTGGAGGACCAGGCGAACGTGTTACCACTGCACCTCAGAAACAAGTGAAGCGGGCAAATACCACAAGAACGGCTACACGGCCGTACTTCTGAGCGCGCGCGCTGCATGATGCCGCGTCACGTGCGTTTCGACTTTACAGCATGTAGTTTAATGCCTAGCTGTCCATCCTTGTCCAACGGAACCAGAATGTATCTGCATGTTTGAGAGCACGCTCGACAAATTGAACAGCAGACTGATCGTCCGCCTGCTGCGAGAAAACTTCCGCCTGCAGGTAAAAAACTATTCCATCGCCATGGTCGCGATGGTCGGTATTGCCGCGACGACTGCGCTTACCGCCTGGATCATGAAGGACATCATCGATTCGATGATGGAGTCCGGCAATCGGGCACAGGTCTTTGCCGTAGCAGCGTCTGTTGCTCTGATTTTTACTGTCAAAGGGATCGCGACATACACGCAGACCGTGTTTTTGAGCCGAGCTGGCAACAGCATCGTCGCGGCGCAGCAACGCAGGCTTTACTCTGCCATCTTGAAACACGGCGTATCGTTCTTCAACGAACGGGATTCATCCGACCTTCTGATGCGGGTGACCTACTCTGCCCAAGCCGCGCGAACGGTCGTTGAAACCCTGGTGATGGGCTTTGTGCGCGATCTTTTGACACTGATCGGCCTGATTGCCGTGATGATCTACCAGCAGCCCACGCTATCCCTGTTCTCTTTGATCTTTGGACCCGTCGCGCTGTATGGCGTGCGCCGCATCCTTGTGCGCGTGCGCGATATCATGCAGGCCGAAATGACCTCCATGGCGGAGATCATCAAGGTCATTCAGGAAACGGCGATTGGGATCCGCGTCGTCAAGGCCTTTGCACTTGAGGACCGCATGAACAAGCGGATGGACTCCGCCGTCGCCAATGTCGAAGACCGCGCCAACGCCATCGCGCGGCTTGAGGCGGCCACCAGCCCGTTGATGGAAACCCTGTCTGGGTTTGCAATTGCGGCGGTGGTGGCGCTGAGCGTTGTCAATCTCTTTGGCGAAGAAGCCAGCTCACCAGGGCAGTTGATGTCGTTTGTGACAGCACTCTTGATGGCATATGAACCGGCCAAGCGTCTGGCCCGGATGCGGGTCACGATCGAAGCAGGAATGATCGGCGTTAGCATCATGTATGATGTTGTCGATATGCCCATCACGCTGGTCGAAGCAGAGAACGCGCGGGACCTGCCATCGGGTGCAAGTGCCGTGCATCTGCGGGACGTGCATTTCGAATACAAGGACGATCAGAGAATCCTCAACGGGCTCGACATCGAGTTTCCCGCCGGCAAGACCACAGCACTTGTCGGGCCATCGGGCGGCGGCAAATCCACCATCATGAACCTGATCATGCGCATGTATGACCCCACCACCGGGCAGGTCGAGATCGGGGATGTGGACTTGCGCGAGGCGACCTTGGCCTCGCTCCGCGAAAAGATCGCCTTTGTCGGGCAGGACACCTTCCTGTTCTCCGGTACGATCCGGCAGAATATCGCCCTGGGGAAACCTGAAACGACCGACGAAGAGATCATGGCGGCGGCCAAGGCAGCGCATGCCCATGACTTTATCAGCCAGTTTGACGACGGTTATGACACCATCGTTGGCGAGAACGGCGCCAGCCTGTCGGGCGGTCAGCGTCAACGTCTGGCCATCGCACGGGCCGTACTCAGGGACAGTCCAATCCTGCTGATGGACGAGGCCACAAGCGCGCTGGATTCCGAGTCCGAACATCTGGTCAAGCAGGCGCTGGACGATCTGACCAAAGGGCGCACCACAATCGTGATCGCGCACCGCCTGTCCACCATCATCAATTCCGACCTCATCCTCGTCATCAAGGACGGGCGCGTCGAAGAGCAGGGCGACCTGAACAGCCTGCTGGAAGAAAACGGTCTGTTCCGCAGATTGTATGACCGGCAATATGAAAAGGTCGAGCCGAACACCTGAGAGTGACCGCCTGTCCTCTAGCTTTTCACCTTGTCGCACGCCTCACCACGTAGAATGGTCGCCTGCGTCGGCACTTGATCGAGGTACTGAAAAACGTATCCACCAAAAGCTGGGATAGCGCGCCGAAAGCAGAGGGCGTACGGGTGATTAATTCATTTGCGCCGATAATCATACACGTCATCTCGCCCCATGCCAGGATACCAACGTCGCGCCAATCCCCAACTCGTACGGTATGGTCGGGGCGAATGCTGATCGGCGGCACCCTGAAATATGTATCTGCCGCCACTTAAGGCGACAGACACGCGACATGTGATCTCGTGAACCGTTTCTCAGGCGGTTCGGGACCTACCTGCTCATGGCAATCGTCTCGTTGCAAGAGGGTAGCCCGTTGGTAAAGAAGTCCTCGGGCACGTGGCGGGCCTCGGTCACGATCAGGTTGCTGTCTTCGTCCCACACCATGTCGTGGGTCCAAACAACTTCACCTTCAGCCGACACTTCCAACAGGCGGCCATGTTCGGCTTCGGTCAACAGCAAGTTGCCATTCGGAAGCGTTTGGTGCTTGCCGCGACGCCAGGTGTAGAATGGCTCTTCCTCTGTCCCTTCAAAATCCACCGTGACGCGCCGGTCGCTCGGATCAATCCGCAGGATGCGCGATTGCATGGCCCCCGTCGCGTTGTCGAAGACCGTGATCGTGCCATCGGGCTCAAAATCTGGGTCATGCTGTTTAAACCATGGACCGTGCTGCCACCATTTCAGGATACCTGTTTGGGGATCAACCACAGCCACAAGGTTCGGCTCGCGCAGGCTGAACATCAGATCGCCGGCCTCGAACATCGGGAAGGCGGCAGCCATCTCGGGGCGCAGCATCTCGACATCGTTGGGGTGGAATGGGTCATCCAGATAGGTGACCTGTCCCGCAGCATCATCCGGCATACGCACACGGATGTCGAAGATCGCGCGTTGGTCCCCATCCTTGGCCGCAACAATGTCGGTGCGCAGGTTCAGGGAAAAGGTCTTCTCTCCGGTGGCCGCATCAAGGCGCACCATGTCTTCGCCGTACCAGGTCCAGATGCCCCCGGCACCATCGCGCGTGATCGAGTGGTGGAAACCGCCGCGCACGCTCCACATGGTCTGGCCGCACTGGTCAACGCGCGCAATGGCGTTGCCAACGTCGAATGTCGCAACGATTGAACCATCCTCGAACACCTCCATCCCGTGCAGCATGACGTTCTGCGGCGGCGTGTCGGGGTCAAAGTTTTCGTAGTTGATGGGCCAGCGGTGCACCTCGTCCCCGTTGGCATCCATCAGGCGCACGGCAAAGACCGATGTGTCCTGATCATCGCTGAGCCCGGCAATCAGAACATAGCCCGGCATCCGCTCCGTACCCGGGCGCTGTTCAAATCCACGGTCCGGATCAGGCGTGCCGGTGTCGTTCGGCGCAACCAGATGGCGGGTGGGTTCCAGCCCAATGTCATTGCGCCAGTTCTG
Source organism: Tateyamaria sp. ANG-S1 (assembly GCF_000814025.1). Classification (GTDB taxonomy): domain Bacteria; phylum Pseudomonadota; class Alphaproteobacteria; order Rhodobacterales; family Rhodobacteraceae; genus Tateyamaria. The sequence continues at coordinate 25,439 of NZ_JWLL01000014.1, read as the reverse complement.
CGACACGTCCAGATAGGTCCGATGTGCCTCGCCGATCTGGGGGGCGGGGAACCAGCCCCACCAGGACGACACGATCCCGTAGATCATGGCGATCAACGCAAACGAGACAATGAAGAATCCGCGCGCAAAGCTGTCGGACGACGGCAGTTTCATAGGGTGACCTTTCCAAGTGACGAAGCCTGAGAACAGATGGATTGATTGCACAACTCGGCGTGCAGAATTTCGGCGCGGCGCATCAGATCGGGCGACGCTTTGGGCAAGTCCGGGGCAGGGCGCGGCGCTCGCAAGATCCCGGCCATGGTGGCTATGTCATCCGGGTCCTGGAGCCCGATCGCTGACGCCAGTTCCGGCAAAAGCGCACCCGGTTCAGTGCACAGCGCATCATGATCGACAAAGACGGTCTGCGGCCCGGCAGTGGCCAGGACATGCTGATAGGCGTCGATCCAGTACCGCAGCCAGAAATCCACATGGTCGGCACCCAACGCATCCGCGCGCGGTGCGCCAAATGCGATAGGTCGCAGCGCCTCACCAAATTCGAAATGCCCGATCCCTTCCATGTAGCGACGGGCAAAGGGTTCACGCGCGTGCAGTTCTGCAAAGCGCAGGTGTTGGGTCATCAGCGACTTGACCTGCGCACGCGGATTGCGAATGGGCACCACGATTGAGGCATCCGGAAACACCTGCTCCAGCAGCTCAAGCCGCGCAATGTTGGCATTGTTCTTCGAGATGTAGCGCGCAGCACCTGGCTTGGTGGCCACGACCTTGGCCATATGCGTGCGAAAGAACGCCTCGAATTCATGGTTCCGATCCTCGGGCGCCCACAGATCGATGCGGTCGCCCTCGAAATGCTCAGGCCAGAACGCCATCCACAGCATTTCTTCGAACGCTTCGGGGCTGTCCATGCCGACCTCGATCCCGTCGCCATGCGCCCGCTCGCTCTTGTCTCCGGCCTTGCGGAACGCGCGAGAGAACCCGCCCCACAGCAGCGGGGACAAGGTGAACGGCATATGCTGGTAGGTGGCCGACGCAAATTGCGGCAGCGTGGCCAGACCCTCCAGCATGATGGTCGTGCCCGCACGCGGCAGGGAGGTGATGAAGACCGGCTTCTGCGCCGTGTCCAAGTCGATGCGGCGGCGGTAGAGCTTTGTTTCAAACGCGCCAAGCCGGACCTGCCGGTCCGAGGAGGCAAAGGCGAAGTCATGCAGCGCCTTGTCCATTGGACCGTAGGGCACTTCTGCCCGGTCAAGGGTGTCGGTCGCCGTCTTGCGCAGCTTGTCCAAACCGATCCAAAGCGCGATGGCCGCAAGGGTGGAGCCCAGCAGGAAAGGCCAACTGATTGCAACCGCAATCGCGTGTTCAACGGTATAGAAGCCCAGAGCGGCCCCGCCCCAGACCACCAGAACCGACGCGCCAATCGCTGCGATACCGATGCCGGTGATCCTGAAGAAACCGCCCAGCAATTTGATAGACGCGCGCTGAACCTGCGCCTCTTTCTCTTCCTCGGCGATGTCGCTGTTCATCATCACCGACAACGCCTCTTGCGTCGTGGTCACGATACCACCGGCCACTTGTTGTGCGTGCAGAACACGCAGCACCCAGATGAAAGCGACAAGGCCCAGACACAGGGCCGCGATGCTCAACTCTCGGTCTCACTCGGGGTGGTCTGCATCTCGGCCTTAGCCTTTTTGGCGCGCATCATGCGCTTGACCGGGTACCAGACGAACCCGACCAGGGCGAGCACGAGCGCCGCGATCAGGGCAAGCATCGTGCCGATGGCTGTCAGTCCGGCGCCGGGCCCGACATAGGCCTGTGCAGTCACTGGCAATGCCATCAGTGCGGCGGTCAACACTATGGCCCCATGGCCGCGGTTCAGTACCCAAAGATTGCGTTTCATGGCAACGTCCTCACATGCAACAAATCAAGGTGGCGCGCCCGGCCGAAAGCTCGACAGGGCCACGCCGCTTATGTTGACCAACAAGGTTGTGAGTTGCGCCGCGCGCGACAAGGCAGGGCGGATCCAGCGGCAAAAGCCTGCCAGATCGCGCCCATCCGGCGGAGCATTTTCGCCCGTTTGCTTTCCGCAAGACGACAAGGGGCGAAAGAGCGCCGAAAGCCCTTATGATATGAGCGAAGTCGCGCGAACGCGACCCCGGATCACTCTGCGATCAGGTCAGTCGCGCGACCCTGATCGGTCAGGTTCGTGGCGTCCACCGCAGCCACATCCATGGCACCGCCTTCGACCGTACCCTTCATCAGAAAGACGTTGTAGACGGGCTTCCACTTGGACATCGTGAAGTAAACGGTGTCATCGATAGTCTGGCCCGGCACGATATAGGGGGCGTAAAGACCCGGATACTCATCCGCATGGGCCACGATCTGCGCGTCGGTCCAGGGGCCGGTCATCGTGGGTGCCGTGCGCAGGATGACGGCGCGTTCCACAGGCTCAAGATACATCATCAACCACGATTGATGCGCCTCGCTCCACGCGACCGACAGCTCACCCGCAGGAGCAGGGACCACGGCTTGTGCAGCACGCACATCCGCTGCCCAGCCCATGCCATTCCAGTACTCATAAGCGGCCGGATCAAAAACGTTTTCAGGCGTCACACGGCCAAGGCGCACGCCGCCAAACCGGCCCTGGGGGATACCAAAGACATAGATCATCCCCTCGTGATCCACGTAAGCCACCTGTTCAAAGCCCGTGCCCGCAGGCCACATGGCCGTGTCCGACCGCGTCCAGTTCTGGCCATCGTCGTCGGAATAGGCGAGGCCCGAGCGGCGCACATACCACTTGTCATCCTGCCCCCACATGCGCACCGACATATAGTGCAGCACCATCCGCTCCCCCAGCGAGATGCCGTTGGTCGGGATGACCGTCCATTCAAAGCCGGGGATCTTGGCAGAGCGGATCACTTCCTTGGCCGCACCCGTGGCCGTTTCGATCATGGAAGCGATAGAAAAGTCGCTGGCGGGATCGGGGTTCGCCATGCGGGCCAGCGTGTTGCTGCGCCAATCGCCGCCGTCCGAGCCGTAGGTGTCGCCAAACACCATGAACAGCTCGCCCTTGTGTTTGAACATGTGGCCCAGATCGGTGCCATGCACGTTCCACCGGGCATCTGTGGCGTTCGGAGACGCCGCCCCGGTCAGCTGGTTGACGATCTCGGTATCCACGATGCGCAGACCCGCGTGGGGTTCTGCATCGGGCAGATCAAGGGGAAGGGCAGCCTCGGACAAAGCCATGGTATCAACAGCCTCCATACCTTCGGTATCGGCGATTGCCATGGGCAGATGGCCGGAGCAGGACAAGATGAAAGCGAACAGCGAAACGCCGAACAGAGCAGGGGATATGCGCAAGGTAGAGTACCTTCTATAGCCGGAACACGGTTGTAGTCGGAACGTCTCGGGCGCTTTGGCGATTCGGCTAAGGGCCCGTGCGCAATAGGTGCGGTGTAGCTGTCAACGGATCAAGCGGAATGTCGCTTATATGACGTAATGTAAGAATTGGTGACGAAGCGTCAGCCAGCGTTTTCAACGCTTTGATCAATGGGCGGGCATTTGCCTAGTCCTGCGGCAAACCTGCCGACGCCTCCTGCCGGTCACAGACAAACCCGTAGGCGGGCCATCTCACGGGGTCGGGCTGCTCGATTGGAACCGTGCGGCAGGACAGGTCTGGATTGCGGTGTTCGATCCAGCGCAACATCTGTTCCCCATCCGTGGGGATAACGATACCGCCCACAGGGCCCTCATCCGGGATCGCCTCCTCGGTCCGCCAGGTGACACGGTAGATCGCCGGTTGCGGCACCTCGCCCAACAGCTCGTGATAAAGCGTCGCCATGCGCAGGCCGTAGGACATGGACACGACAGGCTCATCCACAGGCGCCTGCGCCATCACCGTATGAAGCGTGTCGACAAGGTCCGCATAATCCGGTTCGCGCGCATCGAGGTAGAGCGCCATTTGACCGGCCCGAAACACGCCCACCGTCAGCAGAAGCGCCCCGACCCAAGGGAACAGCCGAGGCCAGCGGGCGGTCCACCAGCCGATGGCCGCAATAGCGCCAATCAAGAGCGGCCCCAGCACGGGCAAGTGAAACGCCTGAATGTCATAGGCTCCGTACCAGATCATAAACGGCAGAAAGGCGAGCGCCGTGCCTAGAACCAGCGCGATGCCAGCCCAGGCCTTGTCCCGATGCCGCCAGCCAATGGCGAACTGCAACAGACCCACGGCGATCAGAGGGACGGACACCATGGGATGCGCCTGGCTCAGCGTGCCGAAGAGAACCGACGCTGTCTGAAGCGATTGCAGGCCAGAGCCGTAAAGATCACCGAAATAGGTCCCTGCAATGTAATCCCGCAACTCGGACACCGTGGGCGGCAGGGGCAGATATTCGGAATAGGCGGTCGTCGGCGCGTGCGTCACCCAGGCAAGGTACAAATACTGGCTCGCCCCGACTGCAAGCAATCCAACGACAGCCAACAGCACCCTTGGGCGCAACAGCTGGCGATAATGCGTCGCCATCACCAGCAAGCCGATGGGCGCCAGCATCACCATCATCAGGTGGTTGCCAAAGGACAGGGCATAGATCGCGCAGGCAATTACGAAATACCGCGTTTGCTTGGTTTCAACGAACAGGATCAGCGCAAAGACAATGGACAGGATAAAGGCAAGGGCGAGGGGGTACACCTCCGCCTCTGTCGCCTGCACCGCCATCAAACCGGCGCTGCCCAGCAGGAACGATGCCGCGACACCAAACAGCACGCTGCCCGTCAGCCGCCCCACGATCAGAAAGCTCATGGCGACCGCGACTGCGCCGGGGATCGACGCCAGCGCAATGGTCATCACCCGCCATGGCTCGAACGGCAGATCAAGCGCACGCACCACCGTGCCCATCAAAAGGACAAAGGGATAGCCCGGGCCATGCACCAGAATGGACGTATGGCCGAGGGTCTGGAACTTGGCCGAGTCCCCCGCATTCAGCATCCCGCCAAGTCCAGGGTAGAGCAGACTGGCGTAGTAGATCAGCCAGATCAGAAAAAGCGCTGCGGCCAGCCATGGGCTGCGGGACAGCGGCGCGCGATGGGGTTGGGGACTATCCGACATATGTTCAATTCAACTCCCGATCCGGGGCATGCCCGCTATAAATGCAGGCGGCACCGGACCAGGCACCTATTTTAGTAACTCTATCATTGGCCTACGCGATGCGGCGGAATATGCGCCGCAACTTCGAACTGGGGCACACCCGCCGCAACCATGGGGGTGAAAACAGTGCCGCCAATGCCAAAGGGCAAGTCAACATGGCGTGGCAAATCCTCGGCCGCCGTCTCTTCTGCGGCGGCGAGCTGCGCGTTGCCCACAACGGACACCGCACCGGTTTTCAGACCGACCTCGCCCAGCATATCAATCTCAAGCCGCTCACCCGCGATGGTCAGGCGCGAAATGCGAGCGGTGCCCGCCTCGATCCCCACCTGACCGTCAATCAGGTCGAAATGGGTCCGGCCCGCCGCGGGAATAAGCGGCCCCTTTTCCTTGGTCATGAACTGACGCCCGTTGGCGAGGGTCTGAAGCGTGGCAGTCACATCCCCGCCACTCAGGCTGCCATCCTGCATGGAGGCGGTGAAAGATCCCGACAGGCTGTCAAACAACGCGCCCACCGTCGTCCCGTGCCCGGCAAGCTGCAGATCAGCATCCACCGCCCCCTCGGGCAATTGTGGTGTGCCAATCAGGCGGGCCTGCATCCGACTGGCGATGGGTTGCGTCAGGTTGGTCAGCGAAGCGTCAGACAATGACGCAACCACCGCAACCTCACCCTGTTTCCTGATATCCGTCCGCGCCGAGAGCCGGCCAAGCGTTTCGCTCTCGGTCGAGATGTCCAGCGACAGGCCTGACGCGCGCGCTTCCAGCGACATCGACACCGCATCGATGGTTGCGCCACCCAACGCGATGTCCTGACCAGCGAGGTCAAAGTCGACCTCAAGCCCGTTGAGCCAATCCGTCTCGATCGGGGCCTCCGCCCAGTTGCCGCTGTCCACCTGTCGCATCAGATCGGACACCGCCCCGTCCAAAGAGTGCTGTAAGGCCAGCAGTTCCGGAAAAACACCCTGATCCGAGCCTGCACGCAGAGCCAGATCGCCGGTCAGGGCAATCCCGCTCTGGGAAAAGGTTGCGTCGGAGATACGGATGGCATCGGGGGCAACAGCAAAGTGCCCTTTCACCGTAAGCGGGCTGCGTCCGAACACACGCATCCTGTCCGCGACCTGCCGCAGATCGGCAAGCAAGCTGGTATCGGCGTCCGTGGATGGCTGACCTGTGTCTTGCGCCTGTTCCACGGCGTCAAACCGGATCGACAGGCGCCCATCGCTTCCCGCGTCGGAAAAGGCAAGCCGCGCATCGTCCAGTTGCAATTCCACGACAGCCCGGCGCGATCCCACGACGAAATCACCCTCGACCAGCACGGCATCGTCCGCACCCTGCCGCACGATGGACAGGTTCAGGTCACTCAAGTGCAGCGCGTCGGCCACGTCCACGACCGCATCGACAATCTCGATACGTGCGGGTGTGGTCATGCCGTCCGCCTCACCGGACCACGGACCAAACAGGGCAGACACATCCAACCCGTCAAAGGACAGGTGCGGGCGATGCAAGTGCAGGCTCGCGATCTCCGCCTCTCCCTTCAACAGCGGCGTGGGCCGCAGGGTCGCATCAAGGCGCGCAAGGCTCAAAGCGCCCGCGTCGTCCTCTCCGAAATCAAAGACGGGATCGGCCACAACAACCCGCAAATCCGGGCGCAGGGTCACCGAACTGTCGTCGCGCAACGCGGCATGTTCGCCAGCGATGCGCCCGATCTCGGCATTGATACCGGTGCGGGCAATCGCATCCAGATCGCGCTTGGAAAACAAGAAGACTGCGGTCGCGGCGGTCAGAACAAGAGCGCCCGCTATCAAACCACGGCGCGCCCAAAGCCTGCGCGTGTGTTGATCGTGTTTTGTCATCCTTCTCCTCCCGGCACGCCCGATCCATCGGGCTGCTGAGCGGCAGCGTGGCAGCCATTCAGCGGGTAAGTTGAACCCGTCACGCAGCAGTCAGGACGATTCCTGACGCGGCGCAACATAGATACGGTTCGGTGTGCCGCCTAAACAATGTGTTCGGCCAGCGTTGCTGCATTTGCAGCATGTTTTCCGGCCTTCTGCCGCCGATGGTCACTGCAATTGGGCACATCCCTGCCGATGCTCAACAGGGCCAGGGAACGGATTTGCAACCCCGTTGTTTTTGCAGACACGGTGCCTCGGCACGCTCGCAAACTGCCTGAATGTTCCGCGTTCAACAGGGCGAAAATGGCGGGTGAAACGTCCGATGCGACATATGATCAAACGCCCCGAGACGGGAAAGAACCCAGAGAGAGATACGCGCATGACGGTCAAGAACCATGTCGACAGCCTTTCAAACTCTGACATGACAGAGATCCAAAGCGGCGTCGGCGATGCCGCTGCACAACGGGGCGCAGACACCGCACTCCCCAACCTGCCGGACCTTGAAACAGCCGTCGACACACCCCTCGTGGTTGACCTCGATGGCACATTGCTGCGGTCCGACCTGCTGGTCGAAACCGCCTTCCGCCGCCTTGCGCGCGCGCCCGGATCGATCTTCGGCATGCTGGGCGCGCTAAATAAGGGCAAGGCGTCACTCAAGGACTTCCTGTGCGCCGGCATGGACTGCGCCCCCGAAACCTTGCCCTATGACAAGACGATCCTGTCGATGATCCGTCTGGCCCATCTGGCCGGGCGCAAGGTCTACCTCGCCTCCGCCTCGCACGAGGATATGGTCAAGGCCGTCGCCGATCACCTCGGCATTTTCACCGGCTACTACGCAACCACCCCAACCGTGAACCTGTCGGGCCGGGCCAAGGCTGAGCTTATGATCAAGGAATTCGGCAGCAAAGGCTTTGACTACGTGGGCAACGCGGCAGCCGACCTGCCCGTTTGGGAACATGCCCGCCAGCCCATCGCCATCCGCACCCCGCCCAGCGTCTCTGCAAGGCTGCGCAAGATGGCGCCCCATGCACAATTCATCGAAGACAACGGCGCAACCCTGCGCGACTGGGCGCGGCAGTTCCGGGTGCACCAGTATTCCAAGAACGCGCTGGTCTTCGTGCCGATGATCGCAGCCCACGCGCTCAGCTTCCAGAACCTGTTCGTCTCGGTGGTCGCCGCACTGGCCTTCTGCATGGCGGCGTCGGCCTGCTACATCCTGAACGACCTGGTTGATCTGCAAGAGGACAGGGCCCACCGCACCAAGCGCAACCGCCCGTTGGCGCGGGGAGACATCCCACTGATCCACGCCATGCTGGCGATACCCATCCTCCTGATCCTCGGGGCAGTGCTGGCCCTGCCCCTCTCCACAAGCTTCGCCGTCGTGCTGATGATCTACTTCGCCATGACGACGGCCTATTCCTTCTACCTGAAGAAAATCCTGCTCGTGGACGTGCTCACGCTCGCCGGGCTCTATACCATGCGGCTCTTGGGTGGTGCGGTGGCCATCGGCGTCACGCTGTCGTCGTGGCTGCTGGTCTTTGCCCTGTCGATCTTCGTCTCGCTGGCGCTGATGAAACGCTTCGTCGAACTGACGGCCTGCGCCGATGCCGACCGCGCCTCGCCAGAGAACCGGGACTACGAAAACGTCGACCTCAGCATGATCGCAGCACTCTCGGCGGCGGCAGGCTTCAACGCGGTCACGGTCCTTGCGCTCTATGTCTCGGGCCACACTGTTACGCAGCTTTACAGCCGCCCCGAAATCCTGCTGCTTGTCTGCCCGATCATGACCTACTGGATCGGTCGCGCCCTGATCCTCGCGCAGCGGAGGCAGATGCAGGACGACCCAGTCGTCTTTGCGATCAAGGACCCGATGAGCCGGATCAGCGGTATTGCCATGCTGGCCGTGTTCGTGCTGGCAATCTGACGGACGTACCATGTTGAAATCCCTGTCCGAAGGTCACCCGATTGCCCGCTATGCAGTCACGGCAGTTCTGTCCGTGCTGGCCAACCTGCTGGCGCAAGAGGCTACGGTGCAAAGCGTGCCCGCCGCCCACCTCATGGTCTCTATCGTTGTCGGCACGCTCGTCGGCTTCTTCATGAAGTACGTCATCGACAAAACATGGACCTTCCGCGAGGCTTATACGTCCCCCCGCGGCGAGGCGCAGCGCATCACGCTGTCAGGCCTGTTCAGCGTTGCAACGACGATCATCTTCTGGTCGTTCGAACTGGGCTTCTACGCCATCTGGCAGACGGACTTTGCCAAGTATCTCGGCGCCGTCATCGGCCTCAGCATCGGCTACGTCCTGAAGTTCTGGCTCGACCGCCGCCACGTGTTCCGCGAGGCCACTATATGAAAGATCTCAGCGGTTGGGGCCGGTATCCCCGCCTTTCCGGGCCACTTGGCACGGCACGGGACACGGGCCCCGCAGCCACGGCCACAGCGACGCTACCCGGCGTGATCGCCCGCGGCCTCGGCCGGTCCTACGGCGACGCCGCCATCGGGCGGGACAACACGATTGACGCCACCGGCCTCAACCGGATGCAGTCCTTCGACCCCAAGACCGGCATCCTCGCCGTCGAGGCAGGCGTGCCACTAGCCGACATCATCGACACCTTCCTGCCGCAGGGCTACTTCCCCTGCGCTGTCCCCGGCACGCGCTTCGTCACCGTGGGCGGCATGATCGCCTCGGACGTGCATGGCAAGAACCAGCATATCCACGGCACCTTCGGCGACCACGTGGCGTGGCTGAAGCTGGCGATGCCCGACGGGCGCGTCATGCGATGCAGCCCGCATGAAAACGCGGACCTGTTCAAAGCCACCATCGGCGGCATGGGCCTCACCGGCACGATCTTGTCGGCAGGCTTCCGACTGAAACAGGTCGAAACCGGCTGGATCCGCCAAACCACCCACGTCGCCGCCAATCTAGGCGAAGCGGTGCGCCTTCTCAGCCAAACCGCAAACGCCACCTACACCGTCGCCTGGATCGACGTACTGGCACGCGGTGCCTCGCTGGGCCGGTCCCTGATCCTCGAAGGGGAACACGCTACGGCCGACGAGCTCCCATGGGGTGACGTCCGCTTCCCGCCCTCCACCAACGGCCGCCTCGCAGTGCCCATGGACATGCCCGGCTGGCTTCTGAACGCCATGACCGTCCGCGCCTTCAACGAGCTTTACTACCGCAACGGCGCACGCAAGGCCGGGCAAACCACCACCGTCCCGTGGGACAGCTATTTCTTCCCGCTCGACGGCATCGCCCACTGGAACCGCATCTACGGGCGGCGCGGGTTCGTGCAGCACCAATGCGTCATCCCCGAGGCCAAGGCCGAAAGCGTCGTCGCGGGCATACTCGAACGGATTTCCAGCCACGGGGCAGGGTCGTTCCTCGCCGTCCTCAAACGGCTTGCACCGGGATCGGGCCTCATGTCCTTCCCGATGGAGGGACTGACCCTCGCCCTGGACATCCCTTTCAGTGAAAAACTGAAACCGCTCCTGGCCGAGATCGACGCGCTTGTCGTTGCAGCAGGCGGTCGCCTGTATCTCGCCAAGGATGCCACCCAATCGCCCACGACCTTCGCAGCGGGCTACCCCAATCTCGACCGGTTCAAAACGCTCCGGGACGAGATTGGCGCAACTGGCCGCATGGCCTCGAAACTATCAGAAAGACTTGGACTATGACGGACACGGATCGGCACAATTCGCCGAAAAGCCTGCTTGTGGTGGGCGGCACCTCTGACATCGGGCGGGCGGTCGCGTCCACCTATGCCGCACGGGGGTGGAAGGTCACCCTCGCTGCACGCGACACCGAAGGGGCAGAGCGCAACGCCGATGACATCCGCACCCGCACAGGCGCGCATCAGGTGGCGGTCCAACATCTCGACATCCTCGACACCAGCAGCTTCGAGCCGTTCCTCGACGGGCTCGACGCGCTGCCCGATACGGTTGTCTGCGTCGTCGGCATGCTGGGCGACCAGACCCGGGCACAGGAAGACGCGGACCACGCCACCACCGTCCTGCGCACGAATTTCGAAGGACCGGCGCTGTTCCTTGAAATGGCCGCCGCACGGTTCGCTGCACGCGGGCACGGCCTCATCGTTGGCGTCAGCTCGGTCGCAGGCGACCGGGGCCGCGCGTCAAACTACGTCTACGGCGCGGCCAAAGCCGGGTTCACCGCCTACCTCTCGGGCCTGCGCAACCGGCTTGGAAAAACGAATGTCCACGTGGCGACCGTCAAACCCGGCTTCGTCAAAACCAGCATGACCGCCGACATGGATCTGATCGGCCCGCTCACGGCAGAACCCGAAGCCGTCGCCGACCGCATCGCAGCCCTCGAAACCCGACCCTCCGACGTTGTCTACGTCCTGCGCGCGTGGCGGCTTGTCATGTTCATCATCCGCGCCATTCCCGAAGCCCTGTTCAAAAAGCTCAGCCTGTGAGGTGCCCCGCATGTCACGATTAAGCAGCTCCCCCATTGCCCTCGCCACATGGGCCACCACGCTCATCTGCGCCGCCCTTCTTGTGGCGCCCGGGGTCACCGCCTCGTCCATGTATTTCAACGACATTCTGATCTTCCTCGACGGCGCCTACCGCGTGGTCGAAGGGCAGGTGCCCAACCGCGACTTCCACACCGCACTCGGCCCCCTCAACTTCTACCTGCCGGGCCTCGGCTACTGGCTGACCGATCGGCTCGGCATGGCGATGCCCGTGGGTATGGCGGCACTCATGCTGGTGACGGCCCCCATCATGGTCCACGTCTTCGGCACCCGGCTGCGCCCCCTGATCGGCGTCCCACTCGCCATCTTCCTTGTGCTTCTCCTCGCCACCCCCATGAACACGGGCGAGATCCCGGCCAAGATCTCCTTCGCCATGTTCTACAACCGCATCGGCTGGGCGCTTCTGGGCGTGCTGCTGGTGCTACACCTGCAACCGTCGCAGCCCGTGCGCAGGCAGGGGTGGCTCGACGCCGGATCGGCGGCCATCCTGACCATGCTGCTCTTCTATACCAAGATGACCTACGGCGTCGTGGCCCTCAGCTTCCTTGCCATCCTTCTGCTGCAACACGCGCAGCGCGGCTGGGCGGCAGGGGCCATCGGGCTCTGCATCGCCATTGGCCTGCTGGTCGAGGTGTTCTGGGGCGGCACGCGGATGCACATCGCCGACCTGATCGAAGCGACCAAGGTCAGCGGCGTCATCGAATCCTACATCTACGTGCGGTCCTTCATGCGGGTGTCGGGCGAATACATCGTCTTCGCCCTCATCGCGGGCCTTGCACTCTGGCACCGCCTGCGCATCACCGACATCCTGTTCTACCTGCTGTGCGGCGCGGCAGGCTTTGCGCTGATCAACCAGAACTTCCAGCATATCGGGATTATCACGATGCTGGTCGGCAGCGCCGTCGCGGCAGAGATCATGATGCGGCACAAGCGGACGAATGCCTCGATCACGATGAAAAGCCTCGTCCAAGGCGCACCGCTGGCCATCAGCGTCCTGCTCCTGCCCATCGCCCTGTCCTCCGCAGCAGCGGTCGGCATCCACGCTTACATGGCCAGCACTCGCGCAGGGTTCGCGCTGGAAACGCCAAACGGCACGGACATCCGGATCGTCAACATCTTCAACCGGGGCCAATACGACTTCTACCGCCGCTACGGTCAAAGCCTCGGCAGCGGCGCGGCTCTCATTGCATCATTGGAAAGGCCCGACGCGCGCGTTTTGGTGATGGACTTCGTCAGCCCATTCGCGTCACTCGCCGGTCTGCCGCCCCAAAACGGCGGCAACGCCTGGATGCACGACAACCGCAATTTCGACATGCAGGTCCACCTGCCAGCCGAAGAGATGCTGGGCGGCGTCGACGTGGTGATGATCCCCAAACAGCCCGTGGCCGAGGGGACCACCCAGAAAATGCGGGAAATCTACGGCCCCTACCTGAAGAGACACTTCAAACAGACGCGCAACACGGGGCTATGGATGCTCTATGAACGCCGCCCCGTGCCAGAGGCCGTCACCCGCCCCGCCGGGCCGCAAAGCAGCTAGCGGGGCGGGGGCAGGGATCAGCCCTGCTTGCTCCGCTCAACCTCAGCATCCATCAACCACGTCTCGGTCAACGCACGGTCCCGGTGCTTCAGAAAGGCGCGCAGGCTCACAGGCTCGGGGCCGGTCTGAACGAAATCAAAGGTCAGACGCCACCGCTCGGTGCCCACGATGGGATAGGCATCAATGGGCTCCACGATCCGGCCATTCAGCGCGTCGATCACTGGCTCGACGCCACTGTCACGATCCAGCCCCGTCAGCGAAGGACCCTCGAAATCGACAACCATCTTGTCCACACCTTCGGGCAGCGGATCGCCGGGCACACCGCCTTCGCCCTGCCGCGTCGCCACGACCCAGGCGACGCCATCGGGCTGCGGATCCCGCGCGCGCCACTCGATGTCATAATCAAACCGGAACTCCGCACCCTTTTGGGTCGGACCCTCCGGCACCCAATAGGCCACCACGTTGTCAAAGGTTTCATCCGTGGTCGGGATCAGGAACAGCTGCACCTGGCCAGCCCCCCAATCGCCCACAGGCTTCACCCAGGCCGAGGGGCGGCGATTGTAGAACACACCGTCGTCCTGATAATTCTCGAACTTGCGGTCGCGCTGGATCAGGCCAAATCCCTTGGGGTTCTGATCCATGAAACTCGACGTGCTGACGCGTTCGGGATTGCTCAGGGGACGCCAGATCCGCTCGCCATTGCCGGTGGCCAGCGCCAAGCCATCGCTGTCGTGGATCTCTGGGCGCCAGTCACCACCGCCCGCACGGTCCCGTTCGGAATACCAGTACATGCTGGTCAGCGGGGCGACGCCCAGACGCTGGATGTCTTCACGCAGGAACAGATGGGCCGAGATGCGGGTCAGATGCCCTCCATAGGCCGCGTTGCGAACCACGCCAAACCGGTAGGCACCGGTGATCGACAGGCCATCCAGTTCGGCCCAGATCGACAGCTCCTCGTCCTCCTTCTCCGGCGGTCCAAGCCAGAATGCGGTAAAGCGCGGAAACTCCTCGGGTATGTCCAACCCGGTGTTGACCGCAATCCCCCGCGTCGACAGCCCGTATTGCGCCTCCGGCCCATCGGTCCGGAAGTAGGACGCGCCCAGAAACGAAATCCAGTCCGGCTCGAGCCCCGGACGCATGACGCGGAAACCGGCAAAGCCATAGCCCTCGGGCAGATCAAAGGCCGGGTTGTCCTCCGGCATGGAAAAGAAGTCGCGGACGAACGGTACCTCATGCGCCGTGCCCGCCTCGTCCCGGATATAGATCTTGACCGGCTCGGGAAAGAAACGGCCGGGGTGAAACAGCTGCACAGGCGCCTTGTTGCGCCCCACATAAAGCGTCGCATCGGGGCGGAACTGGATCTGCCAATGGGCGCTGTAGTTGACCCTCTCGATGATGTCCGGCGCCGGAATGACGGTCGGCTCATAGGGCTGGTTGGCGGCGTTGCGCGCCTTCTCCACCAACAGTTCAAAGGTCATGGGGCCGTCAGCCGCCGCCGCGTCCGACCGGGCGCTGTTCCACAGGCCAACGGCCAGAAATGCCGCCGACCCGGCCAGCACCGCGCGCCGCGAGGGTTGCGCGACGGCAGTGCGTGCGACCGCGCGTTGGTTTGCCGATACTATTACGGATGTTCGATCAATAAATCTCATTCTAGGGCCTAACCACGCTCACATACTGGGTTTCAGGGGATCAACTGTTGCAGAGTGTATAGAGGCGTGTGATCCGCCATCAATTTTGCCCCGGCGATCCGGCGCGAAGCTGCCGAAACAGGGCAGGGAGCCGCCAAAATCCGCCTGTAGGGCGCTCTTTTTCCATGCGTTCGGGCTTTGACAGCCGCCCAAGCGCCACTTTCGGCAAAGCCCCGCCCACGCGCATCCGGCACCGGCAATCCACACACAACATGCGCATGCTTGATGCGTACGCACTTTGCGCCTACCTTCACGTCCCAGGAGCCGCCGATGAACACGCAAAACCGCCGCAAACCGACCAACCTGTCGCTCGACAACGCGCTTCTGTCCGAAGCCCGCGCGCTGGACGTGAACCTGTCCCGGGCAGCAGAGCAAGGAATACGGGCCGCGGTGCAGCGCGCCCAGATGCTGCTCTGGCAACAGGAAAACGCGGCTGCGCTGGCCAGCTCCAACGCACATGTCGACCAGAACGGCCTCCCGCTGTCACGCGTCCGCCAATTCTGACGGCCCAATTCGACTTATTGAACATAATATAAATCAGCAGGTTGGGGCGGTTACTACACTATATTGTGGGCAAAAGCGCCTCGGTGGGATAGTCTTGTAACACGACATATGCCGCTTGCGCCTTCGACACATTACAGAGAATGCCCTCTTGGGTTACCTCAGGGCGTGCGGAAACCTCTGAAGATGTTGTGTTTTTGTCGGGGGCAGTACTGTCGCATCTGCATCTTGTGTTGGCACAGCCCGATGTGCCCCAAGACTTGTTGCGCGCCAAGCTTGCGCTTCGCGCTGCAGATGTTTGCGTCACTCTTAGCAGTCGGCCCGAACGGGCTTCGGACTTGAGGGACGCGGTGGCATTTGTTCAGCCGGGAGATAACCCCGGTCCGGCGGGGGAGGTCTATCAATCCTGGCAGCGCGCTGTCGAAAGGTCGCTTTCGATCAAGGCGCTGTACCGTGCGCTCCCACATCTCCAACCAGAACAGATTGCAGTCTGGTTGGACGCAGGGCAGGGGGCGCCGATCACTCGAGCTGTGACTGCGTTGGATGTTGTGACAAGGGAGCGTCCGCGTGACTACAGTGCGGCTCTCATCTTGGCCGATGCTGTCTTGGGACAATCACTTGGATGGTCACACGTGTTTCCGTTGTTTTCGCTCGGTTTGAAGCGTGCGGATCTGCGGTTGGACGGTGATGAGCTACGCACAGCTGCTCATCGCGCGGTCGTTAAAGTGGCGTCTCAAGTGGTTCTGGAAACAGCGGATCTTGATCGACGCACTCAAAAACTGTGAGCGGCGTCACCGAGACTTCGTGCCAACGGCGCTGATAAGGCGGTCGCGCTCTCTCTTAAATCTGATACCATTACGCCGATGGATCTCACGAGTTTTGGGTCGCAACGGGCAGCACGACGGTTTTCCGATCGGCTGGTTGAAGTCGGCGCCGCGCGCGAACTGACTGGCCGCGATAAATTCCAGTGAACGGGACGTGTCCGGCGGTATAACCAAAGCTGAGGATGTCAATCTGAGGCGCGTATTATGCCAAGCCGCAACCGTTATGATGAACCGCAGCCGATCGACATGGCTGCGAACATGTGGAGCGCAGCTCGCGCAGCGGCGTGCCCGCAAAATCGCGATGGTCGCCCTCGCACGCCGCATCGCAGTCATCTTGCATCGGATTTGGGTCGATGGCACGACCTTCCAGCCGGATGCGGCGCCAAGAGTTGCCTAACCGCATGAGCCGCCACCCGTTGCCTGCCTGATCGAAGGCTTTTTGAGGTCCCCCAGGGACGTGGTTCCGGTGATTCCGCGGTCAGGACTGTCGCTGTTGTTCGCCAAGCACGCCTATGAGATGGACACATCGGAATTACATCAAACCAGCATCATGTTTGCAGCCACTGCGCTGACCACGAACCGAAGCATATACCCAAGGACCTCTGCACAAAATCGCCACAGCACGCATGGTGGACACGAAAAACTACAACTCAACCGCTTTGACAGATCAATCATTCTGCGCAAAGCTACTTGACTGGGGCGAACCCGTTACCGAAGTCCTGACCTTAAGATGCTTAACTGAGGGCGGGTCAAATATGCGCTGACGTCACACACGATCGTAGCCTTGTGATTCTGATATTAATTGCGCCTCCGCGTAAATCTCGGCTCCAGCCTCACCCTCAATACGGGAAATCAACTTATGCATGGATTGCGCAACTTGAGGTGACGCTGCAAGCGGTGACTTTTTCAAAAACTGGAAGCCACGACGACGAAGTGAATAGCCCGGCAATACATAACCACTCGCTTGCCTTGAGACTGCGGAGAGTATTATAGCAATTCGATCTTTGCGACCGGTGTGATTCGTAGGAATGCTTTTCAGCACACGTTGTCGCTCTGCTTCAAGCCGCGGCGAAGAAGGAATGATCAAATCACTAGCGATTTGGTCGATCTCAAAATCGTTCATTGCGGTCAGTTCAGCATCCAAACATTCAACTTCATACGTCGCTCCGTGACTGAAACCTCTTTTCAAAACCCATTGTGACAAGCCAATTTCGCCGCGCCGCACCGTTCGCGATTTATCATTGCGAATTTCGAGTTGTTTCCAATATCGCAAGAAACCCGGGTGTTGCAGAATGGACTGCCCTATTCCCAGAGCATAAGAAGCATAGTGAAAATTTCGATGATGGACGCTGAATGACCATTTGATTTCTCGAAACTTTTCGGGGTCAACACGGGGCATGGCAAAATTCGATGTCGCTCCTACGAAATCCACACCCAAGGTACGCGCATCGTCAAACCAGCTGGTCTTCTGAGGCACCAACCATACTGAATCATTAATGAGCCATAGCCGAGAAAGTGACGGCAACTGATCCGCGATTTCCAGTACGCCGTCGCGATAACCTCCAAAGTCGTAACCAACATTGGGACGCTCAAGGACCCAAGCAGACAATGGCGTCAGCAGCATACGATCTGTATCAGAAAGCGGTTGGTTCGAAACAACAAATGGAGAAATGCCGCTTGCAACCATTTCGCGCAGCATCCGCAGATGAGACGGCAGGACTCCATTTGAAGGAAATATCAAATAGATACCGATCTCGGGACCAAGGGGCAGAACACCTTGATGCCGTTTGATGCGCCGTGCCAGTACACCATCATAATATCGACGCAGATAAAGTGAGCGTACGAGCTCAGTTGCACCGCGAACCGGTGCTGAAATCAATCGTAGAAGCTCACGGCGAATTTTCCAAAGTGGAGGCATAGAAGTATCCGGCTGGCAACGTTTTGCGGTAGTTCAACACGCCACTCTAATTATTTGCTTTCAAAAGAAAATGCCAGAGGCCCCGCTCAAAAAATCCTTGCGCCACAGCTACACTTCAAAGGCCCGCCTAAAAATTTTCGCGCGCAACGTCAGAGGCTCTGGATGCCGCGCCGCACGCTGGCGCCCGGCTGGGATGTCCATACACTCTAGGCAGAGTGGCGCAGCTTTCTTTGGGCTGAAACGGCCTACAATTGCTTGGTGTAAGCCGACAAAGCACTTCTTGGCTGAGTGAAAAGCGGGTGCGGGGGGGGGGCGGCAGGATGAGTTTTACAAAGCGTTAAGCTTCTGTTGTTGCAGCCGGCTCGCATTACCTGTTTTAGGGACTGTAGAGGAGGCCGTTATTGGCCAGCAACTCTTACAGCGTGCCTTCTTCTTCTAACAGGCCGTCCTTGATCACCATGATCTTGCCTGAGTTGATGATCGTCGGTAAACGGAGCGCGGTGACCATCGTGGTGCGCTCTTTGGTCACACGGCAACGGTTACAAAGTAGACGGAACGTATTCTACACCTGAAGGGTCCGGATTAGGGGGGCTTGGACACGTCCGATCGGTGGCTTTCTGTTCGGCCAAGATCCCTGTTGTTCGGCAGGTAGATTGCCGTTAGCTGTATGTGAGCTGGTACGTAGCCCAAAGACTACGGGAAAAGATATCGAGCGAAGCTTCAATATCATTAAGGAATGACATAAATGATGGACGGAACAGGCGTGGGAAAAACCCTATTAGAGTTATATAGCGAGCATCATGGCAAAGTTAGTGACAAGTGGGAATCATATCTAACATTTTACGATAGATTGCTGAGTAAGTTTCGCCTCCAAAATGTCAGAATCCTGGAAATTGGTATACAAAATGGCGGGAGTCTTGAAATATGGGAAAAATACTTCCCGAATTTCGAAAAGATTGTCGGCTGCGACATAGACGAAAAATGTTCCCGACTGACTTACGGCAATGATCGTATCTCCGTAGTTGTTGGCGATGCTACGGATAATGATACCGAAAAGCGCGTTATTGAAATTTCCGATCAATTTGACATCATTATTGACGACGGATCACATGAATCCGGTGATATTGTCAAAGCGTTTGCCCATTACTTCAAGTATCTAGCGCCCGGTGGCCTGTTCATCGCGGAAGACCTACACTGCAGTTACTGGAAAGACGATTTCAACGGTGGACTGCATGCTCCTTTTTCAAGTATGAGCTTTTTCAAATCACTTGGAGATATAGTTAATTTCGAGCATTGGGGTTTGAACGCCAATGCGACCGATAGGCTAAGATACTTTTCCGAGACATATGACGTGACGTTTGAAGATTCTGATGTATTGAGCATTGAGAGCGTGCATTTTCAGAACTCCGTCTGCGCGGTTTCGAAATCCTTGAACGCGCAAACCTTGCTTGGAAAGCGCGTGGTGGTGGGCGGCGATGCAATCGTATCGCCTGATCCGATTAAGGCGCGCGGGATGACACTCACGGCTCCGGATCAAAGTGACAACCAGTGGAGTGCTGGTGTACTACCCTTAGAAGCAATTATCTCCGGCTACTTCGATCCAACTGCCCACCAACGCGAGTTGATGGCGCAGGTAAACAGCTTGAAAGCTCAAGTAGCAGCAGAACAACTCCACGCCGCGCGCTTGCAGGAGGTTCTTTCCATACAGGAAGCCACGGTTGAAAGTCTAATTGGGGATTTGGATCGCTTAAAGTCTGCTATGAAGCGTCCGGTCCTGTCGAAATTGGTGTCAAGGACAGCGATGCTAGCGGCGAATATGCCTGGTTTATCGGACCGTCGCCGACAGAAATTGCAGAAATCATCGCGTAAAAGAAACCCGGAGTTCTTCACGAAAAGCTTCATCTCTGCACTGACGACTTTGAAAGCCGATTCCGCCGCCCACGCGGGACGGGTCAAAGGACACAACGCTCTCCTTGGCAACGATTTGGATGGACGCCCCATCGTAGACGCCGACACCGACCGTGATGTTGATATCGTTGTCTGTATTCACAACGCGTTGAACGATGTGAAAGCATGCTTATCATCGATTATTGCAAACACCAGGCCGCCTTACAGGCTGATACTCGTAGATGATGGCAGCATGGACGACACAAAGCTGTATCTTGAGGAGTTTGCAGCTGCCCAGGGCGCGAGCCTCCTACGCAGTGATGTTGCAGGCGGTTACACCCGAGCGGCCAACCGGGGCATGAGAGCATCGACCGCGCCGTGGACCGTATTGCTAAACAGCGACACAATCGTCCCCTTTGGATGGATCGAAGAGCTTTTGAAAGTTGGTGAATCCGATGAAAAAATCGGAATAATCGGGCCGTCTTCTAACACTGCGTCGTGGCAATCCGTGCCGCTGTTATTCAACGAGGATGGCGACTGGAACGATAACCCTTTACCACCGAACATCGACGTCCAGCATATGCAGAAACTTACGTCCTCAGTCGCGCCGCCACAAGGAATAGATTTCCCATTTATCAACGGCTTTGCTTTCATGATCCGTCAGTCGCTCATTGATGACATCGGGATCTTCGACGAGGAAAATTTCGGCGCCGGATACGGCGAGGAAAACGATTTTTGCATTCGGGCGCGACAGGCGGGCTGGAAGTTGATCTTCGCGCCAAACGTCTATGTTTTCCATGCGCAGTCTAAAAGCTATAGCACTGAAAAACGGCTGAAGCTCGCGGCAGCTGCAGATCAGAATCTCAGTGCGAAACATGATCCACAAAAGCACATCTGGCCACAGGTCCAAAATTGCAAGGACAGTCTGGCAGCCCTGTCGTTCCGCGCACGCCTCGCAGCTACGCTGGAATATGCAGATGCGCCAGAAGTCTCGTTCGGGGGCAAGCGTGTGGCCGTGTTATGCCCAATTAACTTTGCTGGCGGCGGCGGCAATATCCTCGTTCAGGAAAGCTTGCTTATGACTCACCTGGGCGCACAGGTTTATTTGATAAACTATGAGTCCAACCAAAGAGTCTTCGAAAAAAGTTACCCCGAACGCGCATCGACCCTGTATTTTAAGAACGATGCCGCGATCAAGGCGTTTCTGCAAAAAAATGAGCAGGGCTTTGACGCGGTGATCGCATCGGCATATTTTACCACCGATTGGATCCCAGATCGCTTCGATGGTAACGCGCCAAAGCTTGGATACTACATTCAAGATGATGAGCCGGCGTTTTTCAAAAAGGCATCATCTGAGTACCACGCTGCAGTCGAATCCTACAAGATTCTTGACCGTGCTAGCGGGTTCACCAAAACCAACTGGAATGCCGATGCTATCGCAAAGCGCGGTTTTCCTAGACCTGCTGTTATCGGTGCATCCGTTGATCTTTCACTCTTCCGTCCCAAAGGGCGTGACCTCGTTCCGCACAGGCCAACCCGCCTCGCCGCGATGTTGAGGTTCGAGTCGGGCATTGTAGACCGTCGCGCACCAGATCAAACCATGCGAGTTTTGAACCGTCTGGCCTCAACCTATGGCGCATCGGTCGATTTGGTCGTATTCGGAAGCGACCTCAACCATGAACGGAAGTTTGGCTTGACCCCTAGTATAACCGACCTGGGGCGGCTGCGCCCCGATGAAGTTGCGTCTCTCATGCGAAACGTCGACGTGTTCCTCGACTTCTCGCAGTGGCAAGCCATGGGGCTGAGCGCAATGGAGGCCATGGCAAGCGGATGCACGGTTGTTATGCCCCGAAACGGGGGGGCGATCGATTTCTGCGTCGACGGGCACAATGGGCTGATCGTTGACAGCGGGGACGAAGATGCCTGCTTCGCGGCAGCTAGCCGCTTAATCGACAACCCGGACTTGCTGGCTGAATTAAGAAAAAACGCAACTCAAGATGTATGTCAATTTTCTCAGAAACGTTCCGCGCAGCGCATCCTCGAGCTCTTGTTCGGAGCGGCGGAGTGAGCTTGCGGATCCACATCCTTCCCGAAACGCCTGCGACGCTGCCGCTGTGGGTCTGCGCGCAGGTTCGGCTAATCGATCCGTTGACGCACCCATCCGTCGAGGGTTTGGTAAACGCCTCTTATAGCATCGACGGGAGATTGCCCGGCGGTCGCATCGATGTTGTTATGATGCAGCGGAGCGGATGGCCGGATCTGAGCCTCGAAGCTGCGCAGACGGTCGTGCGTTTGATACGCACACGCGGTGCCAAACTGGTCTATGACATCGATGATGACCTGTTCAGCGCACATCCAATCCGGTCCATAGAGGCACACCTTGCTAAGAAGCGGCCCGTCATGCGCTTCCTCGCTTCCGAAGCCGATTTAATCATCTGCTCAACGAGCTCCTTGGCTGATCGGATGGCCGCTTGGCCGGCTGTCAAACGCGTTTGGCGAAATGCACTGAACGAGCGTCTTTTAACCGAGCGTTCTACAAAGGTTAAAAACAGTAACCGTTACAAAGTCGTTGGATATGCCGGAACACCTAGCCACCTGCGGGATTTGTTGTCAGTGACGGAGTCGCTGCGCGGTGCGCTTGCGGGCCATAAAGACCGGTTTGGCCTCGAATTCTTTGGGGTTGCCAATGCTGGTCACCTTCAGAGTCTGTTCGACCAGCTAATGCTGTCAGCGCCCCGGACGGCGTCTGGATACGGCAGCTATTTGAAGGCTATGCAATCGGACGTGACCTGGGATGTCGCGATCGCCCCACTCGCAGCCCGTCCATTCAACGAAGCAAAATCCGACATAAAGTTCCTCGAATACTCGGCGTTTGGGTTTCCTGGCGTCTACAGCGCATCACACGCCTACAACGGCGTTGTACATGAAGACACTGGACTGCTAGCAGACGCGGATGATTTTGGGCAATCCGTCTTACATCTACTGGAGTCTCCGGAACTGCGCACGCGACTTGCCAAAAACGCCTATGAATACGTGATGCAGGAACGCACACTTGCAACTTGCGCGCACGACCTCGTTTCGATCATAGCTTCTGCGACATAGAATAGCTTTTTGCGGAGCAACCATGGGCCTTCGACGATTTTTGAGAAAGCAGCGTCGCGCGCTTGCCACTTTGGGGGCGGCGCAAGCGATCGGTGATCAACAATGCAAGGCACCCGGTCTAATCCCGGAACCGGCCCACGAAGCGTTCCGTGGAACCCATCCTCTTGTCACACCGCGCGAAAAGATCCACCTCCATCGCGAGGTGATTTCAGCCGAACTTGGCCGAGCCGGGTTAACTCTTGAAATCGGACCTTATTTCCATCCCGTCGTTAAAGGCCCGAATGCCCGTTACTTCGATGTGTTCGATACGGAGGAGCTGAAGAGGCGGGCTGACGAAGATCCCAATCCGATCGTGACGGCCGATACTGTGCCTGATATGCACTACTCCGATCCCCATGGGGACATCTCAACCATACCGGAGACATTTGCCGAGGTCTTCAGTTCTCATTGTATTGAGCACCAGCCGGATCTCATCTCACACTTCGAGAAGGTATATGATCTACTCGAACCGGGTGGTCGATATATCGCCTTCGTACCGGACAAGCGGTTTTGCTTCGACCATTTCTCGCCCTATTCCTCCGTTGCAGACATCCTTCAGGCTTTTGCGGAGAAAAGAACCCGACATACGCTCGCCTCCGTTACAAACCTAATTGCCGGGCGCACTCATAACGACGCATCGCGCCATTGGCTGAAAGATCACGCCGACGCTGATTATTTTACAGGTTATCCTGACCGCGTAAAAACAGCCTTAGAGATTTTTCAAAGTGCAGGCGGTAACTACATCGACTGTCATGCATGGCGCTTCAAGCCAGACAGTTTTGCACAAATCTATGATGTATTATATCGGCTGGGGCAAGTACGACTACGTCTGGTGGAGGTCGGTGACAGCCGACAAAACACACAAGAGTTTACTATCATACTGGTCAAAGATGGTTAGCGCCCGGTTTCTACCGCATTGGCTGTTTTTTGACACGTGCGATGATGTCGGGCTCGGCGACAAAGTCATCTTGAACCGCGCCGGGTTTGCCGGAGGCTGATTGCTGTTAGTTACGCGGCCATATCTTCAGTTTCCAGAGCCGCGTAGAAGTTTGCTTCGGCCTCTACTCGCAGCCTTTTTGGCCCTCGCTGGCGCTGGCGATTTGCCGGAACCGGACGAGGATTGGATGACCACCATCGAGGCTGCGTCTCCGCCCGATATGAAGACGATGCTGTTTGTCGGTCTGCGTCCGATTGCTTCCGGGTATTGTCCTTGCTGTGGCGCTGAGTGCCATGCCGTGTTCGAGATCGAAGGCAAAAACGTGCTCATTGAGCGCTGGAGTATCGCAACCACGGTTCTCCTTTTGACAGATAGGTCACTCCTGCCGAAGCTCCCGTCAAAGTGGTACTTTGAATGGGAGCATTATTTTGAGCAAGTACGTGAGACTGGGCGATGCCACGTCACCGGAACGGCTGGTGAGGTTGGACGTGTTTGAGGCCGCAACAGAGAACCGGTACCCGTGGTCGCAATATGATCCGAACCAGCAAAAGGTCCTGCGATATGGGCATTGCCCTGAATGCCATGGGGCTATGCAACTCATCAACATTGAGAACCCCAACCCGCAGAAGGTGCCGCATGGACGACACCGGCTAAAGCACGTCGAAGGCTTTGACTATTGCCTCGAACGCATCCTGGGATGCTCAAAACTCAAACGGAGCAAGAAGCAGGAACTTGAGACTGAAAACACGATTCTGACCCAGGATGCTATTCAACGTCGGAGCTTCCTGGTCGAGAACTTCAACCTCGTTGCCGTCATGTTCGCGGAAGAGACGGGCATCTCTTTGTATCGCAAGCAATTCAAGAAGATTTTGCAGATCTACCTAGAAAATGGCTGGTATCGTTGGACCACTGCAACTTGTGGCAACCTACCATGGCTCTTCGGTCGTGTGACATTCAACTTCAGTCTTTACGGTCAAACACTGGCTAAGGGATCACCACTTCGCGCAGCTGTTCTGTCACAGATACCTTCCGCCGGCATTGGTCCAAGAGAGCAGCTTCTCAGGACAGGCACCGAATACTTTACCGTCGAATTTGGCCTGCGCGAGCATGTTGTTCGCCAAGATGCGGCGGGCAACACACGCGAAACCATCACGCTGCATGTGCACCGGAAGGGCGTCCGTAGTCTCCCAGATGCCAAGATTTACGAGGAAGTCCTTGAGATAAAGCCGGATGTGTTCCTGCGGCGCGTTGCGCGTAAGACAGAGCCCAATCGGTCCGGTGCAGCCCTGTTGGAGATGGCACGTGATACGCTTGCCGACTATCTCGCCCGACACCCCGAAGCACGTGAACCGTCAAAAGGGGCTTCCTGATGTCTTCTTCTGAACAAGGACAGCCGATTTTTGCGCCGCCGTAGCACCTTGCTCGGGCCACTGAAGGTCCGGCCATAACGTCAGAACCACTGACATAAATTCACATAATAAAACCTATA
>NZ_JWLL01000013.1 GCF_000814025.1 Tateyamaria sp. ANG-S1 | reverse complement strand
AGCGTGCCGTCGATGTTGCCATCGATCGTACCGTTGGTGCCTGCGGCCAAATCCACGCCTGAGGTTGCTGTCAGGGTCTGGCCCGCATCAACGTCCAGCGTACCTGTGTCGATGTCGACCAGTCCCGACACAGTTGTGTCTCCATCAACGGTCGTCAGCGCGGTGCCCGAGGTGTTTTGCGTGTAGGTTCCAGTGACAGAGCCTTGCAGGGTCGATGTCCCCTGGTTCACCAGGTTGCCGGTAACTGCCCCTCCGTTCACATCCAGCGTGCCCAGGTTTGTCAGACCAATCGCACCGACACCGGTCAAGTCAACACCGGACCCGTTGGCGACAGTCACCACTCCGCCCGCGTTGTTCACAAACGTGCCCGCACCACCGGTGGACACAGTGACAGTTGTCCCCGCTCCGCCGTTGAAACTGATAGCGCCGTCGTTGGTGATGCCTTCGTCACCTGCCGCATCATCATCGGCGGTCAACGTGCCATTGCCGTTGAAGGTGATGGTGCCTGCCGCCAGGTTGTTGATGGCTCCAGCGTCGGTCACGGTCCCGCCGTCAGCCACATTGATGGGAGCACCGTTATTGAGCGTATTGCCCGTGCCTGCGAGGGTCGCATTCTCTCCAATGGAGATGGACCCACCTGTGTTGTTGATGGTGTTTGCGCTCAACGTGACGCCATCACTGATGGTTGTGGTGCCCGAGTTGGCAAAGGTGCCCGTTACGGTTCCGTTGCCGGTCACATTGGTGACATTGGTGTTGGTGACGTTGCTGATAGACCCACCACCAATGCTCAAGGTTCCGCCATTGGTGACGTCGCCGGACGTGCCGCCATTGATGTTCAACGCGCCACCGGACTGCGTTGTGGCCCCGGCAGTCAGCGTACCGGTCGACGTGAGCGTGCCGCCCATATTCACCGTCGCCAGGCCAGTCATAGTGCCCGAGTTGGTCACGGCTCCAGCATTCACCGTTGTTGTGGTGGTCACAGTGCCCGTGTTGGTAAACGTGCCAGCATCGTTGACCAGCGCGTTGACGGTGCCTGCGTTGCTGGATCCGACGCCCTCGTTGGTCAGGGTTCCAGTGACAACGCCGTTTACACCAACGTCCACATCCCCGGTCGACGCCAAATCGCCGGTCACCTGGCCGTCAATCATCCCGCCCATCGAGGTGGTCCCGCCCGTGGCAGAAATTGATGACCCATTGGTCACGTTCAGCGCGCCTTGCGATATGTCAAGCATACCGTCAATGGTCGTTGTGCCATTCACTGTGGTGGACGACGTGCCCGAGGCACTCTGGGTGTAGTTCCCGGTCACGGACACGGTTCCGTTCAGGTTCGCCGACCCGTTGTTGGTCACGTTGCCCTGGATTGTCCCGGAATTGACGGTCAGCGTGCCGCCCGCATCGTTGGTCGTGTTCGAATCCAGCGTTGCGCCGCCCGCGATGGTGAGCGTGCCGCCATTCTCGTTGGTGGTGCTGTCGCCGGTGACGACCAGCGTGCCCGAGTTCACATTGAAGGTGCCATTGGTGGTGATGGTTGTGTCGACGGTGCCGCCGCCTGTGACATCCACGTCACCGCCATTGTTGTCGATGCCGTTGACCGAGCCGCCGTTGAGATCGAGGTCGTTGGTGTTGGTGACATTGCCTGTGACATCGCCGGTGATGGTGGCGATGCCCGCATTGGCCAGCGTGCCGTCGACAATGCCATTGATCGCACCGGTCGCGCCGCTTGCGATGTCCACGCCGCCTGTTGCGGTCAGGGTGATACCGTTGTTGACGGTCAGGCTGCCGCCGTTGATGTCGGTCAGGTTGGTCACTGTGCTGTCGCCGGACACGGTTGTGCTGCCGGTGCTCTGGGTGACGGATGCGGTGGTGCCGCCGCTCAGGGTCAGTGTGCTGGCATTGGTCACGGCGCCTGCTGTGCCGCCCGTGATGTTCACGGTGCCGCCGGTGTTGTTGGCGCCCGCTGTCAGGGTGCCCGAGCTGTTGAGCGTGCCGCCCGACACGGTCGCAAGGCCAGTCATCGTGCCGGTGTTCGTGACCGTGCCAGCGGCGATGTTTGTTGTCGTGGTGACGCTCCCTGTGCCGCCGATGATGGTCGTGCCGGAATCGTGGTCAAGTTCGTTCGCGCTGCTGTTAAGCGTCACAGTCCCCGAACCCGTCGTCTGCAGCGTGCCGGTCACGCCACCATTTACGTTCAGGTTGCCTGTCCCCGCGGTCACAAGCCCTTCAGCAATGGTCGCTGACACGGTTGTTGTGCCTGTGTTGACGGTCAGCGTGCCATCCACGTCCAGCGTTTCCGACCCCTGTATCACGACGCCATCGACGTTCACGTCAACATTCTGTGCCGTCACACCACCCAATTCGTCGATGGTGACGGTTGCGGCATCGTCAAAGACTGCGTTGTCGCCGTTCGTCCAAGCCTCTCGCGCGGCGCCGTTAAGCCAATTGTCATCCAGCAGGTTCCAATTGTCACTGGGCCCCGCACCAACACTGACGCCATCCCAGGTCAACGTGTCCTGTGCGTTTGCGGACGCGCCGACCATCAGCATCGCGCCGGTTGCCAACACAAAAACCAACTCGGTTGCCCGGCCCAAGCGACAGTGTTTGCGCAAGCTGCGTTGACGGATACCGGTTTGGGCCAAAGACGTGCGAAGGGTAATCATCAGGAACTGTCCCCAGGGTTTTGCAGCCGAAGCCGCTTAAATTCGTACTGCCGCCACAGCGGCTCAAACACGCGGCCCATGATCAACGGCCGCCAAAGTATGCCAGAGACAACCATGCTACACTCAAGCGAGCAATCACTTTGCACCTTTGCCGAGCATTATTTTAACCATTTGTTGTGCGCGTGCACGACCGGACGCCAACCTTGTGGTGTCAAAGGCAGCAAATACCATATGTGGAAAAGGCTTGCGGGAATCGCAAATGCATTCCATACGTTTACGCCAAGAACAGAATAAAACGCCCAAAACCGTAACTCACGCAGGCCAATTGGTTGAATGGGTCGGAAACCAGGGCAGACACGAGGCACATCGCCCGCACCGGGGGCGACAGGAGAAGAACAGGCACCGCGCATCCATGACCCAAGACGCGACCCGGATCGACACACTTGTGGGCGGCCACGCCGCCAAGCTGTCCGAGCGACTGCAAGCCCACCGTGCGCAGCTCTTTCCGCCCGATGCAACCCGCACGTTGCGCACTTTCACGTCCGGCGAAGTGGCTGACCTCCTGGGGGTGAAGGACGCCTATTTGCGTAAATTGCACCTCGATGGGCGCGGGCCAGAGCCCGAGATCCGTGCCGGGGGCCGCCGCCACTACTCACCCGAAGACATCCAGGCACTCCGGCACATGCTCGAACAGGGCACCAAGACGCCCGGCACCTACCTGCCCGGTCGGCGCGACGATGACGGGTTGCAGGTCATCACTGTGATCAACTTCAAGGGCGGGTCCGGCAAAACCACAACCGCTGCGCATCTCAGCCAGAAACTCGCGCTCGACGGTTACCGCGTGCTGGCCATTGATCTGGACCCGCAGGCGTCGTTCTCGGCGCTCCACGGCTTTCAACCGGAATTCGATCTGCTCGATGGCGGCACCATTTACGATGCGATCCGCTACGACGATCCGGTGCCGATGCACGACCTGATCCGCAAAACCTATTTCACCAATCTCGACATCGTGCCCGGCAACCTCGACCTGATGGAGTTCGAACACGAAACCCCCCGCGCCCTGGCCGCTCGGGATGGGGCCATGTTCTTCACCCGCGTCGATGCGGCCTTGGCCGAGGTCGAAGCCGACTACGACGTTGTGATCATCGACTGTCCGCCGCAGCTGGGCTTTCTCACCATGTCCGCTCTGTCGGCTGCAACGGCTGTGTTGGTGACGGTTCACCCGCAAATGCTCGACGTGATGTCGATGTGCCAGTTCCTGTTGATGACCTCGAACCTGCTCGGGGTCGTGGCCGATGCAGGAGGAGACATGAGCTATGACTGGCTGCGCTATGTCATCACCCGGTACGAGCCGGGCGACGGACCGCAAAACCAGATGGTCAGCTTCATGCGGTCCATGTTTGGCGATCATGTGCTGAATCACCCGGTCCTGAAATCCACCGCCATCTCCGATGCGGGGATCACGAAACAGACCCTATACGAGGTCGAAAAGGCCCAATTCACCCGCAGCACCTATGACCGCGCGATGGAATCCATCAACGCGGTCAACGGCGAAATCGAAGGGCTCATTCAAACGGCATGGGGGCGCCATGGCACGTAAAAACCTGCTGCAAAGCTTGATCGAAGACGCGGCCAAGCCTGCCAGCGATGCGCCCCCTGCCCCGCCACGTCCGCGCAAAGGCGCCATTGGTGCGGTCAGCCAGTCGATCGAGGCGCTCAAGGCGCGCGCTGTGCTGGAACTCGACCCGTTCGAGATTGACGCCGGCGGCCTTCAAGACCGGCTGGAATCCGATGATGCCGAAGATGCCGCCCTGCTCGCCTCCATTCGCGACTACGGTCAACAGGTGCCGGTACTCGTCCGCCCCCATCCGGAGACCGACGGGCGGTACCAGATCGTCTATGGCCGCCGCCGCGTGCTGGCACTGCGGGATCTGGGCCAGCCGGTCAAGGCGCTCCTGCGCGATCTGGACGACACAGCCCTCGTTATGGCGCAGGGCCAGGAAAACAATGCCCGCCGCGGTCTTAGCTTTATCGAAAAGGCGAATTTCGCGGCGCAAATGCGTGACGCGGGCTATGACCGCAAGGCCATGTGTGATGCGCTTGCCATCGACAAGACAGTCGTGTCCCGGATGCTGCAAATCGTGGACAGGCTTGGCCCTGACCTGATCCAAAGGATTGGTGCAGCGCCTGCCGCTGGGCGCGATCGCTGGGCGCAACTGGCGACTTGGATTGATGACGAACAGGCCGATGTTAAGATGCTGATCGACATGATCGCGGTGTCCGGCTCGGCTGACGATAGCAACCACCGCTTCGAAATTGCCTATGCTGCAGCGCAGCAAGATGCCGCTGTGACACCCCCGAAACCTGTCCCTACAAAGGGCAAACGCGCACCCAGCCAGCGTCGCACAATCAAAGGGCGCCAGACGGGTATTGTGATCGGCACTGTACAGCGCAAGCCCGACAGCCTTGTCCTCACCCTGCCCCGTACCGGTGGCGGCGGGTTCGAAGAGTGGCTGATCGACCATCTGGATGAGATTCACCAGACCTGGAGCGGCGACACAGCCGACGGGTCTGATGAGTAACCGAGCAGTGAAAACAACAGGAGGCACAGACAGGCTCTAAAACGATCAAAGCCCCCCAGATCATAACGACCCGAGAGGCTCCGATTTGGTTCTAGCACCCCGAATCTAAGCGCTCACAGAGTCGGCTGTCAACAACACCTGGCGGGTGAACAGTAGTTTTTTGCCTTGTGATCAGCAATGGAACGACTTTCAACGACGCCCTTCGGGCAGCGGCCGGTGACTGCTGGCCTGCTCAAGGCGGTGGCCCGCATGGCCGAAGACACCCCTACCCTTCCCGCCGTCGACAAATGGCACATCCTGCGTGAACTGTGTGCGGCCCGCACGGCCTTTGGTCTCACAGATCGAGAAATTGGTGTTCTCGAAGGCTTGCTGAGCTTCTTGCCCGATCAAATGTTGGGCGGAAATGGCGACATGATCGTCTTTCCGTCGAACCGGGCCCTTGGCGAACGCTGCCACGGCATGGCGGAAAGCACATTGCGCCGACATCTGGCGCGGTTGGTGGAGGCAGGAGTAATCCTGCGTCACGACAGTCCGAACGGCAAACGATACGCCACACGTGACCATGATGGCGCTGTGGTCCGTGCTTTTGGCTTCGACCTGACCCCGTTGCATCACCGCAGCGCCGAGATCGCCCAGGCGGCTCAGGCCGCTCGTGACGCGTCTGCACGCTTCAAGGCGCTGCGTGAGCGTGTCTCTTTGCGCAAGCGTGACGCTCAGAAACTGGCTCTCTACGGGCAGGATCAGGGGTATCGCGGCGACTGGCAAAAGATTCTCGCCACTCTTCTGGACGTAACCCGTTCTATGCGCAGGCAACTGTCTTTTTCCGATCTTGAAGAGATTGAGGAACAAGTAGACGACTTGCTTGGCGAGGTGTTGAAATTCGTCTCTAAAGCAAAAGAAATGAGCGGCAATGACGTCAGTTCTGAGCGGCACCATCAGAATTCAAATACAAATACTACTGATCTTGAACTTTGCTTAGAAAAAAGCAAGGCGGCGGAGGTTGAGGCGCAGGAACCCAAGCCGGTGACTGATGGCACCGATAGCAAGGACAGTGATCAGGAACACACGTTGCCCCTGCCCCTCGTAATAAAGGCACTGCCTGAGGCCTGTGCATATGCAACTAACGGGATTAGAAATTTTGATGATCTCGCTCGGCTCGGGGCTTCTCTGCGCGGTATGATCGGCATCAGCCCCTCTGCATGGCACGACGCGGTCGCCCAAATGGGTCCGGTCACAGCAGGGTTAACAATCTGTTGCCTCACCGAACGCATCCACGACATAAGATCCCCCGGCGGTTATCTCCGCGCCCTCACCCGCGAAGCCGCAGAGGGTCGCTTCTCGATCACGCGCCTCATCATGGCCCGCCTGAACACCGCGCCCGACAGTTGACAGCTGTCAACTCGATGCGAGTGCTGGTCCAAGTTGACAGCTGTCAACAGCTCATTTCCGCGCCAATCTTGACGCACGGCGACACAAGCCGCAAAGTGTTGTCAGTCGATTGGGAAAGAGAGCACAAAGCGCCATTTGAGGTTGATTATGTGCAGTTCAGTTTGATGACGGGCCAGGCAGCTGGGATTGATCCGTCGCATGACATGTTTGGGGAACGCTGATGTCGCGCGACGAAGATGATCGCACCGTTTTCGGCAAAGCACTGCCACATCGCGCACCGCCCGCCCCAAGCTCACCCGCGCCGGACACTGAGACGGCGCAAGATGAGTTTGACGACGTAACAATTCTGAGTCGCCGCTCGGAACGGTCTCAGCCAGCTGTGCAAGAGCGGGTATCGTTGGATCGGGTGATCGAACACGCCGCGCCGCTGCACGGCAAAGCGACCAACGTTCTTTTGTCTTGCGCGCAGAATATTTTGGGGCTGCTGGGGCTGTTGCGCGCCGGTCGATTGGAGATGGAAACAAACGCCTTGCGGTCACATCTCAAGGTCGCACTGGATCAATTCCACAGCCAAGCCAGAGCATATCGTATCCCGCAGGACGAAATCACCGACGCGGCTTATGCGTTGGCGGCAACTTGCGATGATGTGGCGCAAAATCTTCCCGGCAGTGATGTCCAATTTTGGCGCACGCACGGCCTCACTGCTGAACTTTTTGGGGACCCTAATCCGGGCATTGGCTTTTTTACCCGATTGCACCGCCTGTCTCGCGATCCATCAGCGAGTACGGGGCCGCTTGAGGTTATGTTTGCCTGTCTCGCGCTTGGGTTCGAGGGGCAATACCGCACGGCACCGGATGGGCCAACGGCTCTGATTGCGCTGCGGGCTGATCTTTATCGGCGGATCCGGAGCATTGTGCCAAGACCACGGCTGACACTGTCGCGGCAATGGTTGCCGGTGATCCCGCGTGGCGCTTCCCGGAACACGCGGATGCCACTTTGGGGAATTACGGGCGTGGCCGCGGCCATGTTGGTTGCGCTTTACGCAGCGTTGGCCTGGACCATGACCCAGGATGCCCAAGCTGCGCAAAGGGCCATTCTGGACCTGCATGATCCCAGCCCCGTCCTCGAGATTGAGCGCACTGGTTTGCCGGATGCCCCAATTGAAGAGGTGCAGGTCTATGAAGCGCCACAAACCGGGCAACTGGAGCGGCTGCAAGGCAAGCTTGGAGAGGACGTGCGCGCGGGTCAGACAAGTATAACTGAAACGGGCGATTTTCTTGTCTTCCGCCTGGGACCGGCGCTTGAATTTTCTGGCGGAGCGGCGGACCTGCAGCAGGAAAGCCCTGTGATCGCGCGGATTGCGCAGGTGCTTGAAGCCGAAAAAGGTGAGGTCATCATCGAGGGTCACAGCGACAACATTCCTCTGAGTGGGCGCGGGCGTTACAAAACGAACGAAGAGTTGTCCGCAGCCCGCGCTGCTGCCGTTCGCGATGTGCTTGCGCAATATCTGTCTGATCCGACGCGCATGCGGGTTGTGGGGGCAGGGGCGTCCAAGCCGCTGGACCGTGCAAACACAGCCGAAGCGCGATCGCGTAACCGGCGCGTGGACATCCTGTTGCGCAAGGAGGAGCGGTTGTGAGAGCGCTGCGCAACATTGTGTCGGCCCTGATTATCGTCGTTGGATTGACCGCTTTGATCGGTGCCATCTGGGTTGGGTTGCCGATCCTGGGCAGTGATCTTTTGGCTGGCGTGCCTGCACGTCTGGGTGTGATCGGGGCCGTTTGCGTCGCGATTACCGCAGCGGCGGTGGTGCGCGCGCGGGCGCGTCGGCGTGCAGCGGATGCGCTTGAAACCAACTTGTTGCGCGGTGGCGCGGGCGATGGCGCCATTCTGGCGGAACGCATGCAGGATGCGGTCGCGCAGCTGAAGCAATCGGGCGGGCAGGCGGCGCTTTATGACTTGCCGTGGTATGTTTTGATCGGTCCGCCGGGAGCTGGAAAGACAACGGCTCTGTTGCATTCTGGCCTGGAATTTCCGGGCAGCGAACCTGAGGGCATTGCCGGCTTTGGTGGCACGCGGAACTGCGATTTCTGGTTTGCGCGTGATGCTGTTCTGATCGACACGGCGGGACGGTATACCACGCAGGACAGTGACACAGCCGCGGACAAAGCGAGCTGGTCCGCCTTTTTGGATCAGTTGAAATCCGCGCGGCCTGACCAGCCAATCAACGGGGTCATCCTGACGCTGTCCTGTGCGGACCTGATGACAGCAGGGCCTGAGGGGTTGGAGCAGCATGCTGCCACTGCGCGTGCGCGTTTGGACGAATTGACCAAGGCGCTGAAGGTCAAGGTGCCAGTATATGTCATGTTCACCAAAGCGGATATGGTCGCCGGATTTCGAGACTATTTCGGCAGTTTTGACGAAGTTCGGCGCAAAGTTGTGTGGGGCACGACGTTTCAGCGCAAAAAAGGTCCGGCAGATATTGCCGCGGAAGTGGGTGCCACGTTCCACGATCTGATCAGCCGTCTGACCGATGAAGTCACGGACCGCATGGCCGAAGAACTGGACAGCGCGACCCGGATCGCGGTGTTCGGATTTCCGTCGCGGATGGCGATGCTTGAACCTGCGGTCGCTACGTATCTGGGCCACGTGTTCAGCGGTGCGCAGGCGCGGTCGAAAACTCTGTTGAGAGGGTTCTATTTCACATCTGGTATGCAAGAAGGATCGCCTATTGATCAGGTGCTGGGCACCTATGCTGCGCCCCCTGGTGGCCCCGGTCTGACGGCGGCGTTTATGTCGGGGCAGGGGCGCAGCTATTTCCTGCATGACCTGTTGGCTAAGGTCGTTTTTGCCGAGCGGTCCTGGGCCGGATTTGATCGCGGTAGAATGCTGCGCCGCAGCATTGTGCGTGGCGCCGCGCTTTTGACCATTGCAGCGCTTTTTGCCGTCGGTGCGGGTGCGGTTGGTTACAGCTATTGGACCCATGCGTCGCTGGTACGTGCGGCCGAGCAGCAAACCACGGTCTATGCCAGCCGCGCGCAGCGTGTCTTGTCCGAGCGCCGGATCGACAATGCGGCCACCCGCCCCTTGTTGCCCGCCTTGGCCGCGGTACGGGTCCTTCCGGCAGGGTATGCCGGAGTGACCCCGGATGCGGGCCTGCCTGATCTGGGATTGTCGCGGGTGGACACCATTCGCGGGGTTGCCGTTGATGCCTATTCCATGGCGTTGGAGCAAATGTTGCGCCCGCGGATGATGCTGTTGGCCGAACGGCGCCTGGTCCAAGCGTTGACAGAGAGAGACGAGGCCGAGGCCTATGCCGCGCTGAAGGTTTATATCCTGCTGGCCAAGGAGCAGGATGGCCGTGACGACGATCTTGCGATCCAAAGCTATTTCGCGGGGGCCTGGGCCGATGAATATGCAACGCTGGGGTCGGATGCCGATTACCGAGCTGTGAACGCGCATCTGGCGGCCATGCTGGCACTGGATGATCGCGTGTCGCCGTGGATCAAGCCCGACAGGGCGTTGGTGGATCGCGCGCGCGAAGATTTGGCCAATATGGACCTAGCAGATCGCGTGTTTGGAGCGATGGAGGCGGAGGCATCGGCGTTGCCGCCTGTGCGCTTGGCTGCGAATATGCCGGGCCTGCTGGCCCGCGATGGCCGTCCGCCGGATACGCTGGCTGTGCCGGGGTTTTACACTTTTGACGGCTATTGGCGGGTGTTTCTGGACATGCTTGCGCGTCTTGAAACGCGTGTGATGGCAGAGGCCTGGGTGTTGGGGCGTGCGTCTGTTGCCGATTGGGACCGTGCGGCTGTGCGCGATGCGGTATCACAGCGCTATGCGGTGGGGTTTGAACAGGCTTGGCAGACAATGCTGGACCGGGTGTCGGGTACGTCTGCGCAGTCAGCCTTGCCTCTTCTGGTGGAAGAGGTGGTGGGCCAGACCGATCTGTCGCGTGGTTTGGCGACGCCAGAAGCTATTGAAATAATTAAAAAATTTGGAGAAGTACAGGGTGTTGGAGCTGCGGCTGCCGAGGCGGCGCTGCGCCGGTCGGCTGACGCGGTGCAGGCCCCGTTTGCGCCATGGTTCGCCTTGGCGCGGGGGCCGCTTGCGGACCGTCCCATCGACCGTCTTGTACGCGCGCTTGAGGAGGTGGCCGCTGATCCTGCACGCTGGCCGGACGTTGCCCGGCAGGTCGGCCCTGTGCCCGATGCCGTGGGGCGTGTGATGGGCCAGAGCGGTGTTCCTGGGGCGCAGGCCGCGTTGGCGCGCAATGTCACCGCCATGTGCCAACAGCGCATCACGCCTTTTTACCCCTTTGCTCCGGCGGGGTCGGCGCCGTTGCCCATGGCTGATTTTGCCGCCTTTTTTGGATATGGCGGTCAGGTGGACCGGTTCTGGTCGACCTATGGCGCGGTTGAGGGGGCTGCTCGGTTGCCGGTCTCTGACGACGTGCGTGCGGATTTTCAGGCGGTCGAGGGATTGCGGGCGGCGCTGTTTCCGGGCCGTGCGTCGGTGCCGGACCTGCCGGTGCGTCTGATCATGGCGGAGGTGCCAGACGGGGTGACGCGGGTGGATCTGGATGTGGGGCAGGGGCTGCAATCCCTTGGCCCGGACGCAGAGGGCGTAGTCGTGCGCTGGCCGTCAGAGGTGAACGGCGTGGGTCTGGTTCTGAACGCTGGTTTGCCAGCAGAGCGTCGTGCGCGTGTGCCGGGCGGTGCCTGGGCCTTGGTGAGCCTGTTGCGGGGTGCGCAGGATGTGCGGGTGACCGGCAACCGTGTCGAGATGCGGTTGCAGATTGGCGACGTTCCGCTGCGCCTTGTCATCCTGGCGGAAGGGCGGGACGACATGCCTTTGATGTCGTCTGTGTGGCGCGATTTCGTGTGCCCGGCACGGCTGGAATAGCGCGATGGCATACGTGATTTATGGCAAGCATCCCGGTTTTGGCGACTTTGTGGCGCATGGCCTGCCTGTCGACGCGTCGCGACGGCTGGAAAAGTGGGTCGGGCGAGTGTTGCCTGATTTGCGCACGGGGCTGGGTGAGGCCTGGGCGTCGGTTTGGGACAGCGCCCCGGTGCTGCGGTTCTGGTGTGGCGGTGATGTTTTGGGCGTGCCGTTTTACGGGTTGTGGGCCCCGTCGCGGGATGCGGTCGGGCGACGGTATCCGTTGATCCTTGGCCTGTCGGGCGGGGCGGCGCCGCCCCCTGTGCAGAAAGGGCATGAGGCTGCGCGCTATGCTCAGCTTGAGGCGCAGCTTGGCCGGGTGGCGCGTGCCGAAGTGGGGCAGGGGGGTGTGCAGGCGTTGATCGACCTGCTGGACCCCATGCCGGAGGATGACGAGGCACTGGACCAGATGCCTGCGTCGGGTATGCTATGGGCGCAGCGCGCCGATGGCGATCTGGATCGTTTGATGCAGGACGCCGCAGCGCCCGACGCCGCACATGCGCAATGCGGGCGCAGCCACTGGTGGTGCGATGCGGTTCGCGGGCGTGCGGCGGCGTGGTTGGCCGTGACAGGCTTGCCGCAGGCAGACGCGCTGCACTGGTTGATGGTGGATGCCCAACAAGAGGTGCCATCGGCCCAAGAAGACGACAACGCGCCTGGGGGACGTGAGCTGTGATGACGGGACAGATGGTGCGGCCCTCGGGGTCGCCAATGGCTTTTGAGACCACCTGCAAGACCGATGTGGGCTGTGTCCGGTCACTGAACGAGGACAGTGTGCTAGTCCGCCCGGACTGGGGCCTGTGGTTGGTCGCCGACGGCATGGGTGGTCACGCAGCCGGAGACTTTGCCAGCCAGACCATCGTGGGGGCCATGGAAACGGTGGGCCTGCCGACGGGGGCGGTGGACCTCAAATCCCGGTTCATGGACCGTTTGACCCAAGCCAACCGCGACATACAGGCCCATGCAGAACAGCTGGGCAGCGGTGTCATAGGATCAACCGTTGCAGCCCTTTTGATCCAGCAGGATCATTTCGCCTGCATCTGGTCAGGCGACAGTCGCGTTTACCGCATGCGTGGCAGCACATTGACCCGTGTCACCCGCGACCATACCGAAGTGCAGGCCTTGCTGGACACCGGGGCCATCACACTGGAAGAGGCCGAAGCGTCGCCCCGAAAGAACGTGATCACCCGCGCCATCGGCGTGACCGCTGAGCCCGACTGTGACATGGTGGAAGGTGCGCTTGCTGATGCGGACACCTTTCTTTTGTGTTCAGATGGGCTGACTGAATATTTTGCTGATTCTGAGTTGGCTGAGGTGTTGTACACAGGAGCCAACGGAGACCTAGGGCCCATGTGTGAGCAACTTGTAAAGACTGCCCTTGAACGGGGTGGAAAGGACAATGTGTCTGTGGTGATGGTGCGGTGCAGGCATATGGGCCTGCCGGAGATTGCCATCGAGGGTGAATATCCCGAGTTGCGAGGACAGCAATGAGCGATCAGGACAAAAAACCCTCGGGTCTGCCACCGGAAGCGGAGGCCGAAGATGACGAAAAGACCATATTTGCGGCACGGCCTGGTGTTGCGGCAGCGCCGGAAGAGGCGCCCGAGGACGATGCGGATCGCACGATCATTGCGCCCTCTATCGCCCAGCGGTCTGAGCCTTCTGCGGCTGAGGCCAATTCTGATGAAACGCCGGCGGCATCAGATGAGGACTTGGATCGTACCATCATAGCCCCTCAGGCCGGTGTCAGCCCGGCACCGGAAGCGGAGGCCATACCGCCCGAAGAAGCACCCGACGAAACAGCTGACGCACCAGCGGAAGAGGGCGCTGCCGCCACAGGAGCGGCAGAGGCGGCGACCGTCGTTGCGCCAACGGCTGCGCGCGTGCAGTCAAGCGAGCCCAAGCCGCTGAGCGTCCTGGAACCCGGTGTCATCATCAACAATATGTACCGAGTTGAAGAGCGGCTGGATCAGGGCGGCATGGGCCGTGTCTATCGCGGTGTTGAGATCGGCACGGATGAGTCGGTGGCCATCAAGGTCATCCTGCCAGAAATGGCCGAGGACACCAAAGTCGCGGACATGTTCAAGCGTGAAGCCCGTGTGTTGCGCCAACTGCACCACGACGCCATTGTCCGGTATTTTGCCTATGTGCCTCCGGATCAGAACCTGAACCTGCACGCGCTGGTGATGGGGTTCATTGAAGGCACCAAGCTGTCCGATGCGCTGAAAGAAAAAGGCGCGTTGACGCGGGACCAGACCATCAAGCTGACCCTGCGGCTGGCCGATGGGTTGGAACGGGCGCACAATATCGGCGTTGTGCACCGCGATCTGTCGCCTGACAACGTGATGCTGCAGGATGGTGACATCGGTAAGGCTGTGCTGATCGACTTTGGCATTTCCCGGTCGTCCACGGTCAAGGATGTGACCATTGGCAACGAGTTTGCG
Source organism: Tateyamaria sp. ANG-S1 (assembly GCF_000814025.1). Lineage (GTDB taxonomy): Bacteria > Pseudomonadota > Alphaproteobacteria > Rhodobacterales > Rhodobacteraceae > Tateyamaria. Next base: position 54,775 of record NZ_JWLL01000013.1, on the reverse strand, counting down.
GGCAAGCTGAAATATGTGTCGCCCGAGCAGATGGGGGCGTTTGGCGGGCAGGCTGAAGCGGCGAGTGACGTCTATTCGCTGGGCCTTTTGATGGTTGCCATGTTGCTGGGCAAGCCCATGGATATGGGCGGCAATTTTGTCGAGGCGGTGCAGATTCGTCAGGGCGTGCCGGATCTGTCAGAGATCCCCGAAGAGTTTCGCGGTCTGATCCACGAGATGCTGCAGCCTGATCCGGCGCAGCGGATGTCTGGCATGGCGGCTGTGATCCGCGCGTTGCGTGATCTGGATGAGGGTGACACGAGCCTGAGCAAGCGGATGCGCGGCACATATCAGCCGACGCAGTCCCCCGTGAACCGGACGGTGCCCGGCCTGCAGGCTGTGCCTTTTACCGCGACCAGTACGATGACCCAAACCGGCCTGGGCGGAACCGCCCCGCCGAGCACCGCGGCGCCGACCGAGATACCAAAGGAACGTCGCCGTGGTCTGGTCGCGACGCTGTTTGTGGCGGCGTTGGCTGCTGCGGGTGGTGCCGCCGTGTTCTTTGCCGGTGACTTTCTGCTGACAGGCAACACGCCCGGCGGCAGATCGGAAACAACGGATCCCGTAGCAGAAGGCCTGCTGCGCGAGCCCGGCACACGCGCCACATTCCTGGCCGAAGCGGTGCCGCCGGAATGTGCCCTTGCCGTGCGCAGGACGCAGGGCCCGTCTGCCGGATTGATTGAGGGGTTTGCCCGTGATCCAGCGCAGCTGGACGGTGTTGGGGCCGCTTTTGGCGCGGCGTTTGGCAGTGCGCCCGAGGTGGTTCCGCGCACCGTGACGGACCCGCAATGCAGTGTGGTTGATCTGGCCCATGCCTTGCAGGGCACGGCCGGTGCCGGGATCGAGGTGGCGCTTGAGGCCAACACGCTGTCGCGGGCAGATCCTGTGCAAGGTGTGTTGTCCGGAAGTGCCGGGCGTCAGAACTGGATTGCCCTTGTTGACCCCAGTGGCATGGTGTTTTCGCTGATGCGTCAGTTTGATGATCCGATCGGAGATCAGCGCCGCTTTGCCTTCCGGTTGCCGTCAGCTGCGCCGGGGACCTACATGGTGGTGGCCACCGCTTCGGCTGATACGCTGGTGCGTGCGGGCGCGATGCGTGATGGGACTGGGGCGGTCGATATCATGCCGCTTTTGATGCGAGAGTTGGCCACGGACGGTCAGGGTGCCGTGGATATCGCGTTTCTGGAGCTGACGCGCTAGCGCACGTCGAAACTGGCGACCCCGAAGACCATCCCCTGAAGGGTGTCTGCGGGGATTGCTGTAAACACGTCTTGTGCCACGCGCCCCAGAAGCTGCTCGATCTCGAGCGGGGCGTCTGTGGTGCCAAGTGCCACCAGGATTTGCCGCGTGGCGCGGGCCGGGCCGGACCGAGCGATAGGTGCATCGAAGACCGGTGTGGTGCCGTCGAGCGTGACAAACGGCGCCATGTCCTGCACCACGCCGTTGTCGTCGACCAAGAGCAGCGTGACAAAGAGCCCACCCGCCCCGATGACCCGCCCTGTCAGGCTGTCGCCGCTGCTGAGCGTGTTGCTGTCGAGTGCGAGGCCAATGCGGCTGGCCGGATAGCTGTCTGCTTGCCGCAGCGCATCCAGCAGGGCGCATTGGCGCAGGTCAATCTCTTCCCGCGTTTGGACAGGTTCAAAAGGCAGGCCGTCAATGATCTGAAGCGCGAGCGTGTCCAGCACGTCTGTGTCTGCGCCGATGAAGGACACGCCTGCCCCCGGTGTGCCACTGGCGCGGCGGGACAGGGCGAGGGTGCATTGCGGTTGTGGCACCTCGCGGATGCGGCCCAGCAGCTGGCCGATGGCGATATCGGACGCGCTGGGATTGGGGACGGGTGACCGTGTGACCACGGTGGTTTGCGCGTCCTCTCCGTCAGGTGCACCAAGAGGGGTGTCATCCGGGGCTGTGGCTGCTGGTACCGCCGTGTCGTTGTCGTCTGCATCGGAGATGTCAGGGTCTGTGCTGGTCTCTGCCTCTGCATCCGCCTCTGTCTCGGCGTCCGGTTCGGCGTCTGGGGGCGCGGGATCGGTGGGTGTGGGCGGCGTAACTTCCGGCTCGGGCAGCAGGAGGGCGAGTGTGTCCTCTGCCGGGGCCGGTGCAGGCGCGGTGTCGGGGACCGGCGTTGCAGGTGTGGGTGGGGCGGTTTCGCCCAGCAGCAATACGTCGTCTTCGGGTGCAATTACCTGCGGCGCAACGGCTGCGCCACCGTCTGCGAGTGGGGACAGCACGGTATCATCAATAGGGCTGATATTGTCGATCGCCAGCGGCACCGGATCTGCGGCCAGCGGTGCCGTTGGGACGGGCAGGGGGGTCTCTTCTGCGATGACGGTCTCTGGGGCGAGGGCTTCCGTTTCAATGGCGGGTGCTGCGGGTTCGGGGTCGACCACCTCAGGTTCCGGAGCGATCGCTTCGGGTTCCGGTCCGGCGATCTTTGGTTCGGGCTCCGGTATGGCTTCGGGTTCGGGCGCAAGAGGCTCGGCCTCTGGCGTCAGGACATCAGGCTCAGGTGTTGTCAGGTCCGGTTCAGGGGCGAGCACTTCGGGATCCGCCGCGGCCACGTCCGCTTCTTCGGATGCCAGAGTGTCGGTGTCGGGTTGCAAGACATCCGGTTCGGGCGCCAGGGCTGCATCTGTGTCCGGCTCAAAAAGGTCGGTCTCTGGGTCCAGAGCTGCGATGGCGTCGGGGGTGCCTTCGGCCACCAGGTCATCAGGGCCAAGGGGAATGGCGTCGTCGGGGATCACGCCCGCTTCGGTCACAGTGTCCACCTCGTCCACAAGATCAGCGTCGAGGATTTCCAGCGATACGGTGAAGTCGGGTTCGCTCAGTTCGGTTGTGACCGGTTCAGGCAAGAAGGCCACAGCACCTGACATCAGCACCGCAACCAGCCCGCCATGGGCGAGGGCAGAGGCCGTCATGGAGCCGTACCAACTGAGACCTCTGGGTCTTTCGTAGGGCAGGAAGCTCATGGGCTGTCCTCGCCCTCGTTCTCGTTGCGGTGAAGCGTCACGAGGCGCACTTCGACCGCGATCAACGCTTCGTCGTCGAGGGTGGACAGCAGAGTGGTGGCGGGCAGGTCGCGATCTGCGAGCACGTGCAGGATTGGGCTGTCGCCCAGGGCCACCGACAGCGTTCCGGTGTCGAGCGGGTTGCCGTCCAGCGTCATGGACCCGTCCGTTGCCACCACCAGCAGTGGCGAAGGCAGAAGATCGAGCGGCAGGCGTGTTGTTTCGGGCAGCGCCACTTCGACTGTGCGCGAACTGAGGAGCGAGCCAGTGGCCAGAAAGAAGAAGATCAGCAGCAAGACGATGTTGATGATCGCCAGTGAGCTGTCAAAGGCCTTGCGGGGTGGCGGTGATGGGAGGCGTCCCTTGGGCATGGCCGTCAGGACCCCTCTCGGGTGATTTGCACGCCGTCCACATTGGCCCCATCCAACGCTTCGAGCGCCATGGCGACGTCCTGGATGCGCGCCGTTGTGTCGATGATCAAAACGACCTGGCCGGGGACACCGGCGGCCCCCACAGCGTCTGCCAGATCACCGATTTGTTCGATGTCGAAATCCTGGCCGCCCGTGCGCACGCGCCCGTCGGAAAGGGTCCACAGGATGAGATCGGCCTGTGCCGCGGGGGGCGGTGCTTGGCTGGTGTCGGTGCCTGCCCCTTGCGCTTGCGCGGCGTCGGCATCCGGAGCCGGACCCGCGGCTGTTTTAAGAGTGATCAGCGAGTAGGGTGTCAAGCTGGTCGACAGCATGAAAAAGATCAGCAGCTGAAACATCGCGTCCGCAAGCGGTGTCAGCACAAACCGGTAGCGGCGGGGCCGCTCGGGCAGAGTGGAGAGATGGGAGGCCATGCCAACCGGATCCGATTACCGGGCCGCGTTGGGATCGACCCGACCGTGAATGGCCGCGGACATCAGCGCCTCGATCATGTTGCGTTCGCGGTCAATCCGTCCTTCGAACCAGGTGGCGATGAAGAACGCAAAGAGCGCAATCACAAGGCCTGCCGCCGTGGTTGTCAGCGCCACATAAATGCCGCCCGCAAGGCTGGTTGGGTCCACGGCCCCTTCGGTGACAGCAAGCACCGAGAAGGCGTCGATCATTCCGACCACTGTGCCCAAGAGGCCAAGCATCGGGGCCGCCTGCACCACCATGTCGAGGGCGCGCATCCGCTCGCTCATCTTGGCGAGTTCGATGATCGCGGTCTGGCGGCTGAGTTCTTCGGCGTAGCGCACATCGCTGGGCCGCGCCTGAATGCCCGAGAACACCGCCTGAAGGATGCGTGACAGCACCGAGCGACGCTGGCCTGCGGCATTGATCGCCTCGTCCACGCGCCCGTTCAGCCAATCGTCAAGGATGCGTTCGGCATCGCTGCGTTTGCCGACGCCGAGGCGCATGAATTGTCCCACCTTGTAAAGTGCGGTGCCCAAAGCAACGAGCGACAAAAACCCCAGCAGGCCGTAGACCGTGAGAGTGGCGATTTGAAAGATGGTCATGGTGTATCCCGGTCAGATGGCACGGGCCTTAGAGGCCAAAGCCGATCTCTGTGCGTGTGGTCACTGTCAATTGGCTGAGGCAGACATCGCTTGTGGCATCCGGTGCGCCAGCGAGTTTGCAGCTTGCCACATCATTCACGATGATTTCGGACAATTCGCTGCATGCCGAAGGCAGGTTGTATTGCACAACCCGGCGTTTGCCTGCGCTGAGTGACCCCAGAGGCAGTGCCAGCAAATTGCGGAACACTCCGTCAGCGCCGAAAACGGCCAGCCGCCATGTGACTTCCTCGAAATCCTGGTCCAGTCCGTTCTGGCCGAAAAACACAACCTGGCATCCACCTTCGGAGGAGGCGCTGGCGCGATTCAGTTCAAGAGAGATTGTGATGTCCTGGGCGGCCGCCCATGATGTCGAGAGTAAGACTGACAGACAAGCCGTGGTCAAAAGACGCTTCATGAAGCCCCCAATTCATACGTGAAATACGCATGCATTAGCAGCGCTGTTGAAAGCGGTGTCAACTCTTGAGTGATGATGATTGGTGCCGGAGGCGGGTTAGCGGTAGACGCCCACCACATAGCTGGGCCGGGGTCCACCCGTTGCGCGATCCACAAACTGGTATTGAGGTTTCGCCACTGTCGCCTTGTAACGGCTGGGATCGTACGCAGGTTGGGGTGCTTCAATTGTGCGCACAACCGGCTGGGGCCGAGGTGCAGGCACCGTTGCTGTCGCCACCGGAGCCGCCTTTTGCGTCGGTTGGGTCACCGCAGGCGCTGGCGTTTGGTCGATGATCGGCGCTGGGTCCACGATCGCTTCTTGCACCGGTGCAACGGGCGCCTCTTGCGCAGGTTGCACCCGAACGGGCACATATTCTGGCAATGCAAATCCCGATGCCGCCGGTGCCGAGAAGCCGGGTTGTTCGAGATGCGCGACGTTCCCGTCCATGCTGGCCTTATGGATGGACGACAGCCCAAAACCTGCGCCAGCGGAGAACGCGACAAGAGACAGAGAGAAAGATACGATACGTGCCATGCTCGCAACATAGGCGTGGCTTGCGCATTTTTCACCCTTTCTGACTACGGTGGCGGGTTTCTGCTGATTCTCTGCAACACAACCCATCCGAATGCCCTGCATTTAGTTAGATTTTGCGCATCGGCCTCAACATTTGGGTGTCGATTGCAGGGTGATTTTTTGCGACGCACTTTTTGAGTGTGGTATGGTGTCTGCGCCATCAAGGTCTTGCCGTTGCTTGGGGCGCGGAGATAGACTGATAACATTTGTGAGCTGGAGTGCGTGCTGCGTGTTGCATCGTTGGAAGCATAAATTCGGAAGTGCGGCCTGTGCCGTTCTTTTCCCTGTCGTCGTCTCGGCGCAGGGTCTTGAGATTGTGCCGCTGGATCTGGATGTGGCTGAAGAAGGGGCGTTGGTGCGCACCGCCTTTGTTGCACAAGATGCGGCACCCGTTTTTGGCACACCGCTGATTGAGACGGCGGGGATTGTGCCTGTTGCTGTGCGCACCGCCGCCAATCTGCCGCAGCCGTCCATCATTCTGGGCACCATTGAGGCGGGGCAAGAGGCGGAGTTCGGGATCGAAACGCTGTTGCCCGCGACAGTCACGCAAGTCGCCTTTGCTCTTGATGATCTGGACGCCCGTGCCGCGATGCGCGCTAATGATCCGGACCTGTTCCGGCAGTTGATCGAAGAGGGGCATTTGGACCCGGAACCGGATCAGCTGAACCGTGTTCTGCAGGTCGAGTTGCAGCGGATGAACTGCTATCGGTCGGGGATTGACGGGGCTTGGGGGCCGGGGTCGCGCCGGTCGGTGGCCTCTTATTTTGATCAATTGACGTCTGTGTCTTGGCCGGATCAGAACCCGTCGAACGATCTGTTTCGTGCCATTATGATCAATGGCGATGTGGCGTGCCCCACGCCTGTGGCCGCGCCGCGCGCCACAACCCCGCGCCGAACGACCACCAGTACGACAACAACCCGCCGGGCCACGACAACGCCGCGTCCGGCCCCCACTCCTGCGCCTGCTGCACCGGCTGTAAAACCGCAGATTTCGATTGGCGGATCGGGCGTGTTTCGCTGAGGCCCTTGAACGAGTGCCAAAGATTGGTACATTTGCTTTTATGAGCCGTACAACGTCTGTCGCCCTGGGCGACCATTATTCAAAATTTATCTCGGATCAGGTGGCGACGGGCCGCTATGCATCCGCAAGCGACGTGGTGCGATCAGGGTTGCGCCTGCTGCAGGAGCGTGAAGCGCAGGTGGCATCTTTGCAGGCCGCGCTTGAAGCCGGTGAAGCGTCCGGTCCTGCCCGACCGCTGGACATTGATGCCTATGTCGCGGGCCGTCGCGCGCGGGGATGAGCGGTTACGTTTTGACGCGGGCGGCGCTGGCGGACCTTGACGACATTTGGGACTACACCGAGACGAACTGGGGCCCTGTTCAGGCGGAAACCTACGTCCGGGCCATTGCCGCGTTGTGCGCTGATTTGGCGGATGGGCGCCGCGCGAGCCTGTCTGCCGAGGCGATCCGGGCCGGATACCGAAAGGCGTCAGTGGGTCGTCATGTCGTTTTCTTTCGCCACGACGCGCAGCGGATCACTGTTGTTCGCATCCTGCATCAGCGCAGGGATATCGACACGCAGCTTGATCCCGAGGGCTGAGCTCGCTGCCTAGGCAATTGCACAGCTTCGGCTTTGGTGCCATCCTTTGCCCAACGTGCGTCATTGGGCGCGCCGATTTTACGCAAGAGGATTTTCATGGCAGATATCGCGATTTCCGGTGCTCAGCTGAAGAAGATGCTTGCTCTGGCCAAGAAGCGGGACTTGGCGTTTGCCTATTGTCCAGGGGGCAAGCCCAAGGACGATGTTTTTATTCTCGACCGCAAGAAGGCGCCGGAACTGATTGGCCGCGCGGCGCGGGCCGAAGGCGAAGGGTCAAAGCTGGCCTACGGATATGCCAGCCTGAGCGGTAAGCTTTTGACGCTGACATGTGAAAGGGTTCTGCCCGGTGCTGCCAAACGCCTGAAACGGTGGTTGCGGGATGAGAAATGCCCGCTGAACGTCAAGGTGCTGGATGCCGACGGCGCAGTTGTTGAAGAAGACATCGAGGATTTGCCTGACGACGACTTTCTGTCTGACGTTGTTCCTGATGTGGATGCCGAACTGGCGGAAGAGGACGCCCCATCCAACGAGTCGGCACCGGCGCCTGCGAATGTCGCACCGCAAGCTCAAGAGGGCGTAGACGCAGAGCGGCTAAAGGGGCTGAAGGCGCAGGCGGTTGCTGTGCAAGCTGCCGTTCAGGAAGCGCCAACAGCGGCGCAGAAGACCCTGGCCAAAGCCTTTAAGGGCGCGATCGCGTCCATGAAGTCGGGGGACTTGGATGCAGCAGAAGCGGGTCTGGACCGCGTTGAACAGGCGTTGGAAAAACTGAAGAGCGCGGCGCCTGTTGCTGCCGACACGCCGACACAGGATGACGACCCCAGACGGGCCAAACTGCAGGGGGTCGCCGATCAGCTGCGCCAACAGATTGACGGGTTGGGCGGTATACCCGCGGCTGACCGTCTGGGTCAGGCGCATGACGTCTTGTTGGCGCAGATCGGTGCGGGCGATGTTGGTAAAGCGGCAGCGACGGCAAAGGCCCTAAGCGCTGCCATTGCCAAGGCCGGACCGGCGCAACCAGCACCTGAGGACACACCGGTTGATCCCTATGCCCGCGAGGATGGGCGTCAATGGCAGGCTGCCCGCGCCCTGCTCGAGCCCAGCGTCCTGAGCGTTTTGCAACGGGGAGTGGGCGACGTGAGCAAGCTGCGCGCGGCCTGGGCCTTTTTCACCGAAAAAGGTGAGGCGGGCGCCTTTGCCGATGCGATGCGGGCAGCACCCGGATTGAAAAAGCTGTTGGCGGAGGCCGAGGCGGCAGAACGGTCAGAAGCAGAAAAAGACATACCTGTTGATATCATCCCCTTCGTCAAGGCGCGGCTGGGATGGGCCAAGATCCGCACTCAGTTGATGTCCGAAATGATGAAGCTGCAAAACGCCATTCTGTCTGCGTGTCAGGGCGAAGGGTTTGAGGGGATGGCCAACGACACCAAGCTGTTGTTTTCGCATCTTGAGGGTCTGGATGATCGTTTGGAAGCTGCGCTGGACGCGGTTGTTCAGGCCCCCGACGAAGGCAAACGCGCCGCGATGAAGACACAGGCACGCCAGATCGTCCGGGACTATTTGGCTGAGTTGAAGTCACCATTCTTTCAGGATGTCGACGGGAACAATGGTTTTGCACCGGTCAAGGTTAACGCCACTGCGACACGCGCTTTGGAGCAGGTAGATGCCGTGTTGAGCAGTAAAAAGGCTGCCTAGCCGTTTGCGGCTGGTCTTCAACTGCAGAGTGTTGCCGGTTGTATGGTCAAGTTATTGTACCCTTTGGAAAACCGCTCTACCATCCCGTGAAGGTATGGTTTTTTCGGGGTATTCTTTTTGCGATTCCCATCAGCGCGTATTTCAGACATGCACACCTGTCCGATGGTTAATCCAGGACCTGTCCCGCATGTTGGAGGACCCATAGTCATGGGTGCGGCCACGGTTATGGTAGGTAAGATGCCGGCGTCGCGTATTGGCGACACGTGCACCTGCGTCGGTCCACCAGATACGATTGCCAAGGGGTCGACCTCGGTTCTGATTGAAGGCAAGCCTGCGGCGCGCATCACGGACAGCACTGCCCACGGTGGTGTGATTGTGAGTGGTTGTCCCACAGTTCTGATCGGCGACAAGGGTGGTGGCGGGGGCGGTGCGGCACCCGCGCCCATGGCAGGCCTGTCTCGGCAGGCCAACACCCTTTTGTCTGCCGCCCGCGAGGCCAGCCCGTTTTGTGAACAATGCGAGAAAGAGGCATGAGTTCTTCGCATACATATGGCGTGATTGATCTGGCGTCTGCCGTAGATTTCCGATCGCCTGTTGTTGCCTTGTCGCCTCCGAAGGGCTGTTCGCTGCTGGATGAAGAGACATATTTCGATACTCTGGCAGTTGGTCCGTGGTTGATTGATCTGGATCTGTGTCCCGATATCGGCGCTGTTTGGCGTAAAGAGGTGCGCGACAGGTCATGTGGGTACACCGTGTTTACCGATCTTGCGCTTGCTGATCTGCGCCGCCATTTGCGCAAATTTGCCCTGGCAGAGTTGGAGGACGCGCCCAAACCCGTCTTTTTCCGGTATTTCGACGCGCGGGTGATCCGCACCTTTTTGACAGGCGGGTTCACAGATGCGCAACGCGCGCAGTTTCTGGCCCCGTTTGACGGTTTGGAAGTGGCTGCAGCGGACGGGACTGGGACGCAATACTTCGAACCGGATGCCGCGCCTGTCTCGGCAGTGGCGCAGGGCGGTTAGGGCATTTATGCTGCGGGTTTCGCCACATGTTGTTGACGGGTTTGAGCAGGCGGCTGTCGATGCGTGGGCCGTGGATACGGCGCAATTCATGGCGCGGACCTATCGTGATTATCTAGTGGCGATGAACATTCGAGCGGTGGATTTGCTGCCTTTGGTTCATGCCGTGCAGCAGTGGGCGGCGCGGTACGAGTGCACCGTTGACCGGGATGTGCGGCAGCTGTGTTGTGTTGCTATGTCGCTGGGGCATCAATTCTGGGAAGACCCACGTTTTGCGCATTACGTGAATGTCAGTTTGCGCGACCGCGGTCTGCCACGCACGCATGCGGTCAAAACCCTTGTTGGGCATGCGACCGAATGGCTGACTCAGCTGTGGAAGGACGATGGGTTGGCCGAGTTTGGCGAGCGGCTGAGTGCCCTTGTTGTGGGCGGCTACCCTTTGAACAGTCAGACCCTTGAATATGTGTTGCCTGGTCATGCCGCCATGTTCACACCTGACGATGAGGCGCGGCTGCTGGATTGGTTGCGTCCGCGTTTGCCAGAGACGGGATATGCACATCAGCGTATGTCGTACATCTGTCTGGCCTTGCCACTTGGGATGTCATGGTGGGCGGATCCGCAATACCGGCACGTGGCCCATCACGTGGCGTCCCACACGGATCCGCAGGCTTTGGTGAACGGCATCCTGCCAATGTTCCGGGCGTTGCCGTAATGGGGCCGTCACCGCACAGCTCGGGGGGCCTGATGAATGCGGCCGACGCTGCAGCCAGCAACTCGTCCCGTCCGGTTGGCCTGGTGTGCGAACCCTGTCAGGCGGTGGGATGGATGTACGCGCAATATGACGATCGGTGGGACACACCGATCCCGCTTGCTCAGGTCCAGGTATCAGACATCAATGGTGCGGTGATCGACAGTGGCGGGCGCACCAAGGGCTTGGCGACGTTTGGTTTGGAAGATGGCATTCCGCACCAATCCGTTCGACATGAATTAGGAACTTATGCGTTTCAGGCGCCGCAAGAAGGGCGCCTTGTTGTTGAATTGGTGCCTGAGCCGTCGGGACCTGATCCGGCCGCGCTTGAGGCCGAGATCATTGCCGATCTTGATGCGTTCGAGCAGCGCATGGAAACCGCGTTGCAGCCGTGGATTATTGCCTGGGAAGATCGCGGTGTCCGTGGGTTGATCGGAAGCTTTTTCAGCAACATCCGCAGTGGTGCGTCAAGCTGGTGGGACGATCAGGAGGATTTGTGGACCGCAATCGGCAATTGGTTGTCGAGCCTGCCTGATCTGGCGGCCGAGGCTTGGGACGGGGCTGTCGCTGGTGCAAGGGAGTTATGGGAGAACCGCGATGAAATCCTGGGCCTGATCCAGTCGCTGGCCAAGGGCCTCGTGTCTGAATTCCAAACCGGGTTTGAAGCTATTCTAGAGCTGGTGTCAGCCTTTCCCGACCTCGAAGAGATCGCCAACCTAATGCGCGAGGCCTATGAAGACAGCGCGGAATGGGCCGCGGCGATGATCGAGATTGCGCGCAGTACGGGTGTGCTGCATGCGATTGGTGGCACGATGATGGGTGTGCTGGCGATGACGCCGCCCAATTTCTGGACCGATATGGTGGCCCTGGGCATCGGCTATCTGGTGCCGGAGATCATTCTGGCCATCATCTTTGCCATTATCGCGTTCTTTTCGGCGGGCATGGGTGGCACGCTCTTGGCTGCAAAACTGATGGGCTTTGCCCGCAACGTGGTGTCGAAGATCCGCACATTGGGTGCTACGGCGCGTGAAGTTGTTCAGGTTGGAACAGAAACGGTCGGCACTGTCGTCGCCCAGATCATCGACGTATTGATCAGCGTTAAGCCCAAGGTCGAAGCGTTGGTCCGGTCCCTGCGGTCCCGGATTTATGAACGCGCAAACGGAGCGACGGGTGAGGCGACGCCCGTGTTGAGGAATGCGGAGCCCAAGCGACCTACGGTCAATGCGTCAAACAGGCCACCAAGTCGACCACTGGTTGATCCTTCGACTAATGTTGCGAGCCCACAACGCACACAACATATTCTGCATGGCGACGCTACTGGTGGTGGTCACTTGTGGCCCGGTGGGCCAGGCAAGACTGCATTCCCCCAAGACTGGGATGCGAATCGCGTAATGCGTGCAACTTCCGACGTCGCAACGGATCCAAACCTTTTTTGGAAACCGCAAACCGGAAACGGTGGGTTGTTCACAAAGTCTGGCAAGCCGGCCCGATTTCTTGTTACAGATGCAGCAGGAAACTTGCCCGTTGTTGATGGAGTACCAATGCGCGTGATTGTTGAGCCTGCAGGCGAAGGCATTATTACGTCCTACCCAAAGTACTGACATGCAAAATCCACATCAAATATCCGTTCTACAGATAATCGCTCAGTTTAAGGGCCGTCTTGATGATGAAACCGTGCACGACTGTCGAGATATGGCAGAGGATGGTGAATGGGGTATTGCATTTGAAAAGTTGTGTGACGATCTCTTTGAGTTCGACATCGTGCCAACTCAGGCAGAGTATGATGTGATTGCTCTGATTGGCAAACGTATGGGTATGAGTCCTGAGACGTGGATTTTTCTTGCTCCGCCGCCCGGTCGTCTATCCTAGTTACGTAGTATTTGACTGGTACATCCGAACGTAGCTGGCGCTCGCGGGAGCGACCGGTGAGGTTGCAAACGATCCAAACGTTGGGCGCAATGCCAGGATGAATACGAGACTTGAGCCTTGTAGGGGAGCCAGATGACAGTCGCCAAAGGTTTGGAACACTTTTCAAAGAGATATGGAACACCGTCGGTTTTTGTTCCTGCGCCAGATGATGTTTTGCAGCGCCTTTCTGATTCTGTGCCAGAGGTGATGCTAGACTACTGGAAACGCTTTGGATTCTCTGTGTTTCAGGACGGCTATATGCAGCTGGTGAACCCGGAAACCTATGCGCCAGCGCTTGAGGATTGGCTGAAAGGGACCAAGCTGGAAGGCACTGATCGGTACTATGTGGTCCAAAAAGATGCTTTTGGGTACCTCATTGTTTGGGGGCTAAAAACGGGATGGAATTTCGTTTTGCGGCCACTTTAAGATGCAATCGAAATGAACCGAAGCAATCAAGCCAAAGATATCGCGGCAGGTGATGTACAGCGTTGGGCGGAGAGGTGCTTTCACCAAATAAAGCTGGATAGGGACAACATCTATGGCAGCGTTTTTTCAGAGGCTACTGCCCGCCTTGGCCTGCTTGGTGCGGACCAGATGCTTGGCCTTGTGCCTGCTGCCCCTCTTGGCGGTCAGTTTGAAGCGGAGAACTTACAGATCTTCTCTGCGCCCGAGCATCTCGCCATGCTCGCGCAAATTGGCCAACGTCGGGTTATGACATTCGATGACCTCGCTCGTCAGGCCTTTGGCGATGCCAGTGTCGAGAGCCTTAACAGGCAACTTGGCGACTAGGTTCCTGACCGCAAGTGCGGCTGTCGTGGGTGGAGTTTGAGCGTAAGTGAATAACCGCGTGACATTGGATGAGATGAAAAAGCATCTGGCTGCACACGGTGCAGAAGATGGCGTTGTGTATTCCCACGGTGGCCTTGGGGGTGGTGAAATTGACGGCATCGAGGAAATTGATGGCATTTGGTACACGTACTTTAGCGAGAGGGGTAGCAAGCGGGGCTACAAGGCGTGGCCCAGTGAGGAAGAAGCGGTTGAGTACATAGCGCGGCGCGCACAGGTCATCGCCAAGCAATTCGGTGTTTGGCGAGAGTGACCAACAGAGCATGTACACCGAAAAGCAAGTAAAGACGTATTTCCAACGTCGCGGGCTGAAATCAGGCCGTGATTACGTTTATCGCGGCTTGCGTCCTTCGGACTACACCAAGCCAGAGATACCGGGCATCGAGATGATGGGGAAACACTGGTATACATACTGGGCTGCGGTTGATGCGAAGAATTCGCCGCTGCGACATGATAGCTTTGAAGATGCAGTGGAACATTTGGTTCAGAAGATGTCGCAGAAATAATGCTGGTTTTGTCCTGGATTTGGATTGCCGCACAGTCTGTTTTTGAGCGACAACGCAGCTGCCAAGGTAGTGTCCACTAGGCTGGTTCCGCTTCGGACATAAGGGTTTATGGTCCATGACATTTAAATCGGATGTCAAAACCAAACACTTCGATATCGGTGACGAAGAGGCAGTGTATCGCCGCGATCAATTGGAAAACCTGCTTGGATTTGCAGGTCCGGATGGCCTTTTTGACCTGTTCAAGAACGACCACCGCGCGTTGCGATTTGTGGATGGCGTCGAGGTCAAGGCCATCACACCGCCGCCATCCTTTAGTGCTGAGGGTAAACTGGCGATCCTGCAAATTTTTGGCATGGCCTCGGGAAAGCTGGGCATCGCAAAGAAAAGTGATGACTATCGCGATCGGTTTTTTGGCAAACCGTTGCCCTTTGCTGATGATGGTCTGGGGAACCTGTTCGTGTGGGATCCAGCGGACAAGCAGGTCAAATTTTGGCACCATGAATGCCTGCAAGGCGAAGGCAGCCCCGAGGCGCTGACGCTCGTTGCCAAGTCGTTTGAAGAGTTCCTGCGTGCGGTTCGTGTCTCAAAGCCAGTCGACAGCAGCAAACTGACGGCAGGTGCAAAAAAGGTGTCGTTCCGTTTTTGATGGGATCGCACCTGCAGGTTTTGAGCAATAGAGGTGCAGACGGCACTACATCTTATTCAGAGAACGGGCATGCACGAAACACAACAAATATCCGTTATTCAAATCATTGACCAATTCGAGGGCCGGTTCGGCAATCAGACACTTCAGGATTGCCGAGAAATGGCGGTGGCTGGTGAGTGGGGCGTTGCGTTTGAAAAACTGTGTGACGATCTCTTTGAGTTCGACATCGTGCCGACGCAGGCGGACTATGATGCGATTGCGTTGACCGGTGAACACATGGGTCTGACCCCGGACAGGTGGAATTTCCTGATGCCGCGGGGTGGTCCCTTTTCGTAGCATCGACCGCGCGCAACACCGTTCCTGTTTGTCGATATCGTTCCGAAGGCGACTGCCGAGGCGGGGGCTCTTCGCCCCATGCTTTATTCCGATACAGTGGCCAACGGCTTGTACGTCGCCACCCCGGTGTCGAGAGGCATTTCGGCGCGGTAGGCAATACCCAGAGCCTGGTCCTTGGCAAAGAACACGAGAGCGTCGCTGGTCAAGGTGGGGATATCCAGCGACGCGAGGTCTTGGCGGCCGAAATCGTGGAGCTGCGGGCGCCCAGCGACAAATGGCGCGTCGCCTTCGGCCTCGTACTTGGCGGTGTATTCGGAGCGGAACGCATCTGGATCGGTAATCACGGTGTAGTCGAACCCGTAGGTCAGGTGGTTGACCGCTTCGGCGGTTTTGGCGGGATGTTCCTGCAAGGCAGGGACAGCGCCCAGCAATGCGAGCGCATTGTCATAGTCAGCTTCGAAATCCACGCGAACCACCATCGCGCCGGATGTGTCCATGGTCATAACGATCGGAGGCAGGTCCATAGTCTTATTCCTCTTTCGCCCAGTCGGCGTTGAGCCAATCGTCACCCATCCGTTTCATCTTGCCCGTCACGACCGACTGCGAAAACATCTGCAATTCTCCGGTGAGCGGGTTTGATGCGATGACAAAGTTCTGGTGGTCGTTGGCGTCGCCCCAGTTGCTGTCTGCAATGACCACCTTGGGTGCACCCAGTTCTTCAACCATTGCCCCGGCCATTTGGGCCTCTTGTTCGTTTTTGCTTACGTTCTCATAGAACGCCTTCACCTGTTGCATCCTCGCATTGTTCGGAGCGGGGTTGCCTTTGTCGATTTGTTTCTGCCGCCATTCGTCTGCTTTCAGCTGTGCAATCGCATCATGTGCGGCGACCATCTGCGTTTCGATGTGGGTGTGCAACTCCGCTGGTGTCATTGGGTTGGGTGGGCGGTTCAACATGTTTATCCGCACCATGTCCGCGATTTCTGGCGTGGGCATTGACGCGATGATCCGCTGCATCTCCATCTCGAACAGGTGCACAGTCTTTTCGAGAGGCGCAATCGGGTTGTCCGCTATGGTATTGCCCGGCCCTACAAGAATGGTGCCGACATTGGCGTCAACGCCGGGCGGATCTACCATGAGCGCTTGCATTTCAGGGGTATGCGGTACCGCGTTGAACGAATGGTTGCCCCTTACGCCGATCATTGTCATTGCGCCGCCCGCGGTGTGATCTGCGATGCCTTTGAGCACTGCAGTGGATCGCACTGTCGCGGAGGGGGCTGGCGTGCCTGGTAAGACCACCGGGGCAGGGGCCATGGGCGTCGTGGTCCCAGTTACCGTTGCGGCTGTACCGTGCAGAACGGCTGCCGTCTGTTCACCATAGCCGCCGCCCGTCCTTTTCCAAGGTGCTTTAAGCTCGTGGCGCGCGTTCATACCGGCAAGGAATGCGGGGTCACTGCAAGCCGCTTTGATGATCGCCGCATCCGCCGGATCGAGGTTGGGATCGCCCGTTGCCAATACGGCGTCGATCTGATCTTCGAGAAAGCTGATAAACTTGGCTTCGGTATCAATTTTTTGACCCGTCGTCTTATCGTACATGAACATGATGCCCTGATCGGAAGAGCCGTCAGTGGCGAGGTCCGCGTCTTCGGTGGGATCATATTCAAACGTGGCGTTTAGACAGAATGCGCTGAGCAGATACCCTTGCAGCGTTGCGCTGTCTGTTCCCCGGGTGGTAAGGGCGGCTGTCACTGTGTCAAACGGGGCCGGTCGTGCCGGTTGCGTCGGACCTTTGGCAGGAATTGGCAAGATGAGCGTGGCAAAGGCGGCCTGTTTTTCCTTGCTTTGAGCGAGGCGGGCGCTGGCCGTCGCAATGCTGTATTCTAGGCTGCGGCTCAGCGGATCGTCGCCCGGCGGCAAGTTAGTGATCGCGGGGACCACCGCGCCGGCTCTGGGCGTAAATGTGCCCGAGTTAGCCAATTCGCCATACATCTCCATGACCCGCATCGGGTCCTGTTCCTTCAGGTTCAGAAGTCCTGAGGTCGCAAAGCAGGATCCGACATTCGCCTGTGCGACGGGCGTGACCATGGACTTGAGGATTGCGGTACGCATCTTCTGCTCAATCTCTGCAACCTTGGTCGGGTCATCAAAATCGGCTGCCGGGATGCCAAGCGATTGCGTCAGCAGATCGCGCGCATTGGCGTCGGCAGGTACGGCGACATTGTTCAGCACGGCCTCGGCGCGCTGTTTGTTCGTCATGCCGGTCACAGGATCGACGGCTGGGTCCGACAGGACCGCCTGAAGCTTTTCGATCTCCTTGGTCTGCATGGTGGAAGGCGCCACCGTGCCGCTGACAGAGAATTTTTGCATCGCCAGCATATTGGTAAAGGCAGGGCTGGTTACGTCTAAGGTGACGGTGCCACCTGGGCCGGGCTGCATCATTGCGTCGGCCGCCTGCGCAGCGCGGGCGGCGATATTGGCCTTTTCGTCGCCGTCTGGGTCTATGACAGGGTTTTTGGTCATGTGCACGCCAGCGGTGATGGCTGCTTGGGCGTCATTGGCGAATTGCTGGCCCAAATAGGCCGTTCGTTCCAGCAAGGATTGTGCGTAGGCTTTGGATTCCTGCGGCGTCAGCTGCGCTGGTGGCGGCTGAGTGCCAGGGGCTTGGTAGGCAAAGTCATCTTGCACCTGATCGCCGAGAAACAGCGCTGTATCAACCAGCGCGTCCACGTTTTCGGCATTGGCGACCAGTTTGCAAGTGCGCGTGGCGATGTCCGGGGCCTTGCCGAACAGTTCGATCATCTCTTTGACTTTGACCGGGGGCAGAGGGTGTGTGGCGTTTGGTGACAACGGCCCAAAGGTAATTGCATCAAACAGCGCGCGTTGATCTTCGCCGGCCTTGATGATTTCGGCTTTGGCCGCAATTTGGGTCTGCGTCGCGTTTATCTGGCCGTTCTTTGCATTCAGTTGACCTGCGTCGACGCGCTGCTGTTGCATCAACTGGGCCAATTCCCCTTCGAGTTGGCGCATCCGCTCTTTCTCGGTCTTGGAGGGAAACCACTTTTTGTAGAGATCCGCGAGTTCCGCGTTGCGTGGTTCGATGTCGTTGATGCGGCGATTTTCGGCGCGGTTGAAAATCGCATCCGCATCGCGGTTATGCCCTGCCAGGGTGTTTTCCAACGCTTTCAGCTCGACCCAACGGTCGTTGATGAACTGCGAATTGGCCATCTCACCATTTAACTTGGCGGTGTTGGCGGCAATCCCGTCGAGCACGGCCTGACCCGCATCGGGGTTGGTTTCTTTTAGGGTGAGAATGGCTTCGATATGCGCAGGGCGTCCGTGCTCGGCTGTCATTTGCTCGCGCAAAAGTTGCAGCTCGGCTTCCTTGATCTTGGCCGCCATGTCGATGGCGCGTCGGCTGGCCTGCGGGATGTAGGCCGTCAACGCAGTGAGTGCGGCAACATCCGTACCGCCCAAAGTGCCTTCGATATGAGCGATGTCGTTTTGCAGATCATCCCGGAGTGTTGTCATACCTGCAAGATCTGGACCGTTTGGGTAACGCGTCAGATCGACATTCGCGCCGGTGCGGATGGCAGGGGCAAAGGCATCGTAGACAACGCGTTGCGCAGTTGCCAGTTCGGCGATGGCAGCATTTTTTAGCGCGTCGTGATCGGCCCGCGCAGCGCCAAACGCGTTCAGCGCCGCTGCCACGTTGCGCGCCTCTTCCCAGTCCTGGGGTCGGCGGCCGAGATACTCTGCCTCGAGGTTTTGCGCGTCGTTGACCAGCGTGGTCAGTGCGTTGTACTGCGTCGTGCCAGCCAGGTCGCCGTAATCGGCATTGCCCATGGCCTGCACGTACGTTCCGTGTGCGTTCCATGCGTTTTGCACCAGCGTGTCGGCGGCCGCGACATCGCCCATGGTCTGCAATGCTTCCAAGCCGATATCCATGTAGGTCTGGTAAGCGTCTTGCGCCGCTTCAAGATCAGCTTTGGTTGGTGTCGCTGCAGCCAGAAGGTTCTGCACCTGCAGTCGCGCCGCTGCCATCTTGTCCAGATCACTTTGCGCCAGTGTTACGCCTTGGGGCAGGGGAAAGGTAGCCACGTATCCCAGAAGCCGTTGCGCCTCGTTTTGAATGTGGGCGAGCGCGGCGGCAGCGTTTTGTGTCGCTGCGCGCAGGACACCGCTGGCACCCGTAAAATCACCGTCCTGCGCCATCAGTTCTGCGGTACGCAGATTGTCGATGGGACCCTGCCGCACCTCTGTATGGTCTGTCGGGATCGCGTCGATGGCAGCGTTCAGATTGCGCCGCTCAGCCTCGTAATCGCCGAAATCGTTGATGATGCGCTTGTTGACGTCCCGTGCGGCTTTGCCAAAGAGGGTGATGCCTGGGTCAGGTCGGATATAGTTGATCAGGAACGCACGCTGCTGCTTGGACAGTTTTTTCCATTTCATGCCCTGATTCCCCCTTGCCTTTGGCGCCTACCAAGTGTGGATGGCGACCCTCCATGTGTCCACACGCGTTTTCCCAAACGAGCAGCATTCTGCACCATTAGGAGCACCGGTTCTTGTTTGTATCAGCGCACCTTTGGCGCAGTCGTTCATGCGGCCTAGATCAAAATGTCAGGGCGAAGCAACGGCCAAGTCTTGAACAACGTGTTCGATTATATTTGTTCATAATGGGAATTATGGTAAAATTATAGTTTGCCCTCTGCGATCCATTTCTCGACCAGGCCGCGGCTGACTTCAAAATGCATGCTGTCTTCGCGGGAAAAGCCCGCGCCCCAGTACCAGCCCTCGTTTTTGAAGAAATCCGCCAGGATTGTCAGTCCCAGTTGGGTGCGTCCGTCGCCAAGCCGGTCAAGTTTGCCGTCGATGTTCAGATCCAATGACAGCCCAAAGGCATGGGTGGAAATCCGGCCCGGAGCACCGCGGACATGGCGGACACAAAGAGCGCCGGCGGTGTTGATGCGGGCATAGAGATCGGGATCGGTCGCTTCAATCTTCTGAAACACATTGCGCAGGGATTCTATCGCCGGTTCCAGCATCCTGACCCGGACTGGGCCAACCTGTTCCGTGCGAAGTTTGCTTTTGAGCCGTTCGTTGGTCATCGGCTGGCATGTGCTGTTCAGGTCACCGCGCGGTTTGCCAAAGACACCGACCAGATAGGTAGGCGAGGCGATTTGCAGGCCCTTGTTCACGTTCCGACGATTGGCAATCAGGACGACCTGAGCGTAGGCATCAATAATGTCATTGGGCCCGTCTTGCTGGAACACCGGAGCGTCGCCGCTTTGCGGAACGGTTGCGCGGCTCTGCGAATTGGCGACGGCACGCAACCGATCTTCCAGCTGTTCAACCTGGCCTGACAGTGCCTCGATCTGTGAGCGCAACAACTCGATTTCAATCCGGGCGCCGCTGTCGATGGCAGTCCCAGAGAATTCGACATCGCCGTCAGACTCGTACCGGATTTCGTCGTCAGGCCGGAATTCAAGATAGATCAGCACACCGATCCCAACAAAGATCAGCACCATAACACCCAGAATTGCCGGGATAATGCGGTTGTCCATTTAGAGTATGCTTGTTGCCGACTGTTTTGAGAAACAGTGGCGGAGTGAGGACCCCAAGTCAACGCGCCGAACTGGCGCGCTGCGCTGGAATTAGATGATGTCGATTACGATCACCGAAACGTTGTCGGCTGCACCACCATCAAGTGCAATTTGCAGCAGTGTATCAGTGATGGTTTCAATGGGTTCCTGGCTGAGCACGCGTTCCAGCATCCCGAGCGTCGCATATTTCGTCAGCCCATCTGAGCAAAGCAAAAAGCGGTCGCCCTGCAAAACCTGGCCGCGGATCTTTTCCAATTCGAGCGTTTCACCCACGCCAACGGCGCGCGTGACGGCATTCGAATGCGGATGATGTTCCGCTTCGTCCCAAGTCATATCGCCAGCGAGAACGTATTCGGCCACCACAGAGTGGTCCGTTGTCAGCATTTCTAGCACGCCGCCCTGAAGCCTGTATAGGCGGCTGTCGCCAGCCCAAAACGTCGCAAAGTGATCTTCTGCTATGGCGAAGGTAACGACGGTCGACCCCATGGTTACGCCACCGAGGGTCGCAGCCTCTTGCTGGATCAGCGCGTGTGACCGTGCCAGCGTTTCGCGCAATGCGTTCAGAAGTCCAACGGGTGGCAAGGTCGGGTCGATCATCGCAACGCTGTCCACCACTACTTGCGAGGAGAAATCGCCGCCTGCGTGACCGCCCATGCCGTCAGCAACCACCCAGATCTTTTGATCCGGTAGTGCGAGGATGCTGTCTTCGTTAACCTCGCGTTTCAGCCCAACATGGGTTGTGGCGCTGTATCTGATGTTGGTCATTGATCGTCAATCATGTGGTGGACATACGATGGTGTCATTGGGGCCCCGGCGTTGAACAGCGCAAACAGGTCAGGGCCAGTGGGCAAGCCACGGGTGGCCATAAGCCGATGTTCGGATTGGAGGTCTGTCGACCAAATTGCCTGTCCTGGGCCGATGGCAGCGGACAAGGCTTGGCCAGCCAGATGGTGCTGCGGCGCAGTTGGCCCGGAATAGGGCAACGCGATGGATGTTGGCGTGTGAATCGACACATGCGACAGCGAAGATGCCAACCCCTCACGCGTGCTACCGTCTTCGAGCATCGACAGAGCGATCTGCTCGAGCGTTTCAAACACCGACGTGTTGGCGAAATGCAGTCGGGCTGTGTCATCTGTTTTTACCGGTGCAGACAGGGTCAGGGGGAATTGGCGTCCCACCCGATCCACGGAGGCCATGACGACCCCGATCATCGCACTGGGTCCGGCCAGCCCGGATGGCAGGGAAAAGCGCCAGATCGGCGCCGTCAAATAGGTATCGTCCCATTGATCGCCAAGCGCTGTACGCACCTCGGTCATGCCAGATTGCAACCATGCGTCCCAAGCCTGGACAAAGCCGTGCCCGACATTCGATCGCAGGAAATCCCCCAGTGCCGGGATCTTGCCGTAGGCGCCAAAGCCTTCTGACATCAGAACGACTTCGGGCAGCTGAATTTGCTCAGCGCCGGTAGGGCAAAGGGGTTCAGGACAGACCCAGACTGCAGTTGGAAGATTGCAATGCGGCCGCCGACATTAAAGATGACGCGGTTGCGGTCCGAGACATTCGTGCGTCGGACTTCGGCTGCGCTGAGCAGACGATACCACGCCCAGGGCCCATCACGGGTGATGCCGTTAGATGTGTTGTTGACCACCGGTTGCAGGACGATACGTGCAGACCCGACAGCGCCTGGCCAGTCGATCGCAACCGGCCG
Organism: Tateyamaria sp. ANG-S1; assembly: GCF_000814025.1. Taxonomy (GTDB): domain Bacteria; phylum Pseudomonadota; class Alphaproteobacteria; order Rhodobacterales; family Rhodobacteraceae; genus Tateyamaria. Next base: position 32,573 of record NZ_JWLL01000013.1, on the reverse strand, counting down.
CGGTGCCGTATTGTGGGCAAAGGTGACCGTTTGTCCGTCAATCTCAAGCGACAACTCCTGCGCTTTGGGATCCAGAGCTTCTGGCGTGATTTGGAACCGCACGGACGGAGACGCCCCTCCGGCAAAGAAAGCGTCGCGTATTTCGGCGGCATATTGGAACTGCTGCAAGACGGCCTGGCTGATGCCAAGATCAGTGTCATTGACCCGCTTCCAGTTCCAGGGGCGCACGGTGGTGTCGACATAGTCCCTGAGGTTTTCGTTGAAAAAGCCGTCAATCAATCCGTTCGGGGCGAACAACCGCCCAAAATCGGTCATGGACACATCCGCACGAGCGCCGCGTTCAAACGGGTATCGGTTGCCCAGGGCCTGGGTGCAGAACGGCAAAACTTGAGATTGCCACTGCGCGTTGATGGACGCGCGGGTGCCATCCGCGGTGATCCCGGATGAGCCGCTGGAAATCTGGGTGGACCAGCGTTGGATTGGACCGGGCAAGCGGTTGGCCAGTTCTTGAAAGCGCACGATGGCAGTTGCGTCACCGGCCCCTGCCCCAATGCCGCCGGCAAAGCTGAGCTTGTTCAGTTCCTGATAGACCTCCGTCAGGCGACCCGTCAGTTCCGACAGCTGCGAAGGTTGGTTGTCGACTTCCGCAACCAATTCGTGAAGCCAGCCAAAGCGCTCTTCGACAAATGCGCCAGGTTGCTGCGGCGCCTCTGTCTGACCCGCTGGCAGGCTGTTGCTGAGCGCATTGAGGAACAATTGGCTGCGGCTGGATAGCGACGACTGCAATTCAAGCGCGCCAATTTCCTGCGCCCCTTCCGCAATTCCCGAGGCATCGACGGCGCCGCGTTCTTCGGTCAGTTTGGTTTCGTCAGACACCGCTTGCAGGATATTGACCAGTGGCGATGTGGGCCCGGACAGGACATTTGTAACTTCCACGGCGTGGCTCAGGCTCTCCATCGGAATGATGTCGATGTCGCCCAAGATCTGATCATAGCGCGAGATGTAATCGCTGTAATAAAGGTCCAGCACATCGCGGCTCATTGCCAGCAGAGCAGTTTCGGATTGCTCGGCCGCGCCGCGTTCGCCCAGCACCCAGCTTTCGTTTTGAATGCGTTGCGCAACACCAAGCGCTTCGTCAAGAAACACGTTGTTGAATCCGTCATAGGTGAAGATGCCTTCGACCCCTTCGTTCAGGGGCTTACCGGAAGAGCGCACGATGACGCGGGTGATGGCCGGGCCGCCGACATCAGTGAGCCGCCACTGCGGCAGGCCCTTGGCGCGGGGAGAGTTGATGATGCTGTTATAGACCCGTTGGGCCAACGGCATTTCGGTCAACAGCCCCTGGATCTGTTCAACCAACGGACCATTGAGCGCGATTTGGTCCATAGGTGCATCAAGCAATGCGTTCAGGTGCTCAGTGAGGTCCGCGCGCAAGTCGTCGCGTCCTGCCCCCAGAAACGCAACGGACCAGTCAAGTGCCATCCACTCTTTGACCAAGTCTTTGTTCATGGGCCCTTGCTGTCCCAGCATCAGGTAAATCTTCAGGCTTTCGTACAGAAAGTCAGGGTTGTTCATATTGACCTGCATCTGCTCTTCGAGCCGCAAAAGCAGGCGGGGCAACATGTGTTCGTTCAAGGCCGCGCGGTAGGACTGGCTGGCCTGGTTGCCAATCACCTTGCCCTGATACAGCCCCCACGTCAGCGCGCCATCAGGCCGCGCGTCGGTCGCAGCCGGGTTCGCGGGCATCGTACGCAGGATGTTCAGCGCGGGCACGATGCCTGGCAAGTCGCTGTCTTCGATCGGGCTGCCAGGAATCTGAGCGGCCGTGGTGCGGTACTGTTCGACACTGGCTGCAGCGTCGGCGATCATTTCGGCGTTACCCAAATAGCTGCGGGCCCAGACCGCAGACATGCCGATGCCGCCCAGAAGGGCGGCTGTGATTGCGGCGCGTTTGGTCCAGCGATACCGACGCTCGACCTTGTCATCGGCGCTGACAAGCCCGGCCTCCGGAAAGACCACATGTTCAAAAAGTCGCGTGAGGAAAAAGGACCGTCCGGTACCAACCCCTTTGCCGATGGCTTGGCGACCGATGCCAAACGTGCGGGCCATGCCCATCATCAACCGGTCAATCGGAGTGCCTTCTTGCGTGCCCGAAGTAAAGTATACCCCGCGCAGAAGATGCCGCTTTTCGAACCGGTTGTCTTGGAACACTTCTGAAAGAAACGTCCGGGCCGTGGTGCGTACGGACGCCACTTGCGCCGGAAAGCTCGAAATCAAAGACCGACGTTGATGATCGGTTTCCTGCTGCATCCGTTCAAGCGATTGCGCGTTTAACTGGCTGAGCAGTAGGCCGTACTCTTCGTCAAAGGCCGCAACAGGTGACAGTTCCGCTTTGGTCTTTTTGGGCAAGGGCAGCGTAAAGCCCCAGACCTGCTCGCGGTCTTCTTTGCCCAGGTTGTCGAAGAACTCGGAAAAGCCTGCAATCAGGTCGGATTTGGTGAATAGAACGTAGACGGGAAAGCGCACACCCAAAGTTTCGCGCAATTCGTGCAAACGTCGCCGGATCGCTGCCGCATGGCTTTTTTGGGTGGCTTCATCCTGCAACGACAAGTCAGACAGCGACACAGCGACAACCGCGCCATTGATCGGTTGGCGCGTCCGGTTCCGCTTCAGCAATTTCAGAAAGCCGATCCAGCCTGCGTTGTCCTCGCTTTCGCCACTTTCCTGCGTGGTGTAACGGCCTGCGGTGTCAATCAACACAGCGTTGTTGGTGAACCACCAATCGCAGTTCCGGGTGCCGCCAACACCGCTCACACTGGCGGCAGCCTCGCCCGAGCTGTTGGCGAGAGGGAAGCTTAGGCCGGAGTTGACGATCGCGGTCGTCTTGCCCGCACCGGGTGGGCCGATCATCACGTACCAGGGCAATTCGTACAGTGATCTGCGCCCAAGCTTTGACTTGCGCAAGGTGACAAGCGCTTCCTTCAGCTTGCCCTTTAGCTCGCTCAGCTCGGCTTTGACCAATTCGTCGTCGTCATCCACCGTGTCGACCGAACTTACAATGTCTTCTTCCATCTGCTTGGCGCGTTTGGAGCGACGCATCAGGATCAGAAGGATCGTGGTCAGCGCCAACAGCAGCACAACCGCAATGGTAATCAGGCGGGCAAAGGGGCTATCGAGGGGGTGTACCTCGCCAAAGCCAAGCAGCGGGCCCAGGAACCAGACCACCAGGCAAAAGGCGAGCGCGACGATGATGGTTGTTGCTATTCCAGAGCGCAGTCGGCGCAGCAATCTGAGTATCATGCTGTGTCATCCCTGACCAAAACGATTTCGATGCGGCGGTTCTTGGCCCGCCCGTCGCGGGTGCCGTTGTCGGCAATAGGCTCGCGGTCGGCGCGGCCTTCGGCAGCCAGCCTTTTGCCGTCATTCACGCGGTCTGCCAGCTTGCGCATGACCGCCTCGGCCCGTGCCAGCGACAGGTGGTCGTTCGACGGAAAACGCGATGAACGGATTGGCACATTGTCCGAGTGTCCCACGACAATAATTGGCCCGTTTGTGTCATTCAGAGCGTTTGCCACCTTGTCGAGAGGTGGAATAAAGCTTTGTTGCAACCGGTCTGAGCCCGAGCCAAACATGCCCGACCCGGCCAGACGCACGGTGATCGTTGCCTGGTCCTGGAATACCTCGACAATGCCCCGCTCGATCTCTTCTTCGAGAAAACCTTGCACCCGTTTCAGCTGAACATCAGGCGGTGGCGGTGGCGGCGGTGGAGGTGGGGCCCGGCGCATCAATTCGGCGACTTGGCCCGTATCCAGCACGGACAGCTGTCCAATGACCCGGTCCGTAGACCGGTTCAACATCCAGCTGAGCGATAAGAACACGCCTGTCAAAATAACGGCGACAGTCGCCGTTGTGATCCAAAGAGGGCGCCAGACTGACAGCACTTTGTGCGGTTCTTCTACGCCTTTCCAATGCGGTGACAGATCCTTTTCGATCGTGCCGCGCTGGCCCCGTATAATCCGCGCAAGGCCGGCCCGGATCTGCATGTGTTTGTCTGTGCCGTTGTCTTCGACACGCAGTCGCCCCTCGAACCCAAGCGACAGGCACATGTAAAGAAATTCCAGAAGGTCGATGTTGTTGCCTGGTTCTTTCTCTAACCGCGCCAACAGATCATAGAACCTGTCGCCGCCCACCGTTTCCTTGTGGAAGGTGCCAACCATGGATTGTTGGGCCCAGATCGATTGACCGCCCCAGGGTGTGTTCAAAACAACATCATCAAGCGTGGCGCAGATCGCGTAGCGCGCGATTTTCACGTCTTGGGCATCCACGCCTTGCTGCATAGCCCGGTTTTCAAACTCCCGTACCTCGGCCACGACCGAGCGGCGCAGTTTGTCCGGGTCCATGTGCTGTGCACGGTTCCGGATGCGAGAAACCAGAGAAAAAAGGGTGGCTGCGGCCGCATTGATGCGGTTCATGCCAGTCATGCCCTGTTCGACATTCGGCTCTGCCGCGCTGCCATGGCGGGCGCCTGGGGTGGCGGAGGGGATGCCCATCGGTTGCTGTGCCCCGCCGCTGGGCTGCGGCATGCCCGGATAGTTTGGTTCCGGCGTCGCGGCAGGTTGCGGGGCGGCAGCACTGGGGCGTCGCCCGCCCGGATTGGGGCGAATGATGGTGCGGTCCGCATCATCCGGTTCGGCAAATGGATCCTTATCAGACATCTGTCGTCCCCCTTGTTGTCAGCCTAGCCCTGCCTGATAGCCCAGAGTTCCATCTTGAGGCCAGGAAACTCGCCGGACACGTGCACGGCAATCCCGCCCGATGTAGACATCTTGCCCCAATGGCCACTGTCGCCATCCAGTTCAAAATACACCACCCCCGCATGATACGGAATCTGGCGCGGTGCCACAGGCAACGGGCGCAATGGAATGCCAGGTAGGGCCGAGTTGACCAATTGGCGAATTTCTTCGACCGGACCGATCTTGGCTTGGTTTTGGAAATGCCTGCGCACGTTCTCGGCCGGAATATCGGCCTGAACCGCCAGCACGAACCCGGCTGTCGACAATAGCTTGCGATCGGTGATGACGCCGACACTGATACCATATTTGCGCGGATCCAACGGGATCGAGATGGCAGTCTGTTCCAAAACGGACGACAAATACTGGCGCAGCGTCTTGATGACGGGCGTAAAGGTCGCTGTCAGGTCATCGTGGGCATAGGGCGGAAACGCCTCGGCCATCTTGTCATTGGCCATGAAGGTCGCGAGTTCCCCCGCGAGCGAAACACATACTGCGTAAAGGTGTTGCGGGTGCACGTTTTCGATTTGCGACAGATGCTTGATCAACGGTTGCGCGCGGTTCACACACATCAATAGCAGGAAGTCCGAAATCTCGGCCACGCCTTTGGTGCCGCCGCCTTCGGACAAGCGCCCTGCAAGTGCCGACTGACGATGCCCTAAAAGACCGTCCAACTCGCGGATGAAATCCTTGAGTGATCCGGCGGCCCGACTATCGATACAGGACGGAATAAAGGCTGTGTCGAGCACCACCTCCTTGTCCGGTTTCACCTCAATGATCTTTGCGATGGGGATGCACAGCCGGTCGGCGAGATCATCCACTTGTAACGCAAATTGCAGGCGCAGTTTGCCGACCCCCATGGTCACCGCCTTTTTGCTGGTCGAAGTGACATCGGTGATCTCGATCTCGGCCGGGCGCATCCGTGCTGCGGACAATTCAGCGCCAGTCATATCGACTTCGAGCGCGCCCTGACGACGCTGCGGCACGGTCAGGTAGACGACGCAGTCTTTGATCCCCTCGGGGACGTCCATGGCCGGCGGGTGATCTTCGGCACTTGGCACACGAAACACGGTGCCGTCCTGTGTCAGTCCCTCGCAGGATTTGATGGCAAACTGACCGAATTTCAGCACTTCGGTGTCAATCTCAAGCGCGTTGACGCCCCAGCCATAGGCCGTGATGCGCCGCGCCAACCCGGTGACCAGGCTTTCGGTATAGCGGTCCGCCTGCTGGAAATGGTGCGGCTGCAGGAACAGTCCGTCATTCCATAGGACTTTGCTATCCCACGACATCAGAGGCCGCCCCGCGTTGTTCTTGTCGTCATTTCAGTTTGTCCAGCTGTTCTTGATAGGCGCGGGCGAATTCTTTGGCAAACAGCTCTTGGAAGTCGTTTTCGGCCTGGTCCGAGATTTCGGAATACATGCTCTCGTAGATTTCCCAATAACGCGCTTTGCGGCTTTTGAGCATACCCGAGAGCGAACTGTCCTTGCTGATTTTCTGTTCAAGGATTGCGGGATCAAGCTTTTTGAGGATGCCCCTCATGGCAGCCTCCATCCCGGTAATCATCGCCACTTCGTGCGCCTTGATGTCCTTGAGAGCCTGCGCCGTCGCTTCGGTTGCCTCCAGATAGCCCTGCGCATTGGGGCGTACCATCGCTTCGATCGCTTGTTCGGGGCTGATCGAGAATTTCAAGGGGTTGTTGCCCCCCACCTGGATCATGGTTTGCTCGATGCGGAATTCAGACTTGATCGAACTGCGCGTCATCAGGATTTCGCGCATCCCTTCGATCATTGCCCGAAGAACCTTGCCCAAACGGGTCATCGTTTCAGGCATTTCGGCTGGGCTAACTTCGACACCTTCGGCGCCAAGAGCCTTGAGAAAGCCCCGTGATGCGGCATCGCTGGCGGCTGGAGCGGGCGCGGCTGTGCGTTCTACAGCGGCGGGTCGCGCGGGCGTGGGCGCTACAGGAGGCGGCGGTGCAGCCGCGAACGGATCTGCAGGTGCGCCCGGTGCGGGCTGCACCGGCGACAGGAAATCGTCGTCCCAATCATCAGGAATAGCACCGCCGCCAAAACTGGCGGGTGCGGGGTTGAAATGGTCCTGCGCAGACGGGTTGTGCATACCAGCACTGGCCCCCTGCCCTGCAAAGGGATCCGGCGCCGGACCAAGCAGGCCGTCATCATCTCCAAGAGGCGGCAATAACCCGTCATCCTCGGCCTCGTCCCGGCTGACAACGCGGGGGCCTTTGGGCGCGGCTTCACGTCCCCCCAAAAGGTCATCCAGGAAATCGCCACCGTCACCGGGCGCGTCCAGAAGGTCGGCTGCACTGGGCGCATTCAGCACGAAACCGTGCGATACTTTCTCTTGTTCCATAGGGGCCGCAATGAGGTCGGCGGGTGTGTCCGCGGCAATGTCGACCAGAATTTCATACGGGCCGACAGACAGAATATCGCCTGTGTTCAAAGGTGTCGGCGTGCTGCCCAAAGCCAGCTTGCCATAATTCAGAAACGTACCATTGGTTGAAAAATCCACGACAATGACGTTGCCATTGTGGTTTTCAATGGCGCAGTGGCGCTTGGACAATTCGCGGTTAGGATCGGGCAAAACCAGATCATTTTCATTGCCGCGCCCGATGGTCAGGCTGATGCCTGTCATCTGCACCGGATCACCGTTGCCGGGTATGCTGCCCGTAGACTGAAAGCGAAGTGTGATCTGCATAGACCTTAGCCGCCCGTCAGAACCGTCGGGGCACCGGACACGATTGTGCCGCCAAGCCCGCAGAGATCACTTATCCGCGCAGCAGGCAGCTTTTGGATCAGAACGGTTGCTGACCCTTTTGCAATTGGGTGTGGTGGAAAGTTGGCTGCCGGCGGGGCAATCAGCCCAGTGCAAAGATCCGTTACGCGGGCTGCAGGCATATTGCACACCAAAACCGTCGGAGAACACGGCGGCATAATGGGCAACGGGCTGCCCAGCGTACAGGGCCCCGTGTGCATGTCTGCCACGCGTGCTTGCGGCGGACCTGGCATCAGACTGTTTCCTCCTGCGTTGCTGCGGGCAATTCTACCTGTCCATTCCCGCCGCGCGCAATGTCCAGAGCGCGATCAATCATCAAATTGAAGCGTGTTTCGGGATCCGGCCCCAGTTTCAACGACTTGAGGTTGATGCCAAAGCAGCACGAGCTGACTATCCCGACCGGCGCAGGCTGGTTCTGCATCTCGCCGGGTCCCAGATTGCCGGGCGCATAAAAGGCGGCTGTGGCGCACAAGGATGTAGGATCGCCCGTTGCACTGCTCTCCAAAACGGACTGCAGTTTATCGCGCGATGGATCTGTTGGCTCGAACACCCACGCCTCTGCTGCACTTAGGCAGGGGCTTTTGCCATCTGGTCCCAAGACATCACGCCCAGCAATACAACCCCACCAGACACATTCGCGTGGCGGCAACGAGACGGACAAGAGGCGCACCATATCAACATAGGCCTGATGCGTCTCAAGCTCGGTCAGAGCATCTGGAACCGACGTGCTGGCAGGACCGCTCAACTGCGTTTGCAGCGTGGCATTGGCCGCGGCCAACAGGCGGGCCGCCGGTTGTTCCGGTATCTTCTTTAGGTCTGCGAAACGATCTGACATGCCCACCTCCTAGTTGATCATCGTCACGCCGCCCTCAAGCGTCAGGACGCCATCGGCTGACACTGTGGTCATGGGCGCGCTCGCATCCAAAGTTGCGCTGCCTTCAATTGTCACCATGGTGCCGGATATGGTGATGCCGCTTTGATCAATGACGATAGAATTGGCCCCGACGGTCAATGAGATTTCTGTGCCCGCGGTGATGGCAACGGAACCCGCGGACGTGTCGAGCGTGTAGTCTCCAAGGCTGACGACCACTGATTCGCCACCCGACGACACTTCGCGCGCCACGTCACCGGTGCTGATCGTTTGCGTGTAGCTGCCAGTTTCAACAAGCATGGACGTGTCGCCGACGATCGTTGTGCTCGATTTGCCTTCGATCCTCGCGGTGTGGTCTGTTTTGACAAACACCTCTTGGTTGCCTGTCTCGACGGCAAAGATGTGATCGCCCGTTTGGATGGTCTCTGTCTTGGTGTGGTAGATCGTCTGGGTCAGGTCGCCAGGATCCTGTTTTTCAATGCCGATTGTGATTTCGGCATTGTTTTTAATGATCTCTCTATAGTTCTTTTCGGATTGAAGACGGACAAACTCATCATCCTTTTTGTCTTCGAAGACGAGTTCGTTGAAGTTGTCTGATCCACCCTGCTTGCTGGACCGTGTCTTGATCCCTGTCTGGGTCATGTTTTCGGGCAAGGCATAAGGTGGCATCGTATCAGTATTGTACAGCATACCAGTGCAGATCGGGCGGTCCGGGTCGCCTTCCTCAAACTGGATTACGACCTCCTGCCCGATGCGAGGGATGGAAATCATGCCCCAGTTCTTGCCGGTCCATGGCATCACGCAACGCACCCAACAGGTGGTCTTTTCGTCCTTTTTGCCCAGCCGGTCCCAGTGGAACTGCACTTTGATACGGCCGTACTTGTCAGTGTAAATCTCTTCGCTTGATGGGCCGGTTACGACGGCCGTGTGCATACCCATATCGACCGGCCACGGTGTGTCTTGCGGCGCGCGGTAGGGTTCGGTTTTCGGGATCACATCAAAGACGATACGATATGTGTCCTTGTTGTCTTCGTCGACCGGCAGCTTGCTTTCGAACAGCGGTTTTTTGGTTTCGGTGTCTTCGTAATCCGTTTCGATCTGAAGGTGATGGACAGCCCGCGTGCACAGGTATTCGTTGTTGTTGTGCTTGCGCGGATGCCCTTTCATTTTGAAGGTCTGGCCCACCCCAAGGGTACGCACGTTGGCCACTCCGCGCGACAGCTTGTGGCGAACGGCTTCGGCCTCCATCCGGATTTTGGTAAATTCATCGCCGGTGCCATCGATCCGACTGTGACCGGGATAGCGATAGAATTCGTAACTCTTGTGCTTGTGTTGTCCCTTTGGGATTGCCTTGACCGTGCGCATGTCGGCCTTCGGCGCTTCAAAGTTGTAATCGTTCAGGGTGATCTTGCCGGTGGTCACGCCCGTGGCTTCGTTGAAATCAAAGATGTGGTCCTGTCGCCGCCGATATTCGCTTTCTTTGAAGAAGAACTCGAACTCAGATGTTCCCGGTGTCGGCTTGTGGGCGCTGATACTATCGGCCAGCACCATCTTGAGCTTTTTGCCGTCCTGAATGAAGTAGTAGTAAATACCCTCCTCTTCCATCAGACGGCTGATGAAAGTGAAATCGCTTTCCCGGTATTGAACGCAATAGACGCGTGTCTTGTAGGATGCTGACAGCTTTTTTTCGACATCGGACCAAAAACCATAGGCTTCCAGCACTTGTTGTATGATTTCGACAACGGTGAGGTCTTGGAAGATGCGGTTTTCCTGTGTCCGGGTCAGGAACCATAGCCAAGGGCGCAGCTCAGCGACAAAATGCGACAGGCCCTGGTACAAGCCAACATATTCAACGGATGTGCAGGTGCCAGTAAAGAACCGGTCTTTGTTGTCGCCATCCTTCAGGCCCAGATGGATCGTCTTGCCCAGCATGTCCTGCATGTCCAGCGCGTCGTTGGACGATAGGAATTCAATAGTCGTCTCAGAAAGCGTGCTCATGCCTTCTACGACACGGGCATTCTTGAGGTTGACGGGTTTTGAGGCGTAATCGCCCTCCATCCAAACGTGCCGGTTCTTGAGTTCGACGTCGTCTGCCGCCATGTCTATACTCCTCGTCGCTATGCTTTTGCTTTAAGCGTCGGTTTCGATCAGGTCGTCGTCCCGGCGCAGACGCTCTATGATCTCAGGATGGATCGCCCAACTGGTGGCAGGGGAAAATCCGTCGCCCAAAACACGCTTTGCATCAAACAGTGTTTCAAAATTCACGCATAAAACCGGTTTTGGAAATTCACCATCCGACAACAGCAGCTGGTTCAGAAATTTCTCGCCTTTGTACATATAAAAACTGGTTTTTTCGATACCGAGTAAAATGATGTCCGGTTCCTCACCGCGCTCTGGCCTTGGGTCAGACATGTCTCCCATTGCGTTCATTTAAAGGCCCTCCAGCAAGGCAGCCAATTCCGGATCCATGTCATCATCATCTCCTCCATCCTCGTCGTCATCGTCGCCAAACCCAGCCAGAAGGTCATCCAGTGATGTGTCATCATCGTCGCTGTCGTCGTTGCCGGAAAGCAGGTCGTCCAGGCCCAAGTCGGCATCCGCGGTAATATCACCCGCGAGGTCTGCACCATCCTGACCGTCTCCGGCTGCGATGTCCATCTCAACGGTCGTACCGGCGTCTCCCGGCCGAGGCCGTGGCGCGGGCACTTCGGCCTCCCACGGGCCAGCGATCACGTCACCACCAAGGGACCGGAACGTGCCAAGGCGGATCTCGTTGCGGCCCTTCATCCAAACCACCGGCATATAGGCGCGACCAAGGGTCTTTTGCGCTGCATCGCTCGTCAGGTTGCGCTCGGTACAGGGCAAGGCCACCTGATCTCCGTGCCGGTCGGTGACATAGTGAAACGGCAGATCGCCCAAAGACATAAGCGATCCAAGATCCATCGCCTTGCTATCCTTTTTATGTGTCGCCGCCAGCAGGATTGCGACCAAGACTACCGGATTGGCCCATAACATCCCGCTCAGGCCCTCTTGCGGTGTGAATTCTTCGAAATCGAACGCGTAGATCGGCTCAGACTTGGCACCATAGGGCAGCCGCAGCAAAAAGCGGGGCGAGGCCAGAGCAAGATACGCGGCCTCTGGTAGTGTGCGCAGCGTGTCCCAGGCCTCGGCCACAAGCGGATGGCGATCCTCTTTTTCAGTCTCAAGATATCCGGGAGAGATCGCCGAGAAGAACGGCGCGTCGACATGCGCCCCGACCTGCCCGATGCGTGCCAACAGCTCTGCGTGTGTCGGTGTTTCCTCGAACGTGTAAAGGCCAAAGAGCGCTGAAAACCCGCCAGCGCCGTCTTCGGGGTCAAGCACATCTGTGACCAACCGGAACAGACCACTTTCGCCCAGATCCTCCTGCGCGGCTAAATCTGCGGCCAATTCCTCCGCCGACACATCATACAGCACGATTTCCAAGGTGCTGTCAGTTTCGATCCGCCGGGCCAGCATATCGAGAGAGCGCCATTGTGCCTCAATGGCCTGGAAATCGGGGTGATGCAGGATCAGCCGCATCGCAGAACTTAGCGCTGCATCAACTGCGCGCGTCATCTCGGCAGCACCATCATCGGGGGCCTTGACGACATGCGGGCCGACGATCCGGGCAATCAGATCATCCGCAGGCCCTGCCGGGGTCAAATCCCCACGCGTATCGCCGATCAGAGCTTGAAAGTCGCTCAACTTTAGATTGGCCGGGACTGATGCGCTTGCCGAGCGCTTAGGAAGTTTGATCGGTGTGGCATGTGCTTCGGACCAGGTCTTGAGCTGGCTCGTTGTCTTTTCTGCCATCGACCCTGTGCCCAGTTGCTGGCGCAGCCCGGCGATTTCCTGGAACATCTCAATATTGTCGTACAGTTCATCAGGATGCAGGTCGTCCAATTCCTTGAGCGGCACAGCAACCGTCTCTCCGTCCTTGCCGATCTTGAGGTGCAGCGTCGTTGCAAAGTCAGAGATTAGGTCTTCGACCGTGTCCACATCCAGCGCGATGGGGATGCGGGCCGCCAAGGCGTCTCCGATGTCAAGCAGTCCGCGAGAGGCTCTACCCGTGAAATCACCAAACAGCGCCATGCGAAACTTGGGTCGGTGCAGATCGTCGCGTACGGGGCGATCTGCAAGGATCTTGCCAAACGGTGATTGGGGTGCAGGCGCTTGGTCTGGGGAGCCATCAATATCTGACAACATGTCGTCCAGGCCGGTGTCGCCCCCATCGTCCGCGCCGTCATCCAGCCCGGCCAGAATATCGTCCAACTCATCGCCAGCTTCGTCGCCTGCACTGTCATCATCAGCTTCAAAGCCACTCAGAATATCGTCCAGTGGGTCACTTTCGGCTGAGGTGTCCTCGTCTGCGGTGTCGAGCCCTGCAAGGATGTCGTCCAGATCATCGCTCGCGTTGTCCTCATCGTCTGACGCATCAATCCCGCTCAGAATATCTCCCAGCGGATCGTCGTCCTCTGCTGCGTCTTCTTCCACGGTGTCCAAACCGCCCAGGATATCGTCGAGGTCATCGTCCGCTTGATCTGCGTCCGGCGCATCCAGCCCGGCTAAAATGTCTTTAAGCGGGTCGTCGTCCTCTGCCGCATCGTCTTCGTCGGAGTCTAGGCCCGCGAGGATATCATCCAGATCATCGTCTGGCTCTTCCGTTGCTGCCGTATCGAGACCGTCCAGAATGTCCTCGACCGCATCCGCGGGCTGATCAGGATCAACATGCGCTGTGTCCACTCCGGCAAGAACGTCGTCCAAATCCTCGCTTGTCTCTCCTGCGGCCTCAGCATCTGGCGTTTCGAGACCGCCCAGAATGTAATCGAGTGCGTTCTCGTCCTCTGAAGCATCGTTGTCAGAGGTGTCGATCTCCGACAAGATATCGTTCAGATCATCACCTGCGGCTTCAGCTTCCGGCGCGTCCAGTCCGCCCAGTATATCGTCTAGGTCGGTGTCGTAATCCTCTGCAGTGTCCTCTGTGGCCTCCAGCCCAGCCAGAACGTCACCTATACTGTCGCTGTCACCTTCTTCCGCATTGGTGTCGACGGCATCCAGGGTGCCCAAGATGTCGTCCAGATCTTCGGCATCCTCTTCGGTCTCCTCGCTGCTTTCTAATGCGCCAAGGATCCCTGCCACGTCTGCTTCTGTATCAGGAACGGTTGCGACGTCATCCGCTTCGATTCCGGAAAGGACATCGGACATGTCTGGCTCAGGGTCAGGCTCTGCAACGCTGTCTAGTCCGCCAAGAATATCATCAAGATCGTCACCCGCCTCACCGTCTGGTGTGACGCTATTTGTGTCGATGCCTGCGAGAAAGTCGTCCAGCTCGTCATCATCGTCCGCGGTGTCAGCTTGGGGCTCGATCCCTGCTAGGATATCGTCCATTGGATCAGCGCTGTCGCCCGCTGCAGGCTGCGCGGGGATGCCACCCAGAACGTCGTCCAGCTTGCCCTCGTCTTCATCCGGGACAACCGGCGCTTCCACGGTGTCGAGTACGTCGAGGATGGACGTGGTGTCGCCATCGTCTTCCTCAACCGGTTCGAGGGTGCCGAGGATGTTGTCCAGGGCATCTTCCTCAGCCGGGCTGTCCTCAGGCGTGTCCAGTGCCGACAGGATATCATTGGTGTCATCTTTGGCCGTCTCGGGGGCGACATGTTCGATTCCGGCCAGAACGTCCGCGGTCTCATCCACCAATTCGGTCTCGGGTGCGTCCGAGGTCAGGCCATCCAGTATTCCAGCCGTTGGATCGTCAGTGGAGGTTTCGGCAACGGGTGCTATGCCTGCTAGAACGTCGTCAGCGGCGTCGACCGGTGCAGGTGTGTCTTCAACCCGTGCGATGGTGTTCAGGACGTCAGCCGTGGTGTCTTCCGGGGCTTCGTCAGGCAAGGCAGCATCGCGAAGGGATGCCAACGCATCGCTCTGGGCCTCTTCTTCTGGCGTCTCTTCGGGCGGTGCCAAGGTGCTCAGAGCATCGTCAATGGCCGTCTCAGGGGCGTCATCGGCAGGGGCGCGTGCGGCCAAGGCCTCAAGGGTGCTTGCCACGCCAGCACTGTCATCTGCCGTGTCCGCCTGCTGTGGCAGGGCATCCCGCAGGCTTTGTAGGGCAGCGTCGGTATCTGTGTCCGATGCCTCGGCCCCGCTGATCGCAGCCAAAAGCGCGGGCTCTGCCAGCAGCTTTTCGATCAGCGCTTCGGCCCCGGCCTTGCCATCCATATACGTCGTCAGATTGGTTAGGTGCCGCCGCGCCTCTAGCAAGGGGCGCAGGGCATCGACGTTCTCGGCAATGGCTTCGGGCGAAAAGTCATCCATCTTGTTGAAGGTCAGATCGACAGACAGGTTGCCGTCGCCTGTCAGGGTATTGGGCACAGAAAACCGGGCCGTGGGGGCGATGGCACGCATCCGGTCATCGAAATTATCCGCGTCAATCTCGAGGAACTTGCGGTCGTTGATCGGTGGCTGTTCCGATTTACCCGACAGATCGGAAAACACACCCATGACAAAGGGCAACTGTACTTTCTTCTCTGCGCCATAAAGCTCCACATCGTATTCGATCTGGACACGGGGCGCGCGATTGCGTGCAATGAATTTCTGCCCGTTGCTCATGCCTTGTTGTCCCGTTCCGCACGCAGCTCATCGCGCAGGGCTCGCACTTCGGCCTGCAGGGCCAACACATGGGCATCGACCTGATCGGTTTCGTCCCTGACAAGGGCACGCAACTTTTCAAACTCGGCTTCGGTCTCTTCCTCCACGGCCGATTGCATGGTGTTGACCAGCAGACCGATGAACAGATTGAGCACCGAAAACGCGGTGATAACGATGAAGGGCACAAAGAAAGCCCAAGCCGAAGGGTAAACTTCCATAACTGGACGGACGATGCCCATAGACCAACTTTCCAGCGTCATGATCTGGAACAGCGAATAGAGCGACCGGCCCAATGTGCCGAACCATTCATCAAAGCTGGCCCCGTACATGATCGTGGCCATCACGCCAAAGACGTAGAACACGATCGAGATCATGACGATCACCGCGCCCATGCCGGGCAAGGCATCCAGCAACGCCTGCACAACCGCTCGCATTTGCGGGATCACTGACAAAAGGCGCAGTGCCCGGATCACGCGCAACCCACGCAGGGCCGACAGGCCAGCGGTCTGTGGCAACAACCCGACGCTCACCACAAACAAGTCAAAGATGTTCCAAGAGTTACGGAAGAAGTTTAGTCCATAGGCATAAAGCTTGAGCAGCAATTCAATGACGAAAATCGTCAAAACAATCCTGTCGATGATCAGAAGAAGTGGGCCCATTGAGGCCTGCACCGATTGAGATGTCCCAATGCCCAGGGTAATGGCGTTGAAGATGATCAAGGCCAGGATGGCATTGTGAACCTTTGGTTGCTCAAGAAACACCCGCAACCTTGCGCGTACAGACAGTGTACCGTCCGGTGCCGCGTCGGTTTTGAGCGTCTCTGTCTTTGTCGATGCGTCGGTCATGTCATCTCCCGTCTTCCCGCCCAGGTGTCACATCTGAACTTGGGCGGGATCGATTGTTTTTGCTGCAACACCGTCAGGCGGCGTCAAACACAGTCCCATCCAGCGCCTTGCTAGAGATCTTGTCATAGACGTAGCCGCCCACGGACTCGCCCAGACCGAGGCCCAATTCCTGGGCGGAGGATGCGACGGAGTTTCCGTCAATCGCGCCTGCCGCGGCGCCCACGGCCTTCAGCACTTCGCGAAACACCTTGAGGCCCTTGCTGTCTTTTAGTTCCAGTTTGGCCAAACGTTTCAACAGATCCTTGATCGTGGCGGCCCATTTGCGCGTGTCCGCGTACATAAGCTGAATGCGGGTGATCTGTGCGTCGACCTTTTTGTAGTTCGCATCCAGCTCTTTATCCAAGGCGGTCGAGATTTTATTCATCTGCCCCTTCTTGTCTTTGATGGGGTG
Source organism: Tateyamaria sp. ANG-S1 (assembly GCF_000814025.1). Taxonomy (GTDB): domain Bacteria; phylum Pseudomonadota; class Alphaproteobacteria; order Rhodobacterales; family Rhodobacteraceae; genus Tateyamaria. The sequence continues at coordinate 16,157 of NZ_JWLL01000013.1, read as the reverse complement.
CTTTTTCAGCCTTTTGGCCGCCTCGGTCAGGAACTCCTTTTTGACCTTTTGCTGCTCTTTCAGGATCTTTTCCAGTGTCTTGGACAGATCATGGACCTTGACGATCATCTGGGCATATTTCGCCTTGATCGTATCGGCGCAGTCTTGCGCTGATTTGATAGACGGCTGCGAAATGCCCACGAACTCGTTCAGTACGGCAGCGCCCACCTCGTTTGCGGTATAAAGCCCCTTAGTCTTGGCGGCCTTTTCGATGAATTTCAGGTGCCCGTCGAGCTCCACTCGGGCGCCTTCGATATCGATGGCCAGCTTCTTGATATCCTGCGCAAGCGAGATGCCGGATTTGATGAAGCCTGCGATGGCCAACACCCCTCCTACCCCGCCGGAAAAGCCGGATGTTGCAAGCCCTGCGATCGACAGCGCTAGACCAGCCAGAGTTCCGGCAATGGACACGCCAACCTTAATCTTGAAACCGCGCCATTCCTTACGCTTGGACTGCAGCTCTTTCCAGGTGCTTTGAACCCCCAGCTCAGCGGCTTTCTGGGCCACTTTCATGTCGTTCTTGATGGCGTCGTTCAGACCCTTCAGCTGTGCTTTGACCTTCTTGTCATCGGCACCTTTGTCGATCATCCCGACGATCAGCTTGTCGAACACCTTGCACTTGTTCTCGATGGTGTCCTTCGTCTGCTCCAAAATCTCCGAGGCTTGAGACTGGAACTTCTGCACCAGTAGCGGATCTTTCGTCGCTTCTTTGGCGATCTTTTTGTCGAGCTCTACCTCAACCTTAAAGCTGAGATCTGGCGGCACCACGATGTCGAGACCGCTGACCTTGATGGGAACCTTCTTCAGGTTCATCACAACGTGTTTGGCCATATTTCAATTCCCCTCTGATGTCCGTTCTATTCAAAGCCGTAGGTGAATGCGTGATCGCTCACATCTATGGACACTTTGCTGATCACGCCGCCCTCCATCATGCGGCGCAGGAATTCGGCCGAGATGTCGGGCAGCATCGTGTTGGTGACGATGGCATCGATCATGCGTCCACCGCTTTCCAACTCCTGGCAGCGGTCTACGATTTCCTGGACCACAGCATCCGTGTATTCGAAAGGCACGCCATGGGCGGCCTCCACACGCTTCTTGATACGGTTCAGTTGCAGCACGGTGATTTTGCCGATCATGTCTGGGCTGAGAGGGTAGTAGGGAATGGCGACCAGCCGTCCCAACAGGGCCGGTGGAAACACCTTGAGCAATGGCTCGCGCAGCGCTTTGGCCATGCCCTCGGGTTCGGGCAGCAGGTCGGGATCTGAACACAGGTCCATGATCAGGTCCGTGCCCGCATTCGACGTCAAAAGGATCAACGTGTTTTTAAAGTCGATCACACGACCTTCCCCGTCTTCCATCACTCCCTTATCAAACACCTGAAAAAAGATTTCATGCACATCGGGGTGCGCTTTTTCTACTTCATCAAGCAAAACAACGGAGTAAGGCTTGCGCCGCACAGCTTCGGTCAGCACGCCGCCCTCGCCATACCCGACATATCCAGGCGGTGCGCCCTTGAGGGAGGACACGGTGTGTGCTTCCTGGTACTCGGACATGTTGATGGTGATGACGTTCTGTTCGCCGCCATACAGCACCTCAGCCAACGCCAGTGCGGTTTCGGTCTTGCCGACGCCGCTGGTGCCCGCCAGCATGAAGACGCCAATGGGTTTTGACGGATTGTCGAGTCCCGCGCGGCTGGTCTGAATGCGCTTGGCGATCATCTTCATCGCGTGATCCTGTCCGATCACACGTTTGGCCAGATGCTCTTCGAGGTTCAGAACCGTCTCGATCTCGTCCTTGACCATCCGGCCCACCGGAATACCGGTCCAGTCGCCCACGACCGAGGCAACGGCCTGATGATCGACGATGGGCAAGATCAGCGGGCTGTCGCCTTGTTGCGCTTCCAGTTCTGCGTTTTTGGCTTTCAGTTTGTCCATCAGTGCCGCGCGGTCTTCGTCGCTCAGGGCGGCGTCTGCGCCCTCTTCAGTCTCTGCAGCCTCGTCCGCTGCGATGGCCTCGGGCGTATGTGTGTCCTCAACGGGTTGACCACCGGCACGCAGTTGTGCGCGCAAGTCGATGATCTCGGTCACCAGGGCCTTTTCAGCCTCCCAGGAAGCCTTGAGCCCTGTCAGCCTTTCCTCTTCCTCTGCCTTAGCCGCCTCGACCGTGGCGCGGCGTTCGGTGACGTCGTAGCCTGCGGTCTCATCGCGTCCAATGATCTCCGACTCTGTTGTCAGCGATTCAATGCGGCGCTGGCTGTCATCCACCTGCGCAGGCACAGCGTGCTGAGACACCGCAACGCGTGCGCAAGCGGTATCGAGCAGGCTGACGGACTTATCGGGCAATTGCCGCGCGGGGATATAGCGCGCCGAGAGGGTGACAGCCGCCTCGATCCCTTCGTCCAGCACTTGCACTTTGTGGTGCTTTTCCAGCATCGACGCGATGCCGCGCATCATCAGCACGGCCTTCGGGATATCTGGCTCGTCCACCTGCACCACCTGAAAGCGGCGGGTCAGGGCGGGGTCTTTTTCGATGTACTTTTTGTATTCGGCCCATGTCGTGGCGCCGATTGTGCGCAAAGTGCCACGCGCAAGGGCGGGTTTCAGCAGGTTGGCGGCATCGCCCGTCCCGGCGGCGCCCCCTGCCCCAACCAGCGTATGGGTTTCATCCACAAACATGACGATGGGCGTGGTGCTGGCCTGCACCTCGTCAATCACTTGGCGCAGGCGATTTTCAAATTCGCCCTTCATGGATGCGCCGGCCTGCAGCAGACCCACATCCAGAACCAGCAAGCGCACGTCGCGCAGCGCAGGTGGCACATCCCCGCGCGCGATGCGCAAGGCAAACCCTTCGACGACAGCCGTTTTGCCGACACCGGCCTCACCCGTCAGGATCGGGTTGTTCTGGCGACGGCGCATCAGGACGTCGACGATTTGGCGGATTTCTTCGTCGCGACCCACGATCGGGTCGATCTCTCCGTTGCGGGCCTGTTCGGTCAGATCGGTGCAGAACTGATCCAGCGCTTCTTGGCCACCCATTTGCGGTGACATTGCGCCGCTGGCCTCGCCCGGTTCTGCCCCACCTCCGGTAACAGAGCCATCTTGAGGGCGCATCGCATCTTCGGGCGATCCATCCGTCACCGTATGGAAATCATCTGCCAATTCATCCGCCTTCACCGATGCAAGGGTCGGAGAGATGGTCATCAGGATGTTCTTCAGGTTCGGGGTCTTCAGCATCCCAAGGATCAGGTGACCGGTCCGCACCTGGTTCGAAGAATACAGCAGCGATCCCCAGACCCAGGCCCGTTCCATAACATCCTCAAGATGACCAGACAGGTCGCTGACGGATGACGCGCCACGGGGTAAGGCATCCAGCGCCTTGGTCATTTCGGTCGCGATCTTGCCCGCATCCAGATCGTAGTGCTGAATGATGTGGTGGATATCGCTGTCTTGGGTGTTCAAGATCTGGTGCAGCCAATGCACCACCTCGACATAGGGGTTGCCGCGCATCTTGCAAAAGACTGTGGCCCCCTCGATGGCTTTGAAGCCCAGGCTGTTCAGCTTGCCAAACAGCGCGACCCGGCTGATTTCCGTCATGGTTTTTATCCCCCTGTCGTGGCGGCGCCTTGTATGAGGACCCGTACATTGGGTTCCAGATATAGGTCGTCCGCATCCTTTGTTGTATCTCTTGATCCAATCCAGCCGGTCTGCCCCAGCCTGACAGTTTCGCCCAGTTTTGCCTCGGGCACACCGTCGGCGCGCAGCACCAGATTCACATCCCAATCCAGCGCATCACCCGCATAGTTGCGCACAATGGCGCGAAGCCGTGCCAGGGACGCGCCACCGGGCAAAAGGCGCTGGTAGTCATCATAGGTCAGTGGCCCAATGCGCAATCGGAACTTGGAAGACCGCGATCGCACCCTGTCCCCGATGGATGCGGTACGGCCCAGAACAGCCGGTTGCCCCATCTGCCACCGGTCATCCGGTTCCAGTTCCAGCCAGCTGGCAATAAATTCCTCGACCTTCACAGGTGCATTGAAAAAAGCCTGGAGGATGGATTGCAGACCCTCCGCATTCTTGGGGCCTTGTGCCAGTAGTCCTGCAAAGTGGCGCTTCGCCACGTCCGGAAACGCATCGGCGCGGCGCAAGTGTGCGCCGTGAAAGCCGCCAATGGCCGCAACCTTGCTCTCAAATTCGTCGCGGTCGCCCCTGTCAAAACTTGGGGCGGGCTGCCCTGACCGCCAAGCGCGAAAGAACAACGTCATCAGCCTGTGGGTCAGCATGTTGGCGAATGACACCAGGGTCGGGTCGCGATGATTGCGCAGGCGGTCGCGGGCATATTCTGTCAGGTGCAGGGGCAACGGGCCGTGCGGGCCGAACATGCCAAAAAAGCGGTTGGTCAGTCGCGGCGGAGCATCACCCTGCGCAGGCGTATAGTCTGCGATTGTCGACGGCGGAAACTGCAGTTCTGCCTCTTGTCCGTACCGCACAGGGTCTTCGCGCGGGCGTCGCGCCTCGCCGATGCGCGGCGCGTCCGGGTGCGCGGCTTCGATCACGCGCAGCGCATGCAGGATGTGAAATGTCTCGGGTTTGTCCTCCAGCCGCGCGATATGGGTCAGAGGATCCTTCCCAGACCGGTCTTCGGCCGCCATCGTGTGATCTCCCCCCGCTGCTGTGTCACAAGCGCGGTTTCGGTAAAGCTGTTGATTGATACATATTTACGAAAGAAACGCTCTAGCACCGCGCCCAAAGCATAGGCGCTGGTGCCTTCAAAAAAACTCTCATCGAAAGTGACCGAGATTTCCATGCCGCGAACGGCTGTTGACAAAATCTCGTCTGCCATGCGGCGCACAATGGGTCGTGACGACACCGACACCAGACCTTCAAGCTGCTTTTTGAGCACCTTGTCACCGGCCGGGGCATAAATTCCAATAAGCTCGCGCAGGGCCGCACTGTCGCCTGATTCAGAGCCTTCTTCTGCAATACTGATGTAGTTCAAACTCAGATGGGACACCAAGCGCCACGCCGTATCGCCCTGGGCAAGCGATTGGCGCGGACGCGTCGGGCTGACTGGGGTGCTGACGCTGGCGACGGGTCCGCCAGACGGCAGGTGAAAGACGTTCTTAGATCCCGTGGACAGCAGCAGCGGCAGGTCACGGTTTGTGACCATGGCTTGCACCGCAAGCTGATCCAGTTTTGCGGAATACGGCGCCTTCGCGCTGTCCACCAGTGATACAAACAGCTCTGACCCCAGATAGGAGGTTCGCACCCCTTTGAGCCGTTCCCGTTCTGAGCGTTGCCGCATCTTGCGGACCTGGGTGAAGTACGAGTGGTGCTCGTCTCCTGATGGTGTCAGATCGTCTTCTGAATAAAACGGGCGAAAATCAACGTCCTTCTCGCCATCAGCAGAAATGCCTTCGACGCTTTCCAGGGCAAAGATCTCGAAATCCAGCGGCGCGGTGCGGTCCGCCACCACATGATGATCGACGGATGCCGGCGATACCTGAACACGGTCGCAGCGTTTGTGAAACAGGTTGATGGCGGGCACTGCGTTCAGGGTGAACGCCTCGGGTGTGACGCCGGGGGCTACGTCGCTGTCGCCCTCGTTTAGCAGAATGTAGATGTCGACATCCGATCCCTTTGCCCGCGCAAGGGCCATGGATAGGCCAGTCAGCTCCACAAAATGGAACCGCTGCGGCATGGCAAAATATTCCTGCAGCAACCGGTAACCGTCAAAGCTGCGCTGTGGCGTCGGCAGCAAAGCTTCGTCAGGGTCGTAGCCACGCGGGACGACATCACCATTGGGTAAGTCGGCCACCCAATCTGCGCGGCGGTCGGTGGACCGACCCACGACACCGCTGACCTGGGTGCACAGCAACTCATGCAGCGCCCAGTTCTTGCCGGACTGCGCGTCCAGAAACAGCACCAACCGGTCCATCGACAATTCGGCGATGGGCAAATCCCCATGACGTTTCAAACGCAGGCGGATGCCAGCCCGTGCGGCTGTGTCCCGCGATACGCCGGCCGCGACCAGTTCGCCGCGCCCGTCAATATACTCGGCCTCCGAGATCGTGATGGGCCACATGATGACATCGGCCGAGGTGCGAAAGACACATGGCGTGGTGTCGTCATCGGTCAGGGTGCTGCGCAATTCGGAATGGCGCGGAATAACATAACCGTCTTCCAATGACGCATTTTCCATATCCGGTTCGAAGGCGGCCACCATCATGGACGGCGTTGGACACAGATAATGTGGGTAAACGATTTCCAGCAAATGCGAGGTCAACGCCGGATATTGAAGTTCTAGCTCCAACTGCACCCGCGCCGACAAGAAGGCAGAGCCTTCGAGCAGCCGTTCGACATAGGGGTCGACCACCTCGACACCGTCCATACCAAGACGGCTCGCGATCTTGGGATAGGCTTGCGCAAACTCTGCGCCCATATCGCGCATATAGGCCAATTCGGCTTCGTAATGTTTGAGCAGACGGGTATCCATGGCAGGTCTCAGGCCACCCTTTCCAGCTCAAGCTCACCGGTGGTGACATCGACCTGACTGCGCAGATACAGCTCGATCGGCATTGGTTGCGCCCACATGTCGGCCCGGATGTCGAAGGAAACGATGGACTCGCGCTGTTGCTCTCCAATGCGCAACTGCACATCGAGCGAGCCTGGATGAATGCGCGGTTCAAAGATCTGTATCGCATCAACGATTGATTTTCGGATCAATTCCGCGCGCTCGACCGTGGAATAGTCGCCAGCAACCTCACGGATCCCGAAATTGACGACAGACCCAAAGGCGTGCGGATACCGATCCGCATCAATCTGAGCGCTGCTGTCAGACGTGTTCAGCAACCACGCCAGATCTCGTTGCAGGATGTCCCGCAACTGCCGTAAATCCATTACACGGGCATCGCGGCTCTCTGTCTTTTCCGAGGGCGCATCATCTGTCAGCCGATCCAGCAGCGATGGTTGCAGGCGCTCTGCGATTGTTTTGTCTGACATCGTCAGTCACCCTCAAGCGGGGCATCCGCCGCGGTCGGATTCTCGGTCTCGGCAGCTGTGTCCAATTCGATCAACCGCGCATCCATTAGGGCCGTGTCGCCCAGATCGGTGGCCAGGGTGCGTTGTCCGATGCCGCAAAATGTCTCTGACCCGACATCGCGCCAATCCGTGGCACGGGCCAGCTTTTCTGACGGACCGCCATGATCCAGTGTGCCCGCATATCGGGTCGGGATCAGTGCAACGATGTCACTGCCATTGGCCAACGTCAGCATAGCCGGGGTCCAAACGGCATCGCGCAAGTCCGCGGGCGGTTCGAATTCGATCTTGGACAGAGCCGTGAAAGGCATCCAGTAGTACTTGCCGTTCACCACAACCTCGAGAAGCGGTCCCAAACGCATGTCTGCGTCCGCAATCCACTCAAAGCGCTCACCGTCAAGGGTGCCCGAAGTGGTTGGTGCCGCGTCAAAGGCACGCGCGCGCGCTTCGGCAGCTTCGGTGTGTCGCCCGGCTGCATTGGCCTTCAGGGCCTCGACCATCAAGGCGATCCATTCCTGGGGTTCACCAAAAATAAGGGGGTCTTTTTCGCCCGCGAACACCTTGTCGCGGTAGACCTCGCAAATGATGCCTTCGCGATAGGTTTGCGCCATCGCCGTTGCGCCGTCATCCAATTCAGCCGACACTTTCAGCTGCGCAATCGCGCGTTTCCACTCGCCACGCACAGCCAGCAGCTGAAACAGAAAAATCCGGAGTGCAGCATTTGACGCGTCCGCGCGCACTGCATCCTGCAGTGCAGACAGAGCACCGTCGATATCACCAGATTTCAACAGGTCTTCGGCTTGCACGCGGGCTCTCCAGACTAGGCACAAATAGGGGTTGACCAAGCCCGGCATGGGGCTTGGTCGGTTTTACGTCCAAATTGGATCGTATTACTTGACGGCCAGGTTGGCCTTGTTGAGCACGCGGCTCCATTCGCCGGACTTTTGGTCGCCCGCTTTGCCGTCTGTTTTTTGCTGGGTGTAGGTCACTTTCATGGCGCCGTACTGCATGACGACTGTTTCTTCACAAACGTCGTCACCGTCCGAACCGGTCCAGCTGATGTCTTGGATCATCACCAGTTTGAATTCCCATTTCAGGAACACCAGACCTGTGGAGCCAGCGGCACCACCCGAGCGGCGCAATTCGATGACCAGATCGTCAAAGTGGTTGCCTTCACACAGTTTCGAGAACATGCCACAGGATGCGCTGTCGGTCTTCTTGGTGATGTTCAGTTCCTTGAACGTCGCCTTGCCCGCGCCGCCACCGGACGAAATGGATCCGATGTTGATGTTGTTCTCTGCGCCGATCTCGAAGCTGAGAATCTCGAATGCGCCTTCCTTTTTGTATTTATCGTCTTGGGTTTCCCCTTTGACATCAGTCCCTTTGAAATATGCAAATGCGTCAAAAGCCATGAATTAGGTCCTCTTTTTTGCTGGTGGTAGGGTAATGGGTAAAGAGGGGGTCACGCCCCCTTCTCGGTTGGTAGCTTGGAGACAAGCCGAAGTGACACCGACAGCCCTTCGAGCTGGTAGTGCGGACGAAGGAAAAACTTGGACGAATAGTAGCCCGGGTTCCCCTCGACCTCCTCCACGACAACTTCGGCTGCGGCCAAGGGCTGACGCGCCTTGACCTCTTCGGGGGAGGTTGCGGAGTTCAGGTCAACGTACTGGTTAACCCAATCCTGCAACCACGCCTGCATGTCATCGCGGCTTTTGTAGCTGCCCACTTTGTCGCGCACGATGCATTTCAGGTAATGCGCAAACCGACAGGTCGCGAAGAGATACGGCAGACGCGCGGCAAGGTTGGCGTTCGCGGTCGCGTCGTCATCGTCATACTCTGCGGGTTTGTGCAGGGATTGCGCCCCGATAAAGGCCGCAAGATCCGAGTTCTTGCGGTGGATGAGGGGCATCATCCCGTTCTTGGCCAATTCGGCCTCACGCCGGTCAGAGATTGCAATCTCTGTCGGACATTTCTGGTCCACACCACCATCATCGGTGGGGAACGTGTGGCTGGGCAGCCCTTCGACAGCGCCACCGCTTTCGATGCCGCGAATCCGGCTGCACCAGCCGTATTCCTTGAAGGACCGGTTGATGTTCACAGCCATCGCATAGGCGGCATTCACCCACCCATACTTGCTGCTGTCTGCACCATCGGTGTCTTCTTCAAAGGCGAAATCCTCAACCGGATCGGTCGCCGCGCCGTAAGGCAGACGGCCCAGGAAACGGGGCATCGCCAGGCCGACATATTTGGAATCCTCGCTCTCCCGCAGGGACCGCCATGCGGCATATTCCGGGGTTTGGAAAATTTTGGTCAGATCGCGCGGGTTGGCCAATTCGGACCAGCTGTCCATCTGGAACAGAGTTGGGTTGGCCCCTGTAATCAGCGGCGCATGAGCCGCCGCAGCAATCTTGGCCATCTCGCCTAACAGCTCCACGTCTGGCGGGCTGTGGTCAAAGTGGTAATCGGCGACCAGCGTGCCATAGGGTTCGCCACCAAACTGGCCGAACTCTTCCTCGTAGATCTTCTTGAAGATGGGCGATTGATCCCACGCGGTTCCTTTGAACTTGCGCAGGGTCTTGTGCATGTCCTTCTTCGAGATGTTCATCACCCGAACCTTGAGCATCTCGTCGGTCTCGGTGTTGTTGACGAGATAGTGCAGGCCGCGCCACGCGCTTTCGAGCTGCTGGAACTCTTCGTGGTGCAGGATCAGGTTCACCTGTTCGGTCAGCTTCTTATCAATCTGGGAAACAATGCTTTCGATGGTGCGCAATGCGTCGTCACTGACCAGCGACGTATTGGCCAGTGCTTGCTCGGCCAAGGTTTTGACCGCTTGTTCCACGGCCGTCTTGGCTTGATCCGATTTCGGGCGGAATTCTTTTTTCAGCAGGTTCTCGAAATCCGAGGACCCAAAGGCGGTCGCGCCTGCGGCGCCAGCTGCTTCTGTTTCTGTCTCGGCCATTTCTTACTCCTGATCGTCGCTGTCAGATGCCGGGGCGGGCTGCGCCGCCAGGGTTTTGAGCAAGGCGGGATCCTGCATGATTTTCGCAATCAGCTCCTCGGCACCGGTCTTGCCATCCATATACGTCATGAGGTTGCTCAATTGCGTGCGCGCATCCAGCAATTCCTTCAGTGGTTCCACCTTCGCGGCAATTGCTGCCGGGCTGAAATCATCCATCGACTCAAAGGTGATATCAACAGCCATGTTGCCGTCACCGGTCAATGTGTTTGGAACCGTGAAGGCGGCGCGCGGCGCCATCGATTTCATCCGGTCGTCAAAGTTATCGACGTCGATCTCAAGAAACTTGCGATCCGCAACAGCAGGTTGTTCCACCTCTGACTTTCCGGCCAGATCGGACATCACCCCCATTACAAATGGCAGCTGCACCTTTTTCTCGGCGCCATACAATTCCACATCGTACTCAATCTGCACCCGAGGGGCGCGGTTACGGGCAATAAACTTTTGCGAACTCCCAGCCATCGCTCTTACTCTCCTTCGTCAGTCTCTATCGCGTTTTTGTCTATCATCTTACGTGGTCCAAGCATGGATCAGTCATCGTCCTCTTCGATACCACCGATGAGATGCACGTTTTCGATTCCGTTAGGAGCCATATCCTTAACAATCGAAAGGAAGTCCGCATTCACAAGTTTTTTTGCCCTCAGAAGCAAAAGGGGCAGCGGGCTCGATGGTTCGCACCTTTCGTAGTAGCCAATGATGCGGTCCAAGGCGTTCTGCACGTCCGTTGGAGAATTGATGCCCCCGACACCGGCCGCAGCCGCAACAGGGGCCGTCGCCATCTGCTCAGTCGCACCCTCAGCAGTGTCCGTGTCGCCATCTGCCGGCGCGTCAGAGACGCCGCGCGCGTTGGCCAATCGCGTATTGGCTTGTTTGACAAACTTAATCAGGGGGTCCAGATCGGGCCCCTGACCTGGCGTGTGTTCATCAAATGTGGCGCTGATGATCTCCAGATCGCTCAGAACGCTCGACACAGCTTGTGCTATCTCGGTTAGGACATCGTCATCTGTGTCCTGGAAGGCCGCCGCGACCTGCGCCGGGTCCGGCACGCTGTCCATATCCGAGGATGCGACCTGATCTCCTTCAGCGACGGCAATGTCGCGCAACGATATTGCACCGAACGTGCGGCTTTGCGTCAGGGGAGCACGGCGCACACCGCGCAGGATGCGCGCGTCGTCTGTCAGCGACAGGACGGCATTGATGCGCATCGTCGGATCATCATCGTCGTCGGCATCAAGTTGCGGGTGGCAGGTATCCCAGTACTGGCTCAGGCACCCGGCCAAATAAGAAATGGCCTTGGCAAATCCAGGCCACCCGGACAGCCGCAATTGCGTTTCGGCCATCACGATGCCGGCCCGCAGGTCATGAGACCGCTCCAAAACGGCCAAAGCCTTGGCTTGCACGTCTTTGTAGTCGGGATCTTCAGCCGGCAAAATCTCATCGCCCACCTGGCGTTCTTCGCCGGGTTGCGCTGCGATCTCCATTTCCATGAACGCGGGATCATATTCAAGATCGTCGCCACTTGGCGCGTCTTCCCCAAGGGTTTGGAGAAGGGTATCAACGTCCATACATCCCCCCAGGTTTGGAACCCAGTTATGCGATTTCACACTTCTAGCGCAGGTAGCTTACCATAGCTGCGAACATTGGCCAGAAAAACTTGTGTCGCTTCAAGCAATTGCCAAACGACTTTGCTGCGGCAGGCCCACGGTCCCACCCGTTCATCAACGCATCCAAGTCATTGACCTGTGCGCCCGACCGTCGCACTATCTAATACGTGATTTTACATCAATATCGTGACGACCTGGATGGACGACCTCAATTCCGAACAAACGCTGCCCCCGGCTCGGGCCACCCGTTTTGATCGCGTCGATGATCTGTTTCGGGAAATGGACAAAATCACCGCGTTCATGACCGAGCGGCCAGCGCCAGAAGAAGGGTATAGGGCCTTCTTTCAGCGTGTTCGCGTCTCTCAAACGCCAGAAGACGCTGTCACCTTCATCTGTTTTGCGGTCGAAACCCCCGAAGCCATACAATGGGCACTTGATTCCATTTTGGATCTGCAGCCGGATTTGTCGGCGGAAGACACGCAGTTGGTAAATTGGATTGCTGCGTGGCTTGACGATCAAAGCACCGAAAACCGCTGGAAAACGATGCAGATGGCACTGTTTGCTCCAAGAAAGACAGCCATTGTGTACCTCGGCCTTGCCGTTGGGTGGTCAGGTGGGCCGCTGGCGCCGAACGATCTTGTGTCGGTCCCGGCCTGGCGTACGCCGCGGGCGATCAGCAGTGCGGTTTTGCGCGCCATCGGGCAGACCCATGCAGACCACCGCTGCGCCAGCTTAAATCAAATGATGGATCGCGCAGCTGGGCTCTTGCGCGTTTCGTGACCAGCGCTTGCTGCGGTCAGGCTAAAGGACAACTTGCGAAATGGATGCTCTTAGACTGACCATCGAAAGCCACACCGCCGAAGATCTCGAAACGCAGCAAAGTTTCGAGGTTACGGGTGCCGCGGCACGGGTCGGACGCAAGCCGGGCAATGACTGGGTCCTGCCAGACCAGACACGGCACATCTCAGGGCACCATTTCGATATTCTGTTCAAAGATGGGCAATATCTTCTGCACGACCGCTCGACCAATGGCACCTTCCTTGAAGGGCAGGACGAACGGATTGTCAGCCCTTATCGCATCGCCAGCGGCGACCGGTTCAAGGTCGGACAATATGTGTTGCAGGCCCTGGTCCAGCCTGTGGCGGCTGCGCCGACGCGACCTCCAGCCGTTGTGCCTCCGGCAAGTGCGGGGCGCGGCACGCGTGCCGTTCAGGCTCCGCCGTCGGCGGCAATGATAAATGGCGGCGCCCTGCCCGAGGTCAAAGCGCCCCTGCCCGCAGCAAATGCAGCCAGCGCAGCACAAACGCCGGACCTTGCACGCTTCAAGGCAAACCCGTCACAGGATACTTCGGTGTCAAACCCTCCGGTTGTCGCGGCCCCATCAATGCGCGCCCCTGATCCGGTGTCGCCACAGTCCGATCCCGTTGATGACATTATCGAAGCGGCTGATACCCCTGAGATCCTTAAGGATATGAAGGACGACAGTGCCTCAGATGTTGGCACCCCGGATCCCGTGCGCGCACCAGAGCCAGCACCAAATACGGCCATGGCACCCGATACCGGACCATTCGGCTCAACTGACGGCGCAGATCCTGTGCCGCCGCGGCCTTTCATCCCCGATGACGATTTTGATCTGATGCCGGATGCGCCGTCGCCGCAGGCACCAGCGGCACCAGACCTGGTGCCCAACACGCCACCCCCCGTGGTGACCCCGACGCTCTCTGTCGCCGACGCGCTGGAAAGCCAACCGCCTAAGGGACTTGGCGAAAGCTTCACCGATCCAACGCCTCTGCCGACCCCCTTTCCCGCCAATCCGGCGCCGCCCGGCACCATTGCGCCCGCTCCGGCCAGCGCGCCGCCGGCAACGCACACGGATGTTCGCGCACCTGAACCTGAACCCGTGCCTGAAACACATCCTTTCCTTGCTGGGTTCTTGGAAGGGGCCGAGATTGACAGTGAGGACGCGCTCGACATTCCCATGCACGAGCTGGGCAAAATCCTTGGCCAATGCGCCCGCATCTGCACGCAAGAGATCATGCAGATGTTACAGGACCGCGCGTCGGTTAAACTGTTCGTCACGCAAGAAGATCGCACCATGCGCATTGCGGATGGCAACAATCCGATGAAGTTCATGCCTGATCCCGAAGCGGCGTTTGAGGCGCTCTTTGTCCAACCCCGAAGCGGGTATCAAACGGGGGCCGCCGGGTTCCAGAATGCGTTGACAGACATCCGCGTGCACCAGGCCGCGATGATGGCTGCCGTTCAACCGGCGATGGCCGAAGTGATGTCGGGCCTCGACCCTGCGTCGATCGAAGCGGACACAGGCGGGGGCGGTATGCTCAAGGGCGGCAACAAGAAACAGTGGGAGGAGTTCATCACACGATGGAACTCCCGCGCCGCTGCCGGGGAAAACGGCATGGTGGACGCCTTTGTGAAAGCCTATGCAAAGCATTACTCAGAGGCGCTCAGCAAACTCTGATACCCTGCTCTCAAATGCGAAAAGGCCGGGCTATGTCCCGGCCTTTTGCTGTTCTGCGGCCCTTACAATCAGAACTGGAAGCGGATCTGACCAGTCAGGGCATAGCTTTCGACGTCATCGCCAAACCGCGCATCCAGGCGCACCGCGGCATTGAGCTGACGGGGCTTCCCGTCGGAACCAGGTGTCAGCAGGCGCACATAGTTCAGGCCCGCGCTCAACTCGGCATAAGACCCGATTGTCCCGATGGTCAGCTGCCGCGGTGTTCCGCCCCCAGCGGGGGTGAAGGTCGCGGTCCGGTCACTTGCAAAGTCATTGTACAGGGTTGCGGTGCCGAAATAGCTCAGAACACTCACATTGTCGGGCAGAATGCGCGACCGTGCGAGGGTACCGCTGACAAATCCGATCTGGCTTTCGCTGTCGTCCACGGCCAACGTACCGTCTGCGCCCAAGTTGATCGGGTCCGTCTCGCTGTCGGTGAACGAGAAGCCTACAGACGAGATAAAGGTCAGACCCTCGATCGCGCTGACCGGCCAGGAATACCCTACAGACCCTGACAGGGTCCGGCTGTTTGATTCGTATTCTTCATTGGTCAGATCAAACCCGGAATTTGCGTCGAAGACTGCAAAGTTGGTGGATTCAAATTCCGTCTGCTCCAACCGGTACTGCAAGTCGGCAAAGAATCGACCCCGCGCGGCGGTCAAATATACCCCGCCATAGGTCTGTTCGATGTCTGTTTCGGTCACACTCAGCAAAATGTCGGTGGTCGCACCGCTGCTTGGATCAATCGCAAAGACGTTGTTGGTGCTAGACCCGCGGTTCAAGCCAAGGATCCCGCCAAACGCCAAATCCCAACCATTGTAGAACCCGTCAAAGCACGCAAAGTCTCCGCCTGCCTGGATACCGCTATAGTTCAACGATACGGGCGATTGCCCACTGGCGCCGCTAGTCTCGTCCACAAAAGACCCATCGGCATTGGCCGTGCCGCCCGTCACACGGGCCCAGGCCCCTGCCCCGCACGGGTTGGTGCTCGCGTCTGCAGCTAGGTCGCTCACAAACGGGCTTGTTGGACGGTTGATAATAGTATCGACCAGCGTTTGTGACAGGGCCACGGTGGATGCAAGGTTGGCAATACCTGCGCTCACGCGGCTTTGCAGGAAAATGTCGTTGCCCACCAGTTCGGTGAAATACTCGAACTCACTAAACAACGGCAGTCCGCTGATGTTGCCAAAGCTCAGCGTGTTGGTGCCGGCGCCCGTCACTTCGAACAGCGCCAGGTTCACGACGTTACCTTCGGCACCGATGTTGTTAAAGCTCAGGTCAACCGTCCCCGACAGGTTCCCCCCGACCGACACCAGGTCGGCGGTGTTTGCGGTGGGAACGGTGCCCACATCGGCGATATCAGTCAGGTCTACGTCGACTTGAACGGTACCGCTCAGGTCCGCATCGCCCGAGATGGTCAGAACATCATTCGTTGCGCCGTTCTGCAGGTTGAGCGTGCTGCCCGCTGTAGACGTCAGGGCACCATTGACGGCTGCCGCGCCGCCGCTGACGTTCAAGAGGCTGTTATTGGTCAGCGATCCGTTGATGGTCCCCAACAAGTTGACGGTACCGCCCGTCTCGTTGGTCACCACCGCATCCAGCGAGGACCCAGCTGCAACGCCCAACGTGCTGCCGCTTTCATTGGTAAACGCACCCGCGCCTGCGCCGACAGTGAATGTGCCGCTGTTGACGTCAAAGGCGGCTGCGTTCGTCACGCTGGTGCCAACACTGCCACCACCCACAACATCGACGTCCCCGCCAATGTTGTTGTCGAGGAGTGTTCCAATGTTGCCGCCCGCGATGTTGAGATCGCCGGTGTTGGTGACGGCACCCGTCACTGTCCCAGACAAGGTGGCGGTGCCTGCGTTGCCCAGGCCTCCGTCCAGAATGCCGGCGATTGTCGCAGTGCCGCCCGCATCGTTGGTCGTGTTCGAATCCAGCGTTGC
>NZ_JWLL01000012.1 GCF_000814025.1 Tateyamaria sp. ANG-S1 | reverse complement strand
GGTCACCGACCCAGGTTTGCGTCCCGATCTCTGCCGCAGGTGGGGCCAGCTGACAACGCGGTGCCACGGTCGAAGATGATGGAACGGCTGGCAACATGGGGCAGGTCACGCACTGTCTTCATGATCCTACCCCTCATTGGCTTCGTGCATTTGTTTGGGGTCTTCAGCAGCACGGCAAATGCCCGAAGCGTTGTTTGAACAAGACAAGATCAGCCTCCCAATGTCTAAACTGGGGGCGGTGGGCGGCACTGTCAGGCCGGATCAGCTTGCGCTGCACAGATCGACGCTTGTTCGTCTGCAATTGCGCCGTGCGGGCAAAGGAGCCCGCGTACTTCTTTAGGAAGGCATCATCGGCTCAGAAATTGCGTTTGATCTCACGATGAGTGGTGGAGTTCGAGCGCTTCAGAACCCGCGCCATCTCTCGAACGGGCACTTTTGCATTCAACATGTCTTTGATTGCGAGTCTTTCACGCAAATCCAGTTCTGTGTGGGTCATGTCCGTTCTCCCTGCTTTTCGGCAAGATAGTGGAATTGTCGCAACCCAGTTTAAAATGTACCAGCATACATTGCTAATATTCTGTAATGTGGATTATGTTAATTAATGTGCATAAGTTACGTTCACTGCAACGGAAAATTCCATCGGCAAACGGCAACACTTCTGTGTAACCGATGATGCAGTCACCTTCAGTATTATTGGTCACACCCGCGCAGATGCTGTTCTGCGCAATGGTGTAATCTGCCCGGTACCGGAATAAATCAACACATCCCGCCCCTAGCTGCCACTCCCCGAAACAGACAGTTAAGTACATCGCGCATTACTGTCCAACCTGCCTGCCCCGGCAAAGCCATAAGTTGTACCGTGACCTCCGCCAGCGCTGTACAGCACGTTGTTGCAGCTGATGCTGGTGGTCTCTCTGTGCCGTCCATGATCAGTGATATGTTGCCAGGCATCGTGGCCCATACTCGATTGTTCTCGAACTTGACTGGTACGTCTTCATTGTCTGGGACGGGCAACCAGTCGTTGCCTGCCGTATCCAGCACACTCTTTTGCTGCGCTCGGGCGAGCGGGCGCGAGGCGTCAAATGCCGAGGGCGACAGAGCAGTCCATTGCGAGCGTGAGGTATCTGTGCCAGACGGCGCTCTGAACAATTGGAGGCGCAGATGGCGCAAGATCAGACGGTGATGGTGATAGGCGGGGCCGGCTATATCGGCTCTCATACGGTGCTTGCGCTGAATGAGGCCGGCTTTGACACGGTGGTCTATGATAACTTTTCCACTGGCCATCGAGATGCCTGCTTTGGCGCCCATCTGGTGGAAGGGGATTTGGCGGACGTTGCGCTGCTGCAAGAAACACTGCGCACATATGCCGTCGATTGCGTCGTACATTTTGCGGCGCTTATCGAAGCCGGGCAATCGGTGCTGACGCCACTGCCGTTCTTCCGCAACAACGTCACGGGCACGCTGGCGTTGCTGGAAGCCATGACAGCCGCAGGTTTACAGAAAATCGTCTTTTCTTCTACGGCCGCTGCCTATGGCAACAACACCGACGTCTCCATGCTGCACGAAGACCTGCCCCGCGCGCCGATCAATCCTTACGGTGACAGCAAGGTCATGGTGGAGCAGATGCTGGAGGCCTGCGTGGAGCCACACGGACTGCAAGCGATTGCCTTGCGATATTTCAATGCATGTGGGGCCGATGCCGCCGGGCGAACGGGCGAACGGCACGATCCTGAAACCCACCTTATCCCGTTGGTCATCCAAGCCGCGCAAGGCACCCGGCCGCAGATCTACATCAACGGCACGGACTATCCCACGCCTGACGGTACCTGCATTCGCGACTACATCCATGTCACCGATCTGGCCGCAGGCCATGTGGCGGCGGTGAAGAAGCTGCTTGCCACGGATGAGCCAGGATTTTCCGCCATCAATCTTGGCACGGGAAAGGGCCTTAGTGTGCGCGAAGTGGTGGAGGCAGTGGCCAGCATCTCAGGCTGCGAGTTCCCTGTGATAGAGGCAGACCGCCGGCCGGGCGATCCTGCCGTTCTGGTAGCCGACCCTACGCGCGCTCATGACGTACTGGGCTGGTACGCGCACCACAGCAGCATTGAGGACATTGTGCGGGACGCTTGGGCTTATGCGCAGAAAGTGGCGAGCAACTAAGCGTATTTCAAAGAGTGACCAATGGCCTGCGGGGCTACAAAAAGCCCAGAATTGCTGCCGCAAATAGCGAGGCTTGTCCAAGACGTCTTTGTCGGTAAAGGCCTAGACGGTAGATGCCCTGCACTCTGCGCCACCATGGCTTGCGGCGTATATATGTGAATGCAGCCAAGATAGCGCGATTTTCATCGGTCAGGTCATCTGATGCGTGGCGCAGGGCGACGAGGTTGGTCGTTGTCCAGCGGCGCAGCCCTCCGCGTCTGACATGATTCATACGTTTGATCCATGCCTGAAGCCCGAAATTGGCGCCTACCAGATTGTTCCTGTGCTGGCGATACAGCAGCACCGGTTCTGCATCACAGATCACGTGCCCGCCGATACCGGTAATGATCTGGTAGAGCCACCAGTCGTGAACCACTGTCTTGCGGGTGCGTCGGGCCAGCCTACGTGCAATACTCAAAGCCTGGCGGTTCAGCATGATGGTGTTGCCCGCCGCAATGTTTTGCACGATTGCGTTTCTGAAGCCAGGCGGTGCTTTGGGAAAGCGCGACATCCTGCGCTTGTTCAGATTGACATCGCAGACCCATGTGCGTGCGCAGTAAAGCGTGGGGGCCGTATCTGCTGTTTTCAGATGTTCCAAGCCGCGCGCCAATTTGTGGTCCAGCCAAACGTCATCTTGATCACAAAAAGCCACGACATCAATCTCGTCTGGCGTATGTATCAACAAATGCAAGAAGTTACGCGTGGCGCCTTGCTGCGGGCCGTCGATACGCATCACCGGTATGTCGGGATGGGCGGCTGCAAAAGCATCGATATGTGTGCATGTTGCATCCTTGGACCCATCATCACTGATCAAGATCAAATCTGGCAGATGGGTTTGGCTTGCAATACTGTCGAGTTGCGCCACCACGTCTCGACCACCATTAAAGGTTGCCATCAAGACAGCAACAGTTGGGAGGGGGGATAGCGTGGGCATGCCCGCTCCTATCCCATATCGTTTTGAGATCAGAAAGCCCTTATGCCAATAGACCGAAGTCATAGCCGTCATCCACGATTAATCGAAGATTGAAAATCCTCGTTTCGGTGGTTCGATTCCGTCCCCTGGTACCATTTCAAACATCAGAAAAGACTGATGAAATCGCGGTTAGTGGCTGGCCTGGTGCGGTGCTTTTCGATTGGGTGGAGCACCTCCAGTAGCCGTCCTACTGACAGTTGCGTTCTTTCAAGAGTGCCCGGCCGATCCTGACAATGTCGTCTTGATATCGATCTACCCGGTGGTGCTGGCGGCGATCGGTGTGGCAGTACGCCAGCCGATAGACACCTTAGTGACGGTCGCCTTTGGGATCACTGGCGACCAGTTCGGCTCCGACCTTTGCCGCAGACCTTGCATCCGCCGTCTCCTACCGATCCTCGGCCTTCTGAAGCCAGCGGACCGCGACCAGATGACGGGGTTCGCTGAGCACCCTCTGGCGTTTATACAAGACATCCGGGATGGGTACCGCGATCAAGCGAGGGAATTCAAAGGCCTCAAGAAAGAAATCCAGACCTCGAACGAGAACACCAAGGAAGTGCTAGAGCAGCTGAGATTCCTCATAGACGGGGTCTAGGACCCGGGAGGTGGCTATTTCGACTTCTGGCAGTCGCACGTAGCCTGGATTTTCACTTTCACCATCGCATAAACAAGCAAACCGCGCCATTCCTTGGCCGCACAGCACCTCAACCGACCTTAACTTCGTGATAATCCCTTCCAGTATTTGCTACTCGATTCCCAACGTTGATCCTCCGATTCCTAGTTATAGCGGCGGACCGGCTTCTATCGGGGCGGCACAAAATAAGTAGGTCGATGAGATAACCCAAATACAGAAATTGAAGGTAGCTTAGATCCTACTAACGCGCCTTTAAAAAAAGGGGATTATTGCCAAGGCATATTACAAAAATATCAGCCAAAATGTGAAGGTCCTTCAAAGTTAGGGGGCACATTGGCAGAAATACAAATACAATTACACTTTACTAATGTATTTTGATTTCTTATCTAGCCCTCAAGTTAGCTTTTAGACTTTTCTTCCCCAATAATATCGTTGTAGTAGCCCACCAATGCAGCAAAGCCTTCCGCAAAGAAAACCCTCTCGGATAGTTTTTCCAAGTTTCCTTTCTCTGGAAACTTATGCCAAGCCGGCTGTAAATCTCCTACTTTCATATCATCGCGTCGATCTATGAGTGCGCGATTAGAAATAACAAATGCATTCTGTAATCGCCGAGCACTTGCTTGAGACAGGGTTAGCTTTTCCTTTACAGGCAACCTGTCAAGCACTCTAAAGTCTATATTTTGACCTGTTCCGCTGTCTACAAGAGCGTTAATCATTGCAATAGTTTGGACGTCCAGCGCCTCATTTATACGGTAATCAGTTGATACTTTGGGCAATCTTAAATCGAAACTTTTCGTAAACCAGGATAGAAAATCAGGAGAAGAATTAAATGATATACAGCGAATGTTAGACGCCCCAAAAACCTCCTCCCACATCCCAACAAGCATATTATAATTATAATATGGGTTATCTACTTTCATTTGATTAAAGAAACTTTCTCGGACGCTTCCGCCGACTCGTGCTTGCGTAGATGCAAGTGAAATAGCGACGTCGATTTGTGGCCGCAAATGAACAACTACTGTGACTTTTTCGAAAAACTGATCAAGTAAACTCTTTACCCTACCTATCGAGGCTACATCTTTTAGCCTTGAATGAAGATGCTCACTTGAAAAAAGGGCAACACTTCCACTTGAAATTCCACTAATCTGATTATCAAGAGTTTTTTCAACTTTAGCTCTAAATTTTTCCTGATCTGAAGCCGTTTGGATATTCATAGCTCGCATGGCCTCATCAGCATTTTCCGCTTCAAGCCCATACATTGAAATAAATCTGTGATTCTCACCGCCAAGGCCAGCAGGATAAAATATCCCCTGCTCCATCAGCTCAGCTTGGTTATTGTAACAATACCTCTGAAAACTCGTGGTTCCAGTTTTCTCTGTTCCAATGTGGAGAATTGCCTCCATGTTTCTATCCGCTTCCTTCAGGCGAGACCCGCTTGAGCACAGGTTTATTGCTTTTACTATGCTGTTTCGAACACAGAGTTTAAACCGTCCCGCCATCCACGGTATTTTGCAGCCACATTTTTCTGGCGCATCTGTATTTCGGCTTCAGACACGTTGTTACGACTCCCCCAGATGGCAAGGTCACGTTGCTCGCAAGCGACACATTCGGCGATCTGCTCTTCAGTCCCTGTGCCCAATTCATAACCAAAATGTTCATAGAAGAAAGCCCCCTCAGTGAAAGACCGCTTATAGGTTTGCTCCGGGTCATAGTCATGGCTGTGATATACGGCTGCGGTCGGAGCATAGATCTTAGAAAAACCGGCTTCTATGATGTCGCGCGCCCAGACCTGATCCTCTCCATAGTCGACTTCCGGATAGGGAATGTCCTCCCATACCGCTCGGCGCATAGCGGAGTTATTGTCGGAATAGAAGTGCAGCATCTGCCGCCAGCCTACATCCCCGCTTTCCCAAAGGTCCCGATCGGTATCCTTCGACAGGACCAGCGGAAATTGCTGCATATGCGCGAAATGATTGGCGATCTCTTCGCGCACAAAGCGGGGGTGGTCTGGATAGGCGATGTGGCGCCCGAACAGGCCCGCGGCCTCCGGCACCGCGTTAAACATTTTGAGAATGTCGGTCGCCCATGCGCGCCCCACTGGTTGTGCGTCCTGCGTCAGTATGGCCGCGATGGGTGCCTGCCCCAAAGCAATACCATCATTCCGTGTGCGACCATGTTGGAAATCCTTCTGATCAATGACTGTCAGGCTGACATCCTTTTGCTTGCTCAGCCATTCGATCGTCCCGTCACTGGAAGTTGAATCGATACAATGGATCTGGATCTGATCCGCCAGCCTCTGTTCACGCAAAGCTTTGAGAACAGGTTTGAATTCCTCGCGACCGTTCCACGTTGGAATAATGACATCCATCAACGTCTCGCGCACCCGCTGCCCGGCGGGAGCGGACAGTGAAAGATTTTTGTGGGCCATGTATTCTAGGATGGCTGCCTCGACCTCACGTGCGCTCTTTTCCCAGTTGAACGTACCGACCCAATTGAGAGCTGCTTTGCTTTGAGCCTTGCGTGTCGCCGGATCTTGCATCAACGCCTCAATCCGGTCCGCGATGTCCGCAGGATGCGGTCCCGCCAGAGCGACCACCCCTTCAGGGAAGATGGCTCGGGTGCTTTCGCCATCCAGCTCCAGAAGGGGTAGACCGCAAGACATCATTTCCTTGGGAACGAGAGAGTAGTTTGTCCCAGAAAAACACATCCCAAGATGGGCATCATTGTAAAGTTCGGCCAACTTTTCGCTGCCCAAGACGCCGTGATTATAGGCGATGAAGGGGGTCTCGGAAAACGGCATCTTATCCTGGCCAAAGAAGTGCACCTCGAAATCCTGCCGTCGCCGAGCGAGAATCTGTAAAGCTGCGAGCGCCAGCGGAACGCACCGCCGATCCGTATGCTGTCGACCGTAGACGGCAATTTTGAACTTGCCGCTAATTCTCTTATTGAACCTTTTTTTATGAGCCTTTGCATCATGAATGCCATATTGCTCCTGCTCTAAAGCCAGATAGAAGCCCTTGGCCCATCTATTGTACCGCGTTTTCATTAGCTCTTCGAGCCAGGGGCTGGCGCAGATACAGCCGAGATCAAAGCCGTAAGTCTCCCGCGCGAGTTTGCCGTTTGCCCCAGTTGGATAGAACTCCGGCTCATGGTCCTGAACAAAGTACATGCATGCAGCAAAACCTTCAGCGGCTTGTGCAATCCAAGCTGTACTCCAACCCGTCGCGATCACAATATCGCCGGACGTCTCGTAGAAGCCGTCCCGGACAAAACGGACATTCGCTTCAACACATTGAAAATACTTTACGATATCTTCCCACGCCGCGTCTGCACTGTCGTGTATCCGCGGCTGTTCAATCCAAATTGTACAGCGGTGGCCAAAGTTCTCAAGGTAGCGAACCATTCGGAAGATCGTCATGTGCCCACCGCCACCCGCAGCGAAATCTGGGATCAACCAGTGAATATCAAGACAGGACCTATCAGAGACATCTGGCGCGACCGCACCAGAGGAAATCAATCCGCCGGTCAAGACTTCAGGGTAATTGGGAACAAGGTTGGCATCCGGGTCGAATAGAAACTCCACTGCAATATTGTCAGGGCGTGACTGGCGACCTTCATTTTTCCCGAAGAGCACATAATGAAGAAACGGGTTCGATCCACCCGCAGCGATGTCTGAATAGGTTGCCAGATAATGGCTGGTAGAAAATTCGGGACACGGATCGTGTCCTTCTTTC
Organism: Tateyamaria sp. ANG-S1; assembly: GCF_000814025.1. Classification (GTDB taxonomy): domain Bacteria; phylum Pseudomonadota; class Alphaproteobacteria; order Rhodobacterales; family Rhodobacteraceae; genus Tateyamaria. The sequence continues at coordinate 19,979 of NZ_JWLL01000012.1, read as the reverse complement.
CAGCCATTAGTCATGTAGTGTATCAGTTGTTCTTCATCTGATCCTTCAATTTTATATATTTTCCGATACCAGGCGGCGTTGAAGCTGTCCCGGACAGCGGCCAGATCCTGTTCAGCAACAGATGGAGGCGTAGCAGCTGCGGCAGGTGGCGTCGCGTGACGGCCCTCGGCCATTCCGAAAAGTGCATAATGCAGAAGCGGGTTAATGTCGTTGGAGCTGATGTCCTGATAGTTTTCTTTGTAAAATTTTGACGAAAATGCAGGCGATGGATCGCGGTCTTCTCGCCAACCGTTTTCTAGGTAATCATACAAAATGGCTTGCTCATCGGAGTCCGAAAACTGAGGATAAGTTTGCCGATACCAAGCAAAGTCGAAGAAACGCCGGATTGCTGCGGCGTCAGCGCGTTCTTCGGGAGACGAAGAGTGGTGGTTCTCAGTGTCGATGTTACCTGTACGTTCAGGCACTTCTTCTTCAACATTTTCCACTGGAAGAGCGGTACTTTGGTCAAAAACGATAATATCAGTGCGGTTTGACGGTATGCTTTCGCGACCTTCCGCCTCACCAAACATTATCAGGTGTACAAAGGGGTTTCCCTTCCTGTCCCTGACATCAGGGTTGAGCTCGAGATAACCATTCGTCGAGAAATCTGGGCTTGGATCTAGCCCGCTAAGCCATCCACTTTTCAAGTAGTGCCTGACCGTTTCCTCGTCGTCCAACCCTTCAAGGTCGGCGTCCTGAGCACGATAGAAAGCATGGTCGAACCGCGGGGCCAGCCGCGCCGACAAGGCCGCCAACACATCCTGTTCAGCCTGGCGTTGCGCCTGGGTAGAGATCACCTCTCGGCCTTCGGCCGCCCCTACCTGCAGGAAGTTAAGCAATGGGTTGATAGCTGCATCTCTGACGTCTTGATGCAGGGACAGGTAACCATTTGTAGAAAATTCGGGGTTGGGATCGATATTCTCGCGCCATCCAACGACCAAATACCAAGCCCGCAGCGCATCATCCGATAACTCATTCAGGTCCGGACGCTGTTGTTTGATGTAGTCAGGCAGGACTGCTTCTTTTAGTAAGGCAAACTCTTCATCAGTGTGTAGACGTGCCGATGGGTCATTCCATTGACTTAGGGAGGTGCGACGGCCTTCCATGTGGCCCGCGCCCAGATAGTGGGCGTAAGGATTGATGCCTTGCTCAGCAATATCTTTGGCAGTCATCAGATATGCCGACACGTTGAAAAATGGATTGGGGTCAAGATATTGACGCCAACCAGTCTGTTCGAAGTGATCCTGAAGATCAGCGTCGGTTAGAGTGTCGGGCAGCTTATAAACTAGGCGGTAAAATATTGGGTCAAACATGATAGTCACTTTCCCTAGAGGGCGGAACGAACGTCTGAACATGTCTTGTTAGAAGATAGCTTGATGTTCAAGCACCTAAGTTGTGCACTCCTGTCTTTGACCTGTCGAATGAAGTGTCTGGAACGCTCTGTTGAACAAATCCTGTGCCCTGCTCCATCACGGTGATGTGGGTTTGATCAGCTCTGCAAAGGTTCGGATAAGTGAGAGAGAGAGCCGCTCCATAGAGCTGCAGATCGTCAATCGCTTGGCAGGGGATGTGAAACCGATCTGCTGAGAGAGGGAGGATCAAAACAAGAACGTATTCTACACCCGAACGGCCCGGATCAGAGGTCAGGGTTATCAAACATAGCCGCATAACTGAAATCAATCAGCCTCTGGCACACCTGGTGTGGTTCACTCGGTAAACGTCACAATTCTCCAAAGCCCATCTTGTGAAATGTCATCCGGCGGGTGCATCGCAACCAAAAGTCGCCGTGCACATGCTGGCGAAATGTGCCGAGCCGCGCATCTTCCATGCCAGTGATACAAAAGTCCGGCTGGCGATTGGCCAAGCGGGCGTAAAGTTGCCGGTTCAAATCAGTGAAATGGGTGTGCAGTTGATTGAACTCGTGCTGCGTAAAGAGACAGCAGCGCATGTCCTGGCCAAAACTATTCTTCAGCACAGTGGTCATCATTTCGATCAGCCACTCTGGCGCTCGCTCTGGCTCAGCAACTATGTTGGCAGCCCAGGCCGCCAAGGGCAAAGGCGACACATTCGACTTGCCAGCGTTGACTGGCGTCAAATCTTCAACCGAAAGCGAGACGCCGAAATGCCGCAGAAAAACGCCCAGAATACCGCCCTTCTCCTGCACCGCAGTGCCGTAGTCGAGCAAGGTGATCTCAGACGCATCAAAGGTCTTGAGCAGGACATCAAGAATACGGTTGTAATCCGTCCACAGCCCTTCGACGAGATTATTGTCCAGTGCTTGCTGTACAAAGTAAGGCGGTCGCGGTGGGCTCGAAACCTTGCTGCGCTCCATGTAGATGGACTGCAAAAACTGCCACTGCGCGCGCAACACGCAGACAACCTCGATCTCGTCGAAACCGGACAACAGCGCCCGCACTTCTGTGAAATCCACAGCCGCATTTGGATCGCCGCGGGAAAATTCCTCACTGCTCAAAAATACTGTGTGTTCTGTATCGGCATACTTGGCATTCAAGTGCGCGAGAGCCGCTCTGCTCCCACCTTCAATATGATAAATTTCCGGCAGTTTATTCCAATCAGAAACAAGCCCATGATGACCCGAAAAGCGGGTTAACTTTGGGTATATGACTCCGTGCTCTGCCAGTAACGCGGCATTCGCGTGGAATGTGTCCTGAATTGTCGTAGTTGCCGTTTTATGGGTCCCAATGTGCAGAATTACTTTCGCCATCTGGGTTGTTTTCCTCTGAAGTCACATTCCACCGAGAGCCTAGGTTGTTGCCCCTACCTCATCTGTGACAGGTTCGTCCAGAGCATGTGCTTGAGCATCAGTGGCGATCCAGGAGGACAGAACCTTGAGATAGAGATCGCCATACGCCAGACTGGGTTCGAGCACTGCTTTTTCAGCCCATTCGTTCCAAGCATTAAGGAAAAATTCGTTGCGATAAGACCCTTCGATGCGCGTGTGCATGATGCCTTCAAGCCAGCGGTTGAAGCTTGCGGGGTTGGCCCGATAGGCAATGTGCGCGCTCATGTGACGTCGTGCGGTATTGTCCCAGCTGGGCATCGCACCACAAATTGTGTTTCGAGGCAGCGCCTGGACATAGTGCGGTGACAACGCATTTCCGATCACCTTGCTATAGTCATAGACCAGTCCTTCGAACCCACCTGGCATTTGTTGGCCGAGAATGTTGCCTTGCGGCCCTCCCACAAGGAAATCATCCCCTGTAACAAGGCCATGCGGAGGCATCTCGATCCAGAAGTCAAAAATATCCTCTGCGACAGCGTTCTCACCTGTGACATGGAAGCAAACCGCGCCAAGCTCGACCGCACCGATGCCCGCCTTTTCCCAAGCCTTGCGCATACGTTTCACGCTTGCAGCGGGATCCGGCATGTCCTCGGGGCGATAAATGACGAAACGAGGGCGCGTACCATCCGGGCGCTGATACCGTGGGTCACGCATATAGGGCAAACTGTCTTTGACCAGGGCCTCTTCGAAACCATCCGCATAGGTCTGATCAAGAAGCACCTCGCCGGACAACCCATCCCAATTGCGCCGCCAGCTTTCATTGGCCCAACACAAGTAGAATGGAAACTCGATTTCGGGACGCTTCAGCAAGTTTTCAAGCGGCGCTTCAAGCACGCGGCGGCCATTAAACCAGTAATGATAGACACAAAAGGCATCAATACCCGCCGCTTTCGCCAAAGCGGCCTGCTCGCCCAGCGTCTCGCTGACACGTAGGTCATAAAACCCTATATCGGCTGGTAACAGCGGCTGCGTGTGCCCAGGAAACAACGACATCGCGCCGACAACGCCACGCCATTCGGTAAATCCCTTGCCCCACCATGCATCATTCTCTGGAATAGGGTGAAACTGCGGCAGGTAGAACGCGCTGGTATAGGAGGGCCGCATCGGTGTCTGAGTGTTGGGGCTACCTGCCTCAGGGTCGGCAGCCGCTTTAAGATGTGCCCGAATCTGAGTGGTCTGGCGGATCTCTTGCCCCGCCTCATCGGGCAAGAACCCCATCAATCGCTCAAGAGCATGGGCCAAGGTTCCGTCGACCTGTGCCTGTTCCTGATCAAACATGCCCTCGTGCAGTTTCAGCGCCTTGAGCATACCGATCATCAAAGGTTTCAACCAATAAATGGACCCCGCAGGAAAAGACAGGCGGTCCCCAGAAATCTCGATTTCTAGCCGCCGAAGCAAATGTCGGGTTGTCTCTAGGTTTGATCCCCACCACCGGACATCATCATAATGCTGACCGTCAGCGACCCAAAACGCCGCTTTGCGATCTGCAACGAAATCCTCCAGTAATGTTGGCAGGTCCTGATCGGGAAGGATGTCGTTGATAAGGTGACGCCGCCAAATATCACCGTCTTCTCGATGGGGGGACTTCTTAGTATGGATTTTACAGACCGCCTCGTAGCGATCAAAGGCACCCGCGTTCACCAATGTCAGAAACGGCAAAATGTCCCGACCTTTATTGGGCAATGAAACGACAGTCGCATCTGGGTAGGTTGAGCGGATTTCGTCGGCTAGTTGATCAGTCTGCTCACCACGGTAGGTGATCGTTACGAACAGGTCATAGGGGATCTCAAGCTGTTGCAGGGTCTCCTCAAATTCGGGCCACAAATCTGGGTAGTATAGGTGCATGGCAACAGCAAAGCGCGCTGTTTTGCACCCTGCATCAAATCGCAGCTTCGGTACTTTGCCTTGCGGCAGATCCTCAACCTTGGGCAGTTCCTTGGTGATACGATCTTCGGACTTACCCGACAGCGCATAATGCAACAACGGGGACATGTTCAGTTCAGCCACGTCTGAATTATAGCGCAGATAGGCCGCAGGCGAAAAATCAGGGTTCGGACGCAGTCCCAACGCTTCACCAAAAACAGCATAATGGCGCAATGGGAAGCGCATGAAGAACTTGTGCACTTGGGGGTAAGCGCCGGTATAGTAAACCGGGTCAAACACACTGGCATCCCGTGCAGCCGACATCAACTGGCGTTGACCAGGTGTAGGGAAAGCAAAGCGCACCAACTTCTGAAAACGGGTAAGAGGTTTGGGAAATGGATCGGCCATGTTGCGCCTTTAATTCAGATCGTAAAATATGGACAACGCCATGTCGCGTGCCCTACCCGCTTTCCTTTTTGGCGTCCACCCACCGTGGTTTGACATAGGTCCGAAGACGCTCAAGTTGCTCAAACTTCTAGCAAATCGTTGTGATAACGGTGCAACAACAGCAAACCAAAGAGACCAGGGATCAGCGCGCATAAATAAACATATATGTCAGACACATACACCGCATCATAGGTGACATATATACCAGACCTCAACTGCATGATGATGTGAGCCACCGGATTGTACAGCAGGATATCACGATAGGCCTGCGGCACAGTGTCGATCAGGAAAAAGACACCCGATATAATGAACATCGGCCGGTTCAGTACGGCCCAAACCGTCGCCCAGATCGGATACATCGCCATAAGATAGCAGTTGAGAAGGCCAATGCCTGTGCCCAGTGCAACAGCCATCATGATGGCGTCAGCAATGCGCCAAAGGTTCAGCGTCACGTTCAGGTCATAATAGACTATGAGCCCCCCAAGAATAATGAACATCACTACAATTTGGGTGATGACATGCAAAATGACTCGTGCCGCAATAGCATCAATGTAGTGCACGGCCGGATAGGTCAGAAGGGGGCGAGAAAAAGGAATGGACATGCCCACTTTCGAGGTGAGCCCTGTGTAAAGCCCCAAGGGCAAAAACCCAGAGGCCATGAACAGTGCAAAGTTCGTACCCAAGGGTGGCAGTCGAAACAGATAGACAAAGACAAAGGACAGGATGGCGATGGCCCCAATGGGCTCCAAGATCGCCCAGATATAGCCACCAGGAGACCGTCCATACGTGGTGGACATCTCACGCAAGATCAGTGCAACAACAACTCGGAAAGTTGCAAAACGGCGGCGCAGAGGCCGCTTTGCAACAGGCGGCAGATCGGTGTTCTGAATATTCACGTGAACGCACTCCGTAGAAGGTGTTTTGACTTCGCTGCATCGACGCGTCACAAAAGCTCTATCTTTGATAAGCACATACCATACCTGATATCCAGTTCCAGCAGGCCACGTACATGTCCCAGCCTTCCACGCAGACACTGCCACCTGCACAGGCGGCGGCGCAAAACAAGCCCGCCACGCCCCCAGCGGCAGCCAAGATTACGCGCAAAGCGCCCAAACCCGCTGGGTCCGCCAGAATGCGCGGGCGCCACGTCTGGCTTATATCGAGCTTTGTTCTATTTGTGATCATCCCGCTCGGATTTGCGGCATGGTATCTCTATGACCGTGCCGTAGACCAGTATGTCTCACGGGTGGGATTTGCGGTCAGATCCGAAGAGGCGCGCTCGGCGCTTGATCTTCTGGGCGGTCTGTCCGCCAGCCTCTCAGGCAGCAGTTCATCCGACACAGACATCCTGTACGAGTACATCCAAAACCGCGAAATTATTGAAAGAATACAGCAAGGCCTTGACCTGGAGCGCATGTATTCTGTGCCCGAGAATGACCCAATCTTTGCCTTTGAACCCACCGGCAATATCGAAGACCTTGAAAGCTATTGGGGCCGGATGGTCGAGATCAACTACGACAGGGGCAACGGATTGATCGAGCTGCATGTCCATGCCTTTGAGCCAAAAGACGCACAAGCCATCGCACAGGCGATTGTCAGGGAAGCGACAAGGTTGATCAATGAGCTGTCTGCCATCGCACGCGAAGACCGCACGCGCTATGCCCGCGTAGATCACGATCAAGCACTGGAGCGTGTCAAAGAAGCGCGCGAGGCGTTGACACGGTTTCGTTCGGCCACACGGATCGTCGATCCGACGGCGGACATCCAAGGTCAGATGGGTTTGCTGAACTCGCTGGAAGCACAGTTGGCAGAAACTCAAATTGAAATGAACCTGCTCATTCAAACCTCGCGCCCAAATGATCCTCGGATTGCAACGGCCGAACGCCGCTTGTCTGTCATCCAAGAACTGATCGAAGACGAACGTGCCAAGTTTGGGCTGGCAGGTGGGCAAGATGGCTCGGAAAACTACGCGACGCTTCTGGGTGAGTTCGAACGGCTGCTCGTCGATCGTGAATATGCCGAAGAAGCCTTTCTGTCTTCCAAAGCGACCCTGGATGCCGCACTGGCCGAAGCGCAGCGTACCAGTCGGTATCTGGCCACTTATATTCCACCAAGCCTGCCACAAAGCTCCACAGCACCTAAGCGTGAGACACTTTTGGCGATCTTGGCTGCTTTTCTCATCATGCTTTGGAGCGTTGGTGCCCTGATCTATTATTCGGTACGCGACCGACGCTAGGACGGTAAACATGATCGAACTACGCAACCTATGGAAAATCTACCGACGCGATGGCGTTGAAAAGGCTGTAGCGCGCGATATTTCCTTCACCTTCCCTGCTGGTGAGTGCGTTGGGCTTTTGGGGGGCAACGGTGCTGGGAAATCCACGATGTTGCAGATGATTGCAGGGTCAGTATCGCCGGATCGCGGGGAAATCATTCAACATGGCACCGTGTCTTGGCCCGTTGGATACGCCGGCAGCTTTCATGGGGATTTGACAGGGGCACAAAACGTACGCTTTGTCGCGCGGGCCTATGGGCTGGACAGCGATGAGATGTGTGATTTCACAAAATCATTTTCGGAACTGGGGGCACATTTTCACTTGCCCGTCCGGACATATTCATCTGGTATGAAGTCCCGCCTGGCCTTTGCCATGTCTATGGCAGCTGATTTCGATACGTATCTCATTGATGAGGTCACGGCCGTGGGGGATGGGTCCTTTATTGCCAAATCCGAAGCCATTCTACGCGAGCGGCTTAAGACACGTGGTGCGATTTTTGTCTCGCACTCTGCTCAGCAAATGGAGCGGTTATGCCAGTCCGGGGTTGTACTCCAAAATGGGCGTTTTTTCTACTACGCGCGTATCCAACGTGCTGTCGAACATTACAATCACTTGATGCAGGGTGCGCTGCCGCCCTGGATGCGCTGACAGCCAAAACAGGCACAATACTTGGCAGTGAACGGACTGCTCACGCAGGTATTTTACTCTTACTCCACAACGCCCTAAGCAGTTGTCGTTTGCCAAAGATCCCGGTGGTTCAGTCAACACCAAAAAGATCACGGGTAAAGACCTTATCCCGCACATCACCAAGGTCTTCGGTTCTGCGATTGGCCACGATCACGTCCGACCGGGCCTTGAACTGCTCCAGATCATGCAGCACGTCCGACCCGAAAAAATGCGCCTCGTCCAGAGCCGGCTCATAGACAATGACCTCGACCCCCTTGGCCTTGATGCGCTTCATGATGCCCTGGACTGAACTCTGGCGGAAATTGTCCGACCCGGTCTTCATCACCAGACGATAGATGCCCACGACCTGCGGCTTGCGAGACAGGATCTGGTCGGCCACGAAATCCTTGCGGGTGCGGTTGGCGTCAACAATGGCGCGGATCATGTTCTGGGGCACGTTGGCATAATTGGCCAACAGCTGCTTGCTGTCCTTGGGCAGGCAATAGCCGCCATAGCCAAAGGACGGGTTATTATAATGGTCCCCCACCCGCGGATCCAGGCACACGCCGTCGATGATCTGGCGGCTGTCGATGTCATTGGCCAGCGCATAGCTGTCCAGTTCGTTGAAATAGGCTACGCGCATGGCCAGAAAGGTGTTGGCAAACAGCTTGATGGCCTCGGCCTCGGAGGCGCCGGTGAACAGGGTGGGCACATCTGCGTCCTCGGCCCCTTGCGCCAGCAGGGCGGCAAAGCGGTGGGCGCGGTCGCTGTCTTCGCCCACGACAATGCGCGACGGATGCAGGTTGTCATAAATGGCGCGGCCCTCGCGCAGGAATTCAGGACTAAAGATCACCTGGTCGGTGTCCAGCTCGGCGCGGATGCGGTCGGTAAAGCCCACCGGGATCGTGGACTTGATCACGATGGTGGCGCCCGGGTTCACCGCGATGACCTCGGCAATGACCGCCTCGACACTCGAGGTGTCAAAGAAGTTGGTCTTGGGGTCGTAATTGGTGGGGGTGGCCACAATGACGAACTCGGCCCCCTCATAGGCCGCCGCCGCATCCAGCGTGGCCGTCAGGTCCAGCGGCCTTTCGGCCAGAAAGGTTTCCAGCTCTTCATCGATAATGGGGCATTTGCGCGCGTTCAGCAGGGCCACCCGGTCCGGGTCCAGATCCACGGCCACAACCGTGTTGTGCTGCGCCAGCAGAACCGCGTTCGAAAGACCGACATAGCCGATCCCGGCCACTGCAAGTTTGGTCATCTCTGTCTCCACATGCTCAAATTTGACCGGTGCATAGTTTAACGCGGCGTCCGCGACCACCGATTTCCGTATCTTGAAAAGATCAAGACATCATACTGCAAATACACCCCTTATTTCCTGCCAATCACAGGCTCACTCCAAATCATCGTCACCAACACCTCGCCCCATGTCACGAGCGCGCGATTGAGGATGACACGCCCCCGCCAGCCCGCTAGAGCGTCAATCCACGCCTCGACAGATCAAGAGCCCTCCCCTGCCCGCCCCGCTTTCCTCCCCGCGCCGCATCCTGATCACCGGCACCGCCGGCTTCATCGGCTTTCACTTGGCCAAGCTGCTGCTGGCCGAAGGTCACGTCGTGCATGGCTATGACGGGATGACAGATTATTACGACGTGGCCCTGAAACGCGCGCGCCACAGCGTCTTGCTGCAAAACCAGCACTTTGCCGCCACCGAAGGGCTTTTGGAAGACCAGGCGTGCCTTGACCGCACGGCGGACAGCTTCCAGCCCGACATCATCGTGCACCTGGCCGGTCAGGCCGGGGTGCGTCACAGCCTGGATCACCCGCGCGCCTATATCGACGGCAATGTGGTAGGCAGCTTCAACGTGATGGAGGCGGCCCGGCGGCTCGGGGTCGCACATCTGCTGATGGCGTCCTCGTCCTCGGTCTATGGGGCTAACACGTCGATGCCCTTTGCTGAGGTGGACAAGGCCGACACCCAACTCACCATCTATGGCGCCACCAAGAAGGCAGGCGAAAGCATGGGCCACGCCTATGCCCACCTGCACGACCTGCCCACGACGCTGTTTCGGTTCTTTACGGTGTATGGGCCCTGGGGACGGCCGGACCTGGCGTTTTTCAAATTTGCCGATGCGATCCTCGATGGGCGGCCCATCGACATCTACAATCACGGGCAGATGTATCGCGACTTTACCTATGTGGATGACCTGGTGCAGGGCATCCGGCTTTTGATCGACGCGGTGCCGGAACGACCCGCCCGCGCCGACGCCATTGCAGAGGGCGATAGCCTCAGCCCCGTCGCCCCCTACCGGGTGGTCAACATCGGCAACTCGACCAAGGTCAAGCTGCTGGATTTCATCGAGGCGCTGGAAACCAGCCTGGGGCAAAAGGCCATGCGAAACTACATGGACATGCAGCCCGGCGATGTGCCTGCAACCTGGGCCAATGCGGACCTCTTGCATCAACTGACAGGGTACCGGCCACAAACGGATGTGCAGACGGGCATCGACGCCTTTGTGCGGTGGTTCCGGGACTACTACCGGAAATAAGGGACGCCTGATTGCCCCCTTCTCAGGATACCATGCGGATCACAGCCAATCAGAACGCGCTCGATATGCTTCGGGGGACACGATGCCCCCCAGGCTGAACAATGCCGCACGGCCCGACGCTCCCAAGGCGGGTTTGAAAACCTGGCCTCTGGAACACCGCACCGCTTGTAAAAGTCTGGAAAGCTACCAACGGAGGTAAAAGCCAGCGGCGATCTGGGTGGAGTTAGCACTATATGCGACCAGTAAACTTACGGTCAGGGCCAAGCCTCCCGATCTGTGCCTAGCTCACCGCGATACCAGATGTAAGTCAGTCAAAGGTGACATAAAGTGTGCCGACCACCTTGTTCGCCCCCGTCGTATTGGCACAGACCAGAGACAGTGCGGACCCCGCTGGCACCGCACGCGGTGCTACAGAAAAGTCCACCGTTGCGGTCTGAAAGACCCCAGCTCCGGAATAGTCCAGCGTGATGTCAAAGGAAGGATCCGCCACTTCATCTACAAGCAGGTGAAAGCGCGTCACGCCAGGTAGACCGGCCGTAACTGAAAGCGTTGCCGCCATTACCTTTGCATCAAAAGGCAAAACCGGGCCCGCTGTATCAGTGGCTCCATTACCAAAACTTAGATAGTGGCCCACATTCAACGGACTGTTGCGCTCCCCCACAAAGGCCACTGTCTGGCCCCCCATAGGCCCCGCAGCAGATCCCGTGCCCGCCACCCCGTTGGGAAAGCGCACGGCCCCGGTGGCCGCATCCACCACAAGCCCGTCATGGAAGGTCGTGCCGTCCTGCGACACCTTGATGGAAAAGTCGTCATTGCCCGCACAGCCCATCTCGGCCCGGCCCGACCAGTTGGTCTGGAACAAAAGCGCATTGGTGTCAGCGGTGGCGGCCTTGTTGATCTTGAGCTGGTGGCCCGCGCCTGCATGGGTCAGCAGCGACGCCTCCGAGGCCACGGCAAAACGGTTGATGGCATCAGCCGAGGTGCCAATGCCCAGTTCGGCAAAATCGCCCACAACCGCCTGCCAGGCCCCCGCGCGGTGCACCAGCAGCGTGCCTGCATCCAGATCCCAGGCCAGCCATCCCTCTTGCGGGGGGATGAATTGCCAATGGCTGCCGCCCCATTGCGCCAGCATACCCCCCTGCCCGGTCCAGACGCCGGTGGGGGCAGGCCCCAGCGCATAGGTCTCGCCCGGGGCGGGCAGCGCGGGCGGGGCTGCCGCACCCCGCTCCGTCAACACCAGCTGGGTGATCCCGTCCAAGAGGGCCAGCGCTTCGTTATGGGTGACATGCTTTTGCGCCTGTGAAGGCAGGATCAGCGGCAGCCCCAGCCGGGCAGTCGTATCGGTCATGGCAATAGGCTCCTCGCGTCGCGGTCAGGTCGGCGGAGGTTTTATGAATGGAAGGTTAACACCTGCTCAGCGCAGCGCACGGTCGGGTTAACGGCGGGTTAACAGCTACAGCCGCCCCGCCTGCGCCTTGACCCAGCCCAGAAACGCGCGCCCCGGATCGCTCAGGCGCGGGCGGCCACTGTCGGCCCAGAACCCCTGCCAGGCGGCCTCCAGCGCATAGACATCCGTCCCCGGCGCCAGCGCGCGCGCAGCCTCCAGCACCTCCGGGCCCAGCACCGGGGCCTCGCCCGCCGCCAGCACATGGGCGTCGCGCGTCACCACCACCAGATCGCCCGGCGCCTCGGTCAGGGTATAATCCGGCAACAGCCCGTCCCGCATCATCCGCCGGACCGCTGCCCGAAACACCCGTAAGGGCGCGGCAGAGCCTGCCTTCTTGTGCAGGGTCGCCATGCTCACCCGCCACTCGGGCTGCCGCCCACAATGCTTGCGCGCCAACTCGTAGATGCGCCGCTCCAGCGGTTTGCGCAGGGCAAAGTAATCGCGGCTCAGGGTCAGCACCGCCTTCGACTGCACCGCCCGGAAAATCCACTCGCTGAGCGTCACCATCACGCTCACCATGCGGCCCCCCCGCGCCTTGCGCACGATTTCCCAGCTTTCGATCAGGCCAAAACCTTGCGTGACCTCCACGCCACCCGTGCTCAGGTTCGTGGTGATGCGCGTGCCTGCCAACCGCTCAAAGGCGTCCCGCAGCCGCCCGTACCCATCGCCGGACGTATCCCGCCGCGTGGCCACCAGCAGATCATGCGCCTTGATCTGCAGCGTGCGCGAAATGGGGCGACCCGCGTTCAGCGCTGCCATTAACTGGCTGATGCAGTAGATCAGGATATCCTTGTCATGGATCGTCGCCCTACCCCGCACGCTGGGGGTCACATCGACCTGCACATCGTTATGAGCATAGGACAAGATGCGCCGATCCGGCCGGGTGGAGAGCGAAAAGATCGGATGCTCCATCGTACCCAGATCATCCTTGGGACTGGCATCGAAAATATCGCAGACAAAGAATGCACTGCGGCCCCCGCTTGCGATCGCTTCTGTCATGCGCGTCCTGCCTGCCCGTGTCGGGACCCTGTTTCCGGGCCCTCGATCCTGTCCGAATCTGCCCCGTTATCTTCGGGGTTTCAGTGACACCGACCCTAGAGTTATCCACAAGCCGCGTCCAGTTCCGCTTCGGAGGATCAGAGTCACCCCTGCGGTGGATCGGAGTCGCTTTATCGGGGGTTCAGAGTCAGTTGAAGCCGATAATACTCCCGCAACATCTTGATTCAAATGGGAAAACGAAAAATGGTGGTACCCCGTAACAATCAATAACAATAAACTAACAGAAAAAAGATCGCAGGGATCCGCCTACGCTCAGAAAATACTTAGAAAAACAGGGTATTTGGCGGGCGTTGTTACATGATTGCTTTCATGTTGCGCCTTTTGTGGTATAAGGGCGAAAACACGAAACATGAGCAGAAAATGACAGCGCGATCCGACGGAAGCCTGCCACCCTATTTCAACATCGACCCGGACATGGCCGCAAGCCATTTGGGCGCACCCAGTTCGACCCAGCACTTTGGCGCCCTGGCCCAGGCCTGTGGGGCCGGACGCAGCGACCTGGCCAGCCGGGGGCTAGAGGACAACGGGGCACGCCAGCTGCGCCTGTTCTCGACCTGGGAAATCACCAAATACCTGATCCCCGTGGCAACAGGCCATTTCCGCCGGGTGCTGCGCCAAAACCCCGATTTGCCCCAAGGCACGTCCGAAACCGAAGGGGGCGCCAAGTGGTTCACCCTCGACGAAGTGCTGCGCCTGCGCGCCCATTTCGGACAGGAAGGATCGAAGGCCAAGGAATACCTGCCCTACCGTCCCGAGGGGCAGCCTGCGAAAATCACCGCCGTGGCGAACTTCAAAGGCGGCGTGGGCAAGACCTCGATGGCGGCGCATCTGGCGATGTCCGCCGCCCTTGATGGCTACAAGGTGCTGGTGGTCGATCTGGACAGCCAGGGGTCGATGACCTCGATCTTCGGCGGGCAGGTCACGGATGAATGGCAAACCGTCTTCCCGCTTATGGCCCGACACTATGCGCAACATCTGCGCGGTGAAAACCAGCGCCGCATCGACCGGAACGAGGCTCCCCTGCCCCTCGACGACACACTGACGGACGCGCTGACCACAAATGCCAAGGATCTCGTCCAGACCACCCACTGGCCCAACATTGATCTCATAGGCGCGCAGCTGAACCTCTACTGGGCGGAATTCCAGATCCCCGTCTGGCGCATGCAGGCGCGCGGTTGGAAGCTCTGGGATGCGCTCACCGACAGTTTCGAACAGGATGGGCTTCTGGACCAATACGACGTCATCCTGCTCGATACGCCCCCTGCCCTGGGATATCTGACGATCAATGGGCTCGCAGCGGCCGACATCCTTCTGGTGCCCATGGGCGCGTCCTTTCTGGAATTTGACAGCACGGGCCGTTTCTTTGACATGCTGCACGCAACCTTCGGGTCCATCGAAGAGGCGGAGAATATGGCCGCCCGCGCCCTGGGACGGGACGAAATGGCGTTCCAATGGGACGCTGTGCGCGCCGTGGTCACCCGCTATGACAGCAGTCAACAGGCCGAACTTGCGGCTCTAATGCAGGCCTATTTGGGTGAAACGCTGTCGCCGCACCGGCAGGGCTTCACCGCGCTGATCGGTCAGGCGGGCGAAAAGGTGCAAGGGATCTACGAAGCCGACTACCGCGATTTCAACCGCGAAACCTATGCCCGCGGGCGTGAAACCTTTGACGCCACCTATGCCGCGTTCAAGCAGCTTTTGATTGGCAGTTGGCGGCGCGACGAACTGGACGCCGCCACACAAGAAGGGGCCGCATAGGCCCCCACGTAGATGACAGGAGGCCCCCATGGCCAAGCGCAAGCGACTGACCCCGGCCAACCCCACTTATCTCAGCGATGGCGGTGGGCCGCTGAACACGGGTATGCGGGCGCCCATTGCGGATGTGGCCTCTGACGCCGCCGCCACCGCCGCTCTGCGCGACGTGAGTGCCGCGATGGCCGAGGCGCGCGAGGCCGGGCGCATGGTGGCAGAACTCCCGTTGGATCAGATCGACATGACCTATCTGGTGCGCGACCGGGTGTCGGGGGACGATGCCGAGATGGAGGCCCTTGTCACCTCGATCCGCGACCGTGGCCAGCAAACCCCAATCGAAGTGGTTGATTTAGGCTCTGATACGAGGCCAAAACGCTACGGGCTGATCTCGGGCTGGCGGCGCTGTCAGGCCCTGATGCAGCTGGCCCGTGATGGCAGTGGCCCGGACAACGTCCTTGCGCTTCTGCGCGCGCCCAAAGCCGCCTCTGACGCCTATGTCGCCATGGTCGAGGAAAACGAGATCCGCGTTGGTCTGAGCTATTTCGAACGGGCGCGTATCGTCATCAAATCCGTAGAGCTGGGCGTATTCACAACTCGAAAAAAGGCTCTACAAGGTCTGTTTGGCACTGCATCGCGCGCCAAACGATCAAAGATCGGCAGCTTTGTGGATATCGTGGAAGCGTTTGATACCGTGCTTGCGCACCCACACCGTATCTCTGAACGTCAGGGGTTGATGATGGCCAAACGGCTTGAAGCAGACCCCAGCTTTACACAAAGCGTTATCCGGCTCTTGTCAATCCAGCCTGACCGCAGTGTTGAGACCGAACAAGCCCTTCTTTCGGACATGTTGGAAAAGGGCCCTAAAGCTGTCGGCAGTGGTCCAGAGCCGGGAAAAGTAGGCTCTAAAAAAGCCAAAACGCCATCTATGTCGACGACCTTCCATCTGCGTCCCGGCTTACAGGCTGCGCAGGACCCAAGCACAGGTTCCCTGCACCTTTGGGGCAAGGATCTCACCCCGGATCTGCGCGACCGCCTGCTCGATTGGCTTCGCGATCAAGACTGAGGCGGTCCCAAATGTTTCGCACGCGAAACATTTTCGGTCTCGGTCTTGATCTGCGGTGTTCAAGATGCAAGCTTCTATTGGGGGGGTGACAATCATGGCGCCGGTTGCTAAGCGCAGTCCAAATTGCAGCCCTTCGTTTTTTGAGGTTATTGTGAAAATACAAGACACTGCACTGCCAGGGGTAAAGCTGATTGAACCTCAGCGTTTTGGCGACAATCGCGGGTTCTTTTCTGAAAGCTACAGTCGGCAGAGGATGCTGGATCACGGCATCGATATTGAATTTGTGCAGGACAATCACTCGCTTTCGCAGCAAGAAGCAACTGTGCGCGGCCTACACTTTCAGGCGCCGCCGCATGCGCAGGACAAGCTGGTGCGATGTGGGCGCGGCCGGTTGTTTGACGTTGCGGTGGATATTCGCAAGGGCAGCGCAACGTATGGGCAATGGGTTGGCTATGAGCTGAGCTTTGAAAATGGGCGTCAGTTGTTGGTGCCCAAAGGGTTCTTGCATGGTTTCGCCACTCTGACACCAGACACTGAGATCATTTACAAATGCTCTGACTATTACGCACCGGAATGCGATGGTGCAGTCAGGTTTGATGATCCGACCATCGGTGTCGATTGGGGGATCGATCCTACGGCCGCAATTCTGTCGGAAAAGGACAGCAAAGCGCCCCTGCTGGCCGACTTCAACAGTCCGTTCATGTGGGAGGGCTAAACCATGAAATTGCTTGTTACAGGTGGGGCAGGATTCATCGGGTCGGCTGTTGTGCGGCGGGCTATCGCGTCCGGACATCAGGTCGTCAATGTTGATGCACTGACCTATGCCGCATGTCTGGAGAATGTGGCGTCGGTTGCTGACAGCCCAAATTACGCGTTTGAGCAGGTGGATATTCGTGATCGGGCCGCGCTTGATTTGGTTTTGGCAACGCATGGGCCCGATGCTATCATGCATCTCGCAGCAGAAAGCCATGTAGATCGCTCTATCGACGGGCCTGGTGACTTTATAGAGACCAATATCACAGGCACGTTCAACGTGCTTGAAGCGGCCCGCAAATACTGGTCGGAAAATGGTAAGCCTGACACGTTTCGCGTCCATCACATTTCTACGGACGAAGTCTTTGGCTCCTTGCCAAAAGACCCCGAAATACAGTTCACGGAACTTACGCCTTATGATCCACGCTCACCATATTCGGCATCCAAAGCGGCCAGTGATCATCTGGTGCGCGCTTGGGCCGAAACCTACGGGTTGCCAGTGGTCTTGACCAATTGTTCGAATAACTATGGCCCTTTCCATTTTCCGGAAAAACTGGTGCCGGTGATCATTCTCAATGCACTTGCCGGCAAACCGCTGCCAATCTATGGCGACGGATCCAACATACGCGATTGGCTTTATGTCGAAGATCATGCCGATGCGCTGCTGGTGGTCGTCGAAAAGGGGGCCCTTGGCCGGTCTTACAATATTGGGGGCGAAAACGAGCGGACCAATTTGGAGTTGGTACAGACCCTTTGCGGCATCTTGGATGAGTTGCGTCCCAAAGACAGTGGTACGTATGCTGATCAAATCACCTTCGTCACTGATCGCCCGGGGCATGATGCACGCTATGCCATTGATCCAACGCGTATTCGAGATGAGCTTGGCTGGCGTCCGAGCGTTACCGTCGAAGAGGGCCTGCGCCGTACCGCCGAATGGTACCTGAACAACGAAGCCTGGTGGCGACCCTTGCAAGCGCGGTCCGGGGTAGGGGAGCGCCTTGGGGTGAAGGCATGAACCTTGGCGTCCTAAGAAGGATGTTCGCCTTCATCCTTCATAGGAAAAACCTTGCGCCTTAGGACCGTTGTTGGCGTCCGCCACACACATATCATTCTGTCGGGATATACAGTGCTAATATGTCAACATGTTCCACCAAGATCAGTACTAAACATCTGATGTTTAAAAGAATAAGTCCGTTATACAGATATATTCGCGTGATAGGCTGAGGAGCACTCATGAAACTCCTTGTTTTTGGAGAAAGTGGCCAGGTTGGTCGGGCATTGCAGGGCAGGGCAGGGGATGTGGCTCTTGAAGTGCGAGGCTCGAAGGAGGCTGACTTTACCGATCCAGACACTTGTGCAGACTTTGTGGTCGCAACGGACGCTGACGCCGTTATCAACGCCGTGGCTTATACGGCTGTCGACAAGGCGGAAGAACAAGAAGATCTGGCTTTGATGGTCAACGGCACAACACCGGGGATTATTGCGCAAGCGGCTGCAGCCCGCGGATTGCCGATGGTACATATCTCGACGGATTATGTGTTTGACGGGGCAGGGGTAACGCCCTTTGCCACTGATCATCCTACGGGCCCGCTTGGGGCATATGGCCGTACTAAACTCGTCGGGGAAGAGGCTGTGCGTGCAGCTGGTGGCACCCACGCTATTTTGCGCACATCCTGGGTGGTGTCTGCACACGGCCAAAATTTCGTCAAGACAATGCTTAGACTTGGATCCGAGCGGGAACGGCTGACTATTGTTGCGGATCAAATCGGGGGACCAACATGTGCAGCCCATATTGCTGATGCCTGTATCGAGATTGCAGGCCAGTTGCTGCAAGACGCCTCAAAGGCGGGCACATACCATTTCTCGGGCGGCCCAGATGTCAGCTGGGCTGATTTTGCACGGCATATTTTTGCCCAGAGCGGTACAGATTGTGACGTAACCGATATGCCATCCTCTGATTATCCTACACCTGCGCAACGGCCGTTTAATTCGCGCATGGACAACAAAACAACCCAAACCACTTTTGGAATTGCACGCCCTGATTGGCGCAAGGGCCTTATCGATATTTTGACCGACCTAGGAGCTTTGAAAACATGACGACGCGTAAAGGCATTATTCTAGCGGGAGGCTCCGGCACGCGCCTTTATCCTGTGACATTGGCAGTCTCAAAACAATTGCTGCCAGTCTATGATAAGCCCATGGTCTACTACCCGCTGACGGCATTGATGCTGGCAGGTATTCGCGAGGTGGCGATCATTACGACACCGCAAGACCAGGACCAGTTTGTGCGTCTGTTGGGCGATGGCAGTCAATGGGGGATATCCTTTACCTATATCGTACAGGCGAGCCCGGATGGTTTGGCGCAGGCCTACACGCTTGCCGAGGATTTTCTGGCCGGTGCGCCATCAGCGTTGGTTTTAGGGGACAACATTTTCTTCGGTCATGGCCTGCCCGAGCTGCTGGCCCGTGCTGACAACCGTATCGATGGCGGAACAGTTTTTGGATATCGCGTTGCAGATCCTGAGCGCTATGGCGTGGTTGGATTTGACGCGAGTGGCGCGGTTCAGACAATTGTGGAAAAACCTCAGGTGCCGCCATCAAATTATGCGGTTACGGGGCTGTACTTCCTTGATGGCGATGCGCCAAAATTGGCAGCCGAAGTTCAACCGTCGCCACGCGGGGAACTGGAGATCACGTCGTTGTTGGAAATGTATCTGACCGCTGGCAAGCTGTCAGTGGAACGCATGGGCCGCGGGTATGCCTGGCTGGACACTGGAACGCATGGCAGTCTTCTGGATGCGGGTAACTTCGTACGCACTCTCGAAAATCGCCAAGGTCTTCAAACGGGTAGCCCCGAAGAAGTCGCCTTTGCCCAAGGATGGATCACAGCAGAACGGTTGGCTGAAACTATTAAACCTTATTCAAAGAACAACTATGGTGCATATCTTGCGGGTTTGTTGGCTTAGAGTCAGGCTTCGCTAGGTTTCTTTTGTGTGCGTGTTTCGTGGCTGGGATCCGAGCGGTGAACATATGTGTTTTTTACTGGTTAAGCCATGCGGAGATAGCGGGGTCGTCAGAAGGCGATCTACAACCGTTAGAAGCGATGGAACGATAAGAGTGTCCTCGCTCGAATGATGGTTGGACTGGCGACTGTGAACAGTGCACGCAATATAGTGATGATTGATGTGTCGATCTCAAAATCGCATGTCAGTGCACATCTTTGGCACAGCCTTAAAAGCCCCGCCTCACCCCAGCAAATCGA
>NZ_JWLL01000011.1 GCF_000814025.1 Tateyamaria sp. ANG-S1 | reverse complement strand
ATGATGCGGCCCTCGCTTCAAGTGCCGCAGCCCTGCAACAGCGGCCCCACAGTCTCTTATTCCAGCGCAAGAAGGCCCATGTGTTACAGGCCACAGGGCGCAGGCAGGAGGCACTGGATATTCTGCAGACTGCGCATGACACACGCCCCCATGATGTGCCAACGATGCTGGCGCTTGCAAACCTGCAGCGCACATTGGGGGACATGACAGCCGCAGATGCGCTATATGCGCAGATCCTTGAGAGCAACAAAGCTCACTGGCCCGCGTTGCAGGCCCGTGCCAAGATTGCCGAGGCACGTGATGATATCGAAACTGCGATCTCTTTGCTGGAATAAGATCGCTCAACACCAAATGATACCTGATCGCGCGCTTGAATTGCTACGCCTGTATGTGAAGGCGGATCGCTTGTCGAAGGCAAAGCGTGTTTCGGCCCATCTTGCCAGCCGGATGGACATGATCACAAACGCACAATTGAAACAATTCATTGTCATAGCAGGAACGCTAGATCAGGCAGATGCCATATCTACCGCCATAGGCAGTGTTAAAAACCGTTCCTTGATCGATCTGGAATTGGCCAAGGTGTTGTTGCGGATTGCTCATGTGGCCGAGAATGAACCACTGGCGGATCGGGTCGAGAGCGCGTTGTGCGACCGGATAGCACCCGCGGAATTGTCTTTGTTTCGTATCGAGGCCACGCGTATGCGGCAGGGGCCTCAGGCTGCGCTTTCTCTGGCATTGGCAACACGGTCAGCGGCGCGGGATCCTCGCATGGCTACAAGCCTGGCTCGGCTTTTGATCGACACTGGGCGGAAAGAACTGGCCTTGCGCTATTTACTTCTATGTGTGCGGCGCTGGCCGAATTCCCTGCCGGTACTGAAATCACTAGCGCACGCCTTCATTCAGGCGGGTCTTCCAGAAAAGGGTCTGGAATGGTTCGAGGCGCATCAAAGTGAAAAGATTGTAGGGCCGCTCGCCGATGTATACGTGCGGTTCCTCCTGGTTTTGGGCCGGTTGGAAGAGATTGTTGAACACATCAAGACCGAAATAGCTGCAGGGCGCAAATCGGCAGGAAACATTATGCTTTTGCAGCTTTTATGTACCCTAGGTCGACCAGAAGAGGCCGAGAGCGTCGCTACCTTAATGAAAGCCAACCCACAGCATGCCAAGAGAAATCGGGTGCATTTTTCGATCTCGCTGCTTGGAACCCAATTGAACGAATTACGCTTGTACCGCCAGATTGTGCCGAAGACCGGTCAGGTGCCCACAGACCCCGATCTGGCGGCGACTTATCTTCAGGCGGCAACCGAGGTCCTGGATGCCCGCGCCGCCTGCGCGCCCTGCCCCGTCAGCGCAGATATGGCGCCCCCCATCCCGCGCCGGATTTTCCAGTATTGGAATACGCCCACAGTGCCAGAGGCAATTGACGGCATCATGCAAACCTGGAGAGAGGTCCCGGGCTGGACCTATGAACAGTTTGACCGGTCACAGGCACTGCGCTGGCTGTCCGAGACATTTGATGCCGATCACCGGCGCGCGTTCACATTGGCCCGCCACGTGGCCGAGGAAAGCGATTTTCTGCGGTTATGCGTGCTGTACCAACAAGGCGGGATCTATGTGGATGCCGATGACATGTTGACCGGCCATCCCAACGACATCATTGGCGCGGGGCCGGGGTTGATCGTCTTTCGAGAGCCCTTTGGGGCCCTGGCCAATAACCTGATCTGCGCCCCGCCGGGTCATCCGGCCATCGGCCAGGCCATGGCCATGGCCAAGACTGCGCTGCTGGGGCTGGACAATGACAACACGTGGTCCAAAACCGGGCCCGGCCTGCTGACGCGCGCCGTGGCATGGCACATGCTGCAAAACCCCGAGCACGCGCGGCGGGACACGCAGGTTCTGCCGCATTATCACCTGTTCCGCCATACCCTTCCACATGTGCCCCTGCCCTATAAGACCACAGCCAGCTACTGGAATGCCGGTGCGTTCCGGACAACCGACAGCGTGATGTCTGCCCTCACAACGCTTGCAGAGACAGGCCAGGGGCAAAATCCGGGTCATGGATCATAAAGCTTGACCCAACAAGACATCCCCGACAAGTTGAAACGCACACCGGATAGCAACCGCGATCTGCCCAGTAATTTCCGGAATTTAGTATTTATTTGTTTGGGCTTAACGCGATTTTAAAAAGACCAATAGGGATGGAAAAGGAACTACAATGTCAGAACCATATCTCGGACAGATCTACCTCGTGGGATATAACTTTGCGCAGCGCGGTTTTAATTTATGCGCAGGCCAGTTGATCGCAATTTCCCAGTTTAGCGCCTTGTTCTCGCTTTTGGGCACCACGTTCGGGGGCGACGGGCGCACGACATTCGGCCTGCCTGACCTACGCGGGCGTACGGCTGTCGGGATGGGCACGGGGCCCGGCCTGACGACCCGGGTCTGGGGCGAGAGAGGCGGCGCAGAGGAAACGCAGATCCTCGCTGCAAACATGCCAGCCCACAGCCACACGGCAACGATGCATGCCGAAACGGGTCCAGCGACACAAACCTCGGGTGCCGGCAATATGCTGGGCCTTGCATCCATTTACGCCACACCGGGTGCTGCCCCGAACCAGCCCATGTCAAACGAGGCTGTGACCGTCAGCAACACGGGCGGCAACATCCCTATCAACAACATGCAACCGTTCCTGACACTGAACTATGAAATCGCAATGTTCGGTGTGTTCCCATCCCGGTCCTGATGGCTTGAATTGCGCCCTGCGCCGCGTTGGCGCAGGGCCTTCAGAAAAAGGAGTGCACGAATGAGCACCAAAACATCTCTCACCCGGCGCGGCTTTGTCGCCCGTCAGGTCGCGGGGGCTGCAACTGTGGCTGCCCTGCCTGCCACCCATGCCATGGCCGCATCGTCTGCCACGCCTGCATCACCCGTAGGGCAGTTCAACTGGCTGACGTCGGGGGCCGCGGAATTGTCCGCACATCTGGGCCGCCGGTTTCAGTTCGACGACGAAACCGGGCACCGCACTGTGATGCGCCTGGTGGGTGTCGAAGCGATTGACAGCGGTGCGGACCGCCCCGCTGATCTGCCCCGCGCCGAAGGTGTGATCGCGGTCTTTGACGGGCCCGACACGGCCCCGCTGGCCAAAGCCGGGTCCAGAACCTACCGGGTCAGCGCCTTTGGCCTGGGCAGCGCCCATGTCATGGCCGGCCCCGTACCGCGCCGTGACGGATCGCACGTGATCGAAATTGTGTTGAACTGATCGCGGACCATTTTTGAAGCGCCCCGTTTTCAACAGCGGGGCGTTTTTCCGTTTGCCCATCAGGAGCTTGATATGCTTGACCGTCGCGGCCAAGTGGCCTTCCGCGTCATCCACGATGCCGACCGCCCATTCCTTGAGGCCCTGTTTACCAGTGCAAGGGAATGGGAATTCCAGATGACAGTCTGGAAGGCCGATGAAAAGACCCGGTTTTTGAAAAGCCAGTTTGACGCCCAGGACCTGCATTACCAGCGTGTCTATCCCGACGCGGTGCGCCGCATCATCACCCTTGATGGGGTCGACATTGGACGACTGTATGTGGACCGGCAGGACGACCATATGCGCCTGCTTGAATTGACATTGTCACCTGATGTTCAGGGGCGCGGCATCGGAACGGATATTCTGCGCAGCCTGCTGAACGAGGCCCATGGGGGCAAGGTCCCGCTGCGGCTGATGGTCGAACAGTCCAATCCGGCGCTGCGGCTTTATATGCGCCACGGCTTTGTCCAAACAGCCGTGCAGGGCCACCATCTGGCGTTGGAATGGCGCCCTAACACCGCCCCGCGCGAGATTTGATCACCCGGCACGCCCGTGGTCAGTTGAACACCACCTCGTAAAGCATGCAGTCATGATCCTGCCGGAACGGCGACAGCAAAAGCGCGAAACTGCCCAATCCCTCGTGCCGAAGCTGCATCACGTCATTGGCAAGCACTGGCTCACGCGGGCCCTCAAACGTCAGGGCAAAAGCCTGGCGCGCCGGGTAATGCACGCCATCAATCGTCAGATCGTTGTCCCGGACGGTCGAAGCTTTGAATATCTTGATATTATCAAGCGTGAGCGGCACCGGCCCGGTCTCACTGTCCACAGTAAAGATTTGACCGACATAAGGCGCAAAGCTTTCGGATGTGGCGGTGATCAGATCAATGCTCATGGTGCGAAATTCCCTTTGATGTATGGCAATACATACCACCGCGCACCTATTGCGAATACAGGCATGTCAAAAGACGTACCGCAAAAGGTTCACAACCTCGTCACGGACCAATTAACTATCGAACTGTCTGTTTATTTCTTCTAGGGTACCGATAATAATTTTAACAGGAGCGTATCATGGCAAGCTTTACGGGTGACGTATATTTTTATTTTCCCAGTGCCCCAACCTTTGGATTTGTTTCAAACGGAACAGGCACCGCAACGGACGGTCTGGCAGACACGACATTCACCGTTGGTGAAAGTGTCACCGGTCCCACAGGCACAGGTGGCTTCGGGGATGGTGAGGCCACATTTATCGGCACCTTTCCAGCACCCGGCGGCGCCACCCCGGATTGGGCCGTGTTCACGGAAAACAACAGCAGCACCTCAACATCCGAAGGCACCGTGTATCTGTTTGTGCCCCCCGGCACGCCCACAAGCGACCTTCCCGCTGACTTCAACGCGCTGAACGCGTCTTTCTCGGCTTCAAACCTGACCGAATGTTTCCTGACCGGGACGCGAATCGCGACGCCGGATGGCGAAACCGCGGTTGAAGATCTGAAGATCGGGGATGAGATCCTGACCGCGGACGGCAAGACCGTTCCCGTGCGCTGGGTCGGTTGGCAAAAAGTGGTTTGCGCCTTCCAGCCGCCTGAACGCCTGATGCCTGTGCGCGTTGAGGCCGGTGCTCTGGGCCATGGTCTGCCCAAACGTGACCTGACCCTGACAGCCGACCACGCCCTGCATATCGACGGGATGCTGATCAACGCAGGCACCCTGGTCAACGACACCACCATCACCCGCGTGCCGCTGTCCGAGTTCGACGGCAGCTATACCGTCTATCACGTCGAGACCGAACACCACGACCTGATCCTGGCCGAAGGCACGGCAGCAGAAACCTATGTCGACTATCTGGGGCGCAAGAGCTTCCACAACTATGCAGAGTTCGTGGAGCTGTATGGCGACACACGCACCATCCCCGAGATGGACCTGCCGCGTATCTCAGCCCCACGGCTGGTACCGCCAGCCACCCGCGCCCGCCTGGCTGCCGACAAAGTGGCCTAACGCCCTTTTTGATCCCGACCCAGGCAGATTACTCCTTCTACCTGGGTCATACATCGCATCCTGCGTGGCAGCATGTCTCTGAGGCGCAACATGCGTCCAGTAGGTAAATGTTGCAGAAGCCGGATTGCAAACGCGAACGCCTGTCTTGCCGTGGATTCACATCCGAAGTGCAAAACCTGTATCGAGAACAGGATGTTGCATGATGGAAGACAAATAGGGCGCTGTGACCCTTACCTTGGTTTGGGAGAGCGCCTTAAAGTCGGCAAGTGGCGAGAAGCCAAAATACCGAACTCAGAGTTTGTGGATCGGCTGAGTTACCCGCCATTCATTGCAAGGTGATCGTGCATTCTGGCTTCGAGGACACCATAGGCTATCGTGTGAAAGCTGGCAGGTCGGCCTGAACAGGTTTCAGGTCATATGCGATCCGAACACCATCTGATCCTCGTCTGTTACAAGGCGATCTGTCGCCATTTCCCTTGAATATCACCGCAGGCCGCATGGTCTACGGGCACATATCTTTCGACACAAGGTGGCCCACAATAGGCCTAAGCGGATCTCAGAGCGCACAGAATGCGGCCCTTAAGAATACGTCGGCTCTCAGGGTAAATTGCGTAGATTATCCCAGCAAATCAAATACCTCAGACCCCAGCCTGATATTGATTTCATCTTGGCCTGCACCATCCACCAACGCCCACAAGATTTGACCAGTGGGTCGGTAAATAATAAATGCCTCATCCACATCATCTGACCCAGCATTGGCCGTGTTGGTGGTGTTTATCTGGAACTGGTCACGGGTAACCCGATTGGCATAGTGCAGCACATCACCTTCAGACGCGTCATAATCCTGAATCCAATCATTGCCATGGTCAGCGATACCCAGATGGAAGAACCGGTCCGCGCCCTCGCCGCCGTTCACCCTGTCAGAACCAAAACCACCATTGACGAAATCATCTCCTGCGCCTCCAAAGATCAAGTCTGAGAAGGCTGACCCGGTCAGCACATCATCACCGCCTTGGCCGATAATGGTGTCTACGCCAAAGCCTCCCTCCATGCTGTCGTTGCCGTCACCGCCATTGAGTTGATCATTGCCATAACCACCATTGACGCTGTCATTGCCTGCACCTGCATAGACGATGTCGCGCAAGTCGGCATCCGTACTGCCACCAAATATGACATCGTTGCCATCACCGCCGTTCAGTGTGTCGGCGCCATCGCCGCCATTAAGCGTATCGTGCCCTTCATTGCCGATAAGACGATCGTTACCAGCCAGCCCAGACAGATTATCGTCACCTTCCCCACCGGTAAGCACATCATCAGTGCTGGTACCGATCAGGTTCAATGTCCCTTGCAGCACAGAAGAGGAACTGTCGCTGGTCACTGTTTCAACGGTTCCTTGCCCGTCAGTGTAGATCACCCGAACAGAAACGGCGGCTCCAACATCATCACCCACAAGCGTATAAGCGCTTTCTGTCGCACCTGAAATTGCAACGCCGTCCCGGAGCCATTGATAGCTGAACGCACCCAACCCATCGGCATCTGCCAAGGTATCGGTTGTAACATTCATCGTATTGCCTTCAACGGCAATTCCGTTCAACTGAGCAATGCCGGTAGGTGCATCATTAACATTAACAACAGGCCCGCTGCGTGGGCTCAACACTTGTTCAACTGTCCCCTGGCCATCAGTATAAGTGACCTGGACAGTGACCAAACCGCTCACATCTTGTTGGGTCAATTGATAGCTTGCCTGGGTTGCACCAGCGATCGCCACTCCATTCAGCAACCATTGGTACGTGAAGGTACCAAGCCCATCCGCATCGGACAAAGTCGATGTATCCGCAGTCAGGATCGAATTTTCAGCCGGCGTCCCGGTCACGGCAAGTGTGCCTGTCGGCCGGTCGTTCACATTCTCAATGACGTCTGTGGTGGTACCCGTAATACTGGTGCCATCATAGGTGACGCGCACGGAAATACTGTGACCCACATCTGCCTGCACCAGCTGATACGCCGTAGCTGTTGCATCCAAAATAGCGACGCCATCCCGGAGCCATTGATAGGTGATATCTGATGGTGCAGCGCCGTAAAGGCTGACCAACCCGGTGACTTCAGCCTGTAATATTGCATCTTCGGACGTAGCGCCCGTGATGGTAACAGTTGGGACCGGACTACCTGTGGCAGACACCCCCAACAGCGTGACGGAAGATCCATCGCTGAGCGTGACGACCCTATTGCCAGATCCATCGTCGCTTTCCACGATTCCAGACAATCCCGACCGATCCAGCGCATCGGTGCCAAATGCGAAGTCATAGATGGTGTCTTGTCCCATACCTGTATGCAAGACAAATACATCTGCACCCTCTTCACCATACAGGGCGTCATTGCCGGCACCGCCCATGATACGGTCATCACCGTCACCGCCGCGCAAGGTGTCGTTACCTGCGCCACCGTCAATCGTATCGTGGCCCGCCAAAGCACTCACGATATCATCTCCGCCCAAGGCATTGATCACATCGCTCTCGTTTGTGCCCCAAAGCGCATCATCACCGCCAGACGCCGAGGTTGACGCGAAAACAGCGCTCTGCCCGATATTGGAGATCAACGTGCTTAGGGTCCAAACCTCACCATTTCCAAAAATAATCTGTTCAATGGCGCTGGTTGATCCAGCTGACATTGTGTTGGCCAGCACCAGAACATCACGATTCAGCCCGGACGCAGTGCCGTTGCCAAAATCCAATACGATATTGTTACCCTGCTGGAAGATTGCCGCATTCTGCGAAAGATACCCTTGCACGATCACTGTGTCGGTGCCTGTACCGCCCAGATCGTTTATCACGTCATAATTGTCACCACCCACGTAAACATAGGTATCACCTCCCTGCCCGCCAGACAGCGTATCGGCCCCACGGCCACCCTGAATTGTGTCGGCGCCTTCATACCCAAACAGCTGGTTTCCACTGTCATCACCGATCAGGAGATCATTGTGGTCAGACCCATGCACATGTTCGATATTGATCAACGTATCGGTATAGCCGTAGCCATCAAATGCCAGCCCGGCGATCAGGTTAACCGATACCGCCTCTGTGGTGTTGCGATACCGGACAACATCGCTTCCAGCGCCACCATCCAATGTGTCTGTGCCGCTTTGGCCCCAGATCTCATCATTACCGTCTCCACCGTTGATGCTGTCATCCCCGGTGCCGCCCAACAGCGTATCTGCATCCCCCATACCCGAAAGGGTATCATCGCCCGCAAAACCAAAGATGCTGTTGGCAACATCATTGCCCACAACAATGTCATCATAATCTGAGGTGTGCACGCTTTCGATGCTGATCAGAACATCTGTACCGCCTTGTCCATCACTGGCCGTACCAGCATTCAGATCTACCGATACTGCGCTGGTGGCTGCAATATAGCGGGCAAGGTCATTGCCACTGCCACCGTTCAAGGTGTCATTACCACCTTCGCCCCAGATCTCGTCGTTGCCGGCACCACCATTGATGCTGTCGTTCTCGTTCCCGCCAAGCAGTACATCTGCACCTGCCTCACCGTTCAGGGTATCGGCCCCATCAAAACCAAAGAGCCGGTTTGCCTCGGCGTTGCCGGTGATGGTATCGCCGTGATCCGACCCGTGCAGATGCTCAATACTGATCAGTTGATCAGTGCCGCCAAACCCGTCAGCAACGACATTGGTAGACAGGTTTGCTGTAATCCCGCTGGCATCATTCCGGTACCGCGCAAGGTCACTGCCAGAGCCGCCATTGAGCGTATCGTCACCAGCGTCCC
Source organism: Tateyamaria sp. ANG-S1 (assembly GCF_000814025.1). Taxonomy (GTDB): domain Bacteria; phylum Pseudomonadota; class Alphaproteobacteria; order Rhodobacterales; family Rhodobacteraceae; genus Tateyamaria. The sequence goes on along the minus strand of NZ_JWLL01000011.1, from coordinate 5,008 downwards.
CCCAAATTTCGTCGTCGTTGTTACCACCCAGAAGGTTATCATTCCCATCACCGCCCAACAGCGTATCAGCGCCATCGGCTCCCATAAGGAGGTCCGCCCCACCAAACCCAGAGAACAGATTGGCACCTGCATTCCCTTGGACGGTGTCGTTGTGGCGTGAACCGTGCACGTTCTCGATATCGATCAGCGTATCAATGCCACCATCACCATCTGCCACCTGGTTTGTCGTCAGGTTGGCGTTGATACCTGCTGCGGCATCCAGATAACGCGCGATATCGCTTCCCGCGCCACCGTTCAGCGTATCGTTACCAGCCTCGCCGCGTAGTTCATCATTATTGGCACCGCCATTGAGACTGTCGTTGCCGTCACCCCCCAGGATTGAGTCGTTGCCAGAACCGCCAAGCAGCGTGTCAGCCCCGCCAAAGCCAAAGATCTGATTGGCCTCAATGTTCCCGGTGACCCGGTCGCCGTGGTTTGAGCCATGAACATTTTCAATACTGATCAATGTGTCGAGGGTGCCATAGCCATCCAAGGCGGACCCACTGATCATATCCACCGTGACCCCAGATGTAGCCTGAAGATAGCGCGCCACATCCGTACCCGCGCCGCCATTCAGCGTGTCATTGCCCGCTTCGCCACGTAATTCATCATCACCAGCACCGCCCAGAACCTGATCGTTGCCCGTTCCGCCCAGGATCACGTCAGCGCCATCTGCCCCGTTCAGCGTGTCATTGCCGCCGTAGCCAAAGATCTGATTTGCGCCGCTGCTGCCGGTAACTTGATCCCCCTGTTCAGAGGTGTGCACATTTTCAATGTCGATCAGTGTATCCGTGGTGCCATAGCCGTCCTGCACCACCCCTGTAGCCAGGTTTGCAATCACTTGCCCTGTTGCGTCGCGATAACGGGCCACATCTATACCAGCTCCGCCGTCAACAATGTCGTTGCCTGCACCGCCCCAGATTTCATCATCACCTGTTTCGCCGCGCAGCGTGTCATTGCCTTCGTGCCCCAGGATGACATCTGATCCAGCACCACCCGTTGCCGTGTCGTCCCCGGCAAAGGTAAAGATGCGGTTGTCTGCTGCACTGCCGATCACCGTGTCATTCTGGCCGGTGGTAAAAACTCCTTCGATATTGCTGAGTTGATCTTCGCCGCCATACCCGTCAATGGCGCGCCCTGTGACCAGATTGACATATGCCGCGCCGTTACCGCCATGCATAGTGTCGTCGTCATAATGGACCCGGTCAAACCCGGCACCGCCGTCAATAACGTCGTTACCGCCCAGCATCCAAAAGCCGTTATCCTCATCCGAGCCGATGACAGTATCAGAATAACTCGTGCCGCGTATCTGATCGATGTTGATGAGGGTGTCAGTAAATCCAAACGTATCTGTGGCCACGCCGGTCTGGAGATTGACCACAGCCCCCTGCGATCCGAACTCTTGTACTCCACGATCATAGTTGAACTGGCCAAAAATCACTTCGTCATCGTAGACGATTGTGTCGCCCGTGCCCGAACCACCATCAATTGTATCGTTGCCCTGATGCCCGACATACCATTCCAGTTCATCATGGAGCGTGTTGCCCCCGGTGATACGGTCGTCATAAGCAGATCCGCCAACCTCCAGGAAATGGAGGGCTTGGCTGAAATCCGTGGTCATGTTTACGGTTGTCGCAATGCCCGTCGCCAAGTTTACGGTCAGAGCGGCGTCAACCTCAAACACGATGTGGTGCCCGAAACGTGTCCCCTCCGAACCGAACCCGGTGATCGTCTTGTTGCCATTGCCATTGATAACAACTGTGTCGCGCGCATCAAAAGTTGTTGTTCCGACACGGATGAGGTCATCACCCGCACCGGTAAAGATTAGGTTGTCCCCGTCACGCGCATCGATCGTGTCATTGCCATCGCGACCGAACAACCGGTCACCATCCTCGTCGGTGCCCAAAAGGACATCATCTGCATTCGACCCAAAGGCATATTCGATTGAAATCAGCGTGTCGGTATTGCCGAAGGTGTCGGTGGCGGTACCTGCGCGCAAATCGACTGTGACACCCTGAGTGCCCGTTTCCAGGAAATAGGCGACCTGATCATTGCCGTCACCGCCGTTCAGCGTGTCATTGCCAGCATCACCGACCAAGGTGTCATTCGACCCCCGGCCATTCAGCGTATCGTTGCCAGACCGGCCATATAGCAGGTCGCGTGTACCCTCAGCGCCAAAGATCGTATCATCACCACCGGCACCATATACTCGGTCGATACCGATCAACATGTCGGTATCACCAAAGGTGTCGGTGGCAACTCCGGTTTCTAGGTCAACGTGGACCGCTTGCGTGCCGGTTTCGAGAAAGTAGGCGACCTGGTCGTCCCCTACACCACCGTTCAAAGTGTCGTTCCCTTGCCCCCCAACCAGAATATCATTGCCACTGCGTCCATTGATGCTGTCATTGCCTTCACGCCCGAACAGCAGGTCGTTGACAAGATTTGCCCCCAACAAGGTGTCGTCTCGGGCGGTACCATAAACCCGGTCTACATCGACAAGTGTGTCGGTGTTGCCAAAGGTGTCGGTGGCAGTGCCGGCTTCTAGGTCGACGTGGACCGCCTGCGTGCCGGTTTCGAGAAAGTAGGCGACCTGGTCGTCACCGCCTCCGCCAATGATTGTATCATTACCGCTATCTCCGACGAGCGTGTCATTGCCACCGCCGCCGTTGATGCTGTCATTGCCTTCGCGCCCGAACAGCAGATCTCCGGCTGCAGTCCGGCCCGAAATCGTGTCGTTGTTGTCTGAGCCATAAATCTGCTCAATCCCGGTGACCTGATCAGTGTCACCATAAGTGTCACGGATGGTACCTGCATCCAGATCAGCAACAATGCCGTTCGTACCGTTTTCGCGGTAATACAAGATGCGGTCGCCTGCCCCTGCACCACCGTCCAAGATGTCATTGCCCGCTCCGCCAACCAGCACATCCGCACCGGTCCCCCCGTTTAAGGTGTCGTTCCCGGTAAAGCCGGTCAGCGTGTCATTGCCATCTCCGCCGTTCAGCACATCATCCGAAGCGGTGCCGAAGAGATCATTATTGGTGGTGTCGCCGTTGATTGTTGCCATGATCTCTACCTCAATACTGTTTGTCGGTCATCTAACGTGACTGATCAAAAATGATATGAATACGTCTGCGTCTGTGCGCCTGCATATAGATGCATGCATCGCGCAAAATACTCTATGTATATTTGCTCTCAATCCTATCGGTTTTGGAGCGACTGTTGCATGTTGGCTGACATGAGCGCTTGGCTTTCCCAGATTATGACCAGGAAGTTATTTAGGCGCAGGCCTTTGGCCACGTAAAACATGAAACTTGTATCTGTTCGAGTTTAACCAATTGTCGCAACCCTGCCCCAATTCCTCCACGTCCCTGCTGTTCGCCAAAAGCATTACTGGCTGCGTTATACAGTTTGGTGGAATAGACAGTGTTCGGTTTTTTGTTCAGGTCCGTGTTGGAAGCTCGGGATGATTTTAGCTTTGATGGCTTGTCTCATCTATGGTTTTTCGACACCCAAAACGGAACTGTGCTGCTGACAGGCGCAAGTGTTTTAGGCGCGCAGAATGTGATTTCGCTTGAGGACGGAGAGGACAGCATCCTATCCACTCAAGTGTGGAGCAATGCGCCGGCTCTGTCTGATGTAGAAGTGTTGCAAGAGAACGGACAAACACTTCTTTTCAGTACCCATAGCCTGTCCGGCGCCGTAGCTGTGCAACCCGTCGATACACAGGGCAGACCCGGAAATGTGGATGCGCTGCGCACCACTGGAGGACAGGCCATTGAGGCTGCGCAATTGGTTAGTCTCTCCATTGGAAACCAGAATTTCCTGATCACATCTGGTTCAGATGGAGCCGGAATAAACAGTTACATAGTGCAGCCCTCTACAAGGCTAGTACATGTACAAGCTGTTGCTGACACTCCAAAATCCAAAGCTGGGCAAGTCGCGGATCTGGAGGCAATCGAGACAGGCGGATCACATTACATTGTTACCGCGTCCATCAGTGAGGACGGGCTCAGCGCATACCAGGTGACAACGCAAGGACAGCTTGAATTGCTTGATACCATCGCTGCGCGTGACGGCTTATGGGCAACCGCTTTCACTGATTTGACCCACGCCTTCGTAGACGGCGAGGTCTATGTGATCGCCGCTGCAAGTGGATCAAGCAGCCTTTCCGTTGTGCGGCTTAATCCGATGGGCGTCTTTTTTGCCGAAGATCAGGTCCATGATACTCTCGATACACGCTTTGCCGACGCAACAGCTGTTACGCACTTTGAAACAGGTGCGCGTGATTTCATTGTTGCGGCAGGAAACGATGCTGGATTTTCTGTATTCGAACTTCTGCCAGGTGGGATGCTGCATCATCATCAGACCATCGTACAGGATATCGCTTGGAATTTTGGAAACGTCCAAGACATCGCAGCCACTGTGCTCCAGAATGAGGTTCAGCTATTTTTTACGGGTGCAAGTGCTGGGGGCATCGCACAGTTTTATCTGCCCACTGACACAGTAGGCATGCGTCTGTCTGGCACAGATGGACATGACCGGCTTTCTGGTGAAACCAATAACGACCTACTCCTTGCAGGTGCTGGAAACGACACCCTTACTGGCGGTGCAGGCGACGACGTCCTGTTTGCCGGCACAGGCCAAGATCGCCTGACAGGCGGTGCCGGGGCAGACACGTTCGTTTTTGTCGCAGACGGGCAACAAGATAGAATTCAGGACTTTGAACCTGGGATAGATCGCATTGATCTAGGAGACTGGGGCCGTATCTACGACATCTCCGCCCTGACATTTGGTCAAAACGGCGGCTGGAGCACGATCGAGTGGCGCGATGAAAGTATACGTGTGCGCACTGCAGACGGTAATATCATCGCGCCCCAAGATTGGAGCGCAGATGATTTTCTGTTCTGATGGATGAGATCGTTCGCGTTTGCTTCGCCAAAGCCCGCCCTGCCTCACCCCAGCAAATCGA
>NZ_JWLL01000010.1 GCF_000814025.1 Tateyamaria sp. ANG-S1 | reverse complement strand
TGTCCCCGCGGGGACAAGTGCGTTTCGGCCCTGTGGTTCGAGGTGGAAGGCGCAGCGGTCGGCGAGGGGGTCGGGGGTGCGTTCGTCGGGTTCTATGCCTTCGTCGAGGAGCAAAAAGCCCTGTGTTAGAGACTGATCTGCGGCTTGGGCGAGTTTGGCGGCAAGGGCTGGGGGGCAGCGTTCGGCCATGGGGATTTGGGCGATGACTGGATCATTGAAAAATGATTTATTTTCAATGAGTTGTGCGGAGGAGAGTGTTGCGGTGAGGTCGATGCCGCCGAAGAGTTGGTCGTCGGGGATTGTGATGGGGAGTTTGCGGATGGGGAGGGCAGGCGTAAACCCAGCGAGAAGAGCGTCGCGGTCTGGGCTGGCACGCATGCGGATAACGGCTCCGCCGAGGCCCTGCGGATCGAGGGCCAGGAGTTTGAGGGCGAGGGCCGCGTTATGCCATGTTTCGGCGGTCATAGGATTTTGGGGGTTGGTGCGCAGTGAATGCGCACCCTACGGACGGTTGTGATGGTGCGTGGCGGGGTGAACCCCGCCCTACGGAGCGGGGGCGTGCGTAAGGCGGAGGTGTCCTCCGCCTCGCGTTTCATGCCAACACGGCGTCGACCGTGCGGGTGACGCGGGTGGTGCTGCCGGCCTCGTCCAGCGGGTCGCGGCGGAGGCGGTGCGAGAGGGCGATGGGGGCGATCTGTTTCAGGTGGTCGCGGGTGAGCACCTTGGCCTTGTCGTAGGCGGCAAGGGCGCGGGCGGCGCGGAGGAGGGTCAGCTCGCCACGGAGGCCGTCGGAACCGAGGGCGATGCACAGCTCGGCGCAGTCGTGCAGGATGGCGTCTGGCGTTTCGATTTGAGGCAGGAGTTTGCGCGCGGCGAGGATCTTGCGGCGGATTTTGGCATCTTCCTTGGTGTATTTGTCCATGAAGGCGTCAAAATCGCTCTCAAACGCGTCGCGGCGTTTGATGACCTCGATGCGCTCGGCCACGTCGTTGGGGCTGCGCACCTCGACGGACAGGCCGAAGCGGTCGAGGAGTTGGGGGCGCAATTCGCCTTCCTCCGGGTTGCCGGAACCTACGAGTACGAAGCGGGCGGGGTGGCGAATGGATAGCCCTTCGCGTTCGACCACGTTTTCGCCGGACTGGGCGACGTCGAGCAGGAGGTCGACGATGTGGTCTTCGAGCAGGTTGACCTCGTCAATGTAGAGGTAGCCTCGGTTGGCGCGGGCGAGGAGGCCCGGCTCAAACGCCTTTTCGCCGCGGGTGAGGGCGCGTTCGATGTCCAAAGCACCCACCACGCGGTCTTCGGTGGCACCCAAGGGCAGGTCGATGACGGGGGTGGGAATTTTTTGGGTCTTTTTCGTCTCTACATTGGCCCATTTGGGGCATTCGTCGTGGGATTCTGCATTGATCGGGCAGCCCTGAATGGCCGTGATCGGGGGTAGGAGGGCGGCGAGTGCGCGGACCGCTGTGGATTTGCCGGTGCCCCGGTCGCCGAACACCAGAACGCCGCCGATGCCGGGGTCGATCGCGGTGAGGATCATGGCCTGTTTCATGTCGTCCTGGCCGACTATGGCGGAGAAAGGGAAGGGGGTTTTCGTCATTGCAGTCGCAGTCCTTCGAGCGGGCTGGTGCCGCCCCATGTGCCGCTGTCACCGAGGATGGTGAAGCGGGCGTAAAGCTCTTCGCGGAACCATGCGCCGTCGCGGACGGCCTTGATGGCTTCGGCGTGGGGGCCGTTTTGGCGAGCGAATTGGGCCATTTCCTGTGCGCCCGGCCAGATGGAGAAGGTGACCTGGTGGAGCATGGGGACTTCTCCGATCCCGATTTTGAAGACCACGTTGGGATCGCTGCCGATCATTGTGGAGATGTCGGGGACGCGGTTCCAGAATTTTGCGGCCACGCGGGGTTTGACTGTGGCGCGGGTGAGGGCGGCGAGCGGGCCTGATTTCGGCTCTGATACAGCGGAAAAGGGGGTTTTCCCGCTCCAAGCGCCGCGAGCGGAGGTGGGGGAGAGGTAGATGGTCCAGTGTTCCGCCGCGCGGGCGCGGTAGCGTTGGAAGATACGTGTGTTTTCGATGCGTTTGCGGGCGGTGGCTTCGTCCGGCCAGGTGCAAAGGATGGCGTAGACGGCCGTGTTGGGGACTGGTGTGAACCCTTCGCCCGTGCCGGAGCCGCAGAGTTTCCAAAAGCCGAGGTCGGGCACGCGGGACATCGCAGCCCGAGCGCCGCCCATCATCGTGAGCGCCCATGCCCGGTCGCGCCACCGCGGAAAGCGGAAGAAGGATATGGTGGTTGTCTGGTTCATCATTTCGCACTGGCAGCGTGCACAATGGCACGGTTTTCAGCCTATCCTTCGAAAAGAAATTGTCAACTAAACTAGACACTCTTATTGTTGGTAGGAGATGACACGCCTTGATCCCATCGAATCGAAGGCCCGAGTAGGGAAACTTGTGGGCAACCGCGCCATTGTGATTGGTGCGGGGCTGGGCGGTTTGGCGGCTGCCATGCGGTTGGGTGCCAAGGGCTATACCGTCACTGTGATCGACAAGCTGGACGTGCCGGGGGGCCGTGGGTCGGCCATTTGGCAGGACGGGCACAGGTTTGATCTGGGGCCGACCATCGTGACGGTGCCGCAGCTTTACAAGGAGCTGTGGGCGGCTTGTGGCCGGTCGTTTGAGGATGATGTGGAGCTGCGGTCGCTTGATCCGTTCTATGAGATCCGGTGGCCGGACGGGACGAAATTTGTCGCTCAGCATGATACTGAGGCGATGCGTGCCGAAGTTGCCAAGATCGAGCCGCGCGATGTGGCGGGCTTTGATCGGTTTTTAGAGGATTCGGCGAAGCGGTACTGGTTTGGGTTCGAGGATCTGGGCCGCCGGTCCATGCACCAGCTTTGGGAGCTGGTGAAGGTCTTGCCCACCTTTGGGATGTTGCGTGCGGATCGCTCTGTCTATGCCCATGCCAAGCGGCGCTTTATCAATGACAAGCTGCGGATGGCGTTTTCGTTTCATCCGCTCTTTATCGGGGGTGATCCGACCCATGTGACCAGCATGTATATTCTGGTCAGCTACCTCGAGAAGCAGTTTGGCGTGCATTATGCCATGGGTGGTCTGGCCGGGATGGCGCGCAAGATGGCGGATGTGGTGGAGGATCAAGGCGGCACGCTGCTGATGGACACCACCGTTGACGAGATTGTCGTTGAAGACGGTCGTGTGCGTGGGGTGCGGTTGGAATCTGGGCTGGAGTTGGGGGCCGATGTGGTCGTCAGCAATGCGGATGCGGGGCATACCTATGATCGGTTGATGCGGGCGCTGCCGAAGAAGCGGTGGACGCCGGCGAAGCTGAAGCGGACGCGGTATTCTATGAGCCTGTTTGTTTGGTACTTTGGCACCAAGGGCACGCGCGGCGAGTGGGCCGATGTGGGGCATCACACGATCCTGAATGGCCCGCGCTATACTGGGTTGCTGCATGACATCTTTATGAAGGGCAAGCTGTCGGATGACATGAGCCTGTATGTGCATCGCCCCTCGGTCACTGATCCGAGTGTCGCGCCTGAGGGGGATGATACGTTCTACGTGCTGAGCCCCGTGCCGCATTTGGGGCATGGGGGCGTGGATTGGAGCACGGAGGCTGAGGCGTATAAGGCGAAGGTCTTGGCTGTGCTGGAGGACCAGCTTTTGCCCGGATTAGGGTCGAAAATTTCGACCGAGCAGGTGTTCACGCCAGAGACGTTTCGGGATCGGTATTTGTCGCCGTATGGGGCGGGTTTTTCGATTGAGCCGCGGATTTTGCAGTCGGCGTGGTTTCGCCCGCACAACATCAGTGAGGAGGCCGAGGGGCTGTACCTGGTGGGCGCCGGGACGCATCCGGGGGCCGGTGTGCCTGGTGTGATTTCGACGGCGGAGGTTCTGGCGCAATTGGTGCCGGATGCGGTGGCGTGAGGTGCGGTGCGCGCAGAGCGCATACCCTACGGGAGATATGCCATGATTGATCCGAGAGACCTTGAGGCGTGTACCGAGGCTATCCGGCATGGGTCGTTGTCTTTTCATGCAGCCTCGAAACTGTTGCCGAAGCGGGTGCGGGATCCGGCGTTGGCGCTGTATGCGTTTTGCCGGTTGGCTGATGATGAGGTCGATCTGAAGGCGGAGAAGGTGGAGGCCGTGCTGCGCCTGCGGGACCGGTTGGATCTGGTCTATGCCGGGACGCCGAAGGATGCAGCGGCTGACCGGGCTTTTTCTGCTGTTGTTGAGCAGTTTGATATGCCGCGGGCGTTGCCGGATGCGCTGTTGGAGGGGCTGGCGTGGGACGCAGAGGGGCGGACCTATGCCACGTTGAGCGGGGTTAAGGATTATTCGGCGCGGGTGGCGTCGGCTGTCGGCGCGATGATGTGTGTGCTGATGGGCGTGCGCGATGCGGATGCGTTGGCGCGGGCCTGCGATCTGGGTGTGGCCATGCAGCTCACCAACATTGCCCGCGACGTGGGCGAGGATGCGCTGGAGGGGCGGCTGTATTTGCCGACCGACTGGCTGGCTGAGGCGGGGATGACGCCGGAGGGCTTCTTTGCCGATCCGCGCCCGACCAAGGCGGTGCGGGGCATGATCAAGCGGTTGGTGATGGAGGCAAACAGGCTCTATTACCGCTCCGAAGCGGGAATTGCGGCGCTGCCTGTGTCCTGTCGGCCGGGCATTTATGCGGCGCGGTTTATCTATGCGGGCATTGGCGGGCGGCTGACCGGGATGGAATATGACAGCATCTCGGTCCGGGCGCGGACGTCGAAGGCGCAGAAGTTGGGGTGGTTGGCGCAGTCGGTGGCTGCAAGTGCCACAACGTCGGTGATGCCGCAATCCGCCGTGCTTTATGCCAAGCCGTTGCCGGAGGTGCAGTTTCTTGTCGATGCTGCGGCAAAGGGCGCGCGGACCAGCCGAAGCGACAGCCTGTTCGAAGCCCTGGCGGCCCTGGAAACGAAACGGCAGGCAGACCGCGCCACCTTGATCGGGCCACGGGCGCGCGCTACCTGACAGTCATGTTTTGGCTGCTCTTCTGCATTTTCTTTGCTGCTTGTTTGGGTGCTGGCGTGACCGGTGGGCTGTTCCCGCCGGGTCAGTGGTATCGCGACCTGAGCAAGCCCACATGGACGCCGCCGGACTGGGTGTTTCCGGTCACCTGGATGGTGCTTTATGTCTGTATGGCCGTGGCCGGTGCGCGGGCGGCGATGGCCGAAGACAACGCGATTGCGATGGCGTTCTGGGCCATGCAGATCGCATTTAACGGTCTGTGGACGCCGGTGTTTTTCGGGTTGCGGAATATCCGGCTGGGCATGGCGATCATTGGCGTTTTGTGGGTGACGGTGTTCAGCGCGATGCTGGCGCTGTGGCAGGTCGATATGATCGCGGGGATGCTGTTTGCCCCATATCTGGTGTGGGTGACGATTGCGTCGGCGCTGAATGCAGAGGTGTGGCGGTTGAACCGGGATGAGGCGGCGAAGGGGTCTGTGGCGGCGGAGTGAGGTTTACTACTGCTTTGACTTTGGGCTTGGAGTACATCGGATTGTTTTGTCCACGCGCCGAGCGGTTTCCACAGTTCGAATTTCTGCCTCTGCAGAAGCTAGCAACATAGTTTCTGACAGCGTCGGAGGCTATTTGACTTCATAACCATCTCCAAAAAACATGTGTCCCATTTTCTTTCGTCCGGACTTTTTTCGTTCCTTTCGGTGGGGATTGTGGAAGTGTTCAAAGTATATCTCGCCCTTGTTTTTGGAGTGTATTTCCTTGATTATCCACTGGTCTTCCTCACTATCTGACTTGATTTTTCGACCGCCACCAATCGCTTTCGATAGCGCTCTGGCCTGTTGTTTTGTGCTGTAGACGTCCTTGCCTGACTTAACGCGTTTTGCTGCAGCTCCTTTGTCTAGGGGTCGACCATTTGCTTTCAACGTTTTTCCTGACAGCTTCACCGGGATAAATCTATTCGGCATGTATAAGCCCTCCGGCTTCAGATTACTTGAACGATAAGATTTTCTAAGTCTTTTAAAGGATGTTGATTCTACTAGTCGCCGTGCTTTAGTGGTCCTTGCTTGTTGGTCACCGCAATTGGACGTTGCAACAAGTTACCCCACATCTGCTCCGCGATGAACAAGTTTTGCTTGCAATTCGTCTCAGGCTTGCGAACCTGACCCCAGGTTGAACAAGGGGATTGAGATGCGGTTGTTTTGTCTGATGTCGTTGCTTGTTGGGCTGGCCGCGTGTTTCGGGCCTCAGCTTCCGGCCGAACCGGAGCCGGAACCGGAACCCGTGCCCCTGTTTGAGCCGGACAATCCAGCGCCCTGGTGCGGCTATGCCACGCGCCTTGTGTTGAACCCCGAGACCGAGGCCGCGCAGAAGGCGTCGGTTGAATCGCTGGCGCGTCAACGCGGATGTGACATCTAGCATCTGCCGGGGTGGTGGTTCAGTCGAACTGCCACCGTGCTCGTCGCGGCACGCGGACAGCCAGCATCGGTTTGATCAGTGGCGAGCGGAAGCGGCGCAGGTCGAGCGCCTCGTGCACGCCTGTGGTCCGTTCTCCGTTCAGGGTCGTTTCCACTGCCGAGCGGGAATAGAACGGCGCGTCGAGCATGTTTTGGACTTGGCGCGCCTGTGCCCCGGCGTCGCCGCGCGTTTCGCGTTTGACGGCCCAGAGGGAGCGGCGCATGGGCGCTTTGGGGGGTAGGGGGATGTCGGTGGCCTTGCCCTGTTCGTCGAAGTGGAAGGCGGCTGCGAGCTCGCTGCCATCAAGACGGGTCGCGTCGTAGAAGCAGGTGGCGCCGTCCCCGGTCGGGTAGCGGCCCCAGGTCCAGTAGCTGAAGTCTTCCTCCAGTGCCCGTGTGCCGAAATTGGCGTCGAAGTACCCTTCGCCAGACCATTGCCAGCCGGGGCGGTCGATGTCGACTTCGATGCGGCTGCGCGGGGCGAAGGGGCGCCAGATATGGGCGTTGTCGTCCGTGAGCGCAAGTTCGACGTTTGTGAGTGCCGAAGGGATGACGCGGATTTGGCCCTTGATCCGGGAGATCAGTGGGGGGGAGGAGATTTCGTTGATGTCTATGATCAGTTGATCGTTGTCCCAGCGCATCATGGAGGGGCCAACCTCGAACCTTGAGGCCGTTTGGCGGAGGGCGGAGGTGCCCCGGTCGGTCATGGTGAAGCGGCCGCCTTTGCCATAGGTGGCGACGTTGATGCAGACGTGGTTTTGCGGGTTCTTGCGACCGGACCAGCGGTACCACGGCGAGAAGACGGAGCCGATGAAGCCGATGACCGATACGGCGCGGGTGCCGCAATCGCTCAGGCCGTCGACATACCACCACGCGTAGCCGTTTGGGCCGACGTCGATGTTGAAATTTGGTCGCTCAAGATCGCCTCGACCGCGTGCCGGGCGGAGAGGGTGGCCATGGGCACACCCGCCCCCGGGTGCGTCCCCCCGCCCGCGAGATAGAGGTTCGGGATCTGTGTGCGGGCTGTGGGGCGTTGCAGGGCGGCTGTCAGCCCGTGGGGCGTCTGGCCGTAGAGCGCGCCCTGCGTTGCTGGGAACATCTGCGCGAAGGCTTGGGGCGTCGTTATCGTTGTCGTGTCCGGGGTCGGGCTGAAGCTGATCCCGTGTTGCGCCATCTGGTGCGTGATCTGATGAAGCCATGGGGAGAGGTCCTCCGGAGTGTCGCCCGCTGTACCGGGCGCATTGCTGTCGTCCGCTGTTGCGGGAGCGTTTGTGATGATTTCGAACCGTTCGAGCTGGGGCGTGTGCTTGCCGTGGCCGCGGTCGAGGGCGCAGATGTAGAAAGACGGGTGCGTGGGCACGCGGCCTGCCATGAGGTCGTTGAATTCGGACTGGGCGTCTTCGGCGAAGAAGACGTTGTGGTGGGCGAGGTCCGGGCCGTGGGGTGCTGCGGCGAAGCTAAGGACGCGAGCGGAGAAGCTGCGTTTCGCCTTGGCCGTTTGTTTGGCGATTTGGCTTGTGTCTCGGCCTAGGGCGCCTGTTGCCAGTGCGCGTGGGTCGCCTGCGTGGATAAGGACGTCGCAGGGGATGTGCGTGCCGTCTGCGAGGTGGACGGCTTTGGCGTGGCCGTTTTGGGTTTCGATGTGGTCGACATGGGCGTTTGTTTGCGTTTCGACGCCGTGCGCGTCGAGGAGCCGCCCGAGTGCCTGGGTCAGCTTGTGCATCCCACCCTTGACCACCCAGACGCCGTTCGCCTCGGCCTGCCAGATCAGGGACAGGATGGCGGGGGCGTGGGTTGGGCTGCCGCCGACATAGGTGGCGTAGCGGCCAAAGAGTTGCCGCAGGCGCGGGTCGCGGAAGCTGCGTTTGAGCAGGGTTTTGAGTGTCGAGAGCGGGGCCATCGCCGGAATGAGGTGCGGTTGGCGTAGGACGTGTTTGGTGAGCGCTGTTAGCTTCGGTTCGGGCGCTTGCATCATGGGGGCGTCGAAGGCGGAGAAGAGTTGGCGGGTGCGGTTGGTGAACTTGAGGAAGTCTTCCACGGCCTCGGGTCCGCCGAAGGTGCGGAGGGCGTTAATTGTGCGCTCTTCGTCGGCGTAGAGACTGAGCTTACTGCCATCGGGCCAGAAGTGGCGGGCGAGCTCATCCTGTTTGATGAGCGTCACGTGGTCTTCGACCCGTGTGCCCAGTTGAGCGAAGAGATCGTCGAAGACGTGGCGCATGGTCAGCACGGTGGGGCCCGCGTCGATGGCCCCCGCGTCCGAAGGGATCGTGCGGATCTTGCCGCCAACTGTTTGGTGTCGTTCCAGGAGTGTCACTGCAAATCCCGCTTCCCGCAGTCTGACCGCGCAGGCCAGACCTGCGATGCCCGCGCCGATGATGACAGCACGTTGGGGGGCAGGCGCATTGACATGAGTCATGGGCGGACATGTTGACTCGTGATACCGCATATGTCCAGTATGGTTTACACTTTGGTGTATCGCCATCGTGACATTTATCCGAGAGGAGAGCGGCAGATGGGCCTGAGCACACGGATCGAGGCGGCGGTAGCGGAGGCTGTGGCCGTGGGTCAGGGGGCCGGGCGTGCGACGCCGCCGAAGCTGGCGGAGGCGCTGCATTATGCGACCGCTCCAGGAGGGGCGCGTATTAGGCCCACCATTCTGATGTCTGTGGCCATGGCCTGTGGAGATGATCGCCCTGCGGTGTCCAATGCTGCTGCTGCTGCTTTGGAGATGATTCATTGCGCATCGCTCGTCCATGACGATCTGCCGTGCTTTGACGATGCGGATGTGCGGCGGGGGAAGCCCTCGGTCCATCGGGCGTTTTCGGAGCCGCTGGCTGTGCTGGCGGGGGACAGTTTGATTGTCCTCGCGTTTGAGACCTTGGCGCGGCAATCGGGGCAGGCGCCCGAGCGTGTGGCGCAGTTGATTATGACCCTGGCGCAGCGGACCGGGATGCCCGGTGGCATCTGTGCGGGGCAGGGGTGGGAGAGCGAGGAACAGGTGGACCTGTCCGCCTACCACCAGGCCAAGACCGGAGCGCTGTTTATTGCTGCGACCCAGATGGGGGCCGTTGCGGCGGGGCAGGATGCGGAGCCGTGGTTTGAATTGGGCGACCGGATTGGCGAGGCGTTTCAGGTGGCCGACGATCTGCGCGACGCGCTGTATGACGAGGCGACGCTGGGCAAGCCTGCGGGTCAGGATGATCTGCATGGGCGGCCCAATGCGGTGACGCAACTTGGCGTGCAGGGCGCGATCTCGCGGCTGAAGGATATTCTGGGCGGGGCGATTGCCTCGATCCCGTCATGCCCCGGTGAGGCGCAGCTGGCTGAGATGGTGCGGATGTATGCGGAGCGGTTGACCCCCGTTGTGTCCCCAAGCCGTGTGCCGGGTGAATGAGCGCCGAGGCGCATGATCTGCCCGCATGGCGGGGCGGCTGGCTGAACCGGCTTGTTGCACGTCCGGGTTTTCAAAGCTGGGCGAGTAAGTTTCCACTCACGCGATCACGGGCGCGGGCCGATGGGGCTGCGCTGTTTGATGTGGTGCAGGGCTTTGTTCAAAGTCAGGTGCTGATGGCGCTGGTTGAGTTGGATCTGTTCCGCCGGTTGCGGGCTGGGCCGCGGAGTGCCGAGGTGCTGGGTCGGGCCTGTGATGTGCCTGCCGAGCGGATGCAGGTGCTGTTGCAGGCTGGAGCCGCCTTGGGGCTGCTCAAGCGGAAGCGGGACAAGTTTGCGCTGGCCCGCAAGGGGGCCGCCTTGATGGGTGTGCCGGGGCTGGAGGCGATGATCCGGCATCACAAGGCGTTCTATGATGATCTGCGCGATCCGGTGGCGTTGCTGCGCAAACCCGAAGAGACGCAGTTGAGCCAGTTCTGGCCTTATGTGTTCGGGGGCAGCGTCGATGAGGGTGACGCTGCGATTTATTCGGACCTGATGGCGCAGAGCCAGCGGCTGGTGGCCGAGGATACGTTGCGGGCCGTGTCGTTGAAGGGTGTGCAGCATCTCTTGGACATTGGCGGCGGGACGGGTGCGTTTCTGGAGGCGGCGGGGCAGGCGAACCGGTCCATGCAGATGACCCTGTTTGACCTGCCGCCCGTGGTGCCTGATGCGCAAGCGCGATTCGATGCGGCTGGGATGGCGGACCGGGTGACGATTGCGCCTGGGTCGTTTCGTGTAGACGCGCTGCCCGAGGGGGCGGATGCGATTTCGTTGATCCGGGTTCTTTATGATCATGCGGACGAAACCGTGCGCGATTTGCTGGCCAAGGTGCATGACGCGCTGCCCCCGGGCGGACGGCTGATTGTGTCCGAGCCGATGGGCGGCGGCGTGCGGCCGGATCGGGCCGGGGATGTCTATTTCGCCTTCTATACAATGGCTATGCAGACGGGCCGTGCCCGGTCGGCCGCCGAGATTGGGGCGCTTTTGGCCGAGGCGGGGTTTGCTGAAATCCGCAGCCGTGCGCCTGCCCGGTCTTACGTGACGCGGGTTGTGACGGCTGTGCGTCCCGAATGACACCTGTTTTCGTGTTTGACGATTGATCTTTGTCAATGTGTCTAATCTGATTGACACATATTGTTGTCTAACTAGAATGACACATAGCGACATACTGCCGCCCTGAGTCTCTGACATGTGATCCGGGTCCCGGCAGTGCCAACCAAAGGAGACACCCGTGGACACCTCTGCCGTCCTTCTCAAAGGTCCCAAGGATCTGGACGTGGACACGCTTGCGCTGACCGCGCCGGGCGCGGGTGATCTGGTTGTCGATGTTACGCATTCGGGGATTTCGACCGGAACGGAGAAACTGTTCTGGACGGGCGAGATGCCCCCCTTTCCCGGGATGGGCTATCCGCTGGTGCCTGGGTATGAGGCCGCCGGTGAGGTGGTTGAGGCGGGGCCGCTGACGGGGTTCAAGCCCGGCGACCGCGTCTTTGTGCCGGGGTCGAATTGTTTCGAGGGTGCCTTTGGCCTGTTCGGTGGCGCGGCGAAGACGCTGATCACCGACAGCGCGCGGGTGACCCGCATTGATCCCGAACTGGGCGCTGAAGGCGCGCTGCTGGCGCTGGCCGCGACGGCGCGTCATGCGATGGCCGGGATGAACAAGGCTGTGCCGGACCTGATTGTCGGGCACGGTGTTTTGGGTCGGCTGCTGGCGCGGCTGACGATTGCCTCGGGCGCGCCTGCGCCGATGGTGTGGGAGATTGACCCGGCCCGCCGCGATGGTGCGCAGGGTTATGAGGTCATGCACCCGGACGACGATGAGCGCCGCGATTACCGGTCGATCTATGATGCGTCGGGTCGCGGTGATCTGCTGAACGATCTGGTGGGCCGTATCGCCAAGGGCGGTGAGATTGTGCTGGCCGGGTTTTACACGGCCCCGCTGAGCTTCGCCTTCCCGCCCGCCTTTATGAAAGAGGCGCGGTTCCGGGTGGCGGCCGAATGGACCCGAGAGGACTTGGCCGCGACGCGCGCGCTGGTCGAGTGCGGGGCGCTGCGGCTCGATGGCCTTATCACACATACACGGCCCGCGGCGGATGCGCGCGCGGCTTATGAGCAGGCGTTCAGTGACGGCGCTTGCCTGAAAATGATTTTGGATTGGGAGCACTGAAGCGATGAAAGACGAGCTTGATAAGCGCTCGGATGCGAGCGACGTCCCCAACCTGAAGGATTTCGATCAGCGTCTGAGGGATGAGGCCAACGAAGACCTGGCTGACGTGCTGCCGCAGGAGGCGACAAAGAAAACGCAGATCATCGCGATCTATGGCAAGGGCGGGATTGGTAAGTCTTTCACCCTCGCCAATCTGAGCCACATGATGGCGGAGCAGGGCAAGCGGGTTCTGCTGATCGGCTGCGACCCGAAGTCGGACACCACGAGCCTGCTTTTTGGCGGCAAGGCGTGCCCGACGATCATCGAGACATCCACAAAGAAGAAGCTGGCCGGGGAAGAGGTCGCCATAGGCGACGTGTGCTTCAAGCGCGGCGGTGTATTTGCAATGGAGCTGGGCGGGCCGGAAGTGGGTCGCGGCTGCGGTGGCCGGGGGATTATCCATGGCTTTGAACTCCTCGAAAAACTTGGCTTCCACGATTGGGATTTTGACTATGTCCTCCTGGATTTTCTCGGAGATGTGGTCTGTGGCGGTTTCGGCCTTCCGATCGCGCGGGACATGGCTCAGAAAGTGATCCTGGTGGGGTCCAATGACCTGCAGTCGCTATATGTGGCCAACAACGTGTGTTCGGCGGTGGAGTATTTCCGCAAGCTGGGCGGCAATGTCGGCGTGGCCGGTCTGGTCATCAACAAGGATGACGGATCGGGTGAGGCGCAGGCCTTTGCCAAGGCCGTCGACATCCCGGTGCTGGCGTCGATCCCGCAGGATGATGACCTGCGCAAGAAATCCGCGAATTATCAGATTGTCGGCACGGCAGAAAGCCAGTGGGGCGCGTTGTTCGCCGAGCTGGGCATGAACGTCGCCAATGCGCCGCCGGTGCGGCCTGCGCCGCTGAGCCAGGATGGTCTACTGGAACTGTTTGATGGCTCGGATACGGGCGCCGGGGTGGTGCTGGAGCCTGCGACGGATACCGACATGCGCGGCAAGAATGCCAAGCCCAAGGAAAGCCTGGAGGTGATCTATGACGATGCCTGAGGTGCGATCCATGGATGAACTGCGTGTTTCAAGCGAAACGCTGCAACAGCGCAGCCGTGTCGCCACGGTGATGGCCAACGAGAGCCTGGAGCGCGCGCGACGCCTGCGCGAGCAGTCGGATCGTTTGCATGTTCTGAATCATGGATTCGCGGCGGCTTCGCCTGAACAGCGGCAGGAGAACGCATGAGCCCCAAGGTCACATATGACGCCTCGGAAGAGGTTGTGGTGACCGAAGGCCATCCGCGCGAGGCAGAGATGCCGCGCGGTGAAGCGCCTGTTGACGGGCTGGGATGTCATTCCGGGTCCGAGATGGAGAAGGCCGCGCGGATGGCGGGCAACTCCGAGATGCTGGACAAGTTTGCTGCCGATTATCCGCAAGGGCCGCATGACAAGCCGCAGAGCATGTGCCCGGCATTCGGGTCGTTGCGTGTGGGGCTGCGGATGCGCCGCACCGCCACGGTGCTGAGCGGGTCGGCCTGCTGTGTCTATGGGCTGACCTTCGTCTCGCACTTCTACGGCGCGCGGCGGTCGGTTGGCTATGTGCCGTTCAATTCTGAAACGCTGGTGACTGGCAAGCTGTTCGAGGATATTCGCGAGTCTGTCCATGACCTTGCCGACCCTGACAAATACGACGCCATTGTCGTGACGAACCTGTGTGTTCCGACGGCATCCGGCGTGCCGCTGCGGCTGTTGCCCAGCGAAATCAATGGTGTCCGGATCGTCGGTATCGATGTGCCCGGATTTGGCATTCCCACTCATGCCGAGGCCAAGGATGTTCTGGCCGGAGCAATGCTGAACTATGCCCGCGCCGAGGTCGAGGCGGGGCCGGTGGCGGCTCCCGTGGGTGGGAAATCTGATCGCCCGACCGTGGCGCTGCTGGGTGAGATGTTCCCGGCGGATCCCATGATGATCGGGCAAATGCTGGCGCCTTTGGGGCTGGCGGCGGGGCCCGTTGTGCCGTGTCGTGAGTGGCGCGAGCTGTATGCTGCTTTGGACAGTGCGGTCGTGGCGGCTGTGCATCCGTTTTACACGGCGGCGGTACGTGAGTTTGAGGCCGCCGGTCGGCCTATTGTTGGCTCTGCCCCTGTGGGCCGGGATGGCACGGCTTCGTGGTTGAAGGCGATTGGCGAGGCCCATGGCTGTTCGGCGGAGCAGATCGCTGAGGCGCAGAATGCGATGCTGCCTGCGATCGCTGGTGCGCTGGCCGCGATGCCGATCAAGGGGACCATTACCTTGTCCGGCTACGAAGGGTCTGAGTTGCTGGTGGCCCGTCTGCTGATCGAGAGCGGGGCGGAGGTGCCTTATGTGGGCACTGCATGTCCGCGTACCCCATGGAATGCCGAGGATCAGGCGTGGCTTGAGGCCAAGGGCGTGAAGGTGAAGTTCCGCGCGTCGCTGGAAGATGATTGTGCGGCGATGGAGGCTGTGACGCCTGATCTTGCCATAGGCACGACGCCGGTGGTGCAGAAGGCCAAGGAACTGGGTGTGCCTGGCTTGTATTTCACCAACCTGATTTCAGCGCGGCCTTTGATGGGGCCAGCCGGTGCTGGATCGCTGGCGCAGGTCATCAATGCGGCCATCGCCAACAAGGGGCGCATGGATCACATGTGGGAGTTCTTTGAAGGTGTTGGCGAGGGTGACACTGCTGGCGTCTGGGAAGGCGATCCGAATGTGCGGCCCGATTTCCGGGCGCAGAACGCCAAGAAGCTGGAACGTCAAGCGAAGGCCGCGAAGGCGGCGGAGATGATTTGATGGTTTCGCGGGGTTCATATTTAGCCTCATCGGTCCGGGTTCGGACCTCTTCGGCTGATGAGACCGCAGCGCGGTTGAAGAAGCCCGCGGGGGGCGTGCCATGCTGATCATGGATCACGATAGGGCTGGCGGGTACTGGGGCGCGGTCTATGCGTTCTGTGCTGTGAAGGGCCTGCAATGCGTCATCGACGGCCCGGTGGGCTGTGAGAACCTGCCGGTGACGTCCGTCTTGCACTACACCGACGCCTTGCCGCCGCATGAGTTGCCCATTGTGACTACCGGTCTGGGCGAAGAAGAGCTGGGCCGGGACGGGACCGAGGGTGCCATGAAGCGGGCTTGGGGCACGCTTGATCCGGCTTTGCCTGCGGTTGTCGTCACCGGCTCCATCGCCGAGATGATCGGGGGCGGGGTCACGCCCCAAGGCACCAACATTCAGAGATTTCTGCCACGCACCATCGACGAAGATCAGTGGGAAGCAGCAGACCGGGCGATGACCTGGATCTTTACCGAGTTCGGTATGACCAAGGGTCGGATGCCCCGCGAGGCCAAGCGGGAGGAAAGTGCGAAGCCTCGTGTCAACATCCTGGGTCCGATGTACGGCACGTTCAACATGCCGTCGGACCTGGCTGAAATCCGTCGCCTTGTTGAAGGCATCGGCTGCGAGGTCAACATGGTGATGCCCCTGGGCGCCCATGTGGCCGAGATGCGAAATCTGGTGAATGCGGATGTGAACATCTGCATGTACCGCGAGTTCGGGCGCGGGTTGTGCGAGCTTCTTGCCAAGCCGTATCTGCAAGCCCCGATAGGGGTCGAGAGTACCACCAAGTTCCTGCGCGCACTGGGGACCTTGGTCGGCCTCGACCCCGAACCTTTTATCCAGCGCGAGAAGCATTCGACGCTGAAGCCTGTGTGGGACCTGTGGCGGTCCGTGACGCAGGATTTCTTTGCAACGGCCAGCTTTGCCGTGGTGGCGAACGAGACCTATGCCCGCGGGCTGCGCCTGTTCCTTGAAGAAGACATGGGCCTGCCGTGCGCCTTTGCCACCGCCCGGGTGGCGGGCAAGAAGACCAATAACGAGGAAGTGCGCGCCTGGATGGGACAGAAGCGACCGTTGGTCGTCTTTGGGTCCATCAATGAAAAGATGTATCTGGCTGAGTTGAAGGGTGGGCATGGGCCGAGCCCCGCGTTTATTCCCGCCAGCTTCCCCGGTGCCGCGATCCGGCGGGCCACGGGGACGCCCTTTATGGGTTATGCGGGCGCCACTTATGTCATTCAGGAGGTCTGCAATGGCCTCTTTGATGCGCTCTTTCACATTCTGCCCTTGGCCACCGATATGGATGCCGCCGAGGCGACACCGACGACCCTGCGCCGGGATTTCCCCTGGGATGCCGATGCGCAGGCCATGCTCGACAAGATTGTCGAGCAGCACCCCATCCTGACCCGGATTTCCGCGGCCAAGACCCTGCGCGATGCGGCTGAGCAAGCAGCCCTCGCCCAAGGCGCGGACCGGGTTGTGATCGAAACCGTGCGCGCATTAGACCCGGCCCTTGCCGGGTCGTCAGACAACGTTTCCGAAGGAGGAACAGCATGACTGACATGACATCGAACGTGGTCACCGAGACCCATGCGAAAAAGCGCAACGGCGAGCGGACCGAGTTCATGGTCTATTTCGCGATCATTTTTGTGGCGACCCTGCCGCTGGCCTGCCTGACCTGGGCGCTGGCCGCGATCAAGTCGCGCAGCTTTACGGACAAGGGCCCGATGGCCCGGGCCTGGACCCAAGCGCGGATCATCACGCCGATGATCTTTAACGCGTGATCGGTGCCCACGGCATAACACGGAATTCTTGGCAATGTGCGCCTGCCGAGATCAGAGACTGGACGCCTGGCAACAGGTGGACAGAGCCCGGAGGGGGTGACCCCGATGGACCCGGCCGCGGGGTGCGCGGCGTCAGCACTGAATTCCGGAGGAATTACTATGGCTGAAAACCTGTCATTCACAGGTCTCACAGACGAGCAGGCGCAAGAGCTGCACGCTGTCTACATGAGCGGGCTCTGGCTTTTCACAGCCGTGGCCGTTGTCGCTCACTTGGCAACGTACATCTGGCGTCCCTGGTTCGCGAACGGTTGGTAGGGAATGGACATGGCAAAGTTCTACAAGATCTGGCTCATTTTTGATCCCCGCCGCGTGTTCGTTGCGCAAGGCGTCTTTCTGTTCCTGCTGGCAGCGATGATTCACCTCGTCCTGCTGAGCACGGAGCACTTCAACTGGTTCGAACTGGCGGCCCAAACCGCCCAGTAAGACCGGTCTGAAGGGATCCAAGACAGCGCTGCGGGCGGGGCATAAAGTGCGCCCCTGCCTGCCCGCAGCAAATCAATTCTGACGACAAAAGACGGCTGACGTGCCCATCGGGGGCCCGCGCCGCCAAACGCGGAGACGTACGAGATGGCACTGCTATCCTTCGAACGAAAGTATCGCGTCCGCGGAGGGACGCTGATCGGCGGCGATCTGTTCGACTTCTGGGTCGGCCCATTCTACGTGGGCTTTTTCGGGGTCACGACTGCCTTTTTCTCATTGCTGGGCACAATCCTGATTTTCTGGGGCGCATCCCAGCAGGGCACGTTTAATCCCTGGCTGATCAACATCGCACCGCCGGACCTGAGTTACGGTCTGGGCATGGCGCCGCTGATGGAAGGCGGGCTGTGGCAGATCATCACGATCTGTGCGACGGGCGCCTTTATCTCATGGGCGCTGCGCGAGGTTGAGATCTGTCGCAAGCTGGGCATGGGGTACCATGTGCCCATCGGCTTCGGCTTTGCCATCTTTGCATATGTGACGCTGGTGATCTTCCGCCCGCTTCTGATGGGCGCGTGGGGGCATGGGTTCCCATATGGCATCTTCAGCCACCTCGATTGGGTGAGCAACACCGGCTACGCCTATCTGCACTTCCATTACAACCCGGCGCACATGCTGGCCGTCACGCTGTTCTTCACGACCACGCTGGCGCTGGCGCTGCACGGCGCGCTGATCTTGTCCGCCGCCAACCCCGAGGAAGGCGAGCTGGCCAAGACGCCGGATCACGAGGACACGTTCTTCCGTGACTTCATCGGCTATTCCATCGGTACGCTGGGCATTCACCGCCTTGGCTGGCTGCTGGCCATCAACGCTGGCTTCTGGAGTGCGATCTGCATCATTATCTCTGGCCCCGTCTGGACCGCTGGCTGGCCCGAATGGTGGAACTGGTGGCTGAACCTGCCCATCTGGGGTGCCGATCCGCTGCCTGTCTATCAATCCGGATTTGGGGGCTAAGATCATGGCTGTTGAATATCAAAACATCTTCACCCAGGTCCAAGTTCAGGGGAACCCCGAATGGGGTATGGACGACAGCGGCGAGATGACACGCGAGCGTGTCGGCAAGCCTTGGTTCTCCACCCTCGCAGGCTGGCTGGGCAACGCACAGATCGGGCCGCTTTATCTGGGCTGGACCGGGATGGTGTCGCTGGCGACGGGCCTGATTTGGTTCGTGATCGTGGGCTTCAACATGCTGGCGCAGGTCGGCTACTCGATCCCCGAGTTCATCCGACAACTGTTCTGGCTGGCGCTTGAGCCGCCATCGCCAGAATACGGCCTGTCGATGCCGCCGCTGAATGAAGGTGGCTGGTACATCATCGCGAGCTTCTTTCTGTTGGTTTCGGTGATGACGTGGCTGCTGCGGTCGTATCTGCTGGCGGCTGAGCACAAGATGGGCAAGCATGTGTTCTGGGCTTTTGCCTCAGCCGTGTGGCTGTTCCTGGTGCTGGGTCTGTTCCGTCCGGTCCTGATGGGGTCGTGGAGTGAGGCCGTGCCTTACGGCATCTTCCCGCACCTTGACTGGACCACGGCGTTCTCGATCCGCTACGGCAACCTGTACTACAACCCGTTCCACTGTCTTTCGATTGTGTTCCTGTATGGCTCTGTCCTGCTGTTCTGTATGCACGGCGGCACCATTCTGGCTGTGACCCGCTATGGCGGCGACCGCGAGCTGGAGCAGATCTATGACCGCGGCACGGCGACCGAGCGGGCGGCCCTGTTCTGGCGCTGGACCATGGGGTTCAACGCGACCATGGAGGGTATTCACCGATGGGCCTGGTGGTTTGCGGTGCTGACCCCGATTACCGGTGGTATCGGCATCCTGCTGACCGGGACGGTCGTGGACAACTGGTTCATCTGGGCGCAGGAGCACAACTTCGCTCCGATGTATGACGGCGCCTATGGCTACGAAGACTATGGCTCCTACGAAGCCTTTATCGGGCAGGAGGACTGATCATGCTACCCAAGTGGTTCAATGACTGGAACAAGGCGAACCCGACCAATGTGTTCGGGCCCGCCATCGCCATCGGTATCGTGGGCAGTGCTGTCTTTGTCGCCGCTCTGGTCGTGACATGGGGCAACCCGCTTCAGACCGAGAGCATGCAAACGGGTCCACGCGGCACGGGCATGTCGGTGCCGGAGTACAACGTGTCACGTCTGGCCGAGGATCCGACAATTGCCGGGTACAGTTCCTCTCCTCCGGTGGTGCCGGGGCCGGATGCGGTCCGTGCCGGTGACGTGATCGAGAACGCCGAGCCGCTGCTCGCTGATCTGACGCCGGAAAACTACGAACGGGTTGTCAACGCCATGCGGACATGGGTTGGGATCAACGTTCTGTTCAACGGGGAGGAGAACTATCAGACCGTGGTCGCGCGGCGCATGATCCAGATGACCCAGAACCTAAATGAAAACTGGGCGTCGCATGTCAATGTGAACGGCAATGCAGGTGTGAACTGCTACACCTGCCACCGTGGCGAGGCGGTGCCTTCGGACATCTGGTTCAATGTCACACCGGTGAATGAGAATGTCGGTGGCTGGGCTGCGGTGCAAAACCGTGCAACGTCGATGAGTTCGTCAACGTCCCTGCCATCGTCAGCGCTCGAGGTCTACCTGACCGACTATGACAGCCAGGTGAACGTCCACGATCTGGAAAGCCGGGTGGCAGGTGTGCCGGGCATCGACGAGGATGTCGCGACCATCCAGAAGACCGAGATGACCTATTCGTTGATGAATTACTTCTCGAACTCGCTGGGTGTGAACTGCGTGTTCTGTCACAACAGCCGTGCGTTCTATGACCCTGCGCAGGTGACGCCGCAGTGGAGCACTGCACTTCTGGGGCGTCAGATGGTGATCGAGTTGAACCAGGAATACCTGATCCCCCTGGGCGAGGTATATCCGCCGGAGCGCCTTGGTCCGATCTTTGCCGATGCACCGAAGGTCGGCTGCCGGACGTGCCACAAGGGCTATCAGAAGCCGCTGCAGGGCATGAACATGGTGGCCGACTGGCCTGAACTGGCGACGACGGGTGCGCCTGTTTACGAGTGATGCCTTGGGCGGGCGACACGCCCGCCTTACGATTTTCGCCCCGGTGCGGGCGCAGCAAGATGTGACATGGGCGGTTCGCGCCGTCCCTGTGACGCCAGGCGCGGGTCATCGGCTTCCTTGACCCACGTGCGGGATCATCTGATCCCGGTTCCCTTCCTGTTGGCTACAGGAACCTGGCGTCGTGCTTGAACCCTCAGGCACGACGCCTTTTTGCCCCAGGGGTCCGTTTGGCAAGGCGGGTGGGGCGGCATAAGGAGGATGTGCGCAATGACCCATTCGATGACCAAGACACCACTGCTGGATACGGTTGCCGGACCGGCTGATTTGAAACGGCTGAACGATGCGGAGTTGGGGCAGTTGGCCCATGAGCTGCGCGCCGATGTGATTGATGCGGTCAGCCGGACGGGCGGGCATCTGGGGTCGTCCCTTGGCGTCGTGGAGTTGACGGTGGGCATTCACGCCGTCTTTGACACGCCGCGCGACAAGCTGATCTGGGATGTGGGCCATCAATGTTACCCCCACAAGATCCTGACGGGGCGGCGGCATCGCATGGGCACCTTGCGCCAGAAGGATGGGTTGAGCGGGTTCACCAAGCGGGCCGAGAGTGATTTCGATCCTTTTGGAGCGGCCCATTCTTCGACCTCGATTTCGGCGGCTCTTGGTTTCACTGTGGGCCGCGATATGGGGATGCCAACCGGTGACGCGGTGGCTGTGATTGGCGATGGGTCGATCAGCGCGGGCATGGCCTACGAGGCGTTGAACAATGCGGGTCACGAGGGGCGTCGGCTGTTCGTGATCCTCAACGATAATGAGATGTCGATTGCGCCGCCCACCGGGGCCATGAGTACATACCTGTCGAACCTCTCTCGCAACTCGCCCTTTGCCCCTTTGCACGCGATCGCCGAGGGTATGGAGGCGGCCTTGCCCAAACCCATGCGCGACGGCGCCCGCCGTGCGCGCGAGATGGTGACGGGGGTAGAAAGCCGGGGTACGTTCTTCGAAGAGCTGGGGTTTGACTATATCGGACCGATTGATGGCCATGATATGGAGCAGGTGCTGGGTGTCCTGCGTGCAGCACGCACGCGCGCCACGGGGCCCGTTCTGATCCACGCCTGCACGGTCAAGGGCAAGGGCTACGCTCCCGCCGAAGGGTCGGCGGACAAGTACCATGGTGTCAGCAAGTTCGATGTTGAGACGGGCCAGCAATCCAAGGGCAAGAGCAACGCGCCATCCTATACCTCGGTCTTTGGTGAGACCTTGGCCGATCTGGCGTCGAAGGACCCGTCCATTGTGGCTGTGACTGCCGCCATGCCGTCGGGCACCGGTGTCAACAAAATGGCCGACCGCTTCCCGGCCCGCGTCTTTGACGTGGGCATTGCCGAACAGCACGGCGTGACCTTTGCTGCCGGGATGGCAGCGTCGGGACTCAAGCCGTTCTGCGCGATCTATTCGACCTTTTTACAGCGCGGCTATGACCAGGTGGTGCATGACGTTGTGCTGCAGAGGCTTCCCGTGCGCTTCGCCATCGACCGGGCAGGACTGGTCGGTGCCGATGGCGCGACCCATGCCGGGTCGTTCGACATCGGGTATCTCGCGTCGCTGCCGGGCATCGTCGTGATGGCTGCGGCGGATGAGGCGGAACTGGTCCACATGGTCACAACCGCCGCCGCCCATAACAGCGGCCCCATCGCTTTCCGCTACCCGCGGGGCAATGGGCGCGGGGTCGAAATGCCGGAACAGGGTGAGGTGCTTGAGATCGGTAAGGGCCGGATGATCCAAGAGGGCGAAGACGTTGCGCTCCTGTCTCTTGGCACGCATCTGGACGCATGCGAACGCGCGGCGGCACGGTTGGAGGCCGAAGGGTTGTCGGTGTCTATCGCCGATGCCCGCTTTGCCAAGCCACTCGACATGGAACTGATCCGCGATCTTGCGGCGCGGCATGAGTTGCTGGTCACCGTTGAACAGGGCGCCGTGGGCGGCTTTGGCGCGATGGTGCTGCAGGCGATGGCAGCCGAAGGGCTGCTGGATCAGGGGCTGAAGGTGCGCACGATGCATCTACCAGACCGCTTCATTGATCAGGCGAACCCGGATGAGATGTATGCGGATGCGGGCCTCACAGCCGACGATATTGCCAACACCATACGCCAAGCCATGCGCTCGGCAGAGACAAACGTGGTTGATCTGATCGCAGGCGAATAGCGCGCCGCCGTCACATTTGGCGAGGTGGTCTCTTCTTCCCTGTTTCAAAAAATCCCCGCCGGAGGCTCCGACATCTGATGTGGGAGCCTCCGGCGGTCGTATTTTCAGTCAGAAGAAACACGCGCGCGTGCGTTGGCGGCTTGGGCTGGAAGCCCTGACTTCTCGTAGACATCGGCCAGCATCGTGTTCAGCGGTACGCCGTCCGGGTCGAAGGTGCGGCGCATTTCGAGAACTTGCTGCGCCTGTGATGTGCGGCCCGCGCTGATCAGCGCGTCGAGGTGGATCTGTTCAAAGAGGTCCCGTTGGGCGTGGCTGCCCCCGCATTCAGCGAGGCGGGGCAGGGCTTTGCCCAGGAAACGGATGCAGTCTTCATGATCCTCGGCCGCGTGAGCGGCGATGCCGTGGGCGGCCCACAGGGCCACATCGCGCCAGACGGGCCAGTCGTGTTTCGTCTCGTCTTCGGCGCGGGCTTCGATGGCTTTGAGGAGGTCTTCGCCCTCGGGCCGCTGGGTGCGCCCGAGGGCGTAGAGGTATTGCAGCGTCAGGAAAGGGCTGGTTGTGTCTGCGCCCCGTTTCGCAATGTGGTCCGCCACGTCCTGCCAGCGATCGCCCACGTTGATGCCCGCAAACTCGATGCGCGCCAGCAGGGACACGGCGCCCACCTGGTCTTGGCTGTAGTCCCTGTTCTGGTTCCAAACGTGGGTGTCATAGGCCGCAAGCAGGTCATCGGTGCGCCCGGCGGAGATGTAGAACAGCGCTAGGTGCCACCAGTTGTGGCTGTGCATGAAGCTGTTGAGGTCGGCCCAATGGTGCGCGACGGATTCCAGGAACGCAGTGCCCTCGGCCACCTGCCCACGTGTGAGGTAGATGTGTGCGAGCGCATGGTGCGCCCAGGGTTCGCTGTCGTCGAGCGTGAGCGCGTGCCGCGCGGCGGCGTCTGCATCGTCGAGCAGGTGGCACTCCTCGAACCCGAAGGCGAGCATGCCGTGGGCGTAAGCGATGTCCGCCGCCTGTGGCTGTGCCTTTTGTGCGATACGCAGCATTGCGGGGAAGTCGCCGATGTTGAACGTGTGGTACTGCCCCAGTTTCAGCATGACCATGTCGCGGGGGTAGGCGCTGACGGTTGCTTCGCACAGTTCGATGAGTTTGGGGATGTCACCCGTGACGAACAGGCGGGCGGCTTCGACGGCTGCGTCCTCGCGAGGCGTGAGGTCTGTGGCGGCGAGCGCGTTGTCGAGGAAGGGCTGGGCGAGAGCGGGGGCCGCGGGCGCTTCGAGCAGCATGTAGAGGATCGCGGCGTAGGCGTTGGCGAGGCCGCTTGAGGGGTCAGCCTTGGCCGCCTTGAGGATGTTCACCGCCTTGGTCTGGAAGCTGATGAAGCCGTGGACGAAGTCGTCGATCCCTTGTCGGGTCGTGTCGTTTTCGCAGGTGATTGGCAGGCTGTAGAGGTCTTGCATGATGCCCCTTTCAGATCGGGTGTTTGGCTGCGTAGGCGCGTAGCAGGTCTGCGACCTGGTCGGGCGCGTCCCAGTGGATCGAGTGCCCGGCCCCTTCAAGGATATGGTGCGGCAGGTGGCTGAGGACCGCAAGGATGTGGTCCGGTGGTACGATGAGGTCAAGCGTTCCGATCAGAACTTGGGTAGGACAGTTGGGGTTGGCGAGGGCCGTCCCGTCGAATCCGCGCAGGGCGGTGAGCTGGTGTTCCATGGCGTCTGCGGATTGCGCGTGGGGGTAGGCGAGGCTGTCGGCCACCGCCTGATCCACGGCTGATGGGTTGTTGTAGACGCGGGGGTTGAAGAGCCAAGGGAAGAGGGCGCGTAGCCATGTGTCTTCGGGCGCGTTGCTGCGGCGGATCGCGATGAGCGTCGCGAAGAGCGCTGTGTTGCGGGGCAGACGCACAGGGGCCGAGGCTGCGATATGGGTCGAGGCCATGCGCTCGTGCGCCTCTTGCGCCATGTGCAGGGCGATGATCCCGCCCATGGAGTGTCCGATGGTGTGGTAACGGTCGTGGCCGAGGTGGGACATTAGCGCCAGCGCGTCTTTGCACATCAGGTCAATGCTGACCGGTGCGTTCCACGGTGTCGTCTGCCCAGTGGTGCGGTTGTCGGGGGTTATGCAGGTGAAATGGTCCTGCAGCAGCGGGATCAGGGGCGTCCAGCTGGCGTGGTCCGACATGAAGCCCGCCAGCATCAGAAGCGGCGGCCCGTTGCCGGTCACCTCGTAGTGGAGGTTTATGTCGCCCGTCTCAAGTTTTGGCATTGAGCTGGCTCCAGGTTGGTAGCAGGTCATTTGGGGCGGGTGTTGCCGCATACACACCGCGCGCGATGGCGCGGCTGAGGCAGAGCGCGGCGGCGTGGCCGATCAGGGCCAGGTCCTGCGGTGATGTCATGGGCTTGGCGCTGGTAGAGACGCTGAAGACGAGGTCCCCGTCACCAGGGCTGTGCGCCGGGACGCAGGCCCGGGCGATGCCGTCATGGGCCGCGATGGCGACCCGCTGGCATTGGGCCTTGTCCAGTGTGGCGTCGGTTGCGACGATGGCGATGGTGGTGTTGGCGCGTTCCATCATCGCTGTGAGCTTGCGGCTGTCGGTGCTGCGTCCCAGCCCGCCGTTCGGATCGGGGCCAAGGCCGCCGAATTCGCCATCGATCTCAAAGGGAGCGGCCCAGAAGTGTCTGTCCCCGGGCGTGGTCACGCTGCCCATGGGATTGGCGGCCACAAGTGCGCCAACCGTAATACCGCTGTCGAGGGTGAGGGAGGCGGTGCCCAGCCCGCCCTTCATCATCGCGGTCATGGCACCGGTGCCTGCGCCCACGGTGCCGATCGGTGTGCTTTCGGTTGCCGCGTCGAGTGCGGCGCGGCCTAGTGCAGGGTAGGGTGTGTCGGTCCAGCTTTGATCACCGCCGGACAAAAGGTCAAAGATGATGGCGCCTGGCACAAGAGGGATGATCGCGTTGCCTACGCGGTAGCCGCGCCCTTGGGCTCTTAGGCCTGCCACCACGCCGGAACAGGCGTCGAGCCCGTAAGCAGAGCCGCCAGACAGCACCAGCGCATCTACCTGTGCTACGGACTTGTCGGGGGCTAGAAGGTCTGTTTCCCGAGTCCCCGGTGCGCCGCCTTGCACCGCGACCGAGGCGGTGAAGGGTGTGTCTGCCGTAAGCACCGTTACGCCGGATTTGAGGGTGTCGTCCTGCGCGTGGCCGACCTTGAGCCCGGCAATGTCGGTGATCGCATTTTGCGGGCCTGGGGTCATTTGGATTTTGTGCCTCCGGCGGGAGTTTTCTTGGCAAGATGAAGGTGGATCAGATACGCGGTTTGGGCGCCGCAGTGGCGGGATCGCCGGTATTGGGCACGCCTTTGGGTTCGATCAGAAGCACCTTGCATTCCGCGTCTGCCCGCGGGCGGTGTGTCACGCCTTTGGGCACGATGAAAAGCTCACCGGCTTTGACCGCGTGGCTTTCGTTTTCGAGGTCCATGACCATTTCGCCGTTGAGCACCAGAAAGAAATCGTCGGTGTCCTCGTGCAGATGGAAGGGGAATTCGCCCTGGAATTTGACCACCATCACATCGTTCTCGTTGTAGTCGGCAATGACATGCGGATCCCAGTGGGTCGAGAATTGTGAGAGCTTGGTGTTGAGGTTGATGGGCTGCATGGCGGTCTCCTGTCTGGGCGCTATCATGCCCGAACGGTCGGCATCTACAAGGGTGTCGATATGGTCTGTGGATGCGCGATCATGGGCAAAATCAAGCCCCATGTCGTGTCTTGTCGGGGTCCCAGGGGCGCGAAGCCCAGCTTGGTATAGACTGCTATGGCCCGTCCGTTTTGAGGATGCGGATCGGTTGCTATCACCGGCGCACCAGCATCAAAGAGGCTGCGCATGTGCTGGCCAATGAACGCGGACCCGTGGCCGATCCCGACCATGTCTGGTTCGCCGATGAACTGGTCGATACCCCGCGATCCCTTTGGAAGACCGGCGAAGTGATGATCTTCCCAGCCATGAACCGTGTAATCCTGAATGAAAGCGAAGGAACGGTTGTTGGTTGAAACGATCCAGCGCCTGACCAGTGGGTTGTCCAAGTCGGCTGCTTCATAGGGCGTATCCGTGTCCCACCACGCGCTTACATGCCGGTTTGACTGCCAATCCTTCAAAAGAGCGAGGTCATCCAGCGTCGCTGTGCGGAACGTGTAGCGGGAGGGCGTTGTCATGTGATCGCCTTGGTTATTCCGGCTCTGATGTCCCGGCGGCTCAGATGCAACGCCCGCCATCCACCTCCATGGCGACGCCCGTGATCATTGAGGCCGAGTCGGAGCATAGGAAGGTGGCCGCCGCCCCCATGTCCTGCGGTGTGGAGAAGCGCCCCAAGGGAATGGTCGACAGGAACTTCTCGCGCGTCTCTGGTGTGTCTTCGCCCATGAAGGATTTGAGCAACGGTGTTTCGCCCGCCACCGGGTTGATCGCGTTCACGCGGACACCGTGCGGGGCGAGTTCCACCGCCATCGCCTTGGTCGCGGTGATCATCCAACCCTTGGAGGCGTTGTACCAGTTCAGCCGGGGCCGGGGGCTGACCCCGGCGGTGGAGGCCACGTTGAGGATTGCGCCGGCCTGCCGCGCCTTGAAGTGGGGCACGAGGTGACGGGCGGTGAGGTACACGGATTTTGCATTCACGGCGAGAACGCGATCGAACTCCTCTTCGGTGACATCCTCCATCGCTTGGGGCAGGTGAGTGATCCCTGCGTTGTTCACCAGAATGTCGATATGACCAAAGGTCGACAGGGCGTGCTTGGCCAGAGACGCGACCGAAGCGGCGTTCGATACGTCGACCTGTGCGGCCACACCATCAATGTCGCTTGCGATGGCTTCGGCCCCATCGGCGTTGATGTCCGCCACCAAGACCCGCGCCCCTTCGCTGGCAAAGGCGCGGGCGATCCCCTCGCCGAAGCCGCTTGCGCCGCCGGTGACGATGGCTGTTTTGCCCTTTAGCTGCATTTGGAAATCCCCCCCGTTTTCATGTGCATGATGTGCGGCCTGTTGGCCGACGCAACCTGTTATGCCGTGGCCCGTCCGCCGGATTGATCAAAACAGAAGCCGGTGGTGAAGCTGGCCTCGTCCGAGGCGAGCCAGCAGGCCATGCTGGCGATTTCGTCCACCGTTCCGAAGCGGCCCATCGGGATCTTGGATTGCATGAAGTCGATGTGCTCCTGCGTCATCTGGTCGAAAATGGCGGTGCGTACTGCGGCGGGCGCGATGGCGTTGCAGGTGACGCCGCTGGTGGCCAATTCCTTGCCCAACGATTTGGTCAGGCCGATCACGCCTGCCTTGGAGGCGGAGTAGGCCGGGGCGTTCGGATTCCCTCTTTTCCCGCGATGGAGGCGATATTGATGATCCGGCCCCAGCCTTTGCCGCGCATGATCGGGGCGGCGGCGCGGTTGCAGTAAAAGACGGCGTTGAGGTTCAGGTCATGCACGCGCAGCCAGTCGTCGATCGGGTAGTCCCATGTGGTTGTGTTCGGCCCTGTGATCCCGGCGGAACAAACCAAGATGTCTGGCTGGGCTTGCGTCATGGCGTCGGCCACGGCGGTTGCGTCCGTGACGTCGATCTGCCGGGTGCTCATGTCGAATGCCGCGAGCGCTTCGGCATTGATGTCCCAGATCTCAACATCGCCGCCCTCTGCCGCTATGCGTTCCGCGATGCCGCGGCCAAGGCCCGCAGCCCCGCCGGTGATAACAGCCTTGCGGCCCTGAAAGCGGTTTTCGAAGATCATGCGGCGGCCTTTCTAAGCGGCAAGCGGTGGACGTGACGCAGACGGCCGTCACCTGCAGTGGTCGATTTTTCATGTGCGAACCCGAGCCGTTCCCAGAACGCGCGGCCACGGGGATTGTCATCAAGCACGGCGATGCGCAGACATTGGGCGGCGTCCGCCTTTGCCTGCTCAATCACATGCTGGGCCATTTGCGTGCCCAAACCAGCACCCCGCGCCGCTTGGTCGAGCAGGAGGAGACCGAGGTACCAGTCATCGGGGTCATAGTACCCCTTGAGGCAGGTCGCGACGCCGTCGAGTGAGCCGTTTGCTTGCGAGTGTCCCCAGCACCAAATCTGGTTCGGCGGGACCGATGGCGGCGCCTCGGTCATTTCGCTTTCGACATAGGCGAGGTCAGGCGACTGGCCCCGTTCCAGCATGACATAGTCGCTGGCGCGGTGGCACAGGTCCAGGATGCGCGGGCCATCGTCTGGCCAAGTGAGCGGGATAATCTCAGCCATGATGTGCGGCGACGGTTTTGAGGGTCGAGAAGCCGTAGAGCGCCTCAAAACCCTTTTCGCGCCCATGCCCCGATTTGCCCACCCCGCCGAAGGGCAGTTCCACCCCGCCGCCTGCGCCGTAGTTGTTGATAAAGACCTGGCCCGCGTGCAGCGCCTTGGCCAGTCGCATCTGGCGCGCGCCGTCGCGGGTCCAGACGCTGGCCACGAGGCCGTAGTCGGTGCTGTTCGCGATGCGCAATGCGTCCTCTTCGGTGTCGAAGGGGATCAGGACCTGCACGGGGCCGAAGATCTCTTCCCGCGCCAGCGTGTGGTCTGGGGGTACATCGGCAAAGAGCGTTGGCAGGACATAGGCGCCGGTGTTGGGGGCGTCTTGTAGCCGTCCTTGTGCTGCGATGGTGAGGTCCGCGCCTTGGTCGAGGAAGCCTTGGACGATCTCCTTCTGCCTCGTCGAGATCAGGGGGCCGACGCGCAGGTCTGACAGGGCTGGGCCGACAGTTAGGTCTTCGTAGGCTTTGGACATACGGTGGCGTATATCATCGTAAATGTCGAGCTGGACCAGGATGCGGGACGAGGCGGAGCAGGTTTGTCCAGCATTCTGGATGCCTGCGTTCACGAGGAAGGGCAGGGCCGCATCGAGGTCGGCGTCGTCAAAGACAAGCTGCGGGGATTTGCCGCCGAGTTCCAGTGTTACCGGCACCACGTTGGCCCCTGCCGCCTGCTGGACCAGCGCCCCTGTTCCAACCGAGCCTGTGAAACTGATATGCTGCACGCCGGGATGCGCGGCGAGAGCTGCGCCCGCCTCGGCCCCCAGTCCCGGTACGACGTTCAATGCGCCATCGGGTAGCCCGGCCTCTTGGCAGATGTGAGCGAAGGCGAGGGCGGTCAGGCACGCTTCCTCTGCCGGTTTGAGGACACAGGCGTTGCCCATGGCGAGGGCGGCCCCAACGCTGCGTCCAATGATCTGCATGGGGTAATTCCATGGCACGATATGGCCTGTGACGCCGTGCGGTTCGCGTAAGGTATAGACCGTGTAGCCGTCGAGATAGGGGATCGTCTCGCCCATCACCTTGTCTGCGGCACCACCGTAGAATTCCATATACCGCGCCAGAGCCGTGGCATCGGCGCGCGCCTGGGTCAGTGGTTTGCCGACGTCCAAGGCTTCGAGTGTTGCAAGTTCATCGACGCGGTCCAGCACGCGGCGCCCGATCTCGGTCAGGATACGCCCCCGTTCGGTGGCGGTCATGCGCCCCCAATCGCCTGCGCGTGCGGCGTGGGCGGCGCTGACCGCCGCGTAGATGTCGTCTGCCGTGCCGCGTGCGATGCGTGCGAGATCGCTGCCGTCGGAAGGGTTAATGAGGGGCAGCGTCCCCGTGGCAGCGCGCCAGGTGCCTCCGATCAGTATGAGGGAGGGGTCGAACCAAAGGGCGTCTGTCATGGGGTGTTCCGGTACGTGAAGGTATAGCTGTGAGCCTGAGATGGTGTCAGGGCGGGGCCCTGTGCAAGGTCTGTGATCCCGGGTGTTGTTTTCAGCAGTCGGTCCCAAAAGCGAGCGGTGCCCGGCAGCGCGCTTGCAACGCCAATACGCCATGGGCCGAGATGTTGCCGCAGGCATAGGGTGGCTGCATGGGTGCCGGTGCCTGCGTTTCGAGCGGACGGTACGATGCAGAACTCGGATATCTCGTGATGGCCATCTTCACATCTGCGGATCAGGGCGAATCCGCAGCGTTTGTCGTTGACGAGGATGGCATAGGCTGCGCGGTCTGCGTCCGTCCACCAGATATCGAAGCGGTCCTGTGCCAGTTGTCCGAAACCCGGGACCAGTTCGTTGAAGTAGGGTTCTGCGACGTGAAGTAGCCACGGCGTGTCCGCGCTGGACAGCGGGGTGAGTGCAACCTGCATCACGCCGCTCCCGGCAGGGTTGGGGCCGCCTCGATCAGCGTTTGGGTATAGGGGTGAGCGGGCTGCGTGAACACCTGCTCGGTCTCGCCTGCCTCGACGATCTGGCCCTTTTTCATCACCAGAACCCGGTCTGTGATTGTGCGTACGACGCTCAGGTCATGGCTGATGAACAGATAGGTCAGGTCGTATTGGCGGCAGAGATCAGCGATCAGGTCGAGGATTTGCGCGCGCACCGAGACGTCGAGAGCACTCACAGCCTCGTCAAAGATCACCAGCTCCGGGCGGATTATGAGTGCCCGCGCGATGGCGAGGCGTTGGCGCTGCCCGCCTGAGAACTGGTGCGGGTATTTCTGTGCATCCTCGGGCGACAGGCCCACATCGGTGAGGGCCGCGGCGATACGGGCTTCGCGATCGTCCGGCGTGGTGTCCAGCAGATGAAAGGGTTCCGAGATCAGGCGCGCAACGCGGTGGCGCGGGTTGAAGCTGCCGTAGGGGTCCTGGAACACCACCTGCATCTTGCGCCGCACAGAAGGGTCGGTGACCGGGGTGCCATCAAGTGTGATGGTGCCCCTTTGTACCGGCTCAAGCCCAAGAATGGCGCGGGTCAATGTCGATTTTCCGCAGCCCGACTCGCCGACCAATCCGACCCTTTCGCCCCTTTTTATGTCGAAGCTGATATCATCCACTGCACGATGTGTCCCCGCGGGGACAAAGAGGCGGGTGCGGGGCAGTGTGTAGTCGCGCACGACATTTTGCACCCTTAACAGCGGGGCCTGTTTTTGGGTTTGCGGCAGATCGACTTGGTGGTCAGAGGCTGCGAGAAGGGCTTGGGTGTAAGGGTGTTGCGGGTTGGCGAGTAAGGCTGGCGTGTCGCCCGCCTCGACCACTTCACCATGGTGCATCACGGTGATCCGGTCGGCCATTTCGGCCACGACGGCGAGGTCGTGGGTGATCATCAGGAGGCCCATGCCATCATCGGCGGCAAGCTGTTTCAGCAGGTCGAGGATTTGCGCCTGTGTGGTGACATCAAGCGCTGTGGTCGGTTCGTCGGCGATCAGCAACTTGGGTCTGCAGGCGATGGCGATGGCTATGACGACGCGCTGGCGCTGGCCGCCTGACAGCTCGTGCGGGTAGCGGGTGAGGGGGATGGCGTCGAGGCCGACACGGTCCAGCACCTCCCGTGCCTGCATCTTCGGGTCGAGGTCCGGGCGGTGCAAGCGCACTGTCTCGCCCACTTGTGCGCCGATGGTCTGCACCGGGTTGAGCGCGGTCATCGGCTCTTGAAACACCATGCCGACGAGGTCGCCGCGCAGGGTGCACAGCGTACTTTCATCCAGCGCGAGCATGTCATTGCCGTCGAGTGTGATGTTACCGGTTGCGACCGCGGCGGAGGGCAGAAGTTGCATCACGGCAAGGGCTGTCATGGATTTGCCGGAACCGCTTTCACCGGTTACCGCCACGACTTCGCCCGGTGCCAGCGTCAGCGACACGTCCCGCAGGATCGGTGTGCCTGCGATTGATAGCGACAGGTTCTGGACGTC
Source organism: Tateyamaria sp. ANG-S1 (assembly GCF_000814025.1). Lineage (GTDB taxonomy): Bacteria > Pseudomonadota > Alphaproteobacteria > Rhodobacterales > Rhodobacteraceae > Tateyamaria. The sequence continues at coordinate 107,694 of NZ_JWLL01000010.1, read as the reverse complement.
CAGCAGGCTCATACTCTTGCCACCCTGAGCTTGGGATCAAGCGCGTCGCGCAGCCCGTCGCCGAGCAGGTTGAGGCCCAGAACAGTAAGGATGATCGCGAAGCCCGGCACCAGTGCCATGTGGGGTGCGATGCTGACCAGCGTCTGCGCGTCTGCCAGCATGCGGCCCCAGCTTGGCGTCGGTGGCTGCGCGCCAAGGCCCACATAGGACAGCGCTGCTTCGGCCAAAATGCCGAGGCTGAACTGGATTGTAGCCTGTACGATCAGCAGGTTCGCGATGTTGGGCAGGATGTGTTCGATGCTGATCCGTGCCGCGCCCTTGCCTGCCACACGGGCGGCCAGGATGAACTCACGCGCCCAGAGGGGCAGGGCGCCACCTCGCGTGACGCGGGCGAAGACAGGGATGTTGAAGATGCCGATGGCGACGATAGCGTTGATGGCCCCAGCACCGAAGATCGCCGTGATCAGGATGGCGATGACGAGGCTGGGGAAGGCAAAGATCAGGTCGTTGCCGCGCATGATCACCTCGTCCACCCAGCCGCCTTGCCGCGCGGCGGCCCAGAGGCCGAGCGGCACGCCGAGCCCGATGCCGATGCCCACTGCCACGCAGGCGACTGCAATGGACGTGCGTGCGCCCACCATGATCATCGAGAACAGGTCGCGCCCGAAGTGATCGGTGCCGAACCAGTGCTTGCTGTTCGGTGTTTGCAGTTTTTCGGGGATGTTCATCGCGCTGTGGTCGAAGGGTGTCCAGACAAAGGACAGCAATGCTGCGATGACCATGAGGGCGGATAGGATGCCGCCGAGGATCAGCGTTCGGTTCATGCGCGCGCCCTTAGCCTTGGGTCCACGGCGGCATAGGCGAGGTCGACGAGGAAGTTCACCGTGATCACTGCAAAGACGAGAAGCATCGTGACCGACTCCACGACGATGAGGTCGCGGGCAGAGATGCTTTGGAAAATGAGCCGCCCGAGGCCGGGCAGGTAGAACACCTGTTCGATGATGATGCCTCCTGCCAGCAGGAACGAGAATTGTAGGCCGAGGATTGTCAGCACGGGGATCATCGCGTTGCGCAATCCGTGGCGGCGCAGCGCCGCGCCGCGGCTTAATCCCTTGGCCCGGGCGGTGCGCATGAAGTCCTCATCCAGCACGTCGAGCAGCGATGACCGCATCACCCGTGCGAGGATGGCGGCTTGCGGCAGGGCGAGCGCGATGGCGGGCAGGGTGAGGGATTTCATCGCGGCGAAAAACCCCTTGTCCCAGCCCGCGAAACCGCCCGCGCTGAACCAGCGCAGGTTGATGGCAAAGATCAGCACTAGGATCATCGCGAACCAGAAATTCGGGATGGCGACGCCTATTTGTGTGGCGCCCATCACGCCGACATCGCTTGCTTTCCCCCGGCGCGAGGCGGCGTAGATGCCCGCCGGAAATGCAATGAGCGTCGACAGTGTCAGGGCATAGAGTGCGAGTGGTAGCGACACCCAAAGCCGGTCGGCAATCATCTCGGACACGGGCGTACGGTATTGGTATGAGGTGCCGAAATCGCCCTGAAGCATCCCGCCGACCCACGCGAGATAGCGTTGCCATTTCGGCTGATCGAGGCCCAACTCAGCACGCAGGGCGGCCAGCGTATCTTCGGCTGCGTTGATGCCCAGCATGAAGGAGGCGGGATCGCCCGGTGCCACCTCGATCACCGTAAAGATGACCAGCGACGCGATGGCGAGGCTGATGATGAGCGACAGGAGCCGTTTGAGGGTGTAGCGCAGCATGTAGCCACGACGTTAGGCGGGCGGGTCTGTGCAGGCAAGCACGTCCGTCAGAGCGCCGAGGTCGCGGGCGATGGTGGCCATGGCAAGTCCCCGGATCGTGGCGATGTAGCACTCCTGCGACCAGCCGCAGGTTTGGGTCAGGTTCTCCCAATTGCGGACCGAGAGCAGCGTCCAGAGCAGGTCGGTGGCTTGTTCGATGTCGGTGTCTGGGGGCAGAGAGCCGTCCTCCGCCAGCGCTTGGATGGCAGCCGCGCAGCCTTCGCGCATGTCCTGCATGCGGGTGTTCCAGGCTGCCGCCGCCTCGGCATCCGTGTCCGTTACCGCCATGATGGCCCGCGCCACGCCGTAGATCTTGGGGATGTAGTTCCCCCAAGCGGTGACAAAGGCGTCGAGCCGTTCGGCCCCGGAGCGTGCGCCGCGGCTGGGGGCGAGTGCGGCGTCCACTTGGTTTTGCCGGTCCTGATAGCGCGTTGCGGCGACCAGCAGGTCGGTGCGGCTGGGGAAATGCAGGTAGACCGCTTGCCGACTGATCCCTGTCGCCCGCGCAATGTCAGACATCGTGGGCAGCTTGGCGCCGGGGGCTTCCAGCAGCTCCAGCGTGGCGCGCAAAATTTTGGTCGGGGTGTCGATCACTTCACTTGACATGATGTCAAGAAGCACATAGTTGACACGCTGTCAATTGACACTGTGTCAAGCAAGCGATGGAGTTTTCGAAATGACCAAACGTGTTTTCATCTGGGTGGCGCATCCCAAGGCCGGATCGCTGAACGCTGCACTGGCCGAGCGCTATGCTAAAGGCGCCCGCGCCAAGGGGGCGGATGTGCGGATCATGCACCTGTCGGACATGGCGCCCGAGGCTGGTTACAGCGAGGGGCAGGATCTTTCGCCCGACATCCAGGTCTGGCAGGACAACATTAGCTGGGCCGATCACGTGATGATCGTACACCCCTACTGGTGGGGCGCGATGCCCGCGCAGGCCAAGGCCGTGATGGACGCGGGCCTGCAATCGGGATTTGCCTACAAGTACCATGACCGGGGCCTCGGTTGGGACAAGCTGCTGGATGGGCGGACGGGCGATGCGATTATCACGGCGGACACGCCGACCTGGCTCGACACTCTGATTTATCGCAGCCCGGGGCGTCGTGTGATGCGCAATCAGGTGATGAAGTTCGTGGGCGTCAAACCTCGGAATGTCGTGATGTTCGGATCCGTGAAACTCGCCAAACCGGAAAAGATCGACCGCTGGTTGTCGCGGGCAGAGACGATGGGTGCCGCCGCGGCTTGATCCCCCTCGTTTTGAACGGCGGGCCGCCTATCTATGGGCGATGTTGCCCCGCCCGCTGTTCATCGGATCGGAGATCTATCGTGGATCGTCCTATGGCCCGTGGCACCCGCTGAGGGTGCCGCGGGTGTCGACCGTGATTGATCTGAGCCGGGCCATGGGCTGGCTGCCGCGCGACGCCTATGTGCCCAGCCCGCGTGCGAAGCCCGACACGCTGACGATCTGGCACACGCCGGACTATATTGCAGCGCTTCACGCGGCTGAGGCGGCACAGGCCGTAACCGCCGATGTCAGGTCGCGGCACGCGCTTGGCACTTCGAACAACCCCGTTTTTCCGGAAATGTACCGGCGCCCAGCGACTGCGGCAGGTGGGTCGCTGCTGGCTGGGGAACTTCTGGCGGATGGCGGCATTGTCTACCACCCGGCCGGGGGTACGCATCATGCGATGCCGGATCGGGCAGGGGGGTTTTGTTACCTCAACGATCCCGTTCTGGCGATCCTGTCCCTGCGCCGCAACGGGGCGCAGCGGGTGGCCTACGTGGATATAGACGCGCATCACCCCGACGGAGTCGAGTTGGCCTTTGCCGATGATCCGGACGTGCTGATGATCTCGGTCCACGAGGACGGGCTTTGGCCGCGTACAGGGCCGCTTGAGGCGACTGATACGCTGGTGAACCTGCCCGTTCCGCGTGGTTTGAACGATGACGAGATGGCGTTGATCCGCGATGATGTGATCTTGCTCCGTGTTTCGGCCTTCAAGCCCGACGCCATCGTCCTGCAATGCGGTGCGGATGCGGTGGAGGAAGACCCGCAGGCGCATTTGTCCCTGTCAAACAACGCCCATTGGGCTGTCGTGCAAGCGCTGATCGGGATGGCACCGCGCCTGTTGGTGTTGGGCGGTGGCGGATACAACCCATGGTCAGTCGGACGGCTTTGGACGGGGGTTTGGGCCACGTTGAGTGGCTATGAGATCCCGGATCGTGTCGAATATGCGGGCGAAGAGGTGCTGCGCGCGCTGCGCTTTGACGGCAACCGGCGCGGCAAGAACCCGCCGGAGCATTGGTTCACAAACCTGCGCGACGCACCACGCAACGGACCTATCCGGGACGAGGTACGCGACAAGATCCTTCATCTTGCCAGATAAACTCTGGGGGGAGGCGCAGCCGGGGGGCTGGCCCCCCTCTCACCTATCCGCCGTAGTCCGTGTCGCTGACCTGTTCGAGCCATGTTGCAGCCGCGCCGTCTTCAGCCTCCTGCATGGCGATGTGTGACATGGCAGTGTCCGGTCCCGCGCCATGCCAGTGTTCGACCCCCGGCGGGATCCATACGGTGTCACCTGCGCGGATTATCTGCGGTGTCTCGCCGCGCAGGCAGATTAGGCCTGTGCCTTGTGTGACATGAAGTGTCTGACCCAACCGGTGCGTGTGCCAGGCGGTGCGGGCACCCGGCGCGAAGTGGACCAAGAGGGCCTGTAGCCGGGCGGGTGCTTCGGTTGAGATGATCGGGCCCTGCCAGACGTCGCCTGTGAAATAGTCTGGGTTGGCGCGTAAGCTGGCACGGCTGCCTGCGGGATGGATGATCATTGGGTGTCCTCTGACATTGGCGCGATGGACTTTGAATTCCCCGAACGGCTCCTTGGCGGATCGGTCCTTCGGGGAGGATTTTTTAAAACAGGGAAGCGGGGACCTTGCGCTTATTCGGCCCAGCTTACGCCTGTGAGGTCTGTCGCCTGTGTTGGCATGTTGGTCCAGAGGCCCTGAAGCTCTGCCTTGGCCACCGCCAGCTGCGCGAGCTGGAACAGGTAGCCATTGACTGCGTCGTTGGCGATCATTTCCTGCGCCTTGGCCATCAGGTTGGTGCGCGTATCAGGGTCGGTGGTGCTGTTGAGCGTCGCGATCAGTTCCTGGAAGGCGGGGTTGTCGTATTGGAAGTAGTAGTCGGGGTTTGCGTAGATCCCGATGTCCATTGGCTCGGTGTGGCTGACGATGGTCAGGCCGAAGTTCTTGCCTCGGAACACGGTTTCGAGCCATTGGGCCCATTCGACATTGATGATCTCGGCCCTGATCCCGACCTCGGCCAATTGGGCGGCGATGATCTCACCCCCGCGGCGGGCGTAGGAGGGCGGCGGCAGATGCAGAGTGGTCTCGAACCCGTCGGCCATGCCTGCTTCGGCCAGCAGGGCGCGCGCTTTTTCCGGGTCGTAGGCGGAACCACCTGTGAAATCGACATAAGCCGGGTTGTGCGGTGCGAAATGGGTGCCGATGGGTGTGCCGTAGCCAAACATGGCTCCGTCGATGATCGCCTGCCGGTCGATGGCGTGGGCCACCGCCTGCCGCACGCGCAGGTCGTCGAAGGGGGCCACCGCATTGTTGGTGGACAGGATCGTTTCGCCTTCGGTTGACCCGATCAGGACCTGAAAACGCGGGTCAGCTTCGAACTGAGGCAGGTTCTCGGGCGCCGGGAAGCCGATGAAGGCGTCCACATCCTCGGCCATCACGGCAGCAAAGGCCGCGGTCGGGTCTGAGATGAATTTGAACGTGGCTTCTGTTAGGGCGGGGGCGTCCCCCCAGTAGCTGTCATATTGACTGATCCGGATGCTGTCGCCCTGGGTCCAGTTGTCGAATTTGAAGGGGCCCGTGCCGATCGGCTGCTGTTTGATGGTCTCGATGCTATCGGGGGCCACGATCACCGCATCGCCCCAGGCGAGGTTGAAGAGCAGGTTGCCGTTGGGTTCCGACAGCGTCATCTGCACAGTTTGCGGGTCTACAATCTCGACCGTGCTGATGGCGGCATAGAGCGCTTTCTGTGCGTTGGCGCTGTCTTCGGCGAGGATGCGGTCGAAGGTGAACTTGACGTCTTCGGCATCCATGGTGGTGCCGTCGTGGAATGTCACACCGTCGCGCAGGGTGAAGGTGTAGGTCAGTCCATCATCCGAGATTTCCCAGCTTTCGGCGAGGCCTGGCACGACCGATCCGTCGCCCATGAAGCGGGTGAGCCCCTCGAACACGTTGGAATAGAGCACCGAGTCGATGGCGCCAGCTGCCGCTGAGGTCGGGTCGAGATGCGGGGGTTCGAGCTGGATCGCCACGGTGATGTCGGTCTTGGCCCACGCGCTTGAGGCTAAAGCGATGGCGGCGGTGGTCATCAGCAGTCGGTGGAACATGGCGGTCTCCCCTGTCGGTCCGGTTCAAAGACAGCTTTCCCGCAAACGTGGCGTCGCGCAAGTCTGGTGCGCCTTTTGTTCAGTGGCGCAGAGGGCGGAAGGCTGGTATCTGCGCCCACGAAACGACCAGCGAAAGGCCCGAAGATGAGCGCCACCGCCCGCAAGACCGCCCCTTTGCCCGACGACATTCGCGCCATGAAGGGCGGCACGCCCATTGTCAGTTTGACCGCCTACACAACACCAATGGCGCAGATGATGGATGCCCATTGCGATTTTGTTCTGGTTGGCGACAGCGTTGGCATGGTGCTGCATGGTTTGCCGTCGACCCTGGGGGTGACGATGGAGATGATGGTGATGCACGGGCAGGCCGTCGCGCGGGGGCTGTCGTCGGCGATGATGGTGATCGACATGCCTTTTGGCTCGTACGAGCAAGGCCCCGAACAGGCGTTCCGGAATGCAGCCCGCCTGATGGCAGAGACGAGTGCGGGGGCGGTGAAGCTGGAAGGGGGCGTGGCGATGGCCGACACCATCGCGTTCCTTGTGGCGCGGGGTATTCCGGTGATGGCGCATGTGGGCCTGACCCCGCAATCCATCAACACGCTGGGCGGCTACAAGGTACAGGGCCGGGGTGACGCAGGGGCTGCGCTGAAGGCGGATGCAGAGGCCGTTGCGGCGGCCGGAGCCTTTGCCGTGGTGTTGGAGAAGGTGCCGGAAAGGCTTGCCAACGACATCACCGAAGCCGTCGAGATTCCGACCATCGGTATCGGTGCGTCCGCAGGCTGCGACGGCCAGATCCTCGTGGTGGATGACATGTTGGGCCTGTTCACTGCCTTCAAGGCCAAGTTCGTGAAGCGTTATGCGGAACTGGGCAAAGTCGGTGAAGCAGCCATCGGCGCCTATGCTGAGGACGTGCGCGCGCGTCGTTTTCCCGGGCCGGAGCATGTCTTTGCAGACGTCGTTCCGGGAGCCAAGGCATGACTGCGCCAATTGTGCGTACCTTGGCCGAGTTGCGACAGATGACGCGCGGTTGGCAGAGGGCGGGCGAAACGATTGGCGTGGTGCCGACCATGGGTGCGCTGCATGACGGGCACCTGAGCCTCGTGGCGCGTGCCAAGGAGATGAGCGACCGGGTGATCGTGACCATCTTTGTGAACCCCAAGCAGTTCAACAATCCCGAGGACCTCGCGAATTATCCCCGGACCGAGCACGAGGACGCGCGCAAGCTGGAGCGCTTTGCTGTCGATGCGATTTACGTGCCTGACGGTGCGCAGATGTACCCGGACGGCTTTGCCACCACTGTAAGCGTTGATGGCTTGACCAACGTGCTGTGCGGGGCGCATCGGCCCGGTCATTTTGATGGGGTCGCCACGATTGTCACGAAACTCTTTACCCAAACCTCCGCCGATCTGGCGTTTTTCGGGGAGAAGGATTTTCAGCAATTGCAGGTCGTCCGGCGGTTGGCGCGTGATTTGGACCTCGGGGTTAAGGTGGTGGGCTGCCCGACCATCCGGGAGATTGATGGGCTGGCCATGTCATCACGCAACCTGCTGTTGTCGGATCAGGCGCGCAGCCGTGCGTCGGCGCTGAACGAGGTCATGGAAGACATGGTTGATCAGTTGGGGCAGGGGGCATCTATGGCTGATCTGCTGCCAAATGCCGAGGCGCGTCTGGCCGCGGCGGGGTTCGGCGACATCGACTATCTGGAGATGCGGACAAACGATACGTTCAGCTTGATTGAACGGGCGGGCACACCGGCGCGATTGTTTGCCGCCGTTTACATGGCGGGGGTGCGGTTGATCGACAATATCGACGTGCCTTTGGCCAGGTAAACGGAGTTTGACGCAAACTCCGTGGGCTTTCTGACGCAGAAAGCCGCAGTTGGGACCGGAAATCGCGCCGATTTCCAGCGGGTCTTTGCGTCAAAGACCGCTACAGCTTGCCCAACGGCACCTTGAGCGCCATGTCGCCCGCATCATCGCGCGGGATCTCGCCCGCCCGCATGTTCACCTGCAATGCTGGAATGATCAGGCTTGGCATTGCGAGCTGCGCGTCCCGTTCGGTTCGGAACTTGATGAAATCCGCGCGTGATTTGCCTCCGCCTACATGGATGTTGTTTTCCCGTTCTTCGGCCACCGTGGTTTCCCATGCAATAGCCCGCCCGCCGGGACCATAGTCGTGGCAAATAAACAGGCGCATCGCGTCGGGCAGGGACAGAACGCGCATAATGCTGTCATAAAGCTGGCCCGCATCGCCGCCGGGGAAATCCGCACGGGCGGAGCCGCCGTCCGGCATGAATAGCGTATCGCCGACAAAGGCTGCATCGCCCATCACATGCACCATGCAGGCCGGTGTATGGCCGGGTGTGTGGATGGCAAAACAGGTCATTGCGCCAACTTCGTAGGTGTCGCCATCTTTGAAAAGCGCATCGAATTGCGAGCCATCCCGCTGGAATTCGGTGCCTTCGTTGAACACCTTTCCAAAGGTGTCCTGCACTTCGGTGATTTTGGCACCGATGCCGATTTTGCCGCCAAGGGCGTCCTGTATGTATGGCGCACCGGACAGGTGATCGGCGTGGACGTGGGTTTCAATGATCCAGTCGAGTTGCAGGTCATTGGCGCGGATATGGGCTATGATCCTGTCCGCGCCGTCGAAATTCAAAGCACCTGCGGCATAGTCAATGTCCATCACGGCGTCGATTACTGCACAGGCCCGTCCGTTGGGCTCCTGCACAACATACGAGATGGTGTTGGATCGTTCATCAAAGAACGGTGTTACAATCGGATGGCAGGTCATGTCTGGTGTCACGTCTTGTCCTCCTTCTCTACCGGCCCTCCTTGCGCTTCCCAGGTTGAAAACCCTTCGCGCAGATGTGCCGCATCAAATCCCATGTCTTGTAATGTGGCGACGGTGAGGGCCGATCGCCAGCCGGAGGCGCAGTGAAACAGGTAGGTCTTGTCTGGCTGACCGAACACGTCCTTGAAGTACGGGCTGTCGGGGTCCACCCAGAACTCGATCATGCCGCGTGGGGCGTGTACCGATCCGGGGATGTAGCCGCTGCGCTGACGTTCGCGTATGTCGCGGATATCGACGATAACCACGTCGGCGTCATTGACCATTTTGATGGCGTCTGTGGTCTCAACTTCCCTTATGCGGGCGCGCGCATCTGCGACCATTTGGGCGGCAGTTGTCTTCAGGGCCATGTGCGTCTCCGTATTGCGGGCAAAACTGTGCCAGCGGATGACGCTCTCGGCAAGGTTTCTGTGCCCGTGCGAGCTGTGCTTAAAACCCACTGATTATGGGCCAAGGCGCTGCGGGTGACGGTTGTTGCCTTTGCACGGACCTAGATTTGTACCCGTTTCTGACATTTTCACGGGTGAAAATGCCTGTACGGTTGTTACGAGTTGGCCGTCAAAGAGTCGCTGATCAACGCGCGTAGGTGAGGTCGGTGGGCCAGCATCGATCTTCCAATCGAGGTCCAGTTCGGCACGACATATGTCGATGCTGGCGTTCGTCTCTTAAGGCGCACCTCTCTGGTGTCTGCTACCCCGCCGCCATCTGTGCGGGGATCAGTTTGACCAGCGGTGATGCGTCGTTCAGGGCACGCAGCACTTTCGCACTGTCGCGCATGGCCTTTGCATCCACGTCTGGGCCGAAGGGGCCGGTTTCAAAGATGGACCGGTCCCGGATCAGCGTACGCGGCAGATCCTTGAGTTGCACAAGCGTGTTGCTCGCGTCCAGTTCAGCGGCCATCAACTCGTTTATACGATCCTCGACCTTGTTGCCTGGATCACGGTGAACAACACGCTGGCCTTCCTGCGAATACTGCTTGGAGACATTGCGCGGGTAGTCGGGCGACCCCGGCAGCGCTGGAATTGCGGAGGATGTCGTCGTGTAGACAGGGATCGCATCCTTCCGGGTATGGTGGCTGAATGTCGTGACTTCCAAACGATCAAATTGCATCAGGTAGTCGAGAAACAACGCCAACTCAAAGCGGCGGCGCATCGTTGCCAGCGTTGCTTCGTCGATGGTCGGCGGGCGTTTGAGGAACGGGTGCTTGTCCAGATCGTCGGCAAATGCTTCGAGAATATCTTTGTGCCCATCGCTGGCAATCGCTGCCTCAATCTGCGTTTCAAGATAGGCGTAGGAATCTTTTACATATGCCGTCATCGCCCGCAGCAGGGAGCTGGGGTTGCCTGTTTCAATCTCAAGCCCGGGTACATCCGTGGTCATCCGTGTCGCTTGCTTTGCGCTTTGCTTGCGCACGTAACTGGCGACCTCGGACCGCACAGGCGCCCAGATGGCTTTCACCACGGTGCGATTGGACAGCTGGGTGGTTGCAGAGTGCAGGGCCCCCCCTTGCGAGACGGCCCATTGCACGGCCTTCGACGTGGCAACACCCGATGAGGCAACACGTGCTGAATAGGTTGCCATGGTCCTACCAACGGCGGTTCCTGCAAGTGCTGTGACGGCGCTGCCCGCAGCGATGGGCGCGGCGGCGACGGCGGCCACAATCAGCACGGTCATCGCCAGTTCCATCTTCAGATCGTCGGCGGTCTTTTGTTCATCCAGCTTTTTGTTGAATGCATTAAACGCATCTGAATAAGCGCCGGCAACGCCTTGAAACACATGTCCGTAGTAGTCTGACTTGATCGAACCGAGCCGTCGCGCGTGCGCTTCAAGCCTCGTCTTTGCATCGGTGGCCATGGTAGGGCGTCCCTCTTTTCGCTGACAAAATGGAGTTTGGGCAGAAAAGGTGGGCCGACCCCTGCGGAGGCGGGGATCGGCCGAATGCGCTTACGCAGCTCTGGTCGTTGTCAGATCGTAGGACGCGATCATCGGCGACTGCGGGCTGTGGTTTTCGTCATGCGGGATGTACTTCACTTCCATCTTGGTGAAGTTCAGACGAATGGTCTCAACCGGGCGGTCGCCCGACGTATCGACCGAGTAGTTCGACACCAGCGTGTTGGTCAGCTTGTACTCGACATAGGTGTCGCCGGGGTTGCCGGTGGTCACCAGATGGATCGTGCACAGCTTGCCTGTCCGACCGGTGCAGGCCTCGGCAAACAGTTTGGTCGAGGAGCTGTCGGTCACTTTGGTCAGAACCACTTCACTGACCGTTGGCTCGGACGCCTCGCGGTTCGCGGTGGAACCGGCCTGCGTGTTCATGTTGCGTGCCACGTTCCAGTGCAGTGTTTCGATGTCCATCCACTCACGGTGGGTCTCGTGCGTCGCGTCACCAGGCACACCGTCGAGTTGCATGTAGATTGGCATATTGTATTGCTCCTTGAGTCAATTGGGTTGCAGTCTGTAGTGGTATCGAATTCGGCAAGCACAGCGGCGGCTAGCTTGCCAGACGTCTCCTTTTTCCGATTGCGGCGACAGAAATTTCGCCACTCTCATCGACGTCTAGTTCGACCACCCGCGGCACAAGTCCGCGGGTGACCGAATCCAGGAAAAGGTCAGCCAGCTTGGGCAGGACCTTTTGTGACAGCATCGCCTCGATTGCCCGAGCGCCGGTTTCGCTTGATTTCGCGCGGGCGCCGAGCGCATCGCGGGCGGCATCGGTGATCTTGAGTTGTGCATCGTAACTTCCAGCCAACCGCTCCGCGATGCCGGCGATCTGCAGATCAACAATGCCGTTCAGGGTTTCTGTATCGAGCGGTTGGTATGGCACCACCGTGAGCCGACCGAGGAAGGCGGGTTTGAAATGCGCCAAAAGCTCCGGCCGGATCAGATCGGGCAGCGTCTCGGGCGCAGGCATGGCATCGGGGTCCTCTGCCAATGTGGCCAGCGTTTCCGTGCCGGTGTTGGCGGTCATCAGGATCGTCGTGTTGCGGAAATCCACATCGCGACCCTCACCGTCGCGCAGCATACCCTTGTCAAAGACCTGATAGAAAATGTCCTGCACCGACGGGTGCGCCTTATCGATTTCGTCAAGCAATAGAACGCCATAGGGCCTGCGCCGTACCGCTTCGGTCAGCACGCCGCCCTCGCCGTAGCCAACATAGCCGGGGGGCGATCCCATGAGCAGCGATACTTTATGCTCTTCCTTGAATTCCGACATGTTGATGACGCTCAACGCTTGCTGGCCGCCATAAAGCTCATCCGCAAGTGCCAGCGCCGTTTCCGTCTTTCCGACGCCTGACATACCGGCCAGCAGAAACACGCCTTGCGGTCTGCGCACCTCGCCCAATCCCGCGCGCGCAACGCGCATTGCTTCGCACAGCGCGTTGAGGGCTGCGTCCTGACCCAGCACGCGCGCCTTGAGGCGCTGATCCAGCGTTTCGACAGCGTCGATCTGGCTCCGCATCAGGCGACCGGTTGGAACACCGGTCCAGCGCCCGATCACTTGTGCAACGGCATCTGCATCAACGACGCGATGCACCAGCGGCGCTTCCCCCGCAGCCTTGGCCAGCGCGCGTTCGGCTTCTGCGAGCTTGGGCAGGTCCGCTTGGTCTGCCGTGGCGATCTCATCCGCTGTTTGCGCCAGCGCGCGTTGTGTGCTGAGCTGTCCCGCGACCGCATCGGCGGCACTTTCCTCAGCACTGCGTGCGGTGCGCAGTGATTTGAGGTCGCTTTCCTTCGCGCCGGACAGCGTGGGCTCGCTTTCGAGCCGCGCGATCTCGGCCGACAAATGCCTGGCCTCGGTCCTGTGGCGTTCAAGCGCTTCGGGATCGACTTCGCGCGACAGACGGACGGCTGCGGCCGCGGTGTCAATGACGCTGACGGCCTTGTCCGGCAGTTGGCGCTCGGGCAGATAGCGGGCCGATAATTCCACGGCGGCACGCAATGCGTTTTCCCGGATGGGCACCCCATGATGCGCTTCGAACTTGCTCGCAACGGCGCGCATCATGCGAATGGCTGTCTCGATGTCAGGCTCATCGACTTTGACCGGTTGGAAGCGACGTGTGAGGGCCGCATCCTTTTCAAAATACTTTTTATACTCGCTCCAAGTGGTCGCTGCGATGGTACGCAACTCGCCTCGCGCAAGGGCAGGCTTGAGGATATTGGCAGCATCACCTTGGCCCGCCTGACCACCAGCGCCAATAAGGCCATGTGCCTCATCGATGAACAGGATGACAGGGCCTGTAGCCGCTTTGACTTGGTCAAGAATACCGGTCAGACGCCGTTCAAATTCGCCCTTCACGCCAGCGCCCGCCTGAAGCAGGTTCAAATCAAGCGTATAGAGCGTGACGTCCTTCAGCGGCCCTGGTGCTGTCCCATCAGCGATCATGATGGCGAAGGCTTCGACAACGGCGGTTTTGCCGACACCCGCTTCGCCCAGCAGGATCGGGTTGTTTTGGCGGCGGCGCAGCAGGATGTCGACCATTTGGCGCAATTCGGCATCGCGACCCACGATACGGTCGATCTTTCCATCGCGGGCTTGCGCTGTCAGGTCGTGGGTGTAGAGCGCCAGGAAATCCTCGCCGCCAACAGCGGGCGAGGGATCGTCCGGCGAATGTGTGTCTGCAGAGGCTTTGATCCGGTCCTGCAGGACGGCCTTGTCCAGCTTTAGCAATGCGGGTGCCGCGCGTCGCAAGTTGGCGCTTAGGGCGGTGTCGCTGGTCAGGACGTACAACAGTGTCTCTGCGGTGATTGATCTTTGCGCGAACCGCAAGCTGGCAGCCGTCCAGCTTTCGCGTGCCAGATCGACAACCGCTGGCGCCATTGTGGGGGTCGCGGCCGCTCCACGCGCCAAACCATCCACCGCAAGCTGGGCCTGGGACCGCACTTCGTCAGGATTGACGCCAGCCGCTTCGATGGCCTCGGCGGCAGGCTTTGACGCGGACATGGCGACGATCCAGTGCTCTGGCTCAATCGTTCCATGCCCATGGCGCACCGCAATTCCGGCGGCTTCTTCGAGGGTGGCTGAGACATCTGGCGCCAGCCGGGAAATCAAAACATGCAGATCAATTTGGGACATAGTTACACATCAATCAAAACGATTTGCTCGTCGTTACAGCGCAAGAATTTACGCATTAAAATACATTCAAAGGTTGTAATACAAGCGCCCTGAAACACGCTGAATTCGCTTCAAGGTTTGCTGACGATCACACGCCTTCGTTACCAGTGAAGGTCTCAGTCAGTTGAACTTTCTTCAAGCAAATTATCCATTCGGAATTCCGGAATTGCTCGGGTACGGTTTTGTACGAATCGAGATGTGAATTTCATTAAGTCTCGGTTTTTATTGAAAAAACATGATTTACGGTAGGAGAGTAAAACGGTGCCAGACGACAGCAGGCTTCCCCAAACAGCCCTCTCGGTTGGCGAGAACCCGCGGGAATCCAGCACAGCGCTAGCGGATTATCGCCGCTTGCGTGATGCCCGGTCAGCAGCGCGAGCGGAAGAACGCCGACAGGAGGGGGCGGAACCCGCAGAGCGTGTACTCAAGATTGCGCCGGATTGGCGACATGTCGCCGATACAGCGGCGTATCTGCTCGACGAAATCGGGTTGGATATAGAAGTCGCGGTGTGGCTGATTGAGGCGCGCACCAGACTTGATGGGTTCACGGGTTTGGGCGAATCGCTTGTGCGACTCGCTGACATGATCGCGGCGCACGGAACGAATCTGCACCCGCAACCGGAAGATGCCCTCGACCGTCCATTTGACATCATCGGCGCGTTGAACGGCGTCGGGCGGGAAGGCACGCTGATCGCACCCCTGCGCCTCGTCCCCTTGTCACCGGATGGCAATTACGGCGAGCATGGGCTTTGGAATGTGACCGATGGCGGCGGCAGTGCAGCAGTATCCAACGCGCTGGCCCAATCCGGGCAGGCAGCCGTCAGCGCCCAACTTCACGCTATACAATATGCAAGCTCTGAACTGGAACGCTGCGACAACCTTCTTGGTGATCTTCTCGGTCCCGAAGCCCCACCGTTCAACAAAATTGCAGACGCGTTGGATGAGGCCGCGCGGACCATTCGCAGTCTGGCCGCAGATAGCCTTGATATAGATGTATCTGAAAATGAGGCCCCGAACGGCGATACGGTTGCAATGTCAGACGGGCCGCCCGCAACCACACCCTCATCCGGCACAATTTCGTCGCGCGAGGACGCCTTTGACCAGATGCTGCGCATTGCCGCTTACTTCCGGTGTGCCGAACCGCATTCACCCATCGCCGATGCGCTTGAGACGCTGGTCCGCCGCGGGCGCATGGATTTTGCGACCCTGCTGGCCGAACTGATCCCGGACGAACACGCCCGCACCGCCGTGATGACCACCGCAGGCATCGGGCGCCAACCAGACAAGAACCAGAACGGAGAGTGACCTAACACAAAACGCTGCGATCCTGCCGCACGCGCACACTGAATCCGCGAAACGCATTTCAATTGCAGGTGCAAACCCACCTCGAAACTTCACCGAATTTTAAGGAGGCCACCCATGGCAAGTATTCACGACAAACTCGACAACGTGCGCAAACCGCGCGTGCACATCAAATATGAAGTCGAAACAGAAGGCACGATGGTCGAAAAGGAGCTGCCCTTTGTGGTCGGCGTCCTTGGCGACTTTTCAGGCGATCCCACCGAAAAGCTGAAACCCTTCGGCGAGCGTAAGTTTGTCCAAATCGACAAAGACAACTTCGACGACGTGATGGCGAAGATGACACCCGGGCTGAATTTCCGCGTCGAAAACACGCTTAGCGATGCGGACGAGGAAATGAAGGTTCAACTGTCCTTTTCCCGTCTTGAGGATTTTGAGCCGGCGCAGGTCGTCAGCCAGGTGCCTGCGCTGAACAAGCTGTTGGAAAGCCGCAATCAGCTGCGTGACCTGCTGTCCAAGGCCGACCGCTCTGAAGAGCTTGAGACGCTGCTGGAGAAACTTCTGCAGGACGATACCGCGATCAAGGACGTTGTTGATCAGCTCGAAGCGCAAACCGGTGATCAAGGAGACAAGTGAGAATGGGTACCGAATTTCAAACCGAGGCGGGCGCAGCCCAGGCCGTCAATGAACAGTCACTTCTGGACAGTGTCATTGGCGCAACCCGGCAGACCGAACCGGACCGCACCAAGGAACTGCTCAAGACACTGACCGACGCCGCGCTCGATGGCACCGTCAGCTACAATCGCAATCTGACCATCACACTGACCAAGGCGATTGAGGCGCTGGACGAACAAATATCCGTCCAGTTGGCAGCGATCATGCAAAGCCCGGAGTTTTCCAAGCTGGAAGGGTCGTGGCGCGGTCTGTGGCATCTGGTGCAGAACTCGAACACCTCAGCGAACCTGAAAATCCGCGTACTGAACGCATCGAAATCCGAAATCGGACGTGATCTGGCCAAGGCCGTGGAATTTGACCAGTCGCGGCTGTTCAAATCTATCTATGAAGACGAATTCGGCACGCCGGGCGGCGAGCCTCTGGGCGCAATGATCGGAGATTTCGAGTTCGACAACAGCTTTGAGGATCTGGAATGCCTGCAAGGCATCAGTCAGGTCTCTGCCGCGGCCTTTGCACCGTTCATTTCGGCAGCATCACCGAAGCTCTTTGGTTTCGATGACTATACGGAACTGTCGAAGCCACGCGATCTGTCGAAAATCTTCGATGCGTCTGAATACTCGAAATGGCGCAACTTCCGGGCATCGGACGAAAGCCGTTTTGCCACACTGACCATGCCCCGCGTGCTTGCCCGTATGCCCTACGGCCCAACGACGCGCACGATTGACGAGTTCAGCTATGATGAGGCCGCTTCGTTCGAAGGTGACCGCATCCCACACAACAACTATTGCTGGATGAACGCAGCCTATGCGATGGCCGCAAACCTGACCGAAGCGTTCAATCAGACCGGTTGGTGCACGGCCATTCGCGGCGCAGAGAATGGCGGCAAGGTTGACGGGCTGCCTATGCACCTGTTCTCAACCGATGCAGGTGACACGGACATCAAGTGCCCGACCGAGATTGCGATCACCGACCGGCGCGATGCAGAGCTTGGCGCTATGGGCTTCCTGCCGCTGTGCTACTACAAAAACCACGACTACGCCGTGTTCTTCGGGGCGCAGACGACGCACAAGGCGGCCAAATACGATCGACCCGAGGCGACCGCGAATGCCGCAATCTCGGCCCGTCTGCCGTACATGATGGCGACGTCGCGGTTTGCGCATTACCTAAAGGTGATCGGTCGCGATAAAATCGGGTCTTTCATGGAGCCGGAGGATTGCGAAGCCTGGCTGAACCGCTGGATCAACAACTACGTCAACGCCAATGACGATGCGGGCCCCGAAATGCGGGCGGCCTATCCGCTGCGCGACGCGCGTGTGTCGGTCGAGGAGATCCCCGGCAAGCCCGGCAGCTACAACGCCGTGGCCTGGTTGCGTCCCTGGCTTCAGATGGAAGAACTAACCACGTCCCTGCGGATGGTGGCGCGGATTCCGGAGAAGCAGTGACATGACAACTGCACCCGTCATCGCCCCGCATCACGCGGGCGGTGCCGGGGCGGCGTTGTTCGATGAACCGGACCCGGATTTCGCGCATATCGCGGCCCGGGTCGATAGGCTCATTTCGGCGATAGACGCCGCCCTGACGCGCCAGGTCAACGCGATCCTCGGGGCTCCGCAGGTCCGTGCATTGGAGGCGCGCTGGCGTGCCCTCGCGCGGCTTGTTGCGCAGGCCGGATCGGATGGACAAGTTATCGTGCGCGTATTTGACGCCGCATGGCCCGAGGTCGTGCGCGACCTTGATCGTGCGGTGGAGTTCGATCAATCGCATCTGCACCGCCTTGTGCATGACGGCGAATTCGGGATGCCGGGTGGCGTGCCCTTTGGTCTGATTGTTGGGGACTACGCGGTGTCTTCGGCCACGGATCGCACCCGCGGCGATCAGGTCGAAACACTGGCGCGCTTATCGGCCGTCGGTGCGGGCGCATTCTGTCCAATTGTGCTTGGCGCGGCTCCTGATCTGCTGGGGGTTGAAAGCTATGACCGGATCGCTCCGCACACGGACCTGTCCGAGCGTCGACCGAGCCAAAGCGAGCGGGCGCAAAACATGCGTTGGTCGGCGCTGCGTAAGCAAGAAGATACGCGCTTTCTTGGTCTTGTTGCACCGGATCTTGTCATTCGTGCGCCCCGTACGCGCCTGTCGCCTGCCCGCGCAGACGGGTTCACGTTCGACGAAGACCTGCGTGCGCCCCTTACCGTAACCGGTGCCTTTGGTTTTGCTGTGACCGTTGTCGCAGCCTACCTGCGGTCAGGTTGGTTCGCCGCGATCAGAGGCGCCCAGGATGAAGCGCAGGGTGCGGGCACGGTGCCGGGATGGCCCGGCCACGACCTTGGTGTGGATTGCCACGGCCTGTCACGCCAGCCACCCGCAACGCTGCGCCTCACGGCAACGCAAGAAGACGCATTGATTGCCCGCGGTGTCATACCGCTTAGCACTCTGCCGATGAGTGAAACCGCTGTCTTCAACGCCAACCCGTCGCTGCATCAGCCCGCCCGTTTCGGTACCGGCATTGCCAGCGAAAACGCGCGCATCTCGGCCATGCTGCAGTATGTGCTCTGCACGTCGCGTTTTGCACATTACCTCAAGGTCCTGATGCGGGACGAGATCGGGTCTGTTGCGCCGCCTGAGGTCATCGAAAAGGGGCTGAACGATTGGCTGCGGGGCTATTGCCTGGGCAATGAGGATGCAGATCCAGCACTCAAGGCGCAGTATCCGCTGCGCGACGCATCAGCCCGTGTGGCACCCCTGCCAGGGCGACCGGGCGCTTATGCAGCAACGATCAGGCTGCAACCACATTTTCAACTCGACGACATTTCGACCAGCTTTCACCTCGTCTCCGAGGCTCCGGCTGGCGTGGAAAGGGCCATCGCGTGAGTATCTCAGTTCGCGAACTTCTATTTCAGGACGCCATATCAGAGGCGGTGGATGCCGCTGTCACAGGCGTCAAATCTGCGCCAAATGATATTGAGCTGCGCGTCACACTTGCCCAGCTTCTGGCCCTGTCCGGAGATCTGGAGCGGGCAGAGACCCATGCCAAGATGGCGCAAGTTCAGAGCGTGGGACATACGGTGGCGCTGTCAGAATTCCGCCAGTATTTGCGGGCCTTGCACGCGCGAGCAGCGTGGTGGTCGGACGGTGCGGCACCTGAATTTCCGGGCGCGCCAACACCCTCCGATGCAATCGCCATGGCACTGAACGTGGCACTTAAGTCGAGGGATGACACCGAAGCTGCTGCACTGGCCAAGCAACTGGAAGACACACGGGCAACATGCCCTGTAACCTGGGACGAGGTTGAGGTCGAAGACCTGCGGGATGTTGATGATCGGCTGCCGCATGCGGTGGAGGCGCTGACACCTGGCGGACACTACCTGTGGATTGATCTCGCCCGCATTGCACGCATTGATTTTGAGCCCGTCGTTGCACCGTTTGACGTACTGGCAAGACCGGCCCGGCTCAGGTTGCGTGACGGCTCGACTGCCGACCTGAGGCTCGCAGCAATCTATGATGCGCCGCGCAGTGGGGCTGAAATGCTTGGCCGCGTAACCGATTTCTCGCAAGTGGTGCCTGACGTCACCCGCGGACATGGGCAACGATCCTATCTGCTCAATGACACCCTCGGCGGCCTGCTGGACCCAACCACTGTGGTTTTCAATGGTTGATCAAATGCGACAGAGAAACACGCAGGAACATCGCGTTGCTCCGGCCCTGTTGGATCGGCTGATCGACCTTGATCCCGACCTGTCCGAAGACCCGCCCAGGACCGACATGGAAACAGTTGCCGGGCTGCGGGCTGCGCTGCGTCGGGATCTGGAGATGCTCCTGAACACGCGCACAGCACCCCGTCATCTGCCGCAACATCTTATGGAGCTTGGCGACAGCGCGCTGAGCTACGGGTCCGGAGACTTCTTTTCAGCGGAACTGGTGACGCAGGCCCAACGCAAGGCCTTTTCCGAGGAAATCCGAAAACGGATCGAGAAGTTCGAACCACGGCTCAGTGATCTGACCGTGGATCTGGTATCGGACCCGATACCTTCGCGTCGGCATCTGAGGCTCCGGATCAAGGCACGCCATGTGGCGCGACCCGGATTGCCCCCAATCGTGTTTGAAACTGCAATGGATCCGGTCGCGGGCCGTTTCAGCGTTAGCGACACGACGAGCAGCGCGGGCGGAAATAGGGGAGGACGCAATGGCTGACCGCTTTCTCGACTTTTACAACGCTGAACTTGAGGCGCTGCGGCAACGCGCGGCGCGCTTTGCCGCAGCGCACCCGAAGATTGCCGCCCGTTTGCGTTTGTCTGACGATGCAGCAGATGATCCAAACATCGAACGGCTGATCCAGTCCTTTTCCTATACTGCGGCCCGGGTGCGTCAGAAGCTCGAGGACGGGTTGCCGGAACTGACCGACGGGCTGCTCGAAACCCTGTACCCGCATTATCTCGCGCCGCAGCCATCCTTTACGATCCTTTCCTTCGCCCCGGATCCGGCCCTGGACGGTGCGCTTCCAGTGCCGCGCGGGACCGAAGTGACATCGGAACCGATTGATGGGGATCGCGTTTGTTTTGCAACGACACAAGAGGTGCATCTCGCCCCTATCCGGCTTACCGAGACGCGCTTGCGTGCCCGCCCGTTCGAAGCCCCCTCAGCACCTGCAAGCGCTGCGGCTTGCCTGCGCCTGACGATAGAAACGACAGGCAAGGTGGCGTTGAATGACATGGGGCTTGATCGGCTTCGGTTGTTCCTGTCCGGGCCAACGGCACAGGCGCAGGGCCTGGCCCGGCTCCTGCTGCAATCGACAGTCGGGGTGGCGCTTGCGGCCCATGCTTCCGATCCTGATGCACGGCGCCTTCCTGCGTCGTCCGTCACGCCGGTTGGCTTCGATGCTGACACGGCTTTGACACCTTGGCCAAAGGGCAGCTTCGCAGGATACCGAAGCCTGGCCGAATTCGCCGCACTCTCGGAGAAGTTTCTGTTCTTCGACATTGACCTCGGGCCTTTGCGGGAGACCGACAGGCTGGATGTGTACCTGTATTTTGATAGTTCCCCGGATGACACCTTGGCCCGCGTTGGTGTGGGGTCGGTCACGTTGCATGCGACACCTGCCGTAAACCTCTTTCCGGCCAGAGCGGAACCAATCGCCTTGGATGGCAGTCGAACGGCATATCCGCTGGCCGCAGATGCCCGCCGCCCAGAAACCCGCGCAGTCCATTCAGTCACCCGTGTCACAATCGCCGGGTCCGATGGCAAAACGCAGGTCGCACCACCGCTCTTTCACCGGCTGACTGACAGGCGGGAGGGCGAGGTCTATTGGCAACTGCGTCGGCATACATCGCGGAAGGAGGATGGCACCGGTCGTACGACGCTCGCTTTTTTAGACAGGCGCGGGGTGGATACGGCATCTGATGCTGGCACAGCTGGGGTCGACATCCTGGCCACCAATGGGATGCTGCCACGCAAATTGCCGTTCGGTGGCGGTCAACCCCGACTCGCTCTGTCCGCTCCGATTGATCACGTCGCAGGCATCGCGTGCCTGCGGGCACCAACCGCGCCGCGACGCCCTGCCGCAGATGATGACCGGGCCTGGCAACTGATGTCGCATCTGTCACTGAACCACCTGTCCCTGCAATCGGGTGGTGCCGCGACACTGCGCGAAATCCTGCGGCTTTACGACCCCGGCGACGGTCCCGAGATGACGCAGATGATTGATGCCATTGACAGGGTTGAGACCGAGACAGGGCTGGCACGTATGTCAGGCATGAACGTGACCGGAACCGACATCACGCTCACCCTGGATGACGGCCGTATCTCTTCCGGGCAAGCGGTTGTATTTGCTTCCGTTTTGGACCGTTTCTTTGGCTGCTACACGACCATCAATACCTTCACCCGGCTGAGCGTCCGAATGAAGAACCGGCTTGATGTTCTGGCGCGTTTTCCTGCGCGCTCGGGCGAAGGAGCACTGATCTGACATGACTGCCCCAAACCATTCCTTTGACCGTCTGTGCCAGGATCCGCACCTGTTCGAGCCGATGACCGCGCTCAGACTGGCGGAGACAGAAGCCAAACGCCGGGGCGTTCCAATTCACATCACGGCACCGCCGACAGGCACGCTTGCGCCCACTGCAATCTCGCGCGTGTCTGTGGACGCAACCGAAGTGCGGTTAGAGGCCAGCTTTGCCGGATTGGTAGGCCCACTATCGCCACTGCCACCGGCCTGGACCGAACTCGCTGCTGCTGATCGCCGCCGCCGCGCGGGTGGTCTGGCGGCGTTTCTCGACCTTTTCTCATCCCGGCTCGCCATTTTATTTGCCCGGGCGGCGGCCAAGTATGATTTGACCGTGCTTCTACAATGGGCACCGCGGCGCGCGAACGGTGTTCTGCAAGCTTTAAACGCCTTGATCGGTCTGGCGACGCCCGGGCTTGAAGCGCGGGCGCCGCTGTTTCAAGACGCCACGCTTGTGCATGCCGGGTTACTGGCCCAACGCACGCGCTCTGCCGTGGCCCTTGAGGCCATCGCCCACAGGCATCTGGGATTGCCGGTAAAGGTGCAGCAGTTCCAACTAAAGTGGCGTCAGGTACTGCCGGACGAACAAACATGCTTGAATGGCACCAGACGTCTTGATGACGATGCAACGACAGGGTCCTGGATACGCGACTGCGCTGGCCAAATCCGGCTGGTGGTCGGCCCGGTGCGCTACACCGATTTCCTGTCGCTAGAGCAAGGCCAGCCGCGTCTTCGCGACCTGGCGCGACTGGTTCGGTTTGCTGTCGGTCCCGTCCTCGATTTTGACATTCAGGTTGTTCTGGATCGACGTGACATCCCACAGACCCGATTGGGCGGTGACGGCCCTGCGCCGCGCCTTGGATGGAACAGCTGGGCGCGCGATGCCGATGCGGCCACAGACAGCGTCGAAGCGATCATCGACAGCGAAAAGGCGCTGTGTGCATGACATTGGTTCTCGAACACCTCGACGCTGGCGACAGGCGCATTGTGCAGGCCGGGCAACCCTTCACCGTTGGAACCTATCCAAACGCAACATGGTCGCTTGCTGCGGGCGGTAAGGACAGTGGCGGCGAATTGCGCGTAACTGCCGAAAGCGGCGGGGCAAGCGTTGTTCTGGTGCGCGGCACCGCGCATCTGGACCAGCGCGCCCTTGCGACGGGCGAGGCGCGGACCGTGTCCGATGGTGCGGTGATCGGCTTGGGGTCGCATCGGATCGCAGCGCGTTTCCGCAATGATTTGACCGATGCACGCGCGTCGGCAGCCCCCACAATCAGCACCATCCTGGCCGATATCGCACCCGGTGGGATCACTGCCGAAAGCCCTGTGCAAGCCCGCTCAGACGACGACTGGATTTCAAGGCTGACCGGTGAACCTGGGACAAAACGCCCCGATTGGGACCGGCTGGGCCGGTTCGATCACCGTGCTGAGGTAACAGAAGAAGACGGGGAACGTGACACGCCGCTCGACATTCTGCACTCAGGCGGGACGTTTCTGCCTGACGACTGGCACACGGACAAAGGCGACGCGAACGCCTCTGACACCGATGCGCGCAGCGGGCAATCACGCCCAACAGGTCATGTCGTGGCAGCGCAAACCATTGGCGACGGTTTGCAGCAAAATCGCCGCATCGGACCAGATGGGCTGGCCTTCCTGAACGGCGCAGGTCTTTCAGCCAATGAACTCGATGATCTGAACCAAGACGCGATGAAAGCGCTGGGGGTCATATTGCGAACCGCCCTTGATGGTATCGTTGCGCTGGAGCGTGCTGCGTTGAACCGCGCTGCCGATCGGGCCAGCGAGGCAGTTGGGCCAGCACCGCGTGATGCGATCCATATGATCCTCGGCGCCGTGCAATCCGGGGGCGGTGCCCTCGCAGATTTGGAAGCACGGCTTGACGCCTTGGCGCGCACCTACGCGGCCACGCATGACGGTGCCTATGCCTTTGCTGCCGCTGCGCGTGTGGCGCTTGATCCGGACAGCCTGCGCGCAAATGCGACCAATACGCTGCGGGTCGGCACCGCTGCCAGGGCCTGGGCTCTTTATGAAGAACGTTTTGCGGGCGGGCGCGATGATCCGCCGCTTTCGGATCGTGCTCTGAGTGCCGCAATCCGCGCGCACTCGGCCAAGACCGAAGACGACGCAACACATGACGAAACACCGTTCCCGCTGCCCACACCCGGTGGCGAACCGCGGAAATGACAGGAGAAGACGTTTCGTGAAAACTGACAACCGTGTCGCATGGACCGAGGGCATGTTCCTCAAGGTTCAGCACTTTCAGCAAGCGGACCGATGGACCGAGCGCATGTTGCGTGATCGCACTGCCGCGCTCAGCCCATACTCTTGGGGATTCACGCAGCTTGAGATTGATCGCTCCGCTCTCGGGGTCGGTCGGGTCGCGCTGTCGTCGTTGTCCTGCGTGTTGCCGGATGGCGCGCCGGTCTCCGCCCCCGACCTTGCCGATCTGCCCGCGCCCGTTCAGTTGGCCGAAGGATCGGGTGCGACAACCGTCTACCTGGCTGTGCGCATGGCGAAGGGTGGACAAGACGAATATGGCCCGGCTGGCGACGGGACAGCACGGCACCGCCGCGTCGAATACGAAGCCGAGGACGCGAATGCCGATACGGCCTTTACCGCCGCGATCGAGGTGGGCCGCTTTGAACTCTCACTCAAAACCGACCGGGATGAACGCGAAGGCTTTGAATGCCTGCCGGTCGCGCGCGTCATTGAGACAGGCGCGGATCTTCGGGTGGTGTTGGATGATACGATGATCCCGCCAGTGATGCAGGTCGGGGCATCGCCGCGACTGAAAGGGTACCTCACAGAACTGGTTGGGCTGCTTCAACACCGTTCCGCCGCCATTGCGCGCCGCATCGGCGACCCATCCATCAGGGGGGCGGCGGAAATCGGCGACTACATGATGCTTCAAACCCTCAACAGATCGACACCGCTGGTCGCGCACCTCGAAGCGCAAGCCGGGCAGATCCACCCCGAACGCATATTTGCGACCCTTGTCGCGCTGGCAGGGGAACTGGCGACGTTCATTGCATCCGACAATCTCGCGCCCGAGCTGCCGCCCTACGGCCATATGGATCCCGAAGCGACCTTTGCCCCGGTGATGGACGAGTTGCGCCGGTCTCTCTCTGCCGTTCTGGATCAGTCCGCCACGCCCATACCGCTTGAGATGCGCCGCCACGGGGTGCGTGTCGGTATGCTGGCAGATGCAGGGCTGAAATCCGATGCGGCCATGGTTTTGGCGGCCCGGTCCGAATTGCCGGTCGAACAGTTGCGCCGTACGCTGCCCAACCAGATCAAGATCGGGCCAGTCGAGCGGATCAGCGAACTGGTCAACGTCGCCTTACCGGGTATCCCGATCCGCCCGTCGCCCGTCGCGCCACGACAGCTGCCGTTCCGCGCGGGCTCTGTCTATTTCGAACTCGAAACCTCGGACGAGCTATGGGCCGATGCCACCGAAGGCGGCGCACTTGCCATCCATCTTGCGACTGACATCCCGGGTATCGACCTTGAATTGTGGGGTATCAGAGGGTGAGCAACGAAGCCCGAAAAAACAAGGATCAGGTGTCGCAACGCATCCCTGAAGAGGATGACGAGACACCGCGTATCGTTTTGCCCACACCGGGCGCCGCCCGTCCTCCGGCGGACCCTGCACCGCAGGTCGTCGATACGGACCCACCGGCTCCGGCAGCAGAGTTGTCGGTCGGGGACATTCTGAATGGGTTCCGGTTCTCTGGCGGCGACCTGCCTGACATGGTTGCCAAGGCCGCGCCGCTTCTCAACCTCGCCCACGCTCTCCGAACAGGCCAGAACCCACCAGCCGTTCCGGAACTGCGCCGCGAATTGACCGGAGCCGCCCGGCGGTACGAGGCCGCATTGGCCGCAGCTGGAACGCTTCCGGATCAGGCGCGGGCCGCGCACTACGTTGTCTGCGCAACGTTGGACGATGTGATCCGCAACACCGATTGGGGCAGTGAATGGGCGGTCGAGGGTTTGGTGTCGACCTTTCACCACGACGTCCTTGGCGGCGACAAGGTGTTCGCATTGCTCGACCATTTCCAGCAAACACCACGCAACAACCGTGATCTTCTGCTTCTCATCTACCTGTGTCTGTCGCTTGGATTTGAAGGGCGCGCGCGTGTGTCATCGCGCGGGCTGGCCGAACTTGCGCTTGTGCGTGAAAACCTGTTCCGTACCTTGCGCACGCAGTTCGACATCGTCGAACGTGATCTGTCACCACAATGGCGTGGTGAGGATGCCGCCCACAACCCAATCCGTGCGGGCCTTTTGTTCTGGCTGTTGTCCGGTGCCGCGTTGCTGGCCTTGCTGGTGGTGTTCATCGTCTACACCTCCCTTCTGAACCGCGCCGCCGATGGAACGCTGGCGCAACTTTCCGTTCTGCCACCGGATGGTCCGCCGTCCCTCTATGTGCCGGAGCCTCCAGCGCCGGAACCCGAACCACAGCCTGAGCCGTTGGTTACCCCTCCACCCGCGCCTGAAAGCCCACCGCAGACGCCGCCCATCGACGCTTTCGTCGCCTTTCTGCAGCCCGAAGTGGATGAGGGTCTGGTGCGGCTGTTCCGGGCCGAGGATGCCGTTCTGGTCCGCATCGCAAACAACGGCGCCTTCGGATCGGGCAGCACCACGATCGAAGAAACCTTTGTGGACGTGTTCGACCGCATCGGACAGGCCCTTGCGGCCGAAACATTCGACGTGACCGTTCTGGGACACACAGACAATGTGGGCATCAGGGCAGCCCCGTTCCCCAACAACTACTTTCTTAGCCAGGCCCGCGCGAGCGCCGTGCGTGACCTACTGCTGCCCTATGTCGAAGAGCAGCGTATCACCATTGATGGACTGGGCCCTAATCGCCCAATCGCCACCAACGAGACAGAAGAGGGCAGGGAAGCGAACCGGCGCACCGAAATACTCGTGCGCGAACCCGGTGCGCGCGTGCCCGACAGTTTGCTGACAGAAGGCCTGCCTGACCCGGATGGCCTGATCACTCCCGAGGAGGCAGCACAATGAACCCGCTTGGCATGTGGACCTCGTTCCGGTCCAATGTTTCGTCTTATGTTGCGGTGCTTGGACCGCGATTTGCCTCCCTGATCTGGGTGGGTGCCATCTGCGCGATCATCTGGATGTTTGGCCCGCGGCTGCCATATGGCGGCGGCTATCCACTGGCTCCAATCCGTCCGCGTCTGATCGCCATCGCCATCGTGGTCTTCATCTGGCTTATCTACGCGGGCGTGACATGGCTACGTCAGCGCCGCCGGGCGCAGGCCGAAGATGACGCGATATCGGAAAGCCCGGAAGACATCGAAGCCGGTGAAACGCGCGAAGAAATCGCCGCGTTGCGCGAACGTCTTCGCACGGCTCTTAAGACGATGCGCAGGCTGGCAAAGCGTCGGTTTGGCGCGGCTTACGAATATCCCTGGTATCTGATGATGGGCGCGCCTGGGGCAGGCAAGACCACCTTGCTCACGCGGTCCGGCCTGAAGTTCCCCTTGGGCGAAGCGGAAGGGGCCGACCCGGTCAAGGGCGTGGGCGGCACGCGCAACTGCAACTGGTGGTTCACGGATCGGGCCGTTCTGATCGACACGGCGGGCCGCTATACTACGCAGGAAACAGGCCGTGCGAGAGATCGCGAAGGGTTCCTTGGCTTTCTAACGATGTTGCGCAAAACCCGACGCAGACAACCGATCAACGGTGTCATCCTGACCTTGTCCCTGACCGACCTTCTGACCCAGGACCCAGAAGAGCGCTTGCGCGATATCCGCGCCATGCGTCAGCGCATGACCGAGATGGAAGACGCACTGGGCGCGCGTGTCCCCATCTACATCGTGCTGACCAAGGCTGACCGGCTGACGGGCTTTCGGCGTTTCTTTGACGCACTGGGACAGGAAGCGCGGCGACAGGTCTGGGGCATCACATTCCCCTACAGCGAAGCTGAAGAAACACGCGGCGCTGTCACCGAGAGTGATCTGGCCGATGTGTTTTCCCGCGAGTTCCACGCCTTGCTGGCGCGCTTGAACGCGATGCTCGTTGAACGGCTCCAGCAGGAAACCGACATCACCGAACGCGGGCGCATCTTTCGTTTTCCAGCGCAGGTGGCAGCCCTGCACGATGCCTTGCGTGAAATCATCGAAGAGCTGTCTTCGGGCACCGGGTCCGTGTCCGAGCCGCTTCTGCGCGGGATCTATTTCGGGTCCGCAACGCAGGAAAATGCAGCGCAGCCAGCTTCGGTTCCGGGCGTTCCCCGCCGCGCGTCCGCGATGAACCGGACCTATTTTGTCGAACGCCTGTTTCGCGACGTGATCCTTGGCGAAGCGGCACTTGTCACACAGGACAGCCGGGTCGGGCGTCGCCAACAGATCGCAACATCGCTTGGAACGGCGGCGGCGGCGCTGATCGCCACCTTCTTCCTGGCCAGTTGGACTTTTGGCTATATCGCCAACCGGCAATCCCTTGCGGCAATCGACACCAGCCTTGTCGAATACGAGGCGCTGACAAATGCGATCCCTGTCCGAGACGTGCAGGATCAGGATTTTCTGCGCGTCCTACCTGCGCTCGAACGGCTTGCGCGCAGCCCTGATGTCTTCGACACCATCGAAGTTGGTCCGATACCGCTGCAGCGGGCGGGGCTGGGCATGGATCGGCGCCCCCGGATCGAACGAGGGCACTCCGTGGCCTATGCTCGGGCGTTGGGGGCCTACCTTTTGCCCCGTTACATGGTCGCATTGCAGAACATCCTGAAGGACCCTGATACATCCGAAGCACGCGCCTTTGAGACGCTCAAACACTATCTGTCGCTCGCGGGCCTTGGCCCAATTGATCGCGACGGGCTGCTGGCCCAATCGGAACGCATTTTCGCCGAACTCTATCCCGGCTCGGGCAGGGAAGCGACGCGAGACGCGCTTCTGGAACATGTCACCGCGATGCTGGATAAGGGGACGCTACCGGTACTCGAAATCGACGACCATCTTGTGGCTGACGTGCGCGCAACAGTTGCGCAACGCAACCCGGCGCGCCGGGTGATGGACCTGCTCGCTGTGCGCGAGGCGACGCGCGCGTTGAGCGATTGGCGGCCCGCAGGCGTTGCAGGCCCACAAGCAACTGAGGTGTTTTCCGATGCCATGGCAAGTGTGCGCATTGATGGGATTTTCACCAGCACCGGGTATCGGCAGGTCGTGATACCTCAACTTGGCCCGCTGGCGGAAATTGCAGCAAGCGAGGACTGGGTGCGTGGACCGGGCGCGGCCACGCGGACCGACCCGTCCGAGATCGCGATGGATGCGATCGCGCTTTACTACAGCGAATTCGAGCGCAGTTGGCGGGACGCGATCGCGAATACGACGGTGGCCGAAACGGACAGTCTCGGGCAGGCCGCCGATATGATGTCGGCCCTTGCTTCGGCGTCTGATCCGTTGGGCCGCCTTGTGCGCGACATCGTTGTACAGACCGACCTGACCGGGATTTCGGATGGGGCAGGGATCAACCTCGCAGAACTGCCCTTTGATCCAACCGCCGCACCTGATCCCTTCGGGCCGCTCCGCCGCTCGCTTGAGGGTGAGACGGATGGTGATGGCAACACCGTTGATGCACTGTCGTCACTGACACCGCTCTATGATGAGGTCTTTCAACAGCTCAACCGGTTGGATATGCCTGATCCTGCTGCAGTACAGGCACTTGCATCCGAAAACGGTCTACGTGATGCTGCGCAATCGCTCATGGCAGCCGGACGTCAATTGGATGCACCGGCAGACACATGGGTTGTCACCATCGCATCCCGGGTTGCCGAAGCCTCTGTCGGGCAAGCCCGCGCCGGCGCGGACCGGCTATGGCGGGCCGAAGGTGCTGCGGCCTGTCGGCGGGCCGTTAGTGACCGATACCCGTTCAGCGTGGCAGCTTCTACCGAGGTGACGCGCAGTGACTTCATTGCGATGTTTGGTCCCACAGGCCTGTTCAAGACCTTCTTTGACGAACATCTTGCGCAGATTGTCGATACCACGACGGACCCCTGGACGTTCAGCGGTGGCCTTGCTGGTGAGGCCAGCGATGCAAGCGCGCTCCAGCAATTCCAACGTGCAGCCGCAATCCGCAACGCCTTTTTCCCCAATGGAATAGCCGAACCGCGGGTCGAACTGTCTGTGGACCTTGTCGATATTGCAGAGAACGCAAATGTCGCACTGTTCTTCGTGGGCAGTGCACGGGCGGCGTTCCGCCAGAACTTGTCAGATGGCACGCGGCTTGTTTGGCCCCCCGAAGAAGGTGGCGACATCGCAAGCGTCATGCTGCTGCCCGGTGACAGGACCACGGCGCCAACTGCAACTGGGGTCTGGGCACCATTCAGGTTGCTCGACAAGGCGCAAACCACGCCAAGAAATGACAACAGGTTCGACGCCACCTTCCTCGTGGACGGGCGAGAGGTCACATTCCGCATCACATCGGGAAGCGTGAACAACCCATTCATGTTGCCCGCGCTGTCGGCGTTTCGATGCCCGGAGGGGTTCTAAAACATGTCCGTTGCTCCGGACCCCGTTCGAACAGGTTGGCGCGGCTTTTTTGGGAAAATTCCGCAAGCAGGCGATTTCGTGAGCGGAGGCCTGCCGCGCGATGTCGAAACCACATTCGACCACTGGCTACGCGCCGCGATGCGGGAAAGCCAAAAGAGCCTTGGGCGCGGATGGCTTGATGCGTTTCTGGTGACACCTGTCTGGCGCTTCGTTCTTGAAACAGGCGGGCGAGGCCCTGATCCGGTGGCAGGCGTCATGATGCCATCGGTCGACCGCGTGGGGCGGTACTTCCCCTTGGTGATCGCCGTGTCGCGCCCTGATCTGGGAGAGCGCGATCCGATGGCGCTGACCGAAGACACAGCTTTCTTCGATGCCGCCGAAGCGCTGGTGATGTCCTGCTTGCGGGCGCCCGAGCTTCCCACCGACCTCGCGCTGGAGGTCGAGGCACTGCCTTTCGGAGCGTTGCGCAATCTCGCACCTCCGGATGTCGCGGATGCCGAAGCCCCTGTCGCCTATTGGTGGACCGGCACCGATGGCGCGCGCGCGCACCTGACACGCGCCCTGCCATCCCCGTCGGAGTTTGCGGACATGTTCATGGGGCCGCCGCCACCGGACGAGGACACACCGGACCCGCAAACCCGGTTGCATTTGACGGAAACACCCAGCGAAACGCGAACACCTGCGCCAACACCCGCACCTGTTCAGTTACTTAAAGCGGACCACGCAAGCGCATGTCTGCGAGGCGCACGCAGCGCTACACTGACCGAGGCCACCGCCGTCAACAAAGATGATCAGGCGTTCTCGCTGCTCAGCGGGATCGGGTCGGCGCCGTCCTTGGCATCACAAATCAACGGTCTGGTGCCGGTGTTTCAGGACATTGCCGATCCTTTTTCAATGAGCGACCTGATCGCAGTCGCAAAGGGAAAATTCGGCTCGGCCAACACTCGGCTTTCAGCCCGTGCGCGTATGGCCACGGCCGCTGAGGATCCGGTTGCGGCGTCTGCAATCGTATTGCTGGTGCAAGCGCGGCGGTATGCATTACTTTGGGTTGGCCATTGCAGCGCCTTCCTCTTTCGAGACGGAACGCTCTTTTCCCTGAACCGCCCGCATGTAGATACCAGGCTGCGCGGGGTTGTGACGCAAGCACTGGGTGCGGACCAGATGGCGGCACCCTCGACTGCAATCGGGCAGGTCGAACCCGGAGACTGCTTTCTACTGGCATCACCCGGTGTCACCACTGCGCTGAGCCAACAGGAGATTGCGCATACATTGGCGCGGGCATCAACGCCCCGTGCAGCAGTTGAGGAGCTCACGCAAGACGCATTGATTGCCGGGGCGTCGTGTGACGCAAGCGCCATGTGCGTTCGGCTTCGGTCGCGCAATGACGGGGACTGACGAGCCGCGTCACCACCCGTTGAAACGTTTATGCTTCGTGAGAGCTTACCGAAACAACCTAGAGAGCGCAGATGTTAAGCGGAGCGCACCTCGCCCCGCTGCATGCGCCAGAACTCTGCAAAGCGGCCCGTGCTTGCACGCAATGTGGCTGGAGGGCCATCCTCGATAATTCGACCGTTTTCAAGAACGATGATGCGATCCATGTTCACCAACGTGGACAGGCGATGCGCGATAACGATTACTGTTTTGTCCTGCATGATCGTCTGAAGCGCCTCTTGGATTTCGACCTCGACCGCGCTGTCCAGAGCGGATGTCGCTTCGTCCAGGATCAGGATGGGTGCGTTCTTGAGGATCACGCGGGCAATCGCGATACGCTGACGCTGACCTCCGGAAAGGGTTACTCCACGTTCGCCGACATGTGCGTCGTAGCCAAGCCGCCCGGCACTATCGCGAAGCGTCAGTATGAAGTCATGGGCGTGGGCTTGCTTGGCCGCACGAACCATATCTGCTTCGGTCGCGGTATCGTTGCCATAAAGCAGGTTCTCGCGGATGGAGCGGTGCATGAGCGCGCTATTCTGGCTGACCATGCCGATCTGTTGCCGCAGGCTGCGCTGCGTGAGCTGGTCGATGGGTGTGCCATCGATCAAGATCTGCCCTTGTTCGGGATCATCAAACCGCATCAAAAGGTTGGCGAGCGTGGATTTGCCAGCGCCGGATTTGCCGACAATCCCGAGTTTCTGGCCGGCGGGGATGTTCAGGTTCACGCTTTGTAGTCCGTTGTCATTCTTGCCGTGGCGGTGGGTGACATTCCGCACTGAAATCTCGCCTGCCCTGCGGGGCAGGACGGAAGCCCCTTGGGTGTCTCTGATCAAATGCGGTATTGCGATGGACCGCAGACCCTCCTGAATAATGCCGCTGTTTTCAAAAAGCCGGATGGTGACCCACATGATCCAGTTGCTCATCCCGTTCAGCCGGATGGCAAGGGCGGAGGTGGCGGCTACCTCTCCGATTGTCACCGTGCCGAGGGTCCAAAACCAAATGGCCGGTCCAACAAGGATCAGGATCAGGAGGCCGTTGATCGCGTTCATGCCAAATGCCAGCATTGTCATCAATCGCAGGAACCGTTGAAAGCGCAGGCGCAGGCGCCGCAGGGCGGACAGCGCATAGTCTTGCTCCTGCCTGTTGTGGGCGAACAGCTTGACCGTTTCGATATTGCTGTAGGCGTCAACAACCCGTCCTGTCGCCATAGATCGCCCATCGGCCCATCGTTCAGAGGCGGTACCGACCTTTACCGCGATATGGCGGACATAGAAGCCATAGCCGATCACCCACAGGACAAGAGGCAGTGCCAGGCGGATGTCAATCTGGCTGAGGATCAGTACTGCCCCGATCACGTAGGTGACGCTGAACCACAGGGCTTCGAACGTCATGTGCACACTGTCCTGAACCGCGGGACCCATCTGCATCACACGGTTCGACAAACGCCCGGCAAAGTCGTTTTGGAAGAAGCCAACCGATTGCCCCAAAAGGTGTTTATGCGCCCGCCACCGCACCTGTTCCTGCAGGTTTGACGACAGTGTCTGCTCCAGCAACAGGTGGTTGAGCATCACGAGAGCAGGTCGGATCGCAAGAACAACGAACAGGGCCAGCAACACCTCGGTACTGTGTTGTTGCCAAAACGCAGCGGGACCGCTGGTCGTCATAAGGTCGATGAGGCGCCCGGAATAGAAGATCAGTCCGCTTTCCATCAGCGCCGTTAGAAGCCCCGTAAGTGCGATCAAGGGCAACCAGCGGCGATAGGGCATAAGTTCTGATCGGATGTAGCCCAGAACTGTGCGGGGCCGTGCACCGTCCACAATGTCAGCGAACGGGTCAATTCGGTTTTCGAAGAAACGGAAAGGCATGGCCGGACGTATCAGGAGGCGTGTTGCAATGAGGTCTTCGCGTCACCCAGCATCTTGTGCAGAGCGGCGCAGTCGCGTTTCAATGTGTCGAACACGTTGTCACCGAACCATTCCAGCGATATGCGCGCGTCCGGTTCTTCGGCGAGGTCCTGGAGAAGCGGGGTATAGTCCATCTCTCCCTCGAATACCGGTACGATGCCGTCGCGCGAACCAGCCGCGTCATAGATGTTGTTGGGGGCAAAGACAGGCAGTGCGGAACGCGCCGATATGTTCTTGAAATGGTAGTTACGTATCTTCGGCTGCAGCACTTGCCGGGCGGCGCAGGGATCGTCGCCGCCTTCCCAAACATGCAGGGCATCGAAGTTGATGCCGAGGGCGGGGTGGTCGACTTCATCCAGCAACCTCACGGTCGAGGCCAGCGTGTCAGCCAGTGTGCCTGGGTGGGTCTCAACCAGTAGGGACCGCCCGTGCTCTGCCACCTGTTCGCAAGCGGCGCGCAGAGCGCTTGTGATATTCTTCCGGTCCGGTTCGGCCATGTCTGCGCTGCCAGATGGACCCACGAAGGTGCGGATGTTGGTCGTGTCCCAGCGCCGCGCCTGATTGAGCGCTGCCACGGTTTTATCCTCCAGAGCCTCCGGTTTGTGAAGCGGCAAGTAATCACTGACCATAGGCACCTGTAGCCCGAAACCCGCCAGCCAGCGCGCGTCATGGCCCGTGGCAAAGGGGATATGCCGCGCATGGGCGCCCCAGATCTCAATCCCCTGAAAGCCGTTCCGGCTGGCCCAATCGGCGATTTGTTCAAGGCTGACAAGGTGGTGGCGAAAGGTGATCGTGCACAGCGAGATGTTCATTGGTCTGCTCCTGTCATGACGAGAGGGACTTCGCCCGAGGCGAAGGTCGAGACTTGCCATTTGACGAACCAGGCCTTGAGCCCGGCCTTGATGTGGGTTTCGCGCTGGTCGAGCGCGTCGAGGGCGGCAAAGACCTGTGTGGCCAGTGCGGGGTCGCCGGAGGCGGAGAGTTTGGTGATCTTGTACTGGAGCGTGCGGAAACCCTGGTGCAGTGCTTCGATCTCGTCGCACCAGTCTTCGAAGTCTTGATCGGGCAGGTCGAGCGCGCGCCAGAACACCGCGAACCCGTGCTCATAGGCGTATTTGCGGATGGCGAGCACGGGCAGTTCGCGCAGGGCATCTGCAAGCGCGGTGTGATTGAGCGGCCCCGCCGGGTCGAGATGAGCGCGCACGATCCGGCGCGTGGCGTCGATCATGGGGTTCCGTTTTTCAAGGAACACGGCCTCGAAATAGGCGCGCAGGTCTTCGTTGCGTGGCGCGCGCGCCTTGGCTCGGTCGAAGATATAGCCGCCCGCGACCGTGGGCTGGTTGATGGCGTTCAGGATGGCGGCGCGGGGCAGTATGCCCTCCCACCGGTAGTCGGGATCGTGCATGAACCAGCGGTCGGGATCGGGGGTCTTTTCGATCATGATGTAGTGGGGAAACGGGTTCTGGTTGAACTTATTTTCCCGCTCGGGGAGGTGGTACATGTCCAGCATCACCATAAGGTGTTCGGTGCTGCGTTTGGTTGCCAGGAGGTGTTCGAAACACGCGATGTTTTCGGCCTTGGTCCGGTCCTTGCTGTACCAGCCAATCACGTTGACCCCGTAAAGCCGCCGGAACCAGTGTCTAAAGTGGTCATGTTTGACTGTTGGACCGTGGTAGGACAGTCGAAAGGCGTCATCGACCTCGAAGCCGGTGTCCCACACGCCGAAGTAGAAGGGGCGGTGGTCGAGGTCTGGGCACGCCTTGATCGCGGCACTCAGGCAGCTGACGACGCAATGAACCTTGATGTCGATTTCTTCCTCTTGCTCTGCCTCAATGGACTGCCCGGTCAGGAAAGCGATCAGGTCACGGACGGTTCCGACGCCTGCCTTACTCATCTCCCGTTCGGGCACGTCAATGCCGTGCATGGTTTCGAGGTGCAGGAGCAGGTGGAGGATCAGGACCGAGTCGAGATGCAGATCCTCGTTTAGCCGCGCGTCAGGGTCGAAATTGGCCATGTGAGCGTTGGCCATTGGGCCGCGCAGGGTGGTTTCGATGGCGGACAGGATGTGTGCGTCTTTCATAGCGTTGTCTCCGCTTCGGCGAACCGGCGGGCGACGTCGCGACGGTTGATCTTGCCGTTGGCCTCGCGAGGGAGGCGCGGGACAGAATGCAGCGTCGCTGGGAGTTGGTAGGGCGCAAGACGCTCTATCAGCCACAGGCGCAGATCGTTGGGTGCCACGTCGGACCCTTCGAAAACGAGGCCGACGCGATCACCGCCGAGCGCGTCCTTTTGCGCAAAGGCCAGCGCGTCGCCGACACCGTCCATGGCGAGGGCGGCCTGTTCGACCTCTTGCGGGTAGACGTTAAGGCCCGCCACGTCGATGACATCGTCCTGCCGCGCCACGAAGACGAGCATGCCATCCGAGGTCAGGTACCCGAGGTCGCCTGTATCGATGTTGCGCTGCCCATCATTGACAACTATGGGCGCTGGCGCGTTGGGGTCTTTGCTGGTTTTCAACTTCAGATGGGTGAGAGGGCGCCCAACCGCAGCGGCGTCCTGAAGATCGGGATTGATGGCGATGCAGCCCGCTTCCGAGCAGCCGTATTGCTGGAACAGATGGGTGGTCTTGGCCCTGATCTGTTCGAACCACGGCTTTGACAGGATCGTGCCGGAGGTCATGGCCCCGTACATGGGATGATCCGCTGGTGAAAAGGCCGCGAGCGTATGCAGCATTGCCGGAGAGGTGTAGAGGAGCGGCGCGCGCAGCTCGCGCATACGTCGCAATATGTATTTTGGGTTCAGGGTGTCGATAACGACGGGCATGTGACCCCGCTCCAGCGCGACCATGACCCCAGCGATCAATCCGTAGGAATGAGTGATCGGACAGGCAATAACGGGCGTCATGTCAGCGGGTTCAGGAAAAGCGGCGACGTAGCTTTCGAGTTCACGCCGCACTTGGTCCCAAGTGCGGGTGATGACCTTTGGTGCACCGGTCGTGCCAGAGCTCATCTGGACCAGCACACCACCCAGTGCGTCAGCCACGACGGGCAGCGCGTGCACGCCCGCTTCATTGACCAACCTGTCGCAATCTGCCTGCAAGGCCATGTCACGCGCCTTGGTCGCTGGGATGTCAGGATGGATGGGAAACACCCCGGCATCAGCCCACCAGAGAGCCAGGATATGGCTAAGTACTGCGTCCTTATCATGCAGATGTATAGCGTAGCGATGACTTTCGGGATTGATGAAGTCTTGCCCGGACAGTGGGGCGATATCGACTTGCCGGTCATTCAGAATGAACATCGGTTATCCTTTCGTGGTGCAGAGCGGATTGGGCACGGTGTGACGAAACACGCCCGTTCCACCGTTCAGCTTGAGTGTCAGGAGAGACTCGGTAGAGATGCTGGGCACGAAGGGGGCAAAGGCCGCTTGCCGCGCCTTCAACTCACGGCGGGCGACATGCTGGTCGATCACGGTACGCACCCGCTGCCAGAACAGCGTCTCGGTCAGCCCGTAGTGGCGCTGCAAAAGCGCGGCCAATTCTGACAGGTTGTAGACGAACAATGTGTCCATCACCAATTCGCGCAGGTCCTCGCCCCCTGCCATGCGGTGAAACTGGCCCGGAGCGGCGTTGGCATAGACCGGGTCGATGGCTGCGAGATCGGGAACGAGGTCAGGCTGCGATAAAAGGTCCGGCACGTATTCCACGCTTTCGTGAAAGTCCCGCGCGATCAGACCAATGGGCCAGCCGTTGTCGTGTTCCAGAAGCAGGTTTTGGCCATGTGCCTCCAGCCCGATGCCGTGGGCCACCATCAAGTGCCATATAGGCAAGACAGTGGTGCGCAGCACCTGATCTACCCAAACATGTATGCCATAGCGCTGCACCCACGGGGCAATGAGCGGCTCGCCCGAGGCCTCGGTGACGGCGAGCGCGTTGAGCGGCATGACCTGGTGCGCGTTGAGGCCCGCGCCCTGAGGGCTGTCGCGATAGATCGCCGCGAGATGCCCCGACAATGGTGTGTCCCGCCCGACGATGATCCCGGCGTATTCTCGCAACAGGGTCAGGCGGCATGTGTCGCTGAACACAGGATCGTTTGCGATGATGGTGACGAGCCAGTCGCTGATGGCCGGTGCCGCGCACACAGAGTGTGGTTCTATGATGCGCAGTGACGACGTATTGCGCATCGCCATCGCCATCTTCACGTGTGCACGGTTTGGGTGATCGGCATTGGCAAGCGTACGCACCGATTGCGTGGCACGGTACCGGTCGCCGAAGGCGCCGAGATGCGTGATGCGCCCAGCATCACGCCACGCCTGATATATTGCATTGCCCTGAAGTGCGCGCTGCTGCCAGGGATGCACAGGAACAAGTGTGTGAGCGGCAAGCGTGACACCCTTGGCTGTTGCTTGCGCGCAGAGTTGCAGCCGCGTGGCGGCGTCCAACTCGGTGTCGAGAAAGCGGTCGGGAAGCGACTGATCGACCAAGGTTTGATCTACAGCCAGCCATTCAAGCTGGAAGCAGCGCCCGGCTTCGGGGCCGTAAATCAGGTGGTCTTTGTCCGAGAACCCGCTACGCGCCTTGAAGCAGGGGTGGTAGGGGTGTCCTTCGTGCAAGGCGCTTTCCAGCGCGTCACAGCTCATGCCGCTGCGCAGTCCGCGCTGGTGGACATCGGGACCCGTCAGATCGGTCAATGCTTCGCTGCGGTGCAGATCTTCGGCCAATTCCTGTCGCATGGCTTCTGCTATCGGCGCGGTTGCGAGCAGATCTGTTGCAGATGCCGGTGCCCAACCCGTGCCGCACTGTATCTGCACTGAACCAGGTGTAATCCGTGGGCGGTTGAAGCCACCCAACGTGATTTTGGCCCGAATGGTTGTGCCACCCCATGTCCAGCACCCGATCCCGATGTTTGGGGCGAGCTTGCACAGCCCTTCAAAAATCAGCGCCTCGCATAGTTGGCGCACGACCCGCTGACCCGTCGTCTCAATGCGGACGGCCTCACGCAGGGACATGTCGGGCCTCCGTCGTCGGTGTGGAAAGGGGGTTTGGAAGGCGTACGTAGACTGCTTTCTCCCCCTCGGCCTGCAGCTCGTCCACATCATGCAGACGAGTCAGAAGGTTGCCTTTGGCGGGCAGGTGATCCGCGGTCAGGACAAACTGAATGAAGCCTGCAGCGGGGCCCATGGCTTGCGCACCGATGTCGGCCAGGCACGTGCGAAGGTGAGCGATAAGCGCGCTTTCGTCGGCTAGGCCATCGCGGCCCAGGCGGCTGATGATGGAAAAGACCTGATTGACGATCAGGTAGTAGCAATAGCGTTCGTTTATCTCTGCCTCGGCAAAGCAAAGCGCCTTAATGCTGCGCAAACCTGGCTCCAGCGTGGCGAGACGATCGAGCTTCGTGTCTACGATGTAGTACCCTTGGTTGTCGCGGAAGAAGGCGCGTGTGGGCAGACCCGTGCCGATGTCGAGTAAGGTGTTTTGCTGATGCGCCTCAAGCGCGATGCCCCAGCGGTCGTAAAGCGCAAGTGCCGGTTTGAGTGCACAATCGAGGTAGGCTGCGAACCACTGTTTTGCCATCTTGCTGGGCAAGGTCTTGTTAACACGCGACAGCGCCATGATGGTTTGGGACAATAGCGATTGTTGCCCCGACAAAGGGTCAGCCGTCAGAGCTGCGATGGTGGTAACGCCATCGCCAGCCTGATCGACAAAGGGGTTTTCGCGAAAGATGACTTCGAAGCCGCTTTCGGTGCTGTCCGGCAAGGACAGTGTCATGAAGGCAGGGTCGTTGATGATATGAAATTGCGGCGGCAGGGGGCCGATTTTGTCTAGTAGGCGGGCCATGACGACACCGGCTTCCAACTCGTGGTGCAGATTTACACGACGGGAGTTTGTGATTTTGACGGGCAGCGAGAATTTCAGCATCCATCGGCAGTCGGGTGCGTAGACCGTGCGGACCGAAGACGTCGCAGCAAATTCCGTGCCTCGCGGTCCAAGGTCGCGGAGATGTCCGGCTGCGATGAGCCCTTGGACCTGGGGTTGCAGCAGCAGGGTTTGCGCCTGCAGCGGGTGCATAGGGATTGCGGTTTCAGTTGGACGGACGTCGTCAAGCGCGAGATCGGGCATATCGGCGAGCAGGTCTTGCGCGCTTTGACCATTTGCCGATCCGGTTTCGATCAATGTGCTATCAACAGCGAAATAATGGAGTTGGAACGCACGTCCACACTCGGGGGCGTAGACGGCTTGTTGCCAGTCGGTCATGCCTTCACGGCTTTTGGGTGTGGGGTGTAACCAGTGACCGAAATAGAGGCTCTGTTCGGCAGGCAGGAAACTGGCGCAGGGTGCTGGTGCGTTTTGGCAAAGTTTGCTGATCTGATCGTAGCTGTTAAGCACACGGCGCATCAGTTCGAGCATCCCGGTGCCATTCGCGCCGGGGACCCGCGCCTCGCACTCCATAAGCAGCATAGTGATCACTTGCGCGGGATGGGCAGGTCGCCATGTCTTGGCCTGTTGATCGAACTGGGTGATGGGTCCGAAGTCGTGGGGGCCGACCAGTGAACAATAGTGGAGCTCGACCCGAAGGCGTGTTGCGCTTTGGGGGAGGGCAACCTCCATCTGCATGGGCGCACTTTGGTCGTCAGGGCGGAGAACTGCGCCTGCGCAGACCTCGCGGATATAGCAATTCAGCAGTGCCTTAAGCGTTGCGCGTTCGGCGCAGCGACTTGCGTCCAACGTGCGTGATTGCGTCGCCGTATGTACCAGCGGCTGTGTCGGTGGCGGAGCGCTCTTTGTGATCTCAAGAGTTGGTGCTTGCATTCTGGCATACCTCCTGCGCTGACCGAAGTGGCCAGTGGTTGATCACCGGATGACCCGCGGGTGGATGCCCCCGGGGCGATCAGGTCGTTGCGATGTTGGGGTAGCTGGGGCGCGCGGCCTGGCTTAGTCCGCGAGGGACATGAGTGCGTATGTGATTTGCGCGGCTGTGAAGCTGGACACTGCGCCTCCGGGGGTGGGTGCGAGCTCGACAACATCGCAGCCGATCAGGCGCCGTCCTTTCAGTGCGTGTCGCAGCAGGTTGAGCGCTTGGTAATATCCCAAGCCTCCGGGCACGGGCGTGCCCGTGTCTGGCAAAATCGAAGGGTCGAGCCCGTCCAGATCAAAACTGATGTAAATGTCCTGTGGAAAATCGGTCGGAAGATCCACAGCGTGAACATCGCCAACAACAAGCTCTTCGGCATCCCGGAAGAACACATTGGCCGTTTTACGGAGGTTCGCCTCCTCCTGACACAGCGCGCGGACACCGAATTGAGCCAGTGGAATGCCTTCCTCTTCAGCCAGAAGCTGCATGACAGAGGCATGGGAGTGCCTCTCGCCTTGGTAAGCGCAGCGCAGGTCGGCGTGGGCGTCAATTTGTACGATGCCTATAGATCGCGCCACCGCACGCCTGATGCCGCACACGGCTCCGTAGGTAAGCGCGTGCTCGCCGCCGAGGGTCACCGGTACAGCACCTGCGCGCACGGCGCTTTCCGTGCGTGCGGCAATATTCTCCATCACTTCGGGGAGTGGGCCGCTGCATTCTACTGCCTCCTGCGTAGCGATACCTTTTGTACAAGGCTCTGATCCGGCAAAGAGCCGCTCTAGCTCCGTACTTGCCTCGATGATGGCTTCGGGACCTTGGGCGGTGCCCGCGCCGTAAGAGACCGTGCGTTCCAAGGGCACAGGGATCACTTGGAACCCGGCGGTACGTGGATCGCGTTCTGCGGCAGTGAGTTCCCCTGCAAGGAAATGCGTCATGACAACCGCCCCACAAAGTCATCGTAGTTAAAGGTGCGGATCATCTGCAGGGCGTCGGTATCGGAGTTCCACAAGGCGATCCCCGGCAAGGGCACGCCATTGAACGTGTTGGTTTTGACCATCGAGTAATGGGCTTGATCCAGAAACGCGATCCGGTCGCCGGGCTGCACGGGTGCAGCAGGAACATAGTCACCGATCACATCGCCTGCGAGGCAGGAGGGGCCGCCCATTCGGATCGGCGTGCCCTCTTTCTGCTCGCCTAGTAGGTCGGGGCGATAGGGCGCTTCGATCACATCGGGCATGTGGCATGTGGCGGAGATATCGGTGATGGCCAGCGCCATGTCGTTCTGGGCCACGTCGAGCACCTCACCCACCAGAATGCCTGCGTGCAGCGCGACCGCTTCGCCCGGTTCGAGGAAGACGTCGATGTCATATTGCGCGCGGATATGGCGGATAAGGTCGATGAGACCGCTCCGATCATAGTCCGGCATGGTGATGTGGTGCCCGCCGCCGAGGTTGAGCCATTTCATCTCCGGTAGCCAAGGGGCGAGGCGCGGTTCGACGGCCTCCCACGTGCTCAGAAGTGGTTCGAACCCTTGTTCACACAGCGTGTGCATGTGCAGCCCTTCGATGCCCTTCAGGTCAGTGTCGGTTATCTGCGACAGCGGTGTGCCAAGGCGGGAGCAGGCGGCCGCAGGGTCGTATTTGGGGTTCCAGCCTTCGGAATGCTTGGGGTTGATCCGCAGGCCGATGCTTATAGCGTCACTTTGCTCGCGCGCAGTGATGATCTCAGATGCAAAGCGGGTTTGCTGTGCAGGCGTGTTGAAGATCAGGTGATCCGACAGGCGGATGATCTCTGGCAGGTCGGCGGGTTTGAAGCCTGCGCAGTAGGTGCTGACCAGACCGCCGTATTTCTCGTGCCCCAACCGCGCCTCGTAGAGGCCTGATGCACATGTGCCAGCAAGGTAGCGATTGACCAGAGGTGCGAGGGCGAACATGGAGAAGGCTTTGAGCGCCAAGAGGATATGCGCGCCAGACCGTTCGGCGACATCTTGCAGGATCGTCAGGTTGCGCTCGACCGCGACCTCATCCACGACAAAGCAGGGCGAGGGGACTCGCGACAGGTCGAACCGGGCGAAACCCCGTCGTGAAAGATCGACGATGTCCACCATCAGAACTCAGGGTGTCCGTCTAGTTCCACTATCTGCCAGGGCAGACCGTTGGTATTGAGCATGTCCATGAAGGGATCAGGATCGAGCTGTTCGGTGTTCCAGACGCCGGGCTGCTTCCAAATCCCCTTGAGCATCATGGCCGCGCCGATCATCGCAGGCACGCCTGTGGTATAAGCAACGGCCTGGCTACCTGCTTCGGCAAAGCACTCCTCGTGATCGCAAATGTTGTAGATGTAAAAGGTCTTTTCCCCGTCCGACGTAGGTCCGGTGATAATGTCACCGATGCAGGTCTTGCCCTTGGTCAATTCGCCCAGATCGCTGGGATCCGGCAGTACGGATTTCAGGAATTGGAGCGGGATGATTTCCTGCCCCTCGTGCATAACCGCATCGATCCGCGTCATACCCACATTCTGCAGCACGGTGACGTGGTTGATGTAGGCATCGCCAAACGTCATCCAGAAGCGCGCGCGCTGCACTTCGGGGAAGTGGGTTTTGAGGCTTTCAAGTTCCTCGTGATACATGAGGTACATGTTCTTTTCCCCGACTTCAGGGAAGTCGAAGGCGACCTTGCGGCTCATCGCCGGGGTTTCTACCCAGTCGCCGTTTTCCCAATGGCGGGCCACGGCGGTGACCTCTCGAATGTTGATTTCGGGGTTGAAGTTGGTGGCGAAGGGTTTGCCATTGTCGCCGCCATTGCAGTCGAGGATGTCGATCAGGCGGATGCCGTCCAGCCTGTGTTTGCGGACCCATGTGGCGAAGATCGAGGTGACACCGGGATCGAACCCGGAGCCGAGGACTGCGCTGAGACCGGCGGCCTTGAACTTGTCCTGATAGGCCCATTGCCAGCTGTATTCGAACTTGGCCTCGTCCTCGGGTTCGTAGTTGGCGGTGTCGAGGTAGTGGATCCCCGCCTCAAGGCAGGCGTCCATGAGGACGAGATCCTGATAGGGCAGGGCGAGGTTGACCAGCAGCTCTGCCTGGGTTTCGCGGATCAGGGCCACGGTTGCGGCCACATCCATCGCGTCCACTTGCGCGGTCTTGATGGTGACGCCGGTGCGTTTTAGCACGTTTGCGGCAATGTCCTCACATTTTGACAGGGTGCGGCTGGCGAGGGTTATGTCCGTGAAAACCTCCGGATTCATCGCCATCTTCACGACGGCAACGGCCCCTACACCGCCAGCCCCGATGACCAAAACACGTCCCATAATTGAATCCTCGCTTTGCAGTTAGCGGTCAGTGGAAAAATAGGTGGAGCCAGCCAGGCTCTCCTTGTAGGCGGCGATCATTGTGCGCCGCTCGGTCGCGTCGACACGTCCGGCTTTTACTGCCCGTTCGACCGTCTTGCGGAAG
This sequence comes from Tateyamaria sp. ANG-S1, assembly GCF_000814025.1. GTDB lineage: Bacteria > Pseudomonadota > Alphaproteobacteria > Rhodobacterales > Rhodobacteraceae > Tateyamaria. Next base: position 63,378 of record NZ_JWLL01000010.1, on the reverse strand, counting down.
GTGGCAAGGCAGGCCTGAGGATCGTATTCGACATATGTCAGAACCTCGGCAATCCTGTCGCCTTCGGTCTCGTTTTCAATAGTGAAACCGCCCGTTGCATCGAGTGATATTGTCACCACATTCGGGTCGCCAAACAGGTTGTGTAAATCGCCTAAAGTCTCTTGGTAGGCACCGACGAAGAAGACGCCGATGTTGTAGTCTTCGTCAGGGCGCAGGTCATGGACGGGCAAGGCATTTGCAATTCCGTCACGCAGCACAAAACGGTCGATCTTACCATCGCTGTCGCAGGTCAGGTCTGTGAGGATTGCCTGTCGCGTCGGTGCCTCGTTCAGCCGGCTAAGCGGCATGACCGGGTGCATCTGATCAATGGCCCAAACATCTGGCAAGGACTGAAAGACAGAGAAGTTGCCGTGGTAATAGTCCACGAAGCGCGACAATTGCCGGTCGATCAGCCCGGAACACCCGTCTTGTCCGGCAACCTTTTTGAAGCGCGACAGCAGAAATAGAAACGCTTGTTCCGCACGCGCCATCAGCGGCAGTCCGATCTGACCGTGTCGAAAGAGGGTGCGGATCTCGTCGCGGTAGTAAATCGCGTCGTTCAGCGCTTCCTGCAGTCTGTCGCCGTTGATGTAGGTTTCTATGGCAAGCAGGTCGCTGAGTAAGTGATGATCACCGGCGACGATTGCTGGGCGTTCCGGCGTGTCGTAGAGTGTCGCATCCAGAATATCGAAAACAAAGATCGCCGATTGCGCCGCAATGAACCGTCCGCTTTCTGTAACGATAGTGGGGTGGGGCAGATCAGCCTCTTCCATGGCGTAAAAGACGCTTTCCACGAGGTTAGTACAGTATTCCTGAACCGTGTAGTTGACCGAGTTATCGTCTGCGCGCCGGGCGCCGGTGTAGTCGACGCCAAGACCGCCGCCGAGGTCCAGGTATTGCAGGGGCGCGCCCATACGCGACAGTTCGGCATAGAAGCGGCACGCCTCAGTTGTCGCGCGACGCACATCCATGATGTGGGGCACTTGTGACCCGACATGGGTGTGTTGCAGAACGAGGCAATCCATCATCCCCGTGTCATCGAGCCGTTCCGCCAGCTCCACCAGATCCAGCGCGCCGAGGCCAAAGACGGAACGGTCACCCGACGAGGCTTGCCATTTGCCGCCAACGGTCTCCATCAGCTTCACACGGACACCCAAACGCGGGCGTATGTTGAGGTCCGTTGCAATGCGATGGACCGTCTCGAACTCATGCAGGCTTTCAAGCACGATGACGGTGTTGAACCCCAGTTTCAGGGACAGGAGGGCAAGATGGATAAAGGCCGCGTCCTTGGCCCCGTTGCAGATCAGCAGAGCATCCGGGGACATGGATTGCGCCAGCGCGATCAGAAGCTCGGGTTTTGACCCAACCTCGAGCCCGAAGTGGTGGGGACGGCCCATATCGACCACTCGTTCGACAATTTCGGGCTGTTGGTTCACCTTGATCGGAAACACGCCGCGATACGCGCCCTTGTACCAGCAATCGCGAATGGCACACGCAAAGGCATCCTGCAAACGCACCAGCGAACGATCCAGAAACGGTTGGACCCGCAAAAGGACCGGTGCCGGGATACCGCGCTGTTTGAGGGCCTGAATGATCCGCGGCAGGGATACAGGCAGTGCGTCCGGCGCTTCAGGAGTTTTGAACGCCAGCTCTCCGGCTGGCGTCACACACAGGAGATCGTCCGCCCAACGGTCGATGCCATAGAGCGCAGCAGCATCTGATTTTGACTGACCGACCGTTACTGGGGTCACGTCACCGGAAGCAATAGTAAGGGATTTCATACGCCGTCTCATGTTCAGAAACTGCTTGGTGGTCACCGGCGCAAGGGTGTGCGGTTGAGCCTACCGGGCGTATTTGGCTATGGCCTAGACTTCAATCTCAGATTGCGCAAGGGGGACGTAGTGAAAAAAATTCGACGCGCAAGAATCCACCGAAGCGGCGTCTAAGCTATTTACTAACTTGAATAATCACCTGATCTACATATTTCTGATAAAAATAATCAGGAAAATGCTTATGACCTCTTTGATCGGCACTTTTGATACCTCGAACGGATCGCGATACCTACAACAGTTGTGCAAGCATTTCGGCCATAAAGTTCAAGCCGAGTACACCGATGCCAGTGGCTTTGCAGCACTGGGTTTCGGCGACACGACCTTTGCCGCGTCTGAGACAGCACTGACCGTTACCATCGCCTTGAACGATGGCGAAGACCCGCAGGACGCACAGCGCATGATTGATGCGCATCTGGCACGATTTGCGTTCCGCGAAGCGTTTGAAACGATGTCGTGGAGGGTGGGCGCACAGGCAGCGTAAGACTGATCGATTTACCTATTTGCCCCGATGCCGTAACCGGGGCCCATCACTGAAAGCGCACAGCCAGTCCTTAGCCATGCGTACACGCCTGCATGAGGACACCAATGCTTCGCTTTGCCACCTTCTGTGCGATCGTTTTTGCACTGAGCCCCGCCGCCAACGCCCAAACCAAGACAATTGATACCTATGCTGGCCAGGTGGAGGTGACCCCCTTTCCAGACACGATTGCCGTGATGGATTTTGCCATTCTCGACACGTTAGACGCACTTGGCGTCGCGGCCGACGGGGTCGTTGGCCCGCCGATGCTGGACTATCTGGCGGATGCCATGGACGGAGCGGCCCCATTGGGGACGCTGTTTGAACCGGATTACGAGGCCATCGCCGCGATGGATCCCGATCTGATCCTTGCCGGTGGGCGGTCGTCGAGGGTGGTGCCGGATCTGGCACGTGTTGCCCCCACCATCGACATGACAATCTGGGAAGATGTTGTGGGCCAGGGCCTAGACCGGCTTGCGGTCTACGGGACCATCTTCGGTAAGCAGGACGAAGCCGCCGCACTCGCTGCCAGATTTGATGCGCGGCTTGATACGTTGAAGACGGATCTGGAGGGGCAGGGAAGCGCCCTCATTGTGATGACCAATGGGCCTAAGATATCTGCCTATGGTGCTGACAGCCGCTTTGGCTGGTTGCACACGGATATTGGCCTTCCAGCTACAATCGACAATGTCGAGGAAAGCACCCATGGCGAAGCGATCAGTTTCGAGTTCATCCGCGATGCCAATCCGGACATCCTGCTGGTTGTAGATAGGATGTCGGCCATTGGTCAGGACGGTGCCAGCGCGCGGGCCACGTTGGACAATCCGCTTGTTCACGAGACAAGCGCATGGAAAAACGGCAAGGTCGTCTACTTGAGTTCGGCGCCCATCTATCTGGCTGGGGGCGGCATACAGTCGATGATGCTCACGCTCGATGAAATTGCGGCGGCTCTGACGGATCAATAACCTGATGCGTGCGTCGCTGTGCTTAGGCGGGGGGCTGGCGGCCCTTTGCCTTCTTTCGCTTTTCGTGGGCGTCATCCCAGTTACGCCAATAGATGTGCTACACGACCGGGCGGCATGGGAACTACTGCGCGACAGCCGTGTGCCACGCACGCTTGCCGTTGTGATCGCGGGAGGCACGTTGGCCGTCTGCGGCGCGCTTTTGCAAAGCATGGTGCGCAATCGTTTTGTCGAGCCGATGACGACGGGAACAGGACAGGGGGCCGCACTGGGTATTCTGCTCACCACGTGGGCTTTGCCGGAGGCGGGATTGCTCGCAAAGATGGCACTTGCGTCCGCCGCAGCCTTGCTGGCCAGTGCAGGCTTTCTGACCATCGTGCAGAGATTGCCACCGACACAACCGTTGCTGATCCCCTTGGTGGGACTGATCTATGGCGGCGTCCTCGGGGCGGCGGTGACCTTCATCGCCTATCAGGGCGACATGCTTCAATACATCGACGTATGGATGAACGGAGAATTCTCCGGCGTGCTGCGCGGGCGGTATGAGTTGCTTTGGATCGCAGCTCTGGTGGCTGCGCTGACCTACGCCGCGGCAGACCAGTTTGCGATCCTCGGTTTGGGGCGGACCGCAAGCATCAATCTGGGCCTGAACTACCAGCAGGTGATGATCATTGGCCTGCTCGCAATTTCGATCGTGACGGCACTGGTTGTCGTCACCGTGGGTGCCATTCCCTTTCTTGGGCTTGTCGTGCCGAACGTCGTGGCACGCTATGCCGGTGACAATCTGCGCCGCACACTGCCCATGATCGCTGGCGGTGGGGCCGCACTCGTTCTGCTCTCCGATATCCTTGGGCGTTTGCTGCGGCATCCGTTTGAGATACCGGTGGGCACAGTGATGGGCATTCTGGGTGCCGCACTGTTCCTGTGGCTGCTCTACAGACCAAAGTCTCATGCGCTCTAGGCCCGTCGCTGTCTTGTGTGTGGTGCTGTTGCTGTGCGCAGTCCTGTACATGACCCTCGGCGCAAAAGGTGCGTGGAGCTTTGTGATCCCATTTCGCGCGGGCAAGCTGGCGGGGTTGGTGTTGGTTGCTGTGGCCATTTCGACGGCGACCGTGCTGTTCCAGACCGTGTCAGGCAACCGGATCCTGACACCATCGATCATGGGATTTGACGCGCTCTACAGCCTACTTCTGACGGGGTTGGTGTTTTTTCTGGGGGCGCAAGCGACGATCCAGTTGCCGCCGATGGCGCTGTTTGGTCTGAACACCGGGCTTTTGATGCTTGGCGCTGTGCTGTTGTTTGGAACGCTGATCGCGCAGACACGCGGCGATCTGCTGCGCATGATCCTGACGGGGATTATCTTTGCGACGCTGTTTCGATCACTGACGGCATTCTGGCAGCGGATGATCGATCCGAACGAGTTCCAGGTGATCCAAGTGGCCTCCTATGCCCGTTTCAACCGGATCGATACCGACTTGCTGCCGCTCGCCTCAGTCCTCTGCCTCGGAGCCATCGCACTGGTCTGGCACAGGCGAAGGCAGTGGGATGTACTGGCTCTTGGCCATGATGCAGCCACAAATCTCGGTCTGCGGGTTCGATTAGAAACGGTGTTTGCGCTTCTGCTGGTCGCGGTGCTGGTTTCAGTATCAACAGCCTTGGTTGGGCCGGTCGCCTTTCTTGGCCTTTTGGTGGTCAGCCTTGCCCGGTTGGTCGATGGCTCTGAAACCCATGCGCGGCTTTTACCGATTGCCGCATTGATCTCTGGCATCACTCTTGTAGGCGGGCAATTGGCACTGGAACGGGTGTTTGCCCTGTCCACACCTTTGTCGGTCGTTGTCGATCTGCTAGGCGGGCTGTTTTTCTTCTTCCTCTTGCTCAAAGGCCGATCCAGATGATCTCGATCCGCAATATAGACTACGATATCGCGGGCAAAGCCATCCTGCGGGATGTGTCGCTTGATATGCCAAAGCATGGCGTCACAGCCCTGATCGGACCAAACGGCGCTGGCAAGTCGACGCTTTTGTCACTGATCGCGCGGCTCTTGCCGCTGCAGCATGGGCGCGTGACCGTCGACGGGCACGACATTGCGACCTGCGACACCGCGGCGTTGGCGCGGATTCTGGCCATCCTGCCACAGATCCAGGATGCGGCACCCCGGTTAAGCGTGTCTGACCTTGTCGCGTTTGGGCGGTATCCGCACTCACGCGGGCGCCTGACAGATCAGGATGGCGCGATCATTGATGCAGCGCTGGCTGCCTTTCAGCTAACCGATCTGCGCAACCGTGCATTGGATACGCTTTCGGGCGGGCAACGGCAGAACGCGCTGTTGGCGATGATCTTTGCCCAGGGCACGGACTACCTGTTGCTTGACGAGCCACTCAACAACCTCGATATCGCCGCGTCTCGCCGGTTGATGGCGCAGCTTCGCGGTCTGGCAGACGAACAGGGGCGGACTGTCGTGATTGTACTGCATGATATCAACTATGCACTGGCTTATGCCGATCATCTGGTCGTGCTGGCTGAGGGGCGTGTTGCGGCCATGGGCAACCCTGAAGAGGTCGTGACCGACGACTTGATCAATAGAATCTATGGTACAGATGCGGCGGTCATAAACCATAACAACCGCCGCATCGTGGATGTGGGGCCTTGAGGCCCCGCACCGTCAGAATACGATTTCAGCGCTCAGACGAATGGAGCGTCCGGGTTCGTTCAACGGCTCGACCTGGCCGATAAACTCCTGGCCATATGTTGCCCTGGCGGCGTATTGCTGATCGAAGATGTTGTTGATCTCCATCCGAAGCGTCAGGTTATCCATACGCTGTGGGGAGTACTCCAAAAATGTATTGAAAACGGTATAGCCTTGGATTGTGGGTGAGCGGCCATCGTCATCAAGGGTGTCGTCATAGTCCAGAGCGATTTGTGCATCGCCGCCTATCAAAACACCATTGTCAAAGCGATGCGCGGTCTGGAATGTAATGAATTCACCAAGCGGTATCGCTAGGTAGTTGCCTGTGAAGGAATTCGCTGCGACGCCGTTCACTTCGGTATCAATGTTTGCATAGCCGATGCGGAAGAAACCGCGCTCCCACGTGGTTGAGAAGCCAAGTTCAAACCCGCGGGATGCAACGTCTGCCCGTCCATTTGGCCCCCCGCGAAAACTGCCCGCACGCGCGTCGTTGATGTCAGTGCCGAACACTTTACCGTCAATCATCCACGTACCGGTATCATAGCTTGCGGCAATGTAGGCGTTGTCGGCGGTAACTGTGCCCAAACCACCGGTTGGGTAGATCCATATTGGTGACATGATGAAATTCTCGGCCAGTTCAAGCCCACCCCAAACATGCGAGTAGCCTGCACCTACCGTGAACCGATCTGTGACATCCCACTCGCCCGATACATTGCCAGACAAGCCACTTTCAGATTGCTTGAAGCCATTTTGGGCTTCGAGCTGCTGAAAGTCTGCTCTGGCGCCGAACGACAGACGAGTACTAGCGGTTGGTTCCATCCGGACCTGGGCAAAGACACCAACGTTACGCAAATCTTCCTTAAGGCTATACAGAGGCGATGACGTCGCGACGCTGAAGCTATCGATTTCTGCTTCGTCTTTGTAAAAATCGATCCCGGCATTCACTTCACCCCAACTCAGTGTAAAGCGGTTCGAGATTTCTCCGCTTATGCTGGTTGTTTCACCGGTATTGAGTTCTCGAAGTCTTGTGTCTGTGTCATCAACAAACACTTCGGTCCCGCTATAACTCAGGCGGATGGTCGGGTTCCACGCGCCAGTTGGATTGGCACGGGTGTATGTGAATGAGTAGTTTTCCCGCTCTAGCTCGTAGGGGCGCGTCAATGGCGACGGCAGCCGCCCCTCCTCAGGGATAACCAGACCGATATTGGCACGGAATGGGCGCACTTCATCATCGGACACGTTCTCAGCAGAAAACTCAAAACGATGTCCGCCTTCGGTTTCATATGCGATCTTGCCCAAGAAGCTGTTCAAATCGGTGCCGGAAGCAAGGATGTCATTGCTGTCGCCGTCTTCTCGGTTGTTGCCGGTGGCAGACTTTCCGAACAGCAAATACTCGAAACCGCCGTCGCGTCCGTACAGGCTCAGGCTGTTCGAAAACAAATCGCCGTTGCTGTCATACTCAAGCTTATAGCGCCCGCCAAAGGTGTCTCCGGGATCCAGTAAATCATCTACGTCCTTTGTCTCATAAGCCAGCGCACCGGCGAGTGCGCCCGGTCCTGCATCCGCTGACGCGACGCCAGGTTCAATCCGCACCGCCTTGAGCAAAGCGGGATCAATCAGCGTCGTCGTATTGTGATGAAACACTTTGTTGTTTTGCCGCGCCCCATCGATCGAGATGGCCAGATTGTTCTCCTCAATCCCGTTCACATAAACCTTCTGCGACATTGGGATGGACCCGCCGACCGCGATTGTGGGCTCGGCCACGAACAGCTCTGACAAATCCGCCGGATTGCTCAGCGCCAGCCCTTCGCTGGTGACGGAAATCCCGTCCTCCGCCATCGGATTGTCCGGCGCGGACAAAACAATTGTTCCAAGAAAGGCTTCATCGCCCGTTTCTGGTGGCGTGTTTGGTTCTGACTGATTTTGTGCAATGGTCGCGGTTGGTATCAACGCAAAGGTGAAGCACACCTTTGTAAAGGTGGATGGCATTTTAGTTCCCTCGTCTAGCTTATCAGGTGGCTAGACGAAGTTCAGAGCTGCCTTGGTAAAGCTTGTGCCTTGAACTTCGGTGAAACGCAATGCGTTGAAATCGCACCGCAATGGTCATTCAGGCTGGTTGAGACACCGAGCTAAGCATTATGTCGCCGTTCGATGACCGACATCCCCTTCAGAGCGTCAAAAGACATCGTTCATTCAATCAGAGGTGACCTTCGCACATCTGTTTGACGAACCGGCGCGAAGATCGTAATCATCCAGCAACACCTGTTGGGGTGCCCCTTTGGGGCTGAGATGCGCTGCGCGTGAACCCATTGAACCTGAACCGGTTAGGACCGGCGGAGGAAACAGTTCATGAAGACGCACGCCGTCTCTGCTTGCCCCCCGTTCGCTGTCTTGTTCCTTATGAAAGGGGGCATAGACATGCGGCGCGCACACGTTTTGCTGGTCGATGATTTTGGCGCTGTTGGTTGGTCGACGCGAGTGCGCGGTGGATTATCAAGATGAGCAGTTTGTTTTCGATTATTGGCGGTGGCGTCTGCGGCCTTGCGATGGCGGCAGAGCTTTCAGCCCGTGGCGCGCAGGTCATAGTCATCGAGCGCAATGGGGCACCCGGTGAACATGCGTGTTCGTGGTGGGCGGGTGGCATGTTGGCACCGGAATGCGAAGGCGTGAGTGCCGAACAGGAAGTGGTTGTTCAAGGTCGTAAAGCCGCTGCATGGTGGGAAAATCATGGCGCAGCATTGACACGACGCGGCACGCTGGTCGTTGCCCTTGGTCGTGATCAGAGCGAGTTGACGACCTTTGCCAGACGTGCGCCGACAACGGCAACGCTGGACCGCGCAGCGTTGGCAGAACTTGAACCGCACTTGGCAGAGCAGTTTTCAAAGGCCCTGTACCTCGAGGAGGAAGCACATCTTGATCCACGCGCTACGCTGACGGAACTGCATAAACGCCTTGGGCAAAACGGTGTGATCTTTGGTGATGATCCGAAGGGACAGATCATTGACTGCCGTGGTCTTGCGGCGCGCGATACGCTTTCCGATCTACGCGGGGTCAAAGGTGAAATGCTGGTTGTGCGTTGCCCTGACGTGGCCTTGTCGCGACCTGTTCGCCTCCTGCACCCCCGATTTCCCCTGTACATCGTTCCACGCGGGGCTGGTGTTTACATGCTGGGGGCCACCCAGATCGAAAGTGGGGAGCGCCGTCGCGCTACCCTGCGCTCGGTGATGGAATTGATGAACGCGGCCTACGCCCTGCATCCTGCATTTGGTGAGGCAGAGCTGCTGGAAATCGGCGTCGATGCGCGTCCCGCGTTCCCGGACAACCAGCCGCGCATCCGCCAGATCGGCGAACGGATCTATGCAAATGGACTTTTTCGGCACGGATTTCTGCTGGCTCCCGCCCTTGCGCGGATGACGGCGGATCTGGTGCTGGAGGGCAAAACACCGGAGGTTTGGTATGAAGATCATCGTGAACGGTGAGACAGTGATCAGCGACGCGCCTGATCTGGCCGCGCTGCTCGTCGAGCTTGGCAAAAGCGAGGCCAAAGTCGCCACCTCGGTGAATGAGGCGTTCGTGCCCAAGACCATGCGCAGTGGCCACGCCCTGCATGATGGCGACCGGATCGAAATCGTCGCCCCCCGGCAGGGAGGGTGAGATGCCGACATTTTACGGCACAGAGATTGAATCGCGTCTGATGCTTGGCACCGCGCAATACCCATCGCCTGCCATTCTCGCCGAGGCGTTCCGCCAGTCAGGCGCGGGTATCGCAACAGTCTCGGTACGCCGCGAGGCAGGCGGCGATCAGGCAGGGCAGGATTTCTGGGCGCTGATTCAGGAGCTGGGTGTCGCCGTCTTGCCCAATACGGCTGGCTGTCATTCGGTCCGGGAGGCGATAACAACAGCGCAGATGGCGCGCGAGCTTTTCGATACCAACTGGATCAAGCTTGAAGTCATCGGCCACGCAGACACCCTGCAACCGGACCCTTTCGGTCTAGTCGACGCCGCCGCGCAACTGACCGAAGACGGGTTCGAGGTCTTTCCCTATTGCACCGAAGATCTGGTTCTGTGCGAACGACTGATCGAAGTGGGCTGCAAAGTGCTGATGCCCTGGGGCGCGCCCATCGGCACGGGTCTTGGGCTTAACAACATCTACGGGCTGCGCAGTCTGCGCGCGCACTTCCCGGATATCCCGCTGGTGATTGATGCCGGCCTTGGCCTGCCATCGCAGGCCGCTCACGCGATTGAATTGGGCTACGACGCCGTGCTGTTAAACACCGCCGTGGCCAAGGCGGGCGACCCTGTTGCAATGGCCAAAGGGTTCGCTTGCGCGGTCGAGGCGGGTGCCCTCGCGTACAAGGCCGACCCGATGGAGGCACGCGATATGGCTGCCCCTTCCACGCCCGTGTTCGGAAAGGCATTCCTATGACATTGCACCCGTTCTACCCGATCTTTGACGACGTCGCATGGCTGCATCGGATGCTGCCCCTGGGCGTCAAGCTCGTGCAGCTTCGGATCAAGGAGCAGCCCGAAGACATTCTGCGGTCGCAGCTGACCGAAGCGCGCGATCTGTGTCGCGCGCACGGCGCGGTTCTGGTGGTCAACGATCACTGGAAGCTGGCCATAGAACTGGGATGCGACTGGCTTCATTTGGGACAAGAAGACCTGGACGCAGCCGATGTGGACGCGATCCGCGCGGCGGGCCTCAAGCTGGGGATTTCGACCCATGATGATGCAGAGCTTGAGCGCGCCCTAGCGCTTGCGCCCGACTACATTGCGCTTGGCCCGGTCTACCCCACTATTCTGAAAAAGATGAAGTGGCACCAGCAGGGCGTCGAAAAGCTGACGATCTGGAAAGGGCGGATTGGCGACATTCCTCTGGTTGCCATCGGTGGCATGAGCGTCGCTCGCGCCGAAGGCGCATTCGCGGCGGGCGCCGACATCGTCTCAGCGGTTACGGACATCACCTTGCATGACAACCCGGAAGAGCGCGTGCGGCAATGGTTGGAGGCCTGCGCATGAGCAGGTATGCCCGCCAGATTGCCGTTCTGGGCGACGGTGCACAAGCGCACCTTGGCGAGGCATCGGTTCTGATCATCGGAGCCGGTGGATTGGCGGCACCGGTGCTACAATACCTTGTCGGCGCAGGTGTGGGTCATATCCGTCTCGTAGACAAGGATGTGGTCAGCCTGTCGAACCTGCACCGCCAGACGCTTTTTCGCGAGGCGGACATCGGGCAACCCAAAGTCGATGTAGCGGCACGCACCATGGCAGCACTCAATCCTGAAACGACCTTGGAGCCCATACGTCAGCGGCTTGATCCGGCCAACCTTGTGGTATTGTGTCGTGGTATGGATCTGATCCTTGATTGTGCTGACAGCTTTGCGGCTAGCTATATGGCGTCGGATTACTGCCTCAAAACCGGCCAGCCACTTGTCAGCGCGAGCGTTGTGGGCACCGCCGGGTATGTCGGCGGGTTCTGTGGCGGCCAGCCCGGGCTTAGGGCGGTCTTTCCCGATCTGCCGGACCAGCTTGGCTCTTGCGATGCGGACGGTGTCCTGGGCCCAAGCGTCGGGGTGATCGGCAGCCTTCAGGTACAGATGGCAATGGCGATCCTGACCGGAGACGACACATCCCTCGGCCAGTTGGTCACCTATGACGCACAGACGCTGCGCTTTGGCGGGTTCCGCTTCGACACAGCACGCGATCCAGCGCCAGATCCGGGCTTCATCGCGCCCATGGACATCAAGCCGAGTGATTTTCTGATCGACCTGCGGGCGGCCGCCGAACAGGGCCCGGCGTTGCCACACGCCCTGCGCCACTCGGTTACCGATTTCGGGCCGAACGGCCCGCAACCAAAACAAGATCAACGCGCCGTTCTGGCCTGCCGGTCGGGCCTTCGGGCCTGGCAGGCGGCAGAGCGGCTTTCACAACACTGGGCAGGCGAGATCAAACTCCTTGCCCTGGGAGACTGAGGAGACCCCTATGAAATTTCTAATGACAACTGCCGCTGCCCTGCTGATCGGCACGCAGGCCATGGCGCAGGACAAGATGACCCTGCTTCTGGACTGGTTCATAAACCCTGACCACGGGCCGATCATCGTGGCCGAAGAGCTTGGTTACTTCGCCGACCAAGGGCTGGAGATCGAAATCATTCCGCCTGCCGATCCCTCCGCGCCGCCCAAGCTGGTTGCAGCCGGACAGGGTGACATCGCAGTCAGCTACCAGCCGAACCAGCACTTGCAGGTGGCCGAAGGTCTGCCGCTGATCCGAGTGGGCACGCTGGTGGCTACACCGCTGAACTGCCTTCTGGTGCTCAAAGACGGTCCCATTCAAGAGATCAGCCAACTCAAAGGCGCCAAGATCGGATTTTCCGTTGCAGGCGTGGAAGAGGCGGTTCTAACGGCGATGCTTGGCAAGCATGGTGTCAGCCTTGACGACGTCGAGATGGTGAACGTGAACTTCTCGCTCAGCCCGTCGTTGATGTCTGGTCAGGTCGATGCCGTTATCGGCGCCTACCGCAATTTCGAGCTGAACCAGATGGAGATCGAAGGCGTCGAAGGCCGCTGTTTCTATGTCGAGGAAGAGGGCGTGCCGACCTATGACGAATTGATCTATGTCGCGAACCCCGAACGGATGGACAAGGACCAAATCCGCCGCTTCCTACGCGCAACGGAGTTGGCAACGCAGTACATTGTCAACAACCCAGAGGCCTCGTGGGAGCTGTTCAAAGGGTATTCGCCTGAACTGGACGATGCCCTGAATGCAAAGGCATGGGTCGACACATTGCCCCGCTTTGCTCTGCGCCCCGAAGCCTTGGACGAAGGCCGCTACACCCGGTTCGAACAATTCCTGGCCGAAAGTGGTCTGGTCGAAGGGACGCGCCCCGTGTCGGCACTGGCCGTGGATCTGGGGGCGGAATGAGCTACGGGGACACATTCACGGCTTGGCGGGATGCGACACCCGCCTGGCCTGCCTACACGGGCCACAGATTTGTCCAAGGTCTCGGGGACGGCAGCCTGCCGCGCGCAGCGTTCCTGCATTATCTCAAACAGGACTATGTCTTCCTGATCCACTTCTCCCGCGCTTGGGCGCTGGCGGTGACCAAGGCGGACACGGTCGATGAAATGCGGCTGGCTGCGGGCACCGTAAACGGCCTGATCAACGAAGAGATCGCGCTGCATATCAAGACCTGTGCAGAGGCCGGAATTGACGAAGCCACGGTTTTCGCGACGGAGGAACAGCAGGCAAACCTCGCCTATACGCGTTATGTGCTGGATGCTGGCCATTCGGGCGATCTGCTCGACTTGCTGGCTGCATTGGCACCGTGCGTGCTGGGCTATGGTGAGATCGGGGCGCATCTGGAAGCTAAGCAAACATCGGACACATACGCCGATTGGATCGGCACCTATGCCGGGCCCGACTATCAGAAAGTGTGCCACGATGTCGGCGCACTGATCGACGGGGCCGTCGCACGCCGAATTGGGGATGACCCAATGTCCAGCCCACGTTGGGATAAACTTCAGACACGCTTCGCCACAGCCACGCGGTTGGAGGTTGGGTTTTGGGACATGGGGCTTGATCCGTGACCAAGGCCCTGCGCCTCACCGGGTCGGCGATGATCCAGAGTACGCCGATCTTCTCTGAGCTTGATTTGACGCTGGAGCCCGGCACCTGGACCTGCCTGCTTGGGGCGAGCGGTGTGGGGAAATCCACCGTCCTGCGGCTTTTCGCCGGACTTGCGGAAGAGGTTAGCTTTAAGGGCCAAATGACCGATACGGGCGGCGTGGCCTTGATGGCGCAACAGGACCTTTTGTTGCCGTGGCTCAGCGTGATTGATAACGTATCGGTCGGCGCCCGGTTGCGGGGGGAGACCCCTGATAAAGCGCGCGCCGAAGAGACACTTGCGCAGGTCGGTCTTGCAGACCATGCGACCAAACACCCAACAGCTCTGTCGGGCGGGCAACGCCAGAGGGTCGCACTTGCTCGTACCTTGATGGAGGACCGTCCAGTCGTTCTACTGGACGAACCCTTCTCCGCTCTCGACGCACTGACCCGCGCGCAGATGCAGGATCTGACAGCAGAGCTTCTCAAGGATCGCACCGTGCTTTTGGTGACCCACGATCCGGGCGAAGCCGCAAGGCTAGGTCAGACGATCCTCATTATGACCCGTTCGGAACTTATCAAGGTCGCTGCACCTGATGGTCCGATCCCACGTCCGATTGACGCGAGGGATGTTTTGCACACCCAAGCCAGCCTTCTCAACCAACTGCGGAGACCAAGATGAGTGCAACCGAACACCTCAAGGCGCATGTCGCTGACGACTGGCATGCTGCGACCACCCACGCCTTCACTGACGCGCTGGCAGATGGCACGCTCAGCAAAGACAAAATGGCCGGCTATCTGCAGCAGGACTACCTGTTTGTCGAAAGCTTTGTCAGGCTTCTGGCATCCGCCGTGGCGCATGCGCCAACTTTGGCAGACGCCGTACCGGGCGCACAATTTCTGGGACTGATCTGTGGGGCAGAGAACACCTATTTCCTGCGTGCGCTCGAGGCACTCGAAGTGCCGCAGGCGGATGAAGCGGCGCCAGAAACGCAAGCGTTCCAGCAACTCATGGACGATGCACGCCATTCGGGCCGATACGAGATCATGCTGTCCGTGCTGGTGGTCGCCGAATGGCTCTACCTCGACTGGGCTACACCGTTTGAGGACCGCGCGGATGATCTGCCGTTTTGGTTGGGGGAATGGATTACGCTCCATTCCGGCGCGGGTTTTGCCGGTGTCGTTGCTTACTTGCGCGGACAGCTCGACGCGACGTGGGAAACCCTGGATGATGCGGCCCGAATGGAGGTGAAAGAAACCTTCAGCCGCGCAGTAGCGTTCGAACGCGCCTTTTTCGATGCGGCATGGTCCGGCTTTCCAGTCGCCAGATGACAGGATGGCGGGCAGGGATCGCGGCTGCGCTTCTGGCGGTGACGCTATGGCAGATGGTGATCTGGACCACTGGCGTGGCCCGCTTCATCCTGCCGCCGCCTGCGCTGGTCGCGCAGACCATCTGGGACAGCCGCGCGCTCTTGGCCGAACACGCCGCGATCACGATGGCCGAAGTGCTGATTGGCCTCGCACTTGGCGCCGCTCTTGGCTTCGTGTCGGCCATCGCACTCGTTGCGTCGCCCATGGCGCGGGCGCTGGTGCGCCCGATGCTGGTGTTCAGTCAGGCGATACCGGTCTTTGCGCTGGCGCCGATCCTGACGTTGTGGCTGGGCTTTGGGCTGTGGTCCAAGATCGCCATGGCACTGATCATCATCTACTTTCCGGTTACATCGTCCTTCTTTGACGCATTGATGCGGACCAATCGCGATTGGCTGGGGATGGCCCGCGTCATGGGGGCGAGCCCTGCGCGCATCATGTGGCATATCCGCGTGCCGGCGGCTCTGCCCGGTTTTGCGTCTGGCCTGCGTCTGGCCGCGGTCTATGCGCCCATCGGGGCCATCATCGGGGAATGGGTCGGTGCGTCCAAAGGGCTCGGCTACCTTATGCTTCTTGCCAATGGCCGCGCCAAAACTGACCTTATGTTTGCGGCCCTCATTGTGCTTGCTGTGCTGACAGTGCTGTTGCACACTGGTGTAAACAAGCTTTGCGAAAAGACGCTGGATCGGCCCGAGGTGGTTTGAGACACTGCGCTCTTTGGTCTCAAACATTTGCGCCAACAATAACCGTTGGAACAAAAACCTTCATGCTTTCGGACCCGCTTGATAGGTCTCGGTGCAGACCAAACGCAAGGACCACATGACCGTGTCGACCCTGTCTACGCCCTTCACCCTGCGGGGGATCACATTCAAAAATCGCATCGCCGTTTCACCCATGAGCCAATATCGGGCACGTGATGGCTATGCAAATGACTGGCACCTCGTGCATCTTGGTCGTTTCGCCATGGGGGGTGCCGGGCTCGTCTACATCGAAGCAACGGCGGTTGAGGAACATGGGCGCCGCACCCATGGCGACCTCGGTCTTTGGGAAGATGGACAGATCGACGATCTAAAACGCATCACGGCATTTCTGGAGGATGAGGGTGCGGTGCCCGGCATTCAACTCAGCCACGCCGGACGCAAAGCCTCTGAACGGAGGCCTTGGCATGGCGAAACGCCAGTGGATGCCGAAGATATGGCAACGCGCGATGAAGCGCCTTGGCCTGCATGCGCGCCGTCCGCCATTCCATATGCTGATGGCTGGCCCACGCCTATGGAAATGTCCGAAGCGGACATTCTGCGTGTCGTCGATAGCTTTGGTGCATCCGCACGGCGCGCTGCTCAAGCCGGGTTCAAGATTATCGAGGTCTATGCAGCGCACGGGTTCCTTGTGCATCAGTTCCTGTCGCCGTTGTCGAACACGCGCACGGATCGGTGGGGTGGTTCGTTTAAAAACCGCATGCGGTTCGCCGTCGAAGTCGCGAAATCCATTCGCGCACATTGGCCGGAGGCTTACCCGCTGGCCTTCCGGCTGTCTGCCACTGATTGGGTGGACGGCGGACTGGAGGTCCACGATACAGTTGAGATTGCCCGGCGGCTCAAGGCGGAAGGCGTGGATATGATCGACTGTTCGTCTGGCGGGATCGGAGGAAAGGAACGACCGAAGCGCATGACAATCACCGAAGGGTTTCAAACGCCGTTTGCTGCTGAAGTCCGGACGCATGCCGATATCGCGACGATGGCCGTCGGTTTTCTGTGGGATGCGAGGTTCTGCGAAGATCTGCTTGGGTCGCAACAGGCGGATATGATCGCGCTGGCACGCGAGTTGCTTGATGATCCGAACTGGCCCTTACACGCGGCCGCGCAACTTGGGGCCACAGACAATCACAGCCTCTGGCCAATCGAAGCGGGCTGGTGGTTGATGAAGCGGGATCGGTTGCTTATCAAGCTGGGATTGCGGTGACGATCCGTTCGTTGCTTGTCCCGTATCGCGTCCGATCCTTTGTTTGCGTCAAGCAACGGAAAACAGCCTTGCCACCTAAGTCGACTGTTCCTCCAGCACATTGTCCGTGGTTTCCAAAAGATAGCCGAAGCCTCGGACATTCCTTAGCGTGACATCCGTTGTCGCTTGGGACAGCTTGCGCCGAAGATATAGGATGTAGACCTCTACCACATTGGTTTCGGGGTCGAAGTCGTACCCCCATACTGCGTTGAGAAGTTCCATCCGGTCGACAGGCCGATCTGTGTGTTGCATCAAGTGTGCAAGCAAGGAAAACTCTGTTGCAGTAAGCGCAATTGGCGCCCCGTCGACGGTGACTTTCTTCCGCGCGCGATCCAGGCGCAGTGGCCCAGTGCAAAGCTCTTCTTCTTGTGTTCCGGCGGTGCGATCCGCGCGCCGCAACAATGTCTCGACCCGCATGGCCATTTCCGCAAAAGCAAAGGGTTTGGTCAAATAGTCGTCCGCCCCGGCTTCAAGCCCTTCGAGCTTGTCCTCCAACGCATCTTGTGCCGTGATCATGAACACGAGGATGTCATCGCCTGTCTGACGCAAAGATCTGCACAACTCCGCGCCCTCGGCATCGGGTAAAAGCCGGTCAAGTATGACAAGCGCGTAGTCCTCGGTCTTGAGTTGCTGTGCAAATTCCGCGCCCGAGTGGGTCACATCAATTGTATGACCCCGCCGTTGCAACGTATCAGCAATCATTTCGCTGATCTCCGGATCATCCTCGACAACCAAAATACGTGCAGCGCTCATGGCGTCACCTCTTTGCTTTGCATACCTTCGGCATCGACAGGCATGTCCAATCGTACTGTGGCACCACCTTCGGTATGGTTTTCGATTGTGATGGTGCCGTCGTGCTGCTCCATGATCCAGCGTGCGATCGCCAGGCCCAGACCACTGCCACGTGCTGACTTTCCGCTGCGCGCTGGCCCCCGCCAAAAGCGGCTGAATGCGCGTTCGGTTTCCTCGGCTGCAAATCCGGGCCCGCAATCGGACACCTTGACGACAGCCCGACCTTGTTCGCAGGTCAGATCCACATGCACCACACTTCCAGCGGGTGCGATCCGAACAGCATTGTCGAGCGGGATTAGGATGGCTTGCCTCAACCGCTCTGCATCGCCTTGCACCACGATAGGTTCAGTCGGTTGATGGGGACGTATTGTAATGTCCTTGCGGCGAGAAAGCTCTTCGCTGTCCAGAAGGGTGTCGGCCAAAACGTCCTGCATGTTGATGCGTTGCCTTTCGATGGGTATGGCGCCGGCCTCGGTGCGGGCGACAAACAGCATGTCATCCACCAACCGGCTCATCTGCTCAGCCTTAACCCGGACGCGCTCCAATGCGGTGCGCATATATTCCGCGGTCGTGTCCGGGTCGGTGAGTGCAATTTCCGCCTTTCCGCGTATCACGGTCAAAGGTGTACGCAGTTCGTGGCTCAGGTCAGCCAGGACCCGCGCGCGGCCTTCGGCAAGCTCTTTATGCCGTGTGGCCGCTTCCTCCAGCTCAACAGTCCGGGCCGCCACTTCTGCCTCGAGACCAGATTTTGCAGTGAGCAATGCGTGTCTTTGCTGCGCGATCTTGGCCGTCATGGCATTGAACTGATCAGCCAATCGACCAAGTTCGTCCCGTTGCTTGATTTGCACACGATACCCAAGGTCGCCATTCGCAACCGCGTCTGTCCCCTTGGACAATGCTTCGACCGGACGCAGAACACTGCGGAAGAAAAAGACCCCAAGCAAGATGACCAGTACGGCCATCACCGCAACCAGACCGTAAGCAGACACGCGCATCCGTTCGATCAGGACATCCATGGATGCAATGGCACCACCGACTTCCTGAATCTCTCGCTGAACGCTGGTTGCTAGGAGATAGTCCAGCGCGTCATCCAAACGATGCTCGACATCGTCGCGATAAATACGTCGCGCTTCCTCCCGGTCATCATTGAACAACGCGATACCCACCTTGATACGCATCCGCTCGATCTTTTCGATGATGCTGCGCAAATCAGCCATGACCAAAAGCTCGGTCTCTTCGTCGCGTACTTCGGCAAGGTCGCCGACCTGCATGAATGCTTCCATCTCGGCTTCAATGGACGCCTCCATCGTGCCGATGGCGTCAAGCAGAGCATCGCGGGAAGCTTCAACCGACGACAGCTCAGGGCCAAGGATCAACAACTCGGCGATCTGCTCCGAATAATCATTCGCAGCACTCTCAATTGTCTTGATGGCAAGCGTCTGATCATAGGACGCACGCATTTCCGTGAGGGCCGCATCATTGATGCGCAGGAATGCGAGAAGGCTCAGCGCAACAATTCCTGCTGACAGGACAACGACGGCGAGGCTCAAAGCCAGCTTTGTGCCAAACCTCATGCGCAGTTGGCGCTCGCAATTGGTTAGAATGTCATCGGTCGCCACATCGGTCGGGCTGGTTCTGGTTAGCATACCATTAGTTTATGGCTAAAAACTGCCAAAACCACCGCCTTCAGGGCTCTCTTAGTGAATTCTAATTTTACGGAACGGGGGTGCGGACATAGCTACCACCGTGAAGGTTTTGTGACGGGGCCCGGCGAAAAACCGCGCTTCAAAAGACGTCTGCCGAACCTTGGTTTTCTCCGCAACCGGGGCGAATCTCCACCGTTTACTGGAAGGATCTGAGCATGCCGCGATCAATCAAAACTCTGTCCAAACGTGCGCCGCGTATCATGCTGTATTCGCACGACACGCTGGGCTACGGACACCTGCGCCGCAATTTGCTGATCGCAAAAGCTCTGTCCGAGCTTGATCCGAAACCCGAGATCCTGCTGATTGGCGGTATGCGCGAAGCAGGAGCCTTTGCTCTTCCTTCCGGCACCGATTGTGTGACACTGCCCGCCTACGCCAAACAGAGCGACGGCAGCTACCGGCCCCGTGAGTTGGGAGACGATATTGCCCGACTCGCACGCATGCGCAGCCGCATCATCAAAAGCGTCGCCGCGGGTTTTGACCCTGATCTGCTGATTGTCGACAACGTCCCACGCGGTGCACAGTTCGAACTGGACGACACGCTGGCGGCTTTGTCACGCCGAGGGAACTGCCGGATCGTACTGGGCCTACGTGACGTGATTGACGACAGTCAGGTCGTACGGCGGCAGTGGCTGCGGCAGCGCAACTTCGAAACCGTGCGCAGGTACTACGATCAGGTTTGGATCTACGGCGATCCGCAACTCTACGACATTCTCAGCGATTGCAGCATGGGCGAGCGGTTCGGATCCCGTGCGCACTATCTGGGCCTGCTCGACCCCACGGCACGTGGTGAGACAAAGCAAGCCGCGTTGGATCTGGAAACGATCGCCGGGAATGACCAGCGCCCCTACGTGTTTTGTGCAGTGGGCGGGGGACGAGACGGTGCCGATCTATGCGAGGCATTTGCGCGCGCACCGATGCCTAAAGGTCACCGCGGTGTGCTGGTGACCGGGACACAAATGCCGGAAACGTTGCGCGACAGCGTTCTGAAACACGCTGAAGCGCGCGAAGACATGGTCGTTCTGCCATTTGTGCACGAACCTTTCGGTGTCATGGCCGGAGCAACGCGCCTTGTCGGGATGGGTGGCTACAACACCACCATGGAATTTCTGGCAATAGAAGCACCCGCTTTGATCGTCCCGCGCTGCAAGCCTCGTCGGGAGCAGGTCATGCGCACAACGCGCCTCGCTGCCCGCGGGTTGGTATCAATGTTGAAACCCGAAGAACTGTCCCCGGCCTCCATCGGTGACTGGCTCGCCAAACCAGTGTCACAAACTGGAACAATGCCGGACATGGCCGGACTGGCTCGTGTTCAGGACATGGCGCACGCAGCCCTTTTCGACAGACCGATAGACGCGGCCATACAGCGCAACCACAAGCCCGAGGCCGAGCATTTCATTTCGGCCGCCTGACATCAAAACCTCGGAGAAAGGATCACTGCAATGTCATTGACATCAAACTATCCACCTACGTCGCGTGTTGGGTATGTGCTGAAACGCTATCCGCGGTATTCGGAAACCTTTATTGTGAACGAAATTCTAGCGCATGAAGCGGTGGGCCAAGAGATTGAAATCTTTGCCCTGCGGCCGGTCGAAGAAACGCATTTTCAGGATCAGCTCGGAAAAGTGCGCGCGCCCGTCACACGCTTGCGCGACAGGTTTTCAGGGCCAGAACCGTTCTGGCAACGATTGTCGGCAGCGTGCGAGGAACAGCCTGCAGCGCTGAATGTCCTGTCCAAGCTTGACGGGATTGTGTCGGGCCAGGATGTCGCCCAAGCGCTAGATTTGGCCGTCGAGGTCCGGCAGCGCGGTGTGACGCACTTGCATGCCCATTTCGGGACAGTTGCGACGTCGGTCGCGCGGCTGGCTGCTGCCATGGCTGGGATAGGCTATTCCTTTACGGCGCATGCAAAGGACATCTACCACGAATATAGCGCGCCACAGCATCTCGACCTGAAATTCAGGGATGCCGATATGGCCGTTACTGTGTCGGACTATAACCTGAAGTATTTGCGCGACACCTTCGCTGCCCCGCGCGCTGTCCGGGTGTATAACGGATTGGACCTTGAACGGTTTTCCTGGACCCCGCCCAAAGCACATGCGGCAGAAATCCTCGCCGTCGGCAGGCTGGTAGAAAAGAAGGGCTTCCATTTCCTAATCGAAGCACTGCGTATCATGCGCAGTGAAGGGCGGGATGTGACCTGCCGTATCGTGGGCGCCGGTGACGAAGAAGATCATCTGCGCGCCCAGATCGCGGAGTCCGATTTGGCCGATTACATCCAGCTGGAAGGTCCGCGCCCGCAGGCTGAAGTCATCGAATTGATGCGCAACGCGGCCGTTCTTGCGTGTCCCTGCGTGGTTGGCTCTGATGGAAATCGCGATGGCTTGCCAACCGTCTTGCTTGAGGCAATGGCGATCGGTCTGCCAGTTATCTCGACCGACGTTGTTGGCATTCCAGAACTGGTCCGGAATCGGGATACCGGTCTTCTTGTTCCCGAAGGGGATGCAGACGCGCTGGCAACCGCCCTGGTTGAGGTGATTGGTGATCCCGACCTTCGGCAAGATCTGTCGCAGCGTGCCCGCGCATTGATTGAACGTGATTTCGATATCACCAAAAGTGCAGGGGCTCTGCGCGCCATCTTTGCCAAGTCGATCGAACGGCGGAACCGCAAGCAGGTGGCATAATGCATATTGCCTATGTCTGTACCGATCCCGGCATTCCCGTCTGGGGCGCCAAGGGCGCATCGATCCACGTTCAGGAAATCCTGCGCGCTTTTGTGAAGCGAGGGGCACAAGTCACGCTACTGACACCGCGTCCTGAAGGTGAGCGTCCCTCCGACCTGACGCAGGTTCAGGTCCACCCGTTGCCGCCCGCACCCAAAGGCGAACCAACACGCCGGGCACGGGCGCTTTTGGCGGCAAATGACGCGCTGACGAAGGCTCTGGATGACCTGCAACCCGATCTTGTCTACGAACGCCACGCGCTGATGTCCTACGCCGCCATGGAATGGGCAACTCAGGCGGACCGACCCGCCGTTCTGGAAATCAATGCACCGCTCATTGCCGAACAGGCAGCGCACCGAAAGCTCGCCTTGCCGCACGAGGCAGATAACGCTGCCCGGCGGTCCATGCGCGCCGCGGGGCTGGTTTGCGCAGTCACCGGACCGGTTGCGCAATACGCGCGGACCATCGGGGGCAAGAACGTGATCGTTGTGCCAAATGCCGTGAACCCGGCGCGTTTTCCCGCGCCAGAGCCGCGCCCTGATCGCCCCTTTACGGTAGGTTTCCTGGGTTCGATGAAACCATGGCACGGCTTGCCGACACTTGTTCAGGCCTTCTTCCAACTAAGGCGCGCGGTACCCGACGCGAGGCTCTTGATCGTGGGGGACGGCCCGGAACGCGCGCGGATCGAAGAAGAGTTCGCAAAGAGCGGCCTGTCAGACGCACTTGAAATCACCGGGCTCTTGCCCGCCGCCGCTGTGCCCGAGGCCCTCGCGCGGATGGATGTAGGAACAGCCCCCTATCACGCTATGGCTGATTTCTATTTCTCGCCGCTCAAGATCTACGAATACATGGCTGCGGCGTTGCCTGTCGTTACCACGCGAACCGGCAACCTCAACGAGCTTGTGCACGATGGTAAAACAGGTCTTGTCACGTCGCCCGGCGACGCCGATGCCCTGACCCGGGCCCTTGCTCAATTGTCTTCGGACCTGCCACGGGCGCAGGCGATGGGGGCAGCCGGACGCGCCCATGTTCTGGCGCATCACACATGGGATGCGACGGCGGAGCGTGTCCTGACCCGCGCACTTAGCCGCAAAGTGCGTGCCGCATGAGCACCCCAGCAGAACCTGCGCAGACGGGGCTCGGCCTCATTGCGGTCTTGCGCCGCTTCCGGCCCTATGTGCGGGGACACATCCTGGCGCTCTGTGGCGCGGTGTGCGCCCTCATCCTGTCGACGCTCATGCGTCTGGCCGAACCCTGGCCATTGAAATTTGTCATTGACGCTGTTGTCCCCGTGCCGGACGCGCAGGCTCCGGCGGCCACGCAGATCGACCCGATGCTGTTACTCGCGCTCTGCGCCGGGGGACTGTTGCTTGCTGTCCTTCTTCGGGCGGCGTTCCACTACATTGCAACGGTTGTCTTTGCAGGGGTCGGCAATCGGATGCTGGCGCGCGTGCGGTCCGACCTTTTCCGGCATCTTCAATCGCTTTCCATCGGCTTTCATGCCAAATCACGCACTGGCGATCTAACCATCAGGCTGGTCAGCGACGTCGGCATGCTGAAGGACGCGCTGGTCACCGCCGCGATGCCGCTTCTTGCCAATGTGCTGATCTTCGGGGGCATGATCGGCGTCATGCTTTGGCTCGACTGGCGATTGGCGCTGGTCGCTTTGGCACCGCTGCCTGTGCTCTGGATCCTGTCGCGCCTGTTGACCCTGCGCATCCGCAAGGTCAGCCGCACACAACGCAAACGGCAGGGGGCGCTCGCCTCCACCTCGTCCGAGGTGCTGGCCGGGATCGCATCGGTGCAGACGCTCGGTCTGGAAGAGCACACGAACAAGGCCTTTTCCGGTGCCAACGAAAAAGAGATGCGCGAGGGTGTCAAAGGCGCCCGGCTGACCGCGGGGCTTGAACGATCCGTCGATGTGCTGGCGGGTCTCGGCCTGGTCGGAGTGCTGTTCTATGGCACGCTCCAAGTGCTCGACGCGCGGATCACCCCGGGCGACCTGCTGATCTTTGTCAGCTATCTCAAGCACACCTATCGGCCCATTCGCGGCTACGCCAAATACGCCGCACGGCTGGCCAAGGCGTTGGCAGCGGCAGAACGGGTCGTTGACCTGCTCGACCGGGACGATGCCGTGCGCGACCGGCCCGGTGCGCAGCCTGCTCCGGCCGATCTGCAAGGCCGCCTGACATTCGAGAACGTCCACTTTGCTCATCAGGACGGGGCCAAGGTTTTCGATGGGCTCGATCTGACGGTTTATGAAGAAGAGCGCGTCGCAGTGATCGGGCCGTCCGGCGCAGGCAAATCCACACTCGCCGCGCTCGCCTTACGTCTTCACGACGTTGAGAAGGGCCAGATCAAGCTGGACGGCATGGACATCCGCGACCTCACGCTTCAATCCCTGCGCGCCAGCGTCGCATTCGTGCCCCAAGAACCGTTGATCATGTCAGGCACGATCCGCGACAACCTCGCCCTCGGCCTGGATCGAGATGCAAGCGATGACGAACTGGAGGAGGCGGCCCGCCGTGCGGTTTTGCATGACTTCATCACGTCTCTGCCGGACGGCTACGACACGCATCTTGCCGAGCGTGGTGCCACCCTGTCGGGCGGTCAGCGTCAGCGCCTTTCACTTGCGCGGGCCTTTCTGCGGCGCACGCCGGTGCTGATCCTGGACGAGCCAACCACCGGGCTGGACCGTGAAAGCGCCGCATCGGTGATCGCAGCCATCGATTCAGTGTCCGAGGGCCGTACGACCCTGTTGATCACGCACGACCTGGAGCTGGCAGCGCGATGTGATCGCATTGCCACGATTTCCGGCGGCGCCGTTGCAGAAACCGGAAACGCATCATCTCTGCGCGCGGCGGGCGGATGGCTCGCGACGGCTGAAGCAAGTTAACCAGGAGCGGCCAATTATGCCTTCGACAGGTGATCTAGTGCCAGCTGATGCAGCACTGTGCGCGCGGGATACCGATCTGCCGGGTCTTGGCGCGGTTTTAAATGCGTCGTCCGTCTCCCGAACAATCGATCTGGGTAACTTCCGCCACAGCTACCTGAACTACAAACCCAGGACGAACTGCGTCGCCGGACTTGTTCCTGTGGACGGCAGCCTTGGCGCGTGGGTCGCGATGACATACCCGCGTTCGCGTTGGCCCGAAATCCGGAACCGGCCGAAATGGAACAATGGTCCACAGAAAGCGGTCTATCTCGACGATGCTTGTACCGTTTTTGTGCCGCTGGCCTTGGAGCGGCGCTTGCGGAAGGCGCGCCAGTTGTCTGACGACACATCCCGGACGGCATTGCTGAGCCGCCTTGGACTTGCCAATCACCCCCTTCGAATCCTCAGGTACAAACCCGGTCGCAGGATTGTATTGCGCGCCGATGGGCCGCATGGGCCCATTGCTGTCATCAAGATGCATGCCGATCGGGCCACGTATGACCGCGCTTTTGCCGGGGCTGTCTATGCAAATGCCATGGGCGGCCCCGCGGTGATCGGAACAGCACCGGATGATCTGGCCATTGCCACGGCATGGACCCCAGGTCACGCCCTGTCACCGCAATCCGCGCCACGTGACTTCAACTTGGCTGGCGCAATGCTCGCGCAACACCACGTGATGGGCCCCAAAGACAAGCTGTCCGACTGGAAGCCGCCCGCTTTGCACCAGACAGTCCAGACGGTCTCTACCCTCATGCCCGAGCTTGAGACACAGGCACAGCGCCTGGCCAGCCAATTGCCTGAGTTGGACGCGTCCGAGCTGGTGGCGCTTCACGGTGATTTTTCAGCTGACCAAGTGATACGCGACGGGCACGTCACCGTGATCCTGGATTGGGACCGCGCAGCAAGAGGTCCCGCTGCCCGCGATCTTGGCAGCGCGCTGGCACGGCTTGATCTGGACGAAATTGAGGGTTTCGAGACGGGAGAGGCCCGCACAGCGCTCTTGGAAGGATACGGGGCCGTCAGAACACTTCCGCCGGGCAAGGTCATCGCCGCACATCGCGCACACGCACTTTTTGCTCTGGCCGTTGAGGCATTTCGTGCCCGCAGTGCTGACTGGGACCAACAGATGCGCTCTGTCCTCGGTCGGGTTGAAGAAATCTGTCAAAACCCACCGATACCGGCGACAAAGGGCACCATTCCCGGTCTGGCCAAGGCGTTGGAACCGGAACACATGCGTACGGGTTTCGGGAAGAAGCCGAAAGCGATCACGCTCACAAGGCTGAAGCCCGGGCGCCGCGCGATGGTGCAGTATGTCCTTCCGGATGGCCAAGTCTTGTTGGGCAAGTTGCGAGCAAAAGGGGCTGATCGAAACGCGCCACACTTTCAGTCGAAGCTGCGAGCTGCGGGCCTTGATGGGTGTGACGGAGTAGGGGTAGCCGCTGTCACGGGCACGGTAGATGACCCTGCAATCTGGTTGCAGGAGCAGGTCCCGGGGCATGCACTTATCGATGTGCAAGATGGTTCAGCACCTGCGAAGCGGGACGCGATGCGGCGCACCGGGCGTGCGCTGGCGAAACTTCATGGCACGCCAGTCCAAACGACGCGGCAATGGACCCACGCAGATGAATGGGCGGTCCTTGAAAAGGCGCTCTCCGGCGGTCCCCATGATGATCTGTTGTCGCTTGCAAAGGCGCGCTTGGACGGGCTTCCAAGAGCGCCTCATGTTGGCCTACACCGTGACTTTTACTTCGATCAGGTCCTGGTCACGCCGGATACGATCTGGCTCGTGGATCTGGATCTGTATGCAGTAGGTGACGCCGCAATCGACCTTGGAAATTTTCTGGCGCATTTGGACGAGCTTGCATTGAGGCACGGGGAGGACCCGAGCCATTTTGCAGCACTGCAGGACGCATTCCTACAGGGATACAGCGACCTTGCCTCGCTGCCGGACATGCAGCGTGTGAATTCGTTTCGCTGGATATCTCTGGCGCGTCATATTGCAATCGCCGCGCGGTTTCCGGACCGTCGGCACGCTATCCCGGCCGTCGAAGCCTTGTGTCGCAGCGAGCTTTCGAAAGTGCAGTAGAGTTTAAGGGGCGCGCATGAATACTGGCGTCGCAATCAAGTCAGCGAACCGAGTATCATTTAAGCGAGACGTCTCTGATAGCCTACCACACAGAGAAATTATAATCTGTATTATGTAATATTTTACCAAGCGATACGAATGCCGGGCAGCTGATCAAAGGCTGCATCAACCGTTACAAGCGTCAGTTCTGATTGCTCTGCCGTTGCGGCGATCAATCGGTCAAACGGATCGCGATGCGTCCACTCCCAGGTTGCCGCGCGTAAACAGATCTGTGGGGTCATTGGCGCGACCAGACCACCTTGATCCGATAGGATGCGCGGCAGATCATCAATCATCGGCGCCATTTCCGGCCATTTACCGATGCGCACCTTTTGCCCGATCTCGAAAAAACTGATCGGACTGACAAAGACGGCATCGGCGGCCCCGATGGCTTTCCGAGCCGGATCGGACAGCAAATGATCGTCGGCAAATGACCAAACCCACGCATGGGTATCTAGCAGAACCGCAGTCATTCGGCAGGCGCAGGTCCGCGTCCCTCCCACAGATCAAGATCCGCGTCCTCGACCGGTTCCAGAAAGTCCGGCACATCACCCAACGCACCTCGATGCGTTCCAAGGGCGAAACCCGACTGGCGGATCGGCACCAGGCGCACAACCGGGCGCGCGCCCTTGGCGATCACGACCTCCTCACCGGACAAAGCCGCATCAATCAACTTGCTCAACTGAGTTTTCGCGGCGTGAACGCTGAATTGCATGGCAATCTCCAAGTCTACTTAGCTAAGTTAGTCCATCCAAACCTTTCATACAAGTCTCGCGCCGTTAGGAGCATACAAAAGCGCTGGACCTTGCCCCATATCTCCTGTGATCTGCGCAAAACACGCAGAAAGGCTCAACCGATGTCGTTTGTCTTCGACCCACCACCACAGGCAAGCGTTGCCGTTGCCCAATCCTCCGTCCGCTTTCCCGTACGCCGCATCTTCTGCGTCGGCCGCAACTATGCAGCCCATGCGCGGGAGATGGGAAATGACCCGGATCGCGAACCCCCGTTCTTCTTTACCAAACCCGCAGACGCTGTGATCGACAGCCCCTGCACCGTACCCTATCCCCCGCTCACTCAGGACCTGCACTATGAAATCGAGCTGGTTGTCGCCATCGGCAAGGGCGGCGCGGATATCGCCCCGGATGCAGTCATGGATCACATCTGGGGTGCGGGTGTCGGGATCGATCTCACCCGCCGCGACCTACAGGCCGAGGCCAAGAAGATGGGCCGTCCCTGGGACTGGGCCAAAGCGTTCGACCTCTCCGCACCCATGTCCCCGATTGTGCCGCTGATCGATGTGCCCAGTCTTGAGACCGGGCGCATTTGGCTGGCCGTGAATGACGAAATACGGCAGGACGCGGACATCGCGGACCTGATCTGGCCGGTACGCGATCACGTGGCCTATCTCTCGCGAGCCATGACCCTCGCGCCCGGAGACCTGATCATGACCGGTACACCCGCCGGTGTCGGCGCGGTGCGGCCCGGTGACGTGATGACCGGGGGCGTGGACGGGATCGGAGAGATCGAGGTGACGATCAGCGACCGCGGCTAGACGCTTTGCGTCGCCGCAATCGCCCGTTGCCACCGGGCATAACCGTCCGCGCGATCTTCTTCGGACATCTTCGGATCAAACCGTGCCTCGCGCGCCCAAGTGGCTGCGAAACCCTCCATATCCGGATAAAGACCCGCACGCATACCCGCCAGCCAAGCGGCGCCAAGAGCGGTCGTTTCCACACCGGCAGGACGATCAACCGGCGCACCCAGCATGTCCGACAGGAACTGCATCGCCCAATCGTTGGCACTCAGACCGCCGTCCACGCGCAACACGGCCTCGTCCCCTTCGGACCAGTCGGCGCGCATGGCTTCCCACAGATCACGGGTTTGAAATCCGATGCTTTCCAAGGCGGCCCGCGCCATATCCGCCGGCCCCGTGTCGCGGGTCAGCCCAAAGGTGGCGCCCCGACAATCCGGGTTCCAGTACGGCGCACCAAGACCAGTGAACGCGGGCACGAGAGTGACGTTACCACTGCCCTTTTCGGCAAGCGCTTGCGTCTCTGCGGCAGTCGTGATGATACCCAGCCCATCACGCAACCACTGCACCACGGCCCCGGCAATAAAGATCGATCCTTCAAGCGCGTATGTCGGCTTGCCGTCAAGCTGATAGGCCACCGTCGTCAGCAAACGGTTCTGCGATGTCACCGGTGCATCGCCCGTGTTCAACAGCGCAAAGCACCCCGTCCCGTAGGTCGACTTCAGCATACCCGGCTCAAAGCACGCCTGACCGATAGTTGCGGCCTGCTGATCACCTGCCACGCCATAAATCGGCGTCTCGCCACCAAGCAAATCGGTCACACCAAAATCAGAAGCACAGTCGCGGACCTCGGGCAACATCTCCATCGGGATGTCCAACATGGCGCACATCTCGGGGCTCCAGGCGCCCGTGTGGATGTCATAGAGCATCGTCCGCGCCGCATTGGTGGCATCCGTCACATGGGCCGCGCGCCCTGTCATATGCCAGATCAAGAAGCTGTCGACCGTACCGAAAAGCAGCTTGCCCGCCTTCGCCCGGTCCCGCGATCCTTCATGTTGGTCCAGGATCCACTTCACCTTCGTGGCTGAGAAGTAGGGATCAAGCAGCAAGCCGGTGATGGCCGTCACCTGATCACCATGCCCATCGGCTCGCAGCGCTTCGCACATCTGCGCGGTGCGGCGATCCTGCCAGACAATTGCGTTGTGCAGCGGCTCACCCGTCTCCGCGTCCCAGATCACGGTCGTTTCGCGCTGGTTGGTGATGCCGATGGCGGCGATATCCTTCGCGCCCAACCCTGCCTTGTCCATAGCCGTCTTGCAGGTCGATTGCACCGTTGTCCACAGGTCCCCAGGCTCGTGTTCGACCCAACCGCTGTTGGGGAAATGCTGCGTGAACTCCTCCTGCGCCGAAGCCACAGGCTGCATGTCCCCGTCAAACACAATCGCGCGGGACGACGTGGTGCCCTGATCGATGGCGAGAATATGGGTCATGCGGCGTGTTCCTTCATCCAAGTATCCACGGCCGCACGCTCTTCCGCACTGAGGCGCAGACCAAGTTTGGTCCGCCGCCACAGCGCGTCATCGCCCGCCACCGCGTATTCTCGCGCCATCATCCATTTGAGTTCCGCGCCGGTCAATGTGGCGCCAAAATCCGGGCCGAGGTCATCGGCCGTCTTGGCATCGCCCAGCACATCCCACGCTTCGGTACCGTATGCCCGGATCATGCGACCGGCCCACTTTGCATCCAGAAACGGGTAGTCCGCCTCCAGCTTCTTAGTCAGCGACGCCACCTCGCACACTTTGAAATCCCCGCCGGGCAGCGCAACTCCCGCGGTCCACGCCTCGCCCAAGCCCATCTTTGCCAGCGCTTGTTCTGCCAGCTTCCGATAGGTCGTGATCTTGCCGCCAAAGACGCTCAGCACCGGCGGGCCGTTCTCATCCAGCGCCAGCACATAGTCGCGCGTCGCAGCCGTCGCCGAGGACGCACCATCGTCATAAAGCGGGCGCACCCCGGAATAGGTCCAGACCACGTCCTCAGCCGTCACCGGCTTTTCGAAATACTCAGACGCAAAAGCGCAGAGATAATCCCGCTCTTCATCCGTGATCGCGGGCTTTGTATCCGCATCCGTATGTTCGGCATCCGTGGTCCCGATCAGGGTGAAATCCTGCTCGTACGGAATAGCAAAGATGATGCGCCCATCCGTACCTTGAAAGAAATACGCCTTATCGTGATCGTAAAGCCGCTTGGTCACGATATGCGAGCCACGCACCAGCCGGATGTTGTGTTGCGAGTTCTGGCGCATCACCCCGGTCAGGATATCCGCCACCCAAGGGCCGCCTGCATTCACCAGCGCCTTGGCCCGGAACGTCCCCTTCTCGGTTTCAATCCGCCAGGTGTCGCCATCCCGCGCCGCCTCCTTCACGGCACAGCGGGTCAGGATCGTCGCACCACGCGCCTCAGCATCGCGGGCGTTCAGCATCACAAGCCGTGAGTCCTCGACCCAGGCGTCACTGTATTCATAGGCCATCTTGAAACGCGATTTAAGGCCCGCACCTTCGGGTGCTTTGGTCAAATCCAGCGTCTTGGTCCCGGGCAGTATCTCGCGCCCACCCAGATTGTCATAAAGAAACAGACCAAGACGGACGAGCCATGCAGGCCGCCGCCCCTTTTCGATCCAGGGCATGGTCACGCGCAGCAGACGCGACGTCGGCGTATCACTGTCGAACCGCATGTCGGGGGCGTAGGGTAGGACAAAGCGCATAGGCCAGCTGATATGCGGCATGGCCTTGAGCAGCACCTCACGCTCTTTGAGCGCCGATTTCACAAGGCCGAATTCAAAGAACTCAAGATAGCGCAATCCGCCATGGAACAGCTTGGTTGACGCGCTGGAAGTCGCGCCACCCAGATCGCCAGCCTCGGCCATGGCAACACTCAGGCCCCGGCCAGACGCATCGCGGGCAATCCCTGCACCGTTGATCCCGCCGCCAATCACGAACAGATCAAAGACTTTTTCGTCGGCCAATACAGCGTCCTCCGCGTTCAATATGTGGACGTCTTAAAAGCATAGTAGCAGCATATCAATCGTTAGCGTTAACGTTGCGGCGTGATGTCCTTGAGGCCCAGCAGCGCGGCGGCACCGATCATCAGCCCGCCACAGATCCTATTGATGGTGGCCAGCGACGCGTTCAACCGCGCGGCCACCCGGTCCCCCGTCCAGCCCCAAAGCAGCAGGGTCGCGCCATCCACAACCAGATATGTCGCTCCGAGGATCAGAAGTTGCGGCAGAAAAGCCGCATCCACCACGATGAACTGCGGGAACAGCGCGGCAAAGAACACGACAGCGAACGGATTGGTCATCGAGGTGACAAAACCAAGACGGAACAAACGCGCAGGCCGCCCGGCCGCTGTCTGTCCGCGCCCCGAAGTGCCTTTTGACATCATCATCCGCAGCCCGATCCAGACCAGATAGGCGACGCCCAGCCACTTGATGACACTGAACGCAGTAGCAGATGTGGCAATCACGGCGGCCAACCCAAACGCCGCCGCAGTCATTTGCAGCACGTTGGCACTCAGATCACCCGCGACCACCCACAGGCTGCGGCGCAGCCCGTGTCTCATGGAATTTGCAATGATCAAAAGCTGGCTGGTATCTGGTGGTGTTGCAAAGAACACTGCAACGGCGGCCAGATAGACAAGATAGATCTCGGTCGTCACACGCGCGCGGCCTGCGCCAGATCGGCGCCAAAGATCGTGCCGGAATGCTCAGCTAGATAGATACGCAGCCACGGCGTAAAGCGTTTGGGATGCCGCTGCACCGTCGCCATCAGGTCATGATAATCGACCCATTCATGGGCCATCACCTCATCCGGGTTCGGCGTGATGGACAGCGTCCCGCGTACGTGGCCCAGATAGACATCAACCACCTCGTGTTCGATCAGGTCGTTGCCGACATCAGCGCGGTATTCCAGGTGGTGACGATGCTCAAGCGGCACACCGGTGATCCCAAGCTCTTCATTCAAACGCCGGGCCGCGCAAACGGATGGCGCTTCGTCCCAGTCCGGATGCGTGCAGCAGGTGTTCGCCCACAGACCGGGCGTATGGTACTTGCCCATCGCGCGCTGCTGCATCAGCACCTCTGTGCCCCGAATGAGAAAGACGGACACCGCCTTGTGCTTCAGCCCGCGCTGATGCGCTTCCAGCTTTTCCACCGGGGTCAACTCACCGTCGACCCAGGCGGGGATCATGATACTCATACGTGTTCCGCCTTCACCAACCCGGTCAGATGCGCCAGGTTCTTGATGCCGATCTTGAGGTGCGCCATGGGCCGCGCCTTGACCAACTTCTTGTTCATATACGCCTCGAAGGTCAGACGCTGCACATCAATGTCGTGACATAGTGACACAAAGCGTTCGCGCCGGTCGTCGCTGCGGTAATAGGCGTTCTGCATCGAGGCGAGCACCCGGAACACCGTCTTGTGCTCGCGCATGAACAGCTTGCGGGCCAGTTTCAGGTCCTTGACCCGGCCCGACGCCAACGTTGCCGCACATGCGGTCGCCGCCACACGGCCCCCGACCATGGCATAATAAATACCTTCGCCCGAGGATGGCGCCACAACACCGGCCGCATCACCGGCCAGCACGACATCCTTGCCGTTGTCCCAGCGATCCATGGGCTTCAGCGGAATAGGAGCGCCCTCTTTCCGCAGCGTTTCACACTCGCTCAGGCCCGAGGCTACGCGCAAGGCCGCCGTCGCCTCCTTCAAATTCACCGAAGATTGCTCAGACCCCATCCCAACACTCGTCGTACCCCCATGCGGGAACACCCAGCCATAGAAATCGGGCGAGATCGCGCCGTCATAGATCACGTCACAGCGCATCGGATCGTAGGTATCGGTGGCCTCGGGCGCCTTGATGATCTCGTGATAGGCAAAGACGAGCGGCACCTTGTCCGCACCCTCAACCTCGGCCTGCCCGACGCGAGACTTCGCCCCGTCGGCCCCAATCAACAGCTTGCAGGGCAGTTCGCGTTCCTCTTGCGTGGCCTTATCGCGGTAGATCACCACCGGATGCCCATCGGGCCGCTCGATCCGCACGAATGTACCGGTGAAATACGCAGCCCCCGCATCGACCGCGCGCTGGCGTAGGAACGGGTCAAAGTCCTTGCGATCCACCATCCCGACATAGCCGTTCTCAATTGGAATATCGACGCGCCGCCCGGTGGGC
Organism: Tateyamaria sp. ANG-S1; assembly: GCF_000814025.1. Taxonomy (GTDB): domain Bacteria; phylum Pseudomonadota; class Alphaproteobacteria; order Rhodobacterales; family Rhodobacteraceae; genus Tateyamaria. Next base: position 29,337 of record NZ_JWLL01000010.1, on the reverse strand, counting down.
GAGATCATGCGGGCGGTCGTGACCTTGGTCAGCAACTGCTCTTCACCGATGTGAAAGTCCCGCATCAGCCGCGGCGGGATCGCTCCGCCACAGGGCTTGATCCGCCCCTCGCGGTCCAACAGGGCGACATTATGGCCCGACCGCACCAGATCTTCGGCAGCGGTGGCGCCGGACGGCCCCCCGCCCACAACAACGACGTCATACATCATCAGATCATTCTCCCGGAACCAGGGTTGCATCAGAAGTCTCAGCCGCCCGCATCACGCGGGAAGCAACGAATGCCGCGCATAGAAACAGCGCCGCCTCGATCGTAAATACGGTGCCATAGGCGGCCGCGTCGGGCAGGATCATACGGGTCACATCAAGCATGCCAGTGGCGACCAGACCGGCCAGACCGGCCGCAATCGCCTGTGCTGCGCCAAAGACACCCATGCGCACGCCGGTGGAGCGTGCATGCGCCGCCGCAAGCTGCATCATCGAACCGACAGCGCCGACCACAAACAGCCCGTTGCCCAGACCGAGGGCGACCGTGGAGGGCACCAGCGGCATCCCGGCCCCAAGGCCGAGCAGCCCAAGCGCAGAAATCACACAACCCGTCACCGCCCAGAACCGCAGGCTGCCGATCCGCAGATGCGATAGCACCCCGGCCCCGATCATACCCATCAGCGCCGCGCCATCTTTGCCCCCCGAAAGCTTGGTGCTGTCCTCGGGGCTCAGCCCGTGGACGTGCCCCGCAAAGGGCTCGAAAATCAGTTCTGACAGGTAGAAAGCGAGGATCGACAGGAAAACAAATCCTGTGAACCGCCATGCGACTGGATCGGCCCATGTATGCTTCAACGCCGCCACCAGCGGTGTGTCATCAACGACATGCTCAAACTCCGCATGGCTTTCCACACCCACCGTCGCGATGACACACAGCAGGAACGCAATGCAGCACACTGCGGCCACCACCCACACGAGCCGCTCCGGGCTGTAGGGTTCAAGCGCGATACCCGTGCCAACGGAAGCAAAGATCGCACCCGCAATCAGCAAAAGCCACGCCAGCGTCGCCGCGGCACCCTTGCGCGGACCAGTCACGCAGGCGAGCAAGGCCAGGAACGAGGTGCCGGCAGCCCCAATGCCCAGCCCGATGGCGATATAGGCAAACAGCCAAACGGTCAGTGCCATTGTCACAGACGTCTCGGCCAGCAAAATGCCCCAGGCCGCGCCTAGAACACCAAGGCCCACCAGCGCTATACCACCGAGGATAAAAGGTGTCCGCCCACCCTTCACATCCGACCGATGCCCCCAAACGGGCCGTGTCAACTGCACACCGTAGTGCAGCGCCACCAGCAAACCGGGCAGCAACGCAGGCAAGGCCAGCTCGACCGTCATCAACCGGTTGAACAGGTTCACGGGCAAGGCCGCGAGGCCCCCGATGGCAGCATTCACTAGGCACAGGCGCACCAACATGCCCCACCCCGCCGTCATGCCAGCCCCCTCAGCGCAAAGGCGGCGACCATCATGCCAGATACGTAAAGCAGCACGCCCGTGCCGTTGTACCACGGCGCCTTCGCCTTCGGATCACGGAACATGATCGTCATGGCCCAGAACTGCAGCAGCAGAACAATCGCAACGCCTGCCGCATGCGCGGGCCGGTCCCACAGGGCCAGCAAGGCGATCACAAGCGCCTGAGGCACCGCCATGACAACACAGGCCACCTGCGCCGCCCGACATGGACCAAGAGTGACCGGCAGTGAGTTCACACCCATCTTCCGGTCGCCCTCCAAAGCCTTGAAATCATTCAATGTCATAATGCCATGCGCGCCCAAACCGTAGAGCAGCGCTACCAGCAGCACCTCCCACCGCGGCGCACCGGCAGCCAGCACGGCAGCGCCTGTGATCCACGGCAACGTCTCGTAACTCAGACCAACCAGCCCCGGACCCCACCAGCCCGACCGCTTCAGACGAACCGGCTCGGCGGAATAGGCCCAAGCCGCCAAGACACCCGCAATGGTCGCGGCAAAACCCCAAGGGCCAAGCTGCCAACCGACAAACAGGGACAGGGCAGACATCGCCAGCGCAATCCACAACCCCCACCGGCCCGGAATGCGGCCCGACGGGATCGGACGGTCAGGCTCGTTGATGGCATCCACATGCCGGTCGCACCAATCATTGGCGGCCTGGCTCATCCCACACACGATGGGACCGGCCAACAGCACACCCAAAAGCACCAGATGCCATTGGCCCGCAGGCGACGCGCCGGACGAAATGACGCCGCAGACGTAGGCCCACATCGGCGGGAACCACGTGATCGGTTTGATCAGGCGCAGGGCGGCGGCAGGCTCGGGAAATCGGCGCGCAGGTAAAGAAGGGCTGACATCCATGTGTCAACTATGGCTGACACTTTGAGTCGGCGCAAGGGTGGCGCGATGTCGCTACCCGTTCTTGCTCAGCAGCCCGTACTTGCGCAGCTTAACGTAAAGCGACTGCCGCGATAGACCCAACATCTCGGCGGCTGCAACGCGATTGTTGCGGGTCAAGTTGACAGCCGTCTCAATACACATCTTCTCAACCACATCGGTGGTCTCGGCCACAATTTCCTTCAGCGACGCCGACCCAACCAAGTCCATCACATTGCGTCCGGGCTCTGGCTTGCTGGCGCTGCCGTTCTCGGCCTTGCGCACACCTTCCAACCGGCTGACATCGCGGATGATCAAGGCCACGGCGGGGTTGTCCACATCCTGCAACGCAGTCGCGGACACCTCAACCGGGACACGGGTGCCAAGGTCATTCACCAGGCGGGTCGCATAGACACGCATCTGACCGCTCCGGGCCGCGTTTTCGAGCAGTACACCCAGATCAATCTGACCGCGGGCCAGATACTCGGCCAAGGACTGACCCACCACGTCCGACAAATGCGTGGCGCCCACGAGATCCAGAAAAGCATCATTGACCGACAGCGTGGTGCCTCGCGGGTCCATAAATACGATGGCATCGGTCGTCGCCCGGAACAGCGCCGACGCATGATTGTTGGCCCCGTCCGAAACAGGCACCGCACCCGACCCGATCAACCGACACATCAACACACGCTGACCGGACGCCCGGAACAGGACAGGATAAAGCCCGATCTCCTGACGGGTGCGTGACGTGACAACATTCACCGGCGCGCTGTCATCCGACAGGGTCGCGTTCATCAGGCTCTCGGTCAGCTCGGCCACGGACCGGTCGGAAAACAGGCTGGCCAGCGCAACACCAGTCAAGGCGTCGGGCTTCAAACCCAGCAGCGCCGCCGCTTGCTTGTTGGCATCCTCAATCCGGCCACTCTGGACCGAAACGAACACGACAGCATCATCGACATTTGACATGACCACGCGGTAGCGCGCATCAAACTCCCGCCGCGCCTCATACCCCTGCTCCAGCGCGATCTGCGCCTGCACAAGCTGCTGCTGCGTCTCGGCAATCGGGCGCAGATCACGACCCAGCAGCAGAACGGCATTCTCCTGCCCGAAGCGGTGAAAGGTGTAGCGCACGGGATACTGCCAGACAGCATTGTCAGAGTGGTTCAGCTCCAGCGGCTTCTTGGGCAGCTGCCCGGCCATATAGGCATCATGAGCAACCTGAAACTTCTCAATGCTCTCGTCGGTCAGAAACTCGACGACCGGGCGCCCTTCCCAGTGCTTGAGATTGCCAAAACTGTCATCCTGGGTGTTCAACAACACCGACAGGATCATGCCTTCGGCCGACACCACAAGCGCGATGTCAGATGCGGCCGCGATAATGCTGCTTAGAAACTCAGGCTCAATGAGCGGAACAGCGCCGCTTGTCCAGAAACTGCTGCCACCAGTTGTCATCTAGGGCCCAACGCCTTCTGGCGCTTTGTCGTAAAACCGACAACATCCTTGGCCGTATTCGTCACCAGATCGACGCCTGTTTGTTTTTTTATACCGTCGGTCAAACCGGAAAATGCGCCCCCCAGGGCAAGCACAGGTACCGGATCACCATTATGCCTGATCTTTTTAACTGTTCCGCATACGGTTTCAAGGCCCACGGCACGCGCGCAGGAAAACAGCACCATATCGGGATGGTCATGCACCACACGATCTACAACCTGCTGTTGCGACTCGTTGATACTGACACGCACATCGCAACCCAGACGCCGAAGTTGCGCAGCCACGACGCTCGCCCCCAGAAAATGCTGCTCGGATTCTGGAACGACGACCAGCGCGTGCAGGATATTTGTCATATCAACCTGACCGCGGGATACGGACTGCGCCGCTTCTCCCAACAAGGCCTGCAATCGCAGCGCGCCAATGGTCACGGCAGCAAAGTCGAGGTCCGACGTCATCCACAACGCGCCCAAATGCTCAGCCGCCTTCGGGATATAGATGTCGATCAAGGCATCATGGGTTAGCCGATAAGCGCCCATCTCATCCAGAACAAGGCGCGCATCAAACTCCACACGCTTGATCACCGCACGCACCAGATAGTCCAAGGCCACCTGTCGCGCGCCAGAGGAACTGACACCCTGGCGATCGTTCAGAATCGAAATCACCTCACTGGCAAGCGCGGCATGCTCGCATGCGCGCCCGGACGGGTGGCGGGTCGGGCCAAATGGGTCGTCCTGCGTCATGGATTACCTCGATCCGTGAAAACGCATTGAACGGTTCTGGCGCGTCAGAGCCGTGGGATGCCAAAGTGTCGGCGCGAACAGCAAATATGTCAACTCTGTTTGACACTTTAAAGAGGCCACAGCCAACAATCCAAGGCATATCCCGCAAATTCTTGCCGTATACAAAACGTTTATGGGATTTTTTGAGCACTTGATTCAAATCAACGCCTCTCCGGCTGACAGGCATAGTGTAAGTTCTAATTGACACTTTTTACCTGCAACCGATACGCTGGTCATGGACAGCAAAAGGGAGAGGCTCAGGCACATGTCCACCCGGACATCCCCACAGACCGCACCGCTTGGGCTCTATACGCCCGAGGAACGCGCACGCCGCGATGCCACGATCTGGACCCCGGTTCAGGGAGTCCTGGCGCCGTTGCAATTCGTGGTGTTTCTCATCTCCCTCGCATTGGTCATCCGCTACCTGATGACCGGTGAAGGCTACCTGATCGCCACCTGGTCCATTGTGATCAAAACCGGCGTGCTCTACATCATCATGGTCACCGGCGCGATTTGGGAAAAAGTTGTTTTTGGCCAATACCTTCTGGCCCCCGCCTTTTTCTGGGAAGACGTGTTTTCCTTCCTCGTGATCGCGCTGCACACCGCCTATCTCTGGGCGCTCTTCACAGCCGCTCTGGACCCCGTCCAACTCATGTGGCTGGCGCTCGCTGCCTACGGCACCTACGTCATAAACGCGGTGCAGTTCGTCCTCAAACTGCGCGCCGCCCGGTTGCAGGCCGCCGCTCCGCAGGAGGCCCCCGCATGACCGAACTTCCCCGTCTCCCCACCTCAGGTGGTTGCCGAAACACACCGATTCTCAAGCAGCGCGGCCAGCGCGAGGTGTTCTGCGGCCTGACAGGAATCATCTGGCTGCACCGCAAGATGCAAGACGCGTTCTTCCTCGTCGTCGGCAGCCGCACCTGTGCGCACCTTCTGCAATCGGCGGCAGGCGTGATGATTTTCGCCGAACCCCGCTTCGGCACCGCGATTCTCGAAGAAACCGACCTCGCCGGTCTGGCCGATGCCCAGGACGAGCTCGACAAGGTCGTGGACGAACTCCTCGTCCGACGCCCCGACATCAAGCAGCTCTTCCTCGTCGGCTCCTGCCCGTCCGAGGTGATCAAACTAGACCTCGCCAAGGCAGCCGAGCGGATGACACAGCGCCACGCGCCTTCTGTCCGCGTGCTCAATTTCTCCGGCTCCGGCATCGAGACGACCTTCACCCAAGGCGAAGACGCCTGCCTCGCCTCCATGGTTCCCGTCCTGCCCAAAACGGACGACCGCCAACTCCTGCTGGTCGGCGCGCTCCCCGACGTGGTCGAGGAGCAAGCGATTGGCCTCCTAGAAGCCATGGGCATAGGCCCGATCAAGGTGCTGCCCGCCCCCCGCGCAGGCGACGACCTCGGCATCGGCGAAAACACAGTCTACGCTCTCACCCAACCTTTCCTCGGCGATACGCATGACGCACTCACCCGTCGCGGCGCACGGCACCTGCCCGCCCCTTTCCCCTTCGGCGAAGAGGGCACAACACAGTGGCTCGCCGCCATCGCCACCGAATTCGGCGTCACCCCCGACCTCTTCGAAAAGGTCACCGCCGCCCCCCGCGCCCGCGCCCGCAAGGCCATCGCGCAAGCAGCCGAGGCGCTGCATGGCAAGACCATCTTCTTCTTCCCCGACAGCCAGCTCGAAATCCCACTGGCCCGGTTCCTGACCCGCGAATGCGGCATGGACGCGATCGAGGTGGGCGCCCCCTTCATCCACAAGGGCCTCGTCGGCCCAGATCTGGACCTCCTCGCCGCAGGCCCCACCATCTCCGAAGGGCAGGACGTCGACCTCCAACTTGACCGCGCCAAGTCCGCCAAACCCGACCTCACCGTCTGCGGCCTCGGCCTCGCCAACCCGCTGGAGTCCGAAGGGCTCGCCACAAAATGGGCCATCGAACTCGTGTTCACCCCTGTCCACTTCTACGAACAGGCAGGCGACCTCGCGGGCCTCTTCTCCCGCCCCCTCCGCCGCGCGGACCTCCTGAAGCTGGAGGGTACCCAATGAAGATCCCCTTCATCTTGCCAACTAAACTCCAGGGTCTGGGGCAGAGCCCCAGCGGCCAGCCATGAAGCTCACCGTCTGGACATATGAGGGCCCGCCCCATGTCGGCGCCATGCGCGTCGCCACAGGCATGCGCGACCTGCACTACGTGCTGCACGCCCCCCAAGGCGACACCTACGCCGACCTGCTCTTCACCATGATCGAACGGCGCGACCACCGCCCGCCGGTGACCTACACCACCTTCCAGGCCCGCGATCTGGGCGCAGACACAGCCAATCTGTTCAAGACAGCGGCACAGGACGCCTACGACCGGTTCAAACCGCAGGCGATCATCGTGGGTGCCTCCTGCACCGCCGAACTGATCCAGGACGACCCCGGCGGCATGGCCGAAACCATGGGCCTGCCGGTGCCGACCATCCCGCTCGAACTGCCCAGCTACCAGCGCAAGGAAAACTTCGGCGCGGACGAGACGTTCTTCCAGATCGTCAAAGCGCTGGCGAAACCGATGGAGCGCACGAAACAAGTAACCGCCAATCTGATCGGTCCTACTGCCCTGGGTTTCCGTCATCGCGACGACATCCAGGAAGTGACAACGCTGCTGTCTGATATGGGCATCAGCGTCAATGTGGTGGCCCCCATGACATCGTCTCCCCAAGACATTGCCCAGATGGGGGCTGCCCATTTCAACGTACTCATGTATCCCGAAACCGCCGAAAGCGCCGCGCGCTGGATGGAACGCGAACTGGGCCAGCCCTACACCAGAACCGTGCCCATCGGCGTCGGCGCCACCCGCGACTTCATCGCCGAAGTGGCCGCGATCAGCGGCAATGAGGCATATCTCGACACCTCTCGCCTCCGCCTGCCCTGGTACTCCAAATCCGTCGACAGCACGTATCTCACGGGCAAGCGCGTCTTCCTCTTCGGCGACGGCACCCACGTGCTGGCCGCCGCGCGCATCGCGCAGGACGAGATGGGCTTCGAAGTGGTGGGCCTCGGCTGCTACAACCGCGAAATGGCCCGCCCCATCCGGGCCAAGGCCAAGGAAATGGACCTCACAGCCACGATCACCGACGACTACCTCGAAGTTGAACGGGTGATCGAACAGCTCCAACCCGAAATGATCCTCGGCACCCAGATGGAACGCCATATCGGCAAACGCCTCGGCATCCCCTGCGCCGTGATCTCAGCGCCGGTGCACGTGCAGGACTTCCCGGCGCGCTACTCCCCCCAGATGGGGATCGAGGGCGCCAACGTCATCTTCGACACCTGGGTTCACCCGCTGGTCATGGGGCTCGAAGAGCACCTCTTGCACATGTTCCGCGAGGATTTCGAATTCCACGATGCCGCCGGCCCCTCCCACCACGGCGGCCACGCGCCCAAACCCGAGGACGGAGGGGGGCCAGCCCCCCAGCCTGCGGCTTCCCCCCGGAGTTTATCTGGCAAGATGAATGAAGGATCAGTGATCTGGCTCGCAGATGCTGAGAAAGAGCTGAAGAAGATCCCATTCTTTGTCCGCGGCAAGGCGCGCCGAAACACCGAAACCTTTGCCGCCGAACGTGGCGTGGCCGAAATCTCGGTCGACACCCTCTATGAAGCCAAGGCCCACTATGCGCGATGATATGCACATAAAAGGGCGCCTGCCCGGCTATCGCGTGGTCATCATCACGCTGGACAGCCACGCCGCCGGCCCCGCTCGGCGGGCCATGGATGCGCTGGCGGTCGATTATCCCGGCCTCGACCTGCAAATCCACGCCGCCGCTGAATGGGGTGAGACCCCCGGCAGCTTCGAGGCAGCAGAAGACGCGGTGATGAACGCCGACATCATCATTGCAAACCTCCTCTTCCTGGAAGAGCACGTCTCTCGCATCCTGCCCGCCCTGCGCGCGCGCCGCGACGACTGTGACGCCATGATCGGCGTTGTAGCTGATGCCGAGGTGGTCAAGCTGACCCGCATGGGCACGCTCGACATGGCACAACCGCCCTCGACCATGGGCAAGCTGATGAAGCGCCTGCGCGGATCGTCAAAGCCCTCGACCGAGGATGGGGCCAAGAAGATGGCGATGCTGCGCCGCCTGCCCAAGATCCTCAAGTTCATTCCCGGCAAGGCGCAAGACCTGCGCGCCTGGTTCCTTGTCATGCAATACTGGCTGGGTGGCTCGGACGATAACGTGCGGGCGATGATCCAGTTCCTGCTGAACCGCTACGCCACCTCCGCCGACTGGAGCGTGCGGCCCGAAGCAGCCCTACCCATCGACTACCCCGATGTCGGCCTCTACCACCCCGATCTACCCCAGCGCATCACCACAGATGCCGCCGACATCCCCGGCCCGAAAGGCGCCGAGATGACCGTCGGCATTGTCATGCTGCGCTCTTACGTCTTGGCCGGTGACACCGCCCACTACGATGGCGTGATCCGCGCGTTCGAGGCGCGCGGTATGCGTGTCCTGCCCGCCTTTTCCGGCGGCCTCGACGCCCGCCCGGCCATTGACGCTTACTTCAAGGATCAAGTGGACGCGCTTGTGTCCCTGACCGGCTTCAGCCTCGTTGGCGGCCCCGCATATAATGACAACGAGGCGGCCATCGACGTACTGGCCGACCTCGACGTGCCCTACCTCGCCGCTCACGCGCTCGAATTCCAGACGCTGGGGCAATGGGCAGGCAGCACGGGTGGCCTCGGCCCCATCGAAACAACAATGCTCGTAGCCCTGCCCGAACTTGACGGCGCCACCTGCCCCACTGTCTTTGGCGGTCGGCTTGGGCCAGAAGGCTGCGATGGCTGCGCCCACACCTGTGCCGCGGGTGAGCCAAAAGCGATGGTGCCATGTCAGGAGCGTATCGACAGCCTGGCCGAGAAAGCGCTGCGCCTGGGTCGCCTTCGCCGGAAGGAGAATGCAGACAAGAAAGTCGCCATCGTCCTCTTCGGCTTTCCACCGAATGCAGGCGCCGTTGGCACAGCCGCCTATCTCTCTGTTTTCGAAAGCCTTTTCAATACGTTGAAAGCAATGCAGGCGCGCGGCTACCAGGTCGATCTGCCCGAAAGCGTCGACGCCCTGCGCGCACAAGTCCTTCAAGGCAACGCCTCCCAATACGGGCAGGAAGCCAACGTGGCGGCCCATGTGGACGCCGACACCATCGTCCGCACCACCCCTCCGCTTCACGCCATCGAAGCCGTCTGGGGGCCCGCGCCGGGTCGCATACAGTCCGACGGGCGCGGCGTGTTCGTGCTGGGCAAGGAAATGGGTAATGTCTTCATCGGCGTCCAACCCGCCTTCGGCTACGAAGGCGACCCGATGCGGCTGCTCTTTGAAAAAGGCTTCGCGCCCACCCACGCCTTCACCACCTTCTACCTCTGGCTCCGCAACAGCTATCAGGCCGACGCGGTGATCCACTTCGGCATGCACGGTGCGCTCGAATTCATGCCGGGCAAACAGGCGGGTCTCGGCGCGCGCGACTGGCCCGACCGGCTGATCGGCGAGATGCCGAACATCTACCTCTACGCCGCCAACAACCCGTCCGAAGCCTCGCTCGCCAAGCGCCGCTCGAACGCTGTGACGGTCACGCACCTGACGCCGCCCTTGGCGCAATCCGGTCTCTACAAGGGGCTCGCGGAGCTGAAAGACTCGCTCACCCGCTGGCGCGAGATGGACGACAGCGATGAGGCACGGGCCGACCTCGAAGAGCTGATCGCCGAACAGGCCGACGCGGTTGATATGGGCGGCACGCCACCAGATACACTGTGGCTGAAGCTGCTGGAAACCGAAGACGCGCTGATCCCCGACGGTCTGCATATCGTGGGCCAACCGCTCAGCGATGCGGCGCGCGAAGAGTACCTGAACCTCATGCCCCACGCGGACGATGACACGCGGGCCCGCGTGGAAGAGTTGCTGCGCAATGAAACCGAACTCGCCGCCCTGATGACAGCGCTCGACGCGCGCTATATCCGCCCCGTTCCCGGCGGCGACCTCATCCGGTCGACAGAGATCCTGCCCACAGGCCGCAACATCCACGCCTTTGACCCCTTCCGCATGCCCACGGCCTTTGCCTGCCGCGACGGGATGAAACAAGCGCAACTGCTGCTCGACACGCACCCCACGCTGCCGCGCTCAATCGCACTGGTGCTCTGGGGCTCGGACAACATCAAATCCGACGGCGTTCCCATCGCCCAGGCGCTCGCTCTCATGGGCTGCACCCCACGCTTCGACAGCTTCGGCCGCCTTGCCGGTGCCGACCTGATCCCGCTCTCCGAACTCGGTCGTCCCCGCATTGACGTGGTCATGACCCTCTCGGGCATCTTCCGCGACCTCCTGCCCCTGCAAACCCGCATGCTGGCCGAGGCGGCACTCAAATGCGCCGAAGCCGACGAGCCGCTCGACCAGAACTACATCCGCGCCCACGCGCTGGCCTATGCCGACGCGCAAGGCGTCGACCTCGCTACCGCCGCCCTGCGCGTGTTCTCGAACGCCGAAGGCGCCTATGGCTCAAACGTGAACCAACTGGTCGACAGCTCCGCCTTCGGGGACGAGGACGAACTGGCCGACGCCTACGAGACGCGCAAAAGCTTTGCCTACGGCGTCGATGGCAAGTCCGCCGCCAACCCGGCGCTCCTGCAAAAGGCGCTCGCGGATGTGGAGGTGGCCTACCAGAACCTCGAATCCGTCGAACTGGGTGTCACCACAGTCGACCACTACTTCGACACGCTGGGGGGCATCGCCCGCGCCGTCAAACGCGCCCGCGGGTCCGAAGCGTCGGTCTATATCGGCGACCAGACGCGCGGCAACGCCAAGGTGCGCACGCTCAAGGACCAGGTGGCGCTCGAAACCCGCAGCCGCGCGCTAAACCCCAAGTTCTTCGAAGGACTGCTGAAACACGGCGCCGAAGGGGTTCGCCAGATCGAGGCAACTGTCACCAACACCCTCGGTTGGTCGGCCACGACCGGCCAGGTGGACGACTGGGTCTACCAGCGCATCTCAGAAACCTTTGTGCTGGACGAAGAGATGCGCAAGCGCATCGCGGACCTGAACCCGACGGCTTCGAGCCGCATGGCCAACCGCCTGCTGGAAGCCTCGGACCGCGACTACTGGGCGCCCGATGCCGAAACTCTGGCGGCCCTGCAAGACGCCGCCGATGCGCTTGAGGACAAGCTCGAAGGGATCGCAGCCGAATGATCCGTTCCGCAAACACATACGACAGGAGCCTCCGGCGGCGGTTTTCTTTGCGAAATGAAGCAGGGGATCTCTCCCCATTCGAAAGGAGGGGCGCATGAGCCCACTGGACAGAAATCCACCCATCCTGCGCGGGCAAGACGGCGAAGGATCGGTTCAAGTGCATCAGGACGCCGACGCCAAGATCGAAGGGGCCAAGGTGTTTTCCGTCTACGGCAAAGGCGGGATCGGCAAGTCGACCACCTCGTCGAACCTGTCGGCAGCCTTTTCAAAGCTGGGCAAACGTGTGCTGCAGATCGGGTGCGACCCGAAGCATGACAGCACCTTTACGCTGACCGGCCACCTGCAACCCACGGTGATCGACATCCTGAAGGAGGTCGATTTCCACCCCGAAGAGCTGCGCCCCGAAGATTTCGTTACCACCGGCTTCAACGGGGTAATGTGTGTCGAGGCAGGCGGTCCGCCCGCGGGCACCGGCTGCGGTGGTTACGTCGTGGGCCAGACGGTCAAGCTGCTGAAACAGCACCACCTGCTCGAAGAAACCGATGTGGTGATCTTTGACGTGCTGGGTGACGTGGTCTGCGGTGGCTTTGCGGCCCCGCTGCAACATGCCGACCGGGCGCTGATCGTCACGGCCAACGATTTTGACAGCATCTACGCGATGAACCGCATCATCGCCGCGGTGCAGGCCAAATCGAACAACTACAAGGTGCGGCTCGCCGGCTGCGTCGCCAACCGAAGCCGCGAGACGGACGAGGTTGACCGCTACTGCAAAACCGTCGGCTTCAACCGCATCGCGCACATGCCCGACGTGGACGCCATCCGGCGCTCGCGGCTGAAGAAAAAGACCCTGTTCGAGATGGATGATGAGGAAGACATCGTGCGCTGCCGCGCCGAGTACATCCGCCTCGCGGAAACCCTCTGGAACGGGACCGAGGGGCTCGCCCCCGCACCTATGGAAGACCGCGATATCTTTGAACTCTTGGGCTTTGATTGATGCAATATGACCAAACCCGCGCCCGGGTCGAAGACTATTTCGACCGTACGGCGACCCAGACATGGGAGCGTCTGACCTCGGACGCGCCGGTGTCGCGCATTCGGGAAACCGTGCGCGCGGGGCGGGACCAGATGCGTGACCTGATGCTCAGCCGTCTGCCCGATGACCTGACCGGCGCACGCATCCTCGACGCGGGCTGCGGGCCGGGCATGGCAACCATCGAACTCGCCAAACGCGGCGCACAGGTCGTGGCCGCCGATATCTCGCCCCAACTGATCGACATCGCGCAACTGCGCCTGCCGCATGACCTGCAAAAACAGGTGACCTTCCACGCGGGCGATATGCTCGACCCCGAACTTGGCACCTTTGACGCGGTCATCGCGATGGACAGCCTGATCTACTACACCGCGCCAGACATCGGGGACGCGCTGGCCAAACTGGAACCCCGTGTCGGTGGCCCCATCGTCTTCACCGTGGCCCCGCGCACCCCTGCGCTCATGGCCATGTGGTACGCGGGCAAGGCGTTCCCCCGCTCCGACCGTTCGCCCGTGATGATCCCGCACGCGCACCCAAAACTGGCCCAAGCCGCCAAAGCCGCAGGCACGCACCGCCTCTTGCGCCCCATCGACCGGATCACCTCGGGTTTCTACATCTCCGAAGCGATGGAGTTGCGCCCGTGAACGCGCTCAAGCATCTCTCGCTGAAGGCGTTGCCCTTCTCGGATGCAGCGTCCGAAGACTTGCCCATGGGCCAGCTTCTGCGCCTGTCGCTCTTCCAGGTATCGGTCGGTATGGCAACGGTCATGCTCTTGGGCACGCTCAACCGTGTGATGATCGTGGAACTGTCGGTGCCTGCGATGATCGTTGCGGTGATGATCGCGCTGCCGGTGCTCTCGGCCCCCTTCCGCGCCCTTCTGGGCTTCCGCTCCGACACCTACCGCTCCGCCATCGGGTGGAAGCGCATCCCCTACATCTGGTTCGGCGCGCTCTGGCAGTTTGGCGGGCTCGCCATCATGCCCTTCGCCCTGCTCGTGCTGTCGGGCGACACAGTCCACGACGTCCCCTTCGCGGGCGAAGTCCTCGCAGGGCTCGCCTTCCTCATGACCGGCCTCGGCATCCACATGACGCAGACCGCAGGCCTTGCGCTGGCTAGCGACCGGGCCACCGACGAAACCCGCCCGCGCGTGGTGGCAATGCTCTATGTCATGTTCCTCGTCGGCATGGGCATCTCGGCCCTCATCATTGGCGGTTTACTCAGCAATTACAGCAGCTTGACCCTGATCCGCGTGGTGCAAGGCTCCGCCGTTGTGGGCGCCATCCTCACTTTCATCGCGCTCTGGAAGCAGGAAAGCGTGACCCCAATGAGCCGCGAAGAACGCGAGGCACCCCGCCCGCTCTTCCGCGACGCCTGGAACGACTACGCAAGCGGCGGCAAGGCCGGACGGCTCCTCGCCTGCGTCTTTGTCGGCACCATGGCCTTCAACATGCAGGACGTGCTGCTGGAACCCTATGGCGGCGAAATCCTCGGACTGTCTGTCTCGGCCACCACGGTCCTCACCGCCCTCTGGGCCGCAGGGGCACTGGCCGGGTTTATCTGGGCTGGCCGCCGCCTCGCCAAAGGCTCCAACTCCTACCGCCTCGCAGGGGGCGGCATCCTCGCGGGCATCTGGGCCTTTTCACTGGTGATCTTCGCAGCACCAATGCAAGCCAACATACTGTTCTACGCAGGCGCCACCCTGATCGGCTTCGGCGGCGGCCTCTTCGCCGTCTCAACCCTCACAGCCGCGATGGCAATGCCCGCCCAAGGGGTCGCCGGGCGCGGGCTGGCCCTCGGGGCGTGGGGCGCGGCCCAAGCGACAGCAGCAGGCGTCGCCATCGCCCTTGGCGGTACGTTGCGCGACTGGGTCGATGCCATCGCCATGTCCGGGGCCTGGGGCGAAGGGCTCGCCACGCCCGCCACCGGATACTCCTTCGTCTACCATCTCGAGATTGGCCTCCTCTTCGTCACTCTCGCCATCCTGGGACCGCTCGTGCGCACTTCGGGTCCTCTCACCGAACGGAAAGAAACGAAGCCTCTGGGCCTCGCGGATTTCCCCACATGACCGCTCTTTGGAAAGGACACCCGTCATGACCTCAACATTCTTTGGCGAATTCGACCTCGCGTCCCTGTCGCTCTGGTTGTTCTACTTCTTTTTCTTCGCCCTCGTGGTCTGGATCCAGCGCGAGAACATGCGCGAAGGCTACCCGCTCGAAGATGACGAGGGGAACAAATCGTCCAACCCCAGCCTCTTCCCGCTGCCCGAGGACAAGACGTTCAAGCTGCCGCACGGCCGCGGCGAAGTGACAGTGCCCTCCGGCCAGGTGCCCGAGCGCGAAGACATCCCGATGAAACGCACCGGCCCCGGAAACGGCTACCCGCTGGAGCCCACAGGCGATCCGATGCTTGACGGCGTTGGCCCGGCCAGCTGGGCACCCCGCCGCGACGTGCCGGAACTGGACGGCCACGGCCACCCCAAGATCATCCCCATGTCGGCCAATGACAGCTTCCGCTTCGCCACGGGCCGCGACCCGCGCGGGCTGCCGCTGGTGTCCGGTGACGGGGAAGTTGTGGGCAAGGTCGTCGACATGTGGATCGACGAGCCGGAACAATTGGTCCGCTACCTAGAATACACGCTCGACGCCAAATGGGGCACAGGCAACCGGCTGGTGCCGCTGACGCTCGCACGGATCAAATCCGACCGCGTCGTGGTGCGCACGCTCTATGGCAAGCACTTCGCCACCGTGCCGCAACACGCCAGCGCCACCCAGGTGACCATGCTCGAAGAGGAAAAGATCAGCGCCTACTACGGCGGCGGCGTCCTCTACGCCGACAGCAAACGGCAAGAGCCGAAACTCTGATGAACCGCGGGGCGGGCCCAATGGTTCGCCCCGCATGATCCGAAACCGAAGGAAAGGGAACGTGCGCCATGTCCCATGATGATTTCGCAGTCGAGCCGGTCAAAGGGCTCCCCGAAGCCCCGCCCGAGGGCGAACAGATCCTGTGGCAAGGCAGGCCAGACACCCGCGCGCTGGCGCGCGAGGCGCTGAACATCAATTGGGTCATCGGCTACTTCGCGGTCCTGGCCGCGTGGCGCTTCATCTCGGTGGTGGACCTGATGCCGATCGGGCAAGCGATCGGCGCCACCCTTCCCTTCTTCATCCTGGGCGCGGTCGTCTGCGCCTTGCTCTACGCCATTGCACTGATCCAAGCACGCGCCACGGTCTACACGATCACCACATCGCGCATCGCCATGCGGATCGGCGCGGCGCTCACGATGACCATCAATCTGCCGTACAAAGAGCTGGGCAACGCAGCGCTCGACCTGCGCAAGAACGGCACTGGCACCATCGCACTCGACACAACGGGCAAGACCAAGATCAGCTATCTGGTCCTCTGGCCACATGCCCGCCCCTGGACCTTCGGCAAAACCCAACCGGCTCTGCGCTGCATCCCGGACGCCGAAAACGTGGCCCAAATCCTCGCCGACGCGGCAGAGGCGCGGATCAACATGCCCGAAGTGACCCGGGTGCCCACAACCGACCCTGTGGCGGCGGAGTAAGCAGATGTCCGACGCACACAGCCCCCGCATCCACGCCAAGGAAGACGAGCTCGTCCCCCGCGTCCTCATCCGCGCGGTCCTCGCCCTCCTGCTGATTGTCCTGTCGCTTGTGACCATCGCCACGCTCACGGACCGCCCGTTGGAAAGCACGCCACCACAAACCGAAGTGATTGCCGAACGCGCCATTTTCCTCTCCGGCGACGCCTCGGGCGCGGCGCGGGTGATGGACCTCAACGGCGCAATCCTCGCCGACTTCCCGTCCGACAAGGGCGGCTTTGTCGCCGGCATCGAACGGGTGATCGCCCGCGAACGGGCCAAGGCGCGCATAGACGCGACAGCCCCGGTGATCCTGCGCCTGCGCGCAGGCAATCGCCTGTCGATCTACGACCCCGAAACCAATTGGTCAGCCGAGCTTATGGGCTTTGGCGCCGACAATCTCCGCACCTTCGCCAGGTTGCTGGAGCCACCCCGGGCCAACACTTCGGCCCCCAACCAGACCCAGGGAGGAAGCCACCATGGGACTACTGACTAAGGACGTCGAACGTGCCCCCTGCACGGTCGAAATAAGCCACAAGTTCGAAAGCCTGCACGCGCATGTGAGGTTCAACAACGGCGCCGTCGTCTATCCGGGTGACGAAGTGCAGGTACAGGGCCCCGAAATTATGGCCCCTTTCGGTGAAATCGTGACCGAAGACCGCGAGGCCGTGATTGTCCGCGCCTCGAAACTCGAACGGCTCTGGACCCGCCTCACCGGCGATTTCGAAGTCATGGAACTCTGCGAATTCTCCTTCTCCGAAGAGGTGACGCTATGAATATCCAGAACACAGACAAACACACGGCAGACGCAACATCAGTCGAAGAAGGGCTGGCCATCGCCCAGGCCCAGGACGAAAAGTTCACGTCCGAGTTCGCCACCGAAACGGCGATGCAGAACACTCTGCTGACCCCGCGCTTCTACACCACCGACTTTGACGAGCTTGACGCCATCGACGTCTCAAGCGTGCGCGAAGACTGGGACAAGCTGATCGACCAGATGGAAAGCGACCCGAACAAGGGGCATTTCAAGAAAAACGAAGACTGGGATCACGTTGATTGGGACGGGATGGAGCCGGAGTTGAAAAAGGAATTCATCGACTTCCTGATCAGCTCCTGCACAGCTGAGTTCTCGGGCTGCGTCCTCTACAAGGAAATGAAACGCCGCGGCGCCAACAAGGACATCACGCAACTCTTCCAGCTCATGGCACGGGATGAAGCACGGCACGCGGGCTTCATCAACGACGCCCTGCGCGAGGCCGGTCTGCGCGTGAACCTCGGCTTCCTGACACAGAAAAAGAAATACACCTACTTCCGGCCCAAGTTCATCTACTACGCGACCTACCTGTCGGAAAAGATCGGCTATGCCCGCTACATCACCATCTTCCGGCACCTTGAGGCGAACCCCGAACACCGCTTCCACCCGATCTTCAAATGGTTCGAAGAGTGGTGCAATGACGAGTTCAGCCATGGCGAGGCCTTCGCCTTGCTGATGAAGACCGATCCGAAACTGACCTCCGGTCTCAACGTCTACTGGATCAAGTTCTTCCTCACGGCGGTCTATGCCACGATGTACGTCCGCGACCACCAGCGCCCGGCCTTCCACAAGGCCCTTGGCGTTGATCCCGACTGGTACGCGCACGAGGTCTTCACCAAGACCTCCAAGCTGTCGGAACAGATCTTCCCGATCACGCTCGACATCGACCACCCCCGCTGGCAGCGCGGGCTGGAACGGCTGCAAAAGGCCAATGTCGACATGGCAGAGGCGAAGGGGCTGAAAAAGCTCGGCGCTCAAATCCGGGCAGCGGCGGCTTTCGTGTCGCTCTACACAATCCCGGCGAAAAAGCACGTGGTGCCTGCCTCGACCCGTCTCGAGCCTGCCTACTGATGCCGTTTTCTGACGCAGAAAACGTCTGGACCGCGACGCGCGGTCCAGGGGCACCGTCCTCAGGACAGTGCCCATTTTCCGCGTCGGAAAATCCCCGGAAACCGTGCCGGTTTCCGGCAACCGGGGGGCCAAAATGACCCCCTGGATCGCCGCCCTCATCGCCCTCTTCATCTGGTGGTTCTCCACCGGCACCATCCTGATGGCGGTCAAATACGCCGACCGCGCGGGCGAACGGGCGCGGCGCACCACCACATGGGCGGGCCTTCCACTCATAATCCTCGGCGCCTACGGCACATACTGGTCCATGACACAGACCGACATCATGGGCATTTACGTGGCCTTCCTGTCCGCTCTCGCCCTCTGGGGCTGGATCGAACTGGCATTCCTGACGGGCATGATCACCGGCCCCAACCGCCGCGCCCTGCCGCCCCACCGCCCCGAATGGGAACGGTTCATCCGCGCCTGGGGCACCGTCGCCTATCACGAGATGCTGCTGACCGTGACACTGATGATCCTCGGCATCGTGCTCTGGACCGCAGACAACCCCTTCGCGTTCTACACCTTCGCCGTCCTTTTCTTCGCCCGCATCTCGGCCAAGCTGAACCTCTTCTTCGGCGTCCCCCGCATCAATGTCGACTTCCTGCCCGAAGCACTGGCACACCTGCCCAGCCACTTCCGCATCGCTGGCATGAACTGGCTCTTCCCGATCTCCGTGACCGCACTCACCTTCGCCGCCGCCTGCTGGCTCGAACGGCTCTATGCCGCAGACACCGCAGGCGCAGTGACGGGCTTTGCGCTTCTCACCGCCCTCACGGCCCTCGCGGCCCTCGAACACTGGGTGATGGTTCTCCCCATCCCCGACGAACGGCTCTGGCGCTGGATGCTGCCAGAAGCAAAACCAACCAAGAACACGACACCAACAGGGGGACATCATGGACTTTGATGCTTTGTTCCAAACCCAACTCGACGCACTGAAAGAGGAAGGGAACTACCGCATATTCGCCGAACTGGAACGCCAATCCGGCGCTTTCCCACGGGCCAAATGCCATGACGACGACGCCCCTGACCAGGTGACGGTCTGGTGCTCCAACGACTACCTCGGCATGGGTCAGCACCCGTCAGTGACCAAGGCGATGAAGGACACCATCGACGAATGCGGCGCAGGTGCAGGCGGCACGCGCAACATCAGCGGAACAAACCACGCCCACAAGCTGCTGGAACAAGAACTCGCCGACCTCCACGGCAAAGAGTCGGCCCTCCTCTTCACCTCCGGCTACGTCTCAAACTGGGCGGCACTCTCCACCCTTGGCTCCCGCCTCCCCGACGCAGTGATCCTGTCGGACGAGCTGAACCATGCCTCCATGATCGAAGGCATCCGGCACAGCCGCGCGTCCAAGGTCATCTGGAAACACAACGATCCCGAAGACCTCGACCGCAAGCTGGCGGCCCTGCCTGCCAACGCGCCCAAGATCGTGGCCTTTGAATCCGTCTACTCCATGGACGGCGACATTGCCCCCATCGCCGAAATCATCGACGTCTGCGAAAAGCACGGCGCAATGAGCTATATCGACGAAGTGCACGCAGTCGGAATGTATGGCCCCCGCGGCGGCGGCGTCGCGGAAGAGTTGGGTCTGATGGACCGCATCACCCTGATCGAAGGGACGCTCGGCAAAGCCTACGGCGTCGTCGGCGGCTACGTCACCGGCTCCGAAGCGCTCTGCGACTTCATCCGCTCCTTCGCCTCCGGCTTCATCTTCACCACCGCCCTGCCCCCGGCAGTGGCGGCTGCGGCCCGCACCTCCATCCGGCACCTCAAACAGTCGGACCAGGAACGGATGCAACAGCGCGAGCGCGTCGCCTACCTGCGCAAGCGGCTGGACCAGGAGGGGATCCCGCACATGGACAACCCCAGCCACATCATCCCCGTGATGATCAAGGACCCGGTCAAATGCCGGATGCTGTCGGATTACCTGATGCAGCAATACGGAATCTACGTCCAACCGATCAACTACCCGACCGTGCCCAAAGGCACCGAACGGCTGCGCTTCACCCCCTCACCGCTCCACACGACAGAGGATATCGAGCACCTCGTCACGGCACTGAAAGACCTATGGAAACAGTGCGCTATTGCCCACGCGGTTGCCTGAACAGGGGAAAACACCCAAGCATTTCCCGCCGACATGCAGGTCAAGTCAAAGTTACTGTTGACTTGACCGCGAACCCACTACGTTCTGTGCCAAGAACTCAGGAAGGAGACCCACATGTTCCGCACATTTGCCATCGCAGCAGCGACCGCCACGCTGGCCGTGCCCGCATTCGCCGACGGCCACGCCGCCTCCGGTGACCCCGCCGAAGGGGAAAAGGCATTCCGCCAATGCGTCTCGTGCCACGTCGTCCAAAACGAAGCAGGCGACACGCTGGCAGGCCGCAACGCCCGCACCGGCCCGAACCTATACGGTATTGTGGGCGGCAAGTTCGGCCAGGTCGAAGACTTCCGCTATTCCGACATCAACCAACTGGCCGCAGACGCCGACACCACCATCACCGAAGAGGTGTTCGTGGCCTACGTCCAGGACCCCACGGGCTACCTGCGTGAGCTGACAGGCGACAACGGCCGCTCCAAGATGACCTACAAGGTCCGCAAGGAAGAAGACGCCGTGAACCTCTTTGCCTACCTCGCCTCGCTTCAGGCGGACAGCGGCAGCTAACCCATTCGCAGTCACACGCGATCAGGGCCGTCGGACATTCCGGCGGCCTTTTTCGTTGAACAACTCCCCAATATGTCAAGATTCCAGCGCAAAAGTGACATCCCGGCACTGGACGCACACGCACGGAACCCGCATCTCTGGGGCTGACACGCACGCCCAAGGACGCCCATGCCCCTCTCCGCCCCCATCACCCGCCGCAGCGCCCTTGCAACGCTTCTGGCCAGCGCCGCCCTGCCCCGCACCGCACTGGCCCAAGGCCTCACGCAACCGTTCTCGTTCGACTGGCTCAAGGCCACGATGGAAACCCGCGCCAAGTCGCCCGATGCGCCCCCCGCGCCGCTGGAAAGCTTCCTGCAAAACCTGACCTACGACGACTACCGCAACATCTACTTCCGGCCTGTCGCAGCGCACTGGTCCGACACCACCCTGCCCTTCCACGCCTCCCCCTTCCACCCTGGCTGGCTGTTCAAAGATCCGGTCCAGATCCACGAAGTCCACAACGGCCAAGCTGCCCCCATCAGCTTCACCACGGATGATTTCGAATACCGTAACGATGTAGGCGACCGCGTCCCCGACAATGCGGAACTGCCGGGCATCGCGGGGCTGAAACTCACGCACCCCCTCAACCGCCCCGACAAGTTCGACGAAGTCGTCACCTTCCTCGGCGCCAGCTACTTCCGCGCGCTTGGGCGCGGCAACAGCTACGGCCTCTCGGCCCGCGGCCTTGCCATCAACACGTGGCTGCAAGGGCCCGAAGAGTTCCCCCGCTTCTCCGCATTCTGGGTCGAACGGCCACAGGCGCTCGACACGTCCCTCACCCTCTACGCCGCCCTCGACAGCGCGTCCGTCACCGGGGCCTACAAGATCACGATCACCCCCGGCGACGACACCACCATGGATGTCGAGGCGACGCTCTTCTTCCGCGACAGCGTTCCGCAACTGGGGCTCGGCCCGCTCACCTCCATGTTCTATTTCGCCGAACACACCGAACGCGATTTCGACGACTTCCGCCCCCAGGTCCACGACAGCGAGGGGCTGCAAATCATCCGCAAGGACGGCAACACGCTCTTCCGCCCGCTCAACAACCCGCACCGGGTCTCAAGCTCGTACTTCAACGAACCCAACATGGCCCAATTCGGCCTGATCCAGCGCGATCGTCGGTACGAGGATTACCTCGACGCAGGCGCGCGCTACCACGACCGCCCCTCGGTGATGGTCGAGCCGCTGAACGACTGGGGCCCCGGCACCGTCCGTCTGGTCGAAATCCCGGCTGAGCTCGAAATCGACGACAACATCGTCGCCTTCTGGGTGCCCAAAGACGCGCCACAAGCGGGGACAAGCCGCACCTACGCCTGGCGCATGCATTGGGGCGCCCTGCCCCCCTCCGGTGATCTGGCATGGGTCCAGGGCACGCTCGCAGGCGTCGGCGGCCCCTCGGGCGTGCCGCTCGAAAACCCCAACCTGCGCAAATTCGTCATCGACTTCGAAGGTGGCGCTTTGGGCGACATGGACCCAGACACCGACCTCATCCCCGTCATCACCCACTCCGCAGGCGAGATCGCAGGCCACGTCCTCCACAAGGTCGAGGGCGCGGCAAAGCCCACCTGGCGGCTCTTCATCGACATCGACGGCGGCGATCACGATCTGATCGAACTCACCGCCCACATCACCGACGGCACGACCCGGCTGTCAGAAACCTGGCTCTACCAATGGCTACGCAACACCGCACCCACCTGACGCCCCTCCCCTCTTTCTTCTGGCTGAAAATACCTTGGGGGAGGCCGCAGGCCGGGGGCAGCGCCCCCACCCGACATGCGCCTATCCAAACGCGGCCCAACATATCTTGGCAAAGCCCGTAGGGTGCGCATTCACTGCGCACCAACCCCAAGCGAAAATCCGGCACTCAACCAAACCGCTCTAAAACCGCCACCGGAGGGCCACCCACACCAAGACATCGACTAAAATCTGTGATGTCCTAAACCCATGCGATTTGTGAACCCCCTCCCCTTCGTGACCGACATCAACCGGTCCAAGGCATTCTACACCACGATCCTGGGCCTCTCGATCACCGAAGACCACGGCAATTTCGTCACCTTCACCGGCGGCTTCGCGCTCCACGACGGCGCATCGCTCTTTCGAACGACCTTCGGCACGGACGACACCAGCGCACCGCCCTACGGACGCGAAAACCTCGTGCTTTACTTCGAAGAGGTGGACCTCGACGCCGCCTTCACCCGGATCGCACCCCAGGTCGATCTGATCCACCCCATCCGGTGCGAACCCTGGGGCCAGCGCGTCTTTCGCCTCTTCGATCCCGACAGGCACATCCTCGAAATCGGAGAGCCACAATGACCGACACACGCGACGCAGCCCTGACGCTTTGGCAGTTTCACTGCGTCTACGATGACCTCAGCCCCTCCGACGCCATCGTCGGCCTCGGCTCCTATGACCTGCGCGTGGCCAGCCACTGCGCCGACCTCTACCACCGGGGCCTCGCCCCCCGCATCCTCTTCACCGGCGCGTCAGGCAATTGGACGCGCGACATGTTCCAGACCACCGAAGCCGA
Organism: Tateyamaria sp. ANG-S1; assembly: GCF_000814025.1. Taxonomy (GTDB): domain Bacteria; phylum Pseudomonadota; class Alphaproteobacteria; order Rhodobacterales; family Rhodobacteraceae; genus Tateyamaria. The sequence goes on along the minus strand of NZ_JWLL01000010.1, from coordinate 5,688 downwards.
AGCGTTCAAAGACCACGCCATCCAAAACGGCGTCCCCCCAAACGCCATCACGCTCGAGCCGCACGCGACCAATATCGGCGAAAACATGCGCCTCTCCGCCGCCCGCCTGCCGGACGCGAAACAGGTCATCCTTGTCACAAAACCCCAGACCCAACGCCGCTGCCAGGCCACGGCCCTCGGTCAATGGTCGGGCATCAAACCACTGGTCACTGCCCCGGCCACCTCTTTCGATGACCAGCCCCTTACGCATCACGACGCACGCGCGCTCATCTGCGAAATGGTCGCCGACATCGCACGCATGCCCACCTACGCCGCCCGCGGCTTTCAAATCGCCGTGCCGCTGCCCCACACCGTCCAGGACGCCTTCGATCTGCTGGTCGAGGCCGGTTTCACCGACCACCTGCCCACCGACCCGTAGGGTGCGCATTCACTGCGCACCGGCGCTCACACAACAATCCGCACCTCGGTCACATCCCCATCTACCTCACGGCACGCCGCCAGCACCCGCCGCTCCAGATGCGTCTGCACATAGGCCCCGTGAAACCGCGACGGCGCCTTCAACGTCAACCGCCCCCCTGCCCGCTCCACGCGCTCCAGCCCAGCCAACCAAGACGCATAGATCCCCGCATCCTCAGCATGCAAAATCGCCTGAGCCAAAGCCCACTCCGTCCCCTCGGACACATCCGGCGCGACAACAGCCCCCTTCACTGGCAAAGGCACGACCTTCGGCGCCTCCGCCTCACTGGCCCCCATGCGCAACTCGAAATCCGGCCCCACAGCTGCCCAATACGCCTCCGTATCGATTAGCACCCGTTCCAGGTCCAACCCATGCTCGGACACACGCCCTCGCGCACCCTGCCGCTTAACCACAAGCCAACCCCGCGCCCGCAGCAGCGCCATCTCCCGCTTCACAGTCCGTTCATCCACCGACCACAGCCGCGCAATCTCGCGCTGCCCCACGGCCAGCTCGTCCCGCGCCCAATTGTAGCGCGCTGTGATCAGCGTTATCAGGCGCAGCACCCGCCGCTGCTCATGCTTGCCCTGCGCCAGAGCGAACGCACCCAAGGCTGTCAAAATATCGTATTTGCGCGCAGACGCGCCCCGGCCCACCGGCCTCAGCGTTTGCATCCCTGCCCTCATTTTCTCGAAACTGTCCGGAAGTCCGAACATCACCTGCCGACGGTTGTTTTGTGCGGTTCTGGCCGCTTTTTCGTCTCTGCCCCCGATTTGCGTCCCAAGCCGCGATTCTGTCAAGGGTAGATGTGGATAACCTGCCAGACCCAAACCCAAATCAAAAGAAAAGCAGGTAGATATGGTATTGGGGGACAGCTTGTGTGTCCCCTATTTCGGCAGTTCTGTCACCCAATAGATGGGGGTGTCGGAAAAACTGTCCCCCTAAATCTGGGCCTATGCCTCAACGCACACCGCGTTCACAGAATCACAACCATTCACGTCTGATCGCGCCCACTGACCCTGATCTGTCCCCGCGGGGACAACATTAATCCGCTTTTGCTTTTTCCGCAAAATCAGCGTAAATCTGGAAATGAGCAGAATTAACGTCCCCGCGGGGACAAAAACACCAACTGTCCCCGCGGGGACAAACCACAGGCAGCGCATGTTCACGCACACAGACCTCGCCCAGCTTCAGGCGCAATCCCTCAAGATGCAGGCCTTCATCCGCCAGCAAACCTACTCCCCCGAAAGCGAAAAGACGCTCCGTCGCTTCTCAAGCTGGGAGGTGGCGGAACTCATCTTCAAAGCCAACCAAAGCACCCTGCGCGGCCGCCTCGCCGCCGATCCTTCCCTGCCCCAGGGCACGGTCGAAGAAGACGGCCGCCAACGCTGGTACTCCCTCGAAGAGATCAACGAGCTGCGCCGCCGCATCAAGGTGAACCGCAAGTCCCTGATGCCCTACCGCCCGGCAAACAAGCGCGCGATCCGCGCCGCCATCGCCAATTTCAAAGGGGGCGCAGGCAAATCCACCACCGCCCTCCACTTCGCCCACGCCGCCGCCCTCGACGGCTACCGCGTCCTCTGCGTCGACTTCGACCCGCAGGCCACGCTCAGCCACTCCATGGGCCTTTCCGACGTGGCCGAGGAATACACCGTCTGGGGCATCATGGCCCGCGATCTAGGGCATGAAACCGACCGTATGAACTCCGCCCTGCGGGGTGCTGAATCCGGCACCGCCCTGCCCCAACGCAAACTGCCCGCCGCGATCACCGACATGGGCCTCAATGACCTGCGCGCCAGCGACTTCATCAAGCCCACGAACTGGCCCACCATCGACATCGTGCCCAGCTGCGCCAATGCCGCCTTTGTCGAATTCGCCTCGGCCCAATACCGGCACATCAACCCCGAATGGTCCTTCTTCGCCGCCGTCTCGCGCTTCCTTGACCAGATCGCGCCCGACACCTACGACCTGATCCTCTTCGACTGCCCGCCCGCCATCGGCTACCAGTCCATGAACGCCGTCTTTGCCGCCGACGTGCTCTACATCCCCTCCGGCCCCGGTTATTGGGAATACGACTCGACCACGTCCTTCATCGGCCAACTCTCCGAAGCGCTCGAAGACCTCAGCCGCTTCAACGGACTTGTCCCCGCGGGGACAATGACGCTTCCCAAGTCCTTCCTCGACCTCCGCTTCCTGCTCACCCGGTTCGAGCCGGGCAATGACCTGCACCGCGCCATGCAGGGCGCCTTCCAAAAAGTCTTCGGCGACCGCGTGTGCGAACACCCCATCGAAATGACCCGGGCCGTCGAACAATCCGGGCGATTCCTCAGCAGCATCTACGAAATAGATTACCGAGATATGACCCGTGAAACCTGGCGCCGCGCCCGCGCGTCCTTCGACCGGGCTTACGAAGAATTCAAAACAAATCTGGGCGAGGCCTGGGACAAACTGGAGGATGAGGCATGAGCAAGCGCCGCGTATTCGACATCAATTTCGAGCCCGAAGAAACCAGCGAAGCCCCTGCCCCAGCCGAGGAGCAAACGCGACGAGGCCCTATGGCCGCCGCCATCTCGGAAAACGCCGACGCGCTCACCGAACGCCAGTCTGCCGAGGCGGAAATCCGCGCCGAAAACGACCGGCTCGCGCACGAATATGTGTCTCTAAAAAGGGATGGTGCCATCGTTGCCCGCGTTCCCCTCGGGGACGTGGCCATGCGCAAACTCACCCGCGATCGCAGCACCACCCGCGACCCGGACCTCGAAGAACTCAAGACCTCGATCCGCGACCTCGGCCTGTCGAACCCGATCCAGGTCGAAGACACCGGCGACGGCTACGAACTCATCCAAGGCTTCCGCCGCCTCAGTGCCTACAAGTCCCTGTTCAAGGAAACCGGAGACGAGCGCTACGCGACCATCCCCGCCGTTCTGGTCGCCAAGGGTGAAGCTCTCGAAAAACTCTACCGCCGCATGGTCGACGAAAACATGGTCCGCCGTGACATCTCCTTTGCGGAAATGGGCCAACTCGCCGCCAGTTACGCCCGCCAGATGGACCTCGAAGTGAATGACGCCATCGCCGTTCTCTTCGCCTCTGCTGGACGGCAAAAGCGTCACTACATAGGCAGTTTCAGTCTCTTAATGGACAAACTGGGCCATCTGCTCCAATACCCCGAAGCGATCCCTCGCGCCCTCGGCCTGAAGCTCGTCAAGACGCTCGAAGATCAACCCCGCGCGGCCCAACATCTGAGCGCCCTACTTGAGCACCAAAAGCCCAACGATGCGGTCGCCGAGCTTGCCGTCCTGAACAAGGTCGTCGCTCCCAAGCCTGTCAGCGAACAGGCCGCTCCCTCTACGTCCTCCAAGACCACCATCAAGCTCAATCGCAAGTCCGGCGCGGCGAAGGTCATCGGCTCGAAGGGTAAGATCGAACTTCAAATGAACCGCGACTTCGGCGCTGTCGATCCGCGCAAGCTCGAAGCTGCCGTGCGTGCCTTGCTGGACCAACTCGACCTCTGAATTCTGGTCTGTCCCCGCGGGGACAAACCATCTTTCACACTATTCTCTCTGCAGAATATCTCGGATCAGCGCGGCGGTTTCTGCCGGTTGCTCTTCATGCGCTAGATGCCCCAGACCCGGCAGTTGATGCACCTGCGCGCTGTGTAATAGCGCAGCAGCTTTGACGGACACATCCGGGCGCACCGTCTTGTCCCTGTCCCCAATGATGAAGTGCATCCGCGACGGATGATCTCCCAGCCTCTTAAGCAGCGGGTTCAACTGCCATTGCGCCATCATTAAAAGCGTGCCGTCGACGTGGTTTCGATCGGCTACAAGACGGCGGTACAGGTCCAGACCCTCGGTGTCCAGTTGGGAACCCGACGCGCTAATCAGCGCCCGGATCCGGTCCGGTTTTGAAGACGTGCCAGAGAAAAGCGCAGCAGTAAATGGCACCGAGGCTAGAGCCTTCGCCATCGCTGGGAACATCATCCCGGCGAGCCCCTTGAACGGTTCCAAAGCAGCGTTGATTCCGATGACGACAGGTGCTTGTCCCCGCGGGGACAGATCGTTTTCGGCGAGTCTTAGCGACACCGCGCCGCCTGCCGAATGGCCGATGATCGCGGCGGGGTTCCATCCTTCATGCACGCACAGTTTGGCGATGTCCTGTGCCATGGTGTCCAAGCCACAGCGATGCCGCGCGCCCAGTTGGGTGAAGCCGTGGCCGGGGAGGTCGAGGGCCACCACGTGGAAGTTTTTCGCAAGTTGGGGGATCACGTCGCGGTAGCTGTGCGATGAGGCGCCTGCGCCATGGAGCAACAGCAAGGTTTCGCCTCGTCCCGCTTCCTGGATATGCCAGCGGTGAACCGGCCCTTGTCCCCGCCGGGACAGGTGGGCGTTTGGCCAGGTGTCGATCTGCGCCCAGTCCATGTTTTAGCCATCCAGAGCCGACGTCACAGCGCCACTGAGACGCTGCGCATCGGCACGTGGCAAGGGGACGTAAGGGGCATTCAGAGCGCGGCTGAGATCCTGCAGCGCGCGTTGTGGGCGGTTAGACATGTCGATGACCAAAGCGGCTGTGCCGGAGGCCCGGATCGCGGTGCCCATGGCGGTGGCGTCCTCAGCCGCTTGGGCGCGGTTGGCGCTGCCGTCGAGGGCGATGTTGCTACGCCCGTCGGTGATCAGGATGATCGTTGGTGTGAGCCCTTTAGTGCCGCTTTGCTGGGCGAGGAGCAGGGCGTGTTGCAGGCCCGAGGCGAGCGGTGTGCCGCCCCCGCCGGGTAAGGCGGAAAGGCGGCGTTTGGTCTGCACGAGCGAGCGGGTGGGGGGCAAGAGGGTTTCGGCTTCGCTGCCGCGGAAGGCGATGAGGGCGACGTGATCGCGGCTGGCGTAGGCGTCGGCGAGGAGGAGTTCGATGGCGCCTTTGGCTTCGTTCAGGCGGGACATGGCGGCGGAGCCGGAGGCGTCTACGGCGAAGATCAGCAGGCGGTCGGATTGCTCCGCGTAGCGTTTGAGTCGGATGTCGGAGGGGCGGATGAGGAGGCTCGTGCGGTTGGGTTGCTGTTGGCGCCGCAGGGGCTGCCAGGGGGCGGCGGCGCGGAGGGTTGAGATGAGGTCGATGCGAGACGTGCCGTCGAGCCGTCCGGGGCGCGCGGGCAAGGGGCGGCCGCGGCGGTTGGAGGTGCGTTTTTGACCCGCACCTGCGCCGCCGGATTTTCGGGTTGTCCCCGCGGGGACAAGTCCGTT
>NZ_JWLL01000001.1 GCF_000814025.1 Tateyamaria sp. ANG-S1 | reverse complement strand
TCAAACTTTTCCTTTGCCATCTTGTCAGACGCCCTTTGTTGATCTGGGGACCGCGCCCCGTGCTTCACTGCCGGCGGCATGTATTGCCATTGGCGAGGAAAATCAAGCAGGCTTGGGTAGGATCGAAGCAAGAGACTGGGCCCCGCGCGACAACACCCTCATCGGGTGCGATGCAGTCCGGCGGGCCAGACGAAATCGCGGGCGCGGGAGTGCGCAGAGCCTACAGGTCGGCAGGTGTATCTACAGCCTCTTCTGCGGCAGCATCAGATGCGGTTGCAATGGCATCGGGGTCCGGTGTGAACCACCCCTCTTCCCTGTTTTGCTTCACAAGGAACCGCTCGACCGCCTTGGCCGCGTTCTGACTGAGTTCCTTGAGTTGCTCTTCTGCCGTCATCGTGTAGCCGGTGCCTATGATGGGCGCGGTGCCGAAGGTTTCCAGCACGGTGATCTGTTCGGGTTCGTCGTTCAGCTTGCCACCCGCGGCATCATCCCAAACCGTGACGTTGAGGATAAGCGCCGATTTGGGTGCCAGCACCAGCGGGATGCCGGGTTGGGCCAAAACGTAACCTTCGACCGAAATGCCGAAATGATAGCGGCTGGCCCCGTCATACCGCCCGAACCGTTCAGCCATTGCCGCTTTGACGGCAGTTGTCAGTTCCTGTTCGGTAGCGGGGCGGCTTAGCGGGCCGCGCTGCGCGTTCTCGGCCACGACGATATTATGCTCAAGCCGGAAGTCGCCCAGGGGCACCGGTGCGTCGTTCAGATCACGGTTGCTGGCACATGCCGACAGTGCGGCCATCATCACAAGGCCCAAAACCCAACGCATCATTACTGCACGCTCCCCGTTTTCTTGGCTCCCCGGATAGCTCAGGTGCGGCGTTGGTGCAATTGCTCACGGCCATGTCGCGGCTATATCCCGTAGGGTAATGGAGGGAAACATGCCCGATACCGCCCTGCCCCGCCCGCTGCCTGTGCGCGTTCCGCTTGTTGATGGCGAATGGGGGATCTGGAAAAGCCTGCGGGAGGCGCGCAAGAACGTCCTGCGCATCATCCCCGACGTGACGACCCGGCAGCCCATCGTATCCGGCAAGACCGGCAAGCGCTGGCACATGATCACCGACCCCGAGGCCATCAAACGGATGGTCCTGGACAATCTGGACAATTACCCGAAATCGCTGGTGACCAAGAACCTGCTGAAGCCTGCCATTGGCGAGTCAATCTTTATTGCCGAAGGGGCCGAGTGGCGCTGGCAGCGCCGCACCGCTGCGCCAGTGTTCACCCATCGCAACATGATGAATCTGGCACCCATCATGACCGGCGCCGCGGAACGCTGTGCCGACCGTATTGCTGCGGCGGGGCCGCGGGCGGTGAACTTGCTGGACGAGATGGTGAACACCACCTTTGACGTGATCGCCGATGTCACCTTTTCCGGGGGTGAGGCGTTTGACCGGGCAGGCGTGCACCGGGCCATCGAAGACTACATCGCCGAGGCCGGGAAGGTGTCGCTGTTCGACATTATCGGCGCACCGGACTGGGTGCCGCGCCCGGGGCGCGTGATCTCGGGTCAGGCGATGCGCGAGACAAAGGCGGTGGCCGACCGCGCCATCGAGGATCGTGCGGCGCGGGCCCATGATGGCGTGCCGGATCTGCTGGATTTGTTGATGGCGGGTGAGGATCCAAAGTCAGGGCGCAAGATGACAACCGCCGAGCTGCGGGACAATTTGCTGACCTTTATCGTGGCGGGGCATGAGACGACCGCGTTGACGCTCGCGTGGTCGATGTACCTGCTGTCCTATGATCCGGAGGTGCAGGAGCGCGCCCGGGCGGAGGCGCAGTCAGTGCTGCAAGGGCGCGCGGCGACGGGAGAGGATGTTGCGGACCTGCCGTTCATCCGCTGCATTATAGATGAGGCGCTGCGTCTATATCCGCCCGCCGGGATGGTATCGCGTACAGCGATGGCCGACGATGTGCTGTGCGGGCGCGAGATCAGGAAGGGCGATACCTGCATCATCCCAATCTACGCGCTGCACCGTTCGAAGCTGTTATGGGACAACCCGGATGCCTTCGATCCGGATCGCTTTGCCGACCGGAAGTCGGTGGATCGCTATGCCTATATGCCCTTTGGGGACGGACCGCGCATTTGCATCGGGGCGTCCTTTGCCTTGCAGGAGGCGGTGATCATCCTGGCCACGCTGATCAACCGGTTCCGGTTTGCGCCCGTGCCGGGCAAAGAGCCAGAGCCGGTGATGATCCTCACCTTGCGCCCCGAAGGCGGGGTGTGGCTGACGGCAGAGGCGGCCTAGTCGTCCTCGCAGATGTCTTGCAATGCGGTCCATTGGGCGTCGGTCAGAACGGGCGTCCAACTTTCGCCCTCGGGTACAGCGGCCCGTGCGCGGTCGATCCGGTCGGACAGTGACGGGTGCGACATGAAATGCGACAGGACCCCGTCATTGTCGCCGTATTTGTCGCGGAGCCGTTGGAACATATCGCCGAGTGCGGAGGGCGAGATGTTGGCTTGCTCCAGCGCTTCGTGCGCGAAGGCATCGGCGGCTTCCTCAGCGCCTTGGGAATAGTTCGCGTCGATGAGACGTTCGGCCAGGAACAGGACCACCGCGCCGCCCGCGAAGTCGCCAAAGAGCAGGCCCAGAACGCCGATACTGCCCGCCGACCGCAGGGCGTGGCGCGTGGGGTCGCGGCTGACCACGTGGCCCAACTCGTGGGCATAGACGGCCGCCACTTCTTCGGGCGTTTCGGCGGCGTCGATCAGGCCGCGGAGGAATACGACATAGCCGCCGGGCAGAGCGAAGGCGTTGATCATCGGGTGGTTGAGGACGAAAACCGACATTTCCGTGCCTTCGGGCATGGCAGGGTCGAACGTGGCCGCCATGGCGTCAAGCGCGGCCCGTCCTTCGGGCGCTTCGCAGACGCGGAGGGGGCCAAGAGCGTTGTTTCCCAGCGCGTCGCGGATCTGATTGAACGTCGCCTCACCCAGCGCGCGTTCGGCGCGGGGTGGGATGAAGTTGGCAAGCTGGTCGGCCATGAGCGGGATCAGGACACCAATCTGGAGTGCGACAGCAGCGACCGCACCCGCGGCCCAAAGGGCAAGCCGTCCACGGCCCTTGGGCGGGGCAGCGCGGTTAAGATTGGGCGATGGTGGCAACGTACCTGCATCCGCGACATAGAGCCGCGCAACGGGATCGGTGGTCAGCCGCAGGACGGTGTCGATCCCGGCAGGATGATCCTCGACAGCGCGGACATCCGCCATGGGCCAGAAGATGTCCGCAGCGCCGTCGCGCGCGAGAACAAGATGGGTCCGATCCGAAGACGGCGTGATGTAGACCGGTACGGGCGTTGGCTTGTCGCCATCGAAATAGGTGGCCTTGGTCATATCGCGGCCCCCAGATCGAGGGCTTCGGCAAAGCCTTCGGCCTCGGCAAATTCGTCGCGGGCCACCTGACTGACGTCCTGCAATCCATCATGCGTGGGCAGCGACAGGGTGCCCGCCATGTGGCGCATCAGCGGGAAGGTGACGAAGGTGTTGTAGACCACCGACCACATCAGGAACACACCGAAGTACAGGATTACGGATGCTGTAATGGTTAGCCACCTCGGCGCAGTACCAATGACACCGGCGTCGATGCCGCCCACGTTGTTCAGGACGTTCAGACCGATGACGGGCACTAGGATGATCAACAGCAGCAACAACCCCAAAACCAGGACGAGATAAGCGAGGATCGTACCACCCGCATAGATCCATGCCACGCGCCCGGTGCGGAGCTTGGAGGCAAAGGTGACGCCGGGAGCAGACTTGTGGTTGGCCATCATGCGCCGTGCGCCGAAAATGTAGTGAACAACGCCGACATAGACGGCGAGGACCAGAGGCAGCAACAACCACAGCCGCCAGATCGCCTGCGATGGGCCGTCCTCCAGCCCCTCCACGTCAATCTCTAAACCGGTGGCGCCGGCGACAAACCCGCGCAAGAAAAGGTCGAAAAACGGGCCGATGGGTTGCAGGACCATCACCCAAAGCGTCCAGAGACCGCATGCCACAACCGCCAGGAAAAGCGGTACCATAGGACGGTAAAGCATTGTCCAGTGCCCGCCTTGCATCAGCTTGGCCGAGCCAAAGAAGGTCCTGTCAGTGCGGTATTTCTCCAGATAGAAGGTCATACGCGGCCACAGGATGCCCGCCGAGCAGACCGTGATCAGCCAATGCACGCAGGCCCGCCAGGCGTAGCCCCACGCGCCGGGCTCAAGCCCGAACCGTACGCCGCGCCAGCGGGTGCGGCCCAACACGTAGCGCCAGGCACGGTAGCGGGCATAGAACCACAGCGGGATAACGCCCAAAAAACTGAGGAAGTAGCCCGCGACGTTGCCGTCGAAGACCGAGAAGCTGATGAACATCAGGATCAGGTTCACGACCCCGATGTAGAAGGTCAGGATCACCACCGCGATGAAGAAGCCAAGCAGCTTCTCCCACGGGTCGCCGACATATTCCATAGGGTGCCCGCCCGGGCGGATCGACGACCAGAAATAGCGGCGCAGGCGCGTCTTCATCCAGAAACGGTAAAACCCCAGCGTGAGAATCGACCAGAAGCCGGTTTTCAACGCCAGCCAGAACACGGCACCCCGGCGGCCGACAAAGCCAATAGGCAGCGCGCCGTCAGGTAAAGGTGTTGTCTCGTGGGAAGCCGCGGGGGGCCATCCGCCCTGCGCCTGCGCGCTTTCCGCGCCACTCGGCGAGGTCGGTTTCGGTTCTTGTCCGTCCTGCGGGATCGAGCCAACTGAGCCCGTCTGCCAGGGTGAAGGTGGTTGCATCGCTCAGGCCCCCGTCCTTGTACTTTTGCAGACGTACGCCCTTGCCCCGCGCCATCTCGGGCAATTCCTCAAGTCCGAACACCAACACTTTGCGGTTCTCACCCACGACGGCGATGCAGTCGCCGTCCGCCGGTTTGCAGACCGCCATCTTCACGTCGCCCCGCACGTTCAGCACCTGCTTGCCCGTGCGGGTCTGGGCGATCACCTCATCCTCCGGCACGATGAATCCGTCGCCCGCAGACGATGCGACCAAAAGCTTACGACCGGGTTTATGGGTCAGCAGCGAGTGGATCTGCACCTCGTTCGGCAGGTCGATCATCAGGCGCAGAGGTTCACCCATGCCCCGCCCACCCGGCAGGTTCGAGGCGGAAACGGTATAAAACCGCCCGTTTGAGCCCACGATAATCAGCCGGTCGGTGGTTTCGGCATGGAAGATGAAGCGCGGACCGTCGCCGTCCTTGAACTTCAACTCGCGGGTCAGGTCGATGTGGCCCGTCATCGCGCGGATCCAGCCCATCTGGCTGCACACGACAGTGATCGGTTCACGGTCGATCATCGCCTCAAGCGGGACGTCCTCGACCTCGCTCGCCTCGGCGAAGGTGGTGCGACGTGCGCCACCCTCGTAGTCCTTGCCGAACTTCTTTTTCGTCTCGCGCATCTGATCGGCGATGGCCTGCCATTGCAGATCCTCGCTGTCGAGCAGGTCCTCGAGGACGGCGCGTTCCTCCATGAGTTCAGATTGCTCGCGCAACAGCTCCATCTCTTCGAGGCGCCGCAGGGAGCGCAAGCGCATGTTTAGGATCGCTTCGACCTGCACCTCGCTGAGTTCGCCGCTGCCGGGAGCAGGCGGCACATAATCCGCCTCGGTCATCGCCCGCGGATGATCCTTCCCCCAATCCTCGCGCATCAGCGCGGCCTTCGGATCATCGTCGTAGCGGATGATGTCGATCACGCGGTCGAGGTTTAGGAAGGCAACAATCAGCCCCTCCAGCACCTCCAGCCGGTGGTCGATCTTTTCCATGCGGTGCTGGCTGCGGCGGATCAGCACCTCGCGCCGGAAATCGAGGAAGGCGCGCAGCACTTCCTTCATCGAGCAGACCTTGGGCGTGACGCCGTCGATCAGCACGTTCATGTTGAGTGAGAACCGCACTTCGAGGTCCGAATTGCGATAGAGCATGCCCATCAGCACGTCGGGGTCCACGTTCTTGGACCGGGGTTCAAGGATCAGGCGGATGTCGTCAGCGCTCTCATCCCGGACATCGCCAAGGATCGGCACCTTCTTGGTCTGGATGACCTCGGCCAGCTTTTCGATCAGCTTGGATTTCTGGACCTGATAGGGGATTTCGGTGACGACGATCTGCCACTGGCCGCGGCCCAGATCCTCAACCTCGTACCGGCAGCGCAGGCGGAAGCCGCCCTTGCCGGTGCGGTAGGCTTGCGCGATGGCTTCGGCTGGTTCGACGATGATGCCCCCGGTGGGGAAGTCGGGGCCGGGCACGTAGTTCAGAAGTGTGTCGTCGCGGGCATCGGGCGTCTTGATCAGGTGCAGGCAGGCGTCGCAGAGTTCTGCGATGTTGTGGGGCGGGATGTTGGTAGCCATGCCTACGGCGATCCCAGACGACCCATTGGCCAGCAAGTTCGGGAACTGCGCAGGCAGGACAACCGGTTCGGTCAGCGTGCCGTCGTAGTTTTCCCGGTAGTCCACAGCGTTTTCGTTCAGGCCCTCAAGCAGCGCCTCGGCCACGGCGGTCATCCGCGCCTCAGTATAACGGGAGGCGGCTGGGTTATCGCCGTCGATGTTGCCGAAGTTGCCCTGCCCGTCGACCAGCGGGTAACGGACGTTAAAGTCCTGCGCGAGCCGCGCCATCGCGTCGTAGATCGCGGCATCGCCGTGCGGGTGATAGTTGCCCATCACATCGCCCGAGATTTTGGCCGACTTGCGGAAGCCCCCAGTTGAGGACAGGCGCAGCTCCCGCATGGCGAACAGGATGCGCCGGTGCACAGGCTTCAGACCGTCGCGCGCATCCGGCAGTGCCCGGTGCATGATCGTCGACAGCGCATAGGTCAGATACCGTTCCCCCAGCGCGCGGCGCAGGGGTTCGGACAGGTCCATGTTGGGGGTGTCGGTCGTATCAGACATAGATGAGGTGTAGCCGCCCCCTTGGCCGGGAACAAGCGGTCAGGTGATCGTTCTGCCGTGGCGGAACCAATGACCGACGCGGCGCGTTGCCCTGACACCACAGCACAGCAGCGCGGGGAAAACTGACCGACATTTACCAGTGTTTGGAATCGTTCGGTTTGTTATCGTGTTTCCAGTGTCATTGAGCTGCTTTTGTGACGCATCGGGTATGTTTGGGGGAAACACACGGTATGTGGCGTTTTATCATTGTGACGTTCGGATTTCTGGCCTTCGCCTTTTACGAGATGAGCGGGGGTGCAGATTTCGATGCTGAAGCCACCCGGTTGGCTCGGATTGACGTGCCGGTTGCGGTTGAAGAAGACAAACTGGAGCGCGTGGTTGAAGCGGCCCCGGCCCAGCAAGCCGTGTTGCCTGAGAATGTCACGCGCGTGTCATTGAACCTCAACAGCGTGAATGACGTGCTGCGCCCGCAGCGCAACGTGCCTACAACCCCCGCACGCCAACTGCCCGCGGCTGACGACAGCGCTGCGACCGATGTCGCCCTGTCCGAAGAGGAACCCACCGTCATCCTGCCCAGCCTGATCCTGGACACGGCGGTGATCACACCTGTGGATTTCAACGCGCGCGCCGCGGTCGAAGAGAGCACTGAAGAAGTACGTGAGGTCACGGCGCGCAGCGTCAACGTGCGCGGCGGCCCCGGAACGGACTTTTCCGTGGTCAACCGCCTCACACGTGGTGATGCTGTCGAAATCCTGCAGGACCCCGGCAATGGCTGGGTCAAGTTGCGCCCCGTCGGCGGCGGCACAGTCGGCTGGATGGCAGATTTCCTTTTGAGCGAAGGCTGATTGCAGAGGGCGCACCGCGCGCTATTGTCCCGCTCGGAAACGAGCAGGACAGACCATGACACAAAGATCGGTTTTGATCACCGGGTGCTCCTCGGGGATCGGATACGCGGCGGCACATGGATTGCGGGAGGCCGGTTGGAGGGTCTTTGCATCTTGTCGCAAGGCCGAGGATTGCCTTCGTCTGCAAGCTGAAGGTTTCGACAGCCCCCGGATCGACTATGCGGATGCCGACACGATCCACGCGGGACTGGCTGAGATACTGCAGGCCACGGGCGGCACGTTGGATGCTCTGTTCAACAACGGGGCCTTTGGCACACCCGGCGCAGTGGAAGACTTGCCAACCGATGCACTCAGGGCGATTTTCGACGCCAATTTCTTTGGCTGGCACGAACTGACGCGCGCCGTCATCCCAGTAATGCGGGAACAAGGGCATGGGCGCATCGTGCAGTGTTCATCGGTTCTGGGTTTTGTGACTATGCCGTGGCGGGGGGCTTACAACTCCACCAAATACGCGCTTGAGGGGCTGACACAGACCCTGCGGGTCGAGATGCGGGACACGCCGATCCACGTGGTCTCGGTCCAGCCGGGGCCGATCACGAGCAAGATCAGGGTCAACTCGATCCCGCATTTCGAGCGCTGGATTGATTGGGAAGGATCGGTGCGTGTCGTTCAGTATCGCAAGAAGTTGCGCAAGCGTTTGTATGAAGACAGCGGACCCGATACGTTCGAATTGCCTGCCGATGCGGTCGTCAGAAAACTGCGCCATGCGCTGGAGGCGCCGAAACCGCGCCCCGTCTACATGGTGACAACGCCCACCTATTTGATGGCCGCACTCCGCCGCATCTTGCCCGTGCGCGCGCTCGACTGGGTGCTTTCTCGCGGGTGACCCAACGCCGCGTTCGCTTTTGAACATGCGCCGCCTACATGATGCCAAGACAAGAAAAAGGGACAGTGAACCATGGGTTCTGACGCATTATTCATCTTGATCGTACTGGCCTGTCTGGCCGTGGTTGTCGTGCTGATGCTGGGCCTTGGCGGCTTTGCCAAAGGCTCGGGCTGGGCCAAGGCCAATTCGAACAAACTGATGCGTTACCGGATCGGCGCACAATTTGTGGCCGTCCTATTGATCTTGGCCTATGTGGCACTGCGCGGAACGGGGAACTGAGCATGGTTGTACTGAACAAGATCTACACGAAAACGGGTGACGCGGGCGAAACGGCCCTGGGAAACGGCGCACGGGTGGCAAAACACGCGATGCGGGTCACAGCCTATGGCACAGCGGACGAGTTGAACGCCTTTCTCGGTGTCGCTCGGTTGGAAGCGACGGGCGACATTGATGTGTCACTAAGCCGTATCCAGAACGACCTGTTCGACCTGGGCGCTGACCTGTGCCGCCCAGACATGGAAAAAGATGCCGAGGCCGAATACCCGCCACTGCGCATGACCGACGCGCAAGTGTCACGGCTTGAGGCAGAAATTGACGCCATGAACGGTGACCTTGAGCCCCTGCGCAGCTTCATTCTGCCAGGTGGGTCTGCCCTCTCGGCCCATCTGCATGTGTGCCGCACCGTCGCACGCCGCGCCGAACGGCTGGCCGTGGAACTGGCAACGATGGAGGCGGTGAACCCCGCAGCGGTGAAATACCTGAACCGTCTGAGCGACTGGTTCTTTGTGGCGGCGCGTATCGCGAACAACGGCGGCAAGGATGATGTCCTCTGGGTACCCGGAGCAAACCGCGACTAACCCTGCAACGGCTCCCACAACTCAATTGGTGTGCCTTCGGGATCGGCAAGATGCGCAAAGCGTCCAATCTCGGGCACATCACCGACTTTCTCGACCGAGACGCCCGCCTCCTCAAGCTGCGCGACCATCTTGTCGAGGTTTGGGACCCGGAAGTTCAACATGAACGCCTTGTCAGCGGCAAAGTACTCTGTGTCGGCGGCAAATGGCGCAAACACGGTCGCGCCCCCCTTGGCCATCCACGGCGTCTGGTCCGTGGCCGTGGGCACCAGATTGATACCGAGCATATCGCGATACCACATGGCGAGGCTTTCCGGGTCTTTCGACCGGAAGAAAAAGCCCCCAAATCCCGTCACCTTTTCCATTCCCGCCCCTCCGTCCAGCTTTCCAACAGTGTATCAAAGTTTCCGTTCAGCCGCATCGCGTTGAAAACGCGGCGTTCAAAGACGATGACGCGACGATTTTGTCCTGTTTCCGTTACGGCGTCTTGGGTAAACCGTGCGGGATACTCTAGTTCGGCTGTCAAAGCTGAGTCGTTAATTTGAGGAGAGGAACGCTCATGAAGGTGCTTGTGCCCGTCAAACGCGTGATCGACTACAACGTGAAGGTGCGCGTGAAAGCGGACGGTTCCGGGGTCGATCTCGCCAACGTGAAAATGTCGATGAACCCGTTTGACGAGATTGCCGTCGAACAGGCCATCCGCCTGAAAGAAGCAGGTCAGGCCGAGGAAGTCGTCGCCGTGTCCATCGGCGTCAAGCAAAGCCAGGAAACGCTGCGCACGGCGCTGGCCATGGGTGCGGACCGCGCAATCCTCGTCATCGCTGCGGACGACGTGCACACCGATATCGAGCCGCTGACGGTTGCCAAGATCCTCGCCAAAGTGGTCGAGGAAGAGCAGCCCGGCCTCGTGCTGTGCGGCAAGCAGGCGATCGACAACGACATGAACGCCACCGGCCAGATGCTGTCGGCCCTGCTGGGCTGGAGCCAGGCCACGTTCGCCTCCGAGGTTGAGGTTGCTGGCGACAAAGCGAAAGTCACCCGCGAGGTTGACGGTGGTCTGCAGACCATCGAGGTGAACATGCCGACCGTCATCTCGGTTGACCTGCGCCTGAACGAACCGCGCTATGCGTCGCTGCCCAACATCATGAAAGCCAAGAAAAAGCCGCTGGATGAGAAAACAGCCGCTGATTACGGCGTCGAGACAGCGCCGCGGCTTGAAATCGTGAAAACGGCAGAGCCCGAAGCACGCGCTGCAGGCATCAAGGTGGGCTCGGTCGAAGAGCTTATGGAAAAACTCAAAGAAGCGGGGGCTGTGTAATGGCTGTTCTTCTTCTCGCAGAAATCAACGACGGCGAACTGGCAATGGACGCCACGGCCAAGGCCGTGACCGCCGCCAAAGCGCTGGATGACGTAACCATTCTGGCCACCGGTGCAACCTGCGCCGATGCCGCCGCAACGGCTGCCACAATTGAAGGCGTGGCCAAGGTGCTTTGCGCCGAGGATGCGCTGTACAGCAAGCGTTTGGCCGAGCCGGTCGCGGACCTGATCGTGTCGCTGGCTGGCGACTACGAACACATCGTTGCCCCAGCCACCACCGACGCCAAGAACATCATGCCCCGCGTTGCAGCCCTGCTGGATGCGATGGTGATCTCGGATGCAACAGCGGTTGTCGACGGCAACACGTTCGAACGCCCGATCTACGCGGGTAACGCCATCCAGACCGTGAAAACGGGCGACGGCAAGAAGGTCATCACCTTCCGGACGTCCACGTTCGATGCGGCTGGCACCGGCGGTTCGGCCTCGGTCGAAACCATTGGTGCTGCGGCAGATCCTGCCCTGTCGGCTTGGGTCGAAGACAAGGTGGCCGAAAGCGACCGTCCCGAGCTGACCTCGGCTGGCGTGGTTGTGTCCGGTGGGCGCGGTGTCGGCTCAGAAGACGACTTTGCGCTTATCGAAAAGCTGGCGGACAAGCTGGGCGCCGCCGTTGGCGCGTCCCGTGCCGCTGTCGACTCGGGCTATGCACCGAACGACTGGCAGGTGGGTCAGACCGGTAAAGTTGTCGCCCCAGACCTCTATGTGGCCGTGGGCATCTCGGGCGCAATTCAGCACCTTGCAGGCATGAAGGACTCCAAAGTCATCGTCGCCATCAACAAGGACGAAGAAGCCCCGATCTTCCAGGTGGCGGATTACGGGCTGGTCGCCGACCTGTTCGACGCCGTGCCGGAGATGATCGAAAAGCTGTAAGCGCTTTTTTGACATGCAACGATTTGAAAGCCCGCCGATCCCTCGGCGGGCTTTTTCAATTCATGACGGGCACAAGGGATTGGGCAATTTCGTTGTGAGCCACAGGTCCCAGCATCAGCTTGGCCGCCGGCGCGTCCATCTCGTTGAACACCATGCCATCGGTGCCAGCATCGATCGCGCTGTCTGAAATAACCGTCTCGACATATTCGGTGGCCAGCTCCGACACCTTGTCGATCATCTCCCGTGAGACAAACGCCAAGTCCGCCTCCGGATCCGTCGCGGACGCTTCCGGTGTCTGGCGCGATGCCCAAAGAAGTACCGTCCGGCCCTTGATCTGGCTCAGCACCAGTCGCATCCGCGCCACCCACGCCGTTTGCAACTCTTCCACAACCGTCTCGAACCGTTCGGGAGAGATCAACTCCAACCGCGCCAGCATATGATTGGTGAAGTTGAACTCGGCAAAATCTACCTCGCGGTAGATCGCGCGCAAGAGCGACGACGCTTCGACAAAGCGATCATTGCGGCGCGGATGCACGCGGTAGAACCGGTTCGACATGTTGCGTGGGCTGGTGATCTGGATCACCGTGGTTTGCGCCATACCCGACACATCCCGCAAATACGGATCGGTGGCAAAGACATCGACCCCGCCATTCAACGAGCCAAAATTCACGCACGTGATACCCGTGGCCTGCTCAACCAGGTCTGGAAAGGGCGACGCAACAAATTTCCCGTAGGTGATTGACCCACCAAAGAACGCAACAAACGGTCCGTCCAGAGACCGACGCGGCCCGCGAAACAAAACTTTCGAATTGCCGTACCTGCACGGCAGATAGTCAAGTCCCCCCGGACCCAACGACTCAATACTCATGAGACCCACTCTCACTATTTTTCCCGCAATCATCATCGCAGCGGTGGGTTGACGAAGCCCTAACGAATTTGGGCGTTAGTAAGGCAGCGCATCCCCTTGCCCCCGGTGTGCGGCTGACCCTATGGTGCGGCGACTGGACATGAGGGCGGCTATGGACATCGAGACGGTCGGGATTGTAGGTGCCGGGCAAATGGGCAACGGCATCGCGCACGTGATGTCGCTGGCAGGCTACGACGTCATGCTGAATGACATCTCGGGCGAGGCGCTGGCCGCCGCGATGGCAACGATTGATCGCAACCTCGAACGGCAAGTGAGCCGCGACAAGATCAGCGCCGAGGACAAGTCCGCAGCACTTGCGCGCATCCAGACCACACAGACCCTCCCCGATCTGGGCCAAACCGATCTGGTGATCGAAGCCGCGACCGAACGGGAGACGGTGAAACAAGCCATCTTCGAAGACCTGGTGCCGCATCTGCAGCCGCACACGATCCTGACGTCCAACACATCGTCCATCTCGATCACGCGACTGGCGAGCCGCACGGACCGGCCCGAAAAATTCATGGGCTTCCACTTCATGAACCCCGTACCGGTGATGCAGCTGGTCGAGCTGATCCGGGGCATCGCGACCGACACAGAAACCTTTGAAGCCTGCGCAACCGTCGTCGAAAAGCTGGGCAAGACGGCTGCCACGGCCGAGGATTTCCCTGCCTTTATCGTCAACCGCATCCTGATGCCGATGATCAACGAGGCGGTCTATACGCTCTACGAAGGGGTCGGGTCGGTCAAATCCATCGACTCGTCCATGCGGCTGGGCGCAAACCACCCGATGGGCCCGCTGGAACTGGCAGACTTCATCGGGCTCGACACCTGCCTTGCCATCATGAACGTGTTGCATGACGGGCTGGCAGATACCAAGTATCGCCCCTGCCCCCTGCTTACGAAATATGTCGAAGCTGGATGGCTGGGGCGCAAAACGCAGCGCGGGTTCTACGACTATCGGGGCGAAACGCCTGTTCCAACGCGGTAGCGTTTTCTGACACAGAAAACGGACCGGAATTTTTGTAAAATTCCGGGGCCCTCAGTCCTTGAGGGCCATCGTATGGTCCCGCAGCCACGCCATGAACCCCCGCGGGTCATCCTTGTAGCCCGTCACAAGTTCCGGATCGAGCGGATGGCCGACAATCGGAGCCTGCGGCTTGTTGCACGACCGCACGATCTCATGCAGCAGCAACCCCTGCCGCAGCATCGGCGACACCTTGTCCGCGATATGGTAGGCGCGACTGTTCGAACCGGGAAAGCGCATCGGCACGACGGTCGCACCTGACCGTCGGATCAACTGCGCGGTAAAGACGTTCCATTCGGCCTCAACCGCCGGTCCCCACCACGTCTCGGACGTGGCGACAACGCCTGACGGAAACAGGGCAACCACACCCCCCTCTTTCAGATGCGCCATCGCCTTGGCCCGCATCTCGACCCCTTTACGCTGCGCGTCAGCGTCGTGCGGGAACGGAACAGGGATCATGTAGCTGCCTGCCACCTCGTCAATAACGGTCAGAAGTGAACGGGTGAGAATGCGGTAATCCGGGCGCACGCGGCCAATCAGATCCGCAAAGATCATCCCATCCACCATCCCATGCGGGTGGTTGGCCACAACAATCACCGGACCCTCTTTGGGAAGGCGATCAAGCTGCTCCTGCGGTGTGGTCAGGTCAATGCCCATCACGTCCAGACAGGCACGCCAGAAGGCTTGGCCACTGGGTGCGCCCTGCCGTTCAAACTTGCGGATCAGGCGCAGGATGGTCAACTTGCCGGTAAAGGCCTCCATCACCCGGATAAAGCTCGCCTTCCACGGGTCATCAAAGGTCGACGCATAGGACAGGCTACGGCGGTCATACGTATTGAACGACACCGTTTCAGGTTCCGGCTTTGCAACCTTCGTCATATTATGTGTGCTATCGACCAAGCGACGTCACCTTCTATCGGCGTATGGACCATGCCGGCCCGGTTGGCTCAGGCGTCTTCCCCGAACTTGTCAGCCACCAACGCGCTGAGCGCATCTGCCAACGGCTCGGCATCTGGGCCCGAAGTTTCAACGTCAATAAAACTTCCCTTCGGCGCTGCCAACATTAAAAGGCCCATAATGCTGTCGCCTGATGCAGACATACCATCCTGGCTGACGGTGGCGCGGGCATCGAACGCCTCAACCACCTCGACCAATTTGGCGGATGCACGCGCGTGCAATCCTTTGATATTCACGATTTCCAGCTTGCGTTGGGACATAGTCAGGTATCTGCGCCTATATTCTGGCTGTCGATATATTTCTTACCTGCGCTCAGGGCGGCCTGTACGGCATCCGACACATGCAACTTCCGGCTCTTGGCCAGC
Source organism: Tateyamaria sp. ANG-S1 (assembly GCF_000814025.1). GTDB lineage: Bacteria > Pseudomonadota > Alphaproteobacteria > Rhodobacterales > Rhodobacteraceae > Tateyamaria. The sequence continues at coordinate 301,168 of NZ_JWLL01000001.1, read as the reverse complement.
TTGATCAGCATCGGCAGGTTGGCACCATAAAGTATCCGCCGGTTCTGCGGCTTGCAAGCCAGGAGGCTCAGGTTGGACGGGGAACCGCCGAAAAGGTCGGTCACCACAACCACGCCATCGCCGGTATCAACGTCATCGGCTGCGGTGCAAATCTCGGTTTCCTTGGCCTTGCGGTCATGATCAGCCTCGATGGCGATGGCGCGCACACCCGGTTGTGCCCCCACAACATGCTCAATCGCGCGAAGGTATTCCCCCGCGAGCCCGCCATGTGCGACAATCACGATCCCGATCAAGCTGATGCCTCTTCGCGTTTGCGGCGATCCAGTTCCCGATGCCGAATAGACACCTGCCAGCCAGCCTCCGCAAGGGCTGCCGCGACGGTTTCCGCCATGGCAACCGACCTGTGCTGGCCGCCCGTGCAACCGAATGCAACCGAGAGGTGAGATTTGCCTTCATCCAGCACAGCGGGCAACTGCCAGAGCAGCAAATCACGCAATCGTGTCTCGAACTCCCGGGCGCGTGGGTCGGACGCGATGTGCTCTTTCACGTCGGCATCCAGACCCGTTTTCTGACGCAGCGCAGGTTTCCAATACGGGTTCTTCAAAAACCGGCAGTCGAAGACCATGTCCACGGATCGCGGCAGGCCCCGCTTGTAGCTGAAGCTTTGCACCGACACGGCCAACTGGCTTTGCTCACCGGGTGAGAACCAGTGTTCCACCTCGGCCCTCAGTTGGTGCACGTTCAAATCAGACGTGTCGATCAACACATCCGCCCGCGCCCTGACAGGGGCAAGCAGGTCCTTTTCGCGCAAGATACCCGCCTCCACCCGGTCGGCTTCGGCAAGCGGATGGCGACGGCGCGTTTCGGAAAATCGGTTGAGCAGCACGTCGGTCTGACAATCGAGGTACAAAAGCTCCGGCATCACGCTGGGCACTGCCGCGATCTGCCCCAACGCATCGTTGATCGCAGTCGCGGTGAAATCCCGGTTTCGTGGGTCCAGCCCCAGCGCCACTGGCGTTTCGCGCGACGGGTCATCCAACAGGGCGCGGATCAGCCGCATCGGCATGTTGTCGATGGCCTCATAGCCAAGATCTTCGAGCACACGGATGGCGCTGGAGCGCCCCGCCCCCGACGGGCCGGTCACAAGTACTAGGCGGCGGGCAGTGGGCATCGCGGTCTCACTCCGTGTCGCTTCGTCCGCCTTTCACGTATTGCAACACGGCAAAGGGCCAAGCCGGGGTGTCCACTTTGTGAATACACGGAAATGCTTGGTTCAGGATGACGGCTTGATGTGGGACGGGCAAGCGCTGGGTCTCCAGCACGTCCAGATCAACGACCAGGTGCAGCGGCGCCGTCACACTCTTGGCGTTCAGAATGCCCACCCCACGCGCTTCGATCTGATCGCGGATCGTGGTTGGTGCACTTAACAGAATCCCGCCTGTTTCGTGTGTGAGGTCCGTTTGATCATCCGAGATCAAGCTCGCCCCCAGCCCCATCAGCTGTAGCGCCAGGCTGGACTTTCCGCTGCCGGATGCACCACGGATCAGAACACCGCGCCCATCCACGGCGACTGCGCTGGCATGCAGGCGCAAAGTATCGGTCATGCGAGGTTAGACGGGCAGGCCAACAACAAAGCGGGCGCCCAAGGGTTCGGACGTGATGTCAGCGTCCGTGGGGCGAATGTTTTCAGCCCAGATCACGCCGCCATGCGCCTCGACTATCTGCTTGGAGATGGCGAGGCCAAGGCCTGAATTGTTGCCAAAATGCTCTTCGGGGCGTTGCGAGTAGAACCGCTTGAAAATCTTGGTCAGCGCCTGATCGGGGATGCCGGGACCGGTGTCTTCGACCACCACCAGCACGCGGTTCTCGCGCTTGCGCGCCCAGACCCGTATCGCATCGCCATCCTCGCAGAACGAAATGGCGTTGGTGATCAGGTTGACAAAGACCTGCGCCAGCCGCGCCTCCAGCCCCTGCACCTCGATGGGATGCGCAGGCAGGTCAGTGATGAATTCGATCCCCTTGCCGCGCGCGTCCTCGCCCAGGTACTGGCTCAGATTTCCGAGCATTTGCAGCAGGTTGAACGGCTCTTCCTCTTCCTTGACCAGCTCGCTGTCCAGGCGGGACGCATTCGAAATATCGCTGACCAAGCGATCAAGGCGCCGCACATCGTGGTCGATCACGTCGAGCAGTTTCTCGCGTTGATCTTCCCGCTTGATCATCCGCAACGTGCCCACGGCAGACCGCAGCGAGGCGAGCGGGTTCTTGATCTCATGGGCGACGTCAGCCGCGAATTGTTCGTTCCCATCGATCCGATTGTAGAGCGCCGCGATCATGCCGCGCAAAGCGCCCGACAGGCGGCCAATCTCGTCCGGGCGGGCTGTCAGGTCGGGGATCCGGATGCGCCCAGGGTTCACCTTGCGCGCATTCTTGTCCCGCCCAAGCTCCGCAGCCGCGGCGAGGTCGGCCAAGGGATTCGCAATGGTCGAGGCGAGCACCAGGCTCAGGCCAATCGACACCAGCGTCGCGATGACAAACATCTGCAACACCCGCTCGCGTTCACCCCGCACCAGCGCGTCGATTTCACCTGAAGCGCTGGTGAGGGCAATCACGCCCACGGACCCGCCATCATGCTCGATTGGGGTCACGACGCTGAACATCACCCCGCCGGCAACGGTGAGGTTCTCGCTAATCTGCGTGTCACCCGCCAAGCTGCGCGCGACAAACGGACGTAGCTGGTCTTCTACAGACGCAAATTCGGCTTCTTCGGCGCTCGAAAACGGATGCGAAATCTGTTCCCACAACCAGCCAAGGCCATCCGTGAGAAGCGCCCTATTCTCGGTTCCGGTTGCCTGGTTGGGCAGCGGCGCAAGGGTCCCTTCGCTTTGGGCGACAAGAACCTCCTCGGGGTCAAACACATAGACCTCATGCCCGGCACGCAGATCAAGCGCGGCAAGGGTGTCAGGTATGTTGGCACCGTCACCGGTGGCAAGGCTGACCGGCGCGCCAGTCGGCAACTGCGCCTCGATCACATCGGCCACCAACTCGGCCTGCGCGACCAGAGCCGACAGGCGCTGCATTGCCAGGCTTTCGCGCGTCGAATTGAGATACAGGATGCCAGCGACCAGAACGTTCAACGCAATCAGGTTGAACGTGATGATCTTGCGCGCCAGCGGCGAGGCGCGCAGTGACATCAGGCCACGCCGCGCGCGCCCATCACGCAACTCTGTCGCCGCGGATGTCTCCGGTGCGACCCAGTCTTCCCCAAGCAGGACGTCACCGTCGCGGGAAGGAGGTGTGCTTGTGTCTCGCACTGCTGCCCTTTCGGCCTGCGCCCATTCTGGGCGCGCCCTCTATGCGTTACTCTTCGTTGTAACGATATCCGATGCCATACAGCGTCTCAATCGCCGAGAATTCATCGTCGGCGCTGCGCATCTTCTTGCGCAAACGCTTGATATGACTGTCGATGGTGCGGTCGTCGACATAGACCTGATCGTCATAGGCAACGTCCATCAACTGATCCCGCGACTTCACGAACCCGGGGCGTTGAGCCAGCGCCTGAAGCAGCAGGAATTCCGTCACCGTCAGCGACACATCCTTGCCCTTCCAGCTCACCGCATGACGCAGCGGATCCATGCGCAGATCGCCGCGTTCCATCACCTTGGTCTCTTCGCTGTCACCAACCACATCACCTGCAACAGCGTCCTGCCGACGCAGCAGCGCGCGGATACGCTCGACCAGCAAACGCTGCGAAAACGGCTTTTTCACATAGTCGTCCGCGCCCATGCGCAGGCCCAGAACCTCGTCAATCTCGTCGTCCTTGGACGTCAGAAAGATGACCGGCATAGTGGTCTTCTGGCGCAACCGCTGCAGCAGATCCATGCCGTCCATACGCGGCATCTTGATGTCCAGCACCGCCATGTCCGGCAGACGCTTATTGAACGCATCCAATGCGGCCTGACCATCGTTATATGTTTCGACCTCGAACCCTTCTGCCTCGAGCGTCATGGAGACGGACGTGAGGATATTCCGGTCGTCATCCACTAGTGCAATTTTTGACATTGCCTGTTTCCTTATACTGCTCGTACCATTTGTTTTTTCGGCCATTGTCTCGGTTTTGGCCTTTCGAATCAATCCATAAGTGCGAATCAGTGGGTAAATCCTCGGTCAGACTGACCAGAAAGTGGTTAGGAATGACTAAATTGCCGCACATTCTCGCCGAGAGTGCACAGCCCTGAAACACTGTTTGCGCAACCGGTCGCGATGATGGCGCTAACCTTGGCGGCAGCCCTATTCACCTTGTGAATCCGCGTGTTAAGACGCCGGAATACGGCGACGCGATGTCGCTTACTGGCCTTCGGGCCAGCCTCTTACCAACAACGCCGCATGGCGGCTTCAGGAGAGTTCACATGACATTTGGACGGGTAAACCCGCAGTTCCGCCTCGAAGATCAAGGGATCAATGGGCTGGGCGATGTCTATTACAACCTGATCGAACCCGCCTTGATCGAGCGCGCGCTCGAACGGAAGGAAGGCACGCTGGGCAAGGGCGGCACGTTCCTCGTGACCACCGGCAAGTTCACAGGCCGTTCGCCCAAGGACAAACATGTCGTCAAAACCGACAGCGTCGCCGACAGCATCTGGTGGGACAACAACGCCGCCATGTCGCCGGAAGGCTTCGATGCCCTCTACGAAGACATGCTGGAGCATATGAAGGGCCGCGAGTACTTCGTGCAGGACCTGACCGGCGGTGCCGACCCCAGCTACTCCATCAACGTCCGCATGGTGACCGAACTGGCCTGGCACGGCCTCTTCATCCGCCACATGCTCCGTCGCCCCGATGCCGAAGACCTCAAGGACTTCATCGCGGACTTCACCGTCATCAACTGCCCGTCCTTCCAGGCGAACCCCGAACGTCATAATTGCCGGTCCGAGACCGTCATCGCCATGAACTTCGACCGCAAGATGATCCTGATCGGCGGCACGGAGTATGCGGGCGAGAACAAGAAGTCGGTGTTCACCCTGCTCAACTACCTGCTGCCCGACCGCGGCGTGATGCCGATGCACTGTTCGGCCAACCACGCGCAGGGCAACCCGGTCGACACGGCGATTTTCTTCGGCCTTTCGGGCACGGGCAAGACGACGCTCTCCGCCGACCCCGGCCGCGTGCTGATCGGCGACGATGAACATGGCTGGTCCGACCGCGGCACCTTCAACTTCGAAGGGGGCTGTTACGCCAAGACCATCAACCTCAGCGCGGAAGCTGAGCCGGAAATCTACGCCACAACCGAGAAATTCGGCACGGTGATCGAAAACATGGTGTTCGATCCCGACACCAAGGATCTCGACTTCGAAGATGACAGCCTGACCGCGAACATGCGCTGCGCCTACCCGCTGCACTATATCTCAAATGCGTCGTCCTCGGCGCTTGGCGGGCACCCCAAGAACATCATCATGCTCACCTGCGATGCCTTCGGCGTCCTGCCCCCAATCGCGCGGCTGACGCCTGCGCAGGCGATGTACCACTTCCTGTCGGGCTTCACGTCCAAGGTTGCGGGCACCGAGCGTGGCGTGACCGAGCCTGAGCCCACATTCTCGACCTGCTTCGGCGCACCGTTCATGCCGCGTCGGCCCGAGACGTACGGCAAGCTCCTGCAGGAAAAGATTGCCAAGCACGGCGCGACCTGCTGGCTGGTGAACACCGGCTGGACCGGCGGCGCATACGGCACAGGCAGCCGCATGCCGATCCGCGCCACACGCGCGTTGCTGACGGCTGCGCTGGACGGCACATTGGCCAAGGGCGAATTCCGCAAGGATCCCAACTTCGGCTTTGACGTGCCCGTCTCCGTGCCCGGCGTGGCAGACATCCTGCTCGATCCGCGCCGGACGTGGGATGATGCCGCTGCCTACGACACGCAGGCGGCCAAACTGGTCGATATGTTCTCGAACAACTTCGAACAGTACCTGCCCTATATTGATGACGACGTGAAAGCCGCCGCCATCAGCTAAAGGCTCTCGCCCGGGGCCTCAGGCGGCCTCGGGCACCACATCCGACAGCGGTATATTCAACAGGTATTCTAGATCCTCGCGGCTGTTATAGGCGAGGAACGTGTCGATCGGGGCGTCACGCCCCTCTATCACCCATTTCAAAACGCTCGGCTCAAGGTGCAGGTATCCTATTCGCGCCGCAAACCCCTTGTACGCCACCACATCCAGGATAAAGCCGTAGATCCAGTCCGGGTCCCAGCGCTGCATCATCTCAAGCATACCCGTACGACCAAGTACGGGCGCCAGTCCCACGCCGCGATATTTGCCACGCTCTGGCGCAACCCAGAACTCCCCGTGGTACGCCGCCATACCACTGATCTTGTGGGTTCCGGGTGTCGCGCGAAACCGCGAGCGGTCCAGATCGACACCTTTCAGCGGCGGCGGAAAAGCCCGGAACTGCCGCAGCAGATAGCCGCTGAGCGGGCGAGCGGATAGGCGAACACGCTTTGCCGCCTGCGTGTGAATCAATTCTCCATCTTCGCTTCGTCCGATCAGCCAGAACGCATTTGCCTTTCCCAGCCCGTATCTTTCAGGATCAAAAGGCGCCCCCAACTTCTGCACAAGGCGCTCTTCTTCCACGATATCCCTGTACGCTTCAAAGTCGGTTCCAGTGGTCAGGGTGATTCCCTGAGACAACAGAATTTTACGGCTCGTCGCAATGAACGGGGCCGCATGATCGGAAAGCTGCACAGTCACAAATGTCACTCCTTTGACGCATTACGCCAAAGGCATGGAAGATCATTACAACCGCCACGAAACACTCGCTAGATATGGCTAGGTCAGAACGGCGGATCGCAGTTTCGTTTTCCACGATCCGCGCCGGACACAAACTGTTGGCGGATCAAGCCGCTAGGGCTTCGACCTCAGAGGTGGGCAGATCAAGAAGGAAGCGGATGTCCTCGTCGCTCATGTATACCATCACGGTCTCCATCGGATCCGGCTTGCCGTGCACATACCAGCGTAGCGCCAGCGGTTCGGCGTGCATGAAACCCATGCGCAGGCAAAATCCCTTGTAGGCCACAGGTTTAATCATGAAACCCACCACGTAATTTGCATCCAACTCACGGAGCGCAGTCAGTAGCGCGTAGCGACCCAGTATACTTGACAAACCGGAGCCACGATAACGGCTCTTGTCACCGCCAATCCATGTCTCGCCGGAGTAGACCACTTTGCCCTTAATGCGCTTGGCCCCGGGTCCAGCACGATAGCGTGACCGCTCGTAGTCTATGTCCATTTCTGAGGGCGAAAACCCGTGAAACTTCGCCCGGAAATAATCCGCGACAGAACCTGACGCCGTCGGCAATACCCGCAGTGCTTGCGTATGCATGATTTGCCCGGTCTCGTCCCGGCCGATCACCCAAACAGCGTTGCGATTGTGCAAACGATGCAGGTCCGTACGGAACGGATCACCTACAGCATGATCTGGCCTCGCCTCAGCGACATATTCTCGATATTCATCAAAATCATGCCCTAAGGTCAGCCGTATACCAAATCGGTTGAAAATATCCGAACTCGCGGCCTCGAATTTATCTGCCGCACCTATTCCATGAAATGCCATTAGCCCCTCCTGCGTTCTGCATTCAAGGCTGAAGTTAACCTATTTTAAGTTGCGTCGCCGAAATTTGTCATATTTCGTGAATACGTACTCCTACATGAGCATGTCCTCCGGCATCAGACGCAACATGTCGTTGGTAACACTGTGTATTTCCACATCATACGTACGGCGCACGACGGTGATCATTGCATAACTGTGGTCCGGATATCGGCCTCCCAGCAACAACCTTTCGTAGCATATCGGCGATAGTACGCCGTCATCCCCGCGGGGGAACAACGTGTACACGTGGTCCAAACGCATCGACTGAGTCGCCTCGACCTCTTGGTATGCAGCGTCCACCAAAAGGCCAAACCCACTCCCGCCCGGCATCTCGCCGAGCGACGCCCCAATGCTGGACCGTGCACGTTTCCAGCCAAACCAACTCACATACGAACTTAAGTCCCCTACCTCGGTGAAAAGCCAACGACCGTTCACTGAGCGCGATACGGTGCAGTAGGGCCGCACGTCTTTGAATGCGTCATCCTCAATGTATCCTCCGGCCATTGACCACGCACGAATAACCGAATGCAGAAGGTCCCCAGTCGACGAAAACGCACGCGCGATGGGGTGCTGCTGCTGATAATGGCACCACCCACTCGTATCTTCGTGCCTGAGAAATTGCAGGCCATTGATCTGCCCGGACTGTCCAGTCAACCAGCCAGTGCCTCGCGCCAGGATATCCAATGCCTCGGGCAGTGCCTTTCGCCCTGCGTCGGTCAGCAAGTACCGTCTGTTTTCAACCGTGAACAGCTTGGCTTGCTTGGCCTCTTCCAACTGCGAGATATGGCGCCGCACGGTCTGGCGCGTGCTGTTCAACTCCGCCACGGCGTGCGACAGGTTCAGCGTCTGCGCAAGCGTCGTGAACGAGCGCATCATCTCGAACAGAAGCGGTTGATTTACGTCTGTCAAATTGCGTGTTGGTGCATTCACGATCAAACCCGATGTATGATCCACAATACATCTATGTTAAATGAATCATACACTAATGCAACATTTACGTGTGGTCTGGGGTGTAAATCTACTCAGTTGAACCAATGCGTGTACTGAGCCATCACTTCCATCAGAACAACCGGAGGTAATTAGTTATGTCGCATCCCGTCGATACGCACGTTGGCAAGCGCCTGAAACAAATTCGCACCCTGCGGCGGATGTCCCAAACCGATGTCGCCAAGCGTTTGGAGCTGTCTTTCCAGCAGATCCAGAAATACGAGATCGGGTCGAACCGAATCGCTGCCAGCCGCCTTTACGAGCTGTCGCGCATTCTTGATGTCCCCACCTCATACTTCTTCGAGGGTCTGGCAGAACAGGAAGTTGCACCTCGGGCCGACCGTGGTCTCGACATCGTGAACGCACTGGCCACGATCGAAGACGAAAGAATCAAGTCGCGCATCGTGACATTTATCGAGGACGTGTCCGGCCTGACGGTCGCACGCAAAGCCTCCTGATCACCTCCATTGGACATGCATAGCGCCTGACGCCAGGGGCAAATGCATGAGTTTTCAGTGAGATTTACGAGTAACGCCGCGCCCAACTTGGGCGCGGTTTTATTTTGTGCAATACTATAGCCACCCAATTGCATGCTGCACTGCAGTATAGTGCCACGCAAGAAACGAACAAATGGCCGCACCAAAATGAATATTTGTTGCGCTGCACCTGCGAACTAGATAAGCCGTGACGGAGCTAAGAATGAGGAGCCAAGCCATGGCACATGACGGACAGGATATGGGGGCGGTCACGCCCATTTTGCTGGATGACCTGCTTGGTCTGACACGTGCAGCGCTCAAACCGGTCGAAGAGATCACGGAACTGGCCCGCACCCGTCTGCGCGACCAACTCAGCGTCGATGGCCGCGTGTCCGGTGCGCTGGTCGAGGAACATCAGACGGCCGCACATGGGCTGGCCTGGTTGGCCACCTACTCCGAATCACTGCTCCAAATGCAGAAATGGGCCGACGCGCTGGATGCCCAATCCAAGTTTGGCGAGGTCGAGGCGCTGATTCACCAGATCGCATTCGGCGAATACCTCTGGCAGATCTACGGCGGCATCCAGATGAACCAGGGCGAAGTGCTTCGCCTGCAGGATCTGGGCCTGTCCCAAGACGACATGCGCGGCATGATGGACCCCGCCGTGATGACGCTGACCCAAGGCGGCAACACCCAAGCGGCGCGCATCCGCCTTGTCGAGTTGATGCAGGAACGCAGCGCGGAAATCACCGTGGGTGCCTCCGGCCTCGACGAAGAGCTGGAAATGATCCGCGAACAGTTCCGCCGCTACGCCATCGAAAAGGTCGAGCCCTTTGCCCATGACTGGCACCTCAAGGATGAACTCATCCCCATGGAGGTGATCGAGGAACTGGCCGAGATGGGTGTCTTCGGCCTGACCATCCCCGAAGAATACGGCGGCTTTGGCCTGTCGAAAGCATCCATGTGCGTCGTGTCCGAAGAATTGTCGCGCGGCTATATCGGCGTCGGCTCGCTGGGCACCCGCTCCGAGATTGCCGCCGAACTGATCATCGCGGGCGGCACCGAAGAGCAGAAACAAAAGTGGCTGCCGCAACTGGCCAGCGCCGAAACGCTGCCCACCGCCGTGTTCACCGAGCCAAACACCGGCTCCGACCTCGGCTCGCTCCGCACCCGCGCGGTCAAGGACGACAACGGCGACTACAAGATCACAGGCAACAAGACCTGGATCACCCACGCCACGCGCACGCAAGTGATGACGCTGCTCGCGCGCACCGACCCGAACACGACCGACTACAAGGGTCTGTCAATGTTCCTCGCGGAAAAGACACCCGGCACCGACGAAAACCCCTTCCCCACCGAGGGCATGACCGGCGGCGAGATCGAAGTGCTCGGCTACCGCGGCATGAAAGAATACGAACTGGGTTTCGATGACTTCCACGTCAAAGGTGAAAACCTGCTCGGCGGCGAAGAGGGCAAAGGCTTCAAGCAATTGATGGAGACTTTCGAATCGGCCCGTATCCAGACTGCAGCCCGCGCCATCGGCGTGGCGCAATCGGCGCTCGACATCTCGATGCAATATGCACTGGACCGCAAGCAATTCGGCAAGGCGCTGATCAACTTCCCCCGCGTCGCCAACAAACTGGCGATGATGGCGGTCGAGATCATGGTGGCACGTCAGCTCACCTATTTCTCGGCCTTCGAGAAGGATGAGGGCCGCCGCTGCGATGTTGAGGCCGGCATGGCCAAGCTGCTCGGCGCCCGCGTGGCCTGGGCCGCTGCGGACAACGGTCTGCAAATCCACGGCGGAAACGGTTTCGCGCTTGAGTACAAAATCTCCCGCGTCCTCTGCGACGCCCGCATCCTCAACATCTTCGAAGGGGCCGCCGAAATTCAGGCGCAGGTCATCGCCCGCCGCATCCTCGGCTGACGAAAACCGGTAGGGCGGGGTTTCACCCCGCCGCCACCCAAGATCACCAAAACCACAGGCCGGGCGTCAGCCCGGCCTCTCTGCATCTGGGCCCTCCATACATCATTAACCCACCCTTAACCTTCACCACCGCACGCACCGTTAACCCGCGCTTTGGTGCACAAACGGTGTACGGGGGGGTGCACAGGGGGTGCACGGCTGGTGCATCGCCGTTTTCCCAACAAACAAAGGCGTTAACCCGCATATCCGCCCCTCCCGCGCAAAACGCCCGTTAACCGTTGCGCGTACGGTGCCCGTTCCCGCATTGACCTTGGCGTAGGCTCCGCCATTCTGACCCAATGCTCACCTTCGCCGCCGCCGTCTTTTTCCTGATCGTCACGCCGGGTCCGGGCGTGCTGTCAGCTGCTGGCGTGGGCGCCGCCTTTGGCATGCGGGTCGGCTTGCGATACGTGCTTGGCCTCTTTCTGGGCAATACCATCGTGATCGTGGCAGTCATCGCCGGGCTGGCCGCGCTCATCCTCGCCAACCCCATCGTGCGCACAATTCTCTTCACAGTATCAACGGCCTACCTTCTCTATCTCGCGCTTCGAATAGCACTGGCAGGCTCCGACGTCGCCTTTGCCAAGGCGCAACGTGAGCCCGGCGTATGGGCCGGCATCCTCCTGCAACCCATCAATCCCAAGGGCTACGCAGTGAACACCGCTCTCTTCACAGGGTTCCCCCTCATGCCAGAGACCGTCATGGCAGAGTTTGCCTGGAAGCTCCTGATCATAAAGGCAATCTGGATCCCGATACACATTGCGTGGGTCTGGTTCGGCGTCCAGCTCAAGGCCCTCGACCTCGCCCCGCATCTGCAACGGCGGATCAACTATGCCATGGCCGCATCCATGCTTTTGGTGGTCGGTTTGGCCGTCGCATCCGGCCTCTAGCCACGACCCGCCAAACGCCCGCTTTGCGCACAAGAGTGGCAACTTTTTTCGCACCATGTGCGGCAACACGCTCATAGCGGAAGCCACAGCCGCTTTCGCTTGCGCCCCTGCATACCCAAGCGTATCGCACGATTATGGCCAAAGCACCTCTCTCCCCCGCCGCCTGGATCGACGCCGGGCTTGAACAGCTCACCGCCCACGGGCCCCTTGCGCTCCGGGCAGAACCACTCTCACGACACCTGAAGACATCCAAAGGGTCTTTTTACTGGCATTTCAAGGATGTACCCGCCTTCCAAAAGGCCCTGCTGGCCGAATGGAAAAGCCGTGCAATGGCCACATTGGCCGAAGACAGCGCACAAGATGGCACCCCGACGGACAAGATGATCCGCTTCGGACAAAGCGTGCAGGAAGACAGCGCAGGCCCCGCCCTGCGCGCCTGGGCGCAGCAGGACAAAGCAGTTGCCAAGGCCCTGGGTGAAGTCGACAAGGCACGCCTTGCGCGTCTGACCGACCTCATGTCCGGCATCGGTGTCACGAACGAAGATTTCGCCCGCTCCGCCTATGGCTCCCTGGTCGGCCTCAAACAGATGCAAACAGATGACGGCGAGGCACTTGTTGCCTTTGCCGCCTTGGTTGATCTGGTGATGGCGCTTAAGTGATCCATCAGTGACACGTATGTAATCCGGGCCGCGGCGCTGAACCTTATAGCGTCGCTCCAGGCTTGTCAGGCAAACGAAACCGTGGCGCGCTACGGCACCGCATTGCTCGGCTCTGTGACGCTCGAATGCGCGGCGGGTGATCCGGCATCGAACCAAGGCCCGCACAACAGCCTCTACACCACAAACACGATGCCGTATCGTTGGTTCGAGCGAACACATATCTCGACACGCTGGCATCCGATGTGCGTGAGGGCGCTCTGTTCCTGCGCAATGATGACGAGGACGCGATCGCGGTCACAACGTCCGACTAAACGCATCGACAAAGCGCGCCCGCGCTTCAGGCAACGGCTTTGATCCCAGATCCGGTGCAAGATGATTGGTCAGGAAGTACCCCGTCGTTTCCAACCCCTGCGCAATCTCTGCGTCTGGCGCATCCCCCTCGCGCCGCAGCACAGGTGGCAAAGGCAAAAGCCGGCTCGCCCAGACACCGGCGCCTGCTTTCGAAACGGCCCGCCCCGATTTTGGCGAGACATAGGCCAACCCCTCCGTCGCCCCGGTCACGGCACAGGTGGTCAGGTCGAGGCCAAAGCCCATCTCCTCAAGCAGCGCCAACTCCCATTGCAGGTAGGCCAACGGCCAAATCTCATCCTGTCCCAGCAGATCCAGCAAAGCCTCAGTCCGCCGGTATAGCGGGCCATGGGCCTCACGCTCTGGCAGACAAAAAACCAACAGACCAGTCACAGCATTCAGCCCCGCCAGCGCCAACCGGTTGCCCATAACCAAAGCGGCGCGGCTGCGCACGGGCTCAACGGCGAAACTGCCGATATGGTCCTCAAGCCGCGCACGCCACGCGACATCCAACTGCGCGCCCGGCTGCAGGATGGGTGCAATCTTGCGGCTGGTGCCACCCCGCACGACCCCTGCATGACGCCCCTTCTCTTCGGTAAAAACGTCAATGATGGCACTGGTCTCTCCATGCCGCCGCACGTTCAGCAATATGCCCGTGCCGCGCCACTCCATCTCAGGCCAGCCCCTCCTGATCCAGCAGGTGGCGCCCGGCACGGTCCTCCACCTCGATCACCCACAGATCAGGATCAAACCCACGCTGCCGGGTCACAGCGGCATCCACATCGGGCTCAGGCCCAGAGGCCAACTCCGCCCAGACCCGCGTGTCCGTCATCAGATCAAAGGACCGCTGATAGAGCACCGCTTGGCCATCCAGCGTGTTCAGCTTCACCAGAACCGCCCCGCCCGTGTCATCCCCATGGGCCACGACAAAGCCCGGAATGTCAGCAAACCGCAAGCGCGCCAAATACGCATCCACCCAAAAACGAGAGGTCAAACGAGGCACCACGTCCCCCGCTTCCCTGTTTCAAAAAAATCCCCCCCGGAGGGCCGGTCAGCAAAAAGCTCAGGCATTTCCATCTTTGAAATCCAGACCCATCTGGTCATAGCGCTCGGCCTCTTCCAGCCACTTCTCGCGCACCTTCACCTGCAAAAACAGATGCACCTTGCGGCCCAGAAACTCGGTCAATTCCTCGCGGGCGGCCTTGCTGACGGCTTTGATCGTCTCGCCCCGATGACCCAGCACGATCCCCTTGTGCCCATCGCGCGACACATAAATGATCTGATCCACCTTGGCCGAACCGTCCTTGCGCTCCTCCCAACTCTCCGTCTCGACGGTCAGCTGATAGGGCAGCTCCTGATGCAGGCGCAGGGTCAGCTTTTCGCGCGTCATCTCGGCCGCGATCATGCGCATGGGCAGGTCGGCAATCTGGTCCTCGGGGTACAGCCACGGCCCCTCCGGCACCTGTTCGGCAAGCCATTGGCGCAGCGTCTGAACCCCATGGCCCTTCTCGGCGGAAATCATAAACGTCTCAACAAACTCGAACCGCTCGTTCAGATCCTTGGTCAGACCCAGCAGCACGGGCGCTTCGACCCGGTCAATCTTGTTGATGACCAGCGCTACGGTCCGACCCTGCCCGATCTCGGCCATGCCCTCCAGAATGCGCTCAACACCGGGCGTTACGCCGCGATGCGCTTCGACCATCAGCACCACGACATCCGCATCCGCCGCGCCACCCCAGGCCGCCGCGACCATGGCCCGATCCAACCGACGGCGTGGTTGAAACAGTCCCGGCGTGTCGACAAACACAAGCTGGCTGTCGCCCTCCATCGCCACACCGCGGATACGGGCGCGGGTGGTTTGCACCTTGTGGGTCACGATGCTGACCTTGGCACCGACCATCGTGTTCAAGAGCGTGGACTTGCCCGCATTGGGCTCTCCGATCAGGGCGATGAAACCTGCGCGCGTTGTCATGCCGACCCCTCCACTTCCTTCAGCAACGCCTGCGCCGCCGCCTGCTGCGCCTCGCGCTTCGACCCGGCAGTGGCAGTGGCCTCCGCCCCCGTCGACAGGCGGGCCGCAATGGTGAACACGGGCTGATGATCTGGCCCCGACCGGTCAGTCTCAACATATTGCGGCGGGGTCAGGCCACGGGCCTGCGCCCATTCCTGCAAGGCGGTCTTCGCATCCCGCGCATCCGCATCGACAAGCGCGATCCGGTCGCCCCAAAGGCGCAGGATCAGCGCCTTGGCCGCATCGAAACCAGCGTCAAGATAAACCGCAGCGATCACCGCCTCCATTGCATCACCCAGCAAGGCCTGCTTGCGTCGGCCCCCAGACAGCATCTCGGACCGCCCCAAGCGCAGCACGTCACCCAGCGCGACATCACGCGCCACATCGGCACAGGTCTCTTTCCGGACCAAGGCATTGAAACGCGGCGCCAATGCGCCTTCCGACGCGGCAGTATCTGCCTCCAAAAGCGCCTGCGCCATCACCAGACCCAAAACCCGGTCCCCCAGAAACTCCAGCCGCTGGTTGTCCGACCGCGTGGGCGAGGACATCGACGCATGGGTCACTGCCTCGACCAGCAATTCGGGCGCGGCAAAGCTATGCCCGATCCGCCCTTCAAAGGCGGAAAGCTCGGCACCCAGCTTCACTCGATCCTCTTGAAGTAACGATCGCTGCGCCAAGTCCAGAAGAACAGCATGGACCGGCCCGCGGACGAGAACATGATACGGTCCGCACGGCCAATCAGGTTTTCGAACGGAACATAGCCAACGCCCCCAGCGACCTGCGCCAAACGGCTGTCGGACGAGTTGTCCCGGTTGTCCCCCATGAAAAAGAAGTGCCCCTCCGGCACGCGGTAGATCGGCGTGTTGTCGGATTGCTGAACACCTACGTTCAGCACCACATGCTCTGTACCATTCGGGAAAGTCTCGGTGAACCGCGACTTGGTGCAGGCCGCCCCTTGGCCCACGGCACCGCTTTCGCAGCGGGGCAACAGGCCCTGCGGTCCCTGCCGGTCAAACACCTCGGTGAAAGTGCCCGCTGGCTCCTGCGGCACAGGCTCGCCGTTCAGGATGATCTGGCCGTCACGCACCTGCACCGTATCACCGGGCAAACCGATCACACGCTTGATAAAATCCGCGCCCGACACCGGATGCCGGAACACAACCACGTCGCCCCGCTCGGGCTGCCCGGCCCAGATGCGGGTGTTGTCCCCGTCGATGAAGCCGCACAGCCCCTGCGCATCCAAACCAATCGCCGGGATCGACGGGCACGAGGCGTAGGAATAGCCATAAGCCATCTTGTTCACGAACAGGAAATCCCCGATCAGCAGGGTCTCTTTCATGGACCCGGACGGGATCCAGAACGGCTGGAAAAACAGGGTCCGAAACACACCCGCAATCAGCAGCGCATAGACGATGGTCTTGATCGTCTCGATCACGCCATTTTGGGACTTTTCCTTGGCGGCCATTGCGCGCTCCTTCGGGGTGGGTTCCGCGCTACATGCGGGCGACATGCGGGGGTGTCAAGCCACCGGGTCGGATTGAATAGGACGCGCTTCGATCACGACAAAGGCCTGTGCCCAAGGGTGATCATCGGTCAGGGTGACATGGATGATCGCCTCATGCCCCTCGGGTGTCATTTCGGTCAGTCTTTCTGCCGCCCAACCTGTCACCTTCATCACTGGCTGACCTGTCTTCAGATTGGACACCGCCATATCCTTCCATGCGATCCCCATGCGCAGGCCTGTGCCCAGCGCCTTGGAACACGCCTCTTTCGCGGCCCAGCGTTTGGCATAGGTCCCCGCGGTGTCCGCCCGCCGCTCGGCCTTGGCCTGTTCGATGTCGGTAAAAACGCGGTTGCGAAACCGGTCGCCGAAGCGATCGAGTGTGCCCTGAATACGCTCAATGTTGGCCAAATCGGTGCCGATACCCAGGATCATTCAAAGCCTCACGCGGAAAACAGCGGAAAGGATACGCCCAACGCCCAGGCCAGAACAAGGCCCAACGCCAAGCCGGACGTCGCCGGGCCAGAGCGCGCGGCAAAGGCACGGCCCATCACGCCAAAGGTCAGGAAAAACAGCAGGATAACGGGGGCAATCATGATCAGGAAAAACAGCCCCTCGAAATCCAGCGCGACAGCGATGCCCAGCGACACCAGCAGCGTCAATCGCAACACCACCCTTTGCCAGAGCGGCGCGCCAAAGGCCGCGCGCGCGTCGGCCAGCATAAAGGGCACGGCCCCCAGCGCCAACGCGGCAATGATCACGAACCGATCACCGGTCGGGACAAAATTCGCACCATAGCGATCCAACGCCAACCCGAATGCACCCAACGCCCAAATGATCAAAATGAACACGGCCAACACGGACGGTCGCGACACACGCCCCCCAACCCAGTACAACAGTCCAAGCTGAAGAGCCCCGTAAATCGCCAAATGCAGCGCCAGGTAATCCGCCACCAGCACCGGCAAGACCCGGGTGTCCAACGGGGCAGCCAAAAGCGGTGCCCCGATTGCAGGGACCACGGCCACCAACGCAAAGCGTTGCCAGCGCAGCGGCACTTCAGGTGCCGCACGATCGGGCAAAAAGGATGCCACAGGCCGCGCCAAAACCGTCACCGCGAAGAGCAACGCGATGAGCGCCCACCCCGCCACCGGGACAGTCGCAGCCCCCGCGCGATCATAATACCCGTTCAGCCAGTCCAGCGCCTCCGCCCGTCCAGCGCGTGACTGCAAAATCGCCACATGCTCGGCATAAGGGGCCAGCACCGCGCGGCGCGCCACGTCCCCATCCCGCACCGTTTCGCCCTCTCGCGCGGACGCATCCACCATCCGCGCCGCTTCAAGGGCAAAATCGGTCAGTCCCGGTTCCCATGCCCCGGTTATCAGCAGCAAATGCGCCGGATGTCCGGCATCAATCGCCAAAGAAAAGGCAGACAGCAAAACAAGCGGACCAACGCGCGGATCATCTTGTGCTGCACGCACCAGCACATCGGTCGCCATGGAGTGGCCCAGCAGCGCCACCGGCAGATCGCCCGCCACATCATCGATCATCGCGCGTGTCTGATCCACCAGCCGCTGTGTCGTGCCCTCAATCGCATTCACATCACCGCCCATGGGCGTCGGGTGCATCCCGTGTCCTTCGAAGTCAAAGGCGTGAACAGTGTACCCGGCCTGCGCCAGCACAAGGGAATAGCCCTGCATCATCTGGCGTGACCCTGCAAAGCCGTGGGCGACAATCACCGGCGGGCCGCCTGCTTCGCTGAAATAAACGGTTACGGGCGTGTCACCGACAAGGCGCTCTTCAATGGTCAGCCCAGCGCGCGCGCCTTCCAGAACGAACAAGGCCCAGGCTGCGACCAAGAGCGCAGCAATCGGGACCAGCCAGACCCTCACGAGGCGCTAGACCGCATCGATGTCAAAAACGGTGATCCCGTCCGCACCACCCTCGCACAGCGCAACAAGCCGCGCGCCCAGTTCCTGATGTTCAGGGTCCACCGCGTAAGTGGCTAGTGCCTCGGCATCTATTGCATCCAGCGTAAAGCCATAGGGGTACTCCGGCGTCTTGCCCTCGTAGTCCCGGTTTGGGCCTGCGCGAAAGCCCGAACATCCCGGAAGCCGTTGCACCACGTCCGCCAGCCCCAGCATCACCTTATCCAACTCGGCGCTGTCCGCCTTGGGGGCGAGACGCAGGAAAACGCAATGGCGGATCATTTTGGGCTCCCTTTTTCCGCACACGGCATGGCACCGGCACGCTCAACATTCACCCCAGAATGGACGGTTCCGCCAAAAGCACAAGCAACAGTCCCAAGATCGACGGGATCATGCCGATCAGGCGCGCGCCTCATCCATCAAACGGCGCATCTCGCGAATGGCGGGGTCCAGGCCGAGGAAAATCGCCTCACCGATCAGGAAGTGACCGATGTTCAACTCCATCACCTCCGGAAAGGCCGCAACCGGCGACACGGTTTCATAGGTCAGCCCATGGCCGACATGCACCTCAAGACCAAGGGAATAGGCAAAGGCCGACATCTCCCGCATCGCCTCCAACTCGCGATCCCGATCGTCGAGACGCCCCTCGTGATGCGCATCGCAATAGGCACCTGAATGCAGCTCGATCACCTGCGCACCGATCCGGTGCGCCGCTTCGATCTGGCGTTTGTCGGCGGCGATAAAAATCGACACACGGCAGCCCGCATCGCGCAGGGGGGCAATGAAATGGGCAAGCCGGTTTTCTTCCCGTGCGACTTCCAGCCCCCCTTCGGTCGTCCGTTCCTCGCGCTTTTCAGGCACGATGCACACCGCATGCGGCTTATGGCGCAGCGCGATGCCCTGCATCTCTTCGGTCGCGGCCATCTCGA
Organism: Tateyamaria sp. ANG-S1; assembly: GCF_000814025.1. Lineage (GTDB taxonomy): Bacteria > Pseudomonadota > Alphaproteobacteria > Rhodobacterales > Rhodobacteraceae > Tateyamaria. The sequence goes on along the minus strand of NZ_JWLL01000001.1, from coordinate 281,838 downwards.
AATTCAGGGGCACCGACAGCACATCCATCAACCCTTCGATATCCGCGTCCGAGATGTGACGGCGATCCTCGCGCAAATGCGCCGTGATGCCGTCAGCTCCGGCAGCCTCGGCCAGCTTGGCCGCGCGCAGAGGATCGGGCGTGTCGCCACCACGCGCATTTCGCACGGTCGCCACATGGTCAATATTCACACCAAGGCGCAGTTTACCCAAAGGGGATGTCATCGCTTTCGTCCTTCCAAGCCATGTCACTCACGCGCAAGCTAGTGCGGATGCAACCGTCTGGAAATGCGGACAAAGGCGCAAAATTGTACCAAGGCGTCAGTCGATCTTCGGTTTTGCACCTGCAGCCTTGCTCGCCGCCTTGGCCTTCAGCGCCTCGAACTTGGCCTTGATCGCACCCTTACGGCGCTTCTGATAGGCGCGAATGACGGGCACGGACAGGTAATAACAGACAGTGGCCGACACGATGCCCGGAACGATGCCCCCGATCAGATAGGGAAAGAACACCTCATCATAAAAGATGCTCAGGTTCGTCCAGTCCCGCGGCTCACTCAGCCACACGTGCTTGAGGTTAAGCCAAAGATCAGCGCCCGCATCAACGAACTTCCCACCAAAAGACCGTTCGGTCTCTTCCTTCATCTCGGTACCCAAGAGCCAGTGACCGGTCTGCAGGGACACGACCCCAATAGGAACGTACGTCAGCGGATTGCCAAAAAACGTGGCCATCAGCGAGGCAACGATATTGCCGCGCATCGCTGTCGCGAGTACGGCAGCCACCAGAAAATGCAGGCCGTAGAACGGGGTAAAGGTCGTGAAGACCCCGGCCCATATGCCGCGCGCAATCCGTTCCGGACGGTCAGGCAAGCGGCGCACGCGGTGCTTGACGTATTGGAAGGCGCGCGCCCAGCCCCCGCGCGGCCAGATAAACTCCAGCACCGCGCGCGGAAACGTCTTGGGGTCGCGGCGCTTGAACACCAATGTCTTGTCGCCCCTTCTTGCGCCTAACCCGCCACAACCGCCTGACCTGCGGACGGGGCAGGACGGCGAAACCGGTTGATGGCGGCCACATCACTCTCAGCCTCGAGTGCGCCCATCAGCGTATGCAAATGTTGCGCATCCCGAAGCTCTACGTAGACCAGCAATCGGTAAAAGTCAGGTTTCCGATCCACAAACTCCAGGTTCGAGATATTCGCCTTGCTTTCGCCGATCAATGTGCAAATGCGCCCTAACACGCCCGCGTCGTTGCCGATGGTCACATCCAGGGTCACACCATACACGGCAGGATGGGTTCCATCATGCCAATGCAGGTCCAGCCAGCGATCAGGCTGGTTCTCGTATTCCACAAGCCGCCCGCAGTCGATGGCATGCACAACGACGCCCTCGCCCCGAAAGGTGATGCCGACGATCCGCTCACCGGGCAGCGGCTCGCAACAGGTGGCGCGCTGAAAGGACTGGCCGGGCAACAGACCGATCACCGCCCGCTGCGCATCAACCACCTTGCCGGGCTTCGGCGTCAGGTCGGGATAGATCGCCTGCACAACCTCGCGCCCTGTCAACTCGGCGGACCCCAAGCGCGCCAGCACCTCGTCCGCATCCTTGAGACGCAGGTGCTTGGCCGCGGCCTCAAGCGCCTTATCCGTTGCTTTCTTGCGCACATGAGCAAAGGCCGAGCGCGCCAATTCCCGGCCCAGGGTGATGAACCGGTCACGATCTGCCTCGCGCAGGCTGCGGCGGATGGCCGTCTTTGCCTTGCCGGTTGTGGCAATCTCCAGCCACGTCGCCTGCGGGGTCTGCCCTTCGGCGGTGATAATCTCAACGGACTGACCGTTCTTGATCCGTGTCCACAAGGGCACCCGCATCGCATCAACCTTTGCGCCTACGCACGCATTCCCGATGCGCGTGTGGATAGCATAGGCAAAATCGATGGGCGTGGCGCCTTTCGGCAATTTCACCACCTCCCCCTTGGGGGTAAAGCAGAACACCTGGTCCGAATACATCTCCAGCTTAACGGCCTCGAGGAAGTCCTCGTGGTCCTCTTCGCTGTCGAACTGCTCGGTCAGCTGGCTGATCCACTTGGCCGGGTCCACGGCAAAGGGGTTCTGCGACCGGACCCCATCCCGATACGACCAGTGGGCCGCAACGCCGGTTTCGGCCACATCATGCATCTGCCGGGTGCGAATCTGCACCTCGACCCGCTTGCCATCCCGGCCCGACACCGTGGTGTGAATAGACCGATACCCGTTGGTCTTGGGCTGGCTGATATAGTCCTTGAAGCGCCCTGGCACCGCCCGCCAGCGCTGGTGAATAGCCCCCAGCGCGCGATAGCAATCCTCTTCGCTGTCGGTGATGACGCGGAAGCCGTAGATGTCGGACAAACGGCTAAAGGACTGGTCCTTCTCCTGCATCTTGCGCCAGATGGAATGGGGCTTCTTCGCCCGGCCAAACACCTCGGCCTCAATATCCACCTTCTCCAACTCATGCCGCATATCACCGGTGATACGCTGGATCACGTCGCCCGTTTCGCGCTGCATGGTGATGAACCGTCGAATGATCGACGACCGCGCATCGGGGTTGAGGGTCTTGAAGGCCAGATCTTCCAATTCCTCGCGCATCCACTGCATGCCCATGCGGCCCGCAAGGGGGGCAAAGATGTCCATCGTCTCGCGCGCCTTCTGCACCTGCTTTTCGGCGCGCATGGACTTGATGGTCCGCATGTTGTGCAGACGGTCGCTCAGCTTCACGAGGATCACGCGCATGTCTTTTGACATGGCCATGAACAGCTTGCGGAAGTTCTCGGCCTGCTTTGTCTCGACGCTGCTGAGTTGCAGGTTGGTCAGCTTGGTGACGCCATCGACCAGCTTGGCGATCTCGTCCCCGAACTGTTCGGCCACCATGGCGTAGCTGGCCTTGGTGTCCTCGATCGTGTCGTGAAGCAGGGCGGTGACGATGGTGGCATCGTCCAGCTGTTGCTCGGTCAGAATGGCGGCAACGGCAACGGGGTGCGTGAAATAGGGCTCGCCCGAATGGCGGAACTGCCCCTCATGCATCTCACCGCCGAACACATAGGCGCGGCGGATCAAGTCTTCGTTCGTTTTGGGGTTATAGTTGCGGACCAGCGCGATCAGGTCATCGGCAGATATCATGCGGTCCGCATCCCGGGTGGGGTCAGCCCTGGCCTTGGGCGGCCATAAGCTGACGCAGAAGCATCTCTTCGGACATGCTGTCTTCTTCCGGCTTGTCCTGCTCGGCCCCCATGAGAAGCGCCATTGCGTCCTCTTCGGCCTCGTCCACTTCGATCTGGCTCTGGTTTGATTCGATCAAACGCTCGCGCAGCTCTTCCGAAGACTGTGTTTCCTCGGCAATTTCGCGCAGGGACACGACAGGGTTCTTGTCGTTGTCGCGGTCCACGGTAATCGGCGCGCCGCTGGAAATCTCGCGTGCACGGTGTGCGGCAAGCATCACCAGTTCGAAACGGTTCGGAACCTTGTCAACGCAGTCTTCAACGGTCACGCGGGCCATGGGAATGCTCCAGCTTAGGCAAGATAGGATAGAAGGCCGTTATCTAGGCCCGATTACAGCGAATGACAAGTCGCTATTCCAACGGGGTGATGGCGGCCAAATCGTCGGCTGGCAGGGCATCCCGCATCTCCACGACCGTGCGCCGGGTGATCGGATGCACCCAATCCGGCACGACCTCTGCCATCGGAACAAGTACAAAAGCACGCTCATGCAACCGGGGGTGGGGCAACAGCAACTGACCGGGGGCCGCTTTCTGCTGCTGATCCAGGGGCAAATCCATCCATTGACGCAACGTCGCAACGTCTGGGCTTACCTCGTGACCAAAGGCCAAAAGATCCAAATCAATCACACGTTGTTCCCAACGGACCATCCGACGGCGCCCAAGATCGGCTTCGATCTCGTGCAAACGCGTGATCGCCTCGGGCGCCGACCACGTCGCACTCAGCAAAACAACGGCATTCACAAAGTCGGGCCCGCTGCCCGCAGGCACAGCAGGTGTCCGAAAAAAGCGGCTTTGCCCACGAATTGATGCACCCGATTCTTCTAGCTCCACGAGTGCTTTTTCCAAGGTTTCTGCAGGTGACCCTACGTCAGAGGACTTGTTTGACCCCAGTGCAATCACCAGGTTTGAGGGGTTTTGCGGCAGGGTTTCGCTCGCTTTGACCCCAGACGTGACTTGCGACATAATAAAAAACACCTATTTTTCAACCACCGCCGTTTCGCGTTTTTACGCACTCACTCACGGAAATCACAGGCGGAACCCCGAATTTTCGGAAGGACATTTTATGTTTTACAAAGACGAACGGTTAGCACTGTTCATCGACGGCTCGAACTTATACGCCGCAGCCAAAGCGCTTGGGTTCGACATCGACTACAAACTCCTGCGGCAAGAATTCATGCGTAGAGGCAAATTGCTGCGCGCGTTCTACTACACAGCCCTGCTTGAAAACGACGAGTATTCACCGATCCGTCCACTCGTGGATTGGCTGAATTACAACGGGTTCACCATGGTGACCAAACCGGCCAAGGAATACACTGATTCCATGGGTCGGCGTAAGGTCAAGGGGAACATGGACATCGAACTCGCCGTCGATGCAATGGAACTCGCCCCGCGCGTGGATCACATCGTGCTGTTTTCGGGCGACGGGGACTTCCGCCCGCTGGTGGAAAGCCTTCAACGCCAGGGCGTGCGCGTGTCTGTCGTCTCGACGATTCGCAGCCAGCCGCCGATGATCTCGGACGATCTGCGCCGCCAAGCCGACAACTTCATCGAGCTCGACGAGCTGAAGGACGTCATCGGCCGCCCCCCGCGCGAACCGATGCCCGAGCGGGAACAGAAGCTGCAAGCACAAGGCTAAATTGCCCCTGCATGAACGGGCAGTGACACCGCAATGTCCCTGCCCGTCATATAAAAATGGGTTCGTGCTCAAATATGGCGTGCCTCATCTCTGACACACCCCGCAGTTTTAAAACAAAAACAACTGTGTAAATATCCCCCCGATTGGGGGGATCGCAGCATGTTTCGTGATGCTGAAGAACTGGAACACCTCACATGCGTCAACGCATTGTGGGACGGCGTGGTACAGACGTTGCGCAAACGGGGCATTCGCCACGTGATCTATATCACTGCGACCGGGACACCGGCGCAGGGTAGCGTGCTTATGACAACCTGTCCGGGGCTCTACACGCAGGCCAGCCCCGACACCGACCCGTTCCTCAGCCATTGCTGCAACAGCTACGACATCACGCGCACCGGCCCCGAATTTCTGCCCGATCACGACTACCTGCCCGACGCGGCCAAGGCGTTCATCAAGACCGCAAGGGCCGAAGGGTTTCTGACAGGCTTCGGCATCCCAACCCGCCTGCGCGGTGCCGACCGCTATGGCGGCTTCAACCTCGGCACCACGCTCGACCGGGAGACGTTCCTCGAACAGATGTGGCTGCAAGCCGAACAGTTCCGGCTCTTCTGCCTTCTGATCCACCGCAGGCTCGAAGAACTGGCAGGCACCCAGACCGACCATGCCCCGGCCCTCATCGCCCCGGAAATGCCCGCCTCCCTCGACGCGCTCAGCCCGCGCGAGGCGGAGGTGATCTACATGCTCGCCCGCGGCCTCAGCCGCAAGGAAGCCGCGCGCGTCTGCGGCATCAGCCTCAACACCGTCAGCGAATACGCCAAGACGGCCTACCGCAAACTGGGCATCCACAACCGGGCCGAAGCGGCGCGGCTGGTCTTTGGCCAAGCCAACCCTGACTAGCGCGCACCCTTTACCCGATGCGCCCAAGCGCTTAGGTCTGGGACAACAACAGGAGCCGCCATGCCACAGCCCGCACTGACCCTCTATCTCGCCGCGCCCCGCGGGTTCTGTGCCGGTGTCGATCGCGCCATCAAGATCGTAGAAATGGCGCTCGACAAATGGGGCGCACCCGTCTTTGTCCGGCACGAGATCGTGCACAACAAATTCGTCGTGGACGGTCTCCGCGACAAGGGCGCCGTTTTTGTCGAGGAACTCGACGAATGCCCCGATGACCGCCCCGTCATCTTCTCGGCCCACGGCGTGCCCAAATCCGTCCCCAACGCGGCCAAGGCGCGGGAAATGATCTATGTGGACGCCACCTGCCCGCTGGTCTCCAAAGTCCATATCGAGGCGCAACGCCACGCCGACAACGGCCTGCAAATGATCATGATCGGCCACGCGGGCCACCCGGAAACGGTCGGCACCATGGGACAGTTGCCCGAGGGCGAAGTGCTGCTCGTTGAAACGGTCGAAGACGTGGCAACGGTCGATGTGCGCGACCCCGACAAACTCGCCTTCGTCACCCAAACCACGCTGTCGGTCGATGACACGGCCGACATCGTGGCAGCGCTCCAGTCCCGCTTCCCGGCCATCGTCGGCCCGCACAAGGAAGACATCTGCTACGCCACCACCAACCGCCAGGAAGCGGTCAAGGCGATGGCCCCAAAATGCGACGCCATGCTCGTGGTCGGCGCGCCGAACTCCTCCAACTCCAAACGTCTGGTCGAAGTGGGCGCACGCGCGGGCTGCAACTATGCCCAGCTGGTGCAAAGGGCGACAGACATCGACTGGCGCGCGCTCGACGGGATCACCTCCATGGGCATTACCGCAGGCGCATCCGCCCCCGAAGTGCTGATCAACGAAGTGATCGACGCCTTCCGCGACCGCTACGATGTCACTGTGGAAATGGTTGAAACAGCAGTCGAAAACGTGGAATTCAAGGTGCCCCGCGTCCTGCGCGAACCGGCCTGACACGTCCCTTGCGCCTCGGCGCGGGCGGTATTTTGCCCACGCCCACCCCGATCACGAATACGTCATAGGACCACACACTTCCGTTACGTGCCCCTGTTCTTAAGTCGTTTGGGTAGCTGCTACCCAAACTCTCACTCAAAGATCGGAGCACACAATGCGCACACCTGCACGCATCGCCTTGGCAACCGGATTATTCCTCGTTTCCGCGGCGGCGTCTTTTGCCCAGGAACGGGGCAACGTCATCTTTTTCCATCCCGATGGCACCGGGGTCAATCACTGGCTGGCTGCCCGCATGCACACGGTGGGTCCGGATGGCGAATTGAACTGGGACAAGCTTCCAGCACTCGGCGTCTATACCGGCCACATGGCCGACCGCGTAAGCGGCACCTCCCACGGCGGTGCGACCGTGCACGCCTACGGGGTCAAAGTGCTGGCCGACAGCTTCGGCATGAACGGAACCGAACCGCTGACCGCCGCGTCGGGGCAGGACATGTCCATCGCGCAAGAGGCGATGGAGGCAGGCAAGGCTGTGGCGCTGGTCCAGTCGGGCCACATCTCGGAACCCGGCACAGCAGTTTTCGTGGCCTCCAACGAAAGCCGCAGCAACGCAGCGGAAATCGCCCAACAGGTGATCGAATCGGGCGCTCAGGTCATCATGGCAGGCGGCGAACGTGACCTGCTGCCCGTGGGCACCGACGGTCAGCACGGCCCCGGTGAGCGCGAAGACGGCGTGAACCTCATCGAAAAAGCGGAAGAGTTGGGCTACACCATCGTCTACACCCGAGACGAGTTGATGGCGCTTGACCCGGACAGCACCGACAAGCTGCTGGGCATCTTCGCCCATAACCACACCTTCAACGACCAGCAACGCGAACGGAACCTGATCGACGGCAAACCCACCTACAACGAAAACGCCCCATCCATCGCCGAAATGACCGAGGTTGCCCTCGCAATCGTCAGCCGCAACGAAGACGGCTTTTTCGCCGTCATCGAAGAGGAGGGCACAGACAACATCGCCAACAACATGAACGCCGCAGGTACACTGGAGGCGCTCAGCCGGGCCGATGCCGCCGTCGGGTCGATCCTCGAATTCCTTGAGGACCGCGACGATACCTTGCTGGTCATGGCCGCAGATTCCGACGCCGGTGGTATGCAGGTCTACCATCAGGAGGAAGGCCCGGTCGAAGCCACGACCTCAGGCGGTGGCATTCTGCATGGTGTCCAGGGCACATTCGGCGATGCGTTCGAAACGGCACCGGACGCGAACGGCAATACCCAATTCTTCGGCATTGCCTGGACCGGCTACAGCGACGTCGCCGGGGGCATCCTGGTGCGTGGCGCAGGCCTGAACAGCGACATGATCGCGCCGCTGATGGACTCCACGGATGTCTATTCGCTCATGCACCAAACCCTGTTCGGCGCAACCAACTAAGCGCCGGACCATGGGGCCGGTCCTGCCCCCTGAGGACCGGCCCCGCCCAGTCATTGCGGCAGCACTCCGCGCATGTTGGCCGCGCGCAAAGCCACTTTGGGCATCGCCAGTATAGAAATCACGCGGACCGACACGCTCAAGGCATCCTCTGCGCTCTTTACCGATCCCCACCAACCGCCTACCCTCGTCCGATAAACGCGCGAGGTCCTGCAATGCTCTCCCTTCAATTCCTGCTCACGGCACTGGTCGTGGTCATCGCACCCGGCACAGGCGTGATCTACACCCTCGCGCTCGGCCTCGGCCAAGGACGGCGCGCAGCGCTCTGGGCCGCCTTGGGCTGCACCTTCGGCATCGTCCCCCACCTCGCCGCAGCCACGCTTGGCCTGGCGGCGATCCTCCACACCTCCGCGCTCCTCTTCAACATCGTGAAATTCGCAGGCGTCGCCTACCTCCTCTGGCTCGCCTGGGGCAGCCTGCGCTCCGATGGCGCCCTCAACATCTCGTCCCAACGCAGCGCTGACGCAGGCTGGCGGATCGCCCGACGCGGAGCCCTGATCAACATCCTGAATCCCAAACTGTCGATCTTCTTCCTCGCCCTCCTGCCGCCCTTCCTCTCCGGCAACGCAGCAACCGCGACACTGGAGATGACAACACTCGGACTCGTCTTCATGGCAATGACCTTCGCCGTCTTCGTCCTCTACGGCACCTTCGCCGCCGCCGCGCGCCAGTGGATTCTCGGCTCCGAAGTCGTAATGCGCTGGCTCTCCCGCAGCTTTGCCGCGATCTTCGCCGCCCTCGCAGGCCGCCTCGCGCTAGAGCGTGCATGAGCAACAATTGGATCTGGTTCGAGGGGGTCATCGAACCGCTCGAATGGGGCAAGAACACCTACACCATCCTGCGCCTGCCAGATGATGTGATCGCCGCCCTACCCCCGAAAACCAAGCGGATCGAGGGCGAATTCGGCGACGTCCCCATCAACCTCGCCCTGACCAAAGCGCCAGTCCTCGACGGCACCTTTGTCTACGCGGGCAAGACCTTCTTGCGCGACAGCGGGCTCGACGTCGGCCTGCCGTTCGATGCACGCATCCGCCCCGTCGATCCCACACTTGTCGAGGTGCCCGAAGATGTCATGGCCGCCATCCGAGGGGCGGGACGCAGCGCAGACTGGACCAGTTTGACCCCCGGCCAACAGCGCGCCAAATTGCACCTTGTCAACACGGCCAAAAGGGCCGACACCCGGGCCAAACGCATCGCCAAACTGATCTCCGAGCTATGACCTCCATCCCCCGCGCGCCCCTGATCCTCGGCCTCGCCGGCCTGATCCCCTTCATCTGGGGCGCCTTCACCGTGCTCAGCCCCGCGCTCGCCGCATGGGGCCTCGAAAATATCGGGCCGCGCTTTGTCGGACCCTATGTGCAACTCTTCTACGGCTCGGTCATCCTGTCGTTCATGTCCGGCGTGCTCTGGGGCTTTGCGACCAAGGCCAGCGGCTCCCAAGCCGCCACCGGCTACGTCCTCTCGGTCATCCCCGCGCTCTGGGCCTTCTTCATGACGGGCGGCGGACCCACAAGTGCCGCAACAAACCTCATCTTCGGCTTCATCGGCCTGCTGATGCTCGACTTCGCCTTCTCACGCTGGGGCCTGACCCCGCGCTGGTGGATGCAACTGCGCGTGCTGCTGACGGCCATCGTCGTGGCCTGCCTCGCCGTCACGGTGATCTGATGAGCGACCGCGAAACGCTTCAAGTCTACGCCACCAAAGCGGGCGAGTACGCGGACCTCGTCCAGAACACGGGCGCCGACCCGATGGTGCAGAAATTCATCGCGCATGTCCCCGAAGGCGGCACAGTCCTCGACATCGGCTGCGGCCCCGGCTTTGCCGCAGCGGCCATGGCGCAGGCCGGTCTCGACGCCCACGCCTGGGACCCGGTGCCCGAAATGCTGGCGCTCGCCAAATCCCACCCCAGCGTTACCGCGCGGCAGGCCACCTACGCTGACCTAACCGAAACCGCCACCTACGACGGCATCTGGTCCAACTTCTCCATGCTGCACACGCCCCTTGCCGAATGGCCCGCCCACTTCACCGCCATCCACCGCGCCCTGAAGCCGGGCGGCCTCCTCCACTTCGGCACCAAGCTGGGAACGGGCGAGGCGCGCGACAGCATCGGGCGGCTCTACTCCTACATGACCGAAGACGCACTGAACGACCTGCTCGCCCAAACCGGCTTCACCCTCACCTACACCCGCAAGGGCGAGGAAGCAGGCCTCTCGGGCGACATCGCCCCCTTCATCGTGCTGCAGGCCCACCGTGGCTGAGCTCTTCGCCTACACCGACGGCGCCTGCTCGGGCAATCCCGGCCCCGGCGGTTGGGGTGCGCTGCTGCGCGCCATGGACGGCGAGACGGTCGTGAAGGAACGCGAACTCAAGGGCGGCGAAGCGCAGACAACGAACAACAAGATGGAGCTGATGGCCGCCATCTCGGCGCTCGAAGCACTCGACCGCGCCAGCACCATCACGGTCGTCACCGACAGCAACTACGTCAAAAACGGGATCACAAGCTGGATCCACGGCTGGAAGCGGAACGGCTGGAAAAACGCCTCTAAAAAGCCGGTCGCCAATGCCGATCTCTGGCAACGGCTCGACGCCGCCCAAGCCCGGCATCAGGTGACATGGGAATGGGTCAAGGGGCACGCAGGACACCCTGAAAACGAACGCGCAGATGAACTCGCGCGGGCGGGCATGGCCCCGTTCAAGGGCAAATAGCACGCGCAAACTCTGCACTCCGCGGCGCTTATCACGCGGTTCGTTACACGTTTCAACCGACGCAAACATCTGATCTTGAAAGAGAAGTTTGTTTATTCACGCCAAGTCAGTCACATCTCACTGCCATTTCCATGACAGCCTGTGACCGATCGGTCCCTTATTGTTACAACCCCAAAGCGCTATCTTTCTCCCAAGACACACGGCCCCGACCGCCAACGAAAAGGAGAACAGACATGAACCTGCAAGCCACCAAAACCCCGCTTCTGATCGCCGCCATCGCCACCGCTGTCACCATCACCAGCCTGTCGCCTGTCAACGCTCAACCCTATTGGGTCAGCGCCACAGCCAATACCGAAAACGCCGAAGTCATCGACGCGAACTTCAAGATCAAGGTCAAGAAACATCACGGCTACAAATCTCATCGCGGCCATAAATTCCACGCGCACAAACACCACGGCCACAGATTTCATGGCCATAAACATCACGGCCACAAGTTCCATGGCCCCAAGCACCACAGCGTGAAAAAGAAATACGTCTCCCCCAGAACGAAGTTCAAAAAGAGAGTGCTGATCAAGAAATTCTTCTGATCCCATCCTCAAAATCGCACCGGCGGCCCGCCATATAAGTGTGGCGGGCACCAGCAAGAGGAGCAGAAGAAATGACACGAAATCTGCTCTGCATTGCGCTGATCGCAGGGGCGCTCACTTCCAGCCTTGCGGCTCAAACGCCGGAAATGCCGCCTCTGGTCAACCAGACAGACCCGACACAACGGCTTGTCCCCAAACCAACCCCGCTCGCCAGCGGGGTCCGCGCGGCCAAACCCTCTGTCCATCTCGGCCCCGGCTTTCGCGAAGCCAAACCGTCAAGCCACCTCAGCCCAAACGTGCAGACACCCGAGGTCAAAGATCGCGACTAGCGCCGTTACTTCCGCCAGTGCGTGGGCACGATGATCAGCGCCCCGATTGACGACACGATGGCGTTCAGCCCCGGACTTGAAAAGCCAAAGCCGAACATCAGCCGGACAAAGTAGAACAGGAACGCGCCGCCGATGCAGATGATAATCGACTGCACGATCCCGTTATGGGTAAAGCGCGTCTTTTCAGACAGATAGCCAACGATACCCGCAATCACGACGGTGCCGATCAGGGTGGGAAACATGCCCGCTCTCCTACAATTGCGTGCCCTTGGACAGTGGAAGACCGCGCAGGAACACCTCCGCATCCTGCGCCCCTTTGCCCGCCCGTTGCAAGCGGGTCAGGCCCACAGCACCACTGCCGCAGGCAACGGTCAGCGCATCGTCCAGGACCGCACCAGCAGCCCCCGCACCGTCTGCCAACACCGAGCCCAGCACCTTGATCCGCGTGCCCTCATGCTCGAACCACGCCCCGGGAAATGGCGACAGCCCCCGGATCAGTCGATCCACCTCGACCGCATCACGGGACCAGTCAATCGCCGCCTCCGCCTTGTCGATCTTCGCGGCATAGGTCACGCCCGCCTCGGGCTGCGGCTCAGGCACCAGATCAGCCAAACCGGCCAGCGCCTCGACAATCAGCCCAGCGCCCATCCCGGCCAAGCGGTCATGCAGGTCCGCCGTGGTCTGGGTCGCCCCAATCGGCGTAGTGCCCCGCAACAGCACAGGGCCGGTATCCAACCCGGCCTCCATCTGCATGATGCACACGCCTGTCTCCGCGTCCCCCGCCATAATGGCGCGATGGATCGGCGCGGCCCCGCGCCAGCGCGGCAGCAGGCTCGCATGGATGTTCAGACAACCATGGGTCGGCGCATCCAAGATCGGCTGCGGCAGGATCAAACCATAAGCCACAACGACAGCCACATCCGCGTTCAAAGCCGCAAACTCCGCCTGCGCCACCTCGTTGCGCAACGACACCGGATGGCGCACCTCCAGCCCCAAGGCCTCAGCCCGCGCCTGCACAGGGCTGGGTCGGTCTTTCTTGCCCCGCCCCGCAGGCCGCGGCGGCTGGGTATAGACGCAGACGATCTCGTGCCCCGCCGCGTGCAACGCATCAAGCGCCGAAACAGAAAACTCCGGGGTCCCCATGAAGATCACACGCATCTCACCGCCCCTTCTTCGCCTTGCGCAGCAGCATGTCGCGCTTTACCCGGCCCAGATTGTCGAAATACATCCGCCCCGCCAGATGGTCGATCTGGTGCTGCACACTCCGCGCCTCCAACCCTTCGAAATCACGGCGGTCAATCATGCCCTGCTCATTCAAAAACCGCACGGTGACGGCCTTGGGGCGCGACACTTCAGCCGATACACCCGGCAGGTTCGGGCTCGCCTCCGTCCCCTTCTCGATGTCCGAGGACGCCTCCAGCACCTCCGGGTTCGCCAGCAGGATACGGCGCGACCGGTCCGGCGTCGCATCAACAACGGCAACCCGCAGCATCACCCCGATCTGCGGTGCCGCCAGCCCGACACCCGGCATCGCATCCATCGTCTCGACCATATCAGCCCACAGCGTGCGGATCTCGTCCGTGATCTCGGGCACATCCTCAGCAGGCGTACGCAACCGTTTGTCGGGCCAGGGAACAAAGGGGCGAACGGTCATTGATCCCCCTCATAGACCGCAAGAATGGCATCCCGCTGCGCATCGTCGACCCGGTCCAGCGTCACCACGCCATCCAAATGATCCAGCTCATGCTGCGCGCAAAGGGCGGCAAAGCCGGTCAACCATTCGTCGTGGACGACACCGTCCAAATCGGTCCAGACCATGCGCACCGACGTGGGCCGCGTCACATGGGCGGTCACACCGGGGATCGACAGGCAGCCCTCGTCCGCGCTGGCCACCTCAACCCCGCGCTCAATCGCATCGGGGTTGATGCAAACAACCGGGCTGCGCGCGCCCTCTTTCCACGTCACATCCATCACGAACAGACGCACCAACTCGCCCACCTGCGGCGCGGCCAACCCGCGACCGGGGGCGGCATACATCGTCTCCAGCATATCCTCGGCCAGCGCACGCACTTCCGGCGTGATCGCCTCCACCGGCGCACAAACAGCCTCCAGCCGCGCATCCGGCCAGGTCAAAATCGGCCGCACGCTCATGCGCGCGCGCGTTCCCGTTTCAACTTCTGCATCTTGCGAGTGATCAACTGGCGCTTCAGGGGCTTGAGGTAGTCAATGAACAGCTTGCCATCGAGGTGATCAATCTCGTGCTGCACACACGTCGCCCACAAGCCATCCATGGCCTGCGTCTGCTCATTCCCATCGCGGTCGATCCAACGCACCTCAACCTCCGCCGGGCGGGTCACATCGGCAAACTGCTCGGGGATCGACAGACATCCTTCCTCATAGGTGTTCATCGTATCGGACGACGCCACAATCTCCGGATTGAACATGACCAGCGGACGGGGCGCCTCGCCATCCTCCTTCACGCAGTCCAGCACCACCAACCGGGTCAACACCCCCACCTGAGGAGCCGCCAACCCAATACCCGGCGCATCATACATCGTCTCAAGCATATCATCGGCCAGACGACGCAACTCGTCCGTCAGGTCGGGCACAGCCTCAGCCGTCTTTTTCAGACGCGGATCAGGGTGCAGAAGAATGGGGCGTTTCATGGCGTTCATGTAAGCCAACGCCCCGGCCACCGCAATGTCCCCTTGCACCTGCTCCGATGCACGCTAGCCTGCGCCAAGACCAACGGAGTACCCCCCATGAGTTTCGACACCATCATCGACCGCCGCGGCAGCCATTGCGTGAAATGGGACATGATGGAGGAGATCTATGGCGTCGATGGCGACAAGGGGCTCGCCATGTGGGTGGCCGACATGGATTTCCGCCCGCCGCAATGCGTGCTGGATGCGGTACGCACACAGCTGGACCACGGGATCATCGGCTATTTCGGGGACGACACCGAATACCGCGAGGCGATCCAGTGGTGGATGAAGGAACGGCACAACTGGACGGTCCAGGCCGACCACATCTTTACCACCCACGGGCTCGTCAACGGCACCGCCATGTGCGTGGACACCTTCACCGAACCGGGCGACGGCGTCGTGCTGTTCACGCCCGTCTACCACGCCTTTGCCAAGGTCATAAAAGCCAACAACCGGCGCGTGGTCGAATGCGAAATGCCCATGTCGGACGGGCGGTACGAGATGGACTTCGACACCTGGGACGAACAACTCGACGGCTCGGAAACCATGCTCATCCTCTGCTCGCCCCACAATCCCGGCGGGCGGGTCTGGACGCGGGACGAGCTGCTGGGCGTCGCCGCCTTCGCCAAACGGCACAAGCTGATCCTTGTGTCGGATGAGATTCACCACGACCTCGTCATGCCCGGCCACACGCACATCCCTATGTCGCACATTCCGGGGGTCGAGGACCGGCTGATCATGATGACGGCCACGACCAAGACGTTCAATATCGCCGGGTCCCACTCCGGCAATGTGATCATCGCCGACCCGGACCTGCGCGCCAAATTCGCCCAGCGCATGGCGGGCCTTGGCCTCTCGCCAAACTCCTTCGGCCTGTTCATGGCGACCGCCGCCTACTCGCCCGAAGGTGCAGCATGGACGGACGAGTTGGTCAGCTATCTCGACGGCAACCGCAAACTCTTTGACGAGGCGGTCAACGCCATCCCCGGCCTCTACTCAATGCCGCTCGAAGCCACGTACCTGTCATGGGTCGACTTCGACGGCACCGGCATGACGCGCGATGAATTCACCAAGCGCGTCGAACAAGACGCCTGCATCGCCGTCAACCACGGCCCCACCTTTGGCAAGGGCGGCGACAGCTGGCTGCGGTTCAACATCGCCACGCCACGCGCACGGGTGCAAGAAGCGGTGGAGCGGCTGGACAAGGCATTCGGCGACCTGCAATAGGCGCGCAGGTCACAACCTCACGCTCAACAAAACAGCCACCGGTGTATCCGCACATACCGGTAACGCCTGTCCGCCACTCCTATTCTTGCCCATTCCGAAAGCGGAAGATCGGCAAGTCTCCGCCCCGCGCAGCAGGTTTTTGCCTGCGCGGGCACCACACAAAACGGTCAGTTGCATTCATAGCAGAGCCTAATGACGCTCACAGGCATTACCGTCGGCGACAATTCCTGTCGCAGGCAAATTCCCAAGATTTTACATGGAGGTTTCTTCTATGCCGATTGGTGCTGTCATTCAGTCAGAAGTGTCATTGGTCAGCGGGGGCGGAGGCGGAGGTGGTTTCCTGTCTCTCTTCTCAGCTGGCCCAGCAGGTTTTACCGGATCCGGTGGGTCCAACTTCTTCTCAAGCGTTGGTTTTGGCATTGGCCAAACGCTGCAATTGCCGGGCTATACAACAGGAGATTTCATTTCAGCGGCATTGGACGATGCGGCGGGTACGCCGCATGATCCTTGGGACGAATTCATAATCCAAGACCCACCAAAGGATGCCGAGATTAGCTACGATGCTGACACAGACTCGGCGAGCTATTCGGTCTATGACCCGTATACCGGGATAACGGACGTCTATAGCTACGGACCGAACAGCGCGTTCACGTTTCAAATGATACCGGACGATTCCACGTTCTCCGATCTCGAAGGACGCATTCCGCAGCCGATAGGCCCTGAATTCGACTTCTTCTAAAAGCGAAAGCGCCGCGGTCCGCCGCGGCGCTTTTTGTTGTCGGGCAGCCTGCCTCACCCCATCATCCCCCACAACCTGTCACAGACCGGCGGAATACGCGCCTCGATGGCCTGCATCGCGTCCACGATCAGATCCTCGCGCCACCGCCGCCCGGCAATCTGCACGCCAATGGGCTGCGGCCCCGTCGTCAGCTCGGCCACATGTGTCGACAGGTTGCCCGCAGGCAGGCCGGTGAAGTTCATGATGAACGACCAATGCGCACAGCCCAGCGCGTCGCGGACCCCCTCCGCCCCTTCGGCATCACGGTTGGCGGTAAAGAACGGCTTCAGCATGAACGGCGTCAGCACCAGCGGATAATCTTCCAGAAACAGCGACCACAGCCGCGTGTAATGGGTGCGCTTGGCCAGCATCTGCAGCAACTCTTTGCCCTCATAGGGCGGAAACTGCCGGAAATACTCGTCAAAGATGGCGTTCAACCCCTCGGACCCATAAGTCCGAATGTCATCCCAAAGCAGCGCATGCACCTCGCCCATCAGCGTGCGATAGGCAACCTCCCCCGTTTCCCGGGCAAGCGGCGGCTCAACCTCTTCCACCGCATATCCCGCATCGGACAAGGCACCTGCGGCCTTATCGAGCGCTGTGGCAACATCCGGATGCAGGCCAAACCCGAAATCGTCCCGCGTGACGGCCACCCGAACCGGGCCATCAAACGGCGGGCCGCGCCACGGCAACGGCACATGAAACGGATCATGCGCATCCGGCGCGATCAGCGCAGGCATCGACAGATGCAGGTCGCGCGCGTTGCGGGTGATCAGGCCCTGCACCGACATCGACTGCGCCAACAGCCCCCGTTCCGCCGTCTGGCTGGGGTTCCACGCAGGCACCCGACCCAGCCCCGGCTTGACCGTAACCGCGCCATTGGCCGACGCCGGAAAGCGCAACGAGCCGCCGATGTCATTGCCATGGGCCAGCGCCCCGATCCCCGCCATCACAGCAGCGCCAGCCCCGCCCGACGATCCGCCCGCCGACAGGTGCCGCCCCCACGGGTTGTAGGTCCGGCCAAAAAGCGGATTGTCGGTGTCAGCGCGAAACGAAAACTCCGGCGTATTGGTACGCCCGATCACCACCGCCCCCGCCGCCTTCAGATTGCGGACCAAGGGCGCATCCCCCGGCGCGATGATGTCCTTGAACGCCACAACCCCGTTCGACGTCGCATGCCCCTCCTGATCCACGTTGATCTTGATGGTGACGGGCACACCATGCAGCGGGCCCTTGGGTGCATCGCTGGCATCCAGCGCCGCCGCCTGTGCCCGCGCCGCGTCGGCGAGGCTCTCGACCACCGCATTCAGGCCGGGATTGACCGCTTCCATCCGCGCAAGGGCCGCCTCCGTGACCTCGGACGCCGTCACGGTCCCGTCCCGCGCCGCCCCCGCAATATCCGAAGCACTCCACTGCCAAAGAGGTGCCGCATCCGCCATCACGCTTTTCCTTATCCATGGGCCATTCCCTAAGCATAGCAGGGGCACCGGACCAATGCAGCCTCGCCATGTGCCAATTGGCCCTGTTCCGCGCCCCTCTAGCGTTAACAGGGTTGCAGCGCTTCGACCTGCCGTGCCATGCACAAGCGCCACTCAACACGGAAAGCCAAAGAAGACCCATGTCCGATCGCAATTTCGAACCCATGACCAAAGCCGAAGTCGTCGCCGCACAGCGCGCCTGGGCCAAATCTGTCACCGAACAGGACGTGGAGGGGCTGCTAGCGCTCTACGATTTCGGCGACCCGGACGAACCGGTGCTCTTCAAGCCAACGCTGGCCGACGTGATCCGACTGGATGAAAAAGGGGCGCGGGCCTACTTCGTGGGCGGCGACGCCGACTATCCCCAAGACAGCGGCTTTCTGAAACGCGGCTGGAAAACGGTCGAGTTCCAAAGCGCCGTCGGCCCGATCCTCAAGGCCGGTGGCCTCGGCTACAAGGACATGGGACACTACACCTTTGTCGATGGCAGCGGCAACGCCACGCGGGCCGACTACACCTTTGCGTACCACAAGCTCGACGGGCGGGTGCTGATCTCGCTGCACCACTCATCCCTGACATGGTTCCCGCCGGTCGACGAATAACAGGCGCGGAACCGCGCTACGGCAACACCACCTGCACGCCGTCCCGCGCAAGCTGCCGCGCCTGCAAGCGATCAAGCTCCTGCAAGGCCGCCTCCGGATCGCCCGTGCGCGACAGCGCGCGGGCATAGACGGTCTGCACCGATTGCGGACGCCACGGCAGTGCGGCATTGGCAAGCCACGCGCGCAACATCGGCGGCAGCCGGTCATAGTCCCGCATGGGGTCCTGTGCCCGCCGCCGCTTGCGCAGCCGTGTCTGGCCAAGGTTCCGGGTCATCCGTGCCCGTCCTGCGCGTCATGGGCATCCGCCACCGGATCAAGAACCAGAACCAGCCGCGTCTCACCCGTCCCCTCGATGGGCGGGGACCGGTGCAGCAACCCGGTCTTCGGCGTCTCGGGCCACACCGTACCGCGCATGATCATCGGCGACCCGGTGGCCACGGTGAACACCCGTTTGGGCGCGTCCCCATCGGTGGATATGCCGTACTGCGTGCCCGTCCCGCGATAGGTACAGATCAGGCGGGCGGTGATGGCGTCCACATGAAAGCGGCGGCAGGCATTCGTCGTGATCACATCCAGACGCAAGCGCAGATAGGGCGTCTTCATGGTCTCGGCGAACCGCGCCGCCAATCCAGCGACATCTTCGATCAACCAATCGCGATGCTCGGATGCCGGCAGACCGGCCAGATCACACAGGTGGGCCACCGTCGGTGCCACCGCATCAGGTTGCAGGACCAGCCGCGCCGATGGCAGCGCGTCAGGGTCAAGCGCGTCGACCCACTCTTGAAACCCGACCGGCAGCGGCCGCCGCCAGATCGCCGCCGCACAGCCCGGCTTGCGGAGCACCGACAGGTCCTCCGCCCGGTCCGCGATGCCCACGCCAATGGCCGCGTCCTGTACCTCCGTCTGCACGGTGATCACGCGGCCTCCTCGGCACGACGCCAACCGGGGAACGGGTCGGGCAGATCAAGGGGCAGCACATCCGGTCCCGCAGCCACATGCTCGGGCACCAGACAGGCATCCAGCTTCGCCTTCAACGCGGGCCAGTCGATGCCCGTGCCGATGAACACGATCTCCTGCCGCCGGTCGCCCCACGGCTCGGACCAGTGGGCCTCCATATAGGCGCGGGCGCTCTCGTGATCCGGCCACCGGTCCTTGGGCACCGATGCCCACCACGTGCCCAGCGGCTTGACCGACGACAAGGCACCCGCCAGCGAAAACTCGGCCACCCAATTGGGGCGCGTGGCCAGCCAGAAATGCCCCTTCGCCCGTATCACACCGGGCAGATCGCCGTTCAACGCCGCCATGATCTTTTCCGGCTCAAACGGCTGCCGCGCCCGATAGACAAAGCTGGCAACGCCGTATTCCTCGGTCTCCGGCACGTGATCGGCAAAGCCATAAAGCTCCTTGGCCCACATCGGATGCTCATGCGCCTTTTCAAAATCAAACAGGCCGGTGTCCAGAATCTCCTTGGCCGCGACATCCGAATGATCCGTCTCGATGATCTTCGCATCGGCATTCAGGCTGCGAATGATCTTGCGGGCGGCATCGGTGCGCTGCGGCCCCGCATCGCCCACCTTGTTCAGAATGACCACATCGGCAAACTCGATCTGCTCGACCAGCAGGTTGACGAGGGTCCGGTCGTCCTCTTCGCCCAACGTCTCACCGCGGTCTTTCAGGAAGTCATGGCTGGAATAGTCGGCCAGCAGGTTCACGGCATCGACGACTGTTACCATCGTGTCCAGACGCGACACATCCGACAGGCTGTCCCCGTCCTCGTCCCGGAAATCAAAGGTCGCCGCCACCGGCAGCGGCTCCGAAATCCCGGTCGATTCGATCAGCAGATAGTCAAACCGCCCCTCACCGGCCAGGCGGCGCACCTCGTCCAGCAGGTCATCGCGCAGCGTGCAGCAGATGCAGCCATTCGACATCTCGACCAGTGTTTCATTCGTCCGCGACAACTCGGTGTCAGCGCGCACGAGGTCCGCGTCGATATTCACCTCGGACATGTCGTTGACGATCACGGCGACACGGCGCCCCTCACGGTTGTTCAGGACCCGGTTCAGCAGCGTGGTCTTACCCGCGCCAAGAAAGCCGGACAGGACGGTTACGGGAAGTCGGGTGTCAGTCATGCCGAATGTTCTCCTTGTGGTGCCTTGCGCTGTCCGCGCATCGCGACAGCCAGTTCAGTGCCATTGGGGCTGCGGCCCCGGGATTGATGCTCCGATTGACAGGTCGCATCGAATGGGAAGGTGCGGTCTCATCTGCAAAATGTAATAACATTACAAATCGAGAGTAAACCAAAAAATCCTCACCGCAGTCTTGGATGTCGGTCGCCATGGACCAGCCACGGCGACCGAGGTGAAAGCCGTTCGACCTACAGGCAGTCCGCCAGTGCGTTCGCCATGTTCCGGATCAGTTGCGGGTAGAGCGCGGGACCGGGTTCAAGATCAGCACCCAGCGGGTCAATCACGCTTGTCTGCGCCTCTGTCCCTTCCAGCACGGTCGCAACCAGACCGGGGTTGAACTGCGGCTCGGACAGCACGCAATCGACGCCCTCGTCGCGGATCCGCCCTTGAATCTCGGCAATGCGCGCCGGGCTCGGGTCAGATGCGTCACCGATGGAAATGGCTCCGGCCGCCGGGAAATCGAACTCGGCCTCGAAATACTGGTAGGCGTCGTGGAACACGATGAAGTTGCCCCCGCGCACCGGGTCAAGGATGGCCGCCACCTCTTCGCGCAGTGCCGCAATCTCGGCCCGCGCATCGCCCGCATTGGTGAAATACGCGCCCGCGTTGTCCGGATCGGCAGCGGACAGCTCAGCCGCAATCAGGTTCAGCCACTGATCGGCATTCTCAAGCGACAGCCAGGCGTGCGGGTCAAAGGCACCATGGTCATGACCGGCATGGTCGTCGTGGTCGTCATGGCCGTGATCATGTTCTGCATGGTCGTGCCCGTGGTCATGATCATGGTCGTGATCATGCGCATCAGCCTTGACCTCTTCATGACCGTGATCGTCGTGTCCATGGTCGTCATGGGCGTGGTCATCATGGCCATTGTCGTCATGCGCGTGGTCATCATGGCCATGGTCGTCATGCGCGTGGTCGTGGTCATCGTGCCCGTGCTCGTCTTTCTCGCCATGCGCCTCCTGATCATGGTCGTCATGCCCATGGTCATCGTGATCCCCATGATCATGGTCATGCGCTTCAAAGAGCGCGTCCTCACGGAACTCCAGCCGCGTGGTGCCGGGGGCTTCCAACAGCTCGGTCACAGCGGCATCCTCGGCCAGCGTCTCGATGGCATCTTCCAGCTGCGGCGTCAGGCCATGCCCGACCCAGAACACAACGTCAGCATCCTGCAGGGCTTGCGCCGACGACGGGCGCATGCTGAATCCATGGGGCGACTCACCCGAAGGAACAATCAGATCAGGCGTCCCGACCCCCTCCATCACACGCGCCACCAGCGCATGCACCGGCGCAATATCGACGGCAACCCGCGGCACATCCGCCATGGCTGTCCCGGCAAGAAGCGCCGCAGTGACCGACACGGGAAGAAGCTTTCTGGACATTCGAACGACCCTGTGATTTTATAACGTTACACCGCCCTTACATGATCACCAATTCCATGACAAGCAATCAACCGTCCCAATCTGCGGATGCCGGAAAGCCACTGGGGTTCGCCAAGCACGACCACACCCAATGCGTCAGCACGGCCGTGGCCGCGGCAGAGGCGCGGTGCGCGCGCGACGGGCTCCGGCTCACACCCGTCCGCAAGAAGGTGCTGGAATTGCTGTTGCAGGAACACCGGGCGCTCGGCGCCTACGCCCTGCTCGATCTGCTCAAGGACGCAGGCTTCGGATCCCAACCGCCCGTGGCCTACCGCGCGCTCGACTTCCTGACAGAACACGGCTTCGCGCACAAAATCGAACGGCTGAACGCCTTTGTCGCCTGCAGCCACCCCGACGAACATCACTCACCCGCCTTCATGGTCTGCCGCCTCTGCGACGCCGTGGCCGAAGCACACGCCATACCCGCCAAGTCGATGATCAACGACGCCGCCAAAGCCGTAGGGTTCAAAGTCGAACGCACCGTGGTCGAGGCCGAGGGCATCTGCCCGGACTGCGTGGACAAGGCACCGGCATGACCCTGATCACCGTCACGAACCTCAGCGTCGCTTACGGCGCCAACACCGTATTGCGGAATGTAGACTTCACATTGGCATCCGGTGAAATCGTCACGATCGTCGGGCCCAACGGATCAGGCAAAACAAGCCTCCTGCGGGCCATCATCGGTGCCGCACAGCCCACCACGGGCCAGGTCGAGACGAAACCCGGCCTGAAAATCGGCTACGTCCCGCAACGGCTGCATATCGACCAGACCCTGCCGATCACGGTGGAACGGTTCCTGCGGCTGACCGACCGGGTGCCCGAAAAAACGTGCAAACAGGCGCTCGACGCCGCCGGGGTCCCGGACCTGCTCAAACGGCAGATGACGGGGCTGTCCGGCGGGCAGTTCCAGCGGGTGCTGCTGGCACGGGCGCTGATCAACGCGCCGGACGTGCTGCTGCTGGACGAAGCGACACAAGGGCTGGACCAACCCGGCTCCGCCGCCTTCTACCGCCAGATCGAAGCGGTGCGGGAACAAACCGGCTGCTCCATCCTGATGATCAGCCACGACCTGCACGTGGTGATGAGCGCATCGGACAGGGTGATCTGCCTCAACGGCCACGTCTGCTGCCAGGGCACACCCGCCGTTGTGGCCTCTGCCCCGGAATACCGCGCACTTTTCGGGGCCGGAACCGGCGGGGCGCTGGCGCTCTACCGGCACGAACACGATCACCACCATGACCATAGCCACGAGGCCGCCGAATAGAATGCTCGACGATTTCATGACCCGCGCCACCCTCGCAGGGATCGGGGTGGCAGGCGCCGCGGCCCCCCTTGGCTGTTTCGTGGTCTGGCGGCGGATGGCCTATTTCGGCGATGCCACGGCCCATGCCGCGATCCTGGGGGTTGCCCTGTCACTGGCGTTCGAAATGTCGATCTTTCCCGGCACATTGGCCGTCGCGCTGATCATGGCGCTGACAGTCACACAGCTTGCCGGTCGCGGCTACGCCATGGACACGCTTCTGGGGGTCATGGCGCATTCCTCACTCGCCTTCGGGCTGGTGGCCGTGTCCTTCCTGTCGGGCATCCGGATCGACCTGATGGCCTACCTCTTCGGCGACATCCTGGCCGTCTCACGCACCGACCTGCTGGTGATCTGGGGCGGCGCGGCGCTGGTCATCGCCCTCATCACATGGCGATGGTCGGCCCTTCTCGCCTCTACCTTGAATGAGGATCTGGCCCACGCCAGCGGCTTCGATCCCAAACGCGAACGGCTAATCCTGACCCTGTGCCTCGCCATCACCGTGGCCGTGGCGATCAAGGTCGTGGGCGTCCTGCTGATCGCGGCCCTCCTGATCATTCCAGCCGCCGCAGCCAGGGTCGCCGCCCGCACACCCGAGGCGATGGCCGCCATCGCGGCGGGCATCGGCATCCTCTCGACCGTCGCGGGCCTGCGCGGGGCCTACATCTTCGACACCCCCGCCGGTCCCTCCATCGTCTGCGTCGCGGCCCTAATCTTTCTCGTGATGAACCTCGCCCGGTGGCGGGATCAGGAACGCGCCTGATATACACCCCGCTCCTGCACCGATCGGTGGTCCTAAAAGTTAATCCGACCCCTCAAAGGTTAACGCAAAATAGTTAACGCCGACCGTGTGTTAACAGGACGTTGCTCGCAAACGCCCCTCAAAAACGCGCAGTTTGAACGCCAAAATGTGCACTTTGCCAAAATCGGGCGTTTTTAGCGCGAAATGAGCGGCCCCAAAACACGCAGTTTCAGCACGAAAACCTGCAGTTTCGCGTCTAAACAGGCACCGCACGGTACGTTAAGCCGCGCGCACTCAGTCGGTTTGACGGGTCAGCAGCGCCACCGGCGCGTCCTCTGACCGGGCGAAATCAAGGGCCGGTTTTTCCGACACAGCGGTCAGGCGCTTGAACTCGTAGCGCATCTCGCCCGCCTCCTCATCGGCGGCGACGATCAGGCATTGGAACAGGTGGATCGCGCCATCATACAGGTCCACATAGCCGCGCAGATACGGCGCCGTCTCGGCCTGCATGGAAAAGCCGGTCTTCCACATGCGCAGCACCGGATATGTCACGCCGTCCACAGCCAGACGCAAACGCGAGGCTTCCTTCAGCGACTGCAACCGCGCGCTGTCCAGGCCCGCTTGCACTTCCTTCGGTACGAATGTCGACATGGCAGTCTTTCCTCTCGCTCCCACGGCACAAGATGACCACATCACTGAGTCGTTTCAGTTAAAATCCAATGACATGGCGCAACTCTTTCGGGTTGTGGCATTCCTGTGACTCTCCCCTAACATGCGGATGTGCGCAGGCGCAGGCGTCGTGCGCGCGGGCTTCGGTTTGCGCGCAATTCCGCTGCCTCTACATCTCCCCCAACGCAGACAGGAGAATGAACATGGGCCTTTTGGTGGACGGCGTCTGGCACGACCGGTGGTACGACACGAAATCGAGCGGCGGAAAGTTCCAGCGCAGCCAGGCCAAGTTCCGCAACTGGATCACCGCCGATGGCAGCGCGGGCCCCTCCGGGATAGGCGGGTTCGAAGCCGCCAGCGGGCGCTATCACCTCTATGTCTCTTATGCCTGCCCGTGGGCGCACCGCGCTCTGATCTTCCGCACGCTCAAAGGGCTCACCAATCACATCAGCATCTCCGCCGTCCATCCCGACATGCTGACCGAAGGCTGGACATTCGAGGTAGATGACAAAGGTGCCACCGGCGACACGCTTTACGCCCTGCCCTTCGCCAGAGACATATATACAAGGGCCGATCCGCAGTTTTCGGGCCGCGTGACCGTGCCAATTCTCTGGGACAAACAGCGCGAAACCATCGTGAGCAACGAAAGCTCCGAGATCATCCGCATGTTCAATTCCGCCTTCGACGGGATCACCGGAAGCACCGATGACTACTGGCCCGAAGAGCTGCGCGACGCCATCGCACCCGTGAATGACCGCATCTACGACACGCTCAACAACGGCGTCTACAAATCCGGCTTCGCCACCACGCAAGCGGCCTATGACGAAGCGGTGCATCCCCTCTTCGACACGCTCGATTGGCTGGAGGATCGGCTGTCCGGATCACGCTACTTGATGGGCGACCGCATCACCGAAGCCGACTGGCGGCTCTGGACGACGCTTGTGCGTTTCGACGCGGTCTATCACCTACATTTCAAGTGCAACCGCAAGCGGCTGGTGGATTACCCCAACCTCTGGGCCTACACCCGCGAGCTGTATCAGGTCCCCGGCGTGGCCGAGACGGTGAACATGGACCACATCGTGCGGCACTATCACTACAGCCACGAAAGCATCAATCCGCACCGCATCTTGCCGATCAATCCGGTTCTCGATTTTGACGCACCCCACGGGCGCGCGGCGGTCAGCTAGCTGACCCCGTAATGCTCCACCATCGCCGCCAGATCCTCTGGCGGCGTGCCTGCTGGGACAAAAGCGCAAGCGTTGCTCGCGTGATTGAAGATCGACCCGTCCGAGAAAAAGGTCGTGTCGGTGACAAAGATCACCCGCGCATTCGGGTGGCGGTAGCTGGCAAAGTCCGCCACGGCCAGCGCACTGCCCTCGTCCAGCACCAGATCCATGACAATGATGTCGGCGTCATGCTCCGAAAGATGCGCAACCGCCTCGTCCTGCCCATGCACCAGCGCCACATCCGCCCCCAGCCGCACCAAATGCCGCTGCCACAAAACCCCAAGCTCAGGCCTGCTTTCTACGATCAACACGTTCATGGTCACTCCGAGCCAGCCCAAAGGGCCGCAACTGCTTCTGGACAAGATTGTCTTAACAAACGGTTAACAGATGATGTAGTCAGTTAACGCGGTCACATAGACTTGAAAATTGCGCGACTTTCCGCTTTCACCGGGCCGGATATCGCCGAAAATGGCACGTCACACACAGGAGCCTTGTATTTTGGCGCAAACAAGGGACCACGGTGGCGGCCTGGACGCAGCGATTGCGCAATATGGCGGGCATCGGCCTGTGTGGATCGACCTCTCCACAGGTATTAACCCAACCCCCTATTCCTTACCCGATTTGTCGCAAACAGATTGGACCGCCTTGCCGGACAAGGCAGCCGCAGACCGGTTGGTAAAAGCCGCCCGCGTGGCATGGAACGTGCCAGACAGCGCCGCCATCCTCGCCACGCCCGGCGCCTCTGCCGCCATCGCGCAAATCCCGCGGCTGGCGCCTGCGGGCACAGTTCAGATCCCGCAACCAACCTATAACGAACACGCTGCCAGCTTCGCAAATGCAGGATGGACCGTGCGCGACGATGGCCAAACCGCGGATGCACAGGTCCTCGTACATCCCAACAATCCGGACGGGCGGCACTGGGCCAAAAGCGATCTGTGCGCACCGCTGAAGATCATTGACGAAAGCTTCTGCGACGTCTCGCCCGAGGCCAGCCTGATCGAAACGGCCAACCAGCCCGGCACCCTGATCCTGAAAAGCTTCGGCAAGTTCTGGGGCCTCGCTGGCGTGCGCCTCGGCTTTGTCATCGGCGATCCAGCTCTGGTGGTGCGACTGGCTGAAATGCTGGGGCCCTGGCCGGTGTCGGGCATCGCCCTGACCATCGGTGCCGCGGCGCTTGAAGACCACGCATGGGCAGATCAAATGCGCGTCACCCTGACCCAAGACGCAACACGGCTCGACACACTGTTGCAAAGCCATGGTGCTCAGACAGTCGGGGGCACCACACTCTTCCGCCTCTATAACGTCGGCGACGCGGCTGCTTGGCAAACCCGCCTCGCGCGATCCCATGTCTGGAGCCGTATCTTCCCCTACAGCAAAAACTGGCTCCGCCTTGGCCTGCCCCCGGCAGATCGCTGGTCGCAACTCGAAAGCGCCCTGTGACAACCGCGCTGACCCTTGCACTCGCCATGATGCTGGATGCAGTGGCCGGAGAGCCGAAATGGCTCTGGTCGCGCCTGCCACATCCGGCTGTCCTGATGGGCCGCGCCGTCGGCGCGCTCGACACGCGGTTGAACACCGAACCGGGCGCGCGCACCAAGGGCCTGGCAGCCATCGTGCTCCTTGTGATCGGAGCAGGCATGATCGGCCTGGCCCTCGCCCAGCTTGGTTGGGTCATTGAGGTGATCATCGCCGCGATCCTGCTGGCGCACCGCTCGCTCATCGACCATGTCGCCGCCGTCGCCCAAGGTCTGCGCCAGTCAACGGGCGAAGGGCGACGCGCCGTCGCCATGATCGTGGGCCGCGACGTCAGCACCGCCACGCCGGATCAGGTCGCCCGCGCGGGGATCGAAAGCCTGTCGGAGAACTTCAGCGACGGGGTCATCGCGCCCGCCTTCTGGTTCCTGATCGGCGGCCTGCCGGGTATCCTGATCTACAAAGTCGTCAATACAGCGGACAGCATGATCGGCTACCTCACGCCCCGCCACGCGGAATTCGGCTGGGCGGCAGCACGGCTTGATGACCTCCTGAACTGGGTGCCCGCCAGACTAACTGGCGGTCTGATCGCTCTCGCGGGCGGGGTCACCGCCCAGTGGCCCGCCATCCGCACCGACGCCGCCCTGCACCGCTCGCCCAACGCAGGCTGGCCCGAGGCGGCGATGGCGCGCGCCATGCACATCGCCCTCGCCGGTCCGCGCAGCTATCACGGGCAAATGGAGGAGCTCGCCTGGGTCAATCCAGACGGGCGGCAGGTCATCGGGCCTGCGGACATTGACGCCGCAGTTCGGATCGTGTGGAAAAGCTGGGGCTTGGCCCTAACCGCTATTCTTTTTGTTGGAGTTTTGATTTGGATATTCTGAGAAAAATCGCCTGCGCGGCGGTCATGACATGTCTGCCGGGCCTCGCACTGGCACAATGCGGCGGCGGCTTCTCCGCCTTCAAAGACGGCCTGAAATCCGAAGCAGCATCGCGCGGCATTGCAACCGCAACCGCAGAGCGTTTCCTCGCCTCCGTGCGACAAGACCCCAAAGTTCTGCGCGCCGACCGCGCCCAAGGCGTGTTCCAACGCCCTTTCATCGACTTTTCCCGACGCCTGATCTCGCAAAACCGCATCGACACGGGCCGGGCCAAGGCGCGGCAATGGGACAGCGTGTTTGACCGGGTCGAGCGCGACTACGGCGTCGACCGTAACGTGCTTTTGGCCTTCTGGGCATTCGAGACGGATTACGGATCGTTTCAGGGCGACTTCAATACCGCAAACGCACTCGTCACACTGGCCCATGACTGCCGCCGCCCCGATCTGTTCCGTCCACAGGTCTTTGCCGCCATGCAGCTCTTCGCCGCCGGAGATTTCGACCCGGCGCGCACCACTGGGGCATGGGCGGGCGAGATCGGTATGGTCCAGATGCTGCCCGGCGACATCATCGAAAACGGTGTGGACGGCGATGGCGACGGGGCAGTGCGCCTCAAGACCTCTGCCCCCGATGCGCTCATGTCCGGTGGCAAGATGCTCCAGCATTTCGGCTGGCGCGCGGGCGAACCCTGGCTGCAAGAGGTCACAGTGCCCGCGCAGATGGACTGGAGCCTGAGCGGCGTGAGCAAACCACGCAACGTTGCCGACTGGCAAGCCACGGGCATTGAGGCGCGCAATGGCCAGCTTGCCAACCTGCCTGCCTCCCTGATCCTACCGCAAGGGCACAAGGGCCCCGCCTTCCTCGCCTATCCGAATTTCGATGTCTATTTCGAGTGGAACCAGTCCTTCACCTACGTGCTCACCGCGGCCTATTTCGCGACCCGTCTGGGTGGCGCGCAGGTTTATGATGCGGGCAACCCGGACGCAGGGCTTGGCCCAGATCAGATGAAGCGTTTGCAGACCAAACTACAGGCGCGCGGGCACAATGTGGGCAAGATTGACGGCATCCTGGGGGCTGGAACACGGGCGGCTGTTCAGGCCGAACAAAAGCGACTGGGCTTGCCCGCTGATGCGTGGCCTACGCCTGCGTTGCTTAACCAACTTTGACAGCGCGCGTTTGAGTTTTGGTAAGAATTGGATTATATTCAATCCATCGGAAGTTTTGTTCAGTTCAATCACCGAACAAAAGACCCGGCAGAGTTGCACCTCTGCCGGGTCACTCTTTTTCAGGCTACAGCCCGATCAAGAGCCGGATGACCGCGACACACAATGTCATGACTGCGATCGCGACCATCCATCTTCGGAAGTGTCTCTCCGACAGTTCAATCACCCCCTTTCACAGCCCGGGTTGGGCCGCGCAGGCAAGATGCTGAGAAAGTGTAGAAGATTTGGTTAAAACTGCGCGTTAAGGCCGGATCGGAAACCGCTCGCCCTTTTCCGTCAGCATGACCACGCGGCCGTTGCTTTCGACATACCGATCACATCGTCCAAACCCGTTGCGAAAAGCAATGCAGACAGTGCCGTCATCACCAACCACATACCGACCAAACGCCGTCCCGCCGCCATTGGCATAGGTGTAGGAATACGCGCCACCCGCCGAAAACTTGGACTGTCCGTCATCAAAGAACGTCAGAGTGTTCCCCTCGACCAGCGCCACGACGGCAGGACCGTCAAGAGGTGCATCAGTGCTGCGCAACGCCCAATCCTGGGCAAAGGCTGGACCAGTAAGCAGAAGGAAAATCAAAGAAAGTCGCATGCTGTGTCTATAGCATGCTTGGCACATACGGTCCCGTCACGTCACGGTGATGACCTCAGGCCACCATCGTCTCAGCCTTCTTCAGGTCCACCGACACCAACTGGCTCACCCCTTGCTCCGCCATGGTCACACCAAACAGCCGATCCATGCGCGCCATCGTCACCGCGTGGTGCGTGATGATCAGGAACCGCGTGTCCGTCCGGCGGCACATCTCATCCAGAAGATCGCAAAAGCGGGTCACGTTGGCATCATCGAGCGGCGCGTCCACCTCGTCCAGCACACAGATCGGCGCCGGGTTCGCCAGGAACACGGCAAAGATCAGCGCCATCGCGGTCAAGGTCTGCTCCCCGCCTGACAACAGGCTCAGCGTCGAGAGCTTCTTGCCAGGCGGCTGGCACATGATCTCAAGCCCCGCCTCCAGCGGGTCCTCACTTTCGACCATCACCAGGTTCGCCTCGCCCCCACCAAACAAGTGGGTAAAGAGCAGAGAGAAGTTCGAATTGACCTGCTCGAACGCGGTCAACAACCGCTCCCGCCCCTCACGGTTCAGGCTGGCAATGCCGCTGCGCAGGGTCTTGATGGCCTCTTCCAGATCGGCCTTCTCCCCCACCAGCGTGTCATGCTCTTCCTGCACCTCCTTGGCGTCTTCCTCGGCCCGCAGGTTGACAGCACCAAGCGCATCCCGCTGGCGCTTCAACCGGCCCACTTCAGTCTCCAACGCCTCCGCCCCCGGCATCTGATCCGGCACGACATCCAAAGCCGTCAGCAACTGGTTCGGCGTCATCTGCTGTTCTTCGGCAATCCTCTCCGCGGCATATGCCACGGTCTCCCGCGCCGCCTCCGACCGCGCCTCAGACCGGGCCCGCGCCTCGCGCGCCTCGGAGGCCAAGCGCTCCGCCTCACGCTCGGCGAGCGTCGCATCGCGCAACTTGCCCTCGTCCTCGGACAGCGCATTGGCCGCCTCGGCCTTGCGGCTCTCAGCCCGCGCAATCTCGTCACTCAAAGCCTCACGCTTGGCCGCCAACTCACCGGGCGCCGCCTGCGCCTCTTTCAACTCGGCCTCGGACGTCACCTTGCGGTCCACCAGTTCCGCCGTGCGCCGTTCTGCGGTCTCAAGCCGGTGCTTCCAGCCACTGATCTCCTTGGTGATCTCCTGCGCGCGCTTCACGCGAGCCTCGCCCGTGCGGCGCAAATCATCATGGGCCGACCGGCGCGACATCATCGTGATACGCGCCGCCTCAACGGTCATGCGCAGGTCCTCAACCTCCGCCCGCGCGGCCTCCAGATCGGGCAAATCAGCCAGCGCCGTCTCAGCCTCCGACACACGCGCCCGCGCCGCCATCGCATCCTCTTCATGCCGGGTCACGGCGAGGCCCAGAGACTCCAGCCGCCCCTCGGCCAGATTGCGATCCGCCTCCGCCCGGCTCAAAGCCCGTGCGGCATCTGCGACCATCCGGTCCGCCTCACGACGGGTATTGCGGGCCAACTTATCAGCCTCAGCCAACTCCGCCATCCGCGCCGTCAAAGCTTCATGCGCCTGCCGCGCACCATCCGCACGGGACGTGGCCCGCTCCAACGACTGCTTCAACTCCTCCAACCGGTTCAACTGCTGCAAGCGCAAAGCTGCCGCACTCGGCGCATCCTCGGCCCAAGCACGGAAACCATCCCAACGCCAAACGTCACCTTCCTGCGACACCAACCGCTGGCCGGGCTTCAAGAGCGGCTGCAACCGCGCCGCATCATCCGCGTCAACAAGCCCGATCTGCGACATCCGGCGCTGCAACACCTCCGGCACCGACACGTGTTCCGTCAGCGCCGTCACCCCCTCCGGCAAAGGCTGATCCACGTCATAGGCAGGCAACACCGCCCAACCAGACGGCCCATCCGCCTCAACTTGCGGGGCGCGCAAATCATCGGCCAAAGCCGCACCAAGCGCCTTTTCAAACCCTTGCTGCACCTGCAACCGGTCGAGGATCTGACCACCCTCAGCCGTATCCCGCTCCACCAGCTTGGCAAGCGCCCCGGCCTCAGCGCGCAAGGCGTTCATCTCGCCCTCTGCCTCCGACCGCTCCGCACGGGCATCCGCCTCACGCGACTGGGTCTCGGCCCGCGCCTCCTCCGCCGCGATCAGCGCCGCGTCGGCGCGCTTGGCCGTCGCCTCTGCCTCGGCCGACGCCGCCTCGGCAGCTTCAAAATCCACGCCCGCCTTGTCCAAAGCCGCACGGCTCGTCGCCACAGCCGCCCGCGCCTTCTCCGCCTCAGCCTCCGACTTCGCCTCAACCTTACGGCTGTCTTCCAGAAGCCGCTGCGCCGACCCATGCCGCGCTGCCAGCCGCGCCACATCCTCGGTCTTGTCCGACTGATCGCCCTCGCGGGCCTGCAAGACCTGACCCGCCTCGCGCGCCGCCTCGGCTGCCTCTGCCAGCAGCGTCTCATGCCCCTCGCTCGCCTTGGCAATCTCGGCCGCTTCCCATTCCAGACGCTCAATCGTTTCGCCCGCGTCCTTGTTCAGCCCGCCCTCGCGCTCAATGTCGCGGGCCAACTGCGCAATCCGCCCGGTTAGCCGCTCAATCGCCTGCTCCGCCTGCGCTTCCTGATCCGCCAGCGTATCGCGCTGCACCGCAAGACGCTGCAAGACAGCCGCCGCAATCGCATCCTCCTCGCGCAATGGGGGCAAGGCATCCTCCGCAGCAACCCGCGCCTTGGCCGACACCTGCACAGCGCCTTCTGCCTGCGCCGCCGCCGTGGTCCGCGCGCGCAACTCCTCATCCGCCGCCGCCCGCGCATCATCCGCCTCGCGCCAGCGGCGATACAGCAACTGCCCCTCGGCCTTGCGCAGGGAATCGCCAATCTCGCGATACCGCGCGGCCTGCCTCGCCTGCCGCGCCAATTGGTTCAACTGCGCCGCCAACTGCTCGATCACATCATCGACGCGGGCCAGGTTCTGCTCGGCCCCTTTCAGCTTCAACTCGGCCTCATGCCGCCGCTGATACAGGCCCGAAATCCCAGCCGCTTCCTCAAGAATGCGGCGCCGGTTCTTCGGCTTGGCGTTAATCAGCTCCGCAATCTGTCCCTGCCGCACCAGCGCGGGCGAATGCGCGCCCGTGGACGCATCGGCAAACAGCATCTGCACATCACGCGCACGCACGTCCTTGCCATTGGTCTTGTAGGCGCTGCCCACATCCCGCGTGATCCGGCGCACGATCTCCAGCGCGTCCTGATCGTTGAACCCGGCGGGGGCCAAACGCTCCGAGTTGTCGATGTGCAGGCTGACCTCGGCAAAGTTGCGCGCGGGCCGGGTCGACGCGCCGGCAAAGATCACATCCTCCATCCCCCCGCCGCGCATCGCCGTGGGGCGGTTCTCACCCATCACCCAGCGCAGCGCTTCCAGCAGGTTCGACTTGCCGCAGCCATTGGGGCCGACCACGCCGGTCAACCCGTCCGCGATGATCAGATCTGTCGGATCGACAAAGGATTTGAAGCCTGTCAGTCGGAGTTTGGAAAAGCGCACGCGGCCCCCAAAGTGAGTCTGGTTGGGCTGGCATGGTGGACGGCCATGGGCAAAGCTGTCAACGCCACGCCCCCACAAACTGCGATTTGGGCGGGTTTATCCACAAGATATTGCGGGCAGCGGCGTCAGATCACGTCGCAATCCACGGCCAGCACAAGTTCATCCGTGGCCGGGCTGACATAGCTGTCGAGCGTGTAACAGCTTAGCTCGTCCTGCGGCACCTGCCGGTCGACGGACGGACCGCCCTTGCCACAATCCAGAATGCCAGTGGCCAGAGCTTGATCCCCCCGCACCTCCTTGACCTCGCAGCCGCTCACGATCTCCATCGCCTTGGCCGCGCGTTGTCTGATGGGACCAAAGCGCGGCGCATACTGCATGTTCGTCCGCAGCGCCTCCGCCAGCCGCCCGTTGACGCGTACGTCAAAGGTGGAGCCGTCAACCGTGACCGTGGTGGCGGGCAAACCGCGAAAATGCGGGCCAGGCGTGTTGCAGGCGGCGAGGGTAAGGCAGGCAAACAGAAGGAAACGCATGAGCGCAGCAAAGCCGACACTTGGTTAACATCCGGTGAACAGAACCCACCGCGCGTTGCGTTAACCACCGTCCAAGCGCCCGTTGGGGGTGCACAGGGGGTGCACGCAGGGTGCACAGGGGGTGACACCCTGTTTTCGGCGTCAATCTCTATGAAAACAAGGTAAACGCGGCCCGCGACTCACCCCGACCGCTCTCCGATTGCACCCCCGCAACATTGGTCATATGATTTTACCAATCCGACAGGAGAGACCATGCCCTTTCGCCCCGTCCAGCCCGACAAACTATCCGCCGCCGTGATCCGCCAGATCGAACAATTGATCCTGCGCGGCATCCTGCGCCCGGGTGAACGGCTGCCCCCCGAACGGGATCTCGCCGAACGCATGGGCGTCTCCCGCCCCTCCCTGCGCGACGCCATCGGCACCCTGCAAGAGACGGGCCTGCTGGTCGCCAAACCCGGCGCGGGTGTCTACGTCGCCGACGTCCTTGGCTCTGCCTTCGCCCCTGCTTTAACGGAACTTTTCGCCCGCCATGACGAGGCCGTCTTCGACTATCTCAGCTTTCGCCGCGACATGGAGGGACTGGCCGCCGAGCGTGCCGCACGGCTAGGGTCGGACACTGATCTGGCGGTCGTGCAAAAGGTGTTTGAGAAGATGGAAGCCGCCCATCCCAAGCGCAATGGCGAGGAAGAAGCCCAGCTTGACGCGCAATTCCACATGGCGATCATCGAAGCCAGCCACAACGTCATCATGCTCCACATGATGCGGTCGATGTACCAACTGTTACGAGATGGTGTGTTCTACAACCGTCAGGTCATGTTCAAGCAACGCACCACACGGCAGGCGCTTCTGGACCAACACCGCCAGATCAACGAGGCCCTGCAAGCCCGCGACCCCGACACCGCCCGCACCGCCGTCCACGCCCATCTCGACTATGTCGAACGCGCCCTGCGCGACCAGCAAAAGGCCGAGCACAACGAAGAGATCGCGCGCCAGCGGCTCGACCACGAGACCACCACCTGATCACCCCATCTTGCCCGCTATAAAGGCCCGCGCCTCCGCAGTTTGGGGGGCTGCGAACATCGCTTCGGTCGGCTGCACTTCCAGCAATTTGCCAAGGTGGAAATAGGCGACCCTGTCCGCAATCCGCCGCGCCTGCGCCATAGAATGCGTGATGATGACGATCGCCTGTTCTGCCTTCAACTCCACCAGCAAATCCTCGATCCGCTGCGTCGCAATCGGGTCGATGGAACCGGTGGGTTCGTCCATCAACAACACCTCCGGCTTTGTCGACAGCGCCCTCGCAATGCAAAGCCGTTGCTGCTGCCCCCCGGACAGGTCTGTCCCGATTTTGACCATCAGGTGGCCCGCCACCTCATCCCACAGCCACGCCCGCCTAAGGCATTGTTCTACATGCGCTTTCAACGCCTTCCGGTTTCGGGTCAGCCCATGCAGCCGCGCAGGATAGGCGACATTGTCAAAGATCGTCGTCGGAAACGGGTTCGGCTTTTGTGCCACCCAACCAAAGCGCCGCCGGTGCAACGGCGGGTCGATATCCGGGCCGTGAATGTCCTCTCCATGCATCAGGATCTCGCCCTCGATCCGCACATCACGGGCCCCGTCATGCATGCGATTCAGGCATTTCAGAGCCGTGGATTTCCCGCACCCGGACGGACCAATAAAGGCGAGGATTTCGTTGGCATAAAGGTCGAAACTGACGTCGTCCAACGCCAGCTTTTCACCGTAGTGCAGCGACAGGTTGCGCACCGTCATGATGGGTGGGCTGTTGCGGCGATGTGCAAAGGTGGGCGTGTCTTTGGTCGTCTGGGTGTCGAACATTGAGAACCTCGCTGGGCTGGGAAACAGGGCCTTTCCCAACGCCTAGCGACGGCCGTGCGCGCCTCATTTGATCCATGCCAAGCCCAAGCAAAACTTCACAAAAGGTTCACACACGAAAAACCCCGGCGCAGCGGCCGGGGTTCAATGATTTCCGCTAGGAAGCAAAGGCTTAGTGCAGTCGCGCGTCCACCTCGGCGATGGCGTCATCGATCAGCTTGTTGCCGTCGGTAGCCGTCATCTGCTTGGCAATCACGTCGCGTGCAGCTTGCACAGCAACCGCTGCGGCGGTGTCACGCACCTCTTTCACAGCGCTCGCTTCAGCCGACGCGATCTGGTCTGTGGCGGCGGCCATACGACGCTCGATCGACGTCTTCAGATCGGCACGGGCCTGATCGGCAGCGGCTTCCGCGTCCTTCTTGGCCTGTTCGACGATCTTGTCCGCCTGCGCCTGAACTTCCTTCTGCTTGCGCTCGTAAGAGGCCAGCAAGGTCTGGGCTTCCTCCCGTAGAGCACGGGCTTCGTCGATCTCTGACTGGATGCCGCTCGCGCGGTCGTCCAGCATCTTCCCGATCATGCCAGGAACCTTGAAGTAGAACAGGACCCCGATGAACAGGATGAACGCGATCAGAACGATCAGGTCCGTGTTGCTCAGCTTCCAGAACTCCGCCGAAAACGGGTTCTTGGATGCCGCAAGCGCGGGACCGGCTGCCAGAACGGACATGGACGTAAGGGTCAGAAAACGCATGACTTATCCTTTCATCCGGTCGTTGACGGCAGCGGTGATCGCCTTTGCGTCAGCCTTGCCACCCATCAGCGCAACGATGTCCTGCGCGGCGTCCTTGGCCACCTCTTTGACGGCGTCCTGAGCACCGGCGCGGATTTCGGCGATGGCCTTTTCGCTCTCGGCGGCCTTGGCCGCAATCTCGGCATCCGCCTTTTCGATGGCGACGTCGAGGTCAGCCTGAATAGCCGCCTTGGTCTCACCCGCGATGCGCTGTGCTTCGGCGCGGGCGTCCGCCAGTGCCTTTTCATAGGCAGCCTCGGCCGCCTCCGCCTTGGCCTTCAGATCCTCGGCCGCGGCGATGTCATTCGTGATGGTCCCCTGCCGTTCGGCAAGGATGGCTGCGATCCGCGGCAGGGCCACGCGCGACAGCACAAAATAGATCACCACAAGCGTAATGATCAGCCAGAAAATCTGGTTGGCAAAGTAGTCCGTGTTCAGCTGCGGCATGCCCGGAGGCGCGCCAGCTGCGACTTCACCTGCAGCGTTTGTGTTTTCCGCCATATCGGTCGTTCCCCTGAGTGGACCCTGCATGCAGGGCCGAATTGCGAGCCGTTACATCGGGCAGCGCGACTGTATCACGCCGCCCGACCGTAAGGAATGTCGCCAGAGAAGCTTAGACGGCGAACATCAGCAGCAGAGCGACGAGGAACGAGAAGATCCCCAGGGCTTCTGCAAAGGCGATGCCGATGAACAGAGTAGCTGTTTGGCCAGCAGCGGCCGAAGGGTTGCGCAGAGCGCCGGCAAGGAAGTTGCCAGCCACGTTGCCCACGCCCAGAGCCGCGAGGCCCGTGCCAAGACCTGCGAGACCAGCGCCGATGTGTGCGAGTTCACCTTCCATTTTAATTCTCCTTACGATTGGAAGTTGGATGCTGCGAGGGGTCCGCCCTCGCGGTGCATTAGTGATGCGGGTGCAGCGCGTCCTTGAGGTACACGCATGTGAGGATCGTGAAGACGTAGGCCTGGATGGCCGACACCAGCACTTCAAGCCCGTAGATCGCCATAACGCCAACGATAGCGACCGGTGCGATGGCTGCCACCTGGGCAAAGCCAGCGAACACTTTCAGGACCGCGTGACCGGCCATCATGTTGCCTGCCAGACGAATGGAGTGGCTGACCGGACGCACGAAGTAGGAAATCAGTTCGATGACAGCGAGCACCGGGCGCAGGGGCAGCGGCGCGCTCGTCGGCCAGAACAGGCCGAGAAAGGCTGCGCCGTTCAACGCAAAGCCCAGCACAGTCACAGCAATGAACACGCCGAAGCCAAGCACGGCGGTGACTGCGATGTGCGACGTCGTGGTAAACGACATCGGGATCAGACCCAGGAAATTGGCGCAGAGAATAAACATAAATAGCGTCATGATGTACGGGAAGTACTTGATCCCGTCCTTGCCGGTGACATCCTCGACCATCTTGTAGACAAAGCCGTACATCAGCTCGGCGATGGACTGGCCGCGACCCGGCACGGTCTCACGCTTGGATGTGGTCAGGACCAACAGGCCGATGACGGCAAGAACGGCCAGCGCCAGCCAAAGCGTCACGTTGGTGATCGTGAACATGCCAACTTCGCCACCGAACAGCGATTTGACTTCGAACTGATCCATGGGCTTGAAGGACAGCCCACCGCCACTCTTTGCTTCGTCTGCCATCCGGCTCTCTCCGTCCTAGCCCTGCCGGGCGTCGTCATCTGCGGCATCTGCCGCGTCTCGCTGTCTCTGGACCTCTTTCGCGCTGCGCATCATCGTCTGGATGCCGGCCGCGAGGCCCAGGAAGATAAAAATGATCATGAGAAACGGTGAAGTACCGAACAGCGCGTCCAGTCCGTATCCCATGCCAAACCCGATCCCAAGACCGGCCACCAGTTCGATCACCATGCGCCAG
Organism: Tateyamaria sp. ANG-S1; assembly: GCF_000814025.1. Classification (GTDB taxonomy): domain Bacteria; phylum Pseudomonadota; class Alphaproteobacteria; order Rhodobacterales; family Rhodobacteraceae; genus Tateyamaria. The sequence continues at coordinate 242,905 of NZ_JWLL01000001.1, read as the reverse complement.
GCCAGCTGTGCCTGAGAGTGAGGATCCGGCGTGCGGGGTTTCGGGGCGTGCTCTTCCTTGACGGCTTCGATGCGGGCACTCAGGGCCTTTAGTCGATCTGCGTCTTCGGGGTCAGTCACGCGCCTTTCATCCCGTCATTTGGATTGAGGGTTGGATATGTCGGGGTGCGGTGTGAGTCAACGCGCTCAAGCGCTTGCTGAACGGGCAGCTAACCAACTGTTTTATAGTATATTTTTGAAACAACGGAGACAGGCGCCAATGCGCCGCACCCGCCCCGAACGCCACTTTCAGACCGATCTGCATGTTCAACCACTTGGTTGATTTTCGCCACTACGAAAGTTCCGGGTATGATCCAGCAGCCAGGTCCGCACCCTCCGAACCGCCTTGCGGCGTGCCGCCTGCCCGCTCGTCAGCAGATGAAAGGATCCCATGCGAAAGCCAACATCCGACAATTGAACCAGCCGCCCGCCCCCCACTTCAACGGCGACGCAATCGGCTGAGCCGAGGTACAGACCAGCACCATGTACAGCCGCCTCAAAAGCCAGTGGCACACGCGCCCGCCACTCTCCTTCATTCACCAGCGCCGGATCATGCCCCGCAAGCGCACACCACTTCGTCCAAACCAGTTCGTGCCGATCCCGATACAGATGGTATTGGCTCAGATGCTCGGCCCGGATGCGGTTGCCGGGTACAAGGTCAGGCGCGGCAAAAGGATAAAGCTTGGCGTCACTCACCAGATCGGACGGGACATCAAGCGCACCCTTATGGGCAAAACGGATCGCCATATCGGCCTCGAACCGGTCCAGATCAGCAAGTTGATCAGACGCGATCAGACGCAACTCGATGTCGGGCAGGTCCTGCTGGAATTTGCGCAGCAACGGCGCGATCACCTTGTTGGCAAAGAGCGATTCACTATTCACCACCACGCGACCTGCCGGTGTATCCGAAAGCCCTTCGGTCGCGTCACTGATAACATCAAAGGCGGGCGTAATCCGCTGCAGGTAGTGCCCGCCCTCCGCCGTCAGCGCCACACCGCGCGATGCGTCGCGGAACAGATGCACACCCAGCCGCGCCTCCAACCCACGCACATGGCGACTGATGGCAGAGTGGCTGACGCCCAACTCTTCCGCGGCGCGCGTAAAGCTCTCGTGCCGGGCCGCAGCCTCGAATGCGCGCAGGGCGTTAAGGGGTGGCAGGGTACGCGACATAAGCACAAGCGTGCAAAAAACGCACAAGTCATGTCAAGGAACTCTGTTTGCCCCACGACGGACTGCGGGTCATATTCAGCCTACACCTCCTGAAAACGGGGCTTCTCATGCAGATCACCCACAAGAACGCGCTTTTGCGCGCCCTCTCGACCTGTGCAAAATTCCTGCGCTTTCACCGCAAAGCGCAACAAACGGAGGGCACCGCCCTACCCCCAATGACAGACCACATTGCGCAAGACATCGGTCTCACCCCGTCGCAACGCGCACAAATGAAACACCGCTGGCCATCGGAAGAGAACAGGCACCCCTATCTCTGATCGCTTCCCCTTGGCCCGCAGCCCCGGTATGACAGGCCATGGCCGATCCGCTCGACACCGTCTTTTCCGCCCTCGCCGACCCGACCCGGCGGGCGATCCTGACGATGCTGCTTGAGGATGACATGGCCGTCACCGACGTGGCCGAACCGTTCGAGATGTCGCTGGCCGCGATCTCCAAACACCTGACGATCCTGACCCGCGCAGGATTGATCCAGCAGGAAAAGCGCGGTCGCGTGAAATGGTGCAAGCTTGACCCGGACGCGATGCGCGGGGCCTCTGTCTGGATGCAGGGGTTTGGGCAGTTCGAGCCAGTGAACCTCGATGCATTCGAAAGGTTTCTCGAAAATGAGCTGCCTGGCAGCTAGGCCAGCCGCTCTTCGTCCCGCAACAGCAGCGACAGGGCGATCACCGTCAGACCAACGCCAACCCAGACGATGCCAGACGGTACACCATTGCCCAGCGCCACTTCCCACAGGATTACCCAGCTTGGGGTCAGGTAGGTGTAGGCCATCACCTTGGCCGACGGCAGGCGCAGCGTCGCAAACTGCAACAGCACGAATGTGGCGGCAGAGGCGAAAAGGGCCACGTAGATCAGCGTGACCCACACGATGCCAGGCAACGCTGCCCAGGGCGTCGCGACCAGATCCCGCCAGCCCCACAGGGTCAGCAACAACGCCCCCGCAACCAGCATGCCGAAGGTAAAGACGACCGCCGGTTCACCCCGGTTCAGCTTGCGCACCATCGGCGTGTAGATCGCATGGCTCACGCATCCGAAGAAATAGATGACTTCACCGCGCCCCACCTCGAACGCAAGAAAAGCGGACAGATCAGCACGAAAGATCACCCACAAGGCACCTGCGGCACCGACGGACAGAGCGAATGCCATGCGCGGGGTCGTGATCTGACGCAAGAGAATGTAGCCAAACACCCCCGACATCACGGGGGTGAGGGTAAAGACCGCCGCCGCACTTACAGGTGCCGCGGTCTTCAACCCCTCGAACATCAGCACGAAATAGATGGCAAACAGCCCGCCCAGCACCGCGTAGCGCCACGGTGCCCGCAGCGCTTGGCCTGGCACACCGCCCCGCGCCACGACGGCAACCCCAATGACCAGCGCCGCGATCCAGAAGCGGGCAGCATTCAGGGCCGCAGGCGCAATCTCGTTCGCCGCCATCGCCCCAAGCGAAAACGACCCCGCCACAAGGGCAGAGAACAACAGCATCGCCGCATGTCCGCGCAGGGCTGGCGTCACAGAACGTGCCAGCTCTTGGATTTTTCTTTCAGAAAGCTCAGAAATGCCTGCACTTTGTTGGTGCGATGCAGGTCCACATGGGTCACCAGCCACAGGGGCGAGGACCAGTCCTCGCGCGGGGTCATGACCTCCACCAGGTTTGGATTGGCCCGCGCCTCAAGCACAGACAGGAAGCCGATACCAGCACCCGCCAGCACAGCCTGTTCCAGCGCGCGCACATCCGTCGAGCGGAATGTGATGTCATCCTCAGCCACCTGGCTACGAAGCCACTGATGAAACGGTGCGCGGTTATCCGCGGAATCGTGGCTGACAAAACGGTGGCCCGTGGCTGTTTTCAGATCCTCCGGGTGCCCATACGCCTCGACATATTGCTTGGTCGCGTACAGCCCCATGGACTGGCGAACAAAAGGCTGCACCACGTTGTCGGGCTGATCCGGCGCGTTGCCCGCGCGGATCGCCACATGCGCCTCGCCATATTCCAGGCGAAACAGGCGCTCGCCCGTCAGATAGCGGACCACCACATCGGGATGCTGTTGCTGAAACTCCGTCAGCACCGGGGCCATGCGCGGCGCCATGTTCACCAGTGAGGTTACGACCAATTCGCCCGACACTTCCGTACCGCGCCCCTTGATACGACCAACAAGCTGGCTGAACTGGTCATCGGTGGCTTGGGCAACGCGAAACAGATCATCGCCCGCCTCGGTCGGGGTGTAGCCGCGGGCATGCCGCTGGAACAGTTTCACGCCCAATCGCCCCTCAAGCGCGTCGATATGGCGGATGACCGTCGCGTGGTGAACACCCAGCACGTCTGCCGCGCCACTGACAGTGCCCATACGCGCCACCTGATAGGCGGTCTTGATCTCGTCCCAATTGTCCATCGGTCCAAAGCTCTTTGTGCAAATGCTAACAGATGCTGTTGAGTTTCAGGAATTGCGTTCAAATTTGCAAGGTCCAATTCTGAGGGCAGACGACACATCCATCCCAGAGAGGACCCGACCATGACCATCCTGCACATCGACAGCTCCGCCCGCACCCAAGGTTCCGTGACCCGCGACCTGAGCGCCCAGATCGTTGCCAAGCTTGGCAGCGATGTCATCCGCCGTGACCTGAGCGAGGCGCTGCCCCAGATCAACGAGGCCTGGGTCAACGCCAACTTCACCCCCGCCGACGACCGCGACCCGGCCCAGCGCGACACCCTTGCCCTGTCCGATACACTGGTCGAGGAGCTCAAGGCCGCAGACACCATCGTCATCGGCGCACCGGTCTACAATTTCGGCATCCCCGCCGCCTTGAAGGCGTGGATTGATCTGGTCGCGCGTGCCGGTCTGACCTTCAAATACACCGAAACCGGCCCCGTCGGCCTGCTCAACGGCAAGCGTGCGATCATCGCGGTTGCCACCGGCGGCACCCCCGTGGGCAGTGACATCGACTTTGCCACCGACTACTTGAAGCACGTGATGGGCTTCATCGGCATTCACGAGGTCGAAGTCATCGCAGCCGACCGCGTCATGGCTCAGGGCGAAGAGGCCATCGCCGAGGCCAAGGCGGAGATTGAGAAACTGGCGGCCTGATCAGCCAGCTGCTTTGAAAATAAAAAGCCCCCGTCGTGTTGGCGGAGGCTTTTGCGATCAATGACAATGATAGGGTTGCGACCCGGCATGGCAGCATTGGCCGGGGGGCGAGGACTTGCGGCACCCGCCGCCATGAAACACGACAGACGTATCAGATACGGACAGAGTGGATTGGGTTTGCGCCGACAGGGCGGCAGGCACAGACAAGGCAGTGATAGTCAAAACGAAAAATACAGGTTTCAAAAGGCATCCTTCTTCATGGTTTGCGCAACGCGAAATACGTTAACAAATAGTTAACGCGCGGGGAGCCATACGGGTTCCAAGACTTGTGGGAGAGCTTCTGTTGCCGCTAGCGTTCCACCATGACCGTCGTCCGCAACCTGCCGACACAACTGATCCTGGCCCATGCCCCCTGGCTGCTCGGCGGAGGGCTGATCGTGTGCATCGTGGCGTGCGCAGCAGCGGGATTGGCCCTGCTGGTCGCCGGGGAAACCGCCGGGCTGCCGACCGTCCTGCTTGGCGCAGGCGTGCCGCTTGGCATCTTTGCGCTGGCGATCCAGCGTGATCAGGTCATTTTCGACGCCCGCGCTGGCACAGTCACCATCCAGCGCCGCACCCTCCTTCGCTACCGCAACGCTGTGCACCCTCTCGCCCATGTCCGCCACGCGGAGGTCGAGGCATTCTCCGACACCGCCCGGCCAACACTGACCTTTCACGACAGGCCAACATACCCGCTGGTCGAGGCGTATGTGTCCGGCAATGGCCCAAAACAGACGGCAGATGCGATCAATGACTGGCTCCGTGCCTACCGACGCTCCATCTAGCGTCCGCGCCAGATATCATCCTCGGTCATGCCCATTTCACCCAGATCGCGGGCGCGCAACGCCGCATCGGCCTCCCACGCCATGTAGAACTCGTCTAACTGCGGCGGCGTGACAGACGTCATGCTCAAAAGCGCATGGACCTGGCCGCGATGGTGAATCTGATGCTGAATGAGATGCAGAAAGGTACGATCAAACCGCTCCTCCTGCACACCACTGCTGCGCAACATCCGAACGATGCGCTCCGGGTCGGACAGCGTGGCATCCTCGGTCACGGCAATCAAACGGCGATCTACCTCGCGCTGCGCGGCACGCAGGGCAGGCAGCTCCGGATGGGGCACTTCGGGCTCGAAAGCCGCCGCACCGATACAGGCCCCCTCCAGCGCAGAAACATAGAACCAGTCGACAATCAGGATGTGATTGAGCGTGGCAATGATCGACCCGAAAAACGACGGACGCTCCTTTGCCAGCGCTTTGTCCGTCAGCCCAGCGCAGGCGCGATGCAGTCGGTGATTTGACCAGGCATTGTTGTAGGCCTGCGGCACGAAGAGTTGCGTCATGACCATCTTCCTTTTCCTGCCCACCCGCGGAAAAGCCACCGACATTTGATCAAGATCAGGTCGGCCCCCCGCAGCGCTCCTTACGCTGAACAGCGTAACAGACAGGAGACGCCCCGTGAAACAGCTCATCGCCACCTTAGCTTTGCTTGGCAGCATGCCCCTGACCGCCTGGGCGCAGGACGTGTCAATCGGCGCGACACTCTATCAACGGCACTGCGCCACCTGTCACGGTGTAAATGCGGACGGCAACGGCCCTATGCGCCCGGCCCTTCTGCTGCAACCGCCCAGCCTGAATGATCTGGCAGCGCGCAACGACGGCACCTTTCCAATCGCCCGCGTGGTCTCACGCATCGACGGGCGCGACCCGCTGGTCAGCCACGGTTCGCCCATGCCGGTCTATGGCTGGTATTTCGAGGGCGAGGACACAGCGCTCAAGGCCGAAACCGGCCAGCCGATCCTGACCAGCAAACCCATCGTGGACCTGATGGCCTATCTGGAAAGCATTCAGGAATAGGCGCAATAGGCTCGGACACGCCCAGGGCTGCTCCGAGCCCCCTTCCGCCACATGCTGCAAGCTCAGCGCATGTCTGCTTCCCGGTTTTTTGCTCTGGTCGCGCGTCTGCGTTGTGGCTAATGGACGGGCGATTGATCTGCACACACAAAAACCCGCAGAGGTGCCATGACAGCCCGTCCAAACATCAGACATGTCGTCTTCTTCAGCGCCAAGAACAAAGCGGATTTACCTCGCATCATCGATGGGTTGTCGCTGTTGGCGGATATTCCCCATTCCGAGGTGTTCGAGGTGCGTCAGAACACCCGTGATGACGCATTTTCAAACGAGGTAGACGTCGTGGTGTACGCTGAGTTTGCGAGCGCAGAGGCGCTGTCCGCCTACAAGGCTCACCCGCTCTACCTCAAATCCATCGAGGTGGTGCGCCCGTTGCGTGATCTGCGCATCGCAGCCGATTTCTAGACTTGGCAAACCATTCCGACCAAAGACAGGTCATCTTCGATTGCGGCCCCCTTTCGGGAGGGACTGCATTTGTTGATCCCGTCCGCACAATACGCGCCGACACCCCCGAGGACGTCACCGCAGCCTTCGCCGCCATCGAAGACGCACGGGCAGAGGGGTATTGGTTGGCCGGATATGCCAGCTACGAACTCGGCTACCTGTTTTCGCACAAACTGAAGAGCCTACTTCCGACGGGCAGGACCGTGCCGCTTCTCTGTTTCGGTGTCTTCGAAGCGCCGCAAACGGCTCAATTTGAGGAACCAGCGCACACCGCCAAACTCGGCCCTCTGACGCCTTTATGGGACAAGGCGCAGTACGCTTCCGCCTTTTCAGAGGTGAAGCAGCTCATACTGGCCGGGGACATCTATCAAGCCAACCTCACCTTCCCATTAAGGGCGCAATATACGGAACAGCCGCTGGAGCTGTACCTCGCACTCCGCGCCAGGCAACCCGTTCCACATGGTGCTTTTGTTGATCTTGGCGGGCCGGTGCTTCTGTCCCGATCACCAGAGTTATTCTTTACAATTGATGAAAATGGCCTGTTTGAAACCAGACCGATGAAAGGGACAGCTGCGCGCGGCGCGACATCGGAAAAGGACGCCGCACAAACCGCATGGCTGAAAAACTCCGAGAAGAACCAAGCGGAAAACCTGATGATCGTGGACTTACTGCGCAACGATGTCAGCAAGTTGGCTGAACTGGGCAGCGTCAGAGTGCCTGACCTTTTCAAGGTTGAGACCTACGCCACCTTGCACCAGATGACATCCCGCATCACGGCCCAGTTGCCACCACAGAACACGCTGCACGATGTATTCGAGGCACTGTTTCCCTGTGGCTCGATCACCGGAGCGCCAAAAATCAGAGCCATGCAGGTCATACGCTCCCTTGAGAGCGAAGCGCGTGGTGCCTATTGCGGCGCAATCGGCTGGATCGCCCCCAACGGATCGATGCAGTTCAACGTCGCGATCCGGACGGTAACCTGCACAGAAGATGGGGTTGCCACGCTGAATGTGGGCGGCGGGATTGTGCATGACAGCAAGGCAGACGAAGAATACGCCGAAGCGCTTCTCAAATCCCGATACGCTGTCTGATGGGACAAGCCCGGCGTCTGGTTCAACTGCCTGAACCAAGACCATGTCTCAGGGTCTAGGCCTCCCGCCAAACCCCTTGACTCACAGGTCACCCTCACTTAACCCGCCCGCAACACCCGGAAGTCCGTAAACTTCCGGTCCCTTGGGATATGCCCGGGATCGCCCTCCGTCAGCGCGTTGCGCCCACGGGGGTGCTTTTCGTTTGGGTCTGTTTCTTGGGGTCTGCACCGCTTGCACTTACGTGTCAGGCAAACGTCAACGGTCGAAAGGATGAAGGCCCATGTTTGAAAATCTCTCCGAACGCCTCTCCGGTGTCTTCGACCGGCTGACCAAGCAAGGCGCGCTGAGCGAAGACGACGTCAAAACCGCCCTACGCGAGGTTCGCGTGGCGCTTCTTGAGGCGGACGTCTCCCTCCCCGTCGCCCGCGACTTCATCAAGCGCGTGCAGGAAGAGGCCACGGGCCAAGCCGTCACCAAGTCGATCACCCCCGGCCAACAGGTCGTCAAGATCGTGCACGACGCCCTCGTCGCAACCCTCACGGGCGAAGGTGAACCCGACGCGCTCAAGATCGACAGCCCCCCCGCCCCAATCCTGATGGTGGGTCTGCAAGGCGGTGGTAAGACCACCATGTCCGCCAAACTCGGCAAACGCCTGACCGAGCGTGACGGCAAGCGCGTGCTGATGGCCTCACTCGACGTGACCCGCCCCGCCGCCATGGAACAACTCGCCATCCTCGGCGCGCAAGTCGGCGTCGATACCCTGCCCATCGTCAAGGGCGAGACCCCGGTCCAGATCGCCAAACGGGCGAAGACCCAGGCCAGCATGGGCGGCTATGACGTCTACATCCTCGACACCGCGGGTCGCCTCTCCATCGACGAAGAGTTGATGACGCAGGTCGAACAGGTCCGCGACATCGCCAACCCGCGCGAGACGATCCTCGTGGTTGACGGCCTGACCGGTCAGGACGCCGTAAACACCGCACAAAACTTCGACGACCGCATCGGGATCACGGGCGTGGCCCTGACCCGGATGGACGGCGACGGGCGCGGCGGTGCGGCGCTCTCCATGCGCGCCGTCACTGGCAAGCCCATCAAGTTCGTGGGTCTGGGTGAAAAGATGGACGCGCTCGAAACCTTCGAGCCCGAGCGCATCGCAGGCCGCATCCTCGGCATGGGCGACATCGTCAGCCTCGTCGAAAAAGCGCAGGAAACCATCGAGGCCGAACAGGCCGAAAAGATGATGAAGCGCATGGCCAAGGGTCAGTTCAACATGAACGACCTGCGCATGCAGCTTGAACAGATGATCAAGATGGGCGGGATGGAAGGCATGATGGGCATGATGCCCGGCATGGGCAAAATGGCTAAACAGGTGCAGGACGCGGGCTTCGACGACAAGATCCTCAAGCAGCAGATCGCCATGATCCAGTCCATGACCAAGAAGGAGCGCGCCGCGCCCCAAATCCTGCAGGCCAGCCGCAAAAAACGCATCGCCGCAGGCTCCGGCATGCAGGTCAGCGACCTCAATAAGCTGCTGAAAATGCACCGCCAGATGTCCGACATGATGAAAAAGCTCGGCAAGGGCAAAGGCGGCATGATGAAGAAAGCCATGCAGGCCATGATGGGCAAGGGCGGCATGCCCGACATGGGCAACATGGACCAGGCCCAGCTCGAAGCGGCAGCCAAACAACTCGGCGGCAAAATGCCCGGCGGCCTCCCCGGCTTGGGCGGCGGCATGCCCCTGCCCCCAGGCCTTTCGGGGTTCGGCAAGAAGAAATGATAACCGCCCTGGTCACATATGTGATCGACCCGACCAAGGTCGATGCGTTCGAGGTCTACGCACGCGCGTGGATTCACCTCGTCAACCGCATGGGCGGCACGCATCACGGCTATTTCCTTCCACACGAGGGCGCCAACAACAAAGCGTGGTGCATGTTCTCGTTTCCCTCGCTGGCAGCCTACGAAGCGTACCGCACCGAAATGGTGCAGAACGGGGAATGCCAACGCGCATACCAGCACGCCCAAGACACCGGCTGCATCCTCAGCTTTGACCGCACCTTCACCCGCCCGATACTCGACGGTGCCTCAGTCGAGGAGTTGGGCCTGTGATCCCCACCCTCGAAACCGAACGGCTGATCCTGCGCGCATCGCGCACCGCCGACTTCCCGGCCTTCGCGGCCTATTGCGCCTCCCCCCGCGCCACATTCAGCTGGGGCCACATCGACGCCGACCGCGCCTGGGCCGAATTCGCGGCCGCCATCGGAAGCTGGTCGCTCATGGGTTTCGGCGCATGGTCCATCGAAGATCGAGCGACCGGTACCTATTGCGGCGAGGTCCTCCTCCAACACCCCGCCCACTTCCCCGAACCCGAACTCGGCTGGACGCTCATGGAAGACGCCGAAGGCAAAGGGATCGCATTCGAAGCCGCAGTCGCCGCACGCGACTGGTTCACCACGAACCACGGCGACAAATCCCTCGTCAGCTATATCACACCCGACAACACCCGGTCCGAAGCGCTGGCCACCCGCTTGGGCGCCACACACGATCCCGAAGCGCCACTGCCAACGGGCGAAACACCGGACGAAACAGCGGTCTACCGCCATGGATGTGCCGCATGATCACCCTCACCGGCACCCCAACCATAACAACCGAACGGCTCACCCTGCGCGCCCCCAAACCACAGGACGCGCCCACCTTCATCGAATTCTACAAAACCGACCGCGCGCAATATGTGGGCGGTCCGAAGGACGACAAACGCGGGTGGGAGTTCTTCTGCACCGAAATCGGCCATTGGGTCATGCGCGGCTACGGCATGTTCGTTGTCACCTATCAGGGCGACGATACGCCCCTCGGCATCGTCGGCCACTGGAACCCGAAGACATGGCCGGAACAAGAAGTCGGCTGGGTGATTTTCGACCCCGCCATCGAAGGCAAAGGCATCGCATTTGAGGCGGCCAAGGCCGTCATCGACTACACGTGGACCACACTGAAATGGGACACCATCGTCAGCTACATTGCCTACCCGAACACCCGCTCTATCGCATTGGCAGAACGGCTGGGTGCGGTCCGCGATGAAAAAGCCGAGGACCCCGGCAAAGAGGCCTATGTTTACCGCCACCCGAGGCCCGCAGCATGACCGTCACCTTCACCGCCCCCACGCTCGAGACCGAGCGCCTGATCCTGCGCCCCCCCGCGCTCACGGATTTCGATGCGCTGGCCGACTTCTACGCCTCCCCGCGCGCGGCATTCGTCGGCGGCCCGCTCAGCCGTGAACTCAGCTGGCGCAGCTTGGCACAAGAAGCAGGCCACTGGGTCCTGCGCGGCTTTGGCCGCTGGACGCTGATCGAAAAGGACACGCAGAACCCCGTCGGCATCGTGGGCCTCTGGCACCCCGAGGGCTTCCCCGAAAACGAGCTTGGATGGGACCTCTTCGAAGGCGCCACGGGCAAAGGCTACGCCACCGAAGCAGGCCGCGCTGCCCGCAACTATGCCTATGACACACTCGGCTGGACCACCCTCATCAGCCTGATCGCAGTGGACAACGAAGGCTCGGCCCGCGTCGCACAACGCCTCGGTGCCACCTACGACAGCGACTTCACGCACGAACGCTTCGGCCCCATGCAACTCTGGCGGCACCCCGGACCGGAGGCGCTGACATGACCCCTTCCCTGTTTCAAAAAAATCCCCCCCGGAGGGCCGATCAGCCACAGGCCGCGCACCCGATCAAACGGGCTCACGTTTCAACCGCCGCCAGTATGAAGTCGCGCGGCAGCGCGTCCTTTTGGAAAGGCGCGCGCCCATGACCTTCCCTTGCGAAACGCCCCGCACCGGCGCGGCCTCCCTCTTCGCCATCGCGCTCCAAGGCCATCTGCCGACCCTCGCAACCGACCGGCTGATCCTGCGCGCCCCGCGCGTGACCGATTTCGACACCTACGCCCAAATCGCCTGCACCGACCGCGGCAAGCATCTGGGCGGACCAATGACGCGCGAAGACGCTTGGCTCGACTTTTCCCAGATGACCTCAACTTGGCTCCTGCACGGCTACGGTCTCTGGACTATCGGGCATGCGGGCGACATCGCGGGCTTCGTCGTGCTGGGCTTTGAGCCCGGCGACCCCGAACCCGAACTGGGCTTCATGCTGACCGAGAAAGCCGAAGGGATAGGTATCGCACGCGAAGCGGCACAAGCCGCCCTCACCCACGCTTTCCAAACCCTCGGCTGGTCCACGCTCGTCTCCTATATCGACCACGCCAACGCGCGCTCGATCAAGCTGGCGCAACGCCTCGGCGGCCTGCCAGATGGCGAGATCGCCCAAGATGGCGAAACCACCCTCATCTACCGCTACGTCCGGGAGGTGATGTGATGTCTCACGCCGCCATCCCCGTCATCGAAACCCAGCGCCTCGTCCTGCGCGGGCCGGAACCGGAGGACTATCCGAACTTCAAGGCCACCTTTGCCTCCTACCGCTCCCGTTTCATGGGCGGCCCGCTGAACGCTTACGAGGCGTGGATGCTCTACGCCGCTGAAATCGGTCATTGGGACATCCGCGGCTTCGGCATGTGGATGATCCACGACAAGGACACGGATGACACCTATGGCATGGCCGGGGGCTGGCAGCCCGCAGGCTGGCCGGAACGCGAGATTGCCTGGATCATCTGGCCCGACAAAGCGGGCAAGGGTTACGCGCTCGAAGCGACCCATGCGGTGCGCGCGCACTACTACGCGAATGGTTGGGAGGGTGCTGTCAGCTATCTCGACCCGATGAACCTCGACAGCATCCGGCTGGCCGAACGGCTCGGCGCGGTCAAGGACAAGACAGCGCAAACCATCGACGGTTCCGACGCAGTCTACCGTCACCCGTCCCCCGAAGCGCTCGATGGCACGCAACTTGCGCACGGGATCGAGATGGAAATCGGCCACTACGCCGACCCGATGTTCAAACCGAAAGGATGGGCACTTGATTAACAAAACCTTACCCCACCCGCACGGTGGGGGTGCACAAGGGGTGCACGGATGGTGCACGCGGGGTGACACCCTGTTTGCCAGCCTTTTCGGCCCCGGAAAGGGTCGCCCATGACCGACGCCATCACCCGCGCCGCAGACGTGCTGGCCGACCACCGCGCCAGCATCGACAGGCTCGATGCGATCCTCGTCTATACCCTGGGCGAGCGGTTCAAGCACACGCAGGCCGTGGGAAAACTCAAGGCCACACACGACCTTCCGCCCTCCGATCCCACGCGCGAAGCCGCGCAGATCGCTCGGCTCGAAGATTTGGCAAACCGGGCCGATCTGGACCCGGAATTCGCCAAGAAGTTCCTGAACTTCATCATCGCTGAAGTCATTCAGCACCACAAGAAACACCAAGAATAACGGGTATTTACCCGTCACCGCCATTAAAGGAGAAACAAACAATGGCCATGAAAATCCGTCTTGCCCGTGGTGGCTCGAAAAAGCGTCCCTTCTACCGCATCGTGGCTGCCGACAGCCGCATGCCCCGCGATGGTCGCTACATCGAAAAGCTGGGCACCTATAACCCGCTCCTGCCCAAAGACAGCGAAGAGCGCGTGAAAATGAACATGGAGCGAGTGCAATACTGGCTGGGTCAGGGCGCACAGCCCACCGACCGGATCAGCCGCATGCTGGAAGCCGCTGGCGTTGTGGAAAAGAAAGACCGCAACAACCCCAAAAAAGGTGAGCCCGGCCAGAAAGCCAAGGACCGCGCAGAAGAGAAAGCGGCCAAGGCTGCTGAAGCGTCTGAAGCACCAGCTGAAGAAGCTGCAGCAGAAGAAACCGCAGAGTAAACAGGGGCTTGGTGCGTGGACACATTTCCGGATGAGTTTCGCCGCCAACTTTTGAACCTGATGGCGTGGCGGCGCGATGTGCGCCGCTTTCGCACCGACCCAGTGCCCGAGGCAGTGCTGATGCGCTGCCTCGACACATTTCGGCTGGCCCCTTCCGTGGGCCTGTCCGAACCTTGGCGGATCCTCCGCGTGCAAAGCGACACGGCCCGTGCCGCAGCGCTCGAAAATTACAAGACCGCCAACGCGCAGGCCCTCGCAGGCTACGATGGCGACGAAGCTGCAAACTACAGCCAACTCAAGCTGTCCGGCATGGCCGAAGCCCCTGAACATCTTGCGATTTTCTGCGACGATAGCACGACCCAAGGGCGCGGCCTCGGCGCTGCCACTATGCCCGAAATGCGCCGCTATTCCGTGGTGGGTGCCATCACCCTGATGTGGCTCGCCGCCCGCGCCGAAGGCTTAGGTATGGGCTGGGTCTCTATCCTCGATCCCGACCAACTGTGCCGCGACCTCGACATACCCCAGGGCTGGTCACTCGTCGCATACATGTGCGTCGGCTGGCCCGAAGAGCACGCCGATACGCCCGAACTCGAACGCGCCGGCTGGGAACACCGGCACGATCTGGTGATCGAGACGCGATAGGACGGCGGCAGGGCGGTGCAAACAGACACCACGGCCAGCACACACTGGACAAGGCCCTGCAACGTGTCGCAAATGCACCAACCACCGCAAAGGGCACGCCTTATGTTCGGATTGATCCGCACTGCCATCCTGATCCTGATCGCTTTCGTCGCCGGTCTGCTGTTCGAACGCAGCCAGGCGAGCGAGGCTTGCGCGGCCCAGGGTGGCGTCATGCGCGACGGAGTGTGCTGGAATGAGTGACGATCTGATCTGCGTGGGCGCCATCAGCGGCGCATACGGGGTGCGTGGCGAGGTCCGCGTCAAATCCTTCTGCGCAGATCCGGAGGACCTCGAAAGCTACAGCCCGCTCACCACCGAAGATGGCGCGCGGTCCTTCTCGCTGGCCATTATTCGGCCCATGAAAAACGGCTTCGTCGCCCGCATCGCCGAAGTGGCCACGAAAGAGGATGCCGATGCGCTGAAAGGCACCCAGCTTTTTGCCCGCCGCGACCAGCTGCCCCACCTGCCCGATGACGAGTTCTACTACACCGACCTTGTCGGCCTTGAGGTGTTCGACACCGGTGGCACATCTCTGGGCAAGGTCAAATCAGTTCAAAACCACGGGGCGAGCGATCTTTTAGAAATCCACGCACCCGGCGGCACGGCCACCGTGTTGTTACCCTTCACCAAAGTCGCCGTGCCGACGGTCGACCTGTCCAAAGGCCGCATTGTCGCCGACCCGCCCGAAGGGTTGTTCTAGGGGCATGACACAGCCCCCCAAATCCCATGGGCGCAAGGTCATCCGCCCGACGCTCAAACCCTCGTCACTGATGGACGAGGCCCCCGATCTGGTCGGCGTTTGGCAGGCACGTATAGTCACGCTTTTCCCGGAGACATTTCCCGGCGTCCTCGGCGCATCGCTCACAGGCAAGGCGTTGCAAGACGGCAAATGGCAGCTCCACACCCACGATCTGCGCGCCCACGGTATTGGTAAGCACCGCAACGTCGATGACACGCCTGCAGGTGGCGGCGCGGGCATGGTCTTGCGTGCCGATGTGGTCAGCAACGCCATTGCCGAGGCGCAATCCCACGCCCGCGGACGCTGGCCCATCCTGTACCTGTCCCCGCGGGGACAACGCTTTGACCAGAGCATGGCGCGTGACCTGGCACGCTGCGACGGCGTCACGATGCTGTGTGGCCGGTTCGAAGGCGTAGATGAACGGGTGCTGGAACACTGGAACATCACCGAAGTATCCTTGGGCGACTTCGTGATAACCGGCGGCGAGATCGCAGCGCAAGCTATGCTTGACGCGACCGTCCGCTTGCTCCCCGGCGTGCTCGGCAATGCAGAAAGCGCTGTCGACGAAAGCCACTCGAACGGCCTGCTCGAACACCCCCAATACACCCGCCCGGCAACATGGAAGGGGCGCGACATCCCCGATGTGCTGATGTCAGGCAACCATGGCAAAGTCGCGGAGTGGCGGCAGACGCAGTCCGAGAAACTCACACAGGCCAGGCGCCCCGACCTCTGGGCCGAACATCAGGCGAAATCAGAGTAATTTCGCGCCCGAACCGCTTGATCCAATCGGTCACCCCGCCTATACACCGTCCATTCCGACTCGGGTCGTGCCCGACCGGACCCTTTGGCGCGTGGCACCTTCTTCGGTGAAATACACATGCACTAATAGGACAGAAAAGGAATGATGACCTGACCTCTGGCGGGCACTGCGGTGGACCCGGTGAAGACACAGAGCTCTGAGGCGCGACAAACCTTCGTGGGCAAACCACGAGCATGAGATAGGAGACCAGGCCCATGGACCTGATCGCACAGTTAGAGGCGGAACAAATCGCCGCCCTGGGGAAAGACATCCCCGACTTCAAAGCCGGTGACACCATCCGCGTCGGCTACAAGGTGACCGAAGGCACCCGCACCCGCGTGCAGAACTACGAAGGCGTCTGCATCGCCCGCAACAACGGCAACGGCATCGCCGGGTCGTTCACCGTTCGCAAGATTTCCTTTGGCGAAGGCGTGGAGCGTGTGTTCCCCCTTTACTCCACCAACATCGACAGCATCACCGTGGTCCGCCGCGGTCGCGTGCGTCGCGCCAAGCTCTACTACCTCCGCTCGCGCCGCGGCAAATCGGCCCGGATCGCGGAAGTCACCAACTACAAACCCAAGAAGTCCGAAGGAGCGGAAGCATGAAAGCCGACACGCATCCCGACTACCACATCATCGACGTCAAGATGACGGACGGCACCGTGGTTCAAATGAAATCGACCTGGGGCAAGGAAGGCGACCAACTGGCGCTCGACATCGACCCCTCCGTGCATCCCGCATGGACCGGCGGCACGTCGCGCCTGATGGACACCGGCGGCCGCGTGTCGAAGTTCAAGAACAAGTACGCTGGCCTTGGCTTCTAAAGCACGCCACCGCACAAAATTGCCAAAGGCCGCTCCAACCGGGGCGGCCTTTTTCTTTGGAATGCAGCCGGAGGGGCGGAACGTCACGCACTGTTGACGGAGTGTGTTCAGCTTACTGAACCGGTGCAGCAAGCGGGAGCGCAAGATTGATTCATACGTTACCTACGACTGACAAAATGTTGTCACACCGACACCAGAAGACGCGCCGAAGCCGCATACAGCGGCTTTTGCAATCGCCTTCGACGTAGCTTTGCTGCAAGCGGTCACGTCACATACACTTGGACACCGTGGCCTTTCACAACGAAACGACCAACGACAGTCAGTCTATTCAACGACGGCAAAGGGCTCCAAAACCTCGACCCGAATGTTTTGGATGCGGGCGAACCTCTCCGACGGGTCGTCGATGACAGCCCATGTATGACGGGTCTTGGCCGTCATCCACACGTCGTCCGGTCGGATACCGGTCCAGTCCAGATCAATGGTCAACTCGTACTGATTGTCCGCCAGATTGCGATAGGTGAAGTTGTGGACGTCATGGCGGCTGGCCGACACCGAAGATGCCGGACCTGCGACCCAGGCTGCAAAACCCTCGACATCCGTGATCGGACCGCTGCCGAAGTCGATGTCAAACTCGGGCGCGAGCACTTCGCGAAAGGGGGCCGCATCGCGGTTCGGATGTTCGACCATCGCCATCCAGTAGTGCACCAGGCTCAAAAGGCGGTTCTCTGCATAAAGGTCCCTGAACTCGCCTGCATCTACCGGCGCGTCGCTTTCTATCTCGATCCGCGTGAATAGGGGCAGCGGCGTGTCTGTTTGCTCCAGGTCCGCCTCGTAAGAGATGCCAAGCGCACGGACCGCGCCGCCCTCCAGCATCCCGACGTTCTGGTATGTGATCGTCGCAGACAAACCGAGTGTGCCGTCATCGCGAACCTCGACGGACGAGGATGTGAGGCTGTGGCTGTTCTGCCAGGTGGATGGGAGTTGTGAGACGGCAGCGGCATATGCCTCATGTCCCTCAGCCGTTCCATTGGCGGACACGATCGCCACATCTTCGGCGAGTATATCCAACTGGTTTTCGATCCCGACGCTGTCATTTTCATAATACTGATACCACCGATGCAGCTGCGCCATGGCACCGTGTTGCAGGTAGCTCTGGCGCACCTCTGTCTCCGTATGCAGCTCACCGGCCAGCACGAGCGTTCCCGAAGACACAAGGAGGAGCGGCACGAGAGGCAGTCGCGCTAGGAAATGTGGAAGTTTCAGCTGTCTGTCCCCCATGATGGAATGATCGGTCGACCAACGCATTTGGTTTCACGCCGAAAGCACCGCGCATGTGGAACGGCACGTTCGTCAGCACGATGCAGCACGCGCAAACACTAGCCCCGGCACAGGCGGTTGGAAAGAAAGGCCCGGACGCATCGAAACCGGATAAACGGCAGAAAGCCGCTTTGACATGGCCCACGGCAGCCCCCCCGCGCCAGGGACATTCAAATAGCCGATGTGGTCATCAATGCTGGCTGCAACACGATGCCACCCCCGGCTGCGCGAAACACTTGCGCGCGCGCGGAGTGACATGTCGGCCGGAGTGGCTTTGCACGTCACAGCAGACGGAGGCAACGTAACTATGCCTTACGTAGGGACGGCGAAGGTCGCCTTTGCTGGCGACAGGGCGGGCATCGGCACCGGCCCTGGTAGTTACGGTGCGGTGGGTATTAGCAGATTTGCTACGCTAGGGTCAGGCCCCATTGGTTTCGGTTTGGCTGCGTGATTCACGGTTCGAAAAAGAGCGGTGACCCTGTCTGACCTTTTCTGGCTGACCACTGCCCGGCAGTGCATTGCGCAGCAATGTCACGAGAGGGGGATGCGCAGATGGCGCGTCTTGAGCCCTTCTTCCGCAAGTCCCACGGCAAACCTTGTGTTGATGATCGGCGCGTGTTGAGTGGGATTGTCTTCATCAATCGCAATGGCTTGCGGTGGCGGGATGGCCCTGCGGCCTACGGTCCGCATAAGACGCTCTACAACCGCTGGAAACGGTGGAGGTGAATGTCAAACGCCACCGGTTCGAGTGCAGCCATGAACAGGGCATATTTGCCCGGATGATGGCCGGTCTGGCCGCGGAGCACGGCGAAGAGAAGACGGTGATGATCCCCTCTCGGGACATCACATGCGTGATGCGCCTGCCGGGCAATGGACCGCGGATACGACGCTGATTGGTTCCGGGAAGTGTTGAAAGACAAAGGGATACGCGCCTGCATCCCTGGCCGAAAGCGACGGAAGACAGTCGTGCGGTACGACAAGCGTCGCTACAGGCGACGCACCGCATTGAGATCATGTTCGGCAGACTGAAGGGCTGGCGGCGCGTGGCAACACGATACGACAGATGTCCCAAGGTGTTCCTATCAGCAAGCGCCCTGCCGGGACTCGTCATCTCGTGGCTATGAGGCCTGACACTAGGTCGAATATCTGAATTCGACTTGAAACAGGGGGAGATTCAGATTTTATACAACGCCTCTCATTTGAACAAGCGCAGCTCACCTTGAAGGAAGCGCATGTGCCCCTGCTGCAGCTTCTTGATATCGAAACCAATGCGAACGTCTTCGCGGAAGAGGAACCGTTCCCCGGTTGGGTGAACATTCGTCATGAACAGGCTTTGGGGCTGGCCTTGGGCTTGATAAACGATGCTCTCTTTCAGGCTGAAAACAGCCTGCTGCAAAGCGAATTGGCCTACTTGAATGCCGTCTCAGATCTGGACGAGAAGATGGGAACGACACTCGGCACGTGGGGCATCGACGTGGATCGGCTGTTTTCAGAGCGGTAAGCCGCCTGGGTCGAGAGGTTTCCACCGAAAAGCCAGCGCGCGTTTTGACCCTGCGGATCAGTTTCGAATGCAGCCCATTAATCCGGCATCTGTCATACGTATGGCTTCAACACTTGTTGCGTAAAGAGACGCCAAATCAGCGCCGCACTGTCAGCAATGCCCCGCTTGGCGTCCACCCGACAGCGAAGACATCCGCAAACTTGAGGAACGATCACAATTCCAATCAATCCGCCCAAACGCGCGTCACCCAAGCGCATGAATTGAAAAAAGACCCTCGCCACTCAAGCGAAAGCAAGACATCAGGTCATGTCACACGCTGCACGTCACAATCACCCAACGCCCGATACCGCACAGCGCACTTCAAACCGGCACGGCCCGCCCCCGCCTTGGGCGCAGCACTGGCACTCCTCACAGGTACAACGCGGCGACACCAGCGCCTGATAGAGCCGCGCAAAGACCGCCGCATGCCAATGACACAAACAGGTCTCGCTGCTCTCTCCCCGAATCAGCGGATTGTCCTTGATCTCGAAGGTCCACGCATTGGGCACACGCAGCCGCCCCGACCCTACAAACGTCCAGGCATGCTTTTCGATGGCGCGCGACAACAGCCGCGCCGACGGTGCCGGAGGCAGCGTGTGCAGCACCCATTGCGCAGGGCGGGGAATGCGGTGGCTCAGAATGTAATTCGCAGTCTCATACCCCGCGGCGGACGACAGGCAGGGGGCCAGATCCGGCTCTTCTTTGCGCAATTGCTGGTGCAGGCGCGCGGCGTCGCCTTCGGGGATCATGCAACTGCCATCCGGCACATCAAAAATACCTGCCGCCGCCAGCATCTGCGCGCGCCGCTCAGGCCCACCGATCCGGTCCAACAACGGCAACAATTGTAGGATCGCGTTCGGCCCGATCAGCCCCGCAGGACGCTGGGCATCCTCAGACATCCTCCATCTGCTGATCGCCGCCACCGCAGGCTTTGACCTGCGCCCCGTTCGGCATCTTCAGATCCTGCTTGCGCGCAATCGTCTGCGCCTTCACCGCCTCACGCCGCTCCTTGGCCCGTGCGGCCCGGTCGGCGCTGGCCTCCCAATCCTCCAACTGCGCTTCGGCCACTTGCCGAGTCTCATCGAAATGGAAATCCACAGTCTTCTTGGTCTGCGGCCCCCAATAGCCAGCCTTGCCCAGATCATAGAACGTGCGCTGGAACCCGGCCTTGAGGAAGGCATAGAGGCAGCCCAGCAGATACCGCCGCCGGAACCCGGTGCCGCGCCAGGGGTAATGAAACAGCGCCTTGCGGCTGTAAAACCGGCGATAATTGTTCATCACCCCGTCCAGCAGCTCGCCCCGCTCCATCGCGGCGGGTTTCATGATCGGGGTGACGAAGTTGTATTTTGAGAAGTCGTAAATCTCGACCTGATCCTTCAGCTCCTGAAACAGCGGGGTGAACGGCCAGGGCGTATACATCGACCAGTTCGCCAAATCCGGCTGCCAGTCCCACGCCATCTTGTAGGTTTCTTCCAGCGTCTCCGGCGTCTCGTTGTCCAGCCCCACGATAAACTGTGCCTCGACCAGAATATCCGCCTCGCGCAATAGCTTGATGGCGGTCTTGTTCTCTTCGACCTTGGTCTCCTTGTTGAACACGTCCAGTTTCATCTGCGCAGCCGCTTCGGTGCCAAGCGACACGTGGACGAGGCCAGCCTTGCGGTAGAATTTCAGTAAATCCTTGTCGCGGTAAATGTCGGTGACGCGCGTGTTGATGCCCCATTTCACACGGTCCGGCAGGCCCCGGTCGATCAGTTCCTGACAGAAAGCGACAAACTTCTTTTTGTTGATCGTGGGTTCTTCGTCGGCGAGGATAAAGAACCCAACGCCATGATTTTCAACCAGATCTTCGATCTCGTCCACCACGTCCTTGGGATCACGCACCCGGTAGTCGCGCCAGAACTTCCACTGGCTGCAGAAAGAACAGGTGAACGGACAGCCACGCGCAAGGTTCGGAATGGCGACGCGCGTGTTCAGCGGGATATAGATGTATTTGGCCCAATCCAGAACCGACCAATCCGGCTTGATCTTGCTCAGATCCTTGACTGTACTGGCGGCTTGGGTGGCAACAATCTTATCCCCATCCATAAAGGCGAGGCCGCGTATCTTCTTCCGTTCAGCGGGAAAGCGACCATCTTCGATGGCCAGCATCAGTTCGGTGCAGATCTCCTCTCCCTCGCCCCGTACGATCACGTCGATCCAGGGGGCTTCGGACAGCACCTGCTTGTACATAAAGGTCGCGTGCACCCCGCCCATGACGCGCACGGCGTCGGGCACCACGTCCTGCGCGATTTTCAGCACATCCTCGGCCCGGTAGATCGACGGCGTGATCGCCGTGACGCCAACCACGTCGGGCTTGATGGCCTCCATCCGCTGCGCCAGATCAGCATCGGTCAACTCATCCGTCATCGCGTCAATGAAATGGATGTCGTCAAAGCCCGCTTGTCGCAGATGCCCCGTCAGATAAGCGACCCACGCAGGCGGCCATGTGCCCGCAATCTCAGCCCCGCCGGAGCGATAATTCGGATGTACAAACAGAATGCGCATGTCAGCCCTCCATGTAAACTAAAGTTGACAGTCAAGCCGCCAACTTCATTGACATGGATCAAATGGGCTGAATGCAGCGCGTTTCCGCGACGCGCTGTTACCGAGGCAGCGCCGCCGCTTCTCGCGCCAGAGCCTCAATCCCGGCCCAATCGCCTGCCAGAACTTTGTCCTTCGGGGCCACCCAAGACCCTCCGGCGCACACGACGTTCGGCAAGCTGAGGTAGCTTTCCGCATTGGCCATGCTGACCCCACCGGTCGGGCAGAACGAAATCTGAGGCAGAGGCGCGCCAATGGCTTTGAGCGCAGGCGCGCCACCCGAGGCTTCGGCCGGGAAAAACTTGAGCATATCGTAGCCGCGCTCATACAGGCTCATCGCCTCGGACGCCGTAGCAGCGCCGGGCAACAGCGGCAGTTCCTCGGCCTCGCAGGCCGCAATCAATGCTTCGGTCGCGCCGGGCGACACACCGAACTGCGCGCCAGCCTCTTTCGCGGCCTTCACATCGTCCGGCGTCACCAACGTGCCAGCGCCAACGACACCGCCCTCAACCTTGGACATCGCCGCGATGACGTCCAGCGCGGCGTCCGTGCGCAAGGTCACCTCCAATGCGGGCAAACCGCCAGCAACCAACGCCTCGGCCAATGGCGCAGCATGGGCCACATCGTCCACCACCAGCACAGGCACAATCGGCGCCAATTCACAGATTTCACGGGCGCGCACGGCAGCGGCTTTGGCGGTCAGCATTCTTCAAAAGTCTCCAAAAACAGTCGCGCCGGTATTGGCGGACCCAACAGTATTGCGGAAGGCGTGGAACATGTCGCGCCCCACACCCCATTGGTTGTGCGAAAGATCGGCGGTCGCGTGCGGGCGGTCAAGCACCCCGTCGGTCAGCACCTTAAGCTCGCCCGACACCGCATCGACGCGGATCACGTCGCCATCCTGCACTTGCGCGATCACACCACCATCGAGCGCCTCAGGGCAGACATGGATGGCCGACGGCACCTTGCCCGATGCACCCGACATGCGCCCATCGGTGACCAGCGCCACCTTCTGCCCGCGCCCCTGCATGATGCCAAGGATCGGGGTCAGGCTGTGCAGTTCCGGCATACCGTTGGCCTTGGGCCCTTGGAAGCGCACGACGATGACAAAATCGCCCTCGTTGAACTCCCCCGCCTTGAACGCCGCCTTGACCTGATCCTGATCGTGGAACACCCGGGCTGGCGCTTCGACCACGCGATGTTCCGGCGCCACGGCAGACACTTTCATCACGCCCGTACCAAGATTGCCCACCAACCGGCTCAGCCCGCCCGTCTCTTGAAACGGATCTGCCGCAGGCCGCACGATTTTATCGTTCAGGCTCCTACCTGCGCCGGGCTGCCAGGTCAGTTCGCCGTCGATCAGCTTGGGCTCGTGCGTGTAGTTCTCCAGCCCCTCACCGGCGACCGTCTGCGTGTCGTCGTGCAACAGACCTGCTTTCAACAACTCTCCGATCATGAACCCAAGTCCACCCGCCGCATGGAAGTGGTTCACGTCGGCCAGACCGTTGGGATAGACCCGCGCGATCAGCGGCGTGACTTCGGACAGATCACAGAAATCCTCCCAATCCAGCACGATGCCGCCCGCGCGCGCCATGGCGATCAGGTGGATCAGGAGGTTGGTGGACCCACCCGTCGCGTTTAGCCCGACTATCCCGTTCACAAACGCCTTTTCATCAAGGATGTTGCACACCGGCGTGTAGTTGTTGCCCAGCGCCGACAAGGACAGGGCCCGCTTGGCCCCCTCGACCGTCAGCGCGTCACGTAAGGGCGTGTTCGGATTCACAAAGGATGAGCCGGGAAGGTGCAGCCCCATGAACTCCATCAACATTTGGTTGGTGTTGGCGGTGCCATAGAAGGTGCACGTACCGGGGCCGTGATAGGCCGCCATTTCCGAGGCAAGCAGTTCCTCCCGCGTCGCCTCTCCGGCCGCGAACCTCTGGCGCACCTTGGCCTTTTCGTCGTTCGACAGACCGCTGGTCATTGGACCGGCAGGCAAGAACACGGCAGGCATATGCCCAAAAGACTGCGCTGCGATGATCAGTCCCGGCACAATCTTGTCGCAGACACCCAAAAACACAGCGGCGTCAAAGACGTTGTGCGACAGCGCGACCCCCGTCGCCAGTGCAATCACATCACGGGAAAACAGGCTCAACTCCATGCCCGCCTCGCCCTGCGTGACGCCGTCGCACATCGCGGGCACACCCCCGGCAACCTGTGCCGTACCGCCCGACGCACGTATCGCATCCCGAATGAGCGTCGGGTAAGTCTCGAACGGCTGATGCGCCGACAGCATGTCATTATAGGCAGTCACAATGCCAAGGTTGCCGACGCTCGCCTCGGCCAGTCGCGACTGGTCAGGACCGGCGGCGGCAAAAGCATGGGCCTGCCCACTACACGACAGGTGCGCACGCGCAGGCCCTTGGGATTTGGCAGCCGCCATCCGGTCCAGATAACGCCGCCGTGTCGGTGCGCTGCGTTCAATCACGCGCTCGGTCACGCGCTGCAAAGTCGGGTGCAAGGGCATATCGCTCTCCTCGTTCCTCACTTCGTTTCATAGACATATAGGCGTGCAGGACGCCCGCGTTTGATCACCCTTTATGATAGCGCTAACAGAAAGGCAACGCGACATCCGCGCCACGTCGCCGCAGGAAAGTTGCAACGCCCGCTTTCAAAGGGGTGAAACACTACATATAGTGGCGCAAAATTCGCAAAGCGGATGTGCGGTTAGGGGGCAGTCATGGCGCATATCATCGTGGTCGGCAACGAAAAGGGCGGCGCCGGCAAATCGACCGTATCGATGCACGTGGCAACGGCTCTTGCGCGGGCCGGAAAGAAGGTCAGCGCGCTGGATCTGGACCTGCGACAGCGTACGTTTGGGCGGTACGTGGAAAACCGGGCGTCATTCCTCGCCTCCGCTGAAATCGACCTACCGTCACCCGACGTGCACGACCTGCCCGAGATTGACGCCGATGACCTCAAGCCGGGCGAAAACATCTATGACCACCGGCTGTCCGCCGCCGTCGCAACGCTGGAGCCGGACAACGACTTTATCCTGATCGACTGCCCCGGCTCGCACACCCGTCTCAGCCAGGTCGCCCACTCGCTGGCCGACACGCTGATCACGCCACTCAATGACAGCTTTGTCGACTTTGACCTTCTGGCCCGGATCGACTCCTCTGGCGATAAAATCCTGGGGCCCTCGGTCTATTCCGAAATGGTCTGGAACGCGCGGCAACTCAGGGCGCAAGCGGGCCTCAAACCCATCGACTGGATCGTGCTGCGCAACCGCATGGGCGCGCAACGCATGGTCAACAAGGAAAAGATGGAGCGCGCGATCAAAATGCTCGCCAAACGCATCGGCTTCCGCATTGCCCCCGGCTTTTCGGAACGTGTGATCTTTCGCGAGCTCTTCCCGCGCGGCCTGACCCTGCTCGACCTCAAGGACATCGGGGTCAAGCAACTCAATATCTCGAACGTGGCGGCCCGACAGGAACTGCGTGATCTGATTAAAGCGCTGAACCTGCCGGGGGTCGAGGTCGACTTCTGACCCGTACGGTTTGGCAACAGCTTACTTCCGCAGCGCAAGCCGCTCCAACAAGGCGCGCAGCATCGCCGCCTCTTGCACGGACATCCCTTCAATCAGCGCCGCATCGTACTCCGCAGCCGTCGCCTTGAGGTCCTGATACACCCGCTGACCGGCAGAGGTCAGCGTCAGGTACTCGACCCGTCGATCAACCTCGGCCCGCGTCCGTATCAGGTAGCGCCGTTCCGCCAACCGCTGCACAGCGCGGCTGATCTTGGTCTTGTGCATCTGCGCTCGCGCACCAATGTCGCTTGCCGTCATCTGCCCGTAGATCCCAAGATGAAACAGCACGCGCCATTCGTTGCGCAGCATCCCGTACTTGTCCTTATAGACCTTCTGAAACTCGAGGCTCGACGCTTCTGCCGCCTGGTTCAACAGGTAGGGCAGGAACTGCCGCACATCGAAATCATCGGTCTTGACCATGGCCGCCCGCTTGTTAGTTACAAACACAACTATTACATCTGAGACCAATTCCGCAAGGGAGGTGTCCATGAACCGCCAATCCGCTCCACACTCCATGATCCAGGCACCATCCGGCGCAGGCATCACCGAAGGGTACATGCCCGGCTTCGGCAACGATTTTGAGACAGAGGCACTGCCGGGCGCCCTGCCCGAAGGCATGAACTCACCGCAGAAATGCAATTATGGCCTTTATGGCGAACAACTCAGCGGCACCGCCTTCACCGATGTACGGCCCGAACGGACATGGTGCTACCGCATACGGCCGTCAGTGAAACACTCGGGGCGGTACGCGCGCATCGACCTGCCCTACTGGCACTCTGCCCCACACATCCCTCAGGATGTCACCAGCCTCGGCCAATACCGTTGGGATCCGGTGCCCCACACCGATCAGGACCTGACGTGGCTCACCGGCATGCGCACCATGACCACTGCCGGGGACGTGAACACCCAGGTCGGCATGGCCAGCCACATCTACCTTGTCACCGCCTCCATGCAGGACGCCTATTTCTACTCCGCCGACAGCGAAATGCTGGTGGTCCCACAAGAGGGACGGCTGCGCTTCTGCACCGAACTCGGCATCATCGACGTGGAGCCGCAAGAGATCGCGATCCTCCCCCGCGGCCTCGTCTACCGCGTCGAGGTGCTCGACGGCCCATGCCGCGGCTTTGTCTGCGAAAACTACGGGGCCAAGTTCGAACTGCCCGGGCGCGGCCCCATCGGCGCCAACTGCATGGCGAATCCGCGTGACTTCAAGGCGCCCGTCGCCGTCTTCGAGGATCGCGAGGTGACCTCAACCCTGACGATCAAGTGGTGCGGCCAGTTCCACGAGACGCAAATCGGCCATTCTCCGCTGGATGTGGTCGCCTGGCACGGCAACTACGCGCCGCTGAAATACGACCTGAAAACCTATTGCCCGGTGGGTGCGATCCTCTTTGACCACCCCGATCCGTCCATATTTACAGTGCTCACAGCCCCCTCGGGCCAGCCGGGCGTGGCCAATATCGACTTTGTCCTGTTCCGCGAACGCTGGATGGTGGCCGAAGACACGTTCCGCCCGCCATGGTATCACAAGAACATCATGTCAGAACTGATGGGCAATATTTACGGCCAATACGACGCGAAGCCCAAAGGCTTCGTGCCGGGCGGGATGAGCCTGCACAACATGATGCTGCCGCACGGGCCGGACAAAACCGCGTTCGAAGGGGCCTCGAACGCAGACCTGCACCCACAGAAGCTCGACAACACCATGTCGTTCATGTTCGAAACCCGTTTCCCGCAGCACCTGACGCAATTCGCGGCGAAGGAAGCGCCGCTGCAGGACGATTACATCGACTGCTGGACAGACATCGAAAAGAAATTCGACGGGAGCCCGGGCAAGAAATGATGGTTTATCTTGGATATCTCATGGGCGCGATCATCGTCTTCGCGCTGGGTTTCATCCTCTGGGTCTGGTGGCAGAAATTCGTGAACAATCGCCCCGACCGCTATGGCAAGGGGCCGGGTCACGACCTGCGCGGGGCAGAACGTGGGCAATGGCACCGCACGGACAAGACGTGACGGAGTTCATCTCCTCCATTTCATGGGCCGGCTGGCTGTTAATTGCCCTGAGTGCATTCACAGTCTGGCAACTGCCAGCCATCATCCGACAGCGGCGCAACCATCCCGCGGACAACCGCAAGATACAGCCCGGAGAAGACCCGCCAACCCACGGCAATGGGTGGTACTGAAGCCCGAAGAAAGACCAAATGCCCCTTACGCCCTCCTGGCTCGACAGCGCCAACAGCCCCGACACCGACTTCCCCCTCAACAACCTGCCCTACGGCGTGTTTTCCACCGACACGCTCGGTTCGCGCTGCGGCGTCGCCATCGGCAACATGATCCTCGACGTCACCACCGCCGAAGCGCAGGGCATCATCGATCTGACCGATGAACCACTTTTCGAGCTGCCCTTCTGGAACGACCTGATGGAGCAAGGCCCCGCCGTCTGGACCGCCCTGCGCAATCGCCTGACGGCCCTGCTGGCGAAAGGTTCCAAAGATCAGGCGCTGCTCGAACCGCTGCTCGTCCCCCTCGCCGACGCCACACTGCACATGCCCTTCGTCGTCTCCGAATTCACCGACTTCTACGCAGGCCGCCACCACGCCACCAATGTCGGCACCATGTTCCGCGGCCCCGAAAACGCGCTGCCGCCCAACTGGTTGCACATGCCCATCGGCTACAACGGCCGCGCATCGTCCGTCGTGGTCTCCGGCACCGACATCCGCCGCCCATGGGGCCAACTCAAATCGCCCGATCACGACACACCCGCCTTCTTGCCCTCCCGCCGCTTCGACATGGAGCTTGAGATGGGCGCCATCGTCGGCATGGCGTCAGACGGCCCCCTGACGGTAGATCAGGCAGAAGCCGCCATCTTCGGCTACGTCCTTCTGAACGACTGGTCCGCGCGCGACATCCAGGCCTGGGAATATCAACCACTCGGCCCGTTCCAGGCCAAGGCCACCGCCACCTCGATCAGCCCGTGGATCGTGACCAAGGCCGCACTTGAGCCCTTCCGCGTCCCCACGCCAAAACGCGAGGTGGAACTGCTCGACCACCTCAAGGACACCGGCCCGATGCTCTACGACATCGACCTGACAGCCAGCCTCGCACCGGAAAGCAAGCACGCCACCACAATCACCCGCACCAACTACCGCGAGATGTACTACTCCGCCGCCCAGCAACTGGCGCATCACAGCACCTCGGGCTGCCCCATGAACGTCGGCGATCTTCTGGGCTCCGGCACCATCTCCGGACCGACCAAACCCGAACGCGGCAGCCTCCTGGAACTCAGCTGGGGCGGCAAGGAACCCATCACACTCGACACAGGCCAAACACGCACCTTCCTCGAAGACGGTGACGCGGTCACGCTTGCAGGCCACGCACAGGGCGAAGGCTACCGCATTGGATTTGGCACCTGCGCCGGAACCATACGCCCCGCCTTGAAAAACCCGTACAAACGCTAACGTCTTCCCTGTTTCAAAAAATCCCGGGGTCTGGGGCAGAGCCCCAGTCCAACAGGCACAAGGCGCACCAACATGTCCAACAAACAAACGCCCAACAAATTCGGGCCCACCCGGAGCGACCTGATGTTCCGCTTCTGGTTCTCAGTCGCTGGGCTCGCCATGCTGACCGGCGCTCTGATCTTCCGTGGCATGCCGCAGGGACCGGCCGGATGGGAAGCCATTGGCCTCGCCGCCATTTTCTTCGGCGGCACTTTCGGCTGGACACTCTGGAAACTGCTCCGCCGCGACCACGACTAGGGGGCAGCGGCCCACACCTCAACCTCGACCGTAAACTCCGGACGGGTAAAGCCCGACACAATCATCAGCGTCGAGCTGGGCAACACCTCGCGCCCGGCCAGAAACGCATCCCGCGCCTCCATATATCCGGCCATATGGCTGCGGTCGGTCACATAGGCGCTGACATGGCACACATCCTGCGCGCCCATCCCCGCCTCGGCCAGAATGGCAGCGATGTTGGCGAAACAAATGTCCGCCTGTGCCCGTGTCTCCGCAGGGACAGTGCCATCCCCCGCCAGCCCCAATTGGCCCGACGTCCGAACCATACGCCACCCGGCGGGCACCTCGACTCCATGGGAATAGCGGGCAAAGGGCGGGGCGATGGTCGGCGGAGCAAGGGCTTTCATGACCACCACTCTTGCGTGCGTCGGTGAAATTTGAAACCCTGCTTTCACAACGCTGGCACGAAATTCTTCTCAAGGGCCGCTGACATCCACTTCCAGAATGGGAGAGACTGACGGACATGCGGCTCATCTGCCTGCGCACAGGGCACCACGCACGACCCTCTGGCCAAAGCGGCCCGATCCCCGGACACCGCGCGTGACCATCCTCGTCCCACTCTCGCTGATCTCGGACCCGACAGCATTTGGCGGCGTCACTCGTGGGGACTGCCTGCACGGCGCGCCCGTGATCAACAATGGCAAATTGTCCGGCCTTGCGCCGCCTACGGGCGCGCCCGAACGCATGGTGCTGCCCCGGCTGGTCGAACCGCATTGCCACCTCGACAAATGCCACACGATCAACCGGCTGGGCCAGGTGGGCGGCGACCTGCATCACGCCATCGCGCGCCAGCACGAAGACAAGATTCACTGGGACGAAGACGACCTGCGCCACCGCGCCACCAAGGGGCTGACCGAGGCGCAGGACAACGGATGCGGGCTGATCCGCAGCCACGTGGACTGGGGCAACGAACCGGCTCCGCCGCTCGCGTGGTCCGTGCTGGTGGAACTGGCAGAGGATCACCCGAACCTGCAACTCGCCGCCCTGACCGGGATCGAGATGTGGAGCTACCCCGAGTTTGCCCAGACCGTCGGCAACGTCCTGCGCCTGACCGACGGCGTTGCGGGCGCGTTTCTCTACGACGACCCGCGAACGCAGGCGGGGCTCCGCGCGATCTTTGCGACCGCCATGGCGCATGGCCTGATGTTGGATTTTCACGTGGACGAAGGGCTCGGTGATCTCAATGGGCTTGAGATGATTGCAGACATTGCGCTTGAGACGGGCTTTGACCGCCCGATCCTGTGCGGGCACTGCGTCAGCCTGATGGACCGCGGCCCCAGTGACGTGGCCCGCATCGCGGACAAGCTGGCAAAGGCCGGGATCACGGTCTGCACGTTGCCGGTGACAAACCTGTATCTGCAGGGGCGCACCGATGGCACACCGGACCGGCGCGGGATCACCCGGCTGCATGAGTTACGAGCGGCAGGCGTGCCTGTCGTGGTCGGGTCCGACAATGTGGCCGATGGGTTCTGCCCTTTGGGCGCACATGATCCCCGCGCAGCCCTTGCGCTGGCCTGCGTCACCGCGCATCTCGACCCGCCATTGGGCGATTGGCTGCCCAGCATCACCACCGACGCGGCAAAGGCTCTGGGTGCTCCGACCATCACGGTAGATTGCGCCGACCTGTCCCAGCTTCTGGTCTGTGATGTCACGCACACGGCAGATTTCGTCGCCGGGCGCGCACCCATGCGGTCCGCATCAGAAGAGCTGAGCAGCGCGCCATAGGGCGTATCTAAACCTCCTAATGGCGCAAACCCGCAAAAAATCAGGGGATCGGTCTAGTATTCATTATCCTGCAACTCCGGGCCACGGGGTTGACGCCATGCGCCTGATCGTTTGAACTCCGGGCGTCTCCCGCCACGGGATGGCGACAAAAAACGCAGGTCAACTGCAACACCGAAAAGGTCGGGCACTCACCCTGACCCATGAGGGCGCAAACACATGTTTGCGACGCCAACAGAGAGGAAGAACATGACATTCACAACCCGCACCGGCAAGCCGCTGCCACAGGCCATCGTGGCCTCGGCGGCCAAGGTCGGCGACGATCCGATCAACCGCCGCGAGTTTCTGGCGACAGCCAGCAGCTTCGGCGCCACAGCCGCAGTCGCCTACGGCATGCTGGGCCTCAGCGCCCCCGCCGCCAAGGCCGCAGGCCACAAGGACGGCGGCACGCTCCGCTACCAAACCGAGGTCCGCGCACTCAAGGACCCCCGCACATATGACTGGTCACAAATCGCCAACTTCTCGCGCGGCTGGCTGGAATACCTCGTCACCTATGAAAACGACGGCACCTTCCAGCCCTCGCTGCTGGAAAGTTGGGAAATCAACGACGACGCCACCGTCTACACCCTCAACGTCCGCAAGGGCGTGAAGTGGAACAACGGCGACGACTTCACTGCCGAGGACGTGGCCCGCAACATCGCAGGCTGGTGTGAAAAGGACCTCGAAGGCAACTCGATGGCCGGTCGTTTCAACACGCTGATCGACCCGGACACCAATCAGGCCATCGAGGGCGCGATCGAAGTGGTGGACAGCCATACGATCAAACTGAACCTGCCCGCCTCCGACATCTCGCTGATCGCAGGCATGGCGGACTACCCGGCCGCCATCGTGCACAGCAGCTACACAGCGGACACAGCGCTCAGCAACCCCATCGGCACCGGCCCCTACCTGCCGGAATCGCTCGAAGTGGGCGTGAAGGGCGTGCTGGTCAAGAATGCCGATCACACGTGGTGGGGCACGGAAGTCGCGGGCGGCCCCTACATGGACCGCATCGAATATATCGACTACGGCACCGACCCGGCGGCATGGATGGCCGCATCGGAAGCGGATGAAGTCGACATGAACTACTCGGTCGACGGCGACTTCGTGGATCTCATCGCCTCCATCGACGGCATGGTGCAGAACGACATCGTGACCGCCGCCACCATCGTCATCCGGCCCAACCAGCTGGCCGAAGTTGACGGCAAACGCCCCTACGAAGACGAGCGTGTACGCCGCGCGATCTCGATGGCGGTCGACAACAACATCCTGCTCGAACTGGGCATCGGTGGGCGCGGCGAAGTGGCCGAAAACCACCACGTCGCCCCGTTCCACCCGGAATACGCCGAACTGCCCGCCCTGCCACACGACCCCGCAGGCGCCAAGGCCCTGATGGACGAAGCAGGCATGGGCGACTTCGAGCACGAGCTGATCTCGATCGACGATGGCTACCGCAAGGACACCACCGACGCGGTCGCAGCCCAGCTGCGTGACGCGGGCATCCCCGTCAAGCGGACGGTCCTGCCCGGCTCGACCTTCTGGAACGACTGGGCGAAATACCCGTTCAGCTCCACCAACTGGAACCACCGCCCGCTCGGCGTCCAGATCTGGGCGCTCGCCTACCGCTCGGGCGAGGCGTGGAACGAGTTCGGCTGGTCCAGCCCCGAGTTCGACGAGAACCTCAAGAAAGCGCTGGCGACAGCAGACGTGGAAGAACGCCGCAAGCTGATGGCCATCGGCCAGAAGATGATCCAGGACGCAGGCGTCACAATCCAGCCCTACTGGCGGTCGCTGACCAACCACACCAAGGAAGGTCTGGTGGGTGGCGAACACCACATCACCTACGAATTCCGCCCGGCCCAGGTCGCCTGGACCTGATCACCTGATCGGAAACGAACAGAAAGGGCCGCCATCGCGCGGCCCTTTTTCATGGACGCTCCGCAAAACGGACAGCGTGTCCAGCCAACTGACATCAACGGGACGGTGGGCGGGGCGTCTTTGGCGCAGCCA
The DNA here is from genome assembly GCF_000814025.1 of Tateyamaria sp. ANG-S1. Lineage (GTDB taxonomy): Bacteria > Pseudomonadota > Alphaproteobacteria > Rhodobacterales > Rhodobacteraceae > Tateyamaria. The sequence goes on along the minus strand of NZ_JWLL01000001.1, from coordinate 209,642 downwards.
AACAGCGCCCGCCCGACGGCTCAGATCGTGGCCAGCCGATCCGCAGGGAAATGCAACTGCGTCACCGCCGCATCCAGATCAGCACGCAACAGCGGTCCAATATCGGCATGCAAACGGGCCACGATATCGGCCCCCGTCAATTCGACACGCTCAACCTTCGCAAACCATGCCTCTTCACAGATCAGGTCCTCGATCAGCGGATCAATGACGGCACCGCCCCCACCGGGATAGCGATAAAACCCCCAGCCAAAGCGTTTGCCCAACCGGCCCTCCGCCACCATCCGCGGCAAAACGGGGGTGACGTCAGCACCCTGCCGCGCCGCCAGCACCTTGTCCAAGCCAACAAGGTCCTGCACCTCGCACGGGCCAAGGCCGTAGCCCCACGCGACCAGCGCCTCGTCCAAATCCCAAGGGGTCGTGTGGCGGTAAAGCAGCGCCTCACACGCGCGCCAGAACCTGTCTTGCAACGGGGTGACAACCCCGCTCACGGGCCAAGACCCTCAAGAAACCGATGCTTGGCAATAATCGCCAGCACCTCGTTCAGTGACGTCGACACAGGCTTCGCCGTGGTATCGACCTGCGCCATGGCGCGCTCGTAAGCGGGCGTCCGATGCCTCAACAGCGCCTTGAGCTGATCCATGGCCGCCGGATTGCCCTCCATCGGGCGCAGATCGCCCTGCGCCCGGACCCGCGCCATATGTTCGCCGGGGCTGGTGCGAACCCAGATTGTGTGAAACCGCTCCAACACCATGTCATAGGCATCGTCATCGCCGACAATCCCACCGGCCACGGCAAGGATCAGCTTGTCATGTCGGGCCACAACACGCGCCACCGCTTCCGCCTCAAGCGCGCGGTAACCGTCCTGACCATAAAGCGCCATGACCTCCGACAGCGGCATTCCCGCCTCGGCCTCAATCTCGTCCTTCAACTCGACAAAGGGAACCTTCAGCTTGTCCGCGGCCATCCGGCCAAGCGTGGACTTGCCCGCGCCCCGCAGACCCACCAGACAAATCCGCTGTGCCCGCAACGCCAGCGGGTTCTGCGGCGCAAGCAGCGCGCGCACACGCCCCTGCACCTGCGCCGGGGCCGCTTGATACAATCGCGCCACACGGGCCACATCGCCGCGCATCGGCGGGGTCTCTGACAGCAGGTCCTCGATCTTCAGGTTCAGCGCCGTCGCAACACGCTCCAACAGGATGACCGAGATATTGCCCTCCCCCGCCTCAAGCTGGGCTAGGTAGCGCGGCGAAACGCCCGAGCGTTCGGACAATGCGCGCCGGGGCAGACCCAGCGCGTCACGCGCCGCACGGACGCGGGTGGCAAGGCGTGCAATCATCGGGATTGCGCCATCAGGTATGGGTTTTGGTGATGTCATGCGCACTAATTCTGTTCGTAACAAAAAGGTGTAGGGCGCAAGCGCGTCAGATCAACGGATCACGTGGCGTGAATATGCAGGACTTGGCACGCCCTACAGCGCCAGCAGCGCAGACGCGATATAGGCAAGGCGTGGAGAAACGGGTCGCTCAGGCAGCCTCATCCGCGTTCATCAAACCCATGATGCCCTTGACCCAAGGCAGTGCAATATCCTCGGGCATGTCAAAGCCCGACGCATCGTGAATACCACGCTCGCCCACCTGCGTGGCCCCTTGGGCCTTCATCATCTCGGCGAGCTTCATGGAGCCGTGTGCAAAGGTCTCGGCAAAGACCATGTCGCCCAACCCAAAGATCGCAAAGCGAATGCCGTTCAAATCCGGCTTGCCCTCCACCAGCGCCTCCTCAAATGGCAGCGCGGTCGAGGGCAGATCGCCATTCCCATAAGTCGACGTCACGATGATGTAGAAGGCGTCTTTCTCCATCGCCGCCGGGTCCACGTCGGCAAGGCTCTGAATATCGCAGTCGAACCCGTCGCCCAGCTCCGCCTCGATGTCTTCGCACAGCATTTCGGAATTGCCCGTCTCCGAGCCGTAATAAATACCCACTTTCATTGATGTACCCTTCCGTCAGTGACCCGTTTTCAATGACAGGTTTCAGCACTGTTGCCGGACATGTACCGCTCTGACATGGCGTCCTGCTCTTCGCGGGTGAGCATCATGTAAAGCGCAAAGCACATGCCTGTGCAGCCCTTGCACTCCAGCGCGCAAAAGGCACGCTGGGGCGGGGGTGTTTCAACAACAGTCCTTTGAACCTGCATCGCGTTCATCCTCACGCCATGTGAAGTTTTACGTATTCGAAGTCACCTGGCTTGTTGTCGATCCCCACCTTGGGCGGGGCGATCCAACTGGCGTATTTGCCGGGCTCATAGCACGGCTTCATCAATGACTGAATAAAAGCACCATCTTCCTTCGTGGGCAACCATTCGTGCTGACGCGCCTCCCAATCGGCGGAATTGATGAACTCACCCTCCGGCGTGATCGGCTGGTTCGCGAACACCCCGATCTTCCGATGGAAGCCCTCATGCGGCAGCTTCAGCTCAAACTGAATACCCGTCCGCGAAATCTGCTTGTTCCAACGGCGCAAGCCACCGCTCGCGTCACGAATGTAATCATCCCGCAGGCGCATGTTGATGGCCGTCAGCGCAGGCACATCCTGCGTCACGATCTTGCCATCCACGATGCTCGCCACGGCATAGGTGTCATTCGTCAGCTTGTGATCGTCATCAATCCGCTGCTCCATATACCGCCCCTTGATACCTGCGTTGAAGGCATTGGCGGCGTTGGTCGACACTTCCTGCCCAAACAGATCAAGGCTGAGCGTATAGTGCAGGTTCAACTTCTTCTGGATCGTCGGCAGGTCAATGACACCCAGGTCCCGGATCTTGTCGATGTCGTAGGGATCATCAATCCCGTTCTCCTGCATCGCGGCCAAGGTCGCCTGAATGGTCCGCGTCACCCCCGTCTCGCCCACAAACATATGATGCGCTTCCTCGGTCAGCATAAACCGGCAGGTCCGCGACAGCGGGTCAAAGCCAGACTGCGCCAAGCTCTCCAACTGCATCTTCCCGTCCCGGTCCGTAAAATAGGTGAACATAAAGAACGACAACCAATCCGGCGTTTCCTCGTTAAACGCCCCCAACATCCGTGGCGCATCCTCGTTGCCCGAGGACCGGACAAGCATATCATCCGCTTCCTCGCGCCCATCCTTCCCAAAATATTTCTGCAGCAAATACACCATCGCCCACAGATGCCGCCCCTCCTCGACATTCACCTGAAACAGGTTCCGCATGTCGTAAAGCGACGGTGCCGTCAGCCCCAGGAACCGCTGCTGCTCCACCGACCCCGGCTCCGTATCGCCTTGAATAACAATCAACCGCTTGAGCATGTTGCGATACTCACCCGGCACCTCCTGCCACGCAGGTTCACCATAATGCTCACCCATTGGAATGCGCCGGTCCTCCACCGCAGGGGCCAGCAGCACCCCCCACCGATATTCCGGCATCTTCACATAGTCGAACTTGGCCCACCCCTTGGGGTCCACGCTCACAGCCGTGCGTAGATAGACCATCGATTCCTGAAAGTTCTGCGGGATCAGATCGTTCCACCAGTTGATGTAGCCGGGATGCCATTTCTCCAGCGCTTTCAGCACCTTGCGGTCCTGGCTCAGCCCCACATTGTTGGGGATTTGGGTGTCATAGCTGACGTTCATCACAGTCATGTCTTCATCTCCTCCTGTCGCCGGAATTTTACAAAAATTCCGGTCCGTTTTCCGTGTCGGAAAACGGCTCCATCTCAAACCGGGTCACACCCGCTCCATGTTGAAATCCCCGCGCACACCGGTCCCATACCGCTGCAACGCGCCATCCTCCCCAACCGCATTGGGCCGGTTGAAAATCCAGTTCTGCCAGGCGGTGAGACGGCCAAAGATCCGCGTCTCCATCGTCTCCGGCCCCGCAAAGCGCAGGTTCGCCTCCATCCCCGTCATCGCATCGGGCGAGAAGCTGGCCCGCTCCTCCAGGAAAATCCGGATCTCATCCTCCCAATCGATGTCATCGAGGATTTCAGTCACCAACCCAGCGTCATCCGCCTCCTCAGCCTCCAACGCCTCACCGATATGGTCGAGCAGCCCCTCGGCATCATCCGAGCCATAAAACCGGGTCTCCAACCGCGTCAGATCATTCCCCATCGGGTAGGCCCCAAAATTCCCCCCACTCAAGGTGATAGTGGCAAGGGGCCGATTGTCCCCCTCGAACTCGTCCTCCATCATGTAGGACCGGTCCACCGCCCACAGCAGCTCCGCCAACACGCCCGCAAAGCAACTCCCATGCTCGACCAGCGCCGCCAGCGAGCGCGAGGTCACATCCACCCGCTTCAACACCCGCTTCCAGTAGTGCCGGATCTCATTGCACAGCCAATGATCCGGGTTGTCCAAGATCAGCGCTTCATGCGCCAACACGGCCTGTGGATCGCCCTGGCTCCGGATCACCCACAGCCCGGCTTCCATCTCATTAAGGCGCAGATGCAAAACCGCATCTTCCAACTCCCGCGCCAGCCGCAGAATGTAGGACTGATCGCCCTCTGCCACCAACGCCGCCACGTCAGCAGGCGCATCGCCCTCCGGCCCTTTGATCAAAATCTCCGCCCGCCGCGCGGTCCCGTCCACGGTCACCTCGACAAGCCGATAACTCACTGACCCATTACCAGACACCGTCCGCTCAATCGGCCCCAGCGCAATCCCCTGCGCCACATCCTCCTTGGCCGAAGCGGCAGCAAACTCCGCCGCCCGCTCTGCCACGACGTCATCAAACCGCGCATTCGGCACAGCCTCATCCACCAGCTTCCACTGCACCGCGCGCTTACCCTTCACGCCCTCTTCGGTCGAGCAAAACACATCCGCCCGGTCCCGCCGCACCATCCGCTTGTCGGTCACGCGGGTCAGCCCCCCGGTCCCCGGCAGCACAGCCAGCAAGGGCACCTCGGGCAACGCCACAGACGAGGTCGAGTCATCCGTCAGCATGATATGATTGCACGCCAGCGCCAGCTCATACCCGCCCCCGGCACAAGCCCCCTGCACCGCCGCCACGTATTTTTGCCCGCTCTCGGCCTCCGCCGCCTCATAGGCATTGCGGGTCTCATTCGTGAACTTGCAGAAATTGACCTTGTGCGCGTGCGCAGCGCCCCCAAGCATCCGAATATTGGCACCCGCGCAAAACACCCGATCCTTGGCCGAGCGCATGACGACCACCTTCACCTCCGGATGCTCAAACCGCATCCGCTGGACCACGTCATTCAGCTCAATATCGACGCCAAGATCATAGGAATTCAGCTTCAACTGATAGCCGTCAAACAGACCGCCATCCTCGTCCACGTCCATCCACAGCGTCGCAACCGGGCCGTCATACTCCACCCGCCAATGCTTGTAGCGGCTGGGATCAGTCCGGAAATCAATGATCTGGGTCATGAATCAAACAGGCCTTCAAACGTCAGAAGTGGCACTATGCTACACCACTCAGGCCCTGAAATGCACAATATGCCGCCGTATACCGCGATTTAATGCACTTTATTGCGCCTCCGAGGGCGCATCCTCCAACGCCATCAACGTCGCGCAGAACGCCGCCACAGCGGGCGTCACCACCTCGGGCGCATCCTCATGCGGCGCATGTCCGGCACCGTCCACAATCAACGCCTCGACCGGGGAATAGGCACGGTCCTGCACCTCCCGAACCTGCGCCAACGTGCCATACGCATCCTCGCGCCCCTGCACGACCATCGCCGGAATGCGCCAGTGATCAATCGCATCGGCCACGTTCCATTCGGCAAAACGCGGATCGGTCCAGACATCATGCCAGCCATAGAACGCCACATCCGGGTGATCGTGATGCCGCGCCAGCCGCTCCCGCAAATCCCCATCCTCATACATGGTCTTCGCCGCCCGAATGGCCTCCAGCCCCTCAGCCTCAGCAAAGAAATGCGGCGCGATCAGGACCACCCCCCGCACACGCATGTCAGATACGGACCCGGCATAGATGGCGGCAATGGTCGCCCCATCCGAATGGCCCAGCAGAACTGCCGACTGAACCTGCAATGCGTCCAGCAGCGGTCCAACCACATCCTCCGCTTCCCATGTCATGTACTCAAGCGGACGCGGCAACGACACGGACGACGACCGGCCATAGCCGGCACGCGAATAGGCCAGCACGCCCATGCCCGTGGCTTCCGTCAACACCGCAGGCCAGTCGCGCCACAACCCGACCGATCCCAACCCTTCATGCAGCATCACCAAAGTCGGTGCGTCCCTCGGCGCAGGACCCCAGCACGCATAGTCCAAGTCATGCCCCGCAACCGAAACTGTGCCCGTGCCCCACTCCATCAAACGTCCTCCCGCAGCTTGAAGCGCTGGATCTTGCCCGTCGCGGTCTTGGGCAGGCTCTCCACGCACTCGACCCAGCGCGGATACTTCCACTTGCCCACACGCTCCTTCACATGATCCTTCAGCAGCTCTTCGAGGCCCTCGGGCCGCTCCCCATGCGGCACGACAAAAGCCTTGGGCTTCTCCAACCCATCCGCATCCTTCGCGGCCACCACAGCACATTCCAACACCGAGACATGAGAGGTGATCGCCTGCTCCACCTCAAACGGGCTGACCCAGATCCCCGACACCTTGAACATGTCATCCGTCCGCCCGCAGTAGACGTACCGCCCGTCCTCACGCCGCTCATACTTGTCGCCCGTGCGCGTCCAAACACCCTCGAACGTATCCCGCGTCTTGTCCCGCCGGTTCCAATATCCGCCCGCAGCCGACGCCCCATTGACCAACAACTCACCGACCTCACCCGTACCAACCTCAGCCCCGGCTTCATCGACAAGCCGCACCTCATATCCCGGCACCGGAACGCCCGACGTGCCGTAAACAACATCCCCCGGCGCATTCGACAGAAAGATATGCAGCATCTCGGTCGACCCGACCCCATCCAAGATCGGCACGCCTGTCAGCGCCTCCCAACGCAGCCCCACATCCTCCGGCAACGCCTCGCCCGCCGAGATGCAGGTCCGCAAAGGCGCATCCGGCGCACCGTTCGCCTCCATATGCGCCACCATCGCGGCATAAAGCGTCGGCACCCCGCAGAAGACGGTGGGCTGCTCGTCCGCAATCACCTGCACCATGGCCTCCGGCGTCGGCCGCCCGCCAAAGATCACCACAGTCGCGCCCACGGACATCGGAAAGGTCATCGCGTTGCCCAGCCCATAGGCAAAAAAGAACTTTGCAGCCGAGAACACCACATCATCCTCGCGCACCTGCAACACCTGCGCGCCATAAGTGTCCGCCGTCGCCCTCAAAGCCGAATGAACGTGATGCACCCCCTTCGGCTGCCCGGTCGAGCCCGAGGAGTAGAGCCAGAACGCCGTCTCATCATCCCTGGCGTCAAACGGCTGCACCGGCGCGCGTCCACCAGCCATGAAATCATCATAAGTCTCCGCGCCATCCCGCGCCGCGCCAATCACGACGACCCGCCGCAGATGCGGATTGCCCTCCAACACAGGCGCCACCACGTCCCACAAAGGCTCCGACACGATCAGCATCGACGCCCGACTGTCCCGCAAAATCGCATCGTAAATGGGCGTCGCCAGCAGCGTGTTCAGCGGCACCGGGATCACCCCGGCCTTCAACGCACCCCAGAACAGCACCGGAAACTCGATCTGGTCCAGCACCAGCATCGCAACCCGCTCCTCCGGCCGCACATCCACCGCCAAAAACGCAGCAGCCGCCCGCCCCGACGCCTCGGCCAGCGCGCCATATGTCAGGCTGCGCCCCGTGCCAACCTCGCGAAAGGCCACCTTACCACCCCGCCCTTCGGCCACATGTCGGTCCACAAAATAGGATGCCGCGTTTGCCATGTGCCCCCTCCCAAAGACTCAAGGTCGCTGCGGTATAGTGCGCCCGCCCGCCGCCACGCACCAAGCCGCGACCCGCGAGATGGCATTTTAATGCACACGCAAATCCCAGCTCAGCGAATTAACCCACGATTAAGGTTAACGCACCGCACGCCTCATTAACCCCGCCCCGTCCGCCAAAACCGACCAAACCGGTGTACAGGGGGTGCACAGGGAGTGTACGCGGGGTGACACCCCCATCGCCCTTGTTTTCATGGTGTTAACGCGCGCACCGGCCCAAACCGTACATCACCCCCACCGAACGTTGCGCATCAGGGGATCAAAAACAGCGTGATCGCCGGGAATGCCACCAGCAGAATCACCCGGAAAATGTCCGACCCGACAAAGAACAGCACCGCCTTGTAGGTCTCTGTGATCCGCGTCTCCCGGTCCATCGCGTTGATAATAAACAAGTTCATCCCCACAGGCGGCGTGATCAGCCCCACCTCCACGACGATCAGCACCAGAATGCCAAACCAGATCGCCACATGCTCGGGCGACATCCCGAAATCGAGGCCCGAGATCACCGGGAAAAAGATCGGCACCGTCAGCAGGATCATCGACAGGCTGTCCATCACGCAGCCAAAGACCAGGTAGAACAGCAGGATCACGCTCAGCACCAGAATGGGGGTAAACCCTTGGGACAGAACGAAATCCGCCAGCCACTGCGGCGCACCCGACAGAGCCAGAAACCCGTTATACTGCGCTGCACCGAACACGATGAAAAAGATCATGGCGGTCGTCTTGCCCGTCCCGATCAGCGCCTCGCCCAGCACACGCCAGCTCAGATTGCCGCCCAGCCACGCCACCAGCCCCGTGCCCGCCGCACCGACGGCGGCGCCCTCGGTCGGCGTGAACCACCCGGCATAGATACCGCCCACCACCAGCGCAAAAATCGCCAGCACCGGCCACGTCTCGCCCAGCGCTTTCCAGCGCTCCGGCCACGGAACAGCCTCGCGCGTGCCTGCGCTTCCGGGAAACAGCCGCACGTAGATCGAGATGGTCAGCACATAACCCATCGCCGCCAGAATGCCGGGGACAAAGGCCGCCAGAAACAGCTTGGCAATGTTCTGCTCCGTGATGATCGCATAGATCACAAGGATCACCGACGGCGGGATCAGGATGCCCAGCGTCCCACCTGCAGCCAGGGTCGCGGTCGAAAAACCCCCTGAATATCCATATCTTTTCAGCTCCGGCAGGGCCACACGGCCCATCGTGGCCGCCGTCGCCAGTGACGATCCGCAGATCGCGCCAAAGCCCGCGCAAGCGCCCACAGACGCCATCGCCACCCCGCCCTTCCGGTGGCCCAGAAAGCTCTCCGCCGCCTTGAACAGCGACGTGGACATGCCCGACAGGGTCGCAAATTGCCCCATCAGCAAGAACATCGGGATGATGGTTAACGAGTAGTTAGAGAATGTGGTGTAGGTCTCGGACTTCAGCTTGGCGAGGATCGGCGTGGCATTGCCATTCATGGCAAAGATCCAGCCCAGCAGCCCCATCAGGAACATGGCCAGCCCGATGGGCGCACGTAAAAAAATCAGGCCGAGCAGAATGGGAAACGACCAGAACCCCAGTTCCAACCGGCTAAGGCCCACAAACTGGACAATATCGCGAATCCAATCCATCGCCCGTTAACCCGTTGGTAAGATTTGGCGCCCGGTGGCCGCCTCAACCACCCGCACCCAGGCGCAATAGACCGCCGTCAGCCCGGCAATCGCCGCCGCCCCAACGCTCGCTGCATAGGCCCACCAGACCGGGAATTGCAGGAACAGCGTCGTCTCGCCATTGCCCAGATAGCGCAGCATGCCTTCGTACAAACGCAGGCCGATAAACACGATGACAGCGGCCAACACGACCTCCCAGAACGCGCGTAACCAGCCCAGAGGGCGGCGCGGCAGGGACGAGGTAAACACATCCACCGTCGCGTGCTGACCATAGAACTGGCACACCGGAAAAAAGGCGAAAATGGCAAAGGCGACACCGGCTTCGGTCAGCTCATAGGTGCCCTTGATCTCGTCCACACCACTCGCCAGCAGCATCTGCCCGAACCAACTCTCGCCCAGCGCGTGACCCAGTTTCGACAGCTCGCGTCCGACAATCGACGCGGTGGTCAACAGGATCAGCACCACCAGAACGATGCCCCCGACCACGGCCGAAAACCGTGACAGCCATTTCACGAGCCTAAACATACCTGCCTCTTTTCATTGGAAAAATCGGGCCGCAGCATTCCTGCCACGGCCCGACTTTCATTCACGTAAACGGTTCAGCCTTCGTAGGCATCCATCAGCGCGCGCGCCTCGTCGATCAGCGCCTGACCGTCGATGCCCTTGCTTTCCATGTCGGCGACCCACTCGTCATAGATGGGCTGCGCCGCTTCCTGCCAGGCAGCGAGATCATCGCCCGACACGGTGACGATGCTGTTGCCATTGTCGACCGCCGCCGCGCGCGCGGGCCCATCGGAATCGGCCTGCGTGCCCCCGGCAAAGATGCTGAATTCCAGCCCTGAATTGTCATCGATCACCTGTTTGAGGTCATCAGGCAGGCTCTCGTACCGATCCTTGTTCATCGCCAGCACAAAGGTCAGGGTATACAGCGCATTGCCCTCAAACTCAGTGTGGTTGCCAACCAATTCCGGGATCTTCAGCGCCGCCGTCACTTCCCAGGGGATCGTGGTGCCGTCGATCACCCCCTTGCTCAGCCCCTCAGGCACCGCAGGCACAGGCATGCCCACGGGGGTCGAGCCCATCTTTTCCAGCAGGTTGTTCACGGTGCGCGACCCGCCCCGGATCTTCAGACCCGCCATGTCCGCAGGGGTCTTCACCTCTTTGTTTACATGGATCATGCCCGGCCCGTGCACCCATGTGCCCAGGATATGCACATCCTTGAACTCAGTATCTTTCATATGTTTTTCAAACATTTGCCAATAGGCCGACGACATCGCACGCGCGTCTGTCATCATGAACGGCAGTTCAAACACCTCGGTCCGAGGGAAGCGGCCCGGCGTGTAGCCCACCACGGTCCAGACGACATCGGCCACGCCATCCACGGCCTGATCAATCAGCTCCGGCGGACGACCCCCAAGCTGCATCGACGGAAAACGGTCCACCTTGATCCGCCCGCCGCTCGCTTCCTCGACATTGTCGGCCCAGACATCCAGCACCAGCTTGGGCACATTGGCTTGCGCGGGCAGGAACTGGTGCAGGTTCAGCGTGACCTCTTGCGCGAATGCGGCCGTCCCCGACCCAATGGCCAACGCCGCTGCGCCCACCATATTCAGGAATGATTTGCGTGTGAGTGACATGAATTTCCTCCCTTTTTCGGCCAGGCATCCACGACCTGACTCGCCTTCCGGGGAAATTGTTATGCAACGCAACTATGTCTGTCACCCGCCTTTGTAACTATATCTCCGCTTTGTCATGCCCCGGTTCAGCCGCGCGGCAGGGTCATGTCAGGATCATAGGGCGACGGCGCAATCACCCGCGCCGGGATCATCTCACCCAGCATATCCACTTCAATTTCAGTGCCTTGCGCGGCAAGGACCGGATCGACAAAGGCATAGGCCAGGTTCATCCCAACCCGGTGCCCCCAGTCGCCCGACGTCACAGTGCCAACGACCTGCCCGTCCCGCATGACCGAAGCGCCGGGATGCGCGGGCGACGTGGTGCTGTCCAACCGCATACTCACCAACCGCCGCAACGGCCCCTTTGCCTGCCGTTCCTCAAGCGCCACCTTGCCGACGAAGTCCTTGTCCATCCGCACAAACCGCTCCAGCCCCGTCTCAAAAGGGTCAAACTCGGTGATCAGATCGGCTTTCCAATGCAGAAACCCCTTCTCCATCCGCATCGACTCCACGGCCCGCGCCCCAAACAACCGCAACCCACGCGCCTCCCCAGCCACCCGTAGCGCCAGATAAGCGCCATAGAGCTGGTTGTTCGGCACATGGATCTCATAGGCGAGCTCCCCCGAAAAACTCACCGACATCACAACCGCCGGGGCCACCCCAACAAACGCCCGACGCACCGACAACCACGGAAATGCCTCTGCCGACCAATCGCCCCGCGACACAGCTGACAACACATCCCGCGCCTTCGGCCCCGCCAGCACAAGGATGGTCCAGTCATTCGTAAGCGACTGAAACAACACATCAAACCCGTCCGCATTGGCGCGCAGCCAATCCATGTCGTGCCACTCGGACGCCGCCGCAGACCCATACCAAACCTGCCCACCCGGCAGGTTCGCAACCGTCGCCTCCGCCTTCACACACCCATGGTGATTCAAGAGATACCCCAGCCCCCCCTTCCCCTCTGCCCGCCGCACCCGGCCACAGATCACATGATCCAAAAACCGATGCGCATCCGGCCCCGCAATCTCGATGCGATTAAAACCATTGACCTCAGCCAGACCCACCCCGGCCTGCACCGCCTTCACCTCCCCGGCCACCACGTCAAAGGCTTCATCAAACCCAAACCCATGCGTCACTGCAAACCCCGGCGCGGGCTTGAAAAACTCCGCCCGCTCCCACCCGTTCACCACAGTAAACTCCGCCCCCTCGGCCGCCAGCACGGGGGTCAAAGGGGTCGTCTTGATCGGCCGCCCCGCCGGGCGATGCTCGTTCGGGAAATGAAACCGAAACTCGTTCTGATAATCCTCGATGGCTTTCAGCGCCGTCAGCTCCACATTGCCATGCCCGGTGAACCGACGCGGGTCCAACACCCAGGTGTCGTAACACGCCTCCCCATAGACAATCTGCTGCGCCAGCAGCCAGCCATGACCGCCGCCCTCGCCCAAACCAGCCCGCAAGCCTATGATACAAAACGCATTCCGCTTGCCGGGAATGGGCCCAACCAGGGGCGCGCCATCAATCGTATAGGTGATCGGCCCGTTCACCACCGTATGCACCCCGGCCTCCATCAACGCAGGCATCCGGGCAAAGGCACCCTCCAGAACATCCGTCACCCGGTCCAGATCATCCGGGCACAAATCATTGGAAAAATCCGGCGAAATCCCGTCCATCCCCCACGTCTTGCAGTCCTGCTCGTAGAACCCCAGCAGCAAGCCGTTCTTCTCCTGCCGACAGTAATAATCACTGATCGGACAGCGCAGCAGCGGCATCCGATGACCCGCATCGCGAATGGCCGGGATCTCCTCGGTCAGAAAATACTGGTGCTCCATGGAGGCGACCGGATGATGCACCCCCATCATCGCGCCCACCTCATTCACGCGGTAGCCACAGGCGTTCACAACCACCTCGCAATCAATATCGCCCTTGGTCGTGTGCACCGTCCAACTGTCATCCTTGTGCTGCGTCAGCCCCGTCACAGGCGTATGGCGATACACCTCCGCCCCCGCCTTGCGCGCCCGCCGGGCCAGCGCCTGACACAGCTGCGCCGGATCAATATCGCCATCCAGCGGATCCCACAGCCCACCGACCAGATTGTCCGTCGAAATCAGCGGATGGCGGCGCGCGCATTCGGCGGCATCAATCACCTCGAAATGCACATCCATGCCCCGCGCCATCGACGCAAAATGGCGATAGCCATCCATCTGCGCCTGCGTATTGGCCAGCCGAATGCCCCCATCGGCATGGTGATAGTTGATCGGATACTCCGGATCCTCAGCCAACTCCTGATACAGGTTGATCGAATGCGTCTTCAGCCCAACCATCGTCTGGTTCATACCGAAATTCGTCACCTGCGCCGCCGAATGCCAGGTCGTGCCGCTGGTCAACTCATCACGCTCGACCAGCACCACGTCGGTCCAACCTTCCTGGGTCAGGTGATACAGGGTCGAACAGCCCGCTATGCCTCCACCGATCACAACACAACGGGTCTGGGTCTTCATGGCGGCACTCCGGATTTTACAGATGTGCCGGAACAATGAAGGGCGCGGCCCGCCGGTCAATCACACGGCCCTGTCTTCATTGTTCTGAAAATATGCATTTGCTGTCGCTGAACTCACAGCACCACGCTTGCACGCGCCCATAACCTGCCAACTCTGGTCCCATGTCCGACCCGAAACCCATGCGAAAAGGGCGCAGCGCCCGCAAAAAAGCCCGCGCCGCTGGGCCCCCTCTGAACCCCGCACCACCGGGTCAAACAGGCGGCCAATACCGCCCGCTGTCGGACGCTGACATCCAGCACATCTACACCGCCGCCCTGTCCCTTCTGGCCGACCTCGGCATGGGCGAAGTCCCCGACCGCCTGCGCACAACACTCGAAGCGGCAGGCGCCCAAACCCTCCCAAACGGCCGCGTCTCGATCCCCGCCACACTGGTGGAAGAGGCGATTGAAAAGACCCCCAAAACCTTCCCTCTCCACGGCCGCGACCCCGCACGCACGATCGAGGTCGGCGGCAAAGCCGTCCACTTCGGCACCGGCGGCGCAGCGGTCCAGACGCTCGACCGGCACACCCGGCTCTACCGCCCCTCGACCCTGCAAGACCTGCACGACTTCACCCGGCTGCAAGACACGCTCACCAACGTCAGCTGGTTCACCCGCTGCTGCATCGCGGGCGACATGCCCGATGAATGGCTGTTCGACATCAACACCGCCTACGCGCTTCTGCGCAATACGACCAAACCCGTCGCCACGGCCTTTACACTGGCCGAGCACGTCGCCCCCATCGTCCACATGTTCGACATGGTGGCCGGGGGCGACGGGGCGTTCGCCAAACGCCCGTTCGTAAAGGCGCATATCAGCCCCGTCATCTCGCCCATGCGGTTTGGCGCGGATGCGGTCGAAACGGTCTATGCCTGCATCGACCACAACATACCCCTGTCCTGCATCACCGCCGCCCAGGCCGGGGCCACCGCCCCCGCAACGCTCGCGGGGTTCCTCGCCCAGTCGCTGGCCGAAACACTGGCCAGCCTCGTGATGGTGCACGCCATCAAGCCCGGCCACCCCATGGTGTTCTCAAACTGGCCGCTGGTCATCGACCTGCGCACCGGCGCATTCGCTGGCGGGGGTGGAGAGATCGCGGTGATGAACGCCGCCTCTGCCCAGATCATCAACCATATGGGCCTAGTCTCTGGCGTCGCCGCCTCCATGACCGACGCCAAGGCTTTGGACGCGCAATATGGCGTGGAAAAGGGGCTGACCTCACTCGCCGCCGCACTCGCAGGCGGCAACCTGATCTACGAAAGCTCCGGCATGACAGCGGCCTTGCTCGGCGCCAGTTTCGAAGCCTTCGTGCTGGATGACGAGATGCACGCCGCCACCTACCGCATCCTGCGCGGGGTCGAGGTGTCCGATGACACGCTGGACCTTCCAGGCATCCATGCGGCGGTTCTGGGCGATGGCCATTTCCTCGGCGGCCCCGCCACAATCGCGGCCATGGAGCGCGACTATGTCTATCCGTTGCTGGCGGACCGCGAGACGCCCAAAACATGGGAAGACAGCGGCGCGCTCACCGCATGGGACCGTGCAGCGCGAAAGGTGGACACGATCCTTGCCACCCATCACCCAACCTATATTGATTACGCCACCGACACCGCGATCCGCGCGGCCTTCGACATCCGCTACCCCTAAGGTCCCATGCCCGTCACAGACACCCAAGCCATGATCTCCGGCATGACCCCAGCCCTGCAACCGGGCCGCTGGGTTTTCTGCACAATGGCCGAGCCTGTCGGGCTGGCCGAGGCCTTCGCCCTGATCCGCGAAGCCGAAGGGATCACAATGATCCTGCCTTACGATGTGGCGCAGGCCGCGGATCAAGACGTTTCCGTCGTCATGTCGCTCATCACGCTCGAGGTCTTCTCAGACCTCGAAGGCATCGGCCTGACCGCAGCCGTCTCCACCGCTCTGGCGGGCGCTGGCATCAGCTGCAACGTCGTCGCCGCCTATCATCACGACCACATCTTTGTCGGCGAAGCAGACGCGGAGCGTGCGGTTGAGGTGCTAAAAGACCTCCAGAAAGAGGCGTCTAAATCCTAACAACCCATGAATCCGCCCCTGTAAGGCATTGAATTCACGTTGTAGCGCGTGCGTCCCACGCTGGGACGCCTAATATGGATGTGATGCCAAGCCCCTCGCGGTGGCTCGGGGCATTCATTTCCGAAATTCGATCCCCCGGATCGAATTTTTTGCGCAGCAAAATGGAAATAAATGGTGGCGTGGGGGAGACTTGAACTCCCGACCTCTCGATTATGAGTCGAGCGCTCTAACCAGCTGAGCTACCGCGCCATGGAGGCGTGACCTATGCCAGCGCCTCAGAATCGTCAAGCCAGAAATCAGGACTTTGTCGCCCGCACCGTCTCGATCATCAGCGCCACGTTCTCCGGGTCCGCATCGGGCGTGATCCCGTGGCCCAGGTTGAAGATATGCGGCCCCTTGGAAAACGCCCGCACGATGGCCTGCGTCTCCTCCACCAAAGCCTGTCCACCCGTCACCATATGGGACGAGGCGAGGTTGCCCTGAACGCATCCATCGACCTGCACGTGGGCCGCCGCCCAATCCGGCGAAACGGAATTGTCGAGCGCGACGCAATCTACCCCGGTGGCAGCGTGGAACCCGATGTATCCATCCCCGGCCTCACGCGGGAATCCAATGACCGGAATATGCGGATACCGCGCCTTCAGGGCTGCCGTAATCTCGGCACAGGGGGCGACAGCATACTTCTGGAACGCCTCTCCTTTCAGCGACCCAGCCCAGCTGTCAAAGATCTTCACGACCTCCGCCCCAGCGTCGATCTGCGCGGCCAAATACTCAATCGTGGCCGCCGTGATCCGCGCCATCAGTGCATCAAAGGCCGCCGGATTGCCCTCGCGCAGCGCATGAGCCGGGCCCTGATCCGGTGTGCCGCGACCCGCAATCATATAGGTTGCCACCGTCCAAGGCGCCCCGGCAAAGCCAATCAGCGTGGTCTCTTCCGGCAACTCGCGCCGCAGGATACGGACCGTTTCGTAGATCGGGTTCAGCGTCTCGTGAATGTCATCCACGGGCTTCAGCGCATCGACACCCGCCTGGTCGGTGATGGTCGACAGGCGCGGGCCTTCACCCGTGACAAACCACAGATCAGCCCCAAGCGCCTGCGGCACCAGCAGGATGTCGGCAAACAGGATCGCCGCATCAAACCCGTAGCGCCGAATGGGCTGCAACGTGACCTCAGCCGCCAGCTCGGGGTTATAGCACAGCGACAGAAAGTCCCCGGCCTCGGCCCGTGTTGCGCGGTACTCAGGCAGATATCGCCCCGCCTGCCGCATCATCCAGATGGGCGGCGTCGGCAACACCTCACCCGCCAAAGCCCGCAAAATCGTCTTGCCGGTGCCGCCGTCTTTCATCACACATGCCCCTGTCTGATCGTTTCCAGTTGTCAACATAAGTTGACACACCTAAAAGATAAAGCCATGACTGTGCGCCTACCCTCTCCCGCCGCTCCGCTCAAGATCGGAACCCGCGGCTCCCCCCTCGCCCTTGCCCAAGCCTATGAGACGCGCCAGCGCCTAGGCACCGCCTTTGATCTGCCCGAAGAGTCGTTCGAGATCGTGGTGATCAAGGTCACCGGCGACAACCGGTCCATGATCGACGCGGACCGCCCACTGAAAGAGATCGGGAACAAGGGCCTCTTCACCCGCGAGATCGAGGAAGACCTGCTGGCAGGCAAGATCGACATCGCGGTGCACTCGACCAAGGACATGCCGACAGTACAGCCCGACGGCTTGGTCCTCGACACCTTTCTGCCGCGCGAGGATGTGCGCGACGCCTTCATATCGCACAGCCTGACCAGCATCGCAGATCTGCCCAAAGGCGCGACGGTTGGCACCTCGTCCCTGCGCCGCCGCGCACAGCTTCTGGTCAAGCGCCCGGATCTGAACGTGGTGGAATTCCGCGGCAACGTGCAGACCCGGCTGCAGAAGCTGGCTGACGGGGTCGCCGACTGCACCTTCCTTGCCCATGCAGGCCTGAACCGGCTGGATATGTCGGACGTCCCTGCCACCCCGATTGAACCCACGGACATGCTGCCCGCCATCGCCCAAGGGGCCATTGGCATCGAACGGCGCAGCAACGATACCAATACGGCTGAATTGCTGGCCTCCATTCACGACACACCTACGGGGCAGCGCGTGATGACTGAACGGCAATTCCTGTTCACGCTCGACGGTTCTTGCGAAACGCCCATCGCCGGGCTTGCCACCATCGAAGACGACACGCTGACGCTGATGGGAGAAGTGCTCCGCCCCGATGGCTCGGACGCGCGCAGCGGCACGCGCCAAGGCCCGGTGTCAGACGGCGCCGCCATGGGCACGGATCTGGCGCAGGAGCTCTTGAAGACAGCGGGCAAGGGGTTCTTTGACTGGCACTGATCCTCTTTCACTTTGCCAGATAAACTCCGGGGGAGGTGCGTAGCACCGGGGGCAGAGCCCCCAATGGCCGGCACCGGTGGCCACCCGACCCTTCGGGGAGGATTTTTTTGAAACAGGGAAGCATGGACAGGCGCGCTGCAACTGGCTGCCGTGCCCTTGACGGACCGGGGTGCGGGAGCCCACCTTCCCACCATGCCCAGACCGCGCCATCAGCTGACCACGCACGAGGTTGAGAACCAGCCCGCGTCCCTAGGGGACGTAAACCTCTATCGCACTGACCCTGTTCTGACGGAAACCGCGCCGGACCTGTTGGCCGGTTATGGCGCAGCGCTTGGCTTGGCCGAGACGCGCGCAAAGGGCCGTGCCGCGAACCAGCATGCACCAGAACCGAAGCTGTTCGACGAAGGTGGGCGGCGGTTGGACGAGGTCGTCTTTCACCCCGCCTATCACGACATGATGACGCTGAGCCAAGAGGCGGGCTATGCCGCGACAGCATGGGATGGGGGCAGCCATGTAGAACACGCGGCTATGGTGTATATGGCGAGCCAGGTTGAGCCAGGGCACTGTTGTCCTCTGACCATGACCTACGCTGCCGTGCCTGCGCTGCAGGTTGACGCGGGGCTGGCTGAGACTTGGGTGCCGAAGCTGACCGCCCGCAGCTATGACCACAGGATCCTGCCGATCCATCAAAAATATTCTGCCACACTGGGCATGGCGATGACAGAGAAGCAAGGTGGCTCGGATGTGCGCGCGAACACGACGCGCGCTGTGCGCGAAGGGGATCACTGGCGCCTGACGGGCCATAAATGGTTTTGTTCTGCTCCGATGTCGGATGGCTTTCTGACCCTTGCACAAACCGATCTTGGTCTGACCTGTTTCCTTATGCCCCGTTGGCTGGATGGGGAGCGCAACGCGATTCACCTGATGCGGTTGAAGGACAAGTTGGGCAACAATGCCAATGCCTCGGCCGAGATTGAGTATCACGATGCGCTGGCCTATCAGCTGGGTGACGAGGGGCGCGGCGTGCAGACGATTATCGAGATGGTGCATCACACCCGTCTTGACACGGCGGTGGCCCCAGCCGGTTTGATGCGGGGAGCGTTGAACCATGCCATGCACTGGGTGCAGCATCGGCGGGTGTTCCAGAAATCGTTGATCGACCAGCCCTTGATGCGCTCAGTGCTGGCCGATCTGATCATCGACTGGCAGGCAGCGGCGCGGCTGGGCCTGCACGTCGCCGCAGCCTTTGACGACCCCGGCGCGCGCTCCTTTGCGCGGATCGGCGTCGCGCTGGCGAAATTCTTGAACAACAAGCTCTGCCCACGCGTCACGCTCGAGGCGATGGAGGCATTTGGCGGGATGGGCTATGTCGAGGATACGCCTATGCCCATGTACTACCGCGAGGCGCCGCTCAATTCGATCTGGGAGGGATCGGGCAATGTCATCTGCCTCGACATCCTGCGCACACTGGCACGGGAACCCGAAGCGGGTGCGGCACTTGATGTCGATCTTGACGCTGCGCGCGGGAGCGATTCGCGATACGATCAAGCGCTGGAAGCGCATCGCGCGCGGTGGCCGACACTGGCGCCAGAGGCGGAGGCGCGCGCCTATGCCGAACGTACGGCGCTGCTGCTGGCGGGATCTGTGTTGATCCGTACCGCACCCGCAGCGGTGTCGGAGGGGTTCGTGGGCACTCGTTTGCACCAGCCAAGCGGCCAGATCGCTGGCAGCGCCTCTGGGCTGGACACACGCGCGATCCTTGACAGTTTTACGACCTGACGGGTCGGCGGGCGGGCGCCTTTGCGCAACGCGCAAACAGAGTCGCGCGCCGAACGAAAAAACTTACTTGAAAAATCAGCGTGTTGAGGCTGCCCCCGCGGGGATAGATCACACCCACTTCGCCAGTGGCGGCAGCGACATCAATACAGCATTGGCGTCATGCCCCGTCTCAAGCCCGAACTTTGTGCCACGGTCGTACACAAGATTGTACTCGGCATAGAGCCCACGATGCACAAGTTGCGCGTCCTTGTCAGCCTCGCCCCAATCCTGCACCCGGCGCTTTTCGACAAGCGGCGTGAATGCGGGCAGGAAAGCGCGGCCTATGTCTTGCGTCAGCGCAAAGTCCGCCTCCCAATCGCCGGTGTTGTGATCGTCCATAAAGATGCCGCCGACGCCGCGGGCGCGGTGGCGGTGGGGGATGTAGAAGTATTCGTCCGCCCATTCCTTGAACCGCGGGTAATGCGCCTCACCATGCGGGTCGAGATGCGCCTTTTGCTGGGCGTGGAAATGGGTGGTGTCTTCGTCATACTCCAGACAGGGGTTCAGGTCGGAGCCGCCGCCGAACCACCAGGCGTGAGGGGTCCAGAACATGCGGGTGTTCATGTGGACCGCCGGGCAATGCGGGTTCTGCATGTGGGCGACCAATGAGATACCGGACGCCCAGAAGCGCGGATCATCCTTCATCCCTGGGATGCCCTTGCGCGCGGCCATGGCCATCTGCGCGCGTTCGCCCAACGTGCCGTAGACGGTGGAGACGTTCACACCCACCTTTTCAAAGACACGTCCGCTGCGCATAACGCTCATCAGCCCGCCACCAGCGTCCGAGCCATCGTCCGACGTACGCTTGGTTTCCGTCACTTCGAACCGCCCGGGGGTGCCATCGGACATCGGGCCCTCCGCATGGCTGTCTTCCAAGCCTTCGAACGCTGCGACGATGTCGTCGCGCAATTGGCGGAACCACGCAGCGGCGCGGGTTTTCTGGGTGTCGAAATGTTCGGTCATTGCGCACTGTCCTGTTTGGTTGACAGTTTTTTAGCGCACCCGAGGCGCGGGAGCAAAGCGCAAAACGTCAGTGCGCCGGGGCCTCGACCGGATCGAGCAGGCTGCGCCCGCCGTCCACGGTCATCACGTCGCCGGTAACAAAGCCGGAGCCGTCGGAGGCAAGGAATTGCACGGCGTCCACCATCTCGGTCGGGCTGGCGATGCGGTGCAGGGGCGTGCGTGTTTCGATTTCCTCCCGCCATTCGGGGTTTTCACCGATGGCGGATTTGAGCGAGGCCGACATGACAGACCCGAAAGCGACAGCATTGACGCGGATGCGCTGTGGCGCCAGCGCGAGCGCCATGGAGCGTGTCATCTGCTCCAGCCCTGCGGATGCGATAGAATACCCTAGAAGCTCCGGCCGGGTCTGATGCGCGGCGATGGAGCTGAGGTTGATGATGGAACCGACGCAGGCCGCTTCCGTGTCGTCCTTGGCCTGTTTGATCATACGGCGCGCGACCTGCTGCGTGAGGCGCAGGGCGGTCATCAGGTTCTGTTCCAGCAAGGTTTCGACCGAGGTATCCTCGGGGTCCAGCGCGTCGGTCGGCATCACTTGGCGCGAGGCGTTGACGAGGATGTCGACCTGATCAAAGGCGTCGATGGTGGCCGAGACGAGGTTGGCGATGGTCAGACGCTGGCGCAGGTCGCCCGCGAAGTAGCGGATGTTCCCCTCTTCCGCGACGTCGCCGAGCTCGGCGTGCAGCCGCTTTTCATCCATGTCGGCGCACATCACGTTGGCGCCCCGGTCCGCAAAATGCCGTGCGATTGACAGGCCAATGCCATTGGCCGCGCCCGTTACAATGGCCGTCTTGCCGTTGATGGAAAAGGACATGGGCTACCTTTTTCTCTGCCTGGGCCGTTCGGCCCGCACCAGTTTGAACCGCGCATCGCCGTCCAGTTCAACCACTTTGGCGAAGTTGGACGCCAGGGTATCCTCGTACGGCAGGTGCCGGTTGGCGACCATCCAAAGCGCACCGTGGGGGCGCAGGATGCGCGCAGCGTTGGTGATGAAGGCGCGCCCGATGGAGGGATCGGCGCTGCGAGTTTTGTGGAAGGGTGGGTTCATGACGACGGCATCCACCTTTTCGGGCGGGGTCCATGTCGTGGCGTCGGCCCAGTGGAACTGCGCCCGGTCGTCGGTGACGTTGTGGCGGGCGCATTGCAGCGCCATGTCGTGGGCTTCGACCAGATGCACGGTCTGGACGTCGCGGGTCAGGAGATGGGCGGAGAGGTATCCCCAGCCCGCACCCAGATCGGCAACGGTTCCGACCATGGTTTCCGGCAGTGCTTCGACCAGAAGGGCGGAGGCAGGATCGACGCCATCGGCAGAGAAAACGCCGGGCGCAGTCCAGAAACCGCCGGGGTGCAGTTCAGGGCCGCGCGCCCAGTCGGTGACGTCGGTGCCACCAGCGAACCAATAGATCTTGCCATGTGCCTTGGAGATCGGCGCGCTGACGTCGGCGCGTTGACGCAGGGCCTTGAGCATGGAATCGGCGCCGTCGGTCTTTTGCCCGTCAACGATCACCGGGCCTTCGGTCTGTGCTGCGGCGGCAGCGACAAGCGCCTGCGCTTCGGCCCGGGCGCGGGTCAGGCAAGCGATGCTGGCCGCAAAGCGGGTGTCCTTGGGCAGTTCGGGGGAGACGGTGTAGCCCATCTGTTCGAAACGCTGGCAGACCGTGACCAGAGGCGACACGATATGCACGTTCTCTTTGGGCAGGGCCGACAGGTCCGCGTCCTCGGGCGGGTGCAGCACGGCAACGGGGCCGTCGCCCCATGCGTCCATCGCATCGAGCGCCAAGGGCAGGCGATCACCTAACACGTAGGCGGCCTATTCCTCTTTTTCCATGGTGCATTGCAGCGGGTGCTGGTGGCGGCGGGCGAAGTCCATGACCTGAGCGACCTTGGTTTCCGCAATCTCGTGGCTGAAGACACCCACGACGGCGAGGCCCTTTTTGTGGACCGTCAGCATAATCTCGAACGCCTGAGCGTGGCTGAGGCCGAAGAAGCGTTCCAGCACATGCACGACGAATTCCATCGGCGTGTAGTCGTCGTTCAGAAGCAGCACCTTGTAGAGCGGCGGGCGCTTGGTCTTGGGTTTGACGTCGGTGACGACGGCTGTATCGCCATCATCGTCCGCGGGACCTGCGGATTTCTGAGCCAAAATGTGCATGTCTTGCAGCATGCGCGTCCTCTTGGAGCCGGGAATCTTTTGGTGAACTTGGATCACCCTATATAACGCCACCACGTATTTAGGAAAGAGGGCGGTGCGGGATTGTCGCGACGTGGTGAACGGAATGGGGTTTGAACCGGGCTGTATTGGCTTTGATGCCGACGACACGCTTTGGCACAATGAGCGGGTGTTCAAGCTGACGCAGGAGCGGTTTGCGGAGCTGCTGGCACCTCATGTGGACGCGCCCGATCTGGACGCGCAGTTGCTGGCCGCAGAGCGGCGCAACATCGGGCATTATGGCTTTGGCGTCAAAGGGTTCGTTCTGTCTATGATCGAGACAGCGCTGGAGGTGACCGAGAACCAGGTGCCCGGTGCGGTGATCAGCGATCTTATTGCTGCGGGACAAGAGATGCTGGCCCACCCCATTGACCTGCTGCCCCATGCAAAGGACGCGGTGACCGTGGCGAAGGAGCATGGGCCGGTGCTGCTGATCACCAAGGGCGATCTGCTAGATCAGGAGCGGAAACTGGCGCAATCGGGTCTGGGCGACCTCTTTGACGGGGTGGAGATCGTGTCCGACAAGACGCCTTCGGTCTATGCCCGGATTTTTGCCGCTCATGGTGGGGCCAACCGGGGCATGATGATCGGCAATTCCATGAAATCCGATGTCCGCCCGATGATCGACGCGGGCGGGTTTGGGGTGTTTGTGCCCCATGATCTGGCCTGGGATTTAGAGGCAGCCGAAGCGCCGGAAGCCCATCCGCGCTATGCAGCGCTACCTGATCTTGGTGCTTTATCCGACTTTCTGCGCACCACGCAGTAACCACCGCCACATTCTTGCCACAATCGCCCTATTGGGGCCATGCGCTGCCGCATACCCAACATGTTGGGTTTTGCATCGGCGGAAAAACGGAAACGTGTGGGACATCAACACTTTATCGCGCACGCGACCTGTGCTAGGTTTCAAATAATTACAAATAAGGTCAGCCAAATAATTGGCGACCAGAGGCAGACATAGGCAGGTTTACCGTGAAGGTTCGGCGCACACAGCCGGCCCGGCTAGGGCTCATTCTATTTGCACTTTTGTGGATGGTGGTCATCGTGCCCGCGTCTGTGCGCGCGGCCCCTTATGCTGCCATGGTCATGGATGCCCGGACGGGCGAGGTGCTGCACTCGCGCAACGCGGATACGCGGCTGCACCCAGCATCGCTGACCAAGATGATGACCCTTTACGTGGTGTTCCAGGCGGTTGAGCGTGGTGAGATCACGATGGACACCAAGATCAAGGTGTCGCGGAAAGCCGCAGCGGAAGTTCCATCGAAGCTGGGCCTGAAAGCCGGGTCGAGCATCAAGCTGCGCTATCTTGTACGCGCGTCCGCGGTGAAGTCCGCCAATGATGCCGCCACGGCCATTGCCGAGGGGATTTCGGGATCCGAGGCTGCCTTTGCCCGCCGGATGAACCGAACGGCCAAGTCACTGGGCATGACCCGCACGACCTTCAAAAACGCGCATGGCCTGACCGAAAGCGGGCACCTGTCCACGGCGCGCGACATGACGATTCTGGGTCGGCATCTGTTTTATGACTACCCGCAATACTACAACCTGTTTTCCCGTATCACGACCCATGCGGGCATCGCCGACGTGCGCAATACGAACCGGCGCTTGTTGGCCGCCTATAAAGGCGCGGACGGGATCAAGACCGGGTACACCCGGGCGGCAGGTTTCAACCTCGTATCCTCCGCACAGCGGGGAGACGAACGCATCATCGCCACCGTTTTTGGCGGAAAGTCCACAGCCTCGCGCAACGCCAAGGTGGCGGAGCTGCTGGACCTTGGCTTCCGCCGTGCCCCCAGCCGCGCGCCGGTGCGCAAGCCGACCAAGCCCAGCTACGTGCCGGGTGACGATTCGGTCATTGTTGCAGGCAATCAGGACGCACCCCAAGGCGCAGGCAAGATCATTCGTCTGAGCGGCGCGGTGAAGACCAGCTATCGTCCCAAGATGCGCCCGGGCACGGAAGCGCCCGTGCTGGTGGCTGAGGCACCCGCGGCCTCTTCAGTGTTGGCAGACGACATTCAGAGCGCCCTTGTCGCGGCGCAGACGAACGACACCGCCACAGCGGTCGCAGCCACCGTAGCATCAGCCGCTGTCGCCCCGACCATCCGACCGGAGGCACGTCCGACGCAGGTTGCACTGGTTCAGGAACCCGAGGTGGTGACCCGAGTTTCGACCTCCGGCGGGCGCCATTGGGGTGTGAATGTCGGGCGCTACCCCAGCCGCTACCACGCAGAAAAAGTGTTGTTGCAGACAGCTTTGGCCGAGATGTCGTCGCTGGACGGATCCTTGCGCAAGGTGGTGCGCCGCCCGACAGGGTTTGACGCCAACTTCATGGGCATGACCCGCGATGGCGCGGACCTCGCCTGTCGTCGCCTTCAATCGCGCAACGTGACCTGCTTCATGGTTGGGCCGCAGTCCTAGGACCAGTTAACCGGATCGACATTCAGCAGAGTTGCAAGCTGGTCGTAGACCTCGGGCTCCGTCCCTTTCAGCGCGCGGGGGCGTTCAAAGAACAGCTCGACCACAACGGCAAAGAACTCTTCGTGGTTCGTTGCACCGTAGGGATCGATGACCGTGCGGCGGCCTGCATCCACATTGGCAACGTGGCGGTCATAGGCTTCGACAATGACCTCGGACCAGGCCGCAAAGCTTTGCCCCGGTGCCATGGGCGGCGCGCCGTCGGTCTGGCCTGACAGGTCATCAAGTTGGTGGGCAAATTCGTGCAGAACCACGTTCAACCCATCCACATCATTCAACCCACCCTGTCGCACGTCGCGCCAAGACAGAACCACGGGCCCGCGTGACCAGCTTTCGCCGAGGCGCACGATCTCTTCTTCGGTCACGACGTAGCCATCCTGCCGCGTCTGCTTGGATTTGAACGCGCCGGGGTAGATCAGGACTGTCGTCAGATGCTTGTACCATGCATCCGTGCCCACCACGAGCAAGGCGGCCTGCCCCGCGATGCTCATCGCCATTTCATCACTCACCTCAAGCCCATTGCAGCCCACAAGGTCCACCTGGTTTAGAAACAGCGCCACCTTGCCTTCGAACGGCGCCTTTAGGTGGGTGGGCAGTTTGCGGATCAGTGGCACCTCACGCAGCATGATGTCCCATTCGGCATCTGTCAGGCGCGAGGCCAGCACCTCTTGTTGCCATTGCTGTTTGCGCCATGCGCGCCACAGAAACGCCGCGCCGATGAGAGCAAGCAGACCGAAGAACAGGGTCATGCGCGCGCAGCCTTTCTAACCCAGCGGATGAAGTCGCGCAGTGCTGGGCGTTGAACGCCTGGCCGCGTGACAAGGTGATAGCCCGCACCTTCCATCTTGTCCTCGTGCAGAACGACCAGCCGCCCCGCCGCAATGTCAGCGTTTACGAAATTGCGCACGGTCACCGCCACCCCCTGCCCGTCTCGCGCGCCATCCAGCATAAGGTTGCCCGGCACTTGCGTCACTGACCCGCGGGGCATGTTTGCCGCGCCCCTCTGCGTCAGCCAACGTGAGCTTTCGGTAGTCCCGACCTCTTCCAACCATGGCAAGGCACTTAAGCTGGCGGGATCCGACACATCATGCCCGGCCACAAGATGCGGAGCCGCAACCACGACCATGGAGGTCGGAACAAGCAATTCACTGTCGAGACCGTCCCACCCGCCGACGCCGTAGCGGATCGACAGGTCAACACCGCCGGGTGTCAGCTTCACGATGTCAGATGTCGGGTTCAGCACCAGATTGATCTCGGGGTGTTTGGTCCGGAACTCGGACAGGCGCGGCATCAGCCAGGCGGCGGCAAAGCTGGGCGTGGGCGAGATGTGCAAGGGGCGTGCAGCCTCAGCACCCGTAACAAGCGCCACGGCACGGCCGATGCTTGCGAAACCGTCAGCACAACCTTGCGCAAGGATTTCACCGTCATCCGTCAGCTTCATGGCGCGGCCAGACCGGTCAAACAGGCTCACACCCAGATGCGCCTCAAGCGCGCGCAGCTGTTGGCTGACCGCAGCATGGCTGACAGACAGCGCCTGACCGGCTGCCACGACGCTGCCTGTGTCCACGAATGCGGCAAAGGCGCGAAGCGCGGCCAAAGGAGGAAGGTCACGCCAGTCCATATGTCACTTCAGCTTACACATCAGAATTTCAATTGAGTCGCATCAAGGGCATCTATCCCTAACATATAGACATATCCCTTCTCTCCCCAAGAGGTGTCACATGCTCGGAATTTATGCTCAAACTTTCATGACAGCGACCCGCCAGCGGCCTTGTGTCCGCGTCGCCCTGCCCCGCCGCCGCTGGTGGCACGGCAAGCGGACGAAATGCATCGATCTGGAGCGGTTATGAACGCGATTGTCCGCCGCTCCACCGACACCAACACGATCAAGTGGAGCGCATCGATCATTCAGGTCTTTGGCTACGCGGCCACGGCCTTTGGCCTCGCACCGTTGAACATGTACCTGTTTTTGGTCGGGATGCTCGGCTGGCTGATCGTCGGTCTGCGTTGGAATGACATGGCAATGACGATGATCCACGTGATCGCGCTTGCTGCCATGGTCATCGGTCTGGCGCTGACCTGAAGGGATGGCGGGCGGGGTGTCGTTGGCCCATAGGGTCAACGCACGTCGCCCGTCGTCAATGCGCCGCTTGCAAAAGAAGGCGCGTATAGTCTGTCTGGGGCCGTTCGAACAGATCGTCCGCATCGCCCTGCTCGACCACATCCCCCTGCTTCATCACCAAGACCTTATGGCTCATGGCGCGCACGACCTTGAGGTCATGCGAGATGAACAGAAAAGCGAGCCCATATTTCTGCTGTAGCCCGCGCAACAGCTCCACAATCTGCACCTGCACCGTCATGTCGAGGGCCGAGGTCGGTTCGTCCAGCACGACGAGTTTGGGCCGCAGCACCATGGCGCGCGCAATCGCGATGCGCTGACGCTGGCCGCCCGAGAACTCGTGCGGGTAGCGGTCCATCGTCATCGGGTCGAGGCCGACTTCGGCCATCACTTCGGCCACAACCTCGCGCGGCTGGCGGCCATCGCTGATGCCATGCACGCCAAGCCCTTCGGCAATGATCTGCATGGCGGTCATGCGGGGGGACAGCGATCCGAACGGGTCCTGGAATACGATCTGCATGTCCTTGCGCAGCCGCCGCAACTCGCGCACGGACCAGGCCCGGATGTCCTGGCCCATATAGACAATCCGCCCCTCGGACGAGATTAGCCGCATGATGGCCAATGCAAGCGTCGTCTTCCCCGAGCCGCTTTCGCCCACGATCCCCACGGTTTCGCCCGCGCGCACCTTGATCGTTGCATCGTTGACCGCCTTGACGTGACCGATTGTACGGCGCAGCAGGCCCGCGGTGATCGGGAACCAGACCTTGAGGTGTTCGGTCTCGGCCACCAGTTCGGCATCCTGCGGGACGGGTGCGGGCTGTCCCTTGGGCTCGGCGCTCAGCAGCTTCTGAGTGTAGGGGTGCTGCGGGTTGTCGAAGATGTCTTTGGTGGGGCCGGTTTCCACGATCTCACCGTTCTGCATGACGCAGACGCGGTCGGCAATGCGGCGCACGACGCCGAGGTCATGGGTGATGAACAGCAGGCCCATACGCTCGGATTGCTTCAATTCAGCCAGCAGTTCGAGGATTTGCGCCTGGATCGTCACGTCTAGCGCCGTGGTGGGTTCGTCCGCGATCAGGACATCGGGCTTGTTTGCAAGCGCCATGGCGATCATCACGCGCTGGCGCTGGCCGCCGGACAGCTCATGCGGATAAGCGTTCAAGCGGGTTTCAGCATCGCGGATCCCCACCTTGTCCAGCAACTCAAGGATGCGCACCTTCGCTGACTCCCCGGCGATGCCCTGGTGCAGCGCGAGGCTTTCGCCCAATTGCTTGGCTATGGTGTGAAGCGGGTTGAGCGACGTCATCGGCTCTTGAAAGATGAACGAGATGTCGTTGCCACGCACCTTACGCAACAGCCGTTCATCCGCGTTGATCATCTCCTGCCCATCATACGTGACGGACCCCGACACCTCGGCGCTGTCGCCAAGCAATGAAACGGTGGACAACGCCGATACGGATTTGCCGGAGCCGCTTTCACCCACCAGAGCAACAGTCTCACCCCGGTCTACGTGAAACGAAACGCCCTTGACCGCTTCGGTCAACTGCCCGTCCTGCCGGAAACCGACATGCAGGTCTTTCACTTGCAGAAGTGCCATCAGGTGAAGGTCTTTCGTGGGTCGAACGCGTCGCGGATGCCTTCAAAGATGAAGATCAGTAGGCTGAGCATTACGGCGAACACGGTAAAGGCGGTGAAGGCAAGCCAGGGGGCCTGCAGGTTCTGTTTGGCCTGCAGCGTCAACTCGCCCAAGCTAGGGGCGGAGGACGGCAGGCCAAAGCCGAGGAAGTCGAGGACCGCAAGGGACGAGATGGTGCCAGTGATGATGAAGGGCAGCATCGTCAGCGTCGCGACCATCGCGTTGGGCAGCATGTGCCTGAACATGATGGTGAGGTTGCCGACTCCGAGCGCACGGGCCGCGCGCACGTATTCGAGGTTCCGGGCCCGCAGGAATTCGGCCCGGACAACACCGACAAGGCCGGTCCAGCCGAAAAGGATCAAGAGGAAGACCAGAAGCCAGAAACTTCGCCCGAGGATCGCAAACATGATGATGATGACGTAGAGGCTGGGGGTCGATGACCAGATCTCGATAATCCGTTGGAAGATCAGGTCGGTGCGCCCACCGAAATAGCCCTGCACTGCGCCTGCGATGATGCCGACGATGGCAGATGCGCCCGTGACGATGAGCGTAAACAGTACCGACAGGCGGAACCCGTGGATCACACGGGCCATCACGTCGCGCTTGGTGCCGTCCGTTCCGAGCAGGTTCTCACCATTAGGCGGCAGGGGCGCTGCGCCGGGGCGGTCCACTGCGGTGTCGTAGCTGTACGGGATCAGCGGCCAGATGGTCCAACCCTTGGTGATCGCCTCGCCATCGACCTCTCCGTCCTGTGCGTCTTCAATCACACCTTCGGGATCATCGAAACACGCCTCCAACCCGCCGGACACGATCAGGCATTCGACCTCCGGGTCACGGTAGCTGGCTTCGGTTCTGAAGTCGCCGCCAAAGGCGGTTTCCGGGTAAAAATTCCAGATCGGTGTGTAGAATTCACCCTGATAGCGCACAAGGATTGGCTTGTCGTAAGCGATCAGCTCCGCCATCAACGACAGGCCGAAAAGGATCGAAAAAACCCACAGCGACCAGTAAGCGCGGCGGTTTTTCTTGAAGTTCCGCCAGCGGCGCTGGTTCAGCGGAGATAGCGAAAAGAACCCGCGCCGCGGGGCGGGAACGGCCGCCGGGATTGGGTCTGGCTTTACCGGCGGCTCGGTGATCGGCTCTTGCAATGCCATCAGCCTTCCCTCCGCTCAAAGTCGATGCGGGGGTCAACCAGCACATACATCAAGTCCGACAGGATACCGACCAAGAGGCCGATCAAGCCGAAGATGTAGAGGGTGCCAAAGACGATCGGGTAGTCACGCGCCACCGCAGCCTCGAACCCGAGACGTCCCAGACCATCGAGCGAAAAGATGGTTTCGATGATCAGCGACCCGCC
This sequence comes from Tateyamaria sp. ANG-S1, assembly GCF_000814025.1. Taxonomy (GTDB): domain Bacteria; phylum Pseudomonadota; class Alphaproteobacteria; order Rhodobacterales; family Rhodobacteraceae; genus Tateyamaria. The sequence continues at coordinate 178,846 of NZ_JWLL01000001.1, read as the reverse complement.
GAAGAAGACGCCGATGAACACGGCCGGAAAGCCTGCGATCACGATCAGCATGGCGTTCCGGAAGACGTGGCCATAAAGCACGCTGCGTTCAGACAGCCCCTTGGCGCGGGCGGTCATGACGTACAGCTTCTTGATCTCATCCAGAAAGCTGTTTTTGGTCAGAAGTGTCAGCGTTGCAAAGGCACCGATGGTCCCGGCAAGGACAGGCAGCGTGATGTGCCAGAAATAATCCAGCACCTTGCCGATTGTGGTCAGATCGTCCCAGTTGTCCGACGTCAGGCCGCGCAGCGGGAAGATCTGGAAGTAGCTGCCCCCGGCAAAGAGCACGAGCAGCAGGATCGCGAAGAGAAAGCCGGGGATCGCATAGCCCGCGATGATGAGGCCGGAGGTCCAAGTATCAAATGGTGTTCCGTCCTTGACGGCCTTGCGAATGCCCAAGGGGATCGACACGAGATACGCGATAAGTGTGGACCAAAGCCCAAGGCTGATGGAGACGGGTAGCTTTTCGATGATCAGGTCGACCACGCTTATAGATCGGAAGTAGCTTTCACCGAAATCGAAGCGCGCATAGTTCCAGACCATGTTGAAAAAGCGTTGCACCGGCGGTTTGTCGAAGCCGAATTCGCGCTCCAGCTCGGCGATGAATTCAGGTGGCAGACCTCGCGCACCCACATAGGTGCTGTCCGACCCTGTGTTCAGTTCGTCAGCCCCTGCATCATTGTTGCCCCCGGCAAACCCGCCAAAGACGTCGCCGCCGCCCTGCGCACGGGCGATGGCCTGTTCGACGGGACCGCCCGGCACGAATTGCGTCAGGGTGAAGTTGACCAGCAGGATGCCCAGCAAGGTCGGAATGACCAAAAGCAGCCTGCGCAGGATATAGGGGGCCATCGCCTTACCTCAGCGCGCCAGAGGCCCGGAGTTCGGCAGCTTTTTCCTCGTTCATCCACCAGAAGTCGAGGTAGCCCAGATTGTAGGGCGGTATCACATCCGGGTATTCGTACATGTCATAATACGCGACCCAGTGGTTTGGCGCATAGCCCATCGGGATCATGATGAACTCGTGCCGCAGCGCGCGGTCAAGCGCCCGCATCGCGGCTTCCTCCTCTTCCACTGTTTGTGCGTCGAGGGACACGTTGATCAACGCATCAACCAATGGGCTCGCGATCCCGGCGGGGTTGAACAGGGAAAAGGCTGCATCCTCGGACCCAAAACGTTGGCTGAGGCCTGTGCCTGTACCAATAAACGCCGGATATTGATCGTAGAGCAGGTCGTAGTCCCGGTCGCGCTCTCGCGCGGTGTATTGCGATGGGTCCACCCGCTCAAACGTGATGTCGATGCCCATGCTCGACACATTTGCGACGAAGTTCTCCATGACCCCGGTGAGGGTTGGCGACGACGCGCTGTTGAAGAGATAGTTCAACTTCAGAACGTCACCGTCGGCGTTCCGGCGCAGGCCATCGTCACCGACTTCCCAGCCAGCCTCATCCAGCAAGCTCATCGCTTTGCGAAGGTTGCGGCGGTCCCGCAAAGTCTCTTCATTCGAGGTGTGCGGAACGCGCGCTGGCTCTGTCAGCATCTCTTCGGGTACGAGATCACCCAGCGATTGCAGCAGCTCCAGCTCCACGCCTTCGGGTGCGCCTTTGGCCATGACCGGGGTGTCCTGGCTAAACGATGCGCGCTGATCAAAAAGACCGTTTTGCAGGCTCTCGTTTGTCCACTCGAAATTATAGCCAAGCGCCACGGCCTCGCGAACGCGCCGGTCCTGCAAGACCTCGGACCCAAGGTTGAAGACGATGCCAGTCGCGGCAGGCGGTGCGCCATTGCGAAGTTCTTCTTGAACGACCGCGCCAGACTGCACTTTAGGGAAGTTGTATTGGGTGGCCCATTTGCGGCTGTCCCCTTCCAGCCGGAATGTATATTCGCCCGCCTTGAACGCCTCGAACGCGGCAGCGCTGTCGCCAAAAATCTCGAGCCGCAGGCGGTCGAAGTTGAACCGCCCGACGTTGAACGGCAGATCATTACCCCAATAGTCAGGATTCCGCTTCAACACGATGCGGCGTGAAATATCCACGTTTTCGACCATGTAGGCACCAGATCCGGGCGAGATGTCCAAGCGGCTTTCGTTCAGCTTTGCGCCAGTTTCCTCGTACCACTTCTTGGACCAAGCAGGCACACCGCCCACCTGTTCGATCAGGGACCGCCGTGAAACGCCGTCTGCAAAGTAGAACTTGATGGTATGATCATCCAACACTTCGACCTTCGGGATGAGCTTGCGCACAGCGTCGGCATAGGACTTCAGCCCCTGATCCAGCAAAAGGTTGTGGCTGAAGGCAATGTCATGCGCCGTGACAGGCGTGCCGTCGGAAAACCGCGCTTCTGGACGCATGTAGAACACAACCCAACTTCGGTCTTCGGGGTATTCCAGCCGTTCGCAAAGCAGGCAGTAGTATTCCCCATAGGTATCAGCAGGCGCAGCCCCGCCCGCAGGTGCGTCCCCGAGAAGGCTTTCGTACATGAAAACTGAGAAAGCATGCGCCCGGCCTTGGCGCGCATACGGGTTCATGGAGTCGAATGTACCGACGGCAGCGATTGAAATTTCTCCGCCCTGAGGTGCGTCCGGGTTCACATAGTCGAAGTGCGGGTAGTCGGCTGGGTAGGTCAGCTCACCGTAGAAATTGTACCCGTGTGACGAGATGATGTTTTCATGATCAGCGGCGCGCGCCATCCCCGACGCCGCCAAAGTGGTCAACAAACCGAGGACCCCAAGTCCGCCCCACAACATGTGTTTGTTTCGCGCCGCTTTTACCCGAGCCTGCGCGGTGGGTCGCTTGAGGGTCTGTCGCATGTGTATCCTCCGTACGGGTGGCATTCAGGGCCGTCTTGTTATGGGAAGTAAGCTAAATGCCCGCCACGCCAATATGCAACTTGAGAATACGTGATCGTGATGCCTGGCATGTGAGGAATTGTAACAATCGACACAAAAAAGCCGCGTGAACGATACACGCGGCCTTTGGAACTCAGATTTTGGGCAACAATCAGCTGCCGATGCTGGCGAGATAGGCGATCAAGTTGGCCCGATCCTCGATGTCGCGCAGGCCGTTGTAGCCCATGGATGTACCAGGCGCCCAACCGCGTGGGTTTTCGAGGAAAGCGTTCAGGTTCTCAGGCGACCAGACGTCAGCCACCTCGTTCAGCGCGCCAGAGTAAGAGCCATAGCCAGTCGAGCCAACCTCGCGACCAACAACCCCGTACAGGTGCGGACCAACGGCATTTTCGCCGTCTTCGAGCTTGTGACAGGCGCTGCACTGGCGGAAGATGCGCTGGCCTGCGCCCGCGTCTGCGGCGGCGAACACGTCGGCAAATGCGACCTCAACCACCTCTTCCGCGGAGTCATCAGCGCCGGTGTCGATGACATAGGCCTGCTCGCCGTGACCATCCACGTTGTACAGCGCATCAGCGGCCCACTTGCCCAGCAAAAGCACCAGCAGCGCGCCACACAGGCTGGCTGCAATCTTGGTAAAGGTCATGGTGTCGAACATTTCGCTTCCGATTCCGTGGCTTTGTGTGTGTTCCGGCGGGTACCTACGGCTTCCCCTTGGCACTGGCAAGGTATAGAAACCGCGACCAATCGCCCTGCCGGGTTCAAGGTAGTGGCCCGGCAGCAAAGGACCAACGATGTCGACACGAATTGCGTTCCAGGGAGATTTGGGCGCCTACGGTCACGAGGCCGTTTTGAAAGCCAGACCCGACGCCACACCGGTGCCCTGCCACGCTTTCGAAGATGTCATAGCGGCCGTGCGCGACGGCGCGGCTGACATGGCAATGCTGCCGGTCGAAAACACCACCTATGGCCGTGTGGCGGATATTCACCGACTGCTGCCGCAAAGTGGTCTGCACATTGTCGACGAAGCCTTTGTCCGGGTGCGCATCGCGCTGATGGCGATGCCGGGTCAGACGCTTGAGGATATTTCGCTGGTGCGCGCACACCCGGTGCTGATCCCGCAGGCGCGATCCTACCTGGACACACACCAGATCAAAGCCGAGACCGCACCGGACAGCGCTGGTGCCGCAGCGGCGATCGCCCAAGCCAAAGAGCAGGGCGTGGGTGCGCTCGCCTCATCCGTGGCGGCGGACATCTACGGTCTGAACGTGCTTGCCAATGACATCGAGGATCAGGGGCACAACACCACCCGCTTCCTGCTTATGGCCCCGGAAAAGGATCTGACGCGCCGGGGCGACACGATGATCACCACCTTCGTCTTCGAAGTCCGCAACATTCCCGCCGCGCTGTACAAGGCGATGGGTGGCTTTGCCACAAACGGGGTGAACATGACCAAGCTGGAAAGCTACATGGTCGGCGGCGCGTTCACCGCCACGCAGTTTTACGCAGATGTCGAAGGACACCCCGATGATCCCGGTTTGGCCCGCGCGTTGGACGAGCTGGACTATTTCACCAACCGGCTCGACATTCTGGGTGTCTATCCGGCCGCGCCAGGCCGGGACTGACCGGTCAAGCGCTGCGTTGCAGCCGGTCTTCCAAGCCTTTTGCGTAATCAGCCACCCGCAGCTTGAACCGTTTGTTCAAAGAGGTTTTGGCCAGCTTCAGCGATTGCACGAACAGGCGTGCCGACAGGGTCAACGGCGTCAACTCAAGGGCCAGCGCCATGCGCGTGCGGTTGCGCGACAACGCCATCAGCTCGATCGAGAACGAGCCCGTCACACCGGCAGACGTCACATCAAAAACCATTTCATTCGGCGCGTCATATCGCGCCATTTTCAGGTCCAGTTCCCGCATCCTGCCACGCATGCGAAAGGACACCTCCCACTGCATCCCGACGCCCGGCTGCGTCAGGGGATCAATCCGCCGAACCTGCGCTCCGCGCCGCATGGCCTGCCGTTCGAAGCTTTCGAAATCATTGAGCGCTTCGAACACGGCTTCAATCGGTGCTGCCACGTCTTCCCGGGCCGAGAATTTCATGCCTGATGCCTGCTATGGTGCGATTTGAGTGCAGTGTTCCCTCAATCAAGGGTGTCCGCAAGCCAGTTCTGTAGCAAAAAATGCGCAATTGCGCCTTTGCGGGCGGGCAGGATGGTATCGTGCTCACCCGCAAAAACCGCGAGCATGTCTTCGCGCGTGACCCACATGGCATCTTCGATCTCGTTGGGATCAATCGTGATGTCCGCCGTCACAGCCGTGCCGCGACACCCGAACATGAGCGAGGCGGGAAATGGCCACGGCTGGCTCGACAGATACTCGACCGCGCCCACCCTGACGCCCGCTTCCTCAAACACCTCGCGGCGCACCGCGGCCTCAAGAGTTTCGCCCGGCTCGACAAATCCGGCGAGCAGGGAATACATGCCCTCGGGCCACCCGGGCGAGCGGCCCATCAGTACCGAATTGCCATGCGTGATCAACATGATCACCACTGGGTCCGTGCGCGGGAAATGATGTGCGCCACAGGTCGGGCATGTCCGCTGCCAGCCAGCCTGCGTCATGTCGGATGCCGCAGCGCATTTCGCGCAGAACCCGTGCGTATCATGCCAACTGAACACGGCTCGGGCCGTAGCGGCCAGTTCGGCGTCTCGCGGCGACAGCCAGGTCATGACCCGGCGCAATTCGGCAAAAACCTCATCCTCGGCACAGGCGGGATGTCGCTGTTCTGTTGGATCGAGAAAGCCGCCCAGCACGGATGGATCCAGATCCTCAGGCTCCCACGCGGACAGATCCAGCGCAAAGCGCGGCGCGCCGTCTTCGCGACCAAGAAAGATCGCTGTTCCCTGATTGGCCTCCGCGCAGGCCGGGTGATCCATGGGCAATCGCATCAAGGCGGCAGGCCGGGTGCGGTGGATCAATGGCTTGCCGCGCCACATCAGAATGGCACGGGCAGACGGGTCAGCCTTTGCACACGCAATGGCGTCCGCATTGCCACGCAACTCGGCAGCCCGGTCGAGACCTGATCCCCCGAAAGTCACCGTTTCCGCGTGTTTCATACCCGCCCCTTTGATCGTTTTTGTAGCGCCGTGCTTGGCACGCGGCGGGCAGTGACGCAATGGGTGGGCGTATGGTCGCTGCGCATGATTTCCCGCATAGATATTTTTTCTTGCCTTTAACGCAACCTTAAGATGCAATAGGCGCATGACGGTTCCCAGTGCCCAGCTGCGTATTGCAGCCACATCTGATGTTCACATGCACCTGACGGGGTGGGATGCGTTGCGCGGCGCACCGGTGGACGACAAGGGGATGGACCGCCTGGCCACTGTTATACGCGAAGAAAAAGAAAACGCGGCAAGCGGCTGGCTGTTGCTGGACAATGGAGATGCCTTGCAGGGCACACCGATGGGTGATGTCTGTGTCGAACACGTTGACACGCACCCTTGGCCAGCGGTGCTCAATGCACTCAACTATGATGCCGTAGGTCTTGGGAACCACGATTTTGACTTTGGCCTGCCGTTTATGGATGCGGTGATGGCGCAGGTGAATTGCCCGGTACTGTGCGCGAATGCGTCCTCGGCTGCAGCGACCTGCATGACGGCTTATACGATCTTGGAGCGAGAACTGACCTGTTCCGATGGGCAGGTCAGGATGCTGCGGATCGGTGTCACCTCCGTACTGCCGCCTCAGACAGGGGTGTGGAACCGGCGCTGTCTCGACGGGGCTGTAAGGTTCGAAGGCGGCGTTCAGGCGGCGCGCCTTGCGGTACAAGAACTAAGGGACGCAGGCGCAGATGTGGTGATCGTCCTGTGCCACAGCGGGTTGACGGACGGCATAGATGCAACGGGCGAGAATTTTGCCGCCGCCATCGCGTCGGACATCTCCGGCGTGGACGCCATGATCCTTGGCCATACGCATCTGCGCTTTCCTGGCCCCGATCACGCAGGCTTTGCCACGGCGGACACAGACGCGGGAACACTAAGTGGTGTGCCTGCCGTCATGCCCGCATATGCGGCGGCTGAACTTGGCGTGATCGATCTTGGGCTTGTGCATGATGGCGTGTGGCGCGTCGCCTCGCATCACGTGCGCCGTCGCGAGATCAACGCGGACACAGCCGCCGATGCAATCGTGACGCAGATCACACAGCCCTATCTTGCTGCCACCGAAGCGCGTCTTGATACACCGATTGGCCACACGTCAGAGCACGTGCACAGCTGGTTTTCCATGCTGAATCCGTCCGGCGCTGAAAAGGTGGTCGCGCGCGCTTTGTCGACCACCATAGAGGAAACGGTTGCGGGTACCGATCTGGCCGGGCTGCCTCTTCTGGCCAGTGTCGCGCCTGCTGCACTCGGCGGACGTGCGGGGCCGAGCAATTTTGTGAACATCGAACCCGGTCCCTTCCGCGAAAGACACGTCGCCATGCTGTGCCCCTACCCAAACACGGTTTGGGCGGCTGTCCTGACGGGGGCGGAGATCTGGGACTGGATCGACCGTAGCCTTGTGTATTTTGCAGAAGGTGACGCCGACGACATGGCCTTGACGAACCCGGACGCGCCGGCGTTCAACTTCGACATGATCTATGGGCTCGAAGCCGAGGTCGACCCGTTCGCGCCGCCCGCATTCGACGTCAACGGACACCGCGTGCATCGCGACAGCACCCGTGTCCGCCGCCTGTCGCACCAAGGCCGGGATGTCGATCCACGTGAGCGGTTTGTCCTTGCCATGACCAGTTACCGGGGCGCAGGGGGCGGCAACTTTCCTGGCATCGGCCCCCACACCCGCACCGTTCGAACCGATGTCGAGTTGCGGCAGGCTCTGCGGACGACAATCACATCAAATGAAACATCGCCGACGCACAGCAATGCCCCATGCTGGCGCTTCTCGAGCAAAAGCGAGACGCGGCGGGTCATCCACACCGCACCCGCAGCCGAGGACCATCTGGCAGACATCGCTTCATTCGCGCCGAACGTGCTGGGACTGGACCGCAATGGCTTCCTGCAGGTCGAGGTAACCGTGTAGCGCTGCCCCTCTTGCACCCGTGGGCCGGGCTATTTATATCGAATGTCGAGAGGTTGGCGCGGGCAGGCGCCTCGCCAACCCGGTCAGGTCCGGAAGGAAGCAGCCGTAACGAGCCCCGCTTGGGTCGTTGTCAATCTCTCACCTCGAGCCAAAACACAGTTTTGGCGGGACCCGGCAGCGCATCAAAGATGCGCGAGCGGGTAAGCGTCACCCTTCCAACAACACCGGCCACAACGCCCTGTTACGCCGTGAAAACGCGCCGACGTGCCCAATCTTGCCCAGACCGTAGGCCTTTGGATCAATCACTACAGGCTCCACCCCATACACCCGCGCCAATCGTGCCGTTTGCGCGGGCGGGATCAATTCATCATCGGTAAAGGCGTGAAGCCGCACTGTGGCGTCGCTGTTCCAGTCAGGCGCAGGCAAACGCGGGCCGAGGTCGGCGTCATAGAATGTCCGGGAGGTACACCACTTACGCCATTGCCAGAACACATCGGCGGGCAGGTCTTCTCCCATCCGCAGCGCCTTGCCCGGCAGATAGCCACACACCAACGTCGCAAGCGGCCCCAGCGTGAACCAGAAATTCAAAGCAACCGCACGGTAGGGCCAAGGATGATCGTGGTGATGCACAATGCCGGATGACACCCCGATAACACGCACCACACCATCAAGCTCAGGTTGGTTGGGCAACAGCATCGCCCCAAGCGAATGGCCGACAATCCACAGCGGCGTCCCCTGTATTTCCCGCCGGATCGCCCGCCGCGCCGCCACCTGATCCCGGATGCCCCAATCACTCATGTCGGCCCGCACCTTGCGCAGCGGACCCGCCGTTGACCGGCCCATGCCGCGATAGTCATAGGTCAAAACGGCCATGCCCCGCTCGGCAGCCATCCAGCGGGCAAAGTGGGTGTAGAACGTCTGCGGCACGCCCGTCGCGCTGTTCAGCACGACGGCAGCAAATGGACGCTGCGCGGGGCGGTAGAGACGCCCCACCAACTCTGCGCCATCCTCGGTTTTGAAGGCGAGCGAGCGTTCCGTCACGCTGCGTTGCACCGGGCTTGCATCAAACATCCGAACATCCTCCATCACCACTAGACCATTTGGTCTAATCCGCACGCTGGACCAATCGGTCTATTCCTGTCAAGGTCAAAGAATGACCGAACGCGCCCTGCCCACCAAAGACCGACTGATCCTGTCTGCCGCCACATTGTTCCGAACGCGGGGCTATCATGGTGTGGGCTTGGCCGACCTTCTGGCCGAGGCAAAGGCCCCCAAGGGGTCGCTTTACCATCACTTTCCCAACGGGAAATCGGATCTGGCCATGGCGGCGGCCACATGGGCTTCGGACGAGATGCTGCGCCTGATCGCGACCAGCTTCGACGGGGCTGGCACATTCAAGGACGGCGCCACAACGCTCTGCTACAAGCTTGCCAAACTCTTTGACATCACAGGCTGGGACACGTGCCCCATCGCCGCCACCCTGTTCGAAGGGCCGGACAACGAGGATTTCCGCGCCCACGCCAACCACATCTACGAAGGATGGATCGCCGAAGTGCACGATCATGCCGCGCGGCTTGGGCTGTCGGCAGAGGATGCGCAGGCGAAATCCGAACACCTGTTCATGCTGATACAGGGGGGCTGGATCCTCGCCCGCGCGCGACGGAATTCGGACGTGATCCGACAGATGACGGACCGCTTGTAAAGGCAGCGGTGGACGCCGCGCGCCCTGCCCCGTAGTGTCGCCAAGTCACTCCGAATCCAGCCGAGGCCCATGTCAGACGAGACCCAGAACTATCAGGTATTGGCCCGCAAATACCGGCCCGAAACCTTTGCCGATCTTGTCGGCCAGGACGCCATGGTGCGCACGCTCAAGAACGCCTTCGAAGCGGATCGGATCGCGCAAGCCTTTGTGATGACGGGTATTCGCGGCACGGGCAAGACGACCACGGCGCGCATTATCGCCAAGGGGATGAACTGTATCGGGCCGGACGGGAACGGTGGCCCGACGACAGAACCCTGCGGCGTGTGCGAGCATTGCCGGGCCATCATGGAAGGGCGGCATGTCGATGTGCTGGAGATGGACGCCGCCTCGAACACCTCGGTCAATGACATCCGCGAGATCATCGACAGCGTGCATTATCGCGCCGCCTCGGCCCGTTACAAGATCTACATCATCGACGAAGTGCACATGCTGTCGAACAGCGCGTTCAACGCGCTGCTCAAGACACTGGAAGAGCCGCCGGCCCACGTCAAATTCATCTTCGCCACGACCGAGATCCGCAAGGTGCCGGTAACGGTTCTGTCCCGTTGCCAACGCTTCGATTTGCGCCGGATCGAGCCTGAGGTGATGATTGCTCTGCTGCGCAAGATTGCCACCGCCGAAGGGGCCGAGATTGCAGATGACGCGCTGGCACTGATCACCCGCGCGGCCGAAGGGTCCGCCCGTGATGCAACATCCTTGCTGGATCAGGCGATTTCCCACGGCGCCGGAGAGACCACCGCGGATCAGGTGCGTGCGATGCTGGGTCTGGCGGACCGTGGCCGCGTGCTCGACCTGTTCGATATGATCCTGAAAGGCGATGCCGCCGGTGCGCTGACCGAGCTTGGCGCCCAGTACGCCGACGGTGCGGACCCGATGGCCGTGCTGCGCGATCTGGCCGAGATCACGCACTGGACATCCGTGGTCAAGATCACGCCCGAAGCCGCCGATGATCCCACCATCTCGCCCGACGAGCGTAGCCGGGGTCTGCAGATGGCAGAGACGTTGCCGATGCGGGTGCTGACCCGGCTGTGGCAGATGCTGCTCAAGGCGCTGGACGAGGTTGCGGGTGCGCCGAACGCCATGATGGCTGCCGAAATGACAGTGATCCGGTTGACGCATGTGGCCGACCTGCCCAGCCCCGAAGACCTTGTAAAGAAACTGCAAAACGCGACGCCTCCTCCTGCGGCACCTGCCTCTGCACCCTCTGCACCCGGCGGCGGCAGCACAGGCGCGCAGGCCGTGCATCAGGCACAGGCGCGCATGGTGTCGAACCCGAATGCGGCGGGCCAAACCACGGCGCTGGCGCATGACCCAGAGATCGCCCTCGCCCGTTACCCGACCTTTGACCACGTGATCGAACTGATCCGCTCGAACCGCGACGTGAAGCTGTTGGTCGAGGTTGAGACAACCCTGCGCCTTGCCGCCTACCAGCCTGGCCGGATCGAGTTCGAGCCGACGGATGCGGCACCCCGTGACCTCGCCCAGCGTCTGGGCGCACGTTTGCAAGCATGGACCGGCAGTCGCTGGGGCGTGTCGGTGGTTAGCGAGGGTGGAGCCAAAACCATCGCGGAAGTGCGCGATGCGGCCGATCTGGAACTGAAGGAAAAGGCCGAAGCGCATCCATTGGTGCAAGCCGTGATGGCGCAATTCCCGAAGGCCAAGATCACCGCGATCCGTACGCCCGAAGAGATCGCGCAGGAAGCGCATATCGAAGCGCTCCCTGAAGTGGATGACGAGTGGGACCCCTTTGAAGAAGACTGATCCGCGCGCCATTGTGCCGGAGGGCATGCAGGACCTCGTGCGCGACTGGCGCATGTCCCCCGCGCTTGTCTCGGGCGATCACGTGTTTCTGACGGGCTTCAACGGCTGCCCTGTGGACGGCCCGCCGTCTGCCAATCCGGTGGCGCAGATGCGCGTGGCCTTTGACACGGTGACGGAAGTTCTGGCTGCAGGTGGCCTTGGATGGGGCGATGTCGTTGATATGACGAGCTTTCATGTTGGCCTGCGGGATCACCTTGAGGCGTTCAAGGCGGTTCGGGCAGATTACGTGCAAGACCCCTATCCTGCCTGGACGGCGATTGAGGTGGCGGGGTTTGCAATCGACGGGGTTTGCGTCGAGTTGAAGATCGTCGCACGGTTACCGGACGGCATGGCATGATCCGGCTGCAACAGATCGCGACGTCTCTTTTGCTGGCGCTGTTTCCGACCGCCACCTGGGCCGAGGTTTGTGACAAGGCGCGGCCGGGTTGGGATGGTCAAGCGGTTGGAATGGTGGGTGAAGCCGTCAGCCTGTTTCTCTCGCCCGCAGGCATCGCGCTCCTGCTTATCTCCTTGATTGCGCTGAGGTTTCGCCATCAGTGGATCGGGCTTGCCGCTGTGATCCTGTGGACGGTGTTCATCACCGTAGTCACCATGGCTGACCCCACTGGCGTGCGCCCGCAAGCGATGGTCGAAGGCTGCATTGGCCCGCCCACCTTGTTCATCGTGGCCGTCGCTGCGATATGTGTCGGGATTGTTTTGTACACCAAGCCGCGCACAGGCGGCACAGATGGATCGGAGAGTTAGATGCTCAAGGGACTTGGCGGGCTCGGCGACATGGCCGGGATGATGAAAAAAGCCCAGGAAATGCAGACCAAGATGGCGGAGATGCAGGACGAGCTGCACACCATCACCGTTACCGGCGAAAGCGGCGCGGGGCTGGTCAAGGCAACGGCCACCGCCAAGGGGGAGCTGACCGCGCTCGACATCGATCCGTCGATTTTCAACGGCGATGACAAGGAAGTGGTCGAGGACCTGATCCTGGCTGCGATCAAGGACGCGCAGGCCAAGGCACAGGAACGTGCACAGGAAGAGATGGGCAAGCTGACCGAAGGGTTGGGCCTGCCGCCGGGGATGAAGCTGCCCTTCTGAACGGTTTCAGGTCGCGGACTGGTCCATGTTTCGGATCGGTTGGTCATCTTCCTTAGGCTGGTTACGGGCTGCACGCTCCTTGAGTTGACGGCGCACACCCAGAAGGAAAGCCAGGAAAATCAAATAGATGGTGAAAGTCAGGCTGAGCCTGACCACACCTTCGCGAAACGTCAGCGGTCGCCCACCCTGCCCCGTGTTTCGCGCGATGCCCTGTTCTGCACCACTGGCAGCTTCGCCCGATGTCGCTGCATTTTCGGCACCCGAACATGCCTTGTCCGCCGCACCGGCCAGGTGGATTACTTGGTCTCGCATCCCCTCTTCCACCCGCAGGCCACGACCGCTTGCCAGCGCCTGGGCCTTTGTCAAAACAGCACTGGCTGCGCGCCGGTCGCGGCGCGGAAGATCCTGTTCCAGTGTGTTGAGAAAGGCGGATGTGTCTATCCGGTTCAGGCTGCGGCGGAGCGCATTGCGGTGGTGGACAGAGACATCGCCGCCTGCGTTCAGGATGGTCATCAGCGTGGTATTCACCGTGCGCAAGCTGGTGGGATATGCGCAGGCATGCGCCCATGCAGGGACCAGAAAAGACAGCAAAAACAAATATATAAATTTCTTTCCGACGCGCATTGACCACCTGAACCTCATTGCGAATTGACCGCAGCGTACTGGCGCCGGGTTGAGAAGTAGTGAACTGAAACAGACCCTTTTTGTTCTGCAAAAAGCGCAATAGGATCAGTGCGATGAGCAGCACGCGCGACATAGACAACCTGATCGAGATGATGGCGAAGCTGCCGGGGCTTGGACCACGCTCGGCCCGGCGGGCTGTGCTGCACCTGATCCGCAAGCGCGCGCTGCTGCTAACACCGCTGGCCGATCTGATGCAGACTGTGGCCGTGACGGCGCGGGAATGCCTGAATTGCGGAAATGTGGGCACCAGCGACATTTGCGACATCTGCACCTCGGAAAAGCGTGGGAATTCAGAGCTTTGCGTGGTTGAGGATGTGGCCGACCTTTGGGCGATGGAACGCGCGAGCGTGTTCAAGGGGCGCTATCATGTGCTGGGTGGGACACTGTCGGCGCTGGACGCGATTGGGCCGGAGGAGCTGCGGATTCCGCGCCTGATTGATCGGGTGCAGACCGAGAATATCAGCGAGGTGATCCTGGCCCTGAATGCCACAATCGACGGACAAACCACGGCGCATTACATCGCGGATCAGCTTGAGGGACAGGTCAAACTGACCTCGCTTGCCCAAGGGGTGCCGATTGGCGGTGAGCTGGATTATCTGGATGACGGGACGATCACGGCGGCGCTGCGGGCTCGGAAGGCGCTGTGATGTGTTAAGGCGCCGTGCGGTGGCTTAACTTTTGCAAACTGCATAGTTTCGGGGAGAAACTGCGTGTTTTGACCCGGCCAAGACAGACCGCAAACCGTGGGTTTTGCACAAACTGCACATTTTAGCTCTGAAACTGCGTGTTTTGCTTGGCCCAACGCCAGTCACACTCCGTTAACGAATGTTCGGCGTTAAGGTTTGTGCGGGCGCTTTAACTCTTGGGTAAGGTTCGCGCCCCTAACCCCCGAAAAAGCTGCGGAACCCGGTGATCGCTTCCTGCAGTCCCTCGTCCGTGACATCCTTGTGCAGCACAAGCCGCGTTGTCCCCGTGGACCCGGTCAGTTGCACGCCGTGGGTGGCCATGTGCTGCGGCAGCGCCTCGGTCACGCCGCCGGGCGGGGTGAAGAAGATCATGTTGGTGGCGTGCTGCACGTCGCCGAAGGGGCGCAGGGCATCGGCAAGGGTTGCTGCGCGGGCGTGGTCTTCGCTGAGGCGCGCGGTGTTGTGGTCGAGCGCGTGCAGGCCTGCGGCGGCCAGCACGCCCGCCTGCCGCATCCCGCCGCCCAGCATCTTGCGCCAGCGCCGGGCGCGGGCGACGAGGTCCGCAGGGCCGAGGAGGACGGAGCCGATGGGGGCGCCGAGCCCTTTGGACAGGCAGATCGAGACGCTGTCGAACATGTCTGCCAGCGCCTGTTCGGGGCAATTCAGCGCCGCGATGGCGTTGAAGTAGCGTGCGCCGTCGAGGTGGACGGCGAGACGCGCGTCGCGGCCCGCCTGCACCGCTTCGCCCAGACGGGTCAGCGGGATGGCGATGCCATTGTGCGTGTTTTCGAGGCCCAGGAGCCGGGTTACGGGCATGTGGGGGTCGTCCTCCTTGACTGCTGCCGAGATCGCACCCGCGTCAAGCGCGCCGTCAGGGGCTGGATCGAGCGGTTCGAAGGCGATGCCGCCGAGGACAGAGGCGCCTTTGGCCTCGTATCTGTGGATGTGGTAAGGGCGGCCGGTAATGATCTCCTCCCCCCGGCTGCAATGCGTCAGAAGGCCCACGAAATTGCTTTGTGTTCCGGAGGCGAGGAACAGGCCCGCTTCTTTACCTAGCCGTTCGGCGAGCGTCGCCTCAAGCCGGTGGACCGTGGGGTCGTCGCCAAAGACGTCATCGCCCACTTCGGCGTCGGCCATCGCCTTGCGCATGACGGCATCGGGCCGTGTGACCGTATCGCTGCGCAGGTCGCAGATGATGGGGGCGGTCGGGGTGGTGGACATGGCAGCGTATTGGTTCATCGAACGGGCCCTCAGCTTGGATCACGGCCACCCTACGGCTGGCGTGGGCCGAGGGGAAGGCCGTCTTCAGCCCGTGCCGCGCAGGGCACCCAGATAGCTGCGGGTCCACCATGCGATGTTTTCGGTCATCACGTTTTCGAGCAGGCGCGCGTGCCGCGCCTTGCGTTCGGCCAGCGGCATAGTGAGGGCGGTTTGCACGGCCTCTCCCACCTCTGCCGCGTCATAGGGGTTCACCATCAGTGCGTCGGTGAGTTGTTCGGCGGCACCCGCGAAATGGGATAGGATCAGGACGCCGGGGTCGTCGGGGTCCTGTGCCGCGACGAATTCCTTGGCCACCAGGTTCATGCCGTCCGCGAGCGGCGTGACCATGGCCACGTCCGCCCGGCGGTAGACGCTGGCGAGCGTGTCACGCTCGACATTGCGGCGGATGTAGCGGATCGGGGTCCAGTCGAGTTCGGCGTGTGCGCCGTTGATCATGCCCGCCGCCTGTTCCAGCTCGGTGCGGATGTCCTTGTAGGCGTCCACATCCTCGCGCGAGGGGGGTGCAATTTGCAGCAACGTGGCCTTGGGCGTGTCGGGTGCGCGCGCCTCGAGATAGGCGGCGAAGCCGTCGAACCGGTGCACGAGCCCCTTGGAGTAGTCGAGCCGGTCGACCCCCAGCACGAGTTTCTGGCCGAGTGTCATGGCGAGCGGCACCGCGTCGGCCTGGGCCAGAGCGAGGGCGGCGAAATCCTGTGCGTCGATCCCGATGGGGAAGTGGCGCGGGGCGACGCCATCTTCGAGGGCAACCATCCGCCCTTGGGTGTCAAAGGTCGCGTCAGGGTCGTCGCGGTAGTGGGCCATGACGCGGGCGACGTCGCCTTCGGTCTGGACGCCGAAGACGTCGTAGGCGGCGACCCAATCCTTGAGGTCGTTGGCCTGCGGCAGGGCGAGGATGTCGGAGACCACGGGGAACGGGATGTGCAGGAAGAAGCCGATGCGGCAGGTCACGCCACGCTCTTGCAGCAGCGCCGCCAGCGGCAGGAAGTGGTAGTCGTGGATCCAGAGGAGGTCATCGGGCTGCGCGAAGTCGGCCAGCATGTCGGCGAGCCGGGTGTTCACGGCCATGTAGTGGTCCGCGTATTCGGGCTGCACGTGCATGAGGTCGGCGCGCCGGTGGAAGAGCGGCCAGAGGACCGAGTTGGCGTAGCCGAGGTAGTAGCCTTCGTGCTCGTCCTCGGAGATGTCGAAGACCATGCGGGTGTAGGCGCCTTCGGCGATCTGGCGCAGTTCGGGTTCGGGTGTTTTCACAGGCGTGCCGCTGGTGCCGATCCATACGCCGCCCTGCGCCGTGAGACAGTCGTGAAGGGCGACGACCAGCCCGCCGGATGGTTCCGCCTCGGTCGGGATGCGGTTGGATACGACGATGAGGCGGGCAGTCACTACGGGATCTCCTTGGGCCTCAGGCCCAGTGTTTGAGCAGGGTATGCACGGCTTGCGTGTCAGGCAAGCGATGGTGGGCTTTCGTCTCGCCCGGGCCGACCTTGATCCCGAGCCCGCCTTGTTTTTGGGCCCATTCCATGGCCGGTTCGTCGGTAGTGTCGTCGCCGATCATCACCGGCGTGCGGCCGGAGAAGAGGTCGAACCCCATGATGTCGGCCATGGCGAGGTCCTTGCCCACGCCCTGCGGCCGCATCTCGATCGCCATCTTGGCGGGGTGCGCTTCGAAGTCGGTGTGGGTCTGGGCGAGATGAGCGGTGAAGGTTTCGACCGTGTCTTGCAGGTCGGGCTGGGCGCGGTAGTGCAGGACGAGGCCGGTTGGTTTTTCTTCGAGCAGGACGGGCGGGTGTGTGCCTGCGAAGGCGCTGGCGGCGTCGCGCAGCGTGTCGAGGCTGTCTGGCGAGAGGTCCACGCGGGGCGTGACCTGTCCATCGCGCCGCCACTCTGCCCCGTGCCCACCGACGATGAGGCCCGTGTAGTCGGGCAGCCATGCGGACAGGTCGCCCGCTGCGCGACCGGATATGAGGACCAGCGCGCCACCTGCCCGGTCCCACAGGTCGTTCAGCAGCGCGGGCAGCGTGTCGGGGATATGGATGCCGTCGGGCGTGGGCGCGATGTCCACTAGTGTCCCGTCGAAGTCCAAAAAAATTGCCGCCTTTGTGCAAGGCGGCAATTTGGGGATGTTCATGTTTGTAGCGTCCATGACGCTGCAACGCGGCAAGAGGGGAAAAGGTTCCCGACTTTATGGTTGTTCGTCTTCGTCGTCGCCACCGCCCTTGGGCAGGTTGAAGAAGCTGTCAGCGTCCACGAGGGTGCTTTCATCTTCCTTGTCGTCCTCGTCATCATCAGCGAGCGAGAAGGTCTCCAGCCCTTCGATGGCCGTCGGGATCTTGGGTTCGGCTTCCATGCCAAGCGACTGTTCGGTGCTGACCAGCTTGCGGCGTTCGTCGTCGGACATGACGGAGCCTTCGGCGGCTTTCTTCGAAGCAGCCTTTTGCACGGCGGCGTCCAGTTCGGACTGCTTGGTCAGGCCCAGCGCGACCGGATCGACGGGTTGGATGTTGGCGATGTTCCAGTGGGTGCGTTCGCGAATCGACTGGATCGTTGGCTTGGTTGTGCCCACCAGTTTCGATATCTGACCGTCGGTCAGCTCGGGGTGGAATTTCACCAGCCAGTAGATCGCGGCGGGGCGGTCCTGACGCTTCGACAGAGGCGTGTAGCGGGGGCCGCGGCGCTTTTCCTCGCCCACGGCGGCGGCGTTGAACTTGAGCTTCAGCTTGTGCAGCGGGCTTGCTTCGGCGCTGTCGATCTCTTCCTGCGTGAGTTGGTTGTTTGCAATGGGATCAAAGCCCTTGACCCCTGCGGCCACGTCGCCATCAGCGATGCCCTGCACTTCCAGCTCGTGCATGCCAACAAAGTCGGCGATCTGCTTGAAGCTGATCGTCGTGTTGTCCACCAGCCAGACGGCGGTTGCCTTGGCCATGATCGGTTTTGCCATTGTCACATGCTCCTATGCATAACTGTCCCGTCGCCTGAAATAGGCTGCCCTGGAGGTCGGGGCGGGTTTCCGTTGTCGGGGAACTTCACGCCGATATAGTCGGGCGGAACGGAAAAGGAAAGCCTGATGCGTGTTGTTTTGATGTGGCTGGTGATGGTGACAGGGGCCTGGGCGCAGGAGAATGCTCCAGCCTCGGTGTCTGAACTGACCAACGATATCGCCAACCAGATCTACAGGCTCGCAGAGCGCACAGGTGGCAGTGACCGAGAGTGGACGGCGATCGAAGAGAAGGCCACTGCCCGGCTTCTGAGCCTTATCGAAACGGACGCAGATGCCATTTTAGCAGAGGGCGCGCCGGCCCTCATGGCGGTTGCAAAGAACGGCTACGCATTTCTCATGGAGCCGTTACTGGCTCATCCAGGAATTGTCGCTCAAATAGACGAGGTCGACGAAAACGGGTTGACCGCGCTGGACCACGCACGGCTTGGCATCAAGCAGACGTTGCGCGCCTGTCATCCGCAGATCGACAACCCGTTTGCCCTTGTTCCCTATCTCGTGACGCAACCATACTACGCATCTCGCGCGCCTTATCCCGAGATTATAGCACTGCTGACGGCGGCTGGTGCAGACCCGACCATGGAGCGCGCACGCAGCCAATGGCTGGAGACCTGTACGAACGGATTTGCTGAGATGCAGAGTGAAGTGGCGACGTCGATCAACCTATTCGAGACCTTGCTTGACCTGGAAACCCGCGTGGTGCGGATTGAACGTCGCCGCGAAGTTGATGAGAGTGCGGCGATGTTGCGGGAGATATTTCAACCGCGTGTTGATGCGGGAAAGATGTCAGCACAGGAGCTGGCTGAGAGCATAGACCAGCTCTATCGAAATACCGGTCTGGAACCCCCTGCGAAGGAGTGACATTGTGCGCGGTGTATTTGCCCTTTTCCTGCTTTTGATCTGGTCGCCGGTCTGGGCGCAATCAGACAGAAGCGGCGTCTTCGACTATTACGTTCTGTCGCTGAGCTGGTCGCCGAACTGGTGCGCCTATGAAGGCGACGCGCGCGGATCGGACCAGTGCGATGCGCGGCATGACCACGGTTGGATCCTGCATGGGTTGTGGCCGCAATATCATCGCGGGTGGCCGGAGTATTGCCAGACGGCTGAGCGCCCACCCTCTCGCGCGATGACGCGGGACATGGCTGACATCATGGGAACGTCTGGCCTCGCTTGGCATCAGTGGAAGAAACACGGGGTTTGTTCCGGTCTGTCTGCGCCCGCCTATTACGCGCTTTCACGGGAAGCCTATGGCCGCGTGGTCCGGCCAGAGGTGTTTCGCAAGCTGGACAAGACGGTGAAACTGCCCGCGTCAGTGGTGGAAGAGGCATTCCTGCAAGCCAATCCCAGGCTGGAGCCCGACGGCGTGACGATCACCTGTCGGCAGGGGCATATCCAGGAGGCCCGGATATGCCTGTCCCGCGACCTCGACCCGGTGCCCTGCGGGCAGGACGTGGTGCGAGACTGTACGGCGAAGGACGCGCTATTCACCCCGGTCCGCTGACGGTTTCCAACCCGGCGGACGCATCATGTAGCGCCATGCCTCACCCCAAGAGCGGGCGCGCGTCACGTCGTGCCAGAGGCCGGGGAGTTCCGAGAACCACACCTTGATCGGGTTGCGGCTGTCGAAATCGCGTTTCAGGCCGTAGCGAGGGGTCTCTTCTTCGGCCTGATAAGTGCCGAAGAGTTGGTCCCAGATCACAGTGATCCCACCGTAGTTCATGTCGATATACTTGTCGTCGCAGCCGTGGTGGACGCGGTGGTTGGCGGGGCTGTTCATGACCTTGTCGAACCAGCCCAGCTTGCCGATCACCTCTGTGTGGATCCAGGTCTGGTAGGCCAGCACGACGATGATGCCGAAAAAGATCATTTCGGGCGAAAAGCCAAGGAAGACCAGAGGGATGTGTATGATCAGGCTCCACGCCCCTTCAAGCGGGCCGAAGCGGATGCCGGTGATGATGTTGTAGTCGCGCGAGGAGTGGTGGACGGCGTGTTGCGTCCAGAGCAGGCGCACCTGGTGGGCGATGCGGTGTTCCCAGTAGTAGGTGAAATCGGCGGCTATGATGGCCAGCGCGATGCCCCACCATGTGAGCGGGATCTGCCAGGGTTGGGCGACCTCAGCCAGGATGTAGTAGATGATGTAAGCGCCGGTCAGGATGAAGACCTGCACCGCGATCGAGGGGATCTGCGTGCTGGCGCTGACCAGCATTTCCGCAATGGTGCGGCCCTTGTGGCTGCCCTTGAACAGCACTTCGGCCAGTTCGATGAGCAGGATGGCAGCGCCGATCAGGAGGAAAACCTCGTCGATGCGGGAGCCCAGAAGTTCGAGCTGTTCGAGCGTCATTTTGCGGTTCCTTGTGTGAGGGTACGCCAGGCCAGTGCGGCGGCCTGTTTGGGGGTCGCGTCGCCCGCGGTCACCATGGCCCAGCCCGCGTAGATCAGGTTGTCGTAGGCCTGCACGATCCATTCGGTTGGGATGTGCGGATCGAACGCGCCCTCGGCCTTGGCCATGTCGATGTCATGGGCCAGGTCGCGGGTTTGGTTGGCGTAGACTTCGGCCACGCGCGGATCGTTTGCGGCGGGTTCGGTGGCGAGGAACATGTGGCGGGCCGCGAGGGGGAGGATGGCACCGAGCGCCACCTCAAGCGCATGCGTGTAGGTCTGGCAGTCTTTTGTTGCTTCTTCGACAGCTTCATCCAGTTCGCGCGCTGCCGTCAGGGTCAGCGCCACGATCAGGTCATCGCGACCCGAGAAGTGGCGATGCAATGTCGCCCTGCCGACGCCTGCGTGCTTGGCCACATCGGCCAGGGAAGCGCCGGGGTTCTGGCTGAACACCGCAAAGGCGGCTTCGAGGATATGGGTTTCGGTTGATACATTAGTGTCTCGCATGAGACACTAATGTCTCGATTCGTTTGGCGATTCAAGGGTGCGAATTGGGAAGGGCGCGCAAAACGGTCTGCGTTGCGCCTTTTGCTGATGTCGGAGCCTCCGGCGGTGGTATTTTTGGTCAGAAGAAACGAAAACGCCCGCGCCACTCATCCAACGTGAGCACCGCGGGCGAAGGAGGGAAGCAATCGCTTCTCCTGACACGGCCATCGGCTCCACAGCCTGTACCGTCTCATCAGAAAAGCGCGTTAACCTTAATATTCCGTTTCTTCTGACTGAAAGTACCACGGGGGAATCGCGTCAGCGATGGGGGCAGCGCCCCCTAATCATGTCGTCGCTGCCAAGCGGCCTTGGGATCAGGGCTTAGCCACCCGCGACCTCCAGGACGATCTTGCCGATATGGCCCGAGCTTTCCATGCGGGCATGGGCCGCTGCAGCGTCATTCAGGGGAAACTCCGAATCCATAACCGGTCCGATGCGCCCCGCAGACAAGAGCGGCCAGACCGCTTCGCGCAGGTCGCGGGCAATCTGCGCCTTGGCCAGATCGCTTTGTGGGCGCAGGGTGCTGCCGGTCATGGTCAGGCGGCGCATCATCAGCGGGGCGAAGTTCACTTCGGCCTTGGGTCCCTGCAGGAACGCGATTTGGACCAGTCGCCCGTCATCGGCCAAAGCCGATAGGTTGCGGCGAATATAGGGACCGCCGACCATGCAGAGGATGAGGTTGGCGCCGCCCTGCTCTTTCAGCACCTCTACGAAATCAGCGTCGCGGTAATTGATGGCGACCTCTGCCCCCAGATCGCGGCAGGCGGCGCATTTTTCGTCCGATCCGGCGGTGGCAAAGACCCGTGCACCGAAGTGATGGGCGAGCTGGATGGCTGTCGTGCCAATGCCGGAAGAGCCGCCGTGGACCAGGAAACGCTCCCCGCCTTTCAACCCACCGCGCATGAACACGTTGGACCAGACGGTGAAGAACGTCTCGGGCAAACACGCCGCTTCTTTGAGCCCCATCCCATCCGGCACGGGCAGGCAATGCGCGGCAGGTGTTGCGACATATTCGGCGTAACCGCCGCCGGGCAGAAGGGCGCAGACCTGATCGCCCACGGCCAGATCGCTGACCCCCGGGCCGACCTCGACCACGGTGCCCGACGCCTCAAGCCCCGGCAGGTCGCTTGCCCCTGGCGGCGGGTTGTAGAGCCCGGCGCGTTGCAGCGCGTCGGGGCGGTTCACGCCCGCCCAGGCCACTTCGATCACCACCTGGCCGTGCCCGGCCTGCGGGCGCGGGCGGGTGACCGGCTGCAAGACCTCCGGCCCGCCCGGGGCATTGATTTCGATGGCGCGCATGTCCTGACCCATTCTGATCCCTTTCCTTTTGCGCACCGTACCTTGGTCATCAGGGGGAAAGGAACCCGTATGCTGGTTGCCGCGCTGTGTTTGAACATCGTGATCCTGGGACCGGTGATCCTTGGGCTGCTTTCGGGCGGGATGGATGCCGCTTTTGGTCCCGATACGGACGCGCGGCGGATCCTGACATGTGTTTACATTGCTATCGCGGCGGTCAGCCTTGGACTGATCGGACTTCATGTGATCGGCCATCGCTGGGCCGTTCCCATGACGTTGGCTTTGTTTAGCGTACAGATCACTTACAAGGCGGCGACAGCCCTTTTGGTCGGCCTCTCAAGCCCGGTTGTCGCAACAAACCTGTTGGTCGTTGCGGTGCAGATCGGAGCGATTGTCGCGTGGTCAGTTGCGCGGGGATGACCAGGAGCCGGGCATGTCGCTGCGCGGGCTGGACGCGGGTGCCTTGATCTTGTCCAGCACCCAGTTGGGTCCGGCAAAGAGTGTCGACAGGACCTTGCTGTCGCGCACTTGTGCCTTGGCCTTTTCAATCTGCATGACATCGTCGATGCGCCGATCAAGGAAAGCCCAGGTCGCCTGGTTGTCCGTGCTGTCATCACCCAGCCAATAGAGCACTGTCGCCGAATACACGCCGGAGAGCGTGGCGCGTTTGGTGTACCAGTTCACGTCTTCTGATGTGTCGCCAAGGGCGGTCCAGATCCTGTCGGCAGTGCCCCAGATCGCCTTGGCCCCGTCACCGGCATACATCGGCAGGGCAAAGAGTGTCGTGCCGCGGCGCACCGCTTCCTTGTCCGTCACAGCCTCGATCCGGAACCGCACGGCCGTCGCAATCTTGTCCCGGAAACGGTCTGGCAGTGTTTCGGTCTCGAGACGCTCGACCATCGCGGCGTCCCCCCTGTCGTGATAGGCCCTTGCAAGATCGACCGCACCGCGCGGGCAAACCGCGCGCACCATCGCCATGTCAACGCCAGCATCCGCTGCAGCGGCCTTGAGTGTCGTTTCGGACCAGCCGTCGAAGGGCACGTGCATCAGTGCTGCATCCAGCAACTGATCTTTAATCTGATCGGGCGTGTTTTCCATAGGGCAACGGTAGGGCGGCAAACAGCTGACGGCAAGTGAGAGAGCCATTGCGCGTCCCTTCGCCGCGCGGCCCGGCTGTCTGCTGCTGATTTTCATTTCTCTTGCAAGCGGAGCGCAGCCGACACCTGCTTCGCATCCGTATTGCCGCGGAATGCCGCCGGATGCGACCCGTTAAATATGCATGTGTTTGCTGGAAATTTGCGTCGTCCAGACCGGGCTTGTCGGCTGTTCTGCACGCTTTCACACACGGGGCGCAATGCAAACAAATGAGGTGCTTACATGTCGGTCGCCAATCAATTCGAACGCGAGATGCTTGATCTGATCAATGAAGAACGCACATCCCGCGGCATCGACCCGCTGACGCTGGAGCTACGCCTGAACGACGCAAGCGAGGATCACAGTAGCTGGATGGAAACCACTGGCGCTTTCAGTCACACGGGTGAGGGCGGATCCAGCGCAGGTGATCGTATGGAAGACGCCGGTTTTGTCTTTTCCGGCAATTGGACCTGGGGCGAGAACATTGCCTATCAGTCCGAACGCGGTGCGCCCGGGATTTCGGATGATGTGCGTGACTTGCACACATCGCTTATGAACAGCCCCGGTCACCGGGCCAACATTCTGAATCCGGATTTCGATCATATTGGGATCGGTCTCGAGACCGGTGATAATCAGGGCTTTGACGCCGTTTATGTCACACAAAAATTTGCCAGCACATCGGCGCCCGTCGAGCTGGATACCGGGGCTTCTTCGCCGCCTGATACGGCACCGGAGCCGGGCAACCAAGATGATGCTCCGGTCGCTGAAGCTGATAACGATCAAGTCGACGGCAGCGCAGCGAATGACGCACCGGATGGACGCGATGGTGCGGACACCATGTCGGATGACAATAAGCCAAATGCACTGAACGGGAACAGCGGCAATGATAGGCTAACCGGCGACGATGGATCGGACCGGCTGAATGGCGGAAGCGGAAATGATATCCTGTTCGGCGGAAACGGTAAGGACGTGTTCGTATTCTCCGAAGGAATGGACATCGCGTTTGATTTCGGAAAAGACGATGTCGTCGATTTGCGAGATGTTGACAGCATCTCGTCATTTCAGGATTTGATGGAGGGCGGGCATCTGTCGCAATTCGGTGGACATACCGTCATCGACGACCTTGACGGCAACATGATGATCCTTTTGGGCGCGGACAGCGGCGATATTCAGAGCAGCGATTTTCTGTTCTAGCCCGGCTGTCGGGCCCTGTTCGCAGCACTGGACAAAGCAGGGGCGGCTTGTTATACGGCGCGCTCCTGCAAATCCTTGCAACTCTTATCTAGAAAGGTGGTGACAACCACATGCAGGTTAGTGTTCGCGACAACAATGTCGATCAGGCGCTTCGTGCCCTGAAGAAAAAGCTGCAGCGCGAAGGCGTGTTCCGTGAAATGAAGCTGAAGCAACATTTCGAGAAGCCGTCCGAGAAAAAAGCGCGCGAGAAAGCTGAAGCGATCCGCCGGGCCCGTAAGCTGGCTCGGAAAAAAGCGCAACGCGAAGGGCTGCTTTAAGCCTTACGTGATGCCGACGAATTCAAGGACCCCGTGGCTCACAGGCCGCGGGGTTTTTGTTTGTTTAATCTGAGAACGTGAGGCATCGGGCGTCAGCCAGCCATGCGCTTGCTGTCGTAGGGGGCGTGGTCGTCCTGTTGGCCGTCCATCTGCGAGAGTTTGAATTGCGCAAGGCGGCGCATCATCTGGTCCATCCCTGCGGTCAGGGAGGCGCAGGCGGCATTAGTGCTTTCGAACATAGTCGCATTGCCCTGGGCCACCTTGTCGATCTCTGCCACGGACACGTTGACCTCGCTTAGCTGATCCGATTGCGCCTGGGTGGCGTCAGCGATCTTTTGAACCGAGCCGGTCATACCCGCGACGGATTCCACGATGTCCTGAAGCGCATCGCCGGCCTGGGACACAAGGGCCACGCCCGCCTGCACCTGGCCGCTGCTTGCTTCGGTCAGGTCGGAAATGCCCCGCGCCGCTTCGGTCGCGCGTTGCGACAAGGCCCGCACTTCGGAGGCGACCACGGAGAAGCCGCGGCCCGCCTCGCCTGCTCGCGCGGCTTCGACACCTGCGTTCAGGGCAAGCAGGTTGGTCTGAAACGCGATGCCGTCCATCACCGCGTTGATCTTGGCGATTTCACGGGATGCGGTTTCGATGCCGTCCATGGCCGTCACGGCCCGGCGCACGATTTCACCCCCCTCAACCGCATCATTGCGCATCTTTGCCGCTGTGGAGGCCGTCGCTTGCGCATTGCCTGTGGAGGCGCGCACCACCCCGTGCAGCGTGTCAATGGCGTGGCTGGTCACCTCAAGCGACGCGACCTGCGCTTCGGTCCGGCGGGCCAGATCATGGGCAGATTGTTCCACCGCGCCAACGAGATCCATAAGGTCGGATGTGCTGCGCATCACCTCGCCGATCACGCCGCCAAGTGTGGAGATCGCCCGGTTGAAGTCGCTGCGCAGCGCTTCGTATTCCTGTGGAAAATCCACATCGATCCGGTAGGACAGATCACCCTGGGCCACATGTTCGAGCCCGCGGCGCAAGGATGTCACAACAATGCTCTGGGCGTCGTAGATCGACTTCTGCACCTCGGCCGTTCGCAAGTCGGCCGCGTGGCTGGCGGCGATGGCTTGCTCGCGCGCGTCCTTTTCCTCTTTCAGGGCGCGGACAAGGTCCTCTGCTTCGGTTTGGGCCGCATGGGCGCGACTGGCCTCGGCCTCGGCACGCTGCTGGGCCGCTTCCGCTATCTGTTTCGCCGTTTCCGCCGCGGCAAAGGCGGTGTCTGCGTCGTTCAAGGCGCTGTGCGTCTCGCGCGTCAGTTCCAGCCGTTTTCGGACGATCATGGTCAGCACAAACACCTCGATCCCGACGATGACACCGTGAAACAGGGCCCGCTCGATGTTTTCGAGCAAGCTGACACTGGGAAAGACGAGGTGCGGCAGGACAAGGCCCAGCGACAGGTGGTGCAGCACCGTTGTGGCAGCAGCGCACATGATCGTCGGCACGTGAACAAGCCCGACCAGGGCGGCGAGCGTGGCAAAGAACAGCATATGTCCGTCGACTTGCCACCCCGTTCCGCTGAGCGCGGCCACAAGCCCGATGGATTGCGCAATCGCGGCCTGCCCGACGATAATGCGGTAGTGCTTGTGACGCCGTTTGAATGACCAGAAACCGAACGCAACAGAGCCCAGGCAGATCGTTGCGGGCAGCGCAGAGGACATTGGCAACACGAACCCCGCGATGCCGATCAGAACACCAAGCACCGCACAGCCCATCAGGATCCAGTACGCGGCCAGGCGGCGTGACTGTTCCAGGGATTTCTGGACATCCACCATCATAGCACCACCCCGCACAAGGCAGCGATGGCAGCCCCATCCCGAACCCCAAATGACCCGAAGTCGCGCGCGAGATCATCAAAGCGTGCAGGATTGTCTGTTTGCACAAGTGCCGCAAAGGGTGCCCGTTGTGGGCCCACCAAAGTGCCACCTGCGGATTGCGCCAGCGCCTCGGCATCGTGCCACGGTGCCAGAATGACCAAACGCAGATCGGATTGCTGCCCGGACTGAAGTAACAAAGCCGCCAGCGGGGCAGCAAATCCCAGCATGGCCATCATTAAAAAAACACGCATCGCCCATCATCCAAGTTCGACAGGCGTTGCTTACTCCCAAACCTCTGAACAATTGCCTAAACGCAGATGGCGCGCCTTAAGAAAAGCGCGCCATACAGTTTCAGCTATGCCTTAGCCGACCAGAGCGTTGTCGTCCCGCTTGACCGCCACGATGGAGGACCGGGGCAGCGACCCTTCCCCATCCGGGAACGGCGCGCCGGGGTGCTGGATGCCCACGAACATGGTGCGACGATCCGCAGACCACGTCAGACCTGTGACTTCGCAGCCGTTGGGGCCCGTCAGGAAGCGGCGGATTTCGCCCGTGACCGGGTCGCCCGCCAGCATCTGGTTGTTGCCCATGCCCGCGAACTCGCCTTCGTTGTCGTCGTCGCCGTCGGTCTGGATCCAGATGAGACCGGTGGTGTCGATCTGCATCCCGTCGGGCGAGTTGAAGAGGTTGCCCGCGTTGATGTTGGCCGACCCGGCATAGGGCCCTTCGGTATGCACGGTGGGGTTGCCCGCCATGACGTACAGATCCCAATCGAAGGTCGAGGCGCCGTGGTCGTCATTGTGCGGACGCCAGCGCACGATCTGACCATAGCGGTTGACCTCTCGCGGGTTGGGGGCGTTGGGGACCATGGGTTCGCCCGCCGCGTTGGTGCGGATGTTGCCATCATCGTCCAAAGCGCCCCGGCGCGAGTTGTTGGTTAGGCAGCAGTACGCCTCGACCGCCGTGGGGTTGACCGCGATCCATTCGGGGCGGTCCATGGTGGTCGCGGACACTGCTGTGCCGGCCATGCGGGTAAAGACGGAGATTTCCGCCTCGGTCATGCCGGTGTCTTCGGGCGTCAGGGCCAGCCAGATGCCGGTGCCGTCGTCGTTGAACTTGGCCACATGCAACTGACCCTCGCTCAGCAAAGTCGAGGTGTCACCGCCGGGGACGTAGATGTCGCGGCTGACCCACTTGTACATGTATTCGCCACGTTCATCGTCACCCATATAGACGACCACGCGGCCATCAGGTGCCAGTGCATAGGCGGCATTCTCGTGCTTGAAGCGGCCCAGCGCGGTGTGCTTGACCGGCGTGCTGTCCGGGTTCCACGGGTCGATTTCAACGATGTAGCCCGCGCGGTGCGGCTCGTTCGGGTTTTTCGAGATGTCGAAACGCGGATCGAAGCTGTGGTAGTTGTAGCGGCCCGGCTCCACGTCCGTACTCACCCCGTAGCGTTTGAAGCTGACGGCGTGCACCTCGTCCAGTGACAGCTCTTCGGTGGTGCCGAAATAGCCGTTAAAGTTCTCTTCGCACGTCAGGTAGGTGCCCCACGGCGTGCGGCCTGAGCCGCAATTGTTGAACGTGCCAAGCGAGGCGGCGCCGGTCGGATCGTCGTCGGTTTTCAGCAGGTCGTGGCCTGCGGCAGGACCGTCGATGACCATGGGCGTCCGGTGGTGGATGCGGCGGTTGTAGGGGCTGTCGACCACGACTTCCCAGCCGTTTTCACCTTCGGTGACTTCCATGACGCTGACGCCCTGGAAGTTCTGCAAACGCACGACATCGTCGGCGGACATGGAGGCGCCTTCCTGCTCCACGGCGAGGTTGATCTTGGGGTTGGGGTATTCGCTGTTCACAACGAGCAGCTCGGTGCCGCCGATATGGAACAGCTCCATCCCGTCGGTGTTTTCGCCGAAGACACGGTCGGACCCTTCGGTTGGGATGCCTGTGGCGGCGTCGAATTCGGGCGCGTCGGAAAAGAGCGGATCGCCCCAGCGGACCAGCGTGTTCCAGTTGTACCCGTCGGGCACGTGAACTGTGCCATCGGTTTGCGGGGGAAGCTGTTCAAAGGCAAAGCGGGATGTCTGACCCGCCATGGCGGTCGTGCCCTTGAGCATGCCGGTACCCATCACCGCAGCACCCGAGCCAAAGGCCAGCACGCTGCCCAGAAAGCCGCGGCGCGAGATGGCGCGCTCGACTACTTCGTCAAAGTCCTGCGTCGTTTTGCGTGGAAATTTCAGTTCGTCCCAATCGTCAAAGGACAGATCCTGAATATCTGCGTCTTTCATCTTGAACTCCCGATTGTTTGGAATTTGGCGATCACGCCCTGCGTGTGGGTCACGCCCCGCGTGTGGGTGCCTTATGAACATCACCGCTATGTGACGATTGGATTACAAATGCGTAACGATCCGATGCGGGTCAAACGGGCAAGGCCGTAGTCTTGAAAACGGTTCTGAGCGCAAAGCTGGACTGCATCTGCGCCACCCCCGGCAGACGGGCAAGGTATTGGCGGTGGATGCGGGCGAAGTCTTCGGTATCTTCGGCCACGACCTTGAGGATGTAGTCCGCGGTGCCCGCCATCAGGTGGCATTCGAGCACATCGGGAATGCGTGCCACCGCCTTCTCAAACGCCTCCAGCACCTCGTCCGCTTGTCCCTGTAGCGTGATTTCCACAAAGACGGTTGTGGGCACGCCCATCTTGCGGGCGTCGAGCAATGCCACATAGTCCCGGATATAGCCTGCCTGTTCCAACCGCTGAACGCGGCGATGGCAGGCCGACGGCGACAGGTGGACCTTTTCGCTGAGGTCGGAATTCGACATCCGCCCCTGCTTTTGCAGGGCCGACAGGATGCGCCGATCTGTTGGATCCAGGGACATGTGTGCGAAGTCCTTCGACAAATGCGCCAGATGGCGCACATTTCTTCGATCTTTGTACCCGAACACGATCCATTTCCGGTGCCGAATTGCAAGCGAATTGCGCGACCCTGCCACCAGCAGCCAAGGAGGACGCCATGCACATCGGATGCCCCACAGAAATCAAGGCCCAGGAATACCGCGTCGGCCTGACGCCCAATGCCGCGCGCGAGGCGGTGGCCCATGGTCACACCGTCAGCATTCAGGCGGATGCGGGCCGCGGCGCCGGGTTCGAGGATGCGGATTATGTCGCGGCAGGCGCGCGCATTCTGGACACGGCGGAGGAGGTTTTTGCCACCGCCGACATGATCGTGAAGGTGAAGGAGCCGCAGGCCGTTGAGCGCAAGATGTTGCGCGAGGGGCAGTTGCTGTTCACCTATCTGCATCTGGCCCCGGACCCAGAGCAGACACATGACCTGCTGGCCTCGGGCTGCACGGCCATTGCATACGAGACGGTGACGGATGCCTCTGGTGGTTTGCCCCTGCTCGCCCCGATGTCCGAGGTGGCAGGGCGGCTCGCCCCGCAGGTGGGCGCGTGGACGCTGCAAAAGGCCAATGGCGGGCGTGGCGTGTTGATGGGCGGTGTGCCCGGTGTGGGCCCGGCCCGCGTGGTCGTCATTGGCGGCGGCGTTGTGGGCACCCATGCGGCACGGGTGGCCGCTGGCATGGGCGCGGATGTGACGGTGCTGGACCGGTCCCTGCCCCGGATGCGATACTTGGACGACACGTTCTCCGGCCTGTTCAAGACCAGCTTTGCCAGCGCGGGCAACACCGCCGAACTGGTGGCCGAGGCGGACATGGTCGTTGGCGCGGTACTGATCCCCGGTGCCGCAGCCCCCAAACTGGTGACCCGCGCGCAACTGTCGACCATGAAGCCCGGTGCGGCCATTGTCGACGTGGCCATCGACCAGGGCGGCTGCTTTGAGACGTCGCGCGCGACAACCCATGACGATCCGATCTACGACGTGGACGGGATCATGCACTACTGCGTGGCCAACATGCCGGGCGCCGTGGCGCGCACATCGACCATCGCATTGGGCAACGCCACGATGCCGTTCATGCTGGCACTGGCCGACAAGGGGTGGCGGGAGGCCTGTGCCGATGACCCGCACTTGATGGCGGGCCTCAACGTGCACGCGGGCAAGCTGACCTATTTCGCGGTGGGCAAGGCGCTGGGGATCGACGTGATCGCACCCGGCCTTGCGCTGAAACAGTAAACGTAACACCGCCGCCCATGGGATGTGGGCGGCGGTACTTTTATGGGTTGGCTCACGCCTGCTTGGCAAGCTGATCGCGGATCTCGATCAGGATGTCCAACTCGCTCGGACCCGGATCTTCGGCGGGCGCTTCCTCTTTCGGCTGTTCCGCCATTGCTTTGACCTTGTTGACGTAGCGCACCAGCATGAACACCACGAAGGCGATGATCAGGAAGTTGATGACCGCCATCAGAAACGCGCCATAGGCAAAGACAGCCGCCCCGGCTTCGCGCGCGGCTTCCAGCGACGCCCCCGCGGCCACGTCCCCGGCCAGAACGGCATAGTTGTTGGTGAAATCCAGACCACCAGTGAACAACCCGATGATCGGGTTGATCAGATCCCCCACCAGCGATGTGACGATGGCGGTAAAGGCCGCGCCGATGATGATCCCGACGGCCATGTCCATGACATTGCCCTTGGCGATGAAGTCTTTGAACTCGTTTAGCATATCTAGTCCCTTGTTGGCTCTCACACGCTTTATGTTGTTCTTTGGTGCGTGCGCGAACATTGGTTAACACATCTCCTCACAGGGCAAAGACTATTTTGAGGGGGAATTTCGCCTATGTCCGACCCATTGCTTCAAGGAGACGACCTATGGCTGACCTCAGCGCTTTTCCGATCACGCAGAAATGGAGCCCCAAGGATCCGTCCGTTCTGCAACTCTTTTCCTTTCCGACGCCCAACGGTGTGAAGGTGTCCATCGCGCTGGAAGAGATGCAGATCCCCTACGAGGCGCATCTGGTCACGCTGGCGGATGCGGACGTCAAAAGCCCCGAATTCCTGTCGCTGAACCCTAACAACAAGATCCCCGCGATCATCGACCCGAACGGCCCCGACGGCACCCCCGTGAGCCTGTTCGAAAGCGGCGCGATCCTGATCTACCTGGCTGAAAAGTCCGGCAAGCTGATGGGCGACACGGCAACGGACAAGGCCAAGGTGATCCAATGGCTGATGTTCCAGATGGGCGGCCTTGGCCCGATGCTGGGGCAACTGGGCTTCTTCGTGAAATTCGCAGGCAGCCAGTGGGAGGACAAGCGCCCACAGCAACGCTACGTGGACGAGGGCAAGCGCCTGCTCGCCGTGCTGGAAAGGGAATTGGACGGCAAGGACTGGATCACCGGCCAGTATTCCATCGCCGACATCGCCATCGCCCCGTGGCTGAACGCCCTGAACTTCTATGGCACGAGGGACCTGGTCGGCTGGGACAACCACAAAAACCTGATCGCCTATCTCGACCGTTTCTACGCCCGCCCCGCGGTGGACAAAGCCAAGAACATCCCACCCCGCCCCTGATCCCTTCTTCTGGCTGAAAATACCTCGGGGTTTGGGGCAGAGCCCCAATCAAACAATGGCGTCGCCGCAGGCGGCCTTTGGATCAGGCGGCGCGCATCCCGGCACTGATCTTTTCAGCCATCATGATGGTGGGGGCATTGGTGTTCCCACCCAAAAGCCGCGGCATCAGCGACGCATCCACCACTCGCAGACCCTCGGTCCCGTGCACGCGACCCGCCGGGTCCGTCACAGCCATGTCGTCCTGTCCCATGCGACAGGTGCCAACGGGGTGATAGATGGTATCCGCCCGCGCCCGGATATCCGCCTCAAGGGCCGCATCGCTGCCATCATGGGCATAAAGCTGTTTGCCCCGCCACGGATCGAGCGGCGGCGCGGTCAGGATCGCCTCCATCTGCCGCGCGCCTTTCATCATCAACTCCAGATCACGCCGGTCGGTGAGATACCCGGGATCAATCCGCGGAGGTGCGGCCGGATCGGAGGATTGCAAGCCGACATGCCCCCGGCTGTACGGGCGAAGGACGCAAACGTGGCAAGAATAGCCGAACTTCGTGTGGATCTTGCGCATATGCTGATCGACGATGCCCACGACGAAATGCAATTGTAGATCGGGCCGATCCACGGACGGATCAGAGCGCAGGAATGCACCGCCTTCGGCAAAGGGTGAGGCAAACAGCCCCGTCCCATCCTTGCGCCACTGCAACCCGGCCTTGGCCAGCGCCATCAGGCCGGAGGGGTTCAACCCGACCA
The DNA here is from genome assembly GCF_000814025.1 of Tateyamaria sp. ANG-S1. GTDB lineage: Bacteria > Pseudomonadota > Alphaproteobacteria > Rhodobacterales > Rhodobacteraceae > Tateyamaria. The sequence continues at coordinate 145,637 of NZ_JWLL01000001.1, read as the reverse complement.
CATCGTCCCGTTTCGAATGATAGCTGAGGATGTAGTCCAGGTGATCTTGCAGGTTCTGCCCCACACCGGGCAGGTCATGCACCACGTCGATACCGTGCTGCGCCAACTCATCCCGCGGCCCTATGCCCGACAACATGAGCAGCTGCGGCGACCCGAACGCACCGCCGGACAGGATCACCTCGCGCGCGGCCTGCACAAGCTTGACCTTACCCTGATGCTTGATCCGCACGCCGATGGCCCGGGTTCCATCCATCTCGACCTTCTGCGCCATGGCACGGGTCAGGATCGTCAGATTGCTGCGCGCCTGCACTGGGGCGGGCAGGTATGCCGCTGCCGCCGAACACCGTTCGCCACGGGCAGGACCGGTATGATGCTGTGTCACCTGATACAGCCCGACACCTTCCTGTCGCGGCCCGTTGAAATCGTCCGTCACGCGCACCTGCTGCTGGGCCGCAGCCTCGACAAAGGCATGGGCAATCGGACGTGGTTCAGATTGTTCGGCCACCTGCAAGGGTCCCTCCGCCCCATGCAGATCATCCGCTCCACGCGCGTTCCCCTCTGACAGCTTGAAATAAGGCAGCACACTGTCCCAATCCCACCCCTCGGCCCCCAGATCGGCCCATTCGTCATAGTCCTTCCGGTGGCCTCGAACATAGAGCATGGCGTTGATCGCGCTGGAGCCACCCAGCGTCCGCCCGCGCGGCTGAAAACCCCGCCGCCCGTTCAACTCCGCCTGTGGCTCGGTGTGAAAAGCCCAGTTGTTGATCTTGGGTCGGCCCGAGATCATGCCCGCCACCAGCGCTGGCGCACGCACAAAGATGTCGCGCCCAGCCCCACCCGCTTCGATCAGGCAGACGGACACGGACGCGTCTTCGCTCAACCGTGAGGCCATTACGCAACCTGCAGAGCCTCCGCCCACAATCACGTAGTCGAATTTCATATGCGCCTCCCCTTTCTAGGAAGGCTAGGCGCGCACCGAGCACACCACAAGCGTGACCCTGGGTCGGCGGGTGGGCGCATTTCGGGCCACAGGCCCGGAACAGTGCCACACGACCGACCTATCCGGGCAAGGCTCCGGTCAACACATAACGCAAGATTTCAACCACCTGCCCCGGCTCTTCGGCGACGGCCAGTGCGGCGGCATCGACCTCTTTCAGCGCGTGCGCATGATCCGGCCCATGCAGGATGATCAGTGACTTGCCAAGCGCCGCGGCATAGCCTGCGTCAAAGGCGGCATTCCACTGCTTATACTGCTCCCCAAAGCGCACCACGACCACATCGGCATCTGCAATCCCCTTGCGCGTGCGGATCGCATTCACCATCGCGCCCTTGTGGTCATGCCAGTATTTCTTGTCCTCGGCCCCCAGGATCGCCACACCACAATCGTCGCTCGCCGCATGGTCCGTCACGGGCGCGGAAAAGGTGACGTCGAGCCCCTGCGCGCCCGCTATGATCTGTTCGCGCCAATCGGTGTGGATTTCACCGGACAAATACACATTGAGCATAACGTCTTTCCCTCTTGCCGTCGTTCCACCTAACCTGCGCTTTGGGCGCGCGAAAACAAGGCTCAGGCCGTACGCGCCACCACGAAATGATTGGGCGGGCGCATGGGATAGTTGCCCGTTTCAATGATTTCAAAGCCTGCTCGGGCGATCCGCGCATCCACATCGGCGATGGTGTCAAAGCGCACATAGGGTGCCTTGCCCACCAGCTGCATCAGAGGAATGAGGCGCTTCAACAGGCCGAACTTGAACCCAAGCGACCGCTCGCCAATGCAGGGCGATTTGGTGATGAAGAGCCCGCCCGGGGTCAGCAGGTCATGGACCCGCGCCAGCGCCGCGTCGACATCCACCACCAAGTGAAACAGGTTGAAGGCCATCACAACGTCATATGCGCCGTCCTGCAAATCCGGACTGAAAACGTCGGCTTGCAGGAACCGGACATTGTCCACCCCCATCTTCGCCGTGGCCTGCGCGATCATGCCTTCGGAATAGTCGGTGGCGAGGATCGACCCCGCATGTTCTGCGAGCGTCAGGGCCGTGCTGCCGGTGCCGCATCCGAGTTCCAGAACACGGTCCGTTGGCTTCAGGTATGACGACACCCGTTCGAGTGTCTGGGCATAGGCGTCGGGGTCACTTATCGGCTGCGCGGCGTATTTGACCGCGATACCGTCCCAGAACTGCGCTTTGGTTTGCATGTCTATCTCCTTCGCACATGCATATACGGCAAGTGATACCATTGCAAAATTGACCTTATACGCAGGGCATATATACAAATTTGCATGGACAAGGGTTTCGACTGGACACATCTGCGCGCATTCCTCGCCACGGCGGAAAGCGGATCGCTCTCTGCGGCCGCGCGGCAGCTGGGGCTGACGCAACCCACGGTCGGGCGACAGGTGGCGGCGCTGGAGGAGGAATTGCGGCTGGCCCTTTTCGAACGCACCGCCCGGTCCATGACCCTGACGGATGCCGGGCGCGACCTGTTGGTCGAGGCGCGCAAGATGGGGGACGCAGCCCAGCGCATCGGCGTCATCGCGCAGGGGCGGACCCAGGGGCTCGACGGCACAATCCGCGTCACCGCATCCGATATGATGAGCGCCTATGTGCTGCCCGATACCCTGCTGAAGCTGCGCAGCCTCGCCCCACGCCTGCGGGTCGATGTAATCGCAGCCAACGACATCCGCGACATCCTCAAGCGCGAGGCCGATATCGCCATCCGTCACGTGCGCCCGACCGAACCCGACCTGATCGCGCGCAAGATCAACGACGCCTCGGCGCATCTTTATGCGTCAAAGGGCTATGTTGCACAGCGGGGTATGCCCGCATCCGTCGAGGCGCTGAAGGAGCATGACTTCATCAGCATGGCCGACGATGATCGGTTCATCGCGGCCATGGCAGACCGGGGCATCCCGGTCACGCGGGAGAACCTGCGCACCGGCTCGACCAGCGGGATCACCACGTGGGAGATGATGCGCAAGGGATTTGGCCTGTTTCCGATGTCAGACCACATCGCTGCGCAATTCGACGACGCCGTGCGGCTGCTGGATGGCGTAACCGACCTGACCTTCCCCGTCTGGCTCGTCACGCATCGCGACCTACACACGAGCAAACGCATCAGGCTGGTGTTTGACCTGCTTGCAGACATGCTGGCAGAGAACTGATCCAGCCCTTCATCTTGCCAGATAAACTCCGGGGGGTCCGGGGGGCTGGCCCCCCGGGCTACCGAAACTAGCCGCGCAGCGTGCCGCCCGTGGCCTTGGTGACCTTCTCGACCACCTTCTGCGCCACGGCCTCGATATCCGCGTCCTTGAGGGTCGCGCCCTTCGGCTGCAAGCGCACGGTCAGGGCGAGGGATTTCTTGCCTTCGCCCAAGGAGCCGCCGATGAACTCGTCGAAAATGCGCACATCTTCGATCAGCGCCTTGTCTGCGCCCATGGCGGCGTTCACGAGGGTCAGCGCCTCGACCTCGGTATCAACGACAAAGGCAAAGTCGCGCTCGACCGCTTGCAGGTCGCTGATCTCCAGCGCGCCCTTGTTGGCACCGGCCTTGCGGGGCAGTGGCACCTCGGCAGGCCAGAGGGTGAAGGCCATGGCCGGTCCCTTGACATCCATCGCCTCAAGCACGCGGGGGTGCAACTCACCAAAGATACCCAGCACCTTCTTGGGGCCAAGGCAGATCTTGCCGTGGCGACCCGGGTGCCACCACGCATCCGCACCGCGCATGATCTGCACCTTGGCGGGTGCGCCGATAGCGGACAGGATCGCTTCGGCATCGGCCTTGACGTCATAGACATCAACGGGCCGCGAGGCGCCGTGCACGTCCTTGGGTCCGGTGCGACCGACAAGCAGGCCCGAGACTTGCAAGTGCTGTTCGCCTGGCTCCCCACCTTGGAATGCTGGGCCAACCTCGAACAGCGCGAGGTCGGCAAAGCCGCGTGCCTGATTGCGGGCCGCGGCCTGCAAGAGACCGGGCAACAGCGCAGGGCGCATGTGGCTCATGTCGCTGGAGATCGGGTTCTCCAGCATCGTTGCATCATCGCCGCCGCCGAACAGCTTGGCCGAGGCCTGATCGATGAAGCTGTAGGTCACGCATTCGTTGTATCCGAGCGCAGCCGCAGTCCGGCGCGCGATCTGTTCGCGGCGTTGCTTGACGGTCATCACGGGTTTCGGCACGCCTGCGGTGAGGCGGGGCAAGGGTTTGCCCTTCAGCTTGGTGAGGGAGGCGACACGCGCCACTTCCTCGACCAGATCGGCCTCGCCCATCACGTCCGGGCGCCAGCTTGGCACCTGGGCCATGTCCCCTTCGAGCTTGAAGCCCAACGCGGTCAGCGTCTGGCGCTGTTCGCTTTCGTGGATCTCCATGCCTACGAGGCTTTGCACCCGGGCCGCGTTCAGACGGTAGGCGCGGCTGGTGTCGGGGATGGCACCCGCGCTGATCATGCTGGAGGCCGTGCCGCCTGCATGGTCGAGGATCATCGCGCAGGCATGGTCGAGCCCCACGGGGGTGAAGGCCGGATCGACGCCCCGTTCAAAGCGGTAGCGCGCGTCCGAGTTGATCTTGAGCGCGCGGCCTGTGTAGGCGATCTGGATCGGGTCCCAGTAAGCGCTTTCGACAAAGACGTTCACCGTCTCTTCGGTGCAGCCGGTTTCGGCGCCGCCCATGACACCGGCAATGCTTTCCGGGCCATTGTCGTCCGAGATGATCATCTGACCGGGCTGAAAGGTGTAGGTTTTCTCGTCCAGCGCCGCGATTTCCTCGCCGCCCTTGGCACGGTGCACGCGCAGATTGCCCGCGACCTTGTCCGCGTCAAAGACGTGCAGGGGGCGGTTCAAGTCGTAGGTGAAGTAATTGGTCACATCGACGAGGAACGAGATCGGGCGCAACCCGATGGCGCGCAGGCGGTCCTGCAACCATGCGGGGCTTGGTCCGTTCTGCACCCCCCGGATCAGGCGGCCAAAGAAGACAGGGCAGCCATCGCGCGTGTCGTCATCAATGCTGACCGTGATGTCGGAGACAAAGGCCCCCTCGACCTCCGGCACAGGGTTGGGGCGCATGGTGCCCAAACCACGGGCTGCCAGATCGCGCGCAATACCGCGCACGCCCAGCGCATCGGGGCGGTTGGGGGTGATGGCGATCTCGATCACTGGGTCGACCTTGGCCGGGTCGTTTTCGGCCAACCAATCCACGAACCGATCACCAACCTCGCCCGAGGGCAGTTCGATGATACCGTCATGTTCGTCCGACAGCTCCATCTCGCGTTCGGAGGCCATCATGCCGAAGCTTTCGATGCCCCGGATCTTGCCCACGCCGATGGTGGTGTCGATGCCGGGGACATAGACGCCGGGCTTGGCCACGACGACGGTGATGCCTTCGCGCGCATTGGGGGCGCCGCAGATAATCTGTTTCTCGCCCTCATCCGTCGCCACCTGGCACACGCGCAGGCGGTCGGCGTCGGGATGCTTTTCGGCGCTCAGCACCTTGCCGATGGTAAAGTCGGCCAGCTTCGCCCCGCGGTCCTCAACCCCTTCGACCTCAAGGCCAAGGTCGGTCAGCGCATAGGTGATCTCGTCCACCGAAGCCGTGGTGTCGAGGTGCTGCTTGAGCCAGCTGAGCGTGAATTTCATCGGGTCGTCCCCTGCATTCCAGTACCGGGCCTGCAATGGCAAAGTTCCGGCCAAGGTGCAAGCGTGGGAGGGGCGGAGGGCACCTCCGCCTTACGGGGTGTGGCGCGTAAGGCGGACGTGTCGTCCGCCCTGTTCGGTCAGGGATAGGCGGGCGCGCGGCCCAGAAGTTCATCCAGTTGCCGCGCGATCCAGCCATGGGGGATGAAATGCCCGCCAGGATGGGTGTCGAGCGTGACCTTGACCCCGCCCGCACAGTCCTGCCATTCGGTGCGCGTGAGGGTCAGGAAATCGACCTGTGACCAGTCGCCAAGGTCGGTTTGCGTGTCGGAGCAGTCCAGCCGGTCGCGCCAGAGGGACACGGGGTAGGTCGTGTCGCCATCAGGGCCATAGGGATAGTCGAGCACGTTGTCCTTGAGCCCATGCACATGTCGCGCCTCGCGCGGGGCTTGGGCGCAATCTTCCGACAGGTTGATGGTGCCAGAGATACCCAGAAGCGCGCGGATGTTCAGGTCCGTGCCGCGGTCGCAGGCCACCCGCCACGCCATGATCGAGCCATAGGAATAGCCCGACAGAAAGATATTGTCGGCGTCGATAGGATAGCGCGCGGCGACGTCTTTCAGCACGTCTGCCGCGAATTGCACATCCTCGGTCTCTGCCGACCACATGTTCCACGTCTTGCGCAGGCCATTGGGCGCAATCAGCAGCACCCCGCGTCTTTGGGTGGCGTCGGAAATGCGCTGGTGCTGGACCGGCAGCGCCCCGGTGCGCTGCCAGCCGTGGAAGTGGATGAGAAGGGGCATCGGGCTGGTGCCGTCCCAACCGTCGGGCTCACGCACATGGTAGGACCGGTCGCCCAGCGCGCAGGGCACGCCGATATGGCAGGTCTCGCGTTGGGTTTGGGCGGTGGTGAGGGCGGGCAATGCGCTGAGCAGCGCGGCAATAGCAAGAGGTCGTGTCATCAGACGCACGCTAGCCATTCAGATCCGCATGTCACGTCACATTGTCGTGGTCGTCTCCATTGCGCCGCTGGATCGCCTCCAGCCAGCGGTCGATCAGCAGGATGGGCGCCAGTACGATGGTCCAGCCTGTCGCATTGATAATGGTGAAGGTGAGTTTGAGATGCGTCGGCATGTCTGAGCGCCACAGGAAAATGTGGGCGATCACAATCAGGGTGACGAGGGTGAGGACGAGCCATTTGCGCATGCGGCAGAGATAGTTGGACCGCACAATAGGGCAAGCGGTCGGCGTTGTTGGCCGAGCGACCCTCCGGGGGGGGATTTTTTAAAACAGGGAAGGATTGGGCCGGTGCTTACCGGCTCAACCCGCCATGCAATGTCGGCACGTCCAGCGCTGCAAAGCCGTAGTGCCGCAGCCAGCGCAGGTCGCTGTCGAAGAAGGCGCGCAGGTCGGGCACGCCGTATTTCAGCATCGCGATGCGGTCGATGCCCATTCCGAAGGCAAAGCCCTGCCATTCGGCGGGGTCGATCCCGCCCGCTTCCAGCACCTTGGGGTGCACCATGCCGGAGCCGAGGATTTCGAGCCAGTCGTCGCCCTCGCCCACTTTCAGCGTACCGCCTTCCCAGGAACAGCGTATGTCGACCTCCGCCGAGGGTTCGGTGAAGGGGAAGTGGGATGCGCGGAAGCGCAGGTCAACGCCGTCCACCTCGAAATAGGATTTCACGAACTCTTCCAGCACCCACTTCAGGTTCGCCATCGAGATGTCCTTGTCGATGGCGAGGCCCTCGACTTGGTGGAACATGGGCGTGTGCGTCTGGTCGTAATCGGCGCGGTAGACACCGCCGGGGCAAATGATGCGGGTGGGGGCGCCTGTCGCCTCCATCGACCGGATCTGCACCGGAGAGGTATGGGTGCGCAGCACGTGCGGCGGGCGATTGTCGCCTTCCGCCCGGTGCATGTAGAACGTGTCCATCTCGGCCCGTGCGGGGTGGTGGCCGGGGATGTTTAACGCATCGAAGTTGTACCAGTCGGTGTCGATCCGCGGCCCTTCGGCGACGGAAAAGCCCATTTCGGCGAAGATGGCCGTGACCTCTTCGCTGACCTGACTGATCGGGTGGATCGTGCCGCGGCGCTGCGTTCGGGTCGGCAGGGTCACATCCAGCCATTCCGACCGCAGCCGCTCATCAAGCGCCGCGTCTGCGAGCGCCGCTTTCTTCGCGGCGAGCGCGCTGTTGATCTCGGACTTGAGCGCGTTAAGCGCCGGACCAGCCACCTGACGCTCTTCGGCCGTCATCTTGCCCAGCTCGCGCATCTTCAGTGCGACTTCACCCTTTTTGCCCACAGCCGCAATGCGGATGTCTTCCAGCACCGCTTCATCCGCAGCATCGGCGATCTGGGTCAGGTACTTGGATTTGAGATCGTCCATGACGTGCTCCTTCATTCGCTGCCCTGCTACCACAACGCGGCAGGATGGCAAGATCAGGCGACATGCAGAGGGTCCGCGATCCCGTCATTGTGCAGAGAGTGTTGATTGGGGACATTCCCTGATCTGCGCCAGAGCAGCCAATGTCCGTTTCACAATCACGGAGCTGCATTCGAGATGAGCCCCGAATTGCACAGGAAACCGGTGTGCAGTGCAGCAAATTACAATCACCAATTACAATTCAGGATAGTCATTTTCCCGCATTCCACGAAAGCACAGCCGCTTCATCACCAGCCGCAATATTTAGGATATTCGATAGCGTATTGCACAGGATGTGGTATGGTCACAGGAATCGTGTGTTAGTGAAGTGACGGTCGCCACGAATGAAACCAATCATGTATTCGCATCGTTTGAAATCGGTGCTGCAGCACACTGTTCGGGAACTGGGTTTGACCCTGGTTCTGGATGACGGGCGCACCGAACTCGACCTGGCGGAAAACGAAGCGATGATACGCGAGACGGCTCAGCTTTTGGGGCTGCAGGTTCATTTCGAACGCAATGAGGCGGGACTGTCGGTCACTTTCTACAAGTAGTGTGTTATCTGGGGGACGGACGAGATGCGGGGCAAGGCAAGACAACGCGAAATGCGCGCGTTACGGGCGGCTGGGCTCACCCTAGCTGGGGCTGAGCGTCTGACGCAAACGCGCGGCGGCTCAACGCTGGCACTGTCTGTTCTGGGCGGGCTGGGCATTGTCGTTCTGGCGGGCGTTGGCGTCCTGAGCATGAACCTTCCCGCACCCGAGACGGACACGGTTGGCTCTGAACTCACGGCTGCACCGATGGTCGTTGCGGCTGACGAACCGGTCGAAGACACTGCCGACGCAACAGACGTCGCAGCATTGGATGTGGTCGCGACCACCTCAACGGACAGCGCGACAGACCTGCCGTGGTTGACCGCGCTGGAAGACACACCAGCACCGGTGGACGTGGTTGCGGCCCCGGTCGAGATCGAACAGGACTGTGTGGTGCAGCTGGCGGCCGATGTCTCGGGCGTGCTCATGCAGTTCGATGCGGGCAGCGCGCAAGTGCCACCGCCAAGCTATGATCACCTGTTCAAGATCGGCACACAGGTCAATGCCTGCCCGCAAGCGCGCGTTTTGGTTGCAGGGCACTCTGACAGTTCGGGATCGGACCTTGCCAACCTTCAGCTCAGCTGGACCCGCGCGGAAAACACGGTCGATGTGCTGTCTGCCTTGGGCATCGACACGAGGCAGTTCGAAACGGTTGGGTTCGGGTCGCGGGCACCGCTTCAGCAAGGCAGCGATGGCGACGACGGTATCAACCGGCGCGTTGAATTGCGTGTGTCGAAAGGGGAAACTGAATGATGGCGACCATTGCGCTTCAATTTGGGGTCGCATTTGCCCTCATGGCTGTAGCCGCAGTGATCGGGTATTTGCTGTCTCGCCAAAAGTATCGGAACGAAAGTGCGGCGCATATTGCAATGCTGTCGGGAGAAACGGCCAAGTGGCGCCGCCGCGCCAATGCAGCCGAGGATCGTGCTCGCAGTGCCGAAAACGCACTGGTGCGCGAGCGCCGGAAAGCCCGGCGCTGATCCCCTAGCTTCGGTCGACGGAAAACCGCGGGGAGAGTTCCACCGACAGATCCTGCAGCACATCAAGCAGGCTATCGACGTTCACTGTCTCGGGGTTGATCTCGTCCGTTGAGAAGTAGCGCAAGTAGATGCTTTGCGCCCTGTCATCCATGCCCTGATGCAGACCCATGGACCAGGTGGGGAAGATACGCTCGCGGGCGTCAGCACACGACAACAGGATGATATTGCTGTGGCGCGGATCGCGTGAAATTCGGTGATAGAGCGCCGATACCTCGACCCGCCCGCCTTCGATCACCTGCAGGAAATGGTCACCATTGTAGTGCAGCATCCCGGTCAGGTTCATACGCTTGTTATTGCGCTGACAGGTTTCAATCAGGTCCTGTGAATCGAGGCTCTCTGATGGGTTTCTTTGGGAGTAATACACCAGCCGAGTCAAATTCATACCGTTACCTCATCAATCCTACATTTAGTATGGTGAACCGCCCTCACCACAGGATCAAGCAAAAACAAGGGGGATTGATGGGTAAAAAGGCAATAAAAAAGCCGCCTCCGTATGGGGCGGCTTTTTCGTCAACTTGGGGTAGGTATCAGGCGTTCAGTTTCGCCTTGGCCTGGTCCACGATCGCGGCAAATGCCTCCGGCTCGTTCACAGCCAGGTCGGCCAGAACCTTGCGGTCCACTTCGATGCCGGCCAGGTTCAGACCGTTGATGAAGCGGCTGTAGGTCAGCGCTTCGTCATGGGCGCGGACAGCTGCGTTGATACGCTGGATCCACAGGGCGCGGAAGTTGCGCTTGCGGTTATGACGGTCACGGGTTGCGTACTGGTTGGCCTTGTCGACGGCCTGGCGTGCGACTTTAAAGGTGCTTTTGCGGCGGCCATAGTAACCTTTGGCGGCCTTGATGACCTTCTTGTGACGGGCGTGGGTGACGGTTCCACCTTTGGTGCGGGACATCTCTCTGCTCCTTCTTCTTAGCGGTCGTAGGGCATGTAGCCCTTGACGATTTTCGCGTCGGGGGCAGACAGGGTCGTGGTGCCACGGGCGTCACGAATGAACTTGCGGGTGCGCTTGATCATGCCGTGGCGCTTACCGGCCTGACCTGCCATCACCTTGCCGGTGGCGGTCACCTTGAAGCGCTTCTTGGCGCTCGATTTCGTCTTCATCTTGGGCATTTCCGTCTCCATCGTTTGAGTGCGGTAGATGCGCGACTCGGCATGCCACTTGGGCCGGACGCGCGGAACGAAGCTGGCGTATACGAGCAGACGGGACATATGGCAAGTGGAATTCCGCCCGGTCCGGGCGGCCTTCATACCATCAGATAAAGCTGGCAATCACCCGGACAAAAACGTCCGGGATTTCCTGCAGGGTATACCCACCGGGCTGCGTCTGAAGGGCCAAGACAATCAGCCCACCCGCAATCAAAACGGTGATGGCAGATGCCCGCGGTGCCCGGCGGTCCGAAATCGCGGACAGCACGGACGGGATTGAGAATCCGGCGATCAGAATGCCAAGAACCAGATAGTAGTCGGGGCTCATGTCGTAACCTTGCCTGTCGTAAAGGCAGGCTACTCCGGATCGGTTGCGTAAATCAAACGTTCATCGCAAGGGGCCACGCGCAGGATGTTGGTGGTGCCCGTGACGTTGAAGGGCACGCCGGCTGTCACCACGATCTGGTCTTCCGCTCCGGCGAAGCCGCCATCACGTGCCGTACGGGCGGCACCGACCACAGCTTCTTTGAACCGTTCCATCGTCGGGGTGATATAGCAATTGCACCCCCAGCTCAGCGCCATGCGCCGCGCCGTGCGCGCCAACGGGGTGAGCGCGATGATCGGCACACGCGGCCGCTCGCGCGCAACCAGCAGGGCCGTCGTCCCGCTTTGGGTAAAGCAGCAGATCGCCTTGATGTCGGTTGTCTCCGCAATCTCGCGCGCAGCGGCCACAATACCGTCGGCGACAGAGGCGCGGTTCGCGCTCCGGCTGGATTCGATGATCTGAGTATAGGTCGGGTCCTGTTCGACCTCGGCGGCGACACGGTCCATGGTCGTGACAGCTTCGATCGGATAGCTGCCCGCGGCGCTCTCGGCGCTCAACATCACGGCATCGGCGCCTTCGTAGATGGCTGTGGCCACATCGCTCACTTCGGCGCGGGTTGGCATCGGGCTTTCGATCATGCTTTCCAGCATCTGGGTCGCCACGATCACGGGCTTGCCAGCGTGGCGGCACTTGCGCACCAAACGTTTCTGGATCGGCGGCACGTTCTGCACCGGCAGCTCGACGCCCAGATCGCCACGGGCCACCATGATCCCATCACTGACCTGCAGGATGTGATCAAAGCGTTCCACCGAATTTGGCTTTTCAATCTTGGACAGCACAGCGGCGCGGCCCTTGATCATGGCCTTGGCCTCTTCCACATCAGCCGCACGCTGCACAAAGCTCAGCGCGATCCAATCCACGCCCAACTCTGCCACGAAGGTCAGGTCCGACTTGTCCTTTTCCGACAGCGCAGCCAAGGGCAGCTCGACATCCGGCACATTCACGCCCTTGCGGTTGGAAATCACGCCACCCGCAATGACAATGCAATCGGCAAAATCGGGACCGCAGGCCTCGACCTTCAGGCGGATCTTGCCATCGTTGACCAGCAGCGTCTTGCCCACTTCCAGCGCCTGGAAAATCTCGGGATGCGGCAGGCAGACACGGCTGCTGTCGCCCTCTTTCTCGTTCAGGTCCAGACGGAACTTCGCCCCCTCGTCCAGCACCTCGCTGTCGCCCGCAAAGACACCCACACGCAGCTTCGGCCCCTGCAGGTCGGCCAGAATGGCAATGGCAGATCCGGTGTCTTCCTCGACCTTGCGGATGATCGCGTGCTTTTCGGCGATCTCCTCGTGGCTGCCATGGGACATGTTCAGCCGGAACACATCCGCGCCCGCCTCGTGCAGCGCGCGGATGGTGTCGTAGGTGTCCGAGGCAGGCCCCAAAGTGGCCACGATCTTTACATTGCGCAGGCGTCGCATGGTCTTGCCTTTCCTCTGATACCGCTAACAGCGCTCTTATTGCCCAATTCACATCCCGAGGCAACTGACCTAAACCTGCAATACAATGCGTGACGATCAAATGACACAGACACCGTTTTCCATTGATGGTGCAGAACGCGGCGGGGCATGGGTCATCACCTGTGATCACGCCACCAATATCGTGCCAAATCACGTGAACGGCGGTACCCTCGGCCTGCCCGAGGCAGAGATGCAGCGCCACATCGCCATCGACATTGGCGCACTCGGCGTGGCCCGCGCATTGGGCGAGGCATTGAACGCGCCCGTGGTCAGCGCCAACTTCTCGCGCCTCGTCATCGACCCCAACCGAGGGGCCGATGATCCAACGTTGGTGCCACAGCTTTATGACGGCACGATCATCCCCGGCAACCGTCCCCTCACCGGGGTCGAGCGCCAGCGCCGCATCGACACGCTTTACGACCCCTACCACGACGCTATCGCGCGCACGTCGGGCACCCGCGACATCACCTTCCTCGCGGTTCACAGCTTCACACCACAACTCGTGGGCCGCCCCCGCCGCCCCTGGGAAATCGGCGTGCTTTCGGCGCGCGACCGGCGCATCGCCGACCCGCTGATCGCCAGCCTTTCGGGCGCGCTCACCTCACCCGTCGGCGACAACGCCCCCTATGCGGGCTTCTTCCCCGGCGACGCGATGAGCCAGCACGCCCATATCCCAGGCCGCCCCAATGTCATCCTGGAAATCCGCCAGGACCTGATCGCCAAGGCTGAAGACCAACGCCTCTGGGCCAACCTCCTGGCCCACCACCTTGAAGCCGCCCGCGAACAGGCCAATCTCTAACCGCATCTTCTTCTGACCAAAAATACCACGGGGTCCGGGGCAGCGCCCCGGTCCAACCCCAACAAAAAGGACCACACATATGGACGACCAAACCCGCATCGAACTGGAAGCCGCCGCCTTCCGCCGCCTCCGCCAGCACCTGATGGAAGACCGCACAGACGTCCAGAACATCGACATGATGAACCTGACGGGCTTCTGCCGAAACTGCCTGTCCCGCTGGTATCAGGAAGCTGCAGCCGAAAAGGGGATAGAAATCTCCAAGGACGACGCCCGCGAAACCTTTTACGGCATGACGATGGCCGAGTGGAAAGCCAACTACCAGACCGAGGCCTCCGACGCGCAAAAGGCCGAGTTCAAGGACGCCTTCGCCCAAAATGTCGGAGACAAGGGATGAGCTACCGCGTCGGTGCCCGCGCAACAGACGCTCCGACCCCAACGGCCTTCACCCCAGACCCGTTCAAACGGGCCAAGGCGCCCGATCCGTTGCAATTCGAGGTCAACCTCGTCGCCGAAGCGGGCACCAAACAGCACAAGACCGGCTCGGTGTCGGTCAACATCCCCGGCTTCTCGCCCCTCACGCTCTATTGCGATGAACAGCCGCCCGTGGGCGAGGATCAGGCCCCACCGCCGCTCGCCTATTTCTGCGCGGGCATCGGGTTCTGCCTGATGACCCACCTCACCGACATTTACACCGCCCGCAAGATCGAGATCACGTCGCTGAAGCTGGAACAACGGGTGCGCTTTGCTACGAACCTCGGCCACATGCGCGACTTCGGCCATACGACGGATGGCAAAACCGAACTGGTCGAAACCCATGTGCTGATCGAAAGCCCCGAACCGCGCGACCGGATCGAGGCGCTGCTGGCCGAGGCCGAGGGCGCCTGCATGGCCCACTTCGCCCTGCGCAACCCGATCCCATGGACCACGCGGCTGGTGCATAACGGGGATGAACTGCTCAGCCACGCAGGCAACGGGGCCTGAAATCGTAAGGCGGAGGTGTCCTCCGCCCTAACCCTCACTCATTGATGTCACGCTCGACAATGCGCACCTGCCCCCGGCGCACACCGATCACGCTGCGCAATCCAACAGCGGCGGCCACGGATGATACGGCAAAGAGCAACAGTAGCGCAGGCAACCCGGCCCCGATCCAGCCCAGCGCGCCAAAGCCCAGCGCGACGCCAACCACAACCGCCCCGACCGCCATGCCCAGAAAGACAAAGGCAGGTACGAACACTTCAATGAAGGCAAAGATCAGGGCGGCCACGATCCACGCCCACCAGATGCTCCACAAGGCTGTCATTACGATTTCCTCCCTTTCAACATGCCAAAGGCCTCACCAAAGGCATCCATCGCACTCGACGGCAGAACGATCGTCTGCTGCCCGGCACCGGATGCAATGGTCGACACGGCATCAACCTGCTTGAGCGCCACCTGATACTGCGCGGCCTCAATCCCGTGGGATGCAATCGCCTCAGCCACCACTTGGGTTGCATAGGCTTCGGCCTCCGCCTCAACCCGGCGCGCCTTCGCCGCTTGCTCAGCGGCATACAACTCCGCATCCGCATTCAGCTCCATGGCGCGCTTGTTGCCTTCGGCCTCGGTCACGGCAGCACGGCGCGCACGTTCCGCATTCAACTGCTGCAACATCGCATCGCGCGTCGCCTTGTCGAGGTTCACGTCCAGGATCTCGGCCCGCGTCACCTCAATGCCCCAGTCGTTCACAGCCTCTTCCACCAGGTGCTTGATCTGGTCGATCAACTGCGACCGGTTCGACTGCACCTCGTCCAGTTCCATCTTACCGATCTCGGCCCGCACAATACCGGCGACCGTGGTCTGCACGGCGCCATCCACGTCGCGGATACGATACACCGTCCGCTCAGGCTCGGTCACGCGGTAAAAGATGCTGGTTTCCACCTGCACCAGCACGTTGTCCGACGTGATCGCGTCCTGGTTCGCATTGGGCAACTGCCGCTCCAGCACCGACACCTTGTGGCGCACCACGTCCAGAAACGGCACGATGAAGTTGATGCCCGGGCCAAGAACCGAATGCAGGCGGCCAAAGCGTTCGACCACGAACTTGTCCGCCTGCGGCACGATCCGCACGCCCAGAAACAGACAGACCAGCAGGAAAATCGCAGCCAGAATCAGGATCAGATTCTCGCTCAAAAGGCTCAGGATGATCTCTTCATTCATTTAATTTATCCCTCGATGTTAATATAGTTCACATTCTCAAATGGGAATAAAAAGCCCGCTTTTCAAGGGATAATCGAAAAGCGGGCCTGAAACCGGGGAGTTAGATGGCGGCCTTGCGGCTCTCATCCAGATAGATTTCGCGCAGGCGCGGGGCCACGCGACCGGGCACGCCTTCACCCAGTTTCTCGCCGTCAATCTCGACCACCGGCATCACGAAAGTCGAGGCCGAGGTGATGAACGCCTCATCCGCCTCACGCGCCTCTTCGATGGTGAAATTGCGCTCTTCCACTTCCATCTGCGCTTCCTTCGCGAACCGCAGAACCGCAGCACGAGTGATCCCGTGCAGAATGTCGTTCGACCGGGCGCGCGTGATGATCTTGTTGCCCTTCACGATATAGGCGTTGTTCGACGTGCCTTCGGTCACGAACCCGTCCTGGATCATCCAGGCGTCATCGGCCCCCGCCTTCTTGGCCATCATCTTGCCCATGGATGGATACAGCAGCTGCACTGTCTTGATGTCGCGCCGACCCCAGCGGATGTCGTCGATGCTGATGACCTTCATCCCCTTCTTGGCCGCCGGATTGTCGGCGAGCCCCGGCTTGTTCTGAGTAAACAGCACAATGGTAGGTTCGGTCGTCTCCGGATCAGGGAAGACAAAGTCGCGATCATCGGGCGCGCCCCGCGTGATCTGAAGATAGATCATGCCCTCTTCGATCCCGTTCAGACGCACCAACTCCCGATGCACCTCCAGCAGATCTTCTTTCGAGATCGGCGACTGCATCTCCAACTCGTCCAGCGAACGCTGCAAGCGCACGGCATGGCCATCAAAGTCGATCAGCTTGCCGTCCAGCACCGATGTCACCTCATAAACCCCGTCGGCCATCAGGAACCCCCGGTCAAAGATCGACACCTTGGCCTCGGTCTCGGGCAGGTACTCTCCGTTTACATATACGGTCCGGGTCATGGGCTTGGCTCCTTCAGGCAGGTCTCGTGCGCGTGGCGTTATGTTACGATTTCAACGGGTGCAAGGGGCGCAGGCGCACTGTCGCACCCAAGCGGGATCATCCCCACAAGGCCGCCGTGGGCGGATGCACCCCGGCCTCATCAAAGATGAGCGGCGCCTGCCGATCCTCGGCCAACAGCAAAGGTCCATCCAGATCCGTCACAGCCACGCCTTGCGCCACCAGCGTCGCAGGCGCCATGGCAAGGGACGACCCAACCATGCAACCTACCATGATGTCATATCCCTCGGCCCGCGCCGCATCACGCAGGGCAAGCGCTTCGGTCAGCCCACCGGTCTTGTCGACTTTAATATTCACCATGTCATACTTGCCCTTCAGCGCAGGCAGGTCCGAACGGTCATGGCAAGACTCGTCGGCACACACAGGCACAGGCCGCTCGATCCCAATCAGGGCCTCATCATCACCCGCAGGAAGCGGCTGCTCCACCATCTGCACCCCCAGACGCACCAGATGCGGCGCCAGATCGGCATAAACTTCGGCAGACCAACCCTCGTTGGCATCAACAATGATGCGGGACTTGGGCGCCCCGGCGCGCACCGCCTCCAGCCGTGGCATATCATCCGGCGTGCCCAGCTTGATCTTGAGCAGTGGCCGATGCGCATGCTCCGCCGCCTGCGCCTGCATGGCCTCGGGCGTGTCCAACGACAGGGTATAGGCCGTGATCTCCGGCCCGGGTGCCGCCAAACCGGCCAACTCCCAGGCCCGCTTACCCGCTTGCTTCGCTTCCAGATCCCACAACGCACAATCGACAGCATTGCGGGCCGCACCAGCAGGCAGCAGGTCGTACAGCCCCTCGCGCGTCAGCTCCCCAGACAGCGCTTCGATCTCTGCCGTCACGCTATCCAAGGTTTCGTCATACCGGGCATAGGGTACACATTCCCCCCACCCGCTATGCACGCCATCGGACACGCGCACAGTCAACACATGCGCCTCGGTCCGCGACCCGCGCGAAATGGTAAAGGCCTGCTCCAGCCGAAACACGTCCTGCGTCACTTCAATGCGCATCGGTCCACCCTTCCCTGTTTCAAAAAATCCTCCCCGAAGGGCCGACCAGCCACGGGGCCGAAGGTCAGGATGTCAGCGCATCCACCAGCTTGCCAGCCCCAAAACGGAACGGGTCGGTGGTGGGCAGACCCATACGGTCCTCGATCTCCGCCAAACACGCCCGCGCGGCATCTTCATCCAACGCCTTGGTGTTGACCGACACACCTGCCACAAAGCAGCCCGGGTTCGCGACCTGCGCAATCGGCAGGGCCGTGTCGCGCAACTGCTCCAGCGTCGGCAACCCGTAATGCGGCAACCCGCGCATGTGTGTCCGGGTCGGCTCGTGACACAGAACCAGCGCATCCGGCTGGCCGCCGTGGATCAGCGCCATGGTCACACCGGAATAGGACACGTGGTACAGGCTCCCCTGCCCCTCGATATGATCCCAGTGATCGTCATCATTGTCGGGCGTCAGATACTCGACAGCCCCCGCCATGAAGTCCGCAATCACCGCATCCAGCGGCACGCCCTTGCCCGTGATCAGAATGCCCGTCTGCCCGGTCGCCCGGAAATCCGAATTCATGCCCCGCGCGCGCATCTCCGCATCCATCGACATGGCCGTATACATCTTGCCACAGGAACAATCGGTGCCAATGGCCAGCACCCGCTTGCCGCTGCGCTTCTTCCCGTTGGCGATGGGATAGGCGATGGTCGGCACCCGCACATCATGCAGCGTCCGCCCATTCACCTTGGCCGCCGCCTGCAACTCGTCCTCGTCGCGCAGCAGGTTGTGCAGCCCGGCGGCAAGATCGTAGCCCAGCTTCAGCGCCTCAACTAAAACCACCTTCCAGGCGTCCGAGATCACACCGCCCCGGTTTGCAACACCGATCACCAGCGTCTTGGCCCCAGCAGCAAGCCCTTCCTCAAGGGTCATGTCGGTCAGGCCCATATCGGCACCGCAACCCTCCAGCCGAATCTGGCCGACAGCATTCTCGGGACGCCAATCCTTGATCCCCTGCGCCACCTTGGCCGCCAGTTGGTCCGGCGCGTCACCCAAAAACA
Organism: Tateyamaria sp. ANG-S1; assembly: GCF_000814025.1. GTDB lineage: Bacteria > Pseudomonadota > Alphaproteobacteria > Rhodobacterales > Rhodobacteraceae > Tateyamaria. Next base: position 126,909 of record NZ_JWLL01000001.1, on the reverse strand, counting down.
AAAGATACGGTGTTTGAATCATCTGACATCCCCTTGGTCCTTGCAGGGCAGTCTACGCAAGTGCGGCGCAAGCACATCGCGAAACACTTCCGAATTCACCCAATCTTCGAAGATTTGTGCGCCAATTCAGTATTTGTCGAATTTTTCGCACACGAGGATGACACCACCACAGAATCTTCACCCCATGCTGCACCTGCAAAATGACCCTTGCAGCCGCTAGCGCAATTTAATACCAGCCAAGACAGCCAAAACGAAATTATCTTACCAAAGGTCGCGCCATGTCATTCCGCCTACAACCGACGCCCCCTGCCCGCCCCAACCGCTGCCAGCTCTTCGGTCCGGGCTCGCGCCCCGCGATCTTCGAAAAAATGGCGGGCTCAGCCGCGGACGTCATCAACCTCGACCTCGAAGACAGCGTCGCCCCCTCCGACAAGGACAGCGCCCGCGCCAACGTGATCGAGGCCATCGGCAACATCGACTGGGGCACCAAGACACTCAGTGTCCGGATCAACGGTCTCGACACGCCCTACTGGTACCGCGACGTGGTGGACCTGCTGGAGCAAGCCAGCGACCGTCTCGACCAGATCATGATCCCCAAGGTCGGCTGCGCCGCAGACATCTACGCCGTTGACGCACTCGTCACCGCCATTGAGGCCGCCAAGGGGCGCAGCAAGAAAATCACCTTCGAGGTGATCATCGAATCCGCTGCTGGCATTGCCCATGTCGAAGAGATCGCCGCCGCCTCCCCCCGCCTTGCCGCCATGTCGCTGGGCGCTGCGGACTTCGCTGCCTCCATGGGCATGGCAACCACCGGCATCGGCGGCACGCAAGCCAACTACTACATGCTGCACGAGGGGCAAAAACACTGGTCCGATCCCTGGCACTGGGCGCAAGCAGCCATCGTTGCCGCCTGCCGCACCCACGGCGTCCTGCCGGTCGACGGCCCCTTCGGCGACTTCTCCGATGACGAAGGCTTCCGCGCCCAGGCCCTGCGCTCGGCCACACTCGGTATGGTCGGCAAATGGGCGATCCACCCCAAGCAGGTGGCACTCGCCAACGACGTCTTCACCCCGTCCGAGGAAGCCGTCACCGAAGCCCGCGAAATCCTCGCCGCCATGGAAGAGGCCAAGGCAAAGGGCGAAGGGGCAACAGTCTACAAAGGGCGCCTCGTCGACATCGCCTCGATCAAGCAGGCCGAAGTGATCGTGCGGCAGTCCGAGATGATCGCAAGCACCTGATTTACCACGCGCGCGCCGAAATTGGCGCGCGCATCTTCAATCCCTGACATACCGTAGCGCCCCACACCCAAAAGCCGTATTGCTAACACATATGGCATCCGGAGGCGCACAAAATGATCGGCTACACGATTGTCGGCACACAGGATCTGGCCAAGGCCAAGGCCTTCTACGATCCCCTCTTCACCCACATGAACCTGCCCCTGTGTTTCGAGGACGCGCAGGTCGCCTCATGGGGGGACAAGACCGACGAGACAGTCGCCCGCTTCTTCGTCTGCTATCCGTTCGACGATCAGCCCGCCACGGTGGGCAACGGCTCAATGACAGCGTTCCGGGTCAAAACAGCATCCGACGTCGACACGCTCTACACGCTCGCAATTGATGGCGGTGGGACGGACGAAGGCAAACCGGGCTTCCGGCCCGAAGCCTATGGCGACACGTTCTACGTGGCCTACGTTCGGGACTTGGACGGCAACAAACTCGCCTTCGCCTGCTATGACGGAAAGTCCAACCCATAGCGCAAAGCCCAAGGGGATGGCTCCCGACTCCGACAGCAAGCTGTCTCTGTCGGGTGACGCGCCGCGGTGCGGCGGCTGAGGTGGGGTGTCTTTGGCTCCAGCCAAAGCACGTCACCCAAACATCCCTAATCCGGCCAGACCTTACGACCGTCCACGCCAGTTTCCGCGATCAACCCCAACCGCTTGGCCTCAAAGTAATAGCCACGCGCATACCACATGACCGCCTCATCTATATCGCCACCTGACACAAGCCACGCGCCCCGCAAATAGCGCGTCGCGTATTTCAGGTTGGTCTCCGCATCGAGCAGATCATTGGGTTGCCCCCGAAACCCCATGCTGCGGGCGGTTGCGGGCAAGATCTGCATCAAGCCATAATAGGGCCCGTTCCGCGCCCATGGGCGGTGGGTGCTTTCGCGAATGACCACCCGCTGCACCAAGGCGACGGGTATGTCGTTCTCGGCCGCCGCCGCCTCGATCTGGGCACGCAGCTCGGGCGTCTCGTTGGGATAAAGCGGCACGGCCGACACAGGCGGCGCCTCGGGTTCGGGCGATGAACAGGCCGCCACTGCGACCAGCATCACAATCACAAGCAAGCGTTTCATGGCCTTTTCCCTACCCGTCCGTCCGGGCAAAATCCACGCACACAGACGTGATTGGGCAAGGCTCCGCCCACATGCTTCCCTGCGCCGGTATTCAATACCGGAGACCACCCATGCGCCTGCCCCTCGCCACGCTTGCCCTGATCGTGACCACAGCAGCGGCACAGGCCGAAATGGCCCCCCGCGACGGCTGGTCCGTGACACCAACCGACAAAAGCTATGATCAACTGATCGCCGACGTCAAAACAGCGGCCAAGGCCAACAAAATGGGCGTCGTGACCCAAGCCGGTCCCACAGGTGCCGCCAAGGCGCGTGGCATCACCATCCCCGGCAACCGGGTCATCGGCCTGTTCAACAACGCCTACGCGGTGGACATCCTGAACCTCTCGACCGCCGCGATGATCGAGGCACCCGTGCGGGTCTATGTGACGGAAAACACGGACGGAACCGCGACGCTCAGCTACAAGCTGCCGTCCACCGTCTTCGCCCCCTACGTGCCAGAGGCCGGTGCGAACCTCGCCACTCTGGCGGGGGAACTCGACACCATCTTTGCCGCCATCGCAGACGAGGCGACACAATAATCTATAAATTGTAATGATTTAGGACGAATCCAGATCCAGGCCTTCGGGCTTTCTTCAACACTTGGGCGATAGATAGCCCGGTGTGTGAAGGGAAATGGTATGGCATTCGTCGATGCAACGGTCCTTCTGGATTTCGTAAGCTCGCTCGCGGTCCTTGGGCTTCTCGTGTTGTGTTTCAGCGCGCTGGCACCCGCCCTGCGTCATGGATGGTACGTGGCACCCTGCCTTGGAGTGTTCTTTGCACTTGTCGTGGGTCTGCAAATGTCGATGCCACTCAGCCCGACGGGCGGCGTGATTGTGGACATGCGCAACGTACCGATTGCGCTCGCGGGCGCGTTTCTCGGGCTTCGGGGCCTTGTCGTCTGCCTGTGTCTCGCCATTGCCATGCGGGTGGGGATCGGCGGGGTCGGTATGCCCGCGGGTGTTCTGGGCATGTTGCTGGCCGGGGTCGTCGGGTACACATGGGCTGCAGTGCAGGACAGGCTACCACTTGGCGACGGCGGCAAACTATTCATGCTCGGGCTTGCAATGAACCTGCATATGACCTCCGCCTTCGCCGCCCCGCCGGACATTATGCGCTGGTACTTTGCCGAAGCCGCCCCGACGGTCTTCCTGCTCAACCTGCTCTGCGTGCCTGCCACCGGATGGCTGCTGCTGCGCGAACAGAAGCTGGTCGCGCGGGGATCTGAGGCATCCGGCGTCGATCCGGTGACGCGGCTCCTTTCGGTCAGCGCCTTCTCGCAAGAGGTTGCGCATTTTCACGGCTCCGACAGCGACAGAAGCGTCACGGGCGTGATCGCAGTGACGCTGAAATCCACCCGCTGGCTGACGCGGACATGGGGCGACCGCACGGTTGAACAGGCGCTCGGCGTCTTGCGGCTGCGGATTGGCGACGTACTGCGCGATCAACGGCCGCTCGGGATCGACCGCAAGGAACGCATCCTGATCCCCGTCACCGCGTCCGAGATGAACGACCTGCGCCCGCTGCGCACCGCTCTGCGCCGCTGCGCATCCGACACCCCCATGACGCTCGACGACCGGGTCAACGTTCCGCTCGCCGTGGTGATGGAAACCTACGCGCTGCAGCATCCCGCCCAACCGGCAGAAACCGCCCGCGAGGTCCATCGCGCAACAACCTCCCGCGCGCCGTCCACCGCACGTGTTGCGGCCAAAGGTTCAAACCGGTCGCATAGATCGGACGGCCCGGTGCCAAACGGGGTGAGCAAGGCGACATATCACCGTCTGTTTGATGAAACCGACGCGCAGATGCGCCGCGCGCTCAAGCGGGCCTAGGCGCGCTCGTCCTTGGGGGAGCCCAGCACGACATAGGTCGTGATGGCATTCACTTGCGGCAAGGCCCCCAGCATGTCCGTATGAAACGCCTTGTAGGCGATCAGATCAACGCATTCGATGCGCAGCAGATACTCGATGCTACCGGCAGTGTTGTGGCACTCCCGCACCTCGGGCGCACGCGAAATGGCACGCTCAAACGCTTCCTGGCTGGCCTTGGAATGATCGTTCAGCCCCACGGCGATATAGGCGACAAAGCCCACACCCAACCGGGTCCGGTCCACAACCGCGCGATACCCCGCGATCACGCCAGAGCGTTCAAGCTCCTGCACCCGCCGCAAACACGCCGACGGGGACAGGCCCACCCGGTCGGCAAGCTCCAGATTGCTGATCCGACCGTTCCGGCCAAGCTCATGCAATATTTGCTCGTTTATACGATCCAGTTTCGTCATTTATTGCGAAATCTAACCAAATGGACACGTTTCCGCAATTCAATGCGGCGCAAACTATCACATCTATTGCGCATGACACTCGACCTGATCCCAGCGCTTGCCGCCTTCGCCTTCGTCAGCTCCATCACACCGGGGCCGAACAACCTGATGCTCATGGCCTCGGGCGCGAATTTCGGCTTTCGGCGCACGATCCCGCATATGCTGGGGGTAGGGCTCGGCTTTGTCTTCATGGTGCTGCTGGTCGGCGCCGGGCTGGTGCAGGTCTTCGACGCCTATCCCATCAGCCACACGATCCTCAAAGTCGCGTCCGTCGGCTACCTGCTGTTTCTCGCCTACAAGATCGCAACCGCCGCGCCCGCGCGCGACAACGCAGATACAGGCACGCCAATGACCTTCCTGCACGCCGCCGCCTTCCAATGGGTCAACCCCAAGGCATGGACGATGGCCCTGACGGCGGTCACGGTCTACGCCCCCGACACAACGCTCTGGGCAATCGCAATCGTCGCGCTCGTCTTTGGCGCGATCAACCTGCCCTCCGTCAGCTCATGGACATTGCTGGGCCAGCAAATGGCGCGCATCCTGACCAATCCGGCGCGGCTGACCGCGTTCAACTGGACCATGGCCGCCCTGCTGGTGGCATCGCTCTATCCTGTCCTCTTTCCCTAACGTTGCAAATGCTGCATCCTGCGGCCATATAGCGGCAAAACCGCATCGGGAACGCAGGCGTGACGCAATATCTGGAATTCGAAAAACCCCTGGCCGAGATCGAAGGCAAGGCAGAAGAACTGCGCGCCCTCGCGCGCCAGAACGAGGATATGGACGTCACGGACGAGGCCGCAGCGCTTGATGCCAAGGCCACGCAACTTCTCCAAGACCTCTACGCCGACCTCACGCCCTGGCGGAAATGCCAGGTGGCCCGGCACCCCGACCGGCCCCATTGCACCGACTACATCAACGCGCTCTTTACCGAATACACCCCACTCGCCGGCGACAGGAACTTTGCCGATGACCACGCGGTCATGGGCGGGCTTGCGCGGTTCAACGACCGCCCCGTCATCGTCATCGGCCACGAAAAGGGCAACGACACCAAGTCGCGGATCGAACGCAATTTCGGCATGGCCCGACCCGAAGGGTACCGCAAGGCCATCCGCCTGATGGACATGGCCGACCGCTTCAACCTGCCTGTCATCACACTGGTCGACACCCCCGGGGCCTACCCCGGCAAAGGCGCCGAAGAACGCGGCCAGTCCGAGGCGATCGCGCGGTCCACCGAAAAATGCCTGCAAATCGGCGTGCCCCTGATCTCCGTCGTGATCGGCGAGGGCGGCTCGGGCGGCGCGGTCGCCTTTGCCACGGCGAACCGGGTCGCGATGCTCGAACACTCGGTCTATTCGGTCATCAGCCCCGAAGGCTGCGCCTCCATCCTCTGGAAAGACGCCGAAAAGATGCGCGAAGCGGCAGAGGCGCTGCGCCTGACCGCACAGGACCTCAAGCAACTGGGCGTCACCGACCGGATCATTCCCGAAACCGTGGGCGGGGCCCACCGCCACCGCGACGCAACCCTCACATCCGTAGGCAAGGCCATCGACGCGATGCTGTCGGAACTGGACAACAAAACGCGCGCGGATCTCGTAGCAGACCGCCGCCGCAAATTCCTGGACCTGGGCAGCTCCGGCCTCGCCGCCTGATCAGCCGACATGCACCAGCGCCTGGTCCGCATGCAGAATGCGGCCCGGCAACTCGACGCGAATGTCGGTCCCGGTGCCATCTGCAGGGTTGCCCAAGCGAATGGTGCCCCCCCGCGCCTTGACCAGCCGCGTCACGCCAACCAACCCATACCCATGATCAGAACTGTGCGCCTCAGCATCATCTGACGGGACCGCCTCGAACCCCCGGCCATGATCACGCACCGACAGGCACAGCCGCCGCGCATTGACCTGCGATACCGCGACATCGACACGTATCGCCCCGTCGCCCGCATGCTTGAAAGCGTTGTCTAGCAGGTTGCGCAATATGATCTGAACCGCAGTCAAATCCGCCTCGACAGTGATGCGTGGATAGGTCACTGAATGCTGACGCAAGGGATCAAGCAGCACAACGATGTCATCGCACACCGGTCCCAGATCAACAGTGTCAAAGGATGGCGGCGCAGACTTTGCCATGACATGCGACATCGTCTCGGCAATGATAGAGAGCGATTTGTCGGCCAAATCATCGATCATGTTGATCAACTCCAGCTTGCCATCGCCATGGTCCACGAAATCGGTCCGCATCAGATAGGCCAGCGACTTCAGATTGCTGATCGGACTGCGCAGATCATGTGCCGCAAGGCACACCAGATCTTCGATTTCACGGGTGGCCGCCGCCGTCATCGCCTCCTGCTGCTCAAGCGCACGTTCGGACGAAATGTCATGCGACGTCCCCACCATCCGCAAAAGCGATCCGTCTTCCGCATGTGACGCGACCAGGCTTGTGCGAAACCACATCATCGCGTCACCCATCGGCAGAGCCGTCTCAAACTCGGCATTCTGGCCGCTTTTCCACGCCTTCAACTGCTGGCGATACACGGCAAAGGCCGCGCGGCCGTCCAGCATCTCATGCACGGCCTTGCCAACAACATCTGACAGCTCAACGCCCAGCAGACGACAGCCAGCCATATTCATGAAGTCGAAAACCGGGCGATCATCCCGGTCAGCGACCAAAACGAACACGGGCGCGTCCACAAAATCGTAAATCGAGTAGTCCAAAGGTCTCGCACCACAGGGTCGTTGACAGTCACGACTATCTAACAGGCGGGCGCTACCAAACGCTTAAGGTCAGCTCGCCAACATCCGCAGGCCTTGGGTGACATCCGACCTGACCGCCAAACGCAAGCTCGGCTCGTCCCCCGCGCGCAGGGCCGCGATGATCAGCCGGTGGTAGCGCGGCGGTTCCGTCCGGCGCAGCCTGCCATACAGCGCGCGCATGGTCGGTCCCATCTGCAACCAGACCGTTTCTGCCATCGCCAGCATCGCCGGGGCCTGTGCCCGCAGGTAGAGCGTGCGGTGAAACTCCAGATTCGTCCGGATGTAACTAACCGCATCGCGGTGCGCGACGGCCTCGGCCACGGCACTGTTGATGGATTGCAGCCGTTCGATCAGGGCAAGGTGCGCGCGCGGCAAGGCGCGCGTCGCCAGCTCCACCTCGATCAGCGCGCGCAAGGCCGCCAACTCTTCGATCCGTTCGTTGGACAGTTCCGGCGTGGACACACGGCCCGATTGCGACAAGGTCAGCGCGCCCTCCGCCACCAGCCGCCGCACTGCCTCGCGCGCGGGGGTCATCGACACGTCATACTGCTTGCCAATCCCCCGCAGGGTCAGCGCTTGGCCGGGCGAAATGTCGCCATGCATGATCCGCGTCCGCAACCGGCGATAGACCCGGTCATGGGCGGCAGAGGCGGTGTCACGGATGCGGGGGGCCTGGCTCATGCCCTTTTGTGATCACAAGCTGGTGCTGCGGTCAATCGCCAAAGCGAAAGCGGTGCAGGGCGTTGCCGTCGGTCCGCAGCCACCGGCGCTGTGCATCATAGGGGCCGTGGATGCGTGTCACCTCGGCCCAGAAGGCGGGCGAGTGGTTCATCTGCGCCAGATGCGCCACCTCGTGCGCGGCGACATAGCGCAGCACCTCAGGCGGCGCGAGGATCAGGCGCCACGAAAACATCAGCCGCCCCGCCGACGAACACGACCCCCAGCGCGAGCGCGTATCGCGCAGGCTCAACCCGGAATAGGTCCGGCCCAAACGGGCGGCATAGTCATCACAGGCGGCCGCCAGCACATCCCGGGCGCGGGCCTTCAAAAACCCCTGCACACGGCGTGCGACGACATCCGGCGCCCCCGGAACGGCAAGGGTCTCATCCCCCAGACGAACAGACCGCCCCGCCCCTTCGACAACGGTGCGACCTTGCCCTTCCACCGGCAAAACAGTGCCGCGCGCCACGCACACATCCTCGACCCGCGCGTCCAGATGCTTGCGAATCCACGGCTCCTTCTGGCGTGCAAACTCCAGCGCCTCGCGTTCGGCCACATGCCTGGGCAGGGTCAGAGTCACACGCCCATCCAGCGACGAGATGCGCAAGGTAATCCGCCGCGCCCGCGCCGACCGGCGCAGCGTCAGAACAATATCGGGCTGCCCTTGAAGGACACGTTCGGCCATCCCATCTCCCCATCTCGGGCTCTCGCCAAACCATAAGGCTTTGACTCCGTCCCGACCTTATGGCACTTGCCCAGAATCGCCGCAACACGAGGCACGCCCGCACACGCGCTCACCGCGCCTGATCCGGGCCACGCGCAGACAAGAGGATGACACATGCCAAAGGAAGAATGGGGCACCAAACGGCTTTGTCCGACGACCGGCAAACGGTTCTACGACATGAACCGCACGCCAATTGTCAGCCCGTACACGGGTGACGTGGTCGAGGTCGACAGCTCCAAGACCCGCATGATTGCCGCAGATGCCGAGGATGCCGCATCGGCCAAGAACAAGGCCAAAACAGTGGCGGATGACGAGGATCAAGTGCTGGACGACGACGATGTCGACGTCGAGCTGGACGACGATCTGCTGGACGATGACGACGACGATGATGACAACGTCTCGCTCGACGAATTGGCCGACGTGGCCGCCGAAGAAGACGAGTCGTAAAACGCCTGTCTGGCGGGATCTTTTTCGCTTGATCCCGCCCGGCAAAGCGCCTAATCAGCGGCGCACGTCCAGAGATGGCCACAAAGGATGGGGCATTAGCTCAGCTGGGAGAGCGCCTGCATGGCATGCAGGAGGTCAGCGGTTCGATCCCGCTATGCTCCACCATCCCTTCTATCATTCCACACTCATACTGGCGCGCCGGTTGATATCTGTAGGCACTGACTTACGCGCGTCTGCTACGCAGCCACTCTGAGTACAGCGGTAGGGTCCCGCTATGCTCCACCATCCCACTCTCGCAAGTCACATATCGACCATCCAGATTGATGTATCTGCGAGCACCGACTTCAGCAGTAGCGTCCCGCCACACGACACCACCGCAAAGCTCGGCATGTATGGCGCTACGTATCGCACCAAACCGCCAATCGCTTCGCACCCGTCCCATTCTCAGATACAGTCGCCACATGACGCAGCCCGCCCCTTCTGACAGTGACGCGCAGAACGCAGTGCCCGAAGACACAGATGGGCCTTGGGTGTTTGCCCCCGCGCCAACAGCACGCGAAGCCAGCCAGGATCTGACGCGCTTTCTGCGGCACCGATTGAACACCCGCAAAGTACGTGTGCTGGAGGCGCTGAAATTTGCGCCCCACAGCTGGATCTTCTCCGCCAAACTCAACGGAGAAAAGGTGGTGATCAAACGGTTCTTTACCGAAGATCACGCACGCACCGTCCGCAATCTAAAGGGTGAGTTGGACAGGCTGGAACACCTCTTTGGCGACAGCGACTGCCAGGCCAACAAGTGCCTCGCCACATGGCCCGAGGATGGCATCGCCGTTCTGTCCTTCGCCCCCGGCACACGGCTGGACCTCAAAATCGCACGCAGCAAAGGGCAGAGCCGCGCCAAGCTTCTGGCACATAGCGGGCGCTGGTTGGCCACATACACCGCCACACGACGGCGGGACGCCACCTTCGGGCCAGGGTACTGGATCAAACAGCTACGCGCCCGCGATCACAGCGGCATTTCAACATCCGACCGCGCCACGCTCGACCGGATGATCGCAGCACTCCAGAGCCAAACTGACCGGCTCAAAGGCTGCCCAGTGGTCCAGGCCGCAACGCACGGTGACTTCGTCGGCATGAACGCGCTCTACCATCGGGGCACCATCTACGGCGTCGACATCCAGGGCGAATGTTGGCTGGCCATTGCACGCGAGGCAGCACTCTTTTTGGTCTGGTTGCAAATGCACGACCCCACCCGACCAGCAGAACGCAGGCACGGAATACGCAGCGAAGACCTGAGCGCATTTCTCAGCTCGAACGTGCTGCCAGACAATGAGCACAACACGACGCTTCCCTTCTTTGTCGGCTATCACCTCTACCGGCTCTTCACCGCCAACCACCACCGCCCGGACATTCGGGCAAACCTGCTAGCTGCGATGGAAAGCTACCTGTCCCAGCACATGACGTAAAAACGGCGCCCCGCAGGGCGCCGCTTGATACGTTTCACAGGTCTTTGCCCAGACGCTGGGTGGCCCGGATCAGCCCTTGCCTTTCCAGGGCACCAGCAACTTCTCGGCATAGCGCATCAACATATCAATCCCGAACCCGATGATACCGATCAGGATGATGCCCATGATCACGATGTCGGTGTTCTGGAACTTCGACGCCACCATGATCATCATGCCAGCACCCTGCTCGGCGGCGACCAGTTCAGCCGCCACAACAGTCCCCCAGCAGACCCCCATGGCCACACGCGCACCGGTAAATATCTCCGGTAACGAGTTCGGCACGATGACATAGCGCATGATCTGCGCCTTCGACGCACCCAAACTATACGCCGCATGCACCTTGGAAATCTTCACACCACTCACACCGGACCTAGCGGCAATGGCCATGATCCATAGGGCCGCAAGGAACAGCAGAATGATCTTCCCGGCCTCTCCAATGCCCGCCCAGATGATGACCAGCGGGATCAGGGCCAAGGGCGGCACCGGGCGCATGAATTCCACGATGGGATCAAACCAGCCGCGGAACCAGTTCGACAGACCCATGGCATAGCCCAGCGGAATGCCCACAAGCGCACCAAAGAAGAAGCCAACGATCACGCGGAACAGCGAATAGCCCAAATGCTCCCACAGGGTGGAGCCGCGGAAACCGGCACTCGCAATCTCGCCGATACGCTGCACGACGGCCTCGGGCGCAGGCAGCCAGATGGGCTCCATCTGCCAACCCTTGGCCGGGATGATGTTGGGCGTGCCCCTGTCGGAAATGGTCACGGCACCAAACCCGACATCCACGCTGTCGCCCGGCTGCACAGCCGTGCCATTGATCTCCGTCACGGCCATGCCTTCGTCACGGCCCAGCTCATCATTGCTGTCCACGCGCAACAGGCCAGAGCGCCAGACACCGATGGCAATGCTGTCATCCTTTGCAAACCCGTCACCCGGCGCAACCTCGGGCGCGCCCGGATCCTCACCAATGGGATGCACCAGAACAGTGACCGTGGCCGTATCGCTCTGGGTGCCATCGGACACGGTGTATTCAAACGTGCCTGTACCCATGAACGGGCCGGGCGCGTGCAGGAACTTCGGCAACAGGGCCGAACCGGTAAACATGCCCCACAGCAGGAAGATGGTCAGAACCGAAATGATGCTGGCCGCCCGGTTGGGCGTGACAGCACTTTCGTCACCAAACGTCACGGTCTTGAGCGAGCCGTAGTCCGCAATTGCGGTCCGCTGGGCGATTGCCTTGACGACAAAGAACGCGACCACAAAGATCGCCAGATAAATCAAAAACGGGATCATGCGTCTGCTCCTTCGGTCCGACCCATAATCTCTTCTTCCATGTCCCAGATCATGCCCAGGATCTCCTCGCGCTTGACGGCGAATTCGGGGTGTTTCTTCACTTCCCGCAGGTCCTGACCCACGCCCAACTCGGCAAAGGGCAGGCGGTATTCGGTGTGAATGCGACCAGGACGGGGCGCCATGACCAACAGGCGCTCACCCAACAGCAGCGCCTCTTCCACCGAGTGGGTGATCAGGATGATGGTCTTGCCCGTCTCTTTCCAAAGCTTCAGAACCAGCGACTGCATCTTCTCGCGGGTCAGCGCATCCAGCGCGCCCAACGGTTCGTCCATCAGGATGACGTCCGGGTCGTTGGCAAGGCAACGGGCCAGGGCCACACGCTGCTGCATCCCGCCCGACAGTTCGTACACGGCCTTTTCCTTGAAGTCCTGCAAACCGACCACGTCGAGCAGGTGATTGACGGTCTCGTCCTTCTCAGCCTTGGGCATGCCCTTCATCGACGGGCCAAAGCCCACGTTTTCGCGCACGCTCATCCACTCGAACAGCGCGCCCTGCTGGAACACCATGCCGCGTTCGGCATCAGGGCCTTCGACCCGGTGGCCGTTCAGCTCAAGCACGCCAGAGGTCGGGGCAAGAAACCCCGCAACGATGTTAAGCAACGTGGTCTTGCCGCAGCCCGACGGGCCCAGCACGGACAACAACTCGCCCGCCTTGAGGTCAAGCGACACGTCCTGAAGCGCCTGAACATGCCCACCATTGGGCAGGTCAAAACGCATAGAGAGATTCTGGATGGATAATCCGGACATAAGGTTCCCACCTGTGGATTGGATGCTTAAGGCAACCTGTCGGGCAGGGCGCACCCCACCTCCGGTTTGAAAAAGGCCCGCGCGAGGGTCGCGCGGGCCGGTTGGCTTATTGGGTGGCAGCCAGTGGGCCGGTGTTGACCGAGCCCTCGTAGCTGTCGAGGGCCGCGTCGATCGAACCCGCGCCGACAAACACGTCCGCCACACCTTTCATAAAGCTCGGGGCCGTGCCGCCCAGCCAGGCTTCGCTCAACTGCTCTTCGACGGTCGGGAAGGCAAAGGTGGCCAGCGTTGCCGCAGCATCCGCTTCGTCCATACCGGCATCCTGCGCGATGACGGGCAGCATTTTGGCGTGGTTCGCCTCGTCCGCCCACATGGCGTTGGCTTCGGCTGTGACGGCCAGGAACTGGCTCAGCAGCTCGCCTTCCTCGGCGATGAAGCTGGCGGGGGCTGTTGTGGCGTCAAACACCAGAATGCCCAGCTCTTCCTTTTCTGCACCGGTCAGCAGCACGTTGCCGCTTTCCTTCATGCGACGCAGGGCACCACCCCAGCCGCAGGCCATATCGACCGAGCCCTGTGCCAGCGCAGCAGCGCCCTCGGCAGGGGCCATGTCAACAACGGACAGCGACGCCAGCTCCACACCAAAGTGCTCCATCTGGCTCAGGAAACCATAGTGAGCGGCTGTCCCAAGCGGCACAGCAACCTTCTTGCCTGCCAGTTCAGCGGCGGAGTCTTTGTCGATCTCCAGACCCGAGGCGACAACACAGTTGTCATTCTCGGAATAGCTCACGGCCACGTCCACGATCTGGATATCCTGCCCGGCGGATGCTGCGACCACGAAGGGCGGCACGCCTTGGGACACGGAAATCTGCACGTCGCCCGACGCCATGGCCGCGGACATCGCGGTGCCGGTGTCAAAGCTCACCCAATTGATCTTGGTGCCGCCCATGGCCTCTTCATACATGCCGGTCGCTTTGGCGAACTGGAAGGGCATCGGCCATTCCAGGAAGTACGCAACGGTGATCTCACCGCCATGGCCCGCGGCAACGGCACCCTGCGCGCCCGCCAGCATGGCGGTGGCCGCAACAGCACCCATCAGCTTGGTCTTGAATGTCATGTCATTACTCCCGTGTTTTACGCAGGCAGTGGTACCCGCGTTTGGATCGTTTCGGGCGGTGGTTCGCCTCTGGCCGCACGCGACATGTCGCGGCGCTGGCGTGATCCGAAACGATAATCCGGCCCGGATCAACGTAAAATCGGGGCACATGGCGCAAATTTGTGCAGGTGAATTCACCCTTTGAGATTCCCAAATTTCCCGCAGAGCCATGAAAACAAGGGGATTTCACCAAGCATACAAGGGCGCGCGGCACATGCAGGCCCGCAACTGGCTTTACTTGTAGGTATAAACTGGCCCTACTGTTGTGACCAGATTCTCAGCGATTGTCCGCGTCAGCATGCCTGTTCGGCCCTTTGTTTCATGGGCCGCCCCCACTTTCAGAAAGGTTGATCCCATGGACGGAACGTTCAACGAAAACGATATGAGCCGCGTGATCGAAGCCGACCGCGCAAATGTTTGGCACCACTTGATGCAGCACCAGCCGTTTTTCACCGGCGCCGACCCCAAGATCATCATCGAGGGCAAGGGCCTGCGCGTCTGGGACCAGAAAGGGATCGAACATATCGATGCCGTCTCTGGCGGTGTCTGGACGGTCAACGTGGGCTACGGCCGCGAATCCATGGGCGACGCCGTGCGCGACGCCATCGTGAAAATGAACTTCTTCGGCGGCACGGTGGGTTCCATCCCCGGCGCGCTCTTTGCCGAAAAGCTGCTGACCAAGATGCCAGGCCTCGACCGCGTCTACTACGCCAACTCCGGGTCTGAGGCGAACGAGAAAGCGTTCAAGATCGTCCGCCAGATCGCGCACAAGCGCTACGGCGGCAAAAAGCACAAGATCCTCTACCGCGACCGCGACTACCACGGCACCACCATCGCGTGCCTGTCAGCGGGCGGCCAGGACGAGCGCAACGCGCAATACGGCCCCTTCACACCGGGCTTTGTCCGCGTGCCCCACTGCCTCGAATACCGCAAGCACGAACAGGACGGCGCACCTGACGCAAACTATGGCGAATGGGCCGCCAACCAGATCGAAGAGGTCATCCTGCGCGAAGGCCCCGACACTGTCGGCGCCCTCTGCCTCGAACCCGTCACCGCAGGCGGCGGCGTGATCGTGCCCCCGGAAGGCTACTGGGAACGGGTGCAGGAGATCTGCAAGAAATACGACATCCTCCTGCACATTGACGAGGTCGTCTGCGGCGTGGGCCGCACCGGCACATGGTTCGGCTACCAGCACTACGGCATCCAGCCCGACATGGTGACAATGGCCAAAGGGGTCGCCTCCGGCTATGCCGCCATCTCGTGCCTCGCGACGACCAACGAAGTCTTCGACATGTTCAAGGACGACACGTCGGACCACCTCAACTACTTCCGCGACATCTCGACCTTCGGCGGCTGCACGGCAGGCCCGGCGGCAGCGCTCGAAAACATGCGGATCATCGAGGATGAGAACCTGCTCGAAAACACGACGGCCATGGGCGACTACATGCTCGATAAACTAGCCGAGCTGAAGGACAAGCACGAGGTCATCGGCGACGTCCGGGGCAAGGGCCTGTTTGTCGGGGCGGAGCTGGTCAAGGACCGCGACAGCCGCGATCCTGCCGACGAAAAGATGGTGCAGGCTGTGGTCGGCGACTGCATGCGGCAGGCCGTGGTCATCGGCGCGACCAACCGGTCCCTGCCGGGCAAGAACAACACGCTCTGCTTCTCGCCCGCGCTGATCGCGACCAAGGACGACATCGACCAGATCTGCGCCGCCGTCGACGGCGCGCTGACCCGAGTGTTCGGCTAAGGCGCATCAGGATGCGCCTTACTTGGCGCACATGAATAATCGTAAGGCGGGGGTGTCCCCCGCCTTTTTTACATCCACCCACCCGACTTGAACGGCATCAACCGCCTCTTAGGTCGCAGTCCATGACGGCAGAGGCACCTAAAACTCCCTCGTCCGAGGCTGACTATACCCTCATGTACCTCCCAAGCGGGCGTCGCTTGGCATATCAAGACTATGGATGCCCGGACGGCTTCCCGGTCTTTTACTGTCACGGCACACCAAGTTGCCGGTTGGAAGCCGGCTTCGCCGACGACGCCGCCCGCAAGATGGGCTTCCGCCTGATTGCCACAGACAGGCCGGGGTTTGGCCGCTCAGACTTTCAACCGGGACGGCGGTTCCTCGACTGGCCACACGACATCGCCGCGTTGGCCGATCACCTGAACATCAATGCATTTGGACTTGCCGGACATTCCGGTGCAGGACCGCATCTTTTCGCATGCGGTGCCAAGGTGGACCCGGCCCGCCTGAAATTCATTGGCGCGCTTGGACCATGGGGACCGATAGCCACCGCCGACATCCGATCAAACCTCAATTGGTTGGACAGGGCCTTTGCCCGGCTCGCCCACCACCTGCCATGGCTCATGCGCGCAGGGTTTGCACCGATGGGATGGGCCGCCCGCCATGCGCCCCGCCTTTTCCTGAACATCCTGAAACGATCCGTCTCCGAAGCCGACCGACGCGCACTTGAGGATGAAAACCTGTCGCGCAGGTTCCGGGCGATGCAGCACGAAGCGTTCCGACACGGCAGCCGGGGTGCGGGGCACGAGGCGCATCTCGCCTATTCCGACTGGGGCTTCGACATCGCATCGGTCCGCGTGCCCGTCCACATCTGGCTGGGGGACGAAGACATTTTCGTGACCCGGGCAATGGGGCAGCACATGGAGGCAACGATTCCGAACGTTGATTTCCACTGGGCCAAGGGGGCCGGTCATTTGAACATCGAGGACTGGCATCACATCTTCGCGGCCTGTCGCACGAACATTCCGTGACAAACGCCTGACGTCGGCCCAGCCGCGGGCAGCAATGCCCCCAACACGGCCCTCCGACCAAGGTGTGGTTCACAGGCAAGCCGACGACTGTCGCGTCGCATCGGCGCGCGTTCCTGCGCGGATACAGGACGTGGGATGCGACCCATCCGCGCGGATTAACCATTTTTTCGCGTGCCCCGCGCCCGAATTTTCAAAACGCGCAGTTTCCCGGCAAAATTGTGCAGTTTTGAGAATCGGGCCCGTTTCTGGGCCGGAATGCTCTGTCCAAAACGCGCAGTTTCGGGATCAAACTGTGCAGTTTCGCCCCTACAGACGCGATTCCGCGCATCAAACAAACCTCAAATCACCCGGTTAACGCAGCGCACGGCGCAAAACGTCTCATCAATTGAGATTTTTTGTCTCGCTTTATATTGATTTTTGCGCAGCACTGTGCGATATGAAGGGTAGATGGCGTGGGTTTCACTTCGAAATAATGCCAGATTGATTTCCATATAAGTCCAGTTTATCCTGCGGCCATGGCGCTCCCTGTCGAAACATTCTTTCTGCAGCCCGGTCATCAGGGCACCCTGCAAAGCCAGGTGCAGCAGATGATCGCCCACGGCATCCTGTCCGGGCGTTTCGGCTCCGGGGAAAAGCTGCCCTCAACCCGCAAACTCGCCTCGCACCTCGGCATCAGCCGCATCACAGTGACGCTCGCCTATACCGAGCTAGTGGCCTCCGATTACCTGACTGCGCGGGGCCGTTCGGGCTATTATGTGTCCGACAACGCGCCCGTTCCGCCCAGCTACCAGCCGCAACCCGTCTCGGGTGATGCGGTGGACTGGACCCGCGCCATCGGCCAGCGCTTTTCCGGCGGCCACATGCTCAGCAAGCCGCAGGACTGGGCGCGGTTCAAGTACCCCTTCATCTACGGCCAGACCGACCCGCAGCTCTTTGATCATACCAACTGGCGTCAATGCGCCCTACAAGCCCTTGGTCAAAGGGATTTTGCCGCGCTTACCTCAGATTACTTTGATCAGGACGACCCGCAACTGATCGAGTTCATACAGCGCAACACCCTGCCCCGGCGCGGTATTTCGGCGAATGCGGATCAAATTCTGATCACCCTGGGCGCGCAAAACGCCCTCTGGCTTGCCGCGCAGATCCTGCTGACCCAGCGCCGCACCGCCGCGTTCGAGGACCCATGTTACCCCGCCCTGCGCGAGGTGCTGAACCAGTCCCGCTGCCATCTGGCCCCTGTGCGCGTGGACCGGGACGGCCTGCCGCCCGACGGCATTCCGCCCGACACGGACGTTATTTTCTCGACCCCCAGCCACCAGTGCCCCACCACCTCGACCATGCCCATGGCGCGACGGCAGGCCCTGCTCGACCGCGCGCGCGAGCTTGATGCGCTGATTGTCGAGGATGACTACGAGTTCGAGATGTCCTTCCTCAACCCGCCCTCGCCCGCGCTCAAGTCGATGGATACGGACGGGCGCGTGATCTATGTGGGCAGCTTCTCCAAGTCACTCTTTCCGGGGTTGCGACTCGGCTACCTCGTCGGCTCCGAACCCTTCGTGCGTGAGGCCCGCGCCCTGCGCACCTCCGTCCTGCGGCATCCGCCGGGGCATATCCAGCGCACCGCAGCCTATTTCCTGTCGATGGGGCATTATGATGCGCAAATCCGAAAGATGAGCGCCGCTTTGCACACTCGCCGCGACGTGATGCAGGATGCCATCGAAACATATGGCCTCGACATCGCGGGCCAGGGCGCATTTGGCGGCTCGTCCTACTGGATGCGCGCGCCCCAGGGCGTCGACACCCGCGCGCTTGCGCAGCAATTGCAAGAGGTTGGCGTGCTGATCGAACCGGGCCACGCCTTCTTTTCCGGCGATGACCAGCCGCGCGGGTTCTACCGGCTCGGCTATTCATCCATCCAGCCCGACCGCATCCGGGACGGAATTGGACTGATCGCGAACCACCTTCAGGCATAGCCTGGACTTAAATGGACATCTCAACTGGCCCTAACGGAGACCCGCCAGCCCCAGTAACGTCAAATCCAACATTTCCTGGGCGATTCGACGCCCCCGCCTCTATTGGAGACTGCCCCATGAAAATGACCACCGAAGAAGCCTTTGTGAAATGCCTGCAGCGGCATGGCATTGAGCACGCATTTGGCATTATCGGCTCGGCCATGATGCCGATTTCCGACATCTTCCCAGATGCCGGTATCCAGTTCTGGGACTGCGCCCACGAAGGTTCCGCCGGCATGATGGCCGACGGCTTCACGCGCGCCACCGGCAAGATGTCGATGATGATTGCGCAGAACGGCCCGGGCATCACCAATTTCGTGACTGCGGTCAAGACGGCATACTGGAACCACACTCCTTTGCTTTTGGTTACCCCACAGGCCGCCAACAAAACGATTGGTCAAGGTGGCTTCCAGGAAGTCGAACAGATGAAATTGTTCGAAGATATGGTCGCCTACCAAGAAGAGGTCCGTGACCCGTCCCGCGTGGCCGAGGTTCTAACGCGCGTGATCAGCCAAGCCAAGCGTCTGTCGGGCCCTGCCCAGCTGAACATTCCGCGTGACTTCTGGACGCAAGTCATCGACATCGAAATCCCCGAGCCGATCGAATTCGAAGCCTCCCCCGGTGGCCAGAACTCGGTGGCCGAAGCAGCGAAGATCCTGTCGGAAGCGAAAAACCCCGTCATCCTCAACGGCGCGGGCGTGGTCCTGTCCCAAGGTGGCCTGGCAGCTTCGCAAGAACTGGCCGAGCGTCTGACCGCCCCGGTCTGCGTGGGCTACCAGCACAACGACGCCTTCCCCGGTAACCACCCGCTGTTCGCAGGTCCGCTGGGCTACAACGGCTCCAAGGCTGGTATGCAGTTGATCTCGGAAGCGGACGTTGTTCTGTGCCTCGGCACACGCCTTAACCCGTTCTCGACCCTGCCCGGCTACGGCATCGACTACTGGCCGACAGACGCCAAGATCATTCAGGTCGACATCAACCCCGACCGCATCGGCCTGACCAAGAAGGTCACCGTGGGCATCGTGGGTGACGCGGCCAAAGTGGCGAACGGCATCATCAGCCAACTGGCCGACGACGCGGGTGACGCAGGCCGCGAGGCACGCAAAGACAAGATCGCACAGACAAAATCGGCATGGGCTCAGGAACTGACATCCATGAACGAAGAACAGGACGATCCCGGAACCAACTGGAACGAGCGTGCACGCGCCGCGAAACCAGACTGGATGTCCCCCCGCATGGCATGGCGCGCGATCCAAGCCGCACTGCCGGTCGAGGCCATCATCTCCTCCGACATTGGCAACAACTGCGCCATCGGCAACGCCTATCCCTCCTTCGAGGAAGGCCGGAAGTATCTCGCACCTGGCCTGTTCGGTCCCTGCGGCTACGGCCTGCCCGCCATCGTGGGCGCGAAAATCGGCCAGCCCGAGGTCCCAGTTGTCGGCTTTGCTGGTGACGGTGCCTTCGGCATCGCGGTGAACGAATTGACCGCCATTGGTCGCGGCGAATGGCCTGCCATCACGCAGATCGTCTTCCGCAACTACCAGTGGGGCGCGGAAAAGCGGAACTCGACCCTGTGGTTCGACGACAACTTCGTCGGCACCGAGCTGGACGAACAAGTGTCCTATGCCGGTATCGCAAATGCCTGTGGCCTGAAGGGCGTCGTTGCCCGCACGCAGGAAGAGCTGACTGCCGCCCTGAACCAGGCGATCAAGGATCAGATGGAAAACGGTATCACGACCCTGATCGAAGCGATGATCAACCAGGAACTGGGCGACCCGTTCCGCCGCGACGCGATGAAGAAGCCTGTCGAAGTGGCCGGCATCTCCAAAGACGATATGGTTCCGCAAGTTTCTGCGTAACCTGCTAAGACCCGAGGGGATGGGCACGCGCCCGTCCCCTCTTTTTCATTTATGAAAGGCGGTTTCGTGCCCCAGTCCTTCCTCTCTGACGCCAATGCCATCGCGCCTGCGCACATCATCGAAATGGCGCAAAAGGCGGCAAGCCCCCGCGTGGCCATCGCCCGCGCCGGTGCGCCCCTGCCCATGCTGGCGGCCAAGGAAGCGACCGAAGCGAACATGATGATCCCGGTCTTCACCGGTGAGCGTCACATGATCGAGGCAGAAGCCGAAAAGCTAAATTGGGACATCTCAGGCTTCGAGTTGATCGAGGCCGAAGGCGAAGCAGCCTCGGGTGCCGCCGCCGCACTGGCCTGCGGTGAAGGCCGCGCCGATGTCCTGATGAAAGGGCAGCTCCATACGGATGCGTTCATGCGCGCCGCCGTGTCCCGTGATGCGGGTCTTCGCACGGGCCGCCGCTTTGTCCACATCTTCCACATCACCACACCGGACGGCACCGGGTCGATCACGATCTCGGACGCTGCCGTGAACGTGACCCCCGACATGGCAACGCGCCAGGACGCAACGGCCGAGGTGGTCAAACTGTTGCACAAGCTGGGCAACGCCCGGCCCAAGGTTGCCTTCCTGTCCGCAACCGAATCCGCCATTGAAAGTGTCCCCTCCTCCATGGACGGGCGGGCGCTGCGCGATTGGGCCGTCGAGAACATCGTGGATGCCGATTTCTCCGGGCCCCTCGCCCTTGACCTCATCATCTCGCCCAAATCCGTGGCGACGAAGAAGATAACTGACGATCCGGTCGCGGGCAAAGCCGACGCGATCATCGTGCCCGACATCGTAGCGGGCAACGCGCTCTTCAAATCTTTTGTTTACCTCGCCGGTGGCTGCGCAGGCGGCATTGTCATGGGGGCCAAGGTCCCGATCCTTCTGACCTCGCGCGCCGATCCACCTGCGGCGCGCCTGTCTTCCGTGGCTCTTGGGGCCATCATGGCTGCCGCATGATCCTCGTCGTCAACGCAGGCTCCTCCTCCATCAAGGTCGCGCTGTTCCAGCCCGACCTGACAGAAGTGATGGCAGGACAAGTGAGCGGCATTGGCGGCGCATTGGCCCATCTTAAGCTGGGTGCAGAAGATCAAAACGTCACAGCGCCCGACCATGACGCGGCGCTGACCACCATCCTCGACAGCCTCGCACGGCAGGGGATTACACCCGACAAGCTGACCGCCGCCGCCCACCGCGTGGTCCATGGCGGCACATCGCTGGTAGACCCAGTGGCTGTGGACGACACTGTCATAGCCGGGATCGAGGCCGCCACACCCCTCGCCCCGCTGCACAACCCCAACAACCTTGCAGGCATTCGCGCGCTGCAAACTCTCGCCCCCGGACTGCCGCAATTTGCCAGCTTCGGCACAGCGTTCCATGCGAACCAGCCAGAGGTTGCGACGACTTACGCTCTGCCACGCGAACCGCGCAGCATGGGCATCCGCCGCTACGGCTTCCACGGCCTCAGCTACGCCTGGATTGTCACGCAGTTCGGTGATGCGTTGCCGGAACGCCTGTTGGCCTTCCACCTCGGATCCGGCGCATCGCTTTGTGCGATCCACAAAGGCATCTCAGTTACCACCTCTATGGGATACTCCCCCCTCGACGGGCTGACCATGGGCACCCGCTCCGGCGCTATCGACGGCATGGCCGTCCTGCGGCTGGCCGAGATCTATGGCGCGGACGAAGCCGCCCACATGCTCAACCACGAAAGCGGCCTGAAGGGTCTGGGCGGCAGCAACGATATGCGCCTGCTGCTGGCCGCAGACACCGACCGCGCCAAGCTGGCCGTCGAGCATTTCTGTTATTGGGCCGCGCGCCATGCCGGGTCTGCCATTGTCGCCATGGGCGGGCTCGATGCTGTCGCCTTCACCGGTGGCGTTGGCGAGAACGCAGAACCCATCCGCGCCCGTATCATGGAACACCTGTCCCTTTTTGGCGATGTTCCAATCCACGTCGTCAAAGCCGACGAAGAACGCCAGATCGCTACGGATGCGCGCGCCCTGATGACAGAGGCCGCGCCATGAAATCCGCAAACGCCAACACCGCTCCAGTCTGCTGCCAGGGCTATAAACAGGAATGCCTTACAGAATGACCGCGACCGGCAGCCCCAACTCGTTTTTCAAAGAGCTCCCTGATCGCGTGCGCGTGCTTTTCCCCGGCGTGCTGGTCGCCATCATCGTCGCCATCACGGCGCAGTTCCTCGCCGACCACTACGACACCCCCGCCATGCTGATGGCGCTGCTTTTGGGCATCGCAGTCGCCTTCCTCGGGGACGAGGGCAAAACGGTGGAAGGCATCGCCTTTTCTGCCCGCACCATCCTACGCCTCGGCATCGCTTTTCTCGGCGTTCGTATCTCGTTCGAACTCATGGCCGGGCTTGGAGTTGAGCTTGTCCTGCTGGTCATCGGCGGCGTCGCCGCCACCATCGCCTTCGGCCTTCTGATCGCGCGCTTCTTCAGTCACGGCTGGCGGTTTGCTTTTCTGACGGCGGGTTCTGTCGCCATCTGCGGCGCCTCGGCTGCACTCGCAATTAGTGCCATCCTGCCCAAAGACGACCGCTCTGAACAGAGGCTGATCTTCACGGTTTTGGGCGTCACCGTCCTGTCGACCATCGCCATGATCGCCTATCCGATCCTCGTGACACAGCTTGGCATGGACGACGTGTCCGGGGGTATTTTCCTCGGGGCCACCATCCACGACGTCGCCCAAGTGGTCGGCGCGGGCTTCTCCATCTCGGAAGAGGCGGGCGACACCGCGACCCTTGTCAAACTGATCCGGGTGTCGATGCTGGCCCCCGTGGTCCTGATCGCCGCCGTTCTCATCCGCTCCTTCGCCGAAGCGCCCGAGGACGGCACGCGCCCCCCGCTTCTGCCGTTCTTCGTGATCGGTTTCCTGGCGCTTGCCACGCTCAATTCCTTCAACCTGATCCCGACCCAGGTCGCCGATCTGATGAGCCAGGCCTCGCGCTGGATGCTCCTGATCGCGATCGCGGCTGTCGGCATGAAAACAAACCTCAAGCGAGTGCTCGCGGTCGGAGGGGCCGCCATTGCGCTGCTTGTCACCGAAACCCTGTTCATCGCAGCACTTATACTTGCAGGGATTTACTATTTAGCCTGACAAACAGGCAGACGGGAGGCCAGATGACATTCCAGCAACCTAAGATCAACACTTCACCCCATGTTTCGGACGAAGTGCGCAAAACCACCTGCTACATGTGCGCCTGCCGCTGCGGGATCAACGTGCATATGAAGGACGGCAAGGTCGCCTATATCGAGGGCAACCGCGACCACCCGGTGAACCAGGGTGTGCTCTGCGCCAAGGGCTCGGCTGGCATCATGCAGGTCAACGCGCCGTCCCGCCTGCGCAAGCCATTGAAGCGCGTCGGCGAGCGAGGCTCCGGCGAGTTCCAGGAGATCGAATGGGACGAGGCGCTGCAAATCGCCACCGACTGGCTGGCCCCCATCCGCAAGGATGACCCCTCCAAACTCGCCTTCTTCACAGGCCGCGACCAATCCCAATCCTTCACGTCCTTCTGGGCGCAAAACTTCGGCACCCCCAACTACGCAGCCCATGGCGGCTTCTGCTCCGTCAACATGGCCGCCGCTGGCATCTACACGATGGGTGGCGCGTTCTGGGAGTTTGGCCAACCCGACTGGGACCACACCAAGCTCTTCATGCTGTTCGGCGTGGCGGAAGACCACGACAGCAACCCGATCAAGATGGGCATCGGCAAGATCAAGGCACGCGGCGCGCGCGTTATCGGCGTGAACCCGATCCGCACCGGCTACAACGCCGTGGCCGACGATTGGGTGGGCATCACGCCCGGCACCGACGGCCTATTCATCCTGTCCCTCGTCCACTGCCTGATGAAAGCAGGCAAGATCGACGTAAACTATCTGGCGCAGTTCACCAACGCGCCCTGCCTGATCAACGGCGATGAGAAGTCCCCCGAATTTGGCCTGCTGCTACGCGACGACAACGGCAAGGAACTTGTGATCGACCGCGCCACAGGCAAGCTGACCCCCTTCGACCAGAAAGGCGTCAAACCCGACCTGACCGCGACCCACCGCCATGCAGGCATCAGCCACCGCACGGTCATGCAGCACATGGCCGAACGCTACCTGTCGGACGAATACGCACCCGAGGCCGTCGCAGACCGCGTCGGCATCTCCGCCAAGCGCATCCGCACGCTGGCGGCGGAAATCGCCCGCGTCGCCTTTGATGAAGCGTTTGAGCTGCAACAGGAATGGACGGACTTCCGCGGCGAAACGCACAAGACAATGCAAGGTCGCCCCGTCTCCTTCCACTCGATGCGCGGCATCTCTGCCCACGCCAATGGCTTCCAGACCTGCCGCGCCCTGCACGTGCTGCAAATCCTGCTGGGCACGGTCGAGGTTCCCGGCGGCTTCCGCTTCAAACCGCCCTACCCCAAACCAGCAACCGCTCACCCCAAACCCCACTGCGGCGTGTCCCCAGACAAGCCTCTCGACGGCCCGCATCTGGGCTTCGTTCACGGCCCCGACGATCTGGCCTTGAAAGAGGACGGCACCCCTGCCCGCATCGACAAGGCATTTTCATGGGAAAACCCCATGTCTGCACACGGGCTGATGCACATGGTGATCTCGAACGCCTACGCAGGCGATCCCTACAAGATCGACACGCTGTTCATGTACATGGCGAACATGTCGTGGAACTCGTCCATGAACACCCGCGGCGTGATCGACATGCTGACGGACAAGGACGAGAACGGCGATTACGTTATCCCCCGCATCATCTACTCGGATGCGTATAGCTCGGAAATGGTCGCCTATGCAGACCTGATCCTGCCCGACACCACATACCTTGAACGACACGACTGCATCTCACTCCTCGACCGCCCGATTTGCGAGGCAGACGCTGCAGCAGACGCCATCCGCTGGCCGGTGATCGAGCCCGACCGCGACGTGCGCGGCTTCCAGTCGGTGCTGTGTGAACTCGGCGCCAAACTCGGCCTGCCCGGCTTCACCAATGACGACGGCAGCCAGAAATACGCCGACTACGGCGACTATATCGTCAACCACGAACGCAAGCCGGGCATCGGCCCCCTCGCCGGCTGGCGCATGGGTGAAGACGGGCTGACCAACGGTCGCGGCGGCATCAACGAAAGCCAGCTCGACAACTATATCGACAATGGCGGCTTCTGGGTTGGCCACATCCCGGACGAAGCACTCTACTACAAACCTTGGAACAGCGCGTACCAGGACTGGGCCGTAGGCATGGGCCTTTTCGACAGCCCGCAACCCTATCTCTTCACGCTCTACGTCGAGCCAATGCGCCGCTTCCAACTCGCAGCCGAAGGGCATGGCGACCGCCAGCCCCCGGATCACCTGCGCGAGCGGATCAAGGCGACAATGGACCCGCTGCCGATCTGGTACGACCCGTCGCCCGACAACCACGGTGATGACTACCCGATCACCGCGCTGACCCAGCGCCCCATGGCCATGTACCACTCCTGGGGCAGCCAGAACGCCTGGCTGCGCCAACTCCACGGCCACAACCCACTCTACTTGCCGACCAAGCTGATGCGCGACAACAACCTGAGCGACGGCGACTGGGCCAAGGTCACGTCTCCCCATGGTGAGATCACCGTACCGGTCCTCGAAATGGCAGCCCTCAACGAAAACACGGTCTGGACCTGGAACGCAATCGGCAAGCGCAAAGGCGCCTGGGCGCTCGACGAAAACGCACCCGAAGCGACCAAAGGTTTCCTGCTGAACCACCTGATCCACGAGTTGCTGCCACCCAAGGGTGACGGCCTCCGCTGGGCCAACTCCGACCCGATCACAGGACAGGCGGCGTGGTTCGACCTCAAGGTGCGCATCGAAAAGGCCGACGCGCCCAGCGAAAGCCAACCCGCGATGGAGCCGATCAAATCCCCGGTGGGCAAAGGTCCAATGCAACTGGCATGGAAGGTCGGCAAATGACCCCCATCCAGCGCACCCTGCTCGCCATCGCGGCTTTGGTCGCCATCGCAGTGGGCACATTCATCTATTTCATCGCAAACTGGGACGCTTCCAAAGCCGAACCGATCGGATCAATGGACAGCACATCCCCCTTCCCTGTTTCAAAAAAATCCCGGGGTCTGGGGAAGAGCCCCAGTCCAACCGCTCAGCCAGGACATCCCGCATGACCCAGCTCCCCCAATCCACCGAACGTAAACTCGGCCTCGTCATTGACCTCGATACTTGCGTGGGCTGCCATGCCTGCGTGATCTCGTGCAAAGGCTGGAACACCGAAAACTACGGTGCGCCGCTCGCTGACACGGATGCATATGGGAGTGACCCCTCCGGCACCTTCCTAAACCGCGTGCACAGTTTCGAGGTGCAACCGGCCCAAGGCGAAGCGCAACTCATCCACTTTCCCAAATCCTGCCTGCATTGCGAGGACGCACCCTGCGTCACGGTCTGCCCGACAGGCGCCAGCTACAAGCGCACAGAAGACGGCATCGTGCTGGTGAATGAGTCGGACTGCATCGGCTGCGGCCTCTGCGCCTGGGCCTGCCCCTATGGTGCGCGCGAGATGGACGCAGTGGAAAAGGTGATGAAAAAATGCACCCTCTGCGTGGACCGCATCTACAACGAAAACCTGCCCGAGGAAGACCGCGAACCGGCCTGCGTGCGGACCTGCCCCGCAGGCGCACGCCACTTCGGTGACTTCGCGGACCCCGAAAGCAACGTATCGAAGCTCACCGCCGAACGCGGCGGCATGGACCTGATGCCCGAACAGGGCACCAAGCCCGTCAACAAGTACCTGCCGCCCCGGCCCAAGGACACGCTGTCCGAGGGCGCGGGCGACATCGACATCCTTGCCCCCTACCTCGAACCCGTCGCACAGGAAGCCGCAGGCTTCCTTGGCTGGCTCGACAAGACGTTGGAGAAACTCTGATGCATCCCGCACCCTCCGTTATTTTCTTCACGGTCTTTTCCGGCATCGGCTTTGGTCTCCTGACCTTCCTCGGCCTCGGCTACCCGGCGGTCACCGGTTGGTCTGCCTTCGCCTTCTTCGTGATCGCCTATCTTTGCGCGGTCGGCGGGCTGATCTCGTCCACCTTCCACTTGGGCCACCCGGAACGCGCACTCAAAGCCTTCACTCAATGGCAATCGTCCTGGCTCAGCCGCGAGGGCATCTGTGCGGTCGTCGCCCTGATCCTCATGGCGCTCTATGGCGCGGGGCTGGTATTCTTCGGCCAGCGCTGGGGGCTGTTGGGCGTCATCGGGTCGTTCTTCTCACTCATGACGGTCTTCACGACCTCCATGATCTACGCCCAGCTCAAAACCATCCCGCGCTGGAACTCACCCCTAACGCCTGCCATGTTCCTCAGCTTTTCGCTTGCAGGTGGCGCGCTGCTTGCGGGTCAGGTCACATGGGCCATGGCCCTCATCGCCATATCTGGCGTCATTCAGGTGGTGCTGTGGATGCAGGGCGACGGCGCGCTCAAGGGCTCAGGCACCACGCTGGCAACCGCCACGGGCCTTGGCACGAACGGTAGCGTCCGCGCGTTCGAGCCACCGCACACCGGCACTAACTATCTGCTCAAGGAATTCGCCTATGTCGTGGGGCGCAAGCACAGCGTCAAGCTGCGTGCGATCTCGTTCGTGCTGATGGTGGTGCTGCCGGTCCTGCTACTGGCGCTGCCCTTCTCGCACTGGATCGCGCTTGTGGCCGTGGTCAGCTACGTCGCAGGCACACTCGCCTCGCGCTGGCTGTTCTTTGCAGAGGCCGAGCACGTGGTCGGCCTCTACTATGGCAAAAGGTAGCGCGGTCTAGGCGACCGCCTGCGCCAACATCTCGTCCAGTGTGGTCGCATCAATCACGGTGAGTTCCAGCACAGTGGTCTCATCTTCGATGCCAAACACGGACGCGATGTTGCGCGGACCCAGTTCATCTTCAACGATCAATTCGATGCTGTTGGTGTCCGGGCTAAAGCGCTGAACGATGTCTTCCGGCGCATTCGGACCCAACTCGCTGGCTGCAATCACGATCGTGTCTTCGCTGGCGT
Organism: Tateyamaria sp. ANG-S1; assembly: GCF_000814025.1. Taxonomy (GTDB): domain Bacteria; phylum Pseudomonadota; class Alphaproteobacteria; order Rhodobacterales; family Rhodobacteraceae; genus Tateyamaria. The sequence continues at coordinate 98,071 of NZ_JWLL01000001.1, read as the reverse complement.
CGTAGTCCAGAATGTTGACCGGTCCACCGCGCTCGCGTTCATCCACGATGAACTCGTCTTCGCCTTCACCACCAAGAACGTCCGCGTTCGGCCCGCCGACGATGGTATCGTTGCCGTCATCGCCAGATGCCTGGTTGACGCCACCAGCAATCAGATCGTCGCCAGACCCGCCCTCGACACTCAGCGCTGGCCCGACGATCACGTCGTCGCCCCCGTCGCCGGAAATCTCAAGCGCAGGTGTTTCATCCGACACGTTGTCCACGGTCAGCACGTCGTTGCCTTGGCCGCCACTGATGATGTCAAGCGATGAACCGCTGATCGTATCGTGCCCGTTCTGACCGAACAGCAAATCGGTGTTCACACCTGGCGCACCATCGTCCGATTCCATGATCAGGTCATTGCCGGACCCGCCCCTGACCGTGTCCGCATCCGGGCCACCGCTTAAAGTATCGGCGCCGGGTCCGCCGTTCAGCGTGTCGAACCCAAGGCCGCCGTCCAGAGAATCCTGCCCCAGATCACCGAACACAAGATCATTGCCGGCCTCGCCAAAGATGTCGTCGTCGTTTTGCGCGCCGCGCAGGTCATCGTCACCGGTTCCGCCAAAGATCGTGTCGTTGTCTTGCGAGCCTTGAATGTCATCATCGCCTTCGCCACCGAACAAAAGATCGTCGCCGCGTTGGCCGGTGATTGTGTCGTTGCCGGCGCCTCCGTCGATTGTGTCGTCGTCAGCAGTTCCGATGATGGTGTCGTCGTCGTCAGTCGCAACAAAGGTTGCCACGCCGGCAAGGCCGACGAGTGATAGTAAAAACAGCATTGTAACCCCCAGGTTTGTACCGGTCGGGACGGTACCACGTGCGCCAAACGAAACAACGCGCACGACCACATTTTTGACATAATTCATGGAAACAGATCGTTTCCATGTTGCGGAAAAATGACGACGGGTCCGTACGTAACACGCACAGACCCGTCACTTTCTACCCCAGAGTGAATTTGCGGAGAGCGCGCACTACGCGCAGCGGTCCTTAGATCAAACCGGCGTGCTCAAGGGCGGCATCCACCTTCGCCTTGGTGTCGTCCGCAAGGCAGGTCAAAGGCAAACGCACCTCATCCGAACATAGGCCCAGACGGGACATAGCATACTTCGCGCCCACCAGCCCCGGCTCGGTAAAGATCGCCTTGTGCAGCGGCATCACCTTGTCCTGGATCTCTAGCGCCTTGGCATAGTCACCGGCCAGACAGGCCTCCTGCATCTGACTCAGCAGCCTTGGCGCCGCGTTGGCGGTGACCGAGATACAGCCGACGCCACCCTGTGCGTTGAATCCGTGTGCCGTCGCATCCTCTCCCGACAGCTGGATGAAATCGGGACCACAGGCCATGCGCTGATCACACACACGGGCCAGATCACCGGTCGCGTCCTTTACCCCGACGATACGGGGCAGTTTGGCAAGCTCCGCCATCGTGTCGGGCGTCATGTCGATGACAGACCGGCCGGGAATATTGTAGATGATGATCGGAATGTCGGCGCAATCATGCAGCGCCGTGAAATGGGCGATCAGACCGCGCTGCGTCGGCTTGTTGTAGTAGGGCGTCACGACCAGCGCCGCGTCGGCACCGATCTTGGCGGCGTACTCGACGAACCGAATGGCCTCGACCGTGTTGTTCGACCCGGCCCCGGCAATCACCGGAATGCGGCCAGCGGCGGCCTTCACCACCGTCTCGATGACGGTCTCGTGTTCATCATGGGTCAACGTCGGGCTTTCGCCGGTGGTGCCCACGGGCACCAGCCCGTGCGATCCTTCGCCCACATGCCACTCAACCAGTTTCTTGAGTGTTTCCAGATCCAAAGCGCCGTTACGAAACGGCGTGACGAGGGCAGGCATAGAACCTTTGAACATTCTCACGCTCCTTTTTTACGTGTGGCAGGCAGAGGGCCTGGGATGAATTTTGCATATGTCCGGAAACGTGAGTTGAAACCCCGCACACCGTACATATGCTCAGAGGCTCTAGCCACGCGCCGCAAGGAATTGCAAGAGATGAGCCGGATTGCCCTCGCCTTTGTCCTGCTTTTTGTGTCGGTTGTGGCTGCGACGGCAGAACGGCCCCGTCCCCTTGGCTGGGCGCTGGACGCAATGCGAAGCGGCAGTTGGGACAACGCGGCAAAGATCGCCGCCCGCGACGGCGACGTGGCCGCCGACATCATCGAATGGCACCGCCTGCGCGCCGGGCGCGGCACCTATCAAGAGGTCATCGATTTCCTTGACCGCCGCCCCGACTGGCCGGGTGAAGCGCTGTTGCGTCAGCGCTCGGAAAAGGCAGTGGCAAGCGCACCGGACGCAACCCGCCTGTCATTCTTTGCAAAGGTCGGGCCACAAACACCTGAAGGGGTTCTGGCCCATGCCGCCGCTCTCACACGCGCAGGCCGCACCGGAGAGGCCGAGGCCAACATCGTCCTCGCATGGCGCACCATGCCCATGGACAGCGACACCCAAGGCCGATTCATCGCCACCTATGGCGATCTTCTGAAACCACATCACAATGCCCGCCTCGACGCGCTCTTGTGGTCACGTGACCTGACCAGCGCCCGGCGCATGTTCCGCCTGGTGGGTGAGGACCGCGTCGCGCTGGCCGAGGCGCGTATCGGGCTGCGCGCCCTTGCCGACAACGTGGACGCGCTGATCGGTGCTGTGCCCGACGCTCTGCAAAACGATCCGGGGCTCGCCCGCGACCGCTTTGAATGGCGCGTGCGCAAGGGCCGCTGGGACGACGCCAAAGCGCTGCTCATGGACCGCTCTCGCTCCGTCGAAGCCCTCGGCCAGCCCGAGGACTGGGCCAACCGCCGCCGCGCGCTCGCCCGCGATGAAATGCGCGATGGCGATGCAGCCCGCGCCTATCAACTCGCCGCCCGGCACTTCCTGAGCGAAGGGTCAGCCTATGCCGATCTCGAATGGCTGTCGGGATATATCGCGCTGCGCAAACTTCAGGACCCGGAGGTTGCCCTCGATCACTTCCAGAACCACCGTGACGCCACCCGCTCGCCAATCTCGCGCGGGCGCGCAGGCTACTGGATCGGCCGCGCGCACGAGGCGATGGGAAACAGCGAACAGGCCAGCGCCGCCTATGCAGAGGGCGCGCAATACCAGACCTCGTTCTATGGGCTTCTGGCTGCGGAACGTGGCGCACTGCCCATCGACCCCCTGCTCGACGGATCAGAAACCTTCTCCCCCGGCCAAGACACCCGGCTCACGGAAATTGACCTCTACGAAGCGGGCCTGCTCCTGCAAGCCTCGGGCGAGGTCAGCCTCGCTGAACGCTTCTGGACGCACCTCGCCGAACGCCTTGACCGCAATGCGGCGGGCTACCTCGGCCATGTGGCGATCGCCGCGGGTCAACCCCATCTGGCCGTGATGATCGGCAAACGGGTGGCACAGCGCGGCATCACCCTGCACGCGCCATACTATCCGCTGCACCCGCTGGCAGATGCAGATCTACCGATGGCGCCGGAAATGAACCTCGCCATCGCCCGACGCGAAAGCGAGTTCGACCCCGTTGTCCAATCCGGCGCAGGCGCGCTTGGGCTGATGCAGGTGATGCCGGGGACGGGCCGGGACGTGGCCTCTGACCTGGGGCTGTCCGCCGATCATACGACGGCACGCCTCATCTCCGACCCGGCCTACAACGCGCGGCTCGGGGCGACCTATCTCAGCCAGCTCGCGCGCCGCTTCAACGGCAACTTGGTCCTGATGTCCGCAGCCTACAACGCTGGCCCCTCCCGCCCCGATCAATGGATGCTACGCCTCGGCGATCCGCGCCGCGGGACAGAAGATTTCGACGTCATCGACTGGATCGAACACATCCCCTTCCGCGAGACGCGCAACTACGTCATGCGCGTCACCGAAAGCCTGCCCATCTACCGCGCCCGTCTGGGCCAGGACCCGTTGCCGATCCCGTTCTCAGAAGAACTCGTCGGCTCAACCCTTCTGTCGTTCGCGCCACAAGGTGAATAGCCCCGCCGCCACGATAATGCTCGCGCCGATGATGACGTTGAACTCCAACACCTCGCCAAAGACGCTGATGCCAACCAACGCAGCAAAGACCATCTGGAAATAGGCAAAGGGCTGCACAGCACTCGCTTCCGCCACCTCATAGGTGCGGATCAGCAGCCAGTGCCCCAACACCCCCGTCAGACACAGCGCCCACATCAAAACCCAGTCGATCCCCGTCATCGGCTCCCAAAACCAGATACCGACGCAAGTCATCCCAACGGCACCCACGGTCCCCGTCCAGAAAAAGCTGGTCGCCGTGCTGTCCTCTCGCGCCACGTATCGTGTCAGAAGGCCGTAAATGGCAAACATGATGGCCGAGGCCAGCGGAATGACAACGGCGGGATCAAACACGCCCAAACCGGGCCGCAAAATGATCAGAACACCGATAAAGCCCACACCAATCGCAGCCCACCGCCGCCAACCCACACGCTCGCCCAGGATCGGTCCGGAGAGCGCCGCAACAAGCAGCGGATAGGCGGCAAAGACGGCGTGGCTCTCGACCAAGCCCAAAATGGTAAAGGCGGTCACCATCACGCAAATCTCAGCAGCCAGCAGCAGCCCCCGCAGCCCCTGCACCACCGGTTGCTGCGTCTGCGCCGCCGCACGTAAGCCCCCTGCCTTGCGCGCGGCCACGCTGATGACAAAGGCGGCAAAGAACCAGTACCGGATCATCACCACCATGAAGACGTTGTATTCGGCAGCCAAATGGCGCGAGATGCCATCCTGTGCCGCAAACACCAACGACACGGTGACCATGAGTGCAATGCCTTGTTGGGTGTTGTTGCCCTGGCTCACCCCAAAACGCCCCGCGTCATATGCCGCTTGCGACCAAAGCCGGGCACACGGGTGACAGCGAACCCTGCTTCCTCCAGCCCCCGCCGCACAAAGCCTGCGGCAGTGTAGGTCGCCACCGTACCGCCCGGCGCGCTATGCCGCGCGACCTCAGCCATAAGGTCCGCGCCCCAAAGCTCCGGGTTCTTCGCAGGCGAAAACCCATCCAGAAACCACGCATCCGCCTTGCCGTCCCAAGCCGCGAGGGTCTCCCGCGCATCGCCCTCAATCACGGTCAACGCTGCCTCGTCAAACTCCGCCGACCCGCCGCCAGCAGCGATCAATTGCTCAGCCAAATCCGCCACCTCAGGAAACGCCGCCAGAGCCTTCTCCATCTCCGACACATCCATCGGAAACGCCTCGAAACTGGTGAACCTGAACCGCCCCGGCACCCCAGCATCCCGCCACGCCGCCCAAGCCGTCAGAAAGTTCAGGCCCGTCCCAAACCCCAGCTCCGCAATATGAAATCCATCCACAAACCGCGCAGGCAGGTCATTGCCTGCCAAAAACACATGCCGCGTCTCGGCCAGTCCGTCCTCAAGCGAAAAATACGGATCGTCAAAGCGCACCGACACCGGCACGCGCCCCTCGCGCCACTCAAGCTCTGCCCGCTGGTCCTGCATCATCCGCCCCTGTAAAGGATGTCGCGGCGACCTTGGCGAAAGGCATCTGGAATGGCAACGGCAGACATCACCGTCCGCGGCGCAGGTATCTTTGGCCTGTCCATCGCATGGGTGCTCGCGCGCCGTGGCGCCAAGTTGCAGGTGATCGACCCGCATGGCCTCGGCTCAGGGGCATCAGGCGGCATCGTCGGCGCCCTCGCCCCCCATGTCCCGGAAAACTGGAACCCGAAAAAGCAGTTCCAACTGGAAAGCCTCCTTATGGCCGAAGCCTTCTGGACCGAGGTCGAGGCCGCAGGCGGGAGGTCCCCCGGCTACACACGCACAGGCCGTTGCCAACCCATCGCGGATGACGCGGCGCTCGCCCTCGCAAACAGGCGCAGCGAAACGGCCAAAGACCTATGGGGCGACGCGGCGACATGGACGGTCCGCCCCATCGCGAACCCCAAATGGGCCGCAAACAGCCCCACCAGCATGGAAATCTTCGACACGCTCAGCGCCCGCGCCCACCCGCGCCAAGCCTGTCAGGCGCTCGCCGCAGCCCTCAAGACGCACGGCGTAGACATCCAGACCCAAGGCCCGGACACCGACATCACCATCCATGCCACAGGCGTCGCGGGCCTCGACGCGCTCAACGCCCAAAACCCCCGCATGGTCGGTGCGGGGATCAAAGGCCAAGCTGCCCTCCTAGACTTTGCGGCCCCCAACGCGCCGCAACTCTTCGCGGATACGCTGCACATCATCCCGCACGCCGACGGCACAACCGCCATCGGCTCCACAACTGAGCGGGAGTATGACGACCCGACCACGACAGACGCGCAGCTCGATGACATCATTGCCCGCGCTCGGGCGGCCGTCCCTGCACTTCAGGATGCCAAGGTTATCGCCAGATGGGCAGGCCTCCGCCCCCGCTCCCGCAGCCGCGCACCCATGCTCGGCCCATGGCCCGACCGGCCCGGGCACTTCATCGCCAACGGCGGGTTCAAGATCGGCTTCGGCATGGCCCCGAAAGTCGCCCACACAATGGCCGACCTGATCCTCGACGGTCGCGACACGATCCCGAAAGGGTTCGAGGTCGGCGCCTCCCTCTAGGCCTCCGCCTCCATACACAGCCGCCCATCCGGCCCACGCACCCACAGCGCCCGCCCTTTCCGGCAAAACGTGCCTACCTCATGGTGCATCAACGGCGACGTCGCCCGAAACCGGAAGCGCTCCAGCGACCCCAAAGCCGCCTCCGCCATCAACATCAAATGCTGGGCCAAAAGCGGCCCATGCACAACCAACCCTTCATAACCCTCAACCGCACGGGCATAGGGCTGGTCATAGTGAATCCGGTGCCCGTTGAAGGTCAGCGCCGAATACCGAAAGAGCAGCGTCGCATCAAAAGACCGCTCCACCGCATCCTCCTCATCCACCGCAGCCAAGGGCGGCACCGGACGCGGCGCCCCCAGATCAGGATCCTCGCGATAAACCAGATCCTGCCGCTCCGACACGCACAGCGTCCCACCCTGCCAAATCTCATGGCGCAAGGTGACAAAGGCCAGCGGCCCCGTCCGCCCCTCCTTGCGCACGACGTTCTCACACACAGTCACCCGCTCGGCCTGCGCTCCAAGCCGCAAAGGTGCATGAAATGCCAACCGCCCCCCGGCCCACATCCGGCGCGGCAGACCCATGTCGGGGATCACCCCGCCCACTTTCGGGTGCCCATCGCGGCCCAGACCCTCAGGTGGTTCAGGCGACCAGAAATACAGCTGGTGAAAAAACGGCGGCAGCGCATCACCCGCCTGCAGTTTCGGCTCACTGCCCAACGTAACCTGCATCGCTTGCGCACGCGCAGGGTCCATCACATCGCTTTGACGAAGCTCAAGTTCAGGGTCATGGTCCATACGCCGGACCATGGGGCAGGAGGATGCAAATTGGAACAGCCGACGCTCACGTCACTCGATCACCTTGTCCTGACGGTGCAGGACATCGACGCGACCATTACCTTCTACACAACCGTTCTCGGCATGACGCATATGCTCTTCCAGGTGGCCGACGGCTCCACCCGGCACGCGCTCGCCTTCGGCCAGCACAAGATCAACCTGCACCAGGCCGACAACACCTTCGACCCCAAAGCAGCGCACCCGACCAAGGGCAGCGCAGATCTCTGCTTGCTGACAGACACGCCGCTCACTGACTGGCAAGCGCATTTCGCAAGCACAGACACAAACATCGAAGACGGCCCCGTCCCCCGCTCGGGCGCGCAATTCCCGATCCTGTCGCTCTACATCCGCGACCCCGACGGCAACCTGATCGAGATCAGCACGCGGGCCTAGCGCCCAATCTCAGCCCGCAGCGCCTCCATCAACGCGGTCAGCTCACGCACGTAGATCTCACCGGTTAAACGCCCGTTCTCGTCAAATTCCTTGCTCGACCCGGCCAAATGAATCTCCGGCCCCTGCAAAATCCGCGGCCGGAACGGCACCATGCAGGCGCGCAGGATCATCTGCGCCCGCTCGCCTCCGGCCCGACCGGCAGCGGCAGACATCACGGCAACAGGCTTGCCCGTCCAAGGGCGACCCTCAACCCGGCTCACCCAATCCAAGGCGTTCTTCAGCACACCGGGAGGAGCTTTGTTATACTCTGGCGTCGAAATAATGACCGCATCGGCCTCCGCAATCTGCTTAGCCATCACCTGCGTGGGCTCGGGCACGCCCTCGACAGCCTCCAGATCACCGTCATAGAGCGGCATCCGCAGATCCGCCTCATTGAACGTACACTCGCCAAACAGCCGGGCCGCCTCGCGCATCAGTTTGGTGTTGGTCGCGTCCTTGCGCAAAGACCCAGAAATCCCCAGCAAAATTGGCACAGTCATAATCCGTCCTTCATTCTCAACCGCCCTTCAGAATGGCGCGTTCCCCCCACAAAGCAAGAGGCCCCGGCGATGAACCGGGGCCTCTGACATCTGTTATCCACCTTATGCCGGGTTCGGCAGGATCACGATCTCCACCCGGCGGTTCTGCTGCTTGCCCGCCGCCGTCGCGTTGGTGGCAATCGGCTGGCTCTCGCCCCGGCCAAAGGCCTGGATCCGGTTGAACGGCACACCCTGATTGATCAACACATCCGAGACGGCATTCGCGCGGCGCTCGGACAGTTGCTGGTTGAACGCTGCATCGCCGTCGCTGTCCGTGTGCCCGATGATCTGCACTGTCGAATTCGGGTAGCGTTCAAGGCTGCGGGCCAGCGCCGCCATGTCCGCACTCAGTCCCGGACGAACGGTAAAGCTGTTCACGGCAAACAGGATCGCCTCGGGGAAGGACACGATCAACCGGTCGCCCGTGTTGGTGATGGTCACGCCGCTGGCCAGCTCGCGGCGCAACTCGGCTTCCTGCTGGTCGAGGTCATAACCGATGGCACCACCGATCAGCCCCCCGGCAACGGCACCGGCGACGGCCGCCTCGCGGTCACCCAGCACGGCACCCAGAACCGCGCCAGACGCGGCCCCGATGGCTGCACCGCGGTTGCGATTGTCATTGATGCGTTCGCCGCTCGGCCCGGTGGTGCCCAACGCATTGGGATCTGTACACGCGCTCAGCGCGGCAATGGTGCCGATGGCGAAAACGACTGGGGATTTAAGCATATCTCTGTATCCTACTGCCTTCCAAAGCGGGGGCGTGTTCGGGCACGCACCCTTATCATGGACGCAAGATAGGCAGCAAAAGTTCCCAGAAATAGGGGGAAAATGCGGTCAGCAACATCCCGCGCACACTTGTGATGGGCCGTGTCAGGCCTCTGCACGCGCAGATTCAAAGGCCAAAAGCGCCCGTTTGACGGGCAACCCCCAGTGATAACCACCAAGGCCCCCCGACTTGCGCAAGGCGCGGTGACAGGGGATCAGCCAACTCACCGGGTTGCGGCCCACGGCGGTGCCCACAGCACGGACGGCGCGGGGGTTGCCGATGCTCTCGGCAATCTCGGAATAGGTGGTGACGTGGCCCGACGGGATCTGCAACAGCGCCTCCCACACCTTGATCTGGAAGGGCGCGCCAATCAGGTACAACGGCGCTTCCTTCAACTCCGCATCCTCGGCGCCAAAGGCGGCCAGCACCCACGGACGCAACCGCATCGGGTCCTCGACATACTCTGCCTTGGGCCAGCGCCGGGTCAGGTCGTGCATGGCCCAGTCCTCACCCATCTCGGCAGCAAAACCCAGACCACAAATGCCCTTGTCGGTCCCCATGACCAAAGCCAGACCAAAGGGGCTGTCAAACCACCCCCAGTATATGGTTAGGCCCTCGCCGCCCTTGGCATAATCACCGGGGCTCATGGATTCCCAGCGCAAGAACAGGTCATGCAACCGCCCCGACCCGCTCAGGCCCGTGGCATGGGCGGTCTCAAGGGTCGTAAACCGCTCGTTCAGCAACGCCTTGGCATGGCCCAGCGCCAGATATTGCTGATAGCGCTTGGGTGACACCCCAACCCAGCGGGAAAAGATGCGCTGGAAATGCGCGGGGCTCATGTCCATCTCGGCGGCAAGGCGATCCAGGCTCAACGGTGCCTCCGCCCGATCGATCAGGTCGATGGCGCGGCGCATGACGCCGTAGTGATAGCCGGTCTCGGCAGTGGTCTGTGCATTCTGTTCCATGTGAGCCAACCTAGGCGAGCGCCCCCCCACGCGCGACCCGTTTCCTGTGCATTTCCGAACTGCACTTGGCACGCCCAACGCCACCAACCACATAGTCACAAGGACGCATCATCGCCCCAAGGCCACAAACCACCATGCCAGACCCCATCACCCATACCGGCGGCTGCCTTTGCGGCAACATCCGCTTTGCCGCAACCGGCTCCGCGCTCAAACCGCACACCTGCTCCTGCAAGATGTGCCAGCGCCACAGCGGCGCACTCACGACAGCATGGGTCGAGTTTCCGGCAAGCGCGGTGACATGGACAGGCCCGGGAGGCGCGCCCGCAACATACAGATCATCAGACTATTCCAGCCGCGCCTTTTGCCCCATCTGCGGCAGCACGCTGGGGGCCATAGACGATGATCCGGTCATCGCCCTTTTGGTCGGCAGTTTCGACGAAACAGACGCGCATGACTTGATCCCAACGACACATTCCTACCGCGGCAGTCGCCCCAAATGGTGGCAGGTCTCGATCAAGAACGGCACTGGGAAACGGCCCCAGTCTTAGGTCAGCAGGGCTGCTTCGAATTTGCGCAGAACGGGGCGGGCAAAGGTGTCCGCATCCACACCAGCCCGTCCAAACAGCTCAAAGTCCAGCCGCTGCTCGACATCGTAGGTGCCGATGCGCGGACACAGGCTTTCACAGGGCAGCCCGTTCACGATCAGGATCTCGTGCCGTTCCAGCAGGATATGGCGGTAGCAGATCGGCGTCACATTCCGCACAGGGGCAATCGTGGTCCCGTTCTGCATGTGCTTTGCCGCCACCAGCACCTCGCTCTCGCCAAAGAACAGGTCAGCCGCCACACCGTTAAACAGAACCCGGTGGTTGGGGGACAGGACCAGCGACTGGGCTGGCTGCCCCGGCCCCATCGCCCCGGCGGCAAACTCGATCGGGTGCAGTTCGGGAAAGAACATGACCTCAAGATCGCTGACCGGGCGGGCGCCGACCCAGACAATCGGTTGCGGCCCGTTGTCCACCGTAATCACCAGATCGCCTGCGGCCAGATGCTCAATCGGCACAGGGCCATCCGGCGTCTCGACCATGGCACCATCGATGAAACAGGGAATGTCGTTGACGGGCGTTTCCTGGCCGTCGCTGTTGCTGGCCACCTCATAGGTGGTGCCGGGGACCGGCAGGCTCGGGCCGCTGATGCCCACATTCTGACCGTCAATGCGGATCACCCAGAACGTCTCGCCCGTGGTGGTGGTAAAGGCGAACTCAAGCTCGACCTGAGAGCCTTCTCCGAATTCCGCATCGTTGATCTCGACCTCTTCGGTCAATGCCTGATCATTGCTAGCGGTCGATGGGCTCGATCCATCGCCGGGCGTGTCCAGAAAACCGTCGCTGAACAGGTTGTCATCCGACCCAAGCGGATTGCCGTCGTCGTCCTCGATTTCAATGACCGTCAGTTCGGCACCCGGATTCAGGGTAAAACTGGCACCAATCGGATAGCTTGTCGTCGAATTAGTGTCCGCGTCGGCTGACCACTGATCAAAGGCATAAATCGGAAGATTGAAGGTGAATGAAGCCAAGGCAACCCCACAAGCCAAGTCAAAGTCGTTTCAGACAGAATTCAACCTGTGCGTGATTCTCCAAGCGAACATCGCAAAACACCGGAGCGTCGGCGGAAATCCGTCACTCCGGTGTTGGCACATTGAACGCATGGCGACCGATACGCGGAACAGAACCGGCGCCATTCAGTTCCGCCGGTTCGAAATTCGATCCCAATGGCACTCGATCAGGGCTTGTGCCGTCTCGAAATCATGCGCCATCCCGTCAATATCCATAAGGGCCACGGTCTCTGCATCGGTTTCAAGGATCTGACCGCTGACAAACAGCGCCGCCTCGGGCTTTTCCAGACGCAGGGCCACAACCAGCTTTGACAGCGCGTCCAGCGCATGCCCCCCGGCGGCGGACATACCGATAACGATGGATCGGGATTGACCGATCTCTGTCATCAACTCGTCATGGGTCTTGCCGATCAGCAGGGTGACATCCCACCCCTCGCGCCGAAACAGATCGGCGGCCATGCGCACACCCAACGTATGTGTCTCGCCCGGCACGGACACGAAATGCGCGCTCTTGGTCGTGACCGGGGCAGTGATCGGCACCTGATGCCGCATGGCATGCATGATCGCATACAGACGGCTTGTGCCGCGCGTCACATCGGTGAAAGACACCCGGTCCTCGTCCCACCAACGGCCGAGTTGGCAGGCCGCGTCGGCGAGGTACTTGAGGTAAATGACCTCAACCGACGCGCCTGCCCGGCGCACCTCTTGAATGAACTTCGCCCCGGCCTGGTCATCGTCGGCCAGCAGCGCGTGACAAAACGCATTGATCTGATCGGGGGCGGGATGTTCGGCAAGTTTCTGCAAAACAGGCCGGTTCAACCGCGATAGCACCTCGCGCGCCAGATCCTCGACCGACCCGGTTGGCAGCCTCGACTTCAGACGCCTGAGATTGGCCTGCGACTTGGCGTAAAGATCCACATCGAATTGCACATCATGCTGTCCCACGCCCTGCACATCATCCCTCCCGGCTCAGTGGCCACCCACCACTTTGGGTCGAGGTCGTGATTGCAGCCCTGTCAATCAATCTTGACAGTTCAACTTTGACACGAATCGGACAAGTTGTCGCAGTTCAGGTGCTTGAACCTGCGCGCAACGGCCCCACTTGCCCGCTGCTACAACTTCCCCCATAAGCACGCGCCATGGCCAAACAGCTCGACTACCACACGATCCGTCAGATCTTTACCCGTTTCCACGCGGCTGACCCCGCGCCCGAGGGCGAGTTGGAGCACGTAAATGTCTACACCCTCGTGGTGGCCGTGGCGCTCTCAGCCCAGGCTACGGACGCAGGCGTGAACAAGGCGACAAGGGCGCTTTTCCAGATCGCCGATACGCCCCAGAAAATGCTCGACCTCGGGCTTGAGGGCCTGACCGACCACATCAAAACCATCGGCCTCTACCGCCAAAAAGCCAAGAACGTCATGAAGCTCTCGCAGATTCTCGTGGACGACTACGGCGGCGAGGTTCCGAACAGCCGCGCAGCGCTGCAATCGCTGCCGGGCGTCGGGCGCAAGACGGCGAACGTGGTCCTGAACATGTGGTGGAGCCACCCGGCCCAAGCGGTCGACACCCACATCTTCCGGCTCGGCAACCGCACCGGCATCGCGCCCGGCAAGACCGTGGACGCCGTCGAACGCGCCATCGAAGACAACATCCCGGCTGATTTCCAGCTACACGCCCACCACTGGATGATCCTGCACGGGCGCTACCACTGCAAGGCGCGCAAGCCGCTCTGCCCCACCTGCATCATCCGCGATCTCTGCCCGTTTGAGGACAAAACCGAATGACCAAATACACGCTCGCTGGCATCGGCAACGCCGTTGTCGATGTGATCACCCATGCCGATGACAGCTTTCTCGACCTCATGGGGATCGAAAAGGGGATCATGCAGCTGATCGAACAGGACCGGGGCGAGGTGCTCTACGCCTCCATGACCGAACGGCTGCAAACCCCCGGCGGCGCGGTCGCGAACACCATCGCTGGCGTCGGCGCTCTCGGTTTGCCCACGGCCTTCATCGGGCGGGTCCACGACGACGCACTGGGGCGGTTCTACGCCAAATCCATGCAAGACAGTGGCACCGATTTCGTGAATGATCCCATCCCGGACGGAGAACTCCCCACCTCGCGGTCGATGATCTTCGTCTCGCCCGACGGTGAACGGTCGATGAACACCTATCTGGGCATCTCCACCGAACTCGGCCCCGACGACGTCCCCGAAAGCGTTGCCTCAAACGCCGAGATCATGTTTCTCGAGGGCTACCTTTTCGACAAGGACAAGGGCAAAGACGCCTTTCGCCAGGCCTCCCGCCTCACCCGCGCGGCAGGCGGCAAGTCAGGCATCGCCATCTCCGATCCCTTCTGCGTCGATCGCCACCGCCCCGACTTCCTCGACATGATCGAAAACGAGTTGGACTTCGTGATCGGCAACCAGCACGAAATCACGTCACTCTTTGAAACCGACGATCTGGAAATGGCCCTGAACAAAACAGCCGACATGATCGACCTCCTGGTCTGCACCAAATCCGGCGACGGGGTCACGATCATCGGAAACGGCGAACGCCACGATATCCCCGTCGAAACGGTCACACCCGTAGACGCCACCGGCGCAGGCGACCAATTCGCCGCCGGGTTCATCTACGGCATGGCCACTGGCACAGCCCTCGCCACCTGCGGCCGCATGGGCAACCTCTGTGCCGCAGAGGTGATCAGCCACATCGGCCCCCGCCCCAAGATCGACATGAAACAGCAATTCGCCAGCGCGGGCCTGCTCTAGCTCCGCTTCCCCTTGACCCCACGCCCCCGCTTCTTCTGACTAAAAATACGACGGGGGTTTGGGGGCTGGCCCCCAAGGAGCGCACAATGCTCGCCGATGGACATCACGACGTGCCCAAGGGCAAGGTGGCCATGGTCGTCACCGACCTCGAAATGACCACGCCGCAATACCGCGGCGCGCCCTGCCCTGACGGCCTCACGCTCAAACCCATGATGCGCGCGGTCGGACCCTACCTAGAGCTGTTCCGCCGCGTCGGCGGCCCTTGGCTCTGGTACGGACGCACGATCATGCCGGAACAGGAACTGCACGACATCCTCGTCGATCCCGACACCGGCCTCTACACGCTGGAAAAAGACGGCCAGCCCGAAGCACTGCTGGAACTTGATTTCAGCGTCAAGGGCGCGTGCGAGCTGGACTATTTCGGCCTGACCTCCGCGCTCATCGGCACCGGTGCGGGTGCCTACCTGATGGACCGGGCCATCGAGTTCGCATTCGCCCGCGACATCACCCGGTTCCATCTGCACACCTGCACCATCGACAGCCCGCAAGCGCTCGGGTTCTACCGACGCTCCGGTTTCACCCCAATCGGCCAACGCATCGAAATCGCAGACGACCCGCGCATCGCGCACGGCTACCCGCGCGACAGCGCGCCCCACGTGCCGATCATCGACCCCTAGCGCTGCCCCAGCGGCACGCAATCCCGTCCGGCCAGACAGTCGCGCAGTTGCGCAACCTGCTCGGCGCTTGGACGGCCAAACAGAAACCCGCCGCAGGCATTGGTGTGCAGCACATAGCTGTGACTGGTCTGGCGCAGGAACCCGAGCATCTCGCCGGGCTTCGGCTGCGGGCACCACGGGCCCGCGCACTGCACCTCCAGCACAACCTCCGTCTCAAACGCCGGATCCACACCACGCACGGTCAGGGCATCACCCTTGAACGTGGCCGGGATCAGGGTCACCGCTGCGGTCGGCGTCTGCCCGGACAAATCCATCTCCGGCACCAGATCCGCATCAAACTCCAGCGTCCCCAGCACGGGCACATAGCCCTCCTCTGCCGCCGCTGCCTCCTGATAGGCGTCCGTGACACCGTACGGCATGCAGGACAGGGCAAAGGCAGGCAGCGGCGCAAAGGCCAGCACAAAACTCAGAACGCGCAACATAGGCGACCCTCTCTTTCGGTTGGCCTCACCCTGCGAATGCCGCCCACGTTATGCAATAGCACTCACAGATGCGGCGCGAATTCCTCAAGCACGCGCACGTAGACATCGCGCTTGAACGGCACGATGGCCTCCGGCAACTCCGCCGGGCTCATCCACTTCCACGCTGAAAACTCCGGGTGCGCCGTCTCCAGATCAATCTGCGCGTCCGACCCGTTGAAGCGCAGCAAAAACCACTTCTGCTTCTGCCCCCGATACTTGCCCTTCCAAAGCTGCGGGATCAGGTCATGGGGCAACTCATAGGGCAGCCAATCGGCGGTTTCAGCCACCACATCGACCAAAGCCGGGGAAATGGAGGTCTCCTCCTCCAACTCGCGCAAGGCCGCCGCCTGCGCATCCTCGCCCTTGTCGACGCCCCCCTGCGGCATCTGCCAGGCATCCTTGAACCGGTCCTTGCGCTGACCCACCCAGACAAGGCCATCCCCGTTCATCACCATCACGCCCACATTCTTGCGATAGGGCAGCTTTTCAATTTCTTCGGGGGTCATCTTGGGTATCTCCGGCAGTTCCGCCGTCGGAAAACACCATTCTCCCCACGATGTGAAGAGAATGTTTGGTTTCGGTGGTGGGCGCGAGGTTGGCTATATAGATGAAGGTACCACTGGCTGCGCCGCAAAACTACGCTTGGATGAAGGGCGCAAAGCACAGGAGGCGAGATTAAAAAGCGTATGAAAAGGTCGGCACGGACAGATGCTGCACACGGTCGCAATGGCAGCTTTGCGGAGCTACCGCTTACGCGACCAGACCATTGCGGTTTGGTAGCCAGCGGCCTCCAGCAACGCGACCTTCGACGTCCATCCCGCCGGACAGACGACAAAGGTGGCTCCCATTCCACGGTTGGCGAACGCCGCCTCAGCCGCACGCAACAGCGCATTCGCCCCCTCACTGCCTTGGTCAAGTGCCACAGGGTTCGCCAGCTCGGGATGATAGTAATCGTCAATCACACCTGTCCCCGCAATGTCATGGGCAGCTGGAAAGTGCAGGCGCGAGGCCGGCTGCGCGATAACGTAACCTGCAAGATCATCTGGTGGACCCATAACCATCATGTCGCGATCCCGAAGTGTCAGGCTCCGCATCATCCAGGCAGCAAACCGTGGATCAGCTTCGGGATGGATTTCCCAGAACGGGTCTATGCCAAAAAGAACCTGACGGTTCTCGGCGCTGCGCGCAACAATACCTGGAACATCGGCTTCCGTGGCTTGCCGAATACCATCGGGGATCCCCTGGTCTCCAAGATCGCTGCGCGACAGATAAAGCGTAAGAGGTTCATACCCGTTTGCCTCGAACGCAGTTCGCCAGACGTCACCCGCAACATAGGATGCCAGCTTGATCCGGGCACCTGCTTCGTCAAGGGCGCGCTCAGCTGCGGCCAACAGGCCTTCAGCCGTTCCACCTGGTGCATCAGCGACAACGAAAGAATCCGGCAAAATCAGCCCCGGCTCGCCGAACGCGCCCGCATAGATAGGCGGCACTGGCAACATCATCGCATGAATGACACCCGTGATCTTACCCCCATCCTCCGCGACGTGCCAAAACTGTTGGAAGGGTTGCGCATCGGCCGTCAGCGCAAACTCTAGCGCCTTTTCGATCTGGACGGCCGCATCGTCAGCAATCTTCCAGAGAATGGCGTCCTCTGCATGGCGTTCCAACGCATCCAGCATGAGAAGCTCGACCAATCGCGGCATGTCGTCTGGTGTCGCTCGGCGGACTGTCTGGGTCATCTCCGGTCTCTCGTCGCTGTTGCTGGGTGCTGTTTTCTCTCCTTTATCGACCGCCTGTACCAAATTGACAAAGCAGATTGATCCAATCAGCGTTTAGAAAAACGATCGCCTCGCAGGCATCGAATGAAGAACGTGAACCTGAATGCACTCCGGGTGTTCTCTGTGGTCGCCTCATATGGGAACCTGCAACGCCCGGCTGAGGAACTGAACCTTTCGCGGGGCGCGGTCTCTCAGCGGATCAAGCAACTCGAAATTGAACTGGGCCTGGTTCTGCTCGTGCGGGGCCGCGCGGCGTATCTCTCACGCCGGACGGTAAGCGCTGCCATTCAACAGTGAAAGAGGGCCTCGCGATCATTGACGATGCCCCGGATGGACGCTTTCGCCGCCGGGTTTCCGAACGTGTCCCTGACCACACAGGTCCACGCGCAGGTCATGGCGCGCAGTCTGGGCCGGAACGAGATCGCAATCTGGCCCGGCAAAGCACATGATACGAATGCAGCTCACGGATCAGGCCCGATTGCAGCGGGTCTTTGGTCCCCTATCGGGCGCAAAACCTATGTCGCAGAGATCGGGACCAGCCTCGTGTTTGAGGCAACCCAGGCCTATATCGGGGCCGCTCTGCCGGATGAAAAGCCGCCTCTGATCGTCATCTCGCATGGGTCCGGCAGCAGCAATGATGGCACCGCCTGGCTGGCTGCGGATTTGGCAGAGCGGGGGGCCCATGTGCTGGTGATGAACCATCCGGGCACAACAACCGGCGACAGTTCTCCGCGCAAAACCGTCCGTCTTTCAGAACGCGCTGCTGATCTGAGCGTCGCATTGGACCATGTCCTTGCGGACCCCTACTTCGCCAGCCGTATTGACACGGACCAGATCGCCGCACTGGGTTTTTCGCTCGGCGGGTCCACGGTGCTGGGCATTGCCGGTATCCGCCTCGATCCCGCCGCCTATCGTGACTATTGCGAGGAATTCGGCGAAGCCGCGCAGGATTGTCTGTTCCTGATGCGTGGCGGCGTCGATTTCGACAGTCTGCCAACCGCCTTCTCGTCGGATATGTCAGACCCACGGTTCACACGTATCGTCACCGTCGATCCCGGATACACATATGCCGTGGTTGCTGACAGTGCGGCTCAAGTTGATGCACCGGTGCAACTCGTGACTTTGGGCGATGGTTTCCCCTGATTCACCACTGATGTCCGCGCAGAGGGCAGCGGATTGGTCGAGATGTTGCCAAACGTCCAACACGACGTGATCCCGAATGCCCGTCACTACTCGTTCCTGGCCATCTGCAAGGAAAACGCAGCGCAGATGTTGATAGAAGAGGGGGAAGACCCGATGTGCGACGACCCCGACGGATGGGATCGCACCACAGCCCACGAGGCGTCGATCGAGGTGATCGCCCGGTTCCTCAATCTCTGATCCTTAGCGCATGCTGTGGGATCGCGGCCCCTCCCCCCCCTGATGCAGATGTGTCCGAGGGGTATTGGGACATTGACCCGGCGCGGCTACACCCCAAGCGCACCGGATGAAAAGGGACCTTCGATGTCGTTAAGCAATCAGGCACAGCATCGCCGCTCCTTTGTCTACCGCACATTTGGCGCGCCTGCGTCCGCCCTCGCATGGGTTAAGACCGACCTGCCCCCTTTGCCCACCGGACAGGTGAGGGTCGCGATGACGCTGGCACCCGTGAACCCCTCCGACCTGATCCCGATCACCGGTGCCTATGCACAGCGTATCGTACTGCCAGCGGTGGCAGGATATGAGGGCGTCGGGCGCGTGGTCGCCGCCCATCCCGATCATGCGCATATGCTGGGCAAGCGTGTCCTGCCCCTGCGCGGCGAAGGCACGTGGCAGACGCATGTGGACTGTCCCGCTGGTGACGCGGTGGAGGTGCCACCGGACGTACCCGACGTGATCGCGGCGCGCGCCTACATCAATCCGCTTGCCGCCATCACGATGCTGCGCCTGTGGCCCGTGCGCGGCAAGACGGTGGTGCTCAGCGGGGCGGGATCAAGCTGTGCCGACATGCTGGGCCATCTGGCGCGTGTGCAGGGCGCGACGCGGGTCGTTGGTCTCTACCGCTCTGACTGCCGCGTGCCGCGGTTGCGGGCGCTTGGGATCGAGCCGGTTGCCCAAGCAGACAACACGCGTATTGCCAAGATCGCGCAGGCGGCTGACCTGACCTTTGACGCTTTGGGTGGCACGGTGGCGTCGCGCATTCTTGACCTGATGCCGTCGGGTGCGACATTCGTGGGCTATGGTCTGTTGACCGGGCAGCCTGTGTTATTCACCGGCGCGCCTCGGGCCTCATACAAACGGTTTCACCTGCGGGACCATCTGGGGTCTGTGGCCCCGGACGGCATGGCACAGGCGTTCAAGGACATCTGGCCCCTGCTTGCAGGAATGGACTGGCCAGAGGTGACGGTCTTTCCCGTCACGCAATGGCAGGACGCGCTGCAACAGGTAGAGCAGCCGGGGGCATTGAAACCACTGCTGGATTTTCGCAGCAGAGAATGACGTGTCAGATCGCATGTGACCCATGCGCAGGGGCCTAAACGGACCGCGCTGACATCAGGAACGCGATGAACTGGCGCAGGCACGCGATCCTTTTGTTGTTTTCCGGATAGTACAGATAGTAGGGCGGCAGATCGCGGACGTGTTCATCCAGCACGGTCTCCAGCGCGCCGCTGTCGATCTGGTCCTGAATGCTGCTGCGCAGGGCCCAGCCGATCCCGTGACCGCCCTGCGCCGCCCGGATGACCCCATCGACCTGATCAAAGACAAGCCGCGCAGGCGGGTCAATGCGCGTCTCTCGCCCTTCTTCGATGATGTGCCAATAGTCCAGCCGCCCGGTTGTCGGAAACCGGTAGCGAATGCACTGATGGGTCAGCAGGTCGCGCAGCGTTTCCGGCCTGCCGTGGACCTTGAGGTAGGACGGCGCCGCGAAATAGGCGGGCGTCAGCGGGGGCGTCAGGCGCACGGCAATCATGTCGGGGGCGAGGATATCGCCCTGGCGGATCCCGGCATGAACCCCTTCACCGATGACATCGACCAGACGTTCATCAAAAGAGATGTCGAGATTGATACCGGGATGCTCGGCAAGGAACCCGGCCATGTGGGGTTCAAGGGCTGCGATGTAAGCCCCGCGCGAGACACTGAGCTTCAACGTCCCGTGGGGTGCGGCGCCAGCCTCTTGGGTGCGGGCGGCGGCCTCAAGAAGATCGCGGTAGGCGGGTTCCGCGTTTTCGAACAGAACGCGGCCCGCATCCGTCAGCTCGATGCGCCGTGTTGACCGGTGCAGAAGGCCAACGCCCATCCTGTCTTCCAACGCCTTGAGTTGAAGGCTGACCGCAGGGGCCCCGATGCCCAGCGATGTGGCGGCAGCCCGCAACGATCCCTCGCGCACAATGGCCAGAAAGACTTCGATTCCGTGAATGGGTGCGCGCTTCATTGTTTAATTTTACCAAACTCTAACGTCAATTTCCAAGGAATTATCAATCAATTCCCGCGCCGTTACCTCAGTCACCGGCATCATCAGCAACCGTCGGGGGACCACCATGAGTTTGAGCGCATCGGCAACCCTGTCACCCGGCGTGTCGCGCGGGCTGATCATGATCGTGGGCGCGATGTTGATCACATCGGTGCAGGACGTGATTTTCAAGTTGTTCAGCAGCGCGCTGCCGCTTGGCCAGATCTTTGTGCTGCGCGCGATGCTGGCCATCCTGCTTTTGATGGTGCTCGCGGCGGTGCACCATGTGCAGCGGGGTCTGTGGGCACAGGCGCTGTCGCGTTGGGTGCTGCTGCGATCCGCCCTCATGACGCTGTTTTTTCTGGCGTTTTACGGCTCGATCCCGTTCGCAAGCCTCGCCGTGCTGGGGGCCGGGGCCTATACCGCACCGATTTTCGTTGTCTTGCTGGCGGCCTATTTCAGCGCAGAGCCCGTTGGCTTTCGTGGATGGATCGCCGTTGCCATCGGATTTGCCGGTGTGCTGTTTCTTCTGCAACCGGGGACGGAGGCGTTCTCGATCTGGGCGCTCCCACCGGTTGTAGGGGCCGGGTTCTATGCCATGGCGCATGTGATCACGCGCTTGAAATGCCGGGACGTGTCCACCGTAACGCTCGCCCTGTCCCTCAAGCTGGCCATTATGGCAGGCGGGCTGCTGGCCAGTCTGGGCGTGCTCTTGTGGCAGCCGGATCAGGCGCTTGTCGCCGCCTACCCCTATCTGCTTGGGCGCTGGCAGCCGGTGTCACAGCAAGATTGGGGCATCCTGTGCATTCTTGCCGTTCTGACGGTCGCCATCGGGCTTAGCATCGCGGGCGCATACAAGGCCGCCCAACCCACCACTGTTGCGACCTTTGAATACAGCTATCTGGTCTTTGCGGTGGCGTGGGACATTCTGGTCTTTCAGGTCGTTCCGGGCATGGCAAGCGCGCTGGGTCTGGTGATGATCGCAGGCGCGGGATGGCTGGCTATGCACCCTGCAACCGTTGCGACAGCGCGCAGATAGCGGGCTTTGCCTGACTATTCCTGCCGGTCTCGCTTGGCCGGAAGCGCCAGAAAACCGGCAGCCGCGATGATCGCAATGCCAAACAAACCGACCACGTCCGGCCACTCTGCGAAAAACAAACCGCCCCAGATCAGGCTAAAGAGCAG
This sequence comes from Tateyamaria sp. ANG-S1, assembly GCF_000814025.1. Classification (GTDB taxonomy): domain Bacteria; phylum Pseudomonadota; class Alphaproteobacteria; order Rhodobacterales; family Rhodobacteraceae; genus Tateyamaria. The sequence continues at coordinate 75,977 of NZ_JWLL01000001.1, read as the reverse complement.
GTAGCTGTAATCGAAAGCGGCAACCGTGTTGGGTGGCCCCTTCTGATAAGCGATGGCAGCGCCGACGCTCCCAATACAGATCAGGATGGCCAGCGCCGCGACCGTCGCCAGCACCCCAAGGTCTACCGTTTGCCAAGGGCCAAAGACAAAGGAGCCGTCCTGCCCGGAAAACAAACCAAGCCCGGCCCCGCCAAGAACGAAAGTGGCGTTCAACACCAGCGCGAGTACGAACGGATCATCATGCCGACACTTGGCAGAGGTGAGCACCATCGCGCAGGCATAAAGACACGCAGCCGCGACAGGAAGCAGCGCCCCAAGTGCCACACCAGACGCATCAGGCTGAATGACAAACAGCACGCCTGCGAAACCCGCCGCGATGGCGATGATCGCGCGGATAGACGGCCATGTCCGGCCAACTGCAGCGGCGAGCGCCACAATGAACAAAGGGCCCGTGTAGTATGCCGCCGCCGCGAACGACAACGGCATGAGCGGCAGTGCCGAGTAATAGCTGAGCCACATCACAAACAGCAGCGCGCTACGCAGCAACGCCCAACCGATATTGCCCCACGAAATCCGACCATAGCGACGCGCGAGCCACCACAGAACGGGCACAACCATGGACGAGCGAAGCAGGAACATCTGCCAAAGCGGCAGTGACAATCCCTTTGCCTTGATCACAGCGTCACCCAACGAAAGTGCCGCAACCGAAGTGATGATGGCGAGAACGGCGATCTGAGACTGATATGCTGGGGCTGGCGATCTCACTGCGATCTCCGATGATGGCTTCGGTGATGCAGAAAAATCATGTATCTCATGGGATAAAAAACGAATTCTTGACCAATTTGCATGAGCCAATGGAATGGATAACCGACAGATGGCCCAGCTACCGTTAAATCGTCTCAGACCGTTCGAGGCCGCCGCGCGCCTTGAAAGCTTTTCCCGGGCCGCAGCCGAGCTTGGGATGACACAGACAGCCGTAAGCAAACAGATTGCCGCGCTCGAACGGGAACTGGGCTTCACTCTGTTTGAACGGCGCAATCGAGCGGTCTTCCTGACGGATGCCGGGCGCCGGTTGGGACGGGTTGTCAGTGGGGCCATTTCAGACATCACAGCCGAACTGGCCGCTTTGCAAGGTCTCCGCCGATCAGATGAACTGATCCTCCATTGCCAACTTTGCGAGGCGTTCTACTGGCTCATGCCGCGCCTATCGGGATTTCACCAACGACATCCCGGCGTCGGATTGCGCGTCGTCAGCAGCCTGAATCCGCTTACGGAGACACCAGAAGCATTCGATGTTGCGATGCAGACATCCGGCCGTGCATCAGGTTCAGCCCGTCTGGCCTTCACCGCAGCCGACGACATCTTTCCGGTCTGTGCCCCGTCGCTGGTCCGCAAGGAAACGCTTCCGATCCTACCGCACCAGATTGCCTCGTTCCCACTTCTTGTCCATGCAGTCACACGTCAGGACTGGATGGTTTGGGATGATTGGTTTGAAACCCTGGGCATCAAGTTGGAACACCCGCCACACTATGTCTCGTTCGACAGCTATCCCCTCGCCCTGCAGGCCGCCGTCGCAGGTCAGGGTATCGCACTGGGATGGCGCAGAACGACCGAGGGGATGATTGCAGAAGGCAAGCTTGTCAGACCATGCACCCAGAAGATCGAGCGCCCCACAGAGCTATCGGTGTTCAGGGGCACATCTCTCCAGCCACATCCGAAAGTAGATCAGCTTGTCGCGTGGCTCAAAGAAGAGTTGGGTGTGTGACACCTCAACTGCGGCGGACACAACCCGGCGTTTTGTGATGGGCTCAACATCGCGTCGCCGCACGATCATTTCGACCAGACACGCATGATGCGGATCGGGAACTGGCCCGCTTCGGTATCGGCGCAAGTCAGAGACCGCCCAAATGAGAACGCAAACCACGGGTATCGCGGGCCTTTGCCCAAGGATACGCAAACGGCCACTTTCCATATGATCGGCACGTTCCTATCCTCCTACAGAATTCAGAGGTGATCGCACGCATGGGCATGTTGATTGATGGAGTATGGGACGACACCGCCGATCGCTCCATGATCTCGGGCACGTACCGTCGGGAACAAAGCGCGATACCGACATCCATCGACCGTGAGACGCTCGAACAGATCGGCACTCAGCAAAACCGTTTTTTTCTGATTGCATCGGCCAGCTGTCCCTGGTCACACGCCGCCGTCATCGCGCTTACGCTCACAGATTTGGCCGGGATGGTCGGCATCCAGTGGGCCGGTGGTCCACGCAAGGAAGGCTACGGCCTGTTGCCCGGCGGTCCGCTGCCAAGGCGGTCGGAATTCCAACACGTCCACCAGTTCTATACCGCGACGATGTCCGACTATACCGGGCGCTCCACCGTTCCTGTCTTGTGGGACGCAGCAGACAACAAGATCCTGTCGAACTCGTCAGCAGACATCATCCTGGCCTTCGATGCGATCAGCCCAAGGATCGCGTTGCGCCCCCAAAGCCTCGCGGATGAGATCGACGCTCTGACACAGCATATCTTTGACGGGCTGTCGAACGCAGTCTACCGCGCCGGAAAATCCCAACGGCAGGATGAATATGATGAGGCGGTCGACCTCGTTTTTTCGACGCTGGACGGGCTGGAGGCAAGGCTCAACGCCCAGACCTTCTTGTTCGGGGATGACCTGACGCTCGCCGATATCAGGCTCTTCGCCACGCTTGTCCGGTTTGACACGGTCTACGCCACACATTTTCGCTGCACGCGCAGGCGGCTTGTCGACTACCCGAACCTATGGCGCTTCACCCGCCGGATCTTTCAACTGCCCGGTGTGCGGCAAACAGTGGATTTCCAGGAAATCCGCTACGGCTACTACGTCAACGATGGCGATCACAACCCGCACGGTATTGTCGGACAGCAACCGGACATTGATTGGGATGACCGGACTGGGATAGCCGAATAGCGGCTATCCGGACAGTTCGCGGCATCCCGCAGGCACGGCCTCAAGCGCTCATTTGCATGGGCGGCAGCAAACGTCGGCGGCGTCCCGAAACCCGCCGCGCAAGCCGGTCCAGTCAAAACGTTGAAGCAACGGCGGCGAGGCGGATCACGACCAAATCCCTCTAGTCACACGCGATCAGGACTTTCTCCATCTCGGCCCGGTCCAGATATTCTCCGAACCGCTCGTCACGTTCATGCTGCACAACGACAAAACCCTTCGCCGCAAATGCAGGCTGCGCCATCAGCGAAGCATGAACCCACAAACGATGCAGCCCCGCCGCACGTGCATCGTCCTCTGTCCGCGCGCAAAGCGCGGAAAACACCCCCCGCCCCTGCCACTCCGGCAGGACAAAGGCGAGGTCGACATAGGCCCCCGCTCGCGTGACAAATCCGACCGGCGCGCCCTGCGCCTCAGCCACCGCAACGATCTGCGCCGCCAGTTTGCCCGCCCAAGCATCCCCGGCATAGGGCGCGGCACACCACGCGGCCCGCTGCGCCTCGGTATATGCACTCGGCCCCTCCCGGATCGCCCGAAACATCACCCGGCCCAGTGCATCGGCCTCGCCCGCAATCATGTCGCGCAACACAAATTCCGTTGCCTCATCCATCGCTCCGCCGTCCGCTCCATTAGGCCCATGGCAAGGAACAGGACCAAAACCGTTCCCACATCTGCGCCCCACCGCTACCCCATGGGGCAAGCATAAAATACCACACAAATCTGTCCCCGCGGGGACACCCTGTCCCCACCGGGTGACGCCGCGTTGCACGTGACATCCCGCCGCCTATGTCTGACACCAAGGAAACATTGGCTCGGGAGGACACCATGACAGCCTATCCGCACATGCTTGCGCCGCTAGATCTTGGCTTCACCACGTTGAAAAACCGCGTGCTCATGGGGTCCATGCACACCGGGCTGGAAGAGACGAAGGACTGGAACCGCGTCGCCGAATTCTACGCCGAACGCGCCCGCGGTGAGGTGGGCCTGATGGTCACCGGCGGCATCGGCCCCAACCTCGAAGGCTCGGTCCTGCCCGGCGCCGCGATGCTGTCCAACGCCGAAGAGGTCGCCAACCACAAGATCGTGACGGACCGCGTCCACGAAAACGGCGGCAAAATCGCGATGCAGATCCTGCACGCAGGCCGCTACGCCTACGGCCCGATGTGCGTCGCCCCCTCGCCCGTGAAATCCCCCATCTCGCCCTTTCCCCCTGCGGAGCTGGACGAGGACGGCATCGAAAAGCAGATCAGCGACATCGTCGCCACCGCGGCTCGCGCCAAGGACGCAGGCTATGACGGGGTTGAGATCATGGGGTCCGAGGGCTACTTCCTCAACCAGTTCCTCGTCACCCACACCAACAAACGGACCGACCGCTGGGGCGGGTCCTACGAGAACCGCATGCGCCTGCCCATCGAAGTGGTGCGCCGCACGCGCGAGGCTGTCGGCACCGACTTCATCATCATCTACCGCCTGTCGATGATCGACCTTGTGCCCAACGGCTCGACCTATGACGAGGTCGTGCAACTGGCCCAGGAAATCGAGAAGGCAGGTGCCACGATCATCAACACCGGCATCGGCTGGCACGAGGCGCGCATCCCCACCATCGCGACCTCTGTCCCGCGCGCGGCGTTCGCGTGGGTCACGAAAAAGCTGATGGGCAAGGTGAGCATCCCCGTCATCACCTCCAACCGCATCAACACCCCCGAAGTCGCCGAAGAGGTGCTGGCCACAGGCTGCGCCGACATGGTGTCGATGGCCCGCCCGATGCTCGCCGATCCGCATTTCGTAAAGAAGGCGATGGAGGACAAAGCCGCCCACATCGCGCCCTGCATCGCCTGCAATCAGGCGTGTCTCGACCATACATTCTCGGGCAAGATCAGCTCCTGCCTCGTCAACCCGCGCGCGTGTTACGAGACCAAGTTGCAAATTGTCCCCGCGGAGACACAGAAATCCATCGCCATCGTGGGTGCCGGTCCCGCCGGTCTCTCGACGGCTTTGACGGCGGCAGAACGGGGCCACACGGTCACGATCTTTGACCGTTCAGATGAAATTGGCGGCCAGCTCAATATGGCCAAGCAGATCCCCGGCAAGGAAGAGTTCTGGGGCTTTGTCGACTGGTATCGCACCATGGTCGCCGACGCGGGCATCACGGTGCATCTGAACACCGAAGCAACGGTCGACACGCTCAAAGGCTTTGACGAGGTGATCATCGCCACCGGCGTCCTTCCCCGTGATCCGGACATCCCCGGTCAGGACGGCGACAACGTGCATTCCTATATCGACGTCCTACGCCACAAGGCGGAGACGGGCAAAAAGGTCGCCGTGATCGGCGCGGGTGGTATCGGCTTCGACGTGTCGGAATACCTCGTCCACGAAGGCGAGAGCCCGACCGAGAACCTGCCCGAATGGATGACCGAATGGGGCGTGGCCGACACCGAAGAGCATCGCGGTGGCCTTGACCCCAAAGGGCCGCAACCCGAAGCGCCCGCGCGGGCGGTGACGCTCTTGCAGCGCAAGGCGGAGAAGCATGGCAAGCGGCTGGGCAAGACAACCGGTTGGATCCATCGCGCGGCGCTCAAGATGAAGGACGTGGAGTTCGTGGGCGGCGTGAACTACGAGCGCATCGACGATCAGGGACTGCATGTGTCCTTTGGCGAAGCGCGCGAGAACCCGACGGTGATCGAGGCGGATGACATCATCCTCTGCGCCGGTCAGGTCCCCGAGCGGTCGCTTGCGGATGCGCTGGAGGCTGAAGGGATCGCTTGCCACGTGATCGGCGGCGCGGACGTGGCGGCGGAACTGGACGCCAAGCGCGCCATTGATCAAGGGACGCGGCTGGCGGCAACTCTCTAGGGCGGATCGGGATCCGCCTTACCGTAAGGCGGACGTGTCGTCCGCCCGGCCCGGCGGTTGCCGCACACAAGACGTGGATATAGCGTGCTGCCATGACGATCTGTTCCTTTGATTTCACGCGTCAGGGCGCAACCGCGGCCACTGAGGCGACCCCACTGGACGAAGGCTACCGCTGGGTCCATTTCGACCTGACCGACGAGGACCTGCCCGGCTTTCTGCACGCCAATGTCCCTGCCATCCCTGCCGCTGCCCTGACCGCGCCCGAGACGCGGCCCCGTGCCGACCGCTATGACGATGGGCTGATCCTGAACTTGCGGGGCGTGAACATGAACGCGGACGGACCCGCCGATCAGATGGTGGCCGTGCGCATGTGGATGACGGCGCAGCTTGTGGTGACGGTGCGCGTGCGCAAGGTCTTTGCCCTGGATGAGATGCGGACGGAGGCCGAAGGCGGTCATGCGCCCGGCACGCCTATGCAGTTTGTCTCGGCCCTCGCCACCCGGCTGATGGGGCAGGTGCAGGACACGGTCTTTGACCTGTCGGGGCGCGTCGACGCGATGGAAGACAGCGTTGAGGACGATGACAGCCCGCTGCCCACGGAACTGGCGGAGGAGCGGCGCACGGCCATACGTTTACGTAGGTATCTGGCGCCACAACGCGATGCGCTGGTGGCGCTGGTCGGTACCGATAGTCCGCTGATGACCCAAGGCACGCGCGACCTGCTGCGTGAGCAGGCGAACCTGGCCAAGCTGAATGTTGAGGAACTGGAGGGGCTGATCGCCCGGATGACGGCTGTGCAGGACCATCACACAGCGCAGGCTGCACTGATGCAGGGCCACAATGGCTATGTCCTGTCGATCGTGGCCGCCGTCTTTCTGCCCTTGGGCTTTGTCACCGGACTGTTCGGGGTGAATGTCGCAGGTATGCCGGGGATCGAGACGCCTTGGGCCTTTGCCGCGCTCTGCGCGTCGCTGGTGGTGATGACCGCGGGGGCGGTGTGGGTGCTGCGCCGGCTCAAATGGATCTGAGCCAGCGCACAAGCCCTATTCCACGGTGATCGTGATCACCTCGCTGACCACCGGGTCAGCATGGGGGATGTGATTGAGATCACCGAGGACAAGCTGCATCGTGTGATCGCCCGCGGGCAAATCCAGTGTCACCTGCGTCTGACCACCGCCAAAATGGATGTGGTTTTCATCCGCAGGCAGGCCATATTGCAGTTCCTCTGCGCCTTCGGGTCCTTCACCCAGAGGCGGGCGGTTCAGCAGGATATGATGGTGGCCTGTATTCTCGGCCTCGGTCCCGGCGGGGGCGACACCCATCCCTTCGAGCCCGAAGATGACCGTGACCGGCGAAGACACGGTGTCCCCGTCCGCGATGTTCACGAAGTACACCCGTGCATCGTCAGGCGCCGGTGTGTCTTGCGCAAGCGCAGGGGCGGCCAGCAATGTTGCAAAAGTCACGGCTTTGACAATCCTTTTCATTTTTCATTTCCTCCCGGACATGTTGAACTTAGAAACAGAGTAACACGTCGGGACAGAATTTATTCAAACCGCTGCAGAAATTTCTTACCGCGCTGTGCGCGACGGCATGGCAGAGGTGCATCCGCGCCTGTGGCGCTATGCCGTGTCGCTGACCGGGCGGCGCGACTGGGCCGATGATCTGGTGCAGACCACGTGCCTCCGCGCGCTCGACAAATCCGACCAGTTCGAACCCGGCACCCATCTGGACCGCTGGATGTTCCGCATGGCCCAGCGCATCTGGCTGAACGAGCTGCGGTCGCGCAAGGTGCGCACCGGCGGTGGGCTGGTGCCTGTTGAAGAAATTGACCTTCCCGATAAATCTCCTGGTGCGGAAACGAATATTCTGGCGCGTGACGTGTTGAACAGGGTGAACGGACTTCCCGAGGCCCAGCGACAGGCCGTGGTTCTGGTCTATGTTGAGGGGTACGCTTACAAGGAAGCGGCGGAGATTATGGAGATCCCCATTGGTACGGTGATGAGTAGGCTGGCGGCGGCCCGCAAACGGCTGAACACCGAGATGGCGGAGGACGAGGCACAGGTTCAATGACAGAAGTGCGCGCATTTTCAGATGAGGAGCTGACCGCCTACCTGGATGGGGAGGCGGATGACGCCTTGCACGCCGAGATTGATGCGGCACTTGAGGCGGATCCGGCCGTCGCTGATCAACTCGCCACGCTTGATATCCCGATGGCCCCGATTGCTGAGGCCTATGAGGCGCTGTTGCGGGATGCGCCACCGATGCCCGTCTTGCCCGAGGCACCCAGCGTTGCACCCGATGCTGTTTCGTCCGTGCGCGGGCGCTGGACATGGGGTGTGGGCACCTTTGCCACCGGTCTGGCCGCTGGTTTGGCCGTTGCGATGTTCACCGGCTTTGGCACGCCCGAACCCGCGCCGCGCGGCTGGGTGTCTTTTGTCGCCTCTTATCAGGCGCTTTACACGCCCGAGACGCTCACCATCGACCAGCCGACGCAAGCCGAGGCAGCAGTTCAGCTTGCTGCCGTGTCAGACGCTTTGGGCATTGATCTGACAGGGCTGCCGGAGGCGCAGGGCCTCACCTTCAAGCGGGCGCAGGTGCTGGGGTTCAATGACAAGCCGCTGGTGCAGATCGCCTTTGCCCGTGCTGATGGGACGCCGGTGGCCCTGTGCATTATTCCCGCAGGACCCGATGCGGCCCCGGTGAGCATGGGCGCTGCCGAAGGTATGGATCTGGCACGTTGGAACACGCCCGGCTATGGTTTTCTGCTGATTGGCGGAACGGATGCCGCGCCACTGGCCGAAGAGGCCGAGACCTTCCAATCCTGGAGCGCGGATATCGCGATTTGAGCAGGATCCGGGTCGTTTCCGCGCCATGAACGATCCGCGCAATGACCCAGATACTGTCCAACCCTTGCCCTGATCCTGCCCTTATTGGCCCGCATACCTGCACCTCAACAACGAGTGATGTGAGAGGCAGCAGGCATGGATCGCCTTACCGAGATGGAAGCATTTGCCACGGTCGTCGACCAGGGTGGCTTTACCGACGCGGCCAAGAAGATGGGGATTTCGAAATCCGCCGTCTCGAAGCACGTGTCGTCGCTTGAGGCCCGTCTGGGTGCCCGCCTGCTCAACCGCACCACCCGTCGCGTAAGCCCGACCGAGATTGGTCTGGCCTATTACGATCGCGCGCGCCGCGTGTTGAACGACGCGGGCGAGGCGGATTCGCTTGTGACGTCCATGCAGTCGGCACCGTCGGGGTTGCTGCGCATTTCGGTTGCGACCGACTTTGGCGTGAACCATCTGTCGCCGCGCCTGTCGGAGTTTCTGGCTGATTTTCCGGACATCACCGTGAATATGGTGCTGAACAACCGCTATGTTGAGCTGATCTCGGAAGGGTTCGACATGGCGATCCGGATTGGTGAGCTGGAAGACAGCACTCTGCGCGCCCGCAAGCTGACCGAGAGCACCAAGCGGATGATCGCGAGCCCCACATATTTCGAACAGTATGGCCGCCCCGAAAAGATCGACGATCTGAACGAACACAAGCTGCTGCACTATTCCAACCAGTCGTCCGGCAATGTCTGGAAACTGACCGCGCCGTCGGGTGAGAAGCGTCAGGTGCGCACCGCCGGATGGCTGAGCGTGAATGACGGGCAGTCGCTGCTGAATGCGGCCATCTCGGGCCTTGGCATCGCCTATCTGCCCAGCTTTCTGTACGCCGACGCGATGGAGCAGGGGCTGGTCGAGGATGCGATCCCCGATCTGCCGATGGAGACCCAGGGCATCTATGCCGTGTACCCGCCGGGACGGTTCACACAGCCCAAGGTCCGCGCCTTCATTGATTTTCTGGTCCACGCCTTTGCCGAAAAGGGCCCCTCGGACTGGTAAGAGTTAACCAACCTCCCCTCGGTTAAACACCTGACCCCGGCGCTTAAGCACCGGGGTTTTTTTGTCGATGGCGTGGCAACGGCGCGCTTTGCAGCAGATACAGCGGTTTGTGCGAATGTCAGATATGAGCCCACCAGTTTACGGAGTGCTGCAATATGGCAGAACGTCAGTTCAGGAGACTAGGCGACCGCGATTGCCTCAATCTCCAAAAGCCATTCTTCGTCGTAGATGTCACAAACTATGACAGTCAAAGCGGGTTCTCGCTCGCCCAAGATTTCTCTTCTGACCCGTGAATTTTCTGCACGGTAAGCTCGGTCGGCAAGGAAGGTTGTGTGCTTGACGATATTGTCCAATCCCATATCGGCAGCGCGAAGCTGCGCCTCCACGTTTGCCCAAGCTTGTCGGGCCTGATCAAGGAAGTCTTCCGGTACTTTATCCTCCGGTGAGACCGGTATTTGACCGCTGACGTAAAGGGTCCGCTTGGCGTCTGTCACCTCTACGGCTTGGGAGTATTTTGACTTTAAGTCGTGGCTGTCCGGGGCGGTGATCTTGCGAGTTCTCACGGTCTTCTCCTATGCTTTGCTCCATATGGTGTTACGAACGATTGGCAACGGCGAGAACTATGTTTTGCAATTTGATTAAAAATACGAATGACGTTCACTTAAAGGCAGAGGGAGACCAGCTGTGGATATCTTTGACAGAAAGATATTAAGTGCTCTGATCGAAGATGCTGGTATGTCCTATGAAGCATTGGGACACCGAGTCGGTCTTTCGCCACCCGCTGCACATGCTCGGGTTAAGAAACTGCGCGAAAGCGGAACGATTGAGCGTTCAACACTCAAGATCGACCCCGTGGCTGTTGGCAAACCATTTCTGGCTTTCGTATTTGTTGATTTCGCTGGTTGGGGGAAGTCCAGAAGACTTATGCAGATCAACCAGTTCCCCGAGGTCGAGGAAATCCACTCAGTGGCAGGGGACAGCGGCCTGATCGTCAAAGTCAGAACACGTGACGCACACGCCTTGGAGTTATTCTTGGCAAAGCTTTATGAGAACTCAGGCGTCCAAACGACCAAAAGCTACATCGTATTGTCGACGTTTCTGGAAAGGGGGACGCAGGCCACCACGACTGTGGATTGGAAAGCTGATTTGCTGCCTGACTGAAGAAACGGTCAGTACCATAACCATGGCGATGTCTGCGATGTCTGCAATGTCAGCAAAACAGTCTTACCCGTCCTCACCCACCACAATCACTTCGACCCGTCGGTTCATCTCGCGTCCCTCTGCCGTCAGGTTGCTGGCCAGCGGTGCCAGATAGCCCATGCCTTCGGCCTCGATCCGGCCCGGGGGCACGTCGTAGCGGTTGATCAGCCGGTCGCGCACGGCAACCGCGCGGGCGCGGGAGACTTCGATGTTGGTCGCCAGCCCGCCGATTGTGTCGGTGTGGCCCACCACGGCGATCCGCAGGCCGGGGCGGTTCGCCATCAGTTGCGCGATCTGTTCTAGTTCGGGGGCCGGCCCTTCGCCCAGCCGGGTTGTGCCCAGGGCAAAGTCGAGGCTGCGCAAGACGATTGACCCCTTGGCCAGAAGCCGCTGGCCCAGATCCTGTGCCGGGTCCCCCGGCGCGATGGCGGCAACGGGCGGCTCTGCCGTCGGAACGGCTGCCTGCTGGGCCCCCACCTGCACCACCTGCAGGTAGCCCGCGTCCGGGGCCGTGCTGGCCAGCAGCCAGACCGCATCCCCGGTGTCGGGGTGCTGCGCGCTGAGGAAGTGATAGGCGCGCATGTTCACATACATGTTCGGCGCAGGCAGCACGTCGATGGCAAAGCGGAAGTCAAACCCGCCGCATGCGTTGGCGTCGCAATCCAATAGCGTTTCGTAGTCCGCGTCGATCAACTGATCCCGCAGGGGAGCGAGGATTTGCAGCGGGGTCAGGCCCGGTGACGTCACGCGGTAGCTGCGCCGCTGCACCGGGCCGTCGATGCTTTGCGCCCCGACGGTCCCGTTGGCGTAGGGCGTGGTCGCGATCTGCACCCGGTCGAAGACGCTGTCGCGCGCCGCTGTTTCGCGGGCGTTCGAGGGCAGTTCCAATTGCAGGGACAGCGCAGGGCCCGCCAATAGGCACGCCAATGCTGTGAGCCAGCCGCGCCGCATCAGCGTGCCTGTGTGTGATAATCGCGGTTGGGCTGCATGGCTGTCGCGCTCGCCACCCGGTTCGACATGTTGAAGAACGCCGCCACGTTGATCAGGTCCCAGATGTCCCGGTCGCTCAGGTCGTGGTCGCGCAGAGCCTGCCGGTCGTCTTCCTCGATCTGAGCCGAAGCGAGCGTGACCTTTTCTGCAAAGACCAGCATGGCCCGCTGGCGTGGTGTGACGTCGGCCACCCGCCAGTTCATCACGAGTTGTTCGCCAAGGATCGGGTTGCCCGACAGGTCCCGGACGGCAGCCCCGTGGGCTGTGAGGCAGTAGTAGCACCGGTTTGTGGCACTGACGACCACCGCTACCATCTCGCGTTCAAGCTTGGTCAGGCCGCTGTCGGCCAGCATCAGGTCATTGTAGAGCGCGGTGAAGGCGTTGAGTTTGCCGACATCGAAAGCGTGCGCTTTCAGGACGTTGGGGATCATGCCAAGCTTGTCCTGGCACACGTCGAAATACTTCTGCGTGGCCATGGGCAGCGGGTCGAGCATGGGCAGGTCGAGGGCGGTCGGCTGGTCTGTCATGGGTCCGTCACTATGTCTTGGGCGCGGTGCGGTAATGATAGCCGCAGAGGTGCTGGAAGCCCAACCCCTGATAGAGCGCGTTGGCAGGGCCGTTTGCCGCTGTCGTCAGGACCGCGATGTGGTTTGCGCCGTTGTCCGCTGCCCAGAAGGCCGCCTGCCGCATGATCCATTGGGCGACGCCCTGGCGCCTTTGATGGGCCAGTACCTCGACCGCGTGGACCATGGCGATGCCGTCGTGGATGGCCGCAAAGGCGGCACCCGCCGGTTTGTCCTTGTGCCGTGCCAGGATCGCCGTTTTTGTCTTGGCGCGGTGCATGATGGCGACCCGCGCCGGGCCGATGCCGCCCTTGGCCCAGATGTCCTCCATGATCGCCAGCGGCTCCCAGAGGGTAAAGGCGGTGACGCGCGGGATGGGGATGTCCGTTAGTGCGTCGACGGGAGCGATGTAGCCGTTTGTAGGATCAACGACAGTGTAGCCTGCGTGGTCGAGCAGGTGGTCAAGGGCGTCTTCGCCTTGCCGGACCATGAAGAGGGGCGTCTGGTCTGCGGCACGCATGGCTTGTTCGGCATGGCCGAGGTCTGTGGTTGGCTCATCCGCCGTCGCCGCCGACACGCGCTTGCCACCCCCTTGGCCGTCCCGAATGGTCCAGGGGCCTGCGCGCGTGACAGCCGCAGCAGGCCAGGTGCCATCGATGGCCGCGTAGAAGGCGGCGGGCGTCGTCATGCCGGGAAGTGTTCGGCGAGTTTGGTGAGGGCGGCATCCACCTCCGCCCCGTCGGTGCCGCGGATGACGACGTTGGCACCATAGCGCCCATCCTTCTGGAACGGGTAGGAGCCGATGCTGAGGTCTGGGTGGGCCGTGGCGATGTCACCCAGCGGACCTGCGATGTCCCCCTCGCCCCGCTCGATCCGCATCGTCTTTGAGATCAGGGGCGCTCCGCCCGTGAGCGTGGGCAGGATAGAGGCGACCATGGCTTGGAAGACCGAGGGCACGCCTGCCATGACGTGGACGTTCTTGATCGTGAAGCCGGGGGCGGCGGAGACCGGGTTTTCGATCAGCGCGGCTCCGTCGGGGATGCGTGCCATGCGCAGCCGTGCAGCGTTCAGTTCGGTGCCGGATTTGGCGTAGTGTTCGGCCAGGATTGCACGGGCATCGTCGCGGATGTCGATATGCGTTTCGAACGCCGCCGCGATGCAGTCGGCGGTGATATCATCGTGCGTCGGGCCGATGCCGCCGGAGGTGAAGACACTATCGTATGCCGCGCTGAGCGCTTTTGTCGCTGCGATGATCGCGTCGGGGTCGTCGCTGACCACGCGCACTTCCTTGAGGTCGATACCGTGGTCGGTCAGTTGGCCCGCCAGATAGTGCATATTGGCGTCGCGGGTGCGGCCCGAGAGGATCTCGTCTCCGATCACCAGCATGGCGGCTGTGGGGTTGGGCATTATGGCCTCCTTGTTGCACGGCCAGTGACGGTATAGGGCTGCGCCCATGCGCTTTCAAACCGAACTTGTCCCCGCAACGCTGATCCGACGCTACAAACGGTTTCTGGCCGATTGCACGCTGGAGGATGGGCGTGAGGTGGTGGCCCATTGTGCGAACCCCGGGTCGATGATGGGTTTGGCAGAGCCGGGGATGCGCATCTGGTTGGAGCCCAACGACGATCCGAAGAAGAAGCTGAAGTTTGGCTGGCGGCTGGTGGAGCATGCTGGCGGGCATTTCACCGGTGTGGATACGGCAGTCCCGAACAAGGCGCTGCGCGCGGCATTCGAGGCAGGCGACGTGCCGGGGTTTGACGGGTATTCCACCGTGCGGCCCGAGCAGAAATATGGCCAAGGGAGCCGGATCGACTTTCTCTTGCAGGGTGATGGGCTGGCGGACGCTTATGTTGAGGTGAAGTCCGTCACGTTGGCGAGGCAGCCGGGACGTGCCGAATTCCCCGATAGTGTCACCGCGCGCGGCGCGAAACATCTCGGCGAATTGGCCCGTATGGCAGAGGCCGGGCATCGGGCGGTTATGCTGTATCTGGTACAGCGCACGGATTGTGATCGTTTCACCCTCGCCGCAGACATCGACCCGACCTACGCCGCCGCCTATGCGGCTGCGACCGCGGCAGGGGTGGAAACGCTGTGCCTGGGCACCCATATAACACCAAAGGGCGTGCTCGTCGGCGCGCCTATAGCCGTGGCTCTATGACCCACTGGCCCTTTTTGCCGCAGTGCAGTATATTTGACAGGTGAACGCTGATGGAGCGCGCTTTGGACCGTGACACCCGTGGCCGTCTGACCAAGGACGGCATACGCATCTATGACCCTTCGGACTTTGCCGGGATGCACGCGGCAGGGCGGCTTGCGGCCGAGATTCTGGACGCGATGTCAGCGCATGTGTTTCCGGGTCAGACGACAGGTGCCATCGACAAGATCATCACGGATATGGTCGAGGAGGCAGGCGCAACCTCGGCCACCATCGGCTACAAAGGCTACCAGCACGCAAGCTGCATCAGCGTGAACCATGTGGTCTGCCACGGCATTCCGGGCGACAAGGTGCTGAAGGATGGCGACATCCTGAACATCGACGTGACCGTGATCGTGGATGGCTGGTTCGGCGACACATCCCGCATGTTCGTGGCGGGCAAGCTGCCCCGCAAGGCAGAGCGGCTGATCGAGGTCACCCATGACAGCCTGATGCGCGGGATCGAGGCGGTGAAGCCCGGCAACACCTTTGGCGACATCGGCTATGCGATTCAGAGTTTTGTCGAAGCGCACAGGATGTCTGTTGTGCGCGATTTTTGCGGTCACGGGCTGGGTCGGGTGTTCCACGCGCCGCCGAATGTCCTGCACTATGGCCGTCCCGGGACGGGGGCTATTTTGGAGCCGGGGATGTTTTTTACCATCGAGCCGATGGTGAATCTCGGGCGGCCCGAGACCAAGACGCTGGCGGATGACTGGACCGCTGTGACCCGCGACAAGTCGCTGTCGGCGCAGTTTGAGCATTCGGTGGGTGTGACCGAGGACGGGGTGGAGATTTTCACCCTGTCGCCCGCAGGGACGTTCCATCCCACATATGGATGATGGCTATGGCGGATGACGCATCCGCCTTACGGTAGGGCGCATCCTGATGCGCCCTAGCCGGTTTCCAACAGCGTGACATGGGTGCTGCCGAAGCGGCGCTGGTCCTGTAGGGCGTATCCTTCTGGCGGGACTTGCGGTGCGTTTTCTTCCCAGACGATGAGGGCACCCTCAACGCAGTGGTTGCGGATGACGGTCAGCGCCTTCTCCCCCATGCCTTTGCCGTAGGGTGGATCGAGGAAGACGAGGTCGAAGGCAGGGCCATCCCATGCAAGTGAACGGGTGGCGTCGGTGCGCAAGAGTTTGGCCTGATCCTGCGCCTTCAGCTTCTTGATATTCTCAGAAATCAACCTTTGGCCGGTGCGCCCATTTTCAACAAAGACCGCACTTGTCGCCCCACGCGACAGCGCCTCAAGCCCCAGCGCGCCGGTGCCTGCGAACAGGTCCAGCACATGCGCACCGTCAATCACCCCACGATGGGTGAGCATGGAGAATAGGCTTTCCCGCACCCGGTCGGGTGTGGGACGCAGGTGCGCACCCGGATCGCCTTTGCCGACCGTGGCAAGCGGCACACCACGCCATTGGCCTGCGATGATCCTCACTTCAGGAGGGCTTTCAGGTCACCCTCGGGGTCGGCAACCACGCTTGGGTCCGCCGACTTGCCCGCTTCGATCAGCCGTTTGCCGATCATGTAGGCGCGTGGGTCATTGGCGGCGTCCACGGCCAGCAGTGTGTCGCCCGCATAGTACCAGAAGGATTTGGCGCCGCCGCCGTCACGGGTGACGACCCGGTCGTAGCCGGTGTTCAGGCCCGCGATTTGCAGTTTGACGTCGAACTGGTCGGACCAGAACCATGGGCGGGCGACATAGTCCTTGGCCGCGCCCATGATGTTCTCGGCCACGCATTCGGCCTGATCAATTGCGTTGGGCACGGATTCGAGGCGGATGCGGTCGCCTTTGTACGGGAAGGAGGCGCAATCGCCAGCGGCCCAGACATGGGGGGCGGAAGTGCGGCCCTGTGCGTCGGTAGCGATGCCGTTGTCGAGGCTGATGCCAGCCGCTTCGGCAAGGTCAGTTTCAGGCGCGATGCCGACGCCGACGATCACGAGGTCGACGTCCAGTGTGGTGCCGTCCGTCAGCTCTGCGCCAGAAACGGTGCCTTCGCCGGTGAGGCGGGTCAGCCCAGCGCCTTCGCGCACATCGACGCCGTGGGATGTGTGAAGTGCGCGGAAGTAGTCGCTTGTTTCCGCTGCCGCGACCCGCTGCAGGATGCGGTCGGCCATTTCGACCAGCAAGACGTTCAGGCCCAGCTTGCAGCAGACCGCCGCCGCTTCGAGACCAATGTAGCCGCCGCCTACGATCAACGCCGTTTTGCCGGATTGGCACCATGGGGCCATCTTGTCGACATCTGCGAGGTCGCGGACGGTGAAGCCCCCCTCCAGATCACCGCCGATGGACGCTGGAAGGCGTCGAGGAGCGGAGCCGGTGGTCAGGACCAGATCGGTGTAGTCTAGCGTGTCGTTGCCCACGGTGACGGTTTGGGCGTCCGTGTCGATGGCGCTGACCGTCTCGCCCGTACGCACGGTGATGTTGTGGTCGGCATAGAAGCTGTCGGGGCGCAGGAACATGCGTTCGAGCGGCATGTCGCCCAGCAGATAGGCCTTGGACAGCGGCGGGCGCTGGTAGGGCAGCGCAGGTTCGGACCCGATGAGCGTGATCGCCCCCTCGAACCCGCCATTGCGCAGCTTGGCCACGCAGGACGACCCCGCCTGCCCTGCCCCGATCACGATCACATGGTTCATGTCCTGCACCTTTGTCCTCGCCCTTTGCCAAGGTGGAGCCTATATCGCAGGGGAACACAGACGCAATTCCAAGAAAGGCGCACATCATGGCAATTTCCGTAGGCGACACCCTGCCCGACGCATCGCTTGTTCATCTGGGGGCCGATGGGCCTGCCGAGGTGAAGCTGAGCGAGAAGACTGCAGGCCGCAAGGTCGTGATCTTTGCCCTGCCTGGCGCCTATACCGGCACGTGCAGCACGGCCCATGTACCCAGCTTCATCCGCACCATCGACCAGTTCAAGGCCAAGGGCGTGGACGAGGTGATGTGTGTATCGGTAAACGATCCGTTCGTCATGGGCGCATGGGGCGACGCGACGGGGGCCACGGCCGCGGGCATCACGATGCTGGGCGATGCGGATGCGTCCTTTACCAAGGCGATGGGCCGGGCGTTCACAGCACCGCCCGTGGGCCTCTATGACCGCTCCACCCGCTACGCGATGGTCGTCGAGGACGGCAAGGTGACGGTTCTTCAGGAGGAAGAGAACCCCGGCGTCTGCGACGTGTCGGGCGGTGAGGCGCTGCTGGAAGCGCTCTGATCTGAGCACCAAATCAGGAATGACGCAAAAGGCCCCCAATCGGGGGCCTTTTTCATTTGGATTACGGTTGGATTTACTCCGCCGCCTGGATGATCGTGCGGGTTGGGAAGGGGATGTTGACCCCAGCGTCGTCCAGCGCTTCTTTGACCTTCCGCTTCATGTCGGCCTGGTACTGGAAATAGACGGCGCCGTCGCACCAGACGCGCACCAGGAAATCGACCGAGCTGGCGTTCAGGTTGTTCACCTGGATGAAGGGGGCCGGGTCTGACTTCGACCGCTCATCGGCCATGATCGTGTCGCGGATGACATCTTCGGCCTGTTTGAGGTTCACGCCGTAGCCCACGCCAAAGGTCCATTCTGCTCGGCGGGTTGGGTAAATGGAGTAGTTGGTGATGACGTTGCCCCACACTTCCGAGTTCGGGATGATCACCTGTGCGTTGCTCACATCTGCAAGCTCTGTGAAGTTGAGCGTCACGTCCTTCACCGTGCCCATCTTGTCCGCGATCTGGACGAAGTCTCCGATCTTGAGCGGACGGAACAGGATCAGCATGACCCCTGCGGCCACGTTCGACAGCGTGCCCTGCAAGGCCAGACCAATGGCAAGACCGGCGGCACCGACCGCCGCGACAACGGAAGTTGTGCGCACGCCGAACGTGTTCAGGACAATGAGGAAGGTGAACCCCAACAGGACGTAGCGGACGATGGAGCCGAGGAAGTTGAAAAGCGTGTCGTCCAGATGCCGGCTGCGCTTGGAGATGTTGGTGACGCGGCGCCCGAGCCACGCGGCCACGATCCAACCGACGATCAGGATGGTGATCGCGGCAAGGATCGAGCCGAAGAAAGAGGCGAGGAATTCAAGCGACAGGTAGTCGCCCACGGTTTTGCCCTGCCAAATCTCGGTGGCAAGGAAGCTGTTCAATTTTTCCATAGTCTTTTAGTCTGCGAGGCTGTCCAGTTTGCGGGCCAATTTCACATCAAGCGTGCTCAGTCCACCCACGTCATGCGTCGTCAACGTAACGTCGACCCGTTTATAGACGTTGAACCATTCGGGGTGGTGGTCCCACTTTTCGGCCCAGATGGCCGCGCGAGTCATCCAGGCGAAGGCATCCACGAAGTCGTTGAACTCAAAGGTCTTGTGAATCGCGTCTCGCCCTTCGGTCACGGCCCATCCGGTCGCCAGCAGCGGATCCAGCAGGGTGGCCCGCGTCTCTTCGCTGAGTTTTTCCATTATTCCTGTTCCTCGATCTGGACCTGTCTGAAAGGTCCGTAATCCGTGAGAATTTCGATCTCCTCTTCCACCGCCTCACGTTCGGCTTGGAGGTAGCGGGCGATAGCGTCGGCAAAGCCCGGATCGCCCACCCAGTGCAGGCTGTGGGTCTGTGTCGGCAGGTATCCCCGCGCCAGCTTGTGTTCGCCCTGTGCGCCTGCCTCGACCCGTTGCAACCCGTGCTGGATCGCGATGTCGATGGCTTGGTAGTAGCACAACTCGAAATGTAGGCAGGGATGGTGTTCGGTGCAGCCCCAGTAGCGGCCGTATAACGTCTGAGCGCCGATAAAGTTCAGCGCACCCGCAACAAAATGCCCATCCCGTTCCGCCAGCACCAGCGCCATGTCGTCGGCCAGCGTCTCGTGTGCGATGTCAAAGAAGCGGCGGGTGAGGTAGGGCGTACCCCATTTGCGCGCGCCTGTGTCCTGGTAGAAGCGCCAGAAGGCGTCCCAGTGTTCGGGCCGCAGGTCATCGCCTGTCAGCACATGGATGGTGCCGCCGAAATCCTGCGCCCGCGCGCGTTCCTTGCGGATGTTCTTGCGCTTGCGGCTGGAGAGGCTGCCGAGGAAATCGTCGAATGTGTTGTAGCCGTCGTTCAGCCAGTGAAATTGCTGGGTGGTGCGCGGCATGAGGCCTAGGTCCGCGCCGAAGTCGCGTTCGGCTTCGGTGCAGAAGGTGACGTGCATTGAACTGAGTTTATTGTTCTCGCCCAGTTGCACCGCACCCGAGATGAGGCCACGCATGCCCAGCTCGGGGAAGTCGGGGTGTGTCAGGAATCGCCGCCCGGTGGCGGGCGTGTGCGGCACGGCGATTTGCAGTTTGGGGTAGTACCGCCCGCCTGCCCGTTCGTAAGCGTGCGCCCAGTTGTGGTCGAAGATGTATTCGCCCTGGCTGTGGTTCTTGGCGTACATGGGCGCGAAGCCCACCGTTTGCCCGTCCACGACCGCTTGCAGGTACTGCGGCTGCCAACCGGTGCCGGGGCCCACGGAATTGCTGTCTTCCAACGCTTTCAGAAAGCGGTGCGTGGTGAATGGGTCGTTGGGCCTGCCGCCATTTGCCGCTTCTGGGCAGGCGCAAGCGTCCCACTCCGTCTCCGGGATCTCGGACAGACTGGGCACCACACGGATTTCTATTTCTTGTTCGGACACAAACAGCCTTCCCTGCTCAACAGGTTGAGATGTGTAGCGCGCGGGCCGCGCTTCAACCGGGATGGGGGGCGAGGTAGCCCTCGAACGTGATATTTTGCGCGACCTTGCGCGCTTGGGCCTCTTGAGCGGGCGATCTGACAGTCCAGCAGAGAATGTTTGCGCCTTGGGCTTTGAGGTCGGCCACGCGGGCACGAGCGAGGTCTGCGACCTCGTGGCTGATGAAGGAGGCGCCGACCCTGTCGTAATCCGGGATGTCGCGCAGGTGGTCGCGGGTGGTTTGGTTGAGGGGCCAGTCCCCTTCGGCATAAGCGCTTGTGACGATGCCGCGGGGGATATCGGGGCAGAGGTCCGCCATGCGCGCGACGCTGTGCGGGTTGAAGGACATCATGGCGACGGGGCCTGTGTAGCCTGTCAGCGCGTCTGCCGTGGCCTGTTCCAGCGGGCCGATGACGTCACCCATGGCGCCATCCTGATCCTTGATCTCGATCAGCAGGGGGACTTGGCCCGCCACGATCTCAAGCACTTCGGTCAGGGTCGGAATGCCCTCATCGCCGCCTTTCAGCGGCGTCTTCGTGAGTGTCCCCGCGGGGACAATGCGGATTGGTCCTGTGCCTTTGGCCAGACGGTCGAGGGCATAGTCGTGGAACACCATCGCCTGATTGTCGGCACTGAGTTGCAGGTCAATCTCGATGCCGTAGCCATGCGCGATGGCCGCGCGGATGGCGGCGCGGCTGTTTTCCGGACGGCCATCGGTCACGTCATGCAGCGCCCGGTGCGCGAGCGGCGCACCGAGGAAGGCGTCGGGCAGTCGGGGGGTCATTTGATCTGGAAGATGCCTTCGATTTCGACCGCGACGCCGAGGGGCAGGGCCGCGGCAGACACGGCGGAGCGGCTGTGGCGGCCTGCATCGCCCAGCGCTTCGACCAGGAAGTCTGAAGCGCCGTTGATGACCTGCGGCTGGTTGGTGAAGTCGGCGGTGGAGTTGACGAAGCCGGTCAGTTTGACCACGCGGACGAGGCGGTCGAGATCGCCACCGCACGCGGCTTTGACCTGAGCGAGCAGGCTGATGGCGCAGGTCTTGGCGGCGGCGGCGCCTGCTTCGACCTCCATGTCATGGCCTAGCTTGCCTGTGATCAGCCCATCCGGCCCGTTCGAAATCTGGCCCGAGACATAGACGATGTCGCCCACCTGCACGAAGGGCACGTAATTGGCGGCAGGCGCGGGGGCGTCGGGCAGGGTCACGCCCAGTTCGGCAAGGCGGGATTCGATGGACATTGAACGGCTCCTTTTTGTCTGTTGCGCGGACGCTAGACCGCCCGCGCGGGACTGAAAAGGGCCGATGTCAGGATTCGCGGAACGCCCGGTTGAAGTAGTCGGCCACCGGTTTGACCAGATAGGCCAGCGGCGTGCGGTCGGCGGTGCGGATGAACGCCTCGACCGGCATACCGGGGACAAGGATCTGGTTTTCGTCCAATCTGTCTATCTCGCCCGGGCTCAGCACAATCTCGGCCCGGTAGTAGCTGATGCCAACGGCCTCATCCTCAAACGCGTCGGCAGAGACAAGGACCACTTCGCCGATGAGTTCGGGGGTGGTGCGCTGGTCGAGGGCAGAAAAGCGCAGGTTCACCGACTGCCCAGCCACGATCTGGTCGATGTGGATCGGATCGACACGGGCAGCAATGACCAAGGGGCGGTCCTGCGGGATCAGGAACAGCACGGGATCGGCCGCCCGCACAACCGAGCGAGGGGTTTGCACACGCATGTTGTAGACGATGCCCGACACAGGCGCGCGGATTTCCATGCGCTCAATGTCGGTGAGCAGAGACTGGCGCTGTTCGATCAATTCCAACTCACGCGCGCGCAGGTCGCGGAGCATGGTGATCGCTTCCTCGCGCCGGGTGGAGTTGAGGCGTAGCACCTCGATCTCGATCTCGGTGATGCGCTGTTCGGACTGTGCCTTGGACGCGGCCAATTCGCCGATCTGCCCGTCGAGCGAGGCCTGCTGCCGTTGCAGGGCCAACACGCCAGACGCCTGCGTGAGACCACGTTCAAGCAAGCTTTCTTGTGCCGCGAGTTCCTGTTCGATCAGTTCAAGCTGGCGGCCAAGGGACGCTTCCTGCGCTTCAATCCCCTTGATCTGATTGCGCGTCTGGGCTGCACGCTCGGCCAGTTGTTCGGTCTGTCTTTCGATCGACTCGCGGCGCGCATGAAACAGGTTTTCCTGCCCAGTGATCAGTTCCTGCACGTCGGGCCAATCCTTGGCGACGGCCAGAACCTCTTCTTCGAAGGTGATCACGTTCTGCTCATCGCGCTCGGCTTCCAAACGACCGCGGCGGGCCATAAATTCGTAAAGCTGGCTTTCAACGATGGCGAGGCTGGACTGCATTTGCGCGACGTCGAGTTGGATCAAAAGGTCGCCAGCATCGACGCTGTCGCCTTCCTTAACCGCGATTTCGGACACAATGCCGCCGGTAGAATGCTGCACAATCTGGCGGTTCTGGTCGACTTCGATCCGACCGGAGGCGATAACCGCGCCTGCGATCTCGGTGAGCGTGGCCCAGGCTGCCACCCCGCCTAGCAAACCGAAGAGGCCGAAGAACCCGATAATCAGAGGTGTGGTCGCGGACCAGCGTTTCTCGCTCATGTCACGCCTCCTGCACTGGCTGGCGCAGTTTGGATTTGTTGGTGGTTCTTGACCATGGATTTCAGCACCTCGTCCTTGGGGCCAAACGCCGTCCGCACGCCACCATCAATGACCAACAGCAGGTCGCATTCCTGAATGGCGGCAGGCCGGTGCGCCATGATGATGACTGAGCGCCCGTCTGCCTTTGACGCGCGGATCGCCTTGTTAAGTGCCATGGTTCCTTCGTTGTCGAGGTTCGAGTTGGGTTCATCCAGCACAAGGATGACCGGATCGTTGTAAAGCGCGCGGGCAAGGCCGATGCGCTGTATCTGGCCACCTGAGAGGCGTTGCTGACCCGCATTGATTCTCGTGTCGTACCCGTCGGGCAACTCCAGGATCATGCGATGCGCGTCTGCTTTCTGTGCGGCAGCGACCACTTTTTCATCATCCGGTTCGGTGGACAGACGCGCAATGTTTTCGGCAATCGTGCCGTCGAACAGCTGCACCCGCTGCGGCAGATAGCCTATGTGCGTGCCAAGGACTTCGGGTGCGTACTGATCGAGCGCCGCTGCATCAAGGCGGATCGATCCGCCTGCTGGGCGCCACACGCCGGTGAGGCATCGCGCAAGGGTGGATTTGCCTGCTCCGGACGGGCCGATGACACCCATGGCGTGGCCCGGCGGAAGGTCGAAGTTGAGGCTGCGCAGCGCGGCCGAAGTTTCGCCGGGCGGCACGACGATCAATGACTTGGCCACAAGCCTGGCCTTGGGTTTGGGCAATGCCGTGCGCGGCTGTTCGGGGGGCACCGCGCCAAGAAGCTCGGCAAGGGCCGACCACCCCTTGATCGCGCGCTGCACCACAGGCCATTGCGTCAGCATTAGTTCGATGGGCGCCAATGCCCGACCCAGAAGGATCGAACCTGCGATCATGGCACCCGGCGTCATTTGGTTCTGCAGCACAAGATAGGCCCCGAGCCCCAGCATCGCGCTTTGCAAAAACAGGCGCAGCGTCTTGGTCAGGGATGTGAAGCCACCCCCCACATCGGTGGCCTTGATCTGCTCGTCGAGGGCAACGCCACGGGCCTTTTGCCAGCGGTCAAAGGCAGCGCCGCGCATCCCCATGGCCTGCACCATCTCAGCCTCGACCCGAAGCTGATCAGACATGGAGGACGCCACTTGCCCTGCCTGACCCGCCTTTTGTTGTGGCAGGCGTGACAGAAGCTGGTTGGCCAGCGCAATCAGGATCAGAAGCGTACCACCCGCAAGCGCCAAGAACCCCAACCAGGGATGAAACATAAAGATCGCAGCGATAAAGATGGGCGTCCATGGCAGGTCGAAAAACGCCATCAGAACCGGCGACGTGATGAACCGC
Organism: Tateyamaria sp. ANG-S1; assembly: GCF_000814025.1. GTDB lineage: Bacteria > Pseudomonadota > Alphaproteobacteria > Rhodobacterales > Rhodobacteraceae > Tateyamaria. The sequence continues at coordinate 51,681 of NZ_JWLL01000001.1, read as the reverse complement.
TGCACCGCTTCGAGATCGGCGAGACCGGTCTGCGTCCGCAGATCAGGTGCGACGGCCGACTTGCGGACAACGGCATCGAAGACTCGCCGGTCCAGATCGTTCTGGAACCGCGCTCCGACCCGCGCCATGACCCGGCTGCGAGTGAAGTCGAGAATACCCATGATGCCGTACAAGAATACGACCAACAGCGAGAGCGCGATCAGCGTTTCCTCGCTGCGGCTGCCAAGCACGCGGTCATAGACCTGCAGCATGTACATAGGGCCGGTCAGCATCAGCAGGTTTGCGAAGAGGCTGAACAAGCCAACGGCCCAGTACAGGCCCCGGCTCTTGCGCCTTACGGATCGCAGTTCCGCATGTCCCCGCTTTGTCATGTCATTTTGCATCGGCATCAATTCGCTTGTCTGCTGCTCAAATTTGTTTTCTGTCTACGATCGAGTATTTTGCGTGTCGCGCAAGTGCCACATGTACAAGGATACACTTTCGGCGCTATGGGCATTTAGGACAACACCATTAATTACACGTCGTAAATATCCAGCGGAGATTTGCTTTGTCTCTTTTTTATCGCGCCCGGAATGCCGCATTCTTATTGCTGGCAGCTGGGCTGCTCGCCGCGTGTGCGGCTTCTGATCAGCGCCTGGCGCAACCAGACGGGATAAATGACCCGTATGAACGCCAGAATCGTAAGGTTCATGCGTTCAACCGTGGCCTTGACCGCGCATTGGTGCGCCCCGCCGCCATCGGGTACTCGTCGGTGCTGCCGGACGAGATCGAAGACAGCGTGAGCAATTTCGCGCGCAATCTGGGTGAGCCATCGGTTGTCGTAAACAGCCTGCTGCAAGGTGATCTGGAAGGTGCGGGCATTTCGACCGTTCGCTTTATGGCAAACTCGGTTCTTGGCATTTTTGGCCTGTTCGATGTCGCATCCGACTTCCAACTGCCGCCGCACGATACCGATTTTGGCGAAACGCTGTTTGTTTGGGGCGTCGGCGAAGGTGCCTATCTTGAACTTCCCCTTCTTGGGCCATCGACGGCCCGTAACACGACCGGCAAGGTCGTTGACCTGTTCACCAACCCGCTGAGCTATATGGTGGACAGCCCGGAACAGTATTACGGAACGGTCGCTGCGGCAGCTTCCGGCCTGTCCCGGCGCGGCCGGTTTACCGATACTGTCGATTCCATTCTATATGAGAGTGCTGACAGCTACGCCCAGGCACGTTTGATCTGGCTACAGAACCGACGGTTCGAGTTGGGTGACACCGGTGCGGCTGCAGAGATTGACCCGTTTGCCTTGGACACCGAGGGATTTTGACATGAACAGACGTTTTTTCCTGGCAACCGGCACCAGCTTTGCCGCGTTTGCGCCTGCACTGCCGGCCTTTGCTCTGAACGAAGCAGGCGCCAAGCAGCTGATCAACTCGCTGGTCGGCGACATCAACAACGTCATCGGCTCGGGCAAGGGCGAGAGCGCGATGTTCCGGGATTTCGAGCGCATCTTTGCCCGTTACAGCGACACCTCCTACATCTCGGCCTACGCCATGGGTGTGGATGGCCGCCGCGCCAGCAACGCGCAGAAGCGCGCATTTTCGAATGCGTTCCAAGGGTACATCGCCCGCAAATATGGCCGTCGCTTCCGCGAGTTCATCGGCGGACGGCTGGAAGTGAAGGGCGTGCGTCAAGTCAAGAACTGGTTCGAGGTCGAGACCACGGCGTTTCTGCGTGGTGAGTCGCCCTTTGCCGTGACCTTTCATGTGTCGAACCGGTCCGGACGCGACCTGTTCTTCAATATGTTCATCGAAGGCGTGAACCTGCTGCTGACCGAACGGACAGAGATTGGCGCGCTGATCGACCGCAATGGCGGCAATATCGACGCCATGATCGCCGATCTCAAAAATCTGGGCTAAATCGCCAGACTCCGCTCTGTGAGTTCAGTTCGGACATGAATGCGCTACGAAAGATCGCGAAGTCGATAAGATTTCGCGCCCTTGCACACTGAGCCTACCGATCGCGGCCACCCCCCAATATGTCGCGGAGCAGCGTCTCGATCAGACCTTCCGTGGTGCGGGGCACTTCGGGTTGGCGCGACTGTGGTGCCTGCTGGGCGGGAGTCTGCGCCTGGCGTACGGCCCGTTCTGGCACTTGCAGAGGCAACGGGCGTGGGGACATGCCCTCGTGGACGCGCGCCATGGTTTCGCGCCAGATTTCTGTCGGGAGCCCGCCCCCGGTGACGCCTGTGAGCGGCGTATTGTCATCATACCCCATCCAGACGCCTGCCACGTAGTCTGCTGTAAAGCCGATAAACCAGGCATCTCTGGCCGCTTGCGTCGTTCCCGTCTTGCCCGCAATTTGCCAGCCGCCGAATTGAGCCCGCTGACCGGTGCCCTCGCTCACGACCTTTTCCATCATCCAGATAAGCTCTTTGGCGGCCCCCTCCTGTATGACACGCTCGCGAATGCCGCCGCCTGTGCCCATCAGCGGCTCACTGTCACCACGCAAGCGCAGGTCGATCAGCCCGTAGGGCGTGACCGACGAGCCGCCATTCAGAATTCCCGCATAGGCGCCTGTCATATCGAGAAGTGTACTTTCGGACGCGCCAAGCGCCAGCGCCGGTCCGTCGGCCATCGCGCCATCGATCCCGAAGTCAGTGGCAACACGGCGCACCAAATCCCGCCCCATACTCTCGGACACCTTAACGGCTGGAATGTTCAACGAGTCCGCGAGAGCCTTGGTGAGCGTGACGCGGCCCGAATAGGTATTTGTGTAGTTGCGAGGCGACCAGCGACCGGACCCAGGAATATCGAGGGTGAGCGGTTCGTCATCTACGAAATCGAGCGGTGAATACCCCAGTTCCAAGGCCGCAGCGTAGACAAAGGGTTTGAATGCCGATCCCGTCTGTCGTTGCGCCTGGATCGCCCGGTTGAATACGCCCGCCACCTGTGTTTCGCGTCCGCCGACCATGGCGCGCACAGCGCCATCTGCGCTCATCACCACGATGGCAGCCTGGGCTTTCGATCCTTCACGCACCTTGGTTTCAAACACCTGTTTCAGCGCGTCTTCGGCGGCGCGTTGCAGGCGCTGATCCAGCGTCGTGCGGATGATCACGTCTTCAGTTGTGTTGCGGGTGAAGAACTCCGGCCCCGTCGACATCACCCAGTCGGCAAAGTACCCGCCCGCGTTGCGCCGCGCAGCGGGTGACAGGCTGGCCGGGTTCTCCTGCCATTGCGCAACCTCTGCGCGCGACAGATATCCCTGCTCGCCCATCAGGCGCAGCACGGTCGCTGCTCGGTCGCGCGAACGCTCTAGGTTCGATGTAGGCGCCAGGCGCGAGGGCGCCGTCAGAAGGCCCGCAAGCATCGCCCCTTCGGCAGGCGTTAGCGTGGCGGCAGGTTTGCCGAAATAGCGTTGTGCCGCAGCCTCGGCCCCATAGGCGCCCGCGCCCATATAGGCACGGTTCAGATAGATCGAGAGGATCTCTTCCTTGGAATACTTTGCCTCCATCGCCATCGCATAGACGGCTTCCTTGGCCTTGCGCTGAAGCGAACCTCGGCGGCAGTCGGAGACATAGGCTGCCTCGGATTCCCATTCGGCAGGATCGTATACCACACCAAGGCAGAGCAGCTTTGCCGTCTGCTGTGTGATCGTTGAGCCGCCATGCCCCTGCAGCGGACCGCGCCCTTCGCGCAGGTTGATGCGCACGGCGCTGGCAACGCCCCGCGGGCTGACGCCGAAATGGCGGTAGAACCGCCTGTCCTCGATCGCGATCACCGCATTTTTGAGGCCAGGCGACACGGTGCTGGCCATGACGACGCCGCCGAACTGGTCGCCACGCCAAGCAAATCGGTTCCCTTCACCGTCCAGCAGTGTCACCGAGCCGCGCGCGCGTCCGTCGAGCAGTTCATCTACGTCAGGCAGCGTGGTCCAGAAATAGCCAACGGCCAAGGCAATCCCTGCCGCAACCGTCAGACCAACCCGCCACGTGATCCACCACACGAGGCGCAGTATCCACTTGAACAAACGCACAAAGATATTGCGTGAAGGCTTGCGGGCGGGCGCCTTGCGAAGCTTCGCCGGTGCCTTGCGGGCCGCTGGCTTGGCCGTCTTCTTTTTTTTTGGATAGCGACGGTCCGCCACCAAGGGGCGCTTGCCCTTTCTTGAATCACTCATTGACGACCCCTGCCCGGCCTTTTGTTTGCGCCAGTTTATCCGTTTTGACGGGGTTTGCCACGCCCTGCGCGCGCTTCGTTAACGATTCCTAAACGCTTATAAATTATGCAAATGCGCCAATTTGCGCATTTTTTATGCACACGGCGGTGCATCGCCAGTGTGAATCTTTGAGCAAATCTTTGCCGTTTGGACCCTTTGCTTTCTGTTCCCCGCATATCGCAGGGCGACCTGCCAACGTAAGGGGACATGTGGTGAAACTCATCATTGCTACGATCAAACCGTTCAAGCTGGAGGAGGTTCGCGAAGCGCTGACCGAGGCCGGTGTGCGCGGCATGATGGTCACGGAAATCAAGGGCTTCGGCTCGCAATCGGGGCACACGGAAATCTATCGCGGTGCGGAATACGCGGTGAACTTCGTGCCGAAGGTCAAGATCGAGATCGTGGTCGCCGCCTCCATGGCGGATCAGATCGTCGAAACCATCACCAAAACCGCCCAGACGGGCAAGATCGGGGACGGCAAGATCTTTGTTCTCGACGTCCAGCAGGCCGTGCGTGTCCGCACCGGCGAAACCAACGAAGACGCTATCTAAGCGCGCCATCAAAGGGAAAACACGCACAATGAAACTCACGAAATCTCTTATTGCCGGCGCGGCGCTGACCGCATTGCCGACGCTGGCGCTGGCGCAAGACGCCGCCCCGGGCTTTGACGAGATCGGCCCCTACATCATGACCACCCTGCTGTTCTGCATGGCAGGCTTCCTGGTCTTCTTCATGGCGGCCGGTTTTGCCATGCTCGAAGGTGGTCTGGTCCGTTCCAAGAACGTGACCATGCAGATGACCAAGAACATCGGTCTCTTCTCGATCGCGGCCATCATGTACTGGCTGGTTGGTTTCAACACGATGTACCCCGGTGACTTCAACGGTTACTTCGCCCTTGGCGGTCAAACCGTGCTGGATCCCGTGGGTGTCGCAGCCGCTGATGCCGCACTGGACTACGCATCCATCGGCTCTGACTTCTTCTTCCAGCTGGTGTTTGTTGCGGCCACCGCATCCATCGTTTCGGGTGCCCTGGCCGAGCGTATCAAACTGTGGCCCTTTCTGATCTTTGTCGTTGTTTTGACTGGCTTTATGTACCCGATCTCGGGCTCCTGGCAGTGGGGCGGCGGCTGGTTGTCCGAAGCCGGTTTCTCCGACTTTGCTGGCTCAACCGTCGTGCACTCCGTGGGTGGCTGGGCCGCTCTGGCCGGTGCCATCGTGCTGGGTCCGCGTCTGGGCAAATACAAGGACGGCAAGGTCAACCCGATGCCGGGTTCCAACCTCGCCCTCGCCACTCTGGGGACATTCATCCTGTGGCTGGGTTGGTTCGGCTTCAACGGCGGTTCGCAGCTCGCAATGGGCACCGTGGGTGACGTATCTGACGTGTCACGCATCTTTGCCAACACCAACATGGCGGCGGCTGCCGGTGCTGTCACAGCGCTCATCCTGACGCAGGTTCTATACAAAAAACCTGACCTCACCATGGTGCTGAACGGCGCGCTGGCAGGCCTTGTTTCGATCACGGCTGAGCCGCTTGCACCCACGCTGTTCGGTGCGCTTTGGATCGGTGCCATCGGTGGTGTGATCGTTGTCTTTGCTGTGCCATTCCTCGACAAGCTGAAGATCGACGACGTTGTTGGTGCGATCCCGGTCCACCTGTTTGCAGGCATCTGGGGCACCATTGCCGTTGTGTTCTACAACTCCGACGCATCGCTCGGCACGCAGATCACAGGTATCATCGCTTACGGCGTGTTCACCTTCGTCGCGTCGCTGGTTCTGTGGTTCATCCTCAAAGCTGTTGTCGGCATCCGTGTCGGCGAAGAGGAGGAGATCGCGGGCCTCGACATGTCGGAAATGGGCATGGAAGCTTATCCGGATTTCTCGAAAGGCTGAGGCTCCTTCCTCTCAGTTAGAGAACCGACTGACCGGGCGTTCGCGCCCGGTCTTTTTGTTTTGTGACGGGGGCGTGCGGTGCGTTTACCCGCCTAGTGCAACACCCATCAGCGCACGTGCTTTGATTTGAAACTGCATGTTTTGGGCCGCAAACTGCGTGTTTTGCGGGGGACGACTTGGGCGTCTTTTGGGGCGGATTCCGGGAACTGCACATTTTGGAGCCGAAACTGCGCGTTTTCTCCCAGCGGTCGGACGGGTGCGGGTTAACGCAACGCATTTCGCTGGAAATTTGTGCACCGTTTACGGATTGGTAAGGGACATGTTGCGAATATGAGGGCTGTATGGCTCTCTGACACGGTCCGATTTTGCGATTGCGCGACGCGCAAAATTACCGGGTGAGCGCACCGCATCACGCGAAGAAATGCCCGCTCAGATGGTGCAATATGTCGGCCTGCCCAGGTGAGCCGGTGACCGGCATAGTATGAAGCCCAAGCTGATCACAATCCGCCTCTACACGGGTCGTAAACAGCGCGTCGCGTGCCAGCAGATTGGCAAGCGCGCGTTCGGGATTGCTGGTGCGGTTCGGGATGTCCCATGTTGATCCCCGTGCGTCGAAGGCGCGGCGGCGGAAGGCCGCGGTGGGCAGGAGCCAGAGCGCGTGTTGCGGGTCCGACAGGAGGGGCGCGACCAGGGGCGGAAGCCTTCGACAATGACCGGTGTGTCGCGGGGCAGCGCGAGGAGGTCCTGCACGATCAGGTCAAACCCTTCGCCCGCGAACCAGTGGAAGCTGTCCAGCATCTCCTCCGGTGGCCGGTTCACCCAGCGGTCGTCCATGCTCATCCGCTTGAAGGCGGCAAGGCGGGGGCAGCGATGCGCAGAACAGCGCGCGGCGTGATCCTGCATGGTGTCGTCGCTGGAATAGAGATGCGCGCAGTGGGTCTGCGCCAGTTCCCTCGCAAGCGTCGTTTTGCCTGCGCCGCTGCCGCCGCCCAGCCAGCGGATGTGGGACAGGGCGGCGCGGAGATGATCGGGAGAATTTGGGCGGCGCATTGTGGCGTCGTAGCAGACCTCGGAAGGCGTATAGTCAACCTTTTCATGTATCGTGTCCCGTGCACTGGTCTTTGCGCAAGGTCTGATTGGATCATGCGGACAGTGCGCGGGGATCGCGCACCCTACGGGTCCGGTTTGCCAAGTGCCGTATCGGCGTTAGAGATGCGCATAAATGTATCACGCGCCACCTCTTCCGGTCGTCCTTGTGAGACCACGATGTGATCCACGAGGGTCCGGTACACAGCCACGCGGGCCAGAAACTTTGGCCGCTCAATGGAGCGCTGCAGGTTGAAGCCTCGCCCGACTTGCCGGGCTGTTACGATGTCTGCACAACGCTCAATATCGTGATAAGGCAGTGGCATCACCGTATGACCGAGATCTTTGACGATCTGTCTGTTCTTCATCACTGTGTCATGTTCGGTCTCTGCGATCAGAAACCCCGATGACAGAGCGACAACGGCGGGCGAGGATCGGCCTGCGACGTGCTGAAGTAACAGATCTGCGTTCTGACGTACATAGGCGGCGTAGCCGTGTTGCCGAATGTAGCGACCGATATGTCCGATGCGGACCATGAACTCTTGGTCGAGGTCGACGAACTCCCGCCCGATGAGGCGCGCCAGAAACGGGCCGGTAGATGTTTTTCCGATCCCGCCGGGTCCGATGAGAAAGACGTGCTTTTCCATGCGGGGTTTTCTCGGATAATCGGACCCGTTCGCGATGTAGATCACGCGGATGGTGCGCGAGGACCGCACACCCTACAGGGTGGTGTACGGTGCGCCTTCACGGCGCACCTTGGGTCAGACCCCAGCCTTAACGATTGCTTCGGCCAGTACCGGCACTGTTTGGGCGTTGAGCCCTGCGATGTTCAGGCGGCTGTCGCCGACCATGTAGATGCCGCTTTCTTCCCGCATCTTCACCACCAGTTCGGGTGCCGCGCCCAGGCGCGAGAACATGCCCCGATGTTCCGCGATAAAGCCGAAGCGGTTGGAGCCGGAGCGGGTCTCCAGTTCCTTGGCGAGTTGTTCGCGCAAGCCCAGCATGCCGGTCCGCATCTCTTCCAGCTCGGCCATCCAGTCGGCGCGCAGGGCGTCGTCGTTCAGGATCGTTGTCACCAGCCGCGCGCCGTGGTCGGGCGGGAAGGAGTAGTTCTGGCGGTTGAGGAAGTTAAGCGTGCCCTGAGCGATGCCCTTTTCGGTGCTGTTTGCGACCATCATCAGGATGCCGGTGCGCTCGCGGTAGATGCCGAAGTTTTTCGAGCAGCTGGCCGCGATCAGGCATTCTGGCACGGCTGAGGCGACCTTGCGCGTGCCTGCGGCGTCCTCCTCCAGACTGTCGCCAAAACCCTGGTAGGCGATGTCGATCATGGGCGTGGCACCGGTGTCGTGCAGAACCTTGATCACCTCGTCCCATTGCGGGCCGGTCAGGTTGGCGCCCGTGGGGTTGTGGCAGCAGCCGTGCAGGAGGATCAGGTCGCCCTTCTTCGCCTGTTTCAGATCTGCGATGAGGCCGTCGAAGTCGACGCCGCGCGTGTCGTCGTCGAAATAGCGGTAGAGCACGGTTTCGAGGCCGAGATAGTCGAGGATGGACAGGTGGTTCGGCCATGTGGGGTTCGACACGAAAACGCGCCCGCCGGGGCTGGCCATCTTGAACAGTTCGAAGGCCTGGCGCACAGCACCCGTGCCGCCCGGTGTGGCGACCGAGTTCACCGCGTCGCGGGGCAGCGCTTCGCCAAGCACCAGCTTGACCATGGCGTCGTTGAAATCGGGCGCACCGGCGAGGCCGACATAGGACTTGCTGTCTTGGGTTTCCCAGACCCTTTGCTCCGCCGCTTTGATCGCGCGCATGACGGGCGTGTTGCCCGAGGCGTCCTTGTAGACGCCGACGCCGAGGTCCACCTTCGCCTCACGCGGGTCCTCGCGGTACATTTGCATCAGCATCAGGATGCCGTCGGGTTTCTGGGCTTTGAGGGATTCGAACATCAGGCCTCTCCGGTTGCGACGGGGACCATGGGCGACATGCCCCATTCGGCCCAACTGCCGTCATATAGCGACCAGCTGTCGTGTCCCATGCGTTCGAGCGCGAGGGCGAGGATTGCGGCGGTGATACCTGAGCCGCAGCTGGTGATGATGGGTTTTTGCAGGTCCACGCCCGCCGCTTCGAATACGGCGCGGGTGTCGGCGGGGGATTTCATCGTCTTGTCGTCATTGAGGAGCGTGTCGTAGGGCACGTTGCGCGAGCCTGGGATGTGGCCGGGGCGCATGCCTTCGCGTGGTTCCGGCGCTTCACCCTTGAAGCGGGCGGCGGCGCGGGCATCGACCACTTGGGTGGAGCCGAGTTTGGCCGCCTGGCTGACTTGGGTGACGTCGCGGACGAGGTGGTTTTGGAAGCGGGCTGTGAGGTGGCGGTCCTTGATCACGGGGGCCATGTCTTCGATAGCGCGCCCTTCGGCATGCCATTTGGGGAAACCGCCGTCGAGCACGGCGACGTCGCGGTGGCCCATCAGGCGAAAGAGCCACCAGACGCGGGCTGCAGACAACAGACCAGCGCCGTCGTAGACAACGACCTGATGCCCGTCACCCACACCCATGGCGCGCATGCGGGACATGAATTTCTCGGGCGGAGGTGCCATGTGCGGCAGGTCCGAGCGGGCGTCGCTGATTTCGTCAATGTCAAAGAACCGCGCGCCGGGGATATGGGCGGCTTCGTATTCTGCGCGGGCGTCGCGGCCTGCGTCGGGCAGATACCAAGAGGCGTCGAGAATCCGCAGGTCCGGGTCCTTGATATGGGCGGCGAGCCAGTCCGTGGAAACGAGTGTGCGTGGATCATCGGACATGGGTGAGTCCCCTCGGGCGACAAAAAACGCTTGTTCGTACCGCTGTGGGGGCCGCCGTTCAAGGGGCTCTGCCCCTCGCGTTGCGCGCTCACCCCGGGATTTTTTGGAAACAGGGAAGGGGACGTCAGCCGCGTTCCTTGAGAAGCCGCTGTTTCTGGCGGTTCCAGTCGCGTTTCGCGGAGGTGTCGCGCTTGTCGTGCAGCTTCTTGCCCTTGGCGATACCGATCTTTAGCTTGGCCATGCCCTTGTGGTTGAAATAGAGCACGATGGGCACCAGCGTCATGCCCTTGCGCTGGGTGGCGTTCCAGAGGTTCGACAGTTCCTTGCGGCTGACCAGCAGTTTGCGCGGGCGCCGTTCCTCGTGTTTGAAGGATTTCGCCTGGTCGTAGGGGGCGATGTAGGAGTTCACCAGCCACAACTCGCCATTGTCCACGTGGGCGTAGCTTTCGGCGATGTTGGCGCCGCCTGCGCGCAGGGATTTGACCTCGGACCCTTCAAGCACGATGCCGCATTCGAGGTCATCCTCGATCGCGTAGTCAAAGCGCGCGCGCCGGTTTTCGGCGGCGACCTTGTAGTTTGGGTCTGATTTTCCTTGCGCCATGGCATGCGCATGTAGGCGGTCGGGCGCATGCAAGCAAGGGGGCCGGTGTTTATGGAATGTTGGGATTCGCGTGTGTAGGGTGCCCATACGGGACGGATTGGAGCGAATGACATGCGGCTTTGGGTGGCCTTGATGGCCTGTGTCATGCTGTTGGCATGCGGTGAGCCGGTGCCGTCATCGGGTGCCGCGCGGATCATCGCGACGGGCGACAGTATGCTGGCGTGGAATGCCGCATCCAAGAAATCGGTAGCGTCGGAATTGGAGCGGCGACTGGGCACGCAAGTGATTGACCGATCCGTGGTCGGCGCGCGGTATCACTATGTCTTGCCGGTCAGCGGCAGTCTGGGCCTGCGTATTGGCAGTCAGTACCGGTCTGGTCCGTGGGACTGGGTTGTCATGAACGGGGGCGGCAATGATCTGTGGCTGGGCTGCGGGTGCCGCAAGTGCGAGGCGCAGCTTGATCGGCTGATCGCCGAGGACGGATCCTCCGGAACGGTTGTCACTGCGGTGAAGCGGGCACGGGCCGACGGCGCGCGGGTCGCCTATGTCGGGTATCTGCGCACGCCGGGGCGCGGGTCGATTATTGATCACTGCCGCACATTGGGTGACCGGTTCGAGGCGCGGCTGGCCCGCATGGCGGCGCGCGATGCGGGGGTGACGTTCGTGTCGGTGGCCGATCTGGTGCCGCATGGCGATCTGAGTTTTCACGACATCGACCGCATTCACCCCTCAGCCAAGGGCAGTGCGGCCATTGCCGCGCGGATTGCTGCCATCATCAGGTAGTCACAGTCCACATCAGGTCGTCGCGATGTATGCTGCGTGCCGTTCAGACCCCAGCATCCGTAAATTTTGGACGGGTGCGTATTCCATGCGCGCGGCGCGTTCTTAAATAATAAAACGGATTTCGGTCTTTCGCTGACCGCAGGTGTCGTCATCAGGCGCGCTACTGGCTGGCGTCATTGTCTTTGAGCGATTTGAGAGCAGGAATTTATGGACAAACGTCTGATCGTCGAATTTGCGCCGGGCATCGCCTTTGTCCTTGGAGACACGCTGGGAGGCATCTGGGTTGGGTCGGCCTTTGCCGCTGTCGCAACACTGATCGCTATTGTCCTGCGGTGGCGGTGGGATCAGAGCCTGCCGTGGCTCGCCATCTCGATTTTTTTCCTCACGGCGGTCATGGTCACGGCGGGGTTCTTTTTCAACGACACGGCCTTCGTCAAGATCAGCGCAACCGTGGGATCGCTGGTCTTTGCCGTGATTCTGGGCGTGGGGCTGTTTTTCAAGCCCAGCCTGGTCGAGCGGACGTTGGGCTACAAGATCAAGCTGGTCGATGAAGGGTGGCTGCTGCTGAACTACAGCTGGATCGGCATCACGCTGCTGCGCGCCGGTGCCAATGAACTGGTGTGGCGCAATGCGACCGACCGGGTGTGGGTGCTGTATAACGGCTTTTCCGACTTTGCCTGGTTCGCTTTGTTCTTTGCCGTCACTTGGGTGGTGGCGTGGGAATACTGGGACGAGGACGCAGAGGAAGAGGACGCCTAAGCGGTTCAATTTCCTGACATCCGGCAGGATTTGGCCAGTGCTGATCCCGCGTTTCGGCTGCGGGGTGCCGGTTTGCCGTCTGCCATTGGCACCCGGCCCATCGGTTCCAACATTGGATGGACCACTGACAAAATCGGAGCAGGATCATGATCACGCTGAGATTTGATGGACAATTGCCCACCGCCCGCCGCGCTGTGTTTGACCGCGCCGCCGAACGCTGGGACGCGGTGATGCAGACGGAGTTTGAGCCCGTCACCTTTGAGGGAGAGACCCTGAGCGGCGTGCGCATTGACGTGTCGGTGCGCCCCCTCGACGGGGCGAACGGGGTTTTGGGGCAGGCTGGCCCCACCGTGTTACGGCCCGACACCGAACTGCCGGTCGTGGGCATCATGGAATTTGACCAGGCCGATGTTGAAACGCTGGAGGCCGAGAACCGGTTCGAGGACGTGGTACTGCACGAGATGGCCCATGTGCTGGGCTTTGGCACGCTGTGGGCGCGCAAGGGGCTGATTGCGGGGACTGGCACAATGGACCCGCGCTTTGTCGGGCCGTCTGCGACGCGCGAGTTTGCCGATCTGGACCCCGCTGGCGGACAGGCCGTGCCGGTTGCCAACACCGGCGGCCCCGGCACGCGCGAAGGGCATTGGCGCGAGCTGGTGTTTGGCAATGAGTTGATGACCGGGTTTCTGTCGGGCGAGGTACGCCCGCTGAGCCGTCTGACGCTGGGGTCGTTCGAAGACCTTGGCTATGCCGTGGACTACGCGGCTGCGGACCCGTTTGACCTGCCTGAGTTCCGTGATCTGGCCAAGATGGGGATCACGGAGGCCGTGCGCGTCTGTGACCTGTGCCGCATGGGCCGGACCGAGCCTGTGCTGTTGAACTAGGGGTCAGTCGCCCAGTTTCTTGTGCACCTCGTCGAGGTCAATCTCACCCACGGGCATCTTGTTCGAGGGATCCTCGAAATCGTATTTGAAGAGGTCGAAGTCGCGTTTGTAGATTTCGTAGACGAGGTGCATGGACAGGTCGTCGAAGTAATCCTCGACAGGGTGGGCGCGTTTGGGCCCGTGTCCTTCGCTTTCGTTGAAGCGGGGGATGTCGGCGATGTTGACGGCGTGCGGCGTCTTGATCGCCTGCATCACCTCTTCCATGCCGTCGTTGAATTTCTCGGTCCAAATGATCTTGTCATAGCGGCCGCCGTTCACGATGAAGGTTGAGACGTGCCCTGACATCGCGGACCAGTGAATGTCCGGCTCCATCGGGCGGCGCCAGCGGATGGTGTCGCGCGCAAAGAGCAGGAAGCGGCGGAACGACTTGATCTGGTCGAACTCCTGTTTGCCGTCGTCGCCGCCCACCTCGATCCCGTATTTCTGGATCAGGAGCGGCACGAGGTTGCCGCGGTAGCGTTTGCCGTTGCGCTGGATGCCGCAGATCTTGTCAAAGAAGGACGACAAGATGCGGGTGTAGGGGTTGCGCACGCAGGTGAAGGCGTAGGAGCCGTGCGTTTTCACGTTGTCGGTGATGACCGGCTGGCTCGCTTCAAGCGCCCATTTGTGCATGCCGCCCTGGGCGTCGTGGATGTCGCCATCAAAGAATGCGCCATGGTCCGAGTAGAACATGATCTGACCGATGGTCGAACAGGCGCATTTGGGCACAACCCGATACACCACGCTTTCGCTTTCCGTCATCCAGGTGCCAGGGAAACCCATACGACTACTCGCCCTTTTTACTTGCAGTGCTCCGCGTCACTGGCTTGTCGCGCAAAAAAGCAAAGAAATCCTGTTTATTCAATCTCTGCTTAGCTTTATCACCGTAAACAATCGCATGTTGATCGGTGGTAAAGTTTCCTGAATGGCAAAGATCGCCTATATTCTGCTATGTCACAAGGACCCCGATGCCATCATCAAGCAAGCGGAGCGGTTGACTGCGGCGGGCGACTACATGTCGATTCATTTTGACGCGCGCGCCAATCCTGCGCATTTTGCCCAGATCACCAAGGCGTTGAAACACAACCCGAATGTCACCTTTGCCCATCGGCGTATCCGGTGCGGCTGGGGCGAGTGGAGCCTGGTGCAGGCCACCCTGTACGCTGTCGAAAGTGCGGTAGACGCGTTCCCGCGGGCGACGCATTTCTACATGCTGTCGGGCGACTGCATGGCGATCAAGAGCGCCGAATACACCCATCACTTTCTGGACGAAAACGACGCGGATTTTATCGAAAGTCTGGACTATTTCGACAGCGACTGGATCAAGACCGGCATGCGGGAAGAGCGGCTGATCTACCGCCACTTCTTTAACGAGCGCACCCAGAAGTGGCGGTTCTACACCAGCTACCGCCTGCAGGAGCGTTTTGGTCTGAAGCGGGAGATACCCGCCGATATCCAGGTGCAGATCGGCAGCCAGTGGTGGTGCCTGCGCCGTCGCACCATCGAGTGGGTTCTGGATTTCACCCGAGAGCGCAAGGATGTCATGCGCTTTTTCCGTACCACGTGGATCCCGGACGAGACGTTCTTTCAGACCATCGTGCGCCATGTCGTGCCCGAAGAGGAGATCCGCAGCCGCACGCTGACATTCCTGATGTTCACCGACTACGGTATGCCGGTGACCTTCTATGACGATCACTATGATCTGCTGCTGAGCCAGGATTTCCTGTTTGCCCGCAAGATCAGCCCCGAGGCCAAGGACCTCAAGCGTCGTCTTGGGTTGCTGTATGCGGCTGAAAACGTGCAATTCCAGATCTCGAACGAGGGGGCGAGCCTGTTCAAGTTCCTGACCGGCCGGGGCCGGATTGGGCGCCGCTTTGCCATGCGGTTCTGGGAGACCGAGAGCACCCTGGGCCGCAACCGCGAATTGCTGATCATCGTGTGCAAGAAGTGGCATGTGGCCAAGCGGTTGCTGGAGCGCATCCGGGTTATGACCAACGTGCCCGCCATCGAATACCTGTTCAACGAAGAGCACACCCCCCTGCCCGATCTGGGCGGTATCCAGAAGACACTGGAAAAGCGCACCCGCCACCGCCGCGCATTGATGCGGATGCTGTTTGACTATTTCGACACCGACCGGCTGATCGTATGTATGGACCCCGGCAATCTGGACCTGTTGCAGGACTTTGCTGGCGACCGCTCGATCACCCGTATTCTTGAGATTCAGTGTTCGTTTTCCGATGAATACCTGATTGGGCACGCCATGCGTGTCGGGCTGGCCGGAGAGCAGACGAGCACCGATACGCTGGACCGGTTGCTGCCCACCATCCGCCACGACATGACCTACGAATCCGACAGGCTTCGTGATGCGGATTTCGAGCATCTGTACCGGATGGAGGAGACCGCCGATCTGGACGACAATGCCGCCGCCCTGACCGGTTTCCTGAGCGTCGCCCCGGAAAAGGCGCGCGAGATCGCGGCGGTGGACTATCTGTTTGCCGACTGATCTGCACCTTTGCGGATCGAGGCAGGCGGCCCTATAGACGGCGCCATGTCCGACGAAACACCTGCCCCGATCTTTGCCATCACCCTGCCGGGGATGGAACAGACCCTCGCCGATGAGGCGCGGGAACATGGCTTTGACGTGGCCGATGTGGTGCCGGGCGGGGTCAGCCTGCGCGGCGGCTGGGCGGAGGTCTGGCGCGCCAATCTGGAGCTGCGGGGCGCCACCCGCGTGCTGTGGCGCATGGGGTCCTTCATGGCGTTTCATCTGGCACAGCTCGACAAGCGGGCGCGGAAGTTTCCGTGGGCCGATGTGCTGCGCCCGGACGTGCCCGTGCGGGTGGAGGTTGCCACCTCGCGCAAGTCCAAGATCTATCACGCAGGTGCGGCGACCAAGCGGATCGAGACGGCGTTGGTTGAGAGTGCCGGGATGACCGTGGCCGCAAATGCGCCTGTCACGCTTAAGGTGCGCATTGACGACAACCGGGTGACGATCAGCGTCGATACATCCGGCGAGCCGTTGCACAAGCGCGGGCATAAAGAGGCCGTGGGCAAGGCCCCTATGCGTGAGACGCTCGCCGCGCTGTTCCTGCGCCAGTGCGGATTTGACGGGTCGCAGCCGGTGTTCGACCCAATGTGCGGGTCTGGCACCTTTGTCATTGAGGCGGCCGAGATGGCGGCGGGCCTACAGGCGGGACGAGCGCGCGGCTTTGCCTTTGAGCAGTTGGCCGGGTTCGACGCCGATGCGGTGGCTGCGTTGCGGACATCTGACCGCCGGGGCGCACCTGAGGTGCGCCTTACAGGGTCGGACCGGGATCAGGGCGTGATCGCCATGGCGCGTGCCAATGCGGAGCGGGCTGGCGTCGCGGACCTTGTGTCATTCGAGACCGGGAATGCCGGGGAAATCACCCCGCCCGACGGGCCGCCGGGTCTGGTGATCGTGAACCCGCCCTACGGCGCGCGGATCGGGAACAAGAAGGCGCTTTACCCGGTTTATGGCCGGTTGGGGCAGGTTCTGGCCGAGCGGTTTTCGGGCTGGCGTGTGGGCATCGTCACCAGCGAGGCCTCACTGGCCAAGGCCACGGGGCTGCCGTTTCTGCCCGAAGGTCCGAGCATCGCCCATGGCGGTTTGCGTGTGAAGTTGTGGCGCACAGACCCGTTAGGATAGGCCCAGTTGCTTACCGGCCCTTCGGGGAGAGTTTATTTGGCAAGATGAAGGAGTGGATTACTTGGCTTTCCAAGTGCCAAGCCAGCGCTGGAACCGGCCCCGCTTTTCCGAGACCGCGTCCCCGGCCGCGTCCCAACTGTCCTGCATTTCTTCGAGCTTGGGATCGATCCGCGCCCGGCGGAAGCGCCGCCAGCGGACCCAGGTGGCGTAGAAGATCGCCGCGATGGTCGTTAGGATCAGGATGTTGATCCACGGGATGCCCTTGGAGGCGTCCGGCCCGTCCACCCGCCGCAGGGAGATCGCGTTGGGGAAGATCGTCAGGAACTCGTTCCGCCAGCCGTAATGCGTGATCACGTACCATTCAGGAGCTGCGCGGGGCGACACGGAATCCGCTGCCTCAGTATAAAGGTTCGAGGTGTCGAACTTGAAATAGGGCGGCCAGCTCCAGCCCGTGTCCTCGTTCCGGTAGACCATGGGCCGCCCATTGGCGCGCACTGTCTGGATGAACTGCACATCGCGGTTGATCAGCCCGTCGGACTGCGTGTCGGGCCGCGACCAGAACATGCGCGTCCAGTCGCCCAGCTCCTGCCGTTCCTCGTAGGTGTTCACGATCCGAACGATGTCGCGTTGCGGTAGGGTGTAGTGCAGGAACGCTCCGAAAGCGACCCAGAAGGTGATCAGGAGGGTCCAGCCGATGTAACGCATTGCGGGGTCCTTTTAGGCGAAGTTCACAAGGTAGATGATAAGGCACACAAGCGCCATGGGCACGATATAGACCCCGAGGATCAGCTTGCGCCGCAGCGAGCCATCATAATCAGCGAGCCCGTGTTTGATGTAAGCCTCGCGCGGGCCGGGTTTGTCGCCCTCGTCCCATTCGGCCTCCAACCGGTCGCGGGCCCGGGCGCGTGAATAGAGCGACAGCGAAAAGTAGATCACCGTCAGCACCACGAGGGCGATCAGAAACAGTCTCGCTACGGCCATGTCCTTACCTCCGTACTGCGCCCCAGGGCCCCACGCGCGCGATTAGGTCGCGGGGCTGCGGGTCGGGTTCCATGGGGGCATCGTGCCCAAAGAGCGCCTCGCGCGCGCCCGCCTTGTCGGCTTTGTACTCATCTTCCAGATACTGTGCGACATATTCCTTTTTCGCGTCCGCCCAAGTGGCGTAAGCCGCGTAGAACGCCTGTTTGTGGCAGATGAAGAGTTGCCGCACGTCGCGCGGGCTGAGTTCCGACAGCAGCATGTTGACGAGGTCTGCGTCAGGCGTATCGGCGGCGCGAAGGGTGTAGAAATAGGCCGGGTGTTCGGAGCTGATGCGGGGCCATTTGCCGCCGTGTTCGGCCCAGTCGACCAGTTGTGCCAGACCGTGGAATTCATCGGGCAGCAAATGCCCGTGGTCGCGGGCAAGCCTGCGCATGTCGCGGCGTGTGGTGCCGGCGAGATCGACGCCCGCTTCGGTCACGGCGGACACGAGAATGAAGTCCATCTTTTGCTTCAGGATGGCCGCGCCATCGATTCCCCGCGCTTTGACGATGGGTTCGACCAAGTCATTGTATTCGAGGAACTTGGCGATGCGGTTTCGTTGGGTCAGATCGAAGGTGTATTTGGTCGGCACATCCTCGGGCTTCTCCGTCGCCGCGATGGTCGCCGGGTGGTCAAGCGTCTGGAAGATGTAGAGCCCGCCGAAATGCGACGTCCAGAAGTTGCCTTTTTCCACGCGCATGGGCTTGAGCGAAACGGGGTTGCGGCTGACGTCGCCGGTCTGGCCCGCAAGCTGGATCATCTCGCCAATCAGGACGTCGTCGAACCAGGCCTCGTCTTCTTGCAGAAACGTGTCCACCTTCTCCGCCAGTCTGGCGGCGTTGCGGACGGTGCCTCGCGTGGTGTCCGCCTCGACCGTGATGGCGCGCAGATCGAACAGCCGCGCGGGGCTGGAGATGTCGTAGACGGAGTTCACCAGCTCCCCCGCTACGGCGTCGCGGGCGGTGAGGGCAAAGAGCGCCGCCTCGTTTTCGGCGATGAACCGTTTGAGGATACCTTGGGACGTGGAGAATTCCGCGTCGAGCAGCGGGCATTTGCGTTGTTCGGTCGAGAGCAGGATGAACTGCCGATTGACCCCGTTGTGGTTGAGGTAGAGCGGGTCGTTCAGCTCGTTGCCCACCTCGGGCGAGTAGCCGGAGATGTCGATGTAGAAGTCGGTGAGGGCGGTGCGCTTGCCCGTGAGATGTTCGAGCGCGCGGTTGTAGCGTTCGACCAGCGCAGGTGAGGCCACGTGGAAGAGGTTGCCGAACATGAGGCCACGTTGGATGAGGCGGATCATGGGCGGGTCCCCCTAAGTTGCGCCAGCCGGATGACCAGCACGCCGACGCTGGGCATGGAGAGTGACAGGAGCGCGTTGGCAAAGCCTGCGTCCCCGCTGGGGCCAATGATTGGCAGCGGTAGCCCCATGGCTTGGATGAGGAGGACCATCACAGCAGCGATCCCGATGATGGCGCTGGTGCAGACCATACCAAACAGGAACTCCGGCAACGGCAGCGCGCGCTTGATGTACGGCGGCAGGAGCCATGCGGCGACCACGATCAGGCCCATTGCGATGATGCCGGTCAGGATCATGCGCGCCTCCCCATGCGGAAGATCAGCGGGGTGGAGAGGGCCAGAAGCGGCAGGGCGAAGCTGCGGACGGTGATCTGGAGGTTGTAGCCGATATAGGCAGGCCAGGAGTTGTTGAAGAGCAGCATGGTTTCAGAGAGCGGCGTGCCTTCGAAGCCCATGAGGGTGTGGATGGCGGCTTGGGTGAGGAACAGGAGGGCAGCGGCGGCGAGGAAGCCGAAGACGCCCCAGCGCAGGGGGAGGAAGGTGCCGAGGATGAGGGCGGCGATGGTTGTGGCGAGGAGGAGGGTCATTGTTTGTCACCGCCGAAACAAGCCCGTTGTACCCACGTAACCACGTAGTACTCACACAAATCCAAAAGTGTTGGCTCGTACATATCGGAAGGTTCGGCCCGCAAAATACTGGCTAAAACAAAGTTCGGATCGCTCCCCATGGCTTTCACATAGTCAAAGATTAAGGAATAGGCCGGGTGTGTAGTACCGATTGCATCCCCTTCACCGTCAGACAGTTTATGGAATCCGAGTTTTGGGTATGGCGACCAAACTGTTCTTTCAACACCGCCAAGGAAGACGAGCGGACACGCAGAATAGCAACTTTGTCCCAATGTAGTCTTCAGCCCCAGCTTTCGAATTAGCACACCAGCGTGAAGAGCTTCGACGACATTGCCGCCCCCACTACCTAGGACAACACGATCTATTCCTGGGTTTTCTGACAACTTGAGTTCCAGGCTTTCAGCGAACCCGCTTACTATGTTTCCTAGTACCAAAAGATCATGCTGTTCGACGCGGAATTTTGCGGCGCTATCGACAACCGGAAGCGCATATTGTTTCCCAATCCCCATCTTTCCTACGCAATCCAGGTTCCAAACTTGCTTGCGCGTTTCTTCATTTTGTTCAAGCAGATGCGAGGCGACAAACGCCCAGTTACTCAACGAGTGAGCGTAAACCATGAGTGCATGAATTTCATCCGGACTCGGCGAATCCGACAACTCCGGTTCCGGATGATGTTCGAGATGGGAAATGACGTCTGACATCTCAAACATGCGCCCCAGAATGGCACAACGGTGCTTGGGAATATCAATTTCGTTGTATGCCGTTCCTAAGTGACCAAAGCCACCGAGCGACAAGCCTTTTTGCCAGAGTTCTTCTGACTTTTCTTCAACTATTTCAATGGATTCCTTCCATGTGCGGGCATGGCCTTGCGCGAACACAAAAATCGCAAAGATCAAAACGAACAAGAATGTAACGGCTTTGTACGAGCTTCGTAATGGGGCTCCGCCCGTTCGCGATGGAAACGCTCCCCCGGAGCGTTTCTTGATCATCGCTCACCCCCCAAATACCGCTTCTTCGCCTCTTCCTGCCGTCCGAAGTCGCGCACCATCGCCTCGATCGCGACTTCGTCCGACTTGTCTGCATAGCGGAACTCAGAATCCGCGTACCGGTTGATCTCCTGCACCACCATGTCGACCGTGATCGGCACGCGCAGGTCTTCGATCATCGCTTTCTTCTCGTCGTAGGTTTTGAACAGGAACAGCTCGGGGTTTTCCATCCACTCGTCGGGCAGTTCGAAATCCATGGCGCGGACCTTGACCGCGTCCGTGATGTTCTTGATCGCGCGGCCGGTGAAGCGCTCATCCGCCTGCTGGATCGCCTTGAGATACGTGCCCAGCTTGGCAATCGTGTCCAACTCGCCCACGTCCGAATGCACACGGTCGAACACGTCCATCAGCCCCGCCTCGTGCGGGCGGTTGTGGCTGTCGAAGGACGCCGCCACCGCTTTCTTGATCTCCTGGGCCGAGAACAGTTCGTGCGCGCCCATGGGGATGTCGTGGTTCTTGCCCATCAGCAGGGCGAGGATGTCGATATAGTCCTCACGCGTTTGCGGCCCGTCCACGAGGAACCGCGCCCCGGCGCGTTGGCGCAGGGCGTCGTCCACATTCTCGGGGTAGTTCGAGAACATGCCGAAGGTGCAGTTCCCGCGCACGACGGTGTTGGCGCCGGCAAAACTCTCCATCAGCACGGCGGTGATTTCGAGCTGCCCGGCGGAGGATTGGCGGTCGCCGCGCTTGCCCGCCAGCTGGTCAATGTCGTCGATGGTGCCGAAGCCGATCACGCCCGGATCGAGCACGTTCGAGATGAACGCCTTGGCGTTCTGGCCCGACTTGCCCTGGTAACTGTCGATGTTGTCCGTCGACAGGTTCTGGTAGCGGAAGGCGTAGCCCGCGACGCTGCAATAGTCGTTGATCAGACCGGCCATCATCTGGATCAGCGTCGTTTTGCCCGTGCCGGGCTTGCCGTCGCCCATGAAAGTAAAGATGAAGCCGCCCAACTCGGCAAAAGGGTTGAGCCGCCGGTCGAAATCATAGGCCATCAGCATCTTGGCGAGCTTCATGGCTTGGTATTTGGCGATATGGTTGCCCACGACCTCGTGCGGTTTCTTGAAGGTCATGGTGAGGGTTTGGGTCTTGGCCTTCGTTGCGGGGGTAAAGCCCTGGACGGTGAAGTCGTCGGCCTCAACATGCCATGAGGCCCCGGTGAAGGGGGCAAGGCGCGGGGCGTTCTGGGCGCGCAAGGACACCTTTTCCATCAGCGCCTCGGCAAAGGCGGTGATCGTGGCGACAAGGTGGGCGTCGTCCGGGGCGTGGATGGCGATGTCCTGGTCGAGTTCCCAGAGGCAGCCGTGCAGGGCGGTCTGACCGTTGTCGGTGAGGATTTCCTCGATCTCACCCACCTCGGCCGTAACTTCGGTCTGGTGGGCCGAGAGAAGGTAGGCAGTGGCGTTGCCGAAGACGTAGAGGGTGATGAGCGCCTCTGCGGCGAGCAGCTCGGCAAACTCGGTCTTGCGGGCGGCGGGCAGGGCCCCTTCGAGGTTGGCGCGTTTCAGATCACCAAGACCGGAAACAGAGGCGTAGTTTTCGGCCACCGCCAGCGCGATAGAGATGGCGCGGCGCAGGGCGTTGAGCGTGGTGGCCTGCACGGGCGACATCAGCGCGTCGTCGTCATCGGCCCCCTCGATGGTGGCCATCAGTTGCACGGCCCCGGTGGGCACGGTGCGGCGGGTGACAAGGCCCGGCGTCGTGGTGCGGAAACGGCGGCGGGTGCCCACACCGCTTGAGCGTTCCTGCTGCGCCACCTCCTTGCCCTTCCCGATCCGGGGGGCATGGTCGAACCCCTGCAGCATGGACAGCGCCATGGGGTAATGCGCCGTAATCTCGGCCTCGCGCAGTTCCATCTGATCTGACGTTTGGCTCATTCACTGATTCCCTGCTTCATCTTGCAAAATAAACTCCCCCCGGAGGGCCGATTTACCACCTGTCCCACCCGTCAATACCGAAGGACCCGACCCGACGGGCTAACCACGAATTTGCGGACGGAGCCGAAGCCCTGCGGGTTCATTTCTTGCAGCGCCTGGAATGCCCGTTGGGGCAAGACGATGCTGCGTTGCATCCTTGTGGCACCAATATCCGCGCCGTGATGCGAGAACGGATCGAGCGTGAAAATCTGGCGTTCGACGGAGGAGAACCAGCCGGAGCGTTCCTCGATCACCCGTTCGGAGCGCAGGTCTTCCTCGGTCCAGACCAGCGCCCAGTCTTGCCCTTCGGGCGCGCGGGCGGCTTTGAGGACATCGAGGATGGGCCCCGATTGCGCGGTGAAGGCGGAGGAGTACATCGGCCCCACGTAAAAGCGGCGCAGGCGTTTGGGGTGGATGTCGTCGAAATCCTCGTCGAACCCTTTGGCGATGGTCACGAGCTTCAGCTTGCCCAGCGACTGCGCCATCAGATGCGCCTGCGCTTCGGGCCAGCGGCGGGGGTCCTTGGGCAGGGCTGTGCGGCCCGTGTCCTCAACCTCCATCATGTAGATGACGGGCAGGTTCAGTTCGGTGTCGTAGACGGCCCAATGGATGCGGAAGCTGCGGCGGTCGTCGCTCAGATTGCCGGTCCAGACGATTTGCGGGTCGTTGCGGGGCCAGAAGAGTTGGCCGCGTTGCAGGTCCTCGTAGTAGAGCCGCTGGGACAGGGCGAATTGCAGTTTCGTGGGCACCTGCCGGTCGCCGATGATCACCTCGACCATCTGCTTTTTCAGCTCATCCGCCGGGTCGATCCGATCGAGATGGACGCCCGCCTGGATCGCGTCCGAGGCCATGGTGAGCAGTTCTTCGGCCGCGGGAAAACCGCTATAGCGCTTGTCGATGGCAAGCGAGCCGAAGAACCGCCCGGTGTCGCGCCCGACAAGCAGGTACTTCTGGCTGAGCGCGCGGAAGGTGAAGGTCAACTCGGCGATGTAGCGGGTGAGGATCTTGACCTCGTCCCGGTTCAGATCGCCCTCGGCTTCCATCACGCCTGCGACACGGGCGAGGTGCCCGGTGATCGTCTCGAATTTCTTGAAGTAACGGCGGGAGGCGAAGAGATCAGTGAGGCCGGAGGTTTCAGGTTTGGTCATTCTAGGCCCGTGATCCAGCGAAATTTCGGAGGACATAGATTTCGCGATTTTAGCTTGTTTCGCGCCACAATCTTCGAAGCCTCATTTGGAGAGAAGTTGTTGAGGCGCTGTTGAAACGGCCCCACACTTTTGAAGATTTCAAAGTAACTGCCAAACAAAATAGGCGCCGATACGACGAAAGTGAAAAGCACAAAAGGCATCATCAAGGCTGACGAAAAGCCAACCGCATCGCCCGATGAATACCCCAAAGCCATCGCGGCCATCACCATCAGCAACCAAATCGCTAAGATTGGCAAAACAACACGAAAGAAAGTCGCAATCATCAGAAGAAAGCCGTAGAGAACCCCGGCCATGCCAGTCAGCATTTACTGACCTCACCCACCATACGCATTGCTGTCATGCTTCTCGACAATCTGAGCGAAGCGCCGGGCAAACCGCTCATCCGCCTTCGCCTTCTGCTCCAGCACGTCGCGGGCAAAGACCATCTGGTCTTCGTGCGCTTCCAGCATGTCGGCCATGCGGGCGTTCGTCGCCGCACCGATCCCGGCCATGGCGGTTTGCGCCTCCTGGTCCGTCTTCACGCCGATCTCGTTGATGCGGTGGGCGACGTCCTGTTGCTGGGCCGTTTTCAGCGACTTCGTAAGCGCATCATACAGCACCACACGCTGCTTGGTGTCTGTTTGCAGCTTGTTGATCAGCACCATCTGGGTCGCAGCCTGGTTTTGCAGGCTGTCCACCCAGGTTTTGCCCTTTTCGATATAGCGCTCAAGCGTCTGGGACTTGGCCACCTTGACCTGCTCTTCCTGCACCATCTCGTTGTATTTCGAGTTGAGGTCGGCCAGTTCCGTCTCAAGCGCCGTGCGCTTGGCTGCGTCGGTTTCGGATGCGATCTTGTTTTCCAGCGTGATGGTCTGCGGCTCCATCGCCTGGATGTCGGCTTGCAGGGCGGAAAGTTCCTGCACGGTGAATTCGCGCTCGTCCAGCGTTTCGGTCAGGTTGGCCTCGACCTTCGTTTTCTGATCTTCCAGCATGGTCAGCTGACCCTGCAACAACTGCACGATCACGTCGGATTTCGAGATCAGATCCTGCAGCTTGTCGTCAATCGAGGCAGAGCGCACGCGCTCTTGCCGCATGCTCTCCGACTTGGCCTTGGCAAAGATGCCGACAAAGCTTTCCCAGCCTGTCTTGGACCGCATCTCGTCAAAATCCTTGGAGAATGCAGCGGTGACATCGTCGAGACCCATGATCAGCTCGGCGATGTTAGAATTCATCACGTCGGTGTGGGCATGGACGTCCTCGAGCGTCGCGTTTTCGATGTCCATCGAGATGTCATCGCCCGACTTCATCTTGGACCGCGCCGCCTCGATCCGGCTGGTGAGTTCCGAGATCTTTTGTTGCGCCTCGGCCACCTGGGATTGAGATTCTGCCACCTGACTTGCGAAATCGGCCATAAAATGTCCTCTACGTTCAATGTGTTGCGTTACATATAGGCAATGTAACACGCATTTACATCGGCACCGGCCGATATTCGAGCGAATAGTTGCAAAAAGGTTGCGACAAGGAAAGGTGGTCAGACGGCGAAAAGCAGCCGGTGGCGGGTGCCGAAGGCATTGGCATCTGCCGTCAGCGTGCCGTCAAGCGCCTGCGCGACCGCGTCCGTGATCTGTGTGCCAAGGCCGGAGCGGCGGGTGGGCGTCTCGACCGTCGTGCCGCAGCCGTCATCGGCCACTTCAAGTTGAGCGGTCCCTGATCCCATATCCGTCACCGTAACCCGGATCGTGCCGGGACGTTCTGACGGGAATGCGTGTTTGTAGGCGTTTGTGACCCATTCGTTCAGCACGATCCCGATGGACGCGGCGCGGGATGGGGTCATGCGAATGTGCGACAGCGCGGTGTCGATCATCACGTGTTCCGGCGACTGTTCGGTCAGGAAA
Organism: Tateyamaria sp. ANG-S1; assembly: GCF_000814025.1. Taxonomy (GTDB): domain Bacteria; phylum Pseudomonadota; class Alphaproteobacteria; order Rhodobacterales; family Rhodobacteraceae; genus Tateyamaria. The sequence goes on along the minus strand of NZ_JWLL01000001.1, from coordinate 25,995 downwards.
TCCACGATGCGGATCAGGTAGTCGTCGAGGTCCACATGGGTTTGAACGTTGCCCGCCTGCAAAACCTCGTGCAGCCGGCCCATCGTCTCGATCCGCTGGCCGACGGCATCCAGCGCCTCGCGCGTTTCGTCGAGCTCCGACACGCGGCTTTGGAACCGGGTGAGCGACGACAGCATCTGGAGCGAGTTCTTGATCCGGTGATCCGCCTCGCTGTGCAGGATGGCCTGTTGCTTAAGGGTACGGCGCAGTTCGAACTGCGCCATGACCTGCCCCGCCAGCACCTTGAGCATTTTGCGCTGCGGATCGGTAAGCGTGCGGGGGCGCCGATCCAGCACGCATAATGTGCCCAGCGGCAGGCCATCGGGCGACCTGAGCACCGCGCCCGCATAGAAGCGCAGGCCCGCATCATCCACACACAGCGGATTGCCGTCCATACGCGGATCGGCATGGGTGTCTTCGATCTCGACCAGGTCGCCTTCGAGGATGGCGTGCGAGCAGATCGAGGATTCAAGCGGCGTTTCGGGCACGTCCAGCCCCTTGACCGCCTTGAACCATTGCCGTTGGCCGTCCACCAGACTGATCAGGGCAATCGGCACCTCGCAGAGGTCAGCCACGACATCGACAATACTGTCAAACTCGGCTTCGTAAGCGGTGTCGAGCACGTCATATGAACGTAGCGCGTCAAGGCGTTCGTCCTGAAAAGGATGGCGATCAGCCAGCATGTGGGGGCCTAATTGTTGAACGCGCACCGCTCGCATCTGACGGTACGCGATTCTCAGTTAGGCCGCAAACTCAGGCTACAAAGAGTGAAACAAATTCAACCCTGTATGTCATAGTTTAATCAGCCGATGATATTGTGATCGGGGCCGTAGGGGAAGCCGGTGATATTTTCGTTCCCATCCTCGGTGATCACCAGAATGTCGTGTTCACGGTAGCCGCCTGCACCCGGTTGGCCCTCGGGGATCGTCAGCATCGGCTCCATCGAGATGACCATGCCGGGTTCGAGCACCGTGTCGATGTCCTCGCGCAGTTCCAGCCCCGCCTCGCGCCCGTAGTAGTGGGACAGGACGCCAAAGGAGTGACCGTAGCCAAAGCTGCGGTATTGCAGCAGGTCGTGTTCGCGGAAATAGGCGTTCACGCCTTCGGTCACCTCGGCGCAGGTCGCGCCGGGCTTCAACAGCGACATGCCCAGTTCGTGCGCAGCGACGTTGTGGTTCCAGAGCTTGAGGCTGGCGTCATCGACCGTCTCAACAAACAGCGTCCGTTCCAGCGCGGTGTAGTAGCCGGAGATCATTGGGAAGGTGTTGAGCGACAGGATATCACCCCGCTCCAGCACGCGACCCGTGACCGGGTTGTGCGCACCATCGGTGTTGATGCCGGATTGAAACCAGACCCAGGTATCGCGGTATTCGGCATCGGGGAAGCGCTTGGCAATCTCCATCTCCATCGCATCGCGGCCTGCCATGGCGACGTCAATTTCCCGCACACCCGCCTTGATCGCGTCGCGGATGGCGTAGCCGCCCACATCGGCCACTTGGGCACCATGGCGGATCAAGGCGATCTCGGCCTCGGATTTGTTCATGCGCTGGCGCATGGTTGTCTCGTACAGGTCGACAGTGGCGACGGGTTTCAGGAAATCCTCCAACTTGCCCTGTTGCAGCAGGGTCAGGTGGTCGGATTCAACGCCTATAACTGCCCCCTCGCCCGTCACCTCACGCACGGCGCGCCAGAAGTTGTCGCGCTGCCAGTCGGTGTAGGTGATATTGTCGCCGTGGCTGCGCCGCCAGGGCTGGCCCGCGTCGATGCCCGCGCTGATGGTCACGCAGGCGTCTTCGGTCACGACACAGGCATAGGGACGGCCAAAGGCGCAGTAGAGGAAGCCTGAGTAGTAAGCGACGTTGTGCATGGAGGTCAGCACGGCGGCAGTGGCACCCTGCGCCTCCATCCGGTCGCGCAGTTCGGTCAGGCGGGCGTCGTATTCGGCGGCGTCGAATGGCAGCGCGTCTTTGGTGCCGTTTTGGAAGCGGTAGAAATCGGGGCGAGCGGTCATGCCTGACCCTCCTTTGCAGAAAGGTCCCGGCGTGCAGGACGGTTTCGGGCTGGGTATGCGGGCGACGCCATCGCCCGCAGCCATCGTCATCTTGCGCGTCAGCGGGCCGTCGTCAAGCGCCGGATCATGTCGCTGTCGGGATCGGCCAGCGCGTCGATCACGTTGAAGTGGTGTTCGCCCTTGGTGATCACGTGATCAGCACACCATGCTTCGGCCAGCCAGCGCGCCTGATCCAGGAACACGGGGCGTTCTTCGGCCCCGACCCAGACGGTGACGGGCACATCCGGTTTGGGCTGATGCACCGGGCTCTCGGCGCGCGCCATGCACATGTCCATGCCGAATTCGGCATTCATCATCGTCTGCAAGAGCGGTTCGAGGTCGGACACGGGCGAGATCGGCATGACATGGCTCAGGCGTGAGATCACGGACGCATGCAACATCCCCGGCGCCAGCATGCGCGACACAAGGTGCCCGCCTGCCGAATGCCCCGCCAGGCTGATCGGACCCATACTGCCATCGGCCACCGCCATCACCGCCTGCGCGATCTGCTGCGTGATCCCGGCGATCCGGACGCTTGGGCATAGATCATAGGAGGGCATCGTCACGCTCCACCCCCGCGCCAGCGCGCCTGCCGCCAGATGCGACCAATAGGAGCGATCGAACTTCAGCCAGTAGCCGCCATGAACAAAGATCAGCGTGCCCTTGGCCTCGCCTTCCGGCAGGAAGTGATCGAGCGCCATGCGTTCGGACGGGCCATAGCTCAGCCCCAGCCGCGCCCTTGGCCCAAGGGCTTTGCGGAACGCCTCCGCCTGTTCTGCCCAGCGCGGTGGGTAGTCAGCGGCCCCGCCAATATAGGCCCCGTTGGCATAGGCATCGTCCATGTCTGGCATCACGTCCCCCCTTACTTTGGAACTGGACAAGACTAGCCCGTGTTGTTTGACATGCAAAGGACCGCAAAAGGACGCGCCATGCTTGACCAAACCACCGACCTGAAATCCATGCTCAACGACCCCACGCTGCTGGAAACCCGCGCCTATGTGAACGGCACTTGGGTGGAGGGTGATGAGGGCATGTTCGAAGTGACCAACCCCGCGCGTGGCGATGTGATCGCGCAGGTACAGGACCTGAGCCGGACGCAGGTGGCGAACGCCATCGCGGGGGCGCAGGCAGCGCAAAAGGACTGGGCCACATGGACAGGCAAGGAGCGTGGCGCTGTCCTGCGCAAGTGGTTCGACCTGATGATGGAGAACCAGGATGATCTGGGCGTGATCCTGACCGCCGAGCAGGGCAAGCCGCTGGCAGAGGCCAAGGGCGAGATTGGCTACGGCGCCTCGTTCGTGGAGTTCTTTGCCGAAGAAGCCAAGCGCGTCTATGGCGAGACGATCCCCGGCCATCAGCGCGACAAGCGGATCACGGTTTTGAAACAGCCCATCGGTGTCGCCGCCTCCATCACCCCTTGGAACTTTCCGAACGCGATGATCACGCGCAAGGCGGCACCCGCGCTGGCGGCGGGCTGTGCCTTTGTCGCGCGGCCTGCGGAACTGACGCCGCTGTCGGCCATTGCGATGGGTGTGCTGGCCGAGCGGGCGGGCATTCCGGCGGGGGTGTTTCAGGTGGTGACGACCTCGAATGCCTCCGAGACGGGCAAGGAGTTTTGCGAGAACCCCGCCGTGCGGAAGCTGACCTTTACCGGCTCTACGCAAGTGGGGCGTATCCTGCTGAAACAGGCGGCTGATCAGGTGATGAAGTGTTCGATGGAGCTGGGCGGGAATGCGCCCTTCATCGTCTTTGATGATGCTGATCTGGATGCCGCTGTTGAGGGCGCGATGATCTGCAAGTTTCGGAATGCCGGGCAAACCTGTGTCTGTGCCAACCGGATCTATGTGCAGGCGGGGGTTTATGACGCTTTTGCGGCCAAGCTGAAGGCTGCGGTTGAGGGTTTGAAGGTGGGTGACGGGCTTGAGGATGGCGTGACCACCGGCCCCCTGATCACCGACAAGGCCGTTGAGAAGGTGCAGGATCATCTGGCGGATGTGGTGGCGCATGGGGGGGCCATTCTGACCGGGGGTCAGCCACATGATCTGGGCGGGACGTTCTTGCAGCCTACGGTCGTGACCGGGGTCACGCAGGATATGAAAGTGGCGCATGAGGAGACGTTTGGGCCGCTGGCGCCGCTCTTTAAATTTGAAGACGTGGATGATGTGATCGAGATGGCCAACGATACCATTTTCGGCCTTGCCGCGTATTTCTATGCCAACGATTTGAGCCGGGTCCACAAGGTCTCTGAGGCGCTGGAATATGGGATGGTGGGGGTCAATACCGGCATCATTTCGACCGAGGTGGCGCCCTTTGGAGGGGTCAAGCAATCCGGCCTCGGCCGGGAGGGGTCGCACCACGGGATCGAGGAGTTTCTGGAGATGAAATACGTCTGTATGAGCGTGTGATGTCCCACGCTGGGACAGCGCGCGACCTGTGAGAATTCAGGGGGTTACAGGGGCGTATTTACCGGATGTTAGGATTTGCGCCGGCGAGGATACGCCCTCACATCGCCGTGACTTCGGGCCCGTATGATTGCCCGAAGACCCACATTTGTTCTATCTATAGGCGACCTGAGTGCGAGGAATTTTGATTCATGTTGACCCGACGCCATTTCGTGATCACCACCGCCGCCCTTTTTTCGGCACCCATTGCAGGGCCCGCCTTGGCCCGCCCGATTTCTGACCGGTCCAAGTGGTCCGCCTGGGACGCGCAGGTGACACCGGCCAATTTTGACCTGGCCACGTCGAACCCCTGGGGTGTGCACCGCCGGTTCCTGCCGCAGCGGGTGCAGGCCAATGACGGGCTGACCCCCGGCGACATCCACGTGGATGCCGTGGCGCGGTACCTATACCATATCCAGGATGACGGCACGGCGATGCGCTATGGCGCGGCGATTGCGCGGGGCAACCTGTATGAACCCGGCACCTACAACATCAAGCGCAAGGCCAAGTGGCCCACATGGACGCCGACAAAGGCGATGATCGAGCGCGATCCGCAACTGTTTGAACAGCACGCCGATGGCATGAACGGCGGACCGCGCAACCCGCTGGGATCACGGGCGCTGTACCTGTTTGTGGGCAACCGCGACACGTATCTGCGCATTCACGGCACCCCCCACCCGCGCTCCATCGGCGGTCGGGCAAGCTCGGGCTGCGTGCGTATGATCATGGCGCATATCAACCAGCTTTATCCGAATGTGACCCCCGGCTCGACGGCGTTCCTGTACCCGTCGGAGGATGGGCTGACCGCGGCGAGCTAAAAGTGAGTCAGCACTTGGCACTGCGTGGGGTATGATACCTGTGCGGTGCCCTTTCCATTTTTGACGGGTTTCGGTGAGGTCGTGGCGCCTGTTGGCGGGCGGGGAAGTTCGGTTTCAGCCCAAAGCTAACATTGGTCAAAAACGGTCAGATGACGGCTTTGCGGACTTTGCCGCCGTTTGCCTTTGATCAATGAATGACACCAGTGTAGGGTAAACCGGACACTGCGCTGGCGTGGATTTCGACCGGTCCTTGGGCGCTTACGACGCTTTTTTTGTCAGCGCGACTGTCGCTTGTTCGAGCTGCTTTCTTCGTAAACACGGGCGAGCAAGAGAGAAACCATCTATGGCCGTTTCTTGGTTTGAAGGCCGGTTCGGAAACAAACGTTTTATGTGCTGCCGATCAGTTCTTGAGATGCCCTTTAGAGCCATTGCTCCCGGAAACATGCTCTCAGTCTCGATGCTGCCGGAAATCAGAACTTCATGGCCTTCCAGCAAGATATGGTAGTAGGAGACGTTAGTTTTACCATTCGCGACACGGGCGGCTTTTGGGACGTATTCCGCGAGATGCTTTGCCTTTATGAAGGCCTCCCCACAGCTTAATGAAAGCCCCAGCTGATCACCCGTTACCAGAACTCGATGTTGTTGTGACAAGAGCAACGGTCCATGATCCCCGAAGTAGCCTGGTCGAATGAGAACCGGCCGCAGCTGGTGAAAGCGCTGTAGCTCTGCGCGATGGATGTGTCGTTTCCCTATCCACAGAACCTCTTTGAGACCGTTGTCTTTTGTCTGAACAAAGTCTCCGATGCTGATGTTCTGAACGGACGTCGCACCCGAACTGGTCTGAATGCTCGTACCTTCCGCAAAGCAAACGGCAGCGCCAATGGATCCATAGTCGGTGGAGATAAAGCTGCTGAATGTTGTAACTGCCAGATCATCGCCAATGTCTGGTTTGAAGTTTTCATCCTTTGACATGACGTAGTACTTGGTGGAACCGTCAGCGAAAGACACCTCCATTGCGTACAGCTCAAACTCCTGCCCAGTTCCGTTAACCTGCGCAAAGTCCAGGTACTGAACAGTGTAATCCGTGACTGCACTCTCGCCTGCAAATGAGAAAGTCTGATCGTTATTGGGATCATCTGCCTGAGTTCGGTGCAGATCATCGTCAACGGTGTCTGTGATTTCCAAGGTGTTCTTTGAGAGAATGAGACTCTGTGCGTCTGTGAAGTAGTAACTGCTGTCAACTTCATAAACGTTGAATGGATAAACAGGCATTCGGGCGCTCCGTGTTGGACGCGCCAAGGTTGAAGTCGATTTTGATTAAGGGCGGGTTACGTTCCCAAGAATTGACCGGTGCGGCTATTTCGACCGGTATGTGTCTGGTCGTCGCTGAGTACGGACGTTCGTGCCCATCGCAACATCCGTCACTCCGGGCTCGAAGCAGAAATCTTGCCACGCTTTGCAAAGTCGGCTTTCTGCGCACAGCCGACACTAAGCCGATCCAAGACAAGCCCGTGGGCTGGTGTCGCGCCATCCCTTCGGCAGCGCTTTATCGCAGCCAAGCACATCCCACAGAATTTCCGTTCGGCACAGAAACCAAAACACCAGCCCGCCGGGACGGGCTTGTGTTGGACCGGCGCCTTCGGCTTGATTCCGGTCCTGTCAGTGCTTTGAAGCAGGGTTTGCCAAGTCCGCTCAGCGGTCACTCGTCCGCCAAGGTCAAAAACGGATAACAGGTGTATTCTGTTCGCACGTCACTCCGGCGCAGCACCCTGTCTCGGCACTGCTTTCGCCAGGTCTCGCGTTAGGTCGCGGGCGTCGTTTCTGCCGGGGCGCGGGTGCAGATCGGGCGCCCTTGCTTGTTGCGCAGGGGCAGGAAGGTGGTTTCGACCGGGCCCACGTGGCGGTAGACGAGGCAGCCGTCCACCGGGTCGACCTTGACCGCGTCGAGGTCCTGTTTCGGGTCGGCTATGGCGACGATATTGTCCGGCAGGGGCGACAGGAACGGTCCGCCCAAACCGGCCGATTGCGTGGTCTCGTCACATGCGGCCAGCGCGAAAGCCGCCGCTGCCAGCATCAGTCCTGTCCGTGTCATAGTCGTCCCCCAAGGCACTTGTCTGACGGGCCTGCCCGCCACTCGTTTCACTTATCACGGCATCGGCGCGTGGCTGCAACGGCGTGACGACACTGACATCGACGTGAGTTGCGCGCCCGCAACGATTGCGCTCAGGTGGGCGCAGATTTCAGCCGGAGTGTTTTGATGACCCGTATCCTTGCCGTCCTGTTTGCCTTTCTGTCCCTGCCCGCCCTGGCCTGCGGTGGCCCCGAGGATGCCTGTGCGGTGCCGGGCGGCAGTTACCACATGGCCCTGCCGGAGAGTGCGGTGCCGAAGGGCATTGTCATGCACCTGCATGGCGGCGGCGCGCGCGGTCAGGGATTGTTGACCTCCGGTCTGGCGCGGGAGGCGTTGGCGCGGGGCTATGTCTTTGTCGCCCCCAATGGCGAGCAGCCCACCCGCCGGTTCAAGCGGGATTGGTCCGTGCGTGGCAAGGGGCTGGAGTACGACCGGCAGGATTTTGGGTTTCTGCCGGATGTGATGGCCGATGTGCGGGCGCGGACGGGTGTGGAGGGGGGCTCGGTGCTCTTGGCCGGGTTTTCGCGCGGGGGGTCCTTTGTCTGGGATATGGCCTGTCAGATGCCGGGCTTTGCCGATGCCTATGCACCGCTTGCCGGGGCGTTCTGGGATGATCTGCCTGTGGGCTGTGATGCGCCCGTGCGTCTGTTTCATACCCATGGCTGGAACGACCGGGTGGTGCCGCTTGAGGGGCGGTCCTTTGGCGGTGGGGCCGTCGTTCAGGGGGATGTGTGGGCATCGCTGAAGATCCTGCGCGAGACCAACGGCTGTGATGCCCGCCAGCCGGAGCGGAACAGTTTCGAGGGCGATCTGTGGTTTCGTCATTGGACTGATTGTGCCGCTGGCGACATTCGGTTGATGCTGCATCCCGGCGGGCATGGGGCGCCGCAGGGGTGGGCCGTGCGCGTGATGGACTGGTTTGAGGGCAAGGGGCTGGACCCTGAGGGCTGATCGGGGTCAGATGCGCCGCATGTTGACCCGTTCCGATCTTGAGACCGCCGCCGATTTTGTTCACGCCCGCATGGCCCCCACCCCGCAGCACCATTGGCCGCTGCTGAGTGCCGCCACGGGGGCCGAGGTGTGGGTGAAGCACGAGAACCACACGCCCACGGGCGCCTTCAAGGTGCGGGGCGCGCTGACCTTTATGGACTGGCTGACCCGCACGCATCCGGAGGTGCCGGGCATCTGCACCGCAACCCGTGGCAACCATGGGCAGGGGCAGGCCTGGGCCGCGACGGGGGCGGGCTTGACCGCGAAAGTGTACGTGCCGCGCGGCAATTCGGTGGAGAAGAATGCCGCCATGAAAGCGTTCGGCGCGGAGCTGATCGAATTTGGCGATGACTTTGATACCGCGCGCGAGGAAGCCTATCGCGTGGCCGCCGCCGAGGGGTTGTTTATCGTGCCGCCCTATCATCCGGAGCTGGTGCGGGGCGTGGCGACCTATGCCTATGAGCTGTTCAGTGCGCAGCCGGATCTGGACACCGTCTATGTCCCCATTGGCTGCGGGTCGGGGATTTGCGGGACGATCATGGCGCGGGATGCGTTGGGGTTGGCGACCAAGGTGGTGGGCGTCGTGTCGGATCAGGCGCAGACGGCGAAACTGTCGGTTGAGGCAGGGCGGCTGATCGAGACGAACTCGGCCGCGACATTCGCCGATGGGATGGCCGTGCGGGTGCCCGTGCAAGAGGCGTTTGAAGTCTATTCGAAGGGGGCGGAGCGGATCATTGCCGTCAGCGATGACGAGGTGGCGGAAGCCATTCGGCTCTATTTCACCGCGACGCACAATGTGGCCGAGGGCGCGGGGGCCGCGCCGCTGGCCGGGTTGATGCAGGAGCGGGCGCAGATGGCGGGTAAGAAGGTCGGCGTCATTCTGTGCGGCGGCAACATCGATACGGGTTGGTTCCGGACGGTGCTGGACGGCGCGACACCGCAGGTCTGATTTTACAAAACTGACATCTGACTGTTACGTCAGCGTCAACGAACGCGGCCACTGCATCCGGGATTTGATCCCGATGGAGTGTCTTATGACCAAACCCTTTTTCTGCATGACCTCTGCGCTGGCCCTGATGGCAGGCGCGGCTGTGGCTGACGGCCATGCAGCCAAGCATTTCAACCGCATCGCGTCGTTCCCGGTCGTGACCAATATGGCCGAGGGCGAGGACACGAGCCGCGAAAGCTCGCCCGAGATCATCGATGTGACCGCTGACGGGATGACGCTGGTCTATACCGACAGCCCGCTTGAGGCGTTGGGCCGGGTGGACATCACCGACCCTGCCAACCCGCAGCCATTGGGCAATATCGCGCTTGAGGGCGAGCCGACATCCGTGGCCGTCATCGGCACGACCGCTTTTGTCGGGATCAACACGTCGGAGAGCTTTACCAACCCGTCGGGCAAGATGCTGGCGATCAATGTGGCGGACGGGTCCGTCATCGCGTCCTGCGATCTGGCCGGGCAGCCGGACAGTGTGGCCAAGGCGCCTGACGGGTCTTTTGTGTCCGTCGCGATTGAGAATGAGCGGGACGAAGACCTGAACGACGGGGTGATCCCGCAGCTGCCCGCCGGGTCGTTGCAGATGATCGACGTGGTGGACGGGTCGCTGGACTGCGACAGCATCCTGACCGCCGATCTGACAGGGTTGGCCGATGTCGCCCCCACGGACCCCGAGCCGGAATATGTGTCCATCAATGCTCTGGGTGAGACCGTGGTGACGCTCCAAGAGAACAACCACATGGTGGTGGTGGCGCGTGATGGTAGCATCGTCAGCCATTTCTCTGCCGGGGCTGTGGACCTGGAGGGCATCGACGCCACGGATGAGCGTGGTGCGCTGATCTTTAACGAGAGCCAGATGGGTCGTCTGCGCGAGCCCGATGCGGTGACGTGGATTGATGATGAACACTTTGCCACCGCCAACGAGGGCGACTACGAAGGCGGGTCGCGCGGCTGGACGATTTTCCGCAAGGACGGGCGGGTTGTCTATGAAAGCGGCGTGAGCTTTGAGCACGCGATGGTGCAGATCGGGCACTACCCGGACAAGCGGTCGGACGCGAAGGGCGTGGAGCCCGAAAGCGTGACCTTTGCCAGTTTTGACGGCACGCCGTTTGTGTTCGTGGGGTCCGAGCGCGGGTCCATCGTCGGGGTCTATGACGTCACCAATCTGGAAGCGCCGGTGCTGACGCAGATGCTGCCGTCGGGCATCGGGCCGGAAGGCTATGTGGTGATTCCGGAGCGGAACCTGCTGGTGTCGGCCAATGAAGTGGACGGGCTGGAAGATGGTGCGGCGCGGGCGCATGTGATGCTGTTTGAATATGCCGAAGGTCCGGCGATTTATCCGCATCTGACATCTGAAGGGATGGAGGAGTTGACCGGGTGGGGTGCTATCTCGGGCATGGTCGCTGATGCGGATGGCATGATCTATGCCGTGTCCGACAGCTTCTATGGGTTCCAGCCGCGCATCTTCAAGATTGATCCCTCGCAGACCCCAGCGCGGATTGTAGAGGCGATTGACGTGACCCGTGCAGGTCGGCCTGCGCAGAAGCTGGACATGGAGGGGATCACGCTGGATGGTGATGCGTTCTGGATCGCCAGCGAAGGCCGCACGGACCGCGTCATTCCGCACGCGATCTACAAGGTGGCTGCCGATGGCAGCATTGAAGAAGAGATCGGCCTGCCCCCGGAATTGATGGCGGTCGAGCGGCGCTTTGGCTTTGAGGGGATCACCAAGGTCGGCGATACCCTGTGGATGGCCGTGCAGCGTGAGTGGAAGGATGATCCGGCCAATCATGTGAAGCTGGTGGCCTATAACCTTGAGACCGAGGAGTGGGGCGCAGTCCACTACCCGAAGGCGGAACCGGCCAAGGGTTGGGTTGGCCTGTCTGAGATCGTGGCGCATGGCGATCACGTCTATGTCGTGGAGCGTGACAACCAGCATGGCATCGAAGCCGTGACCAAGAAGATCTACCGCGTGCCGCTGGCGGAGATGGAACCTGCGCCCTTGGGTGGTGAGTTGCCTGTCGTCAGCAAGGAAGAGGTGCGGGACCTGATCCCGGATCTGACCTCGACCGGCGGCTATGTCTTGGACAAGGTCGAGGGGCTGGCGATCCTGGCCGATGGGACGGCCTGGATTTCGACCGACAATGACGGTGTCGATGACCATTCGGGCGAGACGATGTTCTTTTCCATCGGGTCCGTGGACTGACCTTTTTGCCTGTTTACATTGCTGGCGCCGCCTGAGAAATCGGGCGGCGTTTTTGTTTGCCAAACGGCCCTTCGGGGAGAGTTTATCTGGCAAGATGAAGGATCAGGACGGCGCGTCATGGCAACCTTGGGTATTGATTTTGGGACGTCGAATTCAGCGGCGGGCTACGTGCGGGATGGTCAGCCGCATCTGGTGAGCATGGCGCAAGGGCAGACGACGCTGCCGACCACCGTGTTCTTTGATTATGACGCGCGAAAGATGCTGATGGGCCATCCGGCGAATGACGCGCTGCTGGAGGGGGTCGAAGGGCGGTTCATGCGGGCGCTGAAGCGCGTGCTGGGCACGACCGTCATGCACGAGAAGCGGCAGTTGCTGAATGAGCGGATCACCTTTGTCGACATCATCGCGCGGTTTTTGACGGAGGTGAAGCGGCGGGCGGAGGCGGAGGCCGGGCATGTGTTTGATCACGCCCTGTCGGGGCGTCCGGTGGTGTTTCACGGCTCTGGCGATCCGCGAGAAGCGCAGGCCGAGGCGGATTTGCGGGACTGTTATCTGGCGGCGGGGTTTGAGGACGTGTCGTTCCTGCCGGAGCCTGAGGCAGCAGCCATTGCGGCGGGCGCGCTGGACCATCCCGGTGCTACGGGTCTGATCGTGGATATTGGCGGCGGGACATCGGACTTTTCGATCTTTCGTACCGGTGGCGAGGGGATCTCCATCCTGTCGAACCATGGGGTGCGCATTGGTGGGACCGACTTTGACCGCGCAATCAGCATTGACCGGGTGATGCCGCTGTTTGGGGCTGGGACGCTGATAAGGAACGCCATCGGGCCGGGCACCCTGCCCGCGCCCAAGGCGATTTTCAATGATCTGGCGACCTGGGAGAAGATCCCGTTTCTCTATACCGCGCAGACCCGGCGCATGGTCGCTGACATGGTGCAGATGGCTGAGGAGCGGGAGAAGATGGCGCGGCTGGGCACTGTGCTGGAGCATGAATTGGGCCATGACGTCGCCTTTGCCGTGGAGCAGGGCAAGATTGATGCCAATTCGGGGCGTGGGGATGCCGTGATAGCCTTGGGCGAGGTCGCGCGGGGGCTGGAGGCGGCGTTGCCGGGGGCGGCGCTGCGGGGCATTCTCGATCCGCATGCGGCTGCTTTGCGCCGAGGTGTGGCGGAGACGCTGGAGATGGCGCAGGTGCGTGCCGAGCAGATTGACCAGGTGATTTATGTGGGCGGGTCGAGCCTGATGTCGATGGTGACCGACACGATGAAGGATCAGTTTCCAGCGGCGCGGCATTCGTTTTCCGAGGTGTTTACCGCCGTTGCGGACGGGCTCGCGCTGGCTGCGGGGGCGCGGGACGCAGGCTAGGCGGAGGCGGGCCATACGGGTGGGACTTGGGCCTGCGCGATGCTAAGCCACAGCGCATGACGGACCTGATTGACGAAGGCGATGGCCCTGCCCTTGTATTCCTGCACGGGGCGGGCGTGGACAACCACATGTGGGCGCCGCAACGCACGCATTTTCGGAGCACGCGCCGGGTGATCGTTCCCAATTTGCCTGGGCATGGAAGTGTTCCGGCAGCAACGAGCGTAGAGCAGATGGCCGAGAACGTGCATGCGCGTTTGGAGGCACTCGGGGTGCACAGATATGCGGTGGTCGGGCTGTCGATGGGCGGCATGGTGGCGCTGGAGATGGCGGCGCGGTGGCCGGGCGCGGTATCACACCTTGCCATGATCGAAGCGGTGCCGACGGTGACCGGCAGTGCGGTGGCGCGGCACCTGATAAACGCCTGCCTGTGGCCCATGGCACTGATCCCGCCGCGCTGGATGGCCCGGCTGCCTGCGCGCCATCTGGGGGCCGAGACGCCCGAAGCGGCGACCTACCTGAAAGCCACCCTGCCGCGGCTGGATGCGACGCAATCCCATGCGGTTCTGTGTCTGGCGACGGCCTATGACGGGCGGCGACATCTGGGGGAGCTGACGATGCCTTGTGCCGTCATGGTCGGTGCGCGCAACACGCGCATTCATGGGCGCGCAGCGGCGATGGCGGCGGCCATCCCGGCCTGTCGGCATGTCGTGCTGCCCGGCGCAGGGCATATCGCGAACCTTGATGCGCCCGAGGCTGTGAATGCGGAGATAGACCGGCTGCTGGCCATCGGGGCCGACACCGCCTGACGGCTCAGGTCAACGCCTTGTCCTTGACCGCCTTGCGGATGAACTTGGCCGCGGAGCGGTAGTGGCTGGGCCCGGTCGCTTCGACCCAGCGGCCAAGTCGCCACGCGTTCTTGGCCCCTTTCATCGGCCCGCCATAAAGCTCTGCTTCGGACCGGGTTTCGATGAACTCCAGCAGGCGCGCGTGGCCGTCCCGCAGCATCGCAACCACCTCGGCCCAGTCCAGATCGGCCTGACGTTGCCGCAGATGGGCGTTGTAGCTTTTCAGGTCGTTCCACTTGTACCCTTCGGCGGGAAAAAAGACCGGCTTGCCCGCCTGCCCGTCTGCGTACCAGCCAAAAAACAGGTCGATCCAATGGGCCCGGTGGCCGATGACATCCTTGATTGAGGTGTCATCTTCCAGTTTCTCGACCGCAATGTCGTCCGGGACTTGGGCGATCAGCGTTGTGAGTTTCTCGAACTCCTTGTGCGTGACGGCAAGCAGGTCCGTTTTCGTCTGGGCTGCGGGCATGGCGTATCCTCCGTTGCGGGCGATCCATGCATGGGGCGCGGGCCTTCGTCTTTGCGCCAGATCATTTGGGCACAAAAAACCCCGGGGCGCGTGCAGCACCCCGGGGTCGTCCGACAGGGAGGAGGAGGTCGGACTTGGGTCGGCTTAGTTCACGGCCTTGGCGTCCACCACGTCCGTTTCAATCGCCTTTTGGCTGGCAATCTCAATCCGGCGGGGTTTGAGGGCCTCGGGCACCTCGCGCACAAGTTCGATATGCAGCATGCCATCGACATGGGAGGCACCTGTCACGACCACGTGGTCAGCCAGGTGGAAGCGACGTTCAAACGCGCGGGTGGCAATGCCGCGGTGGAGGTAGGTCTTGTCCTGTTCGTCGGCTTTGCGGGCCGAGACGATCAGCGACTTTTCCTTGACCTCGACACCAAGGTCGGCGTCGGAAAAACCCGCAACGGCAATCGAGATGCGGTAGGCATCATCGTCGGTCTTTTCGATGTTGTAGGGGGGGTATGTGCCCGCGTTGTTGTCCGTCGCAAGGACCCGGTCCATCAGGTCGGCAATCTGGTCGAAACCAACTGTTGCGCGGTAAAGCGGTGCAAAGTCGTATGTACGCATGTCATCCTCATCAGAGCGATTAACGGCGGGTTTTCCGGTCCGGACAAACCCGCAAGGTTGCTATGGTCGGACCCCGGCTGGGCATCCGATACCATCAATGTGGTGAGGATTTTTGGCCGTTCAAGACCCCTAGGGTTTGACGAATTTCGCGCCTGTGCCGCTGCGAGTGCCGCCGCCCACCGTGATCCGGCGCACCTGTGCGACGGGCGGTGCCACCTGCATCCTGAGCTGGCGTTTCACTTCCGTGATGCGCTCGGGCAGCACCATCCCGAGCGCCCGTTTTTCGCCCTTGATATGCACCATGCCGGAGATCACCGACACGATCTGCCCCCGCCCGTTCTTGTGGGTAAAGACCGGCGCGCCGGAGGAGCCGAAGGTGACGTCGCAGTCAAACAGCATCGCGTCATCGGCCCGGTCGAGCAGTTGGCATTGCTTTTGCCGCGACTGTGCATTTTCGCGGCCACGCCCGTAGCTGACAACGCTGACAGGACCGCTCGGGACAGCCCCTTCGTGCACGTAGAACGGTGGTACATCGAAGGTCGAGACAGGCTCGGCCAGCCGGATCAGGGCCACGTCGTAGCTGGCGTTTTCGGCTGTCAGGGGGCCTATTGCATCGAACCGTTCGTGGGCCGAGGCATCCGATGCGCGGCGGGTGGCTGCCGCCTCGCCATTGCGGAACCCGGCCCGGAAGCGGATCGTGTCCGTGGGCCAAAGCTGGTCGGTATCGGGTTTGTAGAGGCAATGGGCCGCCGTCAGCACCAGATCGCGCGCGATCAGCGTGCCGGAACAAAAGGCGCGACCGCCGCCAAACTCGATCCGGCCCACGGCCTTCCAACTGGCGGCAGAGTAATCGGTATCGAGCGTGCGCAGCTTTGTCGTCTGCGCCTGCGTGGCTGTGGCCGTCAACAGGGCCAGGAGGAGTGCCAGCGCTCTCATGGTTTGATGAACTTCGCGCCCGTGTCGCGGCGCATTCCACCGGAGATACGGGGGCTGATGTCGTCGCGTTGGGCCACGAGTTCGGCTTGCAGGCGCGCAAGCGGAGCGCCCAGCGACGTGCCCAGCGACACGGCCTTGCCCTCAACCTCGGCCTTGGCGGACACGACCGAAACGATCTGGACGCGGCCCTTGTCGATCACAAAGATCGGGGCGCCGGAACTGCCGAATTCGACCGAACAGGACGTCACAAGCAGGCCGTCCTGTTGCGCCAGAACGCGGCACAGTTCCTGCAGCGATGGGGCTTCGGACCGACCCGTCGCATAGCTGACCACACCGACCTTGGCCCCGCGCGGCGGGCGCGCGGCGGTGTCGAAGGGCATGATCTTGCCATCGCGAATGGGGTGTTCGAGTTCGAGAAGTGCTAGGTCGTTGCGCACGCCTTCGGATTTCACATGGCCGGCATAGGTGTAGTCCGGATGCACCACGGCACGTCGCACATTGCGGTAGGCCGAGGCCCGCCCGTTGCGCCAGCCCGCCAGGAACTCGACCTGCGTATGGTCGATCCGGTCGCCGGTTTCCTTGTCAAACAGGCAATGGCCCGCTGTCAGCACGAGATCCGGCGCGATCAGAGCGCCTGTGCAAAACCCGGTGCCGCCGACATTGAGCCGCCCGACAGCCTCCCACCCTGCTGCATCCGCACCAGAGTCGAGACGCTTGAGTTGCGCGTCTTGCGCCACCGCTGTCGTTGTCACTGCCAGGGCCAAAACAAACAAGGCCATCCATCGGCGCATACTCATCACTCTCCGATCCCACGGTTGAGTCGGATCTAGGCGCGAATGGGGGCAAAATTAGGGCATAGGTCCAATTTAACGCAAAATCGGCACGTCACTTGGGTGGCGGTCGAGCGCGGGCGGACGCGGCCCGCCGGTGGCCCAATCCAGCAGCTCGACCGTGTGCACGACAGGCACCCCTGCTGCCGACCCGATCTGCATCATGCAGCCGATATTGCCGGCGGCGATGATGTCGGGGTTCTTGGCCTCGAGCGTGCGCACTTTGCGCTTTTTCAACTGCTGCGAAATCTCGGGCTGCATGAGGTTGTAGGTGCCCGCAGAGCCACAGCACAGGTGGCTGTCGGCGGGTTCGACCACCTTGTAGCCTGCCCGCTTGAGCAGATCCTTGGGGTATGTCTTGATCTGTTGGCCGTGTTGCAGGGAACAGGCCGCGTGGTAGGCGATGGTCATGTCCTGCTGCGTGCCTTCGGGCAGGTCGAGTTTCATCAGTACTTCGCTCACGTCCATGGCGATACCTGCGACCCGGGCTGCATCCTCCGCCAGCGCATCATTGCGGAACATGTGGCCATAGTCCTTGACCGTGGTGCCGCAGCCCGAGGTGTTGATGACTATGGCGTCGAGGCCGTCGCCATCCATTTCCTTGGCCCAGGCGCGGATGTTCTTGGCCGCCGTTGCGTGGCTTTCGTCCGCCTTGCCCATGTGGTGGGTGAGCGCACCGCAACAGCCCGCACCCTCGGCCACAACAACTTCGCAGCCCAGCCGGGTGAGCAGGCGGATGGTGGCGTCGTTGATGTCTGTGTTGAGCGCCCGTTGCGCGCAGCCCGTCATCAGCGCAACGCGCATCTTCCGGGGCGCTTTTGGCGCAAAGCTTTGCGGATCATCATTGCGGCTGACGGGCGGGATGTGATCCGGCGCCATCTCCAGCATCGCGCGCAGGCGGGCGTCGGGCATCAGACGGGCAAAAGGACGCCCGATCTTGGCGCCCAGAAGTGCCACGCGGAACCGCATCGGATAGGGCAGAATGCGCGCCAGCACCCAGCGCAGCGCGCGGTCGGTGAAGGGGCGTTTGTAGCGGTTTTCGATATATTCCCGCGCATGATCGACCAAGTGCATGTAGTGCACGCCCGAGGGGCAGGTCGTCATGCAAGCAAGACAGGAAAGGCAGCGGTCGATATGCTTGACGACCTTCTCGTCCGGGTCGCGGTCATTCTCAAGCATATCCTTGATCAGGTAGATACGGCCCCGCGGGCTATCCAGCTCATCGCCAAGCACCTGATAGGTCGGGCAAGTGGCCGTGCAGAACCCGCAATGCACGCAATTGCGCAGGATCTCGTTCGACCGCTCGATCTGCGGGTCGCTGAGCTGTTCGGGGGTAAATGTGGTTTGCATCTTATCTCGCCATCATTTGGGCTGCGGCAAAGCCGAACCACGGAACGGTTGTGCCCATCGCACCCGCGGCCCGCACAAGGCGGTGCCCGCGCGGTGTCGGAAATGCTTCGCGCAGGGCGCGGGCGGCCAGAACCATCACCACCACCCAGCCCAGCCAGATGAAAGTGATGCTCAGAAACACGCGCGTCGCGTCAACGGGGAAGGTCAGGTAGGCGTCGCTGCGCAGCAGGAAACTGGCCAGCACAAAGAGCGACGCGACAAAGGCGAGCGGCCAGTGCCGCCCGGCCGCCCGGTCCAGCAGGAAGAAAAGGCCGGGCCCGATCACAAAGGCCATGATAAAGAGGACAACAACCATCAGGCGGCCATCAGCCCGGGGTTCAGGATGCCGTTGGGATCGAACCTGTGGCGCAAGGATGCGGTGAGTGCGGCCACGCCGGGCGCTTCGGGTTGGAACACCGGCACTGCTGAGCGCACCGCGTCCGGCCCCTTGATCAGCGTTGCATGGCCGCCCATCGCGGCCACTGCCGCCTGAACCGCAGAGTGCGTCGCTGCAATGTCGCCACCGGAATGCCCGGCCCAGACCAAACCGCCGCCCCAGTCCATCAGCGTGTCGGTCCCCTTGGGCAAGGCTGCAATCACCGCTGGCCCATCGCTGGGCTTAACCGAGATGCGCCAGACCGCATCCGCCCCATGCAACGGCATTGCATCTCGTACGGTGCGCCAGTCGACCTGCATCTCAGCGATGTCGCCAAACGCGGCCAGCAAGGTTTTCAACTGTGACGCGCGATAGGCCACAGAGCCCTCGAACCCTTCAAGCCGCAGCCAGACCTGACCCGCGACCCAGGCCGCACCCGACACCTCAAAAGGCGAGCCCAGCGCCCGGCTCATCGCCAGCACCGCCTGGTCCGCAGCCAGCCCGTCAATCACAAGCGTCGTCTCGGCCTCGACCGAGGGCAGCACCTTCAGGCTCACCTCGGTCAGCACGCCCAAAGTGCCCCACGACCCGCTCATGAGCTTGACCAGATCGTAGCCCGTGACGTTCTTCATCACGCGCCCACCGTTCTTGATCACCTGCCCGGTGCCATCGACAAAACGGACGCCCAGCGCAAAATCGCGTGCCGCACCCGCCATGATACGGCGCGGCCCGCTTGCGTTGGTGGCAATCACCCCACCAATGGTCGAGGCACCCGAAGTGCCCAACACGCCGGTCAAATCATAGGGCTCAAAAGCAAGCCGCTGGTTCTCCGCCGCCAACGCCGACTCAATCTCGGCCACCGGCGTGCCCGCCTGCGCGACCAGAGTCAGCGCGCCGGGTTCATACAGCGTCACCCCGGACAGACCCGATACATCCAGAACCTCACCCACCACAGGGCGACCCACCGTGCGGGTGCCACCGCCGCGAATAACCAAGGGGCCCTTGGCCTCTGCCATCGCCTGCGCAACTGCATCTTCTGACGTCAACATGCTCATCTTCATCTTGCCCAATAAACTCCGGGGGTGAGGCCGCAAGGCCGAGGGGGCTGGCCCCCTTACTCCGCTGCCAATGCCGCACCACGCCGCGGCTCAGACACCGCCAAGGGGAATACCTTGGCAGGGTTTAACAGCCACTTAGCATCAAACACGTCCTTCACGGCCATCTGCGCTTCCAGATCGGCGGGCGCGTATTGGTGGGTCATCAGATCACGCTTTTCGATGCCCACACCATGTTCACCGGTCAGGCAGCCGCCGACCTCGACGCACAGCTTCAGCACTTCGGCTCCGAACTCCTCGCACAGTTCCAAATCGCCCGGCTTGTTGGCGTCATAGCAAATCAGCGGGTGCATATTGCCGTCGCCTGCATGGAACACGTTGCCCACAGGCAGGCCATATTTCTCCGACATCTCACCGATGCGGCGCAGGACGTAAGGCAGTTCCGACACGGGGATTGTCCCATCCAGGCACATGTAGTCACTGATCCGCCCAATGGCCGAGAACGCGGCCTTTCGCCCGGCCCAGATGCGCGCGCTTTCGTCGGCCGACGCACTTTCGCGCAGGGCGACCGGGTTGTGCCGCTTGGCAATGTCGGTGATCAGCGCAAGCTGCGCGTCGATCTCGGCGTCAGAGCCTTCAACCTCAACAATCAACAGCGCGCCGCATTTCGGATAATCCGCCTTGGCGAAATCCTCGCAGACCTCGATCAGCATCTTGTCCATGAACTCGATGGCCACGGGCAGCACGCCCGCCTTGATGATGTCGGCGACGCAGGCCCCCGCCACTTCGGCGCTGTCAAAACCCATCAGCACGGGCCGCGCGCCCTCGGGCTTGTGCAGGATGCGCAAGGTGGCTTCGGTCACAACACCCAACTGCCCTTCTGACCCGCAAATGACACCGAGCAGATCGAGCCCCCCGGAATCCAGATGCGCCCCCCCGATTTCGACCACGGTCCCGTCCATCTGCACCATGGTCACGCCCAGCAGGTTGTTGGTCGTGACGCCATATTTCAGGCAATGCGCCCCGCCCGAGTTCATCGCGATGTTGCCTGCAATGGCACAGGCCAACTGGCTCGACGGATCGGGGGCGTAGAAAAAGCCGTCCGTTTCCACCGCACCGGTCACACTCAGGTTGGTCCGCCCTGTTTGCACCCGGATAAAGCGGTTGTCGTAGTCCGTCTCGATCACGTCATTCATGCGCGCGACGCCCAGGATCACGCAATCTGCGGTGGGCAGCGCACCGCCCGCAAGCGAGGTGCCCGAGCCGCGTGGGACAACCGGCACGCCCTCTTCATGGCAAATGCGCAGCACATCCGACACTTCCGCCGTCGTGGCAGGCAGCACCGCCACCATGGGCGGGCAGCGATAGGCCGTAAGCGCATCACACTCATAGGCCCGCGTTTCCATCGGGTCGTCGATCACCGCATCGGCGGGTAACACACTGCGCAACCGCTCGACCACACGGGCCTTGCGCGCCAGTACATCAGAATCGGGAATGGGCATTTCCATGAGGCGTCCTCCGTCGATTGGTAAAATAATATGACCAATTTGGCCGGGATGCAATCTGAATTCCTGCGGTGTAAGACCGCAGCCATGACCTGGCTTGACCGCATCGCCCTTTTCACTCCGCTCGACTTTGCAGCGCTTGGCCTTCTGGTGCTGGGCTGGCAGGTCATCGGCTGGCGCATCGAACACCCGCGGGCCAAGCATCCCTCGACCTCGCAGATCATGGCCGGGTTTCGGCGCGAATGGATGCAACAGATGATCACGCGCGAGCCGCGCATTTTCGACGCCCAGATCGTGGCGAGCCTGCGGCAGGGCACGGCGTTCTTCGCCTCGACCTCGGTCATCGCCATCGGGGGCACGCTGGCCCTGATCGGCAATGCCGAGCGGCTGACAGGCATTGCAAACGACCTGATCCTGACGGATACGCCCGCCTTCGTGTGGGAGATCAAGATGCTGACCGTGGTGCTGTTCCTGACCAACGCCTTCCTAAAATTCGTCTGGGCCAATCGGCTCTTTGGTTACGCTGCGGTCGTCATGGCCGCCGTCCCCAACGACGTCACGGACCCCACGTGCAGCCCACGCGCCGCCCAAGCGGCAGAGATCAACATCACCGCCGCACGCTCGTTCAACCGCGGGCTCAGATCCGTCTACTTCGCCCTCGCCTGCATCGCATGGCTGGCTGGCCCGATCACATTGATCGCGGCAACACTGTTCACACTGGCAGTGATCTGGCGGCGCGAGTTTGCCTCAAACTCGCGCACGATCCTGCTGGGCACAGACACGTGACATGACACCACCCTAAACGGACCGTAACGTACTCACATGAAACACCTCATCCCCCTCCTGCTGCTCGCCACCCCTGCGCTCGCCGAAGAGCCGGTGATCGAAAATGTCGACATCGCCAAGACAGGCGCGGACACCTACCGCTTCTCCGTCACCATCAGCCACCCCGACACCGGCTGGGACCACTATGCCGACGGCTGGCGGGTGCTGGACATGGACGGCAATGAACTCGGCATGCGCGTGCTGCACCACCCGCACGTGGACGAACAGCCTTTCACCCGCTCGCTGAGCGGCGTGACCATCCCGGCAGGCACCACACAAGTGCAAGTTCAGGCCCGCGACCTGCCCGCTGGATGGAACGAAGACACAATCATCGTCACCCTCCCGAGTGACTAACCCTTTCTTCTGGCCAAAAATACTTCGGAGGTTTAGGCCTCGTTGTTTGTGTCGTTTTGATGTTTGGCTCGCCCGTCTTTGATAGCTTCTTCGACCATTTGATCGATGTCGAGTGCGAGTTTTCTGCAAACGCGGAACGTGTCGGCGAGCTTGACCTGTACGTCCACCCCATCGGGGCCGGGCGATAGGATACTGTCGCGACCAACCAGGATCGCAAGGAAGGTCATCGAAGGTTTCTGGACCTCATGGTAAGACACCCATCCTTTTTCGGCGACGAAGGGGAGGATTGCATCGAAGAACTCGCTTTCGATGATGTCCAATTCATCGTCCGCGATGTCGCAGATATGGGCAACGGTTTCGTAGAGGAGCGTCTGTGTGACTTCGACCTTTTGGGCCATGTCTGGCGAGGCATCGATGAGGCGGTTGAGGTCTTCGTAGGACACATTGGGGGCTGGGCGCGTTTTCATTTTTGCACCTTTTCCGGAGGGGGGGAGGTGCAAGGAGCGGTGTAACGTCCCTTGCTGAGAAGATTTGGCTTAGAACTTTGCGACCAGATCATCGATCCGTTCCCAGGCCGCAGCATGGCCCAGCCAGCGATCAAGATGGTGCTGCACATCGCGGAGCGCTTCGCGTGCGGCTTCGAACGGACAATACATGGCGGGCTCGGCCACATAGTCGTAGATGGGCGCGCCAAAGTCATCGATGTCAACTTGGACCAGCTCAGGAGGCACTTCGCGTCGCGCCTCTTGGCCTTGAAGCGCAGTACATAGGCCTGCGAGCAACGACTTGAAGTCGTCGGCAGGCTCTTCGCGGAGGTCTGCGGCAGCTTTGAAGCTGTTGAGCATATCCTTGTGGTGCTGTTGGACGTCCCCCGGCAGACCCTGCAGCCTGTGTTGCAAAATGCGCGCATGCTCGAAGACGTCGCGCAAACGTTCCAAAGCGTCTTGGTACGCTTGGCTGTTTCGGTTCATCCTTTCGCAGGAGGTTTGCGGGATCGTGTTCATCAGACAGCTCCTGTGGCGCTGGGTTTCCGTGACACTTGTGGGTGAAGAAGCGTGACGGGCGCGCGTTTGAACATCCCTTGCCGGCGGTGATCTGCGATGTCGCGCAGCGCTTCAATCCGAGCGCGGTGATCGTTGAGACGATGCAAGGCGTGTTGCGGCAGCTCACCCAGCAAGGGAGCGCTGCGCAGACCGCTGTTTTGCAAGTTCAATCGCAGCCGCCGGTCGGTGAGGAATGCCGTGGGCTGCCCGATGCCCGCAGCCTGCGCTTCTGACGCTGACAAGATAAGAGCATCCCAGCGATGCTGCACCGACCGGATCTCTTGAGCGGAGGCCAATTCGACATGGACCAAGCGCGGCAGAGGTTGGCAGTGAGCCCTTTGTGACGGATGCTGCAGGACGCGCAGATGCCCGCTATGGATCGGTCAAGGGTTGCGCCGGAACGGGCGAAAGGTGGAGAAGAACCCTCCGGACGCTGTGTATTCGTCCATCAAAGCGTGTAGTTTTTCCAAACTATCTGGGCTTTGCCGGTAGCTATGTTTTGCCGGAATCGATGCCCATTCCATTTTTTCATCAGTCATCAAGAGGTCCATTGCGGTACGGGGCGAAACGACATTCTAAGGACTTTCGACTAAGCCGACGTTCGTCCTTCCCGCAATGGACCCCTTGTATGGTTCTTCTGACCTAGGAACTTACGAAGTTTGGCGTCCTGAATCTCAGGAGAGAAGAACTAGCCAATATC
This sequence comes from Tateyamaria sp. ANG-S1, assembly GCF_000814025.1. Lineage (GTDB taxonomy): Bacteria > Pseudomonadota > Alphaproteobacteria > Rhodobacterales > Rhodobacteraceae > Tateyamaria. Next base: position 2,019 of record NZ_JWLL01000001.1, on the reverse strand, counting down.
AGGACCGCTTGTCGGCAAGCCCGGTCGCGCAGTCGTAAAAATAGGTTGAAGTGACGGAGTATTCTTGTTGAATGAAAAGTCAGTCATAGAACAATCTTTTTAAAACTAGACTACGGACCAAGTAGATTGCGCGGCAAAGCCGGATAAACTCGCTTCGGTCATTTTTTGGAAAACCTCATCAGAGACAAAAATCCCATAGTTGCCATAGAAACGAAAATCCGTCCAGGCATTTAGATCTTTTACTTCGTCTTTCTTTAGACGAAGATTTTCTGGCGACCGTTCGCCAGAATATTCAAAAAGATGCTTGCCATCGATGGGACCACCAACGGATTTGACGCCAGGTGACAAAGCATCAACGGCGTCCCTCCGAGTTGTAATCAGCCAAGCAAAGTACCTTGCGACCTCTTTACCGGCGGGATCTTCGATCTTAATTTCATGAAATTTCCAATTATCAGACCCAGATTTAGTCTGATCAATCGTTTCCATTGCCTTTTCGCTAAGCAGGGCAGAATGGTTATGCCCATTGCTTCCGCCTCGGTACGAGTGGATATAATCCGGAAGCGCAGTTCCTTGAGAAAGCTGCAGCTTACGAGGCAAGTATTCCTCTGGCCATTCAATTTCGACCGTAATAAATTCGAACTTCCGATCGCCAGCGCGGGCTACGTCTTCCATGATGAACTGCATTTCAGCATCCTTTAGATACTTTTTTCCCGCGGCAATTCTTTCGTCATCTGCTTCGTCGCAGGTCGTTAGTTCAAACTTGCTCCAAAATGGCCCGTAGTAGTCTTCCGCAATAAAAACCGGCATCAGTCTTCACCGCCCTTCGATTGGCCGGCTATCTTCTTGAGCGTTTCCTCATCGACCAAGCGCCCAATCAGAGGGTGCAGCCGCAAACCACCTTCCTGCACCACTTGCCGGAAATTAGCGAGCACACGCGCTGTCGTGTTTTGATCCGGGGCGACAACGTCGAAGAGCCAGTTGATCTCTCCGCTTGACTGGAGTCCCCCCTGAAAGAGTTCGCCCGAACACGCAAAATCATCAAATGGAAACATAGTTGTGAGGGAAAACGCACTAGCCGTAAATTTCTGGCAGTCACAGTAATGACAAGCCAAAGTAAGGAGCGGCGGTGCAGTTATGTGAATCTGGACGGAGCCGCAAAGACAGGAACCGTCAAATGGTGGTTCGGGAAGTGCCATCGGAAATCACCTGTCTTATAAAGTTTGTTTAATTGATAGCAGACATCCTGCGCCACGTTCCAGACGGCAGCTTCGTCCGCAATGCGGTCATGTCGAAGACATTGAGCCAATGACCGCTTCAGGCTGCGTACCGACGTCGAGACACAGAGCGGCGAAGGTCTAGACTGAGCCCAACCCGGTCATCGCATGTTTGTGCTGCGCGCGCACGTAGCATGGATCTTTCGGCGCTTTCCTCATCGCCCGCGCTGCAGCGCGGCGTGAATACCGGCCATTCGAACACCGTGCAGCGAGAAACGGGCGGGCAACGCGCAGGTCGTTGCCCCCCTTTCTCGCTACGTCTGCGTAGAGGTCTTCTTTCGTAGTCGGGGCGACAGCGGCCTCGGTACCGATGTGTCATCGCGGTCCTCACCCGTCCCCGCGACCCCTTCCCGGCCTTTTGTGCAGGCGCTTGGCAGCGGGGCTGCGGAGGGCGGGTCGTCTCCGTGCTCGACGGCGAGGACCATCTGCAGCCCCGCTGCCTCGGCAGCTTCGCGTGCCGCATCTGTGCCGAGGTCTGCTTCGGAGAAGCTCCGGGTGATGGTCCGGCGCCGGTGGGCCGGATGTCGTCCTTGATCTCGATGCGGGCGATCCAGCGACCGTAGCGGCCCTTGGTGGCGGCAGCGTAGTGGACGCTGGTGACCTCGGAGCGGGGATGATCGCCGGGCCGGTCGCGCTTTTTGCGCTGTTTGAGCATCCGCGTGTTGCGATGGGTGATCGGCGGGAACACTTCGAGCACGGCGTCGCGCCAGGCGCGGGCGACGAAAAGCAAAGCTGCATCGCTGCC